>NZ_CM132204.1:0-2472896 GCF_053667615.1 Vagococcus sp. JNUCC 83 | reverse complement strand
ATGTCAAATACAAAACATTCCTGGTTATTCGACCAATTATTTGTTGGTTGGAAACCGTTTGAAGTAAAATATGTCTCTGTTTTATTAGCGTTACAAATAATCGTTTTCATGATTTCTCCAGATTCCTTTATTGGTATGATTAGTGGTGTTGCTGGTGTGATTTGTTTAGTCTATGGTATGAAAGGTAGAAAAGTTACGTTCTTTTTTGGTATTATCCAATGTCTAGCTATGACTTACATTGCTTGGCAAAGTCATGCTTATGGCTCGTTTGTTATGAATATTATTTATGTTATTTCGCAACCAATCGGCTGGTTTTTGTGGGGAAATGACGAAGCCGTTCATGAGTTTAAACCAAAAACAAAACAATCTTTATTCTTAGGAAGTGTGATTGCATGGATGATTGGGTGGATTGTTATCGATAATTTTGGCGGACAACTTCCTTATATTGATAGTGCCAATCTTGTTATCTCTTTGATTGCTCAAACTCTTTATATTTTTAAATACAAAGAAAATTGGTCTTTATGGATTTTTGTTAATATTGCCAATCTATTCTATTGGACATTACTTGCCTTTAACTCATGGACAGGAAAATCAGATATAGGATCACCTGGTATTTATCTTTCACAAATCGCACTACAAGCTGCCCTTTTATTTAATAGTATTTATGCAATTAAAGTTTGGAATGAGTACGAAACAGATTAGTTATACTATGAGAATCTAACATTCTAGTTAGATTCTTTTTTTGTCCAACAAGCGTTTATTTAGTCTTTTCTTTATAAATAGTGTACCTTTAATAAAGAGAACTTCCATTATTATTTTAAAGGAGTGTTACCATGAATTATTGGTTTAAAAACGTCAATCTTGAAACAGAATATATTAAAGAGGATAATTGGGTTAAAGGCTCACGAACAAATTTATATGCTCTTCATATTGTTGATGGAAAAATTGATGAGATATTGCCCATGGATGATTTTCCAACTATAACAGAGGTAAATATTATTGATGCAAACAATCAATTATTATTACCTGGAATTGTCGAAAAACATTGCCATTTAGATAAAAGTAAATTGGGATCACCGTGGTCACCTGTGACCCCTGCAAAAAATCTAGTTGAAAGATTCGAAACAGAAATCCCAATTTTAGACAACTTAGACGAATCAATAGAGGTTCGTGCAAAAGCATTATATGATTTAGAAATATCTAATGGTGTAACTTCCTTTAGATCACATGTTGATGTCGAGCCTGCGACAGAACTTCGCTACTTAGATGCCATAATAGACTTAAAAAAACAAGTTGATACACCTATTGAACTGGTTGCATTTCCTCAACATGGCTTACTTCGTTCAAAAAGTAGCCAGTTAATAGAGCAAGCTTTACAACATGGTGCTAATTTTGTTGGTGGCGTTGATCCTTATTCTTTAGACGGTGATTATAAAACTTCTCTTGCTGAAACATTTCGTTTGGCTACGAAATATCATGTTGGTATCGATATCCATGTGCATGATCGCCGTGAAGCTGGAACAACAACCATTAAAGAAATTATTCGCTTAACAAAAGAACACACGATGCAACATAAAGTATTTATTAGCCATGCTTTTGGATTAAACGATTTTGTGGGTGAAGAACGCAAAAAAGTATTCACCGACTTGGCTAACCAAGGAATTCATATTGTGACTAGTGTTCCTATCACCAATAATACCATCCCACCAATTATGGAATTATTATCTTATGGTGTAACTGTCCATCTGGGGTGCGATAACATTTATGATTGCTGGTCCCCTTATGGTGATGGATCACTTCAAGAAAAACTTGCCCGCTTAGGAGAAATGTTTCAAGTCAAAAATCAAGATGATCTGACTCAATTATTAGGACTTATGACAGATGGTATCACAACGCTTGATAAAAATGGCTCTTATAACTGGCCTAAAGTAGGCAATGAGGCAACATTTTTATTAACTCCTGCTAACTCCTCAGCAGAATTTGTCGCCAGAAAATCGAGTATTACGTCAACTTACTACAAAGGACAACAAATAAAACATTAACTAAAAAAGAGGCTGACCCAAAGATCTCTAAAATAGAAAAATCCCATGAAATCAGTTTATTAGAAAACTGGCTTCATGGGATTTCTATTTTGTTAGTTTAGTGATTGTCATTTAAAAAGTTATTTTTTGGTAACTTTTGCTACAGACAATCGACATCTTTTCAGATAATCTAAATACAACGTGGTAAAACGAGTGTCATGCTTTTTCTGCCAAGGTTTTGGTTCGCCGCAAAAATGCAAAATTGCTGTATTTGTCATAACCCAAAATACGTCATGATTCCCCCGACTTCTAGCTAGATAACTCATGTATTTTCTAGCGTCATAGTTCCAATGTTCTTCTGGAATCTCTTTAATATATTTTCCATACAAGTAATTTAAAACATCTTGATCGGGCAATAAGAGCAGATTACCGAACTTTTCTATTGCTTCATTAATACTATCAATACTAATAATTTCTCTAGCTTTTTCTACATCGATCAACATCACTCCTGAATTATAATAATCATGGTCTGTATTTAGACGAATATTATTAATCCCTGAGCTGATATTGGTTACGCCTTTATGCGTTGCAGCGGCCAACAAACTACCTTGTAAATTGACTCTCCATAATGCTTCTATGGAATTTATCACTAAAATATCAGGGTCTAAATAAAGAACTCGATTAATCGTTTTAGGTAGGATTTCTCCACACAAAAGACGATAATACATCTCTTTAGGATACCTATCCGCAGTTTTAGCTTGACTGAAAAACGTATCGTCTATTTTTATTGACTCTATCTCCCAATGAAATGTATGAATCCACAGGGTTAGTTTGCTAATTTCCGCATCTGGAATAGCTTGGTGTACTAGCCAAACTTTACCAGTCATTTTCGAGTTGTTTTTAAATAAAGAATAAAGCATCACTTCTAAAGGCTCTATATAGTTTTCATCAATCGTTACCAAAACATTCACTGTATCGTTCATAATTCCCCCGCCTATTATACTTAATAATACTAGTGTAGCAGAAAAATTAAAAGACTCCAATAATCACTTTAAGTCCCCTTTAAGTTTAATAATTATACTTAAGTATAAGAAAACTATAGGAGGCGATTATATGAATAGCATTGTACTCATTCCCATTTTTGAACCAACAGATAAGACCATTTCTTTTATGAAAGAATTGAGTCAAGAGCCCTTAATTGTTTTAGTTGTCGATGATGGATCAGGTTCTTTATATCAAGAAAAATTTCAGCAACTTACTTTAATGGGTATTACCGTACTGAGTTATCCCATCAATCAAGGGAAAGGATATGCCTTAAAATATGGCATTAAATACATCCAAAATACATTTCCAACCTATCATGTTGTCACAGCTGATGGTGATGGTCAACATGCTGTGAAAGACATCAAACGAATGGTTCAACGACTAAACCATTTACCAACCGATATTATTTTATTAGGTGTCCGTCATTTTGACAAAAAATCAACCCCTACAAAAAGTTACTATGGTAATCGAATGACCTCTTTAATTTATTACTTATCTTCTGGTATTAAATTAGAAGACACGCAAACAGGATTACGAGGATTTCATTATCAAATGATACCTGAGTTACTTTCCATACCAGGGAATCGTTTTGAATACGAAATGAATCAATTAATTGACTTAGTTCAAGATGGTTATACTATTGAAATGCTAGAGATAGAAACAATTTATGAGAATAACAATGAGCACTCTCATTTTAAAGCAATACAAGATTCATACTTAATCTATCGACCTCTCCTACTATTTTTAGTTTCTTCTCTATCTTCAGCACTAGTTGATGTCCTTTCTTTTCTATTACTGGCTGCTTTATTTGGCAATCAACCAACCATGTTACTCTTGGCAACAATAGGCTCCAGATTCTTATCTGGATTATTTAATTTTCAGCTAAATCGAAAATTGGTATTTAAGGACAAACAAAAAATGCATCAATCTTTTTGGAAATACGGCGTGCTTTTTAGTGCTCAATTATTTTTTAGTTGGTTAGGAGTCATGGTTTTAAGCTCCTTATTTCAATCAATATTGATCTGTAAAGTACTAGTCGATAGTACACTATTTTTCATTAGTTTTAGTATACAAAAAAGATTTGTCTTTGAATGAATAAAAAAGGAGGTAAACCATGAAAAAACACAAACAAAAAAAATACAAATGGGTCATCATAACTTTTATATGTTTGACTTGTGCTGATACTTTTGTATTGTTAAAAGCTTTTTATTTACCTGAAGTTAAAGCAACGGTGAAACAAACTGAATCTAGCAACCAAACGACACAAAACGTTAACACCACAAGTGAACCGACTATCACTGATACAAGTTATACTGACGATAATCTTCAAATCACCATTGATAAAAATTATACCGACAATACTAATGTGTATGTCGTTGATATACAAGTAAGTGATCCTAGCTTTTTAAAAACAGCGTTAGCTAATGATTCATACGGTCGCAACATTACCGAAACTACTTCTCAAATGGCAAAAAATAACCAAGCAATTCTAGCTATTAATGGTGACTTTTACGGCTTTCGTAGCACAGGATACGTCATACGAAATGGCACTTTGTACCGTGATACAACAAGTGATTCACCTCAGGAGGATTTAGTGATTGATAATGAGGGTAATTTTTCAATCATTAACGAGTCGGATACCACTGCCCAAGAATTATTAGACAACGGTGCTCAACAAGTATTATCTTTTGGCCCATCTCTTGTCGTCAACGGCGAATTAGCAGTTTCTGAAAACACTGAGGTTGGTCAATCTATGTCAAGTAATCCTAGAACCGCTATTGGACAGATTGATACCAACCATTATGTTATTATTGTTTCAGAAGGCCGAACTGATGATAGTAAAGGACTATCTCTCTATCAACTAGCTGAACAATTCAAATCAGTTGGTGCAACTACTGCTTACAATTTGGACGGTGGAGGGTCCTCTACTCTCTATTTTAATGGTAAAGTAATAAACCAAACAGTTGGTGGAGCTAAAGGTAGCAATGAACGATCAGTAAGCGATATTATTTATATCAGATAGAAAGGTGATAATTATGAGTAGAAAAAAAACAATGTTAGCCTATACCTTAAGTAGTCTTTTACTGTATATCTTCCAATTTGTGTACCATAAGTTTAGCCATGGTGTTGTCTCTTTTGGTTTAAAATATGTTTGGATACTGCCATTAATTTTTGGCTTGATTATTATATTATTAGACTTGGTGTTGCATCTCTTATCAAATAGGCTAGCTTTTAATTTTTATAATATAAGTCTAGCAGTATTAGTTAATGCATTTATCCTAAAGGGTATCCTAGATATTGCAGGTAGTGATTCTCCCTATATCGATTATTTTTACCTTTTATCACTTGTTCTTATTGTAGTTAGTTTGGTGTCTTTTATTGTTCAAAGTTTTAGAAAACAGACAATCTAAGACCGTTTGGCTTGATAGGTACTTCCCCACTCGGATAAACTATCTAGCACTGTTGATAAACTGTATCCTGTTTCCGTTAGTTCATACTCGACACGTGGTGGAACTTCGGCAAATACAGTTCTTGTTAATAAACCAAATTTTTCCATATCTCTAAGATTTTCTGTTAAGACTTTTTGCGAGATATTTCCAACAGTTCGTTTTAATTCTCCAAACCTCTTTTTTCCATCCATTAAATCTCTGAGTATTAATACTTTCCATCGGTTGTTAAGAAGTAATAGCGTTGTTTCAACTGGACAATCTGGTAAAATGTTTGTCATAAGAATCCTTCTTTCTTCAAAATCGTTTCTATTTGGTAACTAGGTTACTAAATAGTGCTTACTTACATTTTGTAATTAATAGGTTTATTATAATCATGTAAGATAAATTATTCAATAATATAGGAGGAACTTATTATGAAATTAGCTGTCATCGGAGCAAACGGAAAAGCTGGTCGATTGATTGTTGACAAGGCACTTGAAAATGAGATAGATGTCACAGCCATTACAAAAAATGAGAATAAATCCCATGCCCCTCATCATATCAAGAAAGATTTATTTAATTTAACTAAAGACGATGTCAAAGATTTTGATGTGATTGTCGATGCTTTTGGTGTTTGGGATCCTGAGAAAATGAGTGAGCATAAAACGTCAATTGAGTATTTAATATCTATAATGAATGGACTAAATACTCGTCTTTATGTTGTTGGTGGTGCTGGAAGCTTATATGTCGATGAGTCTAAAACACTTCAACTTAAAGACACACCAGAATTCCCAGAAGCATTTAAACTACTTGTTAATAGTATGAGCGATGGTCTTGATGTTTTAAGAAAAGCTGATCATGTTCACTGGATCTATCTAAGTCCTGCTGCTGATTTTCAAGCAAACGGAAAAGAAACTGGAAACTATGCATTTGCTGGAGAAATTTTAGCAACTAATAGTCGGGGAGAAAGTTTTATAAGTTACAAAGATTATGCCTCTGCTTTACTTGAAGAAATTCTTCATCCAACAGTCGATAAAGCACGTATTTCTGTTTACACAAAATAAAAAAGTTCCTCCTATCTCAATGGTTTAGATAGGGGAACTTTTTATTTATATAGTAAACAAATATAAAATCGAAATGACTGTAATGAAATGCATCACTGTTGGAATTTCTTTGATGCGACCTGCAAAGATCATACATAATTCATAGGATAAAAAGCCTAACACTAAACCTAAAGCAATAGAGCCGGTCAACGGCATCATCACGATGGTTAAGAACGCTGGAATAACTTCCTCAAATCCTCCATCCCAATCAATTCCTTTAATGTTTTGCATCATAAAAATACCAATTACAACCATTGCCGGTGTCGTCACGGCTGGTGTCACTAGAGATAACACTGGATAGAAGAAGGCTGATAATAAAAATAACCCTGCCACAATGACACTCATTAATCCAGTTCTTGCTCCGGCGATAATACCAGAAACCGATTCAATGTAAGTTGATAAACTTGATGTTCCTAAAATTGAACCAAAAAATGTTCCTAATGCATCTGCGCTATAAATTCGCTTATTATCTTCAAAACTCTCTTGTTTAATGTCAGATACTTGCGTTGCTGCTGCAGATAATGTTGTCGCTGTTCCAAAGAAATCTAAAAATAAAAAAGTCAATATAATAACAATTGAATCAAGTGATAACATTTTATCTAAGTTTTTTATTGCAACCATAAACGTATCATTCATCATGGCATTCATCGGCTCAGTCGGAATCACAACAGGTGATCCTTTTGGTAATTGTGGCAATGTTGCAACCACATCAGCACTCAAATTAAACAAATTCATCGTAGTCCCAAAACGGATAGATATACCACATACAGCAGCGCCAATCATTCCTAAAAAGACAGCATACTGATTTTTTCTAACTAAGAAAAAAGCAGCTGTTATGATACCAAAAAAGGCAATAATCACATTAGGGTTTGAAAATCCACCAAACTTAATAAACATGCCATCATCTGGAACAATAATTCCTGAGTTTTTAAAGCTTACAAACGCAATAAAAATACCTAAACCAACTGTCCCTGCTTGTTTAACATTGGTTGGCATAGCTTTAATAATTTTAGATCTAGCACCTGAAAAAGCTAACATCAAAAATAAGACAGACGCAACCAAGACAGACGCCAATGCTTCTTGCCATGATTTCCCCATTTGTAATACAACTGAGTAGGCAAAAAAAGCATTCATTGACATACAAGGTGCTAATCCTAATGGAAATTTTGCCCACAACCCCATAATTAACATGGCGATCGCAGAGGATAAGATGGTTGACATAAAGACAGCATCCTGTGGCATCCCAGCCTGTCCTAAAATAATTGGATTAACAAAAATAACATATGACATGGCAAAAAACGCAGTTAGTCCTCCAGTAAATTCTCTCTTAAATGTTGAGCCTGATGCTGTGATACCAAAGTACTGATCAATCTTTTCCTTCATTTACTATTCCTCCTATTTAGTTAAAAAACTCATACTGGCAGAATAATAAGATTCATTTGCCAAAGTAAGCTACTTTACGGGTAGCTTGTAGAAACTTCTAGACCGTATTACTAGAATTATATGGTTTTTTATTACTTGGATATCATAACAAGTCTTGCCCATTTTTTCAATGTAAAAGCGAACAAATTTTGAACTTTTTACAATTATAGTTCATTTTTAATCTGTATTTTTTTTCTTCGTACATTATCTCAACATAAAAACAAGGCAATAGCTTATGTTTCAAGCTGATGCCTTGTTTGATTTTATTCTTTTTCTTTCGGTAAAACAATACTGCTGTATATTATCACAGTTAATACATAATAAATCACATATAAAAAGATAAACAATGTAAAAGGCACCCAGATACCATGATAAGGATCAGCCATTAATTCTTTAAACATTTGTAAACCAAATAATACATGAATTCCCCCTAAAACACCAGGTAATAAGAATAACACACCAATTTCTTTTCTGATGGCTCCTTTAAGAAGTGAGGGTCTAGTTCCAATTTTTCGCAACATTTGATATCTTACTTTGTCTGTGTTAGCAGAGGATAATATTTTAAACATTAAACAACTTGCTAACATCGTTAAAAAGGCTAATCCTAAGAAAAATCCCATAAACTGAAAGCCAGAATAAAGTGAATTGGATAGCTGATACATCACATATTTTTGTGCTGTTTGATCAAATCCATCACCTTTACCTAGACTAGGATTATTTTTGGTATTTTCAGCTACTAGCTTTTTAATTTGAGGTAAGCTATCTTTAAAGCTTGATACACTCAGTAATTCTAACTGTGTTTGAGGTAAATTCAGTTGTTTAAATTCTTCAGAAGACACCATTTTTATTTCTTTTGCTTGTTGTTCTGGTGTTCCATACCATCTCAAACTATCAAGTGCGCTAGGATTTTCGAGTAAATCTTGGCCAGTGTATTTTTTTATTTTTTGACTCACAAAATCCCTATTTTGAAACGGTTCATTATTAAACTGGCTAACATCATAATAAAGTGTGTTAGCATCTTCTTTTTGACTATAAATCGCATCAAACGTTGGTTTTAATTCATTTATTTTTGCTTTATCCACCATTTGAGAATTATTTAAAACTAAATCATAGCTAGACGATTTATTAGTTGAATCTAGGGTTTGTGTTCTAAATCCAAGTCCAACAGTAATAGCACCCATTGCCATTGCAAACAAGATAGCGACCATTGTCAAAATTTGTGTGTATTCTCTAATACGAAACGTTAATTGGGATAACGTAAAATTATTCAATTTTTTCATCGAGAATCCATCTACACTTTTTAAAACATTTAATACAAAAATCGCAATAGCATGAAATAATAAATAACTACCTAACACAATTGTTACTAATGCTATCGCAATACCAAACAGTTGATATTTATTGATATGTGCTAGCATATAATAGCCAATACCTAAACTAGCAATTCCGACAAGCGTTTCTAACACTAAAAGTATCGGGCGGATAACTAACGTTTTTGGCATTGCTTGTTCTTTTAATAACTGTAAAATCGGTTTTTTGACGATAGATCCAGCATTGATAAAGGCTGTTACGACAAACAATATACCAAAAAAGGCAAATGTCCAAATCATAGCTGACAGATTAAATGGAGAGAAATGTTTAACGGTGATATCTAATTGATTGACTAGTAAATAATTTACAACTGATGTTAAACCAATTCCTACCAAGCTACCGATAATCGTTGCAGCAAACCCAATCATAAACGTTTCTAAAAAGATAATTTGAGCGATTTTTCTAGTTTTTGCTCCCAACATCATGAGCATCGCATAGGTTTTTTGACGTAACATCATTAAAAATGAATTTGCATATAAGATATAAACAACGGTGATAATTCCTAGCAATACAGTCCCAAATTGAAAGATAACTGCTGCCATTTTTACCGTGTTACTACTTTCTAAAAAGGCTTTATTTGTTGCTATACTTTGAAACATATAAAAAATTGCTGAAGCTATAGCTAAACCAGAAAAGAGAATCATATAATCACGTAATCGACTTTTGATACCTGTCATTGATAATTTCCAAATCATTCGTTAGACCCTCCTTTCTATTGTTCTAAGTTACCTAAAGATACTAATATTTCTCGGTAAAATTCATCTCTTGATTTACCTACACGCTTTATTTCTTGATGGATAACGCCATCTTTGATAAATAAAATACGTTGACAATAACTAGCTGAAAACGGGTCATGCGTTACCATTAGTACTGACACATTGTCCTCATAATTTAATTCATCCATCATGTCCAATAAATCCTTGGCGCTTTTTGAATCTAGTGCTCCTGTTGGCTCGTCAGCTAATAATATACTAGGTTCTGTAACAAGCGCTCTTGCTGCAGCCACACGTTGCTTTTGTCCACCAGATAGCGCTGTTGGGTATTTCTGTAGTATTTCTTCAATCCCTAAACGATGTGCCACATGTTTCGTTTTCTTTTTAATTGTTTTAGGTTTAACACTTTGTAAAGATAATGGAATCGCAATGTTTTCGGAGGCAGTCATTGTCTCTAATAAATTAAAATCCTGGAAAATAAATCCTATTTTTTTTGCTCGAAAATCTGCTAATTGGTTCCCTTTTAAACTTTCAATATTTTCACCCGCTATTTTAACGTTCCCGCTAGTTGGCTTATCCAAAGTAGATAGAATATTAAGTAACGTAGACTTTCCAGAGCCAGATGCCCCCATGATTCCAATAAATTCGCCCTCTTGCACGTCAAACGTCACACCGTTTAAAGCTGTTGTTTGTTTCTCATTGCTTTTTCCATATACTTTTTTTAAGTCTTTAACACTTACCACTGATGTCATATAAAATCCTCCTATAATTTACAGTTATTACATGTTCCTTATAATTGCTATCAATAGATTAAACCAAAAAACTTTCATATACTATCGAACCACAGCGTGATTTTATCTAATACTTAAGACTGACTAAAAAATATTCACTAATGAACGTTTTTATTTTTAACGAAAATAAAAATACCAACTTTTTATACAAAAGTTAGCATTTAATATAATTCGCTTTTTAAAATACGTCTTTATATAAAATCCTTCAATAACATAGAACATATTTAGCTGGACTGGCAAATACTGATAGCATCTCTTTTCCTCCACTTCGATAATTTTTATTGTTACCGTTAGTATAACGGACTATTTTTGATATGAACAATAAAAACACTATTTTTTATCGTGATTATATAGCCTATGATAACTACCATATGTATCTAACACTTTTTTATTTAGTGATATACCTAGCCCTATCTTCTTAGGAACAGCTATCTTTCCACCGGTTAAACAAAAGGTTTCATTAATGACATCCTCTTTAAAATATCTAGTCGTCGCAGAAATATCTCCAGGGAAATTAAAGCCTTGTTGAGACGCAAAGGCCAAGTTCAACGCTCGTCCCACTCCTGATTCAAACATACCACCACACCATATAGTAAAGCCATGAGTTGCACCATAATCAACGATTTTTTGTGCTTCAGTAATCCCACCTACTCGAGAGATTTTTAAATTAATTGCTCTAGCACTTCCTAGTTTTTCAGCTAGCATAACATCTTCTACTTGACGAATGTTTTCGTCTAAACAAATCGGTGTTTTTAAGTGTCGTTGCAGTGCAGCATGCTCAATAAAATCAGAGTAGCCAAATGGTTGTTCAATCATTGCTAAATGATAATCATCTAGCAACTGAAACGTCGATATGTCAGCTAGTGAATACGCAGAATTAGCATCAACCATTAAAGGAATTGAAGGGTAAGCCTCTCGAACTGCTTTAACCATTTCAATGTCATTTCCTGGAGCAATCTTTAATTTAATTCTTTCATACCCTTCATCAATATAGGAAGAAACAGTTTCTAATAAATCTGGAATGCTTTTTTGAATCCCTATACTTACGCCAACTTTTAATCTAGATGTTTCACTATTAAACATTTGAGCAAGGCTTACTTGATGACGTTTGGCGTATAAATCCCAAATTGCTGTTTCTAAAGCGGATTTTGCCATCCAATTTCCACGAATACTAGAAAAAAGTTCGGTCACTTCGTTTGGATGTCCTATCTTTTGGCAAACCAATATTGGAATAAGATGATGTGTCATGATTAAACGAGCTGTTTCTATTGTTTCTTCAGTGTAATCAGGTTGTTCAAAAGCGACCAACTCACCATACCCTTGGTTACCTAGTTCATCTGTCATAACCAAAATGTCCATTGCCTTATGTGACAGATAACCATAGCTCGTTTTAAAAGGGGATACTAAAGGTAACTTTACTTGATAACTCTCAATTTTTTTTATTTCCATTTTCTACCCTCATATTAATAATTTAGTTAATACTTCAACAAATTCAGTTGGCTTTTCTAAATGAACACAATGTCCACTTCCCTCTAATGTGATTACGGTAGATTGTTTCATGCTATTATTCATCTTGTCAGCTAACGTGACGAATTTCTTGTCGTCTTCACCTACCATTAGATATGTATCAAACGGATAGGATTTATCTAATTTATCCCATAAAGAAGGCTGAATTCCCGTACCAAAGTAACGCAAACTCATTGCTAAACCAAATGCCTCTTGTGATAATCTCTCTTGTCGTACTTTTTTTTGAATAGCTATTGGCAACTGTTTTTGAGTAAAAAATAATGGAATACTCTCCCAGTAATTTACAAATCTCTCAATACCTTGGTTTAACAGCAAAGAGACTAATTGATTGTCAGATTGGCGTCTTTTTTCCCTATCTTCTTTATTAGATAAGCCTGGAGATGCACTTTCTAGGATTAATTTATTTATTTTATGTGGGTATGATAAAGCATAGGCTAAAGCCAATCTCCCTCCCATTGAGTATCCTAACAAATCAATCTTCTCTAATTTTAACTTAGAAAAAATAGTGTCTAAATCAGAGATTTGAGAGTCATTGGTATAACGATAGGGATGAACATAACTACTCGTCTGACCATGACCAATCAAATCAATCGTTAGAACATTGTGATTAAAAACAGATTGTTGTAAAAATGAAAACGTGTTTGCAGTTCCTGTAAAACCATGTAGACATACTAACATTGGTTTGTTCTCATCAAAGTTAGTTAAAAAGTCGACGTTATAGTCCACGCCCTTAATATCCATTAACATGAAAAATCACGCGCCATTTTTTGTCGTATATCATCTTGTAAAGTGCGTCTTAATTCAGCATTTTCTTCCCTATTAGTTTGAGCTTCAATCAATCTTGGTCCGTCTGATTCAATACTCAACACTTTTTTCAATTCATCGACTGTTTTAACAAGAACATACTCTATGCCAAACATTTTTGCCATTGAATCAAACTGAACATCCAATGTTGTCGCAAATAATTCGTCAAAAATAGACTGAGGTAATTCTTTTTGAGATAACATAGAAAAAATCCCACCACCACTATTATTTACTAAAATGACAGTCAAAGGTAAATGATATTTTTTCACCATCTCTAATCCAGTGGTGTCATGGAAAAAAGCTAAATCACCAATCAGTAATCGCGTTTGATGGCTCAAATTACTAGCTGACACACCAGCAGCCGTTGAAGTAATGCCATCAATTCCATTCACTCCACGGTTACCAAAAACAGAAAATGGTTGTTCAGTTAATGGAAGATACGTATCTAAATCTCTAATTGGCATGCTATTTGAAACAAATAATTGATCATTTTCTCTCATGGTTTCATAAACAACTTTTGCAACCATTCCTTCACTTAACATAGATGGTGACAACTGATTTATCACTGAAGACACACTACTATCTAAACGTTTAAATAACTGTATCCACTCATTACATACTTTTTCAATCGGTAACCCTAGCAAGTCTTTTAACAAAGATGCTTCATCAGAAACAATAAGAGTAGTCATCGACTTTGGAAAGTCTAACCATTCAGTAGTGGACTCTACTAAATAATTAGGCACAGATAACTGAGATAACCATTGATTTAGCGGCTTAGACACAGGTGATTTACCAAATCGAACAACAATATCAGGTACGACTTCATTCGCCATATAACGTAAGTAAGTATCATAATAAGGCGACACCGTCTCACTATAGATACCGGCTGTCCGAATATTAGAAAGCGGATCAGCTAAAATCACCCACCCTAACTTTTCTGAAAATTCAATGAGTAAGTGAGTTGCTTCTCTATCAAATGATGGACCAACAATGATAACTCCCTTTTTATTAGACCATTGCTTTCCTAATATTTCTAGATAATCCTTAGGTAATCGATTGCTACCTATCATTGTTGAAATACGTGTAACTTCAGGCATCTCTAGTTCTGAATTAGGAAGTAGAGGCTCTCTTAGTGGCACATTGATATGTACAGGGCCGTTTGGTGCAGAATGAGCTATGGTTACAAATTTTGCTCCTTGTGTGTACGCATATTGAACCATCTCTTCTGATTGTTCTGATAAAGCCATATCAACAAACTGTTTCACATGAGGACCGTACAAATTGATTTGATTCATCGTCTGTGGGGCCCCAGTATCACGTAATTCGTGTGGGCGATCAGTTGTCACAACTACTAATGGAACATTCGACTGTTTGGCTTCTGCTATTGCTGGCAAATAGTTTGCCGCAGCGGTCCCTGATGTACAAACTAAAACAACAGGTTTACCTGATGACTTGCTCAATCCTAACGCAAAAAATCCCGCTGATCGTTCATCCACATCTATAAAAGTAGTTATCTCAGAACATTGATGTAACAAAATTGATACCGGCGTTGAACGAGAACCTGGACTAATAACAGCTTGACTCACTCCTCCATCAATAAGTCCTTGAATAAACGCATTAATATAATTTGTCATACTATTTTGATGCGACATACTTATCCCCTCCAATTGCCCGTAACATAGGCTGAAATTTCACTCTAGTTTCCTCTAATTCTTCCAGTGGATTTGAGTCAGCAACAATGCCACAACCAGCATATAAGGTAGCTTTTTTCTCTGATATCACTGCTGATCTTATTCCCACAGCAAACTCGCCTTCTTCCCTAATGACCGAACACCAACCAATTGGTGAACCATACAATCCTCGACTAATGGGCTCATTTTTTCTAATCCACTGCTTTGTTTTACCTTTTGGTTTTCCCCCTAAAGCTGGAGTAGGGTGAAGCTGGTTTATAGCATCAAGAAAAGAGATATTTAAACGTTTTACACCACTAAATGGAAAAAATAAGTGTTGGATATCTCGATTTTTTAAAAGAGTTGGTTTACCTTGTTCTGAAAGAGTGTCTGTCAGTTTTTTCATCTCATTTTCTATCGTTTCAACAACAATGTAATGCTCAGACTGATTTTTCATATCATCTAGCAACGTTTGTCCTAATAACTCATCTTCCTTAGTCGTTTTCCCTCTTGGAATGGATCCAGCCACACAAGCTGTCGACACGACATTATCTTGTAAAAACAATAATCTCTCTGGAGTGGCTCCAACAAAGGCTACATCTTGTCCCTTCAAAGCAAAGCAATAGGTGTTTTTTTGTTCTAACAGTAGTTGTTCAACTAAACTATCAACTAAGAACACTTCATCTGACTCAACTGCTAATTCTCTAGCTAGCACAATTTTTTTGATGTCACTATCTGATTGAATTTCTTCAATAGCCATCTCAACTGTTTCTAGCCACTCAGGAACGTGTTTCTCTGTAGCATGAATAAGCTGACTCTGCTTAATTTTTTTAACAGCCGTTTGACTAATGTTTTTCCATGTGTCATTTAGTTGTTTCCATTGGGCTAAAAGATTGTCACGAGACTCTGCTAAAATATTAAACGTCAACCAGTGTTTCCCATTGTTTTCTGTCACCAGAATATCAGGTAAGAACATATAGCCATTGCCAAGTTGTCCCCACGTTGCACTACTGTCAACCGTTTCATCAAAAGGAAACCCTCCTAATAAAGTTGCCCCTGTTCCAAAATGATGACTGTTTGATATTGTGTTATTTGCCAAATGCAATTGTTGTTGATGCATTTGTTGATAGTTTTGTGACACAAATGAACAAACTTCCCCTATACCTACAAGAGAAAATGACTGATCGGGTGTTTGCCAAAAATAACGTGTATCACTAAAATTTTTAGCTTTGTAAAAATACTCTACCATTTGAAACTGACTGTCATCTAATTCAATCACCCAACTAATAAGTTTTGAGTTAGTCACTTCTAGTTGCTGTAACTCATTTGGTAATTTAAACATAACTTGAACTCCTTTAATACAATGAAAAGAAGCCACCCATACTCCACAAACGTATGGTGCTTCTTTTATTTTTGTAATAACAATTTTTTTGCAATTTTACCACTAGCTGTTCGTGGCAAACTGTCAATCACATAATATTTTTTAGGACATTTATATTTTGCTAGTGAGTGGTGACAAATATCGGAAATTTTATTTAAATCAATCGTTCGATTTGTCACAATATAAGCTACAGGTATTTCTCCCCATTTAGCATCTGGCTCACCCACAACAGCTACTTCAATGATTTCTGGAATCAGCTCAATGCAATGCTCTACTTCTGCAGGATAAATATTTTCTCCTCCTGAAATAATCAATTCACTTAACCGACTGACCACATATAAATAGCCATCACTATCAAGGTAACCTAAATCACCCGTTTTAAAATAGCCATCTTCTGTTCTATTTTGCTCACTATTGATATAGCCAGGACTAATGTTTTCACCAGATAATAAAATTTCGCCCACTTCACCAGTCTGACAATCGTGTCCATCTTTCCTGATGACTAGCTTAATACCATCTAATGGCATACCTGATGACCCGATTTTTTTCAATGCATCATCATATCCTAAAGCAACGACTTGTGAGCATGTTTCTGTCATACCAAAGGATTGAATAACTGGTATATTTTTATTAAAGCACTCTTGAAGATTTTCTTTTGAAACTGGCCCTCCACCTAGAAGTAGACACTTAAATTTACTCGAATACCCCTTTTTAGGATAATCAATCAACAGCTGCTTCAACATCACATTAACGACTGAAGCTACAGTAGCTCCTCCTACTTCAAATAAGTGAGACAATTGTTTTGAATCAAATTTTTCAAAGATATACATACTACATCCCAATACTAGTTGGCGTACCAAAATAGATAAGCCACTAATATGAAACATTGGAACAGCGCAAGCCCAGATATCACTTGATGTAATCTTCATATTTATCTGCGTACTCAAACTGCTTGCATAGTGATTTCTAAACGTTTGGATAACTCCTTTAGGTTTACCTGTCGTGCCTGATGTATACATAATTGAAGCAACATTATCTAACGAAAAATCTGAAAATATAGTAGTCTGATTTAACGGTTGTTTTTTTATCTCAGAAAAAGAATGCTTTTCATAGCCAACAAGAGAGTTATTTATCAAATTGTCTGATATAAATACTGTCTGGACATTAGCATCTTCTAACTGAAAGACTAATTCTTTTTCGACTAAATGTGTGTTTAGAAAAACAATTTCTTTTCCAAGAGACCAAAGTGCCAAAATCAAAAAATATAAGTCACTTGAATTTTGACTTAATATTGCCACACGCTTTTCAGTTTGTGGCAATAAAGTAGCAACTCTTTGTGAGCAATCAGCCACTTCGTCTGCTATATCCTGTACTGTCCATGAGTTACTTTGAGTATATAGCCCTATTTTTTGAGGCTCTATCTCTAGTTGTTTGTCTAACCAAGGTAACATACTTATCACCCCCAATTAAGGGAATTTTGGAAATTGATCAAAGTCAGGTGTACGTTTTTCTTTAAAAGAATCGCGTCCTTCTTTAGCTTCATCCATCGTATAATACAACAAAGTCGCGTCTCCTGCTAATTGTTGAATACCAGCTAAACCATCTGTGTCAGCGTTCATCGCAGCTTTAATCATGCGTAACGCAATGGGACTTTTTGTTAATAATTCTTCGGCCCACTCCATCGTTACTTCTTCTACTTTATCTAATGGTGCAATGGTATTAATCCAGCCCATGTCTAAGGCTTCCTCAGCTGTGTATTGTTTTGTCATAAACCAAACCTCTTTGGCTTTTTTATGACCAATCACACGTGCCAAATATCCTGAACCATAACCACCATCAAAGCTACCAACATTAGGTCCTGTTTGACCAAACATCGCATTGTCTGCTGCAATCGTTAAATCACACACTAATTGTAAGACGTTTCCGCCACCGATAGACCACCCTTTAACCATCGCGATAACAGGTTTAGGAATCACACGGATTAAACGTTGTAAATCTAATACATTTAAGCGAGGAATTTGGTCTTCACCAACATAACCACCATGTCCACGAACTTTTTGATCACCACCAGAACAAAAGGCTAACTCACCTTCCCCCGTTAAAATAATCACCCCAATATCTGTCATATCACGGCTAATTGTAAACGCATCTATTAATTCAAATACTGTTTTAGGTGTAAAAGCATTATGTACGTGCGGACGGTTAATACTAATTTTAGCTATCTTCCCGTGCTGTGTGAATAAAATCTCATCGTATTCTTTAATTGTCTTCCAATCATACATTTTATAAAGTTCCCCCTTAATTTTCTACCAATCAATTATACACAATCCTCCCTAAAATTGTAGATTTAGTGCTTAAACCTTATAAACTTTTATAAAATACTCTACAATGTTATAATCAATCTACTAAAAATTAAAGGACTGATTAAACATGACGGCTCTTGATTATCTAGATATTCAATTAATACAAGCTTCGAGGGAAAAAGTGGTACTGAAAATGGTAGTTAATGAACAACATCTACAACCATTTAAACTTATGCATGGGGGAATAAATGCTTTACTAATCGAAACAGCAACTAGTATCGGGGCAAATGAATACCTAGATACCACACAACAAGTAGCCGTTGGAGTTGATATTCAAGTAAATCATTTGAAATCTGCGATTAAAGGAGATGCTTTAACCGTAATAGCAACGCCTGACCATATTGGAAAATCGTTACACGTTTGGCAAGCAGAAATAACTAATCAAACACAACAAAAAATCAGCGTAGGAAGATGTACGCTGATGGTGAAAAAGATTAGTTAATCATCAAATAATTGTTTAAAGAAATGATTTTTTCGGCTAAAAACCATGTCCCATTGTTCGATTATTTGCGATTCTTCTAGTAAAATGTTTTTGGAACCTTCTTCTGTCATTTCTATAATATTTGCTTCTGGAAACATCAACAATATTGGGGAGTGTGTACATATGATAAATTGAGAGTCTGTTTTCACTAAATCGTTTATCATCACCATTAACTCTAATTGTGATTGTAATGACAGTCCTGTCTCAGGCTCATCAAACAAATAAATACCATGACCAAAAAAACGTTCTTGAATAAGTGCCTTAATTGATTGGCCTCGAGAAAAAGAGTGCAGTGTCCGGTCAAACAAATCACTTGATACACCTAAATCATCTAAATCAGTGGTTAAATTATAAAAAGATTCTGCCCTATAAAAATAATAATCCTTAGGGTAAGTAGCATAGCGTATCAATCGGCTCCTTTTGGCCAAATCAGATTGTGTTTCTCTAGTAATAAACTGATTGTTCTTTGACCCTCCGTCTAAATTTAACCCAAGTAATTCGGCAATAGCTTCAAGAAAAGTGGCTGTATAATTTTTGATGTGGATGAAGAAATGGCTCTTTGTCAAATCGGACTGATGAGTTGAATTTATAAGATGATAGATTTGAGATTATTCTCAGATTTATCATCTTTTTTAGTTATTTAATTTTAATAAGGTCGTTGATCAAGAAAATTCTTATGCGCATATTTGTAAATGAGTTGAATCCATAGGAAACTCTCTTAAGAGTTTTTATATGAGTATTCTTAGCCTCAAGTTTTCCATTGGAAAAACTGTATTTTAGGGCGTTTCTAATACCTACTTCATAGGAAATCAGATTTTCTATTTTATCTCTAAATTGTGTATCCAAGCTATCAGGTAGATTTTTCAATAGTTCGAAAAAGGAATGCCCATCTTTGTTTCTAAAGTGATACATTAGTAAATGGAAGATGTCATAAGCTTCTTTTAGATCAGAAGAGAATGAGTAGTCGATCAATCTCCATAGATTCCGTTAAAAGGGGATACTTTGGAGAAGGAAAACTTCTCCAGGTCTTGAAGTTTGAAATGGAAATATTTGTTTGATTTTTTAGAAGTAATTTCCAGTTTGATTTTAATTTATTTGCTTTTGACTTTTTCTTGTTGGTAACTAATCTCTTCATTTCTCGGATTCTAAAATCATTAAAAGCGGTGTTCAAATGCTTTACAATATGGAATCTATCAATGATTAACTTAGCAGTAGGAAAGACTTTTTTAATTAATTGAAAATAAGCTGCATTCATATCTGTTACTAAAAATTTAACTTTTTCCCGTTCCTCCAACGGAGAGCGATTGAAGTAAGGGATAATTTTATCTAATTTCCTACTAGGTAAAATGTCCACTAACTCACCTGTTTTTCCATCAGCACATATGAAGCTCATTTTATCTTCATAACTAGCGTGATATCTAAATTCATCTACCATTAAAACTTCTGGAAAGGACCGTGGTTTAAATTGTTGTGGGAGTTGTGATTCAACTGACTGAAGAACTCTTAAAACTGTCGTTAAAGAAACGTGGCATTGTTTAGCTATAAATGTCATAGAGACTTTCTCAGTTAATAATTCTAAAATCTTCAAAGTAATAAATTTTCTAAATTGCAATATTAAGTTAGCCACCTAGGTAAAAACATCTAATTTTTTGTGTTATTCTATTAAAATCCATCCTTACCAACATGTTTTGATTTTAAGCTTTTGAATTTCTTCTAAAAATAATGTAGCTGGTTGTCTATAATTTAAGATTTTACGTGGTAAAAGATTAATTTTTTCAGTAGCCAGTTGAATGAATTGTTTTGAGTAGTCGCAGATTGGAGTTCCTTTCAGAATAAATTGTCTTAATAAACCATTATGTCTTTCATTTGTACCTCGTTCCCAAGAAGAATAAGGATGAGCAAAATAGACATCCGTTATTTGTTGGAGAGTATCATGAAGCGAGCTAAATTCACTACCATTATCAGCAGTAATTGATTGAAACATCTTGCTAAAATTAACTTGTCCGAACTCAGATTTTAATCGATTAACAGTATAACAAACAGACTCTTCTGTATGATCATCTAAAACAACAGTGATCATGTAACGCGTTTTTCTTTCAACAAGAGTAAGTATAGCATTATCATCTTTAGATTTTGAACCAATAACGCTATCTATTTCCCAATGACCAAAGTTTTTTCTATCATCAACTGTACTTGGTCGTTCATCAATCGATTTTCCTAGTTCTTTTTTATGCTTACGACTTCTTTTCTTTTTAGGTGAGAGTCTGATCTTCATCTTGAGATGATGGTTTCTAATAGGTAAAAAGCCACTATCAATATAATTATAAAGTGTCTTAGTAGAGACAGTAGGTGTATTCCAAGTCCTCATGGACTTGATAAAACCAACAATTGCATCTGGTGACCAATTAAAATCAATAATCTGTTTACAGGCATAATTAATAAAGTCAACAGCACTGGCTAGCTTAGAATTAGCACCACAACGCTTTCTATTTTCTATATATTTAGCTTGTCCTGTCTCAGCAAAATAGAGTTGTCTAGGCTTTTTATTTTCTTTGATTTGCGTTGTTGTACCACGTTTTAGCTCATTGTTTATTGTTTGATGGTGTCGACCTAATCGTTTACCGATTGCTCTATTAGAATCACCTCTATTATGCCAAACTTCAATAAGTCGTCTTTCTTCAAAGGAAAGATGTTTATAAGTCAATTTTTGTGTGGTATTCTGAATTTGCGCCATGATAAAAATTCCTTTCGTTGTTGGGTAGATACTTCAATGATACATGAATTTTTATGGTGTTTTTTTATTATTTTAGGGTGGCTAACTTGATTCTACAATTAACCGTTTTAAAATAGTGGGCATATTTTGATAAGAATCTAACTGAATAGTTACTTCCTTTTTTCCATTTCTAACAACGACACTTTTCCCTTCATTATCAACAATAGTTGAACCACAGTTCCTACAAGCCGAAGGCATGGGAGAATAGACTCCAAAGATAACTAAAGTGTTTTTCCCTTTAATTTTATATTCCTCCGTATTTGTTAAATCTAAATGTTCATCTGTCATTCGTAACATTTTTTTGATATGATTATTCATGACATGTCGTCCTTTCTATCTTAGATTTTTGATGGTACTTAAATTTTACTAGATAGACGACATGTTTTATATTTTTTTAATTGTCAAATTAAGTTGGACAAATTATCATGATCGACATAACTCAAAAATACTTCTAATGGTGTTAGGTAATTTAGTGATTTTCTCGGAATCTTATTTCTTTTTGATGCAATTGATTGAATAAAAAATTCATCAACGCTGTTGAAATCCATATGTTTCAGTAATCCATCTTTACGTAATAATCCATTAGAATTTTCGTTTAAACCTCGTTGTGACGGTGTTCCTGGATCAGCAAAATAGATATCAATATCATTCAAGTTACTAACTGATTTCCAGTCAGAAAACTCTTTTCCACAATCAAATGTGATGGATTTAAAAAGATGATGGGGCACGTTATCAAACCAATTATTTAGACTATTTTCAATGTTTACTGCCTTTCTACCCGTTGGTTTTAGTGTAATAATTACTTTTGAGAGTCTTTCAACGAGTGTGATGATAGCACTTTGATGATCTTTTCCAACAATAGTGTCACCTTCGAGGTGACCAAACTCATGATTAAAGTGTTGATAGTCCTCATTACGTTGATGGATAGTTCGTTTAAAGGCTTGTTTTCCTCTTTTTTCTTTATGACCATTTGATTTTCTTTTTCCCTTCATAGGTAACGATGACACGTCAAATGTTCCCTGTTTAAATAATCTATAAAGAGTTCTAACAGAGCATGAAATAGGAAACTCCGCACGACCAATAATGACATCTGGAGTCCACCCTTGAACCACTTTCTTTTGAATATATTCTGTTTCATCATCAGGTAAAGAAATAGGACGTCTACCACACTTCTTTTTATTGTTTTTATATCTTTTATAGTAATCTAGTGCAGATAACCCGTCATCAAAAGCTTTGTAAACATTATAAATAGTCTGTTTTGATCGTTTTAATAACTTAGCAACAATTATTCCTTTTTTATGTATATGATAATAAGATTCTATTAAAACGAGTTCATCTGTAGTAAGATGTGTATAGATCATTTGTGAGCACTCTCCTTGTTTTCTTTTGTCGGAATTACAATTTGAGTGTATCACAAATGATTTTTTATTTGTCTAGCTTAATTTTACAATCGGCGCTTATATTTGCCCGAATAATCGAGAAGTCAAATTTAGAAATTACTCTACTCGAGTGGATAAATCTGGATTCAAAAGACAACTTAAAATGTATGAATGTGAGTCTTGTTTAAATTGCCCAGTTAGAGCATTATGTACTCGTGCGAAGAGTAGTAAAAATCGAGTGATTCAAAAAAATGGGAATTGGGAATATTTTAAGGCTCATGTAAGAGAGCTTTTGAAAGAGGATGTCACAGGAGAAATATACCGTCAAAGAAAAATAGATGTTGAACCAGCCTTTGGAAATCTGAAGGCTAATTTGGCATTCAATCGATTCTCTGTAAGAGGAAAAGATAAGATTTCACAGGAGCTGGGATTTGCGTTAATGGCACTAAATTTAAGAAAACTGAGAAAAAATAGGAAGGATATTAGTAAGAGATCACGAAAAAACAAGCATTCTGAAATGAGAGGTTTCATTTTGGAATGCTTGTTTTCTGTAAAGAGACTTTTGGGTTAGCCTCATTAAATATTATAGATCTAAATCACCACTATATCTTTTCCTATTAAAAATATATGTCCCTGATAATGTTATTAACATAGCACCTAATAAAACTAAACTAAATGATTCAGTTTCTCCAGTTTCAGGTAATTTTAAACTATTTTTACCAACTTGTCTCTGTGTAAACTTAGAAACGTTTGGCACAGTTGGTTGAATTAGATTGGCATCAGTATCTTTTGGATTTGTTGGCTCTGTTGGGTCCGTTGGGTCCGTTGGGTCCGTTGGATCCGTTGGGTCCGTTGGGTCCGTTGGGTCCGTTGGGTCCGTTGGGTCCGTTGGGTCCGTTGGGTCCGTTGGGTCCGTTGGGTCCGTTGGGTCCGTAATATAAAAATCATCTTGCGATATTGACGTTTCACCTTCGGGACTAGTCTCTGTAAATTCTGCAGAGTATTTCCCTTCTGGCAACTCATCAATAACTTCTTTTGGAACGTTAGCTCCGTTTCCTTCTTTTATGACGTTTCCTTTATCATCTTTAATAACCCATGTTAAATCTGACTCAGGTATTTTTTGTCCGCCACTAATGCTGCCCGGATTAATTGGTCTGTCGATAGTCGTTGTGCTTTGAGGGTGTCTTATAGAAAAATCATCTTGCGATATTGACGTTTCACCTTCGGGACTAGTTTCTGTAAATTCTGCAGAGTATTTCCCTTCTGGCAACTCATCAATAACCTCTTTTGGAACGTTAGCTCCATCTCCTTCTTTTATGACTTCTCCTTTATCATCTTTAATAACCCATGTTAAATCTGACTCAGGTATTTTTTGTCCGCCACTAATGCTGCCCGGATTAATCGGTCTGTCGATAGTCGTTGTGCTTTGAGGGTGTCTTATAGAAAAATCATCTTGCGATATTGACGTTTCACCTTCGGGACTAGTTTCTGTAAATTCTGCAGAGTATTTTCCTTCTGGTAACTCATCAATAACCTCTTTTGGAACGTTAGCTCCATCTCCTTCTTTTATGACTTCTCCTTTATCATCTTTAATAACCCATGTTAAATCTGACTCCGGTATTTTTTGTCCGCCACTAATGCTGCCCGGATTAATCGGTCTGTCGATAGTCGTTGTGCTTTGAGGGTGTCTTATAGAAAAATCATCTTGCGATATTGACGTTTCACCTTCGGGACTAGTTTCTGTAAATTCTGCAGAGTATTTCCCTTCTGGTAACTCATCAATAACCTCTTTTGGAACGTTAGCTCCATCTCCTTCTTTTATGACTTCTCCTTTATCATCTTTAATAACCCATGTTAAATCTGACTCCGGTATTTTTTGTCCGCCACTAATGCTGCCCGGATTAATCGGTCTGTCGATAGTCGTTGTGCTTTGAGGATGTCTTATATAAAATACATCTTTTACTGTTGTAGGCGGAACAACAGTACCATTACTAGTAGTTGCATTAGCAGTATTTTCAATAGTATACGTGCCTTCTTCTAATGTTTGCAATATGGAAGAATCAAAATTGTCACTTCCGCTAGCAATAACATGGCCTGTTTCATCTTTTAAACTCCAAATGTTAGAATCACCTTTAAACGTTAGATCAATGGAACTAGGATTATAAAGTTTATCTACATGCACAGTAGCATCAGTAGATTTTATTTCCATAATAAATGAGCTTTGCCATCGTTGTGGAATTTGAACAGTACTTGCTGAAAAATATCCATCTGCGGTTATTGTGCTAGAATAGATTCCATCCTCTAGGTCAGAAACGTCAAAAGAAAATTCAGATCCTATATAATCAAAAGATCTTGTTTCCTGGGTCTTATCATTAACTAAATCTAAAGTATAAGAATCAACGAAATAACTTATGTTATCAGCTAAATATTTTCCTTGTACCAATGAAGGGAAATCAAACCAAGCACCTGGTATTACTTCAACTCCGTCAATATTAATATCAAAATTATTTGCAACATAACGTGGATCAATTTCTATAGATTTTTGATTATCATAACTTTTTATTTTCTTTTCAGATATATCAACTTGTGACTCTGTTGTCTTTATTTTAATACTTTCATTACCTGTTAGGTCCTCAGCAGAGACTAGTATTGGGGATAATGGTAGTATGTTAGTAAATAAAAAACTATATACAGCTATATTTTTAAAGATTTTCAAAATAATTATTCTCCTTTTCTTTTTTTTGTTAATTTTACCCAAATGATTATTCCATATACTTTTTATTAAAATAAATCCACCATCCTCAATAATATAGCACGTTAATCGAACAGTCAATTATATTAACATAATACTTACTAATTACTTTGAATTGGTAACAATTTTTTAACAGTTTTTATAAGGAGCATAATTTTTTAAGTATTATTCGATTACCCTTGACCATTAGTCTTCCTAGCTATAAGTCTTTCACGAGTAATTGATTTAAAAAAATTAACTCTCCCTGATTTGAATTTCAATGGCATCATGTAATCTAATGGACCACATAAACGAATATAATTCCACCAATGGCAGTCTCTGTTAAAAAAATTAATTACTCTTTTAGTATCTCAAAGTAGTTAGGATAAATAAATTCTGCTTTAAATGATTTATACGTTGATTCAGCTACCACATTATCCCAAGGGAGCCCTTTCTACTAAGAAAACGCTTGATATCAAAAGTCTCTAACATTGTGCCGATCAAATTATTATCAAATTCTTTTCCTCTATTTGTAAGAATTTGAATAACTGTTAAGGTATATGCTATCGTATAAAAAAACTCGTTTGACTAAATCGATATTTTTAAAAATACCGCAACTAAAATCAATAACTTCTCGATTAAACAAATTTAAAATCAAGCAGACATAATGCCACTGATGATAACCTCTTACATGGGTTAGATACGTCAAATTTTTTCTAATAGAACATGAGACATAAAGTCTCTATTTAATTGATTCATGATCTTTGATTCATTTGTATTAGTTGGTACAATGTTAAACGTCGATTTTGTCTAGACAAAAACTAGACGACGATGCTTTATGATTCGCCGTATTTTTTTACGACTAATAATCACTCCTTCTAAATACAAGGTTCTTTTTACTTTTTCGTGCTCCGTAGACTTTTTTATTCTGATTAAAAAGGGTTTCTATTCTTTCTTCTATTTCACTCTCAAACAAAAGATTTTTTCCTTGTAATAATAAATTTGTCTTGAAATATTTAACATTCGACACATCACTGATATGGAATATTTATATTTATTAGTGTGAATTACTTACCTTTTCGTCCGAATATCAGCGTTGCTTACTTTAAAAGATCAAGGTTTTCTATGTTATCTCTTAGTTTTATCAACTATTTTTTGCTCTGACGTGAAATTATCTTTTTCTGCGAATGTTCCTATTGTCTTTGCTTGTTCAACCCACTTATTGAAACTAGAAGGGTTTGCTTCGTATTCACGAATAATATCTGTTCTTTATTTTCATAATTGGTATAAATTCATTATTTGTTGCTTAAACTCTTTTGAAAATATTCTTCTAGATCCACGTTCTAATATGTTTTTTCATCTAATCTGTTTTCTTATTTTCATCACACCTCTGCATCTCTCCTTGAATGAACGATAGCCTGTTTTCCTTTAAGGAAAACAGGCTATCTAACTAATCAATATTTAAGTTTTAAAGTTGTGAGTGACTATTTACTACATTTAGGTTTACTTCTCATTTAAACGACACAATCCCGTACCTCTATTGCATCCTTGTAGCCCTATAGCTACGCCAGTTTGAATAAATTTCATTAAAATATTCCAAATTTCGCTTAATAAATATTTTTCATATTAAAAGTATTATACCATACATTAGTCATTTTACAAAATATACGTTTATAGTTAATTCTAAATATCATTTTCAATAATTGTCATTACTTTTTTCGCTAAATCATCAGATACATCTTTAATGTTGACTACTGAAGAGTCAGAAACAACTTTGTTTGCTAGTTCTTTTCCTTTTACAGGATCATCCCAAGCTTTATCCTGGTAGTGACTTGGTACGGGATAAATGGTTACCGTCCCATCTCCATTATTATGATAAGTAAACATTCCAGCGGCTAAAGGATTTCCAGAAATAATAGTTACATTTTCCGGTAAATAAACACCTGTACTCCAAATTTCCATAGATTCATCTGAATACAAATTATATGTTGTCCCTTGTTTTAATAAATTATCTATATTAGAAGATGACAAACCACCTACTTTAATTAATACTTTTGCTGCTAATAGTTTATTGTTTTCATAATTAGTTGAATCACTAGTTTGTTCACTAGACTTACTCACAGATCCACCAACAATCTGGCTAAATCCTGCTTTAATATCTGGATTTTGCGTCTCACTAAAGTGTAAATAATTTTCATTATTTCCTTGATTTTGCTGTGTGACATATACTTTTGGTTGACCACCCTCTATCACAAAAAAGTAAACATGTTTTTGTAAATAAGGCTGTGTGTCTGCATCTGAATAAACAGCCACTAACTGATACGGAGCACTTCCTTCGCCTGTTTCAGACCATTCAACTTGAACAGGTTGGTTATTAATAGCCATTGTCCATTGCCCATTAAATATGTCTCCAGGAACCTTTACCCCATATAAATCAACGCTATTGGAAGGCCCATATTCTTTATAATTTTGTCCCATCTTATTACTAAATTGTGACATAAAATCTCGTAAGCTATTCTTTTTATCTTCTGTCCATAAAGCGCTAGACTTATCTTCATCTTTTTTGGCATTCTCTTCTTTCGTTTCTTTTGACTCTGTTGTTTTATTTTCTGATCGTTTGTTGTCTAATTCCTTCTTTTCTTTTTTCGCGTAATCTACTAATTTATCTGAACCATTTTTTACTTTTATAACAGCATCTAGACTGGATTTTGCTTTATCATATTCTTTCGTATCAATATAATCCAAAGCATTAATGTAGTATTTCAACTGTGTTTGGTAGTTTTTAGCTTCTTCATCTTTCGGTTTACTTTCTAAAGCCATTTCAACAAACCCTTCTGCTTGTTCAAACTTTTTTTCTATGATAGCTTCTTTCGTTTTTTGCATTGATTGGTCAAAATTCCCACTATTCCCACAAGCAGTAACTACAACTAATAGAGAACTCATCAATAACATTTTCTTTATTTTTTTATTCATAAAATATTCCTCCATAACAAATTAATCAACAACTATAATAATAGTATACATTAAAAAAATGGGGACTTAAATATATTTTTGTAATGGATAAATACTTTTTCCCTTACTACAAACAAACGACGTCACACATACAATGACAAAATAAGGAAGATAACTAAACCCAAACACTTCCCCACCTATGAATATTGGCGCTAATAATGTATTGGTTGCACTCCCAAATACACTTGCATAACCTAATGCTGCTGTAAACTCGATTGGTAACCCGAACACACTGCCCAACACGACACCTAAAGTTGCACCGATAGAAAAAAGAGGGGTAACTTCTCCACCCAAAAAGCCAACTGACAATGTTAACACGGTAAGAACCACTTTTAATAACCAATCATAAACATAAACTGTTTCCCCTGTAAATGACATGTCAATCAAATTTGTCCCAAGCCCTGAATAACGACCTTGCCCTAATACAATGACTAACACACTTATGAGGACTCCACAAATTCCTATTCTGGCAATAGGGTGAATTAGTATCTTAGAAACATAATACTTCGCTTGTTCTAATAATTCGACAAATAATCGCCCAGTTAGCCCAAATAATAAACCAATTATAACTAATTTGATAAATAATGCTTCTGTTAATTGAATAGGTTCAGATAATAAAAATTGAAACTTCTCAAGTCCTAAATTTTGAGATGTCGTGCTTGCTACAAACGCACCAATAAATGTTGGGAACAAGACATCATAGCGTAATTTACCAACTACTAACACTTCTAGCGCAAAAAAACTAGCAGCAATAGGTGTTTCAAATAATCCGGCAAACCCTGCAGCAATACCTATAATAATAAACTGACTTCTTAATGTGTCTTGTTTGATTAATCGACCAAACCAATTTGATACAGTCGCTCCGAGCTGTACCGCAACCCCTTCTCTACCAGCACTTCCTCCAAAAAGATGGGTTATCCATGTTCCCACCATCACAAAAGGAATCAATCTTAAAGGAATATCCTCTCTTTTCTCATGCCCTGTTTCAAAAACTAAAGACATACCTTTAGGACAGTCTTTCCCGTATCTTATAAAAAAGTAAGTAAACATCATTCCAGCTATAGATAAAAATGGGACAAGTGTAAAGAAATACTCTATTCTGATAGTTGATAACCAAATAAGAACTTTACCGAAAAATGTGTCTAATCCACCGACAATAACTCCAATAATGATGCTACTGGTAATTAAGACTATCTGATTTTTTAACTTTTTTTTCATATTTTTCCTCCTAATAAAAAATGACTCCTACACACCTAAATAAAGGTATGTAGAAGTCATTAGCATTTGTTGCGGTTTCAGTGTTAACACTGTGGGAGACATTCATTCCCAAAATTTAAGTTAATTAAATTATCATATAAGGTAGCATAAATGTCAATAATGATTATACTTTTTATATACTGAAATCATATCATTAAGCATCTCTTGTAAGTACTCCGATTGATTGTGCGTTAAAGCGTTTTTCGTGGCATCATGATCTGCTACAGTTCCTACGTGATATTGTAAAAATCCATCATCACTAATAAACACAATTAAAGGCACGACAACACCATCAAATGTGGTGTTATCTATAATAAACTGTCTTAAATCATCTCTATTATTTTTAGAAAAATCTTTGTCATGTGTATCAACTACCCACGCCTGTTCTTTATTATCCAATAAGACATCATCTAAAATCGGGTACAACTCTTTGCACCACGGACAACTATCAAATCCAAACACATAAACACCTTTTTCTTTACGGATTAGTCCTTTGATCGTTTGGTCTGATGATTGACTCCTGAAACTTGTTTTTGTGTCACGAGGTATTGCTAACCAAAATAGCCCTATCAGCCCAACGATAAGGGCGAATATAAATAGCAAATTCATCTTCTTCATCTTATCTAACCCAGCCACCATGTCCATAACAACTATTGGCTTTTCCTCTAGCACTTGGATTTCCAGATGCTGGTGTTCCATCCTTACAGTAACCTGTTATACCATTTGTTGTATTTTCTCTATTTTCTACTTGAGTGGCTTGTTGTCTATTTTGTTCTGTCTGCCTAGCTTGTTCCTCTCTTGCTGAACGTTCTCTTGCTTGTTGTTCTTCAATCTCCCTCTTCTCACGTGCTTCTTTCTCTTGTTTTGCTTTTTCTTCTGCTACTTTTTTCTCACGTGCTTCTTGTTCTTTTACTTTACGCTCATCAGATTTTTTCTCTAGTTTTTCTTGTTTTTCCTTTGTCTCTTTACTTGTCATAACTGTTTCTGGTGTAGTTATTCCAAAAAGAATAAAAGACACTATCAATGTTATCAATGAACCTAATAAATATTTTTTACTTCTATACTTTGGTCTAATCAAACATATAATAAAACTAATAAACACCCCTAAAAAAATAAATACAAACAAAATGTTCATTTAACTTCTCCTTTTTTACTTAATTATACCACATGTGCAATAAATAATTTATAAAACAAAATTTTAATCTTTTTTGTGATGTTTCACACTTATTTTTGGTAATTATATGAATTCAAGTGTAAGATATAAATAGGAGGATGATATATATGACATTAGAAGAAACTAAAAGAACATTGAACCAATTAGTTGCAGATTTAAGTCAGTTTTCAGTGGTTATTCATCAGACACATTGGTATATGAGAGGCCCAGAATTTTTATCCTTGCACCCTTTAATGGATGAGTTCATGGACGAAATAAATGACCAACTTGACGTCATTTCTGAACGTCTCATTACATTAGGTGGTTCTCCATATTCTACATTGCAAGAGTTTATTGATAATACAGGAATAAAAGATGAAAGAGGAAGTTACACCATTCCTATTCCTGAGCGACTAAAAACGTTAGTATCCGGTTACACTTACTTGATTAAATTATATGAAAAAGGCATTGAAGTGAGCGAAAAAGAGGGAGATTTAGGAACACAGGATATTTTCATTTCTTTTAAAACAGACTTAGAGAAAAAAGTTTGGATGCTCCAAGCAACACTCAATCAGTCACCTGGAATTTAACTCTATAACAAAAAAACAGATCAATAATTTGGTCTGTTTTTTCTTTTATTCTAACGTTGACTAGTGTATCCTGATTTTAAAAGGGGGATAGAAATGAAAAAATATTATATCACTAGCTTATTTATTGGTCTTATTTTAATCTTTATCTTACAGCTACTTAGCTACATCAACTGGCTTTTAATTGATCAAGGTGTCATTAATGGGATTATCGATAAAACTCTTTTACTCAAAACGCCTTTAATTATCATTCCACTACTCTTTTTTGCGATTTCCTTCATTGGATTAATATGGGATAATCAGATTAAGTTTAAAAAATGATAATCATACATATTGTCCTGAACAGAAAGGAATCTTGATGAAATCTCTATATTTAATTAATCATTATTTTTCGTTTCCTAATGTTAGTTACGAAAGCCAAAATAGCAATTATGAAGGCATCTTTTTCTATCATCAATCACACTCTTATAGAAGTCGTTTGGCGAAAAAGACACTAAGGAAAAATGGGTATTTTGTCTCATTTTGGAAGAAAGATATTTATAACAAAAATCAGCCATATTCTTTTGAAGAAGCCCCTGATAACACACTTATTTGGATTTTAGATGAACATAAAAAAGGTTTTTTCAACTTTCCTAAAGATATCCTTCTTAAAAAAGGAATTTTAAAAAGTCACACAACAAAAGGAAAAATGGGAATAAGAGTATATCCAGTATGGGAAACAACTCTTAACTCGGCAGCCACAAAAACCCAAAGTTGGCAACTAGACTACTTTACTCTTATCAAATAAATCACAAAATACCCTCAGATAAGAAGCTAGTCTTCCATATCTGAGGGTATAGTTTATTTGATTAGCATCTCTTCTCGCAAAATGCCATATTTAACAGAGTCATAATAAACTCCATTTAAATATCTCACTTTTCTAATAACTCCCTCTTTTGTCATACCACATTTGTCACCAATTTTCTGCATACTAATATTTCCAGACCAAGTAGTAAAACCTACATGTGGCAAATACTCAAATTTATCAAACAACTCAACCATCCACATAGAAAGAGCAGTACTCCCTATTCCACGTCCCCATATACTTGAATCATAGAGTAAAATCCCCATTTCTAACCATTGCCTTAAGCTTCCGTCTTCCCAATAAGCTGTAACTATACCAACTATTTTATTATTCACAGTAATCACCTTAACCATCGCGTCATCAATGATATCTTTCCCGTACCCTGCAAAAAATTCTTCCCAATTAAGTATAGGATCATTGAAATAGGGTCCGTTAAATTTCATCCATTCCAAATCAGCTTTCGAACCATAGCTTATCTCCCAAAGGTAAAATAAATCTTCTTCTTTTATTGTTCTTAATTTTATATCCATCATTTTAAATTCCCTAAATATCAAAATTTAGTCGTTTATTTTGTTATAGACCTCAAATTCATCACGACTAAAATGCTTTTCAAGCCTTTTTTATTATAATATTTCATATAAATCACTCCTTTAACTTATTATCAATCATCCGTTAAATTGCTTTACTAAGTGCTTGCTCTAAATCTTGAATTAAGTCATTTGGGTTTTCAATTCCTATTGCAAATCGTAATAGTTCTTCAGTGATGCCTATCTTTTGTCGTAATGCTGGATTATAGTAATCATGTGTCATACTCGCTGGGTGACATACTAAACTCTCCACACCACCTAAACTAACAGCTAAATTTATAATATGTAAGGCATTTACAAATTTTTCGGCACTAGCTTCTGGTACTAACTCGATTGAGAATACCGCACCCATCCCACTAGCTTGTCTCTGTTGTATCTCTTCTTCTTTCTTTGAAGATGAGCCAGGATAGTACACCTGAGCAACTCTCTCATGATTTTCAAGAAACTTAATGATTTTCTTGGTGTTCTCTTCTTGCTTATCCATGCGAACTGTTAACGTTTTGATTCCTTGAATAAGATTAAACGAATCAAATGGACTCAAGATATTCCCCAAAGTACTTTGAAGCAGCTTAATTTCTGATGCTAATGTTTCATCATCTACTGTAACTAAACCTGCAATAATGTCAGAGTGCCCACTCAAATATTTTGTGGCAGAATACACCACAATGTCTGCACCTAAATCAAAAGACCGTTGAAGATATGGTGTCATAAAAGTATTATCCACAATCACTAAACACTCATGTTTATGTGCCAACTCACTTAATTTTTGTATATCAATCACACGAAGTAAAGGATTAGACGGTGTCTCGATAAAAATTCCTTTCACATTTGGTGTTAAATCTGCATCTGTCAACTCGTTAATATCATCCACTAACTCAAAATCAATTCCTTGTTGTGTAAATAATTTGTCAGCATAACGATACGTTCCACCATACAAGTCACAATTAAGCAGTACTTTGTCCCCTTTTTTAAATAGATTAAAAACAGTGGTTGTCGCTGCCATACCTGAAGAAAAAGCAAATCCGTGACTTACTCCCTCAAGGTGAGCAATTAATACCTCTAGATTAAATCGTGTAGGATTTTCCCCTCTGCCATAACCAAACTCTTGAAAACTTGATAACGATTCTTGGACATACGTTGTCGCTAAATGAATCGGAGGAATCACAGCCCCTTTTTCATTTTCAACTGCTGGTAGACCTTGTACTACTAATGAATCAAATTCCATATTCCCTCACTCCTTTACAAATAATAAACATCTTTTTCTCATTTAATTCTAATCATATTAACGCACCTTTTTTACAATGTCAAACAACAGCCTATAACTAGTTTTATATATAGTTATTATTGTTTTTAATAAACGATGATGTGATATAATTTTTTAATAAGTCTTTTAAAAAATGAGAAAGTGGTGATAGTATCTGTTCGCTAAATTTTACTAGAGTAAAAAAATTATTAGTATTTATTTTTCTAATTATCAGTATCACAGCATTACTAACTTATATTGTTCATCCTGACATAAAGTCTATTTTAAATAGTACTCCTTCATTAGGAAATCCAACTAACAAATCTAATAAATTTTTACAATATATCGTAAATAATGGTATGAAGGTCCCTATAAACATGTTTTTATTAGCTTTAATCCCCATTCCTTATGTCTATTTACTAAACATTATTTTATCTGCTGTTTTAAGTGGCATTGTTTTTGGCTCTGTCCTCTCTGTTTCATTAACTAAAGGACTAACTTTAATTCTATCAAGTTTTCCTCACATGTTTATTGAGTTAAGTGCCTTTTCGATTTGGGGTGCAAGCATATATAGCCTAAATTTATGGATTAGAAATAAACTGTTTAAACGCAAAAACACAACCTCTTTTCTTTTTGAATTAAAAAACTGCGTTAAGTATTATATGACATTAGTCATACCATTAATTGTTTTAGCTGCATTTTTGGAAACTTTTATAGCAGATATTATATTGTCGTTATTTTCTTAATTAACCAACAAAAAAACTATAAAAGACAGAGTGATAGTTCTGCTTTTATAGTTTTTATTTTAAGGCCAAAAAACGATGATACTTGATAACAGGTCTAACAATACATCAATCACACCATAGTTGATTTTACGTTTTTTACTTCTTCTTGTTCGTCTCATATGTTGGTCCCTATTCTATTGATTGATAATCTGCTGCTAAGCCACGTTTAACACCTGGACGTTTAGCAATTCGATGTGTCCATTCAAGTAAGTTTTTATAACTCTTAATATCTAAAAATTCAGCTGACCCTTCGTATAAGTCACCTAGGGCTAACTGGCCATACCAAGACCAAATAGCGATATCTGCAATAGTATACTCGTCTCCTGCAATATAAGCTCTCTCAGCTAACATTTTATCCAACAAATCTAGCTGTCTTTTTGCCTCCATAGTGTATCGATCAATTGGATATTTTAATTTTTCTGGGGCATAGTGGAAGAAATGTCCAAATCCACCACCAACAAAAGGACCAGACCCAACTTGCCAAAATAACCAATTTAACACTTCTGTTTTTTTATGAATTTCTTTAGGTAATAAAGCATCAAATTTTTCGGCAAGATAAACTAAAATAGAACCTGACTCAAATACATTAACTTGTGGGTGTTGACTTTTATCTACCATTGCTGGAATTTTAGAGTTCGGATTAATTGATACAAAATCAGAACCAAATTGATCACCTTCACCGATATTAATCTTATATAGATCATATTCAGTCCCTGTGATACCTAATTCTTTTAATTCTTCTAACATTATGGTCACTTTTACACCATTTGGGGTTCCTAATGAGTAAACTTGAAATGGGGCGTCTCCTACGGGTAATGTTTTATCGAAACGACTACCGGCTGTTGGACGATTGCCACCTTTATTATTGTTTTCATCTTCCCATTCCCATACATTTGGTACGTTATAATCTGCCATTGTATCACTCCTTACATTTATACTACCTTAATGATAGCACTCATTTAAAAAAAATGTCCATTATTACGTGTTCACTTCAGTAGAATATTTAATTTCTATCTGATAAGTTCCATTTCATATTGATGAGATAGCGTTGATTGTATTTATAACTTAGTCCCTTTAAAAATTGTTCAAGATCATGAGCTTTTAGGGGAGAGCCTTCAATAAGCTCCTTATAGGTATTTTTTTCTTCTATCGTCGCGACTTTTTTAAAATAACCCCATATATGTTGGTAAGCAACTCTTAAAGTTTTATCGGTTGGCTGTTTTGTTTCTAATTCAGATAATACGGTTTGGTAGTTAAACATTTTTTCACTAGTCCACTCATTGCCTTTTGCCATTAGTCGGATGTCATTGTATGCTCGTTGGGACCTAGACATCACCCAATACTTATGTTGTGCCCAGGATTGCTGAAATTCCGTTAATAATTTCTTATTTGTTTGGCTCATTTGATAACACCTCATTTTTTATTGGTTTTACAGTAAGTATTAAGGTATATTATATAAGCAAATACAAATCAATAAAAGAGGTGAATACTTTGGGTAAATATCAATTAGATAATAAAGGGAAAAAAGCTGTCTCAAAATACCATGAAAAAAATATCCCTAATAAAATCGACAAAAAAGAGCAACTAACCAAATTACGTGAGAATTATATGAAGAAAAAGAAATAAGACACTATACTCTAAAAGCCACCCTTAAGTCAGGAGTGGCTTTATTCTCTATTCTAATGTGCCTGTTAAAAATTCATACATGTCTGGTTCTACTCGTTGTTTTAATTCAAAGTCCATTTCAACGACATTTTTTAATTGATTATCTGATGTTGGTTTCTTCTTCTGTTCAATTGTTTCAATGATTGGGGTCATTTCACCTAAATAATAAAAATCTGTTTCTTTATCATTTTTATTATACTTACGTTTAACAAATAGATGAATATGCCACTCTTCAGAATGTTTTAATATTTTCACTTCGGGAGATTCAATTGTACGAGGCGATTTCGTAAACCATCGAAACGTTTGCTCGTCAATAAATTCATCCTCGTAAGCCATCAGTGACGCCTTAAAATCTTTTCCTTTATCTAATGTCACAAATATTGCAAATTGATTGTGACTGTATGTATAACCACCTATTCCCTGTTCATTTTGATTAAAATCCATATTTAGTAACCTTAAAACATCTTTTCGCCGATATTTTGAATATAATACTAAAGAATGGGGCATGCCTTGTTTTTCCAGTTTTTTCAAGCCCGTATCAACAACATCTTGAATAAATTTAGTAAAGGTACTGTCACACAGAGCCATATCAAAAAAATCAGTGGTCATCACCCCCTCAACAGACTGACTAAACATCTGTGCTGGCAGATAACTTTTTTGCAACCCTGTTTCATAAAATGATAAATTAAGCACAGACAAAGCAGAATTTAACACATCTTTATCATAAAAAATATTTTTTTCTTCCCACAGCTGATAAATAGCATCTTTAGATAATGTTCGCCTTTTCTTATTTATAAATTCTTGGATAATTAATAATTCATGTGGTCTACCGCCAAATAATAATTCAATAGATAAAAATTTTAATGCCAACTGTTTTTCTTTATCCAAACATGAGATATCTTCTTTCATTTTTAATAAAAATTGATCATAAGTTTTCTCTTTTTGAATAATGACTAAAGGATCTAATTCTCCCATCTCTTCAAAATCATATAACATTGGTATTCTATCTAGCCTATTTTTTAATCGCTGATAGCTTTTTCTTAACTCAGTTAACGTATTTAGTTTAGCGACATCTATCGACTGGAAAATCCGTTCTCTTGCAATACGTTCAAAATTGATTGCTGAGAGTCCTGCGATATAATTGACATCAATAGTATCTCTTCTTAAGTTGTTTTTGTTTCTAGAAGAATCGCCAGATAAAGCCATAGGAATCATATAATTATTTTGATAATTTCCAATAAAGTCTATCACAGTCACAAACTCTTTGGAGTCATCTTTTCTTAACCCCCTACCCAACTGTTGAACAAAAATAATATTTGATTGAGTATTTCTAAGCATAATCACTTGATTAATTGCTGGGATGTCAATTCCTTCGTTAAAAATATCTACTGTAAAGATGTATAAAATATCGCCTTTTTCTAATTTTTCAATCACTCTTTCTCTGTGCTCAATAGAATGATCACCTGATAAATAACTACTAGTTATACCTCGTTGAGTAAATAATTGTGATAACTTTTCCGCCTCTTCTTTACGACTACAGAAAACCAGTCCTTTAGGTATGTTTCCCGAACAACCATAATAATTAATTTTTTCTATTAAAAAATTAACTCGTTCTTCAAAAGTTAAATATGATAAATCACTTGTTTCATTAATAACATGGCCATCTTTTTCAAAATCGGTCACTCCAAAATAGTGAAATGGGCACAACAAATCTTCTTTTAGTGCATCTTGCAAGCGAATTTCATAAGCCACATTATAATCAAATAACTCATAGATATTAAATCCATCAGTTCGTTCTGGCGTAGCTGTCATACCTAAAAGAAAATCTGGTTTAAAATAATCGAGTGTTTTTGTATATGACGAAGCCCCTGCCTTATGTACCTCATCAATTAAAATATAATCAAATGCAGCTGGCCCTAACATTTTTTGATACTCATCTTTTGAAATTGTTTGAATAGTGGAAAATAAGTATTTAGCCTGTAAATCTTTTTTATGACCAGATAAAACACCATAATCAGACTCATTTCCACCAATTACTTTTTTAAAGGATTCCATCGCTTTATGTAATATTTGTTCCCTATGAACAATAAATAAAAATCGTCTCGGTTGATAATCAGCAACATCAAAAGCAGCTAGATACGTTTTGCCTGTTCCAGTTGCAGAAACTATTAATCCTTTTCCTTCTCCTGATTGCCTCAACTTTTTTAAACTATGGAGTGCTTCCTTTTGCATTGCATTTGGAATAATATAATCACTGATTTGTTCGCTCACTAGATTATTACGTAGTATATGTTTTGGTAATGGCTGATATGTCTTAGAAAACTCCTCTATCCATCCTTTAGTTAGTACCTTAGAGTTTTTCCACTCATTTTTTAAATGCTCCTTAATCGATGAAATCATCTCGCCATTGTCTTGGGATGTTAACTTAACATTCCATTCATAATTTAACTTTAATGCCGACATCGTTAAATTTGAACTACCAATAATAAACGTTTCATGCAGTTCATGTGTAAATAAATACCCTTTAGAATGAAAACCTGCTTTAGGAGATATTCTAACTTCCACATTTGGAATACCTAGTAACGACTGGAAAACATCTGGATGATTAAACCCTAAATAAGTAGATGTTAATATCTTACCACTAATACCTTTCTCAACTAAATCAGCTAACTGCGCTTTAATAGTATTTAAACCATCTTGTGTAATAAACGCTACTGAGAGGATGAACGATTGACAAGTAAGTAGTTCTTGTTGCAATGTTGAAAGTAAGAACTCTTTATTTTCCATATCGTTAATAATAAATTTTGGATTTAAAACGTGGCTTTCAACCGTTTTATCAATAAATGCTTTTTTTATTGCTTTTTCTAATAGTTCAGCCATCAATACCGACCTCCATCAATTTCTCTACAATAGGTAAATCTGCCGGTGCCCAGTCCAATTCAGACAATGACTCAAATGTTACCCATTTGGCTTGTATATGTTCTATTAATTTAGGTTGACCTGAAACTATTTCGCATATAAATGTGCTTAAATTGACAACTGCAAAATCATAGTCATAAGTTACTGAAAGATAGTCTGTCTGTGAAACAGCTATATCAATTTCTAACTCTTCTTTTAGCTCACGAACTAAAGCTTGTTGCTTTGTTTCTCCTGATTCTATTTTTCCACCTGGGAATTCCCATTTTCCAGGTAAACTTTTTTCCAAACTTCTTTGGCAACAGAATACTTTTCCTTCTTTAGCTATAATCGCCCCGACAACATGAATATTTTTTTTCATTTTAACAGTCCTTTTTCCATAATCTATATGTTTTCAGGATCTCATAAATATCGTTTTCATGCAATCATTTATCACAACCACTTTTATAAGATGACTGTTAGTTAAGGCCATGGTATAATAATCCTAATAAAAAGGAGGGGTTTTTATGTCAGATAAAAAGCTTTTGAAATCAGAGAAAATCCGAATGAGAAATGATCATCTACGTGCCCAAGGCGTCAACTTAGAGAAAAAATGGGGTAAAAAACTAATCAATAATGGATTAAATTCAAGTGCAATGGCAGGCTCTCCTGGAACAAATCCAACAAATTTAGAGATTAAAGGAACTACGTCACTAAAAAATATACATGAAAAATAACTAAAAATAGACTACCTAAAGCAAGTTGCTTTAAGTAGTCTATTTTTTTTGATTATATTCATCCAATTCCTTTAACTTTTGAATAAAGTCGAGATACAAAGACCTTGTCCAGTCTGTTTCAAAATCATCAATGTAACCTTCTTTTTTTTCATGGAGCATTTTATCCACTTCTTTTGTATAGTAAGTAATTAATCCTTTAATATCCATGATATTCATCCCCTATAGCGGTTATCTTAATACTGATATTATCCCGTTAATTACTAACAAAATAGGTCTTATTTTGGATAAACAAGGTGACTTTTTTGACCTTTTTATATCTAAAAAAATGATTCTACACGTTAAATCGATACCCACTCCCCCAAATTGTTTCAATAGGAAAGGCTGCAACCCCATTTTGTTTTAACTTTTCTCTAATTCGTTTAATATGAACAGTTACAGTTGATACATCACTATAGAATACTTCCTGCTCCCAAATTAATTCAAATAATTTTTCTTTACTCCATACAACATTAGGATGAGTCACTAAAAATAATAACAATGAAAATTCCTTCGTTGTAAAAGTAACCTCTATTTCATTAACAAACACCTTTCTCGCAGAAGCATCCACTGTTACTTCATCAAGTGTAATCACTTCTTTTTCAGAAGGAGTGGTGTGTTGGGTTAACATGGTAAACCTAGCTAAATGTGCCTTAACACGTGCAACCAACTCGTTAGGACTAAATGGTTTAATCATGTAGTCATCAGCACCTAATCCTAACCCACGAATTTTATCTATGTCTTCCGTCTTGGCTGAGACAATAATAATAGGAATCTGCTTGGTTAAACGAATTTTTTTACAAATTTCAAAACCATCCATAGTAGGCAACATAATATCTAAAATAATTAAATCATACTCTTTCTCCAATGCTTCTTTGAGACCAGATTTCCCATCATTTTCAACATGAACCTCATAATCATTAATTTCTAAATAATCTTTTTGTAAATTTGCAATACTTTCATCATCTTCAATAATCAAAACTCGACTCATCACTTGTCACTCCTTTTGTCTTTGGTAGTCTAATGTCTATCTTGGTCCATTGTCCTTTTTCGCTTGTCACAAAGATATCTCCATGATGTTGTTTAATGATATAGTCCGCAATGCTTAATCCTAGACCTGAACCTTTTATAGAAGGTGTCCGTGACCTATCTCCTCTATAAAATCTAAGAAATGCTTTATTAATCTGTTCAGAAGTCATGCCAATCCCATTGTCCTCAACAGTGATGACAAGAAAGCCATTTATAGACTTGAGAGACACTTTTATGGTTGGTCGATCTTTTTGATTATCTAAAAATTTTAAGCTATTTTGTAAAACATTTGTAATGGCTCGATGAAACTGAATGGTATCAACTTCTGCATAGACAGGATGATTAGGTAAATTAATGAGCCAATGAATGCTATCATCAACTAAATACTCGTTCATCAACTCTTGCATAAAATCAGTGAGGTCAGTCCTATCAAAATGAAAAGCCACTGCATCCATATCAAACTTAGAGTATAAAAATAATTCTTCAATTAATTCGTTCAAACTTTTTGACTTTTTATAAATCGTTTCGAGGTATAACCGTTTTTTATCGTCTGTATTTGCTACCCCATCCATCATTCCCTCTACGTAACCCATAATAGACGTAATGGGCGTTTTTAAATCATGTGAAATATTCGTGATTAATTCTTTTCTGTTTTCCTCATACTGCTTACTAAGTTTTTCTGCCTCTGCTAGCTCTAACCACATATTTTTAAAACTAATTTGTAGTCGTTCCACTTCTTTTACAATATCTCTTTCAGGAAATTGAGTGATTTCTTCTAACACATTATCATAATCTTTTACTGAGTAAGTGGCTTTTTCTAAGTGTTCAATGGGCTGAATAATGGTTTTTTTTAATCGCTGAACAATCAATGATGCCAGTAAAACAGCTAATAATATAATGATTAATATAAGCCAAATCCCCCATTTGGTAAAAAATTCTAATAAATTGCTCTCGCGTTTTAACACAATAATACTTCCAAATTTTCCATCATCATATAAAAAATCAGACTTTATATAATGATACATATTACCTGCATTATCCAACGTGCCGATGGGTTCAAAATTGTTGAGTTCATAACTTGGTGCATGCACTTTTAAAGATTTTTCAACTAACCCGTTAGAATAATACGGAAAATCTTGTTCTTTTCTAATCACAACATAGAGATTTTTTTCTTCTATTGTTTTAAGTAGTTTTGTTACATCATCACTTAATGGTAACTTTAGTTGATCGGGATTTTCTTGAACAATATTATACAAACCTAAATAACTGTTTTTTTCGTCTACCGTTAATGAACGTTGTGTTGTAATCATTTTATAGATTTCAGTAACACTTGGAACTTTGCCCAATGCCACATAAAATGTCAAAGACACAATCACAAAAACAGAAGCAATAGTAATTGTAATAGCACTCACATAAGAATAAATAAATCGTTTCTTTATCGTCACTTTTGCCACCCTCCTTTTCTACAGTTTAGCGTACTCGCACATTTTTATAAACTATTTCTCTTAGTCGTTCATAGTTGTTCATTTTTATTTTATAATCGTTCACCATGAGTTTATTTGCCGTTAATTTTCGCTCTGTATACTAAAGTTATCAGATAAAACAAGGAGGAAACAAACATGAAAAGAAAAGTATACACTTTATTATTTACCACAGCATTAACTGGTGCTATCCTAACAGGATGCTCCACAGCAAATCAAACGTCTAATTCTAGTGGGGATTCTACTGCTAAATCTAGTACAATAGAGTCATCAACATCTGAGGTCGTACAAGATGATTCAGTCGGTGCAGAATACATGTCCATTTTATCTTCTACTAATTGGCAAGGAACTGTTGTAAAAGATGCTAAAGGCAATGATTTGACAGAAGAAAATGCAGAATTCATTGGGTTAGCGAAGTATGATGATAAAACAGGATATTATGAGTTCTTTGATAAAGAAACCGGTGAAACTCGCGGTGATGAAGGAACATTCTTTGTGACTAACGATGGTGGCAAGCGTATTTTAATTTCTTCAACAAAAAACTATCAAGCTGTTGTTGAATTAACTGAGGTAAGTGATGAGCTATTTACCTACAAGCGTATGGGAAAAGACAAGGAAGGAAATGAAATTGAAGTCTTTGTGCAACACATCCCTTATGATAAAGAATTATCATTTACCAAAGGACGTGAAGAACTAACAACTGAAACAGGAACCATTGAAACAAAAACGCCTGGGGATACTATTTTAAGCAACACCTTATGGAATGGAACAAAAGTTTCTGATGAGGATGGAAATGATTTAACAGAAGAAAACAAAATGTTCATTAGTTTAGCTAAATTTGATGATAAGAACAACAAGTATGAATTCTTCGATATTGACTCTGGAGAATCAAGAGGTGACTTTGGGTACTTTAAAGTCATCGATAATAATAAATTACGTGCTCACGTGTCTATTGGCGAAAATAAATATGGCGCTGCTCTAGAAATTACTGAATTAAACGACGAAAAATTTACCTATAAACGCACAGGAAAAGATAAAGATGGTAATGACGTCACGGTATTTGTCGAACATGAACCTTATACAGGTAATCACACACCTGATTTCACATTTTAAATAAAAAATACCCTTTCGATGACATAAAAGTCGAAAGGGTATTTTTTAATTATTCATATATGATTAATTAAATACAGCTAAAATATTCAAAGCTAATTTCAACCTGTTCATATAATCATCCCCATGACTTTCATTAACCTCATTGACTCTTTTAAAACATAAACCGTTAACTTTTTTATGAGATAAACTCCCACCTTTGTCTGTAATAATTTTAGGCCATTCACAATCCGTGTGAGAATGATTGGAATTCATTGCTATTAAAGTCGCTGCATTTTTTGACATGATGGCTGCTCCTGCGGTAACATCAAGATTTTCCAAACAAAAAAATTTAGAAGCTACATCATTTGTTATTTTTTCTGTTTCTTGCCAACTAATAGGATGAGACGTAAAAGCTTCATCTGTTCTACCAAGAATAGTGTAATCATAGGAACTACGATCATCTACCAACTCCCTTAATTCGCTTGGATTAGTGGCTAACCATGTCAACACACGATCAAAATCACAGTATAAAAAACTAGTGTTTACTTCTTTTGTTGTTAACCCATAAAATATAACCTTTCGTCTTGCATCTGCCGCACCATTTTTGGGGATAATAGAAACATGTAGAAAACTCTGTTGTATCTCTTCTATCAAACTAATATCTGTTTCATGACTAACACATAGATAGATATCAGAAAAAATATTATTCAACATCTGTTTATTAGCCTTTAAAGATTGAACTAATTTACCATAAGGATCGTGAATTGTTGCGAGCAAAATCATTAAATCATCCTTTTTTAGTTTATTTTACCATTTTTTTGATAAATTTAGATTAGATTTTAACTCTTCATAGGTAGAAAATGATGGGTATTTTTGTAACTCTTTAGTGTCAATATCTAATGTTTGCATCTCTTCTATTTCTTTAGCTAATTTATCAGAAAATTTAACAAACTCATTATTTGTTTCATTATTATAATCCAGTGAATAATACTTGGATTGGCGATAATATTTTTTCAATGCATCATCTGTCATTTTTTCAGGCTGATCGGCAAAATATTCATCATACCTCACATCAGAAATTTTATCTTTTGTTGTAACGACTTGTAATCTTGCAATTAATCCATTTGGTAACTCTTTAGCATAGCCAAAATATTTATTTTCATATGGTTCACGAATCCAATCCTTCATCTGCTCAGCTAGTGGCATAAATCCTTGCCTTGCTGATGTTGACGATCCCTTTACAGTTAAAAAATCACCTGTTACCCGGTTTTCATCTCGCATTTGCTTTTCAACATACGTAATACCGTTAACAACTGTTACTAAGGTTTCATCTGTTCTAGTATTATCTGCTTGAAAGAAAGCATAATCAGATAACTTTTTATTGGCTCCAGCATATTTTGGCTCATAATAACTTTCACTCGCAAATTCAGTAAATTCAACATTCAAAATATCAGTAGTTTCTGGATGAGTCACCACTTCAACTACCCCATAATTATTCCCTGTAAAAAGTCCTTCGTTTTTATAATAATACCCTTCCAATAACCCTAGAGGAGGTTGATTGGACCAAAACATTTTTTGCATTTTTTCTTCTTTAGTATAAATAGCTTTAGGACTAGAGCCAAATGTTGTTTGAGTCGCTCCTGTTACCACATCATATGTATACTCATGGTTGTCAAATTCAATCGAGTCATCATCTGATGCACTTGTTTTTTTATTTTCACTATTTGTCACAATAACTTGTTTTTCCTCAGCTGTTGTTTGAGTTGTTTTATCATTTTTTTCTCCTGTACACCCAACTAAGAACACACTACTTAAAGCTAACATCCAGTATTTAGACTGTATTTTGTTCATTACGATCCACTCTTTTCTTTATCTTGTTATCTCTTATATTAATTAAATAAAATAAACTACAACTTAATAACAAATAAATTATTCTAACATTTTATGAACGAATATGAACAAAAATCAGCTATCCGATAGATATCAGAAAAAATTATTTACATTGAATCTAAATCTTTATATTTTGATTACTTTGTTAAACACGTTATACTTTATGTAAATAAAAGATTTGAAAATACGTTTTTAAAAAGGAGCAAACATCTATGACAACTATTTATCAATCGATTGATCAACTTATCGGACATACACCACTAGTAGAACTATCTTCAATTGAGAACAAATTAAACATGAACGCAACAATTTTAGCTAAAGTAGAATCATTTAATCCAGCTGGCTCAGTCAAAGATAGAATCGCTAAAGCAATGCTTGATACTGCTGAAAAAAATGGCTCACTGACAAAAGACACTACCATTATTGAACCAACTTCTGGAAATACTGGCATCGGTCTATCAATGATGGCCGCAGCAAGAGGATACAAACTCATCATTGTTATGCCTGAAACGATGTCTATTGAGCGTCGTCAACTCATGAAAGCTTATGGTGCTGAACTCGTTTTAACTGAAGGAGCAAAAGGAATGAAAGGTGCTATTGCAAAAGCTGAAGAATTAGCTTCTGAAATAGGTAATAGCTTTATTCCATCTCAGTTTTCAAATCCGGCGAATCCAGAAATCCACTATCAAACAACAGGTCCAGAAATTTGGAATGACACAGACGGAAATGTTGATATATTTGTGGCCGGAGTAGGAACTGGAGGAACTATTACAGGTGTGGGAACATTTCTTAAAGAAAAAAATCCAAACGTGAAAATCATTGCTGTAGAACCAACTGATTCACCAGTTTTATCAAAAGGCACTCCAGGTAGTCATAAAATCCAAGGAATTGGAGCAGGTTTTGTCCCTTCAATTTTAGATACATCTGTTTATGATGAGATTATCACCGTATCCAATGAAGATGCGTTTGAAACTGGTCGACTTTTAGCTAAAAAAGAAGGCATACTAGCAGGTATCTCATCCGGGGCTACAACGTTTGCCGCAATAGAACTAGCTAAACGACCTGAAAATAAATATAAACGTATTGTAGTATTGTTACCAGACACTGGTGAACGCTATTTATCTACACCAATGTTTACAGAATAGGAAGATTTCAATGAGCAAAAATTACATTGGGATGAAACAGGCAGTCGAGAAAATGTCAACCGACTTTTTCTCACTACTCTTCCCAACATTTTTTGGTGATCCCAATCGCGAGATGACCAAACAACTATTTCAAGAGTCCATTCATTCATGTTTAACGTTTACGATTGCAGATACATCGACAATCAATAACTTGTCACATCAATTGATGGATAAAATAGAGGATATTGCTAAAATAATCGATACTGATATTCAGGCTGCGTTTGATTATGATCCTGCTGCAAAAAGTAAAGATGAAATCATCTTAACTTATCCGGGATTTAAAGCCATAAGTATCTATAGACTAGCTCATGAGTTTTATAACTTAACGGTACCCATTATCCCACGAATGTTAACAGAAGAGATGCATAGTCTAACAGGAATTGATATTCATCCTGGTGCTAAAATCGGCCCCTACTTTTTTATCGATCATGGAACAGGTATTGTGATTGGTGAGACAACTATTATTGGCAAACATGTCAAACTATATCAAAATGTCACATTAGGAGTGAAAAATTTTGAATTGGCTGAAGATGGCACATTATTAAAACACGGAAAACGTCACCCAAATATTTCTGATGGCGTGACTATTTACGCGGGTGCAACAGTTCTTGGAGGAAATACAACGATTGGTAAAAACACAATTATTGGTAGTGGAACATGGATTATAAAATCTGTACCCGAAGAGACTATCGTCGTAAATAAAAATTCGACTTACTAAAAAAAGAGTTATGAAGAAGAGACCAACTCTCCTTCATAACTCTTTTTTGCATTAAATACAATTCTCTTAGAAACAACATAATTTATAATAGTTGCTAGAACCTGTGATAGTACGGTAAAAATAAATTCATTTAGCAGGTATGCGTTTCCCATATAAGGTCCTATTAGTGGATGTGTTAGTATGAGATTTTGATAATTAATTTTCTGTAGATGAAACAGTGAAATCATCACTTTACTATACTTTTCTACAAAAAAATAAGCTATCCCTAAATCTAAAACAATCACAAATAAACGCCCCGCAATAAATTCAATAAACTGTTTTAATGACTGAAAAAAACCTAATCCTGTATTCTTAAATACAAAAAATTTATTGGCAAAGAATGAAAAAACAATCGCAACACTTTGTGCCAATATAACCGTCATCAAAACATTATCTGTCCACTCTTTAGACATAAAACGTATAAAAAAATAAATAAAGGTAGCCGTTGTACCAAACACACTATACAAAAGTAATTCACGACGTTTAATCATTCTTACACCTCCTAATTTAAGTTTATTTCATAAAAAAAGAATGTTCGAAAACATTCTCTTACTTAAAATAATGTTTCAAAATGCTTAAAGCATTTCGATCGATAATTAATTCGCCATATTCATCTAATACATCTTTTGTAATATTAGTTAATCCCATATACTCATAGATTTTAGACACATCATTTTGGGCTTGACCTTTAGAACTATCTTCTAATAAAAATGTAAGCTGTAAATAATATTGATTATTAAAGAAATACAGTGAAGATAATGTATTTAACAGTTGGACATTATTTGCCAACTCAACGATACTTTCAAAATCATCTGCTTTAAATACTGTATCATACGTTGCTCCAAAGATACTATCATCTAAATAATTAAACTCACCTATGTCTGATGATTCATCTATTTCTTGATTAACATCTGATGACGTCATTTGATTTCTCAAATAATCTACAAAACCTTCTGCCTCTGTATTATCAAAGCCACTAAATTCAGCAGACTCATCAATCGATGCATTTTTGCTAATGAATAATTCAAGTCCATCATGGTTGGGTAGCACTTGGAACGTTACGGCCTCTGTCCCTTGGAATTGATCATCAACATCCACTTCTTCTAATATACTATAAAAAAAAGATTCAATTTGTTTTTGATTACCTAGTAAATCCAAAAAAGTAATACCTCTTTCGGCAAGATCGTCATTTCCAATTGATACTCGAATAGTATTTTCATTAATTCGTTCCATTTCCATATGGCTACACCCCTTTTCCTAAGTATTTATATAGTTCCATTGTATATCATATTATCAAAAAGTAAAGAAAATCACCTTTATTTCGTCCGTTTTTCCCACGAAAATTAATAGATTTTAAGAAAAAAAAGATACATTTGAACACTGATTCAAATCCATCTTCTTATAACAAGTGACTCTATTTGATTGTAGTATATATTATAAGTTAAATTCCTGCCATTAATTGCGCTTGTTTTAGCTCAATAGCTCTAACCTCTCTAGGTAAAAAACGACGAATTTCATCTTCGTTAAAACCGACTTGAAGTCTTTTTTCATCAATCATGATTGGTCGGCGTAATAATCCAGGATTTTGTTGCACTAACTCTAATAACTCTGGAAGTGATAGCTCGTCTAAATCAACATCTAACTTTTGAAATACTTTTGAACGAGTAGAGATGATTTCTTCTGTACCATCTTCTGTCATTCGTAGGATCTCCTTTAGTTCATCTTGTGTCAATGGTTCTGAAAAAATATTGCGTTCAACGAATTCAATTTGATTTTCTTGCAACCAAGCACGTGCTTTTCGACAAGATGTACAGCTGGGTGAAGTGTATAATTTTAGCATATATGTCACTTCCTTTCACAAGTATAAGTAGAATAATTTTATTAACTAAAATATAGTATGTGTAAATTGTACTACAAAAAACCTATGATTACTAGGTTTTTTTGGCATTATGTAGTCATTCTTAATACTTTTTTATAATATCCGATGTATAAAAAAACATGTTTTTTTGTCTTTTTACGTTAACTTTCACATACATTTCTAACTTTTTATAACACATCTCTCTAAAAAATAAAAAATACATTTTTATTCCTATTTATAATCACTTTCTAGTATAATACTATTATGACAAAAAATTATTATGGAGGCATGACTATTTTATGAAAACTATTTTTTCAGGCATTCAACCAAGTGGTATTCCTACTATTGGAAACTATATTGGTGCAATGAAACAGTTTGTTCAATTACAAGACAATTACCATTGTTTCTTTTGCATCGTTGATGAACATGCCATTACTGTTCCACAAGATCGCTTAAAGCTCAGACAACAAATATTACAACTAGCCTCTTTATACCTTGCAGTGGGTATTGATCCAAAGAAATCAACTGTTTTTATTCAATCTGAAGTTCCTGCACATGCCGAAGCTGCTTGGATTGTGCAATGTAACACATCTCTTGGAGAATTAGAACGTATGACACAATTTAAAGACAAATCACAAAAAGTTGGTTCTACTTCTGTGAGTGCTGGTTTACTAACTTATCCTCCATTGATGGTTGCAGACATTATTTTGTATAATGCCGATTTGGTACCCGTAGGAGAAGATCAAAAACAACATTTAGAACTAACAAGAGATTTTGTTGAGCGATTTAACTCTCGTTATGCCCAAAACCAAAATCAGCCACTACTTGTCTTACCAGAAGTGAAAATTCCAGATAAAAATGCTGGTGGTCGTGTTATGAGTTTACAAGATCCTTCTAAAAAAATGAGTAAATCTGATAATAACAGTAAAGGATTTGTTTCAATGCTTGACGAACCTAATGTGATTCGTAAAAAAATTCGTTCTGCCGTGACTGATTCTAGTGGAAAAATTGAATATGATGTTGAAAATAAACCTGGTGTGTCTAATTTATTAGTCATCTATTCATCACTATCAGATTTCACAATTGAAGAACTAGTTGAAAAATACGCCGATTCTGGCTATGCTGACTTCAAAAATGACTTAGCAGAAGTTGTGGTAGATACCTTAGAACCAATTCAAACACGTTACAAAGAGTTATTAAAATCAGAAGAACTCCAAGTCATACTAGATGAAGGCGCAGAATCTGCTTCAAAAGTGGCAAATAAAACACTTAGAAAAATGCAGAATGCAGTTGGTCTAGGGCGTAAAACAAGACGCTAATTTTGTGATAAATGAAGGAATTGTGCTACACTATAACTAATGAGCGACTTGAAAGGAGATTAATCAAATGACAGATAAAACACTGATGGATACAAATACCATGCTTACTCAAAAAATGATTGACACTCGTACCATTTTAATTTATGGGGGAATTAATCAAGAACTTGCTAAAGAAGTGAGTAGCCAATTATTACTACTTTCAGCTTTAAACGATGATCCTATTACTATATATATCAATAGTCAAGGAGGACATGTTGAAGCTGGAGATACCATTCACGATATGATTAAATTTGTAAAACCTGATGTCAAAATTGTAGGAACTGGATGGGTTGCTAGTGCTGGAATTACGATTTTCTTAGCTGCAAAAAAAGAAAATCGTTACTCTCTACCCAACACTCGCTTTATGATTCATCAACCAGCCGGTGGCGTTCAAGGTCAGAGTACAGAAATTCAAATCGAAGCACGTGAAATTGTAAAAATGCGTGAAAGAATTAACCGTTTAATCGCTGAGGCTACTGGACAAACTTATGAAAAAGTTGCTGAAGATACTGATAGAAACTTTTGGATGTCAGTCGACGAAGCAAAAGAATATGGTATTGTTAGCAATATTATTTCTTCATCAAGTGAATTAGACTAAAAATACTAACCCCGTATTGACTAAAATCGATACGGGGTTAGTGTTATTTTAATTCTTCTTTAATTTTATCTAGCCATTTCGTGGTTCCTTTATTAACCAAGTCATACGTTAAATCAAAATCACCTGTGTAATACGGGTCAGGAATATTTTCTTTTTTCATTCCAACTTCCTCTGATAATAACAAATGAATTTTATGAAGGGAATTAATATCTGGAGATAGACCTTCTAAATCACGGATATTATTTTCATCCATCCCAATAATATAATCATAGTCATAAAAATCTTCTGAAGATATTTTTTCTGCATATAACCCATCACAAGTTAGACCAACTTCTTTTAATTTATCTTGCGTTCCTTTATGAGGGACATCTCCCTCATTCCAGCTACCTGTTGCACGAGATGAAACGCTGATTTTATCAGATAATCCTTGCTGGTTTACTTTTTCCTTAAAAACAACTTCTGCCATAGGGGAACGACAAATGTTGCCTAAACAAACAAATAATATTTTTTTCATACTTGGCCCTCCCTATAAAAAAAATAAAAAGCCTTAGGACTACTAGGCTCTATATCTTTACTATCCTATTAATTCTTCTTCATTATCATGAAACAATACTTCTACTGAATGCGTTAAAATATCTGTATAACTATATGATACGCGCTCAAAAGCATTTTCATCTTGATCAAGCTGTACAATAAACACTGATGGGTATAACTCTGCTAACACACCATGACGTTCAGTCTGTTTCTTACGCCCAGTTTGTGCCACCAATTTAATTCTACTACCAACTTTATTTTCTAATTCTTCTTTTATAGTGGAGATACTAATAGACATTTTATTCACCTCTTAGCATAATTATACCATAGGCGAACAAAAAATACAAATTTTACCATAATTGTTTTTATTTATCAATACTATTTACATTTTTTCATAGAATAATTAAAATTTTTTTATCAAGAGAGATAACTACTTCTATTTTACTGATTAATATAATGACGGATAAATTTTTTCTTCACACGTGCTAAAGCTCGTTTATCTTTAAGTTGTTTACATTCTTCATATAAAGCGTGTTTTACGAAAACTTGTCGTTCATAATCAGACAATGATTCAGAAAATAACAACGCATTTTCTTTATAAAAAACATATTTAAAACTTTCTGCCTGTCTTTTTTCTATAATTTGCCTTGTAAAATCAACGTCATCTATATTTATTTTTAATGCGACACTATCTTTATCAATTTTTCTTTTATAAGCTTCCTGTCGTCTTATTAAAGAGAACACATGGTTTTTAAAATTCATTCGGAAAAAACTACCAAATGTTGCCCCTCTATCTGCATTATAAGTCTGTATTGATTTATAGCAACATATTCTACCTTCTTGTAACCAGTCATCTGTTTCAAAATATGACAAATGATATACCCTTTTTACCCTGTAAACAATTGGTTGGTACGTTTCAAAAATATAAGCAAATGAATCTGAACAACCTTTTTTAGCTCGCTCAATTAGTAGATATAAAATCTCTTCTTCCATACGACTCTCCTCATTTTGAAAGCGTTACCTCTCTGCTGCTTTTATTATAACACCTTTATTTATAACCAAAATGTATTATTTTTTTAATTTTTTGTGAATTTTTTGTTTCTTTTATAATTAAAAAAACAAATTAAATGATTAATAATCATCAATTTGTTTAATTTCATAACTTAGTGTATTATTTTTTGCATCATGAGTAATCGTTATTTTTTCATCTGTTTGACTAAACGGTCCTATTGTAAAGACTTCATAACGATCATCAATAATATCAACATCCCTCACATAATTAGAAAAAACTTCGCGAAAACGTTGAATACTTGATAATTTTTTTTTTGCTTTTTCATAAGCAACAGACAACTTATACCCTTTATCTAAATTTTCTTTAATCAGCTCTACTTTAATTATCTCGCTTAATTTATAGGATCTTGGACTATTATGATCTGGTTGGATGGATTGTATATAACCTTTTTTTTCCCAATACCTCAGTTGTCTTGTCGTTGTTCCCGTTTTTTTTGTTAATTCACTTATTCCCATAAGTATATCTTCTCGTTCTATCCACTCTTTGAACTTTGAACTCACCATCTCATCTACTTTCTAATGGGGTATTTTGACATAAATATACACTTATCTAACATGCGTGTCAATATGGTTGACATGAATATTAGATAAGTGTATATTATTTTATTGTTATAAAAATAATAATATGGAGGATATATATATGAGTGATATAAACCCCGTGGATATTCACGGAAAAACATATAAACGCAGCTTACTAGTTGCAATACTTTTAATCGGAACTTTTTGTACAGTACTTAATCAAACTTTACTAACCACAGCTTTTCCAACATTAATGAAAGATTTTGATGTCTCTGCAGCAACAATTCAGTGGCTAACAACTGGTTTTTTATTAGTTAATGGAATTATGATTCCCATATCTGCTTGGCTAATGAATAAATTTAACTCAAAAAATTTATACATTGGAGCTATGAGTATCTTCCTAGTTGGAACAATTCTTTGTGCTATAGCACCAACATTCTCAATGTTGCTTACTGGTCGATTGGTGCAGGCTGCTGGTGTTGGTGTCTCAATGCCTTTAATGCAAAATATTATGCTAAATATTTTTCCACCTGAAAAACGTGGGGCTGCCATGGGTGGAGCTGGTATTGTTATTGGACTTGCTCCGGCATTAGGACCAACATTATCTGGTTACATTATCGACCACTATGTATGGCGTGATTTATTTTATATGGTCATTCCTATTGTTGTTTTAGTTATTATTCTGTCATTCTTTGCTATGAAGAGTGTTTTAGAATTATCAAATCCCGCCATAGATGTACTGTCTATTTGTTTATCTACTCTAGGGTTTGGTTCTTTACTTTATGGGTTTTCAAGCGTTGGAAACGACGGTTGGGGGAGCACAAAAGTATTAGGCTTTTTAGCTGTTGGAGTGGTCACATTAATTATTTTCACATGGCGCCAACTTACAATAGACACACCATTTTTAGAACTTAGAGTATTTAAATCAAAAACATACACTATCGCTACTATTTTATCTAGTTTGGCAAATATGGCAATGATTGGTGCAGAGATGGTTTTACCACTTTATATTCAAAACATTCGCGGTGAATCTGCTTTTCATTCTGGTCTAATGTTATTGCCAGGAGCATTGGTTATGGGATTCATGATGCCTATTACTGGGCAAATTTTTGATAAACATGGTGCTAAACGTTTAGGTATTATGGGGATGTTTTTATTAACAAGTGCCACCATCCCATTTATGTTTTTAACTGAAACAACACCTGTCATTTATATCATCACACTATACGCTGTGCGTATGTTTGGTATTTCAATGGTTATGATGCCTTTAACAACTCTTGGAATGAATTCTTTACCAAGACATTTAATGACACATGGCACTGCCGTAAATAGTACGTTGAGACAAGTTGCCAGCTCAGTTGGTACAGCTATTTTAATCAGTGTCTTAACCAATCAAACAAAAAATGCTTTACCTGAGAAATCACTATTAAAATCATCACCTCTTGAATACAAAGAATTAGCCACTCATGCCACTTTAACAGGTTATCATGCAGCATTTCTAGTAGCTGTTTTATTTGGAATTATTGGCCTTATCACAACATTTTTCATTCATGAAAATAAAAAAAACGTTTCTCAAAGTAAGGAGGTCATCTCATGATAGTCTTTTTAGTTATCCTTAGTGCTTTATTATTCGCATTTACCTTTATCTTTGCAAAATCTACATGGCAATATATTATGACCCTTGTTTTTGGGATTGTATTTATCGGAAGTGTGGCTTTGATGGAAATGAATTATTCTCACCACTTTGGTATGAAAAAAGCGGTCGCTGTTAAAGAAACATCCTTAGTTAGTTCTGCAGACAATGAGCAATTAAATATCTTACTATATCAACCTTTAGGAGATGGTAAAGAAAAAGTTTATTTATACAAAACAAGCCCTTCTCAAAAAAAGGTCACTCAAACAAAAACAGATAAGGTAAAAAATGAAGTAGCTATTAGTAAAGACAACAAAGCAGTACTTGAGTCTAAAACCACTCAATGGGTCTATAAAAATGTATTCTATAAAACTTTATTTGGCATCGCTGGTAATAACAAAGAGTTTGATTCACAAAAAAACACTTTCTATATACCAAGTGATTGGATTGAGTTAAGTACAGACCAAGCCAAAAAGCTAGGCGAAGAGATGGCTAGTAAAAAAGACACATTAGAAGAAGAAGCAAAAAAATATGTCACTGAAAAATTAAAAGAAGCTATCACTAAAGACCCTAGTCTAGCCACAAATAAAGAAAAACAAACAGAATTATCACAAACTTACGCAAATGATTTTCAAAAGCAAATGATAGATGACATCATAAAAAAATAGTTCAAAATAACCAATAAAAGATTATTGTCTTCGATAGAAGCTATGATCCTTTTATTGGTTTTTTACGAACCAGTTTTATACCTTTACTACATAGAACATTTTTATTAAGATAACTTTAAACCTATTATTTATTACAAAGGAGCTATTCTTATGAAAAATATGTTCAATAAAAATAAACAATTTACACTTAATGCGATTCTTTTATTACTTGCAATTATTTTACTTAGTCTTTCCATCATTTTTTACTTTATCGGCCTATTTGGTAGTCCTCATTTAGAGAACTTTTTCGGAGATATATCCAGTCTGTTCTTTATAGGTTTTGTCGGATTTGGGCTAATCTATCTTGTAAAAATGATTGTCACTATGTTAACACCTTCTGATAAATAATCTAAATTACAATGCTTGAATAACAAGTTCAATATTACGACCATTCCTTGAAACAAAATACCAAATTTTCCACTACCTTTAAAAAAATAAACGCATTAAATTTGCCTCTAAATACTCAAAATTACTTACTTAGTATTAACAAAAAAAGAAGCCTTAAAAATTAGGCTTATTTTTAATTTTACGTAAACCGATTACGATTCACAAAATTAGTGTCATAAGGAATTGGTACTCGTGAGACTTTTTAAAAGTAAAATTACATTAACTAGAGTGTTAAATAACTATTTTATCAAAGTATACGCACTCTAATAAGGTAGTATCTTTTAACATTTTACCGTTCTTATTTAATAAAAACGAATAATAATTTTTATGTATCTCAAGCCAATTGTTAAAAGAACCGTCTCCCTCTTTAATCGCAAAGTCTTCAGTTATATCTTTAAATTTTTTAATTTCTACTTTTGAAATTTTAACCATACATATATCTTGCTTAAAGCCATCTTGTATCTGCCAGATATCACCGACAGATGTTAATTCGTTTTTCTTTTTTAATTCAAGTAAAGAAGATGTTGCAACCTTCTCATCAATTAATACTAATTTAGATAATTCATTTTGTTCTTCAACTGTTCCACAAAATCTAACTTTTGTAATCATATACCCTATCCTTTTCTAGTCAATTATATCATTAAAATCTAACTTGGTATAATTGTGATGATTGAAAGCAAAGAGTTAAATAACTAGTTACCTTTTTTGAAAATTAGATGATTATAAAATACAGTTTCTAAAAACTCTGTTTTATTCGATAATAATTTTTCTAATTCAAACATATTTTCATACCATCCAGAATTATACTTGATTGAATTATTACTACTTAATCCATATATTGAGCGTATTCCTAATCTTTTCATGAGTAATATATCATTTTCTTTAAAATAATCTATTAATTTGTTTGTAGAGTAATAATTTATATTGCCAAAATTTTTAGATGTATTTTTTTTAATTGTAAAATATCTAAAGTTTTTTTGGATTATCTAACAAAATAACATTATGCAATATCGTCCCATTCAAATTGTGTTTGACTATTGATATTATTCTACACTTTTTATAAGTGTGGAAAATATTTGGCAAATTTTTTGATAGTCATCAATATATTCAAGAACATTATGACAAATAATTAAATCATAATAGTTCTTTGGTAACTATTCTAGCATTTTTTCATTCTTTTCAATCGCAGTTACAATATTGAATTGAGCGAAAGAATTTACAGTTTTACCAAAACCACTATCAAAATCTAATGCTCTCAAACCTTTAGAGTTATTTAAATTTAATTGATGATTAATTATGTCGTAAAACATCTTTCCCCAAGGTTCGTCTACTAGTATTAAATACTGCTTCATATTGATTCATCTACTTAATTTTAATTTCATATAGTCTATCAAATATTATGTTTGGATAACTGCTATTATGTCTACCATAATGTTAAATAACTAATCTATTTATAAACTACTTTAAATTTTTCAAATATAACTATCATATCCCATTGAAATTTATAACCACTTTTTTTCCCAACTATATTAAAAAACTCAATATGTTTATCTTGCCATGTCTCTAAAGTTAAATCTTCTCCTTCAAATTTACATAAATCATATGTCATATCTTCAAATTTAAGTTTAATTACATCCGTTGTTTGTATAATATACTTAGGAATTCCTTCAAAATCAGTAACAATTGAATAATCATTTACTTTTGGTTCTCTTTCATTATTCAAAATATATTCTTCTTGAGCAGAACTAGTAGCTGTTTTTTTCCATCTAAAACTAAATTAAGTAAACTATTAGCAGATGTTTTATCACTTCCAAAATAAAAAGCTTCAAAATAATTTGTGTCTGAGGAAAGTTTATTTTCTTCTAAAAAGTTTTTCCAATATGCTTGAATATCCATTTATAAATCACATCCTTTTACATAGTATAGTATTCAATATATTTCGCATAATCACCAGTTATGTAAACTAAATAAAAAATGTTATAATATTCTAAAAGAGGTAAGATATGGAATCTAATTTAAAAATTGTGGGAGCTTTACCATTCTCAGAACAATGGTTGGTTGGAAATACTCCGGCCTTTAAAGTTCCTAGTCATGGAACAAATTTATTGGGTGTTACTTATGCTTATGATTTTATGGCTGTTAATGCCAAAGGTCATACTAGTTCTAAAATTACATTGAATACAATTTTTGGAACTGAAAATCCAAAAGATTTTTACAGTTTTGGAAAACCTATTCTAACTCCAGTTAATGGAAAAGTTGTAAAAATACACGACAACGAGACTGACAACAAAGTAAGAAGATCTTTATTCGCTGGTATTCCCTATATGTTAACTCAAAAGAAAAGGCTAAAAGAAAGAATTGAAAATATAACTGGAAATTACATTATTATTCAACCTGAAGATTCTGATAATTTTATCTGTATTGTCCACATAAAAAAGAACTCTTTTGTTGTTAAAGAAGGAGATAATATTTTAGTTGGTGAACATTTAGCTGATTGTGGTAATTCAGGTAATTCTACACAACCCCATATTCATATTCAGACTATGGATAGCTTGAACTTGAACATCACAAAAGGGATTCCTCTATATTTTAAGAATTTCATTGAATTAAATATAAAATCAAAAAAAGAAATTCAAAAGTCAGAAGCTTTTCCAAATAAGCACAAAATTGTAAGTTCTTCATCGAACAACTAAATATAACTTCACTTTTGTTAACTCTATCAAATTTTAAACAAAGATAGATATCATTAAACTAAAGACCCCCATAATAAATTCTGAGTGTCTTGTCCTTCGTATATTATCTAATGATGTCTATTAATGTATTAAATAACTGTCTTGGCTTTTTTTTATATCACTAATGAAATAAGATCTGTTGTAAAAATTCCTAAGACTATAATTCCTACAAATATTTTAAGATTGCTATTTGCTAAATAAATGATTCCCGATATCAATAAAAACAAACCAAATACTTTATTCGTCACTTCCCAAGAATTTTTAGTTTGAAGACAATATAAAACTCCTCTAAAACCAATCATAGGACAATTTCCAGACGCAATTAGAAAACAATATAAACCTAATAATATTGCACATGTAGATGTCAAAATAAAAATTCTCCATTCCATTTATTATAGCATTCTAAATCCATTTGATATGAAGCTGAAAATACATAAAAACCAACGACTTTCAAAAATACTCAGATAACTTTTTACTTTAACTCATTCCAAATTATACAGGGATTTTTTCATTACCCTGTAAATAAACTGATTTCCGTAATCGTAGAAGTCATCTTTCAAAACTTTTTATTGTTTACTTTTTTGATCCTCAATAGTTGCCCCCATCTTGTCAAAAGCCATTGGGTTTCCTTTTGAACCTCCAGTCACTCCGCCGCCGCCGAATTTAGTATCAACCATCTTTCCCCAACCTTTCAATGGATCTTTGCCTTCTGCACGTTTTTTATCGTTCTTAATACGAATTTTTTCTGATTTTAATAATTCTTTTTCTGACATAAAAATCCCTCCTTTTTCATTTATTATATCATAATATTATCAATAAACTAAAAAAGCACGAAATATCCCAAATAGGTATTTCGTGCAGTTTTTAATGATACATTAAATCATCAAACAGTTCTTTCAGTGTTTGAACTTGCTCTTGATTCCAAGGACTATTCCGTCGTAGATTTTGATACTGATAATCTTGTGTATCCGCCTTTATTTCTTTTTCCACTTCTTTAATTGAATTAAATAATTCCCTTGCTGAAACTCGTAGTGCTCCTTGAGAGAAAACTACCCATTGTTCAGCTAAATCACTTGTTGCGACACGAACAGTAGTCAACGCATTCATTTTATTTGGTACCTCACGCTCAATATAAGTATCTGCTGTTTCATCTTCTTTTGTAAAGATAACTGTCAATCCGTATTTATCATACGTCTGTTGAATTCCAGGGACAAGTTGGGCATCAAATACAACGATGATCTCGATTCCTTTGTATTTGGCATAGTTAGATAAAATAAATAATAATTGGTCTCGTGCGTCACCTAATTTATCTTGTTTTTTCAAACGATTTAAATCAGGCCAAGCACCAATCATATTATAGCCATCAACAAACAGGACTTGATGTTTTAATTTTCGTGTCATGTGATGCCCTCCATAATTTATCTCCTTTTTCTATGCACTTCATACATTAATAACCCAGCTGCAACACTGGCATTTAAGCTTTGAACGTGACCATCTATTGGGATAGTAATCATCTCGTCCACTTCTTTTTTGAGTGCTTGACCCATGCCTTTTCCTTCATTGCCAATAACTAAAGCAATATCTCCTGATACATTCCACTTAGTGTAATCTGTTCCTTCCATATCTGTCCCAAATACCCAAATATTTTCTTTTTTCATTTCTTTAACTGCTTGGGAAAGATTTGTCACACGTGCGATTGGAATGTGTTCTACCGCCCCAGTAGATGTTTTAACTACAACAGGTGTTACCCCAACAGCACGGTGTTTTGGAATAATCACACCATCGACATTCACCGCATCCGCTGTTCTTAAAATTGATCCTAAGTTATGCGGATCCATAATACTATCTAAAATTAAGAAAAAGCGATTTTCTTTTTCTTTTGTGTTGCCTAACAATTCTTTTAGTGAAAGATATTCATATGGTGTAATTTTTAAGACGATTCCTTGATGATTCAAGCCATCAACCATTTCATCTAACTTAGATTTAGGGACCCATTTAATAGACACTATTTTCTCTTGAGCAAGTTGTTTAATTTCTTCGATTCTATTTCCTTTAATATCTTCTTGTAAAAATAGTTTATTGCCTCGATTCGCTTGTAGTGCTTCTATTGTGGCATGCTTTCCTAATACCACATCATCCATCTCTGGTGTTGGCACGTCTGCTTCTTGTTGATGATTTTTATCAAATTTTGGTCGCTGTCTCTCTGGTTTACGTTTATTTTGCGGTTTTCTCATTATTTTTTTCTCCTATTGTGTGAATACACCATGTAATGACTTCTTCTAAACGGTCTTTTTGCTCTGTTAAATGTAAATATCCCATCAACGCTTCAAATCCTGTTGAAGATCTGTACACTGCCACAGAGGTATTTTTTGCACTTGTATGGCTTTTAGCATTGCGTCCGCGTCGATACATATCTTGCTCAACGTCCGTTAACACGTCTTGCTGCATCATTTGTTCAATCAAATAATGTTGTGCTTTGGCTGATACATAGTGTGTCGCTAAACGGTGTAATTGATTTGGGCGTGTTTGCCCACTTTTTACTAAATAATCACGGATATATGTTTCATATATGGCATCCCCCACATAAGCAAGTGTTAAACCACTTAGTAAGGTATAATCTTTTTCATTTGTCATTCACTTCTACTCCATCTTGTTCCTTGAGGGGTATCTTCTAAAATAATCCCTTGTTCTTTTAATAAATCACGTATTTCATCACTTCTAGCAAAATTCTTTTCTTTACGAGCAGTGTTTCTTTCAATAATTAAAGCATCGATATCCTCATCTAATAAGTCGTCATCGTTCTTTAATTCAATCCCAAAAATAATCATCCATTTTTCTAATGTGTCTTGATAAGCTGTGATGACTTCTTTAGATACCACATCTTCTTCTAGATAACGATTTAAATGTTTCACTAACTGATAAACTACTGTAATACCATTTGCGGCATTAAAATCATCGTCCATTTCTGTGACAAATGCCATCATCAACGAAGACAATTCTTTTAACCAGTCATGGTCGTTTTCTAAAGAGTCTACTGCTGTTTCTAAACGAAAATCCGCATTGTTGTAACTACTTTTAATGCGTCCTAAATTAGTCGTTGCTTCTTTAATTGTCGTTTCATTAAATGGCATTGGACGACGGTAATGTGTCGTTGACAAAGCAAAACGCACCACTTCTGGCGACACATCTTTCATCAATTCGTGTGCCGTAATAAAATTTCCAAGTGATTTACTCATTTTTTCGCCAGATTCTCCAACTGTTAAATAAGCATTATGCATCCAGTAATGAGCAAACGTCTGATCAGTTTTTGCTTCACTTTGTGCAATTTCATTTTCATGATGTGGAAATTCTAAGTCCTGACCACCCGCATGAATATCTATTGTATCACCTAAATGTTTGGTTGCCATCACAGAGCACTCAATATGCCATCCTGGACGACCTTTTCCCCATGGCGAATCCCATGATACTTCTTGTTCTTTAGCTTGTTTCCATAATGCAAAATCTAGAGGATCTTCTTTTTTAGCTGATTCAGCACCTGTACGTTGACTCGCACCTGTCTCTAATTCATCAATACTTTTATTACTTAATTTTCCATAAGGTTTAAATAAACGTGTGCGATAATACACATCTCCTTGTGACTCATACGCATACCCTTTATCAATTAAGACAGAGACAAATTCAATAATATCATCAATATGATCGATAACACGTGGGTTTAAACAAGCAGGTTGCACATTTAATTTTCCAGTATCTTCTTTAAATGCTTCTATGTATTTATCGGCTAATTCTTTAGTCGAAATACCTTCTTGATTCGCTGTTTTAATAATTTTATCATCTACGTCTGTAAAATTTGAGACATAATTGACCTTGTATCCTCTAAACTCAAAATATCGACGAACAGTATCAAATGCCACTGTACTTCGTGCATTCCCTATATGAATATAATTATAAACAGTTGGTCCACATAAATACATGCTCACTTCATTTGGTTTGATTGGCACAAAACTTTCTTTTTTTCGACTTAATGTATTATATATTTGTATCCCCATATATGTACTCCTTTCAAAAATAAAAAAGAACACCTCTTAACAATTTGTTAAAAGACGTTCTCACGTGGTTCCACTTTTCTTTATTCACCTAAACACACTCAGTGAATCTTTTGATAAGGTAACGTCTATCACACGTGATAAGCTACTTGTTTCACTCATCCTACTCAAAGAGGCATTTCACTAATAGATTGACACTTGTTTACACCTATACCACAAGCTCTCTTAAGACAATCTATCAGTTACTTTTCTTATCCTTGTATTTCTTTTAATGCTAAATTAATATGTTCTGTTGCTTGCTCTTTACCTAATAAAAGAATCGTTTCTGCTAATTCTGGACCATGCATTTGTCCACTGACTGCTACACGAATTGGCATAAATAATTTTTTACCTTTAGCGCCTGTTTCTTTTTGAACAGCTTTAATGGCTTTCTTAATTGTTGGAACATCAAATTCATCTAATTCATTCAATTGAGCTTTAAATGCTTCTAATACTTCTGGCACTTGTTCATCTGATAAGACTTCTTTCGCCGCATCATCAAATGTTAGAGTATCATTAAAAAATAAGCTCGATAATTCAACAATTTCTTTAGCATAACTCATTTGTGGTTGGTAAAGACTCACTAATTCTTCAACCCAAGCTTGTTTTTCAGCAGTTGGATTTTCTTCGACTAAGCCTGCTTCAATCAAGTATGGTAGCGCCATCTCTGCCATTGTTTTTCTATCAAGTTGTTTCATGTATTGGTTACTAATCCACTCAAGCTTTTTGTTATCAAACGCTGCTGGGGATTTTCCTAAACGATCAGCATCAAATATTTTGATTAATTCTTCTTGGCTAAAGATTTCTTCTTCGCCAACTGGAGACCAACCTAATAAACTAATAAAGTTAAACATTGCTTCTGGCAAGTAACCTAGTTCACGGTATTGCTCAATAAATTGTAGAATCGTTTCATCACGTTTACTTAATTTTTTACCTGTTTCAGTATTAATAATCAACGTCATATGACCAAATCTTGGTGGTGTCCAACCAAACGCTTCGTAAATCATTAATTGTTTTGGTGTATTGGCAATATGATCATCGCCACGTAACACGTGAGTGATTTTCATCATATGATCATCTACTGCTACAGCAAAATTGTAAGTTGGCATGCCATCACGTTTTAAGATAACAAAATCGCCACCCACACTATCCGATTCAAACGTGATATTTCCTTTAACGATATCATCAAAAGTATATTCTTCACCTTTTGGTACTCTAAAACGAACAACTGGTGTAATGCCTTCTGCTTCTTTTTCTGCTTGTTGTTCTGGTGTTAAATGAGCACATTTTCCGTTATAACGAGGAATTTGTCCACGACTGCGTTGACTTTCACGTTCTGCTTCTAATTCTTCTTCTGTACAGTAGCATTTATAAGCTAAATTGCTCGCTAATAACTGGTCTACTAATGGTTGATAGATATCTCTTCTCTCAGATTGACGGTATGGTCCATACTCACCGGGTTTATCTGGTGACTCATCCCAGTCGATATTTAACCACGCTAGATTATCTAACTGGCTTTTTTCTCCGTCTTCAATGTTACGTTTTTGGTCTGTATCTTCTATACGAATGATAAAATCGCCGCCATGATGACGAGCAAATAAATAATTAAATAATGCTGTTCTGGCATTTCCTATATGCAAATGACCTGTTGGACTTGGTGCATATCTGACACGTACTTTATTTCCCATGGTATTACCTTCCTTGTTCACGTATTATCGCTTCCTATGCCTCTAAGTTTACATGCATTTCACTAAATAGTAAAGGCACTTTCCTAAGACTTTTTTCCCTTTATTCACCATTTATTGTGGTTTGAGAATGGCTTGGTTTAGCAAAAATCATACGACCAGCTGCTGTCTGTAATGCGCTCGTCACAATGACGTTAATTTTTTTATTCATAAAGTGTTTTCCATCTTCGACTACAACCATTGTGCCATCATCTAAATAAGCCACACCTTGCTGACGTTCTGTTCCATCTTTCATCACAATAACATCCATGGTTTCTCCAGGTATCACTACTGGTTTAACAGCATTAGCTAAAGCATTTATATTAAATACAGGCACGTTTTGAAACTCACATACTTTATTAAGATTATAGTCGTTTGTTACCACAATTCCATCCAACATTTTAGCTAGCTTAATCAACTTGCTATCAACTTCTTGAATGTCCTCAAAGTCACCCTCATACATTTCTACAGAAATATTTTCTTCTTTTTGTAGCGCGTTTAAAATATCTAACCCCCGACGCCCACGAACGCGTTTCATACTATCCCCTGAATCCGCAATGTATTGTAATTCATATAGGACAAAATTTGGAATCAACAATGTCCCTTCAATAAAACCAGTTTTTGCAATATCATAAATACGTCCATCAATAATGACACTTGTATCTAAAACCTTATATTTATGAAAATAATCATCAACACGACGATCTAATATCTCTTCTGATGTTTTTTTAGATTTTGGTACAAATAACTTTTTAAAATCTTCTGTTTTCATCGTTCCCACTCTAAATCCTAGATACCCTGTAACTAACATAATAATTGCAGGAACCACTAATGGAAGTGAGTAAAAAGGAATAGATATTAAAGCACCTAATAATAAACCGATAATGGTACTGATGCTCCCAAATAATAAATCAGATAAACTTTGCTCTGTGATAAATTTTTCAACTTTTCTTAAACCTGTTACTAAATGTTGCTCAGTCAGTGTTGCAATAATAACAAAAATAATTGCACCGATAATACCATTTGTAATATCGTTATTCAACCAACTTAAGGTTTCTTGATTGGTTGCCTTCCATAATAATGGGAATAATGCCACTCCTAAACTAAAACCGACTAAAGCCATCATAACAGCATATATTTTTTTCTGCATACCATCTCTCCTCCTTTTCCTAAGAAAATACTTTGTATAATGTTTCTGATAAGGTTTCAACCCCTATCACTTCAATTCCTGATGGTGGGCTCCAACCTTGGAGATTGTTAATCGGAATAAATACACGTTTAAATCCGAGTTTTTGCGCCTCTCCAACACGTTGTTCAATACGATTGACCCGTCTAATCTCACCTGTTAAGCCAATTTCACCGATAAAACAATCTTGTGGTGAGGTTCCTTTATCTTTATAGCTAGAAGCAATACTCACCGCAATAGATAAATCAATCGCCGGCTCATCTAATTTTACACCACCAACAGCTTTTAAATAGGCATCTTGATTCTGTAACAACAAACCTGCTCTTTTTTCTAACACAGCCATAATTAATGACACACGATTATAATCAAGACCTGTTGCGGTTCGTTTTGCATTACCAAAAACAGATGGTGTTACAAGCGATTGAATTTCTGCTAAAATCGGACGGGTTCCTTCCATCGAACAAACAATTGCCGAGCCGGTCGCCCCATCAATTCGCTCTTCTAAAAAGGCTTCTGACGGATTTAGAACTTCAACTAATCCAGCTTGTCTCATTTCAAAAATTCCAATTTCATTTGTTGAGCCAAAACGATTTTTTACTGCCCTTAAAATTCGAAACGTATGATGACGGTCACCTTCAAAATACAGCACGGTATCCACCATATGTTCCAACATTCTTGGTCCAGCAAGCGAGCCTTCTTTTGTGACATGACCCACAATAAATATTGCAATATTATTTGTTTTAGCAATCTGCATTAATTCTGCTGTATTCGCTCGAACTTGACTCACACTACCAGCAGCACTTTCAGTCTCAGGATGAACCATGGTTTGTATTGAATCAATAATGACATAATCTGGTGTTAATTGCTCGATGACTTGTTTAATACGGCCCATATCTGTTTCAGGATAAACATAAAAATCATTACTTCCATCAGCCAAACGTTCTGCTCGCATTTTGATTTGTTGTGAACTTTCTTCACCAGACACATATAAAACATTTCCTTTTAGTAAACTAAGTTGTTGTGATACTTGTAGCAACAACGTAGACTTTCCAATACCAGGGTCTCCACCGATTAATACCATAGAACCTGGGACCACTCCACCACCTAATACCCGGTTTAATTCACCTAATTGCGTTTTAACACGGGGCTCTTTTTGGGCAGTGACTTCTTGCAATTTTTGAGGCTTGCTTGTTTCACCTGTTAAACTAACTCGACTATGTCTAGTCGGTGTATCTGCGATGACCTCCTCAACTAACGTGTTCCATTCACCACAGTTAGGACATCTCCCTAAATATTTAGGAGAGATGTACCCACACGTTTGACAGACAAATTCATTTTTCTTTTTTTTTGCCACAAAATCATCCTTATTTTACAATTTTTGATGGTTTATCTAAATACATCTTTAGTGGTATTTTAACATAAATTGTTTGATTCTAATAAAGTTCGCTACTCTCTTAAAAAATTATTTACCTGATGAACCAAACCCACCTGTACGCTCTGTTTCTGCCGAATCATTATCTGCTTTTAAAAACGGTAAAAAGATACCTTGAGCAATACGATCGCCTTTTTTGATATGTTTGTCTGTTAATCCAAAGTTAAGCAATTGAATCATAATATGTCCTTCGTTTTCCGCATTATTATAGTAATCACTATCAATAATTCCCACACCATTGGTTAACACTAAAAAGTTTTTTAATGGGTTACTAGAACGGTTAGCAATTTGAAGAAACTCATCGTCACCCATATATGATTTAACACCTGTTGGCACAAGTGTTGATTTTAATTCTTTTTGCATGTCAGAATCCACTGCCAATGCTTCTTTTGATATAACAGCTTTTAACACTTTAGCTATTCCTTGTTTCCAAATGCTTGGAATTACAATATCAACAGCTGACTCAAAATCATAACCTGCGGCACTTTTTGTTGCTCTTTTGGGTAAATTAATATCCTCAAATGTTGAAACCTTTTCAAAACCTCTTACTTTACTCATGTACTACCTTCCTTTATCTATTGATTTCTTTAATCCTACCCGAAATTAGGACAAATAAAAAGAGTAAAAATAAATCTTACTCTTTCTTTTATCAATTATTTTATTCATCATCATCTTCGTTAAATTCTTTTACTTGAACTTGTCGCAAGGTAACTTTATTTTTCTTCGGCTGGATCACTAATGGTACATACTCTGTAATCACATCGCTATACTCAAGCCCGTACCATTTAGCTGGAGCAACCGCAATACGTTTGATAGCTAATTTGGTTTGCATAACAACAGTATCTACCCAACTCAACTCAGTCACTCGAGACAATTCCTCTCGGATTAATACAAAAGAAAAGTCTCCAGTTTCCCTTCCTGGCGTAATTGAGTATTTTTGTGGTTGTTTTGGAAGCTTGCCTTCGCTCATCAAATCATGGACAATTTGTCTTAAATACACATTGACTTCTTGTGGCATTTTAAATCCTAATCTAAGTTGAACGTTAACAATATAATCTGTATCCATCATATCCACATAATATTCTTTCGTGTAAGGTTCATCGGTAACAAATACATTGACAAACCAATACACTTTTGCCCGTTTTGGACTTTTATCTAGTATCGAATACATAATCTCACGACTAATTAAATGACCTTTAATTTTAGATGTTAAAAACACTAGGTTGGTTTGCAGTTGAGGCCAATCAGTATCATTACGTAATTCATCTAATTGATTTTTATAATCATATAAAGAGATACGTTTTGATGTCGTTTCAGTTATCATATTGCCACGGTGCCAAATAAGCATCACAATAAATATAACCAATGCAATCCCTAAAGCAACGTATCCTCCATGCATAAATTTAGAGGCACTTGATACAAAAAAGATGCTCTCAATACCTGCAAAGAAAACAAAAATCAAATAAGCTAATGGTTTTGGTGTTCCTTCTTGTAATAAATAAACAAGCAATAATATGGTTGTCATTAACATAGTGATGGTAATGGCCAAACCATAAGCCGCCTCCATACGAGCAGATGTTTGAAAGCCAAATACGACTGCTAAACACCCAATCATCAACATGTTGTTAACAGCAGGAATATATAATTGTCCTTTTTGATCTGTTGGGTAAATAATTTTCATTCTAGGTAATAGACGTAATTTTATCGCTTCTGACGCTAGTGTATATGACCCTGATATCAAAGATTGAGACGCAATAATTGCTGCAACTGTCGCAAAAATAACACCAACAATGGTTAATGATTGTGGCATCATCCTAAAGAATGGGTTTAACATTTCGATATTTTGATACTCTGGCATATCTTTCACACGAATAATCCATGCAGCTTGTCCAAAATAATTTAATACTAAACACACCTTAATATAAGGCCAACTGACTCGGATATTTTTTCGGCCTGCATGACCTAAATCGGAGTATAAAGCTTCTGCCCCAGTAGTTGCTAGAAACACGCTTCCTAAAATAAGGATGCCTAATTTATTTTCTTCAGAAAACAGTAAATGAACAGCATAATAAGGATTAAGTGCACGAATGACTGTCAAATCTCCCATAAAATTTGATAACCCAATCAACCCAATAAACGTAAACCAGCCAAACATAATAGGTCCAAAAGCTGTTCCCACTTTCTTCGTTCCTAAACGTTGAACCATAAATAATGTAAAGATAATTATAACTGTAATAATAACAATGATTTGTTGGCTGTCTCCAAACACATCATAAAAGGATGGAATCCCTCTAAGTCCTTCAACTGCGGTAGTCACTGTCACTGCAGGGGTTAAAATGCCATCAGCCAGTAAGGTAGCCCCACCTAACATTGCCGGATAAAGTAGATAACGACTATGTTTTCTTACTAATGTGAAAAGTGAAAAAATCCCTCCCTCACCGTGGTTATCTGCATTTAATGCAATCATGACATATTTAATAGTTGTAAGTAATGTTAATGTCCAAAAGACTAATGATACCGCTCCTAAGATAAACGTTTCCGATACATTGGCCAACCCGCCATTACCATCTACAATGGCTTTCATAACGTATAATGGGCTCGTCCCAATATCTCCATAAACAACCCCCATAGCTACAAGCGTCCCACCTAATGTGAAACGGTCTATGGATTGCTGATTAGATTTTTTTTCCACTTTTTTTTCACTCCTTTTTTCTAGTAAAAAGTTTGCATTCATGACAATCATATACTCATTTTTTTTAAAGTCAACACTAAATTAAAAAAATCACTTTCCATTAGTGGATAACCAAATGAAAATGAGTTATTATAGCATGGATAGACACTTAAAAAATAGCCATTAAACAAAAAAGAGGGATTATTTTGGATAGATTACACTTATTAAAAAAAAGTAAACGATTAGTTATAAAAGTTGGAACAAGCTCTCTTGTCTTACCCAATTCAGATATTAATTTAAGAGCCATTGATCAACTAGTGTTCACTCTATCATCACTCAGACAACTCGGATACGAAATCATTTTGGTTTCTTCAGGTGCAATTGGTGTTGGTATGAAATTATTAGGGCTAAATAAACGACCAGAAACAATTGCTAAACAACAAGCAGTTGCTGCGATTGGACAATCTGAATTGATAAAAATTTATACACAACGCTTTGCATCCTATTATCAAACATCTGCTCAAGTTTTATTGACACGTGATGTTATCGATTTTCCTGCAAGTAGACAAAATGTTATTAATACATTTGAAGAATTACTTCACATGGGTGTTATCCCTATCGTAAATGAAAATGACAGTGTATCGGTTGATGAATTAGATCACCTAACCAAATTTGGAGACAATGATCAGCTATCTGCCATTGTTTGTCATTTAGCTAAAGCAGATTTGTTACTCATGCTTTCTGATATTGATGGATTTTATAGTGATAATCCTCAAACAAATCCTGAAGCCACCCTCTATTCACATATTTCTGAGATTACAACCACGATGGAAAATGCTGCTGGAGGAAAAGGCAGTGAGTTTGGTACAGGTGGTATGATGAGTAAATTAAAAGCCGCTAAACGCGTGCTAGACAACGAGTCACAAATGATTTTAGCTAGCGGAAAAGAGCCTGCTATATTATTTGATATTTTAGAGGGAAAAGAGATAGGGACACTATTTTCAAATAAATGACCTGACCGCACTAATAAAGGAGGAGTTAACATGAGTTTATTAGAAAAACTAGGACAGAATGCTAAAAAAGCTGCGTTCTTTTTAAATAATACAACAACCAAAGCAAAAAATACGGCATTAAAATCGATTGTGGCACATCTAGACAAAGAGATGGAAAATATTTTATCAGCCAATAAAAAAGACATCGAGTTAGCAAAAGAAAATGGCATAGCTGAATCGATGATAGATCGCTTGCTATTAACAAAAGAACGTATTTATTCAATGCAGCAGGATATTAATACCACAATAGAATTGGACGATCCAATTGGTAAAGTAGATCATATGTGGCGTAATGAAGATAATTTACTTATTGGTAAACAACGCGTACCCATTGGCGTTATAGGCATGATTTACGAATCCAGACCTAACGTGACAACCGATGCATCTTCTCTTGCGTTAAAATCTGGGAATGCCATCATTTTAAGAGGTGGAAAAGAAGCCTTTTATTCAAATCAAGCTTTAGTAACAGCTATACAAAAAGGGCTAGAAGCTGTTGACTTTCCAAAAGAATGTGTTCAATTTATTGATGATACATCAAGAGACACTGCGACAAAATTTATGCAACTATCTGATTACTTAGATGTTTTAATTCCTAGGGGTGGCGCCAATTTAATCCAGTCAGTCATAAAAAATGCCACTGTCCCTGTTATTGAAACCGGGACTGGGAATTGTCATGTTTATGTTGATGAGCATGCTGACTTAGAAATGGCTAAAAATATTGTCATTAACGGAAAATGTCAACGACCATCTGTTTGCAACGCGACAGAATCTCTTTTAATTCACAAAGCAGTCGCTAAAAACTTCTTAGATTTAGTAACTCCTGAACTAGAAAAAAACAACGTTGAGTTAAGAGTAGATAAAGATGCTTTAACCTTCATACCATCAGCAACACTCGCGACAGAAGATGATTTTTCCACAGAATTTAATGATTTAATTTTATCGATTAAACTAGTCGATGACTTAGAAGAAGCAATCAATCATATTAACCAATATGGGACAAAACATTCTGAGGTCATTGTGACAGATAGTTATCATCATTCACAAAAATTTATGCAACAAATTGACGCGGCAGTAGTTTATGTCAATGCTTCTTCTCGTTTTACAGATGGAAGTGTCTTTGGTTTTGGTGGTGAAATTGGTATCAGTACACAAAAATTACATGCTAGAGGTCCGATGGGGTTAAATGAATTAACTACGACAAAATATATTGTCTTTGGAGAGGGACAAATAAGACACTAAACTTTCAGATAGGAGGGTAAGAAACAACAATGTTATCAAACATAAAAACACATTTTAAAACTAGTGGAAAATATGGGATTTTGGCTTTTAGTATTCCTGTGCTTATCATGGTAGGTGTTTATTTAAGTCTAGGGATTTATCCTGGAAGCGCAAGAAGCGTGTTAGCAAGTGATGCTTTTTCGCAATTTTCAAATTTTCATGCAAGCTTTAACAATGTACTACACGGGAAACAAAATATTTTCTATACTTGGAATGCTTCTCTTGGTCTAAATTATTGGTCACTTATTTCCTATTATTTAGGAGGAATATTTACACCCATTGTATTTTTCTTTAAAAACCAAAATATTCCAGATGCCCTTTACTTACTAACACTTTTAAAAATTGGTGTGGCCAGTTGCTCTTTTTGGTATTTTGCCAAAGAAACCTATAAACTGCCTAATATTTCACATGTGACATTAGCCATTGCTTACTCATTAATGTCTTTTGCCACTGCACATTCTGAGCTTATTATGTGGTTAGACATATTCATGTATATCCCACTGATATTTTTAGGGATTAATCGTGTACTTGAAAAAGGACGTTCAGCTCTGCTCTTTGTATCATATTTCTTGTTATTTATTTCAAATTTTTATTTCGGATTTATGGTTGGTTTATTCTCTTTCCTTTATTTTGTTGTTAGAGTACTAACAGACTTTAAAACCAATAAAAAAAGAATAGTGCCTTACTTAATTACTTCCGTATTAGCCGGTGTGGCATCCATGATTATGATTTTACCTGCTATCTTTGATTTAAGTTCTAATGGAGAAACACTCTCTCAAATGACTAAATTAAAAACAGAAGCTACAGCCTTTTGGGATATTGTTATTAAAAATATGATTGGTGTTTTTGATACGACAAAATATGGTTCCATTCCATTTATTTATGTGGGACTATTACCACTTATTTTTTGTATTTTTTATTTCTGTTCAAAACTTATTCCTACAAAAAACAAAATCGGGTACGCCAGTTTATTCGCCATCTTAATCGCAAGTTTCTACATTGAGCCACTCAACTTATTTTGGCATGGTATGCATGCGCCTAATATGTTCTTATTTAGATACAGCTTTTTATTCTCTTTCTTAGTCGTGATGCTTGCTGGCTACGGCTGGGAACGATTTACAAAAAAAGATTTAACAACGATGATTTACATTACAATATCTTTAGCTGTCTTATTTTCAGTAGCTTATTTTGCTTCAAATAAAGACAGTTATACTTATGTTACTTTGGGACAATTTGTTCTAACTATATTATTCCTAGCACTGTATCTCGTGGGAATTTACTTCTATCAAGTCAATCAGTTGCCTAAAAAATCTTTTGTCTTTTTATTACTACTAATCGTCACAGGTGAGGCTTATATTAATACATCATTTATGTTAAATGGTATTTTAAAAGATTGGAATTATGCCTCTAGAAGCCTTTATTCCAACCCTTATCCCGATTATAAATATTTAGTTGATAAAGCAAATAAGTCAAATAAAGACTCCTTTAAACGACTAGAATCATTATCACCAATATCTAGTAATGATAGCTTTAATTACGGATACAGTGGCATTAGCATGTTTTCATCCATTAGAAATAGACATTCCTCTGCTCTACTGAACAATCTAGGCTTTAGGTCAAGAGGAACGAGTTTAAACATACGCTATCAAAATAATACTCTGTTGATGGATAGTCTAATGGGCATTGAACACAACATCAGTAACCAAAACGTATTAAAATATGGCTTTACGCCGGTTGAAAAACGTGGATCTTATACCCTGTATGAAAATAGTCATGCGTTGCCTTTAGGAATTCTAACTAACGATGATTTATATAATGTGAAATTACCAGAAAAAGATAATCTAGGATCTCAAACAAACTTAATCAATCAGTTGTCCGATTTAAAAGAAGTTTATTATACGTTTACTTCTCCAACGGTTGTTAGTACACAAAATGCAACAATTACCAATCTTGCAAATAATCGTATTTCGATTAAAGAGCAAAAGCCTAACGTGGAAAAAATCATCAATTACCAAGTAAGTGTTCCAGCGGGCAAACAAGCTTATATCAGTCTATTCCCATCAAATTTTGGGGCATTAAAAAGTTCTAATGCAAAAGTCACAACTCAAGGTGTCAGCTATGAAACGCAAGTAGGAATTACTGGACAATACTACAACTTAGGTTATTTTAAAGAAGATTCTATCGTTGAATTTTCTGTATCATTCTATGGTACAGATGAAATTGAATTAATCAATCCACCCGTTGTTTTATTAGATATTCCAAACTTTGAAGCTGCTGTAAAATCTATGGAAGAAAAAGGGGTCGATTTTAAAGTGGATGGCAGAAAAGCCACAGCCCATGTAGAATCTCCTGAAAAACAAATCATGTTTACTACTATCCCATACGACAAAGGATGGACAGTAAAAATAGACAATAAAAAAGTCTCAACAAAAGACTTTTACGATGGATTCTTAACATTTACTGTTCCAGAAGGAGTACATGATATTGAACTTAGCTTTTTACCACCTGGCTTTATGATTGGAATGATTTGTTTCTTTAGTGCGACAGGAATATTCATTATTTACTATAGATTGACAAAAAAAGCGAAAAAAAAAGAAACGTTATTTAATTAAAGTATAGTAAAAAAACAAGGTTGACCCAAAAGTTTTAAAATAGAAAAATCCCATGAAATCAGTTATCTCAAACATTGATTTCATGGGGTTTTTATTTTGTTAGTTTAGTGATTCGCATTTAAAAAGTTACTTTTGGATTAGACCTATTTTCCCTATTTTGTTGGTTCTTTTGCTGTAATTTTATTGATGTCTTCCATCATTTTTTTTTCGTATTCATCATCGTGTTTTTTTCCAGTCATAAATACAAACAATAAATTCTGAATGTCTTTTTCCTTTGATTTTTTAGTATCTACTAACCATTTCTTATTATCATCTCGCTTAAAATGAATACTGATATCAACTGGTTTATCAATACTAGATGCTTTTTCCAATGCATCATAATAAGCCGTTGTCACAATGTGTTTCGCTCCAACAGATCCTATCTCTATGTTATCTTCATTTTCGATTAAGTTTGACATCGTCACACCTACTAAACGAGCATAATCAAATCCTTTGATATGATATGTCACTTTTATATCATTTTTGGAATTTTTATCAATTGTATAAGAATAACTCGCCTTTTCTCTGACTTTATCAATGAGTGATATTGATATATCTTCTCTTTCACTTTTCGATAGAGTACCAGAAATCGGCTCAAAAACTGTTGCAAAATTATTTTGTAAATCTTCTTCAACTTCTTGAGAGCGTTTATTGTATAGTTGACTATCTGAAAACATCTCTTTATATTCATCTACTTGAGTATCATAAAACAAGCGATTTGCAAACAATGATACCACTTTGTTTGCATCCTCTCCTTTAGATGAACATCCAGAAAGGCAGAAAAGGATAACCATACAAAACACTAAAACGAGTTTTTTTTTATGTTTTAACATGCCTTCTACACTCCATTATTAGACTTTATTACTATTATTTTACCATACCTTTTTTTAAAAAAGAATGTTTTCTCTTATTACGTATATTTTTCTAAAGGAGGGAATTTTCTTGTTCTTACTGTACTTACTTTTAATCTATTTTTATTCTATTTTATTTCATCTCTATTTTTATCAATTTTACACAAAAAAAAGTATAATACCTTCCAAGCAAACTCTGCAATTCTATAGCTTATCATGGTATACATACTTTTTAATGTTATTATGTCTTCAGCCTTTATCCATGACTGACACTTTATTTACTTTGATGGGTATTTCATTATCAATCATTGACATTCACTGCTACATCGTGGATCCTGTTCTATCCAAATTATTTTTTTTGGCGATGCTTATATCACAACTACCCAATATACACGTTATTTTACCCATTATAGTTTTACTGATATTACTACTAATCAGCTACCTTTTACCTAATCAATTAGGTTTTGGTGATGTGAAGCTTTTAGTTATGTGGGCAACATTTTTATCCAGTTTACAACTTATTTGGCTTATTTTCATCGCATCCTCACTTGGTATTTTGTTTATTTTATTAATGAACTTAGTCTCACTAGAACATTTAGAAAAAATTGCGTTTGTTCCTTTTCTGACGACAGCTTTGACTGTCGTTATCTACCTATTTTAATCAGTTTTACGCCATTTGTTAGCTCTAGTTTCTACCAAGTCTATTAATTGAAATAAAATAAACGCTACTAAACTCAATACCAAAATACCACTATACATATCTAAGTAATCCAGTCGGCCCCAAGCATCCATAATAAAAAATCCTAACCCATAACTAGTGCCATACACTTCTGTAAAAAATAAAATAGCTATAGCTGTTCCTAGTGCAATTCTTATAGCATTTAAAATAGCAGAATAAGCAGCCGGTAAGGTAATTTTGTAAAACTGCTGCAATTGACTAGCTCCTAACACATACAAATGATGATAGTAACTTTTTGGAATAGTCTTTACACCATCTCTAACAGATAAGACCACTTGAAATACAATGATTAAAACAAGTAAGGTAATTTTTGACACATTACCTAAACCAAATGACAGCATAATAATAGGTAATAAGGCAATTTTAGGAATTGGATAAGTTAAATACACGATGGGATCTAATAACTGATTTATTTTTGGAAATCTCCCCATCAACACTCCAATCACAAACCCAATTACTACTGCAATAAACATGCCCCAAAATAAGCGAACCAAACTATTATAAGTGTGTAACCATAGGATGGAGGGATTCATTGCAAATAAATGACGATACACTGCAAATGGTGATGGTAACATGTTTTGATTGAGCGACACACTAGCCAACCACCACAAACAATTTAAAAAAATAAATGCTATCAGAGCATGAATAAGTTTTGACATATTTTTTCTCATTCTGTTTCCATCGCTCCTCTCACTTGTTTAATAGTGTCATAAAACAATGGAGACAGCCTTTTTTCTTCTAACGAAAGTGAAAAGCTAGGATTATCAATTACTGCTTTGATTGTTCCGGGTTTACCAGATAATAAAACGAGTTGACTTGCCATAAACACCGCCTCTTCAACATCATGGGTTATTAAAATAGTCGGTGATAATTCTTTTGACCACTGTGTTAAGAATAACTCTTGCATATGCTCACGTGTTAACGCATCTAGGGCTGAGAATGGTTCATCTAATAAAAAGATATCTGGCGTCACTAGCATCGCTCGCGCAATGGCGACACGTTGTTGTTGGCCACCGCTTAATTGATTTGGGTAACGTGCCAAAAGTCCCTCCAATCCAAGCTCCTCTACTAAATGATTTAATCGTGAGTTTAAATCAGATGGTTTTAATTTACGAACAGTTCCACCTAATAAAATATTCTCTTTTACTGTCTCCCAAGGTAATAAACCATAATTTTGTGGTATCCAAGCAATTTTTTGTTTTTTTGGATTTATGACGTCACCATTTAGAGTAATCATCCCTTCATACTCCTTATGAAGTGTGATAATCGAGTTTAATAGTGTTGACTTTCCAGTTCCACTAGGCCCTATCAATGCCACAATTTCTCCTTTAGAAACAGTAAAAGAGATGTCATCCAAAATCAGGCCGACATCATCATACGACGCGCTGACTTTATCAATGTTTAACATCTCTTCACCTCTATACTTATTTAACGAGTAAATCACTCATCACATCTTTTTGACGATACTCTTTCGTAAAGATTCCTTCTTCTTTAGACCAATTAAAAGCATTATCGACTTGTTTACCATCAATTTGTTTAGCATGAACATACTTAGGCAATGTCACGTCTTTTTTTATCTCATCTGTAAACCCTATTTTTTCTTTTAATACATCATAATAATCGTCAATTTTATGCGTATTAACATAGTCTACACCCTTATCATATGCCCGGTAGAATACTTCGATTGCTTCTTTGTTATTAGTCAATGCATCATTCGTAAAACCAAATACTGTTGACTGGATATCTAAATCTTGGCTGTTAGTTAATTCTCTTAACCCTTGTGAGATTCCAATTGTTCTAAATGGCTCTGGAACTACAGTTGCATCAATTTTTTTATTCAATGTTAATTCAACCCTTGCCGGAATTTGCGGAACTTCTTCAAATCCAACATCATTCACGTCTAAACCTTTAGATTTCAACGCTTCGTCTAAAAAATAATAGGGTGCTTGATTTTTAGCATACCCCACCGTTTTTCCATTTAAATCATTTAAAGATGTTACATTATCGTTTCCTGTTAAAACTGAAAATGTTCCAATTGATTGACTAACAATTTTCACATCCAAATCACCTTGACGATAGGTACTTAATGCAATTAAGTCTGTGTTTGCTCCATCTAAGTTTCCACTCGTTAAGGCAGCATCACGGTCTTTGGGTGATTTAAAACTATTTAATTTTAAATCGAGTCCTTCTTCTTTAAAATAGCCTTCTTTTTCGGCAATATAAACTGGCAAACTATCAACAGCTGGCATCACACCAACACTTAATGACATAGATTCTCTTGGCGTTGAGTCTGATTGTTTCCCCGTTTCTGTTCCTTCTTTTGTCCCACAGCTTGACAACACTCCAACTGCTAACAATGAAACTAAACTAAGCCATCCTAATTTCTTTTTCACCTAAAAAAACTCCCTTGTTACTAAATTACCTACTTAGTATTAAGTTAACATAACTATCAATAAGATACCATAGCACAAATATTTTATTGATGCTCTACTTCCTCCCAATACATATTTGCTTTATCTTCCCAGTATTTTTTATCCTCGTCTGTGATTTTTCTCAATACTTTACAGGGATTTCCTACTGCAATACTATTTGATGGAATATCTTTTGTCACCACAGAACCAGATCCAACGACACAATTATCCCCAATCGTCACACCAGGATTAACTATCACACCACCACCAAGCCAAACTCGATTGCCAATTTTAATTGGCGAACCAAATTCTAATCCAGAAGTTCTAACCTCAGCATCAATCGGATGGGAAGCTGTTAACAGACTGACTCTTGGGCCAAACATGGTATAGTCTCCAATTGTAATAGGGCAAACATCTAACATAATACAATCGAAATTAGCATAAAATTTTTCTCCAACTGATATATTTGATCCATAATCACATTTAAAATTCGGCTCAATATACAATTTTTCTCCTGTTTTACCTAACCATTTTTTTAATAATTGCGTTCTTTTTTCACCGTCTAACTCACTTGTTTGATTGTACTCTCTCATCAAACGTCGGCTTTCCATAAATAAGTGTCTTAATTCAGAATCACCATTACCTGGGTAATAAATTTCTCCATTAATCATGCGTTCCCTTTGTGTCTTCATACAATACCTCTTCGTTTTTTATTTACTATATCTATTTAAACAAATCCTAGATAATATTTCAATTGATGCTATAATTGCCATTATTTATATCAATCTACTTTTTAATTAATGAATGTCATAGTATCATACTTAGATTATGACATCTGAAATTTTTAAGAATTCAGAACTTAATTACGTTTAGTCTTTATCCAACTATGTTGATTACTTAATTGCCTTATAAATGCAATAACCACACTAAAAAATAAAATAATATACAGGTAAGAAATTACAAAAGGTAAAAAAATAAACAATATGTTTGAAGGTTTCTTTTCTTTATACCTTTTTAAATTTTTATAGTATAAAATTGTAAAACCTGTACCTATACTAATTGATACAAAAAATAGAACAAGGTAGACAAACCAATCATTCATATCACTATGAGCTATATTAACCCAAATATACGTTATAGAAATTTTAGCGTAAATAAGAACGCATATATTTCCAATAAGATTAATAAACGGTTGACTTAAAAAAAATAATACACTTATTTTTTGTATGTTACTTAAACTATTTGATTTAATAGTCGGTTTAACATATTTTAAACATTCTAAATTTCCCTGCACCCATCTACTACGCTGTTTAATAAATAAGCTTGTGGATGCCAAGGCTTCTTGATAGACAAAAGCATTTGAAACATATGCAATCTTCAATTTGTTCATCATTAACTTTAAGGTCAATTCATAATCATCAAGTAAAGACGTTCCCCAAGGTTCAAAGCCAATAGTATCTATGATAGGTTTCAACCTAAAAAATTGACCATTACCACTCAATCCAACTGAATTAGTACGTACTCTAGCATTTTGAATCAAATTATTAATAGTGAAAAACTCAGCATCCTGCGCAACTTGAAGTGTATTAGAAAATTTACTGTACATTTTAACCCTTAACTGAGCAGCAGATACATTATCCGGGTAAAATGCTCGGTTCAACTCTTTAATAGCATTTTTTGAAAGTTTACCATCTGCATCTATTACACCAATGATAACTCTATTAAAAGAAATTTTTTTCTTTTTTACATCTTTTAAGCAGTATAATAACGCTTGGTTTAATGCCAAACCTTTTCCTACTCTAGCATTTGGTGGTTTTCTATTAATTATTGTACAGCGACTTTTAGGGAAACGTCTCATTATACTAAGAGTACTATCTGTTGATCCATCATTAATAGCGATAACATGTGCATCTCTTTTAATTTTAAGTAAGGACTTGATAGTCTTGTAAATAACTTTCTCTTCGTTAACACACGGTACAAAAAAATAATAGTATAACTTTTTTTCTTTCTTTCGTTTCTTTCTTTTCTTTCTTTTTTCACTTGTGATATTTAATAAAAAAATTAGATTTAAGTTTGTTAAAAATAAAAATATTACTAGATCATAAATTATACTAATCATTTTGTCTTTTGATATATGCCGTTATTAAAGAAGCAATGACAAAAGAAATTAATAATAACCCTATCGTTTTTTGAATTCCTAAAAAAATTGAACTAGTTGCTACAAAACCTGTCTCAGGTAACTTAGAAGAACTCATATAAACACTCCTAACTCATTTTTGTTTTTAAAATATACTTTTTAAGAACGTTATCGTTTATTATATGAGTAAACTATTACATAGTCAATTACTTATATTCCAAAAATCTATTAAGCTCAATTCTAAAATAATAATGTACAATTATGATAAATACTATGAACAATACATTGTTCAAATATGAAAGTATTAAATTATATATCAACTAATCGAGACTGTTATCGTAAATAAAAAGTAATCCTAATATCCTTTAATTACAATCAGAAGAAAATATGAAACAGCATCAAAGTAACGACAAACCAATCACTTTTAACTGAGTAACTAGTGTGTCTTCACTTTGATGCCGTTTTTTTATAAAATATGTCAATACGTTGATAAAAAACGTTCCAACCTTTGACATCCTTCGTCTAATTCTTCCATGGAACAAGCAAATGACATGCGAATATGTCCTTCACCATAAACTGAAAAAGTTCGTCCTGGAACCACTGCCAAGTGCTCTTTTTCTAATAACTCTGTTGCAAACTCAAATGAGTCATTAGTATATTCTTTAATAGTTGGAAAAATATAAAATGCCCCTTTTGGCAATTCAACAGGTAGTCCCATCTCTTTCAAACGTCCGTAGACAAAATCTCGGCGTTCTTTGTAAGCCTCATTCATTTTGGCTAAGATGCCTGGACCCGTTTCATCAGTAAAAGCTGCAATGGCTGCATATTGTGAGGGTGTTGCCACACACACAGAGTTATACAAATGTACTTTTGTTACATGCTCTGTCGCAAATGGTGGAGATAAAATATAGCCAATTCGCCCACCTGTTATAGCATGTGATTTAGACAAGCCATTAATGACAAATAACTGCTCTCTGATTTCTGGAAACTCCATAAATGAATGGAATTCACCGTCATACACATTATCTGAATATATTTCATCGGTTAAAATAAATAAATCAGTCTCTTTTAACACATCCACTAATTCTTTCATCTGTTCTAATGATGGAATCATTCCTGTTGGATTGGTTGGATAATTAAAAATAATCGCCTTAGTTTTTGGCGTGATTGATTGTTTTAGAGCTTCTTTTGTCAAAACAAAATTTGTCGTCGTTGTATCAATCAGTACAGTTTTTGCTCCTTGAAGTTTCGCGATAGGCTCATAAGCTAAATAAGTTGGGCAAGGAATAATCACCTCATCACCTTCTTCAAGAATCGTGCGTAATACACTATCTATCGCCTCAGAACCACCATTTGTCACAATAATTTCTGTCTCGGCATCATACGACACACCAAATCGTTTTTTATTATAAGCTGAGATAGCTTCTCTTAGCTCAATTAGACCTCGATTGTGTGTGTAACGTAATTTATTTTGATTGATTGCCTCAATCATCGCGTTTCTAATATACTCAGGAGTTGCAAAACCAGATTGTCCCAGTGTTAAATCGACACCATCATCATATTCTTTCACCTGATTTGAAAATTTTCTAGTCCCTGGTACTTCTAAATTAATTGCTTTTGCGTTAAATTTTGTTTCTTCCATTTCTTTCTCTTCTTTCATTTCACCTTACATTTTGTGCGATAAGATGGTCTAATGTTTGACGCTTTACTACTAATCGAACAGCTTCTGGCGTCACAAATACCACAGCCGGTTTTAACATTTGATTGTAGTTAGAACTCATACTGTAATGATAAGCCCCTGTTGATAATACCACAAGTAAGTCTCCGCGGTGAATACTTGATGGCAACTTGATATCTCGTCGAATAATATCTCCAGACTCACATAGTTTACCTGCGATCGTCATCATCTTATCATGTGGTTCCTCGCGATTTGCTAACAACAAATCATATGTTGCTCCGTAAAGGGCAGTTCTAATATGATCACTCATTCCTCCATCTATCGACACATAATAGTTTGTGTCTGGAATCTCTTTGACTGTCCCAACTTCATAAAGAGTAACACCCGCCTCACCAACAATCGAACGACCTGGTTCTAACGAAATAGCTGGCACCAAATAATCATAATCCTCACATGTCTTCTTCAGTGTATCGGTGATTATTTCAATTCCTTCTTCGATTGGATAACTCACGTCTGCATCTGTGTACTTGATACTAAATCCTCCGCCGATATTTAGTACACTAGCTTCTATATGATTTTCTGATAGCCATCTCACGACTTGTTTAATTGTAGCGACGGTCCCTGTGGATTCAAAAATCTGAGAGCCTATATGAAAGTGAACCCCCATAAATTCAATATTTTCCGCTTGTTCTATTTTTCTAACACCTTCAAGTGCCAACCCTTTTTGGATGCTTAGACCAAACTTACTATCTTCTTGACCTGTTTGAATAAACTCATGTGTGTGAGCCTCAACTCCTGGGTTAACACGAAGCACAGCTTTTACTTTTTTGGTCGCCAACGTATTTAATCGCTCAATTTCTGATAAGCTATCTATCACAAAATACTCCACACCTGAGTCAATTGCAAATAAAATTTCTCTATCAGTCTTATTATTACCATGAAAATGGATAGTATCTGGTGAGACAGTCGATTGAAGTGCTGTGTATAATTCCCCCTCGCTCACCACATCAAGTCCCATGTTTTCTTCCGCCATCAAATTAAATAATTGAATCGCAGAAAAAGCTTTTGACGCGTAAGATATCGTATAATCTAGACCAGATTTTTGGAGTGCTTTATGAAATCTACGGCATTGATGACGAATCATTACCTCGTCATAAACAAAAAGTGGTGTCCCGTACTCTTGTGCGATATCTGTTAGTTTATGACCATGTAATGTTAGTTCGTTGTCTATATAAGTTAATGTCATTCCATTATCTTCCTCTCTAAAGAACAGTGATTTAATGCACTGAGTTGTTCCGAATTAGCGCCAACCCCTTTAAAGGTATACTCGTCCACTCGGATATCTTCACCATATAAAATCACCACGTCTTGTGCGTTTACTTTATCATCGATTTCTACCAATAGATGACTCATCATAAGAGCTTTTATTGGGTATCGTTTGCCATTAATTAAGCAGTCATAGTGACTACGCGTACGCAACACACCATCCCCATATCCAATATCCACCACAGCAATTCTTGTTGGTTTTTCCGCTGTATACGCAAAACTATAGCCAGCTGACTCCCCTGTTTTTAGTTTACGACATTGGATAACACTAGCGCTTAGTGTCACTGATTGTTTGACGGCTGTTTTAGGTAAACTAGAATACGGACGACACCCATAAAGCACGATTCCTAATCTCGCATGGGTGTGCTGATTAAATAAATCGTCTCGCATAAAACTCGCACTATTTTGAGCATGGATGTAAGTGAAATCATGTAATGTCATTAATTTATTTAATCCTGTTAGCCATGCTTTTTTTTCAATGTCATACTCATTAACATCAAATTCATCCGCATAACCAAAGTGTGTCCATATCCCTGTAATTATCAGTTGTTCTTCTTGTTTTGTGTCGGTATTTTCAGCGATTACTTGAACCATCTCTTCAAATGTCTTAAATCCAGAGCGATGTAACAAATTTTCGTATTCTAAATGTACGTTGATACCAGCTAATTGTTCTTTGTATTGACGATAAAAGGCAAGCGACGGCAATGTCATTTGAATATTATGTTCTCTTAATTTATCAAATTCAATGGTTGGATTCATAAGAAAAATAGTTGCCTGAGGTGCTAATTCTCGTACACGAATCGCTTCATGAAGAGATGTGGTACTAAACGTGTTTATTCCTGATTCTAAAAAGGTTGGAATAGCAAAATCCAATCCAAAGTTATACGCGTTATTCTTTACGACAGCCATGACAGGTGTCTCTTTCGTTACTTGTTTGATGTTGTCTTTAAATACGCGTTTATTCACCGTCCATGTAGCTGTCATATGGTTTCCTCAAATCGTTTTAATATCGCTTCATATAATGCAATGCCATTGGCTAAGACTCTCTCATCAAAATTAAGCGTTGAGGTATGCAACCCTGTTACATAGCCTTTTTCTTCATTACGACATCCTAAAAAAGCAAAAGAGGACGGCGCTAATTGTTGATAGAATGAAAAATCTTCACCAAATAAATAAGGTTCCTCTTTTTCTATCCAAGATAAGTTTGTTTCCTTACTAGATTCTTTCATTAAGTTGTATGCTGTCTTGTCATTAATGGTTGAAGGATACCCTTCGGCAAACACTAAATCAACCGAGCAACCCGTCAAAAGTTCGCTGGCTTCTTTAATTTTTGCCATTTGATTCTTTACTGTTTCCAAATCTTCTTGACTATAAGTTCTAATCGTTCCTTCTAAATAAGCATTTGAGGGAACAGTATTGATTGCTTCACCCGACTTAAATGATCCAATATGCACAATATTTTGATGTAACCCTGCTAGATGGTAGTGTTGTAACTGAGAGAGTTGATTTAAAATCACTAATAATGCTTCACCTGCCGAATGTCCCTGTTCTTTATTGGCGACATGCGCTGATAATCCTTTGATAAAAAAACGATATTCTGTCGCACTAGCTGTAATCGGACCTGGTTTGGAAACAATAACGCCTTCCCTTTCATCTGGCATCATATGTAATCCAAAAACAAACGATGGCGTGATTTCAAACTGATAATTAGTTAATAAAATATTTGCCCCACCATACGTTTCCTCAGCTGGCTGAAAAATAAAATAAACACTGGATTGTAATGGTGTCACCTCAGACATTTCTTTTACCTGTTTCACAAATCCTAATAACATCGTGATATGCCCATCATGTCCACATGCATGCATGACATTATCCACTTGTGAACGATAAGCGACTTCATTTTCTTCATGAATAGGCAACGCATCAATATCTGCTCGAAAAGCAATACTTTTATCACTGCTGCCTTTGATATAAGCCACCACACCAGTATCAAGTGGAGTATCATATTCTACCCCTAACAAGTCCAATTCTCTTTTAATAAACGCGGTTGTTTCATACTCTTCTAGACTTAATTCAGGGTGTTGATGCAACCAACGACGTGTTTTTATTAAATAATCCTCTAGCACACAATCATCTCCAGTCTGCTTATTTACTCTTCATTTAACTTTCTTAATGCTTGAACAATTTCGATTTTTGACTCATTCACATCACTCACTTGTTTAATCACTTTAGCTGGGACTCCAGCAACCACACTTCCGGCTGGGACATCTTCTGTCACGATAGACCCTGCTGCGACCACTGCCCCTTTTCCAACTCGAACACCTTCTAAAATAACCGCGTTCGCTCCGATTAACACATCATCTTCTATAACAACTGGTTGGGCACTAGGTGGCTCAATGACACCTGCTAACACTGCACCGGCACCAACGTGAACATTTTTACCCGTTGTAGCACGTCCACCAAGTGTTGCATTCATATCAATCATTGTTCCCTCACCAACAACTGCACCAATATTAATTGTGGCACCCATCATCACGACTGCACCATCTTTAATCACCGCATGTTCGCGGATAAATGAACCTGGTTCAATTCGTGCATTTAATTTTGTCTGATCAATAAGAGGAATCGCTGAGTTGCGTCTGTCATATTCAATCTCAACTTCTTTAAAAAGTGATTGATTGGCTTCATAAAATGCTGACCATTCAGTATAGTCGGCAAAAATTGTTTTGGAGCATTTACAGCCAAACACTTTAAAACTTTCAGGAAATTCGACTCCCTTAAAGTCTCCATTTGCGTAAATTTTAACTGGTGTTTGTTTTTTACTGTCACTAATATATTGAATAATCTCTTGTGCTGATTGTAATTCCAAAAATACCCCTTCTTTCTATAAGTTATCAAATGTATAAAATCCTGGCTTTTTCTCAATTAATTTTTCTGCCACATCTAAACTACCATTAGCAAATATATCTTTACTTTGTGCGCGGTGAATGATTTGAATCGTTTCTTCTTCACCGGCAAATAATACTTCATGCTCACCAACAATCGTTCCACCACGAACCACATTAATACCAATTTCATCGTCATCTCTTGGTATATGTCTCTCATGTCGATCATAAACCGGGTATGAGTCTTGCTTAATTTCTTTAATAGCATCGAATAATTTTACTAATGTACCACTTGGAGCATCCACTTTTTTACGGTGATGTTTTTCGGTTAATTCGATATCAAAATTTTCAAGTAGTGGCACACTGTACTTAATAATTTCTGTCAACACATGGACACCGTAACTCATGTTGGCACTAAAAAAAACAGGTGTTGTACTAGACACTTTTTCTAATGCATTAATAATGTCTTCTTTTTGACCCGTTGTCGCAATAACTAACGGTACGCCTGTATCTTTTTTTATCATCGGTAATGTCATGTTAGGATGAGAAAAATCAATTATGACATCGGCTTTTGGTAAGTCATCGGTAACTTGAAATGTCGGATAAGGATAGTCCTCATCAACTGGTGTGACAATACCGACTATGTTATGTCCGCGTTCTTTTGCTAAATGTGCCACTCGCTGATTCATTGCACCGTATCCAACTAATATAATATCCATAACTTACTCTCCTTTAAATTGATGGTATGTTTTAATGATTGGTTGACGAGCTTCTTCTTCTAATTCTACTAATGGCAACCGTAATTCATCGTCCGCATACCCGATATGATTCAACAATGCTTTTATCGGCATCGGATTCACATCCACACTCAAACTATTAATAAGTGGTAATAAAGCCTCAAATAGTGCTGTCGCTTCTTCTGGATTTGTTTGATATTGTGTATAAATATCTTGAAATTCTCTTGGAGTTGCGTTGGCCAAAACAGAAATCACACCATCCCCACCACGAGCAAAAAACGGTAGAATCGCATCATCATTGCCACTATAAAAGGAAAAATCATCTGGCAATAAAGTTCGACATGTCTCTAAGTAATCCATATCACCCGTCGCATCTTTTAACCCAATGATATGAGGATTGTTAGCTAATTCAACAAGTGTTTCTGGCTCAATCGTCATATTCGTTCTAGACGGTACATTGTACAAGACAACTGGTAAGCCTACTGCATCTGCAATTAAAGTAAAGTGTTTGATTAATCCTCGTTGACTTGTTTTATTGTAATAAGGCGTGATTAGCATAATAGCATCTGCCCCAGCTTCTTTGGCTTGTAACGAATGTTCAAGCGACACTCTCGTATCATTTGTTCCCGTGTTAGCGATTATTGGCACTCGCCCATTAGATACTTTTAGTGCTAAACGAATTAAATTTAATCGTTCATCCTCTGTCAACGTTGACCCTTCACCTGTTGTTCCGTTAACAAAGAGTGCTTGAACACCGTTACTGATTAGAAATTCAACATGACGCTCAAATGTATCATAATCCACTTCATTGTTAGTAAATGGTGTCGTGATTGCGACGCCTGTCCCTTTAAATAATGATGTCATTTTAGTTATCCCCCTTTAGATTACAATCCAAATGCGTCACATAGTTTTTCAACAGCCAATACACCATTTGCCTTATCAACAACATATGAAATACTAATTTCTGACGTTGTTACTTGATAAAATGGAATATCATTTTCAAGTAATGTCATAAATACCTTACTAGCGACCCCGGACATATCTCGCATACCCGAACCAATCACAGAGACCTTTACATAATCAGCTTTGACTACATAATTTAGTTGGTTAAATTCTTGATGCAACGTGTCGAAAATATGTTTTAACTCGATCGTATCTGTATCCTTCATTGTAAAAGATAGTTGTAACCCATCTTCATTAACAATTTGCGAAATCATATCGATATTAATTTCCTCTTTTTCTAATAAATGGAATAACTCTTTTAATACCGTTGCATCATTTTCTGGATAGCTAAAGGTCACGTAATGCATGTCTTTGTCTAGTGCGACTCCTGTCACAGCTTTTTTTTCTAAAATATCTTTTTGCGGCATAATCCAAGTCCCTCTTTCGTCTGATAATGTTTGTCCTAGATAGATTGATACATTATAATTTTTTGCTATTTCAACACTTCTTGTTTCTAATACACCAGCACCTAATGCGCTCATCTCCATCATTTCCTCAAAACTAACAACATCTAAACGTTTGGCTGGGTATAGGCGCGGGTCAGTGCCATACACGCCTGCCACATCAGTATATATTTCGCACGGTGTACTAAGAGATGACGCGATGGCAACAGCCGTTGTATCGCTTCCCCCACGTCCCAGTGTCGTCAATTCTCCTTCTTCATTCATTCCCTGAAAACCAGCAACAACTACTACGTTATTTGAACGGAACGCTTTCTCAAAAGCCTCATTATCCACTTCTAATATCTTACTTTTCATGTAATGCCCTTGTGTTTTTATTCCTGCTTGGAATCCTGTCATTGCCTTAGCTTTTATCCCTTGCTCTTTTAAAGCAATCGCTAAATAAGAAATCGTCTGCTGTTCTCCTGTTGTTAAAAGCATCGCCAAATCATGTTGGTCAGGCTCTTTTGACAGTAAATCAACATTTTTTAACAAGTCGTCAGTTGTCTTTCCCATAGCAGATACGACAACTACTAGCTCTTCACCCTGTTTCACTCGATGAGCTAAGTAAGTTGCTATATTTTTAATTTTTGTAAAATCTCCGACCGACGTTCCACCAAATTTAATGACACTTCGTTTTGTCATTTATTTTCCTCCTAATCGGCATCGAAAAAATAAAAAAGACAAGTTCACGGGCATGAACTTGTCTTAACTATCTACAAGCGATGCACCCCATTATTTCTTCTTAAAATAATGACAGACTTATAGCTATTAACTATAAATCCAACACCTATGCTACTGCAATAACACAGGTATTTCGGCATATCACCCTTTCAATAAAGTTATTTGCAGATTCCAAAACTTTACCTACTAATGATCAACGCGCCTCATCTCTAATACTTATTTAATTATTGTTTATGATTATAGCAAATGTATTCACACATGACAAGTATAAAAAAACGAATTAATAATAAAAAAATGAGAATTTGCTTTTTAATGAATGAGTGGTACGATAAATTTAAAAATTTGTGACTCCTTAAAGTTGACGTAAATTTTTAGATTTGTCGTATATCTTTTTTAAGCATTTTTCTAACAACATCATTAATTTATAGTATAATAAGAGTAGAAGGGGTGTGGATCCAATTATTCGCCGATTATTTAAATTAAAGGTTCATTTTTGGGTAGTTATATGTCTGGTGTTGCTATTTTTAGGCACATGGGTGTTTGGGATGTTCTCAGGAAACGGTCATCTATGGAACACAAAAGCTAAAACAAATGAAACACAAGTTGTTACCGCCATGACAAAGCGAAACCAAGTTGCCATACTAGGATTAAGTGTCACGGACATTTACGATAAAAGCCAAGTCAAAACATTCTTAGGAATGGAGGTTCCATTTAGTGAAAAAACAGCTTATGTCAAAGGAAGTTTTGAAGCTAAACTAGGATTTGATGGAGGTCTAGTAGACATCAAAAAAGAGGCTAAAAAAGAAAATACCTACCACGTGAGCATTCCTGAATTTATTGTCGTTGGTATCAGTAACCCTAATTTTGAAGTCGTTAATAATAAAGGAGAATTTCTAAGTTTTATCACTGAAGATATCAACACGCATGAGCTTGCAAATAAAGCTATGAGTGATGAAACATTAGTCAAATACATCGATAAGAATAGAGAATGGCTGGAAGAAGAGGCTACGGACTATTATCAACAACTATTAAATAGTATCGACCCTAATGCCACACTTTCTATAACTTTCTCTGAATAAAGTAATCCATAAAAAAATAATAATAGCTTAGATAAGTTGACATATGTGTCTACCTATCTAAGCTATTATTTTGTTATGATTTTCTTTTAATAAGTACCATCACAAGTAAAATGGACCCCACAGTAATTAATGGTAAACCTACGCCTAATTGTTGTTCTCCTGTTTTAGGAAGAGATGACGATTTTTTATCACTAGATGTTGTTACTTGGTTGGTATGTTCTTTTGTTTTAGAACTTGTTGTTGCACTCGTTTCTTCTGTACTATCTGTTGTTGTACTGGTTGGTTGATTAATCATTGTCTCAATTTCAGCCCAAATATTATCAAGTTCTTCAATGGTTTTGCTATTATCAATCTTCGCAATAAATTCATCTGCTTGATTTTGTGTCATTCTGCCAGACTTCACTAATAATTCTAACTGATATTTTGTATTGTATACTTTTTCATCAAAGCTAGATTGATACAACTGCTTGTTTAGTTTGGCTAAATCCAGTGCATCTGAATAAACCATTGAAACTTCCTCTGGTTTGGTTGCTTTTTCTAATCGTCTCATTAAGTCTTCGTATTGAAATTGTGATAACTTGCCTTGATTCACCATATCTGTAATCAATAATGATACATCTGATTTTGTTACTAACATACCTTCTGACTGACTATCATTTGTTGTTTCTGTTGGTTCAATAGTTTCAGCAGTTGTCACATCACTCACTGATTGTGTATCACTAGATGTTACACTTGTTTCTGTTGCATAACTAACAAATCCAAACATCAATGCCCCAATAAAAAAACTACTCCAAATTAACTTTTTCATATATATTGCCCCCTTAGCAATTTACATTACAACAGCATTACTTGGTTGTAACAATATTGTAACATTCATTTGCTAACTAGGCAATTTTAAAATATACCTTAGACTTTGTTAATCAATGATAACTTCTTGAACTAGCGTTGCCCAATGATTTGTTGGACCATGTCCATGCCCGACAAATATTTCTTGTTCAATCGCACCTTGTATAAATCCTTTAGCCAACTTAATTGCTTCTTTAATCGTGTTTCCTTTTGCAATTTCAGCTGTGATACAAGAAGAAAACGTATCCCCTGTCCCGTGAGTTTTGATTGTATCTACTCGTCTTGTACTCATCCAAAACGTTTCCCCATCTTCTAACAACACAAAATCTTTTGCCGCTTCATCTGAAGAATGCCCGCCTTTTATCACCACATTTTTAACACCCATTTTTTGCAACTCATAAGCTGCTTGAATCATCTCTTCATGTGTTCTAATCTCTTGTTGAACTAATTCTTCTGCCTCTGGAATATTAGGGGTTAACACTGTTGCTAATGGTAGTAGTTCTTCTTTAATACAGTCTACTGCCTCTTTTTTAAGAAGCGAATGACCACCTTTAGCAATCATCACTGGATCAACAATCAATGGACCAAAATTTACTTCTTTTAACTTTTGAACAATGACTTGAACATGTTCTTTATCTGCAAGCATTCCTGTTTTGCACGCACGAATATGAAAATCTGCCGCTAATGAATCAAATTGTTCGGCAACAAACTCACACGGGATAGGAAAACTATTTTGTACACCCAAAGTATTTTGAGCCGTCAATGCCACAATAATGCTCATACCAAAAACATCTCTTGCTTGAAATGTTTTTAAATCTGCTTGAATACCTGCACCACCACCTGAATCACTTCCGGCAATTGTGACGACTTGAGGGGTTTGATTGATTGTCATGATGCTTTGTCTCCTTTATGTCTAAAATCTGCTGTTTTAATGCTGTTGTTTTTTTTGTAATGTCTGTTGCTTGCATTATTTCACTAACAATCGCGACACCTGATATCTCTGTTTCTTTCAACGTAGCCATGTTTTTTTCTTTAATGCCACCAATCGCGACAACGGGTAAATTAGAGTGATGAATAATATCTTGTAAGACAGATATGTCTGTAGTTGGGGCATCTTTTTTGGTTGTCGTCGCAAATATCGCGCCAACACCTAAGTGATCCGCTCCCTGCTCTTTTGCTTCAAGTGCTCTCTCAACCGTTTTTGCTGAGACTCCTAACCACTTATCAGGGCCAATTAAACGCCGTGTCACGTCGACAGGTAATTCATCATCCCCGATATGAACCCCTGTTGCATCGATCGCTAAACAAATATCCACTCTATCATTAATAATTAAAGGAATATTATAATAATCTGTTATTTTTTTGACAGCCATAGCCTTATGATAAAAGTCATTAGCGCTCGCATTCTTCTCTCTTAGCTGAACAAGTGTTACGCCATTTTTGCAGGCTAATTCGACTCTTTTTAAAAATTCATCGTCTGATAAACCATCAGAGTTAGTCACCAAATATAATGTTAATGCTTCTTCTATCATAACCAATCTCCTTTTACCCCATCTTGCCAACTGTTATTTTGTTTCAATAATGATAGTTGGTTAAGTGTTTCTTCACGTATACTAGCAATTTTTGCGTCATTTTTTACAATCACTAACGCTTCTTCACCACATAAGTTAAAATAACTAACAGCTTGTAACACACTTTGTAGCACATCAATCCCGCTGCCTAATAATGTTGCAATCAGTGCTCCTACCACGTCTCCTGTTCCTGTAAACTGGTCTAAAGCCTCGATGCCATTTTGAAGTAGCACCACTTGAGATTGATACACCACTAAATCAGTTGGACCTGTTGCTAAAAAACAGGTGTTAGGGTATTTTTTGGTTAACTCAAGCAACCCTTTTTCTAATTCTTTCATAGCTGAGGCATCTTGGTCTCTGTCAGACGCGTCAACTCCTTTTCCATGGCTTGGCAACTGGCATAACGTTCTCATCTCTGACACATTTCCTTTGACGACTGTTGGCTCAAGAGATAACAGATGATTAGCTACCTGTTGTCTAATACGAGAACTCGACACACCAACATTGTCAACAACGATAGGAATATTATGCTTTTTCGCTTCTTCGATTGCTAGTGTCATAGCATATTCTTTTTTTTCTGATAAATGGCCAATATTAATTAATACACTACTAACTTGCTGATACAAATCAGAAAAATCACGTACGTCTTCTGTCATAATTGGTTTACCTCCAATATACAACACACTGTTTGCAACTGTTTCAATCGTGACCGAATTAGTAATACAATGCACTAAAGGAGACGGAAGTAATGGAAATGGGGTTTGAAATTTATGAGTGAGTAGCATGTTCTTCACCTAACCTTTCATTAAAAAACATTGCTTGAAGTCTTTGAAATGTTGGGACGTTGGCTAATTTTTTCATCACGATAAATGCAACAAATGACCCAATCACTGCGCCACCAATGAATCGTGGTGTATAAAAAAACCAATACATGCCATGGTTACTTCCAGTAAACCAAGCCATCACAGGATAAGATAACAATGATCCAACAATACCTGTTCCTAAAAATTCGCCAAACATCGCACTATAAACGCTAGGATACAACTTATAAAATATGCCCGCTAATAACGCACCAAATACCGCTCCTGTTAAAGCTAGTGGTGGAATCCCCAATAACATCATTCGCAATATGCCACACACAAGTGCCATGATTGTCCCATAAACTGGACCCATCAACATCACACCAATAACATTCATCACGCTAGACATGGGTGCCATTCCCTCAATACGAAAGAGTGGTGATAACACCACATCCATCGCAATCATCAAAGATAAAATCAATAATTTTTTTAAATTAGTCGTTTGAGACGGCATCTTTTTCTCCTTCCGGCCAAGTTTGATGTGTGTATGTCATGTCCCAAAATAGGTATTCCATTTGAGCACTCACATAAAAGGCCTCAATCATTTTTTCTTGTTCTATTTTATCACTTTTTTCATACAATTTATTTAATAATGCGCATTGATGCGCTACTTCTTCCTTGGCTTCATCACCCGAATACGTTTCAATCCAGCGTTGATAAAGTTGATGAGGTGATCCTGTTTTAATTAATTCCGTCCCAATTTCTTGGTATAACCACGCACACGGTAGTAATCCAGCAACTGCGCTATTAGGCGTGCCATCAATTAATTGACGATACATATGCGACACATAGTTATAAGCGGTTGGGGCAATATCAGTACTCGCAACTTCTTCTTCTGTAATCCCTAATTCAGCAAAGAAATCTTCTCTAATACTCATTTCGCCTTCTTTTAAGTGTTCTGCTCCTGTTAAAAGCATCTCTTTTACCTCGTCATCCTCCACTTGTTCTGCAATCAAACGATGTAATTTACTAAAATGTTCCAAATAATACCCATCTTGAATGAGATAATAACGAAACGCTTCATCCAATAACGTTCCTTCTTGGAGTCCAGAAACAAAAGGATGTGTGAAACTTCCTTCCCAATATGGTGCTGATTTTTCTCTTGCTAATTTTGTAAACATGTTTTTCCTCCTATGTTATGACTAAGATTATTTGTGATACAACGGTTAAACCAATTAATGCTATTAAACCTTTTGGGCACACTTTATACTGTGTATAGTGTGTTCGTGTTCCTTCTTCATCAAAGCCTCTAGAAAACATTGCTTCTGTATAGGCATCGCGCCAATGATTGGCAACAAAGATGACTTTTAAATACATGAGTGGTGAATAAAAATGTAATGTTTTCCCTCGAAACAAACTCGCCTCTTTCAAAGAAATGACCTCGTTTTTTATCATTGGCATTGCATGTAATACAACCAAAATACCGTAAACAAAAGATGTTGACATGTTTTTTTGCTCTAAAATCAACAGCAATTCTTCCAAGTCAACACCAAAAGCAAACACCATACCTATCGCTGCAAAAGCAAAGGTTCGACTAACTAACACAAGACCATACTCTGGATTATTTCCATATAAATAAACAGACCAATACGTTCCTAAAGCAGGAATCAGCGGAAAAAAAATTAACCCGAGTAAGCCAAACCATTTTTTCTTACTTATTAAGTAAATAGCACTAACGATAACTACAAAAAGATTTAAATGAATAGATGAAGTAAAGGATAACTCAATAGTCAAAAGTAGTAGTAGGATGCTTAGTGTTAAAGCTGAACTTTTCGTCACCGACACTGTGTAATGCCTCCTTTAACTGATTTTCTTGTTGCCATAGCTGATTATGCTCTAGATGTACATGGTGATGACTGATTTTATCCAACGGAGCTAACCTATGAGAGATAATCACTAAGTCTTGTCTGTGAGCTTGTTTTTCAAACCACGATGAAAAATACATTGCCGCTCTCTCATCTAATCCTGAAAACGGCTCATCCAAGAGTAGCAAAGGAACCTCTAAACTTAGCATGGTTAGTAGTTGGATTATTTTTTTCTGACCCTCACTTAGATGAAACACACTGCGATTCAGCAGTGGCTCGATACCTAGATATTGAATCGCCTCATCGCGCATAGCCTTGGCATCACTCCACTGATAAGAACTATATGTAAATTCCTCAGCTGGTGTAAGTATCACAAACTGTTTTTCAGCCTCTTGCGTCACTAACGATAATTGTTTGTATAAATGACGCCGTTTTTTCAATTTTTGACCACGAAACATCATTTTCCCTTTATACGGATGACACTGAGCAATAGAACGAAAAAGTGTTGATTTACCCGTCCCATTGTCTCCTGTAAGTGTTGTTATGCCTTCAAAAAATTGAAACGATGATTGATTTAATAACTCTCGCTGATTTTGTTTATAACGAACATTTTCTAACGTTAATATCCCTTTGGTTGAGGCAGTTTCTTTTGTTAGTAGCACATCATTTTTTTCAGACTGTAACAAGGCCGTAGGAACTAGCTGTAAGGATTGGTTGTCTAGTTGAACCCATGTATCAACCACATCCTCATAATCGCTAAAATCATGATCACAAATAATAATAGTCTTTCCCATATGTTTTAACTCATCTAGTTTGCTAATCAGTCTTTTTCTAGTTGTTGGATCAATACTAGCAAACGGTTCATCTAATAATAAAAAGGGACTATCCATCGCTAGTAACACACATAATGCCGCGCGTTGCTTTTCCCCACCAGATAATGTCGAGAGTTGCCTGTCTAATAACTCACTTGTGCCAGATAACACCACTGCTTCTTGCAGGTGGTGAGTCATATCTTTTGGATTCATTTGTAAGTTTTCTAATACAAAAAGAATTTCTCGACGCAAGGTCTTCATCGTAAATTGTTGACTTGGATTTTGAAACATCATACCGATATGTTGAGCTTTTTTAGCCATTGATTCTGCAGCTAAATTCTTCCCTTCAATTCGAATGTCTCCTGCATAAGGTACTTGAAAAAATCCGGCAATAGCTTTTAATAAAGTGGATTTCCCACTACCACTTGCACCAGATAACAACGTAAATTCATGAGGAGAGAACGTAAAATCCACATGGCTTAACAGCTTTCTATCGCCACGTTGAATCGTTACGCCACTTAACTCTATCCCTCTCATTCATTTACTACCGCAAGTTCTTGAGAGCGTCTATAAAGTGTCATCACCATTGATACGACAATTACTCCGAAAAACGTCACTGATAAAAATCTCACAGCAAGGAGTGATAAAATCATCCCAATAGAATAAGCGCCATAACCAAATTTGAAAAATTCATACACAAAACTTAATACAGTTGTCCCTATAGCCCCATAAAATAATGGCACAATATCATACCGTTTGTATCGTGTGACCATAAACCCTAATTCTGTCCCAAGACCTTGGAAAAATCCGGAAATAAGAACACCAGGTCCAAAATATGTTCCATACAACATTTCAGCTAGAGCTGCTAACATTTCTCCTAAAATTGAGCTGCCTTTTCGAGGGATTAACATCCCTGCCATTGGTGCGGCCATTGTCCATAATCCAAACAATATTTCATTAGCAAAAGGACTTAACCCAAGTGGTGTCAGGACAGCTGATAACCCGGCATATAAAAATCCAGCTCCCATAAATACACCACCAAATAAAAAGGCTAATAATGCTAATAAAACAACCTGACGTAACGTCCATTTTTGCAACAAAAAAACCTCCTTTTTCTCGTTAAAAGAAACAAAAGAGGTTTGTATAATCTGATTCATGACAACATCTATCAACACCTACCCAAATAAAAAAGCCCGTCCAAATAGATTGGATGGGCGTAAATAGACCTTGGTTTAATGTTTTCATCATAAATGACACATTTCTCTTCGCCAGTACTAACTGGAGCAGATTCCATGGGTATAATCTCAGCTTTACGCACCCCAAATGTTTCTAATATTTAATTCCACTCAAATATAACACGCTTTCATACAAATAGCCAACCATTTTCACAAATCTTTATAAAAATAGCATATTAAATTTATTGCTCTACTTTTTTAACGACTACTGATGGAATCGTTATTGTTCCACCCATTGTTGATTTATAGCTCAATAATCCCATAGAATAACCTGATATTGTAATATAGTCATCTTCCAATACTCTTGAAGAAACGAGTTTACTTTCATACTCGGCATATACGATAGTATCATGATTACCATCAACTGCTATACGAAGCTGTGTGTCTTTATCATCTTCCAATACTTGGACTACTTTACCAGAAAACTTAACTTTTTTCATTATGAAATCATCAGGGGTTCTCGCTAACTGTTGATACGTAATACCTGTATCATATCCTTTAGCCTCTTCTTCAGCTTTTTCTTTCGCTCGTTTATCTTGTTCTTCTTTTTGTTTTTTACGTTCGTCTTCCTCTTTTTTAGCTTTATCTTCAAGTTCTTTTATTTTATCAGACAATTCATTAATGACTGTTCCGTCGACGTACGCTTTTTGTTCATCGTTTAATTGATCATATGCTTTTTTTGCTTGTTCTACTTTTTCTTTATGATCTAGATTTATAAGCGTCACACTAGGTAGCTCACCTAATTGATTGGATACTTTCTTAGCTATCTCAATGTTTTTCTGTTGTTTTTCTAAATCAGCATCAGCTAGTTGCTCATACGGTGACATTTTTTCTTTGTAATCATCATATAAAGATTTTTGATTATCTAAATCTCCATATACCAACCTAACTTGTGCTTGTAATTGTTGATTAACATCAAAATATATAAATAGAAGCAACCACATCATAATAATCCATACAAATTTCAATGGTAAAATAATACTCACTGCAATCTTAACCTTTTTACTAAATCCTTTATTTTTCCATAATAAAAACAACCCCAATGGAAAAAATACAATTAATGAAATGATTAAAAACCATTCTGTCTTCATCATCTCTTTCATCTTATAAACTACAATTCCTTTTTCTTTCCCCAATACCTTCACTCCTATTTTTATTAGTAACCTGAAATAGTTTATCGATATCTCATAAAGAATACTACAAAATAAACCATTTTTTATGATATAGGAGTATATAAAACAACAAGAATACAAATCAAAACCTCCAGTGAGAACTGGAGGTTTGTTCTTCGGCTGAAAGCCTCTATTACCGGCTTGAGCCTGAAAGGCTCACTGAAACGGTTTCCCTCATGCACCACATTCACTCGCTGATCCTAAAAGGATCTATTATTTCTTTTTATTTTTCTCTCCTGTAAACGGATCATATTCTTCAAATAATGTTAGTTGATCTGCTACATAATCTTCTCGAATTTGATTTCTTATGTATTCCTCAATTTGTTTCTTATTTCGTCCTACTGTATCAACATAGTAACCCCGACACCAAAATTTTCTGTTACCATATCTATATTTCAAATTAGCATGTCTGTCAAAGATCATAAGACTGCTTTTTCCTTTTAAGTAACCTATGAATCCTGAAACACTTAATTTTGGTGGAATACTTACTAACATATGAACATGATCTTTACATGCGCTAGCTTCAATTATTTCAACACCTTTTCGCTCACATAATAACCTTAGTATTTCTCCGATACTTTGTTTGTATTTTCCATAAATAATTTGTCGTCTGTATTTAGGTGCAAAAACTATATGATACTTACATTTCCATGTTGTGTGTGATAAACTTTGATTGTCCTTTTTCATAAGGAGCCTCCTATATGATTGATATTTTGTGGTCGGGAAACCAAATTTATCTTATCATTTTAGGAGGCTTTTTTAATACCACGCTGAAAGCTCTTTAGAACCACCCGCATAGCAGGTGGTTTTCAAAACATATAAAATAAAAGCACGTTTATTCAAATGAACAAACGTGCTTTTAAGCTATTAATTTTCAGGTATATCTGTCACAAATTCTACTTCATCAAGTTTAAATTGTTCTGTTAATAACTCATTTACAACGTTAAATAATTCTGTTTCTGTTGTATATCTTGGTTTTACTTGTTTTACTGATTGACCATTTTCAAATCGTAAACCTTGATAAGATTCAAAAACATTCACAGTATTTGTTGTGTTTTCAAACACATCGTAATCTTCAGTTACATCGTATTCTTGGCGTTCTTTGTAGCTATGTTCTCTTAAAATTGGACGTAACAAGGAAACAACATCAAGATTAGGAATAGCCATTGTTTTTCCGGCTAATTCTACTTCGTAAGTAGGCGTTGCAGTTGTTGGACAAACATTACACCCACCATGTACGATTTCTGTGGTACAATGAATAACGATTTTTTCCACTATTATCACACCTTTAATTTTACTGTTATCTAACTTATTTATAGTATAACATATCCATCCAATTTTTAGCGGAATGAATAAATAATTTCAGTGATTCCAAACATCATAAAGTAAAATCCAACTAAAAAGCTCAATGTTAATGCAGAGGATAGCGGATTAAATAATAACATAAATCCGACAATCACGCCTAGTATGTTAATAATGATTGAAAACCAATAGTAACCATTACTAATATTTTTTAATGCACTTGAGCTAAAAATACCAACCAATGAGTCCACTAAAAACCAAATAGCAAACACAAACGGTAAAGCAACTACACCTGCGGATATATTGAATAATAAAAATATTCCGATAATAATATCAAAAATACCAACAATAATCGGCATTGTAGCTGAGATTCCGGTAAATTCTCTAACTTTTTTTCTTAAAAATAATTCAAAAATCCCTTTAATGATAGCAAACATACCAAACACAATGACTATGGCTACTAAATTACCAGTTGGGTCTTGAAATGATGTAAGCGATGCAAAAATAAATAGAATTCCTAACAGAAATGATACCCAATCAAAACCGCTTTTTTCGTTTGACATAACAATCTCTCCCTTTCCAATACTACGATATATCATCATATTATTCTTTAATAACAAAAATCGCAAGGAATCATACCTCAATTTATATAAAATAACGATTATATTCATAATTTAATCACTAATAGCTACTAATCTTATTTCTCGTACATTTGTATACATAGATAACTCTTCAATAACATCTGCATAGGTTAATGTCTTGGGTAAATCAATCGTAAACACATTTTTATAATATTTTTCGCCATCAATAATTTGAACTTCAAATGTGACATCTTCAATCTCTATATGGTGTTTTTCAAAGTATTGTTGAATAAAATCTTTCGTTTCTTTTCGATGAACATACTGAATTTCTAAATTATTGACTTTAGAGACTGTAATAATTCGCTTCACTAACGAAAGAGCAAACATAATTGAAATAAATCCTAAAATAGTAACTAGATAAAATCCCATACCTAAACCAATGCCAATAGCTGCACACGACCACAATGATGCCGCAGTAGTTAACCCCGTAATGCGTTGTCTCGTAACAATAATCGTTCCTGCGCCTAAAAAACCAATGCCACTAACGACTTGTGCAATTAATCTTGATTGATCAAATTTAATGATATTTATCATATCGGGATTTTCTCTAACTAGTTTGATAGCCTCAATCGCAATTTCTTGTTGTATCAAAGCTATGATAGTTGCCCCTAAACATACTAAAATATGTGTCTTCATGCCTGCCGGACGATTTTTTTGTTCTCGTTCATACCCTATTATTCCCCCCATCACAACAGATAAGCCTAATCTTATCACTATTTGAATAAATGTCAGCTTTAGCATAGATTAATCTCCTTTTTAACTATATTCTATACTATTTTGTACACTCCTTCTAAATAATTATTAAAATAACGATAAGCATCATTGTAAAATAACGTAGATTTTTTCATGTTTTTTACATTTTTTCCTTAATCCCTTTCTTAATTAACCACCAATTCATCGGATAAGCTGTACAAAAACCAATAAGCATAGCAAGTTGCATCATTACCCAAAAAACGGGTGTCGTTGGGGAGAGCTCTCCTCCAAAATAGTGAGGAAATAATACAAGCTGACAATAAGCAACAGTCGCATACATTCCAATTTGCCAACAAGACAATGATAGCGTGTCAGCTTTTATTGCTGCAATAATTCCCGCTCTTTTTGTTAGATGCTTCATTGGAACAATCGCAAAATATTGAAAACTCACCCCAATACAAAGGGCTAAAATAAATGCTAAAACAAATCCTGCAAATAATTTGTGGAAAAAAATAGTTAAATACCCTCCAACCATATAAAGAGACGGAAAAAAATATAATAACCATTCTATGATTAAGTCTGCTAAACTGCATCCTGCACCACAATGACAGGTTCCAATAAAAACTGAGACCGCCATTGGCTTATCATGTTGTTTCAGCGCATCACTCATCGATAGATTATTAGATTTTTTTACTTTTCCCCATTTCTCATAGGCTAGTAGCCAAACGACCGAACCAAACAGTGCAGTAAGTGGCCAAACAATTGCCATGACTGTCATTTTGGGTGGATTTTTCTTAACATCTTGAGCAATATAGAGAAACGACATTCCTGCTACTATTAAACTTAACCATGAGATAACGGTGACCCAATGTGGGATTGATATCATGTGTTTTCCTCCTAAAAATTTATTATTACTATCATAAAAAAATTCCTAGAAAAAAATGTGATGTTCTCATGACTAAATCATAGCGTAAAAGATTATTTCCTAATGAGCCAAATTACTCTATAATAAACTCTAGTTGTTTACAGTGTTAAAGGAGAAAAATATGAAAAAACTATCAAAAGTGATATTAAGTTTAGTTAGCCTGTTATTGTTGAGTGCACTAATATTTATCGGCTTTCTATCAATCAACGAATATAGACCTAAAGACATTGAATCCATCAAACCAACAAATGGTACTGCAGTGATCCAACTAAATACAGACCTATCCATGCTGACACTAAACATTGGTTATGCCGGGTTATCACACTCAGAAGACTTTTTTATGGATGGTGGGAAAAATGTTCAGCCTAAGTCCAAAGAACAAGTTAGAGAGAATCTAACAGGAATTACTAATATGTTAGAAGATCACCCCTCTACTATTTATCTACTACAAGAGGTTGATTTAGACTCAAAACGCTCATATCACATCAATCAACAAGAAGACATTTCTAAATCACTCGAGACACCAAGTGTGTTTGCTTATAATTTTAATGTCCCTTACGTACCATTTCCTCTGCCTCCAATCGGTAAAGTAAAAAGCGGCATTATGACGATGACAAATTTCAAAATGGATGAGGCTAAGCGAATTTCTTTACCCAATCCTTTTTCTTGGCCAATGAGAATGGCGAATCTTAAACGTGCATTACTTGAAACAAGATTCCCCATAAGTGGTAGTGACAAAGAGCTCGTTGTGTTTAACTTACATTTAGATGCTTATGATAATGGAGAAGGAAAAATTGAACAAAGCAAACTCCTTAAAAAAGTTCTTGAAGAAGAATACAAAAAAGGCAATTATGTGATTGCTGGAGGGGATTTTAACCAAGTGTTTGAAGGCAGTCATCCTTTCCCAAAAACGGGACAAGACGGGTGGCATCCTGGAAATATCAGTACATCCGATATTCCAAAACATTTTAGTTTTTCCTATGATGATACTCATCCAACTGTTAGAGTCTTAAACCACGCATACACTGGTGATTATGATACTTCTCAAGTTTATGTCATTGATGGCTTTATTGTATCAGATAATATTAACATCAAACAAACAAATGTTTTTGATTATCAATTTAGGTATACAGATCATCATCCCGTTCAAATGACCTTTCAGTTACAAGAAAAAACCAACTAGTTATATGGGGCTAGTTGGTTTTCTTTGTCCTTTTATTTAATTCTCTCTAAAATGCGTTCAATATTCATTGTGATAAACTCATCATCTTGAATACCACTTACATAAGACTCATGAGATTTTTCTTCTAACAAACTTCTTAGCTCTTTTTCATAACGCTTAATTTGTGGGGCAAGTAAAATCACATCATAATGTTGTTGTGATAATTTTGTTTCCACACGTTGAACAGGAGCATAATCAACATCATAATTCAAACCATGATCTCTTAAACTTTCTAACATTTTTGATACAAATAATGAGGCACTGATACCTGACTCACAGATAAATAAAATACTTTTTTCCATGTCATTCACCTTTTATATTTTTTTAACTTTAACAGGCTGACCAGTTTTCAATGATTCGTTTGCTGCAAAGGCTAAACGTTGGGCCATGATACCATCTTCATATGTTACAACTGTATCTGTGTCTTCTTTAATAGCTGTCAAGAATTCTTCTACTTCTTTAATATAAGCATCATTATAACGCTCTAAGAAGAAATGTAGTGGTTTTTGGCTATGAACACCTGACTCATCTGATAACACCACATTGTTTACTAATTCATTTTCTGCTTGAGACGCACCTTTTGAACCGAATGCTTCTAAACGTTGGTCATAACCATATACTGCTTGACGACTATTACTAATTACTCCTAAGCACCCATTTTCAAACGTTAGAGTCACAATCGCAGTATCAACATCAATCCCCTCTAATTCAGGGTTAACTAGTGCATCTCCTGTAGCATACACTTCTTTTACTTCACTACCAGTAATAAAACGAGCCATATCAAAGTCATGTATCATCATATCAAAAAATAGACCGCCTGACGACTTAACATAAGACAAAGGTGGCGCCTCTGGATCACGTGAATCAATGCGTAATAATTGGATATCTCCAATTGCGCCATCTTGAACATGTTTTTCCACTTGGGCAAAGTTACGATCAAAACGACGATTCACACCTAATTGGAATTTAACACCCGCTTCTTTGACAATATGATACGTTTCAATGGTTTCTTCGTCAGAAAAACTAATCGGTTTTTCACAGAAAATGTGTTTTTTAGCTGCCGCAGCTTTTTTAATTAATTCAACATGTGTATCTGTTGGGGTACAAATAAATACTGCGTCAATCTCATCATCATTAAAGATAGTATCAAAATCTGACACTAATGGTGCCCCGTATTCCGCTTCAAAAGTTGGCATCTTATCGGCAAAAATATCTGCCACTGCTTTTACTGTCACACCTTTCATTTGTACCAAGTTTTTTGTATGAAGTTTTCCAATACGTCCCCCACCAATTACACCTACAACTAATTCTTTTGTCATATCATTCATCCCCTAATTTTTATTTATCTAGCAATCCCCAACGGAGAAAACATTAAGTATGTTAAAACAACTACCAAAATAGTAATCACACTCACTAATTTTGTATGTTTCCAAGGTGTGATATCCACTTTTGTATTAAAGACTTTTAATTCAAACTCACCATCTGGTTTAAGTTTTGACACAGCAAACATCACAAACATGTCTAAGAAAAATAGAACACTTAACACATATAGAAAATGCACATCTTTCAACACTACTTTTGATAACGCATACAAGACAATGTGCAAGTAAATCGTTACTTTTGCTGCAAATGCTGTTGCCTTTTTAGAATAAAACGCCAATAAAATAATCACTAATAATGGCATATTATATAATCCATTAAACTCTTGCACAAATTGATACAATCCAGCTGGTGCAAATGAAATTAATGGTGAAATAAAGATAGATAGTAACCCGATAGCAATCGTAATTCTTTTACCAAAACGTGTAATATCATGATCTGTTGCTTGTTTATTGAAAACAGGCTTATAAAAATCAAGTGATAATAACGTTGATGTCGCATTTAAAGCACCTGAGAATGAAGATAAAATCGCCCCAAAAATAACCGCTGCAAACACGCCATAAATCATCTCTGGTAAAACATGTGTCACAAGTGTTGGATACGCATCATCAGGCATCCCCATTAATGCATCACCAAATATATTTCTAGCTACAATTCCTGGGAACACTAAGAATAAGGCACCGAAAACTTTAAAGAACCCAACAATAAACACACCTTTTTGAGCTTCTGCTAAATTTTTTCCAGCTAACGCTTTTTGGACAATCATCTGATTGGTACACCAGAAATATAAATTATTAAACATCATTCCTGTTAATAACGTTGGCCAAGGGACAATAGCTGAATCAATTGACCCCACTGAATTAAGTAACCATGGTGTGTTATCAACAATATGATCAATCCCACCGATAAAACTTCCATTTCCAAGCATTGTAACCCCAATTGCTGGGATAAGAAGCCCACAAGTTAGTAGTCCAAATCCATAAACAGTATCACTATAGGCACTTAAACGTAATCCACCAATTAATAAGTATAAAATGCCGATGACACCAATCGCAAGTGATACAATAATAATTGAGGTAATCGGTCGAATCCCTAATAATTCATCAATCCGAAAAATTTTATTAAATACTAATGATCCAGAATATAACACAACTGGTAAAAAGGATGTGATATAAGTAATAATAAATAATGCCGAAATAATGCGCTTGATTTGTGTATCATAACGTATTTCAATAAAATCTGATACTGTATTAATACCATATTTCAAATACTTTGGTAAAAAGACAGAGGCTAACATAACAATGGCAATGGCTGATGTTACTTCCCACGCCATAACTTCCATACCCGCGACATAACTTTGTCCATTTTGACCGACAATTTGTTCTGTTGATAGGTTCGTCATAATGATTGAACCTGCAATCGGTAGAGCAGTCAAACTTCGACCACCCATAAAGAATCCTTCTGCTCCATCAACATTGACACCGCGTGATCGCTTAAATGCAAACAACCACACACAACTAATAATGACAACAAAACTTAGAATAGAAAATAGATTCATAACCGTCTCCCTTAATTACAGTTTCGTAACTGAATTGATGTATTCACGAGCATTTTTTGCATAGATAAATGGATTCGCTTTTGCTGGATCTTGTTCTGCTTCAACCACTATCCAACCTTCGTACCCATCTTTTTCAATTTCTTCCCATATCGGTATAAAATCAATCATCCCATCTCCTGGTACAGTGAAGACTCCCTCTTTTACGCCTTTTAAGAAACTAAATGAATTAGCTTTAACTTCTTCCATTTTTTCCTGACGAATGTCTTTAAAGTGAATATGTTTGATGCGGTCTTTATGCGTCTGATACACGTCAATCGGATCTTCACCTGAGAAAACCAAATGACCAGTATCATATAATAGTGATACTTTTTTAGGATCTGTTTCAACCATCAAACGATTGATTTCATCTGTTGTTTGAACCCCTGTCCCCATATGGTGGTGATAAACAATCGACATACCTTTTTCATTTGCCAATTCACCTAATTTTTCTAAGCCATCCGTTAGTTTTTTCCACTCTTCTTCTGTAAATTCAGGTTTTTTATCAAAAACAGGTGTATCCATTTGTCCTTGTACACTATGTCCTTGTTCTGAGACAACGATAACTTTTGCGCCCATTGCATATAAAAAGTCACGGTGTAAAATAAATGCTTCTTTAGTCTCTTCAAATGGTTTGGTAGTTAAAAAGGCACTAAACCATGCACTCGCAACGGATAAGCCACGTGGTTCTAAATAGCTTTTTAATTCTTCTGGATTTTTCGGATATTTATTTCCAATTTCTGTTCCTGTGTACCCTGCTAATGCCATTTCACTGACACATTGTTCAAACGTATTCTCTTGACCTAATTCTGGCATATCATCATTTGTCCAAGCGATTGGTGCAATCCCTAACTTAATTGTCATAGTATCCTCCTGGCTCAAAAAGAGCGCTTTCTTTATTTTTAAAAGAAATATAGCTAACACCTTTTTTAGCTAGCTATATTCCCCAACCTTAATACTTCCACGCTTTTTCTAACTTTTGTTCTCGTTGTTTCCATGCTTGTGTCACATTAGGATTATCTGATACTTCTGATACCCCAACATTCCACCAACCACCATATCCATCAGTCATTGTTTTTGGTAATACTTTAATGTCAATCAATGTTGACACTGTTTGTTTTTTCGCATCTTCTAGTGCGGCAACAAGTTCTTCACGTGTGGTAACACGATACACTTTTGCCCCGTATCCTTTTGCAACCATCGCATAATCAATTGCCATAATCTGATTATCAATATCACGTAATTCACAGTTGAAACTTCCACCGCCATTAGACATTTGCAAATTATTGATACAGCCATATCCAGCGTTATCAAACAAACACACATTAATTTTTTGTTTGTACTGAAGTGCTGTCACAAGTTCTGTATGTAACATCAAGAAACTACCATCACCTAATACAGCATAGACTTCTTGATTTGGGTTAGCTAATTTTGCTCCTAACGCTCCTGCTACTTCATACCCCATACATGAATACCCATACTCTAAATGATATGTATTGACTGTGTCCGTTTCCCATAAACGTTGGACATCACCTGGTAAAGAACCTGCTGAAGCAACGACAATACTGTCATCTGATACTGTATCATTTAACGTGATGAGTGCATTAGTTTGAGTAAATTCAGTTTGCAGCACATCAGCATAGTCATTCATGATCTCTTGTGAAAAATGATCCACAATTTCTGCTTTAAATGTTTCTCTATTAAAGACAATATTATGTAAACGTTGGCGTTCTTCTTGCCATTCTTTTTGCCATTCTTCTAACTCATGACCATAACTGGCTTTATAATTACCAAGATGTTGACTAAACCATTCTAAACTAGCCTTCGCATCACCCACTACTTGTAAGGCATCAAATTTATATGCTTGTACTCGGCTCACATTGATATTAATAAATCGTGTTTTATCATAATCAAATGCTGTCTTTGATGACGTGGTAAAATCGGTATAACGAGTGCCAATTCCTATCACTAAATCAGCAGACTCAATCGCTTTATTAGCTGCTGATGTCCCTAAGATACCTGTACCACCTAAGTTATAAGCAAAACTATTTGGAATAGTTGACTTACCTGCATGTGTTTCAACTAATGGGATATTATGTTGCGTTGCAATCTGTTGGATTACCTCGCCAGCACCAGAATATCTCGCACCACCACCCACAATCATCACTGGACGTTTGCTTTCTTTGATTCTATCTAGTGCGTCATTCAAGGCTCTTTCAACTGGATTTGTGCGATCTAAATAGTGAACACGTTTTTTAAAGAATGAGGCATCAAAATCAAATGCTTCCCCTTCAGTATCTTGCGGTAAACAAATCGTTGCTGGTCCAGCTGTTGCCGGATTTGTCATCACTTCAAATGCTCGAATTAACGCTGACATCAACTGTTCAGGACGCGTCACACGATCCCAATATCGTGATACCGCTTTAAACGCATCATTTGTTGTTAGTGAAATACTAGATTCATGCTCTAGTTGTTGCAACACTGGATCTGATTGACGTGTCGCAAAAGTATCTGCTGGTAAAAATAAAACAGGAATATTATTCGCATGTGCTGTTGCTGCTGCTGTAATCATGTTTGCCGAACCAGGTCCAGCTGAAGCAGTCACTGCATAAATTTTTTGTCGTTTCATTTGTTTGGCATAAGCAATCGCCGCATGAGCCATTCCTTGTTCATTTTTACCTTGCATTATTTTTAAATGCCCTGGATTTTCTTCTAGAGCATGACCTAGACCTAAGACGTTACCATGACCAAAAATATTGAATACTCCCTCAACAAAAGGTGTTTCCACGCCATCAACATAGATATATTGTTGATTTAAAAACTTAACTAATGCTTGTGCTGTTGTTAATCGAATGGTTTCTCTCATTAGCTTACTTCCTTTTAGTTTGATTGTTCTTCCATTAACGCTTCAATTTGTTCTACTGTTGGCATTGCCTCAGAGGAACTATGTTTACTTACCACAATGGCAGCTGAAGCACTACCATACTGTAAGGCTTCTTGGATGGTTTTTCCTTTCGATAAGGCATACAAGAAAGCTGCCGCATAAGAATCTCCCGCGCCAAACGTTTTTAATACATTTGATTTATACGCTTTACCACGGAATGTTTCGCCCTCTTTTGTATAAGCATATGACCCTTCCACACCATGCTTAATCACAATTAATTCAGGTGCATGTTGGAATAAATACGCGACTGTTTTGTCGTTATTTCCTTCTGTTACGTTTTCCAACATATTAAATTCATCACGTGTTCCGATCACCACATCAGATTGCTCTGCAACGACTGAGTAGTAAACAGATACTTCTTCCGCGTTTTTCCATGTGTAAGGACGGTAATCTAATTCGAAAACCACTTTAACATTATTTTTTCTCGCTAACGCAACCGACTTCAACACGGCTTCACGGCTAGGACTTTGTGCCAAGCCTGTTCCCGATACAACCAACATTTTAGCTTGTTTAATATACTCTTCATTGACTTCACTTGGCTCTAAATATAAGTCAGCCACATCATCCCGATACATTAAAATACTACATTCTGATGGACTGAGGATTTCAGTGAAAGCTAATCCTGCTTTGTGTCCTTCTGTATCAACCACTAAATTACTGGTGTCGATTCCAACACCAGACATATAATTTGAGATAAATCGACCATGTTGATCATCAGGAATTTTCCCAATAAATCCACAAGATAATCCTAATTTTGAAGCACCAATTGCAATATTCGCTGGAGACCCTCCAACATATTTACTAAATGTTTCTGTCTCTTCCATTGGACGATTATACTCGACTGCATTTAAATCAATACACGCACGACCAACGGCAATTAAATCATAAGTTGTCATAGTTAAACTCCTTTTTATTAATCTCTACTTAAAATCCATTCATGATCTTTGTCATTATGAAATTGCCATTTTTTGATTGGCCCTGCCATAATATTTAAATAATAACCATCGTATCCATCAGGGACTGATACTGGATGATAACCTTTTGGTACTAACACCACATTTTCATGTTCTACAGTCATTGTTTCATCTAACGAACGATCATCGGTATACACTCGTTGGAACACAAATCCATGTTTAGGGTTCATTTCATGATAATAGGTTTCTTCCAAGAATGATTCATGTGGTAAATTGTTTTGATCGTGTTTATGAGGGGGGTAGCTAGACCAGTTACCACTATCTGTATACACTTCAACCACTATCAATTTATCTGAAATGGGACTTTGATCATCCATAATATTGTGAACAGTACGTTTGTTTTGATATTTACCACGATGTTCCACTGTATTATCTGATGCTTTAATTAAAGTAGTTGGTAATTCTTTTTTACTTGGAGCATAAGCGATTAGCACCCTAGCTTCATCACTTGTCGTAATCTGGAATGCTTTACCACTTGAGACATAGACACTATCCGTTGGCACTCGGTCAAACACGTCTTGACGATTTCCAATTTGTTTAAATGACTCATCTCCAACTGTTACGTCAATTTTTCCAGACATGGCAACAATACACGCTTCTAAATCCGTTAATTTTTCCGTATAAATGCCATCGTCCGATAAATTTAAGATACGCATTTCAATATAGCGTAATCCGTCCGCCTCACGTGTCACGTGATGGCATTCCACCACGTGTTCAGATAATTCTTTTTTATAGGGACGTCGTTTTAAATCAACCATGTTATTTCCTCCTTTTACACGTCACTACGTGCGTAACGGGCAGTCACAACCTTGTTACGTGTGTAAAAATCAACGCCTGCTTTTCCATTTGCTGGTAACGTTCCGTAGAATGAAGATTTCCAACCTGAGAATGGGAACATCGCCATAGGAGCAGGAACCCCTAGATTAATCCCTAACATACCAGCGTCAATGTTTTCTCTAAAGTAACGAATTGCTGACGCATTATTAGTAAATAAACAAGCACCATTGGCAAACTCTGATGCATTGGCAATAGAAATTCCTTCTTTTAAATCTTTAATTTTCATAATAGATAATACTGGAGCAAATAATTCATCTTTCCAGATTGTCATATCTGTTGTTACACCTTCAAAAATAGTTGGTCCAACAAAGTAGCCATCTTCATCTAATTGGTCACGACCGTCACAGATTAAGTTTGCACCGGCTTCAACACCTTGCTCGATATAGTTTAAGGTACGATCTAAGTTTTCTTGACGAATAACTGGTCCCAAGAACACCCCATCATCTAATCCATTACCCATCTTGATATCTTTTGTCGCTTTGGTTAATTCTGCCATAAAGTCATCGTAGATACCTTCTTCTACTGTTACCACTGCAGCAGCCATACAACGTTCACCAGCTGATCCAAATGCCGCACTTACAATGGCAGGGATACTGTCTTTAAGGTTTGCATCATTTAATACAATCGTATGATTTTTAGCTCCTGTTAGAGATTGGACACGTTTTAAGTTTTTAGACCCTTCGGTGTAGACATATTGACCAACTGGTTGTGACCCAACAAATGAGATAGCTTTAATATCTGGGTGTTGTAATAAACCGTTTACAACGTCATGTGCGCCAAAAACAACGTTGAATACACCGTTTGGAAGACCAGCTTCTTCTAATAAACTCACTACTTTTTCCATTAACATCGGGGCTTTTTCAGAAGGTTTCAATACCACTGTATTTCCTGTAGCAATCGCCATTGGGAACATCCAGAATGGAACCATCATCGGAAAGTTAAATGGTGTAATTCCACCAACCACTCCGATTGGGTATTTATAAACACTTGCTTCAACATCTGTTGCGATAGAAGATAAATTATCCCCCATCATTAAAGTTGGTGCTCCTGCAGCAAATTCTACGTTTTCAATACCACGTTGAACTTCACCATAAGCTTCAGATAAAGCCTTTCCATTTTCTAACGTGACTAATTTAGCTAGCTCATCTTTGTTTTCAACTAATAACTGATGAAATTTATATAAAATTCTTGCTCGTCTTGGTACAGCGACTTCTTTCCATGTTTGAAATGCTTCATGCGCTACTGTTGCTGCATGGTCTAAATCCTCACGAGTTGAGAGTGGCACATCACACATTGCTTCTTTTGTTGCAGGGTTAACTACTGTTTCGTATGTGGTTGTTTGACTTTCTACCCACTCACCATTTATATAATTTTTTAATTTTCTAATCGCCATTTGTTACCCTCCATATATTTACTTAAAACATACCATTTCCATTGTCATGTTTTGGTTGTTTTGGTTAAACTTTGATTTAATATTAACTTTAATTTATTCATTAGTCAATAATTTTTAATGATTTATTCAAAAAAATCATTAATTTATAGTTAAAATGATAAACTCTTGATAAACTTACGTTGGAATGTTATGATAGAATAAATGATAGAAAGTAGAGAAAATATATGAAAGAAAAACGATTTGAATCAATGAAACAATATATTTTGGATCATAATCATGTAAGTTTAAAAGAATTAGAAGACGAATTCAATGTATCGATGAATACGATTAGACGAGATGTGAATAAAATTTTAAATGATTCACGATTTGAAAAGGTTTACGGAGGAGTCAGTGTAAAAGAAGGAACGTTAGTTGACTTTGAATATCGAAATATTGAGAATAAAGAGGAAAAAAAAGAAATAGCTAAACAGGCAGCAACGTTTATTGAACCTGACGATTTAATTTATATCGATTCCGGTACAACAACTAAATATATTTTAGATTACATTGATGAAAATATACCATTGATCATTATTACTAATAGTTTAGATGTTGTATTAAAAGCAGAAAAGCTAAGAAAAGCAACTATTTTTTTAATTGGTCACATTTTCAAAAAGCCTACACGATCATTTGTTGGTGTCGAAAATGATGAATTATCTGTAAAATATAATATTACCAAAGCATTTATGGCAGCAACTGCTGTCTCTATTGACAATGGTTTAATGAATTCAGATATCATGGAGTACGAAATTAAACGTCAAGTAATGGACAAAGCAAACAAAAAATTTCTATTAGCAGATGAAACCAAATTTGATCGCTCAACCCTACTAACATATGCTGGTTTAGGTGATATTGACGTACTTATCACTAACAAACAATTTACAGAACCATACACGACCTATATATCTGAACACGATATCCACGTCTTAAACGTTTGAAAAAAAGAGTATAACGTATAAGGTGTATCATTAAAGCACAACAAAAAAGCAAAGTACAAAAGGGTTCCGTACTTTGCTTTTTTTGTAATAATTTAAATCAATCTCAATCGTTTAATTTTTAGCGTCAAATACTTCTTTGTCAAACTCTCCTAATTTATTGCTGACGATAATCGAAGAATACACATTTCCCATCACATTTAATGGTGCTCGTGTTAGTGAATAGAAATAATCTAGTCCAGCAAAGACTGCAACTCCCTCAACTGGTATACCAATCATTTGAAATACGATGGCCATTGAGACAATTCCGCCACCAGGTACCCCTGGATTACCAAATGAAGCAACTACAGCAAACAATCCTAACAAAATAAGTTTTGATGTCGTAAATTCTATTCCAAAAATTGACGCACAAGCAACTGCTGATAAGATATTAGAAATTGGGGCTCCGTTTGTATTCAAAGCATTTCCAAGTGGCAACACAAAATTGGAAATCCTTTCTTTTACTCCCATTTTATTTGGCACTTCGTTCAAAGCAACTGGTAATGTCACTGCAGAAGATGTTGTAGTAAATGCCATTAACATAATACTTGAACTATTTTTTAGCAATTGTACAATGTTTAGTTTATATCGGATAGACATGTAGAGGGTATATGCCGCAAAGAAAATAATATCTACCACACTGACTAACAACAGAATTTGTCCTAATGAAGCAAGAGCACTTACACCACTTGTTCCAATAACACCTGCAATCATAGCTGAAATACCAATTGGCGCATAGATCATCACGATGGTTACAATTTGCATGATCACTTTTCTTAATCCTAACGTAAATTCATACACACTATTTACTGCAGGATTGCTCTCTTTTAGTATATTCACTGATATACCAAACAATGCAGCAAATATAATAATTTGTACAATCGTACCATTTGCTAAAGCTGCAACAGCATTATCCGGTATAAAATTAACTAGCGTTTCTTGAATACTTTCGCTACCTGCTGCTCCCTCATAAGCTCCTTTACCAGGTACAGTAATATTTAAAATTGGTGGGAAAAATTTAGCTACAATAACGGATAAAACAGCAGAAAGAGACGTGCTGACAAAAAAGACTCCTAATGTTTTGAAGCCAACTGATTTCAATTCTTGAAGAGGTAGTGATGCACTTGCTTCAACAATTGAACAAAAGATAAGCAGTGGCACACACATTTTTACTGATCGTAGAAAGATATCACCTAGGAATTGGATGCTGGCTGTACTCTCTCCAAAAACAAGACCGATAATAATTCCAATAATTGAGCCAACGACAATACGCATCGACAAGCTTGAGTTTTTTATTTTATCTAACATATTTTTACTCCCCTTCTTCTTTGCCAACAAAATAATCAGCAATTGGTTGAGGTGGGTAGTTAAATTTTCTGATTTTACTTTGAGATAATCCGCTTTCAACAAACATGACTGCCATTTGAACAGCTAGTGCTACGGGATCAATTACCGGAATATTGAATGTTTCACTCAATGAATCAGCATATGGCGCAAAACGAGCCCCCCCTAAAACAACTACTTCAGCACCATCTTCTTGGATAAGTTTACCGATTGTGTACTCTAAATCATTTCTAGTTGAGTCTGTTGTTTCAACAATATCAGTATTCATCTCAATACCTCTAACTGAAGCTAATTTCGACTCAATACCTAACAGTCGTGTCAAATCTTCTTGATAAGGAATATTTTGATTAAATACAGTTAAAATAGAGTAACGGTGACCTAGCATTGGCGCAATCATCTGAGAAGCTTCAGCTATTGGAATCACCGGAATAGAAAGAGCTTCTTTTAATGCAAACATACCAAAGTTTCCAAACCCAGCTAAGACAAGTGCATCTGGCTTCACAGTCTCTATTTCCTTTAGTACTGCCCTAACAAAAGACCAGACAGATTGGTAATCGCCAAACACTGAATCAATATGTTTAGAGCCTAACGGATTAGTAAATGGGATTAATTCAATAGATGCATCTGTTATATTTTTTCTTGCAGATTCCATTAAAACATCTGTTAATTCTTTATTACTATTGGGATTTGCTACCATTATTTTCATATTACTGACCATCCTCTCTTTTGTTTAACATGGCATCATAAGGTCCGTTATTAACTAGTGTGTGATAAGGAATAGGTTGATCAATTAAATCACCTAACTGCAAATCTTTTTGCCAATCCATCAATTCATCTTCATTAATTCTTACTGAACGGGTCCACATTCCTTGGGCAATAAATTGGTCAATGGTTCTAATACCTTCCTCAACAGATAAATGAGGCCAGTATTTTTGAATAATGTCTTGACAGGCGTTACCACCATGATCTAATAAATAATCCGTTCCTTTTTGTAAACCAGAAACAAATCGAGTGAACTTGTCAGTGTCAGACTTAATGGTTTCAGGAAGTGTATAATAAACACTCCATGGAATTTTTGTGTCATTTTCAGTTAAATTGCAAAAGAAGTGTCCTTTATTTTTTGCAATCATTGCATGGGCAACATCTGGCTGTAAAACGATAAAGTCACCAAATCCTCCCTCAAATAACTCACACAACATTGATGTAGAAAAGTCATGAATGAATCGTATATTTGAAACATTCGCTCCTCCTTTTTGTGCACTTCCTAGCGCAGCAACATAGTGACTCGCGCCATCACCACCAGAAACTAACACACGTTTATTTTCCATTTCTTTCCAACTAAATGGTGTAACTGGTTCTCTAGACACAATAAATAGTGGGCATTTTGAGGCAATTTTTGCGACAGATTCATAATTTTTAATATGTTCGTGATACATTATAGGTACCCAAATACCTCCCAATAACGCATCAGCATCTGTTTGATTTATATCATCTAATCCTTTGACCCATGGTGTTGGGGTATAAGATATGACATCTAACCCTTCCTCTTTAAAGAATCCTAATTCATAGGCTAAATATTGAGGCATATAATTCATCGATACACCAGTCGCGGCAATTCGAAATTTTTTCATTAAATAGACCCTCTTTCACATTCATTTCATTCAAATGATACCGTTTTCTAAACACATAAATCTATGTGCAAAATAATCATTTATTGTATGTTTTTTGTTCAAAGTGACCGGAGTAATTTGTTCACTTAAAAAATTTAGCATGATACTAAATATGAGTTAGTCATAATATTCAATTGTTTTTACATATGATATGCTTTAAACACTTAATAAAAATGGTGATATGGTCGTCGACACGTCTATTCCCTTTTATCGAAGCATGTCTTCTTACATGTCCACTCGTGATGATTCTTCAAAAACAATTGAAGTAGTAATCGGCTATAGTTTCGATTGGTCTATGAAGCATAACGAAAGCATCTTAGTTTCTTTGGATAAGGAATTTATAAAAGATGCTAAAACGGTAAAGTTTATGAATCAAAAAGGAGACGTTCTAAAAACAGTCTCTCTTGATTAGTTAGATTTTTTAAGTTGCTTATGATAAACTTATCAACATTAAAGACTAGGAGAATACCCACATGATAATTTGGATAAATGGAGCTTTTGGTGCTGGTTAAACAACGATTGCTACTGAATTAACCAATCGAATTCAGCCGTCTTTTTTGTATGACCCCGAAAACATTGGGGATATTTTTCGCTCAAACTTACCTACTTGTATGCAAAAAAGTGATTTTCAATATTACCCTGAATGGCGTAAGTGGAATACTTACCTATTGAAGAAAATCTATCAAGAATATGATGGCGATATCATTGTTCCTATGACACTTTACAAACCTGAAGCGGTTGAGGGAATCATCCATTGTTTAAAAAACGACGCCATTCCCTTATGCCACATCCAACTAGATGTCTCTAAGGAAACGATTATCACTCGACTACAAGAGCGACCACCTGCTTTAATTGAGTGGGGAGAAAGTAAAGTTGATGAAATAAATGACGCTTTTCAGTCTGTTCCACAACATGAAAAAATAAATAATCCTCTTGAACAAGTCGTTAACGACATCATAAAAAAAATTAACCACCAACGCTAAATAGTGTTAGTGGTTAATTTTTTATCCAATATCTTCTAATCAACTGATTATCAGATTCATCATATACTTTGTTTTCTAATATACCACCATTATTCTCAATAATTTTTGCAGACCCAAAGTTATCATCATTACAGGTAATTAGAAATCTATCGTAATCACTTTCTTTTTTCATCTGTAATAACTCTTTTAACATCTTAGTGCCATAGCCTTTTTTTCTTTCAGATGGTGAAACAGAATAGCCAATATGTCCACCTATTTGCAACAAAAATTCATTTAAATCATGTCTAAAATGAATCATTCCTACAATTTTTCTATCCATTTCTCTAATATATATGTATTGTTCGCCTGTCACAAATGACTTATCAGGGATTGTTTCATACGATTCGTACAACGTTAAATGATTTAGCCATTCAGGTATATCTAAAAAATTGGATAGACCACTAGAGCCACCAATCCACCGAGTATTTGGTTGACTCAAAAAATCCTTTCTATACTCTAAAATTTCTTTCTGCCATTCTATTGTTGGTTTAATCAGCATATGATTTCTCACTTTCTATAAGTTGTAAAAACTGGGTCATTTCTTTCTTACTAGTCAACATCACTAATTTTTGGGATTCATTAAGGTGGGTAAGTTGTTCCCTAATTAATGGTTCATGATTTTTTGGAAAATGCCATATCCACTTTATAAATGAACTGTCTATTTTTTCTGGACATCCCTCTTGCATATCTGGTCTAGTTGTTCCACGATATCTAGCAACTCGCTTCAAAACTTGGTACAAACAAATTAATCGCGTTCTTTTTAAATAAATGATGGTATCCGCTTGTTTCACTCTGATATCTAGTGTACTACTATAATTTCCATCTATTATCCACTTATCTTGGTGAACCACTTGATGTAGTATCTCTATTTGTTCTTCTCTAGTACTCATTTCCCAGTTAGGTTTCCAAAATAATTTATCCAAATGGTACAACTGTATTGATAATTTCCCCTCTAATTGACGGCCAAACGTACTCTTTCCTGTGCCTGGTGAACCAATAATCATTATCCTTTTCATGTCTAAACCTCCTTATTATAAAGTAAGGTGTTTTAAATGTCCTAATAATGTGCTAAACAATCTAATAACTCTTTTTCAATTTCAATATCCAAACAATTGGATGATAAACAGTGGAAATAGATATAAGCTAACATATTTTTAAACATTGCTAAGCGATAAAAATCCAAATTGTTATCAAGTGGAAACGACACACTCTGTATCCAGTTTATTAAAAGCTTATTAGACATCTTTTTATGCTTTACACCCATAAAAAGTACGTGAGCGATTCGTTTTTCTTCTTCATCGAGAAAAGGTACTTCTGTTCTGTATATGATTCGTCTAATAGCTTCTAATACGTGAGCAACTTGAGACGCTTGAAACAAATCATGACTAACAACCTTACTTAAGTAGTCTCCGCCATGCGCAAAAGCATGAACCCATCCATATTTTTCTGAATAGCCCGTTCTATCAAACTCTTTTTGTAAATAACTCACAGATGAATTAAAAAAGTATTGTCGTTCCTCTTCAGTTAAAGAATGATAAAACAAGGAAGTATGGTCACCATCTACTTGCACGATAAAACCATTTAACAACGCAGAAAAGCTCCTAGTTAACGTTGTGGGCAATCCCTCTTCTATGTGATAAAAAATTAAATTTTCATTAATCGTTTTATCCTTAATATAGGCAAACTGTTCAAAAGTAAGCGTCCCTTCTACAAGACCACTGGCCAATGAACTAAATACTATCTCATCTCGAATAACGGCATCTGTGTTTCCTATGTTTTCCATTAGCCAATGTACCTCTTTATCCGAAAACACAAAATTTTCTGCATGGACTTTTTTTAATAATATTTCTTTCATTGAGCATTCCTCTCTCTCACATCCAATTGATACACTATTGTATCTCGATTATTTCCTAAACCATCTTTCCAATGATTTTTTAGCGTGTTTACTTTCTTAAATCCTAGAGAACGATACAACGCTACAGCACGATAGTTTTCTGGAGCTACGCTAAGCTCAATTTTATCAATAGAAAGTTCTTGTTTAATATACTCTATTCCTCTTAAAACAGTTTGATATCCGTATCCTTGCCCTTGCTTTTCTAATTGACCAATTTTCACATCAAACGTCGCTATCTTCTTTCGAATTATCTTATAACAAAACTCACCAATAACAAAGTCACTCTCGTCTAATACTAATAAAAAGTTGGAATATGCGTCTACTTGATAAGAACGAATAGACTCAATAACGTTTTTCTTAGTTATATTCAAACCGTTTGGATAACCAACAGAGCTCATAATCTCACCATTATTCCACCAACTTAAAATAATATCTGCGTCTAGTTCTGTTGCAGGTCTAAACGTCACTTTTATCTCTTTTTCCATCGTACCCACTCCAATATTCTATTGAATAGATTTAATAAATCGTTTCTGACTTTTCTGACCATCATAACCCAGCGATTCATAAAACAGATGAGCTTGATGTCTCGTTGAGCCTGAATTTAATCGAATACTCGTTATGTTGTTCTCTTTTGCGATTTTTTCTAGTTCTTCCATCAATCTTCGACCAATATTTTGACGTTGGAACGGTGTTGCAACAGCCAATCCTAAAATATTTAGCATGGTTTCACTATATAACGTATCATATCTTTCAGCATGAACATAACCTACTAACTTTTTTGATGAGTCATCTTCAAACCCTATCAGGTAATGATGTGTTTCATCTGTTAATATATGCTCTAATTGGACTTTTGTTTGTTCAAGGGATATGGTATAACCTAATTCTTCTGCATTTATTTTCTGTAAATCTAAAGCATCTGCTAGTGTCACATCACGTATCATGTTATTCTATCCTTTCAATAATTTAAGCCCAATCAGTCATTTGATTGGACTTTTTCTCTTATTTATATTTCTTGAAATTTCCTTCTAAATCCCCGTTTTTCCAGTCTTTTATATTCTTTGTATGAATACACACTCAATAATACTCCCAAAGCAAGAAACATCACACTCACTATCACTTGAATAGACATCGGTAAACTTAAACTTTTTTGAATCCAAGTCTTCATGTTAACGTCTATAATTGAAAGACTATCTAATGGTTTAGTTACCTTTAAAAATAAAGTAAATGAAACAAGCAATAATCCTGTTGTCGTGACTAAATAAGCAATATTCCGAATAAGCACGTGTTTATACCTATTACCAGCAAAATATAAACAAATAATCAGTATCACCAACACAATTCCTGTTGATAGTAACAATATATTGGACAATTTTTCAACCAAGGATACTCGTAAGCCAATAGCCGATACAACAGGATTATGGATTTTTCCATTATACTCTGTTACGACTTGATCAATAAATTGAGTCACAGAAGCTTGATTTGTTTCATTAATTGGCTTATTTTCTTTTTTAGCATAGGATTCCACAGCCGTTTGTACAGTTGTTTCAACCACCTTTTTATCGATATTATATGTTTTTCCACTAAAAGCACTTATAACAAATTGATCAAAATCTGTTTGGACATCTTTTTCAGTGATGACATCCTTTAAACCATCTTTTTTAATGCCACTCGCCATACCAACGTCTTCGATAGAATCATTAATAGATGTCGTCAATTGTTTAATATATTGACTATCCACAGCAGAGTTTATCCAATGGTTAGGTGATAATAAAAAAGTTTTAACAATCACCGTTTCACATAAAACAGTTAAACATATTATAGAAAGGAGCGTTAGTAAAAATTGGTAGATATTTTTTATTTTTTTATTCATCTATATACTCCTTCCTATAAATTTAAGTCAATCATTTTTCCAGCCACTCGCTCAGCATAGACAAACAACCTATCATCTGTTAAGCCAACCATATCAATTGGATAGCATGTGTAGAGAATGAGTTGATTATTATCCGACTTATTATAAAGAGACTCAATCGCTTTTTTATCATCAAACCTAGCAACTTGTTTACTTGTTACCTTATATTGATATGTTTCATAGTTTGTCTTTATCGTAATTGTATCATTGGTTTCAATACCATCAAGAGCTGCTAAGTCAGACGTGTTATGGCCACCAATCAACGTTGTTCCTTCTTCTCCAGGAAAGACACTTCCATTAAATTGTCCGACACCCACACGTAAGTCTTCTTGAGAGTCCCCGTAAACCAATCTAGCTTGAACATTAAATTTATCAATAATCACAGTTCCATATTCTGTTCCTAAACTAGGGTATTCTACTTGGGTTGACGGTATTTTATTATCCACTGCCTGTACACTTTTTTGCTTGCTCTCATCAAAAATTGACGGTATTTTTTGAGTTTCTGCTTTATTTGTTACTGTTACCGCACTCACAAATAAATCGACTGTTTCTTTAAATGGTAAAAACAACAAAACTAAAATAAAATATGCTGAAATAAAAAAGAGTACTGGCATATAAATATACGCCAGCACTCTTTTATTCATTAACAACTAGCACCTTTTCTTTTTGAAATAAAGCCTGTCACTACTGTCAATGCCACTAAACTAACTAATGCAATAATAGCACTTACTGGTGAAATTCCTGTTGTTTTTACAACTGGATTACTGCTTGTTGTCGCCACAAATACTTTTTTACCTGTTTTATTTATAATGTTCCCACTATTATCAACAGACAGCCCTAACGCTTTTGCAGCTTCTAAAATATGTGTTCTAATTTGATTTTGAACATCTTTAGGTAGTTGTTTCAAAAGATTTTCTAAACTTGTTGCCTTAATACCTGCTGAATTGTCTACAACCAATTGTCTAGCCGCATCAATATGTCCAACTACTGTATTGACTGTTGCTGCATTGTAGTCATTTGTTTTTAATTCATTTTCTGCTTGCTGAATGTCAGTTGTTGAGAAAAAGAAACGTTCACCCGCTTTAGTTGTAACTCCTTGATTTAAAGCATCGAGTATACGTTGCTCATCAGCTGATATCGCTCCTGCTGCATTTGCTGTTACAGGTACAAGAAATACAAGTAACGCAAAAAGTAATGATACTAATTTTTTCATTTTATTAAAACCCTCCTTTTTTATACTATTATAGTATACCACATTCAAATAATACAACAAGATTTTTTTGTGTATTAAAAGGGACATTTTTTATCACCTTATCACTTGATTTATATGGTGCTTTTTTTGAAACTACATTATAATAGACGTAGGAGGGAATCAAATAAATGAAAAAAATAATAAAAGATAATATACTATTAATTGTTGGCCTAGGAATTTTATTACTAGTACAGATGTTTATTGTTGCTCCCACAAGAGTATCTGGCGAGTCAATGAACCACACACTACAACATAATGATCGTAGCATTATTTACAAAAGTAAGGCTGTTAACCGATTTGATATTGTCGTCTTTAATACCGAGGAATTAACTGGTGAGGATAACCAATATGTGAAACGAGTTATTAGTTTACCAGGAGAAACCCTCACCTATAAAGACAATCAATTATTTGTCAATCACTCAAAAATAGATGAACCTTTTGACATTCGAGATCAACAATTAACAGGTGACTTTTCTTATACATTAGCTAACGATGAATACTTCGTTCTAGGAGACAATCGAGGAAATTCAACAGATAGCAGACAACTAGGTGGTATCAATAAAGAGTATCTCGTTGGGAAAATGATCTATCGATTTTATCCCCTCAACTCAGTAGGTAAACTTAATTAATAACAAAAGAAAGTGAGATTACATGACATTAGGAAAAATTATTACAAGTAAACGCATTGAAAAACAACTAACACAAGAACAATTAGCTAAACAAATGGCTGTAACAAAAGATATCATCATTGAGTGGGAAGATAATAAACTCTACCCAACGATGGATGAGCTCATAGACCTAGCTAAGTTATTAAACATCTCCCTTGATTCACTCTTTTTGACGAACAATACAACTTTGTTAGATGCTATTACAAAACGATCACATAAAAAAACATTGCATCTAGCCATTACAATTAGTTTGATCACACTAGCAATTTTTTTAGCTATCCTATTATTTTCACTTTTAAAAGACGATAATAAATTAATCGTATCCCTTTTAATTATTTTAGGAGAGTTAGTTAATCTATTGGCATTATCATATTACATAAAAAAATTAAACTAATTATTAACAACGACAGAATTAAACAGATCTGTCGTTTTATTTTTATACAAGGAGTAAAAAATATGAAAGAAACATTTACCATCTATGATGCACAGCAACAACCGACAAATAGCATCGGGATTCGGGGAATTCCATTAAAAAAGGGAGAATTCCGAATGGTCGTTACCGTACTTATTTTTAATGAAAAAAACGAATTATTGATACAACAACGTGCTAAAACGAAAGACTATTTCCCAAACCTATGGGATTTTTCAGCGAGTGGCCAAGTTTTAGCAAATGAACTCATTTTTAAAGGAGCTGAGCGAGAAGTTTGTGAAGAATTAGGTATACTACTTGACCTTTCTAACACACCTAGTCGACTAACCTGTTCTTTTGAAGAAGGATGGGATCACTATTTTTTTGTTCAAACACATCTTTCTTTAGACGAATTAACCCTACAGAAAGAAGAAGTACAGCAAGCAACATTTGTTGACCAACACACCTTTCTACAACTTGTTGAAACAAAACAATTTATTCCATATATTTTTAACCCTGTCATGTTTGATTTATTCTACCAAAAAAGCGAACACCAAAAATAACTCTATAATTTTAAGAATTGATAAAGCAAAATATGATTTATCAACATTCTTTAGTTAGTTTTATTTAAAAACGTCTCATTGTCTAGTACTATTTAAAAAGTTCACAACAAAACTAAATAAAAATCACGACATATCACGAGTCTTCATATTAAAAAATGCTAAGGATAACAGATGCATAATATCACTTAACTCATTCATTGTAAGAAGATATTAACAGTACAAAGACTTATTTTCCTATATCTTTATCCTGAATCAACACCGATGCTACTATTATTGTTTCAGAGGTAAAACACTATTGCTCAAAACAAAAAAATAAAGGATGATAAACCAGAGTGTTCTCTCACGTTCATCATCCTATAGATTTAATTCATTCGTCTAATTGAGCGTAGGGGTTATGACTATCTGTCATTACGATCCACATTCATCATTTCATGGCAATGATTGCTCCGCTCTGTCTGTCCATAATTATTGTGGTGAAATCTCTCTTTTTGATTTAACGAGTTAGTACCATTTTGGTAACGATTATTCGGCATCGTAGCCGCATAAACCATGCTACCTGTAAATAATATTATCGCTGTTACCACAACTATTGCTAGTATTTTTTTTACTTGTTTAGTCATTTTAACACCTCCCTATTAATACAAAACAGCTTGTGCTTACATCTCTTTTTAAAAGTGAAGATAGCCTAATTTTATAAACAATTCTGTATGTTCAAACTGTCTCATTAGATTTTATCAGGCATTGAAAGAAGCATAGTAACATGACTAAAATGCTATCTCTTTCCAGCATAAAATACTATGTGGACATTTAGCATTTGTTGTCTTTTCTTTGTTCATATTAGCTAATTGTCATCTGTAATTATGTCTAATTAACATTAAAAATAATCATTCATCTTTAATATTTTTCATAGATTGTATTAAAGCAATACCTGTGATGGTCGATGTAATTAATAAGATAGAAAATTTTAGCCAAATGTCATTATCTTTTAATAAGCCTTGTACTTGCAGTGGTAGTGACAAAGCATAAATAATAATCCAAAAAACATTCCAAAACTTTTTCATACCTCGCTCCTTTTATAAATTAAAGTAACAAACAAAAAACCTTTTCATTATTATACTTTAAACGAACGAAAAAATATAGAAAGGTCTGTATAAATAACGCTTTTTCTTTTATTGAATCATGATTTTATTCCAGTAGTTTTTATCAAATTCTTCCAAAGACTCATGGGAAGTTAATAAGACACTTTTCCCCTGCTTTTTCATCTCTTTCAATAAATAAAAAATAAACTCTTTGCTTTCGTAATCTAAAGAGTTAAATGGCTCGTCCAATAAATACCACGTTCTTTCAAGGGATAAAATAGATAAAACGTATAAAAACTGACGTTCTCCACCTGATAACAATCCTATTTTTTCTTCAAAAGACATCTGTAAATTTAAATCATAACGAGATAAAAACTCTTTGAAGTATGATAAACCATCTGTCATACCATCTAATAAATAAATAAATGTTAAATATTCCCTCACTTTTAATTGACTTGGAAAATAATTATTTTGATTAAGATAAACCAGTGTGCCGTCTACTAAAACAGTATAATTTGAATGAGAAGCCATCCCCGAAATAGTGTCAAGTAACATAGTTTTTCCTGTTCCGTTCTTACCAAATAAATAATTGAGCCCATCCGGTATGTCGTAATAGATGATCTTTGTATGTTTAGGCGAAAGTTTTCCAAATATTTCGATGCTCATGTTGTTATCTCCTTTCATTCGGTAATGGACTAAAATGAACGATACTTGGTAAACATAATGCCACACACACAATGCCTACCATAAGATAAATAGAATTTTCTTTCAAATCACTAGACAACACCATATGGTTTAACCAAATATATGGATTAATTTTATCTAGAGTCTTTGATGTTCCTTGTAATACAAAAACAATTAAAATAGCTCCTGATACAACTGTATTTAAATTAGACACATTTCCTTTTCTAATCTTCGTAATTAAAAATCCTAAAAAAGCAATTGGTAATAAATAAATGATTGTTTTTAGTGAATATAAAACTAGTATCAATAAAGATTCCGTTACAAAAAATGAGCAAACAACATTAAATAGCATTAACAAAACAAAAACATAAATCATTTGAGTCAATACATTACTAAAAAAATAAATGACGGGTGTCCATTTTATAGAAAAAGTTGTTTTTAATGATCCAACTTCTCTCATCTGAACTGCTTGAATCCCCACTCCAAAAAGATAGCCATTAATAATCATATAAATCCACCATGCGGTAATAAATTCAAGTGGTATGGCTTCTTTTGACTCAAAATCGACATTAACAATCAACATAAATACCGGCAAAATGAATGACCAGAAAAAAGTAATCTTGTCTTTAAAAATCATTCGACTGTTTAAATACATATAAGCTTTTAATTGCACTATCTCACCCCTTATCCTATTTTCTGTACCATCACCAAGCAAGGATTCCACTCATCCCAAAGCGTTGGAAAAACTTCTAGCTCACAAAATCCAACTGATTCGTAAAACCGAATGGTATCATCATATTGAGAGTAATGACCTTTAGCGACAGTTTTCACTTGTAAATAATCATATTTTTTACTATACGCCTGTTTTATTTCCCCAATCAAGATACGACCTATTCCTTGACGATGGTACTCTTTTTTTATACCCATACAATAAATTTCTAGTGTCTGCAAGCTTGTTTTTTTCAAACTGACAAAACCCACTACTTTTCCATTTTTTGATGCAACATATAACGGGTAGTTCATACCAAAGTCAATGTATTCTTGTATGGCTTCAGGCATACCAAACCATTCAGGTAAATCATTTAAAATATCTTTTATAACTGTTTTTTTAGTAATTGAATCTGTTTCCCAATAACTATTAATCATCTGTACTTTCGGACTCCTTTACCAAATAGTTTGAGCCGTTTGATTTGTATACCCTTTTCTCATTTATACTCATTTTTTTAAGAAGTTCAGTTTCTAAATCTAATCCTAAAATCTCACAAATACCTAGCAAATAAATAGTAACATCAGCCATCTCTTCACCTATATTGTCATTTTTTCGATAAGCATCAAATGCTTCAGAAACTTCTCCATAAAGCAATAAAAATTCTGATTCAATATTTGTGACATTAAAGCCATGATTTACTTTATTTTCATAAACTCTTTTTTGATATTGTTTCATTTACTCCTCCACTATTGCCGAAACAATCATTAATTTCGGAAATGTTTCTTTCCATTTTTTATTTTCTTGTCGTTTATTATACAGCATAGCTCTTTGTTCATCCAATAATGTATAAGGTGTAGGTACCACTCTAAAATTTTCTATATCCTCTAAGCCGTACGGACAAAATACGTCTAGCTGGCCTTGATTTAATCGAATCGCGACAGATGTACACTTTTCAGGATAATGATATACCGCGTCTCTTGTGCTTCTATAATTTGGTGTATTAGGGTTATGGCCATGCATATAAACTTGGTTCTTCACTTCCCAGTTAAATTCAGGATATTGAGCGATTAATTCATCCTGTATGTCTTGATTTTTTCCATAGACAACATTTTTATCGTAAAAAGCCACATCAATATCTGTCATAAAATCTAAGTTATTATCTTTGGATAAAACATTCCACAAGTAGTTCCTTAGTGTCCCTGCTACTATCCAACCATCTCTTAGTGATAAGTCATCAACTATTTCAAGCAATCTCATAAAATCAGGTTGGTTTTGGACTAATTTTTTCACTGTTTCACGTGTTAATTTAGTTCTATCTATTTTTTCAAACACAAATGATTTTGCAGTAGACGAATAGACTTTTTCTCCTATTTTTTTAAATCCTAACTTCTCATAAAACGCATGGTTCTTCAAAGAATAATCAGGTGTTTCAACTAACCACTCGTTCTCTCCATATATCTCTTCCATTTGTTGCCAGACAGATGTTCCTATACCTTGATGATGGTAGTCTGGATGAATACAAAAGTAGGTAACTTCTCTTAAGCAAACATCCACACTAATACACCCTATTTTCTTATCCTTTTTACAAATCATAAAACTTTTCAAACTCTCTGACTGAGTTATTTTCTTTGCTAAACGTCCATCATCATACCCTAGTGGACCGCCAGTTTCACCCTCACCAAAATAATATTCTGTATCTGTATTAAATGCTTTAGTTAAGATTTTTGTTAATAACTGTGCATCTTTTCGTGTCACCATCTTTAGTGATATAGTCATTATTTTCTCCTTTACTCGCCAAAAAACGAGTAAATGTCACCACTTACTCGCTAATCGTTAAATCCCATGTGCTGTTTCATAAGCTAAAATTTGATCTTTATAAGCCATTGTTTCATCTATCTCATCTAATCCACTAATTAATTTTTCACGCCATTTTTTATCAATATCAAAATGGATGGCTTCATCTCCTACTTTGATCAGCTGATTATCTAATTCTATTTTTATTGTCTCTGTCGGTTTTACTTTAGCAATTTTTTCTCGCTCTTCTTTTGGTAAAACAATCGGTAATAGACCGTTGTTAATCGCGTTCATATAAAAGATATCACTATATCCACCCGCTATAATCACACGAAATCCATAATCATCTAACGCCCATACAGCGTGTTCACGAGATGATCCACAACCAAAATTGTCGCCAGTTAATAAAATCGTTGCATTTTTATAAGTTGGATTATTTAAAACAAACTCAGGATTTGCCTCTCGATTATCCAAGTAACGCCATTCATCAAACAAATATTTACCAAACCCTGTTTTTTCAATTCGTTTTAAAAAATTTTTGGGAATAATTTGATCTGTATCAATATTATCATTTAATATCGGGACAATATACCCTTCATAATGATTAATTGCCTCCATCTATGCCATCTCCTTTCTAATATCAACAAAGTGACCATTAATTGCTGCTGTTGCTGCCATAGCTGGACTACAAAGATGTGTTCTTGCACCTTTTCCTTGTCGCCCTTCAAAGTTTCGGTTAGATGTTGACGCGCAGTGAACACCCGTAGGAACTTGATCAGGATTCATCCCTAAACACATAGAGCATCCTGGCTCACGCCATTCAAATCCTGCTTCTTCAAATATTTTATCCAAGCCTATTTTTTCGGCTGCTTTTTTCACTGGACGAGACCCTGGAACAACAATTCCTGTAATACCATCATGGATTTTTTTGCCTTTGACAATTTTTGCCGCTTCTTCTAAATCAGACAGGCGACCATTTGTGCATGAGCCAATGAAAACATAACCAAGTTCAATATCTTTAGCATAGCCACCTGGTTTTAAATCCATATAATTATACGCTCTTGTGTCGTTTTCATCTTGAATTTCTGGGAAAGCTTCATCAACAGACACACACATTCCAGGATTTGTTCCCCAACTCACTTGAGGGGCAATATCTTTTGCATCAATCTCAATCAACTCATCAAAACATGAGTCATCATCTGTTTTTAGTGTACGCCATTCTTCAACCGCTTGATCAAAATTTTTCGGTGCAAATTCACGCCCTCTAACATAGTCAAACGTCGTATCATCAGGAGCGACCATCCCCATTTTCGCGCCACCTTCAATGGACATGTTACAAATACTCATGCGTTCTTCCATTGTTAATCCTTCAATTGTTGATCCATAATATTCGACCGCATAACCTGTTCCAAAATCCACACCGTATTTTGAAATCAAGTATAAAATAATATCTTTAGCATACACACCTTTTTGTAATTCACCAGATATTTTAACACCCATATTTTTAGGTTTTGTTTGCCACAGTGTTTGTGTTGCAAATACATGCTCCACCTCACTGGTCCCAATACCAAAAGCAATCGCGCCAAATGCTCCGTGTGTCGCTGTATGAGAATCCCCACAAACAATCGTTTTTCCCGGTTGTGTAATTCCAATTTCTGGCCCTATCATATGCACAATTCCTTGTTTGTCATGACCGTTATCAAATAATGACACATTAAACTCGGCACAATTTTTTTCTAGTGCCTCAATTTGTTTTTTTGCGACTAAATCTGAAATATTAAAAATATCTTTTGTTGGCACGTTATGATCCATTGTCGCAAATGTTAAGTCTGGACGTCTTAGTGGTCGGTTAGCAAGTCTTAGCCCCTCAAATGCTTGAGGTGACGTCACTTCATGAATCAAATGAAGATCAATATACAATAATTGAGGTTCACCAGGATTACCTGCAATAACATGTTTATTCCATACTTTATCAAATAGTGTTGTTTTCATACGTTTAACCTCCTATAATTTCTATCAACGCTTGACGAATATGTTCAGTTACCTCTGTAGTTGATGCAGTACCGCCTAAATCTTTTGTCATAATACCTTTTTTCATCACTTGTTTTACGGCCTTATCAATCATATTTGCCAAATCATACTGTTTAAAACTATCTCTTAACATCATTGAAACTGAATAAATCATCGATAACGGATTTGCTACATTTTGACCGGCAATATCAGGTGCTGATCCATGGATTGGTTCAAACAAATGGACCCCTGTTTTAGATAAACTTGAACTGGCTAACACACCTAAACTTCCTGTTAATACAGAAGCTTCATCGCTTAAAATATCACCAAACATATTTTCAGTAACAATCACATCAAACTCTCTTGGCCGAGTAATCATGACCATCGCACATGAATCAACTAACTGATGCTCTAATGTCACATCAGGATAATCTTTACTCACCTCAATCGCTATTTTTCGCCACAATTTACTTGTTGCTAACACATTTGATTTGTCAACAGACGTTACTTTTTTACGTCGTGTTCTCGCTAAATCAAACGCTGCTCGTATGATACGTTCAATTTCTTCTTTTGTATAAATACAGGTATCTATTGCATCTACTTCATTTAACTCACGTGGCTCACCAAAATAAATACCCCCAGTCAACTCACGAACAATTACAAAATCTGTCCCCGAAATTCTATCTTCTTTAATCGGTGATAAATGAACCAACTCTTCTGATACTTGAATTGGACGAATATTAGCAAATAGCTCCAATTGTTTTCTTAATGCTAATAGACCTGCTTCAGGACGTTCTTTGCAATCATCCCACTTTGGTCCACCAATTGCTCCCAGTAAAATGGCATCAGATGATTGACATGACTGAACTGTTTTTTCAGGTAATGGTTTCCCAACCGCATCAATCGCAGCCCCTCCTACTAATTCTTCAGATACTTCATAGTCAAATAACCCTTTTTCTTTAAATACTGATAAAACATCCAAGCCGGCATCCATAATTTCTGGACCGATGCCATCGCCTTTTAATACAGTGATTTTAGTCATTGCTTTCACCTTCTTTTAATTTACTAAATGCATTAATGTAAGCCTTAGCTGATGCTGTTAGAATATCAAAATCAATGCCTACACCATGTACTGATTCACCCGTTTCAGGATTGTATACTTCCACATGAACTTCGGCTTGCGCATCTTCACCACTAGTTAAAGACTCTATTCTAAACGATCCTAATTGAACATCTTTATCCATAATACGATTGATGGTGTTATAAATAGCTTGAATACTTCCGTTTCCAGTCGCTGAATCAGATAATTGGTCATTATCTGCAGTCTCAATTTCAATGACAGCAGCCTGTTGTCCATTTGAAGTAAATTGTAACTGAAGATTTTTTAATTCCAAACTTTGACTTGTCGAAATAGCATTTCCTGCAACTAACGCATGAATGTCTCTATCCACTATATTTTTCTTCTTATCTGCCAATACTTTAAATTCCTCAAACAATGTTTGTTGTTCTTCTGCCGTTAAGTTTGTATAGCCTAACTCAATGAGTTTTTGGCCAAATGCATGACTACCAGATAACTTACCAAGTGGTAGATGATTGGTTTTAAGCCCAATGAGTTGTGGCGTCATAATTTCATAAGTATCTGGGTGTTTCAATACCCCATCTTGATGGATACCTGATTCATGGGCAAATGCATTTCCCCCAATAATCGGTTTGGTTTTATGAATAGGAATCCCCGACAGTCGACTGATTAAATCACTTGTCATTTTCGTTTGTTCCAGTTTAATATTAGTATCAACGTGATAAAAATCTTTTCTAATATGAAGTGCTAAAGCGACTTCTTCAATCGCAGTATTTCCCGCTCGCTCACCAATTCCATTGATAGTTCCTTCAACACGTCCTGCCCCGTTTTCGATAGCAGCTAACGCATTTGCTGTCGCCATACCTAGATCATTGTGGCAGTGACAAGAAAAAATCACGTGATCAATATTCTGACAATTTGACGTAATGTATTTAAATAGTTCGCCATATTCTGTAGGATTAGAATAACCCACCGTATCAGGTACGTTAATAATAGTTGCTCCTGCATCAATGGCTGTCTGAATAGCTTTTACTAGAAATTCTTTTTCTGTACGCGTCGCATCTTCTGGTGAAAACTGCACTTTTTCAAACAATGTTTTAGCATAGGTCACATGCTCTTTGATAGATGATAAGACTTCCTCTTCAGTCATGTGTAATTTGTGTGTCATATGAATGTCACTTGTCGCTAAAAACACATGAATTTGTGGATGATTAGCATGCTTTAATGCTTCGTATGCTGCATCGATATCTTTTTTTCGGCAACGAGCTAGTCCAACAACTGTCATTTTTTTTGCCGCTTTTGCAATAGCCGTTACAGCTTCAAAATCTCCTGGTGACGTAATCGGAAAGCCTGCTTCAATGGCATCAATCCCATAACTTTCAAGTTGTTTAGCAATCCTTACTTTTTCAGCAGTATTAAAATTGACCCCTGGTGTTTGTTCGCCATCTCTTAGCGATGTATCAAAAAACTGAATAGTTTTCATAATATCTCCCCCTATAACAAATTAAAAAGACTTCCCATGTATAATCATGAGAAGTCTTTCAATCAAGAATCCCATGTCAGACAAAGTCGAATAGGACCCAAAGTGTTCTATAACACTGGGTCCTGCTTTAATAATAAGCGGTAAACTCGACTCATCTTGTTCATGACATTCTCTCCTTTAAACTAGTAATGTATATAGTGATTCATTTTCTTGTAAATTAATATAATTTGGATCAAAAATAGTTAATCGCTCAATCAACGAGGCATAATCATCATGGTCTTGTAGTAAGATACCAATCACAACTGGGCCACTTCCTCGATTAAGTTTTTTTGTGTATTCAAATTTAGTGATATCATCATGTGGGCCTAAAACATCTGATACAAATTCTTTCAGCGCACCTGCTCTTTGTGGAAAATTCACCACAAAATAATGTTTTAATCCCTCATAGATGAGTGAACGCTCTTCAATTTCAGGCATACGTTGAATATCATTGTTACCACCACTGATAATACACACCGCTGTTTTTCCTTTAATTTCATCTTTGTAATCATCCAAAGCTGTGACAGATAACGCCCCTGCTGGCTCTACGACAATAGCTTGTTTTGTATACAGCTCTAATATCGTGCTACAAACTTTTCCAACAGGTACCTCGCAAACATCATCAACAAATTGTTGACTATGTAAAAATGTCATCTGACCGACTTCTTGTACTGCTGCACCATCAACAAATTTATCCAAATGTGAAAGTGGTGTAACACGTTGCTCTTTTAATGATAACAACATTGATGCTGCACCCACTGGCTCCACACCGATAATTTTCGTTGAGGGACTTTTATCTTTTAGATATGCACTGACACCACTAATTAATCCACCACCACCAATTGGAGCAAAGACATAATCTGCAGGTGACGACTCTTTTTCTTTTAATTGATTACCTATTTCAAGAGCCACTGTTCCTTGGCCGGCAATAATGTTTTCATCATCAAATGGATTGATAAACGTTAAATCATGTTCCTTGCCATAATGAATGGCCATATCTTTTGATTGATCAAATGTGTCTCCAGCCAATTTAATACTCACTTGGTCTCCACCAAATGCTTCTACTTGATTTACTTTTTGTTTTGGTGTTGTCACGGGCATAAAAATGGTTGCAGGAACCCCCATCTTAAAACATGTATAAGCCACACCTTGTGCATGATTTCCTGCACTGGCACAAACCACACCTTTTTCTAACTTTTCTTGTGGGAGTTGGCTAATCGCATAATATGCCCCACGTAATTTAAACGAACGAACAATTTGTAAATCTTCGCGTTTTAAATAAATGGTTGCATCATATTTTTTGGATAAATAATCATCATATTGGAGCAGTGTTTTGTTAACCACCGGCTCCAACACATCATTGGCTTGTTCTATTTGCTCACTTGTGACTAAAGAAACCATTGACACGCCCCCTATTTGTTATTAACAAATGGCATCATTTCTCGCAACTCTTTACCTACTGCTTCGATTTGGTGTCCTTGTTGTTCTTTTCTTAATCCATAGAATTTTTCAAAACCATTTGCATTATCTTCAATAAATCCTTTAGCAAAAGTTCCATCTTGAATATCAGTTAATACATCTTTCATGCGCGCTTTTATTTCAGCCGTTACAACACGTGGTCCAGAAACATAATCGCCATACTCAGCAGTATTAGAAATAGAGTCGCGCATTTTTTCCATACCACCTTCATACATTAAATCAACGATTAATTTTAATTCATGCAATACTTCAAAGTAAGCAATTTCTGGTTGATAACCTGCTTCTACTAATGTTTCAAATCCTGCTTGAACTAAAGCTGTTGTTCCACCACATAATACAGCTTGTTCCCCAAATAAATCTGTTTCTGTTTCTTCTTTAAACGTTGTTTCTAATACCCCAACACGAGTTGCTCCGATACCTTTTGTATAAGCTAGTGCAATATCGCGAGCATTTCCTGTAGCATCTTGTTCAACTGCAAATAGTGATGGCACTGCAAATCCTTCTTCAAACGTACGACGAACTAAATGACCTGGGCCTTTTGGTGCAACTAAGAACACATCCACATCTTTTGGTGGTTGGATTACATCAAAGTGAATATTAAATCCATGCCCAAACGCTAAGGCATTTCCTGCTTCTAAATAAGGAGCAATTTCATTTTTGTATAAATCACCTTGGATTTCATCTGGTGCTAAAATCATAACAACATCAGCTTGTTTTACTGCTTCACTTACTGGAAACACATCAAAGCCAGCTTCTCTTGCAGCATCTGCTGATTTACCTTCACGGATACCAATAATCACATCATGACCTGTGTCACGTAAGTTTTGTGAATGAGCATGACCTTGTGAACCATAACCAATGATTGCGATTTTTTTTCCTTCTAATTGATCTCCTTGAACTGAATCTTCATAATATACTTTTGCCATAATTAATTCCTCCGATAAGTTTGTTTTTTTATTTTATAGAACTTCTAAGTAACCCTGTAATACCGGTCCTCGCAAGCTCTTGGATCCCATATACTTTTAACACATCCACTAACGCATCAATTTTTTCACTGCTTCCAGCAATCTGGATAATAATCGACTGACCACTAACATCAATGATACTTGCTCTAAATGGTTCAATCATCGACATAATTTCTTGTCTGTTTGCACTAGTTGTCGCTACTTTTATTAAAGCTAACTCTCGCTCTAAATGAGAATCTGCACTCATATCAATGACTTTGATGACATCAATTTGTTTATTTAATTGTTTAATCAATTGCTCCATTTGAAAATCTGAGTCTACACTTACAACTATGGTAATTCTTGACACTTCAGGGTTTTCCGTGACACCTACAGAAATACTTTCAATATTAAACTGACGTCTGGTGAGTACTCCTGAAATACGATTTAATACACCTGATGTGTTTCTAACTTTCGCTGAAATTATTCGTCTCATCTTTTCACCACCCCAATCATTTCATTGTTAGGTCTACCTGGTGGAACCATTGGTAAAACATGTTCAGTTGGTGAACAATTAATCTCAATGACCATTGGCTCTTTTTCTTTAAATGCTTGAGTTAACTCATCTTCCAATGTTTCAGCATTATCTAGCTTCACAGATTTCAGATGATAGGCTTCTGCCATTTTTTGAAAATCTGGTTGATTATCAAACACTGATTCAGAACGTCTTTCATTAAAGAAACTTTCTTGCCATTGACGAACCATTCCTAATGAATGATTGTTTATCAACACAATTTTTGGCGACAACCCATACTGCTCTAAAATCGCCAACTCTTGATTGGTCATTTGAAATCCACCATCACCAACAATAATAACAACCTGCTTGTCTGGATCAGCTAATTGGGCGCCAATACCAGCCGGAATACCATATCCCATCGTGCCAAGTCCGCCACTAGTAATTAATTGGTTTTGATGCTTAAACGGATAAAACTGAGCTGTCCACATTTGGTGTTGACCAACATCCGTTGCAATAATCGCATCGCCATTGGTAATTTCCCCTATCAATTCGATGACTTTTTGTGGTTTGATTTCTTCCACTGTTTCTTCATAACTATACGGAGCCTCTTGTTGATAATGTTTAACTGTTTCTCGCCACTCGCTATAATCATCTGTTTTAAACGTTTCATTGTTTAATAATGTAATAAATTCTTTTGCGTCCCCAACAATTGGAATATCTGTTGGAATAATTTTTCCAATTTCTGCTGGATCAATATCCACATGTATAATTTTTTTATCTTTAGCTAAACTTGTTGGACAGCTAGCTAATCGATCATCAAATCGTGACCCAATATTTATGAGTAAATCAGCTTCCATCAACGCTTGATTTGCTGCGTAAGAGCCATGCATTCCACCCATCCCTAAAAATAGTTCATCTTCTGTTGGAACAATTCCAAGTCCTAAAAGAGTCGAAATAACTGGGATTTTAGAATTTTCTAATAATTCTCTAAATTCTTGTGTAGCATCACTATGATGAATACCTGCACCAACTAAAAAAACGGGTTTTGTTGATTCATTTATTGCAGTGACTACTTTTTTTATTTGATTAATATGTGGTTTGTAATTCGGTTGATAACTAGGAATATGTACATCCTCTAGTTTTTTTACTGGTGTTTCATCCAATGTGATATCTTTTGGTAAATCAATCACCACAGGGCCTTTTCTTCCCGTTGTTGCTATATGAAACGCTTCTTTAATCACTTTTGGTAAATCTTCGACATTTCTCACTTGATAGTTATATTTAGTAATCGGAATGGTCAATCCTAAAATGTCCGCTTCTTGAAACGCGTCTTTTCCAATGCCACTACTAGCAACTTGCCCTGTAAATACGATAAGTGGAACAGAGTCACTCATCGCATCGGCAATTCCTGTCACAACGTTTGTAGCACCCGGACCACTTGTGACTAGCACAACGCCAGGTTTTCCACTAGCTTTAGCATATCCTTCTGCTGCATGGATAGCCCCCTGTTCGTGACGCGTTAAAATATGGGGAATTTTTTTATCATATAAGCTATCATACAATGGTAAAACGGCTCCACCAGGATAACCAAATATCATCTCAACATCTTCATCCAATAAGGAATCAATAAATAGTTCTGTTCCTTTTTTATTCATACAACTTACCCCCTTTATTCCCCCATCAAATTGTCAGGTATTTTCATAATCGCTCCTGTATGCGCTGATGTTACAAGTGCTGTATATCTTGCTAAGTATCCTTTTGTTACTTTGGCTTTAAATGGTTTTTTCTTAGATTTTCTCTCATCTAATTCATCGTATGATACTACTAAGTTAATCGTTCTGTTTATCAAGTCAATTTCGATGTCATCGCCATCTTTAACTAATCCAATTGGTCCACCTGCTGCTGCTTCTGGCGATATATGTCCGACAGCAATACCACGTGTTGCTCCAGAAAAACGACCGTCTGTGATTAAGGCCACATCTTTTCCTAAACCTCGTCCAACAATACTTGACGTTGGGGCTAACATCTCTGGCATTCCTGGTCCACCTTTAGGTCCTTCATAACGAATGACAACCACATGACTTTTTTGTACGGTATGGTTATCAATGGCTTCAACTGCCTCATCATGAGAATCAAAACAAATCGCTTTGCCTTTAAAAACTGAAACGGATGGATCAACTCCCCCAACTTTTATCACACAACCTTCTGGTGCGATGTTCCCATAAAGAATAGACAAACCACCAACAGGACTATACGCATTTTCTTTTGGCCGAATCACTTCTTCGTTGTTAATTAAGGCATGATTAACATTTTCACGTAATGTTTTTCCGGTCACCGTGATACGATCTGGATGAATGGCACCATCCATACTTGTTAATTCATTAATAATCGCTGGCACACCACCTGCCTCATGAACATCATGCATTGAGTAAGAAGACGATGGCGCAATTTTAGATAAATATGGCACGCGTTTTGCTATTTCATTGACGTCTGATAAGTCATATTCAATTTCCGCTTCATTAGCGATAGCTAACGTATGCAATACTGTATTGGTTGAGCCTCCCATTGCCATATCTAATGCAAATGCATCATCGATTGCTTCTTTTGTAATAATGTCTCTGGGTTTGATTTGTTTTTCCACAAGGTTCATTAAATGAACAGCCGATTGTTTTATTAACTCACGTCTCTCATCAGAGACCGCTAATGCTGTTCCGTTATATGGAACGGCCATCCCTAAAACTTCCATCAAGCAATTCATTGAATTGGCTGTAAACATCCCAGCACAAGAACCACATGTTGGACAAGCATTTTGTTCCATAAATAAAAAGTCTTCTTTACTCATACCACCATCTTTAAAGGCTCCCACTGCTTCAAACATGGATGATAAAGTTGCTGCTCGACCATTAGGATCAATCCCTGCTTTCATCGGACCTCCCGAACAAAAAATACTTGGTACATTTGTTCTAACAGCTGCCATTAACATTCCTGGAGTGATTTTGTCGCAGTTTGGAATATAAAAGACACCATCAAACCAATGGGCATTAATCACTGTCTCTGCTGCATCGGCAATAATTTCTCGACTAGGAAGTGAGTAACGCATCCCTATATGTCCCATCGCAATCCCATCATCGACACCAATTGTATTGAATTCAAATGGAATGCCTCCAGCTTCACGAATGGCTTCTTTAGCAATATCTGCTAACTCTCTTAGATGGACATGTCCAGGGACAATATCAATATACGAATTACAAATAGCAATAAATGGTTTGTTCATATCTTTTGCATTTTTCACTTGACCTGTGGCATATAATAAACTTCTAGCCGGTGCAGCGTCGACACCTTTTTTAATTTTATCACTTCTCATATTATTTCCTCCTTAGGATAAAAGAAAAAGCACTCCATTTAAGTATGACACTTAATGGAATGCTTTAAGGCAAGAATCCCATTATCTTACAACAAATAGGAACTCGACCTGTAGATGTTTTTTCACCCAACGTGTCCTAGTTCCTAACCTGTAATAAAATAATGACTAAATTATTCTTGCACTCTCTCATAATGATGTTCCCCTTTTAAATTGGAATTTGATTAAAATATTATTAAAGTAAATATAGTCTTATCTGACAATTCTGTCAACCTTTTTTTATATTTTTACATAAATAACAAAAATTAATTCATTCATCTATGCTATAATCAATTAAATATTTTAATGCCATTCAGATGTTTTTTAATAAGTGAATTTTAACACAAAAGTGATTTTAAATCTACTTTTTTTATAAAAAAAGAGGGTATAACATGGAGGTGATGATTTATGAAATTATATCAAAAATACTTGAAAACAAAGTCTTATGATGACGATTTTTTAAGATGGTTACTGATTAGAAATTTAAATTTAAAACAACAATTAGTGATTATTTTAGGACTATGGATGGCATGGGTTTATGTGGCACCTAGCCTCAAATTTTGGGTTACTTTTTTTAAAGTATTCATTGTTATATATTTTATAACTGTCATAATCAATTTTATTATAAAACAATTAAAAAACTAATAATAAAAGTAAATGGTTGTTCTTTAAATAAAAAATCAGGATAATATAACTGTCACAATATTAATTATCTTTTTACTAGGAGGCTCAATTTTGTTACAAAATAAAATTTGGAAGATTTTTTCTATTATCATTTTGACGGTAAATATTTTTTGGATTTACCGTACACTTCAATATGACACTTACAAAGAGCCACTGGGTAAAGTAACTGCTAGCAAAATTTTAGAAACAAATGATGCAGTAGATGAACATCAAAACAAGGATCGGTTAACGACTCAGCAAATCACACTCACTGTGTTGTCTACTAAATTTAGAGGGCAAACAATTAATCTATCAAATACATTTAGTCAATCAAAAATTAAAGATCAAGAATATAAAACGGGGGATTTGGTTTTTCTTTCTATCAAAGATAATCAACTCTCACAAGCAACAATTACTGATACAAAAAGAGATACCGGTTTAGCTATTCTGATGTTATTCTTTGTTATTTTTCTCATTCTTATTGGAAGAAAAAGTGGTGTAGCTTCCATTCTGGGCTTAGTTATAAATACAGGGCTATTTTATTTGTTATTACTAATTTACGAACATATCAGTAGCCAATCTTTGGTCTGGTTGACCTTATTGTTTTTCCCTGTCATTGTTTGTTGCACATTAATTATTTCAAATGGTTGGCATAAAAAGACAAAAATTTCAATTCTTACAACCATATTTAGTACCTTCGTGACGTTTATTATTGGGGCTGTTATTATTTCAATGCTCAGACATAAGGGGTTGCGATATGAAGAAATGGAGTTAATTACCCGTCCACAGCATGTTCTGTTTCTCTCAAGCTTGTTGATTGGGACAATGGGTGCTTCGATGGACATTTCCATTACACTTAACACGGCGATGAATGAAATTTCTGAGAGACACCATAACCTCTCTCAAAAAGAGCTTTACAATTCAGGGATACAAGTTGGCTCTGAGGTAATTGGACCAATGATAAACATTATGTTCTTTTCTTATTTGAGTGGTTCAATCCCTTTAATTCTCATATTTTTAAGAAACGAGATGTCATTTAACTACACTTTCCCCATTTCTTTATCGTTAGAGATGACACGTGCCCTAGTTGGTAGTATCGGTATTGTGCTAACTATCCCTATTACAAGTTACATTGCTAGTGTGCTTATGACAAGGAGGTCTTAAAATGAGTGTTAATGCTATGTTATTTGTCATATTACTTGGCTTACTGTGGTACTTTCAGCGAGGAAAAGGCATACTGACGTTAGTAACATTACTAATCAATCTTGCAATGTTATTCGTTATGATTTTAGGCATTAATTTAGGTTTTTCGCCCATTTTTTTAACCGTCCTCACGTCTATTTTAATTAGTGCCAATAATTTATTTAATATAAATGGCTACAACCTTTCTACAAAGACAGCCTTTCTGAGCAGTACTTCCATCATTTTACTGATGTTATTGCCACTTTGGTTGGCTACTTCCTTTTTACATCTTCAAGGTATTCCTCTTGAAGGGTTAATGGAGATGGATATGTACTCACTACACATTGGAATTTCCTTTATTGATTTAAGTGTAGCAGTCCTACTAATGACAGTTGTTGGAGCAATCAATGATATTGCGATTTCTATTACATCTTCCATGATGGAAATTAAAGAACAATTGCCTCATTTATCACTTGAGGAATGGAAAAAATCTGGGTTAACTGTCGGAAAAGATGTGTTAGGTCCCACCATTAATACATTAGTTTTCGCTGCAATTGGTAGCCAATTTGCTATCTTAATTTGGGTATTCGATTTAAAATATAGTCTTACCCAACTTGTTAACAGCAAACTCATTGTGACAGAATGGGTAGCAATTATTTTTAGTGGGATTAGTATTGCTCTGACCATCCCTGTAACGATTTTTTTAATCACGAAACACCTTAAAGTTTGACAAAACTATATTTCCTGTTAAAATAAGACACGATAAATGAATTTTGTTAGGTGAGGCTCCTATGCAAACACAGGCTATTGCCCAAAAACGTCGAGAGACACCAATGGGTAGAACAGGAATTGTCGTTAAGGCTTTTCATAAGATAGCTAAGAATTTTCTTTACGTTGTATAGTGCTAAAGCTCAACATATTACTTAAAATATGTTTGTTCTTTCAAGTCCTAGCCTCTTTATTTGGTTAGGACTATTTTTATTTTTTAGGAGGTGGATGATTATGATAATAGTTATTGCCATTGCAATTATGGTTGCTTATGTTATTGGATACAATGCAACAGAAATCGCTACAGACATGCCAGTATTATCTGAAGATTTTGACCCTCATCCCATTCTAGGTGGATATTGTCAAATTCATTAAGCCTTCCTAACGATTGTTTATCATTCCCCCTTGCTTAAAATTAGTGAGGGGGATTTCAATAAAAAGTTATTTCTTAAACAAATCTTTATAATTATTACACGATTTGTTAACAGAAAATTCACAAATTCTGGATATTATATAAATGTACCAACAAAACAACCCTAACAAACTTTTTCATTTTATTTACTCCTCCAAAGTAAATAAAAACAACTCCTTCCTTGAATGGTTAATCCATTCAAGGTTTTTTTATATCCTTTTTTCATCTTTCTCTCGTTGCTTTCCCTTTTTAATCCGAAAATAAGCATCAAAAATAAATAAAAAAAATAATAATATAGCTAATATAAAAGCAATTAAGCTAGAATATAGCTCTATCGTGCCCTTACCAAACAACATGCCAATAAATAAAAAGGGAAATAACCCCACATCAATTTTAAATAAGATACCGTAAATTTTTGTCAATCGACTGGTATTTTCACGGTACAATTCATCTATTTCTTTATGTTGCATACTTTGACTTCCTTTCGTTTTATATCATAAGAAAAAGCCTCTTACTTACTAAAGGCTTAAAAAATCAATTAGGTCTCTTTTTCACGAAATAAAAAATTTTTAATGCAATTTCTGGCAAAATCACACTAACTGATAAAACAACCATTAAGAATGTTGTTGACGAAAACATCTCTTTATTTAATAATATTTTCCCAATAAGCCATTGACCAAAAAATAATACGACGGACAATATCGCATAAATGACATAATAAGAAAGATTACGTATATCATTTATCCCATCTAGGTCTTTTGGTAATAAAGTAGTTATATTTAAAGGTTCTGTTTGACTTGTATTCAATCGGTTAAATTCACTGGTTTTGATGTTTGACTGCTGAGCAAATCTTTTTTGCTGCTCTTTATTATTCAATCAGCTCATCTCCTCTTATTTAACCTCTTTTTTTGGTCAATATAAAACATAATGGATACACACAATAAAACGAACATAAGAATCATCATGACAACAATTAATTCAACATTACCCACAGTGAGTAAGAATAACCCTATAAATAACAGCGATATAAAAATAAAATCAGGTAAGTCAATAATTTTTTTCATGTCCATCATCTCCTGCTTCCCACAAATAATTGTCTTTTTATCTTGAGTCAATGATATCAGAAAAAATACCCTTTATTTATAAAAATTCCCTAAACGACACTTATCGTTGCGTAAACGTTAATGAGTGCTCCCTGTTCGTCTAAAACAATCAACCACATGATCGTCAATAAGACCTACTGACTGCATGAAAGCATAAACGGTTGTCGTACCTAAAAACTTAAATCCTCTTAACTTCAAGTCTTTACTGATTTTATCGGATAGTTCACTAGACGAAGGAACTGATTCGATTGTTTCCCAATGGGTTTTAATAGGCTTAAAATCAACAAATAACCAAATATAATCACTAAAACTTCCAAATTCATTTTGTATTGCTTTGAAAGATTGCGCGTTACTAATTGTTGCTTGGATTTTTAGTCGATGACGAATCACACCCTCGTCCTTCATTAAAGACTCCACTTTATCTGTCGAATATTGACTAATTTTATCCACGTCAAATCCATCATACGCTTTTCTTAACGTATCCCTTTTTTTTAGTATCGTTGACCAACTTAGTCCTGCCTGCATACTCTCTAAAATGAGTGATTCAAATAATACCTCATCATTATAAGTTGGTGTGCCCCATTCCTTATCATGGTATTGTCTTTCTAAATCATTGCTATTTGCCCATTCACACCGTTTCATCCTAAACATCTCCTATCATTTCAATAGTTTGACTTTTCTAGCTGACACCATGCATTTCTCACCATTGTTCATCGTTAACTCACGATTTTTTTGATCGATTGTCATGATATTTCGTTTATTCACCACATAAGACTTATGAATACGTACAAAATCCTCTGTCAACTGTTCTATCTCATTAAGACTACCATACATTTCTATCCAACTATTCTCTAAATGTAGTTTCAGTTTATGTGACATACCAGTCGTTTCAAAAAACATCACATCGTTTAAATCAAATACTCTAATTTGATTGTTGATTTTTAGCTTTATTCTATCAACTTCTTTTGTCGTCACTGATGTATGATACTCATTCACTCGTTTCAAACATTCTTGAACTTTTTTCTGAATAGACTCTGGTTCATCCTTTGTAATAAAATCCATCGCTTCTACTTTATATGTAAATGTAAGTGTCATTAATTCACTATGTGTTGTGATAAACACTATTCGACTATATATATCTTTCTTTCGAACAGCCGCTCCTAATTCAACGCCATTCATCTCTTGACTTAAATCAATATCTAGAAAATACAAGCCTCTAACATCCTGATGCCTATTTAAATAATCCAATAATTCAGTTGGATTATCTGTTGAGAGAACGATTGTCATGTCATAGTCTTCAATCATCAGATGTTTTTTGATGATATTTTCTAAACGATGTCGTTGTATTTCGTCATCTTCGCAAATAAATATGGGGACCATCTACTCACCACCTGATTTTATCATTATTTTTTGGATAAAGAACTTGTCTGTCATAACTGTTTCTAACATAAGGTATTTTTGTCGTTTACTCAATTCTCTTAAGTTGGATAAACCAAGTCCTCTATCATCACCCTTCGTTGAAAATCCTTCGATTTCTAATTGATGCAGAGCTGGTGTGTTATTCCTAATTGAATTTTTGATGACAAACAAATAATCATCACCCACTGCAAACAGGCCAACTTCTATTTTCCCATCTGGTATATGAACCACTTCTTCTATACTATTATCAAATAAAATCCCGATCATCCGTATTAATACCACAAAATCCACTGGCAAATTATCTGGTATCACATCTGGTACTTCCATTTGTACAAATACATCTTGGTCTTTTGCAAGCAACATTTTGATTGCAAGGATACTTTTTAATTCATCAGATTTTATATTTGAAAGCTCTTTAAAATTAAAAGAATTTTTATCTAATAGCTCTTGTGTTGGTCTTATCACATCTTTATAGTACAGGGCTAGCTTTTCCATATCATTTGATTGGATAAAATAATCTAGAGAAGACAAAATATTGACATAGTCATGTTTAAATTTTTTGATTTCATTGTACTGTTTTGCTATCTGCTTCGCGTATTCATTCATATATTTAACTTCTAATTTTTGTTTTTCCACTTCTATTTTAAGTTCTTGACTGCTTGAAATAGATTGAGTCGAATTATAAATTAATACAGCGAACGCAATAATGATAATAATGCTTACCAAAACTGGGACGTCTGTTCCAAAATAATATTTATATATTTCATATGATTCATAACCTGCATAGGCTGCTAACAAACTGACAGCTATTACTTTTTCTTTTTTTCGAGATTGAATAAAAGGGACAATCTTATCTCTCACTGATACACTTACCACATAAATCAAGAAATACAAAAATATTTCTGAAACTAACAATCCTAAATCAATGTTCCAATCGAAATTTAAAAATAATCGAACTATCTTCGCGGTTATATACGATAACCCGATTGGAATTAAAAATGATGACAAAACAATAATGGCGGACAAAAATACTTGATTATCTTTTTGTGATTTGACAGTCAATAAATATAATAAGAAAAATAAAAGTAACCGATCAAAGAATTGATACGTCATGACTACTGTTCCTATCGCCATGATCATACCTATTATGACCAATAAAAGTGGAATCGTTTTTTTGTTTTTTAAAATAGATTTATTAATCACTAAGTAAGAAAAAGATATATTTAATAGTACTGATAGTTGAAGAAGAAAAAACATTATTATCACCTCGCTTTTTTTTCGTTCATTTAATAATCACTTATTATTTTATCATATACTATCAAGTAAAAGAATCAAACAAAAAAAACCAAGAGCATTATCACTCTTGGTAAATTTTTTAACTTCTAAATTGGGCATCATATAACTTTTTATATGCCCCTTGTTTTTCCATTAACTCATCATGTGTGCCACTTTCTACAATTCCTGTCGTATCAACGACAACAATGCGAGTGGCATCTTTTATCGTCGCTAAACGGTGCGCAATAATTAATGTGGTTCTTCCTTTTGCAAGTGAACCTAGTGATTCTTGAATCACTTGCTCTGTTTCTGTATCAAGCGCAGAGGTTGCTTCATCTAAAATTAAAATAGGTGGATTCTTTAAAAACATACGAGCAATTGCCACACGTTGTTTCTGTCCACCAGATAATCTCACACCACGCTCGCCAATCACTGTGTCTAGTCCATCTGGTAAGCTATCAATCACTTGTGCTAAATGAGCTAATTTCACCGCTTCTAACACGTCTTCATCTGTCGCATCCAGTCGTCCATATAAAATATTTTCCTTAATCGTTCCTGGAAATAAAAAGACGTCTTGTTGGACTAATCCGATTTGTTCACGCAATGACTTTAGAGTAACGTCCCGAATAGATTGTCCATCAATCAAAATATTTCCCTCACTAATTTCATAAAAGCGTGGTAACAAATGACAAAGGGTGGTCTTGCCTGCTCCACTTGGACCAACAAAGGCCACTGTTTCACCTGGTTTTATCGTTAATGATAGGTTATCAAACACTTGTGTCCCATCACTGTAACTAAATGACACATTGTTGTACTCAATATTCCCCGTAACATCTGTTAATTCAAAAGCTGTATCACTATCTTGAATAGATGGCTCTTTATCGATTTCTTCGACAAAGCGTTTAAATCCGGCAAACCCTTTTGGATAACTTTCTATCATAGTGTTGATTTTTTCGATTGGTCGAGCAAACACATTAGATAACAAGATAAATCCAACAAAATTTCCATTGGTAATATCTCCTCTTATCGTGTAGTAAGACCCAAATAACAAAGCAAATAGGTTAATCAATCGAATCATCAAATAATTGTAAGAAGAACTCACTGCCATCGTTTTATAAAAAGCTAACTTTGATTTGCGATACAATTCATTTAATCCAGCAAAACGAGGCACTTCATATTCTTCATTCGCAAAAGCTTGTGTCACTCGAATCCCACTCACACTGGCTTCAATCCCTGCGTTAAACTCACCTAGATTTTCATAAATCGTCGTATTAACTTTTGTCATTTTTTTATTGAAAAAAACTAATGCTATTGTAATAAACGGCACCATCACAGCTGTTGCAAACGCTAATTGTGCATGGATTTGATACATTAATAAAAACGACCCAACAAGCGTCATAATGGTGATGAAAATATCTTCTGGTCCGTGATGTGCTAATTCTGAAATTTCAAATAAATCACTCGTTAAACGTGTCATTAATTTCCCTGTTTTTTGGTTATCATAATAATCATACGGTTGTTTTTGCAAATGCGTAAACAACTCATTACGCATATCTGTTTCAATATTAACCCCTAATTTATGACCAAAATAAACCACAACATACTGTAATGCCGTATTAATTACATAAAATCCAAATAATGCCGCACTCACTAATAAAATCAACCGGATATTTTTCAGTGGCATAATTTTGTCAATCACTTGATTAACAATCACTGGAAATGATAATTCAAGTAATGCTGCGATAATTGCACACGTAAAATCGATAATAAACAATGTTTTATATGGTCGATAATACGAAAAAAAACGTTTTACCATTTGACTCCTCCTAAATAAATACTGTAAAAATAACTATATCACACAAAAAGAAAAACATGAAAGAGTTGCCTTTCATGCTAATCTTCGTCACCAACAGCTAAAATATGTCTAATATCGTCCATTGTCATAGAAGATAATTCTGGAGCATCTTCTGAGTGAAGAACTTTTTGGAATAAAGCTTTTTTCTCTAATTGAAGTTGGTTCATTCGTTCTTCAATTGTCCCCTCAGCTAATAAACGCCACACTTCTACTTTTCTAGTTTGACCAATACGATGCGCTCGACCTGTCGCTTGTTCTTCCACTGCAGGATTCCACCATAAATCATATAAAATGACCGTATCTGCTCCCGTAAGGTTTAATCCTGTACCCCCTGCCTTTAGAGAAATCAAGAACACATCTTTTTCTCCACGGTTAAATCTCTCGACTAACTCTTGACGTTGTTTGACTGGCGTACTTCCTCGCAAGTAAAACGTACCAACATCTCTTTTAGCTAGCTCTTCTTCCAATATACTCAACATGCCAGTAAATTGAGAAAACAGCAACACGCGTCTTCCATTGCTCTTAGCCTGCTCAATTAAATCAAGAGCTTGGTCTAACTTCCCAGAGCCACCTTGGTAATCATCAATGAATAATCCTGGATGACAACAAATTTGGCGCAAACGAGTAATGCCTGCTAAAATCGACATACGTTGTTTGTTAAAATCTTTTTCGTTTAACTGTGACATTGATTCTTGAATTTGTTTTAAATATGCCACATAAACCGTTTTTTGTTCGTCTGTTAACTGTGAGTATCTGTCTGTTTCCACTTTATCTGGTAAATCTTGCAAGACTTCTTTTTTCACCCGACGTAATACAAAAGGTTTAATCATTGTGGCAATTTCAGTGGTTTCTAACTGTTTAAAACTTCTCATAGGTGGGAAAAATCCCGGCATTAATAATTTAAATAATGACCATAATTCCTCTAAACGATTTTCAATCGGTGTACCACTCAACGCAAACACACGATCTGATTTTAATTCAGCAATTGATTTAAAAGTTTTCGTTGCCGAGTTTTTTACCATCTGAGCTTCATCTAAAATCACACTATGACAATCAATTTTTCTAAACTCTGTGCTATCTTGACGTAAAGTTGAGTATGAAATAATTGCTACATCTACGTCATCTAGTGAGCCAATTTGAGCATTTCGCTCTTCTTTACTACCAATTATCAGTCTGGTTTTTAAACTAGGTGCGAATTTTTCTAACTCAAGCTGCCAATTGTATAATAAACTGGCTGGTGCCACAATCACACTGGGTTTAGTTAATTCACCCTCTTCTTTTTCAGATAATAAATATGCAATAGTTTGAATGGTTTTCCCTAACCCCATATCATCTGCTAAAATCCCACCAAAATGGTACTTACTTAACGTTTTAAACCACTTAAACCCTGTAATTTGGTAATCTCTTAATGTTGCATTAAGTTGGTTTGGCAAAGCTTGTTCCACCGTTTCTGGGTGTGTCAGCTCATCAACCATCGTTTCAAAGTAATCACTCGTCTCCACATCGGATAGTTGGGTCATCGCCTCACTTAGCACCAAACTACGATAAGTTGGCACTTCTAAACGATTACCATCTAATCGGATATCCTCACGCAATAAGCGAAGCATTTGGTTGGTTTCTTTATAAGCATCATCATCAAGCATCAATACCTGTCCATTACGCAATTGATGATATTCTTTATGTTGCATCAAACTACTTAACACATCATTCACTTCTGTTTCGTCAACAGACGATATATCAAATTGAATATCAAACCAAGACCCATTTTCAATGATGCGCGCTCTAGGTTGGTGGTCTTCAGCAGATAAATACAAAGCTTTTATCTCATCTGACAAATGAACTTGTGTGTATTTTTCAAGAGTAGGGATTTCTCTTGTAAAAAAGTAAAAACGGTCTAAATCATTTGGAAATGTCTTACTATATTTTTGTGCATATGTGCCATAACCATAATGACGAAGTAAGGTAATCAAGCGCTCTTCTTGGACTTTATCTCGTAACACAGCCCCCTCTTCACCTATTGACGTATTGTACTTTGGGTCATTAGAAAAAATATAATCTCCATAACAAAATTCTACTCGAACAACTAAATTATCTTCTTCTTTATCAAAATACAATTTAATATCTAGTGAATAACGCAATACCTCATCATCCAGTGACTCGGGTAACTCAAAATCACATAATAATGCCAGTTGAGGTAACACATAAGAAAATAGTGAACTAACTTGGTCTTTTGTATAATAGATTGTTGGCTTATCAAGACGTTTCAACATTTGTGTAAGCACTTGATAACTTGCTACCTGTTCTTCTGTTAGTTCGTAAAAACCATCCATTCCAACTAGCCATTGATATTCTTCTAAAAACACAATAAAGGGATCAATAATCGTCAACTCGTAATCAGATAATCCTACAGGAGAAAGCGTCACTGTTAATGGAATTTTCCCTTGATGAATCACAGAACGCTTTATTTGTGTATCGAATCCTTTAATCATAAATGATTTATCCTGTTTAAAATGATCGAATAATTGTCTCGCCATTTGTTTGCTCAAAATCAAATATCGTCTATCAATAATTGATTTTGCTTGTGAATGACTATTAATCACTAACGACTGCTGATACAACATTTCTAGCATATCATTAATAAGTGCATTGTCTTCTGAATTAAAGGCGCTAGCTCCTACTTTCCAATTAATCGTGCTGATGCGTATTTCTTTATCCTGTCTATAAGCTTCTAAAAATTCGGCAATATTTTTAACAATATATGTCTTTTTAGGTGTATCACGACGCCCAATTCTCAAATGTAACCCTAAAACTGATTGTTCCTCATGGTATTCTGACGTTGGGACGATATCCACACCATAGGTTAAAAATAAATCATCAGTTTGACGAATAAGCTTTCTAAGTTCTGTATCTTGTAGTCGCTCAAATCCCTTGGTAAATACAACGGCTGGTGACATAACTTTCGGTGTTTCTACCTCTTTTAATTCCGTTCGTGGAATAAATCGTGAGACACCTTTATCACGCATCGCAATTTCAACTGCTACTGTGTGCTTGCAATAGCCATGTTGTTCCCAATACATACACTGGCAGACATCATCTTCTTTAGCTGTGCCATCTAATTCAACATAAAGCATCTCACTTCCGATGACTTCAGCGTACCATACACGTCTTTCTAGATTTTTAGACCAAGAGACAACACGGCCCTCTTTGGCACACTCTCGTCCTTCTTCTATAACTTTTTCCGGTATGGACCACTTCATTTTACCACTCCTTATGTGAATTCTAGCTGTGGTGTCGCATGACTTCGATTGTCTTTAGACACTGATATTTTTAATTGTTGTGGAATACGTTCTTTGAGTTCGTTAACATGAGAAATAATCCCTATCAAACGATTACTCTCTCCCATTGTTTCAAGCGCTCGAATCGCTGTTTCAAGTGCTTCTTCATCTAATGAACCAAACCCTTCATCAATAAACATAGCATCAATCTTTACACCACCTGATTCACTTTGAATGACCTCAGCTAGTGCCAATGCTAATGTAAGAGACGCAATAAAACTCTCTCCACCTGATAATGTATTTACTCCTCTAAGTTGCCCCACATTATCATCAAAGATATCTATTTCAAGCCCTGTTTTTTTCTTTGAAGACTGTGTCTCGTCTCTTAAAGCAAACGTATACCGACCTCGTGTTAAACGTTTGAGTGTTTGATTTGCTACTGTTAGGATTTTACGTAAATAACTTTGTAACACATATCGCTCAATACTCAATTTATTATCACTATCTCCATTTAAAACATCTGAGAGCACACTTAATTCGTACAAGCGAGTCATCTCGTCTTTGATGCTTGCCATTAACTGAGTAATGGTTTGAATGATACGATTATTTTGTTCCAATTTAATTTCTTGCTCACGTTTATTATCCACGAGTGTTTCATATTCTTCTAAAATCGTTTGATAACGCTCTTCAATAACAGATACATCTGGTTTTTCTATTTGATGGGTTTTCTTTTCTAACGTTGACAGGGTATCTTTTAATGCATACACTTCTTTTTCAAACTGAGTGACTTGTTCGTCGTAGGACGTTTTATTTTCCTTATCTTGTAACACTGTTTGTAGTTTTTCTTCACTCCATTGGTACATAGATAAATACTCTGCCTTTTTATCTTCTAATGTTGCCAATGTATTTTTTTCGACTAGTCTATTTTTTTCTAGCTCTTCTATCCTAGTTTCCAATCTCGTTTTTTCTTTGGTAGTTTCTGACACTTTTTCAAGGCATTCTTTCTGATCTTTTTGCCAATGTTCAAGCTTATGCGTTAAGCTTTGTTGTTCTTTTTTTACCTCTTCTAAAGTTGAAAATTCTTCACCCAAACGTTTCTCTAACTCTTTTTGACTATGTTGGGCTAATCGCTTATCTTCTTGAGTTTGTTGGATATCTTGCTTAATCATTTCTAATGAGTGTTCTGCTTTAGCCAATTGCTCTCTTGCTTGTTCTAAGTCTCTTTTTTGTTGCTCTAGATGATTCAGCTGTGTTTTTTGTTGCTCCAATTGCTCTTTTAATTCATTCACTTCGCGTGTGACAATCCTTAACCACTCAGATGGCAAATACTCTGATAACTCAGCAGAAATTACGTATGATAACTCTTCTCTTGTTGATTGGATAAGCATTTGTTTGTCACACAATGACTCATAGTTAGCTTGTAACTTGCTATATGTTTTAACCATATCTTCTTGCTGATTTGTGAGTGATTCTAACGACTGCTCAAGTTGTTCAAATTCTTCCTTTGATAGCTCTGTAGCATGAGCTGGTGTTGGGTGTTCCACTGACCCACATACTGGACACGGCGACCCATCGATTAACTCTAAACTCAAACGGGCGATTTGACCTCTTGCCCATTGATCTTTCACTTTAGATAATTCACTTTGCAATGACTTATCTTCTTGTTCAAGCAACTCTTTTCTTTGATGAAGTTCCTTTAGTTCTTTATCTAAAGATAGACTCATAGCTTCATTTTTTTCATAGCTATTAACTTTGAATAATAACGCTTCTTTTTGCACTATTGTATCAGTTAGTTCAGCTTGTTGCTTATAAATTGTCGGAATCAGATTAATCTCTTCTTGCATTTTTTCTGTCCGTTGTTTATCAGCAAGATAGTTTTTGTCCAGTGTGGCTTTATCTGTTAATTGTTTTTTTTCTATTGTGGTTAATTGAGATAATTTCTCCATTAAAACTGACTTTTCCTCAAACAATGGTAACAAGTCCTCTAAATGAATCAACTGTTTGTCATATTCTTTCATCTCACGACTCTGCGACTCTAGTTTTTCTTTTTTTTCTACCAGTTGACTGAGCTGTTCTTCTGTTTCTTTTAGAGAGGATTGTGTCGCAAGCGTATCTTCTTCTAAACGTGTTATTTTTTGGTTGATTAACAACCTGTCATTTAATATTTTTTCCAATGGCTCTAGTTGCGTAAACTCATGCAATGACTGTTTTAATTGATTGATTGCCTCTTTATCAAGTAATCTTTTTTCTAACAATTGGGACGTCGTTTCTTTTTCTACAAACAGATTTAATAACGTCTTTGCAGAATCTAACTCCGTTGCTAATTGTGTTTTTTGTTTAGTCATCTCTGTGATAGCTTGATTTAGATGGGTAATATTCTGTTCTTTCTGTTCTTTCTGTTCACCATACAACGCAAGTTTTTCATCAACTGTTAGATCGTTTTTTAAATTCTCTAAACACTCCTCATCCCAACTAACTTGCTCAAATAAGGTTGATAGTTTTTGTTGCTCTTTTTTTAATTCATTGGATTGAACTTTTTTCTTTTCTTTTAATTGTTTAGCAATCTCTTGATACATCGAGGTATCAAACAATTGCCGTAAGACAGTTTCTTTGTTATCACTATCCGACTGTAAAAATCGTTGAAAATCACCTTGAGGTAACATGACTATTTGAGCAAATTGTTTTGCACTAAGTTGTAATAAATTTTGGATGTAGGTATTCACATCCATCTGTTTGGTATACTGTGCTTCTTCTTTTCCTTCTTCATTAAAGATAGTCAATACTGACTTAGCTTTCTCAAGTTTTTCTCCGTCGCCTCGTAATCTACGACGTAATTGTTCAGGCTCTCGCACAATGTGATACGTCTTTTTATCTTGCTCAAAAACAAAAGTCACTCGTGTCACATCATCAATCGTAGCAAAATTTGACCGCATTTCTTTGGCTTCACGAGAATCACCTGACGTGTTACCATACAAAGCATAGCTCATCGCATCAAATAACGTTGTTTTTCCTGAGCCTGTTTTTCCTGATATTAAAAACAATGATTGCGCGTAAAAAGAAGAAAAATCAATCGTTTCATGGTCATATGGGCCAAAATGTTCTAACGTTAGTGTTAAAGGCTTCATTATTTTTCCTCCTACTTCTCTTTTGTCACATTTATCATTGCTTCTTCAAGCCAATCGCTTTGTCTTGGAGTCAATCTTTCCTCTGTCACGTCTTCAAAGTAATTAGCAATGAGCTCTTTTGGCGATACTTTTTTTATTTCAACGTCTTCATATCGCTCATCTGACAACGTCTTTTGTTCACTGACACGCTCTAAACTAATCAACCTTGGATAAATTTGTCTCAACTCAGATAGTGCATTGGTAACACTCAATTTATCAGTTAATTCAATGGCTATATAATTTTCTCGGTTAATCGTTTGATAATAATCATAGTCCGTTAACTGTGAAAATTCTCCCCTTAATAAGACAACATCACGCAACGGGCAGATAGGATAAAAATCACTTGTCACAGTGTCTTTATCTATGGTTACTATACGGACGCCTTTTTCTTGATGTCGCTCAGACAACGAATATTTAAGTAAGGCACCACTATATTTCACATTGGCTTGATGAGTCAATGCATCCTTGTAATGTAGATGTCCTAAAGCCACATAGTCAAATGCATCAAATAAATCCGCTGAAACACTCGACAAACCACCTACTTCTAATGGTGTTTCCGACTCACCTTTTGAGGCACCTGTCACAAAAAAATGACTAACCAACACATGATGTTTGTCCGGTAATAATAGTGGCGTTATTTCTTGCATGATTTTTTCTAAAGCTAGCGGAATGGTCACTAAAGAGTCATCGTCAAAATACAATCTTGCATGGATAGGCTCAATATATGGTAATAAGAAGAACTGTGTATCACCGATGACAACAGGTGAAAAAACTTGTTCTAGTTGTGTGTATAAATAAAATTGCTCTTTTTCTAACCAAGGAGATCCAGTTGATAGCCTAGTCGCACTATCATGATTTCCTGACACGGCTAAAACTGGAAATTTATTTTCCAAATTCATCTCTATCATCATGTTGTTTAATAACTCTACTGCCTCAACAGAGGGCATCGAGCGATCGTATAAATCACCTGCGACAACAATAGCATCGACATCTTGCTCTATAGCAATGTTGAGCATTTTTTCAAACACATCGCGTTGTTCTTCCAGTAAACTAAATCCATTTAATTTACGTCCTATATGCCAATCAGCTGTATGTAAAAATTTCATCGTATTCCTCCAAAAAGGTCTTCTCTCCATTATAACAAACTTTAAAGAGATTGTTTAATGGATTCTTAATTCTCTTACCTCTTATAAATAAACTAGCCTTCGTAAAATAATATTTTCATATTTTCTACAGACTTTTTTAAGCTATATTTAAGAAGAACACGTTAAACTATGTTTATAGTTAAGCAACACAATTTAATACTTTGTGGGTGAACGAGGTGTTTTGACTCATTGAGATTTAACAGACAGTTCATTCTCTATCCATTGAGGTGTAGGTTCGAATCCTACCATCCACGTTTATTTCTTTTCCCCCAAAAAAGAAATAAAAAAAGCTAACTAATTTTTTCATTTTTAATCCTTCCTTCTCTCATCATTTCTTGTGATGAGAGTTTTTTTATACCTAGATTAGTCTTATTTAGTTATTTTTGGTAATATATTTATATATAGTTTTATGAACGAAACGATCAAATATATAGAAGGGAGTCAAAATGAGCAGATTAACTAAAATAATGTTTGTTTTTCTCTACTCTTTATTTGGTGTATTAACCATAGTCAGTCTCCTTAACAAAGAAGCCAAATATGTATTCATGCTGATTTTACCGATAGCGGCTCTGACGTTTGTATTGTATAGCTTTCGTAATCTAATACAGTACAAGCAATCACTTGATACTATAAAAAAAGAACTTAAATCTATCAAAAGAAAAGAAAAAAAGATTAAAAAGAAGATAAGTGTTAAAAAGAAAAGCTATCAAACATTAACTAATGATATAAATCTACAAAAGAAAGAACAAAGAAAATTGGAAATTCGACTTAAAAAATTACAACAACAGCTGGATAAGATACAACCAGAAAAAGATAAAAACAATCAACTGCATGTCATCGAATCAAAAATAATCACTAAGAAAAAAGAATTAGAATATACCAAAAAACAACTTAATACCTATAAACATTCATTGAATAAAATACACTATTTGCTCGTTCAAGATGAATTACGTAAAGTCGACAAAATGACTGGCAGACAATTTGAGCTATATCTTTCAAAAATATTAATACTAAATGGTTATCAAACCAAGGTCACAAAAACAAGTGGTGATCAAGGAGTTGATATCACATTGCTAAGAAAAATAATCATAGCTATGCCATCCAAGTTAAACGTTATAAATACCCTGTTAGTAATCATGCTGTTCAAGGAGTTTTTTCAGGTAAACAGTATTATGGTTTACAACATGCTGTTGTTGCTACGAATAATACGTTTACTAAGAGTGCAAAAGAGTTAGCCGAAAAAACTCACGTGGCGTTAATGGATAGACAACAAATAGAACAACTTATTGAAAATGCCATAAATATAAATCCTAATATGTCTTTATAATTAGTCAAACAAAATTATTCTCAAACTGATTGAGCAAATAAAAAGAGGCTGACCCAAAAGTCTCTAGAATAAACTAAAAGGAAGAAAATCTTTTTTCGATTTTCTTCCTTTTTTGACGTAAAAAATAGCACTATCCTATATAATTAAAGTGACGAAACCAAATTAAAAGGAGTGCTATTTATGTATAAGAATTATAACACGAAACAGGTTACTTTATCACTGAATTTAGATATTTATTTAGAAGAAAATGATATCGCTTTTGCGATTGATGAATTAGTAGAAAGTATCCCTGTGGATGTGTTCTCAGTTTTTGAGCATCGAATGGGAAGTTCGTCTTATCATCCAAAAATGATGTTGAAGCTTATTCTGTGTGGCTACACTCAATCTATTTTTTCAGGAAGAAAGATAGAAGCTATGTCTAAAGATAGCATTCGTGCCATGTGGTTAACGCAATCACAGACACCTAACTTCAGAACAATTAATCGATTCAGAGTGAACCCACTGGTTCAACCGATACTTCAAGAATGTTTTATTCAATTTAGAAATCAGCTTGTTTCTCAACAATTAATTGATGAAGAAGCTATTTTTATTGATGGAACAAAGTTAGAAGCCAACGCAAATAAATATACCTTCGTTTGGAAAAAGAGCACACAACGTTATGAAGAATCTTTGAGAGAGAAGTCAAAGTCCTATTATCAACAACTTGTAGAAGAGCAAATTATTCCATCTATTTGTTCAGAAGATGATGAGTTAAACACAGAAAATTTAAAACAAATCATTGATGAGTTGGAAATGAAAGTAAGTGATTTAAGTACTAAAATTGAAAATACTTCAGATGTTCAAGAGAGAAAAGAACTTCGTTCTGAGCGTAAAGAGCCTAAAAAAGCATTGAAAGCTTTTTCTAACTTTATCTATAGAAAGAAAAAATATAAAGAACAACATGATATTTATAACGGTAGAAATAGCTACTCTAAAACAGATCATGATGCCACTTTTATGAGAATGAAAGATGACCACATGATGAATGGTCAGTTAAAACCTGGATATAACGTTCAAATTGCAACCAATCATCAATACGTTTTAGCATATGAAACATTTTCAAATCCAACGGATTTTAAAACAATGATTCCTTTCTTAGATACTATCAAGAAATCTTATTTTGACTTACCTAAATACATTGTGGCTGACGCAGGTTATGGTAGTGAAGAAAACTATCAAGCAATTTTAGATGATTTTGAAAGAACTCCATTAATTACTTATACAATGTATCAGAAAGAACACACTAAAAAATACAAACAAAATCCATTTATTCCAGATAACTGGATTTATAATGAATTGGCAGATACTTATATTTGCCCGAATAATAGAGAAGTCAAATTTAGAAATTACTCTACTCGAGTGGATAAATCTGGATTCAAAAGACAACTTAAAATGTATGAATGTGAGTCTTGTTTAAATTGCCCAGTTAGAGCATTATGTACTCGTGCGAAGAGTAGTAAAAATCGAGTGATTCAAAAAAATGGGAATTGGGAATATTTTAAGGCTCATGTAAGAGAGCTTTTGAAAGAGGATGTCACAGGAGAAATATACCGTCAAAGAAAAATAGATGTTGAACCAGCCTTTGGAAATCTGAAGGCTAATTTGGCATTCAATCGATTCTCTGTAAGAGGAAAAGATAAGATTTCACAGGAGCTGGGATTTGCGTTAATGGCACTAAATTTAAGAAAACTGAGAAAAAATAGGAAGGATATTAGTAAGAGATCACGAAAAAACAAGCATTCTGAAATGAGAGGTTTCATTTTGGAATGCTTGTTTTCTGTAAAGAGACTTTTGGGTCAGCCTCTTTTTACTTTTCTTTCTTAACTGGTGGTACATACACAAATTCTGGATTAACTTGATAATCTAGTTGATTGAATGATTCTTGCATTCGTCGTTCAACTTCAGCTATCCCTTCTTTGTCCATTTTTTTTATGTCTGAAATATCAATTGGTGTGCCATATGCAATCGTCACGCGACGTTTTGTAAACAATCCACCGAAAGTTAACGGGCCTTGATAAACAGCTGGGATAATATCTACTTTCCCCATCTTAGCAATCAATGCTGCGCCACCTTTTAATTCTTCAGAATAACGACTGCCACTAGGAAATACCATGACACTCAAATCAGTATTTTTTAAAGCTTTGACTGGTGTTTTAATCACACTAGGTCCTGGATTATCACGATCCACTGGGAAAGCATGACATTTTCTCAAAATATAACCTAGTATAGGATTTTTAAACAACTCTTGTTTAGCCATAAAAGCAAATTTTTTCGGCCAAGCACCCATCGCAAAATAGAGTGGCTCAAACCATGTTCTATGTGGACTAACTAGCACATAATTTTTATCTTTTGGTAAATTGTGTTTTCCAACATATCTGGCATTAGTATTAATCACAAACGTTAAAAATCGAACAACCGCTAAAAGTACTCGATACATTTTTTTCATCCTTTACTATAAAGTCTCTATTAGTATGCCGAATTATTACCAATCTTGCAAGTTTTTCTTATTCTATTTGTTTCTATGTTTGATATAATAAACAAATGAGATGATAAGGAAGTGACGTAATTGACAACAACAATTTATCCTGGCGAACGAATCGACCAGTTATTATCACAAAATATACAAATTATCCAAAGCTCTGATGTTTTTTCTTTTTCTTTAGATGCTGTATTATTGGCTCATTTTGCATCGATTCCTAAAAGAGGAACGATCGTCGATTTTTGTGCTGGAAATGGTGCGATTGGCTTATTTATGCGACCTAGAACACAAGCCACAATTACTGGTGTTGAGCTACAAGAAAAACTTTATGATATGGCAACCCGTAGCATTAAACTAAATCAATTTGATGAGTCCATGACTATGATTCATGCTGATATAAAAAATATCACACAATTCATTAAACCAGATTCAGTGGATTTTATTACGTGCAATCCACCTTATTTTAAGGAAGCGCCTAAAAGTAAAAAAAATCCTAATCCTTACTTAGCTATTGCGCGTCACGAAATTCATTTGGGAATTGATGATGTGTTTCAACAGGCTTCGAAATTACTAAAAATGAATGGTAAAATTGCGATGGTACACAGACCCGATCGCCTAATTGATATTCTACATAGTATGGAAAATAATCGTATTGCGCCAAAACGAATCCAATTTGTCTACCCAAAATCTAACAAAGAAGCTAATACTCTACTGATTGAAGGAATTAAAGATGGTAAAACAGATGGGTTGAGGATATTGCCACCTCTTTACGTCTATGGTGAAGATAATCAATATTTGCCAGAGATTAAGGAGATGCTTCATGGTACAAAGTAACAATCATTACTTCTATGTCTTACGTTGCGCAGACAACACGTTTTACGCTGGGTATACAACCAATTTAACTAGACGTTTAGCTGAACATAACTCAGGTAAGGGAGCAAAATATACTCGCCTATCAAAGAGGAGACCAGCAAAAATGATTCATCATGAAACGTTTCAAACTAAAAGTGAAGCTATGAAAAAAGAATATGCCTTTAAACAATTAACACGTCAACAAAAAGAAATGTATCTAAACGATAATTAATCGTTTTTTATTCAAAAAATTGCACACATGTCTTCATATTTATTTCATAGATCGGAGTTATTATTCTTTATGTAGTAACAAACAACCCTACATTTTTTTATACTTTATTTACTCCCCCAAAGTAAATAAAACAACTCCTTTTTTCTACCAGTCTGGATGGCTGGTAGTTTTTTTGTATATAAAAAGAGCATCACGATGCGTGACACTCTACATTTTATTGGTTAGCCATAATATAATCTACTGCTGCACCAACTGTTTCAATTTTTTCTGCATCTTCATCAGAAATTTCTGCATCAAATACATCTTCCAATTCTAGGACAAATTCCATAATACTAATTGAATCTGCATCTAAATCTTCTTTGATATTTGTTGTTTCAGTCACTTTATTTTCATCTACTTCAAAGTGCTCAACGATAATTGTTTGGATTTTGCCAAATACTTCATCTCTAGACATGTAAGTTCCTCCTTTTATTAAGCCACTCACTCTACTTAGTATTTTACTTGTAAATGCTTTTTTTGTCTATGCTTGATGCTCATCAAAATAGGTAACTAAATTGTTTACCACATCTTTTTCAAGCATGGTATGGATTTGTCTAATTGTGTGTCTCACAGCCTCTGGACCAGTTGATCCATGTGTTTTAACAACAGGTGCTTTGACGCCAAACAACACAGCGCCACCATGATTTGAATAATCCATTTTTTCTTTTAAATCTTTCAAACTATCCTTTAATAACATAGCACCTAACTTACTTTTTAGTCCACCGTCTAAGATAGATGACTTTAAATTACTCATAATCGCTTGTGCTGTTCCTTCGATTGATTTTAATACGGCGTTTCCAGTGAAACCATCTGTTACAACCACATCAGCCACACCATTAAATAAATCTCTTGCTTCGACATTTCCCACAAAATTCAAACTTGGCTCTTCTTTTAATAGCTCGAACGCTTTTTTCGTTAACTCGCTTCCTTTTGTATCTTCAGTTCCATTATTTAAAAGACCCACACGAGGATTTTTCACGCCACGAACTTGACTCGCATAATAAGAAGCCAAGATACCATACGTTAATAGATGTTCAGGTTTATTATCAGCATTGGCTCCCATATCTATAAAATCAAATCCTGCCCCTTTTTCACCTGTAAAAACTGGCATAGTTGTCATAAGTCCTGGACGTTCGACTTGTTTTATACGACCGACAACAAATAGTCCAGCCGCTAAAAGAGCACCTGTATTTCCAGCAGAAAAGAGTGCATCGGCTTGTTTTTCTTTGACTGCTTGAGCTGCCAAAACCATGGATGCTTGTTTTTTACGTCTAATAGCCTTTACTGGCTCATCATCACTTTCAATTTTTTCATCTGTATGAATGATAGTAATATTTTTATTGTCTGTGACATATTCTTTAATCGCTGATTCTTTTCCGAATAATAAAAATTCAATATCTGGAAAATCTTTTTTTGCTAGCATTACACCTTCAACAATTGCTTTAGGCGCGTTATCGCCACCCATAGCATCTACCGCTATTTTCATGATTGGTTTCCTCACTTTTTACAATTTAGGTTTATTATAGCATGTTAATCTAAATGATTTAATTGATATGTGGCACTATCAATACTTTTAGCTAATGTTTCAAAAGAGTTATCACGTATCCACTCCGGACGTTTCCAAAGCTCTATGGCTTCTTCTCTTGCTGTTTCTAACATGATAAAATCAGCCACCATATCACCCACTTTAAATTCTGGTAGACCTGATTGTTTGGCACCAAAAAAATCTCCTGGTCCTCGCATTTCCAAATCTTTTTGACTTAACACAAATCCATCGGTTGTTTCAGTCATAATTTTCATCCGTTCTTTGCCTTGTTCGCTCTTTGGATTAGCAATCAGAACACAGTAAGAAGCCTTTTCTCCACGTCCAACTCGTCCACGTAACTGATGAAGCTGTGCTAAACCAAAACGGTCTGCATCAATAATCACCATCATCGTTGCATTAGGGACATTAACCCCTACTTCAATAACAGTCGTTGAAACTAACACTTGTGTCTCATTTTCTTTAAATCTTTGCATGATATCCTCTTTTTCGTCAGCTTTCATCTTACCGTGTAATAAATCAACATGATAAGTTGGAGAGAAAAAGGCAGAAAGGTGCTCATATATTTCTGTCGCATTCTTGACATCTAGCATCTCTGACTCTTCAATCAACGGACAAATCACATAAGCTTGTTGTCCCTGACTTAATAAGTCTCGCATAGTCTCTAAAATACTATCCAATTGCTTTGGTAATGCCCAACGTGTTTCGATTGGTTTTCGTCCTGCTGGTAATTCATCAATACTTGAGACATCCATCTCACCATAAGCTGTGATAGCCAATGTTCTAGGAATCGGTGTTGCCGTCATAAACAACACATCTGGATGATTGCCTTTTTCTCGTAATATTTTTCGTTGATTCACACCAAAACGATGTTGCTCGTCTGTGATAACAATCCCCAATTTAGAAAATTGAACGTCTTCTTGGATTAATGCGTGCGTTCCAACTAAAATATCAATCTCACCTTCTGCCAATTCTGCTAAAATTTGACGACGTGCTTTTGCTTTAGTCGAGCCAGTAAGTAATGCCACTTTAACAGGTGTTTTTTCGAATAACTCACTTAAACTTTCCATATGTTGCTCTGCTAATATTTCTGTTGGGACCATTAATGCCCCTTGATAAGATGCAGTGTAAGCGGCAAATAAAGCTAGTGCTGCCACCATTGTTTTCCCACTACCTACATCACCTTGGAGTAATCGATGCATGTGATACGGGCTTCTCATATCAGCACAAATCTCATTCACCACACGTTTTTGAGCATTGGTTAATTCAAATGGCAATGTTTTAATAAAATTCTTTAGTTCACTTACATCATATAAAATAGGATTTCCATGCTCTTTTGCTGTTTCTTCTTCTTTCAACTGAATCATCTTTAATTGAAATAAGAAAAATTCTTCAAACGCTAATCGCCGTCTGGCTAAACGATTTTCTTCAATTGATTCTGGAAAATGCATGGCTCTAACAGCTTGTTTCTTTGGCATGAGTTTATATTTTTCCAATAAATAATCTGGTAAATTTTCCTCAACCAACTCTCCATAACTCTCAAAACCTTGTTTAATCAACTGAACTAGCGTTTGTTGCTTGATATGTTTGTTTACACTATAGATTGGTGCAAACTCTTCTTCTTGTTGTTGTGTGGCCATAATTTTTAATCCCGTTAAAGATTTTCTCTTAGCATCCCACTTGCCAAAAATTGCTACTTCTTCCGATGAATGGATTTTATTTTTTAAAAAGGGTTGATTGAAAAATGTGACTGTAATAACAGACTGTTCAATCATCATCCGAAAAACTAACCGACTTTTTTTAAAACCATAATAGTTTACTACAGCGTCAGATATAGCGATGCCTTTTAGCACAACTTTTTCCTGGTCACTAATTTCTTCTAATTTTTTTTCTTGGATATCGTCATAGCGAAACGGATAATGCGTAAGTAAGTCATTGATTGTCTCAATATGTAATGTTTTAAGTGTTTCCACTCGTTTAGGACCAACACCATTTAATGTTGCGACACTATCAGTTAGCTGTTTCACTTTGACTCCTCCTTTTTAAAAAGTGTTAAAAAAAGCCAAACGAACGTTTGACTTTTTTATCTTATTCAGCTGCAAACAGATATGGATAAACAGGTTGATCTCCCTGATGAATCTCAACTTCTAAATCACTATCCATCTCAAGCAATGCTTCTTCTAATAATGATGCTTCTTCATTTGTTCCATCTTCACCAATCAAGATAGTGACAATTTCTGTGTCATCATTAATCATTTGTTTTAGCGTTTCTAAACTTGCATCAAAACGGCTCGGCGTTGATACCACAATTTTTCCTTCAACCATCCCTAAGTTGTCATCTTTTTTAATTTCTACGCCATCGATACTTGTGTCACGAACAGCCGTTGTGACTTGACCACTTGTTACGCCTTCAAGCATCTCTAACATATTTTTTTTGTTTTCTTCAAGTGACACTTGATCATTAAATCCTAATAAAGCTGTCATCCCTTGAGAAATTGTTTTAGATGGAATCACGATTGTTGGCACATCACTCACTTCAGCTGCTTGATCAGCTGCCATGAAGATATTTTTATTATTTGGTAAAATAATCACATTTTCAGCATTAACCGCTTGAATCGCTAACATAATATCCTCAGTACTTGGATTCATTGTTTGTCCACCACTGATGACATGGTTCACACCCATACTACTAAATAAATCTTGAACTCCTTTACCTGCAGCAATCGATATAATACCATAAGGTGCTTTTTCTTTTGGTGAATCAACGACTGGCGCACTAGGAGTGTCCATTAATGATTCGTGTTGCAAACGCATATTATCTACTTTTATTTTGATTAATGAACCAAATTTTTGGCCATAATTCATGACTTCACCAGGTTGCTCTGTATGAACATGAACTTTAATAATTTCATCATCAGCCACAACTAATAACGAGTCACCAATTTCATTTAAATAATTTCTAAATGTATCATATTCAAACGTACTATCAACAGTTGGTCCTTCGCCAATTTTCACCATGATTTCTGTACAATAACCAAATTTAATGTCTTCAGTTGACATATGACTTTGAACACTACGATGATGCTCAGCATTCACCATTTCTTCCATTTGTGCTGGTGAGGGTTGATAGATTTCACTTTCTACCACTTTGCCAGATAACGACTCAACAAAGCCTTCATAAATAAAGACAAGTCCTTGTCCACCACTATCGACAACGCCAACTTCTTTTAAGACAGGCAACATGTCAGGTGTTTTAGCTAACGCTTTTTTAGCGCCTTTAAGAGCAGCTTCCATGACTTCTAACGCATCATCTGTTTCTTTGGCTTTTTTCTCAGCTGCCATCGCTGCACCACGAGAAACTGTCAGAATTGTTCCTTCAACAGGTTTCATCACGGCTTTATACGCCACTTCTACACCATTTTTAAACGCATCAGCCAAATCTTGGGCGTTTAATTCTTCTTTATCTTCAATTTTTTTAGAAAATCCTCTAAACAATTGTGACAAAATAACACCAGAATTTCCACGTGCTCCCATTAAAAGACCTTTAGATAAAATGGCTGCTAATTCGCCAACATGTTCACTTGTTGCTTCTCTTACAGCTTTTGCCCCACTAGTCATTGATAAATCCATATTAGTTCCCGTATCACCATCTGGCACAGGGAAAACATTTAAAGAATTGACAAATTCGGCATTTTGGTTAAGTCGATTGGCGCCGACTTGTACCATCGCTTGAAATTGCCCTCCGTTGATTGCTTTTAGTTCCACTAAAATGTTCCTCCTCGTATATTTAACACTTAATATCGCATGATTTTATTCAGGTTGCACGCGCACGCCTTGGATAAAAACATTTACTGAGTTTGCAACAACGCCAAGCATTGTTTCAAGATTGTATTTGACTTTTTCTTGCACATTACGGCTTACTTCTGAAATCTTTGTGCCATAACTTACCATGATATAAACATCCACGGCTACACCATTTTCTTCTTGTCGCACAACTACCCCACGAGAATAGTTTTCTTTACCTAAAATATCATTTAAATTATCTTTAATTTGATTTTTGCTTGCCATACCAACAATTCCGTAAATATCTGTGGCAGCTCCACCGACAACTGTTGCTATAACATCATTTGAAATTTCAATGGTTCCAGCTTGTGTTTTAATTTTTACAGCCATTTTACTACCTCCTCAAAGTCAGTATTACCCATTATCATTCTTTAGTTTATCATAAACGCAATTTTTATTAAAGAATAATTATCTTTAAACGCTTATAACATCGCTTTTATTGTAACTTTATCATATTTTTTATTGCTTTTTGTTTCTTTTTATGATAAATTATTTTAGTATGATTAATAGAATCGTAAAAATGCCAGCAAAGCAAAGGAGGGAATATCATGGCAAAACAATGTTATATAACTGGTCGTAAAGCAAGAACTGGTAACAACCGTTCTCACGCAATGAACGCATCTAAACGTACTTGGGGAGCTAATCTTCAAAAAGTTCGTATTTTAGTTGACGGTAAACCAAAAAAAGTTTGGGTTTCTGCTCGTGCTTTGAAATCTGGTAAAGTTGAACGCGTTTAATAAAATAGATATTAAAAAAGCAACCTAACTAGAGGCTGCTTTTTTTATTTGTCTTTTGATTGAATGACACACATGATACCGCTCGAAAAAGAAAAGCGCGTTGTCTCCCCTACAAATTCATTACTTGCATAAGATATTGGTGATAAAACCTCTACATTATCTAAACGATACTTAGCATCATATAAAGATAAATGTGACATAGGTGTTAAACAAACGAATGCTAGATATTTTTTATCAGCTTCCTTTTTAATCTCATACTCTCCGGGAAAAAAATAAGAAATAGTATTTTGATTATCTTTAATCACTAACCTATCTGCCAAGCCTTTAAAACGCTCTTGAAACGGTAACCATAGATTAGCTAAGAAATGATCCAAACGACCGCCTGTGCCCCCTACAAGAACAATATCAGCTGCTTTAGACATTGTAGAGGCTAGGGTAACCCCAATTTCGGTATCCGTCTCATCTTTTTCAGCAGGATATTGTATCACTTCTTCAACATTTGATTTCACATAATTTAATTCTTCTTGGCTTAATGAATCAAAGTCACCCACAGCGACATCAATTGGCAGTCTTTGACGTAATCCCTCGTAGGCACCTCTATCCACTCCAATTATTTTACTTGCACCATCAAACACATCTGGTGTTGGCCATAATGTTTTATCGCCTCCAGCTAACACAATAATCGTCTCTTTCATTATTTATCAGCTTCTTTTAATTTATTAATAGGGATAGAAACGTCATCATATTTATAAACATATGATCCTGCAACTAACACATCGGCTCCTGCAGACACACACTCTTTAACTGTTTGATCATCTACACCACCGTCTACTTCAATCTCATATGTATAATGATTAGCTTGTCTTAAATGATCTAATTCTTTTACTTTATCTAAGCATTCAGTAATGAATTTTTGTCCACCAAATCCTGGGTTAACTGTCATCACTAAAACCAAATCGATCATAGATAAAACTGGTTTAATCGCTTCTACCGATGTTCCTGGATTGATGACCACTCCCGCTTTCACGCCACTTGCTTTAATTTGTTGAATCACTCGATGTAAATGTGTTGTGCTTTCTGCATGAACTGTAATAATATCAGAGCCCGCTTTGACAAACTCATCAATAAATCGTTCTGGCTCAACAATCATTAAGTGAACATCAAACACTAAATCTGTCATCGGACGAATCGATGATATAAGAGCTGGACCAAAAGTAATATTTGGAACAAATTGGCCATCCATTACATCAATATGAATATAATCGGCACCTGCTTGATCCACGCGTTTAACATCTTCTCCCAAATTAGAAAAATCGGCACTTAATATCGATGGGGCTATTTTTACCATAATAATTTCCTCACTTTTATTTATTTTTTTTATACATCGGTTTTCGTTTGTCAATTTCTTCATAAAATTGTAAATAGTGGTCATATCGACTAGCTAATATATCACCAGTCTCTACTCTTTTTTTCACTTCGCACTTAGGTTCATGACGATGTTTACATTCTCTAAATTTACAATACGGGGAGGCTTCAACAAATTCTGGAAAGCGTTTTGGTAACTCATCTAACGTCATTTCTAAAAAATCAATCGAGCTAAAACCTGGCGTGTCTGCCACTAATCCACCAAACATATCTATTAATTCAACATGGCGTGTGGTATGACGACCACGTCCTAAACTTTCCGAAATCTCGCCTACCTTTAACGACAAATCAGGCGATAATTGGTTTAACAATGTGGATTTTCCGGCACCAGATTGTCCCATAAAAACAGTTAGTTTATCTTTAAAAAAATGAGTCAAATCTTCTAATGATTGCTTTTCAGATAATAACACAGGGTAGCCTATACGCTCATAAGAAGCTTGAATGTCTCGCATTTTTTGGTTTTCTTCATCGCTAGCTAAGTCCATTTTAGTAATATAAATAATTGGAGCAATGTCTTTTTCAGATAAAGTCACTAAAAAACGATCTAATAAGTTTGTCGAAAAATTAGGCTCTACACAACTTGACACCACCACACCTTGATCAATGTTTGCAACAGGTGGACGAACCAGCTCATTTTTACGCTCATACACATCTAAAATGTAACCATCTGTCTCATTTGTGCTTTCAAATTCTACCCAATCTCCTACAAGCGGTGTAATATTTCTATTTCTAAAATTCCCTCGTGCTCTAGTCTGGTAACGTTTACCTTTATAATCGATGTAATAAAACCCACTTAATGCTTTACAGATTTGTCCTTTAGGCATGTATTTCCTCCTTTGATACTCACATTCTCTATGAGTTATTGTAACATATTTTTGTTTTTTTAAGAAAAATATCTGTTACTCTTTATTTATTAACACTACACCAACACTGTACTGAAAAAAAGTCCTAAATAATAAAACTACAATTTTAAATAGTAAAAACGAGGCTGACCCAAAAATCTTAAAATAGAAAAATCCCATGAAATCAGTTTATTAAAACACTGACTTCATGGGATTTCTGTTTTGTTAGTTTAGTGATTTTCATTTAAAAACTTACTTTTGGGTCAGCCTCATTTTTAATCTTTTTTATCTTTTGGCTCACTTTGGCTTGGTTTTGTATTACCATTACCTGGGTTTTGTTGTTGATTATTATTCTGATTTCCTTGATTGTCACTTACAGAACTTTGAGTCGTTTCACTCGAATCAGTGGTTTCGCTTGAATGAGTTGTTGAACTACTTGGTTCTGTTTTAATTGGTTCTGGTCCCATAGAATAAATCACCTGTATATAATCCCCTTTTTTAACAGGCGTTCCACCTGCTGGTACGGTATAAAGGACTTGGCCTTGTGGTACTGATGAGCTATAGTCTTGTGATGACCCTTGTAATATCAACCCTTCACTATCTATGTAGCGTGCAACTTGCTCACGTGTATAACCTGCCAAATAAGCTAACGAAAAGCTATCTGGTCCTTTACTAATAGTGAGTGTGATTCTCTCGTTTTCTGGAACAATCTCCGTTCCTTCCTTAATGCTTTGAGAGATAATATTACCTTTATCCACCTCACTTGATGTCTCTTGCTTTTCAGTAATGTTGTCCTCTTTAAAACCAAATTTTAATAATGCTTGTTTGGCTTCACTAGTTGACATTCCCTCAACATCAATCATAGAAACTGCCTTTTTACCTTTACTAACATATAAAACAATTTCTGTTTTTTCCTTGACCCTAGTACCAATCGGAGGTTGTGTTTTCACCACATTCCCTTCCTCTATCTTGTCATCTGATATTTCCTCAATTTTAGGGTTAATCTTTATCTTTTTAGCTTCTAATACCCTAATTGCTTCAGCTTGTGACATATTTTCTACATCAGGGATTACAACCTCATCTTTTTTCGTTCCTAATGCAAATAGTCCCACTCCTATAACAACTAAAACAGCTATTATTCCAACAATAATCTTCCATTTTTTCTTAGATTTTGATGGAGGTGTTTCTTTGTCATGTGTATCGTCAGATAAATCTAAATTTGATTCTTCCAATGGCATTTTCGATACGACTGGATCAGGTTCTTTAACAGGTGTTAACATGATTGTTTCATCTGTCATTGAACTTGGTGTATATATTGGTTCATTAGCTCTTTCAGGGCTCAGTGATGTACTTAAATCAGAGTACATTTCATTCACTGTTTTATATCTATCAGAAACTTCTTTTGCTGTTGCATGCAATACAACATTCTCCAACGCTTGTGGAATATTTGGGTTGTACTGACGAACTGACGGAACCTCTTTTTGAAAATGTTTTAAAGCAATGGATACAGCAGACTCTCCTTCGAACGGAACCGTCCCTGTCAATAGCTCATACAAAATGATTCCTAATGCATAAATATCAGACTGTCTAGTAGACATACCTCCCCTAGCTTGTTCTGGTGACAAATAATGCACTGAACCGAGCAAGGTATTTGTTTGTGTTAACGACGTTTCAGAAAGTGCAATAGCGATACCAAAATCTGTTATTTTTACATTCCCTTGTTCATCCACTAAAATGTTTTGCGGTTTTAAATCACGATGAATAATGCCATGTTCATGCGCTAGGGACACAGCAGATAAAATCTGTTCCATCATGTAAACTACCGTATCAAGTGGAATTGGCGAATAATTACGAATATAGTGCTTTAAGTCCGTTCCTCGAACATACTCCATCACAATATATTGCATACCATTTTCTTCACCAACATCGTATACACTAACGATATTTGGATGAACCATCTCTGTAGCAGCTAGTGCTTCTCTTTGAAAACGTCTAATGGCATTTTGATCATCTTGAAAGTCAAACCGTAGCACTTTTATCGCTACTTCCCGATTTAAAATCAAATCACGAGCTAAATAAACATTCGCCATTCCACCACTACCGATATTACCAATAATCTCGTAGCGTCCCCCTATTTTTGTTCCGATGCTTATCATGGTGTATCCTCCTGTACTTCATCATCAAAGTCGATTAGTAGCACGGTAATATTATCCGTCCCACCAGCAGCATTCGCCTCTTCTATCAACTGGTTCACTCGTTCTTTTAATGGCATACCTTCAAGTAAAATATTTTTTATTTCATCATTAGACAGCATATTGGTTAATCCATCCGAACACAACAAGAAAATATCTTTCGCTTGTCTTTCTACAGTAGACATATCTACTTCTACTTCACCTGGCACACCAATAGAGCGAACTAATATATTTTTTTTCGGATGATTTTGTGCCATTTCTACAGAAATTTCTCCTGTTTTTATCAATTCATTCACTAATGAATGGTCATCCGTTAACTGCTTCATCTCTTCATTTCTTACAATATAGGCTCGGCTATCTCCAACATGAGCAAGAATAATTTCTTTTTCTAACATAACAACAGCAACAATCGTTGTTCCCATACCAAACATTTCTGGATGGGTACTTCCTTTATCAAAAATACGTGCGTTTTCTTCTTGAATGTGTTGGATTAGCCACTCACAAACATCTTCTTTTTGAGTCAACATGGTCTCTTCCCAAACATCGCCTAATCCAGTAACGGCAAGATAACTTGCTGTATCGCCAGCTTGATGTCCACCCATTCCGTCAGCCACGATTGCTAGCGTAATCTGATGTTTGTTTTTATAGACACCAACAGTATCTTGATTGTTTTTTCTTTTACGTCCTACACTTGTTTGGAATTCAATTTGCATGTTTACACTCCCTTAGTCTATGCTTTTCGTCTAAAACAACTGATAAAAAATCCATCCGTATGATAATGATGTGGGTAAATTTGTAACTGTTTATTCTTATAACTTTTAGTTAATTTTTCTGCACCAACTACATCTATCAACTCAAAATCCGGATGTTTGTTTAAAAACTTATCAACAACATCTCTATTTTCTTCATGTGTCAGTGTACATGTGCTATATGTTATTATACCCCATTGAGCTACTTTTGGTACAATACTTTCTAAAATTTCCAATTGAATCCGCTGTAAATTCATGAAATCATCAGGAGATTTATGATATTTAATATCAGGTTTTCGGCGTAATAACCCTAATCCAGAGCAAGGTGCATCAATTAATACTCTATTAAAATAATCATCTGGAAATTCATTTGAAACATCTCTTGCATCAAGTAGTCTTGGTTCGACGACATCTTCTACATGTAGTCTTTCAGCATTTGATTTAATTAATTTTATTTTATGTTCATGGATATCTAAAGAGATAACTTTACCACCTTTATCATGATTTAAAAACGTTGCGATATGTGTGGTTTTCCCGCCAGGAGCAGCACAGGCATCTAGCACCATACTATCCTCAGCTATTTGCATACTAGGTGCAACTAACATTGAGCTTTCATCCTGAATAGTCATCTTTCCTTCCTTAAATAACTGACTACTAGCTAAAAAGCCTTTTTTAGCCACTACACCATAAGGAGACAGTTCACTTTCTGTCACTTCAAGCTCTTCATCATTCAACATAATAATTGCGTCTTCCCTAGATAACATCCGTGTATCAATTCTCGCACTAACATGACTTGGGATTAATAGTGATTCACCCAGCACGCGTGTTTCTTCTATCCCTATATCATCGATTAATCGTTTAGTTAACCAAAGTGGCATACTAATTTCAATAGATAATCTCTCCACGTCATCTGAAATATTTTCTAATGAAGGAACTCCTTGTCGTTGAATGGATCGTAAAACGCCATTAACAAACTTACCAATACCAGGGTTTCCTTTTGCCTTAGCAATGGTTACAGCATCATTAAAAATGCCATACTCTGGCACTTTATCCAAATAAAGCATTTGATACATGGATAAATACAATAATTGTTTCACCCATGTATCGACCTTTTTAGCTTTTTTGATAAATGGCGCCAAATAATATTCTAATGTCAATTGACGACTGATTGTGCCATAGACAATTTCTGTCATTAATCTAGCATCTTTATCTGAAAGATGATGACGTTTAATCGCCTCGTTAATCAAAACGTTCGAATAGGCTTGATTATTAGCAATCTTTGTTAGCAAATCAAGAGCTGTATAACGAGCTGTTTCCTTGATATGTTTTGGAATTTGTTTTTGTTTACTCAAGTACGTCTCCTACTTCCACTGTTTTTCCGATGCCATTTAAAAAATCTGTTACACTGAGTTGAGATTTACCTGCTGGCTGTATTCTATTTAATTGCAGAACACTCCCTTGTCCACAAGCAACCTGCAAATGATGTTTGTCTTTTAAAATAATTGTTCCAGGTTTTTTCGTTGTCACATCTGATAAAGGTGTCACATCCCACATTTTCCACCGTGAATCTTGATACATTGTATAAGCCACAGGCCATGGACGCATGCCTCTAATTTGGCAATCAATTTCTTGCGCTGTTTTATTCCAATCAATCTGTTCTTCTTCACGTGAAATATTTGGAGAAAAACTAACGAGTGATTCATCTTGTGGCGTTGGTGTGATCTTGTTAGCTAATAAATCTGGCAATGTTTTTAACAACAATTCTTTACCTAAAAGACTTAATTTATCAAACATACTTCCAACATCATCTGTTCCTAAAATCGGAATCGCTTCTTGTGCTAAAATATCACCTGCGTCCATTTTTTTGATCATTTCCATAATCGTGACACCAGTTTCTTTGTCACCATTGATGATTGAATAGTGAACAGGCGCTCCTCCACGATACTTTGGTAATAATGATGCATGAACATTAATCGCACCAAATTTAGGTGCCTTTAACAAGCGTTCAGGTAAAAATTGACCGAATGCTGCGGTGACGATTAAATCTGGATTAAGAGTGATAATTTCTTCTAACTCTACCGACTGGCTAATCTTTTCTGGCTGAAATACAGGTAAGTTTAAATCAAGAGCTGCTTGTTTGACTGGAGGTGGTGTTAGCACTCTCTTTCTTCCGACTGGTCGGTCTGGTTGTGTGACAACTCCTACAACCTCATACCCTTCACTCACTAAACCTTCTAATACTGGCACTGAAAAATCCGGTGTCCCCATAAATATAATTTTAGTCATAACCATATTCCTCCATGTAATCAATTAATTCATCTGGTGATAATCTTTTTATTATTTTATCAGTAAATAACCCACCATCCAAATGTTCTATCTCATGTTGCATCACACGTGACAAATATCCGGACGTTTCAATTTCTACTTCATAACCATCTCTATCAACGTATTGGACAGTAATATCATCAAATCTCTCAACAGTGCCATAAATATCCGGAAAACTTAAACATCCTTCAACATCAATTGTTTGACCAGATTTTTTTATTATTCGGGGATTTATCATTTCAAACAATCCCGACTCATCATCTATATAAACAATCGCTACACGACACCTTTCTCCTAATTGATTAGCTGCCAAACCAATACCATCTTTTTTCACCATGATATCATGCATTTCTTCCAATAAATCAATTAAATCATCATCAATTTCTGTCACTTTTTTTGTTGGGGTGATCAATACAGTGTTAGGATATTTTATTATTTCTCTCATGTCAAACTCCTTTATTATTTGCACTAAATAAAGTGCTGTGGCTCCATATCAATACTCACTCGTAGGCCACTTCGAATGTCTTTTTGACTCTCTTGCAAAATAGCTTGCAACACTTTTGCTAAATGTTCCTCAAATCGATATTTTATGACCGTTTGATAAAAATAACGACGATTCATCCTTGCCATTGGTTTTGGTGTTGGACCTAAAATAATCGCTTGTGGGGATAACGCTGATTGTAATTTATGAGCTATCTCATGCATTTTTTTAGCTGCTTGTATTTCTTCTTCATGACTAACAACTAACTGAACAGTATAGTAGTAGGGTGGATATTTTCCTTGTCTTCTTAGGATCATTTCATGTTGATAAAAAGCTTCATAATCTTGTTGTTTTGACAACACAATAGCATAATGCTCCGGATTAAATGTCTGAATAATCACTTGACCTAGTTTATCACCACGACCAGCACGACCACTAACCTGTGTCAACAATTGAAACGTTCTTTCACTCGAGCGAAAATCAGGTAAATTTAAAGCGGTATCCGCATTTAACACACCGACTAAAGTAACATTAGGAAAGTCTAGTCCTTTTGCAATCATTTGTGTGCCTAGTAAAATATCAGCTTCTTGCGCTTCAAATTGTTGCAATAACCTCTCATGACTTCCTTTTTTACGTGTCGTGTCTACATCCATACGTAAAATTTTTGCATCAGGCAATAATTCTTGCAACTCTTCTTCAACCTTTTGCGTTCCAGTGCCATAGTAACGAATTTTAGTACTATCACAAATAGGACAACATTGTGGGATAGGCTCTTCATGTCCACAATAATGACACTTCATTGATTTAGTATCCATGTGCAGAGTCAAGGAAATATCACAATTTGGACAAGGCAATACATACCCACAATCTCGGCACATCATAAACGATGAATACCCTCGACGATTTAACATTAATACGGACTGCTCTTTTTTTTCTAATCTGTGACGTAATTCATTTAATAACGGTCCTGAAAAACTACCTGTGACTCCTTTTTTTAATTCATGCCTCATATCCACAACAGATACGGTCGGTAAAATAGCATTATTAGATGCTCGCTGTGTCAACATTAACAAGTGATACACATTTTTTTGTGCTCTCGCTCTAGACTCTAACGACGGTGTCGCACTACCTAATAGTACTGGACAGTGGTGATACGCTCCGCGCCAAATAGCTAAATCTCGTGCGTGATATCTAGGAGACTCATCTTGCTTATAACTTGTCTCATGTTCTTCATCAATGATAATCAACCCAATATTTTCTAACGGAGCAAATACTGCTGATCTAGCACCAACTACTACCTGTGCTTCTTTCCGTTCGATTTTTCGCCATTCGTCATACTTTTCCCCTTGAGATAATCCACTATGTAATACAGCCACTTTATCACCAAAACGACGTTTAAATCGTGTCACCGTTTGTGGGGTCAACGAAATTTCTGGCACTAACATAATCGCTGTTTTACTTTCATCTAACACATGTGAAATAGCCTGTAAATAAACTTCTGTTTTCCCACTACCTGTAATTCCCTCTAATAAAAATACATCATTTTTTTTACTAGAGATAGAGTGGGTCACTGAATCTAAAACTATTTGTTGCTCAGTATTTAATATTAATGCCTCATCTTGCATAAATACTCTGTCTTTATACGGATCGCGGTAAACTTCTCTTTCTTCTTGATTTAGCCATCCTAGCTCTACGGCTTCTTTAATAACTTGACGGGATAAATCATGGTCATCTACTAGTTCTTTCACAGAAAATTCTCCAGCATGGGCTTCAGTAAAAAAATTTAGTAAGCGATGCTTTTGGTGGGCATTTTTTCTTAATTGTGATTGAATGTCTATTAATTTTTCTTTAGGCAAATTTGCTTTAACCACTTTTATTGTTTTAACTTTATTTTTAGTTGTTACTTCATAGCGAATATCTACTTGACCTTGTTGCCTTAATTGGTGCAATTCAGACAAATAAGAAGAATCTTTTATTTCCTCCCAGTCTCTTTCACCTAATCCTAAAAATACTTCTTCATCAATATGCTTTGGTATATCGTCCACTGCGACTAACCATTTTTTATAAGTCGAGCGCATGACACTAGGTAACATGGTTTGTAAGCAAGTAATTTTAAATGAAAAAGTGGTTTTTGCCATTTCATCAGCTAACAACAGTAATTCATCGTTGACCACAGGATGAAGATCTAATACACTTTTTATAGATTTTAAAGATTGTCTATCCTCACCACTGACCGCGTCCAATCCCACAACAAATCCTTGAATATGTCGGTTTCCATTACCGAACGGAACCTCTACACGCATGCCAATTTCGACGGCATCTGCCATATCGACGGGAACAAGATATGTGAACGGTTGGTCTGTTTGCATGGTTGGAACATCAACTATCACGTGTGCTATCTTTGACATGTTTTCACCTTCTATCGAATAAAAAAACCCAAGAGGTCTATCTCTTAGGTTTTTTATTTACATTTTTTTCTCAAATTGAATACGTGCTTCAAGTTCTTGATGTTCACGACGTTTTAATGCTTTTTTCTCTTCTTCCTGTCTGCGAAGTAGTTCTCTTTTTAGTTCAGGATTCGGATCAACTACAACGTCTCCGACAGCTATTTCTTCTAATGCTCGGCCTACATTTTTTACTGAAACAAACTTGTCTGGCTCAATCATTGGCTGAGCACCTTCATCTAGTTCGTGTGCGCGTTTACTAGCCAAAATCACTAACGAATATTTTGAGTCTACTTGTTCTAATAATGAATCTATTGATGGATATAACATATTTTTATAGCTCCTTTAGCATATTTTCATAGCGATCAATCACATGTTCTACACGGTAATGTTCGCTTTCAATAATTTTTTTAATACGGTTCACTGCTAATTCGACCTCATCATTTACAACAGCATAGTCGTAATGACGCATCATCTCAATCTCTTCTTTTGCTTTACTCATTCTTTTTTCTATGACGGATAACTCATCTGTTCCACGGTTAACGATACGTGATTTTAATTCACTAAAATCTGGAGGGGTTAAAAAAATAAAAACACCATCTGGCACTTTTTCTTTGACTTTCATGGCGCCTTGCACTTCAATCTCTAAAAAAACATCTTTTCCTTCATCTAATGTTTTATTAACGTAATCTAGTGGCGTACCATAGTAATTTCCAACATACTCGGCGTACTCTAACATTTTTCCTTCTTCGATTAATTGCTCAAATTCTTCTTTTGAGCGAAAGAAATAATCTACACCTTCAATTTCACCTTCACGCATTTGACGTGTTGTCATTGAAATAGAATACTCAAACTGATTGTCATCTTTTTCAAATAAAGCCTTTCTGACAGTCCCTTTTCCTACACCTGATGGACCTGATAATACAATTAATAACCCTCGTTCTGGCATCGTGTCGTCCTCTCACTTACAATTTTCTTAGTTTACCTTCTATAATGCACCCTAAAGATTTTTTTTGCAAGTGTCTATGAGAATTTTTATCAATTATTCAATATTCTGGACTTGCTCTCTAATTTGTTCAATCAATGTTTTTAGTTGAATAACACTTGATTTCACTTGTAAGTCTGCTGATTTAGAGCCAATCGTGTTCACTTCTCTATTCATCTCTTGAATCAAAAAGTCCATCTCTTTTCCTATTGGGCCTTTTTTATCGATTAGAGCATCCATCGATTTTATATGCACACTTAATCGATCTAACTCTTCAGTTACATCACCTTTGTCTACTAAAACTGCTACCTCATTTAATAACCGTGATTCATCAATTAACGACTCATCAATCAATTCAGTCATTTTTTGCTTGAGTTTATGATAATGTTCCTGTTTTATAACATCTGCTTTAATTGCAACCATCTGACACTCTTTTTTTAATAACTCAGAATATTCTTTGAAAAAGGCATTTAAACCTGCTCCTTCTTTTTGTCGACTCTCATTCAAAGCTGTCAGTGCTTGATTAAATACTGCTAGTAATTCCTTTTCTACCTTGTTTGACTCATCATTCGTTTCCACTATTTCAACTAATTCAGGGTGCATAAGCCCACCCGCTAAAAATTTTTCAGCGGAAAAAGGATAGTCTTTATAGCGGTGATATTCTGCTTCTCCAAGCTCCTTCACTAACGAATCAAGCATATCCCAATTAATCTTAAGACCTTTAGTATTGGCACTTTCTTTGGTTACTGTAACAAAACATTCCACTCGACCTCTAGAAAGATGTTCTTTTAATAATTTTTTTATCTCACTCTCACTCTGATGGTATTCTCTAGATAACCTTATTTGTGGATCTAAAAAGCGGTGATTCACAGACTTTATATCTACTGTAATCTGATAGTCTTCTCCTAAGTATTCACTATGTCCATAACCTGTCATACTTTTCATACAATCACCTACATTTGTCCCAGAGTTTCTTTTAAAACAGCAAATTCTTCATTTGTTAAGGTAATACCTTTGCCCATTTTTTCATGATTTGGTGCCCAATCTCGTATATCAAATTTTGCTGGTCGTCCATTCCAACTAATTAAGTTTAATTCTTTCGTCCATCCTTTAGCATTTTCTGATAAAACAACAATTTCTTCTAAAATCTCATATGAAAACTCTTGGCTCATCTTTTTTTCTCCTTCAAAAACTTTATAAATATTGCTTGCAGTACTTGTTTCCAACTAACATCAAAGACTCTTTTTACTAGTTCAGATTTATCATCCACTAGATGATAAGCATACTCTAAAATCCTTTTCTCTGAAATAGGTACAGACCCACTGATCCACTCACTTAGTGATCCTAACATGTTCTCATCTACGGCTTGTTTTTTCTCATCAAATGATATGATAAGTTGCTGAGACAACGTCCGAATAGAATAGATATCTGAAGGATCAACTAGCACTAGACGAGCCGTTTCTTCTAATAAAAAAAGGCCGAATAATTCTGGTTGAACATGACGTTGCATAATCCACTTAGGGGTTACCTTACTACCTAATTTACTGAAATAATCATTCTGTTTCAAGTAACTTAAAAATTCTTTTGTTAATGATACAGCCTCTTTTTTAAAATGATTAGCTTCTATTGCATACCATGTACCTTTGTAAACGTGAAAAGCTTTCATGGTATCTAAGTACCCTTGTCGCATATTCCATGCGGCTCTTTCCTTGTCAAATAGCAAAACAGCTCCTAGTCCCCAGCGGCTACTTATTAACGTTTCAGTCACATTTCTAGGGGTTCTGATTGGTTTAATAAAACCTGGACCTTTAACGTCAACAATCACTAATTCACTCGCACCATGTTTTAATAAAACATCTTTTGGAATGTTATTACGATACCCACCGTCTACATAATAGTGCCCATTAATCTCACAGGCTTTCATTGCTGGATAAAATGACGCAGTGGCTAATAACCACTGACTTAACTCTTCTTTGGGTATGTCCTTCAAAGAAACAACTACCTCTTCCATTTTTGGAACAAGTGTCGTAATAAAGAAAAAATCAATAGGATGTTTGCGTGCTCTATACATTTTCTTGCCATCAATCATCGTTTCAATCATGTGGTAAAGTGGCGTGCTATCCACACCATTTTCTTTTAGAGCTGACATCGTTAAAATCTTCACGCCATTTATCAACTTTTCTCTCGTCTGATTTTCCTTGTCGTCCAAAGATAGTTTAAGTATTTTTTTTGTGGCAATATCACGCCACATAGCCTCAGCATCTTCTAAATTCCCTTGCACCATAAAAGCGCCATTTAGAGCACCAACAGACGTTCCACTTATTAAATCGTACGTCACACCGATTTCTCTCATTGCTCGCCAAGCCCCTACTTGATACGCGCCTCTTGCACCACCACCACCTAAAACAACGCCTGTGTGATAAGAAACACTATAGTAATAGCCTTTTTTAGGGTGAGATTTTTTTTCAAATCCCAACTCAATCAGATGTTTCTTTGCTAATGATACATCCGAAAAATCAGGCAAGTAAATATATGACAAACGACGACTTTTAGCGATAGTCTCTAACATTAATATACACTCTTTAAATCCAAAAGAATCAGAGACACTTAAAATATTTGTCACAAAAAAACAATGGCCTTCAATAAATCCATCACATATCGCTAATAAACGACTTCCCTTATACCAAGCCATTAAGAGGTGATTGTCTTGTAAAGAGAAACTATTTTTATACAAATCTTCTAAAGACTTTTGATGACTATTTTTAAATGGAAGCCACTCTTTTGGACTATAATGTTTTAACCTATATAAGTCTGAAGGATACCATCCTTTCAGCATCTTTTTTCACCAACTTTACATATTTTTTTACAAATAACGCACTCTTACAACACAATTATTTGTTTGACTAAGTTCAGGATGATTCGTATAATAAGAGGAAGAAAGACTAAAAAGGAGAATGACTGATGATAAAAAAGCAACCGTCTACAAAGTCGACTAAAGAAAATCATGTCAAAAAATTTACTCGTTTTATCTCCCGTTCGTCGCAACGTTTTATTTCTTCTTTTTTAGATGATGAATCAGAAAAGGAAAGACATTTAACTCTCATTCACCAACAAATCAATCAAGCTATCTTACAAAAAAGCTTAGTTGTACTACAATACCAAGAACCATCCCAACCAACTTATGAAACACTTGTTGGAAGAATATATCAGCATGCTATTAATCGTAATGCTTTGGTTATAAAACTACAAAAATCAAATGAAATCAAAATGATTTCTGCCAATTATATAAAAAAAATATCTATTATCCATTCCAATCATTCTCAAACATTATCTATTAGCAAATAGGCGAAGCACATCGTGTTTCGTTTTTTTATTTCTCTAAAATAATCTGTGCAAATGCATCTGTATCAGTGTGCGTAATAGATACATGTACGCTTCCTTCAAAAACAGATTGTTTCACAATCGGTCTTCCTGTACTTTCAGGCAATATTTCTATATCCTGAAACCCAATTTTTCCAATACCTGTTCCGTAAGCCTTAGAAAAGGCTTCTTTGCAAGCAAACCTTCCACCCAAAAATTCAATTTTTCGTTTCTTTTTTAAATCATTAAATAGTTCCTGTTCTTTAGGTGTGAGCACTCTGCTTATGAACTTAGGATTATGATCGATAATATCTTCAATTCTTTTTAACTTTACTGCATCTATACCAATTCCTATAATCATACTAGTGCTCCTTTCTATATTAGTTTAATTATAACGATAACCCCCAAAAAAAGCGAACAGAATCCTTTTACAATAAATCAAAAAGTACCAACCCAACATCTGTCAGATTGGTACTATATCATTATTTGTCGTTACTACGAATCACAAATCCACGGCCACCATCTTTTTTCTGTGATGATTTATTGCTTGATTTGTTGTTATTTTTTTTAGGTGCATCAGAGTTATTATAACGTTTTTTCTTGTTATATTGCTCTTTACCACGACCGCCACCTTTATTGTTATTACGACGGTTATAGTTTCCACCTTTACCACGACCACCATTTTTATTGTTGCCACGACGATTTGGCAATGGACGTTCTGGCGTGATTTTCACTGGAACTTCTGCAGCATCATCTTTAGAGGTTTGTTTGATTAACAATGCTGCTAAATCTTCTGCTGTATACTCTTCTAGCAAGTCGCTTGCTGCTAACTGATATTTTTCTAGACCATTTGCAGCTAGTAAATCTTTAATTTCAGTAATTGCAGCCCCAATTTGTCCTTCAACTGCTTCTTTTTTAGAAGGTGGACGAAGAGGTGTCATCTGTTTTTTCGTTAAATCTTCAATGACATGTAAGTAACCCATCTCATTTGGTGTAACAAATGTTACGGACATCCCTTCTTTACCAGCACGACCTGTACGACCAATACGGTGAACATAGCTTTCTGGATCTTGTGGAATATCGTAGTTGTACACATGGCTGACACCAGAAATATCTAATCCACGAGCTGCCACGTCTGTTGCAACTAAAATATCTAATTCACCATTTTTAAAGGCTTTTAAAATACTCATACGCTTATGTTGAGGTAAATCTCCATGAATACCTTCTGCTTTATAACCACGCATTTCAAGTCCACGAGCTAATTCATCCACGCGACGTTTGGTGCGCCCAAAAACAATCGTTAATTCTGGTGATTGAACATCAAATAAACGAGTCATAACATCAAATTTTTCAAATTCTTTACAACGAACGTAATACTGATCGATTAGATTAGCTGTCATTTCCTTTGCTTTGATACGAACATGCTCAGGGTCTTGCATGAATTTAACCCCAATACGTTTAATTGAGTCAGGCATTGTAGCTGAGAACAATAGTGTTTGTCTTTCTGCTGGAACTTTAGAGATGATTGCTTCAATATCTTCTAAAAAGCCCATGTTTAGCATTTCATCTGCTTCATCTAATACAAGTGTCTCTACTGTATCTAATTTCAACGTACGGCGATTAATATGGTCTAATAAACGGCCAGGAGTTCCCACCACAATTTGTGGTTTGTTTTTTAACGCACGAATTTGTCGACCAATATCTGCTCCACCATAAACTGATTGAACTTTTACTTTTTTTTCTTTACCTAAACGGTATAATTCTTCTTGCGTTTGAATAGCTAATTCACGCGTTGGCGCAATAACTAATGCTTGTAACACTGGTTTATTAGGGTCAATTTTATTTAACATTGGTAGCCCAAAAGCGGCTGTTTTACCAGTACCTGTTTGCGCTTGTCCAATCACGTCGCGTCCTTCTAACGCTAACGGGATTGTCGCACTTTGTACGGGTGTTGCTTCTTCAAACCCAATATTTTCGATGGCTTGTAATAAACTTTTTTCTAACTGTAATTCACTAAATTTCAAATGATATCCTCCTAGTTTGTTGCTATATCGACTGCTTTTCTTTTTATATAATGAAAAAAAATGAAAATAGGCATTCGTATAATACTATCATATTCTCAAATATTTAACAATAAAACCTTGCTTATTCATGCTTTTTTAATAAAAATTCAACAACTTCATTTAGTCCCATTCCATTACTTGCTTTCAGAAAAACAGTGTCTTTTGGCTGTAGTTGACTCGATAAATTTTCCATTAATTCTTTTTTTTCATTTTTTTGGTAAAAATGAAGAGAGCCTTTTGGCATTCTCTCATTTAGAAGATTATAAAGAGCGTTCATCTCTTCCCCATAAAGATATACTTGTTCTAAATCATTAGGAGAGATATGCTCAGCGATACTTTCATGCATCTCACTTGAAAGCTCACCTAATTCTAGCATATCGCCTAACACAACAAATTTTCTCCCCTCAAGTTTAAGAGACGAAAACGTATCTAGCACTAATTTCATGGCTGTCGGATTCGCATTATAGACATCACTTAAAATATCGATGCCATCTTCTGTTTTTAACCACTCTGTTCTATTTTTAGTCAAATCAAATGTGGCTAGTCCATTCTTCATTTTATTAGGAGACATGCCAAAGAACTGACCAATAAGCAATGAAATCAACGCATTTTTAACATTGTATCCTCCTAAAACAGGAATAGAGAAAATGTGATCTCCAAATAAATTAGTGACAAATTGTGTATCATTTTTTGATTCGGATACAATCGTTGCTGATAAAGTGGCTTCTGTATTAATACCAAAACTCTCTACTTTTTGTGGCACATCAACAATCAATCTTTTTAACAAAGGTTCATCATTTGGGATAATCAATAAACCATCATCTTGTAAGCCCGATGTGATTTCCATTTTTGCTTCCGCAATGCCTTGACGAGACCCTAAATACTCAATATGAGATTCACCAATTAACGTGATAGTTGCAATATCAGGTGTGGCAATATTCGATAAGACTTCAATTTCACCTTTATGATCCATCCCCATCTCTAATACTAGCATCTCAGTATCTTCTGGCATCGATAAAATTGTGTAAGGTAGACCAATATGATTATTGTAATTTCCTTGTGTTTTATATGTTTTAAATTGTTGTGATAACACAGCTGCTGTCATATCTTTAGTCGTTGTTTTTCCATTACTTCCTGTAATTCCGACAATTTTAGGACCAATTTTTTTTAAGTAATACTGAGACAATTTCTGCAAAGCAGATAGCGTGTCATCCACTTTGATGTATGGAATACTATCTGGTAGTTCTTTCTCAGAAAACACAAGTAATGCCCCATGTTCTATCGCTTGGTCAATAAAATCGTGACCATCTCTTGCTCCTTTTAGGGGAACAAACAAACTATTCTCCACTATTTTTCTTGTATCAAACTCAACAGACTCTATCATATCGTATTTGACTTGTAAGGCATGATTGACACCTTCTACAGCATCCGCTACTTCTTGTACTGATAAATTCATGTTTTCCCTTCTTTCATTTATCAACAAAAAGAGCTGAACAAACGTTCAACTCTACAATTGTTCCACTTCAATTTGTTGTTTTTTTTCAAAACGTAATTTAGCTAATTGAATTAATTCTTCTAATAAATCACCATAGTTTAATCCCATATTTTGCCACAATAATGGGTACATGCTAAACGGTGTAAACCCTGGCATTGTATTTACCTCATTAAGGAATACTTCATTATTTGCTGTTAAGAAAAAGTCACAGCGACTCAAGCCACTTCCATCAAGCGTTTGATATGCTTTTCTTGCATAGTATTGTAACTTTTCTTGCAATTCTTCTGATATATCTGCTGGTATTTGTAAGTCAACTTTATTATCTAAATATTTTGATTCATAGGTATAAAAAGCGACATCTTTAACAATCTCTCCAGCTAAAGTTGTACGAATTTCATCATTACCAAGGACAGCTACTTCTAATTCTCTTGCTTCAATTCCTTGTTCCACAATCACACGACGGTCAAAACGAAACGCTTCTGCTATCGCTTCAACTAATTCCTCACGTGTTTCAGCCTTGTTGATACCAACACTTGAGCCCATATTTGCTGGTTTAACAAACATCGGGTAGATTAAACTACCTTCACACTCTAAAAGAATTTCTTCTTGATGATCTCTATATCCATTTTTAGTTACGGCTACATATGGTAATTGAGGAATACCGACTTGTTGAAATAATTGCTTACCAACAATCTTATCCATTGCACAAGCGCTTGCTAACACACCTGCACCAACATATGGCATGTTTAACACTTCAAATAACCCTTGAATAGTCCCATCTTCACCGTTAGGACCATGTAACACTGGAAATATCACTGCATTTCCTTCTTTTAGGTCACTTGGCAAAATAGGTTGAGCATTTGCAAGTGTTAATCGTAACTCTTCTTTATGTAAAGGAGCAGATTGATATACATTCCCCTTTAACCAATTTCCTTCTTTGGTAATATAAATTAATTGAACTGAGTAGTAGTTGTAATAAATCGACTGTAAAATTGAAAACGCCGATAATATAGATACATCATGTTCGGCACTTTTTCCACCATATACTAAAAAAATCTTCATGGTTGTCCTCCTAAATTTGCTAGGACTTAATTATACTCTAGAATGTCTCAAAATTCTATTCCTTATTTTTTATAAAAAATTTTTTTAATTACAATATTGGGTTTTTCACACGGTTAAATGTCCAAGTCATTTCTTGATGTTGATAAGTTAATACTCCTACCTTTTCTTCTAAAAATAACTGATTACTTGCAATTTTTCTCAGGTTATCTTCTACTACATGGATTGGAATACTATATTTATTTTCAGATAAACCAACTTGAGAAAACTCAAAAACGGTCCCCTCCTGCATGATATTCTTCAATTCTTTGACCAAATCAAAAGGCAATGGTGTAATGGTTGTATATCGTTTTGAAAACAATGAACGGTTAGCATTTAATTGATACAATACTTTATCTGATATTTTCTTTGCCAACGATTGATAAAACTCATCAATATTTCTATAATATACTTTCATAACTTCTTGTTCCGTTTCAAAAAAAGCATAATTATTTTGTAATTTGTAAAAAAATGGTGATCTTAATTGCATCTTCATATGAGATAAATACAGAATTTCAGCTATTTCATTAGCAGTTAAACGTTTTAACGCATCGTATTCTTCAAAATCTAACCATTTAATTTCTCTTCGTGTACTATAATTTAAATTACTGAGATAATGATCGACATTTTCTTGTCCACGAATAACTCTAAAACCTGTATGCGCTTCATACTCTCCCTCAACTTCACTTGTATCAAGTAACAATAAGTTTTTTGGGCGATGAATAGTATAACGATCAAAGTCCTGATGGCTCAACCCCTTAGTTAAAACAGAATTACTTATACCATCTAAATGAACATATATATTTTGTCGCAACACTTTCACCTATCTTTCATCTACTTTTTTCACTATTATAACTATACCATTTTCCCACAACAAAATGAACACATAACCCCTTGTAGTTTAATTACGTTTATATTACAAATTACTTATTTTATTTTCGAAAAACGACATAATAATGTAACAATTTCCAAATTTACTTTCTTTATTTTTTGAAGAATTATGGTATGATAGTTGATAGGATCACTCAAAAAGGAGGTTACTATTATATCTAAAAAACAACATTCATCACAAAATAGACGCTCAGAAAAACATTCAAAAAAGAAAAAATCTACTGGTCAACGAATTAAAAATTTCTTTTTTAATTTGATTATGATTGTTCTTTTTCTTATCGGAATCGCACTTATCTTCAATAATCAAATTAAAAATTATCTCGTAAAAGAAAATACAGCTCAGTATCAAGTCAACAAAATCACAAGAGAAGATGTCGTAAAAAATGAACAAAAAGATGCTACTTTTGATTTCGATCAAGTAGAATCTCTTGACTTCAATACTGTTACTAAATCTCGTGGACGTGATGTGGGTGATGTCATTGGTGGCATTGCCATCCCTAGCGTTGATTTAAATTTACCTATTCTAAAAGGGGTATCAAATTATGTTATCTCTGTTGGGGCTGGAACGATGAAGCCAGATCAAAAAATGGGTGTTGGAAACTATGCATTAGCCAGTCATTACATGTATGATCCAACCTTATTGTTTGCTCCACTCGTTCGTGTGGAATTAGGGTCATCTATTTATCTCACTGACTTAGAATACATCTATGAGTATAAAGTAACCATGAAAGAATACGTCGAACCAACACGTGTCGATGTCATTGAAGATGTACCAGGTAAACGACAAGTCACTCTCGTCACTTGTGACACTTCAGGTGAACATCGCTTGATTTTACAAGGTGAATTAGTGAAAAAGGTAAACGGTAAAAGAGCATCGACTGATATGCATGACGCCTTTGAATTAGCTCAAAATAATTATTATTAAAAAAACGTTGAGGAACTTAAACATTCGTTCCTCAACGTTTTTTCTTATATATTAGGCAAATAAAAATTTCTATTATCCAAGCCAAATATACGCTCCGTGTATTCTCCTGGATTAATTTGTTTTAATGACCCTAACATCATTTGAATAGAAGCATCTAGATTATCCAAATGATGTAGTACTTCTGCTTCCATAATTTTTGGTCGAACTGGTGAACCATATTCCAATAATCCATGATGAGATAATACGACATGTTTTAAAACTAATATTTCTTCATCTAACTCAGAAATATTTAACTCAATACATGCTTTAGTTATCTCCTCATCAATCATAACAATATGCCCTAACAAATTACCAGCCAATGTATATTCTGTTGCAACTGGACCTGATAATTCATGGACTTTTCCTAAATCATGCAACATTACTCCAGCATAGAGTAACGAAGGATTTAATTGTGAATATTCATTAGACACAGCTTTAGCCAGTCGTAACATTGTTAATGTATGAAATGCAAGTCCTCCAGCAAATGCATGATGGTTTCTCTTAGCTGCTGGAAACTCGAAAAATTCTTTTTGGTATTTACCAAAAATGTGACGAACAATTCGATGCCACTTAGCTTCTGTAATATCAAGCAAATAGTCATTAAATTCTTGTTTCATCTCATCAATATCAATTGGCGCCTTTTCCATATACAAGGAAGGGTCTGTGGGCTCCCCATCTTTTGCTAGACGTAGATGTAATATTTTAACTTGCGGCATGTTTTGGTAAAGCTCTCTTTTACCATTAAGTAATACAACTTTTCCGGCAGTGAATGTAGCAATATCTTCTTCAGAGGCTCCCCAATATTTTCCATCTATCGTCCCTGTATCATCCTGAAACGTAAATGCAATAAATTTTTTGCCATTTCTTGCAACCCGAACATCCGCATTTTTTAACAACACAAACGTCTCAAACGTTTCATCCACAACTAACTCTCTTAACTTTTTCATATAGCCTCTTCCTCTCCGAGAACTAACACAGATTGATCTTTTTTCTCAAAGTAATCTCTCATAGTTGTATCAGATGTTAAACAAATCACTTGGTTGTTTTGCCCCAACATATCTAATAATTTAAATAATGTAGCTTTGCGTGTATCATCAAAATGCAACCATCCGTCATCAATGATGATAGGAGAACCATAGTCTTCACTATGTAGATGAATAAACGCTAGTCGAAATGCCATATATAATTGGTCTTTTGTTCCTGTAGACAACTGCTTAATCCGCCAATTTCTTTGCTGATTATCAACTGCAAATAACTGCCCATCGTTTACTAACACTTTATGGTAAGTCTTATTAGTTAATAAATTGAAATACCCAGTTACCGTACCTAATAAAGTAGGTAATTGTTGATCTGATAAATACTGGAATATGCGTTGAACGAGCTCTTCAGAAAAACGTAATGTTAACCATTGTTCTGTCATTTCTTCAATTTGCGCTAGTTGAGTCGCTCTTTCCTGTCTTAAATCATCTAAAGAACCATTTTTCTCCATTTGTTTCATATCATAATCTAATTGTTGCCACTCAGTTTGGTAGGCCTTCTCTTTCTCTTTAAAATCATCTTGCTCAGCCTTCACACGCATCACTGCCTTATTAATTGACAATAAGTTATAATCTTTTGACAAATCAAACACATTTTCTAGTTGTCGTTCTAACTCATCAATACGCTGAGAATTTTGAGTCAGTTGTTCTTGCCTGTTTAACCATTCTTTTGACACATCAATTGGTGTTGATTCATGTTGATTAGTTAAGTCATTAATTAATTTTTGACAAGATGTTTTCTGATGTCTAATAGATGATAATTCACTTTGAATATTACTTGTTTCACTACCCTCTAAACGATTAATTGCCTCTATTTGTGTATCCACAAATAGCTTCACTTCTTTGAAGTTTTCTCTGATACTTTTACCTTCTAAAGGAATCCATTCTTTAGCAAATGATAAAGACTTTTTATAGGATGCAATAGCTTGTTCAATCGTTTCTAGTTGTTGCTTCATTTCTTGTTCATTTTTTTGGATATCTCTTAACTGACTAAACACAGGTACAGTTGTTAACCACATAGACACCGTCTCATTTATCGGGAACCCGTAAGCTGTAACCCACTGCTCTTTTTGTTTATTAATTAATGACTCTTGTTCATGAAAACTCCTTAAATTTTTCTCCAACTCATTCAATTCATCAGCTAACTGATCAGCTTCTCCTAATTGTTGTTTGTAAAGAGATTTTGCTTCTTCTTGTGTAACTGGATGATGAATAGCCCCTTTAGCGGCTTTCATAAAACCAAATACCCCTAAACCGACAAACACTACAACAATGATATACAGCCACGCTAGACCTAATATAACAGCTAACAATAACATCATAATGGCAATCGCAAGTGATAAACCTGAGAACATTTTTATCGTAAACGAATCAAAAAACGGACTATCCTCTAGCTCCGCCTCACTATTAGAATGCATTTCAGGAATAGCTAATTTATTTTCAGTTTTGGACAGTTCCGTATCCAGATTCCGTTGCCTTATTGACAAACGACTTTTTTCATTTGATAAAATAACTTGTTTTCTTAGCAGCTCTTCTTCAGCTTCTGCTAATTCTTTCAACGACGCTTCTTCTTTATCATCAATGACCACATCTAGTAAAGCATCTGATAAGCGGTATTTATCATATAAATCCTTTTTACTAGAAGTATAGGCATCTAATTGCTGTTGCATGACATCTTGACGTTCACTAATCGATTGTACACTTAATTGGTCATCTAATAATTGATCAAACAAGTCTTGATTTTCCAAATAAAATTGAACTGCTGGTGTGATGTCTTTTATGATATCGCTCTGATTTTCTAAAAGTTCCGTTTCTTTTTTTGTTAAATATTTATATTCCTGTAATGCATCAGAAACACTTTTAACCGTTGTTTCAGAAGCTTGCGTCTCTTTTCTTCCACCTGTCTCTTGATTCAACGTTTGCCATTCAGTGTACAAAGGAAAATACTTTTGTTGCTCTAATAATGTTTTTTCCAATGAAACACTTTCTTCAAGCTCTTTTTTTTCTTTTTCTAATAATTTTTCAAGTTCGAGACGTCGGTTCCATTTAGTTCGGTAGGTTACTTCTTGTTCCTCAACCAATCGTATGCTTTGTTCTAAACGGTTAAACTCTTTTAGTCGTTGATTAAGAATAGGAATTCTACCAGATGGTTTATAGATTTGTTGTCTGTCTTTCAAAAAATCATTAGATATAGCGGTTAGACGTTCACTTCCTGTTAAACCAACCGTTAAAAGAAGCCGTTGTAATTTTACCTCGTCTAATTCATTTAAATCTGTTAATTGCTCCTGTTGAAAGCTAAACACTTCATCAAATACTTCTTTCGTCAAAGGAGAGATTAAAGACGTAAGCAAATGCTCATCTCCTACTCTTCCATCTTCTAAACGAACATATGCTTGACCTTTATTTTTTTCTTTAAAACGCTCAACATACAACTCACCATGAACAGGATGATCAATAATAAGATGCCCACCGTATGTTGCACCTTCTACTGGTGTAAAGTCTCGTATCATGTCTCTTTTTTTAGGAAAACCAAATAACATTGTGCGAATAAAGTGGTAAAGTGTCGACTTACCTGATTCATTATCGCCAAAAATGAGTTGGTTATCCTCTTTTAAATTGAAGACTTGATTATTAAATTTTCCAAATCCATTAATATATAATCGTCTTATTTTCATTGGCCTACTCCATTTTTAAATATCATTTTATCTTTCACTAATTGACTGCTTTCTTCAATGATACGCTTAATATCTTCATCATCAAATGTGATGTTACTTCCAATTACTGGTTGTTGTACGATGTCTTTTGCTATTGAGAAAAATTCATTACGTGGTAAATAATGACGAGCTAAATCATCAATTAAACTCGCTTCAAACCCCATAATAAGCTGATTTGATTCAATCGGTTCAAACACGATATCAACTAACCAAATATAATAAGATGTTTTACGCAATAATTGACGTTGCAAGTAGCCTAATATGTCTTCTTTGTGCAGTAATAATTCACTTAGGCCTTCCTCTGATGATGGACTAAGTTTTACGACCAGTAACGTTACTTCCTTCATATATTTTGCAGCTATAATTTCTTTTTCAATTTTGGCTAACTGTTCAGACTTTGCTGTTTCTTTTAAAGAAATATCTTGTTGAATCCAAGTTGCTTTGCTTACATCGATAAATTGATGGGACACAGCTGTGCCATCGACTTCGACAAGACTTACCCCTTTGGTATCACGTTCTTTTCTAGTATGTCCTTGGGGTGTTCCCGAATAGATTGTCAGCGGTTTTTCCATTAATACTTCACTTTTATGAATATGTCCTAATGCCCAATAATCATACGCCGAATTTAACTGAGACAATAGGAATGGGGCATATTTACCTTCTTGAGCGACTTCTCCATGATAAAACCCGATATGATAATCAGTTTCTTGACTTTTCTCTGGAAAATCTAGTGCCTTATTATCTGTAATCCATTGATGTTGGTATGAAAATCCACTAATCGAAACAGTTTGTCCATTTTTTAAAGTTAACTCTTTAGTGGTGACATCTTCTTTATCAAAAAGGATAACATTTGCAGGCCATTCAAACCAATAACGGTTTTTTGTATAATAATCATGATTTCCAAATGACATGACTACTTTTATATGAGAGTCTTTTAGTTTCTCAAACTGATTCATCACAAATTTTTGTGTATAAATTGACGATGTTGCTTGATGAAACGTATCTCCTACTATCAATAAAAAATCTACTGAATTTTTAATACACTGCTCAACAACTGACTCAAATACTTTATAATTAATTTGTTGAATTTCTTTTTGAAATCCAACATCTTCTGTTGTGATACCAGAAAATGGTTGATCTATATGTAAATCCGCCATATGAATAAATTTCATGTGTCACACTCCTTTTAGCGATTCATAACGTAAAAAAATAAGTTCTATAAAAAATATAGGCGGTTAAGCTCCTTGCTTAACCACCCATTATGATGTCGATTAGTCTAACGTATATAACTCTTGAACTGGTTGCATAATGATGCGGTTTAAGTCATTAACAATCATGCTGAAAGCTTGTTCTTTTTGCATTAAATCTTGAATTAATGCTTCATTTTGAACTTTTTCGGCCATCTCTTGCGCTTTTTGAGCATCTTCGTCAGAAAATTCTTCACCTTGCATTTGTTTTTGTTGCAATGTCATTTGTAGTTCTTGAAATGCTTTAAATAATTCAAATGCTTCCTCGTTTGCTTTTACTGCATCAAAAGCATCGTTTAAAGCTAAAAATTCATCCATTTGACGAATTTCACGTTCGATTTGGTTGGCACTATCATAAATATTATTTGACATATGTATGCTCCTTTAATAGAAATTTATTCTCTTAATATTGTAACATGTTTTGCTAAAAAAACCTACTCTTATTGGGTTACTCTACCCCATATCCCTTGCCATGCTTCACCAACTTTATCTAACCCTTTTTTAATTCCTTCTCCAACTGTATCAGCACCTTGTTTAATTTTTCCACCGACATCATTTATAGTATCGCCTAAACCATCTAACTTCCCATTTTTTGATGGGTCTCTTTCTTGACTATCTATATACTGTTCTGTTTGTGTGGCATCTTTAACTGAAAATGGCGTATTTGGAGAAGCTCCTAAAATATTTTGCATTTCTGTTCTAAATACATTAGAGATATAACTGCTATCATTTCCTGGTAAATAATGATCTGGACCACTTTTATCAAATCCTATCCAGGTTGCCACAACAACATCTGGTGTATACCCAATCATCCACTGGTCTTTTGACATACCATCTGCATTAATATTTTCAGTCGTTCCAGTTTTACCAGCTATTTGATATCCGTACGGCTGAGCGGCAGCACCTGTTCCGGAGCTATATACCCCTTGAAGCATACTCGTCATTTCTTCTGCCACTTCTGGAGTCGTTACTCTCGTTGATTTTGGTTTTTGGTTTTCGTAAATAATCACGCCATGTGAATCTTCAATTTTAGTAATAAAATGAGACTCATTTTTTACCCCTTCATTGGCAAACACTGTATAAGCATTCGCCATATCAATTGGTCTAGCGCCTTTTGTTAAGCCACCTAATGCTAATCCATAATACTTATCTTCTTTATCTAATTTTATCCCAAACTGTTCAACTTTTTTATAGCCTCTATCAATTCCTATCTCATGCATTAGCCACACAGCTGGAGCATTCAAGCTATTAATTAAGGCATTTGTCATAGATGTTTCACCACTATACGTGCGAGAAAAATTGTGCACATCATAATAAGATAATTCCTCATCTTTTAACATATCATCTGGCTTATACCCTGCTTCTAAGGCTGGTGTATAAACAGATAGAGGCTTCATTGTAGAGCCTGGTGATAGTTTTGAATCAATCGCGCGATTCCATCCACGATATGTGTACTCACCGCGTCCACCAACAATTCCCATCACACCACCATTACTTGGGTTAATAGCAACAGATGTTCCTTCAACTATCGCACCATCTGAGGCCGCTGGCGGAAATAAATTATCATTAGCAAATGTTTTATCCATTCCTTGTTGGTACATTTGATCTAGTGCTGTATATATTTTGTAACCACCGTTAGAAATCTCTGCATCGGTTAATCCTGTTTTATCCGTCGCCTCTGAAATAACCGCATCAAAATAATATGGGTATTTATAAGACTCTTTGTCTGGAACGTATGTATCTGTTAAATAAATCGGCTCTTTCATTAACCCATCTGCTGTTGTTTTATCTAACTTGCCATTATCTACCATAACGGATAGGACTGTATTACGTCGATTCATTGCATAATCCATATGATCAATCGGATTATAAAGACTAGGTCCTTTCAGTATCCCTACTAAAACTGCCGCTTCATCAATGGTTAAATCCTTTGCATCTTTACCAAAATATTTTTTCGAAGCATCTTGTATTCCCCAAACTCCACTACCAAAATAAGATTTATTTAAATACATTTCTAAAATTTCATCTTTGGAATACTCTTTTTCTAGCTCTATCGCTAAAAAGAGTTCTTTGGCTTTACGCGTATAAGTTTGTTGTTGATCTAAAAAGGCGTTTTTTGCTAACTGCTGTGTGATAGTACTCCCACCACCACCACTATTATTACGGCGAATAACTTTTCTAGCAGCCGCTCGTAAAATACCTTTTACATCATATCCCTTATGCTGATAAAATCGTCTATCTTCTGTTGAAATCAAAGCATCTACAACATATGGAGAAATATTATCCAATGTGACAAACGTCCCCCCATTTTTTCGAAGTTTCCCCGCTTCATCCCCGTCTTTATCATAAATGGTTGTTGATTGTTCCAACCCTGCTTTTAATCCCGACACATTCATACTTTTTGCTAAATAAAACAAATATATACTTGTCACTAAAGTAATCGTTAATAACGTTAATATGATTATTTTATTAATGTGGTATTTTTTCCAAATTCTTTTTTGATGTACTCGAAATGTTTGCCAATGAGGTTTAAACCATACACCAAACCTAATCAGCCAGGATTTTATCACTTCTAAATATTTCTTAATTTGCTCCATGATAATGTCCTTTCTATTAATTTTTATAGATTTAGTGTATCATATTATCGTAAATAACTGATACGACTAAAGACTTATCTTCATAAGTTACTAAAGTCTATCAAATAAACATTAAATTACTGCATGTATTTTTTTAAAAAACGTTTAAAATTAAAAAGGGGTAACACACCATGCAACTATCAATTACATTACCACAAAGCGCTAATCAACTAACTGTCAGAGAATTATTAGAAAACCAATGGATGATTCCAAGAAAAGTTAGACATTTTCTAAGAACAAGAAAAAACGTCTTAAAAAACGGTCAAAAAGTGATGTTCTACGAAACTGTACAGACTGGAGATATCATTACCCTGATTTTTGAAAAAGATGATTATTCAACTCCCGACATTATCTTAGGAAACAGGCACCTGGTTGATGTTTTATGGGAAGATGAACACATGATCATTGTCAATAAACCTTATGGAAAAAAGACTCACCCCAACCAACCACTAGAAAAAGATACTTTATTAAATGATGTTACCGATTACTTACATAGTAAAGATCAAGTACCTTACGTCGTACATCGTTTGGATAAAGAAACGAGTGGTGCTATCCTTTTTGCTAAAAACCCGATTATTCTACCTATTCTTGGAAAAATGTTAGAACAAAAAAAGATTAATCGATTATACGAAGCAGAGGTAACAGGCCTAATAACAACCGACCATTTTACTATCAATAAACCGATTGGACGGCACCGACATGACAGAAGAAAGCGAGTGATTGATACACGACATGGAGATCATGCAGTGACTCATATTTCAGTTATAGACCGTTTTAAAAAAACAACTCGAGTAGAATGTCAGTTAGACACAGGTAGAACCCACCAAATCCGGGTTCATCTAGAAAGTATCCATCACCCAATTATTGGTGATCCACTGTATAATCCTAATTCTCAAGCTAAAAGGCTACATCTTCATGCTAAAGAATTAGAATTAGTACACCCATTTACAGATGAATTTATTCATGTCTATACCGACAATAATTTATTCAAAAAATAACAATAGAAAGGAATGTATGTATGAAAAAAACACTTTTTTTAATGCGACATGGACAAACACTTTTTAACAAACTTGGAAAAATTCAAGGTTCCTGCGATTCTCCATTAACAAATGAGGGAATTGCCCAAGCTAAAGTTGCTAAACAGTATTTTATTGATAACGATATACAGATCGACTCTTTCTATTCCTCCACTCAGGAAAGAGCATGTGACACACTAGAAATCGTTTCCGGACATCAAAATTATTCACGGTTAAAAGGATTAAAAGAATGGGATTTTGGTTTATTTGAAGGCGAAAGTGAACGCTTAAATCCTAAACGAAAAGAAGGTGAGACGTCGTTTGGCGACTCATTTGTCCCATATGGTGGGGAATCCTCTCAAAAAGTCCAAAAAAGAATGGTAGATACTCTAACATCTATTATGAATGAAGAAAAAAATGACAGCACCTTGGCAGTCAGTCATGGGGGAGCAATGTATTTATTTATACAAGCCTGGTTAGAATTTGAAAGGGTTAAAAATATTTCATTCTCAAATTGTTGTATTTTAAAATTCTCTTTTGAGAACGATAAATTTACATTTATTGAAGCAATCAATCATACATTTTAAAAAAACATCATGCAACCAACTACATATATATAATTTCACGGCTGTATAACTTAAAGGGATGATAAATCACTTTATACTTCATAAGCCCTTTTTAGTTTGTTTTACGCCAATTGTAAAATTAAATAAAATCATTCGGCTGTACACTAAATCGTGTTGATAGATTAAATTCTATCAATACGATTTTTTACTTTAAACGTAGAAAAAAAGCATTCTTATTGGTAATAATTAAGTCGACTAAAACCAAAATTACAAAGGGGAATGCCACTATGGATCATAATACAAGAAAACTACTCAATTTAACAGATGATTCTCTTATTTTTAATGAAGATTGGTTGTCTCGCAAAGCGAGAAACAACGGCTCAGTTAACATGATTACAGAAAGATTAGTTAATGAAGATAAAGCAATTCAGACAATGTAGATGTGATCAATCTATTAAAAACGGAACGTATCAAACCATTAGTCAATTGATTGAAATTAAACGTCGCACAACCTATCTGAAACTTCAAAGAGAACGTTACCTTTGTAGAAACTGTGCTCAACTTTTAGTGCTTCTACTTCTTTAGTAGATGACTATTGTCAAATTTCTAAACAGCTTAAATACCAAATTACTTTTGATTTAAAGGAAAATCGATCACGTGAAGAAATCACACAATTCCAAAGTGTCTCTGAAAATACTGTTAAACGTATGTTATTCTCATTTGCCAATCATCATCAACCGAATGTTAACTTCTTTGTGTCGATGAGTTTAGGCTGTATAATTTTTGATGTGGATGAAGAAATTCATCTGCATCTATTTTTTTACATAAAAAAAGAAACGGTTAATTGTAGAATCAAGTTAGCCACCCTAAAATAATAAAAAAACACCATGATAAAAATTCATGTATCATTGAAGTATCTACCCAACAACGAAAGGAATTTTTATCATGGCGCAAATTCAGAATACCACACAAAAATTGACTTATAAACATCTTTCCTTTGAAGAAAGACAACTTATTGAAGTTTGGCATAATAGAGGTGATTCTAATAGAGCAATCGGTAAACGATTAGGTCGACACCATCAAACAATAAACAATGAGCTAAAACGTGGTACAACAACGCAAATCAAAGAAAATAAAAAGCCTAGACAACTCTATTTTGCTGAGACAGGACAAGCTAAATATATAGAAAATAGAAAGCGTTGTGGTGCTAATTCTAAGCTAGCCAGTGCTGTTGACTTTATTAATTATGCCTGTAAACAGATTATTGATTTTAATTGGTCACCAGATGCCATTGTTGGTTTTATCAAGTCCATGAGGACTTGGAATACACCGACTGTCTCTACTAAGACACTTTATAATTATATTGATAGTGGCTTTTTACCTATTAGAAACCATCATCTCAAGATGAAGATTAGACTCTCACCTAAAAAGAAAAGAAGTCGTAAGCATAAAAAAGAACTAGGAAAATCGATTGATGAACGACCAAGTACAGTTGATGATAGAAAAAACTTTGGTCATTGGGAAATAGATAGCGTTATTGGTTCAAAATCTAAAGATGATAATGCTATACTTACTCTTGTTGAAAGAAAAACGCGTTACATGATCACTGTTGTTTTAGATGATCATACAGAAGAGTCTGTTTGTTATACTGTTAATCGATTAAAATCTGAGTTCGGACAAGTTAATTTTAGCAAGATGTTTCAATCAATTACTGCTGATAATGGTAGTGAATTTAGCTCGCTTCATGATACTCTCCAACAAATAACGAATGTCTATTTTGCTCATCCTTATTCTTCTTGGGAACGAGGTACAAATGAAAGACATAATGGTTTATTAAGACAATTTATTCCGAAAGGAACTCCAATCTGCAACTACTCAAAACAATTCATTCAACTGGCTACTGAAAAAATTAATCTTTTACCACGTAAAATCTTAAATTATAGACAACCAGCTACATTATTTTTAGAAGAAATTCAAAAGCTTAAAATCAAAACATGTTGGTAAGGATGGATTTTAATAGAATAACACAAAAAATTAGATGTTTTTACCTAGGTGGCTAACTTAATATTGCAATTTAGATAAAAAAAGAAACATACGAATTTTCCAGGTAAAATTAAAGTGACAAAACCAAATTTTAGAAAGGAAGATTCATATGCCTTACAACCATTGTATACGAGTGTCACTGGATTTGAAAGACACAAATATTTATTTTGATTCTATTTTTTGTGAAGAAAAAATGATAAAAGGAGTGAGAAGTAAATTTTATAGAGGAACGCTGACATATAAGCCTTTGGCTTGTCCTTGTTGTGGGATTAAGAATGAAAACTATTCTATTGTAAAAAATGGATTTATTTCTTCTCGAATAAAGTGGCTAAGTGTTGCTCATTATCCAACCTATCTTTTATTAAAAAAACAACGGTTCCTTTGTCGTGAATGTCACACCTCTTTTATAGCTGAATCGTTAGAAATTGATAAGCACTGTTTTATCGCTAACAGAGTGAAACAATCTATTGGCATGGAGTTGTCCGATGCTGTCTCATTGAAAGACTTAGCTAAAAGACATTTTGTATCAACTACTACAATCTGTAGAATTCTTAATTTATTAGGGAAAGAGCTGTCAAATAACTTTACTGACTTGCCTCAAAACTTGTGTTTTGATGAATTTACATCTGTCAAAAATAAACAAGGTAAATATAGTTTTATCTATTCAGATTCTGTTTCACATCAAATCATTGATATTTTGCCTGATAATAAATCTCTTACATTGGAGGATCACTTCTCAAAATACCCTTTAAAAATAAGAAATAAGGTGACGACTATCGTCGTTGACATGAATGCTAGCTATTTTAAGCTAGTTAATAAACTTTTTCCAAATGCTTCTGTTATTATTGATCGTTTTCATTTAGTTCAATTAATCAGTCGCTCGTTAAATGTGACACGGATTAGAACAATGAGTAAATTTAGAACGTCTAATTCCAGTAATTTAAAAGACTATAGAAAACTTAAAAAGTATTGGAAACTCTTTTTAAAAGATTCTAGTGAATTAAATTATACAGATTATCGTTATCAACGATTATTTAAGCGTATGTTACCTGAAACAGATATAATGGATTATTTACTTAGCTTAAACAAGGAATTAACGGAGACTTATAAGCTCTACCAAGACTTGCTTTACTGTAGTAAAACAAATGACTTCGAGGCCTTTTCTGATTTACTATTATTGAGCAATGAGTTGATTTCAGATTCGATGATTACTTCAGTTAGAACTCTAAAAAAACATTTACCTAGAATAACACTTTTTCTAACGGACCGTTAGAAGGATCAATTAATAAAATCAAGTTAATTAAACGAATAGCGTATGGATACAGAAATTTCCAAAACTATAAATATAGAATACTACTCAGTTTCAAAAACAAATAAATAAGCAACAAAAGCCAATCGGCTTTCGTTGCTTAAGTACACTTAATTTTCTTCATCCATATCATTTGTCGTAGAGCCTCTTTTTGATTCAAAATCAAGTTTTTCAGGTTAAATAAAAAAGCGAGAGAATGTCTTCCCTCACTCCAATTAATTCTATTTCATTTTTGAGACTTTTTTATCAATATTATTGTCCATCAACACGATTTGACATTGAGCCCAAAAATGGGGATTTAAGAATGATATTTCCATTCTTAAATCCCCATTTTTTTATTTTAGAGTCAGCCTCATTTTAGTACACAGCTTAAGATATTGGATTTTAATACAATGAGCCTGAAGAACTTTCTAATGAATTAGTACCACTTGTTGATTCTTTATTTATATCAGCTTCTAGTTGTTTATACAACCTCAAAAACTCATTTTTTAAAGTTTTATCAGAAACTGAATCAATAGTTTTTTTCAAATCTTTCAACTTAGAAGTATCAACATTGCTTTTTAATTTAGTTCTCTTACTATCTTCGTAATAGCTAGTAATTTCTTTTGCTACATCCGATACTTTTTCTTTATCTTTATCATTTAAAGAATAACTAACGGATACACCTGTTGATTTAGTTTCTTTTTTATTAGACGAGGAGCTGTTAATATAGTAGAATACTCCACCACAAATGACAACAAGTAACAATACTACAATCCAAAAAATATTTTTTGTTTTTTTTCTTTGTCTAGACTCATCTATACGTTGATGATTTTCACTATCAATAGTATCCTGCTCAACTGCGATATTTTCTTCTGTTGGTTTATTATCTAATTCATTTTGATCGTTCACTTTTATTCATCCTTAACTTCTTTTTCTTTTAATTACTGCTACAAGAGAACCTAATGCTACTGACATTAATCCTAACGCAGTTAAGTTTTGGTTTACTTCACCTGTTTTTGGTAATTCATATTTTTTATTACCTTCATTTTTTGAAACTTTAGTTACAATAGTTTCTTTTTTAACTTCTTGTTTAGTATCTTCTGTTTTAGAGATTAGTGTATTCTCTGTTTTATTATCTTCAGATGGTGTTGCTGTTGGTTTGTTTGTTACATCTTCTGGATCATCATTATGTAATCCATTTTGTTGGATTTGTGCTTCTGCATTAGCGATTACTGCTGCAACTGCTTCTGCATCAGTTGCTGACACTACTTGGCTTAAATAGAAAGTATAATCTTCTGCTGTTAACAAACCTTCATTGTACCATGCAAACAATTGATCTTTTGCGTCTTGTTTAATTTGGTCTAAAGTAGCTGCTGTTGCTGCATCAATCTCTGCTTGGATTCCTGCAATAATACTGTTTACTTCTTCTGCTGTTGTTGCTTCATTGATTGCATTTAATCCATTAATATATTGATTATCATTGATTTGTCCATATGATAACCAATTGAATAATTGATCTTTTGCAGTTTCTTTAATTGCATCCAAATCAACATGTAATCCATTTTGTTGTGCTTGCTGTTCTGCGTTAGCAACAACTGCTGCAACTGCTTCTGCATCAGATGCCTCATTAATTTCATTTAAGTAAAATGCATAATCGTTTGGTGTTAATAATCCTTCATTAAACCATCCTAATAATTGATCTTTTGCTTCTTCTTTGATACTAGCAAGCGTTGTTGCAGTATTTGCTTGTATAGTAGCTTCTACATCAGCAATAACTTGCGCAACTGCTTCTGCTGTTTTAGCATCTATTATAGCAGCTTGTGCTTGCATGTATGTTGCATCATCAATTTGTCCATAGTTTAACAAGTCTTTAATTTTATTTAAAGCATCTTGTTTAATACCAGGTAGTTTTGATTGATTATCAGGAACTACAATATAAACATTTATATCACTTTTTAACTTATTTAAATCTGCAAGAGTAGTAGCCGAATTTAATCTTCCTAATAAATGAGTATGTCTCGCACTATCTATTATTCCATCGTTAAGTAAACTATCAATTAAAGTCTTTAATTCATTATGCAAATTAACAATTTGTTGTGCTTCATCAATATCTGATTGTCCAAATTTAGTATCTGGTGTTTCTTTAGTATCTGTTGATGATTCTGTTGATGTTTCTGTTGATGCTTCTGTTGATGATTCTGTTGATGCTTCTGTTGATGCTTCTGTTGATGCTTCTGTTGATGCTTCTGTTGATGCTTCTGTTGATGCTTCTGTTGATGCTTCTGTTGATGCTTCTGTTGATGCTGTCGGTGTTTCTACTTGTTCTGTTGTATCTTTAGTTCCACCTGAAATTGTTTCAGCATTAGAAACAAATGGAGCTGCATATGTACTTACTAAAATAGCAAGTAATGATGTTGCAATAGTTTTCTTTTTCATTTTTTTAAATCCCCTTTTTTATAATTATTGTTTAGCATTTGCAAAAAACGTAGTCAATATATTTTAAGGATATTTCTTCATAAATAACACACAATTTATCCTTATTTTATCTATAATCACTGATAAATTTCTATTTCTCGCTTAATTGATTCAATAAATAACTTCATAATTTGTTCACATTTATAAAAAAAGGCTAATAATGTGTTTATCGATTACTATAATCGAGGGTTAACAACATTATTAGCTTATTTATTATGTCTCTATTAAAAATATTCCATTACTATTTACCATCAAACACCACTTTTTCTGGTAATTTATACTGTTCTACGTCTTCATCATCAGAAAGCAAAGCTTCTTCAAAATCAGCAATGCTCAAATCTATTTTACGAGCCAAGTCAAACACAATATGAAGCATATCATGAAAATACATTGAATTTCCTTGTTCAAAATATTCTTTATACTCTTTAGATGTGTTAGAATGTCCTGTTTCTTCTTCAAATTGTTTAGCTTCCTTAAGATAAATAGCAAAATTTTCTTTAGTATATGCTGCAAAGTGATTGAAAATGTCTATTGCTAAGCATAGGTCATGATACCACATGTCATAGCTTTTTTTTGCTAAGCCACCCTTTACCTCAATTAATCTAAATTTATCATCACGTAGATACTGTGTAATTAACATTTCGATATTTAAACTAATCCCTGTATAAGAGATATTATCAAATTGAAATTGTTTTAAATCTGACAACTCATCAAGCAAGCTCTGTGGGGTAAACTGTCTATTTTCCATACTCTTATACACTTTTTTTTGTTCAAACATATTATCTCCTCCTACACCTCTATTTTACACTCTTATTATACCCTACTAATGTGTAAACACCTACTTATTCACTGGATACTTTTTAGCATTTTTAATAAGCTTTTTGTCAATTATTCCATTAATATCAAATCCTAATTTGTCTGCTAAAGTGTACGAATAAATTAACACATCTGCCAGTTCTTCTTCCAACTTCTCGCGTTGTTCAATAGCTTGATCATTATCTAACCATTGAAACAACTCTAATAATTCATTAGCCTCTAATGATATCGAGATAGCTAAATCTTTTTCTTGACTATTATGATGCAAACCTCTTTCATTTCTAAATTGATTTATTTTATCTATCGCATCCATATTAATATATAAATCTCCTTTTTTCTTCGTTATACTTATCATTATAGCAAAAAAACTTAGTCTGTATTTGACTAAGTTCCTTCATTCTAATATTTAACGAACACATTTCCTTCATTATCTTTTACTAGGTGCACATCACATATAAAAACATCTTGTGGAGAAAAATATTCACTAGCTAATACTATTGTTAATATATTCAATGAATCATTTTCTTTAATATTCAACTCTTGAATACCCTCTATTATCTTCTCTTTCAATTCTTCTAATATAGTAGGTAACTGATCCTCATTATTTAGTTTTTCTTCTACATTTTTTAAAAACAAATCATAATTATCATTAGTGATAAATAGTTGTCTTAAGTCATTTGCCATATTACTTCCTCCTAATAAATATCTTATATAATTAATGTACTCATAACTCATGGCAAAAAGTAGATCATTATTTGAAAGTTTATAGAAAAAAACGGCTCTATAATTTCTACTGTTGGTAACACAAGTTACCGACAGTTTTTTTGTATACAAAAACATGTGATATCCGTTAGAATGAAATTGAGAAAAAACAAACTAAGGAGGATACCACATGTCATATTCACAGACTATCAAAGATATCTTAAATATACTAGACCTAAATATTATTTTTAATGAAAATTGTTTATCTACTGAAAAAATAAAAGGCGTTTTCTCTCGGATATTCCATGGCTTTTTAGAAGAATCCCCTAAATGCTGTCCGCATTGTCAAAGTAATCACTCTAATATTATTAAATGGGGATATACAACTAGCCTAATTAAAATGCCTAGTGTTTCTGAATATGTTACTTATATTAGATTAAAAAAACGTCGTTTCTTTTGTAAAAAATGTGATACGACTTTTGTTTTAGATACCCCTTTTGTTTCTAGAAACAACTGTATTTCTAATAATTTAAAACGTCTCATTGCGAAACAGTTAACCTCTAAACACGCCATGAGTGATATCGCAAAACAAACGAGCGTCTCAACTTCAACTGTCTCTCGCGTATTAAAAGAGTGGTATGAACCGATTAAGAAGTATAGTTATGAACTTCCATCTGTACTATATTTTGATGAATTTAAATCTGTTAAAAAAGTAGCTGGTTCAATGAGTTTTATTATGATGAACGGTGAAACAAATGAATTAATTGATATTCTACCTGATCGAAGATTACCAAAAATTGAGAATTATTTTAATGGCTTCTCTCTAGCTAATAGAAAACAAGTAAACTATGTCGTTTCAGATATCTATCAACCTTACATTACTTTAACTAAACGAGTGTTCCCTAACGCTAAAGTCGTTTTAGATAAATTTCATCTCGTTCAACATCTCGGCAGGGCATTTCAAAAGATACGGATTAAAATAATGACTCAATTAAAATATAAAGATAACGGGGTTATCTATAGACGAATTAAAAAGTATTGGAAATTACTTCAAAAAAGCTATGACAAATTAGATTATATCCAACAGCATTGGCGTCCATCCTTTAAAGCGTATCTTTCTGAAAAAGAATTACTTGAACGCTTACTTACCTATGATTCTAAATTGACAGAGGCTTACAACACCTATCAACAAATTTTAAGAGCGATTCAAACAAAGGATTATTCTTTATTTTTGGAATTAATTAATCAACCAACAGGATTTAAAGAGTTTATTCCTGTTTTCAAAACATTTAAAAAATATCGAGAAGAAATAAAAAACACCTTTGAAACATCTTATTCAAACGGTCCATTAGAATGTATGAATAACCACATTAAAGTCATTAAGCGTAATGCCTATGGCATGAGAAGTTTTTATAATTTTAAGCTACGACTATCAATTTGTTTAAAAGAATCTACCTTTACATCACCAAAAAAGATCTAGAAAAATAAATGCTTTCTAGATCTTAAATTCTAACGTATTAATCCTTACCAACAGTAGTTGACAAAGAGCCAAAAAAACACACAGCAATAATAGCTATGTGTTTCAATCGTATCTTATTTTAGCGATGAATATAAGTATATCCTGATGCGCTAATTGTTTGTGTGTTTGGTCCTGTTGGAGATGAGAATCCTGTACCACCTTGTGAAATAGTAATAGTATTATTTGTAGCGTTATAAGAATCAACATAAGCTACGTGACCATATGTTCCATCAGCTGTCCATTGTCCACCTACTGATTGACCTGCGGCAAATACAACGACTGCCCCAGTTGCTGGAGTTGAATTCACTGTGTAACCATCCGCTGCAGCAGATGCTCCCCATTGTGCACCATTTCCCCAATATGTACCAACCCATGGCGCTACGCTTTTCACATACCAAGTACATTGTCCAACTGCATACATATTACCTGATCCAGAATGATCAACTCCGCCACCGTTAGATGATGTACTACCTGATGGTGAAGTACTTGGTGCAGTTGTATCTACTGTCGGTGTAGTTGTATCTACTGTTGGTTTTTCAACAGGTTTGCTCTCTTGTGTTGATTCATTTGTTGATTCAACAGAATCTTTTGTACTTTCTGATGTTTTATTTTCTGTTGGTTTTTCAGCTTTAACTGCTGTCACTTCTGCTGGTTTATTAGATGAAGCTTGTTGTGCTTTTAACACTTTAATTTGTGCTGCTTGAGCTTCTTCTTTTTGTTTATTCAATGTAGCTTTATCACTTTCAGCTGTTGCTTGTTCTGCAGCTAAAGTTGTTTTTAACACGTTTAATTCTGCTTGTTGAGCAGCTAAAGAATCTTTTTGAGTTTGTAATTCTGTTTGTGTTGCTGTCATTTCATTGATTTTTTCTTCATTTTCTTGAATATTTTTTTCAACTGATTCTTGGTCTTTCTTTTGTTGTTTTACTAAATCATTATTAGCATTAACAATTGTACTCATCGCATGTACACGACTAATAGCATCTGATAATGAATCTGCTTCAAGAACTGCACTAACATAATCAGTATTTTGGCCATTTGTTTGTGCATCTCTTGCTTGTTTTTGAATTGATTTTTCTCGTTTAGCAATTCTAACTTTTAATGTTCCTATTTTTTCTTGTAATTTTTCAGTATCTTGGCTCAATTCAACTTGTTTTGCTTCCAAAGATGATACTTTCTCATTAACAGCAGATACTTTTGATTCTAATGCATTAATTTCTGCTTGAGCTTTATCTTGTTGTCCTTTTAACGCATTAATTTTTTCATCTTGTTGTTTAATTTGAACATCAACAGAATCTGCTAATGCAATGCTAGGGCTTGCCACAGCTGTTAATGCGATTGAACATACCATAATAGTTGATAAAATATTTTTTTTCAATTTGTCTTCCTCCAAATAACTTGTCTAATTTATATAAAATTCTATAAATATTAATTTCTCTTTTCTCAACGACCCATTCATTCTAACATAGCGATATGTCAGATAGATAAAGGAAATGTTACAAAAATATTTCAACCTCATGCAACTATTATATTATTATCGACTAATAGCTTTTTTTAATTAACTTATCAGTCTTTTTATTTATACATGTTTATTTACAAAAAAAGCCACTGACACACATGTCAGTGACTCAAGGAGTTGTTTATTTACTTTGGAGGAGTAAATAAAATGAAAAAGTTTGTTAGGGTTGTTTTGTTGGTATGCTTAAATAATAAATCAATTATTTGCTTTTTTTATTGTTCAATTAAGAACTTTTTATGAATTTTGTATTACTTATTAAATTGTTTGAATCTTGTACCATCTTCCATATATTCTTTTTCTAACGCTGGTGATTCAACTGACCCAATAACTAGTTGACCTCTAAGTTTCCAACTATCTGAGATATTCCATTCATTAGCTACAGAATCATCGATAATAGGATTATAATGTTGTAAATTAGCCCCTATATTTTCTTCTGCTAATGCTGTCCATACATTAGATTGAGTCAAACCACTTGCTTGTTCTGACCAAATCGGGAAATTATCAGCATAAAGAGAAAATTGTTCTTGCAATCCCTTAACGATATCCATATCTTCGTAAAATAATATTGTTGCTTTTCCCTTTGAAAAACCACTCAATTTTGCTTTGGTTTTTTCAAAAGCTTCAGGCGGAGTAAGTGGTTGTAATAGTTCTTCCGTCATTTTCCATAGCTTTTCGTGTGCTTCATCAAATAAAAAAACAACTCGTTGACTTTGAGAATTAAAAGCTGTTGGCGATTCTCTTACAACCTCTGTTACTAAACTCACGATTTCTTCATTAGACAATGATGTATTTTTTCCTAAATCATAAATAGAACGACGATTCTTTAATAAATTTACAAAATTTGACATATGTTAATCCATCCTTTTTATTTAAAGTTATGCTTATACTATAACAGCTAACATTAAGTAAGTCATTATTTTTGCTTACTAATGATAAGAAAAAAGAGGCTGAACCAAAAGTCTCTTTACAGAAAACAAGCATTCCAAAATGAAACCTCTCATTTCAGAATGCTTGTTTTTTCGTGATCTCTTACTAATATCCTTCCTATTTTTTCTCAGTTTTCTTAAATTTAGTGCCATTAACGCAAATCCCAGCTCCTGTGAAATCTTATCTTTTCCTCTTACAGAGAATCGATTGAATGCCAAATTAGCCTTCAGATTTCCAAAGGCTGGTTCAACATCTATTTTTCTTTGACGGTATATTTCTCCTGTGACATCCTCTTTCAAAAGCTCTCTTACGTGAGCTTTAAAATATTCCCAATTCCCATTTTTTTGAATCACTCGATTTTTACTACTCTTCGCTCGAGTAGAGTAATTTCTAAATTTGACTTCTCGATTATTCGGGCAAATATAAGTATCTGCCAATTCATTATAAATCCAGTTATCTGGAATAAATGGACTTTGTTTGTATTTTTTAGTGTGCTCTTTCTGATACATTGTATAAGTAATTAATGGAGTTCTTTCAAAATCATCCAAAATTGCTTGATAGTTTTCTTCACTACCATAACCTGCGTCAGCCACAATGTATTTAGGTAAGTCAAAATAAGATTTCTTGATAGTATCTAAGAAGGGAATCATTGTTTTAAAATCCGTTGGATTTGAAAATGTTTCATATGCTAAAACGTATTGATGATTGGTTGCAATTTGAACGTTATATCCAGGTTTTAACTGACCATTCATCATGTGGTCATCTTTCATTCTCATAAAAGTGGCATCATGATCTGTTTTAGAGTAGCTATTTCTACCGTTATAAATATCATGTTGTTCTTTATATTTTTGCTTTCTATAGATAAAGTCAGAAAAAGCTTTCAATGCTTTTTTAGGCTCTTTACGCTCAGAACGAAGTTCTTTTCTCTCTTGAACATCTGAAGTCTTTTCAATTTTAGTACTTAAATCACTTACTTTCATTTCCAACTCATCAATGATTTGTTTTAAATTTTCTGTGTTTAACTCATCATCTTCTGAACAAATAGATGGAATAATTTGCTCTTCTACAAGTTGTTGATAATAGGACTTTGACTTCTCTCTCAAAGATTCTTCATAACGTTGTGTGCTCTTTTTCCAAACGAAGGTATATTTATTTGCGTTGGCTTCTAACTTTGTTCCATCAATAAAAATAGCTTCTTCATCAATTAATTGTTGAGAAACAAGCTGATTTCTAAATTGAATAAAACATTCTTGAAGTATCGGTTGAACCAGTGGGTTCACTCTGAATCGATTAATTGTTCTGAAGTTAGGTGTCTGTGATTGCGTTAACCACATGGCACGAATGCTATCTTTAGACATAGCTTCTATCTTTCTTCCTGAAAAAATAGATTGAGTGTAGCCACACAGAATAAGCTTCAACATCATTTTTGGATGATAAGACGAAGTTCCCATTCGATGCTCAAAAACTGAGAACACATCCACAGGGATACTTTCTACTAATTCATCAATCGCAAAAGCGATATCATTTTCTTCTAAATAAATATCTAAATTCAGTGATAAAGTAACCTGTTTCGTGTTATAATTCTTATACATAAATAGCACTCCTTTTTAGTTGGTTTCGTCACTTTAATTATATAGGATAGTGCTATTTTTTACGTCAAAAAAGGAAGAAAATCGAAAAAAGATTTTCTTCCTTTTAGTTTATTCTAGAGACTTTTGGGTCAGCCTCTTAATTATTATTTTTTAGGATATATTTTCATAAAGTAATGCTTCAACATTGGTGGAGCAATTAATGTTGTTAAAATAACTGAAATGATAACAGTTGTATAGTATTCTTGTGATAATAATCCTGTAGCTAGACCTGTAGTCCCAATGATTAATGCTACTTCTCCACGAGAGACCATACCTGAACCAATCGCTAAAGATGAATGGTTGTCGAACCCTGTTACTTTTGCGCCAAGGAAACCGCCAAATAATTTAGATAATATAGCAACAATTGTACATGCTACAAGGAATCCTATTTGACTAAATACTCCATCAAATGAAATACTAATTCCTACACTCACATAAAAGAATGGTACAAATAACGCATTAGCTATAGGATCTACTGTCTTTTCTACTTCATGTTGAAATGACGTTTGAGAAATAAATAACCCCGCTAAAAATGTTCCTATAATACCAGCCATGCCTAACATCTCACCAAAATAAGCAAAACCAAATGCAACAATTAACGCCGCAGCTGTCACTGGTGCTGTCACTTTAAATTTTGAAAAAATTTCTAGAAACTTAGGTACAATGTAAATTCCAACGACAAAAGCGACAACAAAGAATAACACTTTTTTCAATAGTAATATAGGAACAGATGTACTAGATGTATCCTCGCCCATAAATGACATCACAAATGCCAATAGTGTGACAACTAATATATCATCAACCACAGCAGCTCCTAAAATAGTTGTTGCCTCTCTAGTTTGCATCATACCCATCTCTTTTAAAACTTGCACTGTGATACTTACACTAGTAGCCGAAAAGAGTACTCCTAGAAAAATACCTTCATTAAATGTGAATCCAAATAACTCTCCCATAGCAAAAGCACTTGCAAAGGGTATCAATATACCTAAAACAGCTACTGCAACAGATGGTTTCCAGTTTTCTTTTAGTTGCTCTGCATCTGTTTCAAGTCCAGCTAGAAACATCAATAACAAAACACCAACTTCTGAAAATTCTTGAAATATAGCCGAGTCATTAATCCATCCTAATACCGCTGGACCAATTAAGATACCTACCAACAGCTTCCCCAAAACAGCTGGTTGTCCGAGTTTTACTGATAGGTGCCCTGCTACTTTTGTTGAAAATAAAATCAATACAATGGTGAATAATAATTCCATACGTCATCCCCTACTCTTTTCTTAACTACTTTCTCACTACACTAATAAATCTATCAAACTATTTCATCTGTTGTAAAGATTTATCGTATTTTTTAATCCCGATATTATAAAAAACCTCTTTTTAAAAAGAGGTTTTAACTTTAATTTTCATAATCTAAAATTGTTTTTAGATGACGACTAATCAGAGCATAAGCTTGGATTTCTCCCCATACTTCTTCGGTCATCACATAAGAACGTGATAAAAATTTTGGTGCTTTCACATTATCATCTAATTTCTTATAGAATCGATCAAACTTCTTCATTTTAGGTTCAGCCCATTTTTTAAAGACATTATCTTGATTTTTTAATTCAGACCATCTATCAGATAATTCATCTAGCTGACTTTCAAAAGCAACATATTCTTTTTTACGTATTTTTTCTTTTCCTTCTTCATCTTCTGTATCACTTAAGATACTATCTACATCATCCATGACTGATTCTTCGTCATAACCTAAAACATCATCATCATAGTCATAATCTTCATCATAGCCATCATAGTCATAATCATCATCGTAGCTATAATCTTCATCATAATCATAGTCATCGTCGTAACTATAATCATCGTCATCGTAATCAGTATAGTCTGACTCAACTTCCTCATCATCTGTATAATGATATGATTGATCTAGCGGGTCTTCTAATTGAACTGTTTCCTCTAAATCTATTTCAGGTACATTAAAATCTTCTTCTTCGACCATTTCAACTGGATCAAATATTGGTTGTTTTGGTGTATCTATTTCTGGTAAATTATCGTTTTCCAAAGCAATTGATGAAAAAATTCTATCATTAACAGCTGGATTAGTATAACTGGATTGTTTTAGCTTAGCTAATTCTTTCTCCAAATCAAACACTCGACTGGCAGCTGCACGATAATTAGTTTCTAAGCGGTTATAGTTATCTTGCCACTTAGATTGAGTCGTTTCTTGTGAGTCCATTAATTGATTAACCAAATGTTGTTGCTTTTCTAGACGCTGAGATAATCGTTGAATTTCTTCATTTTTTGAAGAATTTAATTCGGCAAATTCTTTTTCTTTTTTTGTTGATTGATGTTGGTATTCCTGAACCGCTTGCTGGTGCTCAAATACTAATTTTTTCAATTCTTGTTCTTTTTGATTTAACTCATCACTCAAGTGCTGAACCATTGTTTGTCGTTCAGATAATAATTTATCCAATTTGTCTTGTTGTTCTTGCAAACGCTGTTGTTCAGATAATAACTGCTGATTTTTCATCTGCCATTCTCTTGTTGCTATAGCGTTTTCTTGTTCAAGTTGTGCTAATTGAGCTTCTTTTTCTTTTAATTTTAACGTTGCCTCATTCAGTGAAACTTGCACTTGCTCTTCAAATTGTTGATTTTCAGTAATCACCATACGAAGCTCTTCATTCTCGAATTGTGTCTGTTGAAGCTTTTGTTTCCAAGATTCAATTCCTTGTTCTAACTCAACGTTCAACTCATTTACAGTATTTTTTAAATCAAGAATTTCAGATTTTTTCATCTGAAGTTGTTGTCTAAAATCAATTTCGTTATCCTGGTATGAAATAATCTTTTGTTTTAACGTATCATTCTCTTGACTCACTTGAGAAATTTTTAGTTCGTATTCACGTTGTGTTGTCTGTAAGTCCATTTCATATGATTTAATTACTTGAGAATTTTCAGTAATTTTTTGTTCTAATTCATAGATACGTTGTTGTTTATCTAACATATCCTGATGCTCTTGAAAACTAGTTTCTCTCCTAAAACTACCAGATTGGATTGGTGAAGCATCACTATATGATAAGGCATTTGTATTAGTCTTTTCATATCGATCATAATCCATTGCTGAACTGGTAGGACTAAATTGTTGTTCTACTTGATTTTCTAGAGCCCCATATTGATTATAAGCTTCATCCATTGCTGTGTTTAACAACTTAGGCGCATTGGTTTTTATATTTCTAATTTGTGTATTAGAATATAATCTACTCGCATCAAATGTTATTAGTAATTCTAGTCTCTCATGAGCCGTATAATCTAAAAATACTCGTTCAATAGGATATAAAGAAAATGTTTTTTCCCAATTAGAAATAAATAATTCCACTGCTTTTGCAATCAGCGACTGAGACCATTTCATTTTGCGATTTGACCATTTTAATAATAACTGATTTTTCTTTGTCGTTATGTTCTGAACAGGTAATAAAATAACGCTCTGATCGGTTGGTTTTTTTGTTTCATCTTCATATAGTTGAACATCTATAACAAAATCCTCTAAAGGCATAATTCTAAACTCCCTCCACTATCATCTTATCTTTTTAACATGTACCATCATTAGTATTAATTAGATACTCGTATTAATAGTACCTTTTCTGATGCAAATTGTAAAGTTGTTTTATGACATTAAACAATGTATTAACAATATTTTGTTTAGCTTCTATTTAAATAAAAAGTATCCCTGTTTTAGGGAATACTTTTCTATTCATAAACATCCATTTTATACAATTGTCCAAAGTGCTCGTTTGTTGCTAGTAATTCTTTTGGATTTCCAGACATTTCTATTCTACCATTTTCTATAAAAACAACGTCATCTGCATGATGTATACCGACTAAATGGTGAGTAATCCATATAACAGTTTTATTTTTTAGTGCTTCAAATACTGTCTCTAACAATTGTTTTTCAGTCAATGGGTCCAACCCAATTGTTGGTTCATCAATAATAATAATCGGGGCATCTTGTAGTAGTATTCTAGCTAGCGCAATCCGTTGTTGCTCTCCTCCTGAAAAACGTTTTCCACCTTCTTCAACTAATGTATCCATGCCTTGTGGCAAACGTTCTACAACTTGTTTTAGTCCAGCAATTTCAATTGCGTTGAATACCTCTTCATCCGTAGCATCTAAATTTCCTAAACGAATATTATTTTTTAAACTCGTATTAAACAAATACGGATGCTGATTTAAGACACCAAAATAACGTGCTTGTTGTCCACTTAAATCTTTAATATTTACTCCTCCGACATAGACTGAGCCAGAATTAGGAAGTAAATCGCCCCGTATAATTTTAGTTAAAGTTGTCTTTCCCATACCACTTTTTCCTAACAAAGCCACTACTTTTCCTTCAGGTATGGTTAAATTAAAATGAGACAGAAGCTCTCTTTTTCCTTGAGTATATTTAAAACTGACGTTATCTAACGTGATTGTCGTTGATGATAGTTCAACTTCTTTTATTGTCGACGATACTTGTACTTGCTCTGGGTTAGGCAATTTAGATAAACGTTGAACAGTATCTTCATAAATTGGTAATTCTTTGACCGAATCACTTACTGGTCCAAACGCATCAAGTAATGGAAAAAAAGATAGCACAAAAGCGGCAATCCAGTTTAAAGCTGCTTGATTTCCTTGAGCAATAAAGTATGTTCCAGCCCAAATGAATAGACAAACAGCAATGACACCAAAAATTAATTGTTTAATAACACCTTCTACTCTTGAATAATGATTTAACTGATAATCTTCTTGTCTGACACTTGACTCAGCTTCATTATATTGAGTTAAAAATTCTTCATATCGACCACTATATTGCCAATCTGCTACACCCAATACTGCATCTGTTAAGTCATCATACAAAACATGCTTTTTAGCTTTTTTTCGATATACTCTTGCATTATTAACTAATACTGCAGCCAAAGGCAATACGACTAATATTAAACCAAATAATAATAACATCAAGCCTGCAAAAGGTAATGAAAAATACCCCAACCCAATAATAATAAATATATATAAAATATAAGATGTGCAAATAGGAAAAATTGTTCTTAAATAAAGATTTTGAATATGATTGATATCCTCAGATAATAGACCTAATAAACTACCGGATTGATAGTTTTCTTTAGCATCTGCGGCTTCAGTTTCTAGTGAACGATACAACCGGACACGAATATCTGACGTCATCTTTAACACCCAATTATGGCTTCCTAAACGCTCAATATATCTAAAAGTTGGTCTGGCAATACCAAACGCTCGAGTTAAAACAATTGGGACATATACCATCAAAATATTTTCAGGCTTTGTTGCGGATTTACTAATTAAGTACCCTGAGGTAAACATTAGAGCTGCTGCCGAAAAGAAAGTTAAAAAACCTAGAAATAAAACCAAAGCAAGTAACTTTTTATATTTCTTAAAAAATGGTCTCACCCACTGATCTTGCTTCGTTAATAATAAATGGTCTTGTTTCATTTCTATAACCCTCCTTTCAATTGATCAGCAAACTGTTGATAGGCACCATTTTTTGCACGCAATTCATCATATGTTCCTTGTTCAACAATTTTTCCATCTTCCATTACCAAAATATAATCCATTTCTCTCATCCAATGTAGACGATGTGTGGCAAAAAAGACTAATTTATCTTCAAATAATGGTAGCATCGTTTCTTTTAATTCGTATTCTGTTTCTACATCCAAGTGAGCTGTCGGCTCATCAAATAGTAATACTTTACGCTCTTTATCTAACAAAGCCCTAGCCACAGCAACTCTTTGATACTGTCCACCACTTAACAGTTGACCACCTTCGCCGATAATTGTGTCCCAACCATCTGGTAATTCTTCAATAACGTCAATTAATCCCGCTTGTTTAATGGCTTCTGTACATTCTTCAAAACTTGCTTGTGGATGATAAAAAGTAATATTTTCTTTTAGTGACCCATGAAATATATAAGGGTCTTGCGGGATATAAAACAGTTGATCTTGCCATACTTTTTTTTGCAAATTGCTAACATTTGAATCATTGATTTGTATACTAGGTTCAGTCGCTTCTAAAAAACCGCCTAGTAATTTGATTAATGTCGATTTTCCAGATCCTGATAATCCCACAATACCTATCTTTCCACTACCTTGCCAATCAAAAGAAATATCAGTTAACGTGGTTTGTTCTTGAGAATCATCATATTTTAGTGATAAATCATTTAGTGATAGTTTATCGGATTCATCCCAAGTGCCACTTAAATCTAGTGTTCCATCTTCAGCTAATTCTTTTTGATCTAATATAGAAAAAATTGACTTTAATGTATTTCCACCATCTAGTGTCGCATGATAATCATTTGAAAAATCACGCAATGGTAAAAAGAAATCAGGTGCCAATATAAGTGTTGTTAACGCAGGAAACAGTAATATATCACCATTCATTAATTTAAATCCTAAAAATACTGCCACAATTGCTACTGATAGCGTGGTAAAAAAGTCCAGAGCAAATGTTGAAAGTATAGCTATTTTCAACGTACTCATAGTAGCTTTTCGATAGTCTTCACTTATTTCATACACATTTTTTTCATATTTCTTACTTAACCCTAAAAAATACAATGTTTCGATTCCACGCAAAGAATCTAAAAAGTGATTACTCAAAAGTTGAAATCCTTCATATTGTCGATCAGCTTTTGCTCTAGCAGCATACCCCAAAATAATCATAAATAAAATAATAATAGGAAATACTAACAACAAAATAACCCCTGAACGAATATCTTGAGTAAAAACAAATAATAAAATAAGCCAAGGAATTACCATCATATTCGTTAATTTAGGCAAAATTAATGTAATGTAATTTTCAACCTGATCAATTCCTTCAATTGTCATTGTCACCATATTCCCTGTTCCTTCTTTTTGGACAAAATTAGGGCCTAAACGAAATATTTTTTTTAATAATTGTTGGCGTACTTTACGTGCTTCTTTGTATGCATACTTATCAAGAGATTTATCTCGAACATACAATACTAACTGTCTACCAAAAAAACAAGAAAAAAACAAAATAAGCGACATCGTTTGCGATGCGACGGTTGCCCCGCTCCACAACGCACTGATACCTCTTGATAAAAAATAAGCCTGTCCGATAATTAATAAGGCTTGTAGGATTCCTAATCCTACAAGCCCAATTAAGACCGACCTAATTTTATCAATACGAAATAAATTCTTATCAATCAATTAGGTACAACTCCCTTTATCTATCAATCTTGACACGTTTTGCAAATTGTTTATATGCCCAAGCAACATAAAGTAATACGATTGGTAATAATACTACTGTAACAATTGTCATTACTTTCAATGTATACGGCGTACTTGATGCATTTTCAATTAATAAACTAAATTGTGAATCTTGGGCAATCATAACACGTGGGTATAACCCATTAAATAAGAATGCTACAATGCCTATAAATACTAATCCTGTTGAAATAAATGATAATCCTTCTTTATCTTTATATGTACCATAAGCAGCAAGTGCCGCAAAGACCACAATTAAAACTAAAAGAATTAATGAAGATGTAAAACGTTCAGTAAAGAAATCTGTTTTCAAATAAGCTAAGATAGCAAAAACAACTAATCCAGCAAATAAAACTGGGTATAATTTTTTCGCGATAGCTAATGAACGTTCACGTACAGCTCCTTCGGTTTTTAATCGTAAGTAGTTTAACCCATGCAAGAAACTAACTAAAGTCACTGCCACACCACCAACAATAGAAAACAGATTAACATAATCAGTAAATGATGCGTTCATCACGTTTTTAGAAGCATCCATTGGTAGACCCATTACTAAGTCAACAAACATCATTCCAAATAGAAACGGAACAATCACACTTCCTAAAAACAATGCCCATTCCCAAGTATTACGTTCTCTAGCATTTTCAGAGCTACTTCTGAATTTAAATGATACCCCGCGGATAATTAATCCTACTAAAATAAATAATAAAATTAAGTAGAATCCACTAAATAAAGACGCGTACCACTCAGGGAAAGATGCAAACATTGCTCCCCCAGCTGTAATTAACCACACTAAGTTACTTTCCCAAATAGGTCCAATTGTTTCAATAACTTGGTCACGTTCGCGCTTATTACGAGCAACCAATTTAACTGACATCCCAACACCAAAGTCAAATCCTTCTAAAAAGAAGAATCCTGAAAATAAGACTCCTATTAAAATAAACCATAAAAATTGTAAATTACTCATTTTACAGAACCCCCTTTGCAAATGGATCTATACCATCTTTTTTCGCTTCAGATGGATCAACATAGTAAGGTCCTTTTTTAACCGCACGTTTACAGAAGATAAACATGACATAACCTAACACGCTAAATAATAAGAAATAAACAATGTTACTAATTAATAATGATGTAGCTGATACTCCTGGTGATACACTATCTGCGATAGTAAATAAACCATAAACAGTCCATGGAGAACGACCTAATTCTGTTACTAACCAACCAAATGTGTTAGAAATGAATGGGAAGCTGATTCCAGCGACAAACAGCCATAACAACCATTTCATATTTTGAATCTTATTTTTATGTAGTAAGAATAAACCTACCACTGCCATTAATGCCATTAATGTCCCAAAACCTGCCATAAATCTGAATCCCCAGAATAATGTTTTCACTGGTAAATAATAATCCACATCTGAACCAAATTTTGCATCATACTCATCATGTAACTCTGTATTTGCTTGGTCCATTCCAATATATTTATCCTCGCCACCTAAAAGTGTTAGTAAGTAAGGTACAGAAATTTCCCATTTTGTTTCTTTGTCTTTTGTATCAATAGATGCAATAATATTCCATGGTGCAGGCGAAGACGTATCTTCATAAATACCTTCCATTGCCGCAAATTTCATTGGTTGGTCATTTGCAACAGCAATCATTTGTTGGTGACCAGCACCAATAGTTAAAATTGAGCCTACTAAACCTAAAATCAATCCGATATTCATTGATTTTTTAAAGAATTCCATGTCTTTGTTTTTAAGCATTTTCCATGCTGATGATCCTGCAATAACAAAACCACCCGTTACAATTGCACCAAACAACACATGTGGGTATTCTACCCATAATTGATGATTTTTTAGTAACCCAAAAAAACTTGTCAATTCTGCACGGCCAGTTGCTTCATTGATTGAATAAGCAACTGGATTTTGCATGAATGAATTTGCTGCAAGAATCCAAAGTGCTGATAATGCAGTACCGATTGAAACTAACCAAATAAATAATAAATGCAATTTTTCATTAAACTTGTCCCAACCAAACATCCATAATCCAATAAATGTTGATTCCATAAAGAATGCAAGTAATGCTTCTACTGCAAGAGGTGCGCCAAAAATATCCCCCATAAAACGAGAATATTCAGACCAGTTCATCCCAAATTGAAATTCCTGAATAAGCCCTGTTACAACCCCTACAGCAAAACCAATTAAGAAGATATTTCCCCAAAATTTTGCCATATCTTTATAAATTTTATCTTTTTTGACAACATACATTGTCTCCATTACTGCAACGGCAAATGCCATTCCAATAGACATCGGCACGAAAAAGAAATGGAAGACAGTTGTCATACCAAACTGGAACCGCGCCAAAAATTCGATATCCATAAATAATCCTCCTTATATAAATCTATTTAACAAACTTATTATACCCGATAGAACAGTTACTTTCAAAATGTTTTCAACTTGTTATTATATAATAATAAATTTAATTAGCGTTTTTTATTTTCCGCTATCTCATTGTAACAAATTCTTCTGCCCCAGTTGGGTGAATCGCCACTGTCTGATCAAAATCAGCTTTTGTTGCACCCATCCTAACAGCAACAGCAAATCCTTGTAACATTTCATCCACACCAAGGCCAATACCGTGTAATCCAACAATCTTTTCTTCTTTTCCGACACACACAAGTTTCATCCAACATTTTTCGCGAACTTCAGTTATCGCAAATTGCATTGGTGTAAAACGGGAAGTATATATCTTAACATCATCTCCGTATTGCTCTCTCGCTTCTTTTTCTGTTAAACCAACTGTACCAATCGCTGGATGTGAAAAGACTACAGTTGGGACAGTATGATACTCTAAGTACATATTACCTTGATGATTAAATAATCGTTCTGATAATCTTCTCCCCGCTGCAATTGCTACAGGTGTTAGATTTATTTTATCAATAACATCCCCAACAGCATAGATTCCTTCTTGTGTTGTATTTTGATATTTATCTACTTTTATGGCTCCTCTATCGGTCAATTCAACATCTGTCACGTCAAGATTTAATCCATCCATATTTGGCACTCTACCAATTGCCCAAATAATTTCATCCACTTCAAGAGAATGACCATTTTCAAAATGCAACACATAACTATTGTCTATTTTTTCGACTTTTTTAGGCACACTATTGGCATGTAAGTTCATACCACTTTTTTCATAACTCTCAGTTAATCCTTTAATCAACAACTCATCAAATTCACGTAAAAATGTGTCACGTCTAAATGCCAAGTGAGTTGTTGCTCCTAATCCGTGTAGCACACCTGCGATTTCAACTGCAATATAACCTGCTCCAACTACTGCCACACGTTTTGGTAGTTCTGTTAATTCAAAGAAACCATTTGAGTCAATCCCATATTCTGCACCTGGAATATCTGGACGAATAATTTTTCCACCTGTTGCAATTAAAATGTGAGGAGCTGTAAATGTTTTTCCATTCACTTCTACCACATTTTTCTCTTTAAATTTAGCGTATCCTTTAATATGAGTCACGCCATTACTTTCTAAGCCTTTCAAATATAATCCATTTAATCGCTTAATATATGTTTGACGATTTTCTACTAAACGCGCCATGTTAAACTCATCGACAGTCACATCAAATCCATACTCATATGCTTGATGATGTAGCATATCATTCATCTGAGAAGCTGACCACATCACTTTTTTCGGCACACAGCCAACATTAACGCATGTGCCTCCAAGTTCATTTCCTTCTATTAAAAGAACTTTTGCACCGTACATCCCCGCACGATTTGCTGAAGCTATTCCGCCACTTCCGCCACCAATTACTATATAATCAAATGTTTTCATTTATTTTCTCCCTTTTTATTTTTGTTTACGAATCATGTCTCCCGGCTTAACCGGCTGTTCTACTGGCATTTTCACAATCATCATAGCATTCGGTGCTTTTTCAATAGGCTCACCATCTTCATTCCACATTTCTGAAATATTTTGTTCAAAATGAGTAAACCCGGGACCATAAAATTCTATGCGATCATCTAGTCTAAAGTGATTACGTTGTTGGATAGTAGCAATTTTTGTTGCGTCATCATATTCTAACACCTCACCAATGAACTTATACACTGGAATCTTGCGACGTTTTCCAAATAACTGTTCCTCATCAGTTGGCACATGATAATAAAAACCAGTTGCCAATTCTCGTTGGGCTACTTTCCATAATTCATCTATCCATTCTTGTTTACACACATAATTTTCCGGATCTTCCATATAACTATCAACTGCTTTTTTATAGACATTAGAAACAGTAGATACATAATGGATTGACTTCATACGTCCCTCTATTTTTAGACTGTCGACACCATTTTTTACCAAATCTGGAATATGTTCAATCATAGACATATCCACTGCACTCATCGAAAATGGTTCACTAACTTCACCTGTATCCGTTAATGAACGTCTTTCCTCACCAAATGGCATATCGAATAAATCATATTTCCAACGGCATGATTGCGAGCAACCACCACGGTTCGCATCTCTGTGACTCATATGATTAGATAATGTACAACGCCCTGAATAAGAGATACACATCGCCCCATGAATAAAGGCTTCAATTTCGATATCTGTATTTTCACGAATTTTAGCCACTTCGTCCATCGATACTTCTCGACCTAAAACGACACGCTCTAATCCTTCATTTTTCCAAAACTCCAATGTTTCAAAATTTGTTGCAGAGGATTGTGTGGATAAATGGACGGGAAGTCCTGGTGCTTCTGTAACACAGATTTCTATTAAAGCTGGATCAGAAACAATTACGGCACTTATACCAATATCTCTTAATTTTCTAAAAAATTCACCAGAACCTTTAGCATCACCTTCATGAGTTACCATATTAGCTGCAACGTACACTTTAGCACCGTATTCTTTAGCAAAAGCCACACCTTCTTCCATTTCTTCGTAAGAAAAATTTCCAGCACGACTTCTCAAACCATAAGCATTTCCACCAATATAAACAGCATCCGCTCCATAACGAATAGCGACTTTTAATTTTTCTAATGTACCTGCTGGAGCTAATACTTCTGGTCGTTTCAATGTATTTGTCATTTCTATTCTCTCCTACTTAATTTCTTCAGGATCTAAATAATAAAAACCAGTATCCAAACTTCTGCCCGTTGGATGATGTTCCATAATCACTTTTTGCAACGACTTAGCTAAATCTTCTGTCCAAGTATTAGCCAGTAAAGCTTGTTTTGCTTCAATAAAACACGAAACAATCGAGACAAAATTTCCTCCTGGTGTATACATCCCGTCTAACTTCCAATGAGTTAATCCACTACCATATAATTCTTTTAGTTCAAACATTAAGTCTACATCATTTGTTGCATAAATGTGTGTACCATGCTTGTCTTCAAAAATAGAATAATGTGTGTCTTCATCCTTAGGTTCAGATATAAATAGTCCATCTTCTTTTGATACATTATCTTGTTGTTTGGTAAAATTAAAATAATTAGTAATCAGTGGGCGCTTTGAATGATGGATACATGTGGCTCCATAAACCAATACCTCAGTAAACACTTGTGTGTCTTTAGCAATTTTTTGTAACTCATCAAACGGAATTTCCCTTGCTAATACAGCACCCGTCGCTCCACGCTTGGCCCAAAAATTAACTTGTCGAGAGCTTGTTACCATTGTTTCTGCATTATAGATATAAGGTAATTTATAGCCATTTCGTTGTAAAACATAAATAACACCAGGATCGCCAACAATAATATCATCGACTCCTATCGACTCTAAAAAAGTTAAATATTCCGGTATTTTTTCCATTTTATCTGGGTGCATAATGGCACTCACTGCCACACGTGCTTTTTTCCCATTCTCATGAGCTAATTGAACAAGTTCAGACATTTCTTTTCTTGTAAAGTAATGCGGTAAACGAAGCCCGAATTCTTCTTCTCCAAAACAGATGACATCAATATCTAACTCAACTAATTGACATGCTTGTTCTATTGAGTCAACTGTCGTACTGATTTCTATCATACTAGACACTCCTATTCCATTATAAACAATTTTATCCTACCATACAGACTATTAAAACTGCAATGCTTCACAATAGAAAAGCGCTAGTTATTCAACTAACGCTTGCTGGCTACACTTTTTCTGCTTGCTTAATTTTCGTATTAATTTTTCCCTTTGATGCACCAAGAGTAATAGTATCCCCAGTTTTAAGTTCACCTGACAGTAACAATTCACTTAGTTTATCTTCTACTTCTTTCTGCAGAGCTCGACGAATAGGACGAGCTCCGTATTCTGGGTCAAACCCTTCACTACTAATCACATCAATAGCAGCTGGAGTTAATTTTAAAGTAATATCTTGTTCTTTTAATCTTTCAATAACATCTTTAGACATTATTTTAACAATTTCATGTAATTGTTCTTTATTTAGTGAGTGGAACACAACAACTTCATCGACACGATTTAAGAACTCTGGTCTAAATGATTTTTTCAGCTCTTCTAAAATACGGGATTTCATTGCTTTATAATCTTTTGTTCCATCTGTTACACCAAACCCTACTGTCTTTTCATCGCGTAAAGCTGTCGCACCGATGTTTGATGTCATAATAATAATCGTATTCTTAAAGTCCACTTTACGTCCTTTAGCATCCGTTAAATGCCCATCATCAAGTACTTGTAACAGCACATTAAACACATCTGGATGTGCCTTTTCGACTTCATCAAGTAGTACAACTGAATATGGTTTCTGACGAATACGCTCAGTTAATTGTCCACCCTCATCATATCCAACATATCCAGGAGGTGACCCAACTAATCTACTAGTACTATGTTTTTCCATGAACTCTGACATATCTACTCGAATTAATGCATCTTCTGAGCCAAACATCACTTGCGCAATAGTTTTTGCTAATTCTGTTTTCCCTACTCCTGTTGGTCCTAAAAACATAAATGAACCAATTGGTCGATTAGGACTTTTCAATCCACTTCTTGCTCGTCTGATTGCTCGAGACACAGAATCAACAGCCTCTTCTTGACCAACCACACGTTTGTGCAACACTTTTTCTAACTCAAGCAATCGTTCACTTTCTTTTTTCTCAAGCTGAGTTAAAGGAATACCTGTCCACTGAGAAATAACTGATTCAATATCTTTCTCAGTAACACTCTGTTGGTATCTTGTTGCTTCTTTTTCTTGTTGCTCAACTAATTTCGCTAATTTTTTCAGTGCCTTTTTTTCAACTTCTCTAATTTCCACGACTTCAGAAAAGTTTTGCGTTAAAATGGCTGCTTCTTTTTCTTTGTATATATCAGCTAATACTTGTTGCTGCTTAACAATAGGAGAAGGTCTTTCATCTTTATTTAATCTTACTCTTGCTGCTGCCTCGTCAATTAAGTCAATAGCTTTATCAGGTAATTGTCGGTCATTTATATATCGAATAGATAATTTTACAGCTGCTTGAACAGCCTCATCATTAATAGCTACTTGATGATGTTCTTCATATTTATTTTTTAATCCAGACAAGATTGCAACTGTCTCTTCTTCTGTTGGCTCATCTACCATAATTTTAGCAAAACGACGTTCTAATGCAGAATCTTTTTCTATATATTTTTGATACTCATCAAGTGTCGTCGCGCCGATTGTTTGTAACTCTCCACGAGCTAGTGCTGGTTTTAAGATATTAGACGCATCAATCGCACCCTCAGCGCCACCAGCGCCTATTAGAGTATGCAACTCATCAATAAATAAGATAACTTCACCATCATGATAAATTTCATCAACCAATTTTTTCATTCGGTCTTCAAATTCACCACGGTATTTTGTTCCAGCTACCACAGCTCCCATATCAAGCATCATTACTCGTTTGTTTCTCATGTCTTTTGGTACTTTAGCTTCGACTATTCTTTGAGCTAGACCTTCAGCTATAGCTGTTTTCCCTACACCAGGCTCCCCTACAAGAACAGGATTATTCTTAGTTCGTCTACTTAATACTTGTATAAGGCGATCAACCTCTACGTCTCTGCCAACTAATGGGTCTAAACGACTTTCTCGAGCACTTTGAGTTAAATCCCTTGCTAAAGAATCCAGTGTCGGCGTTCCGTCATTTCGAGGAGATTTACCTACCTTTTTAGACTTCCCATTTTTACTATTTTCAGTTATTCCGATACGTTTTAAAATATCTTTACGTAATTTAGGTAACTCAACCCCTAAATTTTGTAAAATCCTTGCAGATAAAAGCGTATCCTCTCTAATCAAAGCCAACAAAATATGCTCTGTTCCAATGCTTGGTGCTCCTAAACGCTTACTCTCATCACCAGCAAACGCTAGTACATCTTTTGCTCTAGGTGAATATGGCAGTAATTCTGTTGATTTTGCTTTGTACTTACCATACTGAACGACTTGTTCTACTTCTTCAAATAAATCGTCCTCCCCTATATTAAGCTGACGAATTGATTTCCCACCAATTCCTCTTGGCTCTTTTAATAATCCAATTAATATATCTTCAGTTCCTACAACATCATGTCTAAAATATTTTGCACTCTCTTGTGCTAAATTTAGTACATCATTTGACCGTTTAGTAAATAATTCGCTCATATATCTCGCTCCTCTTCTTCATAAGTTAAGCGTTCTAACACGTCAATCATCATATTTGCTCGTAATAATTTTTCTTCAGGAGAACGACTAATACCTGTTAATTTAAAAGTAGCATGCAATAAATGTTTTTCTCTAAATGTAATAATATCATTATCTTGTAATTCATTTAAAATAGCAAATGCTTCACTTTCAGTTAAACCATTACTTATCATATTTGGTATTTCTTCACATAATTTCGTGGTGTATTGTATTAATTTAACTTTAACAATTCGAATATACCCACCACCACCACGTTTACTCTCAACCCTATAACCTTTAGGAACCGTAAATCTAGTATTTATGACATAATTAATTTGTGATGGGACACAATTAAATTGTTCCGCTATTTCTGCGCGTTTAATTTCAATAATATCTTCTTCTTTTAGTAATTCTTTTAAATAGTCTTCAATTATATCAGACATATTTTTATTACCCATACTATCACCACCTCTTACGTTTAAAGACAAATTGACTTATATTGACCTTTATTATACAAAATAATTTATTATATTCATACTATTTAGATTGAATTTATGTAAAACAACACGTTTTAAACATCTTAAACATCTCTATACAAAAAAACATCATCGTAATTAACGATGATGTTTAAACAGTCAGCTACTATACCGGCGGCCGGGGTCGAACCGGCACGCCCGTGAGGGCACTGGATTTTGAGTCCAGCGCGTCTGCCAATTCCGCCACGCCGGCAAAACAAGAGGCGGTAACCGGATTTGAACCGATGATAAAGGTTTTGCAGACCTCTGCCTTACCACTTGGCTATACCGCCTTTAAATAAACTGGGCTAGCTGGATTCGAACCAACGAGTGACGGAGTCAAAGTCCGTTGCCTTACCGCTTGGCTATAGCCCATTAACAAAAAAGGCGACTGATGGGAATCGAACCCACGAATGCCGGAGCCACAATCCGGTGCGTTAACCACTTCGCCACAGTCGCCATATTAAAACAGGGGTAGTAGGACTCGAACCCACGCTGACGGTTTTGGAGACCGTAGTTCTACCACTAAACTATACCCCTTTAAATATGGAGGGGGGCAGATTCGAACTGCCGAACCCGAAGGAGCGGATTTACAGTCCGCCGCGTTTAGCCACTTCGCTACCCCTCCAAATGGCGCAAGACAGAATCGAACTGCCGACACACGGAGCTTCAATCCGTTGCTCTACCAACTGAGCTACTGCGCCAATAACGGTCCCGACGGGAATCGAACCCGCGATCTCCTGCGTGACAGGCAGGCATGTTAACCCCTACACCACGGAACCTTTTATTGTAGATATTATATTTTATGACCCGTACGGGACTCGAACCCGTGTTACCGCCGTGAAAGGGCGGTGTCTTAACCGCTTGACCAACGGGCCAATTAATTATCTTTTTCTTTTAAAACGGAGAGTAAGGGATTCGAACCCTTGAGACAGTTATTACCGCCTACATGATTTCCAATCATGCTCCTTCGGCCAACTCGGACAACTCTCCTGAGTTTTAACCTTATATAAAAAGAACTCCGGCAGTAGGACTCGAACCTACGACATCATGATTAACAGTCATGCGCTACTACCAACTGAGCTATGCCGGATAAAAATAAAAGCACGGCAACGTCCTACTCTCACAAAGGGAAACCCTTCACTACCCTCGGCGCTAAGAAGCTTAACTTCTGTGTTCGGCATGGTTACAGGTGTATCCTTCTTGCCATCGCCACCGCACTTTTTATTTCTGTTGAGTGTTTATTCACTCAAAACTGGATGTTTTGTTAGTATCAATATATTCTTCCACCGCTATCTTGGTTAAGTCCTCGACCGATTAGTACTAGTCCGCTCCATACATCACTGTACTTCCACTCCTAGCCTATCTACCTGATCATCTTTCAGGGGTCTTACTTCCTTAAAGGAATGGGAAATCTCATCTTGAGGGGGGCTTCACGCTTAGATGCTTTCAGCGTTTATCCCGTCCATACATAGCTACCCAGCAATGCCCTTGGCAGAACAACTGGTACACCAGAGGTATGTCCATCCCGGTCCTCTCGTACTAAGGACAGCTCCTCTCAAATTTCCAACGCCCGCGACGGATAGGGACCGAACTGTCTCACGACGTTCTGAACCCAGCTCGCGTGCCGCTTTAATGGGCGAACAGCCCAACCCTTGGGACCGACTACAGCCCCAGGATGCGACGAGCCGACATCGAGGTGCCAAACCTCCCCGTCGATGTGAACTCTTGGGGGAGATAAGCCTGTTATCCCCAGGGTAGCTTTTATCCGTTGAGCGATGGCCCTTCCATGCGGAACCACCGGATCACTAAGCCCGACTTTCGTCCCTGCTCGAGTTGTAGCTCTCGCAGTCAAGCTCCCTTCTGCCTTTGCACTCTACGAATGATTTCCAACCATTCTGAGGGAACCTTTGGGCGCCTCCGTTACCTTTTGGGAGGCGACCGCCCCAGTCAAACTGTCCATCTGACACTGTCTCCCACCACGATAAGTGGTGCGGGTTAGAATGGTCATAACACAAGGGTAGTATCCCACCAGCGCCTCCATCGAAACTAGCGTTCCGACTTCTACGGCTCCTACCTATCCTGTACATATGTCACAAACATTCAATATCAAACTACAGTAAAGCTCCATGGGGTCTTTCCGTCCTGTCGCGGGTAACCTGCATCTTCACAGGTACTAAAATTTCACCGAGTCTCTCGTTGAGACAGTGCCCAAATCGTTACGCCTTTCGTGCGGGTCGGAACTTACCCGACAAGGAATTTCGCTACCTTAGGACCGTTATAGTTACGGCCGCCGTTTACTGGGGCTTCAATTTTGAGCTTCGCTATTGCTAACCCATCCTCTTAACCTTCCAGCACCGGGCAGGCGTCAGCCCCTATACGTCATCTTTCGATTTTGCAGAGACCTGTGTTTTTGATAAACAGTCGCTTGGGCCTATTCACTGCGGCTGAACTTGCGTTCAGCACCCCTTCTCCCGAAGTTACGGGGTCATTTTGCCGAGTTCCTTAACGAGAGTTCTCTCGCTCACCTTAGGATTCTCTCCTCGACTACCTGTGTCGGTTTGCGGTACGGGTCATTTGTTTCTAACTAGAAGCTTTTCTTGACAGTGTGACATTGAGACTTCGGTACTTTATTTCCCTACTCATCACAACTCGTCCTTAAAGATAAAAGCATTTAACTCTTATCAAGACTTGTTGCTTGAACGTGCACTTCCAGTCGCACGATCCCATAGCCTCCTGTGTCCCTCCATTGTTCAAACAAAACAAACGAGTACAGGAATCTCAACCTGTTGTCCATCGCCTACGCCTATCGGCCTCAGCTTAGGTCCCGACTAACCCTGGGAGGACGAGCCTTCCCCAGGAAACCTTAGTCATTCGGTGGACAGGATTCTCACCTGTCTTTCGCTACTCATACCGGCATTCTCACTTCTAAGCGCTCCACCAGTCCTTACGATCCAGCTTCAACGCCCTTAGAACGCTCTCCTACCATAGAACCAAAGGTTCTATCCACAGCTTCGGTAACATGTTTAGCCCCGGTACATTTTCGGCGCAAGGGCACTCGACTAGTGAGCTATTACGCACTCTTTAAATGGTGGCTGCTTCTGAGCCAACATCCTAGTTGTTTGTGCACCCTCACATCCTTTTCCACTTAACATGTATTTTGGGACCTTAGCTGGTGGTCTGGGCTGTTTCCCTTTCGACAATGGATCTTATCACTCACTGTCTGACTCCCGGATATAAATGAATGGCATTCGGAGTTTATCTGAATTCGGTAACCCAAGACGGGCCCCTAGTCCAAACAGTGCTCTACCTCCATCATTCTCAAATCCGAGGCTAGCCCTAAAGCTATTTCGGAGAGAACCAGCTATCTCCAAGTTCGTTTGGAATTTCTCCGCTACCCACACCTCATCCCCGCACTTTTCAACGTACGTGGGTTCGGTCCTCCAGTGCGTTTTACCACACCTTCAACCTGGACATGGGTAGGTCACATGGTTTCGGGTCTACGACAACATACTCATTCGCCCTATTCAGACTCGCTTTCGCTACGGCTCCGCTTCTTCAGCTTAACCTCGCATGCTATCGTAACTCGCCGGTTCATTCTGCAAAAGGCACGCTATCACCCATTAACGGGCTCTAACTTCTTGTAAGCACACGGTTTCAGGTTCTATTTCACTCCCCTTCCGGGGTGCTTTTCACCTTTCCCTCACGGTACTGGTTCACTATCGGTCACTAGAGAGTATTTAGCCTTGGGAGATGGTCCTCCCGGATTCCGACGGAATTTCTCGTGTTCCGCCGTACTCAGGATACTCATAGGTGTGTTGTCAATTTCGTCTACGGGGCTTTTACCCGCTACGGCTGACCTTTCCAAGTCGATTCGACTATCCACAACAGCTACCACAGCTGAGTCCTACAACCCCAACAAGCAAGCTTGTTGGTTTGGGCTGTTTCCGTTTCGCTCGCCGCTACTAAGGAAATCGATTTTTCTTTCTCTTCCTGCAGGTACTTAGATGTTTCAGTTCTCTGCGTCTACCTTCTAATAGCTATGTATTCACTATTAGATAATATCCTATAAAAGATATTGGGTTCCCCCATTCGGAAATCTCCGGATCATAGCTTACTTACAGCTCCCCGAAGCATATCGGTGTTAGTCCCGTCCTTCATCGGCTTCTAGTGCCAAGGCATCCACCGTGCGCCCTTATTCACTTAACCTTTTCTAACCTAACGGTTAGCTTGTTTTTTATTAATAACTACCTAGCGATAGATAATTATTAACACATTTCACAGTTCTTTAAAAGAAACTATTCAACGCGGTGTTCTCGGTTTATATTGATATCTAACTTCAACTATCCAGTTTTCAATGAACAAATACTTTTTGAGAGTAGACCTCTCAAAACTGAACAAAGTAAAGACAAAATGTGTTTTCCGTAATTATCCTTAGAAAGGAGGTGATCCAGCCGCACCTTCCGATACGGCTACCTTGTTACGACTTCACCCCAATCATCTATCCCACCTTAGGCGGCTGGCTCCAAAAGGTTACCTCACCGACTTTGGGTGTTACAAACTCTCGTGGTGTGACGGGCGGTGTGTACAAGGCCCGGGAACGTATTCACCGTGGCATGCTGATCCACGATTACTAGCGATTCCGGCTTCATGTAGGCGAGTTGCAGCCTACAATCCGAACTGAGAACAGCTTTAAGAGATTAGCTAAACCTCGCGGTCTCGCAACTCATTGTACTGTCCATTGTAGCACGTGTGTAGCCCAGGTCATAAGGGGCATGATGATTTGACGTCATCCCCACCTTCCTCCGGTTTGTCACCGGCAGTCTCGCTAGAGTGCCCAACTGAATGATGGCAACTAACAATAAGGGTTGCGCTCGTTGCGGGACTTAACCCAACATCTCACGACACGAGCTGACGACAACCATGCACCACCTGTCACTTTGTCCCCGAAGGGAAAGCTCTATCTCTAGAGTGGTCAAAGGATGTCAAGACCTGGTAAGGTTCTTCGCGTTGCTTCGAATTAAACCACATGCTCCACCGCTTGTGCGGGCCCCCGTCAATTCCTTTGAGTTTCAGCCTTGCGGCCGTACTCCCCAGGCGGAGTGCTTAATGCGTTAACTGCAGCACTGAAGGGCGGAAACCCTCCAACACTTAGCACTCATCGTTTACGGCGTGGACTACCAGGGTATCTAATCCTGTTTGCTCCCCACGCTTTCGAGCCTCAGCGTCAGTTACAGACCAGAGAGTCGCCTTCGCCACTGGTGTTCCTCCATATATCTACGCATTTCACCGCTACACATGGAATTCCACTCTCCTCTTCTGCACTCAAGTCCTCCAGTTTCCAATGACCTTCCTCGGTTGAGCCGAGGGCTTTCACATCAGACTTAAAAGACCGCCTGCGCTCGCTTTACGCCCAATAAATCCGGACAACGCTTGCCACCTACGTATTACCGCGGCTGCTGGCACGTAGTTAGCCGTGGCTTTCTGGTTAGATACCGTCAAGGTGATAACAGTTACTCTATCACTTGTTCTTCTCTAACAACAGAGTTTTACGATCCGAAAACCTTCTTCACTCACGCGGCGTTGCTCGGTCAGACTTTCGTCCATTGCCGAAGATTCCCTACTGCTGCCTCCCGTAGGAGTCTGGGCCGTGTCTCAGTCCCAGTGTGGCCGATCACCCTCTCAGGTCGGCTATGCATCACGGTCTTGGTAGGCCGTTACCCCACCAACTAACTAATGCACCGCGGGCCCATCCACCAGTGACACCCGAAAGCGTCTTTTATACTTTTGCCATGCAGCAAAAGCAATTATGCGGTATTAGCACCTGTTTCCAAGTGTTATCCCCCTCTGGTGGGCAGGTTGCCCACGTGTTACTCACCCGTCCGCCACTCATTTCTTTTCGGTGGAGCAAGCTCCGGTGAAAAGAAATGCGTTCGACTTGCATGTATTAGGCACGCCGCCAGCGTTCGTCCTGAGCCAGGATCAAACTCTCAATAAAAAGTTGATTAACATCTTACGATGTTTAAGCTCATTTGTTTAAAACTTGCTAGCGAATATTATTCACTAAATATGGTTTGTTTCTACATAGTAGAAACGCCCTACACATTTGGTTTGTCTTACTTTGTTCAGTTTTCAAAGGTCTAAACTTCGTTGCCGTAACAACTTTTATATCATACCAAGTTGTTATCTTATTGTCAACAACTTTTTTTAATTTTTTGAGAAAATTCTCAAAATCGGGAAGACAGGATTCGAACCTGCGACCCCTTGGTCCCAAACCAAGTGCTCTACCAAGCTGAGCTACTTCCCGTATTAAATTAAACGCGCCCAAGAGGAGTCGAACCCCTAACCTTCTGATCCGTAGTCAGACACTCTATCCAGTTGAGCTATGGGCGCTATGTTTGATGCCGAGGACCGGAATCGAACCGGTACGGTGATCACTCACCGCAGGATTTTAAGTCCTGTGCGTCTGCCAGTTCCGCCACCCCGGCTAGAACTTATAAAAGCGGAAGACGGGGTTCGAACCCGCGACCCCCACCTTGGCAAGGTGATGTTCTACCACTGAACTACTTCCGCTTATAGATGCCGGCTAAAGGACTTGAACCCTCGACCCTCTGATTACAAATCAGATGCTCTACCAACTGAGCTAAGCCGGCAAAATTTAATACGAATGCTTTCCCTTCGTATTATAGCTTATTATAGTAATGACCCGTACTGGGCTCGAACCAGTGACCCTCTGATTAAAAGTCAGATGCTCTACCAACTGAGCTAACGAGTCAAATCTTATGGAGGTTAACGGGATCGAACCGCTGACCCCCTGCTTGTAAGGCAGGTGCTCTCCCAGCTGAGCTAAACCTCCATCATGATAAAAATAAAAGCACGGCAACGTCCTACTCTCACAAAGGGAAACCCTTCACTACCCTCGGCGCTAAGAAGCTTAACTTCTGTGTTCGGCATGGTTACAGGTGTATCCTTCTTGCCATCGCCACCGCACTTTTTATTTCTGTTGAGTGTTTATTCACTCAAAACTGGATGTTTTGTTAGTATCAATATATTCTTCCACCGCTATCTTGGTTAAGTCCTCGACCGATTAGTACTAGTCCGCTCCATACATCACTGTACTTCCACTCCTAGCCTATCTACCTGATCATCTTTCAGGGGTCTTACTTCCTTAAAGGAATGGGAAATCTCATCTTGAGGGGGGCTTCACGCTTAGATGCTTTCAGCGTTTATCCCGTCCATACATAGCTACCCAGCAATGCCCTTGGCAGAACAACTGGTACACCAGAGGTATGTCCATCCCGGTCCTCTCGTACTAAGGACAGCTCCTCTCAAATTTCCAACGCCCGCGACGGATAGGGACCGAACTGTCTCACGACGTTCTGAACCCAGCTCGCGTGCCGCTTTAATGGGCGAACAGCCCAACCCTTGGGACCGACTACAGCCCCAGGATGCGACGAGCCGACATCGAGGTGCCAAACCTCCCCGTCGATGTGAACTCTTGGGGGAGATAAGCCTGTTATCCCCAGGGTAGCTTTTATCCGTTGAGCGATGGCCCTTCCATGCGGAACCACCGGATCACTAAGCCCGACTTTCGTCCCTGCTCGAGTTGTAGCTCTCGCAGTCAAGCTCCCTTCTGCCTTTGCACTCTACGAATGATTTCCAACCATTCTGAGGGAACCTTTGGGCGCCTCCGTTACCTTTTGGGAGGCGACCGCCCCAGTCAAACTGTCCATCTGACACTGTCTCCCACCACGATAAGTGGTGCGGGTTAGAATGGTCATAACACAAGGGTAGTATCCCACCAGCGCCTCCATCGAAACTAGCGTTCCGACTTCTACGGCTCCTACCTATCCTGTACATATGTCACAAACATTCAATATCAAACTACAGTAAAGCTCCATGGGGTCTTTCCGTCCTGTCGCGGGTAACCTGCATCTTCACAGGTACTAAAATTTCACCGAGTCTCTCGTTGAGACAGTGCCCAAATCGTTACGCCTTTCGTGCGGGTCGGAACTTACCCGACAAGGAATTTCGCTACCTTAGGACCGTTATAGTTACGGCCGCCGTTTACTGGGGCTTCAATTTTGAGCTTCGCTATTGCTAACCCATCCTCTTAACCTTCCAGCACCGGGCAGGCGTCAGCCCCTATACGTCATCTTTCGATTTTGCAGAGACCTGTGTTTTTGATAAACAGTCGCTTGGGCCTATTCACTGCGGCTGAACTTGCGTTCAGCACCCCTTCTCCCGAAGTTACGGGGTCATTTTGCCGAGTTCCTTAACGAGAGTTCTCTCGCTCACCTTAGGATTCTCTCCTCGACTACCTGTGTCGGTTTGCGGTACGGGTCATTTGTTTCTAACTAGAAGCTTTTCTTGACAGTGTGACATTGAGACTTCGGTACTTTATTTCCCTACTCATCACAACTCGTCCTTAAAGATAAAAGCATTTAACTCTTATCAAGACTTGTTGCTTGAACGTGCACTTCCAGTCGCACGATCCCATAGCCTCCTGTGTCCCTCCATTGTTCAAACAAAACAAACGAGTACAGGAATCTCAACCTGTTGTCCATCGCCTACGCCTATCGGCCTCAGCTTAGGTCCCGACTAACCCTGGGAGGACGAGCCTTCCCCAGGAAACCTTAGTCATTCGGTGGACAGGATTCTCACCTGTCTTTCGCTACTCATACCGGCATTCTCACTTCTAAGCGCTCCACCAGTCCTTACGATCCAGCTTCAACGCCCTTAGAACGCTCTCCTACCATAGAACCAAAGGTTCTATCCACAGCTTCGGTAACATGTTTAGCCCCGGTACATTTTCGGCGCAAGGGCACTCGACTAGTGAGCTATTACGCACTCTTTAAATGGTGGCTGCTTCTGAGCCAACATCCTAGTTGTTTGTGCACCCTCACATCCTTTTCCACTTAACATGTATTTTGGGACCTTAGCTGGTGGTCTGGGCTGTTTCCCTTTCGACAATGGATCTTATCACTCACTGTCTGACTCCCGGATATAAATGAATGGCATTCGGAGTTTATCTGAATTCGGTAACCCAAGACGGGCCCCTAGTCCAAACAGTGCTCTACCTCCATCATTCTCAAATCCGAGGCTAGCCCTAAAGCTATTTCGGAGAGAACCAGCTATCTCCAAGTTCGTTTGGAATTTCTCCGCTACCCACACCTCATCCCCGCACTTTTCAACGTACGTGGGTTCGGTCCTCCAGTGCGTTTTACCACACCTTCAACCTGGACATGGGTAGGTCACATGGTTTCGGGTCTACGACAACATACTCATTCGCCCTATTCAGACTCGCTTTCGCTACGGCTCCGCTTCTTCAGCTTAACCTCGCATGCTATCGTAACTCGCCGGTTCATTCTGCAAAAGGCACGCTATCACCCATTAACGGGCTCTAACTTCTTGTAAGCACACGGTTTCAGGTTCTATTTCACTCCCCTTCCGGGGTGCTTTTCACCTTTCCCTCACGGTACTGGTTCACTATCGGTCACTAGAGAGTATTTAGCCTTGGGAGATGGTCCTCCCGGATTCCGACGGAATTTCTCGTGTTCCGCCGTACTCAGGATACTCATAGGTGTGTTGTCAATTTCGTCTACGGGGCTTTTACCCGCTACGGCTGACCTTTCCAAGTCGATTCGACTATCCACAACAGCTACCACAGCTGAGTCCTACAACCCCAACAAGCAAGCTTGTTGGTTTGGGCTGTTTCCGTTTCGCTCGCCGCTACTAAGGAAATCGATTTTTCTTTCTCTTCCTGCAGGTACTTAGATGTTTCAGTTCTCTGCGTCTACCTTCTAATAGCTATGTATTCACTATTAGATAATATCCTATAAAAGATATTGGGTTCCCCCATTCGGAAATCTCCGGATCATAGCTTACTTACAGCTCCCCGAAGCATATCGGTGTTAGTCCCGTCCTTCATCGGCTTCTAGTGCCAAGGCATCCACCGTGCGCCCTTATTCACTTAACCTTTTCTAACCTAACGGTTAGCTTGTTTTTTATTAATAACTACCTAGCGATAGATAATTATTAACACATTTCACAGTTCTTTAAAAGAAACTATTCAACGCGGTGTTCTCGGTTTATATTGATATCTAACTTCAACTATCCAGTTTTCAATGAACAAAACATTGGTGAGAATTCACCAATGGAGCCTAGCGGGATCGAACCGCTGACCTCCTGCGTGCAAGGCAGGCGCTCTCCCAGCTGAGCTAAGGCCCCGTTTATTAAGAGTAGACCTCTCAAAACTGAACAAAGTAAAGACAAAATGTGTTTTCCGTAATTATCCTTAGAAAGGAGGTGATCCAGCCGCACCTTCCGATACGGCTACCTTGTTACGACTTCACCCCAATCATCTATCCCACCTTAGGCGGCTGGCTCCAAAAGGTTACCTCACCGACTTTGGGTGTTACAAACTCTCGTGGTGTGACGGGCGGTGTGTACAAGGCCCGGGAACGTATTCACCGTGGCATGCTGATCCACGATTACTAGCGATTCCGGCTTCATGTAGGCGAGTTGCAGCCTACAATCCGAACTGAGAACAGCTTTAAGAGATTAGCTAAACCTCGCGGTCTCGCAACTCATTGTACTGTCCATTGTAGCACGTGTGTAGCCCAGGTCATAAGGGGCATGATGATTTGACGTCATCCCCACCTTCCTCCGGTTTGTCACCGGCAGTCTCGCTAGAGTGCCCAACTGAATGATGGCAACTAACAATAAGGGTTGCGCTCGTTGCGGGACTTAACCCAACATCTCACGACACGAGCTGACGACAACCATGCACCACCTGTCACTTTGTCCCCGAAGGGAAAGCTCTATCTCTAGAGTGGTCAAAGGATGTCAAGACCTGGTAAGGTTCTTCGCGTTGCTTCGAATTAAACCACATGCTCCACCGCTTGTGCGGGCCCCCGTCAATTCCTTTGAGTTTCAGCCTTGCGGCCGTACTCCCCAGGCGGAGTGCTTAATGCGTTAACTGCAGCACTGAAGGGCGGAAACCCTCCAACACTTAGCACTCATCGTTTACGGCGTGGACTACCAGGGTATCTAATCCTGTTTGCTCCCCACGCTTTCGAGCCTCAGCGTCAGTTACAGACCAGAGAGTCGCCTTCGCCACTGGTGTTCCTCCATATATCTACGCATTTCACCGCTACACATGGAATTCCACTCTCCTCTTCTGCACTCAAGTCCTCCAGTTTCCAATGACCTTCCTCGGTTGAGCCGAGGGCTTTCACATCAGACTTAAAAGACCGCCTGCGCTCGCTTTACGCCCAATAAATCCGGACAACGCTTGCCACCTACGTATTACCGCGGCTGCTGGCACGTAGTTAGCCGTGGCTTTCTGGTTAGATACCGTCAAGGTGATAACAGTTACTCTATCACTTGTTCTTCTCTAACAACAGAGTTTTACGATCCGAAAACCTTCTTCACTCACGCGGCGTTGCTCGGTCAGACTTTCGTCCATTGCCGAAGATTCCCTACTGCTGCCTCCCGTAGGAGTCTGGGCCGTGTCTCAGTCCCAGTGTGGCCGATCACCCTCTCAGGTCGGCTATGCATCACGGTCTTGGTAGGCCGTTACCCCACCAACTAACTAATGCACCGCGGGCCCATCCACCAGTGACACCCGAAAGCGTCTTTTATACTTTTGCCATGCAGCAAAAGCAATTATGCGGTATTAGCACCTGTTTCCAAGTGTTATCCCCCTCTGGTGGGCAGGTTGCCCACGTGTTACTCACCCGTCCGCCACTCATTTCTTTTCGGTGGAGCAAGCTCCGGTGAAAAGAAATGCGTTCGACTTGCATGTATTAGGCACGCCGCCAGCGTTCGTCCTGAGCCAGGATCAAACTCTCAATAAAAAGTTGATTAACATCTTACGATGTTTAAGCTCATTTGTTTAAAACTTGCTAGCGAATATTATTCACTAAATATGGTTTGTTTCTACATAGTAGAAACGCCCTACACATTTGGTTTGTCTTACTTTGTTCAGTTTTCAAAGGTCTAAAATTCGTTGTCGTAACAACTTTTATATCATATCAAGAACAAAAATGTTTGTCAACAGTTTTTTAAAATATTTTTTTGAATTTTCTGATAATTCAAAAGTTAAATAAAATAAAAAATAACTAAAATGTTTTCAAAATCTAACTTGTCTCTCAAGGACATGTATTAATATAACAATAAAAAGCTTATTCGTCAACCCTTTATTGTAAAAAAATTTTTCACAAACTTTACATTATATTATGATGTTTTTTATTCGTATTGAACTGTTTTCTACATAAATATACTAGAGTTTAACTATCATACGATACACTTAAAACGAATTTCAACTTTAAAACATACTATAATTAATCATAAACAAAGAAAAAAAGTGAAGAAAATTCTTCACTTTTTTATCGCATTGTTGGAAATAATAGCACATCTCTAATTGATTGTGAATCAGTTAATAGCATTACTAGACGATCAATTCCTATTCCTAAACCACCTGTAGGAGGCATTCCATACTCTAAAGCTTCTATAAAGTCTTCATCAATGCCATGCGCTTCATCATTACCTAAATCTTTTTCTTTCATTTGTGCTTCAAATCGTTCTCTTTGATCGATTGGGTCATTTAATTCAGTAAACGCGTTTCCGTATTCTTTTCCTACTATAAAGACTTCAAAACGATCTGTAAAACGTTCATCAGCTGGATTTTTCTTCGCTAATGGAGAAATTGATACTGGATGACCGTAGATAAACGTTGGTTGAATCAATGTGTCTTCAACAAACTCTTCAAAGAATTCATTAACCACATGACCATAATCCATATGTTCTTCTATAGTAACATTATGTACTTTAGCAATTTTTCGTGCCTCTTCATCACTTGTTACATTCCAGAAATCAACACCTGTGACTTCTTTAATCGCATCAATCATATGAATTCTCTTCCAAGGACCTTCTAAATTCACATCAGTATCACCATATTGAATTTGTAGTGTTCCTAATACTTTTTTAGCAACTGTTGTAATAATACCTTCAGTTAGATCCATAATATCTTTATAATCAGTGTAAGCCGTATAAACTTCTAACATAGTGAATTCTGGATTATGCGTTGCATCAATCCCTTCATTACGGAATACACGTCCAATTTCATAAACTTTTTCCATTCCACCAACGATTAATCGTTTTAAATGTAATTCTAATGCGATACGTAAATATAGTTCCATATCTAATGCATTGTGATGTGTGATGAATGGTCTTGCTGCTGCTCCACCTGCCATATTATGCAGAGTGGGTGTTTCCACTTCTAAATAGCCATGATCATTTAAGTAGTTACGAACTTCGCGAATTATCTCACTACGTTTAACAAATTTATCAAAGCTATCACGATTACTAATTAAGTCTAAATAGCGTTGACGGTATTTTTGTTCAACATTTGTTAAACCATGATATTTATCTGGTAATGGACGAAGTGCTTTTGTTAAGAATGTAAATTCAGTTGGCTTGATTGTTATTTCACCCATATCAGTTTTCATGATTTGACCGGTTACCCCAACAAAATCACCCAAATCAGCTTGTTTAAATAATTCATATGCTTCTTCACCGATTGCATCTTTACGAACATAAATTTGGATTTGTCCTTCTCTATCTTGTAAATGAGCAAACCCTACTTTACCTTTACCGCGTTTTGTCATAATACGCCCTGCGACTGTGGCTGTAAGATTTAACTCTTGTAATTCTTCTTTTGTTTTATCATCATATGTTTCATGTAATTCTTTTGCATTTGTTGTGCGTTCAAAACGTGCTCCAAATGGATCTAATCCCTTATCACGTAAGTCCGCCATTTTTTCTCGTCTAACGATGAGTTGGTCATTCATTTCTTGATGCTCTTGATTATCTTTTGACACATTACTTCCTCCTATACTATTTTGCCTTTCTACTCTCTCCTATAATGCCACAAATAACAAAAAAAAGGCAAGTTAATTTGCCTTTTTTATCCTACTAAGCCTTTTTCTTTCACGACTAAGACATACTCATCTAAAATCTGATTCATTTCTGCTTGGGTAGTTGCTTTGTTCACAGCTAACCTTGTTTTGGTAGCTCGTGGCGCACCTTTTAAATAATAAGCGGCATGTTGGCGGAACTCTAAACAACCAATTTTTTCACCCTTTAAGCGAATTAATCGATCTAAATGTAATTTAGCTGTGTCAATTTTTTCGGCTGGATGTGGTTCTTCTAGTAACTCACCTGTTTCTAGATAGTGTTGTGTACGATAGATCATCCATGGATTACCCAAAGCTGCTCGGCCTATCATCACGCCATCGCATCCAACATAATCAAGCATACGCTTGGCATCTTCTGGCGTTCTGACATCACCATTTCCCATAAACGGAATCGTTAAATGTTTCTTAACGTCTCTTAACACATCCCAATTAGCTTTTCCTTCATACATTTGCACGCGTGTTCGTCCATGCATCGCCACAGCACTGGCACCGGCTTTTTCAGCAGCCAACGCATTTTCAACAGCATAAACATGCTCCTCGTCCCAGCCAATACGTTGTTTCACTGTCACAGGGATACTTACAGCATTAGCAACAGCTTCTACCATTTCATACACTTTATTAGGATCAAGTAACCATCTAGCACCCGCTTCTGCTTTGATAACTTTGTTTACTGGGCACCCCATATTAATATCAATGATATCTGCTGTTGTATATTCTTCGACAAACTTAGCTGCTTCTACTAAATTTTCTTTATTCCCACCAAAAATTTGTAAACTAAGCGGGTGTTCTGTTTCATCAATATAGAGCATTTCTAGTGTTTTTTTATTTCGTTGCTGAATGCCTTTATCACTAATCATTTCACACACAACAAGTCCTGCACCAAACTCTTTGACTGTCACACGAAAAGCAGAGTTACTCACCCCAGCCATTGGTGCAACAACTACTCGATTAGGAATCTCGACGTTTCCTATTTTCCACATCGGTTTTCCTCCTCTTAAGACTGCATAGCCTCGTCTCTTAATACTGATAACTCATCTGCTGAATAGTGATATTTTTCATTACAAAAATGACACACAGCTTCTGCTCCATTGTCTTCTTCTATCATTTGAGTTAACTCATCTACACCTAAAGTAATTAACGCTGAAGAAAAACGTTCCTTCGAGCAGTCACATTGAAACTCGACTGGCATCGTATCTAAAATTTCAACATTCTCTTTACCTAATAAACGATAAAGAATTTCTTCGGGTGTTTCACCTTGATCTAGTAAATTTGATACTTGTGGAATATCTGACAAACGTTTCTCAATCTCAACAAGTGTTTCTTCTGACGCAAAAGGCATCACTTGAATCATAAATCCACCAGCCGCTTTTACGACATCGTCATTTTCATTATCAACTAATACACTTAACCCTACTGCAGAAGGAACTTGTTCTGATGTCGCTAAATAATAAGTAAAATCTTCAGCTAATTCTCCTGATACAAGTGGTACTTGTCCTGTAAAAGGTTCTCTTAATCCTAAATCTTTCACGACGCTTAGAGAGCCGTTTGTTCCAACGCCACCGCGTACATCTATTTTACCTAGTGCATTTGCTGGTAGATTGACCTGTGGATTTTTTACATATCCTTTAACGTGCCCTCGAGCATCAGCATCAACCACAATCGCTCCGATTGGTCCATCTCCTTGGATACGAACAGTTAACTTTTCGTCTCCCTTATGCATTGATCCTAATAGCAATGCTCCCGTTAGAGAACGACCTAACGCAGCTGTTGATGTACGCCAGGTGTCATGACGTTGTTGTGCTTCAGCGACTAGTTCTGTTGTTCGAGTTGCCATTGCTCGTATTTCTCCATTAAAGCATAATGCTTTTACTAAATAATCTGTTGTTTGTTTACTCATTTTCTTGCCTACTTTCTTTCTTTTTTCTTCCCAATTAAAAAGTGGGCTATACTTTCGTATATCCCACTTATCATAACGTATTTGATTAAATCTTAAAACTATTTTTACTCAGATTTGTCTTCTTTCACAGCGTCTTCATCTTCTTTAATTGATTGTGATAATTCTCTATCACGTTCTTTTAAATCTTGTTCTGCTTCTTTTTCTTCTTCATATTCGGCTTTTTGTTTTTCAGCATCTTTTCTTTCTAGTGCTTCTTTTACTTCTTCAAAAGAACCGTCTTTTTCACTTGGATACTCTTCAGCTTTATCATCATTTGGCATTTTACCTTCTTCAAACAATGATTTAATTTGTTTTGCATCAAGTGTTTCATATTTAAGAAGAGATTCTGCAATCAGTTTATGTTCATCACGATGAGCTTCGATAATTTCCACTGCTTTTTGATGAGCGCGATTTAAGATATTTCTTACCTCTTCATCGATTTGGAAAGCAATTTGTTCTGAGTAAGTTTTTGTTTGTCCATAATCACGACCAACAAATACTTGATGGTTTCCTTCATATTGTACAGGTCCTAAAGAGTCACTCATACCATATTCAGTCACCATTGAACGAGCTAAGTTAGTTGCTTGCTCAAAGTCATTACTTGCGCCAGTAGATTTCACACCAAAGATAATTTCTTCAGCAACACGTCCACCAAGCAACCCAACAATTTGTTCGAACATTTCATTTTGAGTCATTAAGAAACGATCTTCTTTTGGTAAAGCAATCATGTATCCGCCAGCACGTCCACGTGGAACGATTGTTACTTTATGGACAATTCTTGCATCACTTAACACTAAACCACAGATTGTATGCCCGGCTTCGTGGTAAGCAACCATTGAACGTTCTTTCTTACTAATCATGCGATCTTTCTTAGCTGGACCAGCAATCACTCTATCTTGTGCTTCGTCAATATCTGAAGCATCAATTTTCTTTTTATTACGTCTAGCAGCTACAAGAGCAGCTTCGTTTAATACGTTTTCTAAGTCTGCACCGGCAAAACCTGGTGTTTGTTGTGCCACGACTTTCAAATCAACATCGCTTGCTAAAGGTTTGTTACGAGAATGCACTCGTAAAATTTGTTCACGACCTTTAACATCTGGGGTTCCAACAAGAACTTGTCTATCAAAACGGCCTGGTCTAAGTAACGCAGGGTCTAAGACATCTGAACGGTTTGTTGCGGCAATAACGATAACTCCTTCATTCCCATTAAAACCATCCATCTCAACAAGCAATTGGTTAAGGGTTTGTTCACGCTCATCGTGCCCTCCACCCATACCAGCACCACGTTGACGTCCAACTGCATCAATCTCATCAATAAAGATAATAGCTGGCGCTGATTTTTTCGCTGTTTCAAACAAGTCACGTACACGACTCGCCCCAACACCGACAAACATTTCAACAAAGTCTGAACCTGAGATAGAGAAGAATGGCACGCCAGCTTCTCCGGCAACAGCTTTTGCTAATAATGTTTTACCAGTTCCAGGAGGTCCTTCTAGTAACACACCGGCAGGAATTCTCGCACCTAGTTCCACAAAACGACGCGGATCTTTTAAGAATTCAACCACTTCAACTAATTCTTGTTTTTCTTCTTCAGCACCTGCTACGTCAGAAAAACGAACATTGATTGATTTTTTATCGGCTTCTTTGGTTTTTGTTTTACCAAAGTTCATCACGCGTCCATTTCCGCCACCTTGACCACCTTGTCCCATCATCATATAGAAGAGGAACACCATTAATAATACAGGTAAGAAACTAAATAATAACGACACCCAAACACTATTGTTTGATTGTTCTTTTACTACAAATTTAGCCCCTACTTTATTAGCTGTTTCACTAATGTTAGCAATTGTTGCATCGTTAGGTAAGACAGATGTTGTAAATCGTTTTGATTTTACTTTTGTTTTACCAAAAACGGGTAAGCCACCTGAATCAGTGATTTTTTGTTCTTCACGATACTCACCTGTAATTTTGTAAACACCATTTGAAGGTTGCACTGTGAAATCTTTTACTTGATCATCTTTTAATTGTTGATAGAACGTTGAATAATTTATAGTTGGAGATTGATCGCTTCCTTGTCCAAAGAAGAAGTATACTATTGTAATCATTGATAAAAATACAATAATATAATAAAGCGAGTTACGCATCCCTGAATTCTTTTTATTCATACATGTCCTCCTTCTCTATATTAAGTTTTTAGTTTGTAATCATTCCTAAGAAATCATTGTAACATTAAACGTTCGAAAAATTAAGCATTTTCGTATATTTCTGGTTTAAGGACCCCAATATACGGCAGATTACGATAATCCTCAGCATAATCCAAACCATATCCCACAACAAATTCATTTGGCACTTCAAAACCAACATAGTCAGCAGCCATGTCAACCACTCGACCTTCTGGTTTATCAAGCATTGTTACAATTTTTACTGAAGCTGCTTTACGATGTTTTAATAAATCTACTAAGTACTTAAGAGTACGTCCACTATCAATGATATCTTCCACTAAGATAATATGACGGCCTTCAACGACTGTACTTAAGTCTTTTAAGATACGTACTTCACCAGATGATACGGTGGCATTTCCATAACTTGACACATCCATAAAGTCCATTTCCATATGAATTGGCATCGCGCGCACTAAATCAGATAAAAAAGGAACAGCTCCTTTTAAAATACCAACTACTAAAGGAAATTTATCTTGGTATTCTCGACTGATTTCTTCACCTAAAACGGCAACACGTTCTTTAATTTGTTGTTCTGAATAAAATGTTTTTTCGATATCTTTTTCTAACATTGGGTTCTCCTTCCAAACTTACTCATCCACTTGATATAAATAGACAAGCTTATACTGTATTTTATCAGTTTCATGCTGAATACTCAAATAACTTTCTCTAAATGGTAAAAGCCACAAAAGATACCCTTTTTCATCGAAAACAAGCCAACTTAACTCACGTAATTTCATAGGTATTTTTTCATCAATAAAATAACGTGAGACTTTCTTAGTCTGACCTTTACGATTATATACGAATTTATCGCCATCTTCACGTTTTCTGACTCGAATGGTATGATTTTTACCATGCGTGTAGGTAACCTCTTTACATCCCCATGACTCTAACTCTTTTGGTATATCTTCTTTCCCTGATTCAAAAAAACCAAGCCACTGTTTTTTAGACAGAAATATCCCTTGATTTTTATCAAGTTTAGCACTACCTATTCGCTTCTCGTTTTGAGAAATTTGATAAAACTTAATCGTATCATAGCTTTTATCGACTACCCAATTATTTGGTAGATGAAGTAAGATATTCGGTTTATCACTCGCCATCACTTGTTGAACTTGAACCAAATGCTCATATCCAAGAATAAGTTTGTTTGTTTCTTGAACTTTCGCTAGCAAACAACGAATTACCTCAGATTGTACTGCTAAATTGTGTTTTTTTAACGAAAGATAATCCACTTGCCATGTATTATTTTCATAAGAGACAACGGAGTCAACCAATGGTGACATAAACTCATTAATAATTATTGCTTGTTGGTTGATTTCTTGTGCCAAACGTAGGACACCTTCACCTATATTAGGATTCTCACTCTCAAGCATGGGGCGAATGGTGTGTCTGATACGATTGCGCAAATAATTATCGGAAAAATTACTACTATCTTCATAATAAGGTATATTCTTTTTCCTCGCGTATAAATAAATCTCTTTTTTAGAAAAACTTAATAACGGACGTATCACGACATTATCATTTAACGCTCGCTCGCTTTCAATTCCTTCAAGTGTTCGCAATTGACTGCCTTGTATGAATCGCATCAGTATCGTTTCTATGTTGTCATCTTTATGATGAGCTGTGAGTAGCATGGTACTATTGGTCTCTTGCATAATTTTATTGAAAAAAAGATAGCGATACTCTCTTGCTTCTTGTTCAACATTTTTTTTGATGGTCTTCCCTTTAGACCAAACACCGACATATACAGGCAATCCACGTTCACTAGCATATTCTTCAATAAACGCTTGTTCTTCTGCAGATTCGTCGCGTAATTGGTGGTTGATATGGGCTATATGTATAATTGGCCTGTCTTGTTTTGGTAATTGACACAACAAGTCCAGAAGTACCATCGAATCGACTCCACCTGATACACCAATGACCAGTCGTGTGTTACTAGTTATGTTGCGCTGTGATGTGATCAGTTGGTGAAACTTTTTATACATAGAAATCCCCCTAATTTACGCTATAAAAAAAGGATAAGAGAACTCTCTTACCCTTCTAAACTTTTTAGTTACGACGTCCACCACGTCCACCGCGTTTTCCTTCGGTGCTTCGTTTTAATGTACTTAATCTATCATCACTATCTTTTAAGAAATTGCTCATTAGTGAGTCAAAATTTTCTTTTTGTGGAGTAGCTACTGCTGCAGGTTTACGATTGCCCCTACCGCGGTCATTGCTTCTATTGTTATTACGATCAGACTGGTAGTTATTTGATGAACGTTTGTATTCTTTTCTCTCACGTTGTGGTCGTTCTTCTTCATTAGCACGTTTAATAGATAAACCTATTTTGCCATCGTCTCCCACACTCATCACTTTCACTTCAACTTCGTCATTAACTTTTAGTACATCGTTAATGTCTTTAACAAAACTATTAGAAACCTCGCTAATATGTACTAAACCTGTTTTTCCTTCACCTAAATCTACAAACGCTCCAAAATTAGTAATACCTGACACTTTACCAGATAACTTTGTCCCCACTTCGATTGACATAAAAAAAATTTTCCTCCTTGAATCCTCTTTATATGTTATTTTTTTATATTTATTAAGTTGCCACTGATTTTACTTTGCACCACTTAAATCAGGGATGCTATATACTTGTTCGCCTTCTTTAGAGTAGAAATATTTTGCACGTGCTACTTTTTCAACGTACTCTGGATCTTTTAAAAGTTTTACTTCATCTTCCAACTCTTTTTTTTCAGATTTCACCTGAGCATACTCTTTTTTTACTTCAGTGTGATTTTCTTGTAGCGATAACAGATGTTGTCCATTGCGAAATAAGTTAATGCCCATAAAAGTAAACAAACCAAAAGCTAATACGAACATCAAAGTTAATCTACGACGTTTATAAATCATTTGTTTTTGTTCACGTTGGTGTTTAGCCATCGTTGATGTGGATATTTCTTCGCTAGTCTCAAGGCTTAATAATGGTTTTTTCTCACTCATGATACGCTAGACTCCATTTCTGTTTATACTTGTGTTCATTATACCAACTAGATTCACCAATGTCTAATACTTATCGTTGGTTTCTAGTCTTGATTTTTTGTCTCACTAATAATCTCGTATAAATCTTTTGCTTCATCTTTTTTAGTTGTATCTTTTAAATCCAACACTTTAACTTCTAATGTTTTATTACCAAACATAATAGTAATAACATCACCTATTTTAACAGTAGTAGAAGACTTAGCTAGTTTTTGATTCACTTGAATTCGACCCTTATCAGCAATTTCTTTAGCAATCGTCCGACGTTTAATAATTCTAGAAATCTTTAAAAATTTATCTAATCTCATAGTAACCTCCAATTTTATTAATAAAAATGTTTATATATTTTTTGACCAAATGGTAACATAGCCCACTCATCATAACTAAATAATTTTAATTTCACAATACTTATTAGATAGATAACCATCCCGATCAACACACCAATGAGCGTTAAAAGAAATGTCACGCCTCGATGTGCCATATCATTGTAACCCAAACAAGTATAGCGGTATATAGAAATAATAACACTCATAAATAGCAAACTCACTATTAATTTTATAGCAAATGTCGCGCCCACCGAGAGTTTAAAACCTCGCCTCAACAAGTAATGATGTAATACAAATAAACATCCGAGTAATCCTAAAAGTGTACTCAAACTTGAGCCTATCGTACCAAAGTAATAAGTCAATCCTGGCGTTAACACACTTTTTAACAGTACACCAAATAATGCGGCCACAAATTGATAATGCACTCGATTTTGACTTTGATAAATGGTTTGATAGGTTTGAATCATTGAGGCAACACTCACTGATAACACAAAGATAGATAATGTATTTACTCCGTCATTATTACTAAATAATGTGACATTGATAAATGGAATCAAAAGAGATAACCCTATCCCGGCTGCCATAGAAATAGCCAATGATACCTTTAGGTAAGACGTGACCATGGATTCATACTCATCTCGTACTTTATTTTTATAATAATGGGTTAACGTGGGCATGAACGTTGCTGTCATAGATACAGCAACGACTAATCCCAACTGCACTAAAGGTTGTCCTCTATCAAAAACTCCTTTAGCTATTTTCGCTGATAAATCTGGCATTCCGGAGAATACCAAATATTTTTTTATCGTAAATGAATCTATTAATTGAAAAATAACTAGATAGGCACTAAAAAAACATAATGTGCCACCTTCTAAAATAAGTCGCTTCAAAAAACCTATTTGTCGGTCTTTTTTTCTAGGAAAATAAATAAACGTTAACTGTTTTTTTCTTGCATAATACATCAACACAACAATCGCACATATTCCACCAATAATCGCGCCAGATGTCGCAATGCTTCCAACTTCATACACAGTCAATGTTTGACTATAAAATAACCAACCTGCTAGCAATATAATCACGACTCTAATGCCTTGCTCTACTAATTGTGACGTCGCGGTAGGCACCATATTCATCTCACCTTGGAAATAACCTCTAAAAGTAGATAAAAATGGCACTAATAAAAAGACAATCGATACCACACGTATCAATGGCGCTAATTCTTTGTCACCCATCATTATCGCAATGATAGGTGCACCAATGAATAAGCCAATAAATAAACCTATAGAAAGTATACTAACATAATAAAAGAATTGATTCATTAATCGTTTCTGCTCGATTGGTGACTCCTCGCTAGCCAATATTTTTGATAAAAATACCGGCATACCAGACAAAGATAACGTCATCGCAATCCCATAAATTGGGTAAACTTGTTGATAGACATAAAATCCTTCATCACCAACTAAGTTTTGAAATGGTACTCTATAAATAGCACTAAGAATTTTAACAATAAATGATGTCAACGTTAATATTAGCGTTCCTTTAAGTACAGTCTTTTCTGCTTTTAATTTATCCATCGACATCATCCTGCGTCTCTTTTTTTTCATATCTTTCTTGTCGTAAAGCTTCAACAAAAACAGATATTTCATGTAACCAAGTTGCAACAGACATGTCTTTCACCAATTTTAAAGTGACCGCCAAATGCTCATCTGTACTAATTTCGGCTTTTAGCGTTGTCTTCGATAAAGCTTTAAACAACTGCTCTATCGTATAAGCAGATGTTCCTTCTTTGCTTAACTCAATGTAAATTGACTGTTTTTTCTTTTGTATTTTATTGATTAATGCAAAATCGGCATTCATTTTTACCAGACCGACTGTTAATAAATTTGCTACTTCATCTGGATATTCACCAAATCGGTCAAGTAAATCGGATTCCAACTCATCATACATCTCTTGACTATCCAACTGTCTAATACGCTTATACATTTCGATTTTTTGGCGTTCATCTTCTATATAGTCGCTCGGAATATATGCGTCAATTCCCAAGTCAATCTCTGTGACTGTTTTTGTTTCTTGTTTATCAACGCCACGTTTGCGGTTAACAGCTTCATTCAACATATGAGTATACATATCAAAACCAACCGAATCAATAAAGCCATGTTGTTGTGCGCCTAATAAATTCCCTGCTCCACGAATGGACAAGTCACGCATCGCGATTTTAAATCCAGAACCTAGTTCGGTAAAGTCTTTAATCGCTTGAAGTCGCTTTTCACTAACTTCATTTAATATCTTCTGTGGTTCATACATAAAGTACGCATATGCCACTCGGTTGCTTCGACCCACACGCCCTCTTAATTGATACAACTGAGAAAGTCCCATATGATCAGCATTTTCAACAAACAGCGTATTTACATTAGGAATATCCACGCCTGTTTCAATAATCGTGGTCGTCACTAAAATATCATATTCACCATTAATAAATTCCATCAAGGCATTTTCTAATTGTACTTCTGTCATCTGCCCATGAGCATAAGAAATACGTGCGTCAGGTAATAACATTTTTAACTCATCGACTTTTTGTTCAATAGTATCCACTCGGTTATATAAGTAAAAAATTTGTCCACCTCGAGCGATTTCGCGCTCGCAAGCTTCTCTAATCGCCCCTGGATTTTTTTCCATAACGTATGTTTGAACAGGGTAACGATTAGCTGGTGGGGTTTCAATAACCGACAGATCCCTAACACCAAGCATTGACATATGCAATGTTCTCGGAATAGGTGTAGCTGTTAGTGTCAAGACATCAACTTGTGCACGTAATTGTTTTAAGCGCTCTTTGTGTTTCACACCAAAACGCTGTTCCTCATCAATAATAAGAAGCCCTAAATCCATGAATTCTAAATCTTTTGATAAAATTCGATGTGTTCCAACAATGATATCAACCTGACCTTTTTTCAATTGAGAAATCGTTTCTTCTTGTTGTTTTTTCGTTCTAAAACGACTCATTAGCCCAATAGTCACTGGGAAGTTTTTAAATCGGTCAAGCATTGTTTCATAGTGTTGTTGCGCCAAAATCGTTGTTGGTACTAAAAATGCGACCTGTTTTCCATCCTTGACAGCTTTAAACGCTGCACGTAATGCGACTTCTGTTTTACCGTATCCTACATCGCCCACAAGTAAACGATCCATTGGCCGTTTCTTCTCCATGTCATGCTTGATTTCTTGGATACTACGTAATTGGTCATCTGTCTCAGAGTAAGGAAACGCATTGTCAAATTCACGTTGGTAATCATCATCTGGTGAAAAAGCATAACCTACTTCAGCTTCTCTTGCTGCATAAAGCTGAATCAAATCATCCGCAATATCCTCTACTTTAGCCGATACTTTTTTCTTTGTCTTTGTCCACTCACTACCACCTAATTTATTAATACGTGGTGCCTTAGACTCAGAAGCAACATATTTTTGAATCAAATCAAGCTGTGTCACTGGAATAAATAACTTATCATTATTTTGATATAGGATGGTCATATAATCTTGATGCGTTCCCCCACTTAAAAGTGTTTCCATCCCAATATATTTACCAATCCCGTGATTGGCGTGAACCACGTAATCTCCAGGACTTAATTCGTTATAACTTTTAAGTCGTTCTGCATTAGAAATAGTCTGCTTACGTGCTTGACGTTTAGTTCGTGTGTGGAGAATCTCTTTTTCAACCACAACAACTAGATTATCTTGAGGTAACTCAAAGCCTGACTCTAATAGGCCGACTTGGATTTGTGCTTGCCCCTCTATAATATTTTTACTATTACTGACAACAGCGGAAATACCAGCATCAATAAATAAACGTTCGACAGTTTGACTCCGTTCATCATTTTCGACCAATACAACCACGGTCTGTTTTTGCTTAGCCCAACGATCCATCTCTGCCTTTAATAATGGGAGTTGACCGAAAAATTGTTGCATTGACCGATACTCAAACGGGTAAACAGCTGAAAAACGTAAATTGCCCATTCCTTTTTGAAATAACGAAAAGAACGTCCGATGTTGTGGCATTCTTTTCATTATTTGACGAAAATCGCCACCTAGCGTTCGATTTTCAAAAATTGGGTTATCTTCTAATTTAATTGTCAGCCACTCTGCTTCTTCTCTTAAAATTTCTTTTTCTGTATCAATCATTCGACTATAATCATCAAATAACACAAAATCATCCACCGACAAATAATCACTTAAATGATACTTTTCATCATAAATCACATCAATATACTGACTAATATCTTCCGTTGGGTGTCCGTTTTCCCACTCGCCTACTGTAAAATTTTTATAAGCTGTAAGTTGACCTTTTTTTTCAGCATCTTTAACAGATTCTATTTTATTACCTAATGTTTCATCTAACACTTTAGATGCTTTATAAAGATCTTCCTTTGTAACAATCTGGTCCATCGCTGGAGGAATCGTTATCTGTTCAACATCAGATAACGATCTTTGTGTTTGTGCGTCAAATAGTCTAAGTGAATCGACTTCATCATCAAATAAATCAATACGCACAGGATAATCACTAGTCAAAGGATAGATATCAATAATGCTCCCTCGGATACTAAATTCTCCAGGCTTGCCTATCATTTGTTCACGAACATATCCCAACGATACCAAACGTTCTGGTAACGTTTCTAAATCAATCGTCCCTCCAACTTCAACAGATAACATACTATCTTTCCAGTTATTAGGTGACGGTAAAAATCGCCTTAGACCAGCTAATGGTGTCACTAAAATACCGGGTTCATCATTCGTTAAAAAGACCAAACTATTGATTCTTTCAGCTAATGCTTCTGGGGATGAAAAAGACATCTCTACAGCCGCTACTTCATCAACTGGAAAGAAATGCAAATAAGACTCGTCAACGATATGTTGCAAGTCATCCATTAATTTCGTACCATAATATAAATTAGGTGTTACTATCATTATTTTTTTATTTTTTTTCAAAAGAGTTGACATCACAAGTGTCTTTGCTGACCCTGCCAAGCCAGTAATCAATTGTGAGTGTTGTTCATCACTTGCCTGATACCACTCATTCACCTGATTATCTCGCTCAATAACTGTCATTAGTCCTTGGTTGAGGTACATATACTCCTAGACCTCCTTATTTTTTACCATTATATTGGTTCATTGTATCAACAAAAGAGTGACCTTGGGCCCAATAGAGACTGGCTTCAGATGCTAATTTTACAGCCGATAACATTTCTTCATGTGTGTTCTTAGGAAAATTACCTAACACATGGGCAATCACTTCCTCACCACGCGCTGGACGGTCAATCCCGATACGTATTCGGTTAAATTCTTGCGTTCCTATATGAGCAATCAAACTTTTAATTCCATTGTGACCACCCGCACTGCCTTTTTGACGCAATCTAATTTTTCCAACAGGTAAATCTAAATCATCATAAATCACTACGACATCTTCTGGTGACACATTATAATAGGTCATCAAAGGACCCACACTACGACCTGATTCATTCATAAACGTTTGAGGTTTCACTAACATAATTTTTTCACCATTTGAAAAAAAATCTGCCGTATCCGCTTCAAATTGAGAGTTGTTAAATGTAATATTTTCTTGATAGGCAATCTCGTCTAATGCAATAAATCCAATATTGTGTCTAGTTGTACGATATTTTGCTCCTGGATTACCTAATCCAACAATTAATTTCATAATATATTCTCCTATAACATCAAAAAACACGGGTTAGAGCACACGTGTTTCATCATTGTATTTAAAAAATAAAATGTTCTCAATTAGTATACCATATCTTTTTATTTTCTATAAATAAGAAACTATTAAGACTTTTAATTAACGTTTGATTAATAGACTGTTTTTTATTAAGTGACCTTTTTCATAGGGTTTTTCATAATTTGGTGGTATAATTTGTATTGGAGTAAATTAAAAAAACAAGGAGCGATTACATGAAACACTCAACTATTGATCATCAAAAAATTATTGTTGTCGGCAATGGAGCCGTTGGTTCAAGCTATATTTTCGCCTTAGTGACACAAAATATCGCACAAGAAATTGGTATTATCGATATCGATGTAAATAAAGCAGAAGGTGATGCCCTTGATTTATCTCACGCTTTAGCTTTTACTTCACCAAAAAAAATATATGCAGCTACTTACGCTGACTGTAAAGATGCAGACATTGTTGTTATTACAGCAGGGGCTGCTCAAAAACCTGGTGAAACTCGTCTTGACTTAGTCAATAAAAATTTAAAAATTTTCAAATCGATTGTTGATGACATTGTGGCATCAGGATTTGACGGTATTTTCTTGATTGCAACTAACCCAGTTGATATTTTAACTTATGCTACATGGAAATTTTCAGGATTTCCAAAACATAAAGTAATTGGTAGTGGAACATCTCTTGATTCTGCTCGTTTTAGACAAACCATCGCAGAATTAGTTGACGTGGATGCCAGAAACGTCCACGGCTACATTTTGGGAGAGCATGGAGATACTGAATTTCCTGTGTGGTCACATGCTAATATTGCTGGATTACAAATTTATGAATGGGTATCAGACCATCCTGAAATTGATGAAGAAGAACTTGTGAATATTTTCTTCAAAGTTCGTGATGCCGCCTATACTATTATTGATAAAAAAGGGGCGACATTCTATGGGATTGCCGTTGCACTTGCACGTATCACAAAAGCCATTCTTTATGATGAAAATGCTATCTTACCACTTTCTGTTTACTTAGATGGCCAATATGGTTTAAATGACATTTATATTGGAGCTCCTGCTGTAGTTAATCGACAAGGGATTAGTCATGTCATTGAACTCCCATTAACAGATGCCGAGCAAGAAAAATTTGACTTATCCGCTGAACGTCTACAACAAGTATTGGACGAAGCTTTTAAATAAACCAAAAATGAAAGACTGGAGATAATTTTCTAGTCTTTCTTTCTTTTTACATAAACAGACAATTAGAAAGCACTTATATTGTTTTTAGTAAGGAATATGTTACAATAATATTACAATTTCTATTATGGGAAGGGGCTTCATATGAAACGAAAGTCGTGGCTATTAGTACCATTAGTTCTAGTACTAATTATTGTGAGTATTTATTCTTACTTTGCAATTATCTATCAAAATAAATTTTTACCCAATACAACAATAGGTCAAATAGATGTGAGTCAATTATCAAAAAAAGAAGCTATCAAAAAAATTGAAGACAACGTGCATCAAGACTCCTTTGTTGTATTAGACAGTAACAAGGAATGGAAAACAATTCCTAAACAACAGTTAGGAATCACGTTTGATGTTAACAAAACTGTAGATAGCTCATGGTCTAAACAAAATCCCTGGTTATGGTTTATGAACTATATCAACCAACCTAAAAACGTTCCAATCATTATGACGGATTACAATAAAGAGGCTTTAGCTAAACAAGCAAGTGACTTAAAAACAGCTGTGACAGATTTCAATAAAGAGCGTACTCCAACAAAAAACGCAATGATTGAGATGAAAGATGGTACTTTCCAGATAACCAATGAAGTAGCTGGTAATACAATCGATGTCGACAAGTTTATTTCAGCGTTTGAGTCACATGTTAAAGATGGTGAAAGTTCAATAGAGCTCGAATCTTATGTCCAAAAGCCTACTGTTCTAGCAACTGACTCAAAATTAAAGAAAGAGTTAGATGATATTAATAAGCTCACTGAAGTAAGTGCTACTTATCTTATTAATGGGCAAGAAATAGCTATTCCAAAAGAAACGATAGCTAGCTGGTTAACGACAAATGACAAAGGCGATGTTGATTTAAAACAAGACCTTGTAAAAGAATATGTCACACAACTTGGACAACAATATAATACCAGTACCAATCCTACAAAATTTAATAGTACTAAACGTGGAGAAGTCTCTGTACCAGCTGGAACATACAGTTGGACGATTGCAACAGATAGCGAAACCGAACAATTAACTGAATTAATCTTATCTGGAAAAGGATTTACAAAACGTGTGCCTGCATATCAGGGTAGCACAACTCCTGAAACAGCTCTACTGTCAAATACCTATATTGAAGTTGATTTACAAGAGCAACATATGTGGTATTACAAAGACGGCAAAGTCGTATTAGATACTCCTATCATTTCAGGAAAACCAAGTACTCCAACTCCTGCAGGTGTTTTCTATGTTTGGAATAAAAAACGTGATGAAACACTCCGTGGTGAAGATTACGCAAGTCCTGTTGATTACTGGATGCCTATCGATTGGACGGGTGTGGGGATACACGATTCACCATGGCAAAATGCTAACGCATATGGTGGCACGTCTTACACTACCGTGGGATCTCACGGCTGTATCAATACCCCCCCTGATGTATGTGCTAAACTGTTTAATATGATTGACGTTGGTGTTCCCGTCGTTGTGTTTTAATTAAAACTAAATCCCACCTGAATGTTTATAATTAACATTCAGGTGGGTTATTTTATGTTTAATACGACTCTACAACTTAACCTCTTTTTGATTGTCTCCATGTATCACTGCTACTGTGCTATCACTTACCTTTACAAGTGGTTGATGTAACCACTCTTCATCCTGTATGGCAATCCCGCCAACAAGACTAATCAAACGATGTTTTCCAACAGATAGGTTTGCTCGACTTGATGGATGCCCACTACTTTTAAAAAACAAGCTAGTACTTGGTTCGTTAATCGTATATTCCATATCATCAAAACCTTCTAATGGTACTAAAATACTTGTACCAATATTAGAGTCACAAATAATTTTATCTTTCTCTTCCACTAAACACGTTTTTTCAATTGGTGTGGCAAAACCACCTTCTCGGACAACCAACTCTCGTTTAGTTTCTATTTCATGTACCCTGACATGCCAGCCATTCATTGGGATAATTAGCGTAGAAATACTGACATCTTTCCATGGTTTCCAACTACTTCTCACATAATCATCTGTTATATCAAATGATTCAGATTTAAATTTTGTTCGATAGTAGCTATCATCTTCTGACAAAGCCAAACAATTGTCAAAGCCTCCTTGATGATAAAACAGGTGACTTTTTGGTACACTAAAACCAAATACTGTTGAATAAACAAATTTACTATATTTTGCTTCAACATGAGCTTGATTTGGCTCGAATTGTCCCATAACAAACGACTGTACCTGGTTTGGTGACGTTTGAATCAACATTTGTGCTTCTCGAATTAAATACTCTCTATTGTTAGATTGTTTATTGATAGCTTTACTTTTCCAAAACGGATGATTGTCATCAACTGCTAATAATAAAAATGTTTTAAATGCCCAGTAAGGAGAGCCTGCTCCATTGTATCCCTCAGCCATCACTAAATTTTCATAGTGATAACCTATTGTTAAGCGACCATCTCTTAAAAAGATATCATGTTCACACCATTTAGTCAGATTTCGCTCGATTATCCCTCGAATTTCACCCCAAGGCAATGCTTCAATATCTGCAAATACTAAGGCTGACCAGAAGGCACTTTGGGCAAACCGATAAGTCAAACTTCGACCAAAAGGAATCGCCTCACCATTTGCGTCAAACCAATACTGAAAGCTTTGCGCAAATTTTATGGCTCGTTTTTTAAATAATTCCACTCGATTTTTATCATCATCTACCATAAATTTACAATAAATTAATGAATAATAATGAAATGCAAATGAAATATAATAATCCATTTGGGTTGGACGTCCATCACAATACCATCCATTACCTATATAAAACTCTTCAATTTTTTTAAAATCTTCTTCAATCATTTCTTGACTAAATTCTCTACCTAGTTTTTTTAAACAGACATTCACTAATATTCTAAAGAATAGCCAATTATTTTTCGGTGTCTTTCGACTATTAACAGTGTTTAACCAATTAAAAACATTGTCTTGTTCTTGCTGTGATAATTTTTCCCAAAGCCCTGGATTTAGTAATAAAAATGTGCATAAGGAGGCCATTTCTACGATAAGCTGATCATAATTTTTAGGAGTCCCCCAGTAGCTTTTGCTATTTGGATCCGTCCCTGCGCGTAATCCATCCAATACAATACCGATTAATTTATCATCTGGATTATGAACAATTAGAGGTCCTATGCCCCAAAGTACTCTTAAAAACCCTTCAATTTCTCTTGTGCTTTCAGAATATACCGTCCCACTTGTCCCTTTTCCTATTAATAATTTTCCAGGAATATCTTTATCATAATATGCCGATAACGGTTGAATCATTTTGTATAAAGAAGCAATATAATCTTGCCTAGTTTTAAAAGAATATACCATTTTCACACCTCTTTAGTTTTCAATTAATTAACTTAGGTCGCATTAATTCAAATAATACTATAAATTAATAGATTCCGAGTATAACTTTATGCACAAATCATTGCTAGATACTTTTCAACTAACAAACTTCCTTCTCCCTCGCTTAGTATCATAAGTTCTCTAAAAGAATATCCGTCGTCTAACATTTTTCCAACTAAAATCCATCCTATATAGTAAGCCTCACGTTCATACCCAGTATTTCCTTTTCCCATAGTATATTTATACAATATTTCTGTATCATTCTCATGTATATCTGGGATTACGCCACTAATAATATTATTACGATAGCGGACAATTTTTTCATACCATCCATTTTGGTGTGACACATACTTACTATCCATATATCCTGGTACCATTTTTTCACTCATTCGAAGATCCAGGCCTTCTTGCAGTATAAGAAATGAAAGAGATTGCTCATACGAAAATGAAGTATTCGATAATTTAGAATGATAGATGTGTGTTAATTCATGATAGAGCTGTATTCTTTGAAATTCTTCATCACTATTGTTCTCAATCGGTAAACATACACATAGCTTTCCATTAACATCAGTCGTAACAAAGGGGTTATCTTCAAAAAAGCCAACAAAATAAACAATTTTAATATCCATTATACAATCTGTATGCAGTTTGTTATGTAACGCCAACATACACGTTATGATAATCTCTTCAGTGCTGTTAAATTCTTTTAGTTGGTTTTCAATTTTTAAATATTGGTTAATTGTAGAATCAAGTTAGCCACCCTAAAATAATAAAAAAACACCATGGTAAAAATTCATGTATCATTGAAGTATCTACCCAACAACGAAAGGAATTTTTATCATGGCGCAAATTCAGAATACCACACAAAAATTGACTTATAAACATCTTTCCTTTGAAGAAAGACAACTTATTGAAGTTTGGCATAATAGAGGTGATTCTAATAGAGCAATCGGTAAACGATTAGGTCGACACCATCAAACAATAAACAATGAGCTAAAACGTGGTACAACAACGCAAATCAAAGAAAATAAAAAGCCTAGACAACTCTATTTTGCTGAGACAGGACAAGCTAAATATATAGAAAATAGAAAGCGTTGTGGTGCTAATTCTAAGCTAGCCAGTGCTGTTGACTTTATTAATTATGCCTGTAAACAGATTATTGATTTTAATTGGTCACCAGATGCAATTGTTGGTTTTATCAAGTCCGTGAGGACTTGGAATACACCTACTGTCTCCACTAAGACACTCTATAATTATATTGATAGTGGCTTTTTACCTATTAGAAACCATCATCTCAAGATGAAGATCAGACTCTCACCTAAAAAGAAAAGAAGCCGTAAGCATAAAAAAGAACTAGGAAAATCGATTGATGAACGACCAAGTACAGTTGATGATAGAAAAAACTTTGGTCATTGGGAAATAGATAGCGTTATTGGTTCAAAATCTAAAGATGATAATGCTATACTTACTCTTGTTGAAAGAAAAACGCGTTACATGATCACTGTTGTTTTAGATGATCATACAGAAGAGTCTGTTTGTTATACTGTTAATCGATTAAAATCTGAGTTCGGACAAGTTAATTTTAGCAAGATTTTCAATCAATTACAGCTGATAATGGTAGTGAATTTAGCTCGCTTCATGATACTCTACAACAAATAACGGATGTCTATTTTGCTCATCCTTATTCTTCTTGGGAACGAGGTACAAATGAAAGACATAATGGTTTATTAAGACAATTTATTCCGAAAGGAACTCCAATCTGCAACTACTCAAAACAATTCATTCAACTGGCTACTGAAAAAATTAATCTTTTACCACGTAAAATCTTAAATTATAGACAACCAGCTACATTATTTTTAGAAGAAATTCAAAAGCTTAAAATCAAAACATGTTGGTAAGGATGGGTTTTAATAGAATAACACAAAAAATTAGATGTTTTTACCTAGGTGGCTAACTTAATATTGCAATTTAGAATTTTTAAATATTTTTGATACACACGAACAAAATCTAATTTTGCTTGTACTAAGGCTTCTTCAGTCGGAGGAATCGCAGCAAAATTATACTCCGTTTTCCATAGTTCCCATTTACCATCCATTGTTTGTATCTTTTTTGATTTTTCAAGAAACGTAACAAACTTCGGAACTAAATTAACTAATTCAATAGTGCTGTTCACCATAGGCCATCCTCCTCACTAAGCTACCATTTAATAATAAATATTTTTATCCTATCTTTTCTGTTATAATACCATTAATTGAACATAAGGGAAATTTATTCACAGGGTGTATTATAAACGGTTATCCACTACTAGTAAAAACTAACATATTAAGGAGTATGCAATATGACTATTATTGATCACAATGAAAAAGCATGGGATAAACAAGTTGAAAATCATACCAAATACACGTTAGCAGTCTCTGAAGAAATTATAAAAAAAGCTAGAATTGGTGATTGGTCTATTACGATTACTTATCATAAACCAATTCCTAGAAGTTGGTTTCCTAACAACTTAAAAGGTGTTAATATTCTCTGTTTAGCATCAGGGGGTGGTCAACAAGCCCCTGTATTGGCTGCAGCAGGAGCAGATGTAACAGTTGTCGATATCTCTGAAAAACAGCTTGAACAAGATCGAATGATTGCAAAAAGAGATTGTTTGAATCTGACTATTAAAAAAGCGAACATGACAGACTTATCAATGTTTCCTCATGATTCCTTCGACATGATTATAAATCCCGTATCTAACCTTTTCATAAAAGATTTGGATCCTCTGTGGAAAGAATGTCATAGAATTTTAAGAAAAGGAGGAACACTAATTACCGGCTTTACAAATCCAGTACTGTTCATCTTTGATGACAAAGAAGATAAAAAGGGAAACTTAGTAGTCAAGAATAAAATACCTTATTCAACTTTAGATACCTTAACTAAATCCGAAATAGTCGATTTTATGAAATCATCTGATACGATTGAATTTGGACATACCCTTGAGTCTCAAATCCAAGGGCAATTTAATCATGGGTTTGTTATGAATGGTTTTTATGAAGATGACTTTAATGGCACTAGACCTTTAGATGCCTATTTAAAGTGCTTTATTGTCACAAAGTCTGTCAAAATATAGAGACAATCTAGTTTTTTATATAATGCACAACGTCCATAACATATGAATCAATTGGCTGGGATGTATCAACAATAATAAAGTTACCATTAGGCGGACGTTTACTTCCTAACATCGCTTTATAAAAGATACTATATGATTTGTATTCAACTATTTGACTTATTTTTGAATCTCGTGATTTTAGTCTATGTGTTATGTCGTTAAAATTTTTATTACTACATTCTATATACTTATATGTAGCATGATACTTTTTTGATAACGCCAGCCCTTTTTCAACTATCTCATCATATAAGCAAGGGCTATCAAATATGACATTTTTATTTTGTGAAAGGAGATTTTCGAGCAATATCCAGTCAATATGATAAGAGGCTTTCCCTATACCTGAAGTAAACCATTGATTATCTACTGTTTCCATTAGGGCTGTTTTAGTAACATCGTGATCTACTATTACAACATCTAAATAGTTCGCTATAGTATTTGATAAAGTAGATTTCCCTGAACCTGGTACACCTGACATTTGAATAAAAAACATGATAAATTCCTCCAAATAAATCTTAATTATTTTTACTTCTATGCATACTGAAAAGGAGAGGTTGTTGTGAATAATTGCCTATTTTGTCATAATATAAATAAAAATAACATTCTCACTGAAAATGAACATTTTTTTATCATCCTAGATATTGATCCCATACAACAAGGGCACATACTCATCATCTCAAAAAAACACTATACTGATATTAGAGAAATACCTAATGAGATACTCTCTGACTTATTTACTATTGAAAAAGAAATCCTTACCATTCTTGAAACTCATTTTAATATTTTGGGTACGAGCATCATTCAAAACAATGGGGGTGCAATGGACAAAGGAACCCACTTTCATATACATCTAATACCAAGATACACAGATGATAACTTTTGGGAAAATCAACAAGTTGTACAGAAAAGTATAGATATACCTTTATTAAAAATTCTTATCGCCACAAAAAAATAAAAAATAGAACGTTCTTTATTAATCGAGCTAGCATATTATTTTCCTCGTAGTAATCTAACAATATAGTGATAACTTTTTCCACATTAGTGGGTATATACGAGAACAATTTCCCGTTCATGGTAAACGCAATGTAGCTCTACACTAGTTACATATTGTAAAAAATCTGTTCCTTTTATAGGTTCTTCAGGTGTTGATATAATAAAATTTACAATTCATTTACCTACTTATTCAATTAAGGTAATCAATATTGAACTCAAATTTATTTTTCCATGCATGTTCTTCTCTCTAACATTTTTTCATTATTATACTATATAATATACCTAACTAAAAAATTAACGTTGTAATTTGGTCTTATGTCATAATTTAAAAAGGAGGATTTTTTATGAGTTTTACGGTTAACATCTTGTATTCTGGACAAAATGGAAATGCTAGGCGTTTTGCTGAAGATATGGTTAATGAGGGCATTGTCGAAAAAATTAGAAAACAACCTGGAAATGAAAGATATGAGTATTATTTCCCTATGGATGATGAAGAGTCTGTTCTATTGATTGATAGATGGTCTAATCAAGAAGCATTAGATAGACATCATAAATCGGATATGATGAAACAAATTGCTCAATTACGAGAAAAGTATCATTTAAAAATGTCTGTAGAAAAATTTGCAGATTTATAATTATCATTTGACTAAGAGAAACCATACAAAATACTGTTATACTTTGTATGGTTTCTCTTAGTTTAAATACTTTTTGTAGCATATAATCCTGTTAACTTCTGTAAAGCCACTTGCTTGATGAAATTGATAGCTTTCAAGGTTGTTTAAGTCTGAATCACTCGCAAATTCATAACACCCTTTCTCTTTTATCCATGCTTCACACACGAGTAGTAATTGTTTAGCTAGCCCTTGCTTTCGAAACTGCTCTTCTACAAAGATACCTTCTAGATAACCAACAGGACTAGAGCGTGTTCCCTCTACATAATCATATCTTAATTGACAGTGAGCAAACCCAACTATTTTGGCTTTTATGTAAATTAGAAAAATAACCGCATTATCTTTATTAATTATTTCTTGGTACTCTTTTTCCAGTTCTTTTCTAGAATGACTTTCCCACAGTAAACTTGTTATATCAATCACATCTTTTATGTTATGGTGTGTCGCTTGAATAATTTTCAATTATAAGAACCTCCATCTGTATGATTTATAAGATTATTTTTTCAAAATATACACATTCTAACAACGTCTCTCTTGTTAATTTTTTGTCATATTTTTCTAATAAAAATGAGTAGTAACGTGTATGAATATCTAGCCAATTATGAAATGTTCCATCTCCTTCAGCTTTTGCAAATTCACCAGTCACTTTGCCAAATTTTACTACCTCAACAGATACCACTCGAACTGTACAAAGGTGTTTATCTAATCCGTTATTTATTTCCCATATATCATCTATACGAGTTAGTTCCCTTTCTGTTTTTAGTTCAAATAAAGAAGACGTTGCTGTTTTTTCTCCTATTAAAACAAGCGCTGCTAACTCATTTTGTTCCTCTATCGTCCCACCAAATTTTACTTTACTTTTCATCCTTTCATCCATTTTCGATACCTGGTATATCGATCAATAGTCATTTCAACAATTAAACTTGCATTTTCTAGAACAATCGAGATAACTACATAAAACAGAGAAACTACCCCAATAATTGAGGTAGAATTTGTTATTAATTGAATCACACTGCTTGTTCTTTTTTCCACTACTTTTTCCTCCTTCTCATGAGCGATAATCTTAACCTCTTTCTGTTTAAGAATCGTTAAATAAAATGATAACTAAAAAAGGAATCCTAACGATTAATGCCACATACATAATAATGGGATTATTTTTAAACAAAGTTGCAAAAAATCACTAACCTTCAATCATGAAGATTAGTGATTTTTTTCTATTCATCAAACGCTCTTTGATAAATATCTGATGCTAAATCTGATAAACTGTCAATTTCACTTCCATTACTAATCAATATAACCATTTTGTCACCAGAGTTATCTAGTAAGACTGAAGATTTATAATTTCCTAGACTACCATTCGTTTGTAATAATTCTTCATTCCCCCAGAAAGAGGCACTATAATCAGGGTCGCTTTGTACTAATTCAGTAAATTGTTCTTTAGTTATTAGCGTTCCATTAGTTAAACCCTCTATAAAATCAACTAAATCTGTCGCCGTCATCAATACATTTCCTGCACCGATTAAGCTAGAATAAAGAGGTTTTGAATTCATGAAATCATCTGTTCCAATGGTGTAGTCTCCAAGTAAAATAGAACTATTGTATGCTTGAGCAACTTTATCATCTGCTACATTATCCCAAAAGAATGTCTGAGATAATTTTAATGGCATAATGATTTCTTTTGTAAATAGCTCTTCATAACTTTCATTATAGACTGTTGATAAAATACCTGCTAGTAGCGAATAATTAGCATTAGTATAATTAAACGTCGCCTCTCCCGTACTTTCAAGATTGTCTAAGACATAATCAATCTGTTCTTGTTGAGTGGTTAAGACTTTATCCGGAGCTGTTTCATCCATTAAAATACCCGATGTTTGATCTAATAATTCCCGAATAGTAATCTCATCACTATATGCTATATCTGGGTAAAAATCTGATAAAACAGTATCATATTTTAAATGCCCATCCGACACAGATTTTGCTACCAAAACTGCTGTCATCATCTTTTGTAGCGAAGCAACTGGAAACAATGTATCTAGCGTGTTAGAGGTCCCAGCTTCATAGTTGCTATAACCATAAGCAGAAGATGATAAAACTTTTCCATTTTCAACCACCATAGCCACGCCATTATAATTTTCATCGGAAAAGTAGTTATCTAAACTAACTGATAGCTCTTCCTTATCTCCAGCTGCCAATACTTCATCTTTTGTTACATAATGTCTAAAATAATAATTTAAACCTAAAAGTATGACGGATGCTGCAAGCACTGTTAGCGATATTCTTTTTATTATGTTTTTTTTCACTAGTACTAACCTCCTTTATAACAATAACTGTTCCTTACATTGCTACATTATAAATACCTATCCTTAAACTAACCTTAATTTTATGAAAACTCTCGTATTTTTTTATGCTAATTTAGCACATAATTAGTCTAGTGTCATTTCATTAACTCGTGACAAAAATGATTCAATGAACAAACAACTTATCATGCATCATTTTTCCAAAGAGCTGATGCAGAAGAAAAGCTTATCTATTTTAATAATAGCACGTATTTTTATTTTTTTTCTATAGATAAGTCTTACGAATCTTGTTAAAAAATATGTATAATTTGACTAGTACTAGTCATACAACCTTTACCCTAACTACTCAAATCGTATGTTGACAAAAAAATAGTCAAAAAATATAATAGTCAATATAATAAAACGTGCATTAAAAAAGGGAGGATGACATGAAAACAATCATTAATTATGTCATTATCGGACTGATTATAGGTTGGTTCATCTATATATTTTATGACTTATATACAAAATTCCATCAGAATATCTTTTTAGGTCTTGGGCAATTAACTTTTTTAATTATTTTATCGTTAATTATCATATATAAAAAGAAAAAATAAGTCTATTTGCTTAAACAAACAGACTTAAATGAATCAATTAATATTCTTTATAAAAAGCAACTGCTCTTCCTTTATCACAAGATACAAAACCAAAACTTTCATAAAACCCTCTTACATTTGGCGCATCCTCTGTTAGAAGCACTTTTTGTCTTACCTTTTGATATTTTTCCAATACGCCATTCATTAATGTTGTTCCAATTTTTTGGTTCTGAAAATCAGGGTGCACTAAGATATCTTGTATATATAAAATCGTGTACCCATCACCAATGACTCTGATTAAGCCAACTAATTGGTCTTTATACCAAGCGCTTGCCACATAAAGGGAGTGAGCCATTGCTTTTTCCAAGCATGTTAAATCTTGCGTATAAGCTACCCATCCAACACTACCATACAATGATTTTAGCTGTTCTTGTGCTATATGACTATCATTTTTATATTCTATCATCTTCTGACCTCCTAATTTATTTTTCTAATTAAGAGTCTAACTTCAAACGATTATTCATTAGGGAATCCCCTCTCAGATGTTTTGTTTATTATATTATATCATGAAAGTAAAAAACAGGACTATCTCTTTAAATAAATCTCTAATAAAAAAACCCTCCAGATCATTTCTGAAGGATTACCTTTATTGTTTACTGTTCTGATAGTCTTTTGAAACCATCATCATTTGATTAAATGTTTCAACAATGGCATCAGCATAATCACTATTTGACACCATGCCACGGATTTTTTCTAACACCATCTCTTCTCTTGTTGTATCAAAAATAGGAAGATGGTTTTCTTTTTTTATCTGGGCAATATTTGACACACAATCATATCTTTCTTCTAACAGTGAAACGATTTGCTCATCGATTTCATCAATACGTTGTCGATCCCTACTTAACATTCTATCTCCTCACTTTGTATAAAAGTTAGATTACATGTTAGAAAAAAATTTTTCTCCTTTTTCCTGCACTAAAAGATGTGGAACTGTTAAAGAAATCGGCTCATTGTTAACGACAATCACCTGACTATTAGGTTTACGGTAATTAATTAATCCACTAAACGGGTATACTTGGAAAGTTGTTCCAACAATACACACCACATCAGCTTTAGATAGCCATGAAATAGACGTTTCAATATTAGATTCAGACAGTCTTTCTTCGTACAACACCACATTTGGACGAATAATTCCACCACACTCTTTATGGTACATACTTTGCATATAATCTGAAACAGAAACTGATTGACCACATTTTTGACAATAACAATCATACAAACTTCCATGAAATGACACCACATTTGGACTACCTGCTTTGATGTGTAAATCATCGATGTTTTGTGTCACAATCCCTATTTGTTTCGTTTGGCTCATTTCTGCCATTTTTTTATGAATCACATTAGGTTTTGCGTTTGGATGGTATAATTGTTTGACAAATTGATAAAAAACATCCGGCTCGCGTTTTAAACAAGTATGACTTAGCAAATACTCAGGATTATCAACTCCATGATATACCCCTGTCATAGAACGATAATCTGGAATCTCCGATGCTGTTGATACACCGGCACCTGTCATAAACACAATGTTTTCCGCCTGATTTAATATCTTCATTGCTTGCTCTTCCACATCAATCACTCCCTATTTATATTATGACATTATTCGTCAAAAAAACCTAATACAACTACAGAAATAATAATAGCAAATATCATAATGTACTGTTTTTTTGTCAATTTTTCTTTTAAAAATATACGTGACCACAAGACTGAAACAATACTATACGAAGCAATCATTGGTGCGACAACAATGGAATGACTTGCAATCGCTCCAATATAGAAAAATTGTCCAAATGTCTCAAATAAGGCGGCTAAATCTTTATATTTTTCATGAAAAATATTAATTTTCTCACCCTTAACACCTCTTAAATAAGCCCACATTAATAATCCGACAATCAAAAAAGTAAATTCATAACTCATATTGGCTTGGTTTTCAGGTAAAATTTTGGCATAATCCAAGTAATAACCATCCAAAAATGTTCCTAACCCATCAATGACACAATACAGGATAGGAAAAATAATTGCCAAAGCACTTTTTCGGTATTTATTATCAACTTTACTCCCTGATAACTCTAATTCATGATCTGCTTCTTGCTTTTCATAGACAGATAACATAAAAATAGCCACTGAAATCACTGCAACAGCAATAAACTGAATCCACACCATCTTTGCGCCTAAAACAAGAAACATCAACAACGCCGATACTGCCCCAGATGAATTACTAATGGGAGAAGACACACTCAACTCTATATAGCGTAGCCCTACATAACCGATTGCCATCGACAAAATATACATTGAGGATACCGGTAGATAAATCAATAAATTTTTCCATTCAAAACTCACACCCAAGTACAAATAATAATAGAAAAATGCATGTAACCCCATCACTAAACCAACTATAACGACTGTTTTCTGTGCGCTATATTTATCCTTTTCATTGTTTCCTAATTTATAAAACAAATCAGCTGTTCCCCACGCAAAAACAGCTACCAACGCTGATATAAACCACATACTTTTCTAGCTCCCTTAATTTTGATTCGTACTTGTTTAAAAATAACTAATTGAGGTGACTTGGTCAATTAAAATTTTGGAAAAACTCATGACTTTTTGAAAAAGGTATGATATAGTATTAGACATATTGAGAAAAAATAACTGAATATTATAAATCTAGAGGTTGCAATCTATCAATAACATTAGTCGAGTAGAGGAATACATTGACACTAATGCATAGGGATGATTGCCGAAATATGGTGTAGTTCCTCACTCTACCATGTTGGGTCTATAGTGAATAACTATAGGACTGTCTTAGTTCATACTAAGATGCGCTATGATTAGATAACATACTGTTAATCTGAATTCATCCAAAGCAACCTCTATTTATGAGGTTGCTTTTTTATTATTTAAAATACAAAAGGAGAATTATTATGCAAACACAAAATCGTTCTACCCATCATGTTATTATTGCACTTTTATTTCTATTGATTAGTTTCATCATGCTTACACCAAAAGTAGAGGCAAATGATGATAAATTTGTCGTAGGTATGGAAGCTGGGTACCCACCTTTTAACTGGACACAACAAAATGATGCAAATGGTGCTGTTAAAATACAAGGCGGAAGTGAATATGCCAATGGCTACGATGTCATGATTGCCAAACGAGTGGCTGAAGGATTAGGAAAAGAACTGGTCATTTATAAAACAGCTTGGGACGGTTTAGCACCTGCTTTAACTTCTGGAAAAGTTGATGCGATTATTGCTGGGATGTCTCCCACTGAAGAACGAAAAAAAACCATCGACTTTACCAATGACTATTATCACTCAAACTTAGTGTTAGTTGTTGCAAAAGATGGAAAATACGCTAACGCAAAAAGTTTAAAAGATTTTGAGGGGGCAAAAGTCACTGCCCAATTAAATACATTCCATTATTCTGTAATTGATCAAATAGAAGGTGTCTCAAAACAAACGGCCATGGATGATTTTTCTGCCATGCGTGTAGCACTTCAATCAGGAAAAATTGATGCGTATGTCTCAGAAAAACCTGAAGGAATCACCGCCCAAAAAGTAAATCCTAATTTTAAAATGATTGATTTTGAAGATGGACAAGGATTTAAAACGAATCGAGATGATACATCTGTTTCTATCGGTGTAAAAAAAGGCAGTCAAGATATTGCTAAAATCAACGATATTTTAGCGGGAATCAATCAAACTGAACGTGACAATTTTATGGATATTGCCATTAGCGAACAACCTGATTCTCAATCGAATGAAAATTGGATTGTAAAAATCGTCAAAGAAAACTGGCAAATGTTTCTAAAAGGAGCTGGAGTCACACTTCTAATCTCTTTAGTTGGAACGATTGTTGGAACATTTATCGGATTAGGTATTGGATTATTCAGAACTATTCCAACACCTAAAAGCATGGTAAATAGAGTCTTATTTAAACTATTAAACACACTATTTTCTATCTATATCGAAATATTTAGAGGAACTCCTATGATTGTACAAGCAATGGTTATCTATTACGGATCATCTCAAGCATTTGGCATTGATATGAACCCATTAGCCGCTGCCTTATTCATCGTCTCAATCAACACGGGGGCTTATATGACGGAAATCGTGCGTGGTGGTATATTCTCCGTTGATAAAGGACAATTTGAAGCAGCTTCAGCTATTGGAATGACTCATGGACAAACCATGGTGAATGTGGTCATCCCCCAAGTCTTTAGAAACATTTTACCCGCAATGGGAAATGAGTTTGTTATTAATATCAAAGATACCTCTGTATTAAACGTCATTGCTGTAACCGAGTTATTCTTCCAAGCAAAAACCGTTGCTGGAAGTAACTTTAGATTCTTTGATACCTTCTTTGTTGTTTGTGTTATTTACTTTGTGATGACCTTTACTGTCACTCGTATTTTACGATTTGTTGAACGAAAAATGGATGGTTCAGGAGAATACGCACCGTATGCTAATCAAATGCAAACAGCTATTTTAGAAAGAAAGGATAAAAAATAATGTCAGAATTAATTGAAATTAAACATCTACAAAAACAATATGGAAATCACGAAGTACTAAAAGATATAAACGTATCTGTAAAAGCTGGCGAGGTTGTCACTATCATTGGCCCATCTGGTTCTGGAAAATCAACGTTGCTTCGCTGTATTAATCTACTAGAAGAACCGACTGGTGGTGAAATTTTATTTAAAGGTGAAAATATTCTCTCACCTGGTTATAACTTACCAAAATACCGAGCTCATGTTGGAATGGTATTCCAACAATTCAACTTATTTGAAAACCACGATGTGCTAAATAATTGTATCGTTGGACAAGTAAAAGTATTAAAACGTTCAAGAGAAGAAGCAGAGCGCATTGCAATCGAAAACTTAGATAAAGTAGGAATGAAAGAGTTTGCTCATGCAAAACCTAGCCAGCTGTCTGGTGGACAAAAGCAACGTGTGGCAATTGCTCGAGCTATTTCAATGGATCCAGAAGTCATGCTTTTTGATGAGCCGACTTCAGCGCTTGATCCAGAAATGGTGGGAGAAGTATTAAAAATTATGCGCGAGTTGACAGGTACTGGTCTAACAATGATTATTGTGACACATGAAATGGCTTTTGCAGAAGAAGTATCAGATCGAGTCATTTTCATGGACCAAGGATTTGTTGCTGAAGAGGGATCACCGGAAAAAATATTCCAACACCCAGAGCAAATACGAACGAAAGAATTTTTACAACGTATTTTAGAAGGATAATAAAAACATGCTAGATTGATTATTTAAGTCAATCTAGCATGTTTTTATCTGTCTAATTTTTCTAACACATTTTTAGGAATATCACTTTTTGACACATCATTTGGCCCGCTCACAATACGTTTAGAGCTGAGGGATACTTTTATATATGAACCAGGCTTCAATGGGGTCACATTATCGCCACTTAGTTCATAATCCATTCTTTGTACACTGCCATCTTCTTTGACAAAGTTAAAATCATATTTATAAGTTTTACTTCCTGGAATCAATTTTCCTGTGTCATCTTTGGTATCTTCAAGAGTTGGTACTTCTTCGGACACTTTAGCATACGCCGTTTCGCCTTTATAAGTTTCTGTATAATAGACATAACCTTTGTAACCAAAAATAACAACTAATATAAGAACCACAGCTAAAATTACTTTTTTTATCATCTAATCCACTCCCTATTAATCAATCTAAAATAATATATAAATAAAGATTCATACATAGATAATAACATGAATTTTTGAATAAAATAACCAAAACACCTTTATATAGGCTAACAAAACTGTAAGTTTAAAGACAATTAGATTATTATTATTTCTTTAAATGAACATAAAATAAGAGATATCATTTGTATTATTTAAACAAAAGATTTATCATAAATTAATTATAAAAGGAGGGTTTTAAAAATGTGTACAAATATCAAATTAACTGCTAAAAATAATGATATCTTCTTCGGTCGCACAATGGACTTAGATATTTCAATGTTCGGTGAAGATCCTGGGCTGGATTTAGATATTACCCTAGCTACTGTTCCAAAAAATATCAATATAGCTAGTCAAGTATCCCCTTGGACAAGTAAATATTCTGTACTTGGAGTTATGACAAAATATACTACAGTGATGTATGATGGTATCAATGAACATGGTTTAACTGGGGACATGCAAGTGTTAGTAGAAGCTACTACAAAAAATACACAAGCTATTATCAATGACAATAAAAAACCACTGTTAACAGAAGAATTTGTTTTATACATTTTGTCTAACTTTAAAACAGTCTCTGAAATCAAAGAACATTATAAAGAATTTGTTTTGGCTGATGAACCGTTCGTTTATAAAGGTCAAAACTTACATTTCCCTCTACATTATACATTTATTGATACAACAGGAGATGGTGTCGTACTGGAGCCTGTATTAGATGGTGGATTCAAAATTTATGACTATGTTGATGTGATGACTAATAGCCCAGAATATTCTTATCATACAACAAATATTAGACACTATATCAATCTAAGTGATATAGATCACCCAACTCACCGCGTCATGAAAAACAAAGTGGATCTTGAACCTATTGAACATGGAACTGGGTACGGATTATTTGGTTTACCTGGAGACTATACCTCTCCTTCTCGTTTTATTCGTAGTTTTTATTTAAAAAATATGTTAGATGATTTTGAATCTAGTGATGGCTTAAATAAATTGTATGGTGTTTTTAGACCAATCATCGTCCCTAGAGGATTAGAACATAAAAAAGCTGACATGAGCATCACTGATTATACTCGTTATTGGTCAGGGTATGATGTGACTAAAAAAGTTGCTTATGTTCAAACAGGTGAAGGGTTAGCAATTACTGCAAAAGAATTCGATACTTCCTTAACAGATATTACTTATCATGAAATTAAATTAGACGATAACGTGGTCTTTGCTTCATAACTATAAAAACACCACACTATATTCATTTTTTTTTCGATAACTAAGTATAAGATAACCTCATAAGTATTTAACAGATACCATCAACCAAAAATATGAAAGAAGGTATACTTAATGACAACCGAACGTGACGGAGCAAAAGAAAATCGCCGTTCTTTTGAACAAGAAAAGGCAAAAGAAATATTCGAAGCAGATATCGATAAAAATCGTGAAAAAGTCGCTGAGAAAAAAGAAGAAAAAGCTGAAAAACGTTTCATTAGAGAACACAAATAAAAACAGTCGCCAAACCCTTTAGTTTAGGATTTGGCGACTGTTTTTTACATCTCACTGTTGATAAAATGTTGAATTGAACAGATGTCGTTCTTGATTATATCATTTAGTTGATGTGGCTTTAATGAAGTAATATCAACAATTGATGACCATTCAACAACCACTTCATCATGATTATCTTTATTCTCTTTTGATGTAGCAGAAACTTCATAGACAAAAATAATTTGTTGGTAAGGCTTCTCTTCATACATAAACCGATTTTCAATCACTGACAACAGGGAATCCACAGATATAGTCATGCCAGCCTCTTCTTTAAATTCTCGAATAACTGCTTGTTCAGAGGTCTCCCCAATCTTCACCGCCCCACCAGGCAATGTTTTCGTTCCATCTGACTCAATAGTGGTTAAAACACACCCTTCTTGACGTAAAATACCACAAGCTCTGACATCAAATTTACTATCTCCTATAACCACTCGAATATCTTGCATAATTCCCCCCCCTTTTAATTTAGTTGAAATAATCTAATATAATTTGCTTATACTTATCAATCATATCTAAATAATTATTTAAATCAACATACTCATCCACTTGATGCGGAAGATTTGACTCTCCTGGTCCAAACACAACAAATTCAAAATGATTATCTGATTTAACAAATTCGGCTGTATCTGTTGTTGCTGCAATCCCCATTAACGGTAGCGGTTGTTCAAATTGTTTTTGGATTACTTTAACTAATTCAGAATTTTTATCTGATTTAACAGATAGCTTGTTATAATCTATGGTTAGCGTCAATTTGTATGGTTGATTTTTATTTAATTCATCAACAGTATCTTGCAATACTTTGATAATATCATCGTTAGAAAATTCAGGAATACTACGAATATTTCCTTGCAATGATGCAAAATTTGGAATGCTATTAACCTGATTTCCACCATTCATTATAGTAATATTATGGATAGTTGATCCCAATTCCTCATTGACATACTTAGTTGAAATATCATCCATTTTTTTATTAATATGATAAGAAAAATCAATCAAATGATTTAACGCATTATACCCTTCTTTTGGCATAGAACTATGCGCCTCTTTCCCAGCTGAAGTCACTGTATAGTTGATAGACCCCATATGAGTATAAACTATATTATAACCACTTGGTTCCCCAACAATCAATCCGTCCAAATCATCCACATACCCTAATTTAGTTAGCTGCTCAGCACCTAATTCTCCGACTTCTTCACCCACAGTAGCCAATAATTTGACAGTGCCATTAAAATTTTTATTTTCTTCTTGTAATTCAATCATTGCAATAGCCATCGCCATTAAACCACTCTTCATATCTGTTGAACCACGACCATACAATTTGTTATCTTTAATTGTTGCTGAAAACGGTGGAAACGTCCACTCACTTGCATCACCAGGGTCTACCACATCCATATGACCCGTTAAACCAAGAATTTTATGATCACTATCACCTTTTTTTAACGTTGCCACCAAACTGCTACGATTATCAGCATATTGAATCAACTCAGTTGAAATATTAACTTGCTTTAACTTTTCTTGAAGGTACTTTGCTACAATTTCTTCATTACCATTGATTGTTTTCATTTTTATAATATCTTGTAAGCACTCAATTTTTTGACTTTTCTGCATGGTTACTCTCCCCTTATAATAGATTAATTTCTCTACTGTTTTAATAATAGCACCCTATAAAAAAATAATAAATAATAACGCACTTATTATGAACTAACGGTAATTTACCTAAACTACGTCATGCTTTTTTCTGTTATGAAGTCTTCTTAAACATTTTTATCTATATATATGTTAAAATGGTAGTAATAAAAGAAAAGAGGGATATTTATGTCAGATAATATAGTACCCGCCCAACCAGTGACTTTTAACGATACCCAAAGTGATATTGAAAAAGAAATTATCTTGAATAATGATTTTCTTAAAGAAAGAATAGTCTCTTTACAACAAAATACCTTTAACATTATTTTGCCAGATGACCCTCAACTCGTTGAAACAAGGACAAAGAAAAAATAATTTCAGCATTATCTTTTTTTCATCTTACTTTTTTAAGGTTAAGTTAAGCTTTCCGTATTATGATATAGACAGTTAAATAATTATTTAACATCCTCTAACTCCCACAAGAGGAAAAATCCAACATGTGCTAAATATTTTTTCATTTTACTTCAAATCCTGTTAAATGATTTAATCCCGAAATCATTTAACAACTCTCCGTCCTCTAGCAAAATTTGCTAGAGGTTTTTTATTCTGAATTTTTTAGGCCCCCAAATAGTTCTTCGAAACTTTTCATTTCTTTGACCCGTCCAAAAGACAAAAGATCATTATTTCCAAATTCCATTAAAAAACATTTAGTTAATTCCTCAACTGTTGTTTCTAAAGAAATCATAAATTGCTCATATATGACGTGGTAAGCAGCTGTTTTGTCATCATAATGATTATCAATCAATGTTTCTGTTAATTGATCTAACGGGTATAGTTTTAAATGAAGAAGTTCATGAACAATCACTTCTTCCATGTTTTCTTCTCTAGGATTTCGTTTATTTAACAAAATGATGGCTTTTTTATCTGTTACATCAATTTTGATGTCTCCCGTTTTCTGAAAATCATCCGTATCTAGTAAGCAGATATCAATATCCCATTGATGCTGAATCCTTAATATATCCGTCCATTTATTTAAAATAGGTATTATTTTCTCCTCACTTAACATTTATTTCCCTCCTTATTTAAATTATGAAGTTAATCATAACACTAAAATACTTCAGAGTTAGTCGAAAAAATATAATCTTCATATTATTTAAAGGTTCATTTAAGCTTTAAACACTATACTAATTTCAGATACATTAATAATGGGTGTTAAAGCATACGGGCTGATTGATAAACTATGTAGGTTCAATTCCTGCCACTCATATAACTTCCTCTATTCCCACAATAGAGGAAGTACTCATAGTACAGAGATATCTTTTTATTCTACTGTATAACTCCTAATCATGTATTCTTTATTCTCCCACAATAAAGAATATACTCCTTCCTCTAGTAAATTCTGCTAGAGGTTTTTTCATTATTTCCCTTGACTTTTATATAAAAACATCGTATTATGAACTTACCTTTATTTTACCAACCGCGGATACTTCCAAACATTTAATACCTTATACCCCGTGGTGACACCTGTTATTCAGTTAATGGGTGTTTTTTGTTTTACTTACTATCTTAATAGGAATTCCTAATCAGTCTTTACTCAATCCATTCTACTTTAAATAATCCCCATCCCTACAAGCATTCCTAAAATAAAAGAAATGACCCATAATGTCCATACACCTAAACTAAATTTGTGAAATTGATTTTTTGCTTTTTCGGTTCCTTTTTTATACACAACAATAGCCCATATCAAATGAAAACCCATTAAAATTAAGGCCGCACCACCTGTTAATTGATGTAACCCAAACTGTGAACCGGAATTTTCTGACGCAATTTGATTCATTAATGCTGTGCCCGTTGAATCAAAAATCAAACCTCCCACAAAAAATAGAATATGCTTTAACTGAATCGTTCCTGTCCGACGCTCACCAAATACCCCCAGACTATAGGAAATTAATGCAATTATCATAACTAAACTTGCAAAAATTAGTTCTTTACTCATACTCATCTCTCCTTGTTCTTTATAAAGTGACATTTTGTCACTTATGATGATGAAGTAGTTACAAAATGTCACTAGTCAATAAAAAATAGATGGGTTATTCTTTTTCACATTTATTTTTAATATTTTGTTCATTTAATACATACTCATATAAAATATATAAATAGAAAGGGCTTTTATTTGTTTTTTTTAGCTTTTTTATTATATAGTAAGAGTACAATCTAACTATAAATAGGAGGAATTTAATATGACTGACAACGGAAAAATTGACAAAGTAGTAGGTAAGGTAGAAAAATCTGCTGGAGATGTAACAAACAATGATAAGTTGAAGCGCAAAGGCCTTTTAAAAGAAGCTGAAGGTAAAGTAAAAGAAGTTTCCTCTGAAATTAAAGAAGAAACTGAAGAAGTTGTAGATGATGTAAAAGACAAATTTAAAAAACATGAAAATAAACAATAAAACAATAAAAAAGTGAATCTTGATACTGAGATTCACTTTTTTTATTGTTTTATAACTAATAATTAATCATCAAATAAAATCATTTTACATACATTATGTTTTTTTATAAAACAAAAACAGACATATTTAAATTGTACGTATTATAGAAATAAAAAGGAGAGAAAATCATGAAAATTATTATGGGTGCCGATCCTTCAAGATTATTATTAAAAAATGAAGTTAAACAATATTTATCAAACAAAGGGGTTGAAGTAACTGATATTACTGAAAATAGCGAACAAGCATACTACTCTGTTGGCTTTGAAGTTGGCAAGGCAATAGCCAATAAAGAATATGATCGTGGGTTTATTTTCTGTGGAACAGGCATGGGAGTTAACATTGTAGCTAATAAATTTACTGGCGTTTATTCTGCTTTATGTGAAAGTATCGAAACGGCTACGTTAGCAAGAAAAATTAATAATGCTAATGTACTGGCAATGGGTAGGTTAATTATAACACCCTATTTAGCAAAAAAAAAATGGCCGATACTTTCTTAGAAACAGACTTTTCTTATGGCTTTTCTGAAGGGAGTCCTGAATATTTACAATCAGCATATAAAATCCTCCAACAGCTTGAACCAACTATCTTACTTGAAAATAACTCTCTTTGAAATTAACTTACTATTCAAAGTCTATCAAAATTAATTTTCTTATGTTGATAACTTCTATTTAGAAGTGTAAAGTAATTCTAGTTGGCGAACAAAACTTTCGTTGTGGATAATAATAGTTATCCACAACGAAAGTTTTTAACATATAAAACCTTGATTTTTAAGCTTTATTGAAAGTTGTACACATTATCCACAGACTTATCCACAGAATTTTTACTATATTTACACACGAACAGCTTTTTTCACTTAATTTACCTAATATTGAAAGTTTAATTTAACAACCTATATAATCTTTATTTGTGTCTATTAAAAAGTTATGCACAATTGTCCACAGAAAATGTGTATAACTTTTTTGTTAATAACAACCTCTTTATATAGCATATCTAAAAAACTTTGTTATAATAAAAGTTAGTTTATTAGCAACTATTTATTAACTATTACGCTCAAAGAAAAGAGGGATGTCCACATGCTCGAACTAAAAGATATCAAAAAATATTATACAGTTGGTGGAACCACCACAAAAGCGCTCGACGGGGTATCAGTATCATTTCGTCGACAAGAATTTGTCGCTATTTTAGGAGCCAGTGGTTCTGGAAAAACAACATTGCTAAATGTTATAGGTGGCCTAGATAATTATGATTCTGGTGATATGATTATTGATGGGAAGTCCACCAAAGGATTTAAAGATAGCGATTGGGATGCTTACCGTAATAATTCAATTGGATTTGTCTTTCAAAGTTATAATCTGATTAGTCACCTGGGAATTATTGAAAATGTTGAATTAGGAATGACTCTTAGCGGTGTCTCTAAAGAAGAGAAACGACAACATGCCACAGCGGCTCTTGAGCGAGTGGGACTAGCTGAACACATGCATAAAAAACCTAATCAATTATCTGGCGGACAAATGCAACGTGTCGCTATAGCTCGTGCCTTAGCAAATGACCCTGATATTTTACTTTGTGATGAGCCTACCGGTGCATTGGATACAGAAACAAGCTTACAAATTATGAAGTTAATCAAAGAATTATCTGAAGAAAAATTAGTCATAATGGTCACTCATAACCCAGAACTAGCTTATGACTATGCTGATCGTATTATTGAATTTTCTGATGGAAAAATAAAGAGTGATTCCAACCCACATATTGAAGAAACTCATGAAAATGGCTTCAAATTAAAACGTACAAAAATGAGCTTTCTCACAGCATTAAAGTTATCCTTTAATAATTTACGAACAAAAAAAGGGCGAACCTTATTAACAGCATTTGCTTCTAGTATTGGAATTATTAGTATTGGGATTGTTTTATCATTATCCAATGGTTTTCAAATGCAAATTGATAAGACACAGACAGAAACACTCTCTAAATTTCCTATTACGATTTCACAAGTCACCACAGATCAGTCGATGAATCAAAAAAACGCTTTAGGTAGTGATAAAGCAAAGTATTCAAATAAAAAAGATATTCTTCCAAAATTGAGTGAACAAGATAAATCTCAACATATTAATAAGATTGATCAAGAATATATCGATTATATAAAAAATATTAATCCATCATTGACCAATAGTATTGGTTATTCAAGAACAGTAGCTATGAATATACTAGGTGAAGTGGGTAACGACGTCAAACCTATTTCTTTTTCAAGTGCTGCTCCAAACAGTGGTGGCTCAATGGAAGAAACTATGTCATCAATGACTGGTGTTGGAATATCTTCATTTCCAACAAAATTAAACAATGATTCAAAAGACTTTTTAAAAGAGAACTATAATGTTATTGCTGGTGATTATCCAGCGTCTGCTACAGATGTTGTGTTAATTGTAGATAAGCAAAACTCAACAAATATTAATTCATTAAAAAATATTGGAATGGATGTTAAAGAAGATGAACCGATTCCTTTTGATAAGATTATTGGAAAAGAATTTAAGTTAATCTCTAACAATAATTATTATCAAAAAATACCGACTGGTAACTTTATACCAAATACTGACTACAAAAAAATGTATGATAATGCTGATAACACAACCATACGTATTAGTGGTATTTTACGTATAAAACCATCCTCTAGTATGAATTTATTATCACCTGGATTTGCTTATAGTAATGACCTAACAGCAAAAATAGTGGAAGAAAACGAACAATCTGATATTGTAAAAGCTCAACGCGATAGCGATAAAAACGTGATGAATAACGAAACTCTTGATGCTCAGGCAAAAGATAATCTTTTAGCTTACCTCGGTGGGACAAGCATTCCTTCAAGTATTTTAATTTATCCAAATAACTTTAGTGATAAAGAAGACATCTTAACCTACTTGGACAAATACAATAAAGGAAAAGACAAAAAGGACAGAATTTTGTACACAGACTTAGCTGGTACAATGACACAATTAACTGGTGGCTTAATGGATGCCATTACTTACGTCTTAATTGCCTTTGCTGGCATTTCTCTTGTTACAAGTATGATTATGATAGGTATCATTACTTACACCTCAGTTCTTGAAAGAACAAAAGAGATTGGTGTCCTAAAAGCCTTAGGAGCTAGAAAAAAAGATATTACCCGAGTATTTGATGCAGAAACATGTATTTTAGGAATTGCCTCTGGATCACTTGGGGTATTTATTGCCTACGCTGCAACGTTCCCTATCAATAATTTGTTATACAAATTAACTGATTTAAAAAATGTGGCACAACTTAACCCAAAACATGCGATTATCTTAGTCATCATTTCAACCGTACTGACTATGATTGGTGGTCACATCCCGGCACGCATCGCTGCTAAGAAAGATGCTGCGATTGCCTTAAGAGCAGATTAAACAATCATATATATACCAAACTATGGAATCTCTTTATTTTGAGATTCCATGGTTTTTTTCTTTTTTTTTATGTTATAACCTATAAAAAGGGGTGTCTCATGAAAAAAAATTATACTTATTAATCACACTTTTAGCTATTGCTTGCATCTTGTTAATTATACTATTCAAAACTTATTCAACTAATCAAATAAGTGATCGCATATACTCTCACCGAGGAGCAAGTGGAGAAGAAACTGAACACAGTTTTCCGGCATATGATCTAGCTCTTTTATATGGATCACATTATATTGAACAAGACTTAGTCACATCAAAAGATGGAACGCTGTACGTGTCTCATGACAACAGTGCAAAACGCCTCACAGGTGTCAATCGATTATATTCTGATATGACTGATGATGAAATTAATCAACTGCGAACAAGCGATAATAACCATATTTTGCGTCTACAAGATGTATTTGATCGTTATAAAAAAACAACTCACTATATCATTGAACTAAAGGAAAATGACAAACAAGTCGATTTGTTTGAAAAAATCATTAAACAAAACGATATGGAAAAACAAGTGACTGTTCAAGCGCAAACTTTAACTAGTTTAGAAAAATTGAAACATACCTTTCCTAAAATGAAGACACTAGTATTAGCTAAAGATGAAGTAGCAGCAAAAAATGCCTGTCAAATGAGTTACGTGGACATAGTATCTTTAAACCTTAAATTTATGTCTAAGGAAATAATTCAGATGATTCATGATGCTGATAAACAAGCAAACTTTTGGACGTTAAATAGTATGGACGATATTAACAAAGCTATTAATCTAGGAGCTGATTCTTATTTTACAAACTATACAGCAAAAGCCGTTGAACTCGAAAAAGATGCACATTACTTCTTTCATTAATTCCAAAAAGAGGCTGACCCAAAAATCTTAAAATAGAAAAATCCCATGAAATCAGTTTATTAAAACGGCTCTATAATTTAAAGGACTGATGAATCAAATTTTGATTCATCAGCCCTTTTTTAGTTTATTTAAATATAAAACATGTCGTCTATCTAGTAAAATTTAAGTACCACCAAAAATCTAAGATAGAAAGGACAATATGTCATGAATAATCATATCAAAAAAATGTTACGAATTACAGATGAATATTTAGATTTAACAAATACGGAGGAATATAAAATTAAAGGGAAAAATACTTTAGTTATCTTTGGAGTCTATTCTCCCATGCCTTCGGCTTGTAGGAACTGTGGTTCAACTATTGTTGATAATGAAGGGAAAAGTATCGTTGTTAGAAATGGAAAAAAGGAAGTAACTATTCAGTTAGATTCTTATCAAAATATGCCCACTATTTTAAAACTGAAGAAACAACGATTCCATTGTAAAAGTTGTTCGCACAATTGGACGGCACAGTGTTCTATTGTTGAAAAAAAACTGTCATATCAGTAAATTTATTACTTTGAAGATTTTAGAATTATTAACTGAGAAAGTCTCTAAGACATTTATAGCTAAACAATGCCACGTTTCTTTAACGACAGTTTTAAGAGTTCTTAAGTCAGTTGAATCACAACTCCCACAACAACTTAAACCACGGTCCTTTCCAGAATTTTTAATGGTAGATGAATTTAGATCTCACGCTAGTTATGAAGATAAAATGAGCTTCATATGTGCTGATGGAAAAACAGGTGAGTTAGTGGACATTTTACCTAGTAGGAAATTAGATAAAATTATCCCTTACTTCAATCGCTCTCCGTTGGAGGAACGGGAAAAAGTTAAATTTTTAGTAACAGATATGAATGCAGCTTATTTTCAATTAATTAAAAAAGTCTTTCCTACTGCTAAGTTAATCATTGATAGATTCCATATTGTAAAGCATTTGAACACCGCTTTTAATGATTTTAGAATCCGAGAAATGAAAAGATTAGTTACCAACAAGAAAAAGTCAAAAGCAAATAAATTAAAATCAAACTGGAAATTACTTCTAAAAAATCAAACAAATATTTCCATTTCAAACTTCAAGACCTGGAGAAGTTTTCCTTCTCCAAAGTATCCTTTTTTAACAGAATCTATGGTGATTGATCGACTACTGTCATTCTCTTCTGATCTAAAAGAAGCTTATGACATCTTCCATTTACTAATGTATCACTTTAGAAACAAAGATGAGCATTCTTTTTTCGAACTATTGAAAAATCTACCTGATAGCTTGGATACACAATTTAGAGATAAAATAGAAAATCTGATTTCCTATGAAGTAGGTATTAGAAACGCCCTAAAATATAGTTTTTCCAATGGAAAACTTGAGGCTAAGAATACTCATATAAAAACTCTTAAAAGAGTTTCCTATGGATTCAACTCATTTACAAATATGCGCATAAGAATTTTCTTGATCAACGACCTTATTAAAATTAAATAACTAAAAAAAATGATAAATCTGAGAATAATCTCAAATCTATCATCTTATAAATCCAACTCATCAGTCCTATTTGACAAAGAGCCATTAAAACACTGACTTCATGGGATTTCTGTTTTGTTAGTTTAGTGATTTTCATTTAAAAACTTACTTTTGGGTAAGCCTCTTAATTATATGTTTTATTTAATTAAACGATAAATCGCATCTGCATAAATCACTGTTGCATTGATTAAATCATCAACTGAGATAAACTCATTTTTTTGATGCATCGTATCGATACTATCTGGGAACATCGCACCATAAGCAACACCACGTTCTAATAAACGGCCAAACGTTCCACCACCGATAACTTGTTCATGACCTTTAAGACCAGTATGATCTTCGTAAACTTCTAATAAAGTTTTCACCAATGGATCTTCAGGTGACACATAGTGTGGACCTTTTCCACCATCTTTTTGAATCACTTTCGCAGAAGAATTCGCTGTTTTTTCAGCAATACGATCAAAAATCATCTCTTCTGTTAAACCTTTTGGATAACGGAAATTCAACGTAATGATGTTATCATCTCTTGAAGAATCAAATTTGAATACACCAGCATTCATTGTTAACTCTCCCATAATATCATCTACATGATTGACACCAAAGTTTTTACCTTCTGTGTCTAAGTGTACATAATCAGCAATCGTTGTTAAATAATCTTTTGCTGAACCTGAAAAGTCATAAAAACTTAAAAAGTTTGCTAAATAAGTACCAGCATTAATCCCTTTACTTGGCATCGCCCCATGAGCAGCTTTACCATGAACTGTTAAAGTCGCAGTAGAACCTACCACTTCAACAGCACCTGTTACAGGTGCTGTTGTTAAATACTCTTCAAATTCTTTTTCGAATGCATTGATGTCGCCTGAAATTTCCACGATAGCTGTTGCTGTTTCTGGTACCATATTATCGCGCATACCTGAATCAAATTTAACTAATGTTAAGTTGCCTTCATTTTTTCCAGGATACTCAATTAAAATCGTTGTATTTCCTTTTTCCCCATTAATAATCGGGAACTCTGCATCTGGTGAAAAACCGAAATCTGGTGTATCTTCCACTTCTAAATAGTGGTCCATACATTTCCATTCACTTTCCTCGTCAGTCCCTAAAATGACACGTGTTTTTTTTGAAACAGGTAAGCCTAATTCTTTAATAATTTTAAGTGCATAATATGCAGCCATTGTCGGGCCTTTATCATCACTTGCACCACGAGCATAAATACGACCATCTTTTTCGACTGGCTCAAATGGGTCTGTATCCCAACCAGGGCCAACTGGTACAACATCAACGTGACCAAAAACACCTAATGTCTCATCGCCCTCACCAAACTCAATATGTCCAGCAATATTATCAACATTTTTAGTTAGAAAACCATCACGTTCTCCTAATTCTAAAAATTTTAATAACGCTGCTTTTGGTCCAGGGCCAACTGGTGCATCTTCTGTTGATAATTCATCTTCTCTAACACTAGGAATACTTAGCAATGTAAATAAATCTTTCATTAAGTCTTCACGGCGTGCTTCTACTTCTTTTCTCCAATCAATCGTCATACAAAATACCTCCTGTTGATTTCATCTCACTTTATCATATCATTTTTTTATTCTTTTAGATAATATAATTTAATATTTAGTCAAGTTTATTCGTTATTTTTTAATACATCTATCTCTTTTTGAGTAAGTAAACGGTACTCACCTGTCTTTAAAGAAGAATCTAGTATCAGATTAGCCATCTTTATTCGCTCTAATTCTAACACTTTTTTTCCAACTGCTTCTACCATCCGTTTGACTTGGTGATATTTTCCTTCCATAATCTCTAATTGAATAACGGTTTGTTCTTTTTTCTCATCAAAAGACTCTACCACTAATTTAGCTGGTCGACAGGTATCTCCATCTAATCGAATGATTCCACTGGCAAAGATATTTATGTCTTCTTTTGTTATTTTCCCCTGTACAAGCGCGCGATATAATTTAGGGACCTTTTTCTTTGGAGATAGTAAATTATGAGCCAAGACACCATCGTTCGTCAGTAGTAATAAACCCGTCGTATCCTTATCTAATCGGCCAACAGGAAACAATCCTTTTTTATAATCTTCTGATCTCACCAAATCAATAACAGTTTTATCTGAATGATCTTCTGTGGCTGAGATAACCCCTTTAGGCTTATTTAGCATATAGTAGACAAACTTTTCATATATCACCAACTGACCATCCACATTTACCTCATCAACATACTCATTAACTGAGTATTTGGCATCTTTGATGATGTCTAGATTTACACTTACTCGCTTCTTTTTTAATAATTCTTTCACTTCTTTACGACTGCCAAAACCAGTATGGCTTAAAAATTTATCTAAACGCATTTTTTATCTCCTAACGAAAGAAAGAACACCTAAATAGATGTCCTTTCTCTTACTTTATTCTAAATTTCAGGCGAAACTTTCTAGCCTTTGGTCCAAGTAATCGATCAGCTAAACGAACGCGTAATACGAGCCATCCATAACTTAAAACACCAAACAGGACACAAACCATAATAATGATAAATGCTTGAAATTTTCTATCAGGATTAAGTATCATGTACAACCCATTTCGTACTAACCACGTAACTAATGACATAATCGAACCTAATATCACAATTAATAAAATCCGCTTAGCTGTCATTGCTAAATCAAATTTGGTTATTCGATAAATAGAACGTGTCATAAGCACTGCTGATATACCTAATCCAACAGCAGTAGAAATGAGTGGTCCATAGGTTTCGAACAAGCGAATCATCGGGTATTGAAGAATTAATTTCACAATCAATCCCAATCCTAATAATAAAATAGCTTGACGATTTTGATACAATCCTTGAAGTGTGGTTGAGATAAGTATAAAATATCCCATAATCACACCTACTAAGCTAGCCTCTATTAACACACTAACTCCTAATGCATCTGGTACGTAGAATAGAGAATACATCGGCCTTGCTAAAACAATCATACCAAAAGTAGCAGGTATCATAATAAACAATAATAACTGAATATTGTCACTAATTAGTTTTGCTAACTCTGGTTTTTCATTTTTAGTATAAGCCTCTGTAACAAGTGGTAAACTTGTCATCGCCATTCCCGTTGCTAGAGATACTGTTATCATTACAAGCTTATCAGGATTTGCACTGAATATACTAAGTAACGATTCTAGTTGCTTCGATGAATAATTAGTAAAACTAGCCATCATTCGCTCAAAGGTGTATTGGTCAACCAGTTTAAATAATGTAATTGCTGAACCAACAATAATAAATGGTATGGCTTGTTTAATCATCTCTTTAATCAAATGATTTTCAGAAATCTCGACCTCATTGGAACTATTTTCAACCAAATAATCCATACGATGTTTTTGTTTGCTATAGAACCAAATTAATACCGCAAACGCCCCAACCATACCAATAAATGCTGCAAAGGTTGACTGGATAACTGCATCCACATAATCACCTGTTGTGACTTTCATAATAATAAAAGTCATGAGTAACATGTAAAACACACGGGCAATTTGTTCTATAATTTGAGATACTGCAGAGGGCATCATGTTTTGATTTCCTTGAAAATATCCTCTGATAACACTCATCATTGGAAAAATTAATATAGCCACACTAAGTGCTCTCATCACAGGAATTAAATCCGCATTGCCATCTGCCAATATAGGGGCAAATAGATACATTACTCCTGAACAGACGACACCAAACACTCCCATAATGACCATTGTGCGTCTAAACAAACGTCTACTAATACCATACTCATTTAACGAGTTATAGTGTGAAATTTGTTTGGCAATCGCACCTGGTATTCCGGCCGTTGCAATCATTAAAAATAAAGCGTAAATGTTGTAACCTTTAGTAAACAGTGCATTAGCGATATTAGCATCTTCACCCATCCATGCATACCATGGAATCACATATGCTGCACCTAATAACCTAGAAAAAACATTTCCTACTGTCATCCATAAAGAGCCACGAACCATTTTTTCCTTTGCATTCAACTCTTTTTCAGTCTCATCAAAAGAAGCGTTTTGATTTGGCATGATTCTAACCAACTTTCTTCATTATACTGCTCTAATTGTATCGATTATTGTAGGTTTATGCAAACACTTTTAAATGATTTAAATACAATCTTAACTTTAATTTGCAACAATATTAACTAGTTTGTTTGGTACTACAATAACTTTTCTAATCGATTTACCTTCTAATTGATTTTTTACTGCCTCATGCCCCATAGCAATAGACTCCAATTCTTCTTTCGATAAATCGCGTGCTACAACTTCTTTTCCTCGTACTTTACCATTCACTTGGAAAATTACTTCAACTGTGTCTTCAACTAAGGCTGATTCATCATAAGTTGGCCAAGCGACATAACTGATAGATCCTTCATTGCCCATTCTTTCCCATAATTCTTCTGAGAGGAATGGTGCAACAGGAGCTAGTAATTGTAAGAAACCGTTCATATATTCAACAGGTAACGCTTCTGCTTTATAAGCTTCATTTACAAATGTCATTAATTGAGAAATCGCTGTATTAAAATGTAGGTTCGTATAATCTTCTGTCACTTTTTTCACTGTTTGATGATACACTTTTGTCAATGCTTCGTCATTGTGTTTCGTGATACGATCGCGTAAGACAAAGTTTTCGTCGATAAACAAACGCCATACACGGTCTAAGAATTTACGACTTCCTTCTAACCCTTTTTCGCTCCATGCAATTGAGCCATCAAGTGGTCCCATAAACATTTCATATAAACGTAATGTATCAGCACCATATTGCTCTACGATATCATCTGGATTAACCACATTTCCTTTTGATTTCGACATTTTTTCATTGTTTTCACCTAAAATCATGCCTTGATTATATAATTTTTGGAATGGTTCTTTTGTTTCCACTACTCCAATATCATATAAGAATTTATGCCAGAAACGAGCATATAGTAAATGAAGTACCGCATGTTCTGCTCCACCTAAATAAACATCAACAGGCATCCATTCTTTTAGTTTTTCTGGATCTGCTAATTGTTCGTCATTATGTGGGTCAATAAAACGCAAGTAATACCATGAGCTACCTGCCCATTGTGGCATAGTATTCGTTTCACGACGACCTTTCATGCCAGTTTTTTCATCTACAACATTAATCCACTCCGTCATATTAGCTAATGGCGATTCACCTGTTCCACTAGGTTTAATATCATTTGATTTTGGCAATACTAATGGAAGCTCCTCTTCAGGAACAGCTGTCATCGTTCCATCTTCCCAATGAATAATTGGAATAGGTTCACCCCAATAACGTTGGCGAGAAAATAGCCAATCGCGCAAACGATAACTTGTTTTTTGTTCGCCAATTCCTTCTTTTTCCAACCACTTAATCATAGTAGAAATACCATATTCTTTATTCATTCCATCTAAGAAATCAGAATTAATGTGGTCTCCATCCCCAGTATATGCTTCTTTTGATACATCGCCACCGTCTACAACAGGTATAATCTCTAGACCAAATGTTTTTGCAAATTCATAATCTCGTTCATCATGAGCTGGCACAGCCATAATCGCACCTGTTCCATAAGTTGATAACACATAATCAGCAATCCAAATCGGAATTTCTTTACCATTGACTGGATTAATTGCATAAGCTCCAGTAAAGACACCTGTTTTTTCTTTTGATAATTCTGTACGATCCAAATCTGTTTTCTTTTCAGCTTCTTTTATGTACGCATCAATCGCGTCTTTTTGTTCTGATGTGACAATTTCTTGAACCAGTGCAAGTTCTGGGGCCATTACCGCGTAAGTTGCACCAAATAATGTATCTGGACGTGTCGTAAACACGGTAAATTGTTTGTCTGTTCCTTTAATTTTAAATGTGACATTCGCCCCTTCAGAACGGCCAATCCAATTACGTTGCATTTCTTTAATACTCTCTGGCCAATCTATTAAGTCTAAATCATCAATTAAACGATCAGCATATGCTGTAATACGTAACATCCACTGTTTCATTGGTACACGGTATACTGGATGGTCACCACGTTCAGATTTCCCATCGATTACCTCTTCATTAGCTAAAACAGTCCCTAATGCTGGACACCAATTAACAGGTACTTCTGCTTCATAGGCTAAGCCTTTTTCAAACATTTTTGTAAAAATCCATTGAGTCCATTTGTAATATGATGGATCAGTCGTGTTAATTTCACGATCCCAATCAAAACTAAATCCTAACGCATCAAATTGGCGTTTGAATGTTTGAATATTTTTTTCAGTAAACTCTGCTGGATCATTTCCAGTATCTAGCGCATATTGCTCAGCAGGTAAACCAAACGCGTCCCATCCCATTGGGTGAAGAACATTAAAGCCTTGTGCTCGCTTCATACGAGATAAGACATCTGTCGATGTATAACCTTTAGGATGCCCCACATGTAATCCTTGTCCTGATGGATATGGAAACATATCAAGTGCATAAAAATTTGGTTTCTCTGCTTCTTCTCCTGTTTTAAACGTGTGATCTTTTTTCCAATAGTCGCGCCATTTCTTTTCGATTTGTAGATGATTATAAGCCATGATCTTCCTCCTAAAATTTTATAAAAAAAAAGTCCTATAAAAACACTTTTATGTTTTTATAGGACGCTAATTGACGTGGTACCACCTAAATTTATGCCTAGATAAACTAGACACCTCCGTTGACTGTTAACGAAAATAGTCATTCCGATAAGTAAAATGAGTTAAGACAAGTTCAAATAGTCCTGCTACATGTTTCCACCAACCACATGCTCTCTTAAAGTTTTTCTATTCTACTACTTCTTAATTACTTATTTTTATATTATTAAACTCATCATAACAAATGAGTACTACTTTGACAACTAGCTGACTCTTAAAACCTGATTAGCGTATATAATATCTGTTGTTAAATTATTCCAAGATTTTAATTGAGAAACACTTGTATTATACTTCTGAGATAACATCCACAAAGACTCACCAGCTACAACAGTATGACGTAAGTTTTTCGATGTTGCACCACTTGTCGCTGTAGGTAAAGTTAGCTGTTGGCCAACATAGATAAAATCGCTTGATAAGTTATTTGCTTTTTTCACCGCTTGTACAGTTGTTTTGTTAGCCATAGCAATTTTGTATAATGTATCACCAGATTTAACAGTGTAACTTCCTTGTGTTGTGCTTGTTCCAACAGTTGATGTAGATTTTTCCGTGGTTTTTCCTGTCGAGTTAATCTTTAACGACTGTCCAACGTAAATCACATCACTCGATAAATTATTCCATTTCTTAATATCATTTATTGATGCATTGTATCTTAAACCTATACCATATAATGTATCGCCACTTTTTACAATATGAGTGGTTGACTCACTGGACACACTGCTATTTGAATTGGTTGACGCTCCTTTAGAAACTTTTAAGGACTGTCCCACATAGATAATATCACTGTTTAAATTATTTAATGATTTAAGCTCTTGTACACTCATACCATATTTTAACCCTATACCATATAATGTGTCACCGCTTTTTACTTGGTGGGTCGAAGTAGACGTAGAACCTGATGTAGTTCCAGATGTGTTACCTGTTGATGAACTACCTTTACTTGTAATCTTCAACTGTTGACCGACACGAATCAAATCACTTGTCAGACCATTTAACTGCTTCAACTCTTGAACAGTCATCCCATTGTTTAAAGCAATACGGTATAATGTATCGCCACTTTTTACTGTATAGATTGATGATGAATTACTTGCTCCAGACTGATTTGGTTCATTATTATCAGTAGCTTGATTTGAATTAGTATGTTCAGATTCAGTTATAGGTGCTTGACTATTTCCTTTAACCTGTAATTTTTGCCCAGTATAAATGATATCACTAACTAATCCATTTAATTTTTTTAGTTCTTGAACAGTCATATCATTATTTAATGCTATACGGTATAACGTGTCCCCACTTTTCACCGTATAAGTTAAAGAGTCTTCAGATGTTGATGCACTACCAGGATTACTATTTACCCCATCATTTGTTCCTGTAGGCGTTGTGATCGGTCCTGTATAGTTAGCATCATCATATTGCGTTAAATTGTATGTCATAATTAAATTATTTAATTTAGTGTTATAGTTAGGGTCTGTAGCATATTTACCAGTCAGCCACTTAGTAGCATCCATATAAGATGATGTATTAGACTTCCAAGCTCCGGAATAAAAATAAACTCCCGGAGAAAACGACGTTGTCTTCAATACACGTGCATTATCCTCTAACGACTCACGGTATGATGGGTATTTTCTAAAAGCATCTGTAATCGTTACATATTGACCATTATAAAATTCTTGTGTAGGCATTGATACTGATTGACCATTATAGTTACCCTTAATTCCAAATAAGTTATGATTCGGTGGTAACGATAACGTACTCGTACCATATCCACTTTCTAAAATTGCTTGTGCTATCATTACTGAAGCATACAAATCGTTTTCTGCAGCAACACTTTGTGCGTGAGAACCTATACTTTCAATAAACGCAGCTTGCGGTGTTGCAGCTTTTAATGTTGCCACTCTTGGTGTAGGGACAACAGCTGGCTGTATCGAATTTTCTTCTGTAGATTCTGTTAATCTATCTGACTCTTTTTCTTTAGAATCAGAGTCCTCAGTCTCATTTGTATTTGACTCAGTCGTTGTACTAGTGTCTGTTCCATCTGATGATGAATCTGTAGCTATGCTAGTGTCTGTCATAGCTGAATCGGAAGTTGTGCTCTCATCTATTTCACTATTTTTTTCAGTTTCAGAATTATCACTTAGACTTGTTTCGTCTGGATTCGAAGTTGACACAATATCATTCGTCTCCAATGTCGAATTAGTCCCTGAGTTAGAAATATCTTCTGATTGAGACACTTGATCGCTAGTTGTTCCATCAGCGGCTTCATTAATTTCTAATGCACTTTCTTGCAGTATCGAACTTTCTGTACCCGGATTGGAAATGGTTCTCACTGTTTTATAAACAATACTTTCTCCGATAGAAAAAGCAACCGTTTGTTCTTTCAAATCTGCTTTTTTAAAGTCAATTGGCACTTTAAAAATCGCCTTAGTAAATTGTGTGTCAACAAAGGTAAGTTGTAATTGATTTAGCTCCTGATTAATACGATATGACCCTATCACTTTACCTGTTTCATCTTTTAATGATACATCGGTACTATTCATATTTATTATAGTATTAGGGGATAAATTAATTGTAGTATCTAAATCTTCCATCTGATGAGCTTCTAAATTTATCGTTAATTCTAGTGGAACTGTATTTTCAGTCCATTCATTTTTTCCATCAATAGACAGAAATGACCAACTGTTATTGTTCTTTGATTCTGTTGCATGATTATCTTTATTAGATATATGAGAGTTGTCCTCACTGATACTATCTGCAGCTAAAGTTGTAATACCCGGTAAAATCGCTGTAGATGACAACAAAACAGTTCCAAATAAAGAGGCATGACGTACCATTGGTTGATTGATTAGTGATTTATTTTTTTTCATTATTATCTCTCGTCTCCTAAAATAAAAATACAAAAATCACTTTTTTATGATTTTTCTCAGACAACTACTATAAAATATTCTAGTATAAAAATATGTGTGTTTTTCATAATTATACAAAAAACACCTTATTATTATTATTTAAACATCTATTCTATTTATTATCAAGCATATTTGGGATTTTTTAATATCATTAAACTGATATTTTATTAATATATGTTTAAAAATTTTTTGCTCATACTTTAGGCCGATTTTTCGCTCTACAACTTGTTATCACTTTTTTTTGACTGTATATTAAAATAAGTAATCTCACTGAAAGGAGTTCGTATGAATAAAGAGCATTTTTTTATTGAACTGAAACTTTATCTAAACCAATTATCATCAGAAGAACAACAAACTGTTATCAATACATATGAACAAATATTCGATGAAAAAAAAGCGTTAGGAATGTCTGAGTATGAAGTAACACAAGTCCTTCCCAGTCCAAAACAGATTGCTCAAACCATTTTTTCTGAACTTGGACTATCATTTAACACACAAACAAAGATAATAGATGATTGGGTAGAAATTACTAACGGTACGTCAGACCCGCATCACACATATAACAAATACACACATAATGATTCCACATTAAGTAGGCCTCTCCAACTGATTGGAATAGGTCTACTAAACTTATTTTTTATGTTTTGGGTCATATTAATTATTTCAATTTTACTAATGAGCGGATGGTTAGTAATTGGTGGATTTATCATCAGCCCACTTTTTAGTTTATTTTTACTTGGAACAGCTGTATCAACCTATGCATGGTTTCAATTTTTTATTAGCCTTATTCTTTTTGGTATCGGTCTATTAGGCTTTATCATTTTGAAACCTATTACCAAAGGGGCTTTGAAACTATTTATGATGTACCATAGATGGTGTTGGTCTGTTTTGAAAGGAGGTTCTAACCGATGAAAAAAAGAACTTTCTTTACGATGATTGTTGCGATTCTTCTTATTATCGTTGGAAGTGTCGGCGTATTTTTCACTCAGAATAAATTAGCTGAGGAAAGAGAACAAAGGGCCATTAACAAAAAAATTCTAACAAAAAAAAATAAAAAATTGGATATACGTTTTGACTCACCAACTATAGTCACCATCACGCGGTCTGACGATAAAAATATTTATATGAATAAGCAAGGTGTCGATTTTAAGCTAGATAAAAAGAAACAAGCAGACTGTACATTTACGGAGAAAGACTCAACTTCTTTATTAACCATAAAAAATCCGTCAACAGACACTAAAAGCACTTACCCTTTTTCTATTTTTAGTTTAAACAGATACATTGATGACACGGTATACCTTCGCATACCAACCCATTATGAAACAGTAACTATAAATGGGGAAAGGATACACTTATCCATGTATGATTTTTCAGCAGATACTGTAGATTTATCTCTTTCAAATGGCTCTGTTTCGCTAGATAACATTCGCGCAAAAAAAATCATTCAGACAGAACAAGCTACAGATTTTAGCTTAGAAAACTCTAAAATATCAGAACAATTATCAATCAGTTCTCAATACAATGATATTACTATTTTAAATTCTACAGCTAAGTTAATGACACTAAAAACTGAAATTGGAAGTATCTTTACAGGTAATACAAAAGGTGATATGGAAGTTAATACTCAAGAGGGAGATGTATCTATTAATCACACTATTGGGAAATCAACTATTCATACAATACATGGTGATATCTTGTTTCACGATAACATCATTGACTTTGATACAGAACTTATATCAACAAACGGTGATATTGATATTGAAACAGATGACGCCTCTATCGAGAACAATCAGCTAAATTTTGAAACCACACTGGGTGACATTTCAATTTTTAATAAAAATTTATCTTCTAATAGAAAATATAAAACAAATAAAGGAAAAATAAGTATTAAAGCCATGACTAAAAACGGTGACATCGATGTAGAGGAGCTGGATACAGATGACACTCATTATGGTTATGATTAAATCATGTTATAATATACAGGCTTTATTATTTAGTTAATAAAGTCTGTTTTTGATTTTAGGAGGTCAACATTAATGAAAACATCAAAATTATATTGGTCATATGCTGCTAGTATTTGTTTGTTACTTTTTGCAGTCATTGCATACTTCGTTGTATCAAATGAATCTGTTCTTTCAGCTATCGATCAACCTATTCAACAATTATTAAGAGGCACTATCACACCTGAAAAAACGATCTTTTTCAAGTATTTCACCAAGTTTGGTAACACTGCAACTATCGCGTTTTTATTTATCATCAGCTTTCTTGTTCTCTACATTAAGCTAAAAGATAAAGTAGCTAGCTATTGGTTAGCAATTAATACCGTTCTAATATCAGGTATCGGAAATCTCAGTTTAAAATATCTATTCAATAGGCCACGTCCATCAGTGGAACACTTAGTAGCTGCAAAACACGCTAGCTTTCCTAGTGGACATGCTATGGGCAGCATGTTATTTTATGGCACATTGATACTCTTAGCTTATAAATATATTGACCATAAATCTCTGCGTTTAGTTATCCAGATTACTCTAGGGATTATTATCTTGTTAATCGGTGCCAGTCGCATTTATCTAGGCGTTCATTACCCTACAGACATTTTAGGCGGCTATTTACTCGGTGGTGCTTGGCTAATGTTTAGCTATCCTTATTTTAAAAAATATGATTTCATTCAACGATTTGAAGGGAAACAATAGACATGTTTACATACAAAAAAGGAGATTCAAAACGTTATTACACTTGGAATGCTGCTCTTAGAGAAGTATTTGATGAAAAAGTATTTAAAGTACCAATCGATGGTGGGTTTGATTGCCCAAATAGAGATGGAACTGTAGCTCGAGGTGGCTGTACATTTTGTAGCGTCTCTGGGTCTGGTGATATGATTATTGCACCAAGCGATCCATTACCGGTACAATTTCGTAAAGAGGTCGATCAAATGCATAAAAAATGGCCCACAACACAACAATACATCGTTTATTTTCAAAATTTTACCAATACACATGCTCCTCTTGATGTTTTAAAGCACCGTTTTGAGCAAGTCATAAATGAAGAAGGCGTGGTTGGTCTTTCTATAGGGACTCGTCCGGATTGTTTACCTGATGATGTGGTAGACTATTTAGCCGAATTAAATCAACGATTATACTTATGGGTTGAACTTGGTTTACAAACTACTTTTGAGGAAACAAGTCATTCTATCAACCGAGCTCATGACTACCAAACCTATCTAGATGGAGTGGAAAAACTTCGTAAACATCATATTAATGTCTGCACTCACTTAATTAATGGACTACCTGGTGAAACATATGACATGATGATGGAAAATGTGAAACGAACAGTATTAGACTCAGATATTCAAGGAATAAAATTACACTTACTTCATTTAATGTCTAATACAAAAATGGAAAAAGATTACTTAGAAGGACGACTTCAGCTCTTAACACAGAAAGAGTATACTCAATTGACATGTGATCAACTAGAAATAATTCCCCCAGAAATTATTATTCACCGTTTAACAGGAGATGCTCCAAGAGAAGCTATCATTGGCCCAATGTGGAGTTTAAAAAAATGGGAAGTATTAAATGGAATTGATCAAGAGCTAGAAAGACGACAAACATATCAAGGGATTTATAATATTAGAAAAGGTGGGGAAATTTTTGCTTAAAACAGCTCTTAAATTTAGTCACGAACTTCTTGATGAATGCATAGATTTAGGCGACTCAGTAGTTGATGCTACCATGGGTAATGGCCATGACACCTTATTTTTAGCTCAGTTAGTTGGAAGTGATGGACATGTCTATGCGTTTGATATACAAGAAAAGGCCATTGAATCCACTCAACAAAAATTAAAAGAGCAACATATAAAACATGTTTCACTTATCAAAGATGGTCATGAAAAAGCCCTAGAGCACTTACCTACTCACACCAAAGTAAAAGCTGCAATTTTTAATTTAGGTTATCTACCTCATGGTGATAAAACCATTACAACAACTAGTCATACTACCATTACAGCAATAACTTCTTTGCTAAACATTTTAGAAGAAAAAGGTCGGATTGTCTTAGTATTGTACTCAGGTCATGATGAAGGAATGAATGAAAAAAAAGATGTCTTAGCATTTGCTCAATTGCTACCTCAAGAAACCTACTCTGTTTTAACTTATCAATTTATCAATCAACAAAATAACCCCCCTTCTGTACTGTGTATTGAAAGAAAAAGAGCCTGATTTCGGCTCTTTTTTTCTAAATATTTTCCTAATAATTCTATATTAAGTTATAATAAAGAAATATAACCAATTAAGGAGTAAATTATAATAATGCAACAAAAAATCAGTAAATTTATGAGCCGTTTTTCATTAAGAGCTATTATTATATTTATCGTTATTTTGACAACACTTATTTCATTAGTACTATCATCTTTATATATTGAACATTATGTTGCCCAAAATGAATACAAACATGCCAAAGATAAAATGTCGACCATCGCCAAAGTATTTGCTACAGATGAACAAGTAAAAGAGGCTTTAATTCAAGATAAAACATCAACAGATATCCAAACTCTTTCTTTAGAAGTTGCTAACATCAGTAACATGGATTTTATTGTTGTATTAGATAAAGAACTCATTCGATTATCCCATCCAAATTCTGACGTTATTGGGCAACCTTTTTCTGATTTAGATGATGCTAGACAAGCACTTAATGGTAAATCTCACTTTTCTCAAAAAAAAGGAGTACTAGGAGACGGGATTCGATTTTTTGTTCCTGTTAAAGATGACGATAATCAAATTATAGGTGTTATCTGTGCTGGTATTACACTTAATACATTACAAGGTGAAATTAATAACTTACAGATAAAAATAACTCTCATTTTATTAATTGGGTTATTCGTCGGAATCATAGGTGCTGTCATTAGTAGTACTGCTATTAAACGAATTTTGCTTGGATTAGAGCCACAAGATATTTCTAGATTGGTACAAGAAAAACAATGGATTAATGATGAAATCAATGAAGGAATCATAGCAATTAATGAACAACGAGAAATTACTTTAATTAACCAAGCTGCAAAAAAATTACTCTACTCAATTGATCATTCTATGATGCTACAAGAACAAAAACCAATAATCGATGATCTCTATCAACTATTTTTTAGTCAATGTTTTCACACACAATCCAGACAAATGGACCAAGAGCTATTGATACATTCAACTTCCTTGATTGCCACAACTTCTCCATTGCTTAACAACAATACATTCAGTGGGGCAGTCACAACTTTTAGGGATCAGTCAGAAATGAATCAACTCATCCATACATTAAGTGGCAGTCAACAATATATTGATGCTTTAAGAGCTCAAACACATGAATTTATGAATAAAACTCACGTTATTATGGGCCTCATTGAACAAAAAAAATATGATATGGTTCAAACGTACATTCAACAAATCACTAGTGACTACCAAAAAGAAGTAGGCTATGTCACAGAAATTATAGCGTCACCTGCTATTGCAGGGTTTATCCTTGGGAAAATTAACGAGGCAAAGGAACAAAACGTAAGCTTATCATTAAATCCATCGTCTTTCTTACCAGACTTAACGATTGATGAAAGTATCCACGACATTATTCAAATATTAGGGAATTTATTAGATAACGCCATTGATGCAACTAAAGAAGAAGACATCAGATACGTCAACCTCCTAATTTCCTATGAATCTGAAGGAAATATTCTTATCATTGAAGTCAAGGATAGTGGCTGTGGTATTCAAACTACTAATATTGATCAACTCTTTCAAAAAGGTTTCTCCACTAAAGGAACGGGGAGAGGATACGGATTACACGCCATTTATCGTATCGTCACTGAGCATAACGGTTTGATTGATATGACTAACAATCAAAATATCGGAACAACTGTCTATATCGAATTACCAATAAAGAAAGAGGTAAAATAAATGAACACCTTAATTATTGAAGATGATCCAATGGTGGCAAAACTAAATGAAGATTTTTTAAAAGACATCCCCACCATTCATTTGGTAGAAAATTGCCAATCAACTTCAGAAGCAAAAAAAATCATAGCTACTCAACATATAGACATGATTTTGTTAGATAATTATCTACCTAATCAAACAGGGATTGACTTTTTATCAGAATTACGTAAAGAAAATAATCAAGTTCCCGTCATACTTATTACTGCCGCAAATGATATGGATACAATCACAAAGGCATTATCTCTAGGAGCTGTAGATTATCTTGTAAAACCATTTACAGCTAATAGATTGTCACTAGCTATTCAAAAAGTAGTTAATCAAAAAAAAATACTTAGTCAAATACAACATGCTAACCAAAATAATATAGATGCTTTATTTAATGAAAAATCAAGTGACCATAATCCATCGCCTATGATATTAAATGACTTACCTAAGGGTCTATCCAAACTGACTATGGAAAAAGTATTAGAAAAGATACACGAAGAAACAGCCCCTTTTTCAACTGAACACCTTGCAAAAAAAATTGGAATATCCCGTATTTCCACAAAAAAATATTTATCATTCCTTGTTGAGACAAATTACTTAACAGAAGATATCATGTATCAAGATATTGGCCGACCAATCACACGCTATAAACAAGTATAAAAAACTCCTCCAACGTTAATAGTCGGAGGAGTTTTTTTACAATACACTATTTGCTGTTTTTCCAGATTCTAAAACTGAATGGAAGTTTTCAAAGCTTGTTTCAATCATATTAGTTAATGCTTCATCTGTATTAGATCCCACGTGAGGTGTCACTAAAACTCTTGGATAAAGATTAATTAACTCTTCAACAGTTGAATCTGGTAAAGGCTGATCCTCACCAAAATTTTTGAAGAATAAATCTTTTTCATTAGCAAATACATCTGTCCCAAAACCTTCTAGATGGTTTGTCTTTAATGCATCTAAAATCGCTTGATTGTCTTGTAACTCTCCACGTGCTGTATTAATTAAGATAGCACCTTTCTTCATCTTACTAATAAATTCAGCATTAATCATTTGATCATTTTCACCTGGAATGTATGGTACATGAATGCTGACGATATCAGATTGTTCTAATAAATTGTCTAAATCAGTATAAGTTAATACCTCTCTAGCCGCATCGTTTTCATAAATATCATAACCTAAAACTGTTGCACCTAGTCCATCAAATAATTTGGCTTCTGTTAAACCAATTTTTCCAGTTCCGATGATACCCACTTTACAATTTCTGATTTCTTTACTAAACATTGTATTATCAACAATAAAGTTTTTATCACTTGTTCTCATTGTCATATAAGAAGTATGTCTCAATAGCATCATGGCTAAAGTAAGAGATAGTTCTGCAATGGCATTTGGTGAATAAGAAGGGACTCTAGCTACTTCCATATGAAATTCTTTAGCCGCTTCTAAATCAATATGATTAAACCCAACAGTTCGTGTAAAGACATATTTCACACCGTGTTCTGCCATTTTTTCAATGTTTTCTCTATCTGCCACACAATTTCCTCTTAATAAAACAGCATCATGATTATAAGCTGTTTCAATATTATCATGTGTTAATAAATCTTCAATCAATGTTAAATCATAATTATATTTATTTAAGTCATTAAAGTAAGCTACCTCATTTGGTCTTACACCATAACATGCTATTTTGAATGTCATATCAATTCCTCTTCTTTCTTATTTATGTATTAGGTTAAAAAATTCCCATTTTGCTAATCATTTCTAGTACAACAATCCAGATTGGTGTCATCACAACAGCCAATACTGTTGAAATAAGTGAAGCATTTGATGCTAAAACTGGTTTTTTATCAAAGCTAATAGCATAAGCTGCTGCAACTGTCGCTGTTGGTGCAGCCATCATAATAACGATTGTTGCTAATGCTTCATAACTTACTGGCAAGATGTGAGTTATTGTTAAACCAGCTAATAAAACAATATTAATCACTGGTACAACAATGACTTTCATTGCACTGTAATACCAAGATGTTTTGTCTGATGCTGCATCTTTAAAGCTTACTTCACCTAAAGTTGCACCAATTGATAACCATGCAAGCGGTGAAGCTAATCCTGCTAAATATGTCATTGGTTTAAATAACCAGACAGCCGTTTGATCGATACGTAAAAATGCCACTTGATTTACAACGCCCTCAGCATTTGTCACACTTACTTGTGGTAAATATCCTTGGAAAATCCAGATGAATAACCCAGCAAATGTTGCAATAACAATTGGATTTAAAAACATTGTTTTAATGTTTTTAAGTTCCATTTTTAAACCACTCATTTTAATGTATCCATATGAATATAAGAAAATTCGATACCCAATATTAAAAATTGAAGAGAACATCACACCTATCGGCCCATAAATTGCACTAACAATCGGTGTACCAAAAAATGTTGTTGACCCAAAAATAGTTAGAACGCGTAGAGTGTCTTGTTCATCACCTTTGTATTTCATAAATAATGGCTTAGAAACAAAAATTAAAATAATATAGATGACAATACCCCAAATTAAAACATTCATTCCTTGCTTTAATGTATCGCTTTTAATATCTTGCATAAAAGCATTAAAAGCTAATGCTGGTAAAGCAACACTTAACACTACTTTTGATAAAATTTTTCCTACTTCTGAAGAAAAAATTCCTTTCTTACGACAAAAGAATCCTAATAAAATAATAAAAACTGTTGATGTTATCGCACTGATAATATTCATATCAGTCATAGTTGTTTTGATGACTTCCCCGATGTTCATATATAAATCCCCCATTAATCATTGTGTGTTATATCACAAAAGGTTGCATGCTCCTTTGCTTTACATACACATCATAAAGTATATTTGTGAAATATTGAACAATTTGTAATTAATGATACTTTTGTAACTTATGTAATCGAAAAAATAGATGTTAAAAAAACAGCAATGTCCACTATTGAATTATGGTATGCCCCACTTATCAACCATTATTTATACTATTATTACTCCAAAACATATTTGCTTAATATATCACATAAAAAAAGCATTGGACTATAAAAATTAGCCCAACGCTTTGATTTATGTCATTATTTAACACTGTTTTCCATATATTCATCAACTAAACGATCAAAAGTTGATTCATTGTCCCCAACGACTTCAACCACATAATCTCCTAGTTGTTCTTTTGTATGTAGTATTTGAGTGATATGAGGTAAGACATCTTGCGCTTCCTCACTGTCTTCACGATGAATCACGTCAATTAACAAATAATGATTATCATCTCTCGCTTGAACAACATCTCCAATTTCAGGTGCACGATTCAAGTGACTTAATTTCTTGACATCTTTTGGTATATATAAGCCAACTAGTGGCTCAATAACAGATAGTTTTGCTGTTGCGTTATCAATTGATTCAATTAAATAGCCAATCCCAATATTTTCTCTCATAGTACTTATACCACCTTTCTCAAGTTAGTGTTCATATTATTATAAAATAATGGTTTTTATGTGTAAAAAATACTATTAATCTTGTTAAATATTTTGAATTTATTCGTCTTTTAGTAACAAAAAATTTTTATTTACCAATTATAATAACTCATATAAACAAATATATTGTTAAAGACTATAGGAGTGATAATTATGACACTAACAAATGCTGAAAAATTCAAAGGTATCACCACTCATCTAAAAAAACTAAAAACAGATTTACTTGTTATTTTAGAAAAAGATAATTCTATTATGGATTCTTTTGACTCTGATCAATATAATGCTATCTATCAAAATGCGGAATCGTTAATGAGACAATTAAAAGAAGATTTTAAAAAACATCCTGAACAATTTTCTGCTGAAGAATTAAACTATGCTGAAACTATTGAAAGAAATGTGACTAACTTAGGGCATAACATGCATGAAATCAGTACAAATATTTCTGCTGAAAAACGCAGAAAATTGACTGAAGATGCCTATAAAAATGTCACAAAAACCTTAGAGGCTGTTGAATCAATGTAAAAAAACACCTACAAAGTAATTCAACACATTACTTGGAACTGACCCCAAAAGATGAGACAAATATAAAAACGCCCCTGTTGAATTCATGTAAAATGAATTTAACGGAGGTGTATTTTTTATGGTTAAAAGGATTGCTTATCCAGTAGAAGTAAAAGAAGAAGCTATAAAAATGAAACTTGAAGGTAAAACAACATCAGAAATTATGAATAAACTCAACATTCGGAATAAAACTCAGGTGAAAACATGGTGGAAATGGTATAGAAATGGAGAATCTTATCGATTCTCTCAAGGTGTGGGAAAACAATATACTTATGGAAAAGGTAATGAACACTTTTCACCTTTAGAAGTTCTAGAAAGAGAAAACAAGTACTTGAAACAGGAAATTGATGTTTTAAAAAAATACAAGGAGTTGGAAAGGATGTGGAAAAAGAAGTATTCATAAATTTAGTTGATTCTTATAAAGGAAAACTATCTATAACATGGTTATGTCACTATTTTGGGATAGCTAGAAGTACTTACTATCGTTGGTCTAAGAAAGAATATGTTGCCGATAATCGAATTAAAATGATTGAGCAGCTGTGTAAAGAAAACAAGTTCACTTATGGTTATCGAAAAATCACTTTTTTACTTCGTAAAAAGATAAAAGTGAATCATAAAGTTGTTCAGCGTATTATGCAAAAATATGGATGGAGTTGTCAGGTGAAAATAAAGAGAGTGTAATATAAACTGTGTAAGTAACCTACCATCCTAGGTAGTGGGTTGCTTCGCGGTTTTTCTTTTTTTACAATAGATTAAAGGAGTGAGAAGCTGTGGCTAAAAAGAAAAGAGACCAAAAATCAGCGAAGTTAGCTCAATCAATTATTGACATCTATCAACCAGAATCGGTTGAAGATATGCAAGAAGCTTTAAAAGATGTTTTTGGACCGATGTTTGAAGCTATGCTACGTGGAGAATTAGATAATCATTTAGGTTATGAGAATCAGTCAAGACAAGAAAAAGAAACTCAAAACAGACGGAATGGATATGGAAATAAAAAGTTAAAAACAAGTTTCGGTGAATTAGACATTCAGGTTCCAAGAGATAGAGATGCTTCTTTTGAACCAGAAATTATTCCTAAAAGAAGCAAAGACGTTTCAAGTATTGAAAGTAAAGTTCTTTCTATGTATGCCAAAGGCATGAGTCAACGAGATATTGCCTCGACAATTGAAGATATTTATGGCTTTACTATTTCTCATGACATGGTGTCGGATATCACAGATCAAATATTATCAGAACTTGAGGAATGGCAAATCAGACCTCTGGCCAAATGCTATGCCTTCTTGTTTGTTGATTGTATGTATGTCACTCTAAGAGAAAATTATGAAGTGAAAGAATGTGCAGTGTATACAATTCTTGGCTATGATTTAAAAGGAAATAAAGAAATTTTAGGCCTTTGGTTAAATCAAACAGAATCAAAAAACAGATGGATGCAGATTTTTGATGAGATTAAAGAGCGTGGAGTTGAAGATATTCTATTTATTTCAATGGACGGCGTATCAGGACTTGAAAATGGTGCTAAAGCTATTTTCCCAGGCGTTGTGGTTCAACGTTGTTTAGTTCATTTAGTTAGAAATGCCCTTCGCTATGTACCAAGTAAGAGTTATAAAGAAGTTTGTAAGGATATGAAGTCTTTTTACAGCGCTTCTTCTTTAAAAGCTGCTCAAACAGCTTTTGATACCTTTCAAACAAAGTGGGCTATTTATCCAGGAGCTGTTGATGTTTGGAAAAGAAATTTTCAACATGTTGAACAACTATTTGATTATGGATCAGCTATTCGAAAAATAATGTACACAACAAATGCTGTAGAGAGTGTTCATTCAAGTTTCCGTAAGGTAACTAAAAAAGGCGCTTTCCCTAATGAGAATGCCCTTCTTAAGCTGCTATATCTTCGAGTAAAAGAACTTCAAAGTAAATGGGAAGGTGGACACGTTCACAATTGGGCTATGGTGCTTAATCAATTAACTGTTAATGATTCTTTTTCAAAACGAGTTGAAAAATATAATCGGTACTAATCAAAATAGGTTGGATATATATAATTTGACAACGAGTCTCTCGTCCTGTGAATTTTTATCGGGACAAGAGCTTTATTAAAAATGCCCTCTTATCCTCGAAGATTATCACAGGACGACTCATTGTCAAATTGTCGTTCTATTATTATTTAAAATTACTTACACACTTAACTTGACAAACCCAAAATAAAGAAAGAAAAACGTCCTGGTTCTATTTATTTTAAAACTACTAATGTAATTGATAGAGACTTTAGTTCAAGTAAGCCACTAGAAAAACTAACAACAGACATCACTTATCTTGATTATGGTCCTAAAAGACTCTATCTTTCTAGCATTATGGATTTGTTTAATGGAGAAATACTTTCTTATACAATAAGTGAAAAACAGGACATATCTTGTGTTTTAGACACACTAAATAAATTACCTAAACTTCCAGATAAATGTATACTTCATTCGGATCAAGGTTCTGTGTATACTTCATATGCTTATTATCACGCAACAAAAGAAAAGAGCATTACCAGAAGTATGTCCCGAAAAGGGACTCCTGCAGATAATGCTCCAATAGAATCGTTTCATTCCATCCTAAAGTCTGAAACGTTCTCATTACACCCAGAGCTTGGAAGCTCTACAATTAGTGTAATTGAAACTGTACAAAATTTCATCAACTATTATAATAAAGAAAGAATTCAACAAAAATACGACTACTTATCTCCAGTTGACTATCGGAAAAAAGTAATCGCATAGGTGTTTTTATTACTGTCTCATTTTAGGGGTTCAGTCCCACTTTGTAGGTGCTCTATTTTATGCTTTTTCTTGGAAATGATTTAAAACATATGAAGCAATGATTAATACTAATCCGATTAAAAAGACATTATGAATACTGCTATATAAAATATCACGTAATCCACATATTAATTCTGTTGGTAATCCAGAAGCTGTGTGGGGATTAATTAATTCATTCATCATATCTTTAGTTGCTCCAGGAACGACATTAGATGACAGTTGTGTGTCCATTGTTTTATTTAAAGCTAAACCAAAAATAGAAATCATAATGGTTTGACCAATAGTTCGAGATAAAGTGAAAAAAGAAGTTGCAACTCCTGTAAATTTCTCGGAAACAGAAGTTTGTGCTAATACAGTTAGCAACGTCATCGTCATACCAAAACCAATCCCCATAATACCTGAAAAGATAAGGAATAATCCATATGAAGTACCTTGTTTAACAACACTTAAGAAAATCGCGCCGATTAATATTGGCAACATACTGATAACTATAGCTAGACGATGATGCCATTTTTTCATCGCGCGGCCTCCAGCAAAGGATCCAAACATCCAAATAACTGACATAGGTGCTAAAACAATACCACCTAAGGCAGCAGATTTTCCAACCACCCCTTGCATCCACATAGGAATATAAACTTCTACTCCCATTAAAAAACCACTTATAAGAGCTGCAACCAGATTAACCAACACAAAGGTTCGATTTTTGAAAAGATCTAAAGAGATAATAGGATCTTCTGCTTTTTTTTCTGTCTGCACAAATAAAAACAAACTGAAAATAAATATTAAAAACGAAATGATTGTTACCAAATTAAATCCATCATTGATTTTTTGAACCCCATATAATAGTGACAATAACATTGTCATCATATAGAAACTTCCCATATAATCAATGGGGCTCTTTTCTATCTCACGTTTTTCCTCAATTAAATAAATCCATACTAAAATCATTAAAATAATCCCAATTGGAACATTGATTAAAAAAATCCAATGCCAACTCAGTGCATCCACTATAAATCCACCTGCAAGTGGACCGACAATACTAGCAATACCCCAAGCTGCACTATTTAAACCTAGTACTCCTGCACGTTTATCTACAGGATAAATATCTGCAATAATTGTTAATGACACTGGAACAATTGATCCCGCGCCAATCCCTTGAATCGCGCGAAAAATAATTAATTGAATCATATTTTGACTCATCCCTGATAATGCCGAACCAATAATAAAAATAAATACGCCAATCAAGTAAATAGGTTTTCTTCCAACTTTATCAGCTAACTTTCCATATATCGGTGTCATCATCGCATTTGTTAATAAATAAATTGAAAACACCCAATTCATAATACTAATTCCCTTTAATGACCCAACAATTGTTGGCATAGCCGTTGATACAATCGTCCCTTCTACCGCAGTCATAAACGTCGCGATAAAAACACAAGCTGTGATAATTTTTACATTTGTTTCTCGTTTTTGTTGCATGTTTTCCTCCTAAAAAATAACCCTTAATTAGCCAAAGTGCTTGCCAAATAAGGATTATTATTATTTATTATTTTGTTAAATACTGTTGTAATGCATCCACTTTATCTGTTTTTTCCCACGTAAAGTCATCATCATCTCGGCCAAAGTGACCATACGCTGCTGTCTTTTTATAAATCGGACGTCTTAAATCTAACATATTTATAATACCAGTTGGTGATAAATTAAACAAGGACCTTACAGCAGAAATTAATTCAGATTCTTTATATGAACTTGTGCCAAACGTTTCAATTGAAATAGAAACAGGTTGAGCCACACCAATTGCATAAGCTAATTGAACTTCACATTTTGATGCAAGCCCTGCTGCTACAATATTTTTTGCAATGTAGCGTGCTGCATAACTTGCTGAACGGTCCACTTTTGTCGCATCTTTTCCAGAAAATGCTCCTCCACCATGACGAGCATATCCTCCGTAAGTATCTACGATAATTTTTCGACCTGTCAACCCAGAATCTCCTTGAGGTCCACCAATAACGAAGCGACCTGTTGGATTAATATAATACTTTGTATGTTCATCAAGTAATTCAGTCGGAATCACTTCTTTTACCACTAGCTCTGTGACGGCTTTTTGAATTTTCTCTAACGTAGTATCTTCATCATGTTGTGTACTTACCACAATCGCATCAACACGCAATGGTTGACCATCCTCATCATATTCAACTGTAACTTGAGATTTAGCATCTGGACGTAAATACGGTAGTGTCTCATTTTTTCTAAGTTCTGCTAGTTTTTGTGTGATTCTGTGACTTAAAGCGATTGGTAATGGCATTAACTCTGGTGTCTCATCAATCGCAAAACCAAACATTAACCCTTGATCTCCAGCTCCTAAGTCTTCCTCACTAGCAGAAGTTTCACGTGCTTCAAGTGATGCATCGACTCCTTGAGCAATATCTGGTGATTGCTCATCAATTGCTACCATTACAGCACATGTGTCACCATCAAAGCCATATTTTGCACGGGTGTAGCCAATGTTCTTTATGGTCTCTCTAACAACTTTTTGGATATCAACATAAGCACTTGTCGTAATTTCTCCAAATACTAAGACTAGCCCAGTTGTGACACTTGTCTCACAAGCCACTCGTGCCATTGGATCTTTTTCTAGTATCGCATCCAGTATCGCGTCACTAATTTGATCTGCTACTTTGTCAGGATGTCCTTCCGATACAGACTCTGACGTAAATAATTTTCTTTCTTTCATCTTTCATTCCCCCTATATATAGTCGGTTACAAGGCATCTTTACACGAGATGTAAATCCTATCGGGAATCTTGCAACATAAGTCAGTATATCAGATTTTTCATTTTTTACCTACATAATTCAACCGATAATCTTGACCTTTTTACGGTATTGCCATAAAGTATTATTATAAATAACGTACAAGGAGACCTATTTTGCAAACGAAACCAACTTTGTGGAAAAATATTCCACTCACCTTTTTAATTGCAATACTACAAACAGTTATTTCATTGATACCTGGTGTGCTATTTTTAAAAAATAGCAGTCATGGTGCACTGATTTTAAATTATATGATCATATATTTACTACTGTCTGATTTTTTTCAACTGGTTGGAAAAAATACCTATAAAAAAGGCCGCTCCATCCCTTTAGTGATATATGGACTAAAACTTTTAATTAGTGCGGTCTTAATCTATTTAATCATCCAACAGACAGCGATCCAGTTTGGGATTATTTTACTCGCTTATGAGTTGTTCCAAATGATGATGTTTTCAAAACAATTTTATTATGTTGATTCCCTTTTTTATTCATTTACTAATGCCTTTTTTAAAGGGATCGTATTCAACCAGTTACTGACGATTAGCTATCCGTTTGATTATGATTTCGAGCTGATTAAACCATTTGTTTTTTCATTTTTAATTGTACTATTCTTAACTATTTTTACTCAAGGGATGTACTCCTATCTATCAAGACAACCTATTTTCTTGATTTTTGGATTTCTCGCCTTAATTGGTACTTACTATTTAGTTATCCAACATTATATGGCTCAGCAACTTGAAACCTGGAAATTTGTTTCTTTCATTGTGGTTACTGTTATATCTTTATTTCTGTTTATGAAAACAAAAAAAGCAAAAAAGAAAGAGTTTATCCTAAATCTATTTGCTTTGGCTAGCTTAATTATTTACTACATCCAATAAAAAACGAGCAAGACACATTGAATGTCTCACTCGTTTTTTTCTTTAACCTTCTTTTATTAGTGTTTCAAGTCCAACAATCATCATCTCATTAAACGTTGTTTGACGTTCTTCTGATGTTGTTTCTTCACCCGTAATCATATGGTCACTAACAGTCATCAAAGCTAGTGCTTGGACGTTGTATTTAGCTGCTAGATAGTAAAGTACTGCCGCTTCCATCTCAACACCCAACACACCATATTCACCTAATCTAAACACATCTGAATTATCATCTGAGTAAAACGTATCATTTGATAATACATTTCCAACATGAATATTAAAATCTTTTTCTTTAGCAATATCATAAGCTGTTGTTAATAAATCAAAATCGGCAATCTGTGGAAAATCAAAATTAGGGAAATCTTTACGGATAATCGCTGAATTTGTCGCTGCTGCTTGAGCTAACACTAAATCTCTCACATGCACATCTTCACGAATTGCGCCACATGTTCCCACACGTAATAATTTTTTCACGTCATATTCACGAATTAACTCATTCGCATAAATCGCTGCTGAAGGCATCCCCATACCAGTTCCTTGAACGGATATTTTATGGCCTTTGTAAGTACCTGTATAGCCAAGCATGCCTCGAACTTCATTGTAACACTTAGGATCTTCTAAAAATGTTTCTGCAATGTATTTTGCTCTTAATGGGTCTCCTGGAAGTAAAATTTTATCTGCAATTTCTCCCTTTTTTGCTCCAATATGTACGCTCATTCTCTAATCTCCTTCTACTATAGTTTTTCTAATGTACGTTTCACTAGCTCTTTAAAATCTGCTTTCACGCGTTCTGTTGTTTCGACTACTTCCCCATGGTTCAAGTTCGCTTGCATTCCTGCTGCTAAATTTGTCACACATGTAATACCTAATACTTTCATTGACATATGATTAGCTACAATGACTTCAGGAACTGTTGACATACCAACAGCGTCTGCTCCCATTACTCGAGCCATACGTACTTCAGCTGGTGTTTCATAAGTTGGACCTGAGAACCCCATGTAAACACCTTTTTGTAAATGAATAGATAATTCTTGTGCCACTTTTTTGGTTACTTCACCGTACTCTTTATTGTAAGCTTCGGACATATCAGGGAAACGTGGACCTAAGTCATCTTCGTTTAACCCCATTAAAGGATTGTCTCCTGTAAAGTTAATTTGGTCAGTAATTAACATCAAATCACCTGGTGAAAAGCTAGTATTCACTCCACCAGCAGCATTTGTGACGATTAATGAGTCTGCACCTAACGCTTTCATCACTCTCACTGGGAAAGTAACTGTTTGCATTGAATGTCCCTCATAATAATGGAAACGTCCTTGCATTGCTAACACTTTTTTACCAGATAATGTTCCATAAACTAGTTGTCCAGCATGACCAACGACAGTTGACACTGGAAAATTTGGAATGTCTTCATAAGGTATCACGACGCGATCTGTAATCTCGTCAGCTAGTTCACCTAAACCTGATCCTAAAATAAGACCAAAATCAACGGCTCCTACCCCTAAATCTTTGATATATTGTGATGTTGCTGCTAATTTTTCGCTTAATGACATGTTATAGTCTCCCTTATTTCAATAATTCTAAAAAGCTTTTTCCGTTTTCTGTTGGTTTAACATCAAAGTTATCTGCAATCGTTGCTGAGATGTCTGAATAGTGTCCTTGTGGTAATTGACCGTGACCTTGCATTTTTTTACTATAAGCAAGTAATGGTACATATTCACGAGTATGATCAGTTCCTGGGAAAGTTGGATCATTTCCATGGTCTGCTGTAATTAATAGTAAATCATCTTCTTGCATATTAGCATAAATTTCAGGTAAACGAGCATCAAATTCTTCGAGTGCTTTGGCATAGCCTGGTGTATCTCTTCTATGACCAAATAGTGCATCAAAATCAACTAAGTTAGTAAAACTTACTCCCTCAAAATCCTGCTTCATCACGTCTAATAATTTATCCACACCATCCATATTTGAAGAAGTACGAATCGCTTCAGTCATACCTTGACCGTTAAAGATATCGTTAATTTTACCAACTGCAATGACATCTTTTCCAGCATCTTTTAACTCATTTAAAACAGTACGACCAAATGGATCAAGGGCATAATCATGACGGTTAGCTGTACGTTTAAAGTTACCAGGTTCACCTAAATAAGGTCTAGCAATAATGCGACCAATCATATATGGATCATCTTTTGTAATGTCACGTGTGTACTCACAAATTTTATACAATTCTTCTAATGGAATCACGTCTTCGTGAGCGGCAATTTGTAACACAGGGTCAGCTGACGTATAAATAATTAAGTCTCCAGTTTTCATTTGTTCTTCACCGAAATCTTCAATAACTTGTGTCCCACTATATGGTTTATTAGCACCCATAATAATGCCACGACCAGAAAATTCAGTGATTTTATCTAATAGCTCTTTAGGAAATCCTTCTGGGAATACTCTAAAAGGTGTTTGAATGTTTAATCCAGCAATTTCCCAATGACCAGTCATTGTGTCTTTACCAACAGAAACTTCTTCTAATTTAGTGGCATAACCTTTATGATCCTCAATTGCTTTGACACCTTTTAAAGGCTCGATTGTGCCTAATCCTAATTCTTCCATATTAGGAACGTGTAACCCGTGTTCAGCTATATGACCTAGTGTGTGACTTCCAACATCGCCAAATTTTTCAGCATCAGGAGCTTCACCAATTCCCACAGAATCTAATACTACTAAATGAATTCTTTTAAACATTACAATTCCTTCTTCCAAGTCATTTTTTATATTTTAAAACCTCCCTCTGTTTAGAGGAGCTAGAGGAAGGAGTTAAGTTATTATTTAGATTTAATATATGTTTTACCACCTGCTTTAGGTCCTTGTGCTTTACCTAAGAACAAGACTAACACAATAATTGTTAACGCATATGGTGCACTTTGTAGGTACACTTTTGGAATACTTGAAATAAGTGGAATACTGTCTCCAACAATACTCAAGTTTTGAGCAAAACCAAAGAATAAAGCAGCTCCCATGGCACCAAGTGGGTTCCATTTACCAAATATCATCGCAGCCATAGAAATGAACCCTTGACCAGAAATCGTTGTAACAGCAAAACGTCCTGCGATTGTTTGAGCAAAAACTGCTCCACCAATACCACCTAAAAAGCCTGAAATTAGCACTCCAGCATATTTCATCCCATAAACATTAATTCCTAATGTATCGGCTGCTTGAGGATTTTCCCCAACAGAACGTAATCTCAAACCAAAACGTGTTTTGTAGATAACAAACCATGCAATAATTGATACTAAAATAGCCACAAAAGCAGGTGCTGACGTTTTTTCAAATAACAATGGCCCAATAACTGGAATTTTACTTAATCCAGGAACTTCCCAATAACCAAATGTTTGAGATACTTGGTCTGTTTGACCTTTGCCATATAATACTTTAACTAAAAAAATACTTAAAGCTGGTGCCATTAAGTTAATGACCGTACCACTGATAATATGATCTGCTCTTAAATTAATCGTTGCCACAGCATGAAGTATAGAAAAAATCATACCGACAATTCCACCAACTAATAAAGCAATCCATGGTGTCCATGCTCCAAATGTTCCGGCATAAGTGATGTTAAAAACAACAGAACTAAAAGCTCCCATCACCATGATACCTTCTAATCCAACGTTGACAATCCCACCACGTTCAGAAAACGTTCCGCCTAATGCTGTAAAAACAAGAGGTGTTGAATAAACAAGTGTTTGCGTAATAATTGACGCAACTGTTGACATAGTATCTGCTGCCATCACGCTTTACCTCCTTCAACTTTGCTAGCTTTTGTTCCCTTTTTTGTTTCAAGTTTTGTTAAGATTAATTTGATTAAGTAGCTAATACCAACAAAGAAGATAATTGATGCAATAACTACGTCAACCAACTCAGTCGGAACGCCTGCTAAAATTGGCATACCTTGTCCACCAAGTTTTAGAATACTAAATAGTAAAGCAGATAATAATATACCAATAGATGAGCCACCACCTAGTAATGAAACGGCCATACCATCAAATCCAATACTTAATGAATTACCTTGAACAAAGAAGTTACCAAATGTTCCTAATCCATAGACAACGCCACCCATACCAGCTAGAGCACCAGAAATGACCATTGATAACACGATAATACGTTTACTACTCATTCCAGCATATTCTGATGCAAAAGGATTTAATCCAACTGCTGTAATTTCATAACCTAGCGTTGTTTTCTTCATTAAGAACCAAATCAAGATTAAGAAAATAAACGCAAAGATAATACCTAAATTTAAACGAGACCCATTACTAATTGACGTTAAAAATTCCGTTCTAAGTGACACATTTGCTCCAACTAATTTTGTTGTTCCTTTAGTTGAAATAAATTGTTGCGGAATAACATTATTAACAATATGAGTACTAGTATAAAGTAAAATATAGTTCATCATAATTGTCACAATGACCTCACTTGTTCCAAAATACGCTCTTAACAATCCTGGTATAGCGGCTGTTATCGCACCGGCAATCACACCAGCTAGAATAGCTGCTGTTAAGGCTACTAATCTTGGTGAATCTCCCATAGAAAGACCTACCCAAATACTTGCCACCCAACCTGCTAAGGCTTGACCCGAAAGCCCGATATTAAAGAATCCTGCGGCACTGGCTACAGAGAATCCTAGTGCTGTAAATATAAGCGGTCCTGCCGTTACAAAAATTTCTCCGATACTTTTTGGAGACTGAAAAGCTGTTGTAATCATCGCTTGATAACCTTGAACAGGATTATACCCAAATACCAACATAATAATTGCACCTAAAACAAATCCCATAAGAACAGATAAAATGGGAACAAGAATGCCATTTACCTTACTAAACTTAAAATTACTCATTAGTTACACCTACCTCTGTCCCTAATTCTTTTCGTGCTTCTTCTAGCGTATATCCTGCCATTAATAACCCTAATTCATTTTCCGTGGTTTCTTTTGGATCGACAATTCCCACTATTTGTCCTGCGTGAATAACAGCAATACGATCAGACACATTCAATATTTCTTCTAACTCAAAACTAACGACTAAAACAGCATTTCCTTTATCACGATGATTAATCAAACGTTTATGAATGTATTCAATCGCTCCAACATCTAATCCACGTGTTGGTTGTGATACAATGAGTAATTCAGGATCTCGATCCATTTCACGCGCAATAATCGCTTTTTGTTGGTTACCACCTGACAGTGATTTGGCTTGTGCATGTTCACTTGTTGTTCGAACATCATATTCTTCTATTAATTTTCGTGCATATGAGTCCATATAGCTATAATTCAACACACCATTTTTACTGAAAGGTTCATGATAGTATGTTTGAAGTGCAATATTCTCAGATAACGTCATATCTAACACCAACCCATATTTATGTCTATCCTCTGGTACATGACCTACACTAGATTCAGTGATTTGACGCGGTTTTAGATTGGTAATGTCTTTATCTCGTAACATGACTTTACCTGACTCAATTTTTTTGAGCCCTGTAATAGCCTGGATTAATTCCGTTTGACCGTTCCCATCAATCCCTGCAATCCCTACAACTTCACCTGCTCTAACGTCTAAATCTAATCCCTTAATTGCTTCCAAACCTCGATTGTCTTTTACATGCAAATCTTTAACCGATAAAATGACTTCTTTAGGATCAGATGGTTCTTTTTCAGTTTTAAATGATACTGAACGACCAACCATTAAGTCTGCCAATTGTTGTGAACTAACGTCTTTTACATTGACCGTTTCAATACTTTTACCACGACGAATCACCGTACATCTATCGGCTACTTTTTTAATTTCATCTAACTTGTGCGTAATAATAATGATTGATTTACCTTCTTTTACTAATTCCTTCATGGTCATAATCAACTCATCAATTTCTTGAGGTGTTAATACCGCTGTCGGCTCATCAAAAATTAATATATTCGCGCCACGATACAATGTTTTTAAAATCTCAACACGTTGTTGCATTCCAACTGAAATATCACTAATTAAGGCATCTGGATTAACTTCCATACCATATTGTTCTGATATTCGATTTAAATCTTCCACTGATTTTTTCTTATCCAGTACACCAGATTTTGTTGGTTCATCACCTAAAATAATGTTTTCAGTTACCGTAAAAGCATCTACCAACATAAAATGCTGATGGACCATCCCGATTCCTAAACGTTTGGCATCAGTTGGATTAGCAATCGTTACTGGTTGACCATCCATATAGATTTGTCCACTAGTCGGCTGTAGTAATCCTGATAATACATTCATCAAGGTTGATTTTCCTGCACCATTTTCACCCAATAACGCATGAATTTCGCCTTTTCTAATTTGGAGATTGATGTTGTCATTTGCTTTGAAATCACCAAATTGTTTTGTGATATTCCGCATTTCTATGACATAGTTTTCCTCACTCATGATTTCACACCTCTTTATCATTATCACACTTCAAAGTTTAGACTTTGAAGGAAAGAGAAAACGTACTTTTCCCATTCCTTTAAAGTCTAAAAGAAAAACTTTATGGAAAAGTTATTCAGTTTATTTTGAACGTTTCCCATAAAGTTTTCTATCAACGACTTTTTAACTCAATTATTTTTTACTTGGAGCTTCTGGTACTTCTACTTTTCCATCAATAACTTCTTTACGAGCCTTTTCTACTGCTTCAATTGCTTTTTCATCTAAATGTCCTTTAGATAAATCGACTCCGCCCTCTTTAAGTCCATAAACTAATACGTCTCCACCAGGAAATTCGCCTTTTTGAGCTTTCTCAGTTACGTCTTTAACCGCAGTTCCTACACCTTTAATACTTGAAGTTAATGTAAAGTTTTCTTCTTTACCATCTTTGTCTTTATAGTTACCATCATCTTCTTGATCTCTATCTACACCAATCACCCAAACGCGTTTGTCTGCAGGTTGTTTTTCATTTAAGTCTTTCGCTTCTTGGAATACACCAGCTCCTGTACCACCTGATGCATGATAAATAATATCAACACCATTTTGGTACATGTTTGCTGCTAATGCTTTTCCTTTAGCTGGATCACCAAATGAAGCGGCATATTGTACATCAACTTTAATTTTCTTATCTAATTCTTTAGCACCGTCTTCCACACCTTTTACAAATCCTGCTTCAAAACGATCAATAACTGCGCCTTCTTCTCCACCAATAAATCCAACTTTGTCAGATTTAGTAGAGTAAGCTGCTGCAATACCTGCTAAATAAGCTGCTTCGTTATCTTTAAATGTTATTGAAACAACATTATCTTTTCCTTCAATAACTGAGTCGACAATACCAAATTGAGTGTCTTTGTTTTGATCTGCTGCTGCTGAAATAGCATCTGTTAATAAATAACCAATCCCAAAAACTGTTTCAAATTTACTTGCGACAGCTTGATCAATATTAGTTGTATATTGAGAAGCATCTGTTGATTGAAAATAATCATAACCATTGGCACCTTTTTCAAGTTTGTTAGCTTCTCCCCATTCTTTCAAACCTTCCCAAGCTCCTTGGTTAAACGATTTATCATCGACACCACCAACGTCAGTAATAATTGCTGCTGTATGAACTGTTTTATCTGGCTTTTCATCTGAAGTTGACTTTCCACCAACGTTACCTGATTTATTTCCCCCACAAGCTGTTAACGTTAATGCTAATCCCATAACTAATAATCCTGCACCAAATTTTGTTGATTTTTTCATTTTTGAAAAACCTCCGCTTATAATTTTTTGTTAAGTTAAATAGTTATTTTTCTACTTCGACAAATGAATAAGGAAGTAGCTCTTTCATTGTTGTTTCTCTTGTATCGCCATTTAAATTACATAATGTAATTGGCATATCCGGTTCACAAAACTCAACTAGTACTTGTCTGCATGCCCCACAAGGAGAAATAGGTTCTTTAGTATTTCCAATAACTACCAAATGAGCAAACTCTGTTTCACCTTCTGATACTGCTTTAAAAATGGCCGTTCTTTCAGCACAATTTGTCAATCCAAATGATGCATTTTCAATATTACATCCTTCATACACTTTTCCTGATTTAGTAACCAGAGCCGCGCCTACAGGAAATTCAGAATAAGGAACATATGCTTGATGATACGCATGTGTTGCATGGTCAATCCAATGTTTATTTACTGTCATAATATATCTCCTATCTTTATTACCTAAGAACATCAACTCATGAGACGCCATCAGAGTATTTTGATATTGTCCGCCCCCTTTTTTGATAAAGTAACATCTTTATAAGACCAACTTATTACAACTATACCAATTATTTATCAAATAATCTCTTAATCTGATCTTTAAATGAAAACTCTTACTTTACTAACATTAATTACTAGACGAGAAAAGTAACAAATAATTGTTATTTTATAATAAATTAGGTATAAAAGACTTTAATCATTAATAATACCTCTAAAATTAAAGATACTATTTTTAAGAAGAATTATCAATATTCATTAGAATAATATGAACGATTTTTCATCATTTTTTTTCATTATTCGGTTATGATTTTATGGATAAGAACCGGTTCTGTCCCTACTTCACCAATTTCTATGTTATCATAAATAACTTTTAGTACATCGTTTACGTCTTGTCGATTTGACTGTATAGTCACTAAAGATTCGCCTTCAAAAACTATTTCACCAATCTTTTTATTTAAAATCAGCCCAACTGCATAGTCAATGTTTTCTTCTTTTGTTCTTCTTCCAGCCCCTAAAAGCATTGCTGCAACACCGATCTTATCTGCAACAATTTTCGAAACAACGCCAGATTTTTTAGCAGGAACTTCTATCAAATATTTTGCCTGTGGTAGTTTTTCTGGAAAATCTACCACAGAGTCATCGCCACCTTGATTTCGAATCATTTCTTTAAATTTATCAGAAGCCTCCCCGCTTGTTATACTATTTTCTAATAATTCTCTTGCTTCTTGTAATGTTGAAGCTTTTTCAGCCAAAACTACCATCTGACTACCTAGTGTATAGACCATTTCCATTAAATCATCTGGACCTTCCCCTTTTAGTGCATCTATAGCTTCTTTGATTTCATTTGCATTTCCAATAGCACGTCCTAATGGCTGTGACATATCTGATATAATTGCCATCGTTTGACGATTTGCTAAATGACCAATTCTCACCATTGTATGAGCTAATCTTTCAGCATCTTCTAGGCTTTTCATGAAAGCTCCGTCACCTGTAGTCACATCTAGTACAATGGCATCAGCTCCAGATGCTATTTTTTTACTCATAATTGAACTGGCAATCAATGGGATAGAATCAACTGTAGCTGTAACATCACGCAAAGCATAGATTTTTTTGTCTGCGGGTGCTAAATCTCCAGATTGACCTGTTACAGCTACATTACTTTCATTAACAAATTTAATAAACTCGTCATTTTCAAGCTCTACTTTAAAACCTGGTATTGCTTCTAATTTGTCAATCGTTCCACCTGTGTGCCCTAATCCACGTCCACTCATTTTAGCGACTTTAGCCCCAACTGAAGCCACTAAAGGAGCTAAAACTAATGTTGTCGTATCTCCAACACCACCAGTTGAATGTTTATCTACCTTAATTCCTTTGATAGCTGATAAGTCAATCATATCGCCAGACTGACTCATTGCTGTTGTCATCCAAGTAATCTCTTCGTCTGTCATATCATTAAAGTATATAGCCATTAACAAAGCACTCATTTGGTAATCCGTCACATCACCTGTTGTATAACCATTTATAATAAATTCAATCTCATCTTGTGTTAACGGTAATCCATCTCGTTTCTTTTTAACCAAATCTACCATTCTCATTATAAATTCCTCAATTCTTAGAAAGTAAAACGGTTTACTCAACAGTTTACTTTTAAAGAGTAAATCGTTTTACTTCATGTAGTATTTAACTAATAGCGCTTACAATTAGATTTTATCACGTTTTTATACTTTGTCAATATTTAATGTACTTCCTCTAACGATAAATGTTGTTTCAAATGTTTTATTGGGAATAATATTTTCTGGTTGTTCTATTTCTTGTAATAAATACTGAGCTGCTGTATAACCAATATCAAATGCCGGTTGTTTAACTGTTGTTAATGGGGGATTTAAAAAGGATGAAATTTCCAAATCATCAAAACCAATAATTGATAAATCATCAGGAATTGACAAGCCTAATTCATAGGCTGCTCTATAAGTTCCAATAGCCATCTGATCGTTACCACAACATAGTGCAGTGATACACTGTTTTTCTAGCAATTCTTTGGCCGCTTGGTACCCACCTTCGATAGTCACAGGTCCATCTGCTATAAAATCAGGATTATACGTGATACGATTATCTTTTAAACATTGATAATAAGCATCAAATCGCTCACTCATTTCATAGTAACCAGATTCGTTTGTCAACATTCCTATTTTTGTATGTCCGTTATCTATGAGGTGTTGCGTTGCTTGATATACCCCACTATATTCTTTTACCAATAAATTCCCCTCTGTACGAGTATTTAATCCTCTATCAATTAATATATAAGGGCTTCCTTTTAAATCGCTTTCAAGTTTTAATGAATTAGGACTCGCTAATAAAATCCCTGCGACTGATCGATTCTGTAACTGTTTTATGTAGTCTTTTTCTTTTTCTGACGAATGTCTAGAATTACATAATAAAATCATATAATCTTTTTTATTAAAATAAGCTTCGACTCCCTCTATTACTTTAGAGAAAAATAAATCTGTCACATCGGGTACAATCATACCCACCGTCTTTGATTCACGGTGCACCATATTTTTAGCAAAATAATCAGGATTATAATCATATTCTTCTACAATTTTTAAAACACGTTGACGCGTTTCTTCACTAAATCTTTGACCTTTATTATTTAATATTTGAGAAACCGTTGTAGTTGAAACACCGGATATTGCTGCAATTTCTTTGATGGTTACTTTCATGTCATATCACCTCGTTTCATTTATCGACTTAATCATATCAAAATAGACTTTAAATGAACAGAAGAAATAACAAAAAAGGCAAATAATAGAGAGCTACTACTTACCTTTCTTTTTCATATAGAAATTATTTTTTTCTGAAGAATAATAATGCTGAACCTAACATAGATAACACTCCACCAGCAACTAAGCCAGCATTTACAGTATCATTTGTTTGTGGTAAAACAGCTGCAGATTTTTTACCCTCTTCTTTTTTAGAAGCAACTTTTACAGCTGCTTTTTTAGAATCTGTTGTTTTAGTTTCTTCTTTTTTAGAGTCAGTTGTTTTTCCTGCTTCTTTTGAAGATTCAGAAGTTTTAGTTTCCTCTTTTGAAGATTCTACTGTTGATTCAGAAGTTTTAGTTTCTTCTTTTTTATTAGCTTCGTTAGCTGCTTTTTCCCATGCATCATGCCATGAATCTTCTGTGGCTTTTCCTTCTTCAGCAGTTGGAGTATTCCAATCTTTTTCTACTGAATCTTTTGTAGCTGCTTTTTCCCATGCATCTTTTCCTGCATCTTCTGCATCTTTTCCTTCTTTAGCAGATTCAGTGTTCCATGCTGGATTTACAACTTTATTTGCTTCTTCTTCCCATTTATCAGCATGTGTATCTTCTTTATCTTTTCCTTCTTTAGCTGAATCAGCATCAGAGATTTTCTCTGGAATATATGGACTTAAAGCTTCCCATCCTGCTTGATATGAATCCTCTGCTTTTTGATCATCTGTTTTCGCTGAAACTGCCATCGGTGCTACTGCTGTACCAACTAATAACGCTAACATAGCTGTTGTTAACTTAGCTTTTTTCATTGTAATTCTCTCCTTAAATATTTAATTTTTTATACAAACTACATCCATATTATAACATTTAAAAACGTTATTTCAATAAAAAGATTATAATTGTGTTATTTTTAGTTTTTATTATACTTTTAATTAAAATATATTAAAAATGTGGGATTTTATAAACAAAGAAATTGATTTTCATTGAGTTTAACTAGCTTACATCAATCATTCGTTACTTTATAAAAAATTGCTATCCTTCGCCATAAAACATTAGTAATAAACACATATATAAAATAAATATTCCCCTTTCTAAGTTAATTTTTAGAAAGAGGAATCTATTGATGTATGATGTTTTTTTAAAAGAGTCAGCCAAAAATGTTGTTGCTTCAAAATGTTAACATTACTTTATATCACAGTATTCAAATAATTCATTATTTAATTAGTTTTCTTGACCGTATGTTCTCAGTTGGCCATAAGTTCCAAACTTTTCTATTACCTCGGATAAATCATCCTCATCTAAAAGGACTGGCTGTCCAATAGATAAAGCCCGGTAATATAGTTTCGCAATAAACTCAATATCTTTAGCCACTGAAAAGGCTGATGGTAAATCTTCCCCAACAGCAATTGTTCCGTGGTTTCCTAATAAAAGTCCCTTGTCATCACCGATCGTTTCAAAAACCGTTTGCGCTAACTCTCTTGTACCAAACGTTTCGTATTTACAACAACGTATTTTTTTACCAACAGAGCCAATAATATAATGTAGTGGTAAAATATCCTGTTGCAAACAAGCGAATACTGTGGCAAATTCAGAATGCGTATGAACCACTGCATTAATGTGTTCTGTATTTTTATAAAAAATACAATGCATATCATACTCACTGGATGGTTTTCGATGGCCTTCAACTATCTCACCATCCAATGTCATTAAAACCATATCCTCAGGTAATGTATCCATATATGGTATGCCACTTGGGGTAATTAACATCAAATTGTCTTCTCGAAGGTAAATACTTAAGTTGCCTCCTGTACCTGTTGTTAATTTTTCTTCAATCATTTGTTTACCATAATCTACGAGTAATTGTCGTTCTTTCATATACTTCATTGTTATCATCCTTTTATTTACTTCTTTGTTAATTTTACATCTGACAGATTATTGGTAACTCGACAAATCAGTCTAATAAAATCTTGTTGCTTCATGTGTAAAATATGTTTCTAAATCATAGGGTGAATATAATCCTTTATCTGTTACAACGCCACTAATTCGACTTGGTGGTGTAATATCAAATGACGGGTATATCCCTTTCACGCTAGGTAACGTATTTTTAATTCCTCTGTATTCTAAGACTTGTTGAGGATCCCTTTCTTCTATAATAATGTCTTCACGACCAAACTTATCTGTATCTGGGATTCCTGTAACGTAATATGGAACTTCATAGTGTTGTGCTAAAATTGCTATTTGATTTGTTCCAATTTTATTGGCGATATGACCATCTCTTGCAATAGTATCTGCAGCAGAAGTAAATACGTCGATGCCTTTATTTTCCATAATGTAGGATATCATATTATCTGTTACCACTGTAGTATTGAAACCTAAATCCGCCACACAACTAGCAGTTAATCTAGCTCCTTGAAAATAAGGTCTTGTCTCTGCACAATAGACATCTAATTCATACCCTTCTTCTTTGGCTGCTCGAAATAATGTGCCAATAATTGTTTCACCAAAGCATTGTGTTAAGACACTTCCTTTTTTAGGAAGTTGTTTCAGCAACGTCCGTCCCACTGTATCCATGATTGTATAACGACGATTTAGTGAGTCAATGGTTGTGTTAAAGATAGCATCAATAGCGTCTTCTCCATTATCCAAAGCAAGTTTTCCAACACGTGCGCAATTTTCAGTAATTTGTGTCATACGATTTGCTGTGGTCGGTCTTGCATAACCAATTGTATATGCTGCCTTATCTAGATACTCCTTTTGTTCATCTATTGGTAATTCTCTAGATTCATACGCTGCTAAAGCCATACCCATCCCAGCTGCTGTATACGGACCGGCACTTTGTGTCACCATATCGGTAATGGCCTGAGCGACTTCTTGGTGAGTCACACATTCAACAAACACAATATCTGTTGGATAGATACGTCGATCCAGTATCCGTACTTTTCCTTTTTCATACCATGCGACATTTTCATATTGTAATAAAAACGGCATACCATAATCTGCTCTAGTCATTGTCAAGACTCCCTTATTTTATAATACTATTTTTGGATAATCGGTAACGACGCATCAAAGCCTTACCTGTTGTTATTTTTTCCCTATCAATAATACAGTTAATAGCAAATGTTAAAATAACTCTCTCCATTTGCACTCGGTCACTTGTTTCCGGTGCTGATGAAATTTCTTTCACTTTTGAATCACCTATCGTGCGGCGAATCATCTCTGTTCCTGCATATCCTAATGTGTCTTGCATCACTGCTACGACATATTGTTTGATAAAGGCTTCATTTTGATATAGAGGTAACTCGACTTTTTCTTTTATCACTTGGGTTATTTTCTCTTTGGTTAAATCATAAATCGCTATAATTGTATCAGATAACCATTCACCAAAAGAGTCATCCGTCTCAAAAAAGTCATTATTAGCTAAAGAAAAGAATAGGTTACCAATCACATTACCAATGTCATAACCCATTGGACCATAGAAAGCAAATTCTGGATCAATCACTTTAATCCCATCTTCATTAGCAAAAATAGACCCCGAATGAAGATCACCATGTACTAAAGCTTGGGCATAATTCATATATTTATCTCGTAACATCGCTACTTGAGCAATTAACTCTTCGTTTTGGTAAATAAACTCTTCTACAAATGATTGGTTATCCTCTAAAATAATATTTTGTTTTTTGTAATCATAGTAAGGTTCTGTAAAGACTAAGTCTTCACTAATATCACACATATCGATATTAATAAAATTTTTCACTTGATTCTTCTTGTCTTTTCTATCCCAAACCAAATCACTTGTTGAGACTAATACTTGTGCCATAAAATCACTAATTTCTTCGGCTAATTTCGGAAATTGTCGTTTGTTTAATAGTTCATAACGTAAATTTTTATAGGCAGAAATATCTTCCATAGTAAGAGCAGCCATATTTTCATTATAATCATAGATTTCTGGAATATATTCAGGCATCAAATCGTACTGAATCTTTAGTATATCGGCTTCAATTTTATTTCTATTAATATCCAATGGTCGACCGGATGAGCGTAACAGGACATCGGCTTGTTTGACAACGACGCTTTTTCCACTACTAGGTTCAATAACTTTAAACACATAGTTGATATTTCCGTCTCCAATTTCTTCTATTTCTAAACCTGTTGTATCTTCAAATAATCCTAAATGCTTTGCCACATAGTCTTTTACATCATCATGTGACATTAAAAAGTGCTCATTAAACTGTCTCATTTTACAATTTCCCCTTCCACTACTGCTTTGTCTGTCACAAATTTACTATGATCTGACAACTTACCTTTTGGAAAACCAATCGCGATTGATAATAAAGCCACAACAATCATTAATAAAGAATACCAATTGTAAGGCATAATGCTCACTGGTGACACTCCTGCCATACCGCCTATAACCAATAATTGTCCGGCATAAGGTAATAAACCATTGAATGCTGCTGAAAAGATATCTAATAAACTAGCTGTTCGAGAGGGTGAAATACCAAACTGATTTGAGATATCTTTTGCTAGAGGTCCTGCTGCGATAATTGAAATTGTATTATTTGTTGTTGCGATATCCATTAAACTAACTAAAGCTGCAATAGATAATTCTCCGCCTCGCGAACTTTTAGTATTTTTAGTCAGAACACTCAATAACCAATCAATCCCACCTAAATAATTCATTAATGCAACTAAGCCACCAACTAATATAGCAATAATAGCCATATCTTCCATGCCTTTCATCCCATCATGAGCTATTTTCATAAATTCAATTAAATTAAAATCTCCATGAATCATTCCAATAACCATCCCCGAAAAGATACCAGCAACCATTACTAAAACAACTTGAATGCCAATTAATGATAAAATAATAACTAAAACATAAGGTAGTATATTAACTAAATTAAAATCGTGGGTTGCACCAGATAAAGTCGTTGTATCAATTGGTTGAAAAGCCAAGAGCAACAAATTGATCACAACAGCAGGTAAAACTAGTAGAATATTTGCTTTAAACTTGTCTTTCATTGATACACCTTGACTACGTGTTGCTGCAATCGTTGTATCTGAAATAAATGATAGGTTATCTCCAAACATTGCTCCACCAACCACAATACCACAGACTAATGCCAAATTTGAATTTGTTTTTCCAGCAATATCAATGGCAATAGGAGCAAGAGCTGCTACTGTCCCCATAGATGTCCCCATTGAAAAGCTTAAGATACATGCAATGATAAACAGCCCTGGTAGAATCATATTAGAAGGTAAAATTGTTAATCCTAAATTGGTGATAGAGTCAACAGCTTTCATTCCATTTGCCACACCATAAAAAGCACCTGCTAAAATAAAAATAACGACCATCAACATTAAACCAGAGTCCCCGCCACCTTTACAAAACATCATAACACGCTCATCAAAGGTTGTAGGTTTATCCTTATTGTTCATCGTCAGTGCAATACCGATTGCGATAAGTATACCAATCATAAGTGGCATGCTTTCAAAACTACCTGAGATAAGTCCTGTTGCCATATATAATACCAAGAAAATAATTAACGGGACCATCCCTTTAAAATGACCTTTTTTCTTCGATTCCATAACTGTTCTCCTTTTTCTTTGTTTTTCTTTTTTGTAAAACCTTTAAAATAAACACCTAACATTTTGTATACGCTTCCAACAAAGCCAATATATCTTTGTTTTTCTTTGAATACAAGTATTTTTATTATTTTGTTATATAAAACGAAGATATTTAAAGATTATTTGTTTTGATTTTCTTTGTTTAGTCTTTTTTTTCTTTACATTTTTACTTTATTTGATTACACTACACGTAGAAAGATCTAAAAGGAAAGGGATGTATATGATTAAATATGACCGTTTACAAGCAATTCTTTCTTTACTTGATGAACAAGGAAGTGTGCGTGTAAGTGACTTAAGTAGTCAATTTAGTGTCACTGAAGAAACAATCAGAAAAGATTTAGATACTTTAGAAGAAAAGAAGCTTTTAAAAAGAGTTCGTGGTGGCGCATTCAAACCAAATAATAAAGATAAAGAAGTTCCGATATTTTTACGAGAAACAATGTATCAAAAAGAAAAACAAATTATGGCAGAACATTGTATGTCTTTGATTGAAGAAGGAGATTCGATTGCTTTAGATAGTTCAACAACCTGCTTAACGATTGCTACTTTTTTAGCCAAAACAAAACTCAAACTAACAATTATTACTAACTCTCTTGATATATTTAATGTATTAAAAGGGCATCAGACGATTAACCTGATTGGGATTGGTGGAAATTTTAGAGCTGTTTCACATTCCTTTGTTGGGGCCAACGCTCAGTCTGATATATCACGTTACTTGATTGATAAATCCTTTATCAGTAGTTCCGGATTATCTTTTGGGGTTGGTCCTACTGATAATAGCGAAGTGGAATCGATAGTGAGATATCAATTTATGACACAATCTAACCAAACGATTTTAGTGATTGACCATACTAAATTTGATTTTAGAACCGTGCATATTATTTCAGATTTTTCTCAAATCAATACGGTGATTACTGATCAAAAACCTTTCAACCATGAATGGATTTCTTTTTTTGACAGAGAAAATATCCAGCTAATTTATTAATAATCCTTTATTTTGTATACTTTCCAACAAAAGAAAACAATCATAAAGGAAGGGTATAACTCATGTTAAACTTTAATTATTATAATCCAGCAAATATTTATTTTGGTAAAGGACAAGAGTCTAAAGTAGGCGAACTCATTAATCACTATACTAAAACAAAACGTGTTCTTGTCTTATATAGTGGGGATTACATCTTCAAACTAGGGATTTGGGAAACTATCGAACAATCCTGTCAACAATATGACATTTCGCTTTTCCAAGATGGAAATGTGGTCCCAAATCCAAAATTATCTTTGATTAAGCGCTTAGAAAAAGTCGTAGCTGATGAACAGATTGATTTTATTTTAGCAGTAGGTGGTGGTAGTGTTATTGATACAGCTAAAGCTTTATCATTTGGATGTTTATACGAAGGGGATACTTGGGATTTCTTTACAGGAGAACAAGAAGTTGAGCATACTCTTCCTATTGGAGTGATTTCAACCGTTGCATCATCTGGTTCAGAAATGTCCAACGCTACGATTATTTCTAATGAAGAATATAAATTAGGTGTTGAAACAAACTCAATCATCCCAAAATTTTCTATACTAAATCCCGAATACACACAATTATTACCAGCTTATCCTACTGGAGTTGGTGTATCAGATATTTTAACACACCTCTTAGAGCGATACTTTACTAGTGCCACACACGTTAATTTGACTGACTTTTTACTAGAAGGCGCTATAAAATCATTAATGATTAATGGTACACACCTTATGAATGATTTAACGAATTACGAGCTTCGCGCAGAAATCATGTGGACAGCCTCTATGGCACATAATAATTCTTTAGAGTTAGGTAGAGAACCTGATTGGGCATCTCATAGAATTGAGCATGAACTTAGCGGCCAATATGGCGTGGTTCATGGGGAGGGGATGGCAATTATTTTTCCTGCTTGGATGACTTATGTGAGTCAATTTTATCCAGACATTTTCGTACAATACGGTGTACGTGTTTTTGATATTGATCCATTTGCTTACACAGAATCTGAAATTATTCATTTAAGTATTGAAAAAACAAGAGAATTTTTTACCAAAATGGGGATGAAATCCTATTTAAAGGAATTATCTATTGATACCACACATTTTGAAGAGATGGCACAACGAGCAACAAAAAATGATTCCCAAACAATTGGGCATCTGAAACCTCTCACCTCAAATGATATTGTAAATATTTTAACGATTGCTTTATAATCAAAAAACTAGTAAGAGTAGCTATTCTTACTAGTTTTTCTATGTTTATCCACCAATTAAAAAATCTAAAATATTCATACCTGATGATGTTTCATTTCGATATAACTCCGTAAAGCCACATTGTTTACAGCTAATAGTCGTAAATTTTTTGTTTTGAACATTAAAGATTTTTGAAAAATCGCCACCAGTAGCTTGTATCTGATCCGCTGTATAATCTAAACAGCCACATTTTTCACATTGATATTGTTTTTTTGACATTTCTTCTCCCCCTTTTTAGGTAAAATAATTTTACTATAGGTCATAAAAAAAAGCATTTTATAATGTCTCTAGCAAAGCTAAAGCGACTATAAAATACTTTTACGCTACTTTGTTAAGAAGATTCCTAAGAGTAACCCGATAATCTGCGCACCATTAAATAACACTAAATTTTTTATCGCTACAGAAAAAGTCGTCCCTTTTTCTTGCTTTTCATTAAAAGAAGAAACGTTTTTCTTAATAACAGGAAAAGTTAGTAATACAATCAGCATACTCCAGTGATAGATGCCAACTAACACCCCTACAATAATAACTAAATAACAGCTATACATTAGTACATCAAATAAGTACACACCATTTTTCCTACCAATATAAAAAGGAAGCGTATAACGATGATTTAAAATATCCTGATCTAAATCACACAAGTTATTTGCTAACATGATGTTAGCAATAGTAAACATCATAGGAATAGACGCCCAGACACTCACTATCAATTCTTTAATATCACCTGCTAGTAAAAATTGACCATTCTGAAAATTAAGAGTTAAAAACGATGTATCAAAAACATTTAAATATAGTGTAATAAAGAAAATACCAAACCCCATCGTCACCCCACTAAAAAGCTCACCTAAAGGCATTCTTGAGAGTGGTATTGGACCAAACGTATAAAATATACCGATTAAAAAGCATAAACCACCCATAGGTAATAAGAGTAAACTTGTTCTAAAAGTTAACCATAACCCAATAATACTTGAAAAAGTAATCATTCCTATGATCATATGTCGTACGTTCGTTACTTTTAAGCCAGCTTTTCCTATAATATTAATTGATTGCTGATAACTGTCATCTTTGGCTTTTAGATAGTCCATTAAATTATTAATAGCCGTTGTCGCCATATCAAATACAAACATGCCGATAAAAAACAAGCACATGTTAAGCCAATTTATCTGACCAAAATAATATAGAGAAAATAACAACCCTATAAAATACGGAAACACACTAGCTAATTTAGTCCGAATTTCTACCAACTCAAAAAATACTTCCATCACAACACCTCCTTTGAAATTTATTTCAAATCTTTTATATTTTTAACTTTATAAGGAGAGTCTTCATTTAATTTAAAATTATTTTGGAGTCCTTTACTAATATAAATATCATCTTCTTTCGTGATAAAAATAGCATCTACTCCGTCTAAACTATCAACGTAGGCCATCCCATCTTTAACGCCTTTAGAAAAAACAGCTGTCGATAAAGCATCTCCTGCTATCGAAGTATCTGAAACAATTGTGACACCCGCTATATCATTATCAAAAGGATACCCCGTTTTTGAATTAAACAAATGATGATACACATCATCTCCAACTTTTAAGTATCTCTCATAGATACCTGAGGTTACTAATGATTTATTCTTTTCTTCCACAGTACCAACAACTGTATTTCTTGCTTCATTTGGATCCTGGATGCCTACTTTCCAATTCCCTGACTCACTTTTTGGGTTATCCCCTAGCACATAGACGTTTCCGCCTAAATCAACAATAGCACTAGTGACATCATTTTCTTTTAAAACATCGACTACCTCATCAGTAATATATCCCTTAGCAATCGCTCCTAAATCCAAACTCATGCCCTTTTCTTCTAAATAAACCGTTTGTTCTTTATCATTTAGTATTACTTTTTTATAATCTACTTTTTTTAGCTCTTGATCAATTTCATTTTGTTCTGGTTTTCTTGCGTCATCAAATCCAATATGCCACAACTGAGTGATTGGACCAATCGCTAAATCAAATCCTCCGTTTGAATCTTCACTATAATGGATAGCTGATTTGATTAAATCATAAACATCCGAGCTCACTTTAACAGGTTTTATACCAGCCTGTTCATTAATTTCATCTACCTCAGATCCTTTTTCATTTACCGTAATTGCTCTATCCAACACACCAATACGGTCAAATGCTTTTTTTAAGACATCTTCTTTTCCTTCATTGTATATTTTGACCTGAACGTAAGTCCCCATTAAAAATTGTCTTTCAGAATATGGCTCTTTAACCAATTTTTCTTGTTTATTGGATGTATTGGTTTTTGATTGATTGTCCGTACACCCTACCATTACTGTACTCGTCAACATTAGTAACATAAAGCTTAAAACTAGTTTATTTTTCATGAGTACTTCCTCTCTATCAATTAATTAAAAATAAAAATAGTGGCAAACTAATTAGCTTGCCACTCATTATTATAACAAAATTCAACCTTATTTTTCTACTTGGTTGTCGATTTCAATTGTTTTAGTGTCACCTTTTTCAGCTGCTTCAATTAATTGTTTTGCATATTCTTTGAAGCTATCTGTAGAGTGAGTTGCACCTGTAATTGTATCAATATTTGAAGGATTTTGTTTTTCTAATAATTCTTTATTTAATTCAGGAATATATTTTTCTGGTGAAGTTTTTGCAACTTCTTCCATTTTTTTGTTGTATTCTGCGTCTTCAACTTTTGATTTGCCATCTTCGTTTACATTATCGTAGTTAGACTCTGTAATTTTCCCATCTTTAACAACAATAGTAAAGACAACACGGTAGCCATTGTTATAATTTTTTTCTTCTAATTTGTATTCACCATCTTTTAACTCTCCAATGGTCATTGAAGACTCTTCAGTTGATGATTCTTTTGCAACGACTGAACTAGATTCTTTAGTTGAACTTGATGTTTTTGTGTCATCAGCTTTGTCCCCACCACAAGCAGCTAATAAAACTGTTGCTAAAGCTAACATGGTAACACCTGATACTAATTTTTTAATTTTCATAATGAATAACCCGCCTTTTTATATTCTTTGTGAACTTCTAATCACTTGTAATTTTATATCAATGTGACAAAAAATGCAACGCCTTTCAATAACTTTATTCATTTTTTCACAGCTTTCTAATATTTCTCTTACTTCCGCTTATTTACAATATAATCAAAGATTTGTTAGACATTTTTTTAAAAACACTGTATAATTGTAAGTAATTGTGTAAAATTTTTCACGTTGTTATTATTCATTTATATTCTGCACAATTCACAAACTAATTTCTATTAATATAAGGAGAGTGTTTTATGGCAAAGACTGAAATAGTAGTTGTTGGAGCTGGTTACTCTGGTATAGCTGCTACGAAAATGTTATCAAAAAAATTGAAAAAAAATCCTGATGCTCATATCACATTAATTGATCGTCATTCGTATCAAACAATGATGACAGAGTTACATGAAGTTGCTGGCGGACGTGTTGAACCCGAGGCAATTCAGTACGACTTACAGCGTCTATTTTGTAAACGTAAAAATGTGAGCATTGTAACAGATACTGTCACAACGATTGATAAAGAGAAAAAGATAGTTAAAACACAACAGGGATCTTATTCATTTGATTATTTAGTTTTAGGTATGGGTGGAGAACCTAACGATTTTGGTACTCCAGGTGTGAAAGAACATGGCTTTACTTTATGGTCAATGGACGATGCTACCAAAATCAGAGAGCATATTGAACGCACAGTTACTTTAGCATCAGTTGAACCTGATGAAGCTAAACGTAAAGCGATGTTAAACTTTGTTGTTTGTGGTTCTGGATTTACCGGTATTGAAATGGTCGGTGAATTAATCGACTGGAAAGACAGATTAGCTAAAAACAACAAAATTAAACCTGAAGACATCAATTTAATGGTGGTTGAAGCGGCACCTACTATATTAAATATGTTAGATCGTAACGACGCTGGAAAAGCAGAAAAGTATCTAACTAAAAAAGGTGTTGCTATCTTAAAAGACATGCCTATTATTGAGGTTAATGAAGACCATATCGTTTTAAAATCTGGCGAAAAAATTCCAACGCATACCCTAATTTGGACTGCTGGGGTTAAAGCTAATAGTGATGCTGAACAGTTTGACATGTCAGCTGCTCGTGCTAATCGCTTAGTAGCTAATGAGTACATGCAAGCAAAAGGATATGAAGATAAAGGTATTTATGTGGTTGGAGATTTAGTTTACTTTGAAGAATCAGATAAAGAAAATCGTCCAACTCCTCAAATTGTTCAAGCAGCTGAACAAACTGGTCATTGCGCAGCTAAAAACATCCTAGCCACAATTAATGGTTCAGAAAAAGAAGCTTATAAAGGTAAATATGATGGATTCATGGTATCTATTGGTTCTAAGTATGCTGTCGCTTGTGTCTTTGATAAATTCCATTTAAGTGGATTTTTTGCGATGTTGATGAAACATATCATCAACTTACGCTACTTCTTTGATATTAGATCAGGCTACTACATGTTCCAGTATATCATGCATGAATTCTTTAGAATTAAAGACGAGCGTAATGTCTTCAGAGGACATACCTCTCGTAATAGTAACGTATTGTGGTCTGTTCCTCTACGTGTTTTCTACGGATGTGTTTGGTTAGTTGAAGCAATGAAAAAAGTGGTTGGTAATGGTAAAGTATTACAACCTAGTACATGGTTTGGAGATGGATCGTGGTTCACAAATACTGTGGCCTTTCCTTTCGAATGGTTACAACCTGCAGCTGATGCAACCTCTGGAGCATCACAAGCTGCCGATACTGCCGCTACAGTAACACCCGATCCAACATTTGGGCTAAGCTATGCTTTTGGTGAAGAACCTATGTTAGTGTTCAAATCTATGCCTGACTGGTTTGGCTCAATTATGAAATTTATGATGCCAAACACAGAAGTTGCATTGTTTATGCAAAAATTTATGACATTATTTGAAGTAGCTTTAGCTCTTGCAATTATTGTTGGACTATTTACTTGGTTAGCCAATGCGACAACTATTGTTTTAGTTGTTATGTTCTGTCTATCAGGTATGTTCTACTGGGTAAATATTTGGTTCTTATTTGTCGCCTTTGCCTTAATGAACGGATCAGGACGTGCCTTTGGATTGGATAAATGGGTTATCCCATGGATTCAACGTAAATTAGGTAATTGGTGGTATGGTGATGTAAAAGCTCGCTACGGTGAAAAATCGTAAACCTAAGATACTTCATCAGAAAGTTCTAGATAATTTCTAGGACTTTCTTTTTATTCAAAGTATTGCACTATGAATAAATTGATAGTATTCTCACTATAATAAGGAGAATAAGCATGCCGAAAAATAAAAAAATTATCTATATTGCTCTACTAGTAGCCCAAGGTGTCATTATCGGTCTTCTTGAGAACATGATTCCCTTTCCTTTTGCGTTTGCCCCGGGAGCTAAGTTGGGGCTAGCAAATTTAATTACCATCATTGCTATTTTCACTATGCCTATGAAAGATAGCTTTATACTGGTTGTCCTTCGTTTATTTTTAACGACATTACTTGGAGGGACAATATCCACTTTAATGTACAGCGCGGCTGGCGCTTTTCTAAGTTACTTTGGTATGATTCTACTAAAACAACTTGGTCCTAAACGTATTAGCACAATAGGTATTAGTGCGTTTGGTGGTTTTCTGCACAATGTTGGTCAATTAATCGTTGCTAGTTGGATTGCAAAATCATGGACTGTGATGTTGTACCTCCCAATTCTTTCGTGGATTGGTATTTTAGCTGGTATTGCTATCGGTATCGCTGCAAATTACTTAATGCAGCATGTCAAAACACTTCAAGAATTTCAGTTAGCATATGATAATAAACACACTCTAAAATAAGGAGACTATTGATGGAACCTCATGCTATGTGGACGTCATATCCGTCCTTAAAAAAAGATTTACAAAAGACCTTAAATTTAATATCTGATTCAATCTCTTTACCTAATAAAGAAGTAGAAGATGCTATTTTATCGATTTTCCATTCTGGTGGTAAGCTGCTTCGTCCTGCCTATCTATTACTTTTCTCAGACTTTGGAACAAAAACGGATAAAAAGAAAACCATCGCACTCGCTGCTGCCATCGAGACTCTACACACAGCAACACTTATCCATGATGATATTGTTGATGGGGCAAATATTAGACGTGGTACAGCTACTATGAATTCGACATTCAACACAGATATAGCTGTCTATTCTGGTGACTATCTTTTTATTGTTTGCTTTAAATTATTGTTAGAATATCAAAGCTCACTAAAAAGTATTGAATTAAACACTTCGAGCATGGAAAAAGTGTTACTTGGTGAATTAGGACAAATGAGTGAGCGATACAATATGGATGTTACTATTGATGAGTACCTAGCTAATATTACGGGTAAAACGGCTGAATTATTTGCTTTAAGTTGCTTTATTGGATGCTACGAAAATGGTGGCAATAAAAAGCTTGCTAATAAATGCCGTGAAATAGGTAAAGATATAGGATTAGCTTTCCAAATTGTCGATGATATTCTAGACTACTCACAAAATGAACAAACCATTGGAAAACCAGTACTCGAAGATGTGCGTCAAGGTGTATATAGTTTGCCTTTAATTTGTAGTATTCACGAACATCCAGAAAAATTCAAACCGATATTAGGGAAAAAAGAACTTATGACACAAGAAGATGCTAAAGCCATTCATAACTTAGTTATTAAAAATAATGGGGTGGACAAAGCATATGATTTAGCCGCTCACTACACGACTCGAGCGCTTAATAGTATTCAAACATTACCAGACAACGAACAGCAAACAAAACAACAGATTTATGATATTACTAAATTAATCTTACAAAGAACATTTTAAACCTTAATCGTTTCCTTGATTAAGGTTCTTTTTATTCATAAGCTTGCACCAACTCTTTAAACCCGATATAATCGGGGAGATACGATAGACAAACAACTACACTAACAAAGAAAAAGTGAGGGATTAATTTTGATTACTGTTTCAGATGTCAGTTTACAATTCCCGGATAGAAAATTATTCGATGATGTAAACATTAAATTTACACCTGGCAATTGCTATGGGTTGATTGGTGCGAATGGTGCTGGAAAATCAACCTTTTTAAAAATACTTTCAAACGAAATTGAACCAACAACAGGCTACGTTGCTTTAGGACCTGATGAACGATTAGCAACACTTAAACAAAATCATTTTGACTATGAGGGTGAAACTGTAATAGATACTGTTATTATGGGACATAAACGTCTTTATGAAGTGATGCAAGAAAAAAATGCCATCTATATGAAAGAAGATTTTTCTGATGAAGATGGGATTAAAGCTGCTGAACTTGAAGGTGAGTTTGCTGAATTAAATGGTTGGGAAGCTGAACCAGAAGCTGCAAGCTTACTGCAAGGTTTAAATATCACAGAAGACTTACATTCTCTTAAAATGGCTGAATTAACAGCGGGACAAAAAGTAAAAGTTTTGCTTGCACAGGCCTTATTTGGTCAACCGGATGTATTGCTACTAGATGAGCCAACAAATGGTCTTGATAGAGAGTCTATCGCATGGTTAGAAGAATTTTTAATCAACTTTGACAATACAGTTATTACTGTTTCCCATGACCGTCATTTTTTAAACAAAGTTTGTACACACATGGCTGATTTGGACTTTGGAAAAATTAAACTTTACGTTGGAAACTACGATTTTTGGTTAGAATCTAGCCAATTAGCTGCACGACTTCAAGCAGATCAAAATGCGAAAAAAGAAGAAAAAGTGAAAGAGTTACAAGCTTTTATCGCTAGATTTAGTGCGAATGCTTCTAAATCTAAACAAGCAACATCTCGTAAAAAAATGTTAGATAAAATTGAACTAGATGATATCCAACCATCATCACGTCGTTACCCTTTTGTAGGTTTTAATCCAGAACGAGAAATTGGAAACGACTTATTACAAGTTGAAAATATTTCAAAAACAATTGATGGGAAAAAAATTCTAGATAACATCTCATTTACACTAAGAAAAGATGATAAAGTAGCTTTTATTGCTAAAGATGATATTACAACTACTATTCTTTTCAAAATTATTATGGGTGAAATGGAACCTGATTCTGGGTCAGTTCGTTGGGGCGTCACAACGTCTCAAGCTTACCTACCAAAAGATACAACAGATGAATTTAACAACGATATGACAATTGTTGATTGGTTGCGCCAATATGCTTCTAAAGAAGAAAACGACAATACCTTCTTACGTAGCTTCTTAGGTCGTATGCTTTTCTCTAGAGAGGATGTTTTAAAACCTGTTAATGTTCTGTCTGGAGGCGAAAAAGTTCGCTGTATGTTATCAAAATTAATGCTATCAAAAGCTAATGTTTTAGTTTTAGATGATCCAACAAATCACTTAGATCTAGAGTCAATAACAGCATTAAATGATGGCCTAATCACTTTTAAAGGATCAATTCTTTTTGCTTCACACGATCATCAGTTTATCCAAACAACAGCAAACCGTATCATTGCTGTGTCAGATCAAGGAGCTATCGACCGAGCGGAAACAACATATGATGAATTTTTAGAAAATAAAACGGTCAAACAACAATTAAATACAATGTTTAAATAGACAAAAGTCAGCTATGCCAAGAACATAGCTGACTTTTTTAATCATATAAACTAAGGATTAACTCACCATTGACCCATTCACCCAAGTAAACATTTTGCACTTCAACTCCTTGTTTATTTAACTCATTAAATAACCAAGAATCATCTCTATCAATCATTTCCAATACATCTTGATTGATATATCCATTAGTTATCAAAGGATACTTTACATTTTCTTCGCCATATAAAATAATCGTTAGCTGACCATTCTGCTCTTGTATAGCTCTCTTAACTGAACGGGTCTCATAAACATTTGCTGCCCTTAATTTAAACATCAAATCATTCGCTGAAATTCCTTTTTTAGTACATTCGTCTACTAACACTTTACCATTTTTTATAAGAGTAGTTGGATAACCATCAATCATTTTTTTGACAATAGCCACATTTTCTTTCAGATACTTAAATAATGTAACTAAAAATGTCCACATAACCAACACTAAAAAATATTGTAATATAGATATTTGCGCGTTATAAATCATCCCACCTATAATCCCCCCTAAAACAAAGTTTTGCAGTTGATCTAAGGGTGATGTAGGCGCTAAGTTAGCTTTTCCTAGTAGATTCATTTGAAAGATTAATGTGATAATTCCAATTGCTAACTTAATTCCTATATCTAAATATTCTTTCATTCAATCATCACTTCCCTGTTACTTTTATCGATTCATCATTTACTAAAACTGTTTCTTCCAATTTAAATGTCGTAAAATCATTATTAAAATTTACTTGATAATACTTATTATGTATTTTCAACACCATCTCATCTTTTAAATATTTATAATTTACACTAATCACTTCCGGATCTACAGACTTCTTCTTACTAACTGAATTTAAAAAAAAGAGCATCTGAGAGTAATTACCCCTTTCGATTTTCCCTTTTTGGTAATCATTTGTCTGTATCCCTATTAAAAAAACTAACAATAATGACAATAGAATAATTAAATCTCGATATTTTAAACGACTTTTATTTTTTGAACGTTTTAAAATAAATAACAAAGTAATTAATAAAATTAATATAATTAATAAATATTGATAAATATGACTATTGTTAGACTGATTTACAAAATAGTCATATGTAAAAAATTCCATTTTAGTCCAACTCCCTATTTAATATTTATCTGACATTTCCTATAGAAAAAATAGCTAATGCCCCATAACCTGTATGACTGGCTATAGTTGGCCCCATTCGTTGTACCACTATATTTTTAGCTGGTACTTCTTTTTCTAAAATATGCTTTAATGTTTGTCCCGATTTTTCATCTCCAGCATAAGCAATTAAAATCTCTTGGGATTTTGCCTCTTGTATCGTTGTTTTCGTTAGCTCAACAATTTTTTCTAATGAATGTTTCCGTCCCCTAACTTTACCCGTATTAATTAATTTTCCTGATGAATTGACGCATATGATGGGTTTTACTTTAATCATACTACCAATCACTGCAGATGTCTTAGATATCCTGCCACCACGCTCTAAGTGTTTTAGATCATCTACTGTAACCCATGAATGTAGTCTTGGTATCATACTGTCCAAAATCGATATCACTTCTTCTATAGTTTGTCCTTGACGTCTCAATGATAGAACATGCTTGATAATTAATCCTTCTCCAAGGGATGCTGCTAACGAATCAATAATGATAACTGGAACTTTTTTTCCTATTTCTTCCTCTAACATGGTTAAAGCCGTAACTGCGTTATTATATGAGCCACTAAGTCCTGATGAAAAACAAACATATAACAAGGGTATATTTGATTCTGTATATTTTTTAAAGATATCTAAATAAGTACCAATATTAATTTGCGAGGTTGTTGGCGTTGCACCATTTTTTAACTCTGACATAAACCATTCGTAATCAAATGTTTCTTGGAAATCATCTTTATATTCTTTACCATTCAACTGAATAATCATACTCACTTTTACTATACCATCATCTGTTAGCATGTTATAAGGTAAATCACAACATGAATCTACCAGTAAATCAAATTTATAAGTCATTTTGTTTTCTCCCTATACTTAGTCTCACTCTATTATATAACAAAAAAATAGAGAGTTCGATAACTCCCTATTTTTATTCTATTTATTGGGTATTTAAATTTGTTCCCACACATCTTCTAAAATATTTGTTTGTGTTCTATCTGGACCTACAGAAAATGTTGAGATTCTAACATCTACTAGTTCAGATACGCGTTGAACATAATTTCTAGCATTTTCTGGTAAATCTTCAAGAGTTTGACATATTGTAATATCCTCTGTCCACCCAGGCAACTCTTCATAGATTGGTTTACATCTAGATAAGTCTTTTAGACTAGCTGGATAGTGAGTGATTTCTTTACCATCCAATTCATATGCTACACATATTTTAATAACAGGTAGTCCAGTTAATACATCAATTGAATTTAGTGATAGATTGGTAATACCAGATACACGTCTAGAATGTCTCATAACAACACTATCAAACCATCCTACACGTCTTGGTCTACCGGTTGTTGTCCCATATTCACGCCCTACTTCTCTAATTTGATGACCCGTTTCATCAAATAATTCTGTAGGGAATGGACCATCTCCTACACGAGAGGTATAAGCTTTACATACGCCGACTACTTTATCAATTTTTGATGGTCCAACTCCCGTTCCGATTGTTACACCACCTGCTAATGGATTTGAAGATGTTACGAATGGATACGTTCCTTGATCGATATCTAGCATAACACCTTGGGCTCCTTCAAATAAGACATGTTTTCCATTATCTAAAGCATCATTTAAAATAACAGATGTATCAGTTACGTATTCTTTGATTAATTGACCATATTCATAGTACTCCTCAAAAACTTCTTCAAATGAAATAGGATCAACTTCATATATTTTAGTAAATAATTTATTTTTTTCTTCTAGATTAGTCTTTAATCGTTCTTCAAAAATTTCTTTATCTAATAAATCAGCCACACGAATACCAACACGTGCTGCTTTATCCATATATGCTGGACCGATTCCTTTAATAGTTGTTCCAATTTTTTGCTCACCTTTTGATTCTTCTTGAAGTCTATCAAGTAAAATATGATAAGGTAAAATAACGTGTGCTCTATCTGATATTCTTAAATTTTTTGTTGGAATATTGTGTTCCTTTAAATAATTTAATTCTTTAATCAATGATTTGGGGTTAACAACCACACCATTACCAATCACGCTAATTTTATCTTGATAAAAAATGCCTGACGGAATTAAGTGAAGTTTATAAGTTGTTCCATCAAATTGAATAGTGTGGCCTGCGTTGTCTCCACCTTGGTATCTTGCAATAATTTCTGAATTCTCACTTAAAAAATCAGTGATTTTCCCTTTACCTTCGTCTCCCCACTGAGTTCCTACTACTACAACTGATGACATACGAACACTCCGTTCTTCTCTTTTATTCATTACTTGACTATATTATCAAAAAAAAGCTAACAAAACAACTAAATCGGAACATTAAAACAAAAAAATCTTTTTTTAAACACAAATCACGAACATCAGAATTCTTCCCTTGATGAAATCGATGTAAATTTGTTATATTCTTTAATAAACATCAATTCTACAGTACCCCTAGCACCACTTCTATTTTTTTCAATAATCACTTCTATAATGTTATTCGATTCTTGAGCTGGTTCATCGTCACCATCTTCTCCATCACGTTGATAGTAATCATCTCGATATAAAAAGGCAACAATGTCTGCATCTTGCTCAATCGACCCTGATTCACGGATATCGCTTAATACAGGGCGCTTATCTTGACGTTGTTCTACCCCACGCGACAACTGAGACAACGCTATAACTGGTACTTTTAATTCTTTAGCTAATTTTTTTAATTGACGAGAAATTTCTGAGACTTCTTGCTGCCTATTTTCTCGTCCAGTTCCTTCTATCAACTGCAAATAATCGATTAAAATAAGTCCCAAATCACCTTGTTCTTGGGCTAATTTTCGACATTTGGCTCTAATTTCAGATATTTTTATTCCTGGAGTATCATCAATAAAAATATTGGCTCTGGATAGACTCCCCATAGCGACAATTAAGCTATTCCATTCTTCATCTGTTAACTGTCCTGTTTTTAAATGACTTGCTTCTATTGAACCCTCAGAACAGAGCATACGATTAACTAAAGATTCAGCACTCATTTCTAAACTGAAAATTGCAACAGACTCATCTGTTTTTGTTCCTACATTTTGTGCTATATTTAATGCGAAGGCGGTTTTACCTACCGCAGGACGAGCTGCTAAAATAATTAACTCTTCTGATTGAAGACCTGCTGTCATTTTATCAAGTGCATGATAACCAGTCGGTAACCCAGTAATGTCATCACCTTGTTGTGATAATTGCTCTATTTGAGCAATTGAGTCACTTAATACATCAGATATAGCTAAAAAGCCACTTCTATTTCTTTTTTCAGAAACCTCAAGTATCTGTCTCTCAGCTTCATCTAAAATGAATTCAACATCTTCATCTTGCTCAAACCCTTTAGTAACAATATCTGTTGCTGTTTGAATCAAGCGACGTAACAACGATTTTTGTTCCACAATTTTTGCATAATACCCAACATTAGCTGCTGTAGGAACACTTGTTGTTAACTCTGATAAGTAGCTAATGCCACCAATATCTTCTAACAACTGTTTTTGTTCCAATTCTGTTTTCATTGTAATGACATCAATGGCTTCATTACGATTATTTAAATCTAACATTATTTGGAAAAGTAATTGATGTGAGCGTCGATAAAAATCGGAAGCATCAATATATTCCATAGCCTCTACCAAAGCATCTGCATTTAAAAAGACAGAACCTAACACTGCTTGTTCTGCCTCGATACTTTGAGGTGGCACTCTATCTTGTTGCATTAATTCCATAGATTCCAATCCTCATTTTCTAATTACTCAACAACCACATGAACTCGAAGTTTTGCAACCACTTCTTTATGTAGTTTCACTGGAACTGTTGTATAGCCTAGTGCTTTAATCGGTTGTTCCATCTCTATTTTACGTTTATCTACCTTAATTTTATGTTGTTTTTGTAAACCATCAGCTACTTGTTTTGATGGAATTGATCCAAACAGCCGACCATCTTCACCAGCTTTTGATTTTATAACGACTTCAAATCCTTCTGTTTCAAATGTTGTTTTTAATTTTTTAGCTTCTTCTAAAATTTCAGCATCTTCTTTAGCCTTTGCTTTTTCTTTCCCTTTAAGTTCACTTAGACTTTGAGATGTTGCTTCTTTAGCTAAACCTTTTTTAATTAAAAAGTTTTGTGCATAACCAACTGCAACATCTTTTACTTCACCTTTTTTGCCTTTTCCTTTTACATCTTCTAAAAAGATAACTTTCATCTATAATCCACTCTCCTAATGATTCTAGTTATATACTCTCTTTATTCTAACATAATACATATCAATACTAAACTATTCTTATTTGTTTCACGTGAAACAAAAAGAGACATTCAAATGAATGTCTCTTGGATTTCTACTCTTCACCAACGAATGGTAATAATCCCATAATTCTTGCACGTTTAATTGCAATCGTTAATTTACGTTGATGTTTAGCACAAGTTCCTGTTACACGACGTGGTAAAATTTTACCACGTTCTGAAACAAAGCGTGATAATAATTCAACATCTTTGTAATCGATATGGTCAATATGGTTAGCTGTAAAGTAACATACTTTACGACGACGGCGTCCGCCTCTTCTTTGTTGAGCTGCCATTTTATGCCCTCCTCTATATTAGAATGGTAAATCGTCATCCGAAATATCTATCGATGATGAGTTTCCAAATGGATTACTGTTATCACGATCGAAGTTCGGTGTGTCATTACTTGAAGATTGGCCAAATGATGATTGTGTATTTTGATTACTTTGAGAAAAATCATTAAAACCACCAGCATTGTTATCAAATCCACCAGATTGTTGTCTTTGACTCGATGCATTTTTAGATTCTAATAATTGGAAATTCTCACAAACCACTTCAGTCACATACACTCTTTGTCCCTGTTGATTCTCGTAGTTTCTTGTTTGAATACGTCCAGTCACTCCTAGCAAGGTACCTTTTTTAGCGTAATTTGCTAATGTTTCAGCTGGTTTTCTCCAAATCACACAATTAACAAAATCTGCTTCGCGATCTCCACTTGCGTTAGTGAAGTTACGATTAACAGCTAAATTAAACGTAGCAACTGCTGAACCATTTGAAGTATATCTCAAATCAGGGTCTCGAGTAAGTCTACCTACCAATACAACATTATTAATCATTGGTTAATCTCCTCTCGTTATAAATGTTTCACGTGAAACATTATTAGTTTTCTTCCTTAACAACCATGTGACGCAAAATGTCATCATTGATTTTAGCTAAACGATCAAACTCGTTGATTGCTGCAGCATCTGTAGAAGAAACTTTAACGATATGGTAGATACCTTCACGGAAATTTTGGATTTCGTAAGCTAAACGACGTTTTTCCCATTGTTTAGATTCCAAAACTTCTGCTCCGTTATCTTTCAAGATTGAATCGAAACGATTTACTAGAGCATTTTTTGCTTCCTCATCAATGTTAGGACGAATTATATACATGATTTCATAATTTGATACCTGACTCATTGATTTTCACCTCCTTATGGACTAAAAGGTTCCTTAATTATAAGGAACAAGGAGAGTAAACTTTCATTTACTCACATTATTAAATTATACACTTTTTTATATTCTATTGCAATAAAAAGATGTTTTTTATTCATTTAATCTATTTTATCCCAATGATGTGTCTTCTCAAATTCTTTGATATCTTTTGTTGCATTATCAGTAATTTCTTTTGGAAAACTGACTAATTCTAATAATTTAATCGCATTGCGACTTGTATTAATTCCATATTTTAACTTGTAATCAAATTCGAATGTATCATTTTTAATAATTTCTGAAAAATAAACCATTTCACAATAATTAGATAATATATGTGGTAACTCTACGTCATGTGTTGCGACAAATAACAAACAATGTCTTTCGCTCAGCCATTTTATTGTATTAGCTGATGCACCTATTCGCTCAATTGTGTTTGTTCCCCTTAAAATCTCATCAATAAAACAATAAACAAACTGTCCCATTTTTACTTGGGTTATCATCTCTTTTAGTGATTTTATCTCTGACATAAAATAGCTATCACCTTTACTAATGCTATCACTAATCCCCATAGACGAGATAACTAATCCTCTTTTTAGTTTAAAACTACTGGCTAATGCCATATTTAGCGTCTGTGAGAGCAAACAACTGATAGCTAATGATTTTATAAAGGTAGACTTTCCGGATGCATTAGAGCCTGTTATAAGGACTGTTTTTTGACAAACAAATGAATTAGCTATTGCTTCTTCTATTAGTGGATGTATTAATTGTTCTATCTCAATAGTTGCTTCCTTATGAAACATTGGATAACACCATAATGTTTCATTCATTTGCCTAAAATTTAACACAGCGCAATTTGCATCTAATCGTCCTAATAATAAGCACAACTCTTTTAGTTCTTTCTGGTAGTTTTTGAATGCTTTATTTACCATTTGAAAAGAGACAAAAGGCAACAAAAACATAGCAGATAGTGATTCCACTAATACCTCAACATCGCTACCTGATTTAATATGAAAGAAAAAGCCATATTTTAATACCGGATTTAAATACTTTGTCAGTTGTTTTACTTCTCTTTCAACTAATGATATTTTTGATAATTGACCAGATACGCTCACTGTTTGAACAAAGTATGATAGCATAGATAATTCTATTTCCAATTTTGTTTTATAAATTAAATAAAAAACAACATTAAAGAAAATTGAAGCAATAAATAGTCCTATTCCAATAACGGGAAAGAATAACATAAAAAGAAATGATAAAATTGGTAAAATTGCAAATAATTTAATTAATGGACTAGATAAAATTGTCTTTGTTTCTATTTCATCTAAAAAATAACGATAGATACTATTTGTTTTTAATTTTTTTCCTAATTGATTTAACTGATACTGAATCCTCTCTCTATCATTAATGTGACTAGTTAAATATTTTTGCCAATTTTCATCAACCAACAAGTCTGGTTGATTTGATACATCAACCGATTTTAACGACGCATAAAGCATATCTTCTCCAAACTTGCTATATGTTAAGTTGATTTTTTTATAAACGTCAAACATATCTAAATCTTGCCATGTAGCCTGATTAACAGTTTCTTCTATATCCATCATTTTCAAAATACTATTACTAGCCTCAATCAAATCATCCTCATTTAGTTCGTAATAGGTTGAAGGATCTTGATTCCATTGCTTTTGAATCATTTGTTTCGCTTTTTTACGCTCTTTGATTGTTATAAAAATAATAGAAATCAAAATAATGATACAAACCAAAACGATAAACAACAACTCATCCATCTGTTTACCTCCTTAATTGAACAAAAGTTAATAAATAATCCACTCAATATATCAAAAAATTGAGTGGATATCTTTTATTCTTCAGATTGATTATTTTCTAAATCCTCTGTCACTGCTACATCAACTTCTATATCTTCTGTAATAATAACTTCTTCAATTTCTTCTTCAACTTCAATCGTAGCCATGGTTGATACAAAGGCATCTTCCTCTAAACGAATCAATCGAACTCCCTGTGTTGAACGACCTGTTTGAGAAACAGAATTCAACTCAAAACGGATGATAACACCTTTGTTCGTTACTAACATGATGTCTTCTTCGCCACTAACAGTTGTTAAGCCGACAAGATGACCATTTTTTTCAGTAATATTGACGGTCTTGATCCCTTTACCGCCACGACCTTTAATTGGATATTCTTTAGCATGTGTTCTCTTACCATAACCATTTTCAGTAATAACTAATACTTCCATGTCTGGTTTTAAAATATCCATGCCAATAACATAATCATTCTCTCTTAAACGAATACCACGAACTCCAGCAGCACTACGTCCCATTGAACGCACTGCTTCTTCTTTAAAGGTAACTGAATAACCTAAGTTAGTTCCAATAATGATTGTATCATCACCATTAGTCAAAGCTACGTTGATTAATGAGTCCCCATCTTTTAAGCCAATAGATTTCAATCCATTTGTCCTAATATTAGCAAACTCTTGAACTGAAGTACGTTTTACCGTTCCTAGCTTAGTTGTAAAGAATAAATACTGATTAGAGTCAGCTTTTCCTTCAACATTGATAATCGCTTCAATATTTTCAGAAGAATCAATACCCAATAAGTTAATCACTGGGATCCCTTTAGCTGTACGACCATATTCAGGTATCTCATATCCCTTAGCACGGTATACTTTTCCAGTATCTGTAAAGAATAATAACGTATCATGTGTCGAACATGATAATAAATTCTCTACAAAGTCATCGTCATGAACGCCCATTCCCTGAACACCACGCCCACCACGGTTTTGAGTGCGGAACTCAGTACTTGGTAATCGTTTGATATAACCATTATGAGTTAATGTAATAACCACATCTTCTTCTTCAATTAAGTCTTCATCTTCTAGACTAAGTACTTCACCTACAAGTAATTCGGTACGTCTTGCATCACCATATTTACGCTGAACTTCATCAAGTTCTTCAGAAATGATTTCAAGCACTCTATGATGATTAGCTAATATATCTTTTAAATCAGCAATTAATACCAATAAATCTTGATATTCAGCTTCGATTTTTTCTCGTTCTAAGCCTGTTAAACGACGCAAACGCATATCTAAAATTGCTTGAGATTGTCTATCTGATAACTCAAATTTTTCCATCAAAGTAGCTTTTGCGACATCATCAGAAGCTGACGCACGAATAATTTTTATAATTTCATCAATATGATCTAATGCTATTCTTAAACCTTCTAAGATATGCGCACGAGCTTCTGCTTTTTGTTTGTCAAACTCTGTCCGACGAACAATAACTTCTTCTTGATGCTCTAAATAATATTCCAAAATAGATTTTAAACCTAAAACTTTTGGTACACCTTTAACAATCGCTAACATATTAAAGCCAAAACTTGTCTGCAGTGATGTTAATTTATATAAATTATTTAACACAACAGATGCACTTGTATCACGACGGATTTCTATAACAATTCGCATACCTTCGCGTGATGATTCATCTCTTAAATCAGTAATCCCTTCAATACGCTTTTCACGGTGCAACTCAGCAATACGTTCAACCAATTTGGCTTTATTTACCATATATGGAATTTCCGTCACAATAATACGTTCACGACCATTTGATTTTTCTTCAATATCGACTTTCGCACGAACAATGATAGATCCTTTACCAGTTTCGTAAGCTTTACGAATACCTGATTTTCCCATAACAAGTCCACCTGTTGGAAAGTCTGGTCCAGGTAGAGCTTCCATCAATTCGTTTGTTGTCACTTCTTTATTTTCCATCAATAATTTTAAAGCATCGATGACCTCAGATAAATTATGTGGCGGTATATTTGTTGCCATACCAACCGCAATCCCTGTTGTTCCATTCACTAAAAGGTTAGGAAATCTAGCAGGTAATACTTCTGGTTCTTTTTCTGTTTCATCGTAGTTTTTTTGGAAATTAACAGTATTTTTATTAATATCACGTAGCATTTCTACAGCTATCTTACTCATACGCGCTTCAGTATAACGCATCGCAGCTGCTCCGTCTCCATCGACAGAACCAAAGTTACCATGACCATCTACTAACATATTACGGTAACTAAACGGTTGAGCCATACGTACCATTGATTCATAAATCGCACTATCACCATGAGGATGGTATTTACCCATAACGTCCCCAACAATACGTGCTGATTTTTTATGTGCTTTATCAGGTGTCACACCCATTTCATTCATTCCATATAAAATACGACGATGCACAGGCTTCAACCCGTCTCTTACGTCAGGTAACGCACGAGACACAATAACACTCATGGCATAATCAATAAAGGATTCTTCCATTTCCTGTGTCAAATTAACATCTTGAATATTTTCTCTGATTTCTTCAGACATGAACGTATCTCCCTTACTTAAATATCTAAATTCTTAACATAATGTGCATTGGCCTCGATAAATTCACGACGAGGTTCTACTTTATCCCCCATCAACATATCAAATACAGCGTCTGCTTTTGCCGCATCCTCTACTGTTACACGTAACATAGTGCGTTTTGCTGGATCCATCGTTGTATCCCATAATTGATGGTCATCCATCTCACCTAACCCTTTGTAACGTTGAATACTTGGTTTTGGTGTCGCTGGAAGATCAGCTACTGCTTGAGCTAAACGTTCATCAGCATCTTTCCCTGGCTGGATATAAGTAATATTTTTTCCTTGTTTAACCCCATACAATGGTGGTTGAGCTATGTACACATATCCTGCTTCCACAATTGGACGCATGTAACGATAAAATAGCGTTAATAAAAGTGTTCTAATATGTGCACCATCGACATCGGCATCAGTCATAATGATTAATTTATGATAACGAGCTTTAGAAACATCAAAATCGCCACCAAAGCCTGTTCCCATAGCTGTAAATAATGAACGAATTTCAGCATTGGCTAATATTTTTTCCATACTTGCTTTTTCTACGTTCAATATTTTCCCACGAATTGGTAAAATAGCTTGATACTTACGATCACGGCCAGTTTTTGCCGATCCTCCCGCAGAATCCCCTTCGACGATATATAACTCACTTTTCTCAGGTTCACGGCTTGAACAATCAGCTAATTTACCAGGTAAACTACTAATTTCAAGCGCTCCTTTACGTCGCGTTACTTCACGTGCTCTTTTTGCTGCTAAACGGGCTTTAGAAGCTAAAATTCCTTTTTCTACTACACGTTTAGCTACATCTGGATTTTCTAACAAAAATTTGTTAAAAGCTTCAGAAAATAATCTATCGGTAACCGTTCTTACTTCAGAATTACCTAATTTTGTTTTTGTTTGCCCTTCAAATTGTGGTTCTGGATGCTTGATAGAAATAACAGCTGTCATTCCTTCACGAACATCATCTCCACCTAGATTTTCATCATTTTCTTTTAACAATTTTTGACGTTTGGCATAATCATTAATCACACGAGTTAGAGCTGTTCTAAAACCAAATTCATGTGTTCCACCTTCATAAGTATGGATGTTGTTAGCAAAACTCAATAGGTTTGTATGGTAGTCATCTGTATATTGAATAGCTACTTCTACGCTAATATCTTGTTGCTCACCTTCTGTATAAATAGGATCTGGAAAAAGAACTGTTTTCCCTGAATTTAGATATTCAACATAGCTCTTAATTCCACCTTCATAGTGGTATGATTCTTCTTTTGCTGGGCTGACACGTTTATCTGAAATACTAATACGTAATCCTCGGTTTAAGAAAGCTAGCTCACGAATACGTGTCGCTAATTTATCATATTCAAACACAGTTGTTTCTTGAAAAATTTCAGCATCTGGTTTGAAGTTAACTACTGTCCCACGATGATCCGTTTCTCCAATGATTTCTAAGTCATCAACTACTTTTCCGCGTTTAAATTCCTGATGATGAATTTTTCCATCTACATGAACTTTAACATTTAAAGATTCCGATAACGCATTAACAACAGAAGATCCTACACCATGAAGTCCACCAGAAACTTTATATCCGCCACCGCCAAATTTCCCTCCGGCATGTAACACTGTAAATACTGTTTCAACTGCAGGTCGGCCGGTTTTTTCTTGTATACCAACCGGGATTCCACGCCCATTATCTTTTACAGTAATACTATTATCTTCTTCAATTGTGACATTAATTTCTGTACAGTAACCAGCCAATGCTTCATCAATTGAATTATCAACGATTTCCCATACTAAATGGTGCAATCCTTGTGGTCCTGTTGACCCTATATACATACCTGGTCGCTTTCTTACTGCTTCTAATCCTTCTAAAACTTGAATTTGACTCGCATCATATGCGGAAGCTTGTCCGTCATTAATTTGTTTATCCGTCAACGTCTTCACTCGTCCTTTCTATTTCTCCATTTGATACATAAAAGATTTCAGGTTTTATTTTTAATTTATCACCAAGATGAGTGATACTTGTTGTTGTTAAAAATGTTTGAAGCTTATTATCAATAAATTCCATCAACTGTACTTGTCGGTCATCATCCAACTCACTCAATACATCATCAAGTAATAAAATAGGGTACTCACCTAACTCTTCATTAATCAACTCTATTTCAGCTAGTTTTACACTTAATGCAGTCGTTCGTTGTTGTCCCTGTGAACCATAAGTCTGAACATTTTGATTATTTACCATAAAGATTAAATCATCTCTGTGTGGACCAATACTTGTTGTCATTTGGGATAAGTCTCTAGCTTCAGATTGATTTAACTCATTTAACAAGAGTTGATATAATTCTTCTTGTGTTTCATTCTGAGATAAATCCAAAGATGTTTTGTAAGAAATTGTCAATTCTTCTTTACCATGAGATATGCTCTGATGTATAGTGTTAGCCCATCTTTCAAGTAACTTTGTAAACTTTATACGAGAAAAAAGAACGAAACTTCCTTCTTGAGCCAACTGCTCATTTAAGACACCAAGATAGACTGAATCAAGAGAATGAGTAAGAGCAGATTTTTTTAAAAATTGATTACGCTGTTTCAAAATAGTTTGATAATTGCTTAAGTGATGCAGATAATGAGAATTGATCTGTCCTATCTCCATATCGAGAAATTTTCGACGATGTTGTGGTGAGCCTTTTACTAAAGATAAGTCTTCTGGGGCAAATAAGATGACATTAAGATAACCAACGTATTGACTTAATTTTGATTGTTCCAAACCATTAACTTTTGTTTTCTTTCCCTTATTAGAAACAATCATAGTTAAATCAATATCGCCATTTTTTTTACTGATATTCCCTTCAATCCTAGAAAAATCATGTTCCCATTGAATTAATTCTTTTTCATGATTACTTCGATGACTCTTAGTGAGTGACAAAACATAGATGCTTTCCAGTAAATTTGTTTTTCCTTGTGCATTGTCTCCAACAAACACGTTTAATTTAGGTGAAAAGTTTAATGTTAAATGATTATAGTTACGATAGTTTGTTAGAGTAATCTGGTTAAGTTGCATGATTATTTATCATCTGATGAACTTTTTTCCATAAAAAAAGTACCCAGTTCAGGTATTTCAATCATCATTTCAGCATACAATTTTCGACCTCGTCTATTTTCTGGTTCGCCATCAACAAATACTATATTTTCTTGTAAATACCACTTGGCCATACCACCACTAGAAATAACGTTAACCTCTTTTAAAAATTGACCTAAAGTTATATATTCTGTTTTTAATATAAATGCTTTTTTCACAAATTTTCACCTTCTCCGTTTCAATTTACCATTACTTACATTATACCCTTTTTGTGCGCTAAAAACAAATTTTCTTTGGTAAAATCGTTTTTTAAGCATTATTATAATAAATCGATAGTTTTATCATTTTTAACTTAAAATCTCTTAGAACGTAAAATAACGAATATTTTTTGTTTTTTAAGATGACACTCTTGTTTTAATAGATAAAAAAAGAATGATTGATAAAACAATCACTCTGTTATCGATTATTAAAGTAGCTGTTCTATATAAGGAATCATTTTGTTTGGTTTATCCATGGGGGCAAGTCGTTTAACTACTTTTCCTTCTCGATTAATTAAAAACTTCGTAAAATTCCACTTTATTTTATTGCCCATAAAACCAAACGTACCACCAACTAAATAACTAAAAATAGGATTAGCATATGCCCCATTAACCTTTGATATTTCATGCATTGGGAAAGTGACACCATAGTCCATCTGACAAACTTGACTTATTTCAGCGTTATCTTTTAACTCTTGATGAAATTGATCAGAAGGAAATCCTAAAATTACTAAACCTTGATCTTTATACGTTTGATAAATTTGTTCTAATTCTTTAAATTGTGGAGCTAACCCACATTTTGTTGCTGTATTAACAATGATTATGACTTGTCCTTTATACTTTTCTAAAGAATAGGTTTCCCCATTATCTAATGTTGCAGTGTAATCATAAATTGTCATAATTTCACTCCTTATTACATTTATACTATATATTAAACAACAAAATTGTTATTTTTTCACTAAAAGTCGCTTTGAGTCATTTTATTTTTATAAAAATTTTAATTGTCAAATTAAGTTGGACAAAATATCATGATCGACATAACTCAAAAATACTTCTAATGGTGTTAGGTAATTTAGTGATTTTCTCGGAATCTTATTTCTTTTTGATGCAATTGATTGAATAAAAGATTCATCAACGCTGTTGAAATCCATATGTTTCAGTAATCCATCTTTACGTAATAATCCATTAGAATTTTCGTTTAAACCTCGTTGTGACGGTCTTCCTGGATCAGCAAAATAGATATCAATATCATTCAAGTTACTAACTGATTTCCAGTTAGAAAACTCTTTTCCACAATCAAATGTGATGGATTTAAAAAGATGATTGGGCACGTTATCAAACCAATTATTTAGACTATTTTCAATGTTTACTGCCTTTCTACCCGTTGGTTTTAGTGTAATAATTACTTTTGAGAGTCTTTCAACGAGTGTGATGATAGCACTTTTATGATCTTTTCCAACAATAGTGTCACCTTCGAGGTGACCAAACTCATGATTAAAGTGTTGATAGTCCTCATTACGTTGATGGATAGTTCGTTTAAAGGCTTGTTTTCCTCTTTTTTCTTTATGACCATTTGATTTTCTTTTTCCCTTCATAGGTAACGATGACACGTCAAATGTTCCCTGTTTAAATAATCTATAAAGAGTTCTAACAGAGCATGAAATAGGAAACTCCGCACGACCAATAATGACATCTGGAGTCCACCCTTGAACCACTTTCTTTTGAATATATTCTGTTTCATCATCAGGTAAAGAAATAGGACGTCTACCACACTTCTTTTTATTGTTTTTATATCTTTTATAGTAATCTAGTGCAGATAACCCGTCATCAAAAGCTTTGTAAACATTATAAATAGTCTGTTTTGATCGTTTTAATAACTTAGCAACAATTATTCCTTTTTTATGTATATGATAATAAGATTCTATTAAAACGAGTTCATCTGTAGTAAGATGTGTATAGGTCATTTGTGAGCACTCTCCTTGTTTTCTTTTGTCGGAATTACAATTTGAGTGTATCACAAATGATTTTTTATTTGTCTAGCTTAATTTTACAATCGGCGAAATATAAAAAATCCTTTCACTTATATAATACATATAAAGTGAAAGGCACATCTTAATTAGTTCTTACTGGCGTGATTAATTGAATGAATTCAATATCCCCATCTTTAGGTTGCAAGGTAAACGGACGAATTGAAGAAATGAAACGTATTGTAATCTCTATATCTCCAAATGATTTTAGTGATGCTTTCATATAATCAGGGTTAAAAGATATCGTGATTGGTTCACCTTCTACTTCAATATAAGATAATTTTTCTTCTACATTACCAATTTCAGGTGAATTTCCATAGATAGTAACTTGTTCTGAATCAATAGATAATTTAACAATATTATTTCGTCCTTCATGCGAAAGTAAAGATGCTCTATCAATAGCTGCTAACAAACTAGCTACGTTAAAACTAATTTCTGTACTGAAGTTAGTCGGTATTAAGCGATTTGTATCAGGATAATTTCCTTCTAGTAAACGTGAATAAAAATTCATTGTCTCTGTTCTAAATAGAATTTGATTATCCATAATGGAAATATCAACTAACTCTTCTTCATCTTTAAAAGATCTTGCTAATTCTTGTAAGCTTTTCCCTGGAATAACCACATCAAATATTTTATTGACGCCCTCTAATTCCATTTTACGTTGACTTAAACGATGACTATCTGTAGCGACAGCAAGCAAATCATTATCTTGAAGAGTCATATGTACCCCTGTGAGTATTGGTCTGCTTTCTTGCGATGACACAGCAAAAACAGTTTCACTAATCAATTTATTCAATACCCGTGCAGGTAATTTAAAGTTAGTTTGATCATTTATAACAGGTAATTGAGGATAACTGTCTGCGTTTAATCCATTTACATTAAATAATGCTTTTCCAGACGTAATAATGACTTGATTATTTTCTACTAATTTTAGTGTTAATGTAGATTCTGGTAATTTTTTGATAATTTCATTAAAAAATCTTGCTTGTATTACTATTGAACCAGTTGATTCAATGAGCATGCTTGCTTTTTCATTGTTTACACTTAAAAATGTTTCGATTGATATATCAGCATTGCTACCAGTTAATGTTAGACCTGATTCTGTAATAGTTAGTTTAACTCCTGTTAAAATTGGTATTGTCGTTTTTCCAGATATGGCACGTTGGACTGTTGCTAGTTCATCTAAAAATGCTGATCTATTTAGTGTGACTTTCATTAGATAATCTCCTTTTAATTAATATTATATAAATAAGTAGTAGTAGTAGGTGCTGTTAGTACTGTGGATAAATCGATTTGAATGATAAATCAAAAGAATTTACACCTGTTAATAACATGTGTATAAGTCGAAAATAAATTTTATAGTTATCCACATGTTTTTAAAGAAGATTTTGCTTTATATCGTTGACTTCTTTTTTTATAGTAACGTCTTTTTCTAGTAATTGTTGAATTTTTTCATGGGCGTGTATAACAGTTGTATGGTCTTTGCCACCAAATTCTGCTCCAATTTTTGGAAGTGAATTGTCTGTTAGTTCTCTTGAGAGATACATTGCTATTTGTCTTGGTACTACTATTGTTTTTACACGTTTTTTTCCTTTTAAATCCTTTAATTGTAAATGATAGTATTTACAAACTTCTTCTTGAATCCCCAAAATAGATAATTCACTTTTTTCTTTGATTGGTTTTAGACTTTTTAAAGCATCTGCGGCAAGACTTGTAGTGATATCTTGGCCTTTCATTGTAGAAAAAGCTTGTACGCGGACTAAAGCACCTTCCAGTTCACGTATGTTTGAATCAATTTGTCCAGCGATATAAGATAGCGTATCGTCGGGGATTTCTAACCCTTCAGCATCAGCTTTTTTTCTTAAAATGGCTATTCTAGTTTCTAAATCAGGTGGTGTTATATCAACGGATAGCCCCCAAGCAAATCGGGAAACTAAACGTTCTTGAAGCTTAGGAATCTCATTAGGTAGCCTATCACTTGTTAAGACAATTTGGTGTCCCTCGTTGTAGAGGGTATTAAAAGTATGGAAAAACTCTTCTTGAGTTCCCTCTTTATCAGCAAAAAATTGTATATCATCAACAAGTAAAAGATCAACATTTCGATATTCTTGTCTAAAGTCTTCTGATTTATTATTTTTTATAGAATTAATATAATCATTGGCAAATGATTCACTTGTAACATATTTTATTTTTGCATCCACGTTGTTTGATAACATTTGGTGTCCTATAGCATGCATTAAATGTGTTTTACCTAATCCAACTCCTCCATAGAAAAACAGTGGATTGTATGTTGCACCGGGATCTTCTGATACAACGAGAGCTGCAGCATGGGCCATCTGATTTCCTTTACCGATGACAAAAGTATCAAAGGTGTATTTGGAATTTAGTAAAGCTTTTTTACTATTTTTCTTAACAATATTCGGCAATTCTACTGTTGGTTCTTTTCTTTTTTCCGAGATACGTGGTTCGTCCTCTTGAATAATAAAAACAGGCGTAATTTCTTCACCTGTTAATTCAAAACCTGTTTCTACAATTTTAGCAGCTAAATTTTTTTCCCAATAATTTTTATGTAAATCTGATGGTAATTCGATTGTTAATATGTTGTCTTGCAAAGTAATTGGTTTTGCAGGATCAATCCAAGCACTAAAACTTGGAGGCGTGAGCGATTTTCTATAGTTTTCAACAAGCTCATTCCAAATAAAATTAAAATCGGGCATAGTTATCCCCCTAACGTTTATAGTCTTTTATATTCTAGCACTAAAAAAATAAGTTTTCCACTGATTTTTTTAATTGTGGATAGTTTGTCATCAACTCTTAACAAAACTTTTCCACAGGTGAAATAAAATTGTGAATATGCTCAGATAAAAAATATATTTCCACAACTTATACACAAAACTAAATGAAGTTAGGTCAATACTTTAAAGTAGTTATTAACAACGTTTTTTAAGTTTGTGGAAAACTATTTTACAGGATGTTATCTTGTGGGTAACTAGCGTTTTATCTCATAGTTTCTTTTTTTGTGTATATAACTTTTAACAGGAATGTGATTAAAAAAAATTAATTGTGGAAAACTATTTGTTAGAAAGGTTTTAAATAAAGTTGACAAAACGCTTAAATTATTTGTATAATGTCATAGTCTGTCTAATGTGATTATTTAGAAAGCATATTTGTTTATAGGAGGTGGATAATAATGAAAAGAACATATCAACCAAAAAAACGTAAACGTCAAAAAGTTCATGGATTCCGTAAACGCATGAGTACTAAAAACGGTCGCCGTGTATTAGCAAGTAGACGTCGTAAAGGAAGAAAAGTATTAGCAGCATAAATCACTGACTCTACGAATCAGTGATTTTTTTTTATAAAAAATTAAAAAAAAGCGTGTATTATGCTATGATAAGAGTGATTTAGAATGAAAAAAGCGTACCGAATAAAAAAAGAAAAGGAATTTCAACAAATTATTGAGGAAAAGCAATCTTTTGCAAATAGAAATTTTATTGTTTATGTCTGTGAATCACCTAGCAATACGCATTTTAGAGTAGGTTTATCTGTTGGGAAAAAAGTGGGTAATGCAGTGACTCGAAATCATGTCAAGCGATTAGTAAGGACATCTCTGTATGATATGAAAAAGAACATAAAACATCATTACGATATTGTATTAATTGCAAGACCTCAAGCAGCAAAATTATCTTTAGAAGAAACCAAAAAAAACATTCAACATGTTTTTAAATTAGCTAATCTAATAAAATAAGAGAGGGTTAATCAGTGAAAAATAAGAAAAAATGGCTTTTTATTCTGTCGATGTTTGTTCTTGTTTTTGTTTTGACAGGATGTGGCACAGGAAATATTAATCAAAGTAGCACAGGTTTATGGGATCGATATATTGTCTATTATTTTGGACAAGCGATAAAAGCGTTATCTTTTGGTCATCCGGGTATAGGGATTATCTTATTTACTATTATTGTTAGAATTATCTTATTACCATTAATGCATTATCAAACAAAAAGTATGCGTAAAACGCAAGACTTACAACCGAAAATAAAAGAATTACAAGAAAAATATGCTTCAAAGGATTCAGAAACCGTTAGAAAACTTCAAGAAGAGCAACAACGTCTATACAGTGAAGCTGGAGTGAATCCATTATCAGGTTGTTTGCCATTAGTAGTTCAACTGCCGATAATGATGGCTTTGTGGCAAGCTATTTCACGTATTCCGGCTTTAACAGAAGGAACATTTTTATGGTTAGAACTAGGTAAACCAGATCCAACATTCATTTTGCCCGTACTAGCCGCAATTTTTACGTTCATTAGTACTAGATTGACAACAATGAGTCAAACGAATGTTCAAGGTACCATGAAAGCAATGAATTATGTGATGCCAGTTATGATTTTGTTCATGGGGATTAATTTGGCAAGTGGCTTGTCATTATATTGGGTAATATCAAATGCTTTCCAAGTGATTCAAACTTTATTAATAAATAATCCATTTAAAATTAAACGTGAGCAGGAAGCTGAGGAACAAAAAAGAAAAGAGTTAGAAAAAGCATTGCGTAAAGCAAATGCACCAAAAAAACGAAAAAAATAAATTGAGGGGGTTCGTATCATGCCAGTATTTACAGGAGAAACAGTGGATCAAGCTATAAGAGTCGGTTTAACTTCACTTGGAATAAACCGTGTTGATGCGGATATCTCTGTTATTGAAGAGGGTAAGAAAGGTTTTTTAGGTATTGGAAAAAAAGAGGCTGTTGTTTCTGTTGACATTAAAGAAAAAGCAGTCGTAAAACCTATTGAAGACATTCAAGTGGTAGCAGCAATAGTTGAAGAACGAGAAAAACCCTCTGAAGTAGTAGAAGAATATCAAGAACCAATTGAAAAAGTAACCTATGATAATACTTTTAATAAGTCTGAAGATGTGTCCTTAGATGAGGCAATTACTCAACTGTCATTGTATTTAACAGAAATAACTCAATCTTTAGGTGCTCCAGCTATGGTAAGAGTACAACGAGATGATAATCATGTAGTATTTCATCTAGATACCGAAAAAAAAGGCTTACTGATTGGTAAACATGGGAAAGTGTTAAATGCTATTCAGTATTTATCGCAGGTTTACATTCATCGCTTAGTAAAAAATCGTTTGACAATTATTGTAAATGTAGGTGACTATAGAGAGCGACGAGAGGCTATCGTTAAGAGACTGGCTCATCAAGCTGTTAGAAAAGTACGAGAAACATCGCAACCTGTATTTTTAGAACCGATGCCGGCATTTGAAAGAAAGCAAGTTCATTCGATTTTATCTAGTGAAAAAGATATCAAAACGCACTCTGAAGGCAACGAACCTCATCGTTATTTAGTCGTTGAATTAAAAAAATAATATTGTTTAAGCCATGCAGCTTTTGTGTGGCTTATTTTTATATAGATTTGTTGATGTCTTTTTCTAATCATGTTATAATCTTTTTATAATAATTAACAATAAAATGTGATGATAAGGGAAGTACTTTTTTGATAGCTCTTAGAGAGTCTCTGTTGGTGGGAAGAGATAGTGAAGAAAAAAGGAAAATGGCCTTTGAACAAATTGATTGAATTAGTTAAGATCAATTCAGGTACGCCTGTTATAGCGTTTAGGCATGATTGTGCTGATGAGTGGACTTTTTTAAGTCAAATAAGGTGGTACCGCGATAGCTAAATGACAAGCTCTCGTCCTTTTTAATAAGGATGAGGGCTTTTTTTGTTTAGCTTTTTATAGGGTATTAGCATGATTTGTTCAATATTTGTCATATTTTTGTTTTATTAGTGAAAAAATAGGAGGAAAATCAATGAAAAAGAAATGGGTATTAGGTTTAGCTTTAACAACATTAGTATTAACTGCTTGTGGTGGGGGAGAAACAAAAGAAAAAGACAATAAAAAATCAAAGGGTGATGTCAGCCAAGTGATAGAAATCAGTTCACCAGCACCTATCTCAACACTAGATACAACTCAAACAACGGATAAAAATACGTTTACGATGGTACAACATTTATTTGAAGGGTTATATCGTTTTGATGATGATAGTACACCTATTCCAGGTTTGGCTGAAAAGGTAGATATTAGTGATGATGGTTTGACATACAAATTCACTTTAAGAAAAGATATCAAATGGAGTAATGGTGAACCAATTACTGCGAATGATTTTGTTTATTCTTGGAAAAAGTTAGTCAATCCAGATACTATTGGTCCAAATGCTTATTTGTTGGACAATGTAAAAAATAGTCAAGATATTAGAAACGGTAAAAAAGATGTGTCAGAGATGGGAATATCTGCACCAAGTGAAACAGAATTTGTTGTGGAATTATCTCAAGCACAACCGTCATTTTTAACAGTTGTATCTATTGGATGGCTTGCACCACAAAATGAAAAATATGTGGAAGAACAAGGAAAAGATTATGGAATCAACAGTGAACACTTAATCTATAGTGGACCATTTGTGATTACAGACTGGGATAGCACATCAGACACATGGACTTTGAAAAAGAATAAAGAGTATTATGATGCAGATGCTGTGAAATTAGAAGAAGTAAAAGTTAGCACAATTAAAGATGATAATACGGGTATTAATTTGTATCAATCAGGAGAATTAGATTTAGTCCGTATTAATGGTCAATACGTAGCACAAAATAAGGAAGATAGAGGTTACGTGACTCATTCTGACATTGCTAACTATTATTTAGATTTTAATAAGGCGAGTGGGTTACCTACAGCGAATGAGCATTTACGTAAAGCTTTTGCACAAGCTATCGACAAAAAAACATTAACGAATAGTGTATTGAATGACGGTTCAAAACCATTAAATGGGTTAATTCCTCAAAATTTATATGCTAATCCCAATACATCAACTGATTTCCGTGAATATAGTGGGAATTATTTAGAATATAATGTTAATGAGGCAAAGAAAGAATGGAAATTGGCAAAAGAAGATTTAGGGGATAAAGTTACATTGTCATTATTAGTATCCGATGATGATAATGGTAAAAAAATATCAGAGTATGTTCAAAGTCAGCTAGAAGAAAACTTAGACGGATTAAAAGTGGAAATAAAAGCTCAACCAAGAAATAATGTTTTAGAGTCTAGAACAAAGAAAGATTTTGAGTTGTCATTATCTGGTTGGATTGCAGGGAGTAGTGATTTAGATTCTTACTTTAATCTTTATAAGAGTGATTCTTCTTATAATTATGGTTCATATAAGAACGAGAAGTATGATGAGTTAATTAATAGTGCTAAGACTGTTAATGCAAATGACCCTGACAAACAATTTAATGATTACAAAAAAGCAGAAGAAATATTAATTAAAGATAATGCCGCTCAAGTACCACTTTATCAAAGTGCTTCAAATTATTTAATTAACCCTAAAATCAAAGGAATTAGCTACCATTTATATGGCGATTACTTTAATTTAAGAACAGCTTCAATTTCAGAATAAGAGGAAAAATAAGCCAGACAAAAGATATCTGGCTTATTTTTTTTCACTCTTTATACATTGTCAATGGATTAAGAATATGCTATCATTTTTATGATTAAGAAATGAATAAGATAGCAGTCAAAGTGCTTATCTACCTTTTTGCATAGGTAAAGGGGTGGAGTGGGCGCTTTTTTATATGCATTTTTTAAGAAAGGATGGTAAAAATGAATATAACCAAAGAGTTTGATACGATTGCCGCCATTTCAACGCCTCCTGGTGAAGGAGCTATCAGCATTGTTCGTTTGAGTGGTGATGATGCGGTAAAAATTGCTCAAAGTGTGACAAATTATAAAGAAAAAGATTTAACAGAAGTTCCTACTCATACTATCCATTATGGGCACATTAAAGATCCTAAAACAAATCAAGTATTGGATGAAGTGATGTATTCTGTCATGTTAGAACCCAAAACATTTACTCGTGAAAATATTGTCGAAATAAATTGTCACGGAGGAATGGTCGTAGCTAATCAAGTATTACAATTATTATTAAGACAAGGTGCTCGTTTAGCTGAACCTGGAGAGTTTACAAAGAGGGCATTTTTAAATGGTCGTATGGATCTCTCTCAAGCAGAAGCTGTCATGGACTTAATACAAGCGAAAACAAGCGAATCGATGGATTTAGCTCTTGGACAACTAGATGGACGCTTATCTCAACTGATTCAGTCATTAAGGCAAAAGTTATTAGTAGCATTGGCACAAGTAGAGGTTAATATAGACTATCCAGAATATGATGATGTAGAGGAAATGACAACAAAACTGATGAAGGAAAAAGCATTAGAAGTCAAAGAAGATATTGCACACTTACTAGAAACCGCGACTCAAGGTAAAATTTTGCGAGAAGGACTCGCCACAGCGATTATTGGGCGACCAAATGTTGGAAAATCAAGTTTATTAAATGACTTGCTACGTGAAGACAAAGCGATTGTGACTGACATAGAGGGAACAACAAGAGATGTTATCGAGGAATTTGTCAATGTACGTGGTGTACCATTAAAACTGATTGATACAGCAGGTATTCGTGATACAGAAGATATTGTTGAAAAAATTGGAGTGGAAAGAAGTCGAAAAGCATTATCAGAAGCAGACTTAGTGTTGCTAGTGTTAAATCAAAGTGAGAATCTCACAGAGATGGATCGTGAATTAATTGAATTAACCAAAGATATGCAGCGAATTGTGTTATTAAATAAAAATGATTTACCAAGCAAGTTAGATAGAGATGAGTTACAAAAAATGCTAGGAGACACACCTTTCTTACCAATTTCAGTGTTAGAAGGTAGAGGCATTGATTTATTAGAACAGCTGATTAAAGATACATTTTTCGCTTCTAATACGTCTGAAAGGGATGCAACATATATTTCTAATACAAGACACGTTGCATTGCTAGAACAAGCTGATATGGCTCTTGATGAGGTATTAGAGGGAATAGAGTCAGAGATGCCAGTAGATTTATTACAAATTGATATGACAAGAGCATGGGATTTATTAGGTGAGATTATGGGTGAGAATATTCAAGATGAATTGATTACACAATTATTTAGCCAGTTCTGTTTAGGAAAATAAGGAGATTAACATTGATGGAAAATATGGAAAAAAGAGATTATGATGTCATTGTAGTGGGTGGCGGACATGCTGGCTCAGAAGCTTCTTTAGCTGCCGCTAGAATGGGGATGAGTACATTACTTGTGACGTTAAATTTAGATATGATTGGTTTTATGCCTTGCAACCCATCAATAGGAGGACCTGCTAAAGGTGTGGTTGTCCGTGAAATAGACGCACTTGGTGGAGAAATGGGCCGTACCATTGATAAAACCTATATTCAAATGCGTATGCTTAATACTGGTAAAGGACCTGCTGTACGAGCATTACGTGCACAAGCAGATAAGCATGCTTATCAATCAGAATTAAAACATACATTAGAAAAAGAAGATAACCTAGTCGTAAAACAAGGAATTGTTGAAAAATTATTAGTGAAAGATGATGTTTGTTATGGCGTTGAACTTAGTACAGGGACACAATACACTAGCAAGGCAGTTATTATTACTGCTGGAACGGCATTACGTGGCGAAATTATTATTGGTGAATTGAAGTATTCCTCAGGACCGAATAATTCATTGCCATCAATTGGATTGGCAAACCATTTGAAAGAAATTGGACTAGAGATAGAACGATTTAAAACAGGAACACCGCCACGTGTAAAATCAAGCACGATTGATTATTCAGTGACAGAAGAACAACCAGGTGACAAACAACCTAATCATTTTAGTTTTGAGAGCTCAGATGATAATTATCGTAGAGATCAATTACCTTGTTGGCTAACTTATACGAATTTAGATACACACACTGTCATACGTGATAATTTACACCGAGCTCCAATGTTTACTGGAATTGTTGAAGGTGTAGGAGCAAGATATTGCCCTTCGATTGAAGATAAAATCGTTCGTTTTAGTGATAAACCTCGTCACCAAATCTTTTTAGAACCAGAAGGAGAGCATACTGAGGAAGTTTATGTTCAAGGATTATCTACTTCGTTACCAGAAGATGTCCAAAAAGAGATGGTTCAAAGTATCGAAGGATTAGAACAAGCTAAAATTATGCGTAGCGGATATGCTATTGAGTATGATGTCGTTGTTCCTCATCAGTTAAGACCAACGCTTGAAACGATGAAAATTTCAGGGCTTTATACAGCAGGTCAAACGAATGGAACATCAGGTTACGAAGAAGCTGCTTGTCAGGGATTAATGGCAGGGATAAATGCTGCATTAAAAATTCAAGGAAAAGATCCGTTTATATTAAAACGAAGTGATGCGTATATTGGTGTATTAGTCGATGATTTAGTTACTAAAGGGACAAACGAACCTTATCGACTGCTAACTTCTCGGGCAGAGTATCGTTTATTGCTACGTCATGATAACGCAGATTTGCGTTTGACAGAGATGGGACACGAGATTGGTTTAGTAGATGATACAAGATTTAATCAATATTTAGAGAAAAAAAAGATGGTAGAAAATGAACTAGAAAGATTAGAAAAAATTCGTTTGAAACCAACTCCAGAAATTCAATCATTTTTAGAAGAAAAAGGACTAGCACCATTAAAAGATGGTATTTTAGCACGAGATTTTTTAAGACGTCCAGAAATTACTTATCGTGATTTAAGTCAGTTTATTCCTAAATTAGAAAAAGACTTGCCTCGTTATGTGATTGAACAAGTCGAAATTCAAGTGAAGTATGAAGGGTATATAAAAAAAGCTAAAGACAAAGTAGAAAAATTAAAACGTATGGAAGCAAAACGTATTCCAGAAAATATCGATTATCGTGCGATTAATAGTTTAGCAACAGAGGCAGTACAGAAATTAGAAAAAATCCGACCGGAAACGATAGCTCAAGCAAGTCGTATTAGTGGGGTCAACCCATCTGATATAAGCATTTTAATGGTGTATATCGAACAAGGAAAAATAGCAAAGATAGACAGTGAAAAGGCCTAATATGGGTCTTTTTTTATGTAAATAAATCAACAAAGGTATCATATTTTGATATAATGCTTTTAGAGGTGATTCATATGATTAATTTATCAATTTTTATCGGTATTATAGCGTTTATATTAAGTGTTTTGTCTATTTACATGATTTATAAAATAAATAAAAAAATGACTAAACAGGTTACAGAAATAAGCAAACTATCGGCTAAAATAGAAAGTTTTATATTTATGACTCAAAAACAGTATGAAAAAGAATATAATCTTTACTGGAATGTATTTGATTTATTGCAAAAAACCATCGATAAAACAATGAGTATTCGTGGTACATTACAATTGCTAAGGGATAACAGTGAGGATAGTTTAGAGGAAACGTACATTAAATTGATTCAAGAAAGTATCATTAAGAGCAGTGAACTATTAAATGAATTAGATAATCTGTTAAATCAGTATGAACCTTTTATTCAAAAGAAATTATTTGATTGTTTTAAGTTGATAGTCAAAGATTTACGAGGATTTCAACAGCGACGATTTAATTATTTTAGCTATGAAACAGTTTCAAATGATTCAATAGAAAATTTTATAGCAGATATTGATACTACGCTTGATAACGTTGAAAAAAACAGAATGAAAATAGTACGTTTTTTAAGAAAGAAATTTAAAAATACGATAGTTAGTTAAAATGTTTCACGTGAAACATTTATAAAATAAAAATAGATGAAAAGCAAACTTGTGTGTTATTCTAGTTTGCTTTTTTTGTTAAAATAGAGTGTATGACATTGAATTTTTATGATAGATACGATAAAGTGTACTTATCCGTGAAACACTATATGTTTCACATGAAGGAGATTAAAAATGACACCAGAAGAATTTAAAAGTAACTTGGAAAAACATGGTATCATGTTAAGTGAACAACAGATGGAACAATATGACATCTATTTTAGAAAACTCATTGAATGGAATGAAAAAATAAATTTAACGGCCATTACTGATAAAAATGAGGTTTATTTAAAGCATTTTTATGATTCGTTAACATTAGCTTTTGAACGGGATATGACTGGAGAACACTTGAAATTGTGTGACGTAGGATCTGGAGCAGGGTTTCCAAGTATTCCATTGAAAATTGCCTTTCCAAATATCTCTATTTCAATTATAGATTCATTAAATAAAAGAATTAATTTTTTGAAGGAATTAACAAAGGAATTAGGCCTTGAAAAAGTAGACTTATATCATTCAAGAGCGGAAGATTTTGGGCAAAATAAAATCTTTCGTGAATCTTATGACTTAGTGACTGCTCGGGCAGTTGCTAGACTAAATGTGCTAGCAGAACTTTGCCTACCTTTAGTTAAGAAAGAGGGACAATTTTTGGCTATGAAGGCAGCTAAAAGTGAAGAGGAGTTATTGGAAGCAAAAAAAGCTATAGCGACATTAGGTGGAAAAGTGGTAGAGGAAAGAGAAGTGAGCTTACCAATTACACATGATAAACGTTTTATTATTGAAATTGATAAAAAGAAAGAGACGCCAAATAAATACCCACGCAAGGCAGGATTACCTAATAAAAAACCATTAGTGTAAAAATATGGGATTTTATAACCATGAAACACAATGAAGAAGAGTTGGAGGAACTTATTATGGCTCGAATAATTGCTGTAGCAAATCAAAAAGGTGGCGTTGGTAAAACAACGACAACAGTAAATTTAGGTGCATGTTTAGCCTATTCAGGAAAAAAAGTTTTATTAATTGATATGGATGCTCAAGGGAATGCTACAAGTGGTATAGGTATTAGAAAGGCAGATGTGTCACAAGATATTTATGATGTCTTAGTTAATGAAGTACCTATTACAGAGGTAATATTATCGACTAATAGAGAAGGAATGGACATTGCTCCTGCAACAATCCAGTTATCAGGTGCAGAAATTGAGTTAACATCTATGATGGCAAGAGAATCACGATTAAAATTAGCTTTACAAGAAGTAGAGGATAAATACGATTATATATTAATTGATTGTCCTCCATCATTAGGTCATTTAACAATTAATTCATTTACATCAAGTGATTCAATTTTAATTCCCGTACAATGTGAGTACTATGCGTTAGAAGGGTTAAGTCAGTTATTGAATACTATTCGTTTAGTACAAAAACATTTCAATCCAGATTTAAGGATTGAAGGAGTATTGTTAACAATGTATGATGCGAGAACAAATCTAGGTTCAGAAGTCGTGGAAGAAGTTCGCACTTATTTTAGAGAGCGCGTTTATGACACCATTATCCCTAGAAATGTTAGATTATCAGAAGCACCAAGTCATGGAAAAGCGATTATTGATTATGATCCAAAATCAAGAGGTGCAGAAGTATACCAAGCATTAGCAAAGGAAGTGATGAATCGTGAACAAGCCTAATAAAGGATTAGGACGTGGAATTGATGCGCTATTCCAAGATTTATCAACACTAGAGGAAGTGGACATTCAATCTGAGACTGTTCAAGAAATTCCGTTAACAGATTTAAGACCAAACCCTTATCAACCACGTAAAACATTTGATGAAAAAGCATTAGAAGAACTAGCAGATTCAATTAAACAATCAGGTGTTTTTCAACCGATTATTGTTCGTCAGTCATCTGTCAAAGGTTATGAGATTATTGCTGGCGAACGAAGATTTCGTGCCTCAAAACTAGCAGGTAAAGAGCAGATTCCCGCTATTGTGAGAGAATTTGATGAAGCACAAATGATGCAAGTTGCTGTTTTAGAAAATTTACAACGAGAAGATTTGAATCCTCTAGAAGAAGCTGAAGCATATGAAATGTTAATGAAAAACCTGGGTTTAACACAGGTAGAGTTATCAGAAAAATTAGGGAAAAGTCGTCCTTACATTGCTAATTATTTACGGTTGTTAACCTTACCTAAGGTGGTAAAAGATTTAGTACAAAAAGAATCGCTATCTACTGGACAAGCAAGAACATTGTTAGGGCTAAAGAAAAAAGAAGATATATTAGTTGTGGCAAATCGGGCCATTAAAGAGGGACTAACAGTTAGACAGTTAGAACAAATTGTTAGTGAGATGAATCAATCTACTAAAAAAGAGCCAATTAAGAAAAAAGAACAGGAACCTAAACCATACTATATTCGTGAAAGTGAAGAGCGATTAATGGATAAATTTGGAACGAGTGTCCACATTCAAGAAAAAGAAGGCAAAGGGAAAATAGAAATTGAATACTTATCTGAATCTGACTTAACAAGGATTTTAGACTTATTAGATATACAATTTGACTAGCCAATAAAAAAGTATAAAGACAATAGATTTATGTTAAGATATATCAGGTAGTAGCATAATCGAGGAGGGACGTTTATATGTATGACTTAGGTGATATTGTTGAGATGAAAAAACCACATGCTTGTCAAACAAATAGGTGGGAGATTATTCGTATGGGGATGGATATCAAGATTAAATGCTTAAATTGTCAGCATATTGTGATGATGCCTCGGCGAGAGTTTGAGAAAAAAATGAAAAAAGTATTAGAAAAAAAGCATTAGAAAAAAAGCATTAGAAAAAAAGCATAAGTAGACCTATAAATTATCAAAGAAAGAGTGAAAATAACTATGGCATTGACGGCAGGAATCGTTGGGTTACCTAACGTTGGAAAATCAACTTTATTTAATGCAATTACAAAAGCAGGGGCAGAAGCAGCAAACTATCCTTTTGCTACAATAGATCCTAATGTGGGAATGGTGGAAGTTCCTGATTACCGCTTAGAAGAATTAACAAAATTAGTAAAACCTAAAAAAACAGTACCAGCTACATTTGAATTTACTGATATTGCAGGTATTGTACGTGGGGCAAGCAAAGGGGAAGGTCTTGGAAATAAATTTTTAAGTCACATCCGTCAAGTTGATGCGATTTGTCATGTTGTTCGTTGTTTTGATGATGACAATATTACTCACGTCGAAGGTAGAGTAGATCCATTAGCAGATATTGATACCATTAATTTAGAACTTGTCTTAGCTGACTTAGAGTCTGTTGATAAACGCTTATCTCGTGTATCTAAAATTGCGAAAACAAAAGATAAAGAAGCAGTGGCAGAATTGGCTGTGTTAGAAAAAATAAAGCCTGTTTTAGAAGAAGGAAAATCAGCGAGATCAATAGAATTTACAGATGATGAATTGCCGATTGTTAAAGGTTTATTCTTATTAACGACTAAGCCAGTATTGTATGTAGCAAACGTGGCAGAAGATGAGATAGCAGATACTGAAAACAACGACTATGTTAAACAGGTTAAAGAGTTTGCAGCAACTGAAAATGCAGAAGTTATCACAGTATGTGCCAGAGCTGAGGAAGAAATTGCAGAGTTAGATGAAGATGATAAAAAAGATTTTCTTGAAGCGCTTGGAATTGAAGAATCCGGATTAGATAAATTAATTCGTGCTGCATATCATTTACTAGGTTTAGCCACATATTTTACAGCTGGAGAACAAGAAGTGCGTGCTTGGACATTTAAAGTTGGAATGAAAGCACCAGAATGTGCAGGGATCATTCATACTGACTTTGAGCGTGGATTTATCCGTGCAGAAACTGTATCTTACACAGATTTAAAAGAATACGGTAGTATGAGTGCAGCCAAAGAAGCCGGACGAGTTCGTTTAGAAGGAAAAGATTACGTTGTTCAAGATGGGGATGTAATGCTTTTCCGTTTTAATGTTTAATGGAAAGAATGGGTGACAATAATGACTGAGTTAACAAATGAAGAATTACAACAAAAAGTCGCAGAAAATAGAGAATTAGAAAAACAATTGACCAAAAAAAATGATCAGTTTATGTTTGATTTAAAAAAAATATTGGATGAAGGCGTTGAGGTGGATGAGCGCCAAAAAATAGAAGCTTTTAACACGATGTTAAAAGAGCTAGTTGAAGGGCAAAAAACAGGTATCACTGCTAAACATTTATATGGTACGCCCACCGAGGCAGTTGTTTTTATCACCACTAAACCTGCTACACCACCAAAAACTAACTTTGGCTCAATGTGGTTAGATAATAGTTTGTTACTGTTTACCTTTTTATCTGTTATGATGGGTGTCCTTACAATGATATCTAAATCACCACAACCAACACAAGGAATACTAAGTATTATAATTGGTGCAATGTCTGGTGGTTTATCATTTTATCTAATCTATCGTTATATTTATATATATGATATGCCAGGAGCAGATAGAAGTAAGAGACCAGGTGTATGGAAAACAGGTGGAATCATGGCACTATGCTTTATACCGTGGTTGATGATTTTTTCATTATCTAATTTTATACCCCATGCTATTAATCCATCTCTTAACCCAGTGGTAACGATTATTTTAGGTGTGATAGCATTTGGTGTACGCTATTTATTAAAGAAAAAATACAATATTCAAGGAAGTTTATTTTTACGACCTTAAAATAATTCAAGCTAGAAACAGTTTTCGATAGAAAAAATGTTTTTAGCTTTTTTGATTGATGACATTGACGAAAGTAGAATTATTTGGTAAGTTTGTTAATAAAACAAAATTAAAGGAGTGCGAATTTCTAATGTCAAATTGGGAAACTAAATTTTCAAAAAAAGGGTATACATTTGATGATGTTCTATTAATTCCAGCAGAAAGTCATGTATTACCAAATGATGTTGATTTAAGTGTTGAACTATCATCTAAGATTAAATTAAATATTCCAATTATGAGTGCCAGTATGGATACAGTGACTGATAGTAAAATGGCTATTGCCATGGCTAGACAGGGTGGTTTAGGAGTTATTCATAAAAACATGAGTGTAGAGCAGCAAAAAGATGAAGTGAGAAAAGTAAAACGTTCTGAAAGTGGCGTTATTATTGATCCATTTTTCTTAACTCCGGAACATAAAGTAAGTGATGCAGAACATTTAATGGCTAAATATCGTATTAGTGGTGTCCCTATTGTTGATACATTAGAAAATAGAACTTTGGTTGGTATTTTAACCAATCGTGATTTACGTTTTGTCACAGATTATAATTTAATGATTAAAGATGTTATGACTAAAGAAGGATTAGTAACAGCACCTGTTGGAACATCTTTAAAAGATGCGGAAATGATTTTACAACAACATAAAATTGAAAAATTACCTATAGTGGATGCTAAAGGTCGTTTAAGTGGGTTAATTACTATCAAAGATATTGAAAAAGTGATTGAATTTCCTAATGCTGCTAAAGATGAGCATGGTCGCTTGTTAGTTGCAGCGGCAGTTGGCGTAACGAGTGATACATTTGAACGTGCTGGAGCTTTGATTGAAGCTGGTGTCGATGCGTTAGTTATTGATACTGCTCATGGACATAGTGCAGGTGTAATCCGTAAAATTAAAGAAATTCGTGATGCTTTCCCAGATGTGACATTAATTGCAGGAAACGTTGCGACAGCTGAAGCAACGCGTGCCTTATATGACATTGGGGTGGATGTTGTAAAAGTAGGAATTGGACCAGGTTCAATTTGTACAACACGTGTTGTTGCAGGTGTGGGTGTGCCACAATTAACAGCCATTTACGATGCAGCAAGTGTCGCTCGTGAGTACGGTCGTACGATTATTGCTGATGGTGGAATCAAATATTCAGGAGATATTGTTAAAGCATTAGCAGCAGGTGGCTATGTCGTGATGTTAGGTTCTATGTTAGCTGGGACAGATGAATCTCCTGGTGAATTTGAAATATTCCAAGGTCGTCGTTTTAAAACTTATCGTGGAATGGGTTCTTTAGGAGCCATGGAAAAAGGATCAAGCGATCGTTATTTCCAAAGTTCTGTTAATGAAGCAAACAAATTAGTTCCAGAAGGTATTGAAGGACGAGTAGCTTATAAAGGTAGTGTGCAAGATATCATCTTCCAAATGCTAGGTGGATTACGTGCTGGAATGGGTTATGTAGGAGCTGGAAACTTAAAAGAATTAAGAGACAACGCTCAATTTGTTGAGATGAGTGGTGCTGGTTTAAGAGAATCTCATCCTCATGACGTACAAATTACAAAAGAAGCACCAAACTATTCAATTTCATAAAATGATTCAAAGAGGTTAGGAAATGTCCTACCTCTTTTTTTAGAAAGAAAGAAGGAATAAAATTGAGTAAAGTCGGAATTATTGGATTAGGCCATGTTGGATCGGATGTTGCTTATACATTATGTACAAAAGGGCAAGTCGATGAGTTAGTGTTGATTGATAAAAATAAAGAGAAAGTGCTAGCAGAATATTTAGAACTGACTGATAGTATGATGATGACAGAGGTCAAAACAACTATATTATTACATGAATATCGCTATTTAAGTGACGCAGACATTATCGTTATTAGTGTGGGAAGTCAATCTATTGATAATGAAGATAGGGTATCTGAGTTAAAAGATAATAAGCAGGCAGTGAAAGAAATTATCCCACAAGTTATTTCTAGTGGATTTAAAGGAATATTTTTAGTTATAACTAATCCATGTGATGTCATCACAACACTTGTTCATAGAGAAAGTGGTTTTCCGGCGTATCGAGTAATTGGAACAGGCACTAGTTTAGATACAAATCGTATGAAACGTATTGTTGGAGAAAAAGTAGGTGTTTCAGGGCAATCAGTTCATGGTTATGTATTAGGTGAGCATGGGGAGAGTCAGTTTGTTGCATGGTCTACAGTGATGGTAGGCACGCAAAAATTATTAGATATTGTGTCATTATCAGAAGACGAATTAGAAGAAATGAAAGAGGCTACTCGTTTAGGTGGTTGGCACATACATCAACGTAAAAGTTGGACAAGTTTTGGTATTGCCACAACAGCATCACGTTTAATTCAGTCTATTTTAAAAGATGAAAATAACATTTATCCTTTATCAATTTATCATGAAAAAGATAATATTCATATTGGCTACCCTGCTATTTTAGGGAAACGCGGCATTGTTAAGCCATTATCACTAGATCTAAATAGTCAAGAAAAAATATTATTTAAACAATCAATTGATAAAGTCAAAGAATATACAGAACAATAAAAAGACAACTCATCAAATTAAGCTGATGAGTTGTCTTTTTAATCTTTATTAATGACTTTAGTCAGTTGAACACGAAGTAGTGTTCAACAAAAAAACCACGCGTAATGCGCGTGGAGGAAATAGCTTTAGCGTTAAGAAACTCCTTTCGATATACTAAATAGTGGCTACCAACCGCTATAAGAGAACCGAAAGGAGTTTCTTTATGTCTAATGACGATAAAATTCTATCACATACAAGATGGAATTGTAAGTATCATTTAGTCTTTACCCCAAAATATAGAAGAAAAGTGATATATGGGGAATTGAGAAAATATATAGGTAAAATTTTAAGAAAATTATGCGATATGAAAAATGTCGAAATAATAGAGGCTCATGCAATGCCAGATCATATACATATGCTAGTAAGAATTCCACCAAAGGAATCAGTTTCAGGATTTATGGGATTTCTAAAAGGAAGAAGCGCTGTGCTAATTCATGAGCAACATGGAAATTTGAAATATAAGTATGGAAATAGAAGTTTTTGGTCGAAAGGCTATTATGTTAGCACAGTAGGTTTAAATCAAAAGACAATACAAAAATATATTCGAGAACAAGAAGCAGATGACAGAGTAAGAGATAGTATAAGTAAACGAGAATATATGGATCCATTTAAAAAATAAAAGTCTTCTCAAATAGCGGTTGTCAGTCTTTTAAAAGCCCTCTTTAGAGGGTATGCGAGTAGTGAGCCCTTCTAGGGCTATTAAAAAGCCACCCGTTTTCACGGGTGGATAGTTACTTAGTGATTTTTGTCAGTCCACCCATATAAGGGACAAGTGCTTCAGGAATGGTTACACTTCCGTCTTCATTTTGATAGTTTTCTAAAATAGCCGCAACAGTACGTCCAACAGCTAATCCAGAACCGTTTAATGTATGAACATATTGAACTTTTTCTTCTTCATCTCTGTATCGGATCTTTGCACGTCTAGCTTGGAAATCTTCACAGTTAGAACAAGAGCTGATTTCACGATACGTTTCTTGGGCAGGAATCCAAACTTCGATATCATATGTTTTTGCTGCAGAGAATCCCATGTCTCCTGTACATAAAACAATCACACGATAAGGTAAATTTAATTTTTGTAAAATAGCTTCAGCGTTATTGGTCATTTTTTCTAACTCTTCATAAGATGTTTCAGGTTTACTGAATTTAACCATTTCAACTTTATTGAATTGATGTAATCTTATTAGTCCACGAGTGTCACGACCAGCACTACCAGCTTCAGAACGAAATGCTGGACTAAGAGCAGTAAAGTAAACTGGCAAAGTATCATTATCTAGTATTTCATCACGGTAATAGTTTGTTAATGGTACTTCAGCTGTGGGGATAAGTGTATAATTTGAATTTTCTAGTTGGAAAACATCTTCTTTAAACTTAGGGAATTGTCCTGTTCCAAACATAGATTTATCGTTCACGATATATGGTGGAATCATCTCTGTATAGCCATGTTCATAGATATGCGTATCTAACATTAAGTTATAGACCGCACGTTCTAATCTAGCACCAGCACCTTTATAGAAAAGAAAACGACTACCAGATACTTTCGCTCCACGCTCGAAATCTAAAATATCTAAGTTTTCAGCTACTTCCCAATGTGGTTTAGGTTCAAAGTTAAATTGTCTAGGAGTTTCCCATTTTTTAAGTTCAATATTTTCATCTTCATCTGCCCCAACAGGAACATCATCAGCAGGTAAGTTAGGTAAAGTATGGGCGATATATTCTAGTTGTTCATCGATGACATTGATACGGTCATCTAAGATTTTGATATCTTCACCAACTTGCTTCATTTCTTGGATTTTATCATCAGCATTTTGTTTTTCGCGTTTTAGTTTTGCAATGTCTTGAGACACATCGTTACGATGTTTTTTTAACGTTTCGACTTTTACTAAATTATCTCGACGTTCTTGATCAAGACGAATAAATTCATCAATTTTTGCACTATCTACTCCACGAGTCATTAATTTTTCTTTTACTAATTCGGTATTTTGACGTATAAATTTTAAATCTAACATTTATATTTCCTCCTAAATTTTTTTAATAAAAAAACTCTCACTCCAGAAAATCCGTAGATTTTCTGGGGCGAGAGTTTGAAATCGCGGTACCACCCAAATTTTAGACAAAGCTAGTTGTCCCTAATAGCAATTTTTAACGGGTTGCTCATTTGCCGATCTAGCTTCGTTCATTGAATTCGCTAGATAATTATAGAAAGTGGATTCTTTATCTGTTGCTATTAGCTCACACCAACCGCTAACTCTCTTAAAACAAACAATATAAATACTATTCTCTCATATTTAGTCTATTTAAAAGGAATTATAGCTAGTTTTTATCAGTCTGTCAACTTTTCTTAGGTTGCATATGTTTTTCCCATTTGATAGCTTTTTTTGTGATGATATCTTGCAATTCTTCTTTGGAACTACTGTCGAGTTGAAAATATAAGGACAATGCTACCAGTAGAACATCTGCACACTCTTCTTTTAAACCATCTAGAGTACCATGTTTATATTGGCTGCCACTTGCTTCTTTATATTTTAAAATAGCTTCAGCAACCTCTCCAGATTCTTCACTTAGTTTTAAACCCATTTCTTCAATCGATTTAGGCTCTTTTTGAGATAGTGAAATTAGTTTATTTAGATTCAAGATTAATAATTCCCCTCATTGAATGTGACAGGTGAAGATATAATGTTATAAAATTCTTGAGTAGCGATAGTATTTGATTTGTTCGTTAAGTACTGGTTGCTAAAATAAATAATCATATCACTAGCATCATCATTGAAAATAACAGTAGGCTCATAACCTCTAAAAATACCATGTCCCCAGAAAATAGCAGGTTCATTTTGATTGATTACTTTTCTATAAACACCTGATTTATAATAAGTAGTACCATATGGAAGATCTTTTATCCACGTCATTTTTATATTATTTAAATCTTCAAATTGTCCATCCATGAGTGCTTGAACAACTATAGCAAAGTCTTTAGGTGATACATACATGTTTCCTGTTCCTAATTCTCTTGTATAGGCATAATCAGGTATATCACTTTTTTTAGGTGTGCCATTTTCTTCATACACGGGAACAAGATGTGTAGTGTTTGAAAGCTCTGTGTAAAATCCAGTTTGTTTTAAATTAAGAGGTTCCTTGACTACTTTATTAAAATAATCTTCATATGATTGTCCAGTTATTTTTTCAATAATCATGGCTAGTAAACCAAAATTAACAGGTGAGTAATCCCAGTCTGTTGAATTTTGATGTGTTGTGGTTTTTAATATATACTGTTCCCAGTCTTTCTGGGTTTTAATGGTAGTTGGTGCTTTTCCAGTATCTAATTTTAATCCTGATGTCATAGATAACATACTATCTATAGTAATTTGATCACTTCCAGGGATTTCAGGATAAAATTTATTGAGTGTGGTTTCTAATGTAAGTTTGTTTTCTGAAATAAGAGTTGAAACCAATATCGCCGTATAAAATTTTTGGATAGAAGCAATCATGTATGTGCTTTCTTGTGCTTTCCAAGGTACGTCCGTTGCGTAGCCAAATGAATTGTACATGACGACTTGATTATTTTTTATTGCTAGCAATGTACCTGAAAGTTCTCTAGAAGCAATGTCTTGTTCTAACTTGTCTTTCAATGGTTTTAGTAATAGAGGAGTTTCTGCCGAAGTATCAAAATTAGTTCTTGGTACAAAAGAAGATGCCTCTGTACTAATGTCAGACGAAGAGCTTGTTTCACTTTGCTCAGCAGATGAAGAAGAGAATGTCATCTCTTCTTTCTTTGTTTGATCTGCCAAGCCGATAATTTTATTTGGATACAAAATAAATATAGTAACAACTAAACTAAGTGTTGCTAGTATGCCTATTAAAAAAAATAAGAAACTTAACCATTTTTGTTTTCTTTTTAATCGGTCGTATTCTATACGTGATTTTTTCATATATTATCCCTCTGTTTCTGTTAATAAGATGTTTGAAATAAAAAAACAGCATTATTTTATGCTGTTTTTTATGGAGCGCCATACCCTCACAAAAATATTTGCTTTTTCGACATTGTTTTTGGTAATCACTTTGCTTGTTGCTTTATTACTATCTGTCTTTTCGAGATATCCTAATGAATCATTTGTATCTGTAGTCACTTGTTTACCAACTACTTCTCTCTGTTTTAATGGTGCTGACAAAGTTTCAGAATTTGAAATGTACAATTGCTTTAAATCGCTTTGTTGTTTATTGACCCACAGATAAGCGTCATCTTTTATTATTAGAGGAACGGTTTCTGTCTTACCTTTATTTACGTTAACTTTTGCGACAACAGAGGGATTATGTTGTTTATTGACTGCTTGATATTCCCAAGTATCATTAACATAGTTTAAAAGATTTTTAGTGACCTCGAAGCGATTATAATTTTCATCAACATTCATCACGACAGTTATAATCCGATGGTTATTTTGAACAGTTGATCCGATAAAGCAAGCACCTGCATTGGGTGTTGTTCCTGTTTTTAATCCATCAACTCCTTTAGTGTAATAATACATTTCAGGTAGCATTAAATTAGAAGACCAAAAAGTTTCTTCTTTATCTGTCCCTGCAAATAAAGTAAAGTGAGGTTCTTTGGTAATTTCTAAAACTTGTGGGTAATCAGCTATTAGGTGTCTTGCAACAATAACCATATCCTTTGCTGACATAATATTACTATCTTCATCTTTTGATTCAGGATAGCGATCTTCTTTTAATAAATCTTGAGTATCTAAACCTGATGCAGAAATAAATTGAGCATCTTTAATTCCCCAATCTTTCACTTTTTGATTCATTTCATCAACAAATTTTTGTTCGCTCCCAGAAATGAAACGAGCTAAAGCAGTTGTAGAGACATTAGATGAAGAAATAAGCATTGCTTTTAAATTATCTTCAACAGTATATGTCTGATTTTTATGAATTGGAATATTAGATAAGTTTGGATCATCAGTTAATTTTATTAAAGCATCATCAAAAGGCACGCTATCTTTCCAATTAACTTTTCCGTCTTCAACAGCTTCATAAACAAGGTATGCTGATAATAATTTAGTCATAGAAGCTATAGGAAGAGAAGATGTGCTATTTTTTTCATAAAGAATTTTTCCAGTATCAAAATCAACTGCAATTGCAGCCCGAGCGGGTATAGTGAAATCGGCTTCTTCAGCATAATTGGTCAAAGGAAAAATGAAAATAATAGAGATTAGCGAAATAACGATGTGTACGAGGTACCGGTTTATTTTTTTCATTAACAAATCTCCTAAAATTTTTTACTGCAACTAACTTAACAAATTACTGTATAGAAAACAATAGTATTCTTTAAAATGCACAAAAAATTTAAGAACGATTTGTAGCATCAATAGGTAAGTGTATAGTGAATGATGTCCAATCATTATTTGATGTTGCATATATGTATCCACCATGTAATGCAATAATGCTTTGTGCAATTGCTAAGCCTAACCCAGTTCCCCCAGTTTGTTGAGAACGAGATTCTTCTACACGATAAAAACGATCAAATAAATGGTCTAAAGCTTCTTGAGGTATTGAATCACCGTCATTTTTAACAACAATCACAGCTTCACTGCCAATTTTTTCAGAAGTAATAATAATTTGTGTCCCATTTGTACCGTATTTTAGTGCATTAGATAGAAGGTTGTCAAAAACACGAACTAATTTTTCTGTATCTCCGACCATTACCAATGAATCTTCTTGCGGCAGAAAGTCAATCACACGCGATTTTTTTGATGCTTCCAGTTCATAGTCTACGGTTAATTGTTCAATGAGTTGATTCATATCAAATGTCATAGCATTAAGAGGAACGTTTGATTGTCTAACTTTTGTGTACTCAAATAAATCATCAACTAATACTTTCATCTGTCTTGATTTTAAATAAGCTGTGTGAGTGTATTTTAATAATTCTTCTTCATTGTGATATTTTCTTTCTTCTATTAAGCCTAAATAGCCAATGATAGATGTTAGAGGAGTTCTAATATCATGACTCACATTGGTAATAAGTTCATCCTTAGATTGCTCAATACGACGCTCTTCTTCAAGAGCTTCTACTGTACTATCGACTAAAGCATTAATACTTGTAATTAATCGTCCAAGATCCCCTTTTAATTCAAAAGGAATTCTGTGATCGTAATGACCGTTAGATATATAATGGAGTTCACTAATGATATGTTGCTGTTGCATTTGCTTATAACGACGAATTAAACGCCAATATAATATAATAATATCAGCAATAACCATAAGGAAAATTAAAGGTTTTTGCCAGAACATTGGAGGTCTAGGATCATAAAAAATATTATATTGAATATTCCACATAAATCTGTCGATAGGTAAAGATGTATTAACAATTTGGTCAATGAGAATATATAAAGCTAAGTTTAAAAGTATAAGTAGGATGATTGTGATTATACCTTCAATAATTAATTCACTTGTTTCTTTAGAGGTTAGTTTGATACGATTTTTTTTTTCATCATCCTTCAATTTTGTAACCTACTCCCCAAACTGTTTGAATAACTTTTTCCCCATTAGTTGCTTCTTCAATTTTGTCTCTTAGGTGGCTAACATGAACCATAACCGTTTTAGCAGAAACTAAACTTTCTTGTTGCCAAACTCGCTCAAAGATTTCTTCCGCACTAAATACACGGTTAGGGTGGCTAGCTAGTAAGTATAATATGCCAAATTCTAATGCGGTCAGTTGAATTTTTACTCCTTGATCAGTTTCAACTTCATGTGAGTCTTTTTTTATAATGAGTGGACCTACTTCCAATAAATCAGGAATTTCGGTTTGAACTTGCATGTTTGTTCTTCTGAGTAATGATTTAACACGAGCCATGATTTCAAGAGGATTAAAAGGTTTGGTAACATAATCATCCGCCCCAGTGATTAAACCTTGTATTTTATCCATATCAGTTGTTTTTGCTGTTAGCATAATAATAGGAATCTGTGAGTCTTTTCTTAATTCTTTCACGACTTCTAAACCATCCATTTTAGGCATCATTATGTCTAAAATTAATAGTGAAATATCAGGGTTGGTAATAATTTTACTCAAAGCTTCTTTTCCATCATATGCTTTAATTACATCATAGCCTTCATTTTTTATGTAGATGCTTAATAATTCAACAATTTCTTTATCATCGTCTGCGACTAATATTTTCATTGAGATATTCCTCCTAAGAATAGTAATTATCTATTAACTATTGTTTATTGTATCAAATTTTTATAAAGAAAGAACTTTTAGTCATCTATGTTTACCTTTTTTTAAAAGGTAAACAGTTTAATAACATCTTTTTTTATTTATTTTAAAAAATGTGTTGACATTTTAATCTTCTGCATGGTATTCTGATTTAGTTGCTTCGTCAATAACTTTTGTTAAAAAATAATTTTGAAAAAGTTGTTGACAATAAGATAACAACTTGGTATGATATAAAAGTTGTTACGGCAACGAAGTTTAGACCTTTGAAAACTGAACAAAGTAAGACAAACCAAATGTGTAGGGCGTTTCTACTATGTAGAAACAAACCATATTTAGTGAATAATATTCGCTAGCAAGTTTTAAACAAATGAGCTTAAACATCGTAAGATGTTAATCAACTTTTTATTGAGAGTTTGATCCTGGCTCAGGACGAACGCTGGCGGCGTGCCTAATACATGCAAGTCGAACGCATTTCTTTTCACCGGAGCTTGCTCCACCGAAAAGAAATGAGTGGCGGACGGGTGAGTAACACGTGGGCAACCTGCCCACCAGAGGGGGATAACACTTGGAAACAGGTGCTAATACCGCATAATTGCTTTTGCTGCATGGCAAAAGTATAAAAGACGCTTTCGGGTGTCACTGGTGGATGGGCCCGCGGTGCATTAGTTAGTTGGTGGGGTAACGGCCTACCAAGACCGTGATGCATAGCCGACCTGAGAGGGTGATCGGCCACACTGGGACTGAGACACGGCCCAGACTCCTACGGGAGGCAGCAGTAGGGAATCTTCGGCAATGGACGAAAGTCTGACCGAGCAACGCCGCGTGAGTGAAGAAGGTTTTCGGATCGTAAAACTCTGTTGTTAGAGAAGAACAAGTGATAGAGTAACTGTTATCACCTTGACGGTATCTAACCAGAAAGCCACGGCTAACTACGTGCCAGCAGCCGCGGTAATACGTAGGTGGCAAGCGTTGTCCGGATTTATTGGGCGTAAAGCGAGCGCAGGCGGTCTTTTAAGTCTGATGTGAAAGCCCTCGGCTCAACCGAGGAAGGTCATTGGAAACTGGAGGACTTGAGTGCAGAAGAGGAGAGTGGAATTCCATGTGTAGCGGTGAAATGCGTAGATATATGGAGGAACACCAGTGGCGAAGGCGACTCTCTGGTCTGTAACTGACGCTGAGGCTCGAAAGCGTGGGGAGCAAACAGGATTAGATACCCTGGTAGTCCACGCCGTAAACGATGAGTGCTAAGTGTTGGAGGGTTTCCGCCCTTCAGTGCTGCAGTTAACGCATTAAGCACTCCGCCTGGGGAGTACGGCCGCAAGGCTGAAACTCAAAGGAATTGACGGGGGCCCGCACAAGCGGTGGAGCATGTGGTTTAATTCGAAGCAACGCGAAGAACCTTACCAGGTCTTGACATCCTTTGACCACTCTAGAGATAGAGCTTTCCCTTCGGGGACAAAGTGACAGGTGGTGCATGGTTGTCGTCAGCTCGTGTCGTGAGATGTTGGGTTAAGTCCCGCAACGAGCGCAACCCTTATTGTTAGTTGCCATCATTCAGTTGGGCACTCTAGCGAGACTGCCGGTGACAAACCGGAGGAAGGTGGGGATGACGTCAAATCATCATGCCCCTTATGACCTGGGCTACACACGTGCTACAATGGACAGTACAATGAGTTGCGAGACCGCGAGGTTTAGCTAATCTCTTAAAGCTGTTCTCAGTTCGGATTGTAGGCTGCAACTCGCCTACATGAAGCCGGAATCGCTAGTAATCGTGGATCAGCATGCCACGGTGAATACGTTCCCGGGCCTTGTACACACCGCCCGTCACACCACGAGAGTTTGTAACACCCAAAGTCGGTGAGGTAACCTTTTGGAGCCAGCCGCCTAAGGTGGGATAGATGATTGGGGTGAAGTCGTAACAAGGTAGCCGTATCGGAAGGTGCGGCTGGATCACCTCCTTTCTAAGGATAATTACGGAAAACACATTTTGTCTTTACTTTGTTCAGTTTTGAGAGGTCTACTCTCAAAAAGTATTTGTTCATTGAAAACTGGATAGTTGAAGTTAGATATCAATATAAACCGAGAACACCGCGTTGAATAGTTTCTTTTAAAGAACTGTGAAATGTGTTAATAATTATCTATCGCTAGGTAGTTATTAATAAAAAACAAGCTAACCGTTAGGTTAGAAAAGGTTAAGTGAATAAGGGCGCACGGTGGATGCCTTGGCACTAGAAGCCGATGAAGGACGGGACTAACACCGATATGCTTCGGGGAGCTGTAAGTAAGCTATGATCCGGAGATTTCCGAATGGGGGAACCCAATATCTTTTATAGGATATTATCTAATAGTGAATACATAGCTATTAGAAGGTAGACGCAGAGAACTGAAACATCTAAGTACCTGCAGGAAGAGAAAGAAAAATCGATTTCCTTAGTAGCGGCGAGCGAAACGGAAACAGCCCAAACCAACAAGCTTGCTTGTTGGGGTTGTAGGACTCAGCTGTGGTAGCTGTTGTGGATAGTCGAATCGACTTGGAAAGGTCAGCCGTAGCGGGTAAAAGCCCCGTAGACGAAATTGACAACACACCTATGAGTATCCTGAGTACGGCGGAACACGAGAAATTCCGTCGGAATCCGGGAGGACCATCTCCCAAGGCTAAATACTCTCTAGTGACCGATAGTGAACCAGTACCGTGAGGGAAAGGTGAAAAGCACCCCGGAAGGGGAGTGAAATAGAACCTGAAACCGTGTGCTTACAAGAAGTTAGAGCCCGTTAATGGGTGATAGCGTGCCTTTTGCAGAATGAACCGGCGAGTTACGATAGCATGCGAGGTTAAGCTGAAGAAGCGGAGCCGTAGCGAAAGCGAGTCTGAATAGGGCGAATGAGTATGTTGTCGTAGACCCGAAACCATGTGACCTACCCATGTCCAGGTTGAAGGTGTGGTAAAACGCACTGGAGGACCGAACCCACGTACGTTGAAAAGTGCGGGGATGAGGTGTGGGTAGCGGAGAAATTCCAAACGAACTTGGAGATAGCTGGTTCTCTCCGAAATAGCTTTAGGGCTAGCCTCGGATTTGAGAATGATGGAGGTAGAGCACTGTTTGGACTAGGGGCCCGTCTTGGGTTACCGAATTCAGATAAACTCCGAATGCCATTCATTTATATCCGGGAGTCAGACAGTGAGTGATAAGATCCATTGTCGAAAGGGAAACAGCCCAGACCACCAGCTAAGGTCCCAAAATACATGTTAAGTGGAAAAGGATGTGAGGGTGCACAAACAACTAGGATGTTGGCTCAGAAGCAGCCACCATTTAAAGAGTGCGTAATAGCTCACTAGTCGAGTGCCCTTGCGCCGAAAATGTACCGGGGCTAAACATGTTACCGAAGCTGTGGATAGAACCTTTGGTTCTATGGTAGGAGAGCGTTCTAAGGGCGTTGAAGCTGGATCGTAAGGACTGGTGGAGCGCTTAGAAGTGAGAATGCCGGTATGAGTAGCGAAAGACAGGTGAGAATCCTGTCCACCGAATGACTAAGGTTTCCTGGGGAAGGCTCGTCCTCCCAGGGTTAGTCGGGACCTAAGCTGAGGCCGATAGGCGTAGGCGATGGACAACAGGTTGAGATTCCTGTACTCGTTTGTTTTGTTTGAACAATGGAGGGACACAGGAGGCTATGGGATCGTGCGACTGGAAGTGCACGTTCAAGCAACAAGTCTTGATAAGAGTTAAATGCTTTTATCTTTAAGGACGAGTTGTGATGAGTAGGGAAATAAAGTACCGAAGTCTCAATGTCACACTGTCAAGAAAAGCTTCTAGTTAGAAACAAATGACCCGTACCGCAAACCGACACAGGTAGTCGAGGAGAGAATCCTAAGGTGAGCGAGAGAACTCTCGTTAAGGAACTCGGCAAAATGACCCCGTAACTTCGGGAGAAGGGGTGCTGAACGCAAGTTCAGCCGCAGTGAATAGGCCCAAGCGACTGTTTATCAAAAACACAGGTCTCTGCAAAATCGAAAGATGACGTATAGGGGCTGACGCCTGCCCGGTGCTGGAAGGTTAAGAGGATGGGTTAGCAATAGCGAAGCTCAAAATTGAAGCCCCAGTAAACGGCGGCCGTAACTATAACGGTCCTAAGGTAGCGAAATTCCTTGTCGGGTAAGTTCCGACCCGCACGAAAGGCGTAACGATTTGGGCACTGTCTCAACGAGAGACTCGGTGAAATTTTAGTACCTGTGAAGATGCAGGTTACCCGCGACAGGACGGAAAGACCCCATGGAGCTTTACTGTAGTTTGATATTGAATGTTTGTGACATATGTACAGGATAGGTAGGAGCCGTAGAAGTCGGAACGCTAGTTTCGATGGAGGCGCTGGTGGGATACTACCCTTGTGTTATGACCATTCTAACCCGCACCACTTATCGTGGTGGGAGACAGTGTCAGATGGACAGTTTGACTGGGGCGGTCGCCTCCCAAAAGGTAACGGAGGCGCCCAAAGGTTCCCTCAGAATGGTTGGAAATCATTCGTAGAGTGCAAAGGCAGAAGGGAGCTTGACTGCGAGAGCTACAACTCGAGCAGGGACGAAAGTCGGGCTTAGTGATCCGGTGGTTCCGCATGGAAGGGCCATCGCTCAACGGATAAAAGCTACCCTGGGGATAACAGGCTTATCTCCCCCAAGAGTTCACATCGACGGGGAGGTTTGGCACCTCGATGTCGGCTCGTCGCATCCTGGGGCTGTAGTCGGTCCCAAGGGTTGGGCTGTTCGCCCATTAAAGCGGCACGCGAGCTGGGTTCAGAACGTCGTGAGACAGTTCGGTCCCTATCCGTCGCGGGCGTTGGAAATTTGAGAGGAGCTGTCCTTAGTACGAGAGGACCGGGATGGACATACCTCTGGTGTACCAGTTGTTCTGCCAAGGGCATTGCTGGGTAGCTATGTATGGACGGGATAAACGCTGAAAGCATCTAAGCGTGAAGCCCCCCTCAAGATGAGATTTCCCATTCCTTTAAGGAAGTAAGACCCCTGAAAGATGATCAGGTAGATAGGCTAGGAGTGGAAGTACAGTGATGTATGGAGCGGACTAGTACTAATCGGTCGAGGACTTAACCAAGATAGCGGTGGAAGAATATATTGATACTAACAAAACATCCAGTTTTGAGTGAATAAACACTCAACAGAAATAAAAAGTGCGGTGGCGATGGCAAGAAGGATACACCTGTAACCATGCCGAACACAGAAGTTAAGCTTCTTAGCGCCGAGGGTAGTGAAGGGTTTCCCTTTGTGAGAGTAGGACGTTGCCGTGCTTTTATTTTTATCATGATGGAGGTTTAGCTCAGCTGGGAGAGCACCTGCCTTACAAGCAGGGGGTCAGCGGTTCGATCCCGTTAACCTCCATAAGATTTGACTCGTTAGCTCAGTTGGTAGAGCATCTGACTTTTAATCAGAGGGTCACTGGTTCGAGCCCAGTACGGGTCATTACTATAATAAGCTATAATACGAAGGGAAAGCATTCGTATTAAATTTTGCCGGCTTAGCTCAGTTGGTAGAGCATCTGATTTGTAATCAGAGGGTCGAGGGTTCAAGTCCTTTAGCCGGCATCTATAAGCGGAAGTAGTTCAGTGGTAGAACATCACCTTGCCAAGGTGGGGGTCGCGGGTTCGAACCCCGTCTTCCGCTTTTATAAGTTCTAGCCGGGGTGGCGGAACTGGCAGACGCACAGGACTTAAAATCCTGCGGTGAGTGATCACCGTACCGGTTCGATTCCGGTCCTCGGCATCAAACATAGCGCCCATAGCTCAACTGGATAGAGTGTCTGACTACGGATCAGAAGGTTAGGGGTTCGACTCCTCTTGGGCGCGTTTAATTTAATACGGGAAGTAGCTCAGCTTGGTAGAGCACTTGGTTTGGGACCAAGGGGTCGCAGGTTCGAATCCTGTCTTCCCGATTTTGAGAATTTTCTCAAAAAATTAAAAAAAGTTGTTGACAATAAGATAACAACTTGGTATGATATAAAAGTTGTTACGGCAACGAAGTTTAGACCTTTGAAAACTGAACAAAGTAAGACAAACCAAATGTGTAGGGCGTTTCTACTATGTAGAAACAAACCATATTTAGTGAATAATATTCGCTAGCAAGTTTTAAACAAATGAGCTTAAACATCGTAAGATGTTAATCAACTTTTTATTGAGAGTTTGATCCTGGCTCAGGACGAACGCTGGCGGCGTGCCTAATACATGCAAGTCGAACGCATTTCTTTTCACCGGAGCTTGCTCCACCGAAAAGAAATGAGTGGCGGACGGGTGAGTAACACGTGGGCAACCTGCCCACCAGAGGGGGATAACACTTGGAAACAGGTGCTAATACCGCATAATTGCTTTTGCTGCATGGCAAAAGTATAAAAGACGCTTTCGGGTGTCACTGGTGGATGGGCCCGCGGTGCATTAGTTAGTTGGTGGGGTAACGGCCTACCAAGACCGTGATGCATAGCCGACCTGAGAGGGTGATCGGCCACACTGGGACTGAGACACGGCCCAGACTCCTACGGGAGGCAGCAGTAGGGAATCTTCGGCAATGGACGAAAGTCTGACCGAGCAACGCCGCGTGAGTGAAGAAGGTTTTCGGATCGTAAAACTCTGTTGTTAGAGAAGAACAAGTGATAGAGTAACTGTTATCACCTTGACGGTATCTAACCAGAAAGCCACGGCTAACTACGTGCCAGCAGCCGCGGTAATACGTAGGTGGCAAGCGTTGTCCGGATTTATTGGGCGTAAAGCGAGCGCAGGCGGTCTTTTAAGTCTGATGTGAAAGCCCTCGGCTCAACCGAGGAAGGTCATTGGAAACTGGAGGACTTGAGTGCAGAAGAGGAGAGTGGAATTCCATGTGTAGCGGTGAAATGCGTAGATATATGGAGGAACACCAGTGGCGAAGGCGACTCTCTGGTCTGTAACTGACGCTGAGGCTCGAAAGCGTGGGGAGCAAACAGGATTAGATACCCTGGTAGTCCACGCCGTAAACGATGAGTGCTAAGTGTTGGAGGGTTTCCGCCCTTCAGTGCTGCAGTTAACGCATTAAGCACTCCGCCTGGGGAGTACGGCCGCAAGGCTGAAACTCAAAGGAATTGACGGGGGCCCGCACAAGCGGTGGAGCATGTGGTTTAATTCGAAGCAACGCGAAGAACCTTACCAGGTCTTGACATCCTTTGACCACTCTAGAGATAGAGCTTTCCCTTCGGGGACAAAGTGACAGGTGGTGCATGGTTGTCGTCAGCTCGTGTCGTGAGATGTTGGGTTAAGTCCCGCAACGAGCGCAACCCTTATTGTTAGTTGCCATCATTCAGTTGGGCACTCTAGCGAGACTGCCGGTGACAAACCGGAGGAAGGTGGGGATGACGTCAAATCATCATGCCCCTTATGACCTGGGCTACACACGTGCTACAATGGACAGTACAATGAGTTGCGAGACCGCGAGGTTTAGCTAATCTCTTAAAGCTGTTCTCAGTTCGGATTGTAGGCTGCAACTCGCCTACATGAAGCCGGAATCGCTAGTAATCGTGGATCAGCATGCCACGGTGAATACGTTCCCGGGCCTTGTACACACCGCCCGTCACACCACGAGAGTTTGTAACACCCAAAGTCGGTGAGGTAACCTTTTGGAGCCAGCCGCCTAAGGTGGGATAGATGATTGGGGTGAAGTCGTAACAAGGTAGCCGTATCGGAAGGTGCGGCTGGATCACCTCCTTTCTAAGGATAATTACGGAAAACACATTTTGTCTTTACTTTGTTCAGTTTTGAGAGGTCTACTCTCAAAAAGTATTTGTTCATTGAAAACTGGATAGTTGAAGTTAGATATCAATATAAACCGAGAACACCGCGTTGAATAGTTTCTTTTAAAGAACTGTGAAATGTGTTAATAATTATCTATCGCTAGGTAGTTATTAATAAAAAACAAGCTAACCGTTAGGTTAGAAAAGGTTAAGTGAATAAGGGCGCACGGTGGATGCCTTGGCACTAGAAGCCGATGAAGGACGGGACTAACACCGATATGCTTCGGGGAGCTGTAAGTAAGCTATGATCCGGAGATTTCCGAATGGGGGAACCCAATATCTTTTATAGGATATTATCTAATAGTGAATACATAGCTATTAGAAGGTAGACGCAGAGAACTGAAACATCTAAGTACCTGCAGGAAGAGAAAGAAAAATCGATTTCCTTAGTAGCGGCGAGCGAAACGGAAACAGCCCAAACCAACAAGCTTGCTTGTTGGGGTTGTAGGACTCAGCTGTGGTAGCTGTTGTGGATAGTCGAATCGACTTGGAAAGGTCAGCCGTAGCGGGTAAAAGCCCCGTAGACGAAATTGACAACACACCTATGAGTATCCTGAGTACGGCGGAACACGAGAAATTCCGTCGGAATCCGGGAGGACCATCTCCCAAGGCTAAATACTCTCTAGTGACCGATAGTGAACCAGTACCGTGAGGGAAAGGTGAAAAGCACCCCGGAAGGGGAGTGAAATAGAACCTGAAACCGTGTGCTTACAAGAAGTTAGAGCCCGTTAATGGGTGATAGCGTGCCTTTTGCAGAATGAACCGGCGAGTTACGATAGCATGCGAGGTTAAGCTGAAGAAGCGGAGCCGTAGCGAAAGCGAGTCTGAATAGGGCGAATGAGTATGTTGTCGTAGACCCGAAACCATGTGACCTACCCATGTCCAGGTTGAAGGTGTGGTAAAACGCACTGGAGGACCGAACCCACGTACGTTGAAAAGTGCGGGGATGAGGTGTGGGTAGCGGAGAAATTCCAAACGAACTTGGAGATAGCTGGTTCTCTCCGAAATAGCTTTAGGGCTAGCCTCGGATTTGAGAATGATGGAGGTAGAGCACTGTTTGGACTAGGGGCCCGTCTTGGGTTACCGAATTCAGATAAACTCCGAATGCCATTCATTTATATCCGGGAGTCAGACAGTGAGTGATAAGATCCATTGTCGAAAGGGAAACAGCCCAGACCACCAGCTAAGGTCCCAAAATACATGTTAAGTGGAAAAGGATGTGAGGGTGCACAAACAACTAGGATGTTGGCTCAGAAGCAGCCACCATTTAAAGAGTGCGTAATAGCTCACTAGTCGAGTGCCCTTGCGCCGAAAATGTACCGGGGCTAAACATGTTACCGAAGCTGTGGATAGAACCTTTGGTTCTATGGTAGGAGAGCGTTCTAAGGGCGTTGAAGCTGGATCGTAAGGACTGGTGGAGCGCTTAGAAGTGAGAATGCCGGTATGAGTAGCGAAAGACAGGTGAGAATCCTGTCCACCGAATGACTAAGGTTTCCTGGGGAAGGCTCGTCCTCCCAGGGTTAGTCGGGACCTAAGCTGAGGCCGATAGGCGTAGGCGATGGACAACAGGTTGAGATTCCTGTACTCGTTTGTTTTGTTTGAACAATGGAGGGACACAGGAGGCTATGGGATCGTGCGACTGGAAGTGCACGTTCAAGCAACAAGTCTTGATAAGAGTTAAATGCTTTTATCTTTAAGGACGAGTTGTGATGAGTAGGGAAATAAAGTACCGAAGTCTCAATGTCACACTGTCAAGAAAAGCTTCTAGTTAGAAACAAATGACCCGTACCGCAAACCGACACAGGTAGTCGAGGAGAGAATCCTAAGGTGAGCGAGAGAACTCTCGTTAAGGAACTCGGCAAAATGACCCCGTAACTTCGGGAGAAGGGGTGCTGAACGCAAGTTCAGCCGCAGTGAATAGGCCCAAGCGACTGTTTATCAAAAACACAGGTCTCTGCAAAATCGAAAGATGACGTATAGGGGCTGACGCCTGCCCGGTGCTGGAAGGTTAAGAGGATGGGTTAGCAATAGCGAAGCTCAAAATTGAAGCCCCAGTAAACGGCGGCCGTAACTATAACGGTCCTAAGGTAGCGAAATTCCTTGTCGGGTAAGTTCCGACCCGCACGAAAGGCGTAACGATTTGGGCACTGTCTCAACGAGAGACTCGGTGAAATTTTAGTACCTGTGAAGATGCAGGTTACCCGCGACAGGACGGAAAGACCCCATGGAGCTTTACTGTAGTTTGATATTGAATGTTTGTGACATATGTACAGGATAGGTAGGAGCCGTAGAAGTCGGAACGCTAGTTTCGATGGAGGCGCTGGTGGGATACTACCCTTGTGTTATGACCATTCTAACCCGCACCACTTATCGTGGTGGGAGACAGTGTCAGATGGACAGTTTGACTGGGGCGGTCGCCTCCCAAAAGGTAACGGAGGCGCCCAAAGGTTCCCTCAGAATGGTTGGAAATCATTCGTAGAGTGCAAAGGCAGAAGGGAGCTTGACTGCGAGAGCTACAACTCGAGCAGGGACGAAAGTCGGGCTTAGTGATCCGGTGGTTCCGCATGGAAGGGCCATCGCTCAACGGATAAAAGCTACCCTGGGGATAACAGGCTTATCTCCCCCAAGAGTTCACATCGACGGGGAGGTTTGGCACCTCGATGTCGGCTCGTCGCATCCTGGGGCTGTAGTCGGTCCCAAGGGTTGGGCTGTTCGCCCATTAAAGCGGCACGCGAGCTGGGTTCAGAACGTCGTGAGACAGTTCGGTCCCTATCCGTCGCGGGCGTTGGAAATTTGAGAGGAGCTGTCCTTAGTACGAGAGGACCGGGATGGACATACCTCTGGTGTACCAGTTGTTCTGCCAAGGGCATTGCTGGGTAGCTATGTATGGACGGGATAAACGCTGAAAGCATCTAAGCGTGAAGCCCCCCTCAAGATGAGATTTCCCATTCCTTTAAGGAAGTAAGACCCCTGAAAGATGATCAGGTAGATAGGCTAGGAGTGGAAGTACAGTGATGTATGGAGCGGACTAGTACTAATCGGTCGAGGACTTAACCAAGATAGCGGTGGAAGAATATATTGATACTAACAAAACATCCAGTTTTGAGTGAATAAACACTCAACAGAAATAAAAAGTGCGGTGGCGATGGCAAGAAGGATACACCTGTAACCATGCCGAACACAGAAGTTAAGCTTCTTAGCGCCGAGGGTAGTGAAGGGTTTCCCTTTGTGAGAGTAGGACGTTGCCGTGCTTTTATTTTTATCATGATGGAGGTTTAGCTCAGCTGGGAGAGCACCTGCCTTACAAGCAGGGGGTCAGCGGTTCGATCCCGTTAACCTCCATAAGATTTGACTCGTTAGCTCAGTTGGTAGAGCATCTGACTTTTAATCAGAGGGTCACTGGTTCGAGCCCAGTACGGGTCATATATGCGGGTGTGGCGGAATTGGCAGACGCACTAGATTTAGGATCTAGCGCCTAACGGCGTGGGGGTTCAAGTCCCTTCACCCGCATTACTATATTTGCCGGCTTAGCTCAGTTGGTAGAGCATCTGATTTGTAATCAGAGGGTCGAGGGTTCAAGTCCTTTAGCCGGCATCTATAAGCGGAAGTAGTTCAGTGGTAGAACATCACCTTGCCAAGGTGGGGGTCGCGGGTTCGAACCCCGTCTTCCGCTTTTATAAGTTCTAGCCGGGGTGGCGGAACTGGCAGACGCACAGGACTTAAAATCCTGCGGTGAGTGATCACCGTACCGGTTCGATTCCGGTCCTCGGCATCAAACGTAGCGCCCATAGCTCAACTGGATAGAGTGTCTGACTACGGATCAGAAGGTTAGGGGTTCGACTCCTCTTGGGCGCGTTGTTTTAATAGTATTTATTTACGCGGTGTAGCTCAGCTGGCTAGAGCGTCCGGTTCATACCCGGGAGGTCGGGGGTTCGATCCCCTCCGCCGCGATAATTACGACCTTTGGACCTTTAGCTCAGTTGGTTAGAGCTCCCGGCTCATAACCGGGCGGTCGTAGGTTCGAGTCCTACAAGGTCCATTGTTAAAATATTATGGAGGATTACCCAAGTCCGGCTGAAGGGAACGGTCTTGAAAACCGTCAGGTGTGTAAAAGCACGCAAGGGTTCGAATCCCTTATCCTCCTTATTAATATCGCGGAGTGGAGCAGCTAGGTAGCTCGTCGGGCTCATAACCCGAAGGTCACAGGTTCAAATCCTGTCTCCGCAATAGGTTCCGTGGTGTAGGGGTTAACATGCCTGCCTGTCACGCAGGAGATCGCGGGTTCGATTCCCGTCGGGACCGTTTTAAAATTAGCGGGTGTAGTTTAGTGGTAAAACTACAGCCTTCCAAGCTGTTGTCGCGAGTTCGATTCTCGTCACCCGCTTTAAAAAGAATAGGGCCTATAGCTCAGCTGGTTAGAGCGCACGCCTGATAAGCGTGAGGTCGATGGTTCGAGTCCATTTAGGCCCATTATCAAAAATATTTTAAGTATGGCCCGTTGGTCAAGCGGTTAAGACACCGCCCTTTCACGGCGGTAACACGGGTTCGATTCCCGTACGGGTCATTTGTAACATTTTATTGTGGAGGATTACCCAAGTCCGGCTGAAGGGAACGGTCTTGAAAACCGTCAGGTGTGTAAAAGCACGCAAGGGTTCGAATCCCTTATCCTCCTTATTAATATCGCGGAGTGGAGCAGCTAGGTAGCTCGTCGGGCTCATAACCCGAAGGTCACAGGTTCAAATCCTGTCTCCGCAATAGGTTCCGTGGTGTAGGGGTTAACATGCCTGCCTGTCACGCAGGAGATCGCGGGTTCGATTCCCGTCGGGACCGTCAATAATGGCGCAGTAGCTCAGTTGGTAGAGCAACGGATTGAAGCTCCGTGTGTCGGCAGTTCGATTCTGTCTTGCGCCATTTAAATTAGCGGGTGTAGTTTAGTGGTAAAACTACAGCCTTCCAAGCTGTTGTCGCGAGTTCGATTCTCGTCACCCGCTTTAAAAGAATAGGGCCTATAGCTCAGCTGGTTAGAGCGCACGCCTGATAAGCGTGAGGTCGATGGTTCGAGTCCATTTAGGCCCATTGTTTTATAATAGGAGAAGTACTCAAGTGGCTGAAGAGGTGCCCCTGCTAAGGGTATAGGTCGGGTAACTGGCGCGAGGGTTCAAATCCCTCCTTCTCCATTACTATTACTATAATAAGAAATAAGGCCCGTTGGTCAAGCGGTTAAGACACCGCCCTTTCACGGCGGTAACACGGGTTCGAGTCCCGTACGGGTCATAAACTTGAAATTGTGTATACAATTTCAAGTTTTTTTTTACATAAAAACATGTTTGGAGGTAATTTATGGGTACGAAAGAAAAACTTTCATATAGGGAGAAATTGTATATTGGTATCATGGTATTTGGTTTATTTTTTGGAGCCGGTAATTTGATTTTTCCTATTCAAATGGGACAAGAAGCAGGAGCCAATGTTTTACTCGCTAATAATGGATTTTTAATTTCAGCTATTGGAATTCCTTTTTTAGCCATTATTTCTTTTGGGGCGACTGGTACAAATAAAATATTTGAATTGGCACAAAAAGTATCGATGCGTTTTGCTTACTTTTTTACAATTGTTTTATACTTGATAATAGGTCCAGTATTTGCCATGCCAAGACTAGCAACTACTTCATATGAGATGTCACTTGCTTCTTTTATTCCGGAAGATAAAGCTACTTTGTCATTATTTATATTTAGTGTAATATTTTTTTTATTGGTTTTATTATTTTCATTTAGACCAAGTAGAATATTAGATTATATTGGAAAATATTTAACGCCATTATTTCTATTATTATTGAGTTTTTTAGTCATAGTTAGTTTTTTCAAACCTATGGGATCTATTAAAAGTGCGCCAATTCAACCCGCATATGCATCGACTCCATTTGTGGAAGGTTTTTTAGGAGGTTATAACACTCTAGATGCTTTAGCAGGACTAGCATTTGGTGCTATAATTATTGAGAGTGTTAAAGGATTGGGCATTCAAAAAAAATCTAGAATAGCTATTGAAACAATGAAATCAGGTGTGTTTGGTATTGTTCTGATGGGAATTATTTATACACTATTATCCTTAATGGGGACTATGAGTTTGGGGACGTTGTCTCTGAATAAAAATGGAGGAGTTACTCTGTCACAATTAGCTGATTTTTATCTGGGAGTTCCTGGCAGTATTTTATTAGGATTAATTGTTATTATCGCGTGTTTGAAAACGGCGATAGGTTTGGCAACTTCTTTTGGAAAAGCTTATTCAGAAATGTTCTCTGAAAAGCATTATTTATCTTTTGTTGTAGGATGTTTAGCTGTTTCATTAATGATTTCAAATGTAGGGTTAAATATGATTATTACAGCATCTATTCCGGTATTAATGTTTATTTATCCTTTGGCTATGGTATTGATAGTATTATCATTAGCTAGTAAATGGGCTGATAAAATTCCAAATTGTTATAAAATAACTATGGGTTTTACAATGATTTCATCAATCTTAGATGCTATTAGAGTACTGCCTGATGGAATGAAAGAAAACCATGTTATTTCAACTATTTTAAGTTTTTCTGAACAATCCATTCCATTTTTTACTAGCGGGTTAAGTTGGATCATATTTGCTAGTATTGGAATATTGGTGTCATTATTACTGACTATTGGAAGTAAAAGAAAACCATCGAGCATTTAAGCTGGATGGTTTTTTTGTTTTATAAGTAATATTTTTTTGAAACACTTAAGTCATCATTTAATTCATAAACGAGTGGTTGTCCAGTTGGAATTTCTAAAGACATAATATCTTCATCAGAAATATTTTCAATATGTTTAGCTAACGCTCTTAATGAGTTACCATGAGCTGCTACTAAAACTACTTCGTCTTTTAATAGTGATGGTGCAATATAATCATTCCAAAATGGTAATGCTCGTTCTAGTGTAACTTTTAAATTTTCACCTTCAGGAATTGCACGTTTGTCTAGATAGCGATATTTAGGGTCATGAGTAGATGACTCAGGACTATCTGGATCAAGTAAAGGAGGAAGTGTATCATAAGAACGTCTCCAGAGTTGTACTTGATCAGCACCATATTTTTCTGCTGTTTCTGCTTTATTTAAACCTTGCAACGCACCATAGTGACGCTCGTTTAAACGCCAAGATTTAATTTCAGGAGTAGAGAGTTGATCTGATTCTTCTAAAACATAATGACATGTTTTAATGGCACGTTTTAGGTATGAGGTATAAGCTGTGTCAAAAAGAATACCAGCATCTTTGATTTTTTTTCCAGCTTCTTTTGCTTCGTTTACACCTTGTTCACTTAAGTCAACATCTACCCATCCAGTAAATAAATTTAATGAGTTCCAAACACTTTGTCCGTGTCTAATAAAAACTAATGTTTTCATTTATTTCATCACCCTTCATAAATTTTCATCTAGAAACGTCGATTGTTTTTACCCCTTCATGTTGTGTACCGATAATGACTCGATTCACCATATTTAAGAATAGACCATGTTCAACGACGCCAACTTGAGAGTCTAACCACGCGGCTAATTCTATTGGGTTCTCAATTTTTTCTAGGTGTAAGTCTATAATATAATTTTTACTGTCTGTTAGCAAAGGATTACCATCGTCAGTTAAACGTAAAATAGGATTAAGATTATGTTCATTGAATAGTTTAAATAGTTGAGCGTTTCCGTAAGGAATGACTTCAACGGGTAGAGGAAATGCCCCTAAATCTTTGACCATTTTAGACTCATCCACAATCCATATGATTCCTTTTGAGTATGTACCAACAATCTTTTCAAACAAAAGGGCTGCACCACCACCTTTAATTCCATGGAAATCCTCAGAAATCTCGTCTGCTCCATCTATTGTTAAATCAACATAATCCACGTCATCAATGCTTTTTAAAGGAATGTCTAGAGCTAGTGCCTGTACCTCGGTTGCTTTAGAAGTAGTGACACCAACGATATTTAATCCTTCATCTTTTACACGACGACCTAATTCTTCTACCATATAGTAAGCAGTTGAACCAGTTCCTAGACCAACTATCATACCATCCTTTACATAGTTTGCAGATTCAATTCCCACTAATTGTTTTAAATTCATGACAAAAATATTCCTCCTATTTATTTCATAAATTTATTGTAAGCATTATCTTAAAAAAAAGATAGACTAAAATAATTTTTTTTGTAAATTAAAGTATTGACGATTATGAATAGAGTATGTTACTATTACAAAGGTGCTTGAGAACAAGTCTTTTTAAAAGTATTGACTGTATTAAAGCCTGTTTTATGATGCAGGAATTCTTGCATTAATTTTTTAACTTTAAAAAAGAACCACCTGGATGTGTGGCTCTAGAAAAGCTTTATAAGGAAGGAGGAACTTATCATGCCTACAATTAATCAATTGGTACGTAAATCTCGTAAATCAAAAACAACTAAATCTGGCTCACCTGCTTTAGGAAAGAGCTATAATAGTTTCAAAAAATCTCAAACTAACGTGAACTCTCCACAAAAACGTGGTGTTTGTACACGTGTGGGTACGATGACACCGAAAAAACCTAACTCTGCGTTACGTAAATATGCTCGTGTTCGTTTGTCAAACTTAATTGAAGTGACAGCTTACATTCCAGGTATTGGACATAACTTGCAAGAACATAGTGTGGTTTTAATCCGTGGAGGTCGTGTTAAAGACTTACCAGGGGTTCGTTATCATATCGTACGTGGTGCTTTAGATACTGCTGGTGTTACTGATCGTAAACAAAGCCGTTCTAAATATGGAACTAAAAAACCTAAAAAATAATTAAACTGATTAAATAAAATTTTTGGAAGGAGGAGTTACACATGCCAAGAAAAGGTCCTGTTGCAAAACGTGATGTATTACCAGATCCGATTTATAACTCAAAATTAGTGACTCGTTTAATCAACCGCGTAATGGTTGACGGTAAGCGTGGTGTTGCTTCTAGCATTATTTATGATGCATTTGATATTATTAAAGAATCTACGGGAAATGATCCATTAGAAGTTTTTGAACAAGCAATGGAAAATGTTATGCCTGTTCTTGAAGTTAAAGCTCGCCGTGTTGGTGGTTCTAACTATCAAGTACCAGTTGAAGTACGTCCAGAACGTCGTTCAACTTTAGGGTTACGTTGGATTGTTAACTATTCACGTTTACGTGGAGAGCACACAATGGAACAACGTTTAGCAAAAGAAATTATGGATGCAGCTAACAACACTGGTTCTTCAGTTAAAAAACGTGAAGACGTGCATAAAATGGCTGAAGCTAACAGAGCATTCGCTCATTATCGTTGGTAAGATCCTCTTTTTAAAACGAAGAGAATACAGTTGTATTTAAATCAATCAAGTTTGAGAGGAGTTAGAATAGAATGGCAAGAGAGTTTTCATTAGAAAAAACTCGTAATATCGGAATTATGGCCCACGTTGATGCTGGTAAAACAACAACAACTGAACGTATCCTTTATTATACTGGTAAAATCCATAAATTAGGTGAAACCCATGAGGGAGCTTCACAAATGGACTGGATGGAACAAGAGCAAGAACGTGGTATTACTATTACATCTGCTGCAACTACTGCACAATGGAAAGGTTACCGTGTAAACATCATTGATACTCCTGGACACGTGGATTTCACAATTGAAGTTCAACGTTCATTGCGTGTATTAGATGGTGCTGTTACCGTACTTGACTCACAATCAGGTGTTGAGCCTCAAACAGAAACTGTTTGGAGACAAGCAACTGAATACAAAGTACCTCGTATTGTATTTTGTAATAAAATGGATAAAACTGGTGCAGATTTCTTATACTCAGTTAAAACTATCCATGACCGTTTACAAGCAAATGCTCACCCAATTCAGTTACCAATTGGTGCAGAAGATAACTTCACTGGAATTATCGACTTAATCAAAATGAAAGCTGAAATCTACACAAATGACTTAGGTACAGATATCCAAGAAACTGATATCCCTGAAGAATATGTAGATATGGCTAATGAATGGCGTGAAAAATTAGTTGAGGCTGTTGCTGAAACTGATGAAGAATTAATGGAAAAATATTTAGAAGGTGAAGAAATCACTGAAGAAGAATTAAAACAAGGGATTCGTCGTGCGACAATCAATGTTGAATTCTTCCCTGTTTTAGCTGGTTCTGCCTTCAAAAATAAAGGTGTCCAATTAATGTTAGATGCTGTTTTAGATTATTTACCAGCTCCAACTGACGTTGAAGCAATTAAAGGTATTGATACTAAAACTGATGAAGAAACAGTTCGTCCATCAACAGATGACGCACCATTTGCTTCATTAGCATTTAAAGTTATGACTGACCCATTTGTTGGTCGTCTAACATTCTTCCGTGTTTACTCTGGTACATTAGATAGTGGTTCATACGTTTTAAATGCGTCTAAAGACAAAAAAGAACGTATCGGACGTATCCTACAAATGCATGCCAACTCACGTGAAGAAATCAGTACAGTTTACGCTGGAGATATCGCAGCTGCTGTTGGATTGAAAGATACAACAACAGGGGACACATTGTGTGCGTTAGATGCACCAGTTGTTCTTGAATCAATTGAGTTCCCAGAACCAGTTATTCAAGTGGCGGTTGAACCAAAATCAAAAGCTGACCAAGATAAAATGGGTGTGGCTTTACAAAAACTTGCTGAAGAAGATCCGTCATTCCGTGTTGAAACAAACGTTGAAACTGGTGAAACTGTCATCTCTGGTATGGGTGAGTTGCACTTAGACGTTTTAGTAGACCGTATGAGACGTGAATTCAAAGTAGAAGCAAACGTAGGAGCTCCTCAAGTTTCTTATCGTGAAACATTTAGAGCACCTATGACTCAAGCAGAAGGTAAATTCGTTCGTCAGTCTGGTGGTAAAGGTCAATACGGTCACGTATGGGTTGAGTTCACACCAAACGAAGAAGGAAAAGGCTTCGAGTTTGAAAATGCTATCGTCGGTGGTGTGGTTCCTCGTGAGTACATCCCAGCTGTTGAAAAAGGATTAGAAGATTCTATGGCTAATGGTGTTCTTGCTGGATACCCATTAGTTGACATTAAAGCTAAATTGTATGATGGTTCATACCATGATGTTGACTCGAACGAGACAGCATTCCGTGTTGCGGCTTCTATGGCTTTACGTGCAGCAGCTAAGAAAGCACAACCAGCAATCCTTGAACCAATGATGAAAGTAACAATTACTGTTCCAGAAGATAACTTAGGTGATATCATGGGACACGTTACAAGTCGTCGTGGACGCGTTGAAGGTATGGAAGCACATGGTAATTCACAAATTGTTAACGCAATGATTCCACTTGCTGAAATGTTCGGATACGCAACAACATTACGTTCTTCCACTCAAGGACGTGGTACGTTTATGATGGTATTTGACCACTATGAAGATGTACCTAAATCTATTCAAGAAGAAATTATTAAGAAAAATGGCGGATCTCAAGATTAATTTTTTGACTAGGCTTTTTTCTGAATTTCATGTAGAATGATGATGTGTGAAGGAAGAGATTCATTAATTGATTTTTTTCCTTCATCATTATAATATAAATAAATAACTTTTAATTTTAGGAGGATATATAAAAAATGGCAAAAGAAAAATTTGACCGTTCGAAAGCCCATGTAAACATTGGTACAATCGGACACGTTGACCACGGTAAAACAACTTTATCTGCAGCAATCGCAACAGTTTTAGCTAAGAAAAATGGTGGGGAAGCTTCATCATATGCTGACATTGATAACGCTCCAGAAGAAAAAGAACGTGGAATCACAATTTCTACTTCTCATATCGAGTATGAAACTGACACTCGCCACTACGCACACGTTGACTGCCCAGGACATGCTGACTACGTTAAAAACATGATCACTGGTGCTGCTCAAATGGACGGCGCGATCTTAGTAGTATCTGCTGCTGATGGTCCAATGCCTCAAACTCGTGAGCATATTCTTTTATCTCGTAACGTTGGTGTTCCATACATCGTTGTTTTCTTAAACAAAATGGATATGGTTGACGACGAAGAATTATTAGAATTAGTAGAAATGGAAGTTCGTGACTTATTATCTGAATACGACTTCCCAGGAGATGATACTCCTATCGTTGCTGGTTCAGCATTAAAAGCTTTAGAAGGCGACGCTTCTTACGAAGAAAAAATCTTAGAATTAATGGCTGCTGTTGATGAGTATATTCCAACACCAGAACGTGATACTGACAAACCATTCATGATGCCAGTTGAGGACGTATTCTCAATTACTGGTCGTGGTACAGTTGCTACAGGTCGTGTTGAACGTGGACAAGTACGCGTTGGTGACGAAGTAGAATTAGTAGGTATCGCTGAAGAAACTGCTAAAACAACTGTAACAGGTGTTGAAATGTTCCGTAAATTATTAGATTACGCTGAAGCTGGAGATAACATCGGTGCTTTGTTACGTGGGGTAGCTCGTGAAGATATCCAACGTGGACAAGTATTAGCAGCTCCAGGAACAATCACTCCACATACAAAATTTAAAGCTGAAGTTTACGTTTTATCTAAAGAAGAAGGTGGACGTCATACTCCATTCTTTACAAACTACCGTCCTCAGTTCTACTTCCGTACAACTGACGTAACTGGTGTTTGTCAATTACCAGAAGGAACTGAAATGGTAATGCCTGGTGATAACGTAGCTATGGACGTTGAATTAATTCACCCAATCGCGATCGAAGACGGAACTCGTTTCTCTATTCGTGAAGGTGGACGTACTGTTGGTTCAGGCGTTGTAACTGAAATCGTAGGTTAATTTTTAATCTATTCAAATAAAGCATTGTTGTGTAAGGACGTAAGGTTGAAAACATTTGTTTTCAACCTTTTTTGGTTTTTAAAGTGTAAATAGCAAGAAACGTTATTATTAATAATAAAATAAAAAGAATTATACAAAAAAAGGGTTGCTTATAGTATGTTTTTTTAGTATAATTCTAGAGGTGCTGATAAAAAAGTATGTTAGTACCTCGTATGAAAATACGGAGGCGTTGAATCGAGAGGTTGCGACACGCCAGGGAGCATTGCCATGGTGGCGTGTTGGATATTTTCGAGGAGCTATGTCTACTTTTTAAAATAGGCGAAGGAGGGAACAAAATGGCAAAACAAAAAATTCGTATCCGTTTAAAAGCGTATGAACACCGTGTATTAGATCAGTCTGCAGAAAAAATTGTAGAAACAGCAAAAAGAACAGGTGCTGAGGTTTCTGGACCAATTCCATTACCAACTGACCGTTCAGTTTATACAGTTATTCGTGCAACACATAAATACAAAGATTCACGTGAACAATTCGAAATGCGTACTCACAAACGTTTAATTGATATTGTGAGCCCAACACCAAAAACAGTTGATGCTTTAATGAAGCTAGACTTGCCAAGCGGTGTTAACATTGAAATTAAATTATAATAACAAAAAGATGGAGGTGTACTCATGACCAAAGGAATCTTAGGTAAAAAAGTAGGTATGACACAAATATTTACAGAAAACGGCGAATTAATTCCCGTAACAGTTATCGAAGCAACTCCAAACGTTGTTTTACAAGTTAAAACTGTTGAAACTGATGGATACGAAGCTATCCAAGTTGGCTTCCAAGATAAACGTGATATTTTGTCAAACAAACCTGCTAAGGGTCATGTTGCAAAAGCAAATACGACTCCTAAGCGCTTCATTAGAGAATTCAATGATGTTGAGCTAGGAGAATATGAAGTAGGTAAAGAAATCACAGTTGATGTTTTCCAAGTAGGAGACATTGTTGATGTCACAGGTACAACTAAAGGACACGGCTTCCAAGGGGCTATTAAGCGTCATGGACAATCTCGTGGACCAATGGCACATGGTTCTAGATACCATCGTCGTCCAGGTTCAATGGGTGGAGCGTCTACTCCATCACGTGTATTTAAAGGCAAAAAACTTGCAGGACGTATGGGTGGAGATCGTGTAACAGTTCAAAACCTTGAAATCGTTAGAGTGGATGCAGATAAAAATGTTATTTTAGTTAAAGGAAATGTTCCTGGAGCTAAAAAATCATTAATTGAAATAAAAACAGCTGTTAAGGCAGCTAAATAATTGTGGGAGAGGAGGAACTAAGAATGACATCTGTAGCATTATTTAAACAAGATGGAACTCAAAATGGCGAAATTGAATTAAATGAAGCTATTTTTGGTATCGAGCCAAACGAAAGTGTTGTCTACGATGCAATCATCATGCAACGTGCTTCTTTAAGACAAGGAACTCACGCTGTTAAAAACCGTAGCGCTGTACGCGGTGGTGGACGTAAACCATGGCGTCAAAAAGGAACAGGTCGTGCGCGTCAAGGATCTATCCGCTCACCACAATGGCGTGGAGGTGGAGTTGTCTTTGGACCAACACCACGTTCTTACAGCTACAAATTACCTAAAAAAGTTCGTCGTTTAGCAATTAAATCTGTATTATCAGAAAAAGTTGCTGAAAACAAACTAGTTGTTGTTGAAGGATTAGCTTTCGACGCACCAAAAACAAAAGAATTTAAACAAGTTTTAGCAAACTTAAGTGTTGACACTAAAGTTTTAGTAGTATTAGAAGGTGGCAATGATTTTGCTGCTTTATCAGGACGTAACTTACCAAATGTTTCTATCGTAGAATCAAATAACGTAAGCGTACTTGATGTAGTTGCTGCTGACAAACTATTAGTAACTAAAACTGCTCTAACTCAAATAGAGGAGGTGCTTGCATAATGGAATTAATCGACGTAATTAAACGCCCAGTTATTACAGAAATGTCTGTAGCAGCTATGGACGAAAAAAAATACACGTTTGAAGTTGACGTAAGAGCCAACAAAACATTAGTTAAGCAAGCTGTAGAATCAGTTTTCGACGTTAAAGTTAAAAAAGTTAACATCATGAACGTAAAACCTAAACTTAAAAGAATGGGTAAACATGCTGGTTATACTAAAAAACGTCGCAAAGCGATCGTACAACTAACAGAAGATTCAAAAGACATTCAAATTTTTGATGCTGAATAATTAGAGCATCGACTAAAGTAGGAGGGAAATCACGTGGCGATTAAAAAGTATAAACCTACCACAAATGGTCGTCGTAACATGACTGGTTCTGATTTTGCTGAAATCACAACATCTAAACCAGAAAAAACGTTATTACAACCATTAAGCAAAAACGCTGGACGTAACAACCAAGGTAAAATTACTGTACGTCATCAAGCTGGTGGACACAAACGCCAATATCGTTTAATTGATTTTAAACGTAATAAAGATAATGTGGTTGGTACTGTAAAAACAGTTGAGTATGATCCAAATAGATCTGCTAACATTGCATTAATCCATTATACTGATGGTGTGAAAGCATACATCTTAGCACCAAAAGGAATCCAAGTAGGTGCACAAATTTCTTCAGGTCCAGACGCGGATATCAAAGTAGGGAATGCTCTACCATTGAACAACATCCCAGTTGGTACTGTTATCCATAACATTGAGTTAAAACCTGGTAAAGGTGGACAATTAATTCGTTCAGCTGGTACTAGCGCTCAAGTGTTAGGTAAAGAAGGTAAATATGTATTAGTTCGTTTGAATTCAGGGGAAGTTCGTATGATTTTAGGAACTTGTCGTGCAACAATCGGTACTGTAGGTAACGAACAACACGAATTAATTAACATTGGTAAAGCTGGTCGTAATCGCTGGTTAGGTAAACGTCCTACTGTACGTGGTAGCGTAATGAACCCTAACGATCACCCACACGGTGGTGGTGAAGGTAAAGCACCTATCGGACGTCCATCTCCAATGAGTCCATGGGGCAAACCAACACTTGGATATAAAACACGTAGTAAAAAAGCTAAATCAGATAAACTTATTGTACGTCGTCGTAAAACTAAATAATTTGATAGCTAATATGAAATATGTGAGAGGAGGTTCACCATGGGTCGTAGCTTAAAAAAAGGACCTTTTGTCGATGAACACTTAATGAAAAAAGTGGAAGCACAAAAAGATCAACCGAAAAAGAAAGTAATTAAAACTTGGTCACGTCGTTCTACAATTTTTCCAAACTTTATAGGATATACTATTGCAGTATATGATGGAAGAAAACATGTTCCTGTTTACATTCAAGAAGACATGGTAGGACATAAACTAGGTGAATTCGCACCAACAAGAACTTATCGCGGACACGCTGCTGACGATAAAAAAACAAATCGCTAATTGAGGGGAGGACACGAATATGTCAGAAGAAAGAATTACTTCAGCTAAAGCAACTGCTAAAACAATTCGCACTTCACCTCGTAAGACAAGACTTGTTGTTGACCTAATCAGAGGTAAACAAGTAGGAGAAGCAATTTCAATCTTGAAATTCTCACCTAACAAAGCAGCAGGTATTGTTGAAAAAGTGCTTATGTCAGCTATTGCTAACGCAGAAAACAACTTTGATTTAGATGTTGAAGATTTAGTAGTATCAGAAGTATTTGTAAATGAAGGACCAACAATGAAACGCTTCCGTCCTCGTGCAAAAGGATCTGCTTCACCTATCAACAAAAGAACAAGTCATATTACAGTAGTAGTATCAGAAAAATAAGGAGGGACAACCAGTGGGTCAAAAAATTAATCCAATTGGAATGCGTGTCGGCGTCATTCGTGACTGGGATGCGAAATGGTATGCAGAAAAAGAATACGCTGAATACCTGCATGAAGATTTGAACATTCGTAAATTCATTTCGACTAGATTGGCTGATGCTTCTGTTTCAACCATTGAAATCGAACGTGCTGCAAATCGCGTGAACGTTTCAATTCATACTGCTAAACCTGGTATGGTTATTGGTAAAGGCGGATCTGAAGTTGAAGCTTTACGTAAAGAATTAAACAATTTAACTGGTAAACGAGTTCACATTAATATCGTTGAAATCAAAAAACCAGATTTAGATGCTAAATTAGTAGCAGAAGGAATTGCACGTCAATTAGAAAACCGTGTAGCATTCCGTCGTGCTCAAAAACAAGCTATCCAACGTACAATGAGATCAGGTGCTAAAGGTATCAAAACTCTTGTATCTGGACGTTTAAATGGTGCTGATATGGCACGTTCTGAAGGTTATTCTGAAGGAACTGTTCCATTGCATACATTAAGAGCAGATATTGATTATGCTTGGGAAGAAGCAGATACAACATACGGAAAACTAGGAGTTAAAGTGTGGATTTATCGTGGAGAAATTCTTCCTGAAAAGAAAAACACTGAGAAAGGAGGGAAATAATCATGTTAGTACCTAAACGTGTAAAACACCGTCGTGAATTTAGAGGTAAAATGCGTGGTGAAGCTAAAGGTGGTAAAGAAATCGCATTTGGTGAATATGGCTTACAAGCTGTTGATTCTCATTGGATTACTAACCGTCAAATTGAAGCTGCCCGTATCGCAATGACTCGTCACATGAAACGTGGTGGGAAAGTGTGGATTAAAATTTTCCCTCACAAATCATATACATCAAAAGCAATTGGTGTTCGTATGGGTTCTGGTAAAGGGGCTCCTGAAGGATGGGTATCACCAGTAAAACGTGGGAAAATCATGTTTGAAGTTGCCGGTGTTCCTGAAGATGTGGCTCGTGAAGCATTAAGACTTGCTTCTAACAAGTTACCTATTAAAACAAAAATTGTAAAACGTGAAGAAATGGGTGGTGAATCGAATGAAGGTTAAAGATATCAGAGAATTAACCACTACCGAAATGATCGCTAAAGAGAAAGAGTATAAAGAAGAACTTTTCAACTTACGTTTCCAATTAGCAACAGGTCAATTAGAAAACACAGCACGAATTTCAGAAGTTCGTAAATCGATTGCACGCATCAAAACAGTTTTGCGTGAAGAAGCTGCTAAGTAATAGTGGAAGGAGGCCATTGATAGATGACTCAAGAAAGAAATGAACGTAAAGTTTATACTGGGCGCGTAGTATCCGACAAAATGGATAAAACTATCGTTGTTGTAGTAGAAACAAAGAAAACTCATAAGATTTATGGTAAGAGAGTTAAATACTCTAAAAAATATAAAGCTCATGATGAAAACAATGTAGCAAAAACGGGAGACATCGTTAAAATTATGGAAACTCGTCCATTGTCTGCGACAAAACGCTTCCGTTTATTAGAAGTTGTAGAAGAAGCAGTAATTATTTAATTCGAATTTTCCCATAGAGAAACCTGAAAGTTTGAAAGGAGGATACTCAAGTGATCCAACAAGAAAGTCGTATGAAAGTTGCTGACAACTCAGGAGCTCGTGAAGTACTTACTATTAAAGTACTTGGTGGTTCTGGTCGTAAAACAGCAAATATCGGTGACGTTGTGGTTTGTACGGTTAAACAAGCAACACCAGGTGGAGTTGTTAAAAAAGGCGAAGTAGTTAAAGCTGTTATCGTTCGTACAAAATCAGGAGCTCGTCGTAGTGACGGTTCTTATATCAAATTTGATGAAAATGCATGTGTGATTATTCGTGATGACAAGAGCCCACGTGGTACTCGTATCTTTGGGCCAGTTGCTCGTGAATTACGTGACAACAACTTTATGAAAATAGTCTCACTAGCACCAGAAGTGTTATAATACATACTCATGTTTAAAGGAGGTGCGAAACAAGATGTTCGTTAAAAAAGGCGATAAAGTAAAAGTTATCTCAGGTAAAGATAAAAACAAAGAGGGAATCGTACTCCAAGCATTTCCGAAGAAAGATCGCGTCATCGTTGAAGGTGTTAACGTTATGAAAAAACACCAAAAACCTAGCGCGACAGCTCCACAAGGTGGAATTATCGAAATGGAGGCATCTATTCACGTTTCTAATGTAATGGTGGTTGACCCATCTAATGGTGAACCAACACGTGTAGGATACAAAGAAGTAGATGGCAAAAAAGTACGTGTTTCTAAGAAAACTGGAGAAGTTTTAGATAAATAAGAATATCAGGAAGGAGGCAATGTTGAATGAACCGCCTAAAAGAAAAGTATCTTAATGAAGTAACACCATCATTGGTGGAAAAATTTAATTACTCTTCTGTTATGCAAACACCTAAAGTTGATAAAATCGTTATTAACATGGGTGTTGGTGATGCAGTATCAAATAGTAAAAACTTAGATAAAGCTGTTGAAGAACTTGCTTTAATCTCTGGACAAAAACCAATTATTACAAAAGCTAAAAAATCTATCGCTGGTTTCCGTTTACGTGAAGGAATGCCAATCGGATGTAAAGTAACTTTACGTGGAGAAAGAATGTACGAATTTTTAGATAAATTAGTATCTGTCTCTTTACCTCGTGTACGTGACTTCCATGGTATCAGCAAAAAATCATTTGACGGACGTGGAAATTACACTTTAGGTGTAAAAGAACAATTAATCTTCCCTGAAGTTGATTATGATTTAGTAGATAAAGTTCGAGGAATGGACATTGTTATTGTTACAACAGCTAATACTGATGAGGAAGCTCGTGAGTTATTAGGTCAACTTGGAATGCCATTCCAAAAATAATTTAAGGAGGCGAACTACGTGGCTAAAAAATCAATGATTGCTAAAAATAAACGCCCAGCAAAATTCTCAACTCAAGAATATACTCGTTGTGAACGTTGTGGACGTCCACATTCAGTTTATCGCAAATTTAAACTTTGCCGTATTTGCTTCCGTGAACTTGCCTATAAAGGACAAATTCCCGGCGTGAAGAAAGCAAGCTGGTAAAAAAAGTAAACCGCAAAAGGAGGTAAAGGACTCAATGGTGATGACAGATCCAATTGCAGACTTCTTAACTCGTATTCGTAACGCGAATATCGTGAAACACGAATCATTAGAAGTACCTGCATCAACAATCAAACTTGAAATCGCAAAAATCTTACAACGTGAAGGTTTTGTGCGTGAAGTAGAATTCATCGAAGATGACAAACAAGGAATCATCCGTGTTTTCTTAAAATATGGTAAAAACGACGAACGCGTTATTACTAACTTAAAACGTATCTCTAAACCAGGTTTACGTGTTTATGTAAAAGCTGATGAAGTGCCTAAAGTATTAAATGGTTTAGGTATAGCTATTATCTCAACTTCAGAAGGTATCTTAACTGATAAAGAAGCAAGAGAGCGTAACACTGGTGGAGAAGTACTAGCATACGTTTGGTAAAAAATTATTAATCAAGGAGGTGGCCTAGAGTGAGTCGTATCGGAAATAAACCAGTTGTAGTTCCTGCAGGTGTCACAGTTGCACAATCAGGAAACACTGTTACGGTTAAAGGTCCAAAAGGTGAATTAACTCGTGAGTTTTCACCAAATATTACGTTAAACATTTCAGAAGGTGAAGTTGTCTTAACTCGTCCTGATGATACTAAAGAAAACAAAACCTTACATGGTACAATGCGTGCTAACTTAAACAACATGGTTGTTGGTGTTAGTGAAGGGTTTGAAAAAGCTCTTGAGTTAATCGGGGTTGGTTACCGTGCTCAATTGCAAGGTAAAAAACTTGTTTTAAACGTTGGATATTCACATCCAGTAGAGTTTGAAACGCCAGAAGGCATCACAATTGAAGTTCCTTCAAATACACAAATTGTTGTTAAAGGATCTAACAAAGAAGTTGTTGGAGAACTTGCAGCAAACATTCGTGGAGTACGTCCTCCTGAGCCTTACAAAGGTAAAGGTATTCGCTATGTTGGTGAACACGTAAGACGTAAAGAAGGTAAAACAGGTAAATAACAAATAAATATATGAGGTGACAAGTGTGATTTCAAAACCAGATAAAAATAAAGTGCGCCAAAAGAGACATCACCGCGTACGTAGTAAAATCTCTGGTACTGCCGAGTGCCCACGCTTGAACGTATTCCGTTCTAACAAAAACATCTACGCTCAATTAATTGATGACGTAGCGGGTGTGACACTTGCAAGTGCCTCTACTGTCGATAAAGATATCGCAGGAGAAAATAAAACAGAAGCAGCTGCAGCTGTAGGTGCTTCAATCGCTAAAAAAGCAACAGAAAAAGGTATTAAAGAAGTAGTCTTTGACCGTGGTGGATACCTTTACCATGGACGTGTAGCTGCATTAGCTGAAGCAGCACGTGAAAATGGACTAGAATTTTAGGAAAAGGAGGAACACCATTCATGGCTAATTTAGATGCTAGACAATTCGACTTAGAAGACCGCGTAGTTGCTATTAACCGCGTATCTAAAGTTGTTAAAGGTGGACGTCGTCTACGCTTTGCTGCTTTAGTAGTAGTTGGAGATAGAAACGGTCACGTTGGATTTGGTACTGGTAAAGCTCAAGAAGTACCTGAAGCAATTCGTAAAGCAGTAGAAGATGCTAAGAAAAACTTAATTGAAGTACCAATGGTAGGCTCAACAATTCCTCACGAAGTGATTGGATCATTCTGTGGTGGACGTATCCTTATGAAACCTGCTGTAGCCGGTTCTGGGGTTGCTGCTGGTGGACCAGTACGTGCCGTCCTTGAGTTAGCAGGTATTTCTGATATTACAAGTAAATCATTAGGATCAAACACACCTGTCAACGTTGTTCGCGCAACTGTTGAAGGATTAAGTAGACTAAAACGTGCAGAAGAAGTGGCTGAACTTAGAGGCATTTCTGTTGACGAACTAATCGGATAAGGGGGACTAAAAATGAGCGAATTAAAAATTACGTTAAAGCGTAGTGTCATTGGACGTCCTCAAAACCAACGTGATACAGTGAAAGCTTTAGGCTTGAAAAAAACTAATTCTACAGTCGTGAAACCTAACAATGAAGCGATTAAAGGAATGGTTAACACTATATCTCATTTAGTGGACGTTGAAGAAATTTAATTATGATTTGTAGGTAGACTATTTTAAGGAGGTGCCGAATATATGAAACTTCATGAGTTACATCCGGCAGAAGGATCAAGACATGTACGTAATCGTGTAGGTCGTGGTTCATCATCTGGTAACGGTAAAACATCAGGTCGTGGACAAAAAGGTCAAAAATCACGTTCAGGTGGTGGTGTACGTTTAGGATTTGAAGGGGGACAAACTCCTTTATTCCGTCGTTTACCAAAACGTGGATTTACTAACATTAATCGTAAAGATTATGCAGTTATCAACTTAGACGTATTAAATCGTTTTGAAGATGGTACTGAAGTAACACCAACTACTTTAATTGAAGCAGGAATCGTTAAAAACGAAAAATCAGGAATCAAAGTTTTAGGTAATGGTGAATTAACTAAAAAATTAACTGTTAAAGCAGCTAAATTCTCTGAATCTGCTAAATCTGCAATTGAAGCAGCTGGTGGGTCAGCTGAGGTGATCTAATGTTTAAGCTGTTGAAGGATTCGTTTAAGATAGAAAATATTCGTAATAAAATATTTTTTACACTTTTCATTCTCTTCGCGTTTAGAGTTGGAGCACATATTACAGTACCTGGTGTTGACGCAAAAGCATTGACAAGTTTAAATGACTTGGCATTGATGGCGATGTTCAACACGGTCAGTGGTAATGCCATGGAGAGATTCTCATTGTTCGCAATGGGAGTATCGCCGTACATTACTGCGTCTATTATTGTTCAATTACTTCAAATGGATATTGTGCCGAAATTTGTTGAGTGGTCGAAACAAGGTGAAGTTGGTCGTCGAAAATTAAACCAAGCTACACGTTATATTACGTTGGTACTAGGGTTTGTTCAATCGATTGCCATTACAGCTGGTTTTAACATGTATTCAAATGCCGGATTAGTGAAAAGTCCAAGCATCTATACTTATATTAGTATAGGAATCATTCTAACAGCGGGTACCATGTTAGTTACTTGGATGGGGGAGCAAATATCTGAAAAAGGAATTGGAAATGGTGTCTCAATGATTATCTTTGCAGGGATTATTGCTAGATTCCCAGCGAGTATCAAAGAAATCTATGTAGACTATTTTGTCAATATTGATAAATCTGATATGTGGAAATCTGTATTATTCATACTTGCTTTAATTATTGCTATTCTTTTAGTTGTAGTTATGGTTACTTATGTGCAACAAGCAGAAAGAAAGATACCAATTCAATATACAAAACGCGTGGCTGGCGCACCACAAAGTAGCTATTTACCGTTAAAAGTAAATGCTGCAGGAGTTATTCCTGTTATCTTTGCCAGCTCAATTATTGCAACACCACAAGCTGTTTTGACTGCTTTTGAAACAAGTCAAAGTGGAAAAACATGGTTTGATGTGTTGTCAACACTATTTAATTACACAACTATTCCAGGTGGAATACTTTATACAATTATGATTGTTGCTTTTACATTCTTCTATGCCTTTGTTCAGGTTAATCCTGAGAAAGTTGCTGAGAATTTGCAGAAGCAAGGAAGTTATATTCCAAGTGTACGACCTGGTCAGGAAACACAGCAATTCATTTCTTCTCTATTAATGAGATTAAGTGTTGTTGGATCTGTGTTCTTAGGATTAGTGGCAATTTTACCAATTATTGCGCAAAATATTTGGGGCTTACCTCAGTCAATTGGATTGGGAGGAACAAGTTTACTGATTGTCATTAGTGTGGCTCTTGAAACGAATAAACAACTTGAAGGGTTATTGTTGAAGCGTCAGTACACTGGTTTTATCAGAGAGTAAGAGTGTGTGTTGGGGGTTTTCCTCAGCACTTTTCTCGAACTTAAGGAGGAAAACAAATGAATCTCATCCTAATGGGGTTGCCAGGAGCAGGTAAAGGAACTCAAGCGGAAAGAATCGTCGATGTTTATGAAATCCCACATATTTCTACTGGAGATATGTTCCGTGAAGCAATGAAGAATGAAACACCTCTTGGTAAAGAAGCAAAATCTTATATCGATAAAGGTGAATTAGTTCCGGATTCTGTGACAAACGGTATTGTAAAAGAACGTTTATCACAAGCTGACACTGAAAAAGGATTTTTATTAGATGGATTTCCTCGTACACTAGCTCAAGCAGAAGAATTAGATACAATTTTAGAAGAGTTAGGTAAAAAAGTAGATGATGTCCTAAACATCCATGTAGCTGAAGATGTGTTAGTTGACCGTCTAGCTGGTCGTATTATTTGTAGAAGTTGTGGTGCTACTTATCACAAAACAAACAATCCACCAAAAGTGGAGGGTACTTGTGATCGCTGTGGTAGTCATGATTTTTATCAAAGAGAAGATGACAAGCCTGAGACTGTCAAAAATCGTCTAGAAGTTAATATTAAAAATAGTGAACCAATTTTAGCGTATTACCAAGATAAAGGTGTGTTACACACTATCGATGGTGATCGTGACATTGATGCTGTTTTTGAAGATGTGAAATCAATCATAGATAAAGCAAATTAGAACGCTCATCTAGTTATCAATTTAATCTATGTCACTCACTATTTCTTACCCGCGTTTTTTTGTTGAATTGACGTTGGTATCTTTTCTTTGTATAGCTTTTATGCTATAATACAAAAGTTGAAAAGAAATAGGTGTGAGTACTATTTTGTCAATTGTCAGATGCAAACACTGTATAAGGAGGTACTAGTTGTGGCGAAAGAAGATATGATTGAAATCGAAGGTACAGTCGTCGAAACTTTGCCGAATGCAATGTTTAAAGTTGAATTAGAAAATGGCCATGTTATTTTGGCTCACGTATCGGGAAAAATCAGAATGCATTACATTCGTATTTTACCTGGTGACAAAGTAACTGTTGAGTTATCTCCATATGATTTAACTCGTGGTCGTATTACTTACCGCTTTAAATAATTGTACTCCGTAAAATTCAAGGAGGTATAATCATGAAAGTAAGACCATCAGTAAAACCAATTTGTGAAAAATGCAAAATAATTCGTCGTAAAGGTCGAGTTATGGTTATCTGTGAAAACCCAAAACATAAACAACGTCAAGGATAAAGGAGGTGTAACGAATAATGGCTCGTATTGCAGGTGTAGATATTCCTCGTGATAAACGTGTTGTTATTTCGCTTACTTACATTTACGGTATTGGAAAGAAAACTTCTCAAGAAATCTTAAAAGAAGCAGGAGTTTCTGAAGATATTCGTGTGCGCGATTTAACTAACGAACAAACTGATAGCATCCGTGCTGCAGTAGACAAATTAAAAGTAGAAGGTGACTTACGTCGTGAAGTGAACTTAAACATCAAACGTTTGATGGAAATTGGTTCATACAGAGGTATGCGTCATCGTCGTGGATTGCCAACTCGTGGTCAAAACACAAAAAACAATGCTCGTACTAGAAAAGGACCAGCTCGTTCAATCGCTGGTAAGAAAAAATAAGATTAGAGTGAAGGAGGTTTAAAGCTTCATGGTAGCAAAAAAAGTTTCAAGAAAACGCCGAGTGAAAAAAAATATTGAAGCAGGTGTGGCACATATCCACTCTACTTTCAATAATACAATCGTAATGTTAACTGATGTACATGGAAATGCTATTGCATGGTCATCTGCAGGTTCATTAGGATTTAAAGGTAGTAAAAAAGCAACTCCATTCGCAGCTCAAATGGCAGCTGAAACTGCAGCAAAAGCAGCTATGGAACATGGCTTGAAGACTGTTGACGTAACTGTAAAAGGACCTGGTTCTGGTCGTGAAGCAGCTATTCGTTCATTACAAGCAACAGGATTAGAAGTGACAGCAATTCGTGACGTTACTCCAGTTCCACATAATGGATGTCGCCCTCCAAAACGCCGTCGTGTTTAGTGAGAGTTTATTCATTGGATAGGAATTATAACGACATTGAACAAGACACTTTCGTTTTGAAAGGGGTATAGACAAGAATGATAGAATTTGAGAAACCAAGAATCACAAAGATCGATGAAGATAGAGATTATGGCAAGTTCGTCATCGAACCACTTGAAAGAGGATATGGAACGACTTTAGGGAACTCCCTACGCCGTATTTTATTATCGTCTCTACCAGGGGCTGCCATCACTAATTTACAAATCGATGGTGTGTTGCATGAATTTTCAACTGTCAAAGGTGTACGTGAGGATGTCACTCAAATTATTCTAAATATTAAGGGACTTGCTTTAAAGCTTTATGCTGATGAAGAAAAGACTCTTGAAATTGATATAACTGGCCCAGCTGAGGTGACTGCTGGAGATATTCTTACTGATAGTGACGTAGAAATAATGAATAAAGATTTATTCATTTGTAGCGTTGCTGAAGGTGCAACTTTCCGTGCAAGTTTAACTGTTAAGCCAGGACGTGGTTATGTACAAGCAGAAGAAAATAAGAGTGAAGATATGCCAATTGGTGTATTACCAGTGGATTCTATTTACACGCCAGTAAACCGTGTTAACTACCAAGTAGAAAACACACGTGTTGGGCGTCGTGATGATTACGACAAACTAACTTTAGATGTTTGGACTGACGGATCTATCGCTCCTCAAGAAGCTATCAGTTTATCTGCTAAAATCTTGACTGAGCATTTAGATATTTTTGTTAACTTAACTGACGAAGCAAAAAATGCCGAAATCATGATTGAAAAAGAAGAAACACAAAAAGAAAAAATGTTAGAAACAACAATCGAAGAGCTTGATTTATCAGTTCGTTCTTATAACTGTTTGAAACGCGCAGGCATCAATACATTACAAGAATTAACAAATAAATCTGAAGCCGAAATGATTAAAGTTCGTAACTTAGGACGCAAATCACTTGAAGAAGTAAAAGCTAAATTAGCTGATCTTTCTCTAGGATTACGCCAAGAGGACTAATCTAAACCGATTTAAAGGAGGGAACACGACGTGAGTTATCGTAAATTAGGTCGCACAAGCAGCCAACGAAAAGCAATGTTACGTGATTTAACAACTGATTTAATTATCAATGAACGCATTGAGACAACTGAAGCTCGTGCAAAAGAAATCCGTTCAACAACTGAAAAAATGATTACTTTAGGTAAACGTGGGGATCTTCATGCTCGTCGTCAAGCTGCAGCATTCGTAAGAAACGAATACTTAGAAGCTCGTTTAGACGAAAAAGAAGAAACTATCATTGAAGAAAGTGCTTTACAAAAATTATTCAATGACTTAGGACCTCGTTATGCTGACCGTCAAGGTGGTTACACACGTATCCTTAAAAAAGGACAACGCCGTGGAGACGCAGCACCAATGGTTATCATTGAACTTGTTTAATTTTGAAATTGCATCACTTTATAGATGATCTTTTTAGAGTGTTATGATGTTGGAGAGAAATCTCCGAGTCTAGCTCGGTGCAGTCCTCTGTCTTTTATGATAGAGGACTTGCGCTCATCATATAAAGTGCTTTTTTTATATCATCAATTATGATAAATGTTTATTATTCATAAAATGTTTCTTTGTATCCTCAAATAAGTTGAGTTTAGAAAGAAGCATTTTTTAAAAAACTAAAATGACGTGATCTAAGGAAGGCAGTAAAATGAAAAATCCTTTAATTGAATTAAATAATATCACTTTTAAATATTATGGTCAGGACAATCATGCTCTAAATAATGTGTCTCTTAAAATTAATCAAGGTGAATGGGTTGCTTTAATTGGTCACAATGGGTCTGGTAAATCAACGCTTGCTAAGACCATTAACGGATTGATTACCCCAGAATCTGGTGAGATTATTGTAAATAACGAAGTGCTCAGAGAAGAAAATATATGGGATATTCGTAAAATGGTTGGGATGGTGTTTCAAAATCCTGATAATCAGTTTGTTGGTTCTACAGTTGAAGACGATGTGGCCTTTGGTTTAGAAAATCAAGGTGTTCCTCGTGATGAAATGATTGTAAGGGTCAACAATGCCTTAGAGAGAGTTCGTATGTCTGACTTTAAAACAAAAGAACCCGCGCGATTATCTGGCGGACAGAAGCAACGTGTCGCGATTGCTGGCGTGATTGCATTAGCTCCTGATGTGATTATTCTTGATGAGGCAACATCTATGCTTGATCCTCAAGGTAGACAAGATGTGATTGAAACTATACGAGCACTAAAAGAAGAAACGAATTTAACCGTTATTTCTATTACACACGATATTGATGAAGCTGCCTATGCTAATCGAGTGTTAGTAATGAAACAGGGTGAAATTATCCATGAAGGCACACCACAAGAAATTTTTTCTCATGGTGAAGCATTAATTGGTATGGGGCTTGATGTCCCATTTCCTGAAAAACTGAAAGCTTCATTAAGAAAAAAAGGAATAAATGTGCCAAAAGAGTATCTGACGAGGGAAGGAATGGTGGAATGGCTATGGACATACGGTTTGAGAAAGTAGATTTTACATATCAACCTAATAGCCCATTTGAGCAACGTGTGTTATTTGATATCAACTTAGACATTCCAAGCAATAGTTATAGTGCAATTGTGGGACACACAGGTAGTGGTAAATCCACTTTATTACAACATCTGAATGCGTTACTGAAACCTACTAGTGGTAAAGTGATTATTGGTGATAGAGAGATTACTCCTGAGACAAGCAACAAAAATTTAAAGCCGATTCGTAAAAAAGTAGGAATTGTGTTCCAATTTCCCGAGTCACAATTATTTGATGAAACAGTGGCACTTGATATTGCATTTGGTCCAAAGAATTTTGGTGTCTCTGAAGAAGAGGGTTTGAGACTTGCTAGCGAGATGTTAGCACTTGTGGGGCTTGATGATAGTTACCTTGAGCGTTCGCCATTTGACCTTTCAGGTGGACAAATGCGACGTGTGGCAATTGCTGGAGTGCTTGCGATGGAGCCCGAGGTATTGATTTTGGATGAACCAACAGCCGGACTTGATCCCAAAGGTAGAAAAGACATGATGGATATGTTCTATCGATTGCATAAAGAAAAAGGTATTGGCATTATTTTAGTGACTCATTTAATGGATGATGTGGCTGAGTATGCCGACTTTATGGTGGTCCTTGAAAAAGGAAAAATCCAAAAAAAAGGACATCCACGTGAGATATTCAATGATGTTGAGTGGTTACGTGAGAAACAATTAGGCGTTCCAACCGCGACAGAATTTGCTTTTGATTTAATGGAAAAAGGGATGGAATTTAATCGTCTACCGTTAACTGCAGAAGAGTTATCTGAAGAACTCTTACCTATACTTGAAAAAAGGCAGGTGTTCTCAGATGATGAATAAATTAATTTTAGGACGTTATATACCAGGTGATTCAGTTGTCCATCGTATGGATCCAAGGGCAAAGCTAATTGCGAGTTTTTATTTTATTGGAATTATCTTTATCTGTAACAACTTTTTATCATTTGGTGTGATGTTTGCCTTTACGCTATTTTGTATTTGGTTATCACAAATTAAACTAAGTTTCTTTCTCAAAGGAGTGAAACCATTAATCTGGTTAATCCTGTTTACAGTCGGACTGCAAGTGCTATTCACTCGTGGTGGCCATGTCTATTTTGAATGGGGTTGGGTAAGTATTAGCCAATTCGGTTTGGTCAATGGGTTCTTTATCTTTACGCGTTTTGTGCTAATTATTTTTATGTCGACACTTTTAACGCTAACGACACCACCATTATCGTTGTCAGATGCGATTGAGTATCTGCTTCGACCGTTGGAAAAAATTAAATTTCCTGCGCATGAAATTTCGTTGATGCTATCTATTGCACTACGTTTTGTGCCAACGTTGATGGATGAGACAGAAAAAATCATGAATGCGCAACGTGCTCGTGGGGTCGATTTTGGTGAAGGAAACTTAATGGATAAGATGAAAGCTATTGTGCCACTTCTGATTCCGTTATTTGTCAGTAGTTTTAACCGGGCAGAAGAATTAGCGATTGCGATGGAAGCACGTGGTTATCGTGGTGGAGAAGGACGTACGAAATACCGTGTGTTGCATTGGGATAAAACAGACACTCTTGCTATGTTGTCATTTGTCGTATTGACGATTGTGCTTGTGTTAGTTAGAAATTAATATATAAAAAGCGAGGACATGTGCCTCGTTTTTTCATTGGAAAAAATAAAGGAGAAGAAGCATGACAAGATATAAAGCGAATATTAGTTATGATGGAACAAACTATGCAGGGTTTCAGATACAACCAAATGCTGTGACTATTCAAGAAGTCATAGAAGCCACTCTAAAGAGATTGAATAGTGGAAAGCCTGTAACTATTCATCCATCAGGTAGAACAGACTCAGGGGTTCACGCAGTTGGTCAGGTGATACATTTTGATTTGCCACAAAAACGTGACGTGGAAAAATTACGATTTGCTCTAGATACACAAACGCCAGAGGATATTAGTATTTTATCTATTGAAAAAGTGACAGAAGATTTTCATGCGAGATACTTGGCAACAGGAAAAGAATATCATTATCATGTTGATACAGGAAAGTCCCCTAATCCATTTAAACGATTATATGCTGCCCATTTTCGTTATGAGCTTGATTTGGATGCTATGAGACGTGCCGCACGTTTTATTGAAGGAGAACATGACTTTAGTGTGTTTTGCGCGACAGGAAGTTCTGTGGAGGATAAAACGCGTACTGTCTATAGTGTGACAATAGAAGAAGTAGGTAACGATGAATTATTATTTGTATTTAAAGGAAATGGGTTTTTATATAAAATGGTCCGTATGCTTGTTGGAACGTTATTAAAAATAGGGAATGGCCAACTACCAGAAGACGCTATACAACGTGCCCTAGTGAACCAAGACAAGAAAATGACAGGACCAACTGCTCAACCTGAGGGGTTATTTTTAATGAAAGTCGATTATAATGGCGAGAAAAAGTGTCATAAATAATGTGAATTTTGTTGACATATCAACAAAATAAGGATAATATGGTTAGTGGTATTGTTTGCCCCACGATGAGCCCCGGAAACTTATTGTGTTATGTCAAACAACAGAAGAAAATTGGAGGAAAAACACCCATGCGTACAACATATATGGCCAAAAATGGCGAAGTAGATCGTAAATGGTATGTAGTGGATGCAACAGATGTTCCTTTAGGACGTCTATCAACAGTTGTAGCATCTATCTTACGTGGAAAAAATAAACCAACATTCACACCACATGTGGATACTGGTGATTATGTAATTGTAATTAATGCTGATAAAGTAAAATTAACTGGTAAAAAAGCAACTGACAAAGTTTATTACCGTCATAGCCAACATCCAGGTGGTTTGAAATCTATCACTGCTGGTGAACTACGTGATAAAAACTCTCGTCGTTTAGTTGAGAATTCTATCAAAGGTATGTTACCAAAGAATACTTTAGGACGTAAACAATGGTCTAAATTATTCGTTTATGGTGGAAGCGAACATCAACAACAAGCTCAAAAACCAGAAGTATTAGACATTACAAACCTAATTTAAGGAGGAAAATAGATTGGCTAAAGTACAATATATCGGCACAGGCCGTCGTAAAAAATCTGTTGCTCGCGTACGCTTAGTACCTGGAACAGGTAAAGTAGTGATGAACAACAAAGACATCGAAGAATATATTCCACATGCTGATTTACGTGAAGTAATTATGCAACCTCTTGTTTTAACTGAAACAAAAGGCGCATATGACGTTTTCGTAAACGTTAATGGTGGTGGATATGCAGGACAATCTGGCGCAACTCGTCATGGTATTGCTCGTGCATTATTACAAGTAGATCCTGACTTCCGTGGAGCTCTTAAACGTGAAGGATTATTAACACGTGACGCTCGTATGGTTGAACGTAAAAAACCAGGTCTTAAAAAAGCTCGTAAAGCATCACAATTCTCTAAGCGTTAATATTGCTTATATATCAACGTTTCAAACACCTTTTGGTTCACACCAAAGGGTGTTTTTTTTACGCTTTTTTAAAAAGTTCACACCAAAATTCACACCATTTTCACACCATTCAATTTTTCAAATTTCGATAAGCGATTTCCCCGACAGCCATAGGAACTATATTTGAAGTATTAACATAGTATTTTGTTGTACTTGTATCACTATGTGTTAGAGCCTCAGAAATAGTTTCTATAGATACACCACTCAAGCGAGCTAAAGTTGCTCCTGTATGACGTAATTTATGTGGTGTAGCGTGTGTAAGCTCAGGGTGTCTACGTTTAACTGTTTTCATTTTATTGTTTAAGTAATCAGCGTGTAAGCGACTATTTACATTTCCTTTAGAATCAATGTAAGTGAATACATATTGTTCATCAACTTGAAGAATATTAAATTTAGCTAACTCTTGTTTTTGTTGGATTTTCCAAGAATGGAGTAAAGCTGTTAACTCAGCAGGTATTGAGAAAATAGTTTTTTTATTTCCTTTAGTATTTTTTACACCTTTTTTTCTGTCTAAAGCTTGTACTAAACTTATTTCTTTATTTTCTAAATTGACATGTTTCCACTGTAGAGCATAAGATTCTGATTTTCTGTTTCCAAGAAAGAATGTAGTAAAGAATAAAACGTAGTCTTTTAGAGATAGTTTGTCTTGTTCTAAGTCTTGTTGAAATGCTGAAAACCATGCTTGTAATTCTTCTTTTGATAAGTATAGATCAGAATCATTTTTTTCTTCTTGTAGTTGAATTTTCTTAATAGCTTTTATTCTTCTAATCGTTTTTGCAATTCGATTATATTCAATATAATCCAGCTCTTCTGCCCAATCAAAAATTGAAATAACATAACTTTTTATTGTTTTGAAATTAGCATATTCTCTAGATTTTTGAGTCATTAAATTGAGAATAACTTGTTTATTATTATTTAGAAAATCAATAGAATAATTACCTAAGAGTGGTAAAATATGCTTTCTAAATATAATTTCAGTATTTTCAATAGTGACAATGGTTGGTGGCTTAGCAGTAGAAGTTGTTTGTCCTGATTTATATGCTTCCCACCATACGTTTGTATAAAAATCTGAAAAAAGAATGTTACCGTCACTTTCTAAAGGTATGTCTATATCTCCATCAAGTATATTTGAAATTTTAGTTAATAACTCTATTTCAAATTTTCTTGCATCACTTCTTTTTTTGAATCTTTTTTCAACTACCTTAGAGGAAATCCCTAAAGATGATTTTACTTCTTCAGGGATATACATTCTAAGTCTATATGTTCCATTTTCTGTTTTTGTTATTGCCATGATAAATTTCTCCTTTTAGTTTGAGCTAGAAAACTATCATAATAAAATCATAAATCAATTATGATTATTTTTCTAGCCTATTTATCCATTTATGAATTTCATTTTTATCAAATCTAATTGTTTTTCCAATTCTTATAGTTGGTAGTCCTTTGTTTATCCAACTATCTAGAGTATTATTAGAAATATTTAAATACTCACAAGTTTGTTGTTTATTTAGGTAAGGGCTAGATAGATTTAAATTGGTGAGATGATTAGTGATCTCTTGTTCTATTAAATTTGAAATTAGTTGTTGAATTTCTTGTATTTGTTCTTCAAGTAACATAACTTTCAAATTGATTACCTCCAATATTTTTTTAAAGAAAATTGTCATATTTTTTTTGATAGGTTAGTTTTTGTATTTGTTTTTCTGTAACATGTATTACTTCATCTAATCTTCTTGCTAATTGATAGAACGTATCGATTTTTGAATCAAAGTTTTTACCTTTAATTTTGATTACTTTCTCAAAAAAATCTTTTGGACTATAAGGTGTAGTGACAATAAATGTATGAACTATTAAATTTTTATTCTGGTATCGTGAAGGTGCACAATTTTTAAAATTGTATGGATCAAACATTCGTAGTAAATCACTATATTCAAAATCGTTTGGTCTTAACTCATCGAGAATGACAATATTTTCATCAATATAGTTTTGAAAGGGATCATTACTTGAACCGCTAATATAATAAGAACGGCTTTCTTTTTGGGCTTTTTTTTTAGCTAATTGAGTTTTGCCAGTTCCAGCTGGTCCGTATATCCATAACGTTTTACTTTTCGCCCCTTCAGCTTCCCTTGACTCTATCCACTTATTTGCTTGTCTTTCTAATCCTTTTTTATAGACAACATCAATTTGTCTATGATATTGAGCTAATTCAGCTCCATTTAGTGAGTTTTCTAATTTTTCTTTACTAATCTTTCCTTGTAATAAGAGGTCTAAAAATTCATCGATTTTGATTTTCCTTTTTTTCTTTTTCAAATTGTTATTTTTAATTGATTTTCTAATTTTTTCTATACGTTTTAAGTAATCAAAATTGGCAATTACTTCTTTTGGATCATATTGATGCTGATGTTTTGAATTTTCAGTTTCGTGAATTAAATATGAGTAGCCAGATTCTAATTTTTTATCCCATTTTTGGATGGATTGTGGCTTATCTTTAAGCATTTTTGCAATATTCTCTATACTACGAGCATTTTCAAAATGAAACATGACATGTATATGTTTATCTTTTAAAGAACCATCATCTTTTTTATCCTTATCATGGATAATTGCTGCAAACTCAGTTGGTTTAATCTCAGTTTCTATACATTTAATTACTTCCTCAAGATTTTCAAAAGGTAAATATTTAAATTTCTGAACGTACATCATATTTCGTTCTCTTTTTCGTTTTGTAGACATAGTGTAATCCTCCAGTATTTTTTCGTAGCACAGAAATAAAAATGTTAATCTCAATTACCATCTTTAAGTGCCAATTCCTATTTGTAATTTTTTTAATATAATTTTTTAAAACCTTTTTAAAACAAGATTTATAATTCTGTAGTAGTCGAGAAAAAATTAATTAGTAAATTTTATTCTGACACTGACACAAATATAATTTGGGCGGATAACAAGCCCTCCGCCCAAGTAGTTAAAGGGAAATGAGTGTTTTGACACAAGATTTAAGAGAGATGATAGTTTGATTCGCTTGTCTGTTTGATTATGTCAGGGACATAATCAAGACAAGCAAACTATCATTCAAAAGTTGAGATAATCTAATTTGCTTTGCGAATATCATCAGCTTTGATACTCATTAAAACAGCTCCATTTTGATTCTTGTAAGGAGTGCCAATTGCATTAATAACATTGACATAAGTTGATGCGGGAATCTCTTTTAATTTTGGTAATACAACGATAACTGGTTCACCAAAATCTAAGTCCAATAGGCGATAAGCGTAGCCAGAAATCTTTTCAGTTTTTTCTCCATTTTCATAAATAAACTTTGTTATAGGTTCTGTTGCAGTTGATAATAAGTTATTTAAATTTAATTTGTATTTCATAATAATTTTCCTTTCATTTCTAATCGTTTGATTAGTTAAGCTACAGCGTTTCTCGTCTTTCAGAGCTCTGGACGTTTTTTAATTCTTTTATATAGTTAAAATTTGTCTCCCAATAACTTGAAACAAATTTTTGAGGATTTCCCGTATTGCTTGAAAATTGAATGTATCCATGTCCTTTTTCAGTATTATCTATTGAAGTTAGTTCCTGATTTAATGAACCAAAAGTCATTCGCAAACCATCTTGTGATAAATTACCAAAAGCAATCTTCACGGAAAGTTGATCTCTTATATTGCCAGGAATTGCATCAGTATCTGGACGTTGTGTTGCTAAAATGATGAATATACCTGCTTGTCTGCCTTTTAAAATTAGAGTAGTGAGAAGACTGTGAATCGACTTTTTATCTTTAGAACTACAACTTGCGACAGCTGCAGAAACTTCATCGAAAAAAATTAGAATCGGAGATAATTTATGATCTTTTGCGGTTGTCCCAATTTCATTTCTGATTAGTTCATATCTTTCATTCATGATTTGAATGTTTTGAGTTAATAGTTCTATGATAGATTCGGTTGAATCGGCAGTACGTTCATTAAAAAAATTAGCTCCGATTTGATATAAATCTGCTTTTTTAGGATCAATAATGTTAATTATCATTTTTTTCTTATAGGCTTTCAAAATTAGTTCTTGTAAGAAGTATGTTTTTCCTGATCCTGTTCCACCTACAACTAATAAATGAGGTTCTCTATAGAAATTCCAACTTAAAAAGTAATTGAAAGATAATTCATTTCTATTAGAATTCAAATTGAGTAATTCTTCATTCATTGAATATCGTTTATTATTTGATAGGTAGAAAATATATTCAGTATATTCAGCGAAGATTAGTTTGTTTGTTAGCTCTTTTTTTACAAGAGACATCAGTTCAGCATCAAGGTTTTGAGCTTTCTTAGTATAATGATTTCCTTTCGTGTAAATCTGAATATGAAGATAGGAATTACCGTCTAAAAAGTAGCAAATAGTTGCTGAATTTTTGAAAATTTGTTTTCCATCAATCGTTTGAAAGTCACCTAACTTGTTGTTTTTAATAAACTGAGAAAATTTTAAATTCCATAGAAAATTAATTTTACTTTTTGTATTAACCGATAAAACTCCATTTGTAATAAGAATTATAAGTATCAAAGATAAACTTTGCTTATTGAATCCGAATGTTAAATTCAAAACTAATAGAAATAGTAATACAGGAGTAGAAAATAGAAGTGAAACAGTAAATATATCTAATCCAAAAAATTGAGCTGAACAGATATATTTAATATCTTTTTTAATTGTTTTCATCACTTAATCTCTCTTTCTAAAAGTTATTACTTAAAGAGGAGAAACGCTTTCACAGCGTTTCTATGGCTCTTCAAGAAGAATTTCTGGCTTTATAGAAACTCTTTAATGTTGCATAGTAGTTTACTGTCTGAAAGTGTTTGTATCTGTGCGTTTCTATCACCAGGATTGTTAAATACATAGCTAACTTGAATCGTTGAATTACCTTCTTCTTTAAAAATCGAAGCTATTCTTCCAATAGAACCATTCTTTAATCTAAAATTGAAAGATTTAAAATCTTTAGGTAAGGGCATTTGTTGTGGTGATTTAATTTCACAGTAATATATCCCAGTAATATTAGCTGTTTTCGAAAAAATTCCAGACTGAATCTTTTTCGTATTATCATTTTTATTTTTTGTTTTCATAAAAAAACCTCCTTCTTAATTCATCAAAAATCCATGCATGTTTTCTTGATGAATTAAGAATATCACTAATTATGTGTGTGAGTAGTGGTATTTATAGATGTTTTTTTTGATAAAAGTGCACACATTTAGTATAATAAAAAAGAATAAGAAAGTAGTGATTTAATGGATAACAGAATAGAATTCGAAAATTATTTAATTCCTAAAATAGGAGTTAGAGCAAAAAAAATAAGAGAGGAGTATGGATGGAGCCAGTTTAAAGTTTCTCCAGAAAATAGAAGTACTATTTCTAAGTTAGAAGCAAGCGGTAAGAAAGATTTTTTGAAGAAAAGTAGTGTTAATCCAGCAACTGCATCAATATTAAAGAACATAATTGAAGCAGTGGAATTGTATGGAAGCACACCGATTACGTATGAAGAATTAATATTTGGAAATGAGGATGAATATAAAAATATTTTGAAGTTTGTTTTTGATGAAATATCACTATCAATAGTTAGTTCAGAAATTATTGATGATGATGTAGCGTTTTATTTTAAATACAATGATACTTATAAGGAAATAAGGCAAATATTGAAAAGAATAAGTTTGTTTAATGCAGAATTGTCATTATTAGAATATGATATGATGAAGGATTCATTTTATGATTTTCCTGTTAGAAAAAATGAGAACGAATTTTTCAGTGGTGAAGAGAAAAAAAAGTATTATTTAGAAAAATATAAAAAATGTTATGAAAACTCAATGGAGTATCTATGGGAAAAGGAAAAAAATAGATTTATAAAAAGTTTTAAGCTGTTTTTTATTACTAAAAATACATTGTTTGAAAAGAAGATAATGACAATTGGTAAAGAATTAACGACATGGATCAATAATGATTTATATAAATTAATGGAAGAAATAGAAGAAGAATATAAAAATGAAGTAGTAGTTAATATTGGCTTTAAAATTAATGGAACAACCAAAGATGTTTTAGATGTGATTGAGTTAAATCAAAAATATCATACAGATATGTCAAAGATGATTTATGAAGAAAAAAATAAAGATTTAATGTTTAAAGGAAAGAAGTTAAATAAAACAAATATTAATAAAATAAAAAACTTGATATCGAAGGAACTTGAAACTAAAAAATCTGCTAATCTTAAAATAATAAATGTATATGATGAGTTTGTGAATAATTTAAAAAACATACAAGATGAGAGTTTAAATATTAAAAAAACAGGATTTAGTTTAGTGAACTAAGCAATATATAAATAAAACTCGAAGCAAATCTTTTATATAGGATTTACTTCGAGTTTTTTAATTATAAAAAAGGGTTTGTCAAGTTAAGTGTGTAAGTAATTTTAAATAATAATAGAACGACAATTTGACAATGAGTCGTCCTGTGATAATCTTCGAGGATAAGAGGGCATTTTTAATAAAGCTCTTGTCCCGATAAAAATTCACAGGACGAGAGACTCGTTGTCAAATTATATATATCCAACCTATTTTGATTAGTACCGATTATATTTTTCAACTCGTTTTGAAAAAGAATCATTAACAGTTAATTGATTAAGCACCATAGCCCAATTGTGAACGTGTCCACCTTCCCATTTACTTTGAAGTTCTTTTACTCGAAGATATAGCAGCTTAAGAAGGGCATTCTCATTAGGGAAAGCGCCTTTTTTAGTTACCTTACGGAAACTTGAATGAACACTCTCTACAGCATTTGTTGTGTACATTATTTTTCGAATAGCTGATCCATAATCAAATAGTTGTTCAACATGTTGAAAATTTCTTTTCCAAACATCAACAGCTCCTGGATAAATAGCCCACTTTGTTTGAAAGGTATCAAAAGCTGTTTGAGCAGCCTTTAAAGAAGAAGCGCTGTAAAAAGACTTCATATCCTTACAAACTTCTTTATAACTCTTACTTGGTACATAGCGAAGGGCATTTCTAACTAAATGAACTAAACAACGTTGAACCACAACGCCTGGGAAAATAGCTTTAGCACCATTTTCAAGTCCTGATACGCCGTCCATTGAAATAAATAGAATATCTTCAACTCCACGCTCTTTAATCTCATCAAAAATCTGCATCCATCTGTTTTTTGATTCTGTTTGATTTAACCAAAGGCCTAAAATTTCTTTATTTCCTTTTAAATCATAGCCAAGAATTGTATACACTGCACATTCTTTCACTTCATAATTTTCTCTTAGAGTGACATACATACAATCAACAAACAAGAAGGCATAGCATTTGGCCAGAGGTCTGATTTGCCATTCCTCAAGTTCTGATAATATTTGATCTGTGATATCCGACACCATGTCATGAGAAATAGTAAAGCCATAAATATCTTCAATTGTCGAGGCAATATCTCGTTGACTCATGCCTTTGGCATACATAGAAAGAACTTTACTTTCAATACTTGAAACGTCTTTGCTTCTTTTAGGAATAATTTCTGGTTCAAAAGAAGCATCTCTATCTCTTGGAACCTGAATGTCTAATTCACCGAAACTTGTTTTTAACTTTTTATTTCCATATCCATTCCGTCTGTTTTGAGTTTCTTTTTCTTGTCTTGACTGATTCTCATAACCTAAATGATTATCTAATTCTCCACGTAGCATAGCTTCAAACATCGGTCCAAAAACATCTTTTAAAGCTTCTTGCATATCTTCAACCGATTCTGGTTGATAGATGTCAATAATTGATTGAGCTAACTTCGCTGATTTTTGGTCTCTTTTCTTTTTAGCCACAGCTTCTCACTCCTTTAATCTATTGTAAAAAAAGAAAAACCGCGAAGCAACCCACTACCTAGGATGGTAGGTTACTTACACAGTTTATATTACACTCTCATAAAAAAGTTTATTGATTACTTTTATCATTATGTTTTTGTCTGTTTTTTTCTCCGATATTATGCATACCGTTCAATAATGCGCGTTTACCAAAAATGATACTGAAAATAATATTATGCATAACTGTTAGAAGAATAACCAATTCATTCCCGAAAATGTATAACATTATAGACGTTAATATATAAATTGCAACTCTTATTAAATTTGAAAAATGGGGAAACATAATGTTAACTCCTGTTGTAGAACCCCATAAAAGTGCAACTGTAAAAATACAAGCCCACATATTTTTAGACCTCCTTCTTATCTTACATCCAATCAGGATACATTGTAGTAATAAATTCAAATGTATAAATAACTGTTCCGTTTTTTGTTGTTTTCATCACATATACAGATGCACCAATGTCTCCGTTATCGTTCCATAACATTGTGTCGTGATGTCCTGGAGAATTAATCCAATTCGTCATTGCTTTTTGTACTGCCTCATCTTCATTAGTAGCACCTATTATAGAAAATGTTGTTCCAATAGCATTTTCGTTGTGATCTGCTGACCATGTCATGTAGTTATCACTCACATTACGTTTTGCATCTGCATCTGATAAGTCTCTTGAACGTTGACTTACAGGAAGAACTTTTTCATCATTCTGTACTCTGAAAACATTGATAGAAGCTTCTATTTTTTCAGTCATAGAAATTGAGTACGTTGGTGTTTTTTCAACTAATTTTGAGAAATCATTTTCTTCTACTCTTTTCTCAAGATTCTCTACTGTTTCTAATAATAATTGGCTAATAGAGTCAGTTTCTTCTTGAGTTGCATTAGGGTTATCAATCACAGACTTCGCATCAGATTTAGTTAAAATGAAGTTATTCCAAGTTTCTTCCGTATAGTCATTAGGATTTAAAAAGGAAGTAGAATCGTATAATTCAATAAGTTTAGTTTTATCTACTACAACTACTTTTTCTAGAGAATCAATAGCTTGTTGCAAAGATTGTTGAGCTTTATTGACTTCAGCATCCGTAGCGATAGAATTTTCAATTACTGACTTAGCTTCAGACTTAGCTAGGATAAAATCATTATAAGATTTTTCAGTATAATCATCAGGATTTAAAGAGGCAGTAGAATCATATAAATTAATTAACTCTTGTTTATTAACCTCTTTTACTTTTTCTAAAGAAGAGATGGATTGACTTAAATTTTTATAAGCACTATCAACTTCTTCTTGAGTGGCTTCTACATTAACTAGTACATCAGTTGCAGAAATAAAACTATTATAGAATATAGTCCAACTCTTAGAGGTATAGTCATTTTCTTGGTAATTTTTTACGTCTTCCACAAGAATAAGCAAGTTAGTTTTATCAACTGTTTCAATTACTACTAACTGATTAACCGCTGCCTGTAATTGAGAAAAACTATTATCAACTTCTGTTTGCGTTGCATTAGGGTTATTGATTACAAGTAATGATGCTTCACGGGCTTCCTTAAATGAAGTCCAAGATTCTGTTTTGTAATCAGTAGATACATAGTTAGTAGTTGAATTATATAAAGCAGTTAACTGAGTTTTATCAGCTTCAGTTTTTCCTGGATCGACAGGATCAACAGGTAACTCGGGATCAATTGGTTTTACTGGATCAATTGGCTTTACAGGTGGAATAGGTTCTTCTGGTTTAGGTTTAGGAATAGTTGGAACTTTTGGTAAAGAGTTATTTCCACTATTATCTGTTTTAGGTGGTGTGTATGTCCCACCGTTGTTTTCTGTCTCTCTAGCTTTGTTAGTTTCTTTTTGGTTAACTAAAGGCTTGTTTTCATCAGTGTTGATAACAATTGATGTTTTACCATTGCTATCTTGAACTGCTACTACACGATTATCTTCACCAGTTTTTGAATTTATTTCTCCTCCGAATACTAACTTGTTGCCTGAATAAATTAAATCTATGTTGGTAATCTGATTAATTTCGGCAAGACGATTTATTGAAATATCAGTAGCAATAGAGATGGCAGAAAGGGTGTCTCCCCACTGAATGACATATTCATTACCTTTAATTTCTGATTTAATTTGTTCTGATGTTCGAGGTTGCCAAGCAGTATCAGTTTCTGATGCTTGTGTTATAGATCCTCCGATAAAGATAGTTCCACCAAGAATACTTGAATAGAGAATACTTTTTACAATTTTTGCTGAGTCATACTTTTTCATTTTATTGTTCCTTTCCAAATATATGATAATCAAAGTTTACCAGTAAAAAAAGAGTATTGCAATACAAATTGTAATGCTTAATGCAATGCATATTAAAAGTGTTAAATGTCTTATGATTTAAATAGCTATTATTATAAATAAAGAGGAAATGATATAATGAGTGATTTCAAATTAAGATCAGATAAAAAGGAAACTGAAAATAAAACAATTCGTTTTCCTTTGCCCTTGATAGAAGAAATTAATGAAGCCATAAAAAATGAAGATGTTAGTTTTTCAGGCTTTGTTATTCAAGCTTGTGAATATGCATTAAAAAATATGGGTAAAAAATAAATAATCTTAGTGTATGGTTAAATAAAACACTAGATATTTAAATTTATAAAGTATGTTAGAAGTAGAAATTATTAAATAGGATGGTGTAAACAATGTCTCTTAAAATAAAATTAAGGGAAAAAAATAAAGGTTATTGGGATTTTTCAGATTTTAAATCGTCAGGAATTCACAAAATATGTTCTTATCCAGCAACTATGGTTCCCGATATGCAAAGAGAGCTAATAGAAATGGTTTTAGAAGAAGATAGTTCAATAAGTAATATTTTTGACCCTTTTCATGGCTCAGGTGTGACTCTTGTTGAAGGTACAGGATTAGGGTTGATACCTATTGGATTTGATATAAATCCATTAGCCAGCTTGATGACACGTGTTAAATTACAGGGGATAAATAAAAATCTAATCAATAGTAGCAATAAAAAAATAACTAGAATATTGATGAATGAAGATATAGAATTTCCTATTCATAATTTTCCAAATATAGATAAATGGTTTAGATCAGATATTATTGAAAGTTTAAGTAAAGTTAAGTATGCGATAGAACAAGAAAAGTCTAAAAATATAAGACAATTTTATTGGGTATGCATGATTAATATAATAAAAAAATATAGTAATACCAGAAGTTCAACTTTTAAACTCCATATAAAAAAAGAAAATGACATACTATTAGTAAAAAATGATGTTATTAATGATTTTTGTAAAAGTATAAAAAAATCAGTTGACTATTTACCTGATTATACAAGACAAAGAAAAATCTTTTTATCAGTTGGTGATACAACAGAATTATTAGGTAAGATGGAAAAGAATAGTATAGATCTGATTTGTACATCACCTCCATATGGTGATAATGGAACTACCGTTACATATGGTCAGTTTTCAATACTTCCTTTATTTTGGATAAATAATAAAGATTTAGCTAAATTTGATGAAAGTTTATTAGATAATTATTCCAGCATAGACTCAGCAAGCCTTGGAGGTATAAAAAAGAACACAAGTGAAAAACAGTATGAATCAATTAAGCTAGATAATTATTTGGAAACGATATCTAAAGATAAGCATAAGAAAGTAAAAAAATTTATGAGCGATTACTTATTAGCTTTTGATGAATTAACTGAAGTCCTTAAGCCTAATAAATATATGATAATTACTTTAGGAAATAGGAGAGTTGACAATAAAGTACTACCATTAACTAATATTACAATTGATTTTTTAACTAGTAAAAATTTACAACTTATAGATAAGATTGAAAGAGAAATCCCTACTAAAAGAATGCCCAGAAAAGTTTCTAGAGTTAATAATAAATCTGTTGTTTCTATGAATTCAGAATATATATTAATTTTTAAAAAAATAAAAGATTAAAAGGGGAGTTTTAATGAGTAATATTAATAAGGTCAATTTAACTATAGATTCAAGAATAATTAGTCATTTGGGAGAAGCTCTAATCGATGATGAAAAAGTAGCATTGTTAGAGCTTGTAAAAAATTCATCCGATGCAGATGCATTAAATTGTACCATTGTTATTGATACTTTTTTTGAATCTAGTCTTGGAAAAGGAAAAATTGTTATTGAAGATAATGGTAATGGCATGAATCCTTATATAATTGAGAATGCTTTTTTAAAAATAGCAACTTCGTTTAAAAATAAATATCAAAAAGTATCTCCTAAATTTAATAGATTGGCTCAGGGAAATAAAGGTATTGGTAGACTAGCATTGAATCAACTAGGACAACATATTCACGTAAAAACTAAATTTGATTTAGATATTGTGTCTGATAAATTGAAATCAGAAGAAATGAATTCTATGTATGGGGTAGACACACTAGAAGAGCTGGTATTGCAGGAAGCTGACACATATAATTCTTTTAAAATAGACTGGAAATTATATGAAAAAAAGAATGAACGAATAGAAGATATCCCAATAGAAATAGAAAAAAAAGAATTTAATAATACAGTCTTTACACATAGAAAGAAGCATGGAACAAAAATTGAAGTGTATGGATTAAAAGGGTTAGATTTTTGGAGAAATGTAGAAACTGCTAATCAGTTAGAGTCGGAAGTACTTGCATTTTTAAATCCATATGAAGATGAAAATGTTAATTTTAAGGTTTCAATAAAGCTAGATAATCAAATTTTCAGAAGTGATACTTATGATAAAGAATATATAAAGCAAAGTTGTGATTCGTTTTTTACATTTCATTTTAATGAAGAGAAAAAAAAACTAACATTAAATACAATAAGAAGTAAAGGATATGTGCAACGTCAGATTAATACCTTAATTAAAAGTTTAGAGAGTAGAAATTTAGAACTCGTAAATAGCAATATAAATTATGAAGAATACTATAAAAAGTATTTAAAAGAAACATTAGTTATTGATTTGAGTAATGTGAGCTCTATTTATAGAGATAGTCCTAAGAGTAATTTGAAAGATGCATATCTCTATACTAGTAGTGAAGAACATAGTGATGAAGAAACTGATGTAAGTAATGAAGCAGAAAATGACGAAAATACTCAATTTATGTATTTACCAGGAGATTTTTTTGGAGAGATATATGCGTATGACTTTTCACCGCAAGTAATAACAAGTGAGTTAAAAAAAATGATTGAAAATATTGTAGGAGTTAAATTATATCGTAACAATTTTAGATTGTTTCCATATGGTAACGTTGGGAATGATTGGCTCGGCATGGGTCACTTTAATTCACGGACTAAATCAGTGATATATAAGCAACATACTACAACAGGATTTGTAAATGTGAATGGCGAAAATAATTTAGAGCTCTTAAAAGAATTAACGAATAGGCAAGGACTAGTTTTAGATAAATACGGAAAAAATTTTTTACTTATAATGAAAGAGTTGATATATAAAAATGCAGCGTATCAAGATACAGACTTTACTAATAATTTTTCTTTTATAAGAAAAGAAGTTTCTGAAATTAAAGAAGGAGAGTCAATTACAATAGCTGATTTAACTTTTATAAGAAAGAAAAATGTTGTGGAAGACTTTGAAGAAACTGTAGATAGTACGGTAGATATAATAAATAATCTTATTAAAATCGATAAAAAAGAAAATTTAGAAAATACTGAAAATGAAAATGAAAATGAAGATAAGCTAAAAATGGTTTTTTCTGAACTATCTAAAAAATCAAAGGATGTAAAAAAAGAATTTGTTAAAAAAGATAAGCAGATTAAGGAAGACTATGCATATTTTAATGAATTATTACCAGTTGTGGGAGCAACTATAATATCAGAAACGTTAGCTCATGAAATAATAAGGCTGTCAAATAATGTTAATTCTTATTCACTAAAAATAAGAAAGGCTATTCCAAAAAATGACCAAAAAACAATGATCAGAAATTTGGGAAGTATAGATTCGGATATTAAGTTTCTTGCAAGGTATGCAAGTTTGTTAGATGTTAATTCATATTCTAAAAGAAGACGATTTGAAAAATTAAGTGTAAAAGAATCTATAAAAGAAATAGTCCACGATAGTCCGCTATTAATATATAGAAAATTAGAACTGAAATATTTAATATCGGGATCAGATTTTTCAACTAAGTTAATTAAAGATAGTTTTAAAATTATAATAGAAAATTTTATTATAAATTCAACTTATTGGCTGGAGAGAATGAATACGAAATCCCCAATGATAGTATTTGAACTACATAATACAGAAAAGCAACTAGTAATATATGATAATGGTATCGGAATTGCTGAAAATGTTGTAGAAAAGTTATTTGACCCATTTATTACTAATAAACCAGATGGTGAAGGGAGAGGTATGGGATTAAATATCGTAAGAGAAATGCTTAGGGAGATAGGTGCAGATATAATTTTGTCTTTAGAAGTTAATGAATATGACAATCCTTATAAATTTATTATAACTTTTCCGGAGGAGAAAGATGAGTAATTTTGATGAATACAGAATAAGTAAAGTAATAGCAATAGATGATGCGTTTAATATTATTTATAGCGAGGAAACTGAAATCAATAATATTCCACCTGAAATCAGAAGTGATATATCGATGTTTCACTTGGAGAAAACAGGTGAAGGTAACATTGATGCTGGAGATGAAGATACTACAATGCGATCTTTTTTTAATTCATTTGAAATACAAACATTAGGTCAGTATTTTAGATTTGCGGATTTAGAAAAAAAAGAAATTGAAGAGTATTTACAAATAATGAATAGTAGCGAAAAAAATCATTACGAAACACTTTTAGAAGATAAGACTTTTGAATTTAAAGGATGGGGAGCAGATTCTGAAGAAAAATTGCTGAAAAATATAGAAACGTTAGGATGCGAAGAAGACAAAACTTTAATTATTTTAGATAAAACTCTAGCACTAGGTGATGAAAAGCCTGAAAAAATTTTGTCAATTGTTTTAAAAGCAATTAATGATCAATTAATAATCAATAAAAATTTATTTTTAGTACTATTTTCAACAGCTCCAGAAGATTTGAAAGATTATAAATCAGTTGTTGATTATTTGAGTGACGGAGAAGGTTTGAATTTAGAAAAAGATGTTGCAAATAATTTAGCATTGCATATCAATTTTGTTAATAAATCAAACTATGAAAAAGATCATTTTATCTCATCTTTACGTAAATCTCAAAAAGCAAATTATGTGAACTCATTTGATGATATATATTCTCAATGTATAGTATCTTTAAAAGAAAGAATATGGGATATGAGTCATAATGAAGCATTGCTTAACTATGATTATCTTATGGAAGGACAACATGTAGATAATATCATATATGATATGTTTACCAATAAATTTAGTTATACTTATAATGAATTTAGAAATGTGAATTATGATAAAATAATAAATCCTATCAGAAACTCTATGCAAAAGTATGAAAACTTTAGAGATGATGGTGATATTCTGGCTTGTTATATTTCAGATAGATTTAGATTTTTAAAAGAAATAAATTACCATGTTAATTCACAGGGACCAGAACTAAAAAGTAGTAGAAGTGATGATATTAGTTATGGTGATATTATTGAGATAGATAAGGAAAAGTATGTTGTTATTTCCCAAAATTGTGATATTACGATTAGAAATAATGGGGATAGAAGGTTGGATTCGTTTAATCTCATTAAAATTAGAGAATCAGAAGAAATAATAGATGCAAATTGGTTAATTAAATTCTATAAAAAATTTTTAGATAGCATCACATACTCAGAGACAAAAAATCTTTCGAAAGCTGAAAAAAAATTAGTGAAGGATGAAAGAAGAAAAGTATTTTATGGTGTTTTTTCTGAAGAAATTCAAAAATTAGGGTTTGAAACAGAGTTTTTAGAAAAAATAGAAGAAGCTAACAGATCAGAAAAAAAAGCTGGGTCAAGTTTAGATGGATTAAAGTTTGATAATGCAATTGAGAAAAACCGTAAGAAGGAATATGAAATTGAATCTTATCAAATCTATACAGTACCATGTTTTTGGTTAGATGTTCTACTCCTAAGAAAGAGTGAAGATAACGCAAGTATTGTCACAAAAAAATCAATTCAATCATCGAAAGAGATCAGGTTAGCAACAAAAAGGTATATTGAGAATCAGTTTAATGAAATGATTGAAAAATTCAACGAAGTTAGTAAGGAAGTATTAGAATTAAGTTTGGAGACAAGTATGTTTAACCCAATAATTCCAGTAAAACCAGTTTGGAAAGATGATTGTGATGAATTAATTGGATTTGAACTGAAAAATGTCAATAGAGACTACTGTTTGACACAATATGAAGCGAAAAGATTACATAAAAAAATACTTGATGTTCAAACTCGTGAAGCTCTTAATGTAGAAATACCGATCTAAATGTTATGATATAAAATATGGTGTGAACTTTGATAATTTCTAGCTCAAAATTATAGTTTTTAGTCTAAAGTTCACACCATTCAGATGAAATTGATTGAAATTAGATGAAATCATGAGTGTTTTCTTTGCTTGAAAAGCTTGATGTTAAAGCTTTTTGAAACTTATGAAAATAAAAGTTGTTAGAACCAGGTCTTAAAAAAGCTCGTAAAGCATCACAATTCTCAAAACGTTAATTCGTTTTTATACAGAATATCAAAGCACTCTCCATTTTGGAGGGTGTTTTTTTGCTGATAGGGATAATTTTTGGTGATTTTACAATACTAACTTTTGAATTTTTATTGTAAATAAATCAGAAAATTATATATTTTTTAGTGTTTGTCTTTTTTATGCAACCAATGGGAAAAAAGACTAGTAACAATTCCTACAAGTATAGGAGCAACTATTAATGATAAAAAATTATCCAATTTTAACTATCCCTCCAGCGTATTAACATATCTTTTTCTAGTTTTTCTTTGGGAATGATTTCTGAGTTTAGTTGCTTAAAAAATATTTTTGTATAATGTTTAGAGTGAATCCCTTTTTCGGATAACATTGAAAGTCGTCTCTTTTCTTTTTCAAAAAAATCTAATCTAGGTAATGAGTCTATGAAATGGTTTATTTCATCGGTATCTTGTTTTTTATTTTGAGTTTTAGAGTTATGCAAGTACTCTCTATAATTTCGATTTTTAATAATTGACATTTTTATCAACTCATTTTCTCTATCAGAGCAGTTTGAGTGAGCTATTAAAAACTTCAAATCAGGTATGTTGACATCTCGAGGATCTACTAGTTCTGATAAATTGTCATCAATATAGGGATTTATATTTATAGCTATTTGTGTGAATCCCAAATATGACGCATAACATTCTAACTGATTAATGAAATTTTGGTAGAATCTATAAAAATCATCAAAATTTATTTTTTTATTTCGAATATATAAATCAAAATCTATGACTTCAAAAGTAAGTCCGTTTAGACTGGCATTAACCCTAAAATTACCAGAAAAATCAAATTTTTTGAAGTATTTTTTTGAGTAAATATTAAGGCTCTGATTGTTTGAGTAAGGGTAATACGTACAAGAAACATGCAAGTTTTTATAAATTAAAGATTCTAATAACTGTAAATTTTTGTTAGTAAAACCTTTGTCTGGTAACAATGCTTGTAGACACTCATTCCGAGTATAGATTGTTCCAAACTCATCAAAAGTTACGTCAAAGTATTCTAACAACTCTGTTAAGACATTAATTGAAATATCATGAAATTCATTGTTTTTAATTTTACTAATTGCTTGACGAGATATAGACGTTTCTTTAGACAATTTGTTGTTGCTAATATTTCTTTCAACCATTAATTTTTTAAGATTATTTTTATACATGTTTATCACCTCAAAATGAGTTTAGCAAAAGAATAAATAAATTAAAACTGTAACTTCAGTAGGCATATTGTGTAAAAATCCTATTTTAGATTGATATTACAATATTTTGAATAATGAATTAAACAATAAAGTAGGTTTTAAAAGCTAGCAGAGTATCGCAATTTTTAAAACATTAATTCGTTTTTATACAGAATATCAAAGCACTTTCCATTTTAGAGGGTGTTTTTTTGTATTTTATATTGTAAATTACCAGATAAAAAAGTAGAACTTGTCCTGACAACAAAATCCAAGTAAACTTAATTTGAATTAATAATCGAAAAAGAAAATACTTGATTGAATTGAATGTTAAGGAGAAAAAATGGAAACTATTTATTTGGCGGGGGGTTGCCTTTGGGGTGTACAAGCATATGTCAAGACGTTACCTGGCGTGATTGAAACGGAAGCAGGAAGGGCAAATGGCCTAACTAATACGTTAGATGGCGAATACGATGGTTATACTGAGTGTGTTAAAACAGTGTTTGATTCAAAAAAAGTAACGGTCACTGAGTTAGTCGAGTATCTGTTTGAAGTGATTGATCCATATAGTATCAATAAACAAGGAATAGATGAAGGAGAAAAATACAGAACAGGGATTTATAGTGAAACTACTTCACATTTAGATGAAGCCTTGCTTTATATAAAGAGTCGTCAGGACAGAGATAAGATTGCTGTTGAAGTAAAACCTCTGACTAATTATGTTAGAAGTGTAGAGGAGCATCAAGACCGATTGGATAGATGTCCAAATGATTACTGTCATATACCTAAAGATTTGTTATTAAAGTATAAACATTAGTCATTAAATTTTTGTCAAAACACTTTCCATTTTGGAGAGTGTTTTTTGTTTGCTAATTAAAAGTAAGTTTAAATAGTTTACTTTTTGTAAGTAATATTATATGATAATGTCAAGTAAGAGAGAGATTTTTTTATATCATTATTATCTCGAATTCGAAATAAATAATAGAGGTGATGACAATGAATCAAACAGAGCAATCATTAAATACATTTATTCAGTTGATGCGTTCAAGTAATAAATTAGAAAAAATCGTCAGACAAGATGTCGCACAATACGAATTAAATATAACCGAATTTGCGGTGATGGAGTTGCTCTTTCACAAAGGAAAACAGACAATCCAAGTCATTAAAGAGAAAGTCTTGATAGCTAGTAGTAGTACAACATATGTTATTGATCAATTAGAGAAAAAAGGATTTGTCACAAGGCAAACTAATGTTAATGATAAGAGGATAACGTTCGTTGTATTAACAGAGCATGGAACACTACTCATGAAAGAGATTTTTCCCAAACATGCGAAGACCATTACTGACTCTATGTCATGTTTAGAACCAAATGAATTGGAACAATTATTAAAATTATTAGCCAAACTAAATAGGTCACTGGAAAAAAAGTGATACAAGGAGGAATTGACAATGAAGGAACACGATAAATTATTAGGAATTCACCACATAACAGCGATGACAAGTGATGCAAAAAAGAATTATGATTTTTTCACTAATGTATTAGGTATGAGACTCGTTAAAAAGACTGTCAATCAAGATGATATTTATACTTATCACACTTATTTTGCGGATGATTATGGGACACCGGGAACAACGATGACGTTTTTTGACTTTCCTAATAATCCAAAAGGTATCAAAGGCACAAATGCTATTACACGTACGGGATTTAGAGTACCGAGTGATGCAGCATTAGAGTACTACAAAGAAAGATTTCAACAATTTAATGTGGAGCATGACGATATTTCAGAAGAATTTGGTGTAAAAGTGTTGTCATTTAGAGATGAAGATGGTCAGAGGTATCAGTTAGTATCAGATGAAAAGAATCATGGTGTCGTAGCAGGTACTCCCTGGAAAAAAGGTCCTGTGCCTGAAGAGTATGCTATTTACGGTCTAGGGACTACTGAAATAACTATTAGCTATTTTCAAGAATTTAAATCATTGATGGAAACCATTTTTTCGTTTAAAGAAATTACTCATGAGGGAAACAGACATTTGATGGAAGTTGGTGAAGGGGGCAATGGCGCACGAGTTATTTTAGTCGAAGATATTCAATTACCTGATGCTAGACAAGGTTACGGAGAAGTGCATCATTTGGCTTTTCGTTTGAAACATCGTGAGTCTTTAGAAGTATGGAAAGAGTTGTTTGATAATCTAGGATTACCTAACTCTGGTTATGTGAATCGTTTTTATTTTGAATCACTTTACGCCAGAGTTGGCCATATCCTAATTGAACTTGCCACAGATGAGCCAGGTTTTATGGAGGATGAGTCATATGAAACATTAGGTGAAACTTTGTCGTTACCACCATTTTTAGAAAACAGGCGTGAGTATATAGAAAGTGTTATCAAGCCATTTGATACTAGAAGATAGAGGTGTTTGATTTATGAAAGCTATTAACAGAATTCATCATATTTCTGCAATTGTAGGGAATCCTAAAGAAAATGTAAGATTTTACGAAACAATATTGGGACTTAGATTGGTTAAACAAACAGTTAATTTTGATGATCCTGAAACGTATCATCTGTATTTTGGTAATGAACAAGCTGAGTCAGGGACTATTATGACATTTTTCCCGTGGAATACTGCCAGTCGTGGCCGTGTAGGTAGTGGACAAGTTGGTCGCATTGCGTTTCGAATCCCTAAAGGTAGTCTTGGGTACTGGAACGAACGATTAACTTCATTTGATATTTCATTTGAGATAAGTCAACTATTTGGTAAAACAACGATGGAATTTACTGACACACATGATTTAGCGATTGCATTAGTCGAAGGTGATGAGGAAAAAGATTATCCAGATATTATTGGTTTTCATGGCGCAGTGCTATTATCTAGTCAACCAAAAGACACGATGAGAACGCTAAGAGATGACTTAGGATTAAATCTGTTGCTTGATGAAAATGATGCTTATCGATTGGAGACGGTTGGTAAAGAACGTCATCAGATTATTATTCCTAAACAAGTATTACCTAGAGGTCGTTTTGGCATTGGCACAGTTCATCATATAGCGTGGTCAGTCCCTGATGATGAGGCGCATCGTATGTGGCAAGATTATTTATACGAAAAAAATTACGGGGTAACAGAGATAAAAGATAGACAATATTTCTATGCGATTTATTTTGTTGAAAAAGGAAATATTGTGTTTGAGCTTTCGACAGATGCGCCAGGTTTTACGGTTGATGAACCGTTAGAACAGCTAGGTGAAAAACTAATGTTACCACCACAATATGAGCACATGAGACAGTATTTAGAAACACATCTGTTGCCATTGAGATAGAAGGGAGAAGTAATATGTTATCTTTAAACCCACGTGATATGAGTGAGCGAGACAATTATAAATTTCTAATTGGGTCAATTATTCCACGACCTGTTGCTGTGGTGACTAGTTTGTCAGAGGACGGAACATTAAATATTGCACCGTTTAGTTATTTTAATATTGTGACATCCAACCCTCCTATCATTTCATTGGCTATTCAACGAAAAAATGGTGAGATGAAAGATACGTCTCGAACTATTTTAGACACGAAAGAAGCAGTGATCCATATAGCAGAAGAATCATATATAGATGATATTAATCAAACGGCCGCTAATTTACCTAAGAATGAGAGTGAGTTGTTAAGAACATCATTTACTTTAGATCCTGCTCGTGTTGTTGCTGTCCCAATGTTATCAGAGCTCCAGATTAAGATGGAAACAACGTTATATCAACATATTGAAATCAAGGATGGCCCACATGTCACTGCAGATTTATTATTGCTATCTGTGACACAGTATCATATCAATGAAGGTTTATACAATGATGGCAGAATTGATGCTGATGGGTTAAATCCAATGAGTCGATTAGCAGGCAATGACTATGCCACTATCGGCAAACGTGTAACAATCGAGCGACCAGAGTAGGAGTGAAAACAATGTATTATACAATTCAACAAGGACAGGATAATCATCCTGCTTTTATTTAGGTAAATTGAACAATTTTTGTTAGTATAACTTACTTTAAATGAGATTAGTTTTTTGTAGAATATGAACAGACTATGTTATAATCTACTACGAGTGAGTCATTATTGTGTGATTTAGGACTTCTGAACGCTCTATTTTATGATTAGAGAGGGGGATTATGTGAAAAAAAATGTAGGTATCGTGTTATTAAGTATATCTATTATGTTTATGTTATTTAGTACATTAGTTTTAGCGGCTGAAACTAATAGTACAGATACGTTAACGCAAGATAGCACGACCTCTTCATATACTAGCGAACATAGTAGTACGGAAACAGAGATTAATACGACAAGCGAAAGTTTTTTGGAAACCTATACGGAAGAGACAACAACTGCATCAAATCATGTTGAAACTAATGATACAACGTCATCTTTTTCTGAAGAAGTAAGTAGCGAACTAGATGAACGAGAGGTTTCATTATTTTTAACTAAGGCATTGACTGGAAATGGTACAATGACAACCCCCTTTTTAATCTATACGGCAGATCAGATGACAGAAATGATTAAAATAATTAATAAGGCGGATTATACAAATTCGGTTAATTCAGGAACTGTGTATATTCAGTTGAAGAACGATATTACTGTAAACGGCACATTTTCAACATTTACAAACAATAAAAATCCTATTATCATAGACGGTTCTACGGATTCAACTTCTACAGGAAATTATTCTATTTATTATAATGGATCAACTGTAGCGGGTGGGATATTCGCTTTGGGTAGTAGTGATATGTCGATAAAATTTAAAAATATAAATTTTGGTTCAAGTGAATCCCCGAGAAGTACTTATTATGGCTTGTGTTATAGTACAAATAGAAACAACAGTATTAATATTGAAAACGTCAATTATTATGCAGAAGCTGGGGGACAACCCTTTTATATCACTGGAAGTAACAGTTCATTAAATTTTAGTGGAAATAACTCGTTTATTGTGTCAAGTAATGGAAGTAATAACCAAGAATTTGCTGAATTTGCTGGAACGCTCAACTTTAAAGAAGGCAGTCGAACGTCTATTGTACAAAAATCTGGAACGAGTCTTGCGTTTATCTGGGCGAGTTCTAATATAGACATGAACGTAGAGGATAATGCAAAAGTATTTATTCAATCTGGTAAAGAGTGTATGATTTATCCAGCAGCATATTCAGTGAATTTAAATGTGTCCGACAGTGCAGAATTTACTTATATGTTTGATAATAATCTAACATATATAGATCCACAAACTGTTTTTGGTGACCCACTAAATTATCAAAAAGTGATACGATCTGGAAAAACTAATGCGACATCTAATAAACTATTTTACACTAAACAGAACTTGAATATATCAGCTGCAAATGAGTCTAAGGTGAATTTTATAACGGCAAATTTACCATTTCAAAATGGAACAATTGATATAAATGCTCTAGATCCAGCCAGTGTTCAATTTGTAAATGAATTAACTACAAATTCGGCTTTAGGCAGTAGTACTAGCTTTAAAGTGACAAATAATAGTTTGAATAGTACAATCTACAATTTATCTAAGACAGAAAAAAACAGTGAAAAAACAAAGGTAAGTGAACTAATTTTACCAGGATTGAATAGTAATATTGTAACAAAAGATCTATTAAAATATAGTTCGATTATTTATGAACCTGCTGTTAAGGTGGGTGGCATTATGGCTGAAGGGTTATCTGGATATAATGAATCAGAAGGCTCTCCTTTTAGTAAAATTTCAAGTCGTCTGACAGGCGTGTCAAGTACTCTAGACGCTAATTATACTTATAAAGCACAGTATTATATTACAAACGATGTTAGTGCTATTTTAGATGATTCTACATTAAATAGTCAGTATAATGAATCAACAGCTTCCCCTACACATTTAGATGGGAGTATCTATTCTGAGATAAGCAGTTTGCCTTCTATCGCGACAGAGACTGGTGATCAATCAACAGTTGCACATTTAGACCAATTATTTTCTGGCCATTATATGGTGTACGGGCGTTTAGCTATCATCCCGAAAAATGGCAGTCAAATTTTTTATAGTAAATGGAAACATACAGATACAACAATTAGCCCCTATCAAGCAGTGACCTTTCCTTCACTGATTGATATTAATGAAAATATCAGCTATAAATTAGTAAATGGAAAATTTGGACTGGCTTTCAACGAATCGATAACCTATCCAATATCAAATCAGAGTAACCAAGTCGTAGAAGTCACGCCAAGTAGTCTGAGTGAAAATCCAAATAATCAAGTGACTATGATTCCTAGTCCACCAGATGGCGGGAGTAATAAAATGTTATTTTTGAACTTGTTTTCAACTACTGGAGATTTTCAAATCAACTTAGGGGATTTGATGAGTTCTCCTACATTAGAACTTCAGCCTTATTGGGATACACAGGGCAGTATAAAAAACTTTTACATTAATGGAAAATACAGTGGCCCTTTTTTGACACGAACACCAGCAGTGATAGACTATAATCTAGATTTTTTAATAAAATCAAAATAAATGAAAGGCATACAATTTTATGATAGAAGAAGAGAATAAACCAAAAAAAAGAAAGCGTAGGCTGTTATTATTACTTTTACTTTTGTTATTTATTATCGGTGGTTTTTTCATCTATAAAATTTTTTTTGACAAACAAACTGAAGTAGTTACTGTAGTCGCAGGAGATTTTTTACCTGAGGGGAAAGATGCTTCAAAAATGACTGAAAAAGAGTTGACAAAGTATGCTCAAAAAGCAGTAGACAGCAGTAATTTTAATATGAAGATCGTTTCAGAAGCTTATTTTAATAAAGATACAATGACAGGAGATTTGGCAATTCAAAACCCACCTCAAAATTCTCAGCCTGTAAATGTCATAGTTACTTTAGATAGTAATAACACTGTTCTTTATGAATCAGGAGCTATTCAACCAGGAGAAGAAATAAAAGAAGCTACATTACTACAAAAATTAGGTTCAGGAACGTATCCCGTCACTGCAACATTTGATATCTATAATCCAGATACAAAAAAAAAGCAAGGACAAGTTAAAGCGTTATTAACTATTATAGTTGATGAATAGATATAAAAATAGAAAAGGAGAATATATTATGAAAAAAACATTATTAGGGTTATTAGTTGCAACAAGTGTAGTTGCTTTTACAGCAGTGCAGGTATCAGCAGATCAAAAAGGAGACGATCTAGGTACTAGAGATGGCTCTAGAACATACATTGGGGAAGATAGTGCGACTATTCCTGTACAAGGAACATTAGGTGTGGATAATACAAATCCGGACTCTCCAATTGATGAAAGAGATAAAGCTTGGATAAATGTAACAGTGCCCACTCAAACGTACTTTTATTCAGCAGGAACAACAGCTAACTCAGCAATTACTTCACCAAAATATACAATAAAAAATAATTCAGGTAGACCTGTAATCGTTAATTTAAATGGATTAACTGAAAGTGGGGATCCAGCACAATCAGGTGGAAAGAAAATTAGTGATACCACAACTAGTAACAAAAATGTTGAAGTTAACTTAATCTCTAAAGGGGGAGTAACACATGCTTCTTCGACTAATATTATTAAAAATGGCTCTCCAGTAGCATCATTAACAAGTGAGTTGACTCGATTAGCTAACCAGGAAGGAAAGAACAAATCGTCAGAAGAAGCTGTTTCTGGATCTAATATTTTGACCTTTAACTATGCAGGGGCAATTGGATCAGATTTAGGTGGTGTTTACAGTAGTAATTATACATTAGGGCTGACATTCTCTGTGCCTTCAGATTGGAAATAGGATTAAATTTTAAGTTGTGAAGGAGGACGGTTATGTCTAATCAAGTAGATATAACAGGAATAATTGGTCAAGAAGAAACGGTACAGATACACCAGACACCTTCTTCGAATACAATTGAAGTCTCTTCAGTATCAAATACGTACTATGGTGAATTACCTAAAACTAGTGAGTATATGAATATATATATATTAGGACTAGGGCTAACAATTATATCTATTTTAATTATGATATTTTATATGAGAAAAAGTTCGCAAAGTCATAATAAATAGATAAGTAATAAAGTTAAGCCATTTTTGATGTGAATACTATTGATAAGAATGGACTTTACTCGAACGAGGTAAATATATTTTTATAAGAAACCCCTCTACTGGATGAGGTAGCTTAAATCTCATTCAGTAGAGGGGTTTCTTTCTTTTATAGTATGATGTTAATTATATTGATTAACATATGAGTCAGACCAGAAATGTTTGGCAATTTTTTGTCCTTGATCAATTTTTGCCCACTGTTGCGCTTGGGTTAATTCATTACCACAGTCACAAGAAGCAAACCCGCATTGATGAGACAATAGTAATCGTTCTTTTGGTAAGATTTGGCTCGCTTTTTCGAGTAATCGATAAATTCGATCTTCTTCATCTAAAGTAGCTGTTTTACTTGATAATAAACCTAATACCACTTCAACGTTTGGTTTGTCTTTTAAAACTTCTAGAGCAGAAATATCACCTGCACGTTCATCGTCCCACTCTAAAAAGAAACGGTCATAATGTTGTTCTCCTAAGAATTTTTTAGCAATGGTTTGGTAACTTCCACCAGCTGCATGACGACTTTGATAGTTTCCACGACAGTTATGTGTCCACACTTTTAAGCCTAGAGAATGTCCGAAATCTGCGACTTCATTGTTAATTGCGATAAACGTATCTGCCAAATCTTCAAGGTTGTCATTTCCTTCTGCAAAAAAGCTATCTTGGTTATCAGATGAGAACAAAGTCCATAAACAATCGTCAAATTGGATAATCTCTCCTCCAATTTCTTTAAATTCTGTTAGAAATTCTTTGTACGCATTAATGAGTCCTTCTTTTAAGTCCTCAGCCGTTTGATAGACTTGTCCGTCACCGTACAGTCCATTAAATACAGTCAATTCAGTGAAAGCATGAGCTGCTCCCCATACAGTTAATTTAGCTTGTGTGTCTCCTGCATCTTGTTTTACTTTTTTAAAGATGTCTAGAAAATGATGATGTTTTCCAGATAATGGTGCAACGATACGAATTCCGATATCTTTACGTGTTTCAAAGTGTTCGCCATCATGGTCTTTAAATGCATATCCGTGATCAGAAATGAAACGTTCTACGCCACTTAATCCCCATAAAAAATCTAAGTGCCATAATGATTTTGAAAACTCGCCATCAGTTATGATATCAATGCCATGCTGAATTTGTTCATCTACGACTTCTTTAATCGCTTTAGATTCCACGTCTTGATACCCAGGAAATTCTTCGTAAAAAGGATACGTGATATCATCTCGTACCTCAATTTGTTCCTTATAATCTAATAATTCTTTTGGTCTAAGTAGTGAGCCTACTAATTGAAATTTTGATAATGTCATGAAAAATCCCTCCGTTTTTTAAGTGTTGAACGTATTGTAACAACAATTATTAAAAATAGATAATATGTATTTATTTAATGATATAATAGGTAAAACCTATAACGAGAGGGAGGAATATATGCGTATACAACAGTTAGAGTATTTAGAAAAAATTGCAGAAACAGGATCGATCAATGAAGCAGCGAAACAATTATTTATTAGCCAACCTAGCTTATCACAAGCTATGAAAGAGTTAGAAAAAGAGTATAACATTCAATTATTTTATCGTAGCAAAATAGGAATCACATTAACGAGTGAGGGACGAGAATTTATGAATTATTCTCGGATGATACTGGATCAAGTGAATTTGTTGAATGGACGATTTAAACAAGATACCTCTCGGAAAAGGACATTTAGTGTGTCAGCACAGCATTATGCCTTTGTGGTACATGCTTTCGTTGAACTAGTAAAAGAAGTAGGAAAAGAGGAGTATCATTTTACACTACGAGAAACCATCACAGAAAATACCCTAAACGATGTGCAAACATTCAGAAGTGAGGTAGGGGTTATTTATTTAAATGATTTTAATAAAACCGTATTAAAGCGATTGATTTCAGAAAAAGATTTAGAATTTATTCCATTATTTGATGCCAAGCCTCATGTGTTTGTGGGACGAGATAATCCATTGACCCAAAAAACGAGTCTAACATTAGATGATTTAGAAGAGTATCCTTATTTATCCTATGAACAAGGAGATACGAATTCTTTCTATTTTTCGGAAGAAATACTAAGCACCTTACCCCATAAAAAACATATACAGATTAGTGATCGGGCCACTATATTTAATTTAATGATTGGTCTGAACGGTTATACCATTAGTTCTGGAATTATCAGTAGTGAATTGAATGATGAAAAAATTGTGGCAATACCTCTTGAAGTAGATGAAACATTAACGTTAGGATACTTAAAACATAAAAAAATTGAGTTAAGTCAAGTAGCGCAAATGTACATAGAAATGTTAAAACAACACATCAATCATTTTGGGTTTGACGTTTACGAGTAGTTTTATAAACTGTACGTATGATATAGAAATATGTTAGACTATAAAATAATTTCAAGACATGTATAGTAATTATTTTAAAGGAGGTCATTTATGACAATTACATTTGATTATGCGACACGTCAAGATTTACCAACGATTGTAGATATTTATAATCAAGCCATTCCAACACGACTATCAACAGCAGATACTCATCCTGTTTCTGTTGAATCAAAAGTTAGTTGGTTTGAATCTTATAATCAGACAACGAGACCGTTATGGGTGATAAAAGAAGATGATATGATTGTGGGATGGGTGGCTTTGGAAGATTTTTATGGGCGGCCTGCGTTTAATGAGACAGCTGAAATCAGTTTGTATATCGATCAACATCATCATGGTAAAGGATTAGGACAACAAGCACTTGATTGGGTGTTTTCTCAACAATCGACATGTCATGTGACGACCATTATGGCTTATGTTTTTACTCACAATAGTGCAAGTCAAAAACTATTTTTAAGAAATGGTTTTGAAAGATGGGCTCATTTACCTAATATAGCTATTATGGATAATAAAAAGTATAGCTTGGATATATTAGGAAAAACATTTATATAATACAAAAACACACGTGGCAGATTCTTTATTGATAAGACATACCATGTGTGTTTTTATTAAAATGGATTATAGGTCACTGTATTGTCTTGGGTATTATCCACTTGTGTATTTTGTTGTTTAACAGCTTCTTGAGCAGCTGTGACTTCTTTTTTTAAATCACGAATTGTGTCATCTTTTGTTTTTAATTCTTTCGCTTGTTTATCTACTGTTTTTTTGAGTGTATCAATCTCTATTTTAGATTGTGCGATATCTTTGTTATTTTGTTCTACTTTATAAATACTTATTCCAGCAAATGATATTAAAGCAAGCAATAAAATTAAATTTAAAATACCTTGTTTTGTCATTATATCAACTCCCCATATTATCATATCAAAAAACGTTTTAGTTTCATATATATTTATAGAAAACAGTTAAAATTACTATCATTATTCTACTGTAAAAGGGTGTCCAAATGTTTTGGCTAAATTTATGATGGCCTGATTAAATTCCGTTTGAAATGTATTCGCTTGATGAATTTTTTTATTGACTATCAAGCTAATGTAAATTTGAGGCGGTTGTTCAAGTTCAATCTTAATTAATTCATTGTTTCCACGTACTAAGATGTTACTTAAAAACGCAATCATGTTAGTAGAACCTGCGATAGAAAGCGCGGTTTGTATCTCTTTTGTATAGATTGTTTGTATATTGTTTAAATGATGAGTGCTTACCCAATCATCAAAAATACGATGATGCATGTAACCTTTCTCAAGCGATATAAAAACAGACTCCTTACAATCAAGAGGAAGCACCTTTTTTTTGGAGGCTAAATGGTTATTTTTTGATACCCATAAAGCCATATCTTCTTGTTTTAAAGGAATTTGAATGAGAGAGTCGTCATCAAACACAGGTTCATCGCTTCCAATAATTGCTAGAGGTACCGTGCCTTTTTTAACGAGTTCTAACATAACATCTGAACTTTCTTCTTCAATAAATTTCATTGATGAAGAAAACTTCTCAAGATGTGGTAATAAATGGGACATAAAATAGCCACCTATTGTTGGTAAGAAACCAAAGTACACAATTTGATGTTTAAAATCATGAATTTCTTCTTCCGCTTGTTCAACAGACTTTAAAATTTGATGAGAATAACGATATAAAATATCACCAGTTTCCGTTAAACTAAGCTTCTTGTGAATTCTTTTTCTATCAATAAGAACAGTATCTAGTTCGTTTTCTAGTCGTTTAATAGCCATAGAAATGGAAGGTTGTGAAATGTAAAAATGTTCAGCAGTTGTAGTAAAACTAAGGGTTTTAGCAAGATGATTAAAGTAGGATAAATCTTTTAAATTCATAAAAAGCTCCTTTTTATATTGTGAAAAAACACTCATAAGCAAAATGTATATAATGTCCATTTATATAAGTAAATCTTATAATATCATAAGGAAATGATATTATCAAAGGAATACTTATCATGCTATATTTGTGTCACTAAAACGTTTACAAAACGAAAGAGGGTTGATTTTAATGAAACAAATCAAGCAGCTTTTTTGGATATTTTTATTTTCATTAATGGGCGAAATAATCTCCGCGTTATTATCTAAATATATAGCAATTCCAGGAAGCGTGATTGGTATGGTGTTATTTTTCTGTGCTCTTCATTTCAAATGGGTCAAAATGGAGCAAGTAGAAGAAGCGGGAACATGGTTAACGAATAATATGGGAATATTTTTTGTCCCAGCAGGTGTTGGATTAATGGCAAATTTTGATGTGTTAGCTGATACGTGGTGGCAACTACTTGTTATTATGGCTATTACCACAGCCTTAATGATGGCGTTTGTTGGCCGAATTGTTCAAGCTATTAAGTCGAAAGAAGTGGAAGCGGAAACAAAAATTGTGGCTGTTCCTGAAGAAAATGAGGTGAATGCAGATGTTGTCTGATGTGCTAGAGAGCCCATTTTTATGGATTAGTTTAACCATTGGGTTGTATTTAATAGCGGCTAAATTAAAAGAGAAATGGCCAAAAAATCCATTATTTACACCGTTAGTTTTTGCTATAGCAATGCTAATACTGATTTTAGTATTTTTAGATATACCACTTGAAACATATAAAAGTGGGGGGCAGTTTTTAAGTCTATTTGTTACTCCTGCTACAGTGGCACTAGCCATTAAATTGGAACAAAATTTTGTCTATTTGAAGAAATACTACCCAGCTATTTTGACTGGAATTTTCAGTGGTGTAATATTCCACACAATAATGATTTATGCGTTTAGTATATTATTTGCTTTTGAGGAAGAGATGGGGGCAACATTGATACCTAAATCGATTACAACTGCGATTGCCGTAGGAGTATCCGACTCTCTTGGTGGAATTGTATCACTCACAGTGGCAGTGGTCGTCTTTACAGGCGTCATTGGGGCGATGATTGGCCCAACTGTCTTCAAATTATTTAACATCACAGATCCTGTGGCCCAAGGGGTTGCGTTAGGGAGTTCATCCCATGCGATGGGAACGGCTAAAGCAATTGAACTTGGAGATGTTCAAGGAGCGATGTCTGGTTTATCAATTGTGGTAACAGGTATTACCGTTGTTATATTAGTACCTTTTACAGGACCGATCACAGCTCTTTTATTTTAATTAATTTTTGGGAATAACATTTAAAAAAACAAAAACAAAAAGGATGAATGAAAAATGACAGAACAACAAACATATAATGCACCAACAATCGAACAAGAAATCGAAGTAATCAGCACCTATAGATTAGAAGAAGCAGCGAGTAAAGTCGTTCCTAAAGGTGGATTTGATTACATCTCAGGTGGATCAGGAAAAGAGTTTACTTTACAACGTAATGATGAAGCATGGTTAAGTAAAGGGATTTTACCTCGTGTTTTAGCTGACGTGGAAAACCCAGATACTTCTACATCAATTTTTGAACATGACTTAAAAGTTCCCTTTATTATGGCGCCAATCGCCGCTCACGGGTTAGCTCATGCGACCAAGGAGGCAGGAACAGCAAAAGGGATTTCAGAATTTGGTGGGACAATTATGTCAATTAGTGCTTATTCTGGTGCAACATTTGAAGAAATTGATGCCGGATTAAATGGTAACCCACGTTGGTTCCAAATTTATATGAGCAAAGATGAAGAGATGAACAAAAACATTTTAGATGAAGCAAAAGCTGATGGAGCTACAGCGATTATTTTGACAGCGGATGCAACATTAAGTGGAAACCGTGAACGCGACTTAGACAATAAATTTGTTTACCCGTTTGGTATGCCAATTGTTTCTCGTTATTTAACAGGTTCAGGAGAAAATATGTCGTTAAATAACATCTATGCTCAATCAAAACAAAAAATTGAACCAGCAGATGTGAAATTTATTGCTGAATATTCTGGGTTACCAGTATTTGTCAAAGGAGTACAAACACCTGAAGATGCAGTATTAGCAATAGGTGCAGGAGCAGCCGGTATTTGGGTGTCAAATCATGGTGGGCGTCAATTAGATAATGCACCTGGGTCATTTGAAGTATTGGCAGAAATTTCAGAAGCTGTAGCAGGACGTGTGCCAATCGTCTTTGACAGTGGGATTCGTCGTGGAGAGCATATCTTTAAAGCATTAGCTAGTGGAGCAGACATCATTGCTTTAGGTCGTCCAGTACTATTTGGTTTAGCTTTAGGTGGATGGAAAGGTGTTAAATCTGTCTTAGAATATTTTGAGTCAGACTTAAAACGTGTGATGCAATTAGCAGGAACACAAACGATTGAAGATGTAAAACACGCAAGATTATATGATATGAAAAAATAATTAAATAGCATTAAAAAGAGGCTGACCCAAAAGTAAGTTTTTAAATGAAAATCACTAAACTAACAAAACAGAAATCCCATGAAATCAGTATTGTAATAAACTGATTTCATGGGATTTTTCTATTTTAAGACTTTTGGGTCAGCCTATTTTTTTATTTTGTAATAACCGAGTGATTTGGTATAGGTTATTAAAAAGGTATAAATGCTTTATTAGACTCTCAAAACAAATAGTGGTTTACTTAATTATTAAGAATTTCTTTAGATGAATCCCTTATAATTTTATTATAAGGGATATTATTATATGTTTTGAAAACCACCTGCTATGCGGGTGGTTCTAAAGAGCTTTCAGCGTGGTATTAAAAAAGCCTCCTAAAATGATAAGATAAATTTGGTTTCCCGACCACAAAATATCAATCATATAGGAGGCTCCTTATGAAAAAGGACAATCAAAGTTTATCACACACAACATGGAAATGTAAGTATCATATAGTTTTTGCACCTAAATACAGACGACAAATTATTTATGGAAAATACAAACAAAGTATCGGAGAAATACTAAGGTTATTATGTGAGCGAAAAGGTGTTGAAATAATTGAAGCTAGCACATGTAAAGATCATGTTCATATGTTAGTAAGTATTCCACCAAAATTAAGTGTTTCAGGATTCATAGGTTACTTAAAAGGAAAAAGCAGTCTTATGATCTTTGACAGACATGCTAATTTGAAATATAGATATGGTAACAGAAAATTTTGGTGTCGGGGTTACTATGTTGATACAGTAGGACGAAATAAGAAACAAATTGAGGAATACATAAGAAATCAAATTCGAGAAGATTATGTAGCAGATCAACTAACATTATTTGAAGAATATGATCCGTTTACAGGAGAGAAAAATAAAAAGAAATAATAGATCCTTTTAGGATCAGCGAGTGAATGTGGTGCATGAGGGAAACCGTTTCAGTGAGCCTTTCAGGCTCAAGCCGGTAATAGAGGCTTTCAGCCGAAGAACAAACCTCCAGTTCTCACTGGAGGTTTTGATTTCACATTATATCTGATTAGGAATATACTTGCCTCATACTTAATAAAGGGAGGTTTTTCATATGGCTAATTATGAAAAAAAAGAAGACAAAGTAATTGATAATGTGGTAAAAGTTTTAAACGAATTGGATACTAACTTGGATAAATTAGATCAAGTAGAAGAAGATACTAAAAAACATAGCGTGAAAAAATGGTATTATGAATCTAAAGCATTACATAATATTAAACGTATTTTACATGATGTTGAAAAATACGAAAAATACGATGAAAAAGAATTGGATAAAATTGAAAAAGAGTTTGAAAAATACGGTGTATAATTAAAAAGGCAATCTATTTATAGGTTGTCTTTTTTTGTTGTATCAATGAATTGTTGATTAAAAATAAGTAATTGGAAAATAGAAAGAACTACATAGAAACGATTGATATTATCCCAAAGTCAATATAATAAAGTGACGGTTTTCTTTTGTTAGTTAAAAGAGAAAGTCGTTGCGGTATATTTGAGTTGTTTTAACTCCTAGGCTAACTAAATCTTTATGTAATGAATTGCTAAATGGATAACTTGTTGAAAGGATAACGTTCATTGTATGTTCGTTGAGATGACATATTTCTTTTTTTAACGCATGACAATCTAATTTGTTATGAATATATTGTGAAGCAGGTTCACGTGTTACATAGATTGAGTATGAAAATTGTTTGCATGCATTGTTTAAATCTTTAAGTAGTGATAAGTCAAAAAGATCATTCTCATAAGAAACGAGAGTGTAATATAAACTGTGTAAGTAACCTACCATCCTAGGTAGTGGGTTGCTTCGCGGTTTTTCTTTTTTTACAATAGATTAAAGGAGTGAGAAGCTGTGGCTAAAAAGAAAAGAGACCAAAAATCAGCGAAGTTAGCTCAATCAATTATTGACATCTATCAACCAGAATCGGTTGAAGATATGCAAGAAGCTTTAAAAGATGTTTTTGGACCGATGTTTGAAGCTATGCTACGTGGAGAATTAGATAATCATTTAGGTTATGAGAATCAGTCAAGACAAGAAAAAGAAACTCAAAACAGACGGAATGGATATGGAAATAAAAAGTTAAAAACAAGTTTCGGTGAATTAGACATTCAGGTTCCAAGAGATAGAGATGCTTCTTTTGAACCAGAAATTATTCCTAAAAGAAGCAAAGACGTTTCAAGTATTGAAAGTAAAGTTCTTTCTATGTATGCCAAAGGCATGAGTCAACGAGATATTGCCTCGACAATTGAAGATATTTATGGCTTTACTATTTCTCATGACATGGTGTCGGATATCACAGATCAAATATTATCAGAACTTGAGGAATGGCAAATCAGACCTCTGGCCAAATGCTATGCCTTCTTGTTTGTTGATTGTATGTATGTCACTCTAAGAGAAAATTATGAAGTGAAAGAATGTGCAGTGTATACAATTCTTGGCTATGATTTAAAAGGAAATAAAGAAATTTTAGGCCTTTGGTTAAATCAAACAGAATCAAAAAACAGATGGATGCAGATTTTTGATGAGATTAAAGAGCGTGGAGTTGAAGATATTCTATTTATTTCAATGGACGGCGTATCAGGACTTGAAAATGGTGCTAAAGCTATTTTCCCAGGCGTTGTGGTTCAACGTTGTTTAGTTCATTTAGTTAGAAATGCCCTTCGCTATGTACCAAGTAAGAGTTATAAAGAAGTTTGTAAGGATATGAAGTCTTTTTACAGCGCTTCTTCTTTAAAGGCTGCTCAAACAGCTTTTGATACCTTTCAAACAAAGTGGGCTATTTATCCAGGAGCTGTTGATGTTTGGAAAAGAAATTTTCAACATGTTGAACAACTATTTGATTATGGATCAGCTATTCGAAAAATAATGTACACAACAAATGCTGTAGAGAGTGTTCATTCAAGTTTCCGTAAGGTAACTAAAAAAGGCGCTTTCCCTAATGAGAATGCCCTTCTTAAGCTGCTATATCTTCGAGTAAAAGAACTTCAAAGTAAATGGGAAGGTGGACACGTTCACAATTGGGCTATGGTGCTTAATCAATTAACTGTTAATGATTCTTTTTCAAAACGAGTTGAAAAATATAATCGGTACTAATCAAAATAGGTTGGATATATATAATTTGACAACGAGTCTCTCGTCCTGTGAATTTTTATCGGGACAAGAGCTTTATTAAAAATGCCCTCTTATCCTCGAAGATTATCACAGGACGACTCATTGTCAAATTGTCGTTCTATTATTATTTAAAATTACTTACACACTTAACTTGACAAACCCACAAGAAGTGGGAAAATGAAATATTCGTACAACTTAGCACCTCCTTCCAGTCGCTAGACTATCGGATAGGCGACATTCAATTATATCATATTCCCTAATCATTCTCTTTAAATACTACTAAAACAATCATCTTATTCATATGATTAAAGTACACTCATAATTTACTTACTCCAATTGTAAAAGAGCATCGCACAATTAGAACTCCTTTAAAACAAAAACTAGATTTTGACCTTCTTTTACAAATGTCAGTTGAACATATAAAATATTTTATAGTAATCTAATGCAGAAAATCCATCATCAAATACTTTATAAACATTATAAATAGTCTGCTTTAATCATTTTAATAACTTAGCACCACGTATTACTTTTTTTCGTGTATGATAATAAGATTATATTAAAACGATTTCATATATAGTAAGATGTATACAGTTCATTTGTGGTTACCTTCCTTGTTTTTTTGTCGGAAATACAATCTGAGTGTATCACAAATGATTTTTTATTTGTCTAGCTTAATTTTACAATCAGCGTAGCTTTAAATTAAGATTTTAAAATTTGGGAAGAATTATTTTAAGATTAAATTTTATAATTTTTTTAACTTTTAGTAGAATCCTATTATGTCTTAGATTTTCCTACTAAAATTTTAAGTCATACTCTTTATAAAAAAACATACCTTTAATGAACAAAAAAATGTTATGATACATTTATAAGGAGGAGATACAATGAAAAAAAGAAAAAGTTTAAATGTTTTACTCGCTTTACTATTTATTTTTTTAGGTGCAAATAAAATGTATGCCGTTTCAGCAAATGATGAACTAACTGTTTACCGACAGCCTTCTGGTATTACGTTTAAAGCAGCTATCAAAGGGGATGAACATTTCAATTATGTGACAACAGAAAATGGAGAAGTCATTTCTAAAGGTGAAGACAACTATTGGTATTATGAGCAAAACAGTAAAAAACGAAATAACGATTCATATAGTTTATCTAATGCTAAGGTAGGTATTGATGCTACTCCAAAAAATAGTGTTACAGAAGAAATATTAGCAGAAATAGAAACACCTTATAATGAGTTAGAAATTGATACAAAAGAAACAACATCAACAACAAAAAACAGATCATTAAACAAAACAGAAAATTTGTTGGTTATACTTGTTGACTTTAATGATATACAGACAAAGTATTCAGAAAAAGAGTGGAGCAATATTATATTTGGTGATACAGCACCTTCACTCAAAAATTATTATTCAACCATGACAAACAATTCTCTCTCAATTGAGCCTGCGAGAGAAGCACACGATAGTCAAAATGATGGGATTATTAAAGTTAAATTAAATCGCACACACCCTAATACGGGGAGTAAAATTTTTAGTGATAATCAAGCAATCACAGCAGATGCGCTAAAAGCAGCTAATTTTTTTATAGATTATAGTCAATATGACACCAATAAAAACGGACGGATTGAAGCAAATGAATTACACTTTATGATTATTGTTGCTGGACAAGAAAAATCTTATAATGATGTGACTGAACCTTCCGTGTGGGGACACCGTTGGGCATTAAATAGTGATCGAGTGACATTGGATAACACAGTTCTTGATTACTACACACAATTTGGAGAAAAGCACGGAGATCACCAAGCAACTGTAGGGATCATTGCTCATGAATTTGGGCATGACTTAGGTCTTCCAGATTTATATAATACCGGATGGACCGATACAAGTGGGATTACAGTTAAAGATGGTTCTGGATTAGGATATACAAGTCTAATGGCTTCAGGTAGCTGGGGAGCTAAGGTTGGAGAATATTCTGGAAGTACACCAGTTGGTTTAGATGCTTATTCCAAAGAGATATTGGGGCTTCCTGTGGAAGTCATTAATGATTACGTAAGCAATAAGATTGTTCAATCTATAGATTCTGGCTCCTCTACGATTTTAAAAGTACTGACAGAGAGTCCACAATATTATTTTCTTATAGAAAATAGGCAATTTTCTGGATATGATGAGGGGATGCTAAAAACAAATAATAGATTACAAGCCATTCATTCTGGAGGGATTGCTGTATACAAAATAGATAAAAATTATACTGAAAATAAAACAAATGGAAGGCAGATAGTTACTATTCTAGATGCTAGCGGGGAAGAAACTTATTATCATAATCAAGTATTTGGAGCAGATCCTTTTTTCTATGTTGGTAAAGGAATGTATCAATCTGAACAAACAACAAAAATATCTAAAAACAGTATTCCGGATAATAACATTCAAACTGGGGATTATCGTTATGACGACAAACCAACATTTAATTTAACTATTACATCAAAACCTACTACTAAAATGCATATAAACCTATCTCCTTTTAAAGGAAAACTAGCAGTTGGTACTTTTTACAATTCAAATACATTACATGGAGAACCCATTGATTTTTCAGAAACAACTCCTGATAATCGTAATCAATTTAAGTCGTTTAACCTTGATGTTCATACAACTAATTTATCAGGACTTGAATATGCAACAAATCTTGAATATATTAAAATTGGTGGATACAACATAGGAGAAATTGAAGATTATACAGCATTAAGTGAGCTTACTAAATTAAAAACAATGTCTATAACATCAATGCCTACTAGTTCTGAAGATACAGAGCTAATTGCTAAGTTAACACAACCAGTCAATATTAATTTTATAAATAGAATGAAAGATTTGGAATCTTTTCACTTTTCTCCCAGACCTGTAAATGACCTTACACCTCTTAATAATTTGCCAAAATTAAAAAATGCAAGTTTATACAGTGGAGAGCCCATGACTATAACATTACAACCAACAAAAGTTTATCAAAATGAACTAAAAATAAAACTTCAAGATTTAGTAAAATACTCTGACCAATTCAATAATGCACATATATTAATTCACACAGCGGACCCTGGACTAAATTGGTTTCGCGATAGTATAGAATTCAATCTTACAGAAGATAATACTTTCACAGTAAGTAACCTTAATTCTGACATGTCTGCAATATTCCTCAGCGTTAGTGCATCTGTATATACTGATAATAGTGAATTTTATCATTCAGTGATGTTTAAGATACCTTTAATTTGGTCATAATTAATCCAGTAGTAATTAATCTTATATTATATGCTTTTGGTCGTTCCATAAAGATTACCTACTTTTTATTTACGATTGTTACTCTGATGTGATTAAATATGTTCTATTGCAAAGTTATATAACGGGAGGATTAAGATTAATTTCCATAGTTGATTGAGAAAAAACTTAGTTATAGTACACTATTAACTAGATAATATACTATTAATAGTTGTTAATTTACAATTATAATGAAAAAGAAAGGAAGGTGGTATGCATAAATAGCTTTATTGAGTCAGTTAAGAGTATTTGATCGTCCAATATTAACAGTCGATTACATATAACTATAGAAAGTTTTTGTTTATGTATTTAATTTCACATCTTGTTTAAAAAAGGAGAGTTTCATATGAAAAAATGGTTAGTTAGTTGTATTTTAATTTTCGGAATTACTTACACTTCGAGCGATACGGTATTCGCAGAGTTAAAGATTCCAAATATATCTGATACGGTTGGTCCTTTAGAATCACCGATAGGCAATATTAATAGTCGTTCAATAATTAATAAAAGAAATACTATTTTTTTACCTGAAAATGAAGTTACTGATATAAAAAAAATTCAATCGGATTATCAAAATATTTTTAGTAGTATTCCAAGTGGAAACAAGTTCTCTGTTAATCCTATATTAAGCAACGGAACTTACTCGTTAGGTACTTTTGCTCCAGGTTATCAAGAAGGCGTGGCTGATCAAATTAACTTTTATAGATCCTTGGCTAAGTTAAAACCTGCTCCTTACTCTAGAGAAGCGATGGAATTTACCCAACATGGATCCATTGGGATGGCCTCAGTAAGAAAACAAACACATAACCTTGTAAATGAAGTTAAACCAAAGGATATGCCTCAAGAATTTTGGAATATAGCTACAAATGCGACAAGTAGTTCACAAATTCATTCCTCATTCAAAGAAGAGACATTTACGTCCCACATAAATGGTTTTTTTACAGATTATGGAAGTGGAAATAAATCTACGGGTCATAGAACGTGGTTATTAGGCATGAGTGCATCAGAACTGGGAGCTGGTTATGCGAAAGCTAATGGAGCACTATCGACAGAAACAGCCAATTTTTATACGTCGGTTTATACAGCTTCAGATTATCCTGGAATTTCCACAAAATATACAGATGATTTTATTACACAATGGCCTACTGAAACATATTTTCCTATCCAATTATATAATCAAGATAATCCATACATGAGTGATTACTATAAAAATTCACAAGATGAAACAATCAAGAGCAAGTATGAAAAAAATATGCGTTGGTCAGTTCACTTTAATGAAAAGTCGTACAAGTTATTAGACAGCGCTACAGTTACGATTAAAAATAATCGAACAAACATTGTAAGTGATATTAAAAATGATGGCAATGGTGGAGAAATAACAGTTACCAACGCTAAGCCAGGTTACTATGCTGTTGGAGGATTTTCAACCTTGACGTTCAGACCAAATAATACGTTCGAAATAATACCTAATGACACATATACTGTGTCAATTACTGGAATATTAAAAAACAATTCTCCAATTACTTATAGTTACAGTACTCGTTTTATTGATATAGAAGGAGACTATCAAGTCAAACCATCATCAGTAACTGGCGTTTCAATTAGTCCTTCTAGTATTACTATGAGCATTGGAGAGAGCCAACAGTTAACTGGAAAGATATCCCCAGATAATGCGGATAACAAAGGAATAAGTTGGACTAGTAGTGATGATACAATTGCGACTGTTTCTTCTTCAGGCTTGGTCACAGGAAAATCCGCTGGTAAAGCTACTATCACCGCAAAAACAATGGATGGTGGCAAAGTTGCAACTGCTCAAGTAACCATCACTAATCCTAATGCCGATGGTTTTTTTGGAACGGTACCATGGGAATGGGATGATTCTACTCAAACGATTACTTTTGGAAAAGGTGAGTTTCCTGACACAACTTATGACCGTAATATTAAAGAGAATATTGAAGTCGACCCAGTGTTAAAAGGAAAAAAAATTAAGCACATTGTATTTAGTGAACCAGTAACATCAAAAACAAGTTTGAAAGGTTTGTTTTGCAATTTGTATAACCTAGAAACCATTAAAAATTTTGACAAACTTGATTCAAGTAAAGTAACAGGCATGTCAGGGATGTTCTATGGGACCTCTTCTCTTAAGGAATTGGATCTTACTACGTTGAAAACACAGAATGTAACGGATATTCAAAGTATGTTTAAGGCTGCATCTTCACTGACAACATTAGATTTATCCAATTGGGATACTCGTAACGTAACAAATATGGACTCTACGTTTTCTAATACTCGTTCTCTCACATCAATTAATATTAGTTCATGGAACACTAAAAATGTAACTGATATGGGATTAATGTTTAACGACGCAGTTTCGCTTAAAACATTGGATTTACAAAATTGGGATATCAGTAATGTAAAAGACATGAACAGGATGTTTTATAATAATAGTGCCCTCACATCAATTAATATTGATTCATGGAACACTAAAAATGTAACTGATATGACATTAATGTTCTCGAGTGCAAATTCACTTAAAACATTAGATTTATCTAATTGGGATACTCGTAACGTACAAGATATGAGTTCTATGTTTGCATGGGCATCTTCATTAACAACATTAAATTTATCTAATTGGGATACTCGTAACGTAAAATATATGGGTTCTATGTTTTATAATACTTCTAAATTAACGTCACTTAATTTAGGTGAAAACATGACATTTAAATCACAAAATATTGGACTACCCGAGATTACGCAACTTCCGTATACCGGTCGTTGGATAAATAAAGAGTCAAACAAAGTTTTCCCATCAAGCGCTAATTTATCGGCTGAATACGATGGCTCTTACCCAGGATTGTACATAAGAGAAAGTAACGCTAAAATATTTGGAACAGTACCATGGGAATGGGATGATTCTACTCAAACGATTACTTTTGGAAAAGGTGAGTTTCCTGACACAACTTATGACCGTAATATTAAAGAGAATATTGAAGCCGACCCAGTGTTAAAAGGAAAAAAAATTAAGCACATTGTATTTAGTGAACCAGTAACATCAAAAACAAGTTTGAAAGGTTTGTTTTGCAATTTGTATAACCTAAAAACCATTAAAAATTTTGACAAACTTGATTCAAGTAAAGTAACAGACATGTCAGGGATGTTCTATGGGACCTCTTCTCTTAAGGAATTGGATCTTACTACGTTGAAAACACAGAATGTAACGGATATTCAAAGTATGTTTAAGGCTGCATCTTCACTGACAACATTAGATTTATCCAATTGGGATACTCGTAACGTAACAAATATGGACTCTACGTTTTCTAATACTCGTTCTCTCACATCAATTAATATTAGTTCATGGAACACTAAAAATGTAACTGATATGGGATTAATGTTTAACGACGCAGTTTCGCTTAAAACATTGGATTTACAAAATTGGGATATCAGTAATGTAAAAGACATGAACAGGATGTTTTATAATAATAGCGCCCTCACATCAATTAATATTGATTCATGGAACACTAAAAATGTAACTGATATGACATTAATGTTCTCGAGTGCAAATTCACTTAAAACATTAGATTTATCTAATTGGGATACTCGTAACGTAAAATATATGGGTTCTATGTTTTATAATACTTCTAAATTAACGTCACTTAATTTAGGTGAAAACATGACATTTAAATCACAAAATATTGGACTACCCGAGATTACGCAACTTCCGTATACCGGTCGTTGGATAAATAAAGAGTCAAACAAAGTTTTCTCATCAAGCGCTAATTTATCGGCTGAATACGATGGCTCTTACCCAGGATTGTACATAAGAGAAAGTAAATAATTTAAATGTTAACTTTATGAATAACTAGTAATTAGTTCATTAATTTGTTGAAAATAAGGAAGTCAAACAGCTGATAGATAAGCGTTTATTATCTACTTGCCTAATGACTTCCTTATTTTGTGTTTTTATGTCTATAATAGTGAACTCGAACAGGGGATTTTAAGACAAAAATAGGACCATTTTTTGTGATAAAACAAAGAAAAGTGAGATAAAAAAATGTTATAATAATTAAGTAAATAATAAAAAAAATTCAACTAGTATCACATGTATAAAAAAGGAGTAATTAAATGAACAAGAAAAATATTGTTTAAACTTTATTCTAAAAGCATCACTTTTGGTATACTCGGGTTAATTTTTTCAACTAACGGAGATATTTTAGTTAGGTCTGAACAACGAGAGTGGACTGCTAATACAACAACTAACATAAAATACGGTGATACCCATTATGTTATAAAATGGGGTGACTATTTGGAATTATTGTCTAAAGATAGTGGCTTGACTATTAACACATTAATGAAATTAAATGCTTCAATTGTTAACAAGGACTTAATATACGAAGGTAATATAATTTATTTTGGTGATGATAATAGTGTCATAGTGAAGGATAGTCAAAATAATATTATCGCTACATCTCCTCTAACTGATGAAGATAAAATTGGAATAAAAAGGGCATTAACAGAAACAAAAAGTAAAGCAGATACTTCTGATTCTAGTACTTCCGATTCTAGTACTTCTGGTTCTAGTACTTCCGGTTCTAGTATTTCCGATTCCAGCACTTCTGATGGTTCTGTTGCAAAGTTAAAAAAATAAAATCAATTTCTATATATGAGTTAATCTTATACAGTCTATATCACTAAATTGTTTATTTCAGTGATGACTGAAAAGCCAAAGAGATTTCCGTCTCTTTGGCTTTTTTTATATAGAGCATGTACTGTTTCAATTCCTTTGATTGTTGAGGAAGCTGTCCTCATTGACTGAAATGATTTATGACGTTTCTTTATAAAACGATGATCCTGTTCAATTATATTGTTTAAATATTTACTGGTTCGATGGATAGTGTCCTTAAATTTTCCCTCTGATTTAAGCCGATTAAAGGCGCTACTTAGCGAAGGGGCTTTATCTGTTACAAGATCTCTAGGTTCTCCAAATTGTTTGATTAGCCGTTTAAAAAAAGCATAAGCTGCTTGTTTATCACGGTTTTTTCGTAACCAAACGTCTAACGTAAGACCGGATGAATCAATCGCGCGATAAAGATAATGCCATTTCCCTTTGACTTTTATATACGTTTCGTCCATTCTCCATGAATCATTGACAGACTTATTTCTTTTCTTCCATAGACAATAAAGAATTCGACTGTATTCTTGTACCCATCTATAAATAGTTGTGTGACAAACAGTGATTCCACGATCACTCATAATTTCGGATACTTGTCGATAACTCAAGTTATATCTCAAATAGTAGCCCACGGCTACGGTAATAATATCTTTTTTGAATTGTTTCCCTTTAAAATGAGTCATTTGAAAGCTCCTAATCATCTTTTATCTTCATTCTAACTTAAAACTAGATTAAATTAAAAACTTTGCAACAGAACCTTTTTCTTTTTAAGTGATTTATAATTTCTTTTAAAAGTTGCAGTTCGTTCAATTTTCATCGTTTAAATCTTTCATTAGATCATTAATATTATCAAAACTCGATACGTTATTATTTTCTATGTCTTCCAATGCTTTTAGTATATCTGGCTTTTTTAAGCTAACATCAAAAGGAATACCTTGTTGTAATACTACTTGAGTTAAAAAAATTTTTATAGCTCCAGTTACATCCATGCCTAAGTCATTTAGAATTTTTGTAGAATCTTCTTTTAATCTATCATCTAATCTTAAATTAATTTGTGCCATAAATCATTCCTCCTTGACTATATAGTAACATAAAACGCACCGATTGTATATGCAATGCTATACAGTAAGTGCGTTTTATATTTTAGCGTGATTCTATCATTTTCTTAAAGGAGTAAATAAATTATCGATAGAATAATCATTTTAAGGCACTCCTTTTTCTTCGTTTTTTTCAAACTTTTTTATACTCATCATATAATCAACATATACGCAATTAAAAAAAAGTAAAGATATTGATAACATAAATATGAAAACAGTATAAATTGTAAAATTTGCTGAACGTGTGTTTATAGAGAAATCGAGTATTTCAATTGTTAAATTAGGTCTTATGTTTAAATGTCTAAATAAATCAATAGTTAAATTTATAAATTTTAAATCTATTATTATAAAAATCAGTGGTACTAAATAAAATGTTATGATTCTATTTGTATCTATACTCATAAATTTTCTCTTCAAATGTATCAATCCCCTATTCTTATGATTTAGTGGACTCTCCAGACGTATAATTTAAGTCATAGCCTTCTTGTATGTTGTAAATATAAACATTGAAAGAAAAAGTATCATCTTCAATACTTTTCGCTTCTAGCTGAACTCCTCGAGCTAGTAATTCGTTCTCTTTAAATATTGGAGTGACTCTGTATCGTACGTGATTTTCAGTTGTTTCTATATACGTTTTTACTTGATTTTCATAGTTTAACATATGTGGTGTATTAAGACTTCTTGTCCCTGTCATTAAATTTTTAGGGTTGTCATTCTCTCCAGTCAACTGAAAACCGATTAAATGTGAGCGATTATAGAGCCACTGACCATCATCTAATCGTTTTTGATGCCATCCAGTCGGTTTAAAAGAAAGTCCTTCTCTTTTTTCTTTAGGAAAGGACTCTTTGCCAATTAGTGCATTAGCAACTCCAACACGATTTAATTGGTCTAAATCAGAAAATGTTTGCCATACACCTTTATTTAAAGATAGCTCATCATCTGTAAATGAAGGTATGTTATTATCTACGACTATCTCTTGATAGCCACCAGCATATTCAATTTTAAAACGGTCTGGTTGCTCCTGTGTAGCTACCTTTATCTTATTATTTGTTGAATTATTAGGTTCAAGGTCTTTTAAAACTGTTCGAACATTGCCACATGCTCCTAAGAGAAAAATTATGGTAGTGAGTATAGTTAAAAAGATTTTTTTCTTTCTCATTTAGGATACCTCTAATTTTCTAGACTTATTTTGCTTTCGATAGCTTCCTGCAAGAATTTAGATAAACTAATATTATTATTTTTTAACCAAAATTCTTGGTATTCTGGAATTGAAATCATTTTTTTAATTGGTTTATTACCAAATTTATTTAATACTTGGTTTAAGTCTGTTCTGACATAAGAAATAATATCATCTTTTTTCTTATTCATTTCAATGCTAATTAATTCATCTTCTGATATTTTCGGAAAAATGATATTTTCTTCGTACATATCAAATAATGTAAATTCAATTGACGATTGCCCAACACGTAGAGCTTCATTAAAGCTAGAAGCTGTTGCTATTATATTCAAATCTTTAATCGGACTAGTAACAAGATAATCATTTTCCCCTGTGTTTTCTGTTTTTTTTATCACAATAGGATAAACCAATTCATTTTTATTCATGCTTTTATTCTCCTTTAGTATTTATAGATAGTTTTGTTGAGACTAGGCTGTTTAAAAGCCTAATCTCTTTCGTATTTCTTTTTCTGTACCTATGGGAATATCTTTGTTTGAATGAACGGCAATAGTCACTTTTTCATTCGTTTTTTTATTTCTAAGTCGATGATGTGAGCCATTAGTTCGTATTTCTTCCCAACCATTTTTTTTAGCTAGTTTTAGTAGTTCTTTGCCAGTGATTGTCATATCGTTTCTCCTTTACTATATTATATCACTAAATTATATAAAAGTGTATATAATATATACTTTTATATAAAAATTAAGCTGTTTTCTCTTTTTTTTCTTCGTTTAAGATTGTTATAAACTCTTTTGCTGTCTTTTGAATATCATCAAAAACTGGTATTAGTTCTTCTTTGTCAATCGCTGTTAATTTTTCGCTCCAATTTGAAATGTAATTAATACTATAATTTGATGTATCTATCCCAAAGTATCGACAAACGATATAAGCGGTCATTTCAGCTTGTGTTTCTTTGATAGCTTTTGTGTCATGGTGTCGTTTGCTTCCAATGTGATGTAATTTTGCATGAGCTAATTCATGAATGGCTGTTTTTATATTTTGAGTAGGCGTGTTTCCATTGTTTAATAAAATAGTGTGGTCATTTAAAAAATAACCCCCTCTAGCTCCTCTTAACTTATCGCTATTATCTAATTTTATACTCGTATTAAGTAAATAAGTTAATTTATCAATTCTATTATTAAAATCCTTTATATTGACATTATTAGCTTTAAAATTAATCGGTTTATTTGGGTAATAATTTGGGTATTTTTCAGGGTCTAAGTTAGTTTGTGTTAAGTCGAAAACATTAACATATTTAAAGCCTTTAATGACCGATTTTTCTTTTCCGTTTTCGTCTTTTTCTTTGTAAATTAAAGGAGCTAAAATTTTGATTGCTTTTGAACCTTTTAATAATTGTAAGCCTTGTTTTTTAATTTCGCTAAATCCTAATACACATGTAGCCCCTCTACGTTGGCGATAAATTAATAATTGATTGTTGATACTGTAAGTATAAAAATTTGCTTGAAAGTCTAAAAATTCTTGTATGTCCTTTTCACTTGTTGCAACCTGTTTAATTTCCTCTTTCGCTTGATTTGTTAAATTTTGAATGATTTCAGTTAATTTTGCCATGTTAACCTCTCCTTTTTTTCTTTTTAAAACTCATTCATTTTAGGCACAAGAGGAAGTTCGCTTCTTTTGACTTTGTTTAACACATACAAATAGTTGCAAAGCTGTGTCCTCTTATATTGAATTTAATGAGTCATTCTTTCCAGTGTACAAGTATCGTTCGCTGGTTTTAGTAGATACCTATTTGAAAACAAAACAAGGGAATGCTGTAGTAAAAAATTTTATAGCGTAGCGTGAAGTAAAAATTTTTACGCCCCTTGTTTTTTTTGAAAAATAGGTGTTTTATCTACAAGCGAACAGATAGTGTTCTGGAAAGACATTAAATCAATATAAAAACACATGCAACATTGTGTCACATGTGTTAAATGCAGTTAAGGAGTATTAAAATAAGGTGGTTCATTAAAAGTAGGTTGTTCTTGTCTGTCTTGATTGAGAGTGTAATATAAACTGTGTAAGTAACCTACCATCCTAGGTAGTGGGTTGCTTCGCGGTTTTTCTTTTTTTACAATAGATTAAAGGAGTGAGAAGCTGTGGCTAAAAAGAAAAGAGACCAAAAATCAGCGAAGTTAGCTCAATCAATTATTGACATCTATCAACCAGAATCGGTTGAAGATATGCAAGAAGCTTTAAAAGATGTTTTTGGACCGATGTTTGAAGCTATGCTACGTGGAGAATTAGATAATCATTTAGGTTATGAGAATCAGTCAAGACAAGAAAAAGAAACTCAAAACAGACGGAATGGATATGGAAATAAAAAGTTAAAAACAAGTTTCGGTGAATTAGACATTCAGGTTCCAAGAGATAGAGATGCTTCTTTTGAACCAGAAATTATTCCTAAAAGAAGCAAAGACGTTTCAAGTATTGAAAGTAAAGTTCTTTCTATGTATGCCAAAGGCATGAGTCAACGAGATATTGCCTCGACAATTGAAGATATTTATGGCTTTACTATTTCTCATGACATGGTGTCGGATATCACAGATCAAATATTATCAGAACTTGAGGAATGGCAAATCAGACCTCTGGCCAAATGCTATGCCTTCTTGTTTGTTGATTGTATGTATGTCACTCTAAGAGAAAATTATGAAGTGAAAGAATGTGCAGTGTATACAATTCTTGGCTATGATTTAAAAGGAAATAAAGAAATTTTAGGCCTTTGGTTAAATCAAACAGAATCAAAAAACAGATGGATGCAGATTTTTGATGAGATTAAAGAGCGTGGAGTTGAAGATATTCTATTTATTTCAATGGACGGCGTATCAGGACTTGAAAATGGTGCTAAAGCTATTTTCCCAGGCGTTGTGGTTCAACGTTGTTTAGTTCATTTAGTTAGAAATGCCCTTCGCTATGTACCAAGTAAGAGTTATAAAGAAGTTTGTAAGGATATGAAGTCTTTTTACAGCGCTTCTTCTTTAAAAGCTGCTCAAACAGCTTTTGATACCTTTCAAACAAAGTGGGCTATTTATCCAGGAGCTGTTGATGTTTGGAAAAGAAATTTTCAACATGTTGAACAACTATTTGATTATGGATCAGCTATTCGAAAAATAATGTACACAACAAATGCTGTAGAGAGTGTTCATTCAAGTTTCCGTAAGGTAACTAAAAAAGGCGCTTTCCCTAATGAGAATGCCCTTCTTAAGCTGCTATATCTTCGAGTAAAAGAACTTCAAAGTAAATGGGAAGGTGGACACGTTCACAATTGGGCTATGGTGCTTAATCAATTAACTGTTAATGATTCTTTTTCAAAACGAGTTGAAAAATATAATCGGTACTAATCAAAATAGGTTGGATATATATAATTTGACAACGAGTCTCTCGTCCTGTGAATTTTTATCGGGACAAGAGCTTTATTAAAAATGCCCTCTTATCCTCGAAGATTATCACAGGACGACTCATTGTCAAATTGTCGTTCTATTATTATTTAAAATTACTTACACACTTAACTTGACAAACCCTAAGAAACACTCCAAATAATATGAACTTTTCTTTTTCCTTGAAGTGTTAGGTTTTCTAATTGTCCTATAAAAGGGCTAATTCCAATTCCACCTGCGATTATCAGTAAGTCCGCATTTTGAGTTGTTAGTTTTGACATGTTATTATAACTTCCTTCAACGTAAAAGGTTGATTGATTAGTAAGATGGTCAATGTGATTTGTTTCATCTCCTAATTGTTTAATCAATAGCTCAATATGTTGAGGACTACTATTCACTACAGAAAAAGGATGGCTTTCTTTTAGAATCAACTCATTTTTTGATTGTATAAAAATAAATTGATTATATAAAGCTGGTAAAGACTTAGAAATTGGTTCTAGTATAAGCCTATTGGTATTATGGGTAATTTTTTCATTTTCTTTAACCTTATAAATAAAGTTATGTTTAATTTTTTGTTGGTAGTAAAAGAATCTTATTGAAACAAGAAAGAACATAAAGAAATAGATTGCTATTTTTGGATAATTCTGTTGATTTAAACTATGTTTTATAATGCTAATAAAAATAATTAGGTAAATTATAAGAGATAAACGATGTATCCAAAGAGACATTGATCGTTTGATGTATTTATCTCTAAATTGCCACACTTTTGGGAAATATTTAAGAATCAAACTAGTTAGACCAAAGATACCAGAAAATAAAGTCAACATCATTCCTAAAATCAGCCACACGTTTTGTTTTAGCAAAGAATGACTAAATTGTGTAATATATAGATTTAAGCTAAAACAAGAAAGAACACCTAATACAGCATGAAAAATATAAGCGTTTTTAAACGTTATACTATTAAATAGTTTTTTTGGTCGTGTACTAATTAAAATTGTTAGACTTAATAAAGTAAATGTAATGAATTCTATTAGAGCATTCATTATTAACCCTCCTTTTTAATTTAATGTTGTTAAGTTAATTTAACATAATTAAATTAAAAAGTAAATGATATAATGTAACAGAGGATGTGATAAATTGAAAAAAAGAAATTTAACGAGTGAAAAAATATTAGAACAAGCTTTTTTGCTCATGGAAGAAAAAGAGACTGTAAAATCTTTTACAATGCGTGATTTAGCTATGTCTTTGAATGTTCAAGTACCAGCAATTTACTGGTATTTTAAAAACAAAGATGAACTTGTTAGTAAAATGGTTGAAGAAGTCTATAGTAAAATAAATTCGATGCAAGTGAACATGATAAATAAAGATAGCCTTGTAACATTTTCGATTAATTATTATAGTATGTTGAAAAAATTTCCTTTTGTTGTGGAAGTCATTTCAGGTAAAGGCTATCATATGTCCAAGGAACATGCCGATACATGTATGTATTTATTAAAAAGTCTTCAAGCGTTTGGAATTTCAGAAGAAAAGTCTTATATGGGAATGATTAATTTCCATAGTTATCTACTAGGGACTTTAGTGAACACATCATTAAAGGAATCTATAGATAGTTATATGAATAAGAAAGACAATATGGAAGACATTGAATTTTCTTTTAAAAAAGGAATGGAATATTGGTTAACAGGTATTTTAGGTGAATCGAATAAATAAGAGTTCCATTTTTGCGTCTTTTTCTCATTATGAGTATAATATCAAGTGACTGATTAATCGGAAATTAGAACGGAGATAATATATGACAACAAATTTTTGGCAAGATTTACCAAGGCCATTTTTTATTTTAGCACCAATGGAGGATGTGACAGATGTAGTATTTCGTCATGTTGTGAAAGAAGCCGGAGCACCAGATGTTTTTTTTACAGAGTTTACTAATTCGGATAGCTTTTGTCATCCTGATGGTAAAGAAAGTGTTCAAGGTAGGTTAGTGTTTGAAGAAGATGAACAGCCAATTGTGGCACACATCTGGGGCGACAACCCTGAATACTTTAGACAGATGAGTAGAGAACTAAAAGAGATGGGATTTAAAGGGATCGATATTAATATGGGGTGCCCGGTTCCCAATGTGGCAACACGCGGAAAAGGTAGTGGACTAATATTACGTCCTGAAGTCGCGGCAGAGTTAATCGCTGCAGCAAAAGAAGGTGGACTACCAGTTAGTGTGAAAACACGTATTGGCTATCACTCACAAGATGAGATGATTGATTGGATAACACATATTTTACAACAAGATATCGCTAACTTATCGATTCATTTAAGAACACGAGATGAAATGAGTAAGGTTCCAGCAAAATGGGAGTTAATTCCAGAAATCTTAAAACTAAGAGATGCTGTTGCTCCACAGACACTTATCACTGTTAATGGTGATATTTTAGACCGTCAAATGGGATTAGAATTAGTGGAGAAATATGGTATGGATGGTGTGATGATAGGACGAGGGATTTTTAAAAATCCTTATGCGTTTGAAAAAGAGCCACGAAATCATTCTACAGAAGAGCTATTAGGCTTATTACGGTTACAATTAGATTTGCAAGATGTCTATGCCAAAAAAGTCCCACGTTCGATTGTTGGTTTGCATCGTTTCTTTAAAATTTATGTTAAAGGATTTCCTGGGGCGAGTGATCTACGCGTTAGTCTAATGAATACTAAATCAACTGACGAAGTACGTCAGTTATTAGATGATTTTTTTGCGTGATAGAAAGAAATATGCTACTTTTAATGCCAAAAATACCCTTTTTATATATAACAATAAGTATAATTTACTTTTATAGTGGTTATCATTTAATAAAACGACACTTTTAGTGATATTATTCTTTACATAGTTATTTTTTACTTAATAAGAGTTATATAAAAAGGAGTGCTGATAATGGAAAAATCATTAAATCATCCCAAAGAAGATTATCATCAAAAAGATAATAGTAAGAGTATGTCTACAAATGTATTGATTGAAGATCCTAATTATTTATCTGCAAACAAACTCAGTGGAAAAAAAGCTATCGTCACTGGAGGAGACAGTGGCATAGGGGCAGCAATTGTTATTGCGTTTGCTCATGAGGGAGCGGATATTGGTATTGTGTATCATGAAAACGATGAGGACGCTCTACAAGTAAAACAACGTGCAGAGGAGCTAGGTGCAACAGTGTATCTTTACAAAGGCGATGTAGGCTATGAACACGTTGTAAAAGAAGCGGTTGATTATTTTATTGAACAGTTTAAAACCATTGATATTTTAGTTAATAATGTAGCTGAACAACATGAAAGAGACAGTATTGTTGATATTACAGAGAGAGAAATACATCGTGAGTTTTCAACTAATATTTATAGTTTTATGTATTTTACAAAATATTTATTCCCTTACTTTAATGAAGGGGCATCTATCATAAATAATGCATCTGTGAATGCGTATAGAGGGCATCCTTATTTATTGACTTATTCGACTACAAAAAGTGCAGTGGTTGGTTATACTCGTTCTTTATCAGTTCGTCAAGAATTTATCGATAAAAAAATTAGAGTTAACTGTGTCGCACCAGGACCTATTTGGACACCATTAATCCCTGCCACAATGAAAGGCATGACGCACGACGATTTTGGGCTAGATACACCAATGAAACGTTGTGGTGAGGCGTATGAAGTCGCACCAAGTTTTGTGTTTTTAGCATCTAATCAAGATAGTAGTTATATGAGTGGGCAATGCTTACATGTTAACGGTGGCGCGGTACTAAACGGCTAAAAAAATGAGGCTGACCCAAAAGTAAGTTTTTAAATGAAAATCACTAAACTAACAAAACAGAAATCCCATGAAGTCAGTGTTTTAATAAACTGATTTCATGGGATTTTTCTATTTTAAGATTTTTGGGTCAGCCTCATTTTTTTATTTTGGTAACACATCTTCTGGAATAGCTGAGATATATGTTTTACCATTTAATTGATCACGATGTTCTTCTTTGGCTTTTTCGATTAATTCAGGGTGGGTTAATAAATCATAAGCCGTGGTCGCTATGACTTTTCCTGCAGCAATCAGTCCCTTATGTGCCACACTTGATTTTCCATTGGCAGCCCATTGCCAACTATGAGCGGGTGTTCCTTGGGGTTCGCATCCGATAAATACTTGGGCAGTTGGACAAACCCAACTTACATCTCCGACATCCGTTGACCCTTGTGTTTCATCTGAGAAAACAAGAGGTGTTACTTGTTCTGAAATAGGCAGACTACCTAATTTTTTTGCCTCTTCATCGGATAATTCGGGGTTGACTTGTTTTGCTCGAGTGATGAGATGCTCTTTTGTCGCATCAGATAGTGTATCATAATATCTTTTGGCGTATTCTTGATCGGCTGCTGTTAAGTTTGTGTTTCCATATTCTTCTAGATTTTGTTGCATGATTGTTGATATAGCTTTGTTAGGAATGTAGTCATAACAGGCAGAGTCGAACTCAATCTCTAGTTCTGTTTCAGTCATCCAGGCAGCTCCTTCAGCGATTCGTGTGACACGTTTAAAAATGTCATTGGCTTGTTCAATTTTTGGTGCACGGATAAAATAATGGAGTTCGGCAGATGGTTGAACCACATTTGCAGAGTCTCCTCCGACGTCTTTAAAAGCATAGTGGACGCGCCCTTCGTCAATGATATGCTCACGTAAAAACTGCACACCGACATTCATTAATTCAGCCGCATCTAATGCACTTCGACCGTATTCAGGAGCCGCAGCAGCATGAGCAGCAATACCTTTAAAACGATAATATATTTGATAAACTGCTAAGCTACTAATTGACCAAATGCCATTAATATCCCAAGGGTGCCATGACAAAGCAGAGTCGACATCCTCAAATAGCCCACTTCTTGCCATAAAAGCTTTTCCATAGCCACTTTCTTCTGCCGGACAGCCAAAAAGTTTGATGGTACCTGATAAGTTATTTTCTTCCATGTAATCTTTTATACCAACCGCTCCAGCTAAGGCACCTGTACCTAGTAAATTATGTCCACATGCGTGACCATTTCCACCTAGTACTTGTGCTTTTTGTTCACCTAAATCAGCAACCTGACTTAAATTGCTTAATGCATCATACTCAGCTAATATCCCAATAACTGGTTTTCCAGAACCGTACGTAGCGACAAAACTATGGTCCATATCTGCTAATCCTTTTTCAATCGTAAAACCTTCGTCTTCTAAAATATCATAAAAAGGTTGTACAGATTGTTCAACAGCAAATCGTGTTTCAGGGGTTTCCCATATTTTATCTGCAGCCTCAGTAAAAATATCTCTTTTTTGCTCAATTAAATCAGTGATTCGTTGTTTTGCATTTTCCATATTATTTTTCTTCCTTTCTTATTCCAAATAAAATTAGCAAACCGGCTAATACACTAGCGATAGCCATAAAAATAAATGATAAGGTAAATGATCCGCCACCCACTTTAATGAGTTGGCCTAAAATCATAGGGGCTAAGAAACCTCCTAAAGTCCCTCCAGTATTGATAAAACCAATAGAAGAGCCAATAATCTCTGGATTTATTAACTTGTGTGGTAGAGTAAACATCGCTGTAAAAGCACTTACCGAGATCATACTGACTAAAATTAAGAAAACCATAGATAGAATTAAATTGTTTGAAAAGATAAATGCAATGACTAGGACAGCCGTTATCGATGTGGCTAAAACAATGTATTGTTTTTCTTTACCTAAAAATAGTTTAGAGAGCAACACACCAGTATACATGGTGGCAATTGTTTGGAAAAAGGCATTGATAGCTAACAGATACCCAACGCTCTTTAAATCCAACCCAAATTTTTGAGATAAAACAGATGGCAACCAAGACATGTTTCCATACAGTAAGAAGTTTTGTAATAACATTGCTAAAAAAAGAAAAATCACATTACGATTAAATATAATCTTTGAAAAAGGGACTTTCTCTTTCGTCTGTTGGTTATTAGGTGTATCACGCGGTACAAAGATAAAGATTAAACATATAGATAAAATAAATAAGCTACTTAATGCAAAGTAGGCATATCGCCAATTGATATTTATAAGATGCGCCCCTAAAGTAAACGCAAGGATTCCACCAATACCAGAAGTCGATAGGATGATGGATTGAATCAATGTTCTTTTCTCGGGTGCAAAATTAGTAGATACAGCTTTTGTAACGCTTGAAGGGTAACCAGCATGACCTATACCTGCACAAAATCTGACAAAAATGAAGGCAGTTAATGCGCCAACCAGTCCAAACATAGCTGAAAAAATTGCGACTAGTAATAAAGAGAGCATCAAGACTTTTTTTGCCCCTATTTTATCTGCTAACCATCCACCAGGAATCTGCATGAGTGAATACCCTAGAAAGAAAAATGACATAATTAGGCCCGTCTGAGCAGAGTCTAAGCTATATTCTGAAGCAATAGGAATAATAGCAGTAGAAATCATACTTTTATCCATATATATAATGGAATATCCTGCCATTAGTGATAAAACAATCCAAATAGGATTAGTTTTTTTGTTACGGGTTTGTTTCTCCATACGTTTAGCTCCTTCTTGATAAGTGTGATTTAAATATTAAAGTATTCTAATGTTTATTTAATAATACATACATTAATTGAAAATGACAATAAAAAATATGTGATTATATAAAAAAAGTTGGACTTTATTAGCCCAACTTATTGATTATGTTTACTTTGTTCAACAATCCGCTTATTACCTTTATATAAATCCCATATGGTCCACGCTAAAAGTAATAGTACTCCTACGATAAGTACATAGGCGATACTGTGGGCTAACGTTAAATCTGTTTCACTAGGATTATCACCAAAGAAAGCTTCTAGCTGTCCTGGTAACCCAATTAAGTTTAGATAAGTTAGTCCAATCACAGAAATCCAACCAAAAAGTTTCACCAACCAACTATTTTTAAAGCGAGACCCCATTTCGGCTGCGCTATTTGTCATCATCAGTAGTGGTATCATAGAAAACGGAAGGGCAAAAGCTAGAAAAACTTGGGAATTGTTCATTAAATTATTCAAGGCTTCATGTTCTTCCAAAGTCCCTTTTTTACTTGTAATCATGACACAAATAACCACTGGGATAACAGATATTAAACGTGTGACTAATCGTCTTAACCATGTTGGTAGCTTCATATGAATGAATCCTTCCATGATCACTTGTCCAGTCAATGTTCCGGTAATTGTCGAATTTTGTCCTGAAGCTAATAGCGCAACAGCGAATAAGGTTGACAACACTCCTGATTTTGCAACAGATACAAGTAGTCCATTACTTAAGGTGCTTGGGTCAGATAAGGCTTCATATAAACCAAAGAAAGAAGGATCTTTAACTGTTCCAGATTTAAATACAGCAACACCCATAATTAACAATAGAGCATTGACAAAAAATGCCATAGTTAATTGAATGTTTGAGTCCCAAGTAGAAAAACGCACAGCTTCGGCTACTCGATTTTCATCGGAGTGATCAATTTTTCTTGTTTGTGACACAGCTGAATGCAAGTATAAATTATGTGGCATCACTGTTGCACCAATAATTCCTAATGCTCCGGTTAATGGTGTTTGCCCTCCAATTTTTGGTGAATCAGCAAAGGTATCTTTTGTCGGAATAAACCCTTCAAACACTGCTGCCCATGAAGGATTAGATAAAGCAATTTGATAAGTGAAAACAAATAAAATGACGAAAATCAAACACACAACGAGTGCTTCAATTTTTCTAAATCCGATTTTTGTTAAAAGTAATAATAGCAACACATCAAATACGGTAATCAGTACAGCATACAGTAATGGAATACCAAAGAGTAAGTAAAGGGCAATCGCTGCCCCAATAACTTCTGCGATATCTGTTGCCATAATTGCTAGCTCGGTTAAAATCCACAAAATAATGCCTAATTTTTTACTTGTTCTAGCCCGAATTGCCTGTGCTAAATCCATTTGGGTGACAATCCCTAACTTAGCCGCCATATATTGTAGCAACATAGCTACTAAACTAGACATCAAAATAACAGACATCAAAAGATATTGAAAATTTTGTCCACCCGTAATAGATGTTGACCAATTACCAGGATCCATATACCCCACAGCGACTAAGGCTCCAGGACCAGAGTAGGCTAGTAGTGTTCGCCAAAACCCTTTTCCAGTTGGGACTTCCACAGAACCATTAATTTCTTCAAGGGATCTCCCATTTGTGTGGGCAATGAGTTTATGTGGTTCATGATTATTATGAGGGTCACTCATCATCATACCTCCTTTTATTTTTTTCTGTACATATCATACACTTAAACCATTAAATGTGAAAGGAAAGTTTATTGAAGAAAATAAGGGACTGAATGTGAAAAAATAAACATTCAATTGACAATGAGAATGGTTTTCAATTAGAATGGGTATACTAACGAATAAAAGTGAGGGAAAACCGAATGAAGCGTATAGTATTTTTTATTTTGGGGTGTGTGACATTTATCTTTGGAACGATTGGAATAATTGTACCTTTATTACCTACTGTTCCATTTTATTTAGCGGCCTCTTTTTTTTGGTTAAACAGTTCAAAAAAAGTACATGATTATTTTGTTAAAACAAAATGGTACAAACAATACGTTGAAGAGTATATAGTTGAAAAAAAGATGACCAAAAAACAACAATTAAAAATACTGGTAACAGTGTTTTGCTTATTAGCAATTCCCTTTGTATTCGTTCCAAATACGGTGATGCGCATAGCTTTGATTTGTGTATTTGTCGGTCATGTCATTTTCTTTAGAATCTATTTTTCAAGTAAGAAAAAAGTTAAATTAACAAAAGCAGAAGGTATCGACTTATGATTAATAAACAGCTAATGAATCTATTGAAAGATGATAAAAAATACATTGTTGGTATTGTTCTTTCTAAGTGGGCAACTCTACTGGCTAATATTGCGACTGTCAGCATTGTCTGTGTAACGCTTGCTCAGTATTATACAAAAAATAAGGTTTCTTCTTTAATGTTGATTAGTTTTGTTGGAGTGATTGTAGTCAGCTTAATCGTAAAATCTATAGCTAATAATTGGCAAGCTCACTGCACGCATTTTGCGTCTAGTCGCTTAAGGTTGGACGTTAGAAAAGCGGTGCTAACTAAAAGTTTAAATGTAGATGTCCGTCATCAAACATTAAATGATACAGAATTAACCCAGTTATCAGTTGAAGGGGTTGAGCAGTTAGAACATTATTTTTCACGCTTTATCCCACAATTTTTTTACTGTTTACTGTCTAGTTTAACCGTGTTTTTTGTGTTAGCTTTTATGTATTTAAAGCCTGCAATTATGTTGTTGTTGTGTATTCCTTTAATCCCGTTATCCATTGTAGCTATAATGAAAATTGCAAAGAGAATATTGGGGGAATATTGGGATGGCTACCTTATTTTAGGTGAGCAATTTTATGAAAATCTAATGGGATTGACCACACTAAAAATATTTTCACAAGATGGGATGAAACAACGTGAAATGGACCAACGAGCAGAAACGTTTCGTCAAGCAACAATGAATTTATTAAAAATGCAGTTAAATTCATTGATTGTGATGGATATTATTGCATACGGTGGTGCTGCTATAGGGATTGTATTAGCGTTATCGGGATACGTTAACGGGATGATTAGTTTAACACAAATGCTAATTTTTATTTTATTAGCAGCAGAATTTTTTATTCCGCTACGTCAGCTAGGCTCTTTTTTTCATGTGGCAATGAATGGTATCAGTGCTTCCAAACGGTTATTCGATTATCTAGAAAGCCCTGATAGCGAGATATTTCAGGTAAATCGTGATAAAAACGTGGCTATTCCGGTACGTCTAGTATTAGAACAAGTGTCATTTAGTTATGATGACGATGATAGCTATGCTTTAAAAAAAGTCAGTACAGTATTTGAAAAAGGACATATATATGGAGTGATTGGTCAATCGGGTTCAGGAAAGAGTACACTAAGTAAATTATTGACGGGTGAGTATACGACACCTCTTGGTATGATTAATGGGTATGACAATCAGGGGCATTTATTAAGTCTTTCTGATATGCAAGATGATATCGTTGTTGTTAATCAAAAAAGTTATTTATTTGAAGGGACTATTAAAGATAATTTACTGATGGGTAGGCCAGATGCAACTGATGATGACTTATGGCAAGTGTTAGATGATGTTAAACTAGCAGAATTTTTTAAAGAACAGAGTGAACAGTTAGAATACCTTGTTCAAACAAATGGAAAAAATTTATCAGGTGGTCAGAGGCAACGACTCTTGCTAGCTAGAGCACTTCTTTCAGATAAGGCTATTTATATCTTTGATGAAATCACATCAAGTGTAGATAGTCAAAGCGAACAAGCAATGTTAGAAGCTATAAGCCTGTTGTCAGTTGATAAAATAGTCATTTTTATTTCACATCGTTTATACACAGTCAAAGAGATGGATCATATTTTAGTGTTTAGTGACGGGGAGCTACTTGTAGCTGGGACACATAATGAGCTTGTTAAACAATCAAGCCTATATAATAGTTTTTTACTATCAGAAAAAGAATTACTAGGGAGGGATGAAGATGAATGAAACGATTGACACAGTAAAATGGTTGTTGTCTTTTATCAAAAAAATCCCACTTCGTGTATTGACAGCTGTTTTAATGGGAGTCATTAGTTATTGTTGTGTTATTTATATCCCTTATGTAAGTGTTGTGACGGTAATGACTGCCTCACGTATTAGTAATTTTTCATGGTTAATATTTAGTTTAGTCTGTGCCGTTTTATTGAGAGGTATTGCTAGGTATGCAGAGCAATATATGAATCATTTTATTGCTTTTCATACATTGGCAGATGTTAGACATGTATTATTTAAAAAATTACGAACACTTGCTCCTGCAAAATTATTATCAAGAGCTAAAGGTGATTATATCGCTTTAATTACCAGTGATGTAGAGATGTTGGAAATATTTTTTGCTCATACTGTTTCCCCTGTGCTGATTGCTTCAATCATGGGATTAGGGTTAGTTATTTATTTTAGTCATATTCATTTAGTATTGGGCTTAATTGCTTTAGGTATTTATGTATTGATGGGTGTATATTTGCCCAGTGTACAATATAGACAAGCAGTACACATTGGTGATGATTATAAAACAAGCTTGTCTAAGCTCAACCAAACAGTGATTGAAATGAGTGAAGGAAAGAAAGATATTAAACAATTTGGTTTAAAAGATCACATGTTGCATCGATTGTACCATCGAGGGGATGTTCTTAATAGGCTGTCTTTAAAAAAAACAGGACAATTGAGGAGTATTCAGTGGTATATGGAATTAAGTATGGCTTTAGGAACAATATGGTTTGTTTTATTAGGCATTTTATTACATATTAAACCGGACCAATTAGTAATAGCAACGGTTGTTTTTATGAGTTCTTTTGGTCCATTTATTCCATTGAGTATGTTAGGAAATGAATTATTGTCGACTTTTTCTTCGGCCAAACGCTTAAAACAAGTGATGGATGAAGAACCAGCTATTAATGAGATAACACATGCCGCGCCAGTCGATAAAATAGACTTTGAGTCATTAACTGTATCAGATGTATCGTTTGGCTATAAACAAGAGACATTGATTTTAGATAATATAACGCTTGATTTTCCTAAGAAAGGATTCATTGGAATACAAGGGCCCAGTGGTCGAGGTAAGAGTACCTTATTGTATTTGTTAATGCGATTTTTTGATGTATCCAGTGGTCAAGTCGCAATTAATGAGCGTGATATTAAGACGATTAATACAAGAGATATTTATCAAATTGAAGGTTATATGTCACAAACAACTGATTTATTTAGTGGCACTATTAAAGAAAATATCGGTTTAGGAAAATCAAGTGCCACTGATGAAGTGATACAAGCCGCAGCGAAAAAAGCATCTATCCATGAATGGATTATGTCTTTACCAGAAGGTTATGATACGCAAATTAAACAAGGACAACGTGATGTTTCCGATGGTGAGAAACAGCGTATAGGTTTGGCTAGGCTTTTTTTACATGATGCACCTGTCATGATACTTGATGAACCAACTAGTCATTTGGATTACCTGAATGAACAAATTATTTTGCGAGCGATTGAAAGAGAACGTCATAAAAAATTAATAGTGATGGTCTCTCATCGTGAGACGTCTTTGTCATCAGCTGATCACATCATTCATTTATAAAATAGCAACTAGCAATTTGTCATTATGACGGGTTGTTAGTTGCTATTTTTTTATTAATTTGAGTACTAAATAGTTGTGTTAAGCCGTCAGTGACTAATTATCTATCTTTGTCACTAATAGAGTATAAAATAACTTTTTATACAAAAATATTGAAATAAGTTAGTTATTTTTTTGACTAAAAAAAGTAATATGACGAAAGTGAGAATGCTTTTAGATAGAGTCCAAATATTTTAATGATTTAATCAAGTAATAATCAAATTTAGATTATTTAAGTTATAACTCGCACACATATCGTTCGTTTTTAAAACTCATATAATTCTAATTTATTTATAAAATGACTAATAAATATATTTATTGTGATATTTTTTCGTAAAATGTACCAAAGATTGTTTTTATAAATAAAAAGAGTTATGATTTACTCACAAACGATATTAAAAACGAATTCATGAGAAGTGGATGAAGAGGAGAGATGATATGTCATGAGTGCGAAAACAGCAACTCCTAATAAAAAGTTGACGTTTACGTCAATTTATTTTTTAGGTATCAATGCGATTGTTGGATCAGGTGCATTTTTATTACCACAGCAGATTTATAAAAACATTGGGGTAATGAGTATCTTGGTTCTACTTACTGCAGCTTTAACAGTGAGCATGGTTGCATTGTGTTATGCAGATTTATCAAGTCGGTTTTCAGGTTCAGGAGCAGCTTGGCTCTATTCCTACAATGCCTTTGGTAAATTTACAGGATTTCAAATTGGATTATTTTCTTGGTTTTTAGGGTGTTTGACATTTACAGCAGAGTCAGTAGCTCTACATCGAACATTAAAAAGCATGTACCCAGTTTTAGATAATCCTATTGCAAAATATGCTTTTCCAATAGGAATTATTGTTCTTTTAAGTATTGTTAATTTATTTGGAACAAGCATTGTAAAAAAAATAAACAATGTGTCTTCTATTATTAAAATCGCTACATTAGTATTTTTCCTTGTTACTGGTGTGTTCTTTATTAAAACAGCACACTTTACACCTATTGTACCTGAAAATGTGAAAACAACAGGTAGTTTCTTTGGTCACTTTGGTCAAGCCTTTAGCGTGGTATTTTACATGTTTACTGGATTCTCTTTTATCCCAGTTGCTGCTGGACAAATGAATAATCCAGAAAAAAATATTCCTAAAGCATTAATCGCCGTTATGTCTAGTGTGACTGTTATTTATGTGTTAGTACAAGCAACAGCGATTGGTATCTTAGGACCAAGTATTGCAAAATTTGATATCCCTATTGCTCAAGCATTAAATTCTTCTATTGGTCATTGGGCTTATGTACTTATTGTTCTTGGGATGATTATTTCAATTTTTGGTGTGGCATTTGCCGTATCATTTAATACACCGGTTTTAGCTGCCTCTTTATCAACAGAGCATAACCTTTTACCATCAGCTGTTGGTAAAAGAAATAAAAATGATGCACCTTATATTGCGGTCATTATTACGATGATTATTAGTATTTTCTTAGTGTCATTTAGCTATATCTTCTTAGTAGCAGCAATCGTATTAGCATCATTTATCCAATATGTTCCATCTATATTAGCCGTGATTAAATTTAAACATACAAAACAATTTCCAAATAATGGATTCTCTTTAAAGGGAGGAGATACCATTCCAATTATTGCCTTGATTATTTCAATGTATTTATTAACTAACTTTAGATTAGACGTACTGTTACTTATTTTAGGTGTCTTTATTGTCGGTTTAATTATGTATTACACCAGTATTAAAAACAAACCAGATTCACCATCAGCATCACAAACACCAAAAGGTAAAGTTGCTCAAGCAACAGCAAAATTAACTAACAAAGTGGCAACGACTACCCAAAGTGCCCCAACACATGCATCAACAAAATAAAAACAAATGAATGGAGTGTTTTACTATGACAAAAGAATTAACTTTCAATCAAATTAATCAAATGCAAGAATTATTTAGTGATGACAGAGCAAACGAGATTGCTCAAACAGCAGCAACAACAAACGGTATTTTTAAAGCATCTGAAAACATTCGCGCGATTGATGATGCAAACTTTAATTTTTCTATCGACATTGATTCACATAAAGTGACCAATCAAAATCAAAGTGGTCGTTGTTGGATGTTTGCTTGTTTAAATGTCATTCGTTTCCAATTAGAGAAACAATACAATATTGAAAATTTTGAATTATCACAAAATTATCTATTTTTCTATGACAAATTAGAAAAAGCAAATTACTTCTATCAAAATATTCTTAATACAGCTAGCGAACCAATTTCTAGTCGTAACGTGCAATTTTTAATTAATTCCCCACAACAAGATGGTGGCGATTGGAATTTAATTACTTCTTTAGTTGAAAAATATGGTGTTGTACCAATCTATGAAATGAATGACTCAAATTGTAGCATCACATCAGCTGAATTAAACACGATGTTGAATCGTAAATTAAGACGTGACGCTGTTGAGTTACGACAACTCGTTAAAGACAACGCCACAGAATCTGCAATCAATGATTACATCGAAAAAAGTTTATCTGAAGTATACAGATTATTATCTATTGCTCTAGGCACACCACCAAAAACAATTGATTTTACGTTTAGAGATAAAGATAAAAAATACACTTCTTATCAAGGATTAACCCCACAACAACTTTATACAGATTACATCGATATTGATGTGACAGACTATGTTGGCTTGATTAATGTACCAGCTGAAAATATGCCATTTGGTAAAGTCTATGAAGTGGCTTTATCAGGAAACATGGTAGGAGGTACACCAAATCGTTATTTAAACATTGAAATAGATGAGTTGAAAAACGCAACAATTAAACAGTTAAAAACTGGTGAACCAGTTTGGTTTGGTTGTGACGTATTAAAACATTTTGACCGTCAAAAAGGAATCATGTCTCATGATTTATATAAATTTGAAGACCTATTTAATATTGACTTTTCAATGACAAAAGGGGACCGATTCAACTACAAAGAAAGCTTACCAACACATGCTATGGTGATTGGTGGTGTCAATATCGTAGATGATATGCCAACTAAATGGAAAGTTGAAAATAGTTGGGGAGATAAAATCGGTGACAAAGGTTACTGTGTGATGGATGACAAATGGATGGAAGAATTTGTTTTTGAAGTGGTTGTTAAAAAAGATTACTTAACAGATGAACAAAGAACTGCTCTATCAACAGAACCAGTCGAGTTACCATTTTGGAATCCTATGAATCCAATTGCCTAAGCGTTTATTAATAGAAAGAAGGAAATAGTATGTGTACAACCGTTGTTGTCGGAAAAAAAGCATCTAGAACAGGGTCAACATTGATTGCTAGAAATTGTGACTCTGAAGAACCTATCCAACCAGTCCGTTTTATTACAGTTGCTGAGGATGCTCATGTCAGTGGTGTTTATAAGAGTAACATGACAAAATTCACTGAAAAATACCCAAACAAATCGTTGAGATATACCATGATTCCGTTTTTGGACGAAAGTAAACTTGGTATTTTTGGCGAAGCTGGGATTAATTCAAAGAATGTAGCCATGAGCTCAACAGAAAGTATTTTTTCAAATACTGATGTGTTAGCTATTGATCCACTCACTCCAGCAGGTTTAGGTGAAGATTCATTACTTAATATGGTCTTACCATATATTGAATCTGCAAGAGATGGTGTGACTTATTTAGGCCAACTCATTAAAGAGCATGGTTCTCATGAAGGAAATGGTGTCATTTTTAGTGACAAAGATGAAGTATGGTACATGGAAATTCCATGTGGTCATCACTGGGTGGCTCAACGCGTACCAGATGATTGTTGTGCAGTGATTGCCAACCAATCAATCATTGAAGAAATTGATTTCAATGATCCAGAAAACTTTATGTATTCTGAAGGTATCAGAGAATTTGTTGAGACTTATCAACTTAATCCGGATTATGAAGGATTCAATTTCCGCCATATTTTTGGAACAAGTACTAAAGAAGATAGACAATATAACACTGCTCGTGTGTGGTATGGTCAAAATTCTCTAGGTCATAAAGTCGAAGATCCTAGAAGTAGTGACATGCCATTTGTGTTTAAACCAAATCGTTTACTCACAGTCAATGATGTAGCAGCTGTATTAAGCTCACACTTTGATGAAACAATTTATGATCCATTTAATCCTGAGAGCGATGCGGACCGTAATATATTTAGACCAATTTCTATGAATCGTACAGCTGAATCACATATCTTAGAAATCCGAAACAATGTACCAGAAGAAATTGCAGGAATTATTTGGATTAATAGTGCACCTACTGCCTTTAACCCATACGTGCCATTTTTTGCCAATAGTTTGGATACACCAAAAAGTTATCGTGATACAACCGATACTTATGATATTAATCAAGCCTATTGGATGTATCGTACATTAGCTGTATTAGTGGAACGTGATTACAACAAATTATCTTCTGTAAATTTTGACTATTTAACAGCTGCTAAAACATTAGCAAAACATCTCGTATTGGAAACAGATCAAGCTGTTAAAGAAGGTAACATTGAGAATATTGAAGAGTTCTTAACTGAGCAAAATAACAAAAATATTGACCAAATGAATGGCTTAGCTATGAAACATATTGGCGATTTGGTCCAAAAAGGTTTGGGATTATCTAAACTGACATTTGATATTACTAAAGACGTTTAGTAAGTCGCTAGAAAGGATAATCTTTTCGGATTATCCTTTCTAACTTTAAAAATGCGGAAATGAAGGAAGAGGGAATAATATGTGTACAACTGTCGTAGTCGGAAAAAAAGCAACTAAAAATGGCGCAACATTAATTGCAAGAAATTGCGACGCTGAGATTGTTATTGAACCAGTAAAATTTATTGTCGTTCCTGAGAATGACATAACAGAAGGTGTCTATCGCTCTTATTTAACACATTTTAAAGAAAATTATCCAAAAAAATCATTAAGATATCAAATGGTTCCTTATATTCAATATAAAAAAGAAGGAATTTTTGGGGAATCAGGGATTAATTCAAAAAATGTGGCAATGAGTGCAACTGAGAGTATTTTTAGTAATACTCAAGTTTTAGCTATTGATCCTTTAACAGATGGACTTGGAGAAGACTCACTAGTTAGTGTGGTATTACCTTATATTTCTTCTGCTAGAGAAGGTGTGACTTATCTAGGAAAATTGATTGAAGCGTATGGCTCTCATGAGGGAAATGGTGTGATTTTCAGTGATAAAGATGAAATCTGGTATATGGAAATCCCATGTGGTCATCATTGGATTGCTCAACGTGTGCCAGATGATTGTTGTGCAGTTATTGCGAATCAATCAATTATTGAAGAAGTGGATTTCAATGACCCAGAAAACTTTATTTATTCAGAGGGATTAAGAGAATTTGTGGATACATATCATTTAAATCCAGACTATAAAGGGTTTAACTTCCGTCATATTTTTGGTACAAGCTCAAAAGAAGATAGAGAATACAACACACCACGTGTATGGTACGGCCAAAATTATTTGGGTCATAAAGTAGAAGACCCAAGAAGTAGTGATATGCCATTTGTCTTTAAACCAAATCGTAAATTGAGCTATGAAGATGTGGGTGTTGTATTAAGTTCTCACTATGATGAAACTATTTATGATCCATTTAATTCAACAGATGATGCGTCTAGAAAGTTATTTAGACCGATTTCAATGAATCGTACCTCTCAATCACACATTTTAGAAATTAGAAATGATGTGCCAGAAGAGATTGCAGCCATTACTTGGATTAACAGTGGACCAACAGCCTTCAATCCGTATGTGCCTTTCTACGCAAATAGTAACGACACTGCACCATCTTACAACAATACAAGTATGACTTATGATATTAATCAAGCTTACTGGATGCATCGTACACTCGCTGTCTTAGTAGAACGAGATTATGACGTACTAAAAACAGTTAATTTTGATTATTTAAGTGCAGCAAGACAGTTAGCAAATCATATGGTCTTAGAGACAGACCGTGCATACAAAGCAATGCAGTCAGGAGATGTTACTGACTTTTTAACAAAACAAAATAAACAGAATATAGAAGAAATGAATCATTTAACTATGACTCATATCGGCGAATTGGTTAAGAAAGGATTAGGGCTATCAAAACTCACCTTTGATATAACCAAAGACGTATAAAGATAAGTGAGGAGAATTTATCATGGAAAACAAAAGTGGTAGTCAAGCACCCACATCATCAAGCAGTGAAAAACCTGTTGCAAACAATGTACAGGGAGATAATACTGCAAGTAAAAAAGGTGCTTTATCAAAAATAACATTAGCAACATTTATTGGATTAACGTTTTCTTTAGTAGCAGGACCGTATTACTCAACTTTGACGGCAACAGGTTGGAACATGTTTTTATTTATGGGTATTGCAGTAATTGGGTTTGCCTTACCGATTGCTTTAATGTCAGGCGAGTTTGGGACAACGTTCCCAGGGCAAGGTGGTCCAGAGCTATGGGTTAAAAATACGCTTGGCCCTAAATGGGGATTTGTCACATCATGGTTGATTTGGGCAGCAATGTTTCCCTCAATGGTTGTCGTAGGAACTGGCTTTGCACCAATGGTTGCGTTGTTACTGAAGAAAGAAAGTTTAATCGAGAATTCGATGTTTACATTGGCGGTTATTTTAGGATTAGTTTGGTGTATGACACTGTTGAATTTAAAATTCGACATGGCAAAAGTAAATGGTAAATTCGGTATTTGGTTAGGTTTGTATATTCCTGTTGTGATGCTATTTATACTTGGTGTGTTTACCTTTGTAAAAATTGGTTTAAACCCAGATAGTATATTAGGAACCTTTTCATGGTCAAAATTAGTTCCTAAATCTTTCACAAGTGGTTCTGGAATGTACTTTAGTGGGATTATCTTTATCTTCTTAGGAATAGAGATGTCTTCTGTGTTTATTACTCGTCTGAAAAAACCATCTCAACAATATGCTAAAGGTGTTATTACATCCCTTATCTTATTAGCATTGTTCTCATTGGTTAACTCATTTTTAGTAGCAAATGTTATCCCAGCAGGTAAAATCCAATTAAACAATGGTGCTCAACCATTACAATTGTTTGCTGATCGTTTAGGATTACCATATTTTGTTGTCCAAATCTTCTGCTTACTTTCTATTGTGAGTGTGTTGACTAACATGTCTACATGGTTCATTAGTGCACAAAAAACAATTACTGCAAGTGCAAGAGAAGGGGACTTCCCAGAAAAATTCAAATTCTGGAAAACAAATAAATTCAACTCATCAAATACGTTACTATTTGTGCAAGCTATTGCGATTACTATTTTATCAGGAGCATATGTTGTTATCCCTGGAATTAACAAAGTATTCGTTATTATCACAAATAGTGGCACAATGATCTATTGTCTAGCTTATACATTAATGGCTTTAGGATTTATTGCGATGAGAAGAAAATCACCTGATACAGAACATCCTTTCCGCGTAGGTAAAAAAGGAAATGGACTTGGATTCTTCTTTGCAGGGTTACTTATAGTTACTATCGTGTTTGCCTTAACTTTAACGTTTATGAGTAATACGATCGAAAACTTAATCTTTGTTTTAATCTTTGTCGGTATCCTATTCAGTATTCCATTAGTCATATATAAAAATAAAAAGGACAGCTGGTTAACAGATGTACAAAAAGAAATGTCTAAAGATAGCACACAAACAACAAATAAATAACAAAATAAGGAGGCTGACCCAAAAGTCTCTTTACAGAAAACAAGCATTCCAAAATGAAACCTCTCATTTCAGAATGCTTGTTTTTTCGTGATCTCTTACTAATATCCTTCCTATTTTTTCTCAGTTTTCTTAAATTTAGTGCCATTAACGCAAATCCCAGCTCCTGTGAAATCTTATCTTTTCCTCTTACAGAGAATCGATTGAATGCCAAATTAGCCTTCAGATTTCCAAAGGCTGGTTCAACATCTATTTTTCTTTGACGGTATATTTCTCCTGTGACATCCTCTTTCAAAAGCTCTCTTACGTGAGCTTTAAAATATTCCCAATTCCCATTTCTTTGAATCACTCGATTTTTACTACTCTTCGCACGAGTACATAATGCTCTAACTGGGCAATTTAAACAAGACTCACATTCATACATTTTAAGTTGTCTTTTGAATCCAGATTTATCCGCTCGAGTAGAGTAATTTCTAAATTTGACGTCTCGATTATTCGGACAAATATAAGTATCTGCCAATTCATTATAAATCCAGTTATCTGGAATAAATGGATTTTGTTTGTATTTTTTAGTGTGTTCTTTCTGATACATTGTATAAGTAATTAATGGAGTTCTTTCAAAATCATCCAAAATTGCTTGATAGTTTTCTTCACTACCATAACCTGCGTCAGCCACAATGTATTTAGGTAAGTCAAAATAAGATTTCTTGATAGTATCTAAGAAGGGAATCATTGTTTTAAAATCCGTTGGATTTGAAAATGTTTCATATGCTAAAACGTATTGATGATTGGTTGCAATTTGAACGTTATATCCAGGTTTTAACTGACCATTCATCATGTGGTCATCTTTCATTCTCATAAAAGTGGCATCATGATCTGTTTTAGAGTAGCTATTTCTACCGTTATAAATATCATGTTGTTCTTTATATTTTTGCTTTCTATAGATAAAGTCAGAAAAAGCTTTCAATGCTTTTTTAGGCTCTTTACGCTCAGAACGAAGTTCTTTTCTCTCTTGAACATCTGAACTCTTTTCAATTTTAGTACTTAAATCACTTACTTTCATTTCCAATTCATCAATGATTTGTTTTAAATTTTCTGTGTTTAACTCATCATCTTCTGAACAAATAGATGGAATAATTTGCTCTTCTACAAGTTGTTGATAATAGGACTTTGACTTCTCTCTCAAAGATTCTTCATAACGTTGTGTGCTCTTTTTCCAAACGAAGGTATATTTATTTGCGTTGGCTTCTAACTTTGTTCCATCAATAAAAATAGCTTCTTCATCAATTAATTGTTGAGAAACAAGCTGATTTCTAAATTGAATAAAACATTCTTGAAGTATCGGTTGAACCAGTGGGTTCACTCTGAATCGATTAATTGTTCTGAAGTTAGGTGTCTGTGATTGCGTTAACCACATGGCACGAATGCTATCTTTAGACATAGCTTCTATCTTTCTTCCTGAAAAAATAGATTGAGTGTAGCCACACAGAATAAGCTTCAACATCATTTTTGGATGATAAGACGAACTTCCCATTCGATGCTCAAAAACTGAGAACACATCCACAGGGATACTTTCTACTAATTCATCAATCGCAAAAGCGATATCATTTTCTTCTAAATAAATATCTAAATTCAGTGATAAAGTAACCTGTTTCGTGTTATAATTCTTATACATAAATAGCACTCCTTTTAATTTGGTTTCGTCACTTTAATTATATAGGATAGTGCTATTTTTTACGTCAAAAAAGGAAGAAAATCGAAAAAAGATTTTCTTCCTTTTAGTTTATTCTAGAGACTTTTGGGTCAGCCTCCTTATTTTATGCAAATAGTTATTTAACTCACCATAAAAAAGTTGTGAGAGATTCACAAAATAAACGTGAGATATACATATAAAAGGAGTTATATATAAGTGTACAAACAAAACAATAATTTAAAGAATGGAGTGTTTTATATGTCTAGACCACTTAATAGTGAACGAATTGATGAAATGAAGAAAAATTTTAACTCGAATCGAGGCAATCAAGTCGCGCAAACTGCAGCTACTACCAATGGTTTATTTAAAGCAGCTGAAAATATTCGTTCGATTGATGACAATAATTTTAATTTTTCGATTGATGTGGATACGCATCAAGTAACGAATCAACGTCATAGTGGACGTTGCTGGATGTTTTCTTGTTTAAATGTGATTCGTTTCCAACTAGAAAAACAATACAACATTGAAAACTTTGAATTATCACAAAACTATCTTTTTTTCTATGACAAGCTAGAAAAAGCAAACTATTTTTATCAAAATATTTTAGACACATCAGGCGAAGAATTATCAAGCAGAGATGTGCAATTCTTATTAAACTCTCCTCAACAAGATGGTGGCGATTGGAACTTAATTATTTTGTTAGTTGAAAAATATGGTATTGTGCCAAAATACGAAATGGACGAATCAAGTTGTAGCATGGACTCAACAGAGTTAAACACATTACTCAATCGAAAATTAAGATCTGATGCGATTATATTACGTCGCATGATGGATTCAAATCAAACGGAGGATGCCATTAAAGAGTTTATAGATAATCAACTAGTGGAAGTGTATCGTATGCTATCAATTGCTCTAGGAACACCACCTGAAACGATTGATTTTACCTTTAGAGATAAAGATAATAACTATACGTCTTACCAAGGGATAACTCCAGTGGAAATGTATCAAAAATATGTCGATATTGATTTAGATAATTATGCTATTATCATCAATGTTCCAACAGAAAGCATGCCATTTAATCAAATATTTGAGGTAGAGTTATCTGGCAACATGGTTGATGGAAAACCTAATCGTTATTTAAATGTTGAGATGGATGAGTTGAAAAAACTGACAATTAAAATCTGGAGAACCAGTATGGTTTGCTTGTGATGTATTGAAACATTTTGACCGTCAAAAAGGAATTATGTCAGATAATCTATACAAATTTAAAGAATTATTTGATTTAGACTTTAATATGACAAAAGGTGAGAGATTCAACTATCGTGAAAGCTTACCAACTCACGCGATGGTGATAGCTGGTGTCAATATTGTTGATGGTAAACCAACTAAATGGAAAGTAGAAAATAGCTGGGGAGATAAAATTGGAGACAAAGGTTTTTGTGTGATGGTTGATCAGTGGATGACAGACTATCTATTTGAAGTAGTTGTTAGAAAAGAGTTTTTAACAGATACTCAACGCACAAACCTAGAAAAGGATGCGACAGTTTTACCATTCTGGAACCCAATGAATCCTATTACACCTATGATATAACACTTATTTTAATGATAATGTTTCTTCTAGTTGATGGACTAGCTAGGAGAAACATTTAGTATAATCCAACATATTGGTAATTTAATAACAGAAAGGCAGGAGAGCCACATGAGTAGTAAAGCTGATAGTACGAACAAACAAGGACAGACGTATATCTCAACCTATGCTTTGATAATGATGAATGTTGCGATTGTAGCCGGATTAGGAAATGACGCTCAACAAGCATTTTATGGGTTGTCATCTGTGACACTATTTGCGATTGGCGCACTCGTATTTTTTGTTCCAACCGCACTTGTCGCTGCCGAACTGGCTGGTGGGTGGTCAGAGCGTGGTGGTATTTTCCGTTGGGTTGGTGAAGGTATGGGGAAAGGTTGGGCATTTACGTGTCTACTTATACTTTGGTTCCAGACAACCTTTAACTTAGGGGCGGGAATGCCAAATTTTGCTGCAACGATTGGTTTTTTTACGCCAAATTATGATTGGGCAGTAAAATTTGCAAAAAAACCGTCTCATGAATTAATTATAATGTGTCTATTTTTAGCTATTTTTTGGTTAGTGACGTGGTTAGCAACTAGGGGGGCAAAAACTTTTTCAAGTATCTCTAAATACGGCGTCACAATCGGAACGATTATTCCATTAGTAACTATTATTGTTTTAGCAATCGTTTGGTTAGTCCAAGGACACACACCAGCTATTAAACTAGAACCTAGTGGGTTAGTACCAAAATGGCATGGTATGAGTACATTAGCTCTTGCTGCGGGCGTATTTTTCTCATATGCTGGGATTGACTTAAATGCTGCTCACATTAAACAGTTAAAAAATCCTAAAAAACAATTTCCAATTGCGATGCTTGTTGCAGGGCTGATTGCCTTTTTAGTGTTTGTTGTAGGAACATTGATTATTGCCATTGTTATTCCAGAAAAAAATATTAATATTATCTATGCGTTATATTCTTTATATCATGAATTAGGAGCTACGATTGGTGCTCCATGGTTATACTTGATTTTTGTTTATGTCGGATTTTTTGCGACACTCGCTATGTGGATTACTAACTTAGCCGGTCCTTCTTTTATGTTAGGACAAGCGGGACGAAGTGGCTTTTTACCAAAGAAATTACAAAGTAACAACAAACATGGTATGCCGTCTAAAATGCTTTATTTACAAGCTCTTTGTGTGACAGCTATTGCGTTTGTCGTGAAATTACTGCCAAACGTTGAAGGATTTTTTGTCATGATCACTCAAACAGTGACCATTCTTTACATGTTATATTATGTGTTGATGTTTGTCTCATTTTTACGTTTGCGTTACACGCAACCAAATCGACCTCGAACATTCACTGTCCCTGGAGGAAAAATTGGTGCATGGCTTGTATCCCTTGTTGGTTTATCTGCCTGTGTTTTTGGTATCGTGCTGTCACTTTACCCACCCGCTCAAGTAAAAAAAGAAGTGGGATCAGGAACAGTGTATGTTGTGACTATTTTAGTGTTGCTTGCTATAGTTTTATTGTTGGCATTTGGTATCTATCAAGCATCTAAACGTCATGATTGGGTGGATAAAGACAACCAATTTGCTCCATTTACTTGGGAAATCGAAGGATTTAATAAACCTAAAAAAGCCTTATCTAATATCCCTAGTGAAGTCTTATCTCATTATCAAGATCCAATGGGAATGCCCATTAAGAAAACATTTGATCCTAATGAAACCATGGAGGAACTGAATAAACAATTGGGCGCAAAAGTAGTCACTCAAACAACCTCAAAAACGACAGATCAAATGGCTGCAAAAAAATAATATAGGGTAAGGGTTAAGGAATGATTCTTAACCTTTTCTTTTGTTGACAAAATATTAAGAAGTAGACTAGAATTAACCTAGTGTTATTTATACCTTTTTTAAACAATGGTTGACTATAAGACATAAGAATGGGTGAATGATCATGGATGAAAAAAATTTGCAAGTAATTATGGGGCTCATTATGCATAGTGGGGATGCAAAAAGCCACGCTATGGAAGCCATACAAGCAGCTAAAACATCTGATTTTACATTAGCAGATGAAAAGTTAGAAGCTGCCAAAGAATCACTGGTTAAAGCTCACCAATCACAAACAGAGATGTTAACAAAAGAAGCCCAAGGAGAGTCAACAGACATCACACTTCTGACGGTTCATAGTCAAGATCACTTGATGACAGGAATTGCTTTTACAGATTTAGCTAAAGAGATTGTTGAATTGCATAAAATTGTTGATAAGAATAGTCGTTAGTATATGCCGAAGAAAAAATTTTCTTCGGTTTTTTTGTTATTAATGATAGTATAAAGGATAAAAGAAAAATTATTAGATTAGAAAGAAGGGAATACTATGCCATCCTACGCAGTCCCATTATCAACGGCATTTATTTGGTTTGCAGTTATATCGTTTGTTGGGACGATTCCTTGGACGATTTATCAATACAGAAAATATGGTTATTTTAACTTTTGGCGAAATGTGGTTCTGTTTAGCTTTATTTATTATTGTTTGACTGCCTTTTTCTTAGTCAGTTTACCATTGCCTAAAAATAGAGATGACGTTGAATTTAAACAACATGTTTATACGCAATTTAAACCTTTTTACTTTTTAAATGACTTCAAAACAATTTCAGGTTTTAATGCTAACCAGTTGCATACTTATCCTAAGTTAATTAAGTCATTTGCTTTTTTACAAGTGTTATTTAATGTCGCATTATTACTGCCTTTAGGAGTGTATTTACGATTCTTTTTTAAAAAAGCGAAAAAATGGTACTTGGCATTGCCGATTATATTTAGTACGACACTATTTTTTGAGGTCTCGCAATTAACGGCGTTGTTTGGCTACTATCGCTACCCTTATCGCTTATTTGATGTGGATGATTTAATGATGAATACTTTAGGAGGGATGCTTGGCTTTTTCGTTGCACCCTTGTTATTGTTTTTTATCCCTAGTCGAGACCAGTTGCACCAAAAAGATGTTACCTACTCAACTGCTCATATGGCGTCATATGGCTCTCAACTGGTAGAAGTATTACTAACTATTATTGTGTCACAAACGATTGGGTCGCTTGTTTCTAATTTATTATTCAGTGGTAACTACATGTATCCTTTACAGTTGGTGACAAGTTTTCTATTCATGGTCGTTCTGCCATATATCAAAAAAGGAACGACAATTGGTGGTTGGGTGATTAATTTGTCTCTTAAGCTACCAGAAAGTAAAAAAATAACATCACTCATTTATCGTTTTATACTCATCTATACACCATCAATAATTAGTCATGTAGGTAGAAGTATCAATTATTTTTATTCAGATAATCCATACATTATTTTAATTCAACTCCTCTTTTTCTTGATAACTTCTTTTGTTTGGTTAGCGTATGGAGTAGTTATTTTAAAAGATTGGATTCAGAAAAAAGAGAGTGTTTTCTTTAATCATGTTTCACGTATGACGTTTGTTAGAAAATAATACAAGGGTATTTTTTAATGTAGTCCAATGGTATGATGGACTAAAAAGGTGGATATTAATGAAAATAACAGAAGGTTATATGCCGTTTTTAGGCTATCAAACGTATTATCGAATTGTTGGAGAAGCATCTGAAAAAGCCCCTCTTTTACTACTTCATGGAGGTCCTGGTTCAACGCATAATTACTTTGAATTATTGGATGACCTATCTTCTACAGGGAGACAAATTATTATGTATGATCAACTTGGTTGTGGGTTATCTTCCATACCTGATGATTCTACGTTGTGGACAGCAGATACTTGGCTATCTGAATTAATCTCTTTAAGAAAGTACTTAAAATTAGACAAGCTTCATCTGTTGGGTCAATCATGGGGTGGTATGTTATTAATTAAATACATGTGCGATACGAAACCCAAAGGAGTGGAAAGTATTATTCTCTCTAGTACACTATCTTCTGCAGCATTATGGAAAGAAGAACAACATCGTCTGATATATCTGATGGATAAAAAGCATCAAGAAGCGATTGAAAAAGCAGAATTGACGTCTGATTTTTCGTCTCCTGAGTACTTAGCAGCAAATGATGAATTTTTGTTACGGCATGCAGGAGATGTACCAACTAAAGTGTCTCCTGAGCCTCTTAGGCGTCAAAAAAACAGAGGAGAGCAAGCTTATTTGTATGCGTGGGGACCGAATGAATTTTTCCCAACAGGTACTTTAAAAGAATTTGACTACACAGATAAGCTAAAAAGCATTGAAACGCCTGCATTGATTATTAGTGGAGTAGATGATTTAAGTACACCATTTATCGCTAAAACGATGTATGATAATCTACCTCATGCAACTTGGGAATTGTTTCAACATAGTCGACACATGCCTTTTGTAGATGAGTGTCATAAATATAAAGAGGTGTTATCACATTGGCTTGTAAAACATGATAGATAAAATAATTTAGAAATTATTTACTATCTCTTTATGAAAAACTATGATAAAATTTCCTATAAGAACATGTTGTTTCTTATATAGAAAACAAGGGGTCTGAATATGCAAGAAAATAATCCAAAACCATATGGAACAGTCTTAATTAAAGCGGCAAAAATTTTGGACTGTTTAGCAGATACGACAGGAGATATTACTTTAAAACAAATTGCAGATTTATCAGGGTTGACGACGTCTACTGCACTAAAAATTTTAGATACGCTGATGTTAATAGGGTATGTTACAAGAAATGAGAAAAATAAAACGTATTTTTTAGGACCTGGATTAGTCAAGTATAGTCAAGTATATTCAACTAATTCAATGTTAAAAAACATAGCTGAACCAAGCTTGGAAAAACTTCAGTCAGAAGTAGATGAAACAATTCATTTAGGAATGTCTAATAATGATGAGTTAATCTATATAGACAAACTAGAACCTAAAGAAAAATCTATTTATATGTCTTCAAAGGTAGGAGCAAGTAAGCCTCTTTATTCGACGGGAATGGGAAAAGTGTTCCTATCAGCTTATGGTGATGAAGAGTTAGCTAACTACTTTGAAAAGGTTCAGTTAAAAGCCTATACAGAAAATACTATTACCAACCAATTTTTAATGAAGAAAGAATTACAGAAAATAAAAGAAACAAATATTGCTTATGATGATGAGGAAATGGAAGAAGATTGTTATTGTATCGCTATGCCGATAAAGAATAGACAGGGAAAACTTGAAGGGGCATTTAGTGTAAGTATGCCCAAATTTAGAGCGAACGAGGAAATGATTCATTCAGTCATTGAGAAGATGGCTACTGCTAAAAAAACAATAGAAGATAATATGAATTGAGACAAACGAATATGAAATATGTGTGCCTAAGATACGTTTTATTTTTAAATAATACATTAATAACTTTTATCGGATTAGTATAATAAACGTAGCAATCATATAAAAAAATAAAAAAATAAAAATGTCCATAGAATGTTGAATTCTATGGACATTTTTTTGTGAATTAGAAAACTAATATAAAGAAAGTGTATACAAAGTTGTTCGAAAAAGGATCGTTTTGAACGTTTATCAAGATTTATATATTGATAGATTTTAGTCGATTGACTATAATTAAATTAATCTTCCGATACGAAAGGGAGAAAAATGTATGCTAGAAGGAGAAAAGAAAGAAATGAAAAAAATTATTGCAAGTTCAGCTGTATGTCTAATTGCTTTAGGTACAGGATTAAGTGTTTCAGCAAGTGGTATTAGTATGGATGGCCAAAAAGGTGAAACAGATGTACGTATTGGTTTTGAAAATGATTCAGATACAAAACCAACAGAAAATGGAAAAATACAATTATCTAGAATTCCTACAGCATTTGACTTTGGTCAATCAAATCGTGTTATCGACCAACCACAAATTATCAAATCACACAATGCTAATCCAACAGCTCCACAATACTTAGCAGTAAATGATTTGAGAGATGCACAAACTGGTAAATGGGAAGTTAATGCTACAGCTTCTGAAATTGTAAACATGGATCAAGAAAAATCAGCGACTGATAAATTAACAGGTGCAAATATTTCATTTACATCTAACGCTATGTCATTTACTAACCCTGATGTGACAAAACCTACAGCAGCTGGTACGCCATTTGCAGGTAAAGGTCTTACAGTATCTTCAGTATCTAAATTAGCTGCTGGACAAACACAACAAGTTTTAAACACAACTGATGCTTCAACTTTAGGAAGCAAAGAAGTGGGTGCTCAAATTACTGATGTATCTTTATATGTTCCTGCAAACGTTGGAACACCTAATGCTTTATACACTGGTACTGTAACCTGGACATTAGATGACGTAACTCAAGGTTAATCTATCTATGCGAGCTGAGCAATGTTATATTGCTCAGTTTACATACAAAAACAAATAACTTAGCTTGTTTGTTTTTGTATGTAAATAGAATGGACATAATCCTTGAGCTGTTTATATAAATTTGAAATGCTTAGGAGTGAGCAGGATGAAGAAAAAATGGTCGATATTATTAACGGCGAATTTATTGTCTGCTTTGGTAAGCCCATTGATGGTTCACGCCGTAACACCAACGACAGAATCTGAAGAAATTTTGAAAAACATTTCTCAAACATCTCAGACTTATGCAAGTGAAAATATCGCACAGAGTGATACTATTAAACAAACGTTAAAAAATATACAAGAAACGTATGACACACAAAAAAACACAGATGACACATCATCAACTGAAGATACCACTTATACGACTAGTACGACTCTGTCAGAGGAATCAACACAGCCAGCAGAAAAAGAAACGACAGAGAGTGATGCCTCAAATAATAATATCCAGAGAGTTAGTGCCCAAAGTGCTATTCAATCACGAGCAGTTAGATCAGTTCAAACAGGTACATGGGGAAATGTAACTTGGGAGTTTAACACAGCAACAGGCGAGTTAGTTTTAACAGGGACGGGAACGTTGGGCGCGTGGAGCACATCCCCTTGGAATAAAGGAACAGTGTCTGGACCATCCATTAAAAAAATTACAATCCAAAACAATATCACGGCACCATCTAATTCAAAAAATCTTTTTAGTTCAGATAGTTTGCAAAAAACATTAGCTAATTGCACTGAGATATCAGGGATTGGCAAACTAAATGTTAGTAGTGTGACTAATATGGAGGGTATGTTTGCTAATATGGAACATATTATCAATCTTGATTTATCAAATTGGAATGTTTCGAGAGTTACTGATATGAGAAATATGTTTGAAAATACCGCTAAAGATTCTAGTATAAAAGAAAAATGGTTAAATATATCATCATTTAAGATAACATCAAGCAAACCATATGATATAGATGCCATGTTTTTAAATTCTGGATTTACTAAATTTACAGTAGGAAATACATTTGATGTGCGGGGAGAAACAAGAGGTGCAAATTTTCCTATCGGAACTTGGTATGATGAAGAAGGGAATAAGGTTGGAACAAACGTTGGAAGTAACCAGTCATTTCTAGATTATTTAGCCAGTGGAAACGCTGGAACATACACAAAATATAAACCAGATCCAGTACCTGAAGTATTAAAATGGGGAGAAGTACCTTATACGTTTGATGAGAGTACAGGTAAATTAACCTTTACAGATGGTGGAACGTTGGGAGATTATACTGTGTCTCCTTGGAATAGAACAGATGGCAAAGCGATTAGTGCCTCAGCAGTGAAAAAAATTGAGTTTACAAATTCAGTTAAAACACCAGCTAATTCAAGTTATTTATTTTCTGACAAAAACAGCAATAAATTAACTCAATTAACTAGTCTTTCAGGGGCAAATAAGATCGATACAACTAATGCAACTGATATGAGTTATATGTTCGCTGGAGTGTCTAATCTAAAAACACTGGATGTTTCATCTTTTAAAACATTAAATACAACAAATATGAGTCATATGTTTCAAGGGATGATAAGTTTAGGCAGTTTAAATGTTTCATCATTTGAGACATCTAAAGTAAAAAATATGAGCTATATGTTCCAAGGGATGACGAGTATTACCACATTAAATGTGTCTAATTTCAATACAACAAATGTCACTTTAATGAATAATATGTTTGCTGGAATGTCAAATTTAACAAGTATTGATGTCACAAAATTTAATACATCAAAGGTTACAAACATGAGCTCGATGTTTGCTAATATGAAAAAAATATCATCATTGAATTTAGGGAACTTTGATTTCAAAAAAGTAACAAATAAAGGTTCTATGTTTTTAAATGATACATTGAAAGAAATCACATTGCCTAGCACATTTTCTGATTCTGCTAACACGACTAAATTAAATGATGTTCCGACTGATGATACATATAATGGTAATTGGGTTAATATTAATAACAAATCGAAAAAGTTAGGGCAAACTAAGGATTTCTTGACTAATGAGGCAGGTAAAGCTGGGACATATGTATGGGGAGAAAAAGCAGAAGATGTCTTAAAATGGGGAGAAGTACCTTATACGTTTGATGAGAGTACAGGGAAACTAACATTTGTAGACGGTGGAACTCTAGGAGATTATACAGTATCACCATGGAATAGAACAGATGGTAAAGCGATTAGTGCCACAGCAGTGAAAAAAATTGAGTTCACCAAATCAGTAAAAACACCTGCAAATTCAAGTTATCTGTTTTCTGATAAAGGAAGTCATAAATTAACTCAATTAACTAGTTTTACAGGATTGAATAATATTGATACAAATAATGCGACAGATATGGCTAATATGTTCTATGGTCAATCGAGTGTCACTCAACTAGATTTGTCACATTTTATCACTAAGAATGTAGTGAATATGAGTAATATGTTTTATGGTTTATCTAGTTTAGAAATATTAAACGTGTCATCTTTTGACACATCGAATGTGACAGACATGACCTCTATGTTTGAGGGACTACGAGCGCTAAAAGAATTAGATATTTCAAATTTCGATACGAAAAAAGTAACCAGTATGAAACAAATGTTTAATAATGACTCACTGATTACCAAGTTAGTCATTGATAATAAAAAGTTTGACACATCGAGTGTGACAGATATGTTTTATATGTTTAATAATATGTCGAGTGTGACGTCATTGGATGTTTCTGAGTTCAATACTGAAAAAGTGACAACGATGCAAGCGATGTTTAGAAATAATAAAGCTATTTCATCATTGAACTTAGCAAGTTTTAATTTTTCAAACGTCACTACTAAAACAGCAATGTTTGAAAATGACATACTTAAACAAATCACCTTACCAACAACATTTTCTGATACTTCTAACAATACCAAGTTAAATCAAGTACCAAAAGAGAATGGTTACAATGGTCAATGGCAAAACAGTAATGGTAAATTAGTTGGTCAAACAGATAAATTTTTACAAAATTATAATGGTATAACTGATGCTGGCACTTATGAATGGGGAAAATATCTTACATGGGGAGATGTGCCGTATGAATTTGATGAAACGACAGGAATATTAACTTTTATCGATGGTGGGACATTTGCTTCATGGCAGTATTCACCATGGAATAGAACAGATGGTAAGGCAATTCAATCATCTGATATTAAAAAAATAGTTCTTACAAAGAATGTCAAAACAAGTGCAAATGCATCATATTTATTTAGTGACGGTTCATTAACCAAAACATTAACCAATACAACCCAAATTGAAGGGTTAAATAAGCTAGATACATCTAATGCAATTAATATGCAAGGAATGTTTTCAAAGGCTGGAAGTTTAGTTAGTATAGATTTATCCAACTTTAATACATCCAATGTTACCAACATGAATTCTATGTTTTATAAAGTCACTTCGGTTACTCAATTAGATGCCTCAACATTTGACACAAAACAAGTGACAGATATGACTGCCATGTTTGAGGGGTCTACATCTTTGAAAACGTTAGATTTATCTAACTTTGATACAGTAAGTGTGACAAAAATGCGACAAATGTTTAACAATTTACATAACCTAGCAACCTTGAGTCTTGATAAAACCAAGTTTAATACATCGAATGTCAATGACATGGCTTATATGTTTAATGCTAATGAAAGTCTTAGTGAGATAGATGTGACTGGATTTAATACGGAAAAAGTGGAAAATATGTATATGATGTTTGGTAATATGAATAAGTTAACAACATTAGATTTAAGCAGTTTTAATTTCTCAAGTGTCTCAAATAAGAATAAAATGTTTTCAGGCGATACATTACATAAAATCACATTACCTAATACATTCTCTGATCCTAATAACACAACTAAACTAAATGATGTTCCAACAACTGATGGCTACAATGGAAACTGGGTAAACATTGATAATAAAAATGTGAATTTAGGTCAAACATCTGACTTCTTAAAAAATACAGCTGGAAAAGCAGGGACATATATTTGGGGACGTCAAAGTGCACTTCATTTAGTAAAAGTACCAGATTTGTATGATTTTGGTAGTAACAACGCCGTTAAGGATATTACTCAAATAATAAAACCAACAACATCTGATATAAAGAACGTTGAAATAAGAGACGACCGTGAGCAAAAAGGTTCTTGGAGTTTAAGTGTACAAGCAAGTCAGCTAGAAAGCGACAAGTTAGATAATTTAGGTCGAGCACGTTATCAATTTGACATCACGTCTACAACCGATGCTAATTTGCCAATCAATGGAATTGATTATGTGAATAAAAAAGTCGTGTTACCAACAGACAATTCAAGTCAAATATTGTACAGTGTCACAGACGATGATCAAAGTCCGACATCATACAATACATGGATTAATGATATGAAATTGATTGTTCCTGAAAATACAGGGAAACCAAATGAACAGTATCGAGGAACGATTACTTGGTCGCTTGATTTGACACCAAAAGATTAGATACTCTCAATCACTTCTCTTTAAAAGGAGTGATTGAGTCTTCATTTTTTAAAGGAATAGAATGATTTTCAGGAGGATGCACATGGAAACGAAACGTTGGATAAGACAGCTGGTAGTAGTATTGGGGATTTTGTCACTAGGTCTTCATTTTGGTATGCTAAAAGTGCAGGCACAAGACAATCAATCTCAAATTGGTTTTACAGTTGAACCTGTTATACCAGACAACCAAATAGATAAAGATGCGTCATATTATCATTTAGCAGTAGAACCAGACAAAGAACAAGAAATTAGTGTTAAAATTAAAAGTGTGATGAAAGAACCTGTAACGGTTGATTTAGGTTTGACGAATGCAGTGACAAGTTCTTCTGGAATCATTGATTACGGCCAAGAAAAACCAGTGCTTGATGAGTCGTTAAAAGTTCCTTTAACTACAATGGTGACTATTCCAAAAGATGAGCAACAAGTGACCGTTCAAAATTTTGAAGAAAAAATAGTGAAAATTAAGATTCATCCACCAAAAGAAGCTTTCTCGGGCATTAAATTAGGCGCGATAACATTTATGAAGTCAGAAGGAGAAGATACCAAGAAAAAAGCTGGTATTTCTAATCGTTATGGCTATAAAGTTGGGTTATTATTATCAGAAGATCGCACAGCTTATAATGAAGATGCTGATTTAAAATTAAAAAGCATTAAGCCTGGTTTAGATAATGGATCCAAAGTGATAAACATTAAATTTCAAAACCCTGAGCCAAAAATCTTACCGCGATTGACAATTCAAGCAAAGATGACTGAAAAAGGTTCTAAAACAGTTATAAAAGAATTAAAAATGACTGACCGATCACTTGCACCTAATTCAAACTTTGATTTTGGTATTCCTTGGGGGATGGATCCTATCAAAGCTGGTAAGTATACGATGCATATTACTGCACATTCTGGTGATAGAGAATGGAAATGGGACGAAGATTTTACCATTGATTCTGCAGCAGCAAATAAAGTAAATAAAGAATCTGTCAATAAATTTACAATTTCTAAAAAAATGCTTATTTTAATCATTATTATACTTGTATTAAATGCTATATTGTTATTAATGAGAGTAACGAAATCTCATTGGCAAAAGCCTGTAAAACAAGTGAGCACAACAAAGAAGAAAAAGAAACGCAAAACAAATGAGTAGGTGAAAACATAGATGAAGAGAAAACATATTGTATTGACTGTATTTACCCTGATTTTGTCGCTAATCACCTGCAACTTATCTGTATACGCAGTGGATTCTGGTCAAACGTCTGTTAGTATTGGGTTTACAAAAGACACAGAATTAAAACCGGATAAGCCTACTGTGGTACCGCCAACTGGTGGGGATAACTCTGGTGAATCTAATAAACCATCTTCTACAACGCCTCAAACTTCAGGACGTTTACCTCAAACGGGTGAATTGATAAATTATTGGCTTATTTTTAATGGTATTTTATTATTAGTCATGCTACTTTTCATTTTTGGTATCAGTAAAGATAGAGAGAATGATAAAGATATTTATTTGGCATAAAGGAGACAGTATATGGACGCGAGAATATGGGTATATGTACTAGCGATAGTTGGATTAGTTAATTTAATCCTGGGGATATATTTTTTATTTAAAGATTTAAAAAAAGACAGAAGATATTGGCAAAGAAGTACGATAGTAATGGATGGATTATTTCTATTTTTCTTTATTGTAGAGATTGGTTTAGCTATCGTATTATGGGTTAATTTTCAATCCCAAGTACTATTTTTCTTATAATTATTACTGTGGTACACAATCGAGATTTTTCTTGATTGTGTACTTTTTTTATTTTAATGAAAATGGTTGCAATTTTTTTGTTTACTCGCTATAATTAATTTATAAATTTCTTAATAAGAAATATTATTTCCAAATAAGAAAAAGGGGTAATTTAGCATGAAAATGGAAACAAGATATGGAAGCAGTCCAGAAATGATTCGTCATTTTTCAACAGAACAATTAAGAGATGAATTTTTAGTTGAGCAGTTATTTGTCCCAGGAGAAATATTACTAACTTATACACATAATGATCGTATGATTTTTGGTGGTGTGACACCAACTGATGAAACATTAGAAATTAAACTATCTACTGAACTAGGTGTTGATTATTTCTTAGAACGTCGTGAGTTAGGTGTTATCAATATTGGTGGTCCAGGATCAATTATTATCAATGGAACAGAAGAACCAATGAAAAAACAAGATGGTTACTATATTGGTAAAGAAACAAAACAAGTTCAATTTAAATCAGATGATGCAAGTAACCCAGCCAAATTCTACTGTGTATCAGTACCGGCACATAAAATTTATCCAAATGTAAAAATCAGCATTGATGATATTACACCAATGGAAACTGGAGATTCTAAGACATTAAACAAACGTCAAATTTTCCAATACATTCATCCAAATGTGTGTGAAAGTTGTCAATTACAAATGGGATACACTATCTTAGCAGAAGGGTCAGCATGGAATACAATGCCTTGTCATACACATGAACGTCGTATGGAAACTTACCTATACTTTGATATGGATCCAGACACAAAAGTTTTCCATTTTATGGGTAAACCAGATGAAACAAAACATTTAGTAATGGGTAACGAACAAGCAACTATCTCACCTAGTTGGTCAATTCATACAGGTGTAGGAACAGCAGATTATACATTTATCTGGGCAATGTGTGGCGAAAACATCACTTATGGTGACATGGATATGGTCGCTATGGATGACTTAAAATAATAGGGGTGTAAACTATGACAAAATTTTCAATGGATTCATTTAGATTAGATGGAAAAGTTGCTTTAGTAACTGGCGGTATATACGGTATCGGTTTTGGTATCGCACAAGCACTACATGAAGCAGGCGCAACGATTGTCTACAATAGTATGAACGAAGAATCAGTGGCTCAAGGTGCTGAAAATTATAAAGCGGCAGGGATTGACGCACAAGGTTATGTATTTGACGTAACCGATGAAAAAGCAGTTCATGCGGCTGTGAAACAAATAGAAAAAGAAGTTGGCACAATTGATATCTTAGTGAACAACGCAGGGATTATCAAACGTACGTCAATGTTAGATATGTCAGTTGAAGACTTTAGACAAGTTATTGACATTGATTTAAACGGTCCATTCATCATGTCCAAAGCAGTTTTACCAGGAATGGTTGAAAAAGGCCATGGAAAAATTATTAACATTTGCTCAATGATGAGTGAGTTGGGACGCGAAACAGTGAGTGCATATGCAGCAGCTAAGGGCGGACTAAAAATGTTAACTAAAAACATCTGTGCAGAGTTTGGTGAACATAACATCCAATGTAATGGTATTGGACCTGGTTACATTGCTACACCTCAAACAGCACCATTACGTGAAGAAGGTCATCCATTTAATGATTTCATTATTGGAAGAACACCTGCAGCGCGTTGGGGAACAGTCGAAGATTTACAAGGTTCAGCAGTCTTCTTAGCGTCTGAAGCATCAGACTTTGTTAACGGCCACATTTTATATGTGGACGGTGGGATTTTAGCGTATATAGGAAAACAACCTTAATCACGCGAGTAGCACGATTCTCGTGCTACTTTTTTATTTTAAATAGAAAGATGGTAGAGAGTAGAAAAAATGACTTTTTATAAAGAATTAGATGCAGTGGATAGATATATTTTGTGGTGTTGTTTCTTTATCTTTTTTGTTAACGGTTTATATTCGATGGTATTTGGTTCAATTTTACCGCTACTTAGTGAAGCATATTCCTTAAATGAAACAGTTAGTGGGATGTTGCTTTCTAGTCATCAGACTGGAAACTTAATTGCCGGTTTTGTCGCAGGAATTTTACCACTATACTATGGTCGAAAAAAATCGATTTTATTTTTAAGTAGTTTCGTTATTATTGGTTTTTTATTAATGATAGGTGTTGGGACACCTTGGGTACTATTAGTGGCATTTTTCTTTACTGGTATTAGTCGTGGAAGTATTTCAAATTTTAATAATAAAACGGTCAATGACATTACCGATAGTAACCCATCAGCACTCAATTTTTTACATAGTTTATTTGCTGTAGGGGCTTTATTATCACCGTTTCTAGTGATTTTATTTGGTCAGCTATTTGGGTTAAATGGTTGGCGATGGTTATTAGTGGGAATTATTGGATTAATTGTTATTTCTCAAGTCATGTTTTTCAACATGCCGATTGAAGCTGACGTGATACAAAAAAATCAGTCAAAAAAAGAAAAAGATTATTCATTTTTTAAAGACTCTCTTTTTTGGAACACGATTGTTATTATCTTTTTCTATCTGTGTGCCGAGTCTGCTATTACAGGTTGGTTAGTGACATATTTTATCCAATCAGATTTACTGACAATCCAACAATCACAAATGATTTCTTCTTTACTATGGGTTGGAATATTAGTCGGTCGACTCGGGTGTGTGTTTCTAGGTAGTCGGTTATCTAGAGGAACATTAATTACTATCATCAGTATTGGAAGCGCCATTTTTTATGGGCTATTACTTGCAAATAACAGTGTCACCATGATTTTAGTATCAGTATTAGGTTTAGGTATTTCAATGGGTGGGATTTATCCAACAGCTATGACAATAGCAGGCTCATCGATAAAAAAACATCCCATGTCTTTAGGATGGATTTTAGTGATTGGTGGTTTAGGAGGTATTACAATGCCGATTGTCACAGGATATTTGGCGCAAAATTTCACCATATTTTGGGGCATGGCAGCCATTATATTAGCTATTTTTATGATGCTATTAGGCGTCTTTTGGTATCGATTTGTTAATCAAAGAAAAGAGGAAGCTTGATGAAAAAAGTACAAGTATTATCAAAATTACAACAATGTGGACTAGTGGCCGTGATTCGTGGGAACTCGAAAAAAGATGGTGTAGAAATATCAAAAGCCACAGTGGCAGGGGAAATAAAAGCTATTGAAGTGGCCTACACAACACCAAATGCAAGCGGTGTAATTGAAGAATTGACACATATCTACAAAGAAGATGACTCAGTTGTGATTGGCGCAGGGACTGTGTTGGATGTTACAACAGCTAGATTAGCTATTTTATCAGGTGCTGATTTTGTTGTCAGTCCGTCTTTTGATGAAGAAGTGGCAAAAGTATGTAACTTATATCAAATCCCTTATTTACCAGGTTGTATGACAATAACAGAGATTAATACGGCACTAGCTTATGGTGTTGATATTATTAAAGTCTTTCCTGGAGATATCGTTGGACCGCGTTTTATTAAAGATGTGAAAGGACCACTTCCTCATGTTAATTTGATGCCAACAGGTGGTGTTAGTTTAGAAAATATGCAAGAGTGGTTTGATAATGGCGTTTTATCAGTGGGTATCGGAAGTAATTTGACGAAAGGACTTGTTGATGGCAATTATGATGTTGTCACCAAAAATGCCAAAGTTTATGTCGAAAAATTAAACGAAATAAGAGGGAATTAATATGGGAAAAGTCATCACATTAGGCGAAGTATTAATTCGCTATTCAACTGAAAAGGGACAGCATTTAGAAGATAGCTCTAAACTATTTTTCCATTATGGTGGTAGTGAAGCAAATGTGAGTATCGGTTTAAGTGGCTTAGCTCATGATGTTTCACTGTTATCTGTTGTTCCTAACAATCCGTTGGGGTATGGTGCTTTACAACATTTTCGAAAATATGGTGTGAGGACATCTGACGTGCATTTTTCTGGGGATAGATTAGGTGCTTATTTTGTTGAGGTTGGTGCAGGTGTCAGAGCGACAAGTGTGGTGTATGATAGAAAGCATTCAAGTTTAGCTGAGTTAAAACATAGTTTGTGGCAAGACGATTCGTTATTTGAGGGAGCTGATCTATTTCATGTATCAGGGATTACACCTGCTTTAAGTGATGAATTAATTGATATCACATGTGAACTGATGAAAAAGGCTAAAAATTTAGGCATTAAAATTTCTTTTGATAGCAACTACCGAACAAAATTATGGTCGCTAGAAAAAGCGTCAGACGTGTACAAGAAGTTATTACCTTTTGTTGATATTTTTTCAGCCGGAAAATTAGATGCGATTAACATACTAGGTGTGACACCACTTGAAGAAGCATCTTCAACAGGTGACGAATTGACTTATTATAGTCAACAAATGCAAGAGATGTATCCAAATATCTCAGTGATTTATTCAACAACACGTGATGTGGTATCGACTGATGAAAACTATCTACAAGGAAATTTATGGGTAGAAGGTCAGTTGTATCAATCTAAGAATTTTCATATTCCTTATATTGTTGACCGAATCGGTGGGGGAGATGCTTTTTCAGCCGGAATGTTGCATGGCCTGTTAACAAATGACGTACCACAACATAGTATCGAGTTTGCAACAGGGATGTCCGTTTTAAAACACACGTATTCTGGTGATTCATTATATATTTCAAGAGAAGTCGTAGAGGAATTTATTAAAAGTGATTCAAGTAAAATCAATCGATAATTGAAAGGATGATAGCATGTTAACGTTAGCATTAAAAAATAATGAAACAGTTAAACAAGAACGTTCCAGGGAAGGTGAAACATACTTAGTATTTAAAAATTATCCCTATCAACTAGGTGATTATTTTGAATTGACATTAGACAAACCAAACCAATTAGTGTGGGTTCAGATGGATGCAGCGATTGAACCTAGTTTAATTTATATTGATGGCACAACATGGCGTTATGATGTTATTTTAGATGAAAAATTAGGGTTAGCTTATTCACCAAATGTGTTTAAGGGAACACGTCATTTCGTGAAAGCATGGTTACCAACAGTCGATGAAATCAGCGCATACAGAAATTTAGCTAAAAATTCGCACGATCAAAAAGATGATTCGAAAGGCTATCCCCATGCCTATGCCAATGTCGAAACACGAAATGATTCTACGTTTTTTGCTAGAAATGCAATTGATGGAATTGTTGCTAATGAAAATCATGGTTCATATCCTTACCAATCTTGGGGAATCAATCAACGTGCGGATGCTCAAATCACGATTGATTTTGCTCGAGACGTTTTGATTGATAAAGTAGCTTTAGTGTTAAGAGGGGATTACCCACATGACAGTTACTGGACACAGGTGACATTAAAACTATCTACAGGAGATGAGTATGTGCTAAATACAACAAATGCTCTAAATCGTCAGTTCTTTGATATCCCGTCAACTGCGGTGACAAGTGTGACACTAAAAAATCTAATTAAACATGAGGACGAGTCGCCATTTCCAGCGTTAACTCAAATTGAAGTGTTTGGTAAAGAATACAGTCAAGAGTTTGATTTGTAATTTACAAACAGGCAGAGATGAACTATAATTTCTTTACCTAAGATTTGTATCCGCAAGATATTTCTCTTGTGGATTTTTTACTAGAAAGACAGAGTATAGGATGATAAGGATGAATAAAGTAAATTATTTACTGCTTTTAGAGCAAGGATTTGAATTAGTCGATACATTAAATGAAGAATCATGTGACTTTGCGACAACACATCGTTTATCCGAGATGACTGGAAAAAAGACAAATATTGTTAATCACCATTTAAATAATCTTTTTAAAGAGGGTGACTTAATAAAAATTAACTCAAAACCAGTTTATTATTTGCCAAAACAATTGGTCTCAGATTTTTTAAATCAAGAATTATCAAAAACGGTTTATGAGTCATTTGATGACCTTCTTTCAGATAAACTAGATGTGTTTGACCAGTTGATTGGGAGTCAAAGTAGTTTGAATCATGTGATTAAGCAAGGGAAAATTGCTTTAAGTTATCCTCCAAAAGGTATGCCGTTTCTTTTAACAGGGCCAACTGGTTCAGGTAAAACCTATTTAGTTAAGCGCTTTTATGATTACGCAAAAGAAACAAATCTGTTGGCTGAGACTGCCCCTTTAGTGACATTTAATTGTGCGGAATATGCCGATAATCCAGAGTTGTTATCTTCAAAACTATTTGGTCATAAAAAGGGAAGTTTTACTGGAGCTGATGATGATAGTAAGGGACTATTGTCACTAGCGGATAAAGGAGTCCTGTTTATTGATGAGGTCCACAGATTAACACCTGAAAATCAAGAAAAGTTATTTTATTTTATTGATGAGGGGAAATATAAACCGGTTGGGGAAAACGAAATATGGTCGTATGCAGATGTCCGATTAATGTTTGCGACAACCGAGTCTTTAGATGATTATTTACTCGATACATTTACCCGTCGTATTCCAATCGTGGCAAAAGTTCCATCCCTAGAAAGTCGTGGCATTCGTGAGAAACGTCAGTTTTTATATCATTTCTTTAAACAAGAAGCTATATTGTTAAAAAAGAATATTGTAATTGATAATGCACTATTTCATTTTTTATTGGCTTATAAATTTCTTGGTAATGTTGGTGAGTTGCAAAATTTGATTCGTTATATTTGTGGCAATGCATACGTTCGTCAAGGATTAGGAGAAGAGTTGACCGTATCTATTAGTGACTTGCCAGATATGATGAAAAAAGAAGCTTTTCGTACGATTGATTTGACCCCAAAAGAGCAAATAACTGTTACTCCAACAGGAAAAGTTATTGATCCTAGTTATCAATCAATTGCTACCTTTTTTGATGTGATTTATGAAGCATTAGATAACGTTGGCAATCAGTATTTAAAAGAAGAGTTAAATTCATATTATTGGGTGAATGTCTCTTTTGAAAAAATCGAAGAAAAATTTAAGTCCATCAATAATCGGTCATTGATAGATAAACCACTGAAAATCAAACTTGTCTCTATGATTGATGAAGTGTGTCGTGTGATGTACGAGACACACCAAATCGAGGTATTACCTGAGACGCGTGATATTTTACTTCTGTTCATCGAGTTATTGTTAGCTAGAGAAACGGAAAGTGAGTACGCCCAAGAAAACGCAAAAAAATACAATCAACTGTTTAAAGAAAAACTAGAGTATGTGACAAATACGGTCGATTTATTTGTTTATTTATTTAAAGAGATGTCAAACGTGGGTCATATAGAGCTAAATGAATGGGACTATCTTATTTTAAATATGATTTTTACTTACTACAGACGATTAAAGCACAAAGAACAAATCAACGGTGTGATTATTTGTCATGGGAAAAGTACAGCATCGAGTTTAGCAGAAACCACTAATGCAATGATTGGTCAAAAAGTGTATCAAGGGATTGATATGTCGTTGGATGTTAGTTTTAATGAAATCATAGTGAAATTACAGCGTTATTTGTCATTACATGAGACAGCGAATGGCACGATTATATTAATTGATATTGGCCATACGCAAGATTTAAAAGAAGCATTGGAGCATCGTGTGGATGGCTCGATTGTCATTATAAACAATGTATCAACTCAACTTGCATTGGACGTTGGGTTTAGAATTGTGAATAACGAACATATCGAAATGATTGGTAAAGAGTCATCAAGTCAACATTTTTCGACATACTCTATGTTTACTCCTGAGAAGAAAAAAGTGCCCGCATTAATTATCTCGTGTCAATCTGGTATGGGGACCGCAAAAAAACTACAAGAAGTGATTTCTGAGAACTTACCTAAAAATACGCCGATTCAGTTGGTGTTATCAGATTATGCTCATTTGAAAAAAATGAAGACAAATACTACGATATTTAATCGGTATGATATTATTGGTATTCTTGGTACAGCAAATCCACAAGTAGATGGTGTTGACTATATTGGCATAGATGATGTGGTTTCTGAGGATGGCTACAAACAGTTGTCGACGATTTTTGAGCAGTATCTTAGTCCGTTAGAGATACAACATTTAAATAACGGTGTTATGAAGACGTTATCTTTAGAGAACTTAGTAACGATGCTTAGTATTTTGAACCCAGAAAAAACGATAGAACTTATTTCAGAGATGATTGATTACTGGGAGCATGCATTTGATATTAAGATACCAAATAATCTTAAAACAGCTTTGTATATTCATATAAGCTGTATGATTGAGCGAGTGATTACAAGAGAGTATGTGCAAAATACCTTACTAAATGAGGAAGAATTTACTCAGCACCATGCGTATTTTATAGACGTGATTAAGCAGGGGTTAGAAAAATTTGAATCCGTATATCATGTCTCTGTTGATTTAGGTGAAATCTCTTACTTACATCAATTGTTTCAAGCAAATCTAATTGGATTTACTTTTTAATAAAGTACATCCAATTTTTTTGTTTTTACATCCAACTTCCCTTTATGATAACGTTATCAATCGAGCATTTCAAAAAGTTGGCACGTAACTTGCTTTATATTAAGTGAGAACAATAAAGGAGAGAAGTGGCGATGATAAAAGAAGATTTATTAAATGCACAACGTTATTATGGTTCGGGATTATTGTCAAAGAAAGACATCACAGATGCGCTTGATCATGCAGTGGCTTTAGTGGATGAAAACATTAAAAAATTTGGTGAAACCTACCCAAGTCCTGCGACTAAAAATGGTTTTTATGAAAAAATGAAAAATATCGAATGGACAAATGGTTTTTGGACAGGAATGTTGTGGTTAGCTTATGAATACACTGGGGATGAGAAATATCGTCAACTAGCTGACAAACATGTGACTGATTTTCTACATCGTATCGAAGAAAAAATAGAAGTCGATCATCACGATTTAGGCTTTCTTTACATTCCTTCTTGTGTGAGTGCCTACAAATTAACAGGCAACGAAGAAGCTAGAAAAGCTGGTATTTTAGCAGCGGATCAATTGATTTCTAGATACCAAGAAAAAGGGGAATTCATTCAAGCCTGGGGTGAGCTTGGTGCTGAGGACAACTATCGTTTGATTGTTGACTGCATGCTAAATATCCCATTACTTTACTGGGCATCAGAAGAAACAGGTGATATGACGTATTCTGACATTGCAGATAAGCATTATCAAACAACACTAAAAACAGCGATTCGTGAAAATGCGTCAAGTTTCCATACATTTTATTTTGACCCTAAAACAGGTGAACCATTAAAAGGTGTGACTCGTCAAGGTTATTCAGATGATTCTAGCTGGGCAAGAGGGCAAGCATGGATTGTTTATGGAATGGCACTTCAATATTATCAAACACACAATGATTACATTGTAGAAGATTTTAAAGCTGTGACAAATTATCTATTGAATCGTTTGCCAGAGGATTTAGTTCCTTATTGGGATTTAATTTTCACGGATGGCAGTGGTCAATCAAGAGACTCATCTTCTGGAGCAATTGCTGTGTGTGGGATGAACGAAATGTTGAAATACTTGCCAGAATCAGATGAATTGGCAATGACTTATCGCTACGCGTCTCATGCTATGTTAGGTAGTTTAATTAAGAATTATACTTACACTGACTTAGAAAAAGAAAATGGGCTACTGACTCATGGTGTTTACTCATGGCACTCAGGAAAAGGTGTGGATGAGGCAAATATCTGGGGCGATTATTTCTACATGGAAGCACTACTTCGTTTTTATAAAGATTGGACATTATACTGGTAGGAGGAAAATACAATGACAGAACCAACTATTAAAATGGTACGAATCGACGAACGTCTCATTCACGGACAAGGGCAATTATGGATCAATTCACTTGGAGCAAATCTAGTCATCGTTGCAAATGATGAAGTATCAACAAGTAGTATTCAACAAACATTGATGAAATCACTTATTTCAAAATCAATCGGGATGCGTTTTTTCAGTATTGAAGAAACATGTGACAAAATCCATAAGGCATCTCCAAAACAGTCAATTTTCTTAGTGGCTAAAAATCCTAAAGATGTATTGCGTTTAGTTGAGGGTGGCGTGCCAATTAAAGAATTAAATGTTGGGAACATTCACTTTGCAGAAGGTAAAAAACAATTAACCAATTACATTTCACTTGGAGAGGAAGATTTGGCAGCTTTGAAAACGCTACATAACGATTATGGCGTTCACTTTAATACACAAACGACACCAATGGGCGGCGACGCTGGTGGCGGTTTAGATTTAAACAAATACGTCGAAGAAAATTAACCGTTGGAGGTAAAATAAATGGATGCAACATTATTACAGGCATTATTAGTAGGGTTATTTGTTTCATTTTGTTTAATCGGTCAGTTAATTGGTATTTATACTAACCGAGCAATCTTTTTAGCATTTGGTGTTGGACTTATTTTAGGAGATGTTCAAACAGGGTTGTTGATGGGAGCAACAGCTGAGTTAGCCTTTATGGGATTTGGTGTTGGTGCAGGGGGAACTGTTCCACCAAACCCAATCGGACCAGGGGTAGTAGGTACTATTATGGCCATTGCTTTGAAAGACACAGGAATGGACGTTCCAACCGCATTATCGTTATCATTCCCGTTTGCTGTTATGATTCAATTTGTGATTACATTTATCTACTCATTAAATGCAGGATCACTTTCTTGGGCAACAAAATCAATTCAAGAAGGAAATTACAAATCATTTAAGTTAACATCTAACTTAACATTTATTGGATTTGGGGTATTTGGTTTTATTATTGGTCTGGTTGCAACAATGAGTATTGAAGTATTGCGTGCGTTTGTTAACATTATTCCTCAAGCACTTATTTCAGGGTTATCAGTTGCAGGTGGTTTGTTACCAGCTATTGGTTTTGCGATGATTTTAAACGTTATGGTGAAAAAAGAATTTATTCCAGCTATTTTATTAGGTTATGTGTGTATTTCTTATTTAGCAATGCCAGTTATCGGGTTAGCATTTGCCGGAGCAATCCTTGCATTAAATAATTTCTATAACAAAGGCAATGGACAAGCAGAAGAACAAGAGGAGGTAATCGAAGATGGCATCTAATCAAGAACCAGTATTAACAAAAAAAGATTATTTTAAAGCAAGTTTACGTTCATATGTATTACAAAATGGATTTAACTATGGAAATTATCAAGGAACAGGGTATGCCAACATCCTTTTCCCTTCTCTTAAAAAGATTTATAAAGATGATGAACAAAAATTAAAAGACGTGACAATTTCTAACTTAGAATTTTATAACACAAATCCTCAGTTAGTCCCATTTATTACAAGTATGCAACTTGCAATGTATGACAGTGGGCAAAATGAAGAGGACACTCGTGCCATTAAGTTTGCCTTGATGGGTCCTTTATCAGGGATTGGTGATTCATTATCTCAATTTGGTTTAGCACCATTATTTTCAACGATTGCTGCAGGTATGGCATTAGATGGTTTAATCGCTGGACCTATCTTCTTTATCGTGTGTATGTTTGGTATCACATTTGGTTTACGTATGTTAATGGGATACTTAGGGTATAAACTTGGAACAAATGTTATTGATACATTGAGTGAAAAAATGGCAAGTATCGCAAAAATTGCCACAACAATTGGTGTAACAGTTATTTCTGGGTTGTCAGTGTCGTTTGTAAAAGCTAATTTAGCACTTGAGTATGTGACAAAAGTAGAAGGTAAAGATCAAGTGGTGGCACTTCAAACAGTGTTTGATAAAATCGCACCAAACCTTTTACCAGTATTAGTTACAGCAGGTGTGTATGTATTAATCAGAAAATACAAATGGTCAACTTATCGTTTAATCGCACTTCTTATTGTGCTAGGTATCGCATTATCAATGTTAGGAATCTTAAAATAGTAGGGTGGTAGAGTTATGTTTAAAGTATGTATAGTCGGTCATGGAAACTTTCCTTCAGGTGTGTGTTCTGCTTTAAAATTATTATCAGGAAGCAATGACAATTTACACTTTTTTGATTTGGATCACAAGTTAACTCATGGAGAATACGAACAACAATTAACAGAATTTTTAAAAGAAAATGATCATGTGTTGATTTTTGCAGATATGACAGGTGGCGCACCACATCAAATCGCAACACGTTTATTATTAGAGTTAGGAAAAGTGAATCAATTCATTTTATCTAGTGTGTCACTAAATCTTATGTTAGATTTATACATGAAAAATAGCATGGGTGTATTAACAACAGATAATGTGTCTGCTGAATTATCAAATAGTATGGCAGAAAGTAAAGAGATGTTAATGGTCATGCCAGACGTTTCTGAAAGTATTATTGAGTGTAATAACATAATCGAGACAGAAGGTATTTAAAGCATGAAAACAGTCGGAATAGTATTACTCATACTGATTGTCATACTTTACGTGGTTGTTTTACCCCTTGCAAAAAAGAAATATCAACAAAAAGAATTACTTAATATGCAATCTTTTTTTAATGACTTGTCTATCGGTGATCAAGTGATGTTAAATAGTGGGATTATTGGTAAAATCAAAAAAATTGATTCACATATTGTCCACTTAGCTATTGCAAAAGATACGATCATTCGTGTGGATAAACATTCACTTATTGGTCGCTATAACGATGAGAATTAAACATAAAAGAAGCCACGATCATTCTAGTTTATAGATTAACGTGGCTTCTTTTTATTAGAGGAGGAAATCAAGTGAGTCACTCTTTTTTTAAATCAAATGAATCAAACAGTATATTAATGGTTGAAAACAGTCAATTGTTATTAGAAAACAAATTTCGGTTTATCCATCCATATGATATGGAACCTTGTCAGGAAATCGTAGACTTTGGGTCAAAAATAGATTGGTATTGTGTGCCATTTGAAGATGAAGAATGGAATTATATGCTCAATCGCCAAGAATATTTACTTGATTTGTGTCTTAGTTTTGACGTGACTGGAGAGGTGATTTATCTAAAGAAAGTACAAGAGATTCTGTTAGATTGGATTACTGACAACCAAACAAATAATAATTGGCGGACGATCGATACAGGGATTCGTTTAACATATTGGAATATAGCACTTAGTTACTTAAATAAATATGATTTACTTGATAATGACGATAGAGAAAACATAGTGAAAAGCATCTCTCAGCAACTGATTTTTTTAGATGAGCACTACATTGCAAAATATGATTTAAGCAATTGGGGAATTCTAATTACGACAGGCTTTTTTACGATACAATTGGCAACTGATTTTTTAGATGGAACAGGAACAAGTATGTGTGAGCGGATGATTGAGAGGTTAACAAATCAACTAAGGGTACAAATTCAGCCATCAGGTAATCACTGGGAGCAGTCTCCTTTGTATTTTATGGAAGTTTTGCGTAGTTTGGTTTGCATTCATCAAAGTAAAGTGTTAAAGGAAGAGCCACTACAACAGCTCTTAGAAGAAAAAATCCTTCAGATGTATCACTTTATGCCTCACTTTGTAACACCAAAAGGAACAACTATTTTACAAGGTGACACAGATGAGATGGTCATTGATGATGTGATGCAAACGATTGCCATTTTATACAACCAGCCCTTGCCCGTTTTATTTACTGATCACGTAAGTGTGGATTATTTATTGGTTTATTTTAGCAACCAACGAGTTGATTATGATGATTGGGATCAAGACATAAATCAGAGGATAGACGAGTCATTTCCAAATAGGTTATCAGATGATTACACAGGAAATTATTATTATCGAACAAATTGGAATCCTTCAGCATCGTACGGTCATTTGTACAATGGGAGTTTAGGCAGTGGACATGGGCATTTGAGTTTATGCCATATAGATCTTTCTTTAAATGGTGATAATCTCTTTGTAGACAGCGGTCGCCTGACATATACTGAGTCTAACTTGAGATACGCTTTAAAAGAGTCTTTGCAACATAATACGATTGAAATTAACGGTAATCCATTTGGAAAAGTCATTGATTCGTGGGGATATGAAGATGTACCAACGAGCCTTTTTAATCGTGTCTACGAAGATGAGTCTTTTTGGTGTGTTCGTAGCATGTATATTGATCCACAGCTTACTGGCAGTTATAAAGTGGTTCGAACGCTACTTTATCTTAAGGAGCTATCTAGCTTTTTATTGATTGACCAAGTCATTGATTTTGAGGGAAGTCATTTTTCTAACATGACTCGTTATTTTAATATTAATCCTTATATTGATGTCGATGTCACAAGTGATACGGTTAATTTATTGTCAGAAAATCATTCTTATCACGCGTATTTCAGTGAACATATGCTATCGGTTGATGATAGTCTGTATGCACCACATTACAATGAATTATTAGTTAATAAAAAAATTACGGTGACTAGCAAGGACTCTTCACAGTATATGGTATTAACTCCACATAGTGACATTTCTGTAGAAAAAGGACAACTAGACAAAACAGATCATCAACCTGTATCTGATAATAAATGTTACGGCGTCAAGGTACAAAGGAAAGGCAAAACGTATCTTGTTTATTCGATGATAGAAGATACGTTTTCTGGCCATAAACTATACACGTTTGAGGGATATCCTATCTACGGACAATGTGGAGTAGTTGAATTATGTGAAAATCAACCAGAAAATTATACGCGGATATTTTAACTAAAAAACCGATGAGCTGTTATTCATCGGTTTTTGCGTTTTAAAATGTTCTTTTAGAGATCGTTAAGCCATAATCAAACAAATACATTAAAATAAGGACAATTCCAACACCAATAATGGTACTAAATAGGCGGTAAGGAATGAGTGAAATATTAACCGATGTTGTATTAAGTGAGCTGAGTAAAAGAATTTGTGGGTTGGTAAAAAAGTTAGCGATGGCATAATTTCTAGGAACAAAATACACCACACAGACATTTAATATAACAATGATTAAGTAAACCCAAATTCTAGATAAATCAAGATTTAATAAAAATATGCCTAGAGCTAAACCAATAATACTTCCTATAACTCGTTGATGAGAACGAATTCTAATAGCCTCTATTTTCTCACCGCTCAAAATTGCGACAGATGTAATCAAAATCCAGTAACCATTTTGCTCGTTAAATAGAGTTGCTAAATAGGAAGAGCAAAAAATAATAGATGAAAAATGTATGGCTTTTAATATAATATCTGAATCATTATAAATCATAATATAATAACGATCTTGTAAACTTAATTTAGGATCAAGTGTGCTAATTTTTTTAATTGGTAGTTTAAGTAATAAAGAAACGATTCCACCAGAAATAAGGGCAGAAATAATACCATATAATAAGTAATTGCTTGTTTGAAGAATATGTGATGTCGCTTTTAAGTTTGTTCCAGTTGCAAATAACATGAGAATAAAAAAATAATCTGGTTTAGGCACATTGAATAGTTTAGCAGCGAGAAAACATAAAAATGAAATAATGCTGATTAAAAATGGAATAATTGCTGGATATGTGCTGGCGTAGATACCTATAGTGAACGCCAGATATAGACTCACCCCATGATAAGCGATATAAACCATGTTTTGCTTTACGGAAGTATATTGAAAATAGAGATAAGAAAAAGCCCCCATAATACCTATAGTGGCAATCTTGGTATCATTTAATATGACAGCAATTAATAAAGTGATAAACATTGACAAGCCAGCACCTAAAGGTCGAAGAAAAGAATCGTCAATTTTTTTTGTAACAAATATATTTTTTAAATAAGTCATAGAAAAACTCCTTTGACTCATTATAGCAGAATAAATTATTCTGTACGTGTTCGAAGAATAATTTTTATACAAAAAAGCTCTTTCAAACATTAAGTAAGCTTGAAAGAGCTAATGAGTTGTTATGCTAAAATTCCAAAAGCACTAAGAACGATGGAAAGGATTAAAATAATCCAGATAACACGAGTAGAGTTTAATTTCTTTTGACCTAACATCCAGTAAGTTAACATAACAAGTAAAACAGGCACTAAAGCAGGTAAGATAGAGTCAAGAGTTTCTTGAATAACTAATTCAACGCCATTTTTCTTATAAACCATTGGCACACTTGCTTTAATAACCGAAGGAATTAAAGCACCAATTACGGTTACCCCTAAGATAGTGGCAGCATTTGTAAAGGCAGCTAATTTGTCTTTTAGAGTTGTTACTAACTTAACTCCTTGTTTGTATCCCATTGGAAGTAAGGCTGCACGACCAAATAATAAAGCAATGTTAGCAATAATCCAAATGAGACACCCAACGACTGAGCCATTTTGAGCTAGTGTTCCTGCAATAGATCCAAATACTGTTCCCCAAATAACATGAAACAATGAATCCCCAACGCCGGCTAGAGAGCCCATTAAGGCAGTTTTTAAACCAACAATGGTATCTTTTGCAGCATAGCCATCTTGTTCTTCAATCGCAACATCAATACCCATAATTAAGTTACCGAAGATAGCATTGGTATTAAAGAATTGATTGTGAGTATTCATCATATCTTTCAATTGTTCGTCATCATCACCATAGAATTTTTGAAGTGCTGGCATGATTCCATATAGATAACCAGAACTCATCATACGTTCATAGTTCCAATTTAATTGACTTCCCAAAATATATCGCCAACTCATTGTTGTCAAATCTTTTTTAGTTAATTGTTTGCTGTTACTCATCTCCATCAAATCCTCCCTCTAAACTAGTAGCATTATTTGCAACAGTTGCTTCACTAGTAGATCCTTTAGCCGCATCACGTTTAAATACAAGAATAGCTGCGACTAAACCAATGATTGTGACCCCTAGCATAGGTACTTGCAAGTAAGCTGCAAAGAAGAAACCTAATAATAAGTAAGGAATATATTGTTTGGTTGGTAAGTAGCGTAAAAGAATGGCTACCCCAACGACAGGTAACACACCACCAGCAGTCTTAAGTCCGTTCATTAACCATTCTGGAATAGCATTTGTAATGGCGATAACGGCATTGTCACCAATTAAAAGCATTAAGAGAATTGGAATGGCACGAGAAAATCCCCATAAAAACGAACCAGAGAGTACTAAACGAGAGATTTTTTTCACTTGTAAGTTATCAATGGCAGTATCAATTTTGTGTAATAAGAAGACGTTACAGAAACGAGCAATGACATCTAGTTGTAACATCAAGAGCGACACGGGAACGGCAAGACCAATACCGTATTCAGCCCCTTTACCTGAAATAATGGCAAAAGCAGTACCTAAAACAGCCCCTGTAAAGTAATCGGGAACAGAAGCACCACCAAAAGCAGCAATACCTAAACGCATTAATTGGAGTGTCCCACCAACCATCAATCCAGTTGTTAAATCTCCCATAATAAGACCAGAAATCATCCCAGCAATTGCTGGTTGTGTTAATGTATTTGAAATAAGAGAGTCATTAATGGCAATAAAAGCATAAATCGTAATTAATATAATTTGAATGGTTCCTAAGCTATGCATGATTATCCTCCTTGTAAATCATTATTTTTAACGAGCAAGTTTTTCCATAAAGTTAACAATTGGATCATTAGGGACGAGTTGTGCAGTGATGTCTACTCCATGATCTGCAATTTTTTTGAAAACAACTTCTTCATCTTTTGTTACTTTGATACTTTTAGTTACTTCACGAGCACCTTCTTTATGACTCATATTTCCAACGTTGAGTTTGTTAATATGTCCACCCTTATCAATAAACCTTAAAACATCTGTGGGATTTTTGAACAAGATAAACAATCGTTGCGTTCCGTATTTTCCAGAGTTGATATTTTTAACTGCATCCTTAATCGTTAAGACAGACAACCTTATAGAGGAAGGAGCTGCCATACGCAGAGATGATTTTTGTAATGGGTCGTTTGCAGCTTCGTCATTAATAACGATGATTCGTTGTGTATTCAAACTAGTTGACCAAATACCTGCTACTTGTCCATGGATGAGTCTTTCATCAATACGACTATTGATAATATTTTCTTTGCCTTTATACTCTGCATACTTATCTAAATCGATTGTTTGACTATCGGCTATATGAGAACTTTTTTCGAGTTGATTTTTTACGTTAACAACACTTTGTTTAGCGCTTTCAATAATTTCTTTAGTCGTAGCTTGTGTGTTTAAGGTCGCTTCAACGACTAGAGGTAGTGATAACCCGGCAATGATATCAACATCGGTGTCATTCTTGTATTGCTCTAATACCACATTACAAGGTGTTCCACCTAATAAATCTGCAATAATTAATTTTGTCCCACTCAGCGGCGTAACAGTTTTGATTAAATCTTGTTTAAACTGTTTATCATCGCCATCATCTTTTAGAGAGACAACATGAACAAATTCTTGTTGTCCAGTAATCATTTCTAAACTGTGTTTGACGCCGCTAGCCATTTCTCCATGGCTAACTAAAATAATGTGTTTCAATTGAATCCCTCCTATTGATTAAAAGTTGATAACTTAACATGTTAGGTTTTTACAAGATTAATATACCATTTAATCAGTATTATGTAAACACTTTCTTTTTTATTTTATAAGAAAAGCAAAGTATATTTATAATTATAAAGTTAGTATGTTATTATAGATGATAAAAAGGGGGGGAGAGTAGTATGATTCCAAAGTATCAGAAAATAAAAAAAGATTTATTAGAAGAAATAAGAAATCACGTATTTGTTCCAGGGGATAAATTTTATTCAGAAGCTGATATTAAGAAAAGGTATTCGGTGAGCTCCATTACAGCGGTTAAAGCGTTGAATGAACTGACTACAATGGGGTACTTATATCGCATACAAGGTAAGGGGACATTCGTCTCAAAATCTAAGATATCTCAGACAGTCAGATTTTCTGATATTGAGAAACATTCGATTGATACAGAAGAAATAGACGTAATATCTGTTACTAAAGAAAATAAGCGAGAAATTTTACAAGAGTTAAAACTACCTAAAACAAGCAGTTACTATAAAATTATCCGTGTGAGATTTTCAAACGGAGAACCGTTTATTTTAAATATGACACATCTACCTACAAAATTGATGAAAGAACCGATTAGTTCGAATCTGGATGATTATAAAAGTATTTATGATAGGGTAAGGGAAGATTTTAACATTGATTTATTTACGCAAGCTTCTGTGGAGACAAATGAAATTGTTTTTCCAAATGATTCGTTCATTACAAATTCATTAAAGCTAAGTTTTCGTGAGCCAGCTGTTTTGCAAGAAAAGCATACGTATTTACCTGATAATAGTGTGGCAGAGTATATCATTAGTTACAAACATTGGCGATCATTTAAAACAAAAATAGAAGTCGAGGCAGAATAGCTGCAACGGCTTCTATTTTTTTACAGATAGATAGGTTTATCGAAAAACGTGATTTCTTTGATATCTTTTCCTTCTGTTTCAAAAATAATTATATCGTTTTTCCCTGCAATTAAGAAATCTTTTGGGCAGTATAGTGATAAGTACGGGCCACGATTCCAATAGCGACCTAAATTATGTCCGTTAATAACAACGACACCTTTGCCATAATGTGAACAGTCAATATAAGTGTCGCCGATATCATCTAATTCAAAGGAAGATTGATAAAATGAGGGGTGCGTAGCATTGGATTCTTTGTCAAAATCAATTCGTTCTAATTCTTCTTTAGATAGGGAGAGCGGGTAGTGTTTAAATCCCTGGTGAAAGTGTATATCATACATCACGCCACCACGAATCCCTTTCATTTGTGTTGGGTTATTTAATTTATAGCCATAATTGACACGACCAAGGTTTTCTACTAAAACAGACATCTCAATTGTGCTTCTGTCTTGATTCCCTTGTACCATAATTTCTTCTCCATTTGTGTCATGGTACTGAGTGGTTAAATGTTTACCATCAGCAAATAGGTGTAAACGGTCACTAGCTTCTACAACTTTAAGTTTATTTTCATGGTGATAATTTTTTAAGTCAAAGTCATATAGTAAATAGCCGTATCCTGTGCCCACTTGCTCCATTGTTAATGGGTAGGAAGAGAAAACAGGGGTCATCATGTCATCTTTAGTGTGGAAAAACGAGACACTTTTTTGTATAGGGAACGTCCCTAAGTTTATCAAGGTTTTTAGGCGTGGTTCTGCTTGCCAAACATCTGGGCAACTGTTTTTAATGGCTTGCTGTACTAAGTAGTATTTTTCAGTGGGTTGTCCACTTTCATTCAACAGAGCGTCATAGTCGTAACTCGTTACTTGAGGTAGGTCCGTTTTCCCGCGTGCTGAACAACCATTATAAAAACCAAAGTTAGTTCCTCCATGAAACATGTATAAATTAATCGACCCTATTTTGAGCATATCTTCGACTTCATCTGCTAAGTCTTGAGGGTCTCGTTTTATGATGTCATCTCCCCAACGATTAAACCATCCATCCCAATACTCCATCGACATAATTGGCCAGTTTTTATGATGTTCTTCCATAAAGTTTTTTAGAACAGTTGAGTTTTCTATGGATTTACTTCCAAAGTTTCCAGCAACAAAAACGTCTTCATCAATTAGGGAACCTGAGTCCAAAACTTCTTTCCATGAACCATCAGATGTAAATAATGGTACTTCTATCCCATAGCTTTCTACAATTTTTTTTGTTGCAAGTAAATAATCTTTTTCCATACCATATGATCCATACTCATTTTCAATTTGCATCATGATAACAGGCCCACCTTGGGTCACTTGTAGAGGTCTCAGTTTAGGCAAAATTTCGTGATAATAGTTCTCTGTTTTCTCCATAAAATAAGGATCAGTTGAACGTAGGCGTATCATCCCATTTTTTAATAACCAGGCAGGAAGCCCACCAAACTCCCATTCAGCACATATATAAACGGATGGTCTTAAAATAACGTATAGCCCCATTTTTTGAGCTAAATTAACAAAAGCGACCACGTCTTTTCTTCCGCTAAAATCAAATTTCCCCTCTATTGGTTCGTGGATATTCCATGGGATATAGGTTTCAACAGTATTTGCTCCTAGAGCTTTTAAGTTGTATAAGCTATCTTCCCATTGGCTTGGCGTCATACGAAAGTAATGAATGGCACCACTAATGATTTTCATCGGTTTTCCATCTAATAAAAAGTCCTCTTTTATGTCAAATGTATGCATTAATTTATCCTCCCTTACCAGTATTTATCCCAATTAGGATTGCTCAAACCCATAAGAGCTTCTAAATAAAAATAGTCCCCCCATAAGTTTGGTTCATCAACCCCTTTACCCTCTTTATGAGAGTAAACTCCGTGAAGAAGTAGTCCTTCGTTGTTAGGGTCGTTTTTTGATGTGTAGTCTTCTCCTAATTTGTAAATCATTCCTTTGGCTATCTCTAAAGCATGTGGATAAGCATGTTGCTTTTGTGCTTCTATTAAACCAGAAGCAGCAATAGCTAAAGAGGAGCTATCTTTATCAGATGGGTTATCGTCCGTAAAATCATAATCCCAATAGGGAACTAAGTTCTTTGGTAATCCATCGATAAAAACATCAACAATGTGTGTATAGACAGTTGGAAAATGCAGTGAAGGATTTAGCCTTTCGAATAAAGGGATTCCTAAAATAGCCCAACTTTGTCCACGAGCCCAAATAGAATTATCGGCATTGCCTTGCCTAGTTGCGCCATATATTGGCTGACCTGTACTGGTATCAAAATAATAGGTGTGGTACGTTGAGTAGTTATCACGTACAACAGTGTTTAACAATGTGTTGTAATGTGTTTCAGCTATTACTTTATAGCATTCATCGTGTGATAAATTATAGGCTTCAATTAATAAAGGTAAGTTTAATAAAGAATCGATAATTAATCGATACTCATCTGGATCTCCAACTTTTCCCCAAGCTTGGATAAAGCCTCCTTTTTCTTGGAAACGACTGGATAAGACATCAGCTGCTTGTAATAATTGTTTTTTATAGCCATTGCTATGTGTCTGTTTATACCCAGCACCAGTCGATAGGCTATATAGAAAACCAATATCATGGTGATCTAAGATAAAATGCTCATCTAACCGCTTTTGAAAACTTTCGATATTTTTTTTTGCTAAATGTAAAAATTTATCATCGTTGGTCCATTCGTAAGCCATCCATAACATGCCAGTCCAAAACCCATTTGTCCAGTCGTCGTTTTCTTTTATACGATAGACGCCATCAGTAGCACTCGCAGATGGAAATTTTTCTCCATATCGTGCCATATTTTTCTCGATTTTTTTGATACACCATTCGATTTGTTTCGTTAACCATTCATCAGATACATTTTTCCCTAAAGCTATCAACTGTTGCTTATTATCCATGAAGTCACTCCCTTATATGTTAATATGTTAAGTTAATTTTATTGTACACTAAAGGCACACATAAATAAAGCGTTTTCTGAACGAGCAGTAGAAAATAGATAAAGGCTTGACAAATAACGCATCATCATCAATAATATAAGTGGTTACTACCAGTTGGTATTAAAGTGGTATTAAGGAGGTCTCATGGAAGAGAAAAAACAGCCATTATATGGGCAATTAGTTGATGATATAAAAGAATCAATTGAAAAAGAACATCAAGCGCACGATTTATTGCCATCTGAACGAGAGTTGGCAGAAATCTATGGTGTGAGTCGTACAACGGTGAGATTGGCGTTACAAGAATTAGAAAATTTAGGATTTATTTATAAAAAACATGGTAAAGGAACGTTTGTTTCGAGTATTTCAGATAGCATTTTAAACTTAACAGGTGCCTATAGTTTTACAGAGCAGATGATATCTTTGGGTAAAGAGCCCTCAACGAAAATTTTAGAGTTTTTAATAGTTGAAAGTAATAAGTATTTGAGTGAACAGTTGAACGTTCATAAAGGAAGTAAATTAATTAAAATTAAACGTTTAAGGTTAGCTGATGATGAACCGATGATGTTGGAAAGAACGTATTTGCCTTATAAACGATTTGAGGGTTTAAGTAGTGAAATGTTAGAAGAAAAACCTATGTACGATATTTTTTATGAAACGTTTGAACAACGCATTAAATACGCTGAAGAAGAATTTTATGCCAGCATTGTCAGTGATAAAGATGCTGATTACATTGAAGTACCAAAAGGGTCAGCGGCTCTTAACTTAGTGAGAAAAACGGTGAATCAGGAAAATGAAATCATCGAATACACATTAAGTGTTGCACGGGCAGATCAATTTAGATACAAAGTATTGCATCATAAAAACTAAATTTAGAAGGAGTGTTTTTTTTATGTTAGATTGGACAAATCAACAGTTGGAAGAAATAGGTGCAGTGATTACAACAAATGAAATCAAACAACAACCAGAGTTATGGAAAGAAACGTTGGACATTTTTAATTCTCATAAAGAAAGTTTAAACACATTTTTAGAAGGCTTTAAAAAAGAAACAACTGAAAAAATTCGTGTTATTTTTACTGGAGCAGGAACTTCAGCGTATGTAGGTGACGTGCTAAGACCACATTTAACGCGTTATGGTAACACATCTGATTTTATTTTTGAAGCCATCCCAACAACCGATATTGTATCAGCACCGTTAAATTATTTTAACGAAAATTCTCCAACGTTGCTTGTATCTTTTGCTAGAAGCGGGAATAGTCCAGAAAGTGTTGCGACCATTGATTTAGCAAATCAAGTTGTTAAAAATGTGAAACATTTGATTATAAGTTGCGCGCCTGAGGGTAAATTGGCAGTAAATGCTAAAAATGATAACAATTCATTTGTTATGTTAATGCCATCTCGCTCAAATGATCAAGGGTTTGCTATGACTGGTAGTTTTTCATGTATGACTCTAGCCGCATTGTTGACTTTTGACACTGTGCATAAAGATCATGATGTCATTGTTTCGACTATGGTTGATTTAGGGAATCAAGTATTGACTATGGAAGAACAGATTGCTGATATTATTGCACAAGATTTTAATCGTGTCGTTTATCTAGGGTCAGAAAGCTTGTCTGGATTAACTAGAGAAGCTCAGTTGAAATTATTAGAATTAACAGCTGGAAAAATTGCGACAGTATTTGACTCCTCATTAGGTTTTAGACATGGACCTAAATCATTTGTAGACGATAAAACATTAGTGTTTGGTTTTATTAGTAATGACGCATACACGAGTCTGTACGATGTAGATATTTTAGAAGAAATAAATGGAAACGATATCGCAGTGGAAACAATCGCGTTATCACAAAATGCGTCAAATTATAGTGGTAAATGCATTTTTTTAGCTAATGACCATGTTTTAAGTGACGGGTTTTTAGCATTACCACTTGTTATGCTTGCTCAAGTAGTTGCTTTATTAACATCAGTTAAAGTGAATAATAAACCAGATACACCATCACCAACAGGCACAGTTAATCGTGTGGTCCAAGGTGTGACAATCCATCCATTTAATTAATCAGAAAGAGGGAATATCGTCATGAAAAAAATTAGTGAGAAAAAATTAGCACGCATGAATCAACTATCGACAGAATCAGGTGTTATCGCGGCACTTGCCATTGATCAACGTGGGGCATTAAAACGTATGCTGTCAGAACAAGGATTTACTGGGGATACAGAATCAGCGATTGTTGAGTTTAAAGAGCTTATTTCAGAGTACTTGACCCCTTATTCTTCTTCTATTTTACTTGACCCAGAGTATGGCCTTCCTGCTTCAAAAGTAAAAGTAGAAGATGCTGGATTATTATTAGCTTACGAAAAAACAGGATATGATGCGACTGAGCCTGGGAGATTTCCTGATTTATTACCAGAATGGTCAGCGTTAAGACTAAAAGAAGCTGGGGCAGATGCAGTAAAATTCTTACTTTACTATGATGTCGATGAGTCAGATGAGATTAACGAGCGCAAACAAGCATTTGTCGAACGTATTGGCTCTGAATGTGTGGCTGAAGATATGCCGTTTTACTTAGAATTATTAACTTATGATGCAACAATTGATGATGCTAAAGGTAAAGAGTACGCTAAATTAAAACCACATAAAGTTAATGAGATGATGAAAGAATTCTCGAAAGATCTTTATCAAGTCGATGTATTGAAAGTCGAAGTGCCAATTAATATGAATTATGTGGAAGGCTTTGCTAAAGAGTCTGCAGATGTTGTTTATACAAAAGAAGAAGCATTAAGCTACTTCAAAGAACAAAGTGACAGCACACAACTACCATTTATCTTTTTAAGTGCCGGAGTAAGTGCCAAATTATTCCAAGATACGCTACATTTTGCCAAAGAAGCTGGGTCAACATTTAATGGGGTACTTTGCGGTCGTGCAACTTGGAAAGATAGTGTGGAAGTCTTTGTGAAAGATGGCAAAGAAGCAGCCGTTGAGTGGTTAAAAACACAAGGAAAACAAAATATGGATGAGTTAAATGACGCATTGTATGCCACAGCATCGTCTTGGCACACTAAATTATCATAGTAGGTGAGAAAATGATTGTATCAGTAACGATGAACCCTTCTGTTGATATATCATATCCGTTAGGCACATTGATTATTGATGACGTTAACCGATGTGACCAGGTTAGAAAAACCGCCGGTGGTAAAGGGCTAAATGTCACTCGAGTGATTCATCAAATGGAAGAAGACGTTGTTAGTACCGGACTATTGGGCGGTGTGTTAGGTGAGTTTATTCGCAAAAACTTATCTAGAGAAGGGATTAAGCATGACTTTTCCAATATACAAGGTGAAACGAGAAATTGCATTGCGATATTACATGACGATCATAAACAAACGGAAATTCTAGAAGCAGGCCCCACAATATCAACGGATGAATTATCTTCATTTGAAGAAACATTTGTTTCGTTAGCGTCAACAAGTGAGGTTGTGACACTCTCAGGTAGTTTACCAAAAGGGATTTCTAAAAAGTATTATAGTCGGTTGTTGTCTTTATTATCTGACACTGACACCAAAGTGATTCTTGATACGTCAGGCGATAGTTTAAAAGATGCGTTACAATCTCCTATTAAACCTTATGCAATAAAGCCGAATAGTGATGAGTTACAAGCATTGGTTGGAGAAACAGTGTCAGAGGACTATAATAATTTACCTGAGATATTGACTCATTTCTTGTTTGAAGGTGTTCCTTTAATCATGGTCTCTTTGGGTAAAGATGGCGCATTTGTCAAATATGATCAAGATTTTTACCGAGTAAATATCCCGAGTATTTCCGTAAAAAATCCAGTGGGTAGTGGGGATTCTAGTGTTGCAGGGTTAGCGATTGGTTTATCTAAAGGAAAACCAATCGAAGATGTACTAAAATATGCGATGACACTAGGTATGTTGAATGCGATGGAAGAGACAACCGGTTGTGTGGATAAGACAAAATTTGATGAGTTATTTCAACAAATACGTGTGAATAAAATAGTTTAAGACTATAGACAAAGTATTGATTCATTTCAATATTTTGTCTTTTTTGGGTAAAATACATGAAAGGAATCAATACTAATGTTGAAAAGGCAAGACATGAGTAAATGTTATTAAATTGTGACGTTGGCAAAAGGATTAGGAAATGGATTGCCAGTTGGAGCGATGCTAGCTAAGGAATCCATTGCTTCTTCGTTTACTCCAGGGAGTCATGGGTCAACATTTGGTGGAAATCGATTAGCATTGTCTGTAGCAGAAGAAGTCATATCAACTATTTCAAATCCACTGTTTCTTAATCATGTTCAGGCCATGGAGGACGTCGCTTTTTCTTTTTTATCTTATCATTTAGCCAATCAATCGAATGTATTAGATATAAGAGGAAAAGGATTGATGATTGGTATCGAGTTGTCAGAAAATGTCTCTGATATTATAGAAATATTATTAGATAAAGGTTTGGCTGTACTACAAGCAGGTCCTCGTGTAATTCGCTTGCTACCGCCATTAATAATAACTAAAGAAGAGTTAAAAGAAGGGTTATCTATCTTAGTTGAAGTGATTCAAACGCATAAATAGGGCGATCGTTTGATAAGAGATGAGTTTTCTGATTGTAAATAGGATGTATCAGTCGTTTTGATGATATAATGTTATAAATGAAGAGGGTAAATAGGAGGATATTTATGACAGACTTACATCAATTACAAAATGGTTCTGATATTAGAGGGATTGCTATTACAACACGAGAACATGTTGCAAACATAGAAAAAGAGCAAGTACAACGTATTGCACAAGGGATTTTAACTTGGATTAAGGATAAAAAGAAAATAAATGAAGACCCAATCACCATTGCTATTGGGCAAGATAGCCGTTTATCAGGAGAATCAATTAAACAGTGGCTAATTGATTCTTTTATTACGGATGATGTGTTAGTTATCGATGTTGGTTTATCAACCACGCCAGCAATGTTTATGGCGACACAGTTTCCAGAATTTGATGCAGATTGTGGCATTATGATTACAGCAAGTCATCTTCCTTTTTACTATAATGGCATTAAATTATTCACCAAAGAGGGTGGGGCGGAGCACGAAGACATTGAGTTCATCTTAGAAAATGCCCCGAAAACTGTTAATCTATCGACTACAGTTGGAAAGGTAGATAAAAAAGAAGTTTTGTCAGCTTATTCAAATGATTTGGTTCAAAAAATCATTGATCAAACTGGGAATAAGCAACCGCTATCTGGGTTTAAGATTGTTTTAGATGCGGGAAATGGTGCAGGAGGTTTTTTTGCTGAAAAAGTATTACAAACATTGGGGGCAGATACAACAGGTAGCCAGTTTTTGAATCCAGATGGTCATTTTCCAAATCATATCCCCAATCCTGATAATAAAGAGGCGATGGACAGTATTAAATCAGCGGTATTAGCACAACACGCGGATTTAGGAGTCATTTTTGATACCGATGTCGACAGGGCAGCGGTTGTGGATAAAACAGGGGAAGTGATTAATCGAAATAATCTGATTGCTGTCTTGTCAACTATCGTTTTAGAAGAGTATCCTGGAGCGACTATTGTGACGAATTCACCTACGTCTAGCCATTTAAAAACGTTTATCGAAGGATTGAATGGAAAACAAGTGCGCTATCTATGTGGCTATCGTAATGTTATTAATAAAGGAATTGAATTGAATAATCAAGGTGTAGATGTTCCCCTATCTATTGAAACAAGTGGACATGCAGCCTTTAAGGAAAATTATTTCTTAGATGATGGGGCCTATGTTGTGGCAAAAATATTGATGTTATTGCCCAAATTAAAAGAAAAAAATATCGAATTAAGTGATTTAATTGCAGATTTGAAACAACCCGCTGAAACTACAGAAGTTCGATTTAAAATTAGTGGTGAAGATTATAAATTACTCGGGGAATCAGTGATTGTTGGTATGCATGACTTGGTTGCTCAAACATCAGGTTTTAGCATAGATATGGATAATGAAGAAGGCATTAGAGCCGATGTCTCGCAAGAATATGGCGAAGGATGGTTCTTACTTCGTATGAGTTTACACGAGCCATTATTAGTACTTCAAGTGGAAAATGATAAGATAGGTAAAAATGCTGATGTATTAAGTAAATTGTTACCATTCTTTAATCGTTATCAATTCTTAAATACTGAGCCATTAAAGAAATTACTTGAGGGGAATTAATCTATCTAGTAGGATAGAAAGATAGAAAAGCTATTTATACAATAACCCCCGATGGTAAGGAGAATTTTTGTGAATAAAGAAACGCGACAAACTATTTTAAAAAGAGTAGTCACAGAAAATAATATTGAAAATCAGTCTGATTTAATAAAATATCTCGAAAAAGAAAATGTTCGAACCACACAATCAACTATTTCACGAGATATGCGTGAGCTAAATATTATTAAGAGTCACAGTACCAATGGAGGCTCTTATTATAGAGTATTGAGTGATTATGCAGCAAATGATAAAAAATTATCAGATGAAGAACGTTTGAAAAATGTGGTTAGAGAGACCGGTGTATCCCTTGTCCAAATAGAGTTTATTAATGTTTTAACTGTGTTGCCAGGTAATGGACAGCTATTAGGTGTACTGATTGATAGCCTGAGACAATCATTCTCAGAAATTGTGGCCTGTGTTGCTGGAGATGATACCATCCTTATTTTATCTAAGGACAAAGAAGACGCTATCGTCGTAAATGATTATTTTAAATGTTTTGTCCCAGAGAATAATTAATTTAATAAATGATGAATCCACTTTGTTTTAGCATTGTCTCAAAGTGGATTTATTGATATAAAAATGTGTTTAAAAGAGTAGTTTAATGAAAGGGGAGAGTGCATGATGACACAATCAGTGTTTCAAGGGCGTAGTTTTTTAGCAGAGAAAGATTTTACAAGGGAAGAGTTAAACTATTTGATTGATTTCAGCATTCATTTGAAAATATTAAAAAAGAACAATGTACCTCATCGTTATTTAGAAGGAAAAAATATCGCCTTATTGTTTGAAAAAACGTCAACTAGAACGAGAGCCGCTTTTACAACAGCAGCTATTGATCTAGGAGCTCATCCAGAATATTTAGGAAAAAATGATATTCAGTTAGGGAAAAAGGAATCCATAGAGGATACGGCAATTGTATTAGGAAGCATGTTTGATGGCATTGAATTTAGAGGATTCAGTCAACAAGTGGTAGAAGATTTAGCGACTTATTCAGGGGTGCCAGTTTGGAATGGATTAACTGATACTTGGCATCCCACACAAATGATTGCTGATTTTATGACGATTAAAGAAAATTTTGGTTATTTAGAAGGATTAACGTTAGCTTATGTTGGGGATGGACGCAATAATATGGCGAATAGTTTACTAGTGACAGGTGCAATTTTAGGTGTCAATGTTCGAATATGTGCCCCTAAATCATTGTTTCCAAGTCAAGAAGTCATAGAGTATGCCACAAAATTTGCTAAAGAATCAAATAGTAAGTTGGTTATCACCGATGATGTGGATACGGCTGTTTTAGGTGCAAATATTTTATATACAGATGTTTGGGTATCAATGGGTGAAGAAGATAAGTTTGAAGAACGTGTGAGAATGCTGATGCCTTATCAAATCAATATGGATATGATAAAAAAAACAGGCCAAACGTCAGATGATTTAATTGTGTTACACTGTTTGCCAGCATTTCATGATACAAAAACAGAGTATGGCCAAATGATTAAACAACAATTTGGTATTTCAGAGATGGAGATAACTGATGAGGTTTTTAGGAGCCCCTATGCTCGCCAGTTTGAAGAAGCAGAAAATCGCATGCACTCTATTAAAGCCATCATGGCAGCAACGTTAGGGAATTTATTTATACCAAAAGTTTAGTGAACGTCATAAAATGAGTATTTATGTCATATAGAGTGGTCTATTTGATTTTTTAGTTAGATTTTTAAAGTAATTCTTGCTATAATAAACCCGATATGGATAATGTTCATGGAGTAATATAGTGTGATTGTAAAAACATGATGAATAAAAAATAATGCTTCATTTATGACTATTTATGTCGTCTCCTGTTAAGACACTAACTTGATAGGGTGACGTTTTTTTATTAATACAAGGAGGATTCACTTTATGAATTTTAAAGAGATGATTGCAAAAGACCTGACAGAAGTATTGGGTGAGCAATTAAAATATGAGGACATTTTAAATCTAATTGAAAAACCAAAAACAAGTAGCCATGGGGACTACTCTTTTCCTGTGTTTTCTTTGTCTAAAATCCAACGAAAAGCACCAAATGTAATCGCAGAGGAGTTATCAAAAGAGATTGCTACAACAAATTATGAAAAAATTGTTCCAATGGGTGGTTATATCAATTTCTTCTTAAAAAAAGCAGAAGTAAGCAATGCTGTTTTGAATGATGTTGTATCTGAAAAAAATCATTACGGTGATGCAAAAGTTGGGCAAGGAAAAAATGTCGTCATTGATATGTCTTCTCCTAATATTGCTAAACCAATGTCTATGGGGCATTTACGCTCAACTGTCATTGGTAATTCTTTAGCTGAATTAGCAGCAAAAGTTGGTTATACTCCTGTAAAAGTCAATCATGTGGGTGACTGGGGGACTCAGTTTGGTAAGTTAATTGTGGCTTATAAAAAATGGGGAGACGAAGCAAAAGTCAAAGAAAACCCAATTAGTGAGTTGCTTTCTTTATATGTTCATTTCCATGAAGAAGCAGAAAAATATCCAGAGCTTGATGATCAGGCTCGCGAGTGGTTTAAAAAATTAGAAGATGGCGATGAAGAAGCGATTGAATTATGGACATGGTTTAGAGAGGAATCACTAAAAGAATTCCAAAAAGTCTATGATATGTTAGGAATTGAATTTGATTCTTATAATGGTGAAGCATTCTATAATGATAAAATGCAGCCAGTCATTGATTTGTTACTTGAGAAAAACCTATTAGTATCAGATGATGGGGCAGATATTGTTAATCTTGAAGCATACGATTTAAATCCTGCGTTGATTAGAAAATCTGACGGAGCGACGCTTTATATCACACGTGATTTAGCAGCTGCGATGTACCGTAAAGAAAATTATGATTTTGATGAATCAATTTATGTTGTGGGAAATGAGCAGTCTATTCACTTTAGACAATTAAAAGCCGTATTGAAAGAAATGGGCTATGAGTGGTCAGATGATATTAAACATATTCCATTTGGCTTGATTACATCAAATGGTAAAAAATTATCAACACGTAAAGGAAATGTCATTCTTTTAGAAGAAGTATTGAATGAAGCCATTAACGCGACACAAAATATTATAAATGAAAAGAATCCGACATTAGAAAAAAAAGAAGAAGTCGCACATCAAGTGGGTGTTGGAGCAGTTGTGTTCCATGACCTTAAAAATGATCGTCTAAATAATTTTGACTTCAATCTTGACCATATTATCCAGTTTGAAGGAGAAACAGGACCATATGTGCAATATACTCGCTCGCGATGTGAAAGTATCCTGAAAAAAGCGAATTGGAGTGTGCCAACACACCATGAAGACTATTTATTATCTGATGATGAATCTTGGGAAGTAATAAAAGCATTGTATAGTTTCCCAGCTAAAGTACAAGAAGCGTATCGTAAATATGAACCATCTGTTGTGGCTAAATATTTGATAGACTTGGCACAAAAATTCAATAAATATTATTCTAAAACTAAAATTTTAGAAGATGATAACGAAAAAGAAGCAAGACTTGCTTTGGTTTACTCAGTATCAGTTGTGATTAAAGAAGGACTACGTCTTTTAGGGATTCAATCACCTGATAATATGTAAAAAAGAAGAGGGGAAACCTTCTTCTTTTTTTATCCTCAAATGAATGTTTATGATTGATTTTGGATGTTTATGATTGTATAATACATGTATGGAGTGAGAGGTATGTTAACTGAAGAAAGACAATCAAAAATTTTAGACGAATTAAAGTCAAAAAAAATTGTTAAAGTAAGAGAGTTAATCGAAGAACTTAGTGTCTCTGAATCGACTATTCGTAGGGATTTACAGGAATTAGAAGCCGAAGGATGGTTAGTTCGTGTTCATGGTGGAGCCAAATTAACAATCAAACTAGAGCCTGAATTAAGTATGGAAGAAAAATCTTCCAGAAACGTTCAAAAGAAACAGGAAATTGTTCAGCTTGCAGCATCTTTAGTGAACGAAGGAGATGTTATCTATATTGACGCTGGGACAACAACACTAGAATTATTACCACTTATACAACATAAGAATGTCTCGATTGTGACAAATTCTGTTCGTCATGCTTGTGTGTCGACAGATTTAGGTTTGGATACGATAGTGATAGGTGGTAGTATCAGAAAAAATACGACAGCATCTGTGAGTCAGTTAGGATCAGAGCAGTTGCAACGGTATTTTTTTGACAAGGCTTTCATAGGTGCGAATGGTGTTCATCCAGTGTATGGGTTAACAACAGCTGATCCAGAAGAGGCAATGATGAAACGCACTGCTATTCATCAAGCACAACAAGTCTATTTTTTAGTAGATGATACAAAGTTTGATAAATTAAATTTTTCTCAAATTGAGTCTATCGACACAGGGATTATCTTAACCAATCAGTTAGCAGAAAAACAACGCTCACAGTATCAAGGGGTTGCAACAATAAAGGAGGTAACAAGATGATTTATGCATTAACACTAAATCCAGCGATCGATTATGTCATCAATGTTCCAGGATTTGAAGAAGGTAAATTAAATAAGACAGAAAAAGAGTACAAATTTCCAGGTGGTAAAGGCATTAACGTATCTAGAGTATTAGCTCAATTAGGTGTTCAATCAGAAAATCTTGGGTTTATAGGTGGCTTTACAGGTCGTTTTATTGAAGAACAATTAATTAACCATGGTTTACAAAATAATTTTATTCATGTATCAGGCGACACACGTATTAATATCAAACTAAAAGGAAAAGAAGAAACAGAAATCAATGGATTAGGTCCATCAATTCAACAAAGTGATTTAGATGATTTGACTGTCCAAGTTAATAATCTAACGCCAGAAGATTGGTTGATTTTATCAGGTAGTCTACCGATGGGAGTACCAAAGGACATCTATGTCACATTATCAAAAATGGCTCATGAGCAAGGGGTTCCTTTTGTGGTTGATATTAGTGATGCTAGTTTGTTTGATGTGTTGAAATACCAACCATCGTTAATTAAACCTAATGAGCATGAATTGGCAGACTTGTATGATGTTAAATTTAATACAATAGAAGATATGTTGCCTTATGGTGAAACATTAGTCAAACAAGGTGCAAAAAATGTCATTATTTCTATGGGAGCAAATGGCGCTATACTATTTAATGAAACAGGTATTTACCGAGCTAAAGGTTTAACAGGAAAACTGATTAATTCTGTAGGGTCAGGAGATTCTGTAGTGGCAGGATTTGTCAGTCAATTAAGCCAAGGTAGTGACGCTGTAACAGCTTTTAAAACAGGAATTGCTTGTGGTAGTGCCACAGCATTTAGTGCTGATTTAGCGACAGAAGAGGAGATTAATCAGCAATTATCACGCGTTGAAGTCGACGTAATAAAAGAATACTAGGGGGAAGTAACATGAAAATTAATGACTTATTAGTCAAAGAGTGTATGATTTTAGACTTAAAAGCCACAGATAAAAAAAGTGCCATTACTGAGATGGTAAATAAATTATATGAAACAGGTCGAATTGATAACAAGGAAGTGTTTGAAGAAGGTATCTTAGCCAGAGAAGCTCAAACTACTACAGGTTTAGGTGACGGGATTGCCATGCCTCATGCCAAAAATTCAGCTGTTGTTAAACCAACTGTCTTGTTTGCAAGAAGTAAAGATGGATTAGATTATGAAGCATTAGATGGGCAACCAACTTATTTATTTTTCATGATTGCAGCGCCAGAGGGTGCTAACGACACACATTTACAAGCTTTAGCTAGTTTATCTCGTTTGTTATTAAATCCAGGTATGATTTCCGATTTAAAAGCTGCTAATACATCTGATGAAGTGTTATCAATCATTGATAAGGCAGAGAAAAAATTAGATGAAGAAGAAAAAGAAGTGGTAGAAGAAGTAAAAGATGCACCATTTGTTGTCGCTGTTACGGCTTGTCCAACAGGTATAGCACATACATACATGGCTGAGGATGCATTGAAAAATAAAGCCAAAGAAATGGGCATCAACATTAAAGTTGAAACAAATGGGTCTGAAGGGGTTAAACATAGATTAACAGATGATGAAATAGCACGAGCTGCTGGTGTGATCGTCGCTGCTGATAAAAATGTTGAAATGGCACGTTTTGATGGTAAAAAATTAGTGAATCGTCCAGTAAGTGATGGTATTAAGAAAACAGAAGAGTTACTTCGTTTAGCAACTGACGGAAGTGCTTCGGTATATCATCACTCATCAAGTGGTAGTGAATCAGAGGGCGAGGAAACAAGTTCTGGCTCAGTTGGCGCTAAAATTTATAAAGACTTAATGAATGGTGTTAGTCATATGTTACCATTTGTTATTGGTGGTGGGATTGCAATTGCTTTGGCTTTCCTAATCGACCAAATGATTGGTGTGCCACAAGATCAGTTAAGTCAACTAGGAACATATAATCCAATTGCCGCATACTTTAAAACAATTGGAGATACAGCTTTTGGGTTTATGTTACCAGTTTTAGCAGGATTTATTGCATCAAGTATTGCTGATCGACCTGGTTTAGTGGTTGGATTTGCAGCAGGTGCGATGTCAGCAAGTGGAGTTGCCTTTGGACAATTAACAGATACTGTTCCTTCAGGTTTCCTAGGAGCATTAGTTGGTGGTTTCTTAGCTGGTTACGTGATTGTCTTCTTAAAATTTATCTTCAAAGGACTACCTAAAGCTTTAGATGGTATTAAATCTATCTTATTCTATCCAGTATTTGGTTTGTTAATTACAGGGTTCTTAATGTTATTTATTAATATCCCAATGTCAGCTATCAATAATGGTTTGAATAACTTTTTAGCTAACTTATCAGGTGGAAATGCTGCGTTACTAGGTGCATTACTTGCAAGTATGATGGTTATTGATATGGGTGGACCAATCAATAAAGCAGCTTACTTGTTTGGTACAGGAACACTTGCAGCAACTGTTGAAAGTGGTGGTAGTGTGGTTATGGCATCTGTTATGGCCGGTGGTATGGTTCCGCCATTAGCAATCTTTATTGCAATTATGTTATTTAAAAATCAATTTACTAAAAAAGAACAAGAATCAGCTTTACCAAACTTAATTATGGGATTCTCATTCATTACTGAAGGTGCCATCCCATTTGCCGCATCTGATCCATTACGTATGATTCCAAGTTTTGTGGTTGGAGCAGCGTTAACAGGTGGTTTAGTAGGATCATTAGGTATTAAGTTAATGGCTCCTCATGGTGGTATCTTTGTTATTGCCTTAGTAAGCAATCCGTTAATGTATCTATTATTTATTATTCTTGGAGCATTTGTTAGTGCGATTGTTTTAGGAACACTTCTTAAGAGAAAACAAGCAAAAGCTTAAAACAATAAGTCAGTCATCGTAGTTAGATGGCTGACTTTTTTTATGTGGGATAAACAAAAAATTATGGAATGAAAACATTGGATGATATAATATTTTATAGAAACGACAAAGGGAAAAGGTCAATTAAAATGAAAAGTTTACAAACATATTTAACTGATGAAAGAATCCAATCCGTTCTTTCTGGGTTTAAAATAGGATTAGAAAAAGAAAGCCAACGTGTCACATCTAATGGAGAGCTAGCGGCAACAGATCATCCAACATCATTAGGCAGTCGTAGCTATCATCCATATATTCAAACAGATTTTAGTGAGACGCAAACAGAACTTATTACACAAGTATTTGATACTGATAAAGGTGCAATAGATCAGCTAGAAGCTTTACATGATGTGATTATGCGCTCGATGGAAGATGGGGAAAGATTGTGGCCAATCAGTATGCCACCTGATTTACCTGAAGATGACAGGGATATAAAAATTGCGAAATTAGAACATCAAGGAGATATCAACTATCGTCGCTACCTAGCAAAGGTATACGGTAAAAGAAAACAGATGGTGAGTGGCATTCATTATAATTTTGAATTTTCACATGATTTATTAATGGCTCTTTACCAAGCACAATCTGACTTTAGTGACTTTACTTCTTTTAGAACGGCTATTTATCTAAAAGTATCACGACAATATTTACGCTATCGTTGGTTGATTACGTATTTGTTTGGTGCTAGTCCTTATGCGGATAAAGGATATTTCACAGATAAAGCACCTAAACAACCGGTAAGAAGCATTCGAAATAGCGAGTATGGTTATACGAATCGTCCAGAAATAGAAGTGTCGTATCAAACAATCGAACAATATGTTGCTGACTTGGAAGAATTAGTAGACAATGGTGAGTTAATTGAAACCAAAGAATTTTACTCTTCTGTTCGACTAAGAGGAAGTGATAATGTGGAAGAACTTTTAACTCATGGTGTGAGTTATATTGAGATTCGAAATATTGATTTGAATCCTTTTGAACGTATTGGAGTTTCTAGTGATACGTTGCGATTTTTACATTTATTTTTATTAACATTATTGTTTTTAGATGAAGAGTCAAATGATGCAAAAACCATGCTAGATTTAGGAACAAAATATAATAATCAAGTGTCATTAGAACACCCATTTGATAAGACATTTTTACACGATGAGGGTTGTTGGTTGCTAGAAAAAATGACGGAAACTAATGCTCAATTGGTCACACTGTTTGATTGCTCTGATATTTTATCAGATGCATCTCAATCGTTATCTAAACCTCTAAATACATTATCCGGAAAAATGCTATCATTAATGATGGAAAAATCTTTGACAAATGAAGAGTTAGGGTGTTACTTCGCTGACTTATATTATAATCAAGCATTTGAAAAACCTTATCAGTTGGCTGGATATCGTGACATGGAGCTATCAACGCAAATATTTATGTTTGACGCTATCCAAAAAGGGGTTAAGGTAACTGTTCTAGATCGCTTGGATCAATTTTTAAAATTATCTTTTAATGGCCGAATTGAGTATGTTAAAAATGCTAATATGACAAGTAAAGACTCTTATATTGTGCCTTTAATGATGGAAAATAAAACCGTGACTAAAAAAATATTAGCCAGTGCTGGATATCATGTGCCAGGTGGAAAAGAATTTTCTACGGTAGAGGAAGCGTTAGTGTCGTATCCTATTTTTAAAGATAGTGCCATTGTTGTAAAACCTAAAACCACGAATTATGGTTTAGGAATCTCTATTTTTAAAGAGGGAGCAACAAAAGAAGATTATGACGAAGCTGTTCGTATAGCATTTAGTGAAGATGACAGCATTTTGGTTGAAGAATTCCTTCCAGGAACTGAGTATCGCTTCTTTGTATTAGATGGAAAAACAAGGGCAGTGATGTTACGAACACCAGCAAATGTGTTAGGTGATGGCACACATACTGTAGCTGAATTGGTTGCTGAAAAAAATCAAGATAGCTTGCGAGGAACGCACCATAGAGCGCCATTAGAAAGAATCCAGCTTGGTGATATTGAGGAATTAATGTTAAAAGAGCAAGGATTAACTGCCACAAGTATTCCAAATAAAGACCAACGCGTGTATCTTCGTGAAAACTCTAATGTTAGTACTGGTGGAGATTCACTTGATGTTACTGAAAATATGGCAGAAAGTTATAAAAATATCGCTGAATCTGCCGTAGAGGCGTTAGGAGCTAAGATTTGTGGAATTGATTTGATTATTCCCGATAGCTCTATTAAGGGTGAAAAAAATGATGCCCAGACTTATGGAATCATAGAAGCAAACTTTAATCCGGCGATGCATATGCATATTTATCCTTATTCAGGTGAGGGACAACGTTTGACAATGGATGTCTTGTTATTACTATATCCAGAATTAAATAATTAAACAGATACATAAAAATAAAATAATTTGGATAAAAAATCCGGATTATTTTATTTTTTTATGATTGACAACGTTTTCTAAAGATGGTATATTAAATTTATAGAACAGACGGAGTGTAACTGATACGATCAGGCACCACCAAATCCATTGTAGAAAGGTCTACTTTGATTTGGTGTTTTTTTGTTCCTTAAAAGAGGTGATTTCAATTCTATCGATAGTTAAGTCCTTGAATAATAACTTAGTGTTAGCGGTAAATGAACATGACGAAGAATTTGTATTGTTTGGTAAAGGTATTGGATTTAAAAAGAAAAAGAATGATTTAGTAGATGAATCACTTGTTACTAAGACATTTTTAAGTAAGAATAACCAAAATATGGTTGCTATTATTGAAAGTATTCAACCAGACGTCCTAGATGTAACAGAAAAAATTGTAACATATGGGGAAACACAGTTGAATAAAAAACTAAATGGCAGTTTGATGATTGCTCTAGCGGATCATATACAATGTGCAATCGACCGTCAAAATCAAGGCATTGATTTGCCTGAAAATACGATGCAGTGGGAGATTCCTTTCCTTTATTCAAAAGAATATGAGTTAGGAAAAGATGCTATAAAACAAATTGAAACTGATTTAGATATATCGTTGCCCTCATCAGAAGCGGCGTTTATGGCACTTCACTTTGTTAACGCACAAGACGGTGTAGAGACAATGGATGAAACAATCTTTATCACAAAGATTTTAAAGAGCATTGTAAAAAGTATCCAAACTCTATTTAATGTTTCTTTGAAAAAAGATAGCTTGAATTATTCACGGTTTGTGACGCACATTCGCTATTTTATGAATCGTCACCTGCATAACAAAGCACCACAAAGCAATGAAAATGAACAATTATTTGCTATTATTAAAGAGCAGTACCCAAAAAGCTATGCATGTAGTTTGGTGATAAAAGAGATGTTAAAATCAGATTATGATATTGATGTAAGTAATGATGAATTGATTTATTTAATTATACATATAGAACGAGTTGTTTCAGATACTCAAGCATTGGATTAGGCGTGCAACAATGATTGGCATAAACCTAAACAAGCATTTCGTAAACACTGAAAAGGTGTTACGTCTGTTTGTTTAGGTTTTTTATTTAAAAAAAATGAGTTTAAATAGATATCCCAGGAGGAAAGAACGATGGATAATCGTCAATTAGCAGAAAATATTATAAAAGAAATGGGTGGTAAGGAAAATATCACTCAAAATTGGCACTGCATTACAAGGTTAAGATTTAATGTGGCAGATAGTAAAAAAATTAATATAGAAGTTATCAAACAACTAGACGGCGTAATGGGCGCACAATTTCAAAGTGGCCAGTTTCAAGTCATTATTGGTAGTGAGGTAGCAAATGTGTTTAGTGAGGTTGACAATATTACTCATGGAAATATAGTAAGCGAAGATGGTAGTGTACAAACGTCTTCTGGTAATGTGTTGGATAAAATTTTTGATGTTATTTCTGGTATTTTTACACCTATATTAGCCGCTATTACAGGTAGTGGGTTGTTAAAAGGAATCATGGCGATTCTTGTTTGGGCCAGTATGCTGAATGTTGAAAGTCAAACATATATGATTTTGGATGCGATATCTAATGCAACGTTCCATTTCTTACCATTCCTAGTAGCTTTTTCAGCGGCAAATAAATTTAAAACAAATCCATCGCTTGCAGGAGCATTAGCCGGTATTTTAATGTATCCGCAAATTATGTCTCTTGCAGATGCCGGAGAGGTTAGCAGTGTAACATTCTTAGGGTTTTTAAATATCCCGATGAATAATTACGCGTCATCTGTTTTACCAATTATTTTAGGTGTTTGGTTAATGAGTTATGTTGAGAAGTATTCGAAAAAACTTGTACCAAAATCACTTACGATTATTTTTGTACCGTTATTGACCTTATTGATTACAGCGCCATTGGTTCTAGCCTTTATCGCACCACTTGGAACATTTATTGGTACATATTTAGAAATGTTCTTTACGAAGTTATTTGGTGTTGCTGGTCCAGTAGCCGGAGCGGTAATGGGTGGTTTAATGCCATTGATTGTGGTAACTGGTATGCACTATGCCTTCTTCCCAGGAACGTTTGCCAGCCTTGGAAAATTAGGATATGACATTATGTTATTGCCACTTAACTTAGTAGCAAACTTAGCTCAAGCTGGAGCAACGTTAGGTGTATTTATAAAAACAAAAGATAAAAAAATGAAGCAAATTGCTTTTTCAGCGTTTATTCCAGCATTGTTTGGTATTACAGAACCAGCAATATACGGGGTAACGATGAAATTGAAAAAACCTTTCTACGCTAGTATGGCCGGAGGAGCAGTTGGAGGAGCGATTTATGGACTATTTGTGGTTAAAACATTTAGTTTTGCTGTGCCAGGTTTATTAGCTTTACCAACTTATATTGAAAATGGCACAAATAACTTTTTATGGGCAGTCGTTGGTGTATTATCAAGTTTCTTTGTTGGATTAATTGCAACGATGCTTGTGCCATTTGACTTAGGAGATAAAAAAGAAACTACGGAGGATACTTCGAATCAACCAGTAAATCAACCAACGATTACTAAAGACAAATCTCATAAAGTCTTATCACCATTGACAGGTGAAGTACAAGAATTAGTGACGTGTCCGGACGATACATTTGCCTCAGGCGTTGTTGGTAAAGGAATCGGTATTATTCCGACAGGAGATTTCGTCTATGCGCCGTTTGATGGCACTGTTACTATGACGACGCCAACAAAACATGCGATTGGTCTAGTATCAAACGACGGTGTCGAATTATTGATTCACGTCGGCTTGGACACAGTCGAGTTAGAAGGGAAGGGGTTTGAGTATTTTGTTAAAGAAGGTGATGTGGTGACACATGGCGATAAATTACTATCATTTGATCGAACAGTTATTGAAAAAGGTAATTATAGCTTATACACACCAATCATTGTAACGAATACGCCAAACTTTTTAGATGTTGTACCAGCTATAGGTGAAGGGGATGCAGTCACGGCTGGAAAAGAAGATGTCTTAATTGTTGTTAGCTAAATAAATTAACTATAGATAAAAAACATATAGGAGGAATTATTAATGAAACAATTACAACTACAATCAGGATTTCCCAAAGGATTTTTATGGGGTGGCGCAACAGCTGCCAACCAAATTGAAGGAGCATATAATGAGGGCGGAAAAGGTCTATCAACATCTGATTATGCCGCTTATAAAGACCCATATGCAACGGGTAAAGTAGATAACTTTACATTCAACGTAACATCGAAAGAATTAGCTGAATACAAAGAAAACCCAGAAAAATACTTATTCCCAAAACGTTGGGGAATTGATTTTTACCATCGTTATAAAGAAGATATTGCATTAATGGCAGAAATGGGGTTTAAAACATTCCGTATTTCTATTTCATGGGCACGAATTTTCCCAACAGGATTAGAGTCAGAACCAAATGAAGAAGGGTTAGCATTTTATGATAAAGTGTTTGATGAGTGTGCAAAATATGGTATTGAACCACTTGTGACCATGTCACATTACGAAATGCCGATTACATTAACTGAAAAATATAATGGTTGGGTAAGCCGTGAATTAATCCCATTATTTGAAAAGTATGCTCGTGTCATTTTAACTCGCTATAAATCAAAGGTAAAATACTGGATTACATTTAATGAAATGAATATGAACTTAAATAGTTTGTATACAGGAGCAGGTGTGTTAGAAGATTTAATCGCACCAGAAGAAAAACTACAAGCAACTTATCAAGCATCACATCATCAGTTTTTAGCTAGTGCATTAGCTGTTAAAGCATGTAAAGAAATTATTCCTGACGCACAAATAGGTTGTATGATTAACCAAATTGAGTCATATGCTCTAACAACAAAACCAGAAGATCAATTACAAGCACTAAAATCAAATCAACTAAACATGTTCTACCCAGACGTTCAAGCACGCGGTGAATACCCAACTTATATGGCAAGATACTTTGCTGATAATGATATCCACGTGGTTATGGAAGAAGGCGATGAGGAGATTTTACGAGAAGGTACGGTTGATTATGTGGCGATTAGTTACTACATGTCTCACGTAACAGAAGCTAGAGAAGATGCAGCTAAACTTGCGGGATCATTTGATAGCCCAATTAAAAATAAGTACCTAGAATTATCGCAATGGGATTGGCCAATTGACCCAATCGGTTTACGTATTTCATTGATGAAATTATATGATCGTTATGAAAAACCATTATTTGTTTGTGAAAATGGTTTAGGGGCAAAAGACGAATTAACAGAAGATGGTAAGATACATGATGATTACCGAATTGATTACATTCGCCAACACGTTGAACAAATGAAAGAAGCCATTAAAGATGGTGTTGATTTGATGGGATACACAACTTGGGGATGTATTGATTTAATCAGTTGTGGAACATCACAAATGAGTAAACGATATGGTTTCATTTACGTAGATCAAGATGATGAAGGAAATGGTAGTCTAGAAAGATATCGCAAAGATTCATTCTATTGGTATAAAGAAGTCATTGAATCTAATGGTGAAAATTTATAAAATGACAGGACAAGTCTAGATAATTTATCTAGACTTGCTTTTTTAGCGCTATACTAAATAAGGGGGAAATAATGATGAAAAAAATAGCTTTTTTTGATATAGATGGCACACTTTGTGATAGCAGTGGGCAAGTACTTACTTCAAGTAAAGAGAGCATTCAAGCTTTTAGAGATAAAGGAAACTTAACATATATTTGTACTGGTCGTTCTAAGCCAGAAATTTTAGAAGATATATTAGATGTAGGATTTGATGGAATTATTGGTGCTGGTGGTGGTTATATCGTGATGGATGATGAAGTGGTGAAACATCAAACGATGGATGAGGCCATTGTAAAGAAAGTACTTGAGTGTTTTGCTGAAAATGATATAGGCTATTATTTAGAAACAAATGATGGGTTGTTCGGTAGTGAGAATTGTGTCCGTAAAATCAGAGAAGAGATGAAAACTATTTCTGAAAAAACGGGTGAGCCATATGATGTTTTAGTAGATAAGATGTCGTGGTTTGAGGAAGTTCTTGAAAATCATAAAAATGATGAAGTTGATTATAAAACAGTTAACAAAATGTCTTTTATTAACAATACGGTCCCTTTTTCTGATATCGTCAAAAAATTTGGTGATGACTGCCATATGTATCATTCGACAGTTGAGTTGTTTGGCCCAGAAAGTGGAGAAATTGCTGTAAAAGGTGTTGATAAAAAAAATGCCATTGAGTTTGTTTTAGATAGGTTAGGGATGGCTAAACATCAAGCGATAGCATTTGGGGATGGTGACAATGACATCGTGATGTTTGAAGCAGTGGATTATAGCATTGCTATGGATAACGCCACAGATAATTTAAAAAAAATTGCCTCTGAAGTAACTGATAGTGCCGATGATGACGGGATTGCTAAAAGTTTAAAGAAAAATGGCTGGATTTAATTAAATAACTTTTAAAGAAAAAAACAATAGACAGTTTTTTTCTTTTTTATTTGCTACACTATGAGTAACGAAGACTTGATAGTAAGGAGACGATATTCTATGAACAGAACCATCCCTTCAACACATACATTACAACGTGAGTTCTTTTACTCGCAACAAACTAAAGAATTATCATTTCGTTTAGAACAATTAGAAAAACTGAGGTTAGGAATTATTTCTTATGAACAAGAGATAATTGAGGCATTAAGAAAAGATTTAGGGAAGCATCCACTAGAAACCTACGCAACAGAAATTGGCTTTGTTTTAAATAGTATTCGCATGACACAAAAATCTCTAAAAAAATGGATGAAAGACGAAAAAAGAAGGACTCCTTTGTTTTTACAACCATCCAAAAGTCGTGTGATTAGTGAACCTTATGGTGTCGTGTTGATTATTGGTCCGTTTAACTACCCCTTTCAATTATTAATTGAACCATTAGTTGGAGCGATTGCGGCCGGTAACACAGCCATCCTAAAACCATCAGAGCTTGTTCCAACTTTTTCGAAAGTTATAGAGAAAATGATTCATCAATTATTTTCATCCTCTTATGTGGATATCTTTTTGGGTGAAAAAGATACTACAATCGAGTTATTAAAACAGCCCTTTGACTATATCTTTTTTACAGGAAGTACATCAGTTGGAAAGAGTGTCATGAAAGCAGCATCGGAGCATTTAACGCCTGTTACCCTTGAATTAGGGGGGAAAAGCCCTACGATTATTACCTCCAAAGCAGATATACCTCTAGCTGCTAGACGGGTGATATATGGGAAGATGATGAACGCCGGACAAACGTGTGTTGCTCCAGATTATGTTGTGGTAGAGCAATCCGTAAAAGAAGAGTTTATAAGCCAATGTCAAAAAACATTGCTGCGATTTTATGGAGAGGATATAAAACAAAGTTCGAGTTTTTCACGAATTGTTAATGAACGACACACTAAGCGACTAGTTACTTTAATGGAACAATCAAGAGATGAGTTAATCGTTGGAGGGACTTACGACATTAGTTCTTGCTATGTTGAACCAACATTATATGCTGCCTCTTGGGAATCTCCTTTGATGAAAGATGAGATTTTTGGACCATTGTTACCAATTATATCTTATCAGTCATTGGATGATGTGATTAACCATATTAATGACCGTCCTAAGCCTCTTGCACTCTATATTTTTAGTCGCGATAAGAGTGAGCAAGATAAGATACTTCATCAAACATCTTCTGGAGGTGTGAGCATAAATAATACTATTTTTCATCTTGTCTCAGGTCATTTACCATTTGGTGGAGTAGGAGAATCTGGGATTGGAAACTATCATGGTAAATATAGTTTTGACACATTTTCGCATAAACGAGCAGTATTAACGTCTAAAAAAATAGATACACCATTTATTTACCCGCCTTATACAGACAAACATTTAAAATGGATAAAGCGAGTGTTAAAATAAAATGAGGCTGACCCAAAAGTCTTAAAATAGAAAAATCCCATGAAATCAGTTTATTAAAACACTGACTTCATGGGATTTCTATTTTGTTAGTTTAGTGATTTTCATTTAAAAACTTACTTTTGGGTCAGCCTCATTTTTTAGATAGTAATATTTAAATAATTGGCAACTTGTTCAATATCTTTATCGCCACGTCCAGAAACATTGATAATTATAATATTATCTTCATCAAGAGTAGGTGCTAATTTGATTGCTTCAGCAATAGCGTGGGAACTTTCAATCGCTGGAATAATTCCCTCTGCTTTTGATAAAGTCACAAATGCATCAATAGCCTCTTTATCCGTTGCTGGGACATAGCTCGCTCGATGTGTATCTTTTAGAAAGGCATGTTCTGGTCCAATACCAGGGTAGTCTAAACCAGCAGATATGGAATAAACAGGTGATATATTACCGTCTTGATCAAACAAACCATATGTTTTCATTCCATCAACAATACCAATAGAGCCTTTTGTCATGGTTGCCGCATGCTCAGAAGTATCAACACCTTTTCCAGCAGCTTCAACACCGATTAAATGCACAGATTCATCTGGTATAAATTCAGAAAATGCCCCAATCGCATTTGAACCACCACCGACACAAGCTATCACGTAATCTGGTAATCGGCCCTCTTTTTCGAGTATTTGTTTTCTGGCCTCTTTGCTAATGACTGTTTGAAAATCTTTTACTATAGTCGGATAAGGATGTGGGCCAACTGCTGAACCTAATACATAAAAAGTGTCGTCTAAATGATGAACAAAATAGTCAAAAGAAGCATCAACAGCGTCTTTCAACGTACCGTTACCTTGAGTGACTTCTTGAACAGTGGCACCTAGTAACTCCATTCTAAAAACATTTAACTTTTGCCTCCTCATATCTTCCTCACCCATAAAAACAGTGCATGTCATTCCGAATTTTGCTGCCGCCGCTGCTGTAGCAACACCGTGTTGGCCGGCACCTGTTTCAGCAATGATATTCGTTTTTCCCATATATTTAGCTAGCAAAATTTGTCCCAAGACATTGTTTAGTTTATGTGCCCCAAGATGATTCAAATCTTCTCGTTTTAAATAGACTTTAGCACCACCCAATTGGTTAGTTAATGATTCGGCAAAATATAGAGGAGTTTGACGACCAGAATAATCTGTCAATAATTCAGATAGCTCTGTTTGAAATTCAGGTGTGTCTTTGATAGTTAAATAAAACTCATTTAGATTGTCTAAAGCAACTTTAACTTCTGGTGCAACAAATTGACCACCGTAATTTCCAAAAAATCCTTGTTTGTTTTTCATAATAATTTCTCCCTTGTTATATAATATTAATCGATAGTTAACTAAGAGAGTACTTCTAAAAAAAGAGCACACCGTCTTATAAGTAGACGGTGTGCTCTTTTATCTATTCTTTAGAGATAATCACCGACATAGATGCTTTTAGAAAGTACTCTAAAAGTTGCATCTATGCCAAATTTAGCATACACACAACTTCATCTTTGCCAGTTTTGCCATGTTTTTCTGTGTGTTGCTAATATCATGATGATCATCCTTTCTTTTATATTATTGGTAGTAATATATCACTACTTTTTTTGTAAATCAACTAAAAACCTACTTTTTTGAAAAAAGATGGCTTAAAAATCCACCAGATGAGGTTTTATTTTCTTTTACGGAATCTGCAGTTTGAGTGGAGCGTTTTTTTAGAGGTAATTCAATATCTTCTTTATTAATTGCATGGTTTAGAGAGTAGACAACTACAATCGTATTAGGAGTCAACGTCGTATTTTCAGTATCAACTAATTTTAATAGAATATTACTTGTTTGAGTTAAGTGAATTAATTCTTTTTGAATAGCTGGTTTGACTAAAGCATTGACTAATAGAGTGCCATCAGGATAATCATTAAATTGTTTTTTGGCAAATTCTTCATATTGAGACGCAGTTAAATCAGATAAAGATAAGATAAAAACGACACGTTCTCTAAAAGTTCCAAGATATTTTTTTTGCTCATCTGGCTTTAATTGTGGTGAGCCATACAGTCCTTTGTCTAGATAATCTTGAATATCTTTTCCCATAGTTTTCACCCCTTTATAGCTCAATTACTTTAAGTATAACATAAAAACGGATAGAAAAATTTGTGAAAACATATTGCAATTAGAGGTGAATTTGGATAGAATTGACTGTAAATGAAAATCATTATCAATTAGGAGAGTTTTGATGAAAAAGTTGATACCTATAATGTCTTTACTGTTATTAGCAAGTTTATCTTTATTTATTGGTGTTCAAAGCATTCCTATTAAGGATATATTTCATCTGACAGATATGCAGTCACTTGTGCTATGGAACACAAGAGTGCCTCGTACAATCAGTTTGGTGATTGCAGGAGCAACCATTAGTGTGTCGGGGCTCATCATGCAACATTTAACACAAAATAAATTTGTGTCGCCGACTACAGCAGGAACGATGGACAGTGCACGCCTTGGGATGCTTGTTGCGATGTTATTTTTCCCAAGTGGAACAATCTTAACGAAATCTCTAATTGCTTTTATCTTTGCTTTTTTAGGAACGGTGTTATTTATTCAATTGATTCGTATTTTACCTGGGAAAAATCAATTAATGGTTCCCCTTGTTGGGGTAATGTTTGGTAATATTGTCGGATCGATTGTGACTTTTTTCGCTTATCAGTATCAGCTGATTCAAAATATGACGTCATGGCTACAAGGAAGTTTTTCAACTATTTCAAAAGGTAACTATGAGCTTATATACGTTACTGTACCAGTCTTAGTCATTTGTTATTTGTATGCTTACCAGTTTACGATTGTTGGAATGGGTGAAGAGTTTTCTATTTCAATCGGCATGAATTATCGCCTGATTCATTTAGGTGGACTGTTACTAGTATCTGTTGCAAGTAGCGTGATTTTAGTGACCATTGGTGGACTACCTTTTCTTGGAGTGATTATTCCCAATATTGTATCGTTATTTTTAGGAGACCATATGAAAGATACTTTGTGGCTGACGGCTATTGTGGGAAGTCTATTTTTAGTATTAGCTGATATATTATCCCGCGTGATTTATCCACCATATGAAATTCCCGTTAGTTTAATTGTTGGGGCTTTAGGTAGTTTGATCTTTGTCATCTTACTCGTAAAGGGGGCAAAGAAATGAAGACGAAACAACTTTATATTAGGTTATTATCATTGGTAGTTTTAGTATTATTGAGTATTGGCTTATTCATGACTTATCAAACATATGGCAATTGGCAATTTGCTTTATCTATTAGAGGAAAGAAATTATTAGCATTTGTGATTGTCGGATGCTTAACAAGTTTTTCGACCATTAGTTTTCAAACGATTACTCAAAACCACTTTTTAACACCAAGTATATTAGGGTTTGATTCATTGTATGTTTTGGTTCAAACAGTGTTATTTTTTTATTTTGGTCAGACGCCAAATCACCCATTCATGATGTTTGGTTTAAATGTTGGCTTGATGGTTATATTTAGTGTGATATTATTTGGTTTTTTACTGAGAAAAGAAACCCAAGACTTATTTTTACTATTAATGATAGGAATGGTACTCGGCACGTTTTTTAGAAGTGTAAGTACTTTTTTACAAGTGTTAATGGATCCTAATGAATATGACAAGTTACAAGGAAAACTTTTTGCTAGTTTTTCAAATGTAGATGTCTCCCTACTATATATTGTGATTCCAATTGTTGTTGGACTTATTCTTTTATTTTGGCTTGTTTCTCCAACACTGGATGTGTTTCATTTGGGAACGTGTCAAGCAATTAATTTGGGGATTAATGTTCAAAAGTTTCGTTGGTTTATTTTATTTTTGATTAGTTTAAGTGTTGCGTTATCAACTGCTTTGATTGGTCCAATTACATTTTTAGGATTTATTGTTGCTAATATCACCTATCAATGGTTACCAGCTTATAAACATCGATTACTATTTATTTCAGGGACATTACTCAGTATATTGATGCTAGTTTTAGGTCAATTTTTAGTCGAACATGTTTTTCAAATGAATACCACATTAAGTGTAGTCATTGAATTTAGTGGTGGGATATATTTTATTTGGAAATTGCTTGCCGAGAGGGGGAAAACATTACAGTGAATATTGAAAAAGTAGTTAAAAAGTATGGTGAAAAACATGTTGTTGACTCGGTGGATTATGACATTGTGCCTGAGACACTGACAGCGTTTATTGGACCAAATGGAGCTGGAAAGAGTACCTTACTTGGTATGATGAGCCGACTGTTAGATAAAGATAAAGGTGCTATTTATCTAGAGGGTGAGGAGGTGAAAGCTTGGAATCAACATGAACTTGCTAAAAAATTATCCATATTAAAACAAGCTAATGGGGTACAGTTAAGATTAACTGTCAGAGAGTTAGTCGCATTTGGTCGATTTCCTCATAGTAAAGGTAGGTTAACTAAAGTAGATGAAGAGAAAATCTCAGAGTCTCTATCTTACTTAGGTTTAGATGAGTTGGCTGATGAAACAATCGATACGTTATCAGGAGGTCAGTTGCAACGAGCATATATTGCGATGGTCTTAGCTCAGGATACGGATTATATATTTTTAGATGAACCTTTAAATAATCTAGATATGAATCACGCAGTTATGTTAATGAAAACTATTCGACGTTTGGTTGATGAAGCTAAAAAGACAGTAGTGATTGTTTTACACGATATAAATTTTGCTGCAAGTTACGCGGATAACATTGTCGCGATGAAAGCCGGTAAAATATTTAAAGCAGGCTTAACAGAAGAGATTATTACTAAAGAGGTATTAGACGAGTTATATGATATGAACATGAGAGTATGCGAATTAGAAGGAAAACGATTTTGTTTATATTTTAATGAATAGATTAAAAGGAGATAGACGGATGAAAAAATTAAAAAAATGGAGTTTAGTAGGGGTTCTAGTCGCTGGATTAGTCGTATTAGGAGCATGTGGAGCAGAAAAACAATCAAGTGACACAACTAACTCATCAAGTGAGAAACAAGATGTCGTGACCGTAACTGATAGTAATGGTAAAAACTTAGAATTAACATCTAACCCTAAAAAAGTAGTGGTCTTTGATATGGGGGCGTTGGATACGATTAGAGAATTTGGCAAGTCAGATACAGTGGTGGGAGCACCATTGAAAACATTACCAACTTATTTATCAAGTTATAAAAATGTTGAGTCAGCAGGTGGAATTAAAGAGCCTGACATGGAAAAAATTAATGCGATGCAACCAGATTTGATTATTATTTCAGGACGTCAACAAGACATGCAAAAAGAATTAGAAAAAATTGCTCCGACTCTTTATTTATCAGTTGATAATAAAAAAGCTTGGGAATCAACCATGACAAATATTGAAACACTAGGGACTGTATTTGATTCTGAAAAAGTAGCCAAAGAAAAAGTAGCAGAATTGACGAAACAACGTGAAACATTAGAACAAACGGCTAAAGATAGTGGGAAAAAAGGTCTAATGAGTTTAGTAAACGAAGGGTCACTCTCTGTATTTGGTCCAGAGTCACGTTTTGGTATTATTTATGAAGGATTCGGCGTATTACCAGCTGATGACACAATAAAACCATCATCACATGGTCAGGAAGTGTCTTACGAATATGTGTTAGAAAAGAATCCAGATATTTTATTTGTGGTTGACCGTACCAAAGCAATTGGAGGAGATACAAGTAAGAATAATGTCGCAGATAATGCTTTAGTAAAAGAAACGACTGCTGGTAAAGATGGAAAAGTCATTAGTCTTACACCAGATGTTTGGTATCTTGCAAGTGGTGGTATTGAATCAACTCGTATTATGATGGAAGATGTTGAAAAAGCATATAAATAGTTATATAAGAAAGAGGGCACTGTAGCGAACCCTAAAAGTTAGACTTTTTGAGGCTGACCCAAAAGTCTCTAGAATAAACTAAAAGGAAGAAAATCTTTTTTCGATTTTCTTCCTTTTTTGACGTAAAAAATAGCACTATCCTATATAATTAAAGTGACGAAACCAACTAAAAAGGAGTGCTATTTATGTATAAGAATTATAACACGAAACAGGTTACTTTATCACTGAATTTAGATATTTATTTAGAAGAAAATGATATCGCTTTTGCGATTGATGAATTAGTAGAAAGTATCCCTGTGGATGTGTTCTCAGTTTTTGAGCATCGAATGGGAACTTCGTCTTATCATCCAAAAATGATGTTGAAGCTTATTCTGTGTGGCTACACTCAATCTATTTTTTCAGGAAGAAAGATAGAAGCTATGTCTAAAGATAGCATTCGTGCCATGTGGTTAACGCAATCACAGACACCTAACTTCAGAACAATTAATCGATTCAGAGTGAACCCACTGGTTCAACCGATACTTCAAGAATGTTTTATTCAATTTAGAAATCAGCTTGTTTCTCAACAATTAATTGATGAAGAAGCTATTTTTATTGATGGAACAAAGTTAGAAGCCAACGCAAATAAATATACCTTCGTTTGGAAAAAGAGCACACAACGTTATGAAGAATCTTTGAGAGAGAAGTCAAAGTCCTATTATCAACAACTTGTAGAAGAGCAAATTATTCCATCTATTTGTTCAGAAGATGATGAGTTAAACACAGAAAATTTAAAACAAATCATTGATGAATTGGAAATGAAAGTAAGTGATTTAAGTACTAAAATTGAAAAGAGTTCAGATGTTCAAGAGAGAAAAGAACTTCGTTCTGAGCGTAAAGAGCCTAAAAAAGCATTGAAAGCTTTTTCTGACTTTATCTATAGAAAGCAAAAATATAAAGAACAACATGATATTTATAACGGTAGAAATAGCTACTCTAAAACAGATCATGATGCCACTTTTATGAGAATGAAAGATGACCACATGATGAATGGTCAGTTAAAACCTGGATATAACGTTCAAATTGCAACCAATCATCAATACGTTTTAGCATATGAAACATTTTCAAATCCAACGGATTTTAAAACAATGATTCCCTTCTTAGATACTATCAAGAAATCTTATTTTGACTTACCTAAATACATTGTGGCTGACGCAGGTTATGGTAGTGAAGAAAACTATCAAGCAATTTTGGATGATTTTGAAAGAACTCCATTAATTACTTATACAATGTATCAGAAAGAACACACTAAAAAATACAAACAAAATCCATTTATTCCAGATAACTGGATTTATAATGAATTGGCAGATACTTATATTTGTCCGAATAATCGAGACGTCAAATTTAGAAATTACTCTACTCGAGCGGATAAATCTGGATTCAAAAGACAACGTAAAATGTATGAATGTGAGTCTTGTTTAAATTGCCCAGTTAGAGCATTATGTACTCGTGCGAAGAGTAGTAAAAATCGAGTGATTCAAAGAAATGGGAATTGGGAATATTTTAAAGCTCACGTAAGAGAGCTTTTGAAAGAGGATGTCACAGGAGAAATATACCGTCAAAGAAAAATAGATGTTGAACCAGCCTTTGGAAATCTGAAGGCTAATTTGGCATTCAATCGATTCTCTGTAAGAGGAAAAGATAAGATTTCACAGGAGCTGGGATTTGCGTTAATGGCACTAAATTTAAGAAAACTGAGAAAAAATAGGAAGGATATTAGTAAGAGATCACGAAAAAACAAGCATTCTGAAATGAGAGGTTTCATTTTGGAATGCTTGTTTTCTGTAAAGAGACTTTTGGGTCAGCCTCTTTTTTTATTCATAAAAATAACACTTAATGGCTATTGAAATTTTATTTCGTTAACTGTATAATAAAAATGTAATTTTGTTTTAAAATAGGAAACTTTAAATATTTGACGGTTATTATTATTATTATTCGTATGAGAAAGGTATTATTATGAAAAGTAAACACATTCATCAAAGGGTTGAGAGTTTATACAATGATTTGACACATTCTGAGCAAAAAATAGCCAATTTAGTATTAGAAAGACCAGAGGATGTCACTAAAATGACTGCTAGCGAGCTAGCAAAAGAGTCCCAGACTAGTCCAGCCTCTGTTATACGCTTTTGTAAATCTATTAGTATACCAAGCTTTCCTGAATTAAAGATGGCGTTATCAGCAGAAAAACAATGGGAAGTACCAAAAGAGTACTCAGATATTTTACCAAATGAAAAAATATCAGACGTTAAAGCAAAACTATTAGGGAATGCGTATCAGTCCATGCAGGAAACAGTCCAACTTGTAAGTGATGATACTCTAAAACAGGCGGTTTCTTTAATATCTAATGCACCATTTGTGTATGTTTACGGTATCGGGTCATCCTACCTTGTGGCAGAAAATATTGCTCAAAAATGGAATAGAATTGGTAAAGTATGTATTTGTATAGCAGACATTCATTTGTTAATTGCCAGTTTAACATCTGCTGTGCCAGGTTCTATATTCATTGGTATTTCAAATTCAGGTGAAACATCTGAAGTATTAGAAATTAATCATATCGCTAAAAAAAATGGTATAAAAACTATTGGTATTTCACAATTTGGTATGAATTCATTGAGTAAAAAAGTGGACTTATCCCTACAAACAGTCAAGTCAAAAGAAGCAGAATTACGAAGTGCCGCAACGAGTTCGCTGATGTCTCAATTTATTTTGATTGATTTGTTGTTTCATATTTATGTACTAGAGGAATATGATAAAAATATGGCTAACATACGTGAATCACGAAAATTAGTTGATAATTATAAACGAAGAACAAATAAAAAAGAAAAACCATCAAGTTAAGTCAATGAGCTTAGCTTGATGGTTTTTTAAAGATTATAAACTTACTGAAGACATAGTTTGCTATTAATACAACGATATTACTAATTATTTTTGCTATCATAGGTTGTTGATTTAACCATTGGATTAATAAGAATAGTACGATTGTGTCAATACCCAGTGATAATAATCGGAAAGAAAAGAAGGATATCATCTCTTTGATATTGATAAACGATTTGTTTTCTTCGTGGGCGAAGACATACTTTTTGTTGGACAAATAAGCAAATAAAACGGAGAACACCCAAGCGATGACATTAGAAATAATATAATTAATGTGTAGCAAGTTTTCCATTACATAAAAAATAATAATATTGATAAGGGTAGTAAAAATACCCATGACAATATACATAAATAACTCAAAAAGGGTATCAGATAACCCTAATGTTTTGGTAAAAAAATGTTTAAATTTAGTCATTGTTTCTCTCTTTTCGTTTAAATAATGTGAAGTATGCCTGCCTTGAACAATAAATTATTACAAATAATGTTGCCATCAGTTTAATCGCTATAACATAAGTCATATTAATAAATGGTTTATATGATAGTGTGATAGTATTTATGCCAGGTTTTGGTGTAATGATTAAACTACCAATCTCAGAAGTAGAGTAATCAGATTTAGTCAGAATTTTACCATTTTGTTTGATTATACTATGATTGTAAACAATTAATGGCAGTTGTTTTTTCTTGGTTGTATTTTTTTTATTATTCCAAGTTAATTTTATTGAACCATTCGTTAGGATACTTGTTTCAATATTTTTTTGATTATCAAAAATCTCTTTTTCATATTGTTCATAGGGTTCGATTGATTGATAAATCTCTTGACTTGTAACTTCTTTTGAAATTGGTAAATAATCTGGGGTACCTTTTTCAATCGTATCAAATATTTTCGTTAAATCTGGTGAACGAAGATTATTTCTTATAATGTCAGGGTCTTTTTCAATAAGGTTTGATCGGTTATTTCCCATAGCTACAGGGTCCTCTTGCCAACGTTGTGCATTTTTTACCATGTTACTATTTGCTTCTACTAGAATGAATCCAATGAATATCATTAAGCCCATCGATAAAATATTTGCTTGTTTATGAGATACGTTTAATTTAAACGATTCAATAGTGATTAAAAACATTGGGATTAGTAAGATATACGCAATCACTGAAAAACGAAAAGGAAATTGAATAACTGATAAAAATGGGATAGATTCAACAATATTATCCCATGGAAATAGTGATGTAGAGATAAGTAAAAAGATACCGCCAACAGTTGTCATTAACTTTTCTAATAAGGTTGAATGCTTTATGTTTTTGATAAAATAAATTAATTGAAAAATGAACAGTGTCCCAAAAAAAATACCAATGTTACGATTGCCATACATATCCGTTATAGAGATGAAAGTTGAATTTGTAATAAATGATTTAGGAATAAATGGCTGTAAGATATTATTTGATAGAAAAACATCTAGGTATGCCACAATGGTATTTAGTGATAAAAATAGAAATAGTAAAATAGATAGAAATAAATTTTTGATCCAAGCTATTTTTTCGCTAGATTGAATGAAGCTTACTAAAAAGAAAGGGATAATAGCAATAACAGCCAAAACAGCACTCAATGTATGAGTGTTTACAAGTAAACTCATTGATAAACCTAAAAAAATAGGATTAATCGGGTGTTGTTTGTTGTTAACGGCACGAATGGCTTGTATGAAGACAAAGGGTAAAAATGCCGCTCCCCAACTTGAAAAGCCAAGTGCTCGTGCATAATACATAATCGGGGCAGATGCCATATAGATAGCTGCTCCAACAGTTGCTAGTTTAGCTTTACAATGAAGTGAACGCATTAAAAAGTACATCCCAACTCCAGCAATAGACAGACAAATAAAAGACGAGACTAATTGAAATTTCAACCATGATTGAGTGATAAATAAGATAAAGCCATTTAAAAAGGCAATATCATAGCCATACAAGGCATTGATAATACGACCGCTACTATTGAAACCATATAAAGACATAAAGTAATTGAAATTTCCGTGTTTTATTTGTTCACTAAGATCATAAAATCGGTTGTAATGAAAGGAAATATCTGAGCCTACAGGAATAAAACGCGTGTTAATCTGTGGCAGTAGAATAAAGAGAGCGACTAAGGCAATTACGGTAAAAGGAGCACCTTTTTTTATAACGTCCTTTAGTTTAACCACTGTTAGTCCTCCTCTAAAGGTGACATTTTTTTATCTTTAATGATATAAATAGGTCGTCTTTTTGTTTCTAGGAAGGTTTTGCCAAGGTATTGCCCAACAACTCCTAAACAAAGTAACTGTAAACCACCTAAAGCGAGAATAATACAGACAAGTGACGGCCACCCAGATGTTGGATCACCGAAAATTAACGCTCGAATCACAATAAATATTAAAGCAATAATGGAAGCAACAAATGAAATAAATCCCAAAATAGTTGAGAGTTTTAATGGGAATTCAGAAAATGAAATAATACCATTGATGGAGTATTGTAATAAATCAAAAAATGACCAAGATGTTTCTCCCTCAACTCGTTCAACGTTTTCAAATTCTAAATAGTAAGTATCAAAACCTACCCAACTAAAGATTCCTTTAGAAAAACGATTGTATTCTTTTAACTCTAAAATGGCATCTACCATTTGGCGTGTCATTAAACGATAATCTCGTGCACCATCTACAATTTCAACATCAGATATTTTATTGATTATTTTGTAGAATTGTTTGGCAAAAAATGAGCGGATTTTAGGTTCTCCTTCACGAGTCACTCTTCGTGTGCCAATACAGTCATGTTCTTTTTGTTCTAAGAGTTTCACCATCTCAGGCAATAGTTCTGGTGGGTCTTGTAAGTCAACATCCATTACTGTAATGTAATCACCTCTAGCATGTTCTAACCCTGCATAAAGAGCGGATTCTTTGCCAAAATTTCTAGAGAAAGAAAGATAATTATATCTTGAAGATGTGCTAGCAATTTTTTTTAATACCTCTAGTGTATTGTCTGAAGCCCCATCGTTAATAAACCAATAGTCAAATATTAAATTGGGTAATAATTTTTCAATATCTGTCATGCGGGTAACATAGGGAATGATTGTATCTTGTTCGTTATAGCAAGGAACAATGATAGATAATATTTTTTTTGTCATAGTTTACTCCTTTTGAGAGCCGATAAAAACAGCTTCTTTACAATAAATACATTTTAAATGAAATGAGCATAAAAAGATAGTGATAATCCTATATAAAATGCCCCAACCTATTATAAGGCTAGGGCATAAATATTAAAAGTCATGTACTTCTTTAAGCGTACCATCTTCCATTTGGAACACTCTATCACTCCATTTAATCATTCGAATGTCATGTGTTACCATAACTGTTGCTTTCTTCTTATCGTGAGCTTCTTTAACTAGCAGTTTCACTACATTATAAGCATGTTCAGTATCTAAGCTGGCTGTAGGTTCATCCGCTAAAATCAAACTAGGATCATTATATAATGAACGAGCAATTGCCACACGTTGACGTTCTCCACCAGATAAATCACTAGGATAACTTTTTCGTAAATGATCGATGTCTAATGATTTCAATAATGTATCTAATTTTTCTTTGTTAACTTTTTGTTTCTTGACTTTTCCAACTAAAGTAAATTGATCTTCAATAGTCAAAAAAGGGATAAGGTTTGAGGTTTGTAAGATAAAACCAATTTCATCAAAACGTAATTTTGCACGTTTCTTTTCAGGAAGAGCTGTAAAATCAATGTCATTGATGCTGATGTTTCCTGTTGTGGTACTTTGTAAACCACCAGCAATCGTTAGGAACGTACTTTTACCAGAACCAGATGGCCCAATAACACTAATAAATTCTCCCTCTTTTACTTCGAAGCTTAAGTCATTTAGTGCAGTGACTTCATTATGACCTTTACCAAATTTTTTTGTGATGTGAGACATATTTAAAATAGTTTTCATTTTTTCTAACCTCCAATTGCATTAATAGGGTCAACTTTATTAACAGTCACAATAGAGAACAGACCGCCAATCGTTGATACGACAACAAGTATTGCACCGTAGATACACCATTGTGTAATATTTATTGCAAATGGCATAGCATCTGGTAAAACTAAACTTAAGAAATAAGTTGCCACACCAGAAAGTACAACTCCAAAAACACCCACTAAAAATGATTGAGCAAGGATTGATTTAGAGATAAACCAAGAATTGATTCCTTGTACTTTCATAACACCAAAAATTGCAGTTTTTTGAAGTGTAATAACATACATGAAAATCCCGATAACTGCTGAAGCAATCACAAATAATACATAAATCATAGAGTCTAAAGTTAGACTTTGTTCAGTATATCCAGGCAAGTTATCAATAAATTGGTTAGTTGTTAATTTTGTTAAAGAATCACTTGATAGAGTCGTTTTTGAATCATTACTTAAAATAGCATTGATAGGGTAGTTGTCAGTACTTTTAACCATATCTTTACCAAATTTTATTTCAGTTGCTGTTTTAACAGTTGAATACATAACTGGAGTAGCAACGTAAGATGTAGATGGAAATATACCTACCACTTTTACCTTTAAGTCGTTACTTCCAACTTTTATAGTATCATCTAATTTAAATCCTTTATCAGCAAGATTTTGAGAAATAATGACTTCGTTATCATCTTTTATAGATTCTCCACTTGTTATTTTTGGTAAAAAGAATGCATCTTTATCTGTACCAAATAAACTAATATTAACTTTGTCATTTTTTTCACCGATAGCGCCGCTATATAAAGATAGGGGTGCTTTATCACTAGAATCAACATCTTTGGTATCATCTATTTTTAATTGTGATGCTGCTAAAATATTATTAGCATCGTCTGATAAAACAATTTCTTTAGCATCCCAATCATCTACAACTTGTCTAAATTCTTGGGATAATCCATCAGCTAAACCTGATAGAAGAAAAACAACTAATCCGATTAAAAACATAATTCCAACAATTAAGGTATAACGTAATTTTGAATAACCCATTTCTTTTAAGGCTAAAAACATAAACATTCCTCCATTTCATTTTTTTAGTAACAATTTGTCACTAACTAGTTGAAAAGACAATTAGTCTTGTTTGATTGATTGTAATAACACCTGGAAGAAAAAGCCTAAACCAACTGTTAAAATAATATGGCCTAATCCAGCAATTCCACTAATTGCAGCAGAACTTTCAAGACCCAAGACAGTCATCGTACCATGAATCAACAGCATTAATAGTGTAACACCTAATCCAATATTGTAAAACATATAGAACTTTTTGAAGTTTTTATGTTTCGTTAAGTTGAAGTTTTTTTCTAATAATAAAACGATTAAGAAGAAAAACATCCCTAAAATGAGCGTGTGAGTATGAACAACACTTAGTTGAGTCCACCCTTCAAAGTCATTGAACTTAGTCATTTCACGGAAATAAACGCCACCGATTAACCCAATAATCATGTAACTTAGACTTGCTCTTGCTAATTTTTTCATTTTAAAATCCCCTCCTATTTGATTCCTTTGGTAATCCACTTAATTTTATAATGATAATCCAAAATCAACTCTTCTGGCGTCCAATCATTAACAATGAAATCTGTTAATGAATTCATAACGACCTCCATAATAAAATAGAGAAAACTGACGGCTTCTGGAGTTTCTTGGATAGTAAATTCATTGTTATTTAATAATTTGATCCATTCCTTTAACATGTAAGAAGAGTCATCTAATTCTAAACGCTTCATTGTCCGCTGATAGTCTGCACGAGTTAAAAGCAACAAACCTTTCCAATAAGCACTGTCCGTTGATAAGTGGGAACAAAAAATAAGATATTGTTCAATGCCGTGGAAAAAATTATTTTTGTGTTTAGCAATATAATCTAAAATATCTTGATGAATGAGTAAAGATTGTTGTTTAACAATATAGGCATAAGCATCTTCTAAATCAACAAAGTATTTATAAAAAGCACCTCTGGACATCTCCATCTGCTCAACGATATGTGATACTTTGACTTGGCTGACAGATTGATTATAGAAAGTATCTAGCAAAATCATATCTATTTTTTCTTTTTTAGGTGCAGATAGATTAAGGAATGTATCTTTTGGCATATAGTGTCCTCCTTTCAATAATTAAGTAAGAAAATCATAACACACTAAGTAACAACTTGTCACTTTAATTGCTTGTAAAATTTATGTACATAAAAAAACTCTACAGGATAAGATTAGAGTAGCTATTCTAACTTAATTGTAGAGTGTTTGATTCAAAGATTATTTAATTAGTTTTAAAAATTCATTGATTTTTTCATCTGTAATTCCCATCATTGCCATTGATCTAAGAGGAATATTTTCAAGAAGCTCTATATTACCTTTATTGTTCGTTAGCAATGATTGAATAGCATCATAAATACCTGTTTGTTTCAAAGCATCGTTGATTTTTTTATCTGGATGATTTAAGAGTTGACTAAGATAGCTATCAGAATTCAATGTTTCTTTAATCTCTGTGCCGATGGTTAAATCAATTGTAGAAGTTAATTTAATATCTCTTGATGAAGCACCGATTAATAGATTGTAGGTACCATTATCAGTTTGCCATTGAGCATTTTCTATGTTATACCAACTAAATGAACGACGATCAAGAGCGATAGATAGTGTTTTTTCTTCGCCAGGTTGTAGATAGACTTTTTTGAAGCCTTTTAATTCTTTAATAGCTTTTTCTACAGCACTTGTTTGATTACTAATGTAGAGTTGGGCTACTTCTGATCCGGCTGTTTTTCCAGTATTTTTTATAGTAAAAGTCACTGTAACATCGTTATTAGTTTGAGTAACAGATATATTTGAATAGGTGAAATCAGTATAGCTTAAACCATGACCGAATGGGAATAACGGCTCAATTTGTTTTAAGTCGTAATAGCGATAGCCTACAAAAATACTTTCATGATAGTTCTCATCTGTTTTGCTAGCATTAAAAGTACCAAAACTTGGAGTATCGCTTAATGTGACAGGGAAGGTTTCTGCTAATTTTCCTGAAGGGTTAACTTTACCTGTTAACACGTCCCAAGTTGCTTCACCGACAGCTTCACCTCCAAGATAAGTTTCTAAAATAGCTCCTACATTATCTACCCACGGCATGCTGATGGCAGATCCATTTTGTAGGACAATTGCAATAGGTTTATTTAGTTTGGTTAGTTGTTGAATTAAATAGAGTTGATTATCAGGGAGATTATTTTCTGTTTTATCAAATCCTTCTGATTCCATTGAAGCTGGTAGACCAGCAAATAGTATAATTTTATCGCTGTTTTTTGCCTTTTCAATTGTTTCAAAAATTAATGATTCGTCAATAGAATCACTATCAATAGAGTAACCTTTAGAATAATTTGTATACCCAATTTTTTTAGCTTCCTCTAATGGAGATACGACTTTATATGCATTGACGTGAGAACTGCCGCCTCCTTGGTATCTTGGTTTATCTGCAAGTTCTCCAACAATTAGCACAGATTCTTCGTCATGTATTGGTAATAGGTTGTTCTCATTTTTTAGCAACACAAATGAGTTTGCTGCAATTTTTCTAGCAAATTGATGTTGAATCTCTTTATCATATTGCTTAGCTATTTTATCTTTATGTTTATTGACTAATTTTAGGACGCGAATAACAGATTGATCAAGAATAGATTCCTCTAAATTACCTTCTTTAACGGAGGTGACAATGTCAGTGATTGATATGTCTCCACGACCGGGCATTTCTAAATCCATTCCAGCTTCCAATGATTTTGTCCTGTTAGCAACAGCTCCCCAGTCGGACATCACCATTCCTTCAAATCCCCACTCATTCCTTAATATATCAGTTAATAAACGTTTGTTTTGCGACATTAATTCGCCATTTAATTTATTGTATGAACACATTAATGTTTCTGGATAAGCTGTTTTGACGACTTGCTCAAAAGCAGATAAATATATTTCTCTTAATGCTCGTTCGTCTATGTTGGAGGATGATGTGAAACGCTGATTTTCTCGATTATTTGCAACAAAATGTTTTAAACTAACACCTGTTCCTGTACTTTGTACCCCATTCACATAAGCTGTGCCTAGGGTTCCAGCTACATAAGGATCTTCAGAAAAATATTCAAAGTTTCTACCAGCTAAAGGGCTTCGTTTTATGTTGATACCAGGCCCTAAAAGAACACCAATATTTTCTGCTAGTGCGGCGTAGCCGAGATGTTTCCCTAAATCATATATCATATCTTCATCAAATGAGCTAGCTGTTAGAGCAGCAGTTGGAAAGCTGATTGCAACAACGCTATCATTAAGCCCAAGAGCGTCACCTTTATCTGCTTGTTTTCTTAACCCAGAAGGCCCGTCAGTAACCATGATTGAAGGGATGTTTTGTTCATCAATATTGTGTGTGTACCAATAATTCATTCCTGTGACAATTTTGGCTTTTTCTTCCAATGTAAGTGACTGAACATATTTCGCATCTATTAATACCATAAGTATATTCCTCCTTTTTTTAAATGTACTTTAATTGTACGCTTTTTTATTTAATAACAAAAAAATATCACTTATAAATATTAAGATAATTAAAAATAGAAGATATCATCATAATTTGATTGAAAGTTAAATAAAATAAAAAATTATATTAATTTAAAACAATACAATTAAAAAACAGAAAATATGAGTTGTATAATGTCGAAGTGAGATATGTTTATCATAGACAGAATAGAAGTGGTTTGATAGATTAAAAGTAATCCATTTAGACCATTTTCTTGTAGATAAAATAAGTGAGGAGAAAAAATGATAATGTTTAATGAAACGTGTTTTGATGTATTTAATATAGAAGGATTAGATGCACGAATGGTTGGTATCCGTAAATATATTCAACCTGTATTTCAATCAATCGATGATGTTGTAGTGAGTGAGTTAGAGCCTTTTCTTGGAGAAAAATTACCTATACATATCGCACAACATCGCAGAAGAACGACTAATGCACCAGATTTTACATGGAGTGCAATGGGTGGCAATAAGAGAGGGTATAAAAAATTTCCACATTTTCAATTAGGCATTACACCGGAATACGTTGTAGTATGGTTGTCATTTATTGATAACCCACAAAATGAGGCGTTGATGGCACAAAAATGTTTAGATAATTTGGAGTGGTTTGAAAAGTTACCAAATGATTTTGTCATAAATACAGATCATACTCAAAATAATTATCATGCTTTAGAAATAAATCAATTAATAAAGGATTTAACAAGATGGAAAGACATTAAAAAAGGTGAATTTCAAATTGGTCGAGTAATACCTAAAAAAGTGTTTAGTGAGAAGTCATCTCAAGACATACTAGATAATATATTAAAAACTTATCTGTCACTTATACCAATTTATCAAGCATGTTGTAAATTATCTACTAACTAAGTAACTACGATACCTAGACAATTCGAAATTTTTACTAATACTAATTTTTTTTAGTGAATTATGCTATAATGAACGGTGATTATGTGTCGTAGAGTAGACATCTAACGACTAAAAGGAGGATGAACAGTGGAAGATAAAAAAACTTTTTATATCACCACTCCGATTTATTACCCAAGTGGGAAATTACATATAGGAAGCTCATATACAACAATAGCCTGTGACGCCATGGCTCGATACAAACGAATGAAAGGGTTTGACGTCTTTTATTTAACAGGTCTTGATGAACACGGTCAAAAAATTGAACAAAAGGCCAAAGAACTAGGTATTGAACCACAGGAATATGTTGATGAAATGGCCATGGACGTTAAAAAGTTGTGGAAATTGTTAGATATTGATTACACAAAATTTATTCGTACAACAGATCCAGATCATAAACAATCTGTTCAAAAGATTTTCCAACGTTTAGTCGACCAAGGAGACATTTACTTAGGTGAGTATGAAGGATGGTATTCTGTCTCGGATGAAGAATATTTTACTGAAAATCAGCTAGCTGAAGTCTTCAAGGATGAAAATGGAAAAGTCATTGGTGGATTAGCACCAAGTGGCCATGAAGTTGAACTTGTCAAAGAACAAAGTTATTTCTTTAAAATGAGTAAATATGCTGATCGCTTATTAGAGTACTACGAAGAACATCCTGATTTTATTGAGCCAGTTTCACGTAAAAATGAAATGATCAATAACTTTATTAAGCCAGGTTTAGAAGATTTAGCTGTGAGTCGTACCTCTTTTAAATGGGGAATTCCTGTTGAAAGTGATCCAAAGCATGTGGTTTATGTTTGGATTGATGCATTATCAAACTACATTACAGCATTAGGCTATGGGACAGATGATGATAGCAATTTCCAAAAATATTGGCCAGCCGATGTTCATATGGTTGGAAAAGAAATCGTTCGTTTCCATACGATTTATTGGCCAATTATGTTAATGGCACTTGATTTACCACTGCCAAAACAAATTTTTGCTCATGGTTGGTTAGTAATGCAAGATGGTAAAATGTCTAAATCAAAAGGGAATGTGGTTTACCCTGAAATGTTAGTAAGACGTTATGGGCTAGATGCGTTGCGTTATTATTTAATGCGTGCCATTCCATTTGGTTCAGACGGTGTATTTACACCAGAAGATTTTGTAGCTCGTGTTAATTATGATTTAGCCAATGACTTAGGAAACTTATTAAATCGTACGATTGCAATGATTAATAAATATTGTGATGGTGTGGTACCAAATTATGCGTCTCAAGTAACTGATTTTGATAGTGAATTATCAACGACAGCAGCAGATGTTATTGGTAAATACAATAAAGCAATGGAAAAATTAGAATTTAACATTGCCTTGAGTGAAGTATGGCGTTTGATTTCTCGTGCGAATAAATACATTGATGAAACCGAGCCATGGAATTTGGCTAAAGATGAAGAAAAACAAACAGAATTAAATAGTGTGATGGTTCATTTAGCTGAAAGTTTACGTATTGCGGCGATTTTATTACAACCAATTATGACGCAAGCGCCAAAAGAAATATTTAGTCAACTAGGCTTAGACGCTGAAACAGTTTCAATGATAGATATTCGTTTCGGTGAGTTTCCTTCAGGGACAAAAGTTATCAGCAAAGGAACGCCTATTTTCCCACGTCTAGATGTTGAAGAAGAAGTAGCTTATATCAAAGAACAAATGGCTCAAAGCATGAATCAACAAACGAAAGAAGATGAGTGGAATCCAGAAGAAGTTGAACTGGTTTCTGTCAAAGATAAAGAAGTAAAGTTCGAAACATTTGATGAAGTCGAACTTAAGGTAGCTGAAATATTGGACTGCCAAAAAGTTAAGGGAGCAGATAAATTATTACAATTTAGATTAGATGCTGGTGACAAGGGAAATCGTCAAATTTTATCTGGTATTGCAGAATTTTATCCAGAACCAATGGATTTAATTGGTAAAAAAGTAGTTATTGTAGCGAACTTGAAACCAAGAAAAATTCGTGGTCATATCAGTCAAGGGATGATTTTATCAGCTGAAAATTCAGATGGAAAATTATATGTTGTTGAAGCACCTAAGGGAGCAGAAAACGGAAGTATCGTTGGCTAGAAATTTTTAAAGAGATTGGAAAAGAGGTCTTTTTCAATCTCTTTTTATGTTAAAATCATCGTGATAGGAGTGAGGACTATGATTTTTGATACACATACACATTTAAATGCAGAACAATTTAATGATGATTATAAAGAAGTGATTGAACGAGCAGAGCAACTTGGCGTCAGTGAAATGGCGGTTGTAGGATTTGATACCCCAACAATTGAGCGCTCATTAGAACTAAGTGAACAGTACCCATTTATTCATAGTATTATTGGATGGCACCCAACTGAAGCGGGAAGCTATACAAAAGAGATTGAAAAAGAGTTACAAGAAAAATTAACCAATCCTCGTGTTGTGGCATTAGGGGAGATTGGACTGGATTATTATTGGATGAATGACGACCCATTTGTGCAGGAAAAAGTTTTTCGTCGGCAAATTGCGATTGCTAAAGAGATGAACTTACCGATTAGTATCCACACAAGAGATGCGATGGAAGAGACTTATAAGATTTTAAAATCAGAAGGCATTCAAGATATCGGAGGCATTATGCATAGTTTTGGTGGTGATAGTGAGTGGGCCAAACGTTTCTTAGATTTAGGCATGCACATTTCATTTAGTGGTGTTGTCACGTTTAAGAAAACATTAGAGGTTCAAGAAGCAGCTAAAATTGTGCCGATGGATAAATTATTAGTTGAAACAGATGCCCCATATTTAGCACCTGTGCCATATCGTGGAAAACGTAATGAACCAGGGTACACGCATTATGTGGTAGATAAAATTTCAGAATTGCGACAATTACCATATCAAACAGTAGCAAAAGAAACGACTAAAAATGCGCATAGATTGTTTAGGTTAGCAGAAAATGATTAAAGAAAAAATATCAGAAATCGTGGTTGTAGAAGGAAAAGACGATACAAAGCGATTGCAACAAGTGTTAGATGTTGACACGATAGAAACAAATGGTTCGGCACTGAGTAACGAAACGTTGGATAAAATTAAACATGCTCAGCGTGTACGTGGTGTGATTGTGTTTACTGACCCTGATTTTCCAGGTGAAAAAATACGTAAGCAGATTATGGCTGTCGTCCCCGAGGCGAAACATGCTTTTATTACTAGAGAAAAAGGAGCACCCAAAAAGAAACATGGTAGTTTAGGTGTAGAACATGCCAGTAATGAAGCAATTATCCAAGCATTAAAAGATGTTTCAACACCTACAACCAATCAATTTGAATCTGACATCACAGTGGAAGATTTGATGCAATTTGGACTAATTGCAGGTAGTGGTGCGAAGGTGAAGCGGGAGAAACTAGGAGAATTACTTAATATTGGTTACACAAATGGCAAACAATTAAAAAAACGATTGAGTATATTTCAAATAACAAAAGAAAAATTTTTAGAGGCAATGAAAGAGATAATAGAAGGTGAAACGAATGAATGAATACAAAGATATAGCAACACCTAGCCGAACGAAAGAGATACTTAAAAAACATGGTTTTTCGTTTAAAAAAAGTTTGGGGCAAAATTTTTTAACAGAACCTAATATTTTAAGAAAAATTGCCGAAACAGGAGATTTATCAAAAGAAGATGGTGTAATTGAAATTGGACCAGGTATTGGGGCTCTAACGGAACACCTGGCAAGAAATGCAGGGAAAGTGTTAGCGTTTGAAATTGATCAACGTTTAATTCCAGTATTAGAAGATACGCTGTCACCTTATGATAATGTGACAGTGGTTAATGAAGATATTTTAAAAGCTGATGTTGTAACTGAAGCAAAAAAAGTATTTGATGATACTCAACCAATTAAAGTCGTTGCTAATTTACCTTACTATATTACGACACCTATCATGATGCATCTACTGATGTCACCACTTGATATTACGACAATGGTTGTGATGATGCAAAAAGAAGTAGCAGACAGAATGACGGCAAAGCCATCGACAAAAGCTTATGGCTCATTATCTATTGCTGTCCAATTTTATATGGAAGCAAAACTTGCTTTTATCGTGCCTAAAACAGCATTTGTCCCACAACCCAATGTGGATTCAGCCATTATTAAATTAGAAAAAAGAGAAAAGCCAATTGTTGATGTGATTGATGAAACATTTTTCTTTGAATTAACACGTGCCTCTTTTACGCAACGACGTAAAACATTGTGGAATAATTTAACCAGTCGTTTTGGGAAAGATGAGGACACAAAACACTGGTTAGAAAAATCGTTAGAAGAAAGTGACATTGATCCAAAACGTCGTGGTGAAACATTAAGTATTGCAGAATTTGGTAAACTATCAAACACGTTAATCACGAATAAAAAATAAAGTGATGGTTGTGATTGTTCATTGACAAAAGTTTGTGTATTGCTTATCATATACATAAATGATAAATGGAGAGAACGTAAAAAATGAAAAAAAATTCGGTACAAATGATGACGTATGCAGCATTTTTGATTGCATTAGGGATTATGATTCCAATGATTATGCCAGTGAGAATTGTGATTGGACCAGCATCTTATACATTAGCGAGTCATGTCCCGGTTATGTTAGCAATGTTCGTTTCACCATTAGTTGCAATACTTGTTGCGTTAGGGACAGCATTTGGCTTTTTCATGACGACACCTTTTATTATTGGGATGAGGGCATTATCTCATGTGCTTTTTGCTTTCTTTGGTGCATTGTATTTACAAAAAAGACCAAGTATTGTTTATTCACCTAAAAAGATGATTATGTTTAATATTGTGTTAGGATTAGTCCATGCATTATTTGAAACGTTAATCGTGACGTTCTTCTTTATGACAGATGGAGTAGGTGAGGCAAGTTATACAATGGGATTTTTCCAATCAGTCATTGTTCTAGTTGGTGTGGGTGGGTTTATACATAGTTTAATAGATTTTTCTATTGCTTATATAATTGCTCAAAAAATTGGAATACGCTTTTCTTTTCCAGTATATTTAGCGGCAAAAAAATAAATAAAAGAGGCTGACCCAAAAGTCTCTTTACTGAAAACAAGCATTCCAAAATGAAACCTCTCATTTCAGAATGCTTGTTTTTTCGTGATCTCTTACTAATATCCTTCCTATTTTTTCTAAGTTTTCTTAAATTTAGTGCCATTAATGCAAATCCCAGCTCCTGTGAAATCTTATCTTTTCCTCTTACAGAGAATCGATTGAATGCCAAATTAGCCTTCAGATTTCCAAAGGCTGGTTCAACATCTATTTTTCTTTGACGGTATATTTCTCCTGTGACATCCTCTTTCAAAAGCTCTCTTACGTGAGCCTTAAAATATTCCCAATTCCCATTTTTTTGAATCACTCGATTTTTACTACTCTTCGCACGAGTACATAATGCTCTAACTGGGCAATTTAAACAAGACTCACATTCATACATTTTAAGGTGTCTTTTGAATCCAGATTTATCCGCTCGAGTAGAGTAATTTCTAAATTTGACTTCTCGATTATTCGGACAAATATAAGTATCTGCCAATTCATTATAAATCCAGTTATCTGGAATAAATGGATTTTGTTTGTATTTTTTAGTGTGTTCTTTCTGATACATTGTATAAGTAATTAATGGAGTTCTTTCAAAATCATCTAAAATTGCTTGATAGTTTTCTTCACTACCATAACCTGCGTCAGCCACAATGTATTTAGGTAAGTCAAAATAAGATTTCTTGATAGTATCTAAGAAGGGAATCATTGTTTTAAAATCCGTTGGATTTGAAAATGTTTCATATGCTAAAACGTATTGATGATTGGTTGCAATTTGAACGTTATATCCAGGTTTTAACTGACCATTCATCATGTGGTCATCTTTCATTCTCATAAAAGTGGCATCATGATCTGTTTTAGAGTAGCTATTTCTACCGTTATAAATATCATGTTGTTCTTTATATTTTTTCTTTCTATAGATAAAGTTAGAAAAAGCTTTCAATGCTTTTTTAGGCTCTTTACGCTCAGAACGAAGTTCTTTTCTCTCTTGAACATCTGAAGTATTTTCAATTTTAGTACTTAAATCACTTACTTTCATTTCCAACTCATCAATGATTTGTTTTAAATTTTCTGTGTTTAACTCATCATCTTCTGAACAAATAGATGGAATAATTTGCTCTTCTACAAGTTGTTGATAATAGGACTTTGACTTCTCTCTCAAAGATTCTTCATAACGTTGTGTGCTCTTTTTCCAAACGAAGGTATATTTATTTGCGTTGGCTTCTAACTTTGTTCCATCAATAAAAATAGCTTCTTCATCAATTAATTGTTGAGAAACAAGCTGATTTCTAAATTGAATAAAACATTCTTGAAGTATCGGTTGAACCAGTGGGTTCACTCTGAATCGATTAATTGTTCTGAAGTTAGGTGTCTGTGATTGCGTTAACCACATGGCACGAATGCTATCTTTAGACATAGCTTCTATCTTTCTTCCTGAAAAAATAGATTGAGTGTAGCCACACAGAATAAGCTTCAACATCATTTTTGGATGATAAGACGAAGTTCCCATTCGATGCTCAAAAACTGAGAACACATCCACAGGGATACTTTCTACTAATTCATCAATCGCAAAAGCGATATCATTTTCTTCTAAATAAATATCTAAATTCAGTGATAAAGTAACCTGTTTCGTGTTATAATTCTTATACATAAATAGCACTCCTTTTTAGTTGGTTTCGTCACTTTAATTATATAGGATAGTGCTATTTTTTACGTCAAAAAAGGAAGAAAATCGAAAAAAGATTTTCTTCCTTTTAGTTTACTCTAGAGACTTTTGGGTCAGCCTCTTCGTTATTATCTAATTACTTGTTCTGTTTCTGGGTCAAAGAAGTGAGCTTTGTTTAAGTTAAAAGCTAACTCAATGATTTCACCAGGTCGATAGGTTGATCTAGCATCGACTTTTGAGATAAATTCTGTTTCGCCAGTTTTTGTATAAAGCATAGTTTCAGCACCTAGTAATTCTGAGACAACGACTTCGGATTTTACAATACTATTAGGCGCGGTTTCTTTAGCTAAAATTTCACTATGGATATCTTCAGGACGGATACCAAAGATGAGAGGTCTATTAACATAGCCTTGATCACGTAATACTTTGAATTTTCCTTCAGGCAACTTAACGTTTAAATCATGACCATCAGTTATATGACCATTATCTGTTAATTCAACGTTAAATAAATTCATAGCAGGTGAACCAATAAAACCGGCAACAAAGACATTATTAGGAGTATCGTATACTTCCTTTGGCGTCCCGATTTGTTGGATAAAACCATCTTTCATAATAACAATGCGATCAGCCATAGTCATTGCTTCAGTTTGATCATGGGTAACGTAAATGGTTGTTGTTTCTAGGCGACGATGAAGTTTGGCAATCTCAGCACGCATCGCCACACGTAATTTAGCATCTAAGTTTGATAAAGGCTCATCCATTAAGAATACTTTTGCATCGCGTACAATCGCACGTCCTAGGGCGACACGTTGTCGTTGCCCACCTGATAAAGCAGCTGGTTTTCGTTGCAAGTAATTTGTTAAACCAAGGATTTCACCAGCATTTTCCACACGTTTTCTTATTTCAGTTTTATCATATTTACGAAGTTTTAAACCAAATGCCATATTATCATAAACAGTCATATGAGGGTATAAGGCGTAATTTTGGAAAACCATGGCGATATCACGATCTTTTGGAGCAACATCATTGACTAGTTTGTCACCAATCCAAAGTTCTCCTTCCGAGATATCTTCAAGACCTGCGACCATACGTAACGTTGTCGATTTACCACAACCAGAAGGGCCAACAAACACGATAAATTCGCGGTCTTCAATATGCAAATTAAAATCTGTAACAGAATAATTAGGATTTCCGTCATATTTTTTATAAATGTGTTTTAAAGCAATTTCTACCATAGTGTATATCCTTCTTTCATTTGTTTTATTAAATACAGTATAATAAAATCAGTAATACGCTTACAATGTAAACATGCCTAGACTTTTGGGCAATATGACGAAAAGGAGAGAAAAAAATGAAAATTGCACTGATAGCTCACGATAAAAAGAAAGATGAAATGGTAGCATTAACCAAAAAATTTGAAAAGGTGTTGAGTAAACACGAATTGTTTGCAACAGGGACAACAGGTCTTCGGATTCAAGAAGCAACAGATTTATCAGTTTATCGATTTAAATCAGGCCCTTTAGGAGGCGACCAACAAATAGGTGCACGTGTTTCGGAAGGAGAGATGGATATGATTATCTTTTTACGTGATCCATTGACCGCTCAGCCACACGAGCCAGACGTGACTGCGTTGATTCGTCTAAGCGATGTCTATGAAATCCCTCTAGCAACAAATAAAAGCACTGCGATGTTACTGTTTAAAGAGTTAGAGAATTTGGCGAAAATTTGACTACGATAGTCTTTATTGTAATTTTTTTTCATTATGATATAGTACGATGTGTAAAACAATTAACAGAGTAGGAAATATAGCGTCAAGTGCCACTAGGATGGGATGTTGCTTAGTGGACGAAAAGTACAAGTGGAGTGCTTGCGGCCTTATTTCTGCATTCGCTGCATAATGGATGTAGCAACTCTAAATAAAAGGAGATGCTAGAATGAGCAAAAATGATTTTACACCAAAGTCGATCGCATTGATGGGGGTATTAATGGGATTGCAAATCGTATTAACACGATTTATTTCGATTCAAACACCGTTTGTTCGTATTAGTTTTACGTTTGTAGCGGTTGTGTTGATGTGTATGATGTTCTCGCCACTTGTGGCAGGGATAGGAAATGCCTTAGCTGACTTTATTGGGATTACATTATTTCCAGTGACAGCAGGATTTTTCCCAGGATTTACGTTGTCAGCCTTTTTGTCAGCCTTTTTATATGGATTATTCTACTATAAAAAAGAAATGACACTAAAACGCATTATTACAGTCAATGTGATTGTGACGCTAGTTGTAAACTTAGGAATGAATACGTTTTGGTTATACTTAATGTATGGTCCAGGTATTGTGGCAAACATTCCAAGCCGTATTGTGAGTTCTCTGATTTTATTGGTTGTCCATGTGATTGGAACATATTGGTTAGCCAATGTTAAAATCATACAAAAGCAATTAGTTAAATTTGCTTCATAAAAAAATCATACAAAAAGCAGAGTGTATATAGACACACTGCTTTTTTTTATGTTATAAAGTATGGTAGGAAGAAAAAAGGAGGGTATACATGAAAAAATATCAATATATTATATTTGATATAGATAATACGTTACTCGATTTTAGTCGTTCAGAATATTACGCACTTCAAAAAGTATTTGCCACATATGGTGTTGTTTTTAATGAAAAAACATTTAAACAGTATAAAGAAATTAATCATGACTTGTGGGACCAATTAGAAGATGGTAAAATCAGTAAGGATATTGTTTTAAAAGAACGTTTTAAACGATTCTTTTTGGCGAATAATATCGTTGTGGATGGTGTACTAGTTGATGAGCAATACCGTCATTTTCTTGAAGAGAGAAATGATGTAATGGGTGGCTCAATAGACTTGCTACAACAACTTAAGTCAAATGGATACGTTATTTTTGCTGGAACAAACGGTGTTGGTGAAACTCAGAGAAAACGTTTGGCTAATGCAGGTATTACTCATTTATTTGATGAATTATACATTTCTGAGGAAGTTGGGTTTGAAAAACCTGATGCACGTTTTTTTGATTATATATTCAATGACTCTCAACTAAAAGACTTATCGCAAGTTGTGATGATTGGTGATAGTTTATCTTCAGATATTGAAGGAGCAAATCGTGTAGGTATTGATTCAATTTGGTTTAGTAATGGAGCAGAAACATCTGAAAAAACATATACTTATAAAGTAGATGCATTAAGAGATGTCTTAGCTTTAGTTTAGTTGGAAGAAAAGTCGTATTACGGGGAATTTGTTTTATTGGTATAATAAACTACTAAAGAGGTGTACGTGATGCGTCAACTATTTATGTTAAAAGAGGATTATACTAATGAAAACACACGAGAAATCATTACAAGAAATGGGGATAAGGTATATAGTATCAACTGTTTCGATGATAATGGATTGAGTTGTTATAGTGTTTGTAATAATAAGCGAGAAGAAGTTGTACGTGTTGAAAGACATATTGGTACGACACTCCCATGTTTGGATGTTATTGTTGATGATAAGGTTTCATTTACAGTGGAACAATCACCCTCTATTTCTAGTATGACATTTAATATCACAAGTGATGATTTAGAGGTGTTTGATGATTGGTGGTCAATGGACTTTGATGTCATGTCAGGCTACCGTAAAGTATCAAAAGTGAGAAATAGATGGACTGCTTTGGGTGATGCTTATGAAATGACTGTTTTTGAGAAAGCAAATGAAGCACAGACTGTGGGACTCATGTTAGCTCTAGATTCCATGAAAAAAATGGAAGCAAGTGTTAATACGTTAAAATAAAATACTCATTCTAGTTAGAGGCAATAGCTAAACTAGAATGAGTATTTTTTAGTGTGAAAATTGAGAGTGATATAAATTTGAGTACGGGCCATTTTGTTTTAGTAAGTCTTCATGCGTTCCGGTTTCGATAATTTTTCCTTTATCCATGACTAAAATCACATCAGCTTTTTTTATTGTAGATAGTCTATGTGCAATGATGAAACTAGTTTTATGTTGCATCATCGTATCGAAAGCTGTTTGAATGTGTTGTTCAGTTAATGTATCGATGGAACTTGTGGCTTCATCTAGTATTAACATGGCTGGTTTGCTAATCATTGTTCGAGCAATTGTAAAAAGTTGTTTCTGTCCTTCAGATAATAATATGCCTGATTGCCCAATTATAGTTTGAAACCCGTTAGGTAATTGGCTGATAAAATGATAAATGTTGGCTTCTTTACAAGCTGTGATGACTTCATCTTGTGTTGCATCTTCTTTACCAAATGTTAAATTGTCCCAGATACTTCCTTGAAATAACCAATTTTCTTGTAAGACCATCCCGAATTGTCGACGTAACTGTTGTTTAGGTATATCTGTAATTGGCATGTTATCTATAGTTATCACACCTTTATCTAAAGGATAAAAGTTCATTAACAAATTGACTAACGTTGATTTTCCAGCTCCTGTTTTCCCAACGATAGCAACTGTTTGCCCACTTTTAATTGATAAATTAAAATCTTCAATCAATGGTTTGTCAGGAGTATAAGAGAAATAGACATGTGAAAATGAAATATTTCCCTTGGGCTTAAAGTCAGTTATCAACGTTTGGGCGGTTACCATTTCCTCTGATTCATTAAGTAACTCATCAATACGCTGAATACTAGAAAAAGCTGTTTGAAGTTGAGTCGTAATGCCTGACAATTCTATGAGTGGTTTAGAAAATTGCCCAGAATAGATAATAAAGCTTGATAGTATCCCTAGTGATAAAGGAATAGACAGTCTAACGATTAATAAACCACTGATTAAACCAATGAGTAAGTAGCCGATGTGATCAATAAAGCGGGAGAGTGGGTTGGTTAATGAAGAAATAAATTGTGCCCGTTGACCAACTTGCTGTAATTCAAGATTCATGGTGTGAAAATGCGTTACAATCGATTCTTCATACTCATAAGTTTTAATGGTTTTTAAGTGATGGTATTGCTCGTTTATATAGCCTGACATACTTCCTAGAAGTTGCTGTTGTTTATTAAAATAATGTTGTCCTTTTTTAGCGATGATGTAGTTGACTAAGAACATACATACTGTAACGAGTAGAATAATCCCTGTTAACAAGACATTAAGGGATAACATAATTCCAAGAGCAACAATAATAATAGTCATACTTGGAAAAAGTTGATTAAACAAAGCCAATAATGCTTCAGAGATATAATCCAAATCAGTACTAAATCGGTTCATCGTATCACCTTGAGAGTGCGTATCAAAATAGTTCATAGGTAACTTATTTAATTTTTGATAGGCTTTTTTTCTAACTTGCTTGACTGAAGTATAGGCAATATATTGGCTAATTCGCTGAAGAAAGTAAAAACTAACGGCAGACAGACAAGTTAAACTAATAATTATTGCTAGATTGGTTTTTAAGTGCTGTGTCCCGTTTTGAGAGATACTATCTACAGATTTTCCGATATACATAGTGACAAGGACGCTACTCAAACCATAAATGATGCTAAGTAAAGCATTTAAGATGATTGATTTTTTAAAAGGACGCAAATAAGGAGTGAATTGATCAATGGTTTGTTTAAACATGTGATTTTTCCTCCTTTGTTTGAGATGCAACAATTTGTTGATAAAAGTCGGAGGTTTTCATTAGTTGTTGGTGATTTCCTTGAGCAACTAATTCTCCTTGGTTTAGGACCAATAAATAATCAGCTTCTTTTACAGAAGAAATTCGTTGTGACACAATAATGCTGTTTTTTATAAATGTTAACTTAGCTAAAGTTTGACGAATAGTTAGGTCTGTTTTGTAGTCTAATGCACTCAAAGCATCATCTAATATAAGAATACTTGGTTGGTTAATTAACGCTCGAGCTATAGCTAAACGTTGACGTTGTCCTCCAGAGAAGTTTGTTCCATTTTCTGCTGTAGGAGAATCTAAATCATCAATAAACTCTAAACAATCAGCCCATTTTAATGCTTGCCAACAATCACTGTCTGTTGCGTTTTTTAATCCCATTTGTAAGTTACTTCTGATGGTTCCGGAAAAAATAACACTTTTTTGAGACACGTAACTGATAGCTTCTCTTATATCACCTGTATTTAAATCAATAATATTGATGTTATCTAGCAGCAAAATGCCTTCTGTAGGTAAGTAAAACTTTTGGATTAGTTCGATTAAAGTAGTTTTTCCACTGCCAGTAGGCCCAACAATTCCAAGTTGGTTTCCTTTTTTTAAGTCAAAAGATATATCTTTTAACACATTTTGAGATGAGCCAGGGTAATAAAAGCTAATATGGTCAAATGATAATGTGTTATCTGATTGAATTTGTAATGTTTTCATGCTTTTTCCAGTTATTATATTTGGCGTAGTGTTTAATATTTCTTCTACTCGTTTTTTTGCCGAAAAAGCACGGACAAAAATTGTCACTAAATTAGCAACAACAATCAATGCGGCAAGAAGTTGTAACATATAGTTGATTAAAGCCACAATGTCTCCAGTTTGTAGATTTCCAGCAGTAATATGAAAGTCACCGACCCATAAAATGAGAGCGATAATCATGTTTGTCATAAATAATGTTAAGGGCGACATAAGGGCGGATAATTTTGACATATTGATGTAGCGAGTCGCTAATTGTTCGCTTACGTCTGCTGATTTTTTTTCCATTGCGTCTTCTTTAGCAAAAGCACGGATGACCTTTACACCTGTTAATTGCTCACTTGTGACAGTGTTTAACAAATCAATAGATGATAGAACTTTTTGATATTTGGGAACAGTTTTACTCATCAAAATGTATAGTATAAATGAAAATATAGGCACAGTTAGTAAAAAAATAAATCCCATAGATGTGTTAATAGTAAACGCCATAACGATTGAACCAATACTTAAAAATGGGGCACGAATCACTAATCGGATGAACATAGCTAGTGCTAGCTGTAGTTGATTGACGTCATTTATGGTACGAGTTAAAAAAGTATCTGGACCAAATTCATCAATCTCTGTATGAGAAAATTGCGTGATTTTTTTGACGACAGCAAACCTTAATTCTGTTCCGAAACCTTGTGAGGCGACAGAAGCATAATACTGACAAATTAGGACACAAAAAAGTCCTAATAGAGATAAAATAAACATATATATTGCAGATGAATAAACGATGGACAGATTATTTTGCCTGATTCCTGAGTCGATGAGATAAGCCATAAATAGAGGAAGTGTTAATTCAAATATGGCTTCCATTAATTTAAATGTAGGGCCTAACACGAGTTGCTTTTTATATTTTTTTGTGTATGAAAATACTGACAAGTTGGTCACATCCTTTCTTTAAATAGGGTAACATGATTTTAGCGAACATCCTATACTAAAAAGTAGTAAAAGATGTTCGCTAGTGTTTAAAGATATGAGTGTATTTGTGTTAATAAATCATCTTCGGAATTAACGACTTGGCCATTTAGTTTAATTAACCCAATTGTATATAAGTTAACATAAGGGAATTGGGATTCTGCTATATCTTGTAAGGCAGTTATTTTTTTAGTGTTATCAGCGCCCTGCTGTCTACTATCGGTAAACAAACCAATAATTGGGATGCCCGCTTGATAAGCAACCCCAATCTCAGTTGCCACCCCAACGTCGATACTTTGGCCATCGAGTACAGCAATCATTAAATTACTGTTTAGTAAAGCATTAGTATCGTAAGTAGCAATCATTTTGGAATCTGCATAACTATTTTTATCGTTGATTTCCATTTGTTCTTGAGGTAAATACACACTAACGTCGGTATACATTTCTCTGATTTTTTTCACAAGCCATTCATTGTAATTTTTTTCCATTGTTGAAAATAAAGGGCTAGCAAAATAGATGTTGGTCATAAAATCACTCCTAACTATTACATTTGTATAATAGAATACCTTAATTTGTAATAATTTGTAAAGAAAATGTCATATTAAGTATGCATCAGTCTTGTATAATTAGTGAAGATAAAAAGTGAACGTTATTAAATGAAAGGTGTTGGCGATTGTTGAATTATAGGAAAACTATAACTGGTTTGTTATGCTTTGTCATGCTAACAAGCATGCCAGTATCATTATTTGCAGCAACAAAAGAAGAAGACGTAAAAAAACAAAGCGTAGAGATTAGTGAAAAAATCGATAGCGCTCTTGATAATGTGAATAAAAATTATAGAGACTTAGAAAACTTAAAAAATGAAGTGCATGATACAGAGACAAAAATTCTTTCTACTCAACAACAAATAGAAAAGACAAAACGTAGCATGGATAAGCGTAAAGAAATGGTTGCTTCACGTATGAAAACTATTCAAACAAATGAACAGAATACAAATGTTGTTAGCACATTATTAAGTGCTGAAAGTGTATCAGATTTTATCAACCGTGCTTATGCTGTGTCTGTACTACAAACTGCTGAAAAAAACAAAATTGATACATTAGAAACCGATAAAGAAAAACTTGAAAAATTACGAGAAGAGTTGGTTATGGATCAACAAATTTTAGCGGAAAAACAAACTAAAGTAGAAACTGATAAGGTAGCATTAGAGTCACAAGTCAGTGGGTTGAAAAAAGAACTAGCAGACAATGAAGCAACACTAAAAAAATTATCTGAAGAACGTATGATTAAAGAAGCTCAAGTAGCCAAAGAAAAAGAGATGGCTAAAAAAGCAGAAGAATTAAAAAAATCTTCTGAAACAGCAACTGTTTCTACTAATTCTGGTCAAGAAAGTGAGTCATCAAGTTCTAGCAGTACAACCTCTGGAGCTTCTAGTGTATCAACACCTGTAGAACAGCCAACCTCTAGTGGTAATGGTCGTACTTTAACAATGCAATCCACAGCTTATTCATATAGCGAAGCTGGTTTAACACCTTACACAGCGACAGGGATTGATTTAAGAAAAAATTCTCGTGTTATCGCTGTAGATCCAAATGTTATTCCATTAAACTCATTAGTAGAAGTTTCTGGCTATGGCTTTGCTATAGCTGGGGATACTGGTGGAGCAATCAAGGGAAACATTATCGATGTTCACTTTAACACAGTAGCTGAGTGCTTACAGTGGGGACGTCGGACAGTAACGGTTACTATTCAATAAAAAAAGATTCAAACAACATATGATCGTGTTGTTTGAATCTTTTTTAATTTTCAGCACCTTTACTACTTTTTTCTTCTATATAAACCATTAATCCATCATAAACTGATTCAGCAACTTTTTGGTGATACTTTTCGTTTTTGATATAAGCAGCATCAAAATCATTGTTTATATATCCCAACTCAAGTAAGACTGCTGGTTTAGAGTTTTCTCTTAAAACTTGATAATCTTGTTTTCCAAAGCCTCTGTTGTCTAGAGGCAAGATGTTAGCAATACTATCATTGATAGATTGAGCCAATAGTTTTCCACTGTCTTTACGGTAGAAAGTCGTTGTTCCAGATGCTGTGTTTGCTGTTGCGCTGGAGTCGTAATGAAAACTAATAAACGCATTAGCTTGGCTTTCAGAACTTATCTTGCCGATATTCGTTAGTGAGACAAACTTATCTGTGTCACGAGTCATAAGGACATTGAAGCCATGAGATTGCAACTCTTTTCTAACAGCTAGAGCGGTTTTTAAAGTGACTTCTTTTTCTAATGTCGCTCCATCATTTGTCTGAGCGCCAGGATCATCGCCGCCATGTCCAGGGTCTAACATAATCGTAAACTCAGGCATTGGAATCCCTGGTTTTTCTTCTTTATCGGATATTTTTCTAGAAGTCACTTGCCAAGAATTCAGGAAACCTGTCTTCCCGTCTTTCGTTTTGACTTTCATCCATCCATTTTCGGTTTCAGAAAGGAAAGTAACGCTAGTACCATATTTTAATAATTCCTCTTGCTGACTTGATGTTTCACTTTTACTCATTAGAAAAGCAGATGTTGTTGCGACATGTAGTGCTTGATCTTCTTTGTATTTGTTTGCACGATTTTTTTGAATGGTTAAACTATCGCTTGGAATCCAACCATAATCTCCATCACTATAAATTCTAACCCATCCGTTTAACTCCAATGTTGCATTGACATGTTCGTTCTTTTTTAAGGTTTTAATTGTTTTGCTATTCTCAGAATTCTCTTTTTTTAATTCGGTATTTCGTTTAGATACTGAAGCAGTTAAATTTGTATATGGACCACTTGTACCATCAAAGAGCAACCAATCTGGTACCCAGCCTACCGTTTTATCGGCAGTTTGTATTTTATACCAATTATTTTTTTGACTAGTGATGGTTACTTTATCCTCTTTGTGGACTTGGGTGATAACCGAAGCATAAGGATCTGGTTTTGCGCGAACGTTTAAAGCAGTGGTACCAACAGTAGCGATTTGATTATTACCACGCATATAATTAAAACCGATAAAAACAAGAGCGATAACTAAAGCATTAATGATGAACATTTTTATCGTACGATTTATTGAGTTTGTGTTTTTCACATGGTTTACCTCATAAGATTAATTGATACAGAATATTATAGCAAAAAAAGAGAAAGATGAGTAGTGAGTTAGACTATTATATCTTGACTTTTTGTCTTGTTTTTAGTATTTTAAAGTAGAGTATCGATGAAGGAGACGTGCCTTTTTTATTATAAAGAGAGAATGGATATGGTGAAACCATTCATTGAAAAGGACTGACACTCTGGAGATGGATAGTAATATATCCCGCTAGCGAGCGTTATTTCGTTTAGAGAAAGAGTGACTTCACTTTTTAAAAATAGGTGGTACCACGTGTAAGAAATTATTCGTCCTTGTTATATAATAACAAGGGCTTTTTTTGTTTTAAACAATAATGATTTAGTTAAAGGAGATAGGTAACATGCAAGAGCGAACAACATATTGTGGTTTAGTATCTGAAAAAGATTTAGGACAAGAAGTTGTAGTAAAAGGTTGGGTGCAAAAGCGCCGTGATTTAGGAGGGTTGATTTTTATTGACTTGCGAGATAGAGAAGGAATTGTGCAAGTAGTATTTAATCCGGAAGTTTCGGAAAAAGCATTAGAGATTGCTGATTCTTGTCGTAGCGAGTATGTCATCGGTGTGCAAGGAAAGGTGGTTGAACGTACTGGTTCAGCAGTTAATCCTCGAATGAAAACAGGTAAAGTAGAAATCATTGCAGAAGATATTGTTATCTATAATGAAGCCAAAACACCGCCATTTGTTATAGAAGATGATCAAACAATTAGTGATGATGTTCGTATGAAATACCGCTACATGGATATTAGACGACCATCAATGCTTCATAATCTAACACTTAGACATCATGTGACACGCGTGATTCGTGAGTTTTTAAATGACAATGGATTTTTAGATATCGAAACACCTTATCTAAATAAATCAACTCCTGAAGGGGCAAGAGATTACTTAGTCCCTTCACGTGTTCATCCGGGGCATTTTTACGCTTTGCCACAATCACCGCAAACCACGAAACAATTATTAATGGGAGCAGGTGTTGACCGTTACTATCAAATCGTACGTTGCTTTAGAGATGAAGATTTACGTGGTGATCGTCAGCCAGAATTTACTCAAGTGGATATTGAAACAAGTTTCTTAACGGAAAAAGACATCCAAACTTATACAGAAAATTTACTATATAAAGTGATGAAAGAAGTTATGGGAGTCGATATACCCTTACCGTTTCCTCGTATGACATATGATGACGCAATGGCACGATTTGGAAGTGATAAGCCTGACACACGTTTTGGTATGGAATTAATAGACATGACAGATGCTGTTAAAGATGTTGAATTTAAAGTTTTCCAAAATGCTTTAAATTCTGGTGGAACTGTTAAAGCTCTAAATGCTAAACAAGCAGTAGGAAACTATTCACGCAAAGATTTAGATAAATTGGGTGAGTGGCTGTCCCAGTTTGGTGCAAAAGGTTTAGCTTGGGTGAAAGTTGAAGAAGATGGTCTAAAAGGCCCCATTGCTAAGTTTTTAGTCGATGCGAGTGATAAAATAATTGAAACAACAAAGGCACAAGTAGGAGATTTATTACTATTTGGTGCAGACACTCAATCAGTTGTAGCAGCATCACTAGGTGCATTAAGAAATCGCCTAGGAAAAGAATTAGACTTAATTGATTCAGATAAATTTAATTTCTTATGGGTAGTGGACTGGCCATTATTTGAGTACTCTGAAGAAGAAAATCGTTTTGTTGCAGCGCATCATCCGTTTACAATGCCAAAAGAAAGCGACATAGAATTATTAGAAACTTCTCCTGAGAAAGTTTATGCCAAAGCATATGACGTTGTATTAAATGGTTATGAACTTGGTGGAGGCTCATTAAGAATTTATCAACGTGAGTTACAAGAAAAAATGTTTAAAGCATTAGGTTTTACCAAAGAATCTGCTGAGTCACAATTTGGTTTTCTATTAGACGCGCTTGATTATGGCTTCCCACCACATGGAGGAATTGCTTTAGGACTGGATCGTTTAGTCATGTTACTTGCGAAAAAAGACAATATCCGTGAAGTAATTGCTTTCCCTAAAAATAGTAAAGCTGCGGATTTGATGACTTCAGCGCCGAGTATCGCTTCAAAAGAACAGTTAGAGGAATTATCATTAAATGTTGAATTAGAAGATTGATCGTTTTCTGTTAGGTAGTCAAGAAAATCGAGGAGATGCAACCAGTGGAAAAACTAAAAACATGTAAAGAATATATGGTAGACAATGGTTACATGGAAAAGGTTTCAATGGCCGTTGTTAATGGTATTTTACAAGCTATCGCACTGAATTTATTTTGGAGACCAGGACATATTTATGCCAGTGGTATCACAGGATTAGGACAAATTATCGTAACATTAACTGAAAAAGCTTCAGGTGTTGAGTTGCCTATGGGGGTTGTGCTTTACTGTTTAAACATCCCATTGTTTGTTTTAGCGTGGAAAATGCTAAGTCGGAAATTTACGGTGTTTACCATGATATCCGTATTTATGACAGCTTTTTTTGTTCAAATTATACCTATAACAATTTTATCAACTGACCCGATTATCTGTGCTATTTTTGGTGGAGGAATTTGTGGCCTTGGTGTAGGACTTGCTCTTCGTAGTGGGCTGTCATCTGGTGGGTTAGACATAGTTAGTATGACTATAAGAAAACTGACAGGGCGTAATGTGGGATCGTTAAATATTATTTTTAATGCGTGTATTATTTTAACATCAGGTTATTTATTTGGTTGGCCTTACTCTTTTTATAGTGCGTTTTCCATTTTTGTTAATGGTAAAGTTGTTGATATGGTTTATACTAAACAAAAGAAAATGCAAGTGATGATTATCACCTCAAAACCACAAGCAGTAGTGGATGAATTACAATCTAGAATGCGTCGTGGGATTACGATATTAAACGATGCAGAAGGGGCATTTTCCCATAATGAACAAAAAGTGTTACTGACAGTTTTAACACGTGATCAAATCCCGATGTTACAACATGCTATGCAGCAAGCAGACCCTAAAGCATTTGTCAGTATTTCTGAGAATGTAACAATTATGGGGAATTTTTATGAGACGATTGATTAGTTTTTTAAAATACAAAAAAAGGTTATTTTTTGTAAAATAAATGAACGGAATTGTAGAATTATGCTAATAGTTCTTAATATTAAATGTGTTTTATCGAATAAATGTTTGTGAAGATTCGTAAATTGACTTTAATTTATGAGTATTATGGTTTATAATGAGACACATGCCATTTATTTTTAATCTCAAAGTAATTTTATTGCTACTAAAACTATTGCTTAATAGATTATTTTCTAATATAATTATAAGATATCTTGATAGTTTTCATCTATTAAGCATATAGATAATATTAAAAATGAAGAGTTTATATGTATAAATAAAATCAGTACGGGAATAATATAAGAAAGGAGAATTCTATTGTTTGTTGACAACAAATTATTAGACGTGAGAAATTTACATACTGGATTTCGAATCAAAGACAATTTTTATGATGCAGTAGATGACGTGTCAATTACATTAGACAAAAATGAAATTTTAGCAATTGTTGGAGAATCTGGTTGTGGGAAAAGTACATTAGCTATGACCATAATGGGATTACAAGATCCAAAAAATACTAGAATTACAGGGGATATCATCTACAACGATTTAAATCTTGTAGGTTTATCCGAAACGCTTTATAACAAGATTAGAGGAAATGATATCGGGATGATTTTCCAAGATCCATTATCAGCGTTGAATCCATTGATGCGTATTGGAGATCAAATTGCAGAGGCTCTGTTTTATCATACAGATTTAGATGAAAAACAACGAACTGCTCGTGCGATTGAGTTGTTAGACCAAGTAGGGATTGTAAATCCTGAACGAGTGGCAAAACAATACCCACATGAATTGTCAGGTGGGATGAGACAACGTGTTATTATCGCTATTGCTATTTCTTGTAAGCCACCAATTATTATTGCAGATGAGCCAACAACCGCACTTGATGTGACAATTCAAGCTCAAATTTTAGACTTATTGGGAGATTTACAAGAAGAAACAGAAGCCGGTATTATCTTGATTACTCACGATTTAGGTGTAGTAGCTGAGACAGCAGATAGAGTTGCTGTTATGTATGGTGGCCAAATTGTAGAAGAAGCACCTGTTGATGTTTTATTCTCTAATCCACAACATCCTTATACACGCTCGTTACTGAACTCAATTCCGCAAGAAGACGCACATGACTCTGAATTACATGTTATTGAAGGAGTGGTTCCTTCATTAAAAAATATGCCACGTACAGGTTGCCGATTCGCGGCTCGTATTCCTTGGATAGCTGAGGATGCCCACGAAGAACAGCCTACGTTGCATGAGATTGAACCAGGACACTTTGTTCGATGCACATGTTACAAACATTTCCACTTTAGAGAAGAAGGTGACGCATAATGGGATTGATAGAAATAAAAGATTTAAAAGTGCATTACCCAATTCGTGGAGGCTTTTTAAATAAAGTTGTCGATTATGTGTATGCCGTTGATGGTGTTGACTTTGAAATTGAAGCAGGAAAAACATATGGTTTAGTTGGGGAATCTGGTTCAGGTAAATCAACAATTGGTAAAACAATTGTTGGACTTGAAAAAGCAACAGCTGGACAGATTTTATTTGAAAATACAAATGTTATTTCAAAAAAAGCAAGAAAATCGATTGGCTACAACAAAGATGTTCAAATGATTTTCCAAGATTCAATGTCAAGTTTGAACCCTAGAAAACGTGTATTAGATATTATTGCAGAACCAATTCGAAACTTTGAAAACCTATCTGTGCAAGAAGAGAAAAAACGTGTTCAAATTTTGCTAGATATTGTTGGGATGCCAACTGATGCACTTTATAAATATCCTCATGAATTTTCTGGTGGTCAAAGACAACGTTTAGGTGTTGCGCGTGCTGTGGCAACAAATCCTAAATTAATCATTGCCGATGAGCCGGTATCAGCTCTTGACTTATCTGTTCAAGCTCAGGTGCTGAACTTCATGAAACGTATTCAGGAAGAGTATAATTTAAGTTATTTATTTATCTCTCATGACCTAGGTGTGGTAAAACACATGTGCGATAACATTGCGATTATGAATCATGGTCGTTTTGTTGAAATAGGAACAAGAGAAGACATTTATAATAACCCACAACATATTTATACTAAACGCTTGCTGTCTGCTATTCCTAAGATTGATGTTGAAAATCGTGAACAGCATAAAGAAGAGCGTCGTAAAGTTGAACAAGATTTCCAAGATTTATACAGCCAATATTATGATGAAAATGGTCGTGTATATGATTTGAAAACTATTAGCCCAACTCATCAGGCAGCAGTTAAAACAACTGAAGGAGGAGGACAATAGTATGTGGAAAACGATATTAAGACGAGTATTACTGATGATTCCACAAATTTTTGTGTTGAGTCTGTTTATTTTTATTATCGCAAAAGCAATGCCGGGGGATCCGTTTACTGGATTGATTAACCCAAACATGGATCCAGCGACAATTGATAGAATGCGAGAAGCTGCTGGATTAAATAATCCATGGTACGTTCAGTATTTTGATTGGATAACTAATGCATTTAAAGGTGACTTTGGTCAAAGTTTCTTATACAAATTACCAGTAAGTGATATTATTGGTTCTCGTGTTGGAAATACCATTTACTTGTCATTATTAACAGTGATTATTACATATGCAATTGCCTTACCATTAGGTTTATTCTCTGGTCGTTACCAAAATTCTTGGTTTGATAAAGCAGTTGTCGTTTATAATTTTGTCAGCTTTGCTGTTCCAATTTTTATCTTCGCGTTATTGATGCTGTTTATCTTTGGTTACCGTTTAGAATGGTTCCCAACAACTGGTTCGGTAGCTAGTGGATTAGAACCTGGCTCATTCCAATATGTTATGAGTCGTTTGTATCACATGATATTACCAGCAATTACGCAAGCTTTACTTGCAACAGCTGTAACGATTCAATACTTACGTAATGAAGTCATCGATGCTAAACAGCTAGATTTCGTTCGTACAGCAAGAGCAAAAGGTGTACCGACTAATAAAGTCTTTACACACCATATCTTTAGAAATGCTTCTTTACCAATAGCAGCTCAATTAAGTTATGAGATTACCGCTTTAATTAGTGGCTCAGTTGTTATTGAACAAACCTTTGCTTATCCGGGTATTGGTAAACTGTTTATTGATGCAATCCTTGGACGTGACTACTCAGTGATTACAGCCATAGTATTAATACTAGGTATTGTAACGATTATCGGGAATTTAATTTCGGATATCGTCATGAGTATTGTCGATCCTCGTATTCGTATTCAGTAACAAACCAATAGGTAAGAAAGGAGACTCGCTATGAGTAAAGATAAAAAAGAAGCAACTGTAGAAACTGTTAGTGCGCCACCAACAGGTTTTAAAATGATTGCTCGAGAATTTAAAAAAGATAAATTAGCATTATTTTCATTGGCGTTATTAATTATTATCTTCGCAGTCATTTTTATCGGGGCACTTGTCTTAGATAAAGATGCTGTCATGAAAGTAAGTATTTTAGATAAATACGCGGCTCCTGGTGAAGGCTACCTATTAGGTGCTGATGAGGGTGGTCGTGATGTTTTTGGACAATTAATTATTGGTGCTCGTAACTCCGTTGTTATCGGGTTTTCAATCACTATTATTACGTCAATTATTGGTGTAGGACTAGGAATTGTTGCTGGGTACTATGGTGGCATGATTGATAGTATTATCATGCGAATCGTTGACTTTATTATGATTTTACCAATTATGATGATTATCATTGTATTTGTTACGATTATTCCAAGTTATAACGTATTTTCTTTTATTATGATTATGAGTGCCTTCTACTGGGTAGCAAAAGCGCGTCTGTTTAGAGGGAAAACATTATCTGAATCTCGTCGCGATTATATTAGTGCATCCAAGACATTGGGGACTAGTGACTTCAAGATAATGTTTGGTGAGTTAATGCCAAACCTAAGCTCATTAATTATTACTAATTTGACGATGAACTTTGCAGGCAACATCGGGATTGAAACAACGTTGTCATACTTAGGATTCGGATTACCACAATCGACACCAAGTTTAGGTACATTGATTGGGTATGCGTCAAATGGTGTCGTTTTATCAGATATGACATGGGTGTGGGCGCCAGCGTCTATTTTAATCCTTGTCATGATGTTATGTATCAACTACGTTGGTCAAGCATTGAAGCGTTCAGCTGATGCACGTCAACGTTTAGGATAAAAAAATCTAAGGGGGATGAAGGAATGAAGTACAAAAAATTATTTAGCGTCGTAGCACTTGGTGCTGCAGTAACAGTTGGGTTATCAGCTTGTGGTGGAGGAAAATCTGACAAAAAATCTAGTGGGAAAGCAGACAAAACTGAGGATGTTTCAAAATTCCCAGTAAAAACGTCTAATCAAGAAAAAGCCAAAGATGGTGGAACTCTTGAGGCTGCAGTTGTTATGGACACTCAGTTTAAAGGAATGTTCTCTGAAACATTTTCAGAAGATAATTATGATGTTCAATTTATGCAACCGTCTCATGAAGAATTATTTAGAAGCAATGCAAACTTCGAATCAACTGAAGATGGGGTAGCGAAAAAAGATATCGATGTTGATGGAAAAAAAATTACGATTACAATTACTAAAGATGCGAAATGGTCAGATGGTAAGCCTTTAGTAGCTGATGATATTATTCAACCATACTTAGTCATTGGTAATAAAGATTATTCAGGTGTCCGCTATGGTGAAGACTTCCAAAATATCGTTGGTATGGATGAATACCATGAGGGAAAAGCTGATTCTATTTCAGGAATTAAAAAAGTAGATGATAAAACAGTAGAAATTTCTTATAAAGAAATGAATCCAGGAATGAAACAAACAAGTGAAACTGTTTGGACTTCGGCGATGCCTTCTCACATTTTTAAAGATATTCCAGTAAAAGGGATGGAATCAAGCGATGCTGTACGTAAAAACATCGTAACATTTGGTCCATACAAAATGGAAAAAATTAATCAAGGTGAATCTGTAGAATACACACCAAATGAATACTACTATGGAGAAAAACCAAAATTAAGCAAAATTACTATGCGTGTGGCACAATCTAGCTCAATTGTTGAATCTTTAAAAGCTAAAAAATATGATATGGTATTCAGTATGCCAACTGATAACTATCCAAACTACAAAGATGTAGAAGGATATGAAATCTTAGGACGTCAAGACTTAGCTTACACTTACATTGGATTCAAATTAGGTAAATGGGATGATGCTAAGGGAGAATCTGTTTATAATCCAGATTCTAAAATGGCAAACAAATCATTACGTCAAGCAATGGGATATGCGATTAACAATGAAGATGTAGCTAATAAATTTTACAACGGATTACGTCAATCTGCTAATGCAATTGTTCCACCAATTTTTGATGAATTTAGTGACAAGGACTTAGTTGGTTTCTCTAAACAAGATATTGATAAAGCAAATAAATTGTTGGATGATGCTGGATACAAGAAAAAAGATGGCGAAGAATTCCGCCGTGATCCAAAAGGTGAAAAATTAGAAATTAATTTTGCTTCTATGTCAGGTGGCGAAACTGCGCAACCGTTAGCTGAGTATTATATTGACTGCTGGAAAGAAATTGGTTTAGATGTTAAATTATCAACTGGTCGTTTAATTGAATTCCAATCATTCTATGATAAATTGAAAAATGATTCACCAGATGTTGATGTCTATCAAGCAGCTTGGTCATTAAGCCAAGATCCTTCTCAATCAGGATTATATGGACCTAAAGCAGCCTTTAACTACACTCGTTTTGTCAGTGATGAAAACACTAAACTGTTGAATGAAATTGATTCTGAAAAATCATTTGATGGTAAATACCGTGCAGATAAATTTAAAGAATGGCAAGAATATGTTGCAGATGAAGCATTTGTTATCCCAACATTATTCAGAGATGCCGTATTACCAGTGAGCGATAAAGTAACAAACTTTGACTGGGCTTATGATGTAACAAGTAACCCATGGTCTCATGTTGGAGTTACTGATAAAAAATAATGTATAATGACTATCAATTTGGCTATTTGGTCAAATTGATAGTTTTTGTTTTCTTTCAAACAAAAAAAACGTATAATAAGAGTATCTATGGTAAAAAGGGAGAGGCACATCCAATGGAACAAACGTTAGCACAATTATTAAAGACAAACTACAATATTATTTTTAAAGACATTACGTTATTGGAACAAGCGTTTACCCATTCATCCTATGTGAATGAGCATCGACACTTTGAATTACAAGATAATGAACGATTAGAATTTTTAGGAGATGCGGTATTAGAGTTAGAAGTCTCTGATTATTTATACCGCCATTTTCAAGACCTACCTGAAGGGAAATTAACCAAATTACGTTCGACTATTGTTCGAGAAGATAGTCTAGCGATGTTTGCAAAAGAATGTGGGTTTGATCAATTTGTTAAGCTTGGTAAGGGTGAAGAAAACTCAAATGGTAGAAGCCGTTCATCATTGTTGTGTGATTTATTCGAAGCATTTTTAGGAGCCTTATATTTAGATCAAGGGGCAAAAAAAGCAAAAGAATTTATCTATCAAGTGGTCGTAGCGAAAATAGAAACAGGTGCTTTTTCACATGAGATGGATCATAAAACAGCATTACAAGAAGTATTGCAAAAAAATGGCGATATTTTAATAGAGTATCACTTAATAGCAGAAGAAGGGCCAGCACATGCACGTATTTTTCATGTAGAAGTGTGCGGTGGTGGGACTCCATTAGGTGAGGGGTCTGGAAAATCTAAAAAAATAGCTGAGCAAAAAGCAGCCGAGGCAGCTTTGGCTAATATTTTAGCTGAAGAATCCTAGGAAGGGGACTTATTTTTTGTGTATCTAAAACGAATAGAAATTGCAGGATTTAAATCCTTTGCAGATCGAACAGTAATTGAATTTAATGAAGGTTTAACAGCAATTGTTGGTCCCAATGGAAGTGGGAAAAGTAATATTACAGAAGCCATTCGATGGGTGTTAGGAGAGCAGTCAGCAAAAAGTTTACGCGGTGGAAAAATGCCAGACGTTATTTTTGCTGGCTCTTCTTCGCGTTCGCCGTTAAATATAGCAGAAGTGACGTTAGTATTAGATAATGAAGATTATTTTTTACCGGTTGAATACACTGAGGTCAGTGTGACAAGACGGTTAACTCGAGATGGGGAAAGTGATTTTTTCATCAACAAACAACGCAGTCGATTAAAAGATGTGGTTAGTTTATTTATGGATTCTGGTTTGGGTCGTGATTCATTTTCAATCATCTCTCAAGGGAAAGTAGAAGAAATTTTCAATAGTAAACCAGAAGATAGACGCTCCATTTTTGAAGAAGCTGCAGGAGTACTGAAGTATAAAAATAGAAAAAAACAAGCAGAAAAACATCTAGGTGAAACGGATGATAACCTAAGTCGTGTGCAAGATATTATTTATGAGTTGGAGTTACAGCTCAATCCATTGAAACAGCAAAGTGATAATGCTAAATCATATCTATCATTGAAAGAAAAATTATCAGAACAAGATATCAGTATGTCAGCTTTTTTGATTGATCAGACAAAAGAAAAATGGGAAAAAAATAAAGAGCAGTTAGCTACTAATCGCCAAGAATTATCTTTAAAAGAAAAAGAAAAAGAAATACTAGAAGATACCCTTGAACAATTGAAATCTGAACAACTGACACTAGAACAAATGCTTGATAGTCATCAACAACGATTGCTAGACTGTAGTACAGAGTATGAACAACTAGAAACACAAAAAAGAGTGCTTGAAGAAAAACAAAAATTTTCTTTTCAAACAAAAGAAGCACAACAAAAAACGTTACGTGATTTGGATAAACAAAAAGAAGCTTTACGATGTGAGATTGAGACTCTTAAAAATGAGGAGCAAGAGTTAAACAATGAGCAACAACTAATCAAAAAAGAGATTTCTCGCATTAAGCAAGAGTTAGTTCAATATAGTAAATCAGCCAAAGAACAGCTGGATGATATGCGTAGTGACTATTTAGAATACATGCAACAGCAAAGTCATGTCAATAATGAGTTAAAACATTTAGAAAAGCAATACACTCAAGAAACAAGTCGTAATTCAAACGAAATAACACGATTAGAGAAGCTTGTTTCGATGATTAAAGAAAAGAAAGCTGAGCTTGAAACTTTATCTCAAGAATATGATGTAAAGAAAGAAAATGTTGTGACGTATTTAGAAGAATACCAACAGAAAAGACAAATTAAAGAACAATTAAGTACTCAGTTACAAAAACTAAACACACAATTGATGGATGCTTTACGAATTTTACAACAAGCCCAAGCCAAACAAAAAAGCTTAAAAGAACTACAAGATAATTATACAGGTTTTTATCAAGGGGTGCGAGCTGTATTAAAAGAAAAAAATCGTATTCCAGGTATAGTAGGAGCCGTAGCTGAACTAATAGAAATCCCTTCTAAGTATCAATTAGCTTTAGAAACAGCTCTTGGAACGAGTGTGCAACATGTCGTAACAAGAGATGATCAAAGTGCACGAGATGCGATTTCTTTTCTAAAAAAACAACGACTAGGTCGAGCAACATTTCTACCCTTAACGACAGTCAAAGCTCGTCATATCCGCCAAGATATTTTGGATCAAGTGCATCAATTATCAGGATTTGTTGGTGTAGCCAGTGATTTGGTAAGTTATGAAAATGATGTGGCGACTATTATTAAAAATTTATTAGGCTTAACGATAGTGGCTGATTCTCTTGACTCTGCTACACAGATAGCTAAACAAATAAACTTTCAGTATCGTGTGGTGTCATTAGACGGAGATGTTATGAATCCTGGGGGTTCGATGACCGGTGGGATGAGTAAAAAGGGTCAGTCCATGCATTGGTTTTCTCAGTCAAAAGAACTGCAAGACGTTGAAAAACAACTCTCACAAATGACAACTCTTTATAATAAAAAAGAACAAGATGTCGCACAATTAAAAGAAGAATTAACAGTCATTGAAGAGTCTCTTGAAAGGTTACGTCATTTAGGAGAAGAAGCTAGACTATCTGAACAAAAATTACAGTCACAAGTCTCACTTTTAACTCAAAATGTTGCACAATTAGAAAAAGAGAAAAAAGTATTAGAATATGAACAAAGTGAGTTAAATCAATTTTTAGTAGAGTATGAACAAGAAAAAGAAACGTACGAACGTGAACAAAAAGAATTAACTCAAAAAATAGAAGAATTAGATAAAAAAATGGCAGACATTGATCAATTAGAAGCCACTAATTCTGAGAAAAAAGACCAGCTAGCTAATGATTTAGCGAAAAAAGAAGCAGGACTTGCTGTTATTAATGAAAAGTTAAATCAATTAGCAGACAAACAAAATGAACGTAAGACAAGGCTGGCTGAGACAGATCAAAAAATGAGCGACATGTTGCAAGAAAGCCAATCAAATGAAGAAGATAGCTCTCATTTTAAAGAAGATGAAGCTCTTATTAGTCAGAAGATGAAAGAAGCCTCTCAAAAAAGAGAAGCTGTTTTAGGACACATTGCTAAAGCAAAAGAACAACGAGAAGGATATGCTATCAAAATTAAAGAGTATGAAGTGATTGTGGAAACAAGTCAACAAAATATTCGTGAGTTGATCAATCAAAAATCAGAGTTAGAAATTACTCAAGGCTCATATGATAACCAGTTAGACAGTTTGCTAACAAACTTACAGGAAGAATATAGTTTGACGTATGAAGCAGCAAAAGAACGAGCCTTACCTGTAGAAGATGCAGAGGAAGTGAGTCAAAGTATACGTGAGTTGAAACAACAAATTTCCAACTTAGGCCCAGTGAATGTGTCTGCTATTGCGCAGTATGATGAAATCACTGAACGTTATGATTTTTTAACTAGCCAACGAGATGATCTGAATCAAGCAAAAGGTGAATTACAAGAAACAATGGATGAAATGGATATGCTTGTGATGAAGCAATTTCATGAGGTATTCTGTGACATACGTGAAGAATTTCGTGAAGTATTCCCTAAAATGTTTGGTGGGGGACATGCGGATTTGATTTTAAGTGATGAAACAGATTTACTTCATACAGGAATTGACATTGTTGCCCAACCTCCAGGAAAAAAATTACAACAATTAAGTTTATTGTCCGGTGGGGAACGAGCATTAACAGCAATTGCATTGTTGTTTTCTATTATTCAAGCACGACCCATTCCGTTTTGTATTTTAGATGAGGTAGAGGCTGCTTTGGATGAAGCAAATGTTGCTCGTTTTGGTAATTACCTACGACATTTTGGTGATGCCACACAATTTATAGTAATTACTCATCGTAAAGGAACAATGGAATCTGCGAAAGTGTTATACGGTGTGACAATGCAAGAATCGGGTGTATCAAAAATTGTTTCAGTCCATTTGGAAGAAATGGAAAAACTTGAAGAGACCATAAAGTAGATAGGAGTTAAAGGATGATTAAATTAATTGCGATTGACTTAGATGGAACCTTACTGACTAATGATAAACAAATTTCAGACAAGAATAAAGAGACATTAACAAAAGCAAAAGAGCAAGGGGCTAAAGTAGTGTTATGTACTGGACGCCCATTATTTGCTATCGAGCCTTACCTTGATAGATTAGAGTTAAGAGATGAGGGCGATTATAGTATCACATTTAATGGTAGCTCCGTGCAAAAAAATGATACTGGTGAAACGTTACTTGCCCACTCACTTACTTTTGAGGAAGTGAGTCGAGTTGCACAAATTATGAAAGAGTTGAATTTACCATTAGATATTATTTCTGTTGATACAGTGATTCATCTAGACACAGCAAACGAGCCTTATACATCAATTTATGAGTCTATGAACCCACTGTTAAAAGTAGAGCATGCAACAATCGATACATTGGATAAAAATCGTTTGTTTAATAAAATGGTTGTGGCAGTGGAAACAAGTTATTTAGATGAAAAAATAGCTCAACTTCCTAAAGACTTATTAGAAGAGTTTAATATCATGAAATCACGAGTGAATTTATTAGAAATTATCCATAAAGAGGCAAGTAAAGCCTCAGGGATTGATGAATTGGCAAATTATTTAGGGATTAAACAATCTGAAGTGATGGCCATTGGAGACGAAGAAAATGACTTGTCAATGATTGAGTACGCTGGATTGGGAGTTGTTATGGAAAATGGGAGTCAGGGTGTGAAAGAAATCGCCCAGTTTATCACTAAAAGCAATGAAGAAGATGGTGTAGCACATGCAGTTGAAACATTTGTGCTAACGAAACAATAGGAGGCAGTTAAATGGGATTTTTTGATAAGATAAAAAAAGCTGTTTTAGGTGAAAAAAAGGTTGAAGAGACACCTAAAGAAGAGCTTGTTGACGAGTTAGAAGAGACAGTCGGGGAAATTGAAAAAGAGGAACCTAAAGAAGCACCGACACAAGAAGTGATAGTTGAAATAACAGAAAAAGAAGAGCCTGTTGAAGAAAGTGAACCAGAACCGATTCATAAAGAGAAAGAAGCATCAATAATAGAGAAAAAAGCTAGTGTTGAAGAACAACCCCAAGCTCCTAAAAAAGAAGAAACAATCCAAAAATATGATAAGGGATTAGAAAAATCAAGACGTTCATTTGGCCAATACATGAATGAGTTATTTGCTAATTTTAGAATGGTTGATGATGAATTCTTTGAAGATTTAGAAGAAGCTTTGATTTCTGCCGATGTTGGTTTTGAAACAGCTATGCGTATTTCTGATGAGTTGCAAGAAGAAGTTAAACTAAAAAATGTGAAAAAGAAAAAAGATGTTCAAGCAACAATTATCGAAAAGTTAGTGGAGATTTATGAAGCTGAAGGTATTGAAGAAAATAATGAGCTGAACATTCAAACAGACAGCCCAACTATTATGCTATTTGTTGGGGTTAATGGTGTTGGAAAAACAACAAGTATTGGTAAATTAGCCAAACGTTATAAAGATGAAGGCAAAAAAGTGTTACTTGCAGCTGCGGATACATTTAGAGCGGGAGCGATTGACCAGTTAGTTGTCTGGGGCGAGCGAGCAGGTGTTGATGTTGTGCGACATAATGCTGGTGGCGATCCTGCGGCAGTCGTGTATGATGCTGTTGAGAAAATGAAAAATGAGCATTATGATATTTTATTGGTTGATACAGCAGGTCGCTTGCAAAATAAAGTTAACTTGATGAAAGAGTTAGAAAAAATGAAACGTATCATTGAACGTGAATACCCGTCAGCACCACATGAAGTGCTATTGGTAGTGGATGCAACAACAGGCCAAAATGCGTTAATTCAAGCAAAAGAATTTAAAAATACAACAGACGTTACAGGTATTGTGTTGACTAAACTAGATGGAACAGCTAAAGGTGGGATTGTGTTAGCTATTAGAAATGAACTTCATCTGCCAGTAAAATTAGTCGGACTAGGTGAAAAAATCACTGATTTAGAAGCATTTAATCCAAATCAATTTGTCTATGGATTGTTTAAAGACTTGATGGAAGATTATGATGGGTAGAATGAATGGTAATATATTAATAAAATAAATTAACAAGATGCTAAATTTGAAGAACTTATCAAATTTAGCATCTTTTATGATAGAGACATATTGGTAAAAATGTTATTTAATTGTGTAGCAAACTGTTAGATTATCCTCTTGGTTGACCAGTAATAGATTTAACATGGAAAAATTGAGCCATCCATTTATTAAACCAGGCATTTTGATTGTCTGTTAAATTAGCGGTACCATTGTATGCGTTATATGAAGTGGTTGGTCTAGTAATCATAGGCAAAACGATATCATCATTTTGCGAAGCGCGATTTAAAATAGCAACCTGTTCTTTTACTTGTGAATAAGTTATTAAATTATCTTTTAGAGCTTGATAATAATTAAAAGTAGAAAATAATAACAGCCCTATTGTTATGATTGTTTGAACTGATTTAAATCGAGATAAACGATTTAGTAAATAGGCAGTGATAATAACACTATAAACAGATGCACCAAATAGAATACGTAACGGTTGCTCAGAAATAAGTATTAGACTGTAAATACATGCAAAATGACCAATAAATAATAGTATGATAAAGTATATATCTTTTCCAGTGATTTTTTTGCTAAGAGATAAGATAAGTAAGAGAATAAGAATTAAAAGATAAATGAAGTAAAAATGTAACATACTGCTTTGGAAAATATGATCGAGATTTTTCAATAGGACATCCATTGATAAATCAATATGTCCACGCTTTTGTGAGCCGGCTGATGACATCATTGAAATAAACCCTAAAATAGAAAATACAGCGCCTATTAGTTGATAAGCATGAAATTTTTTCTTGACTATGAGATTAAATAAAAAGATTAATAGGACTGTTAGTATGGTTGCTGGGCCTGAGTTTTCATTTGTAGCTCCAGAAAGAAAACCAACGATGATAGAAACTAAGATAGTCAGCATATGGTCATCTAAATTTTTGAGACAGAGCAATAGAAATCCTGTATAAAAAAGAGATGTCCATAAGTAGTTACCAGAACCAGATACCCATAATACTGTTTGACCGAAACTAGGAATTATAAGCCACAACAATGTAATGATCTGAGCTAATAGTAGACTAGGTTTTTTGACTTTTGAGACAGTATTGACAATGGAATAAATAAGATACGCTAATAAAAGAAAAGCAAGTGTATTGAACAAGTTAAAAATTATTTTATTGTATTGGAGAAAAAATTGGACAATACTATGTGCTAGATAACGCCCATTCCATAACTTATAGTGAGTTATTTGCGAGGTTATGATAGACGAAATGCCATGAATTTTTTCAGCATTTTCTGTTGGAAGAAATCCTTTGTAGACATAATGATAAGCATAGTCATCAGAAGTAAAATAGGTTAATTGATTTAAGGTAAAAATAGCAACGAAACTAATGCCAAGAACAAGCCATCGAAGAAATGGTTTTTCTTTTATTTGTTTATGTTTATGATTATATTGTTTTCTTTTTTTGGTGGCCATGAATTAATCTCCGTCTTTAATTTGATTCATAAAAAATTATCAATGATACTTCATTATAACCACACAAAAATTGAAAATCTATAAAAAACAGCACCTGTTATAGACATTTTGTTTTATTGTACTATAATTATACTTACGGTAATAGGGGATATTAGTATCATTAATCTTTTTTAGTCATATGTTTAAAACTTATACTGGCAAATAAATTACTAAAAAAATCAGCGACAATCGTTAACCATTCCATCAACATCACTCCTCTTTTTTACCATTATATCATTAAAAAAGTAGTTGATAGAAAGAGGGAATTAGTATGGTAGATATTTGGGAACAATTATATTTACAAGCGAAAGAGTATTATCATCCTACAGAAGTAAATAGTTTTATTTATACGAATCATGTGGTTTGTGCTTTAGAAAGTAATAAGGGAACAATTTTTACTGGATATTGCATTGAGGGAACAGGTGGTACGATAAATTTGTGTGCTGAAAGAATGGCCTTGATTAATATGTATCAAGCAAGTGGGGAAACACAAGTGAAAAGAATAATTGCTTTTAGAAATACGCCTCCAACTGATCACGGAGGTATGCCTTGTGGGATTTGCCGTGAAACGTTAATGCAATTTTCTCCTAAAAATAAAGACACTAAAATAATGGTTGACTATGAAACAAGAGAGATTATAACGTTAAAAGACTTGTTACCAAAATGGTGGGGAGATATGAGAGTATAATACAATGATTATTTAAGTTTTCTTTTTGAAGAAGTTGATTTCACAAAAAAAGGTCGATTATTTTCTTTCCAAGATATTTCTAATCGAAAAATATAAGCAAAAAAATGCTGGTATCCTTTCCATAAAAACAAACCTAGTATCCAGAAAAGAGATCCAATGCTTAAATAAACGATATCTATCGTTTCATTAGGGTGAGGTATAAAATAAAATCCTAGACTGATATAAATAAATAATAGCTCGGCAAAACTTAATGCAAACACTATTCGAATAACTCTTTCAAACTTTGTTAAAGATGTTCTTTTGTCTAGATATGAATTTGAATTTTCAATGAAGTCAGGAAAAGGGGCCATATAGTTGCTACTAAATTCATTTTGTTTTTATTCATAGTAAATTTATCCTTTATTTAAATTTATTTTAGTCATTATCTTATAAAAAGAGTACCAAAAAAGGGCAATCCATACTAGTTTATTTTATCTATATCTATAATTTTGAATTTATTTTTTCAATCCCTTTCTTAGCTTGAAGCATCCATACTAACCAATAGATTATATAAATAAGTAAATAAATAACGGTAAACGTCACAAGATTTAATAAAGAAACAGAAAGCCAACCAGCTATGATAGACAAAGGGGCAAAAAAAACATAAGATAGGAAAAAATGCACGACAGTCATTTTTGTAATGCTCCAATCGGTTTCTGAAAAAATAAGACTTGTTGTGGAAAATAGAACCCCAATTAACCCCCAAATGATAACAGACACCACCATAGCGTTTAAAGACGACGTAAACTTGTTGATAAATTGAGGTGGGGCTGGACTATAAATAGTGAGTCCAATCATATAACTTATTATAATCGAAATCACTAAGCCAATACTTATTCCTAGAGGAAACCCTTTAATGGCATGTGTAGCTATTTTTTTTATCATAGTAATTTCTCCTTTATTTTTTTGATGTATCTTCTAGATGAACTAGTTTGTTCCCCGTTTTTAAAATGAACGAGTATAATACCCGTCGTTGTTAATTCTAGGTGCTTAATGGCACGACTATTAATAATTTCAGTATTTGATATACGAACAAATTGTTTAGGTAATAACTCTTCTAGCTGATATAGTCGATATTTTACAGTGAATTCATTATCTGTTGTGTAACCAAAGACTTTTTTGTTTGACGAAATGAAACGGGTACATGATAAAATGGGTTGGATCAATTTTTGTCTATCTATAAAACATTCTACAGCTGAAATAGTGGATTCAATATCACCTATAATGGAATCGATGATATCATTTTTTTGCTGTGCTTCTAAAATAATTAGGTCGTCAGCTAATTGTGTGTTTTTAATAAAATTTACTTTCATAATATGTTCCTCCTTAAAATAAGAATAAATGGAAAATGTTTTAAAAACCACTCTTTTATGATAGTTGGCTAGTTTTGGCTAGATAAGTGGTAATATAAAAATGAAACGAGGTGTTTTTATGAAAATAGGAATTATATGTGCCATGCCAATAGAATTAGATTATTTACGAAATCATCTAGATTGCACGCCTGTTGTACTAAAAAAGCAGACGTTTTACTTAGCTGATTGTGGAGACAATGAGTTAGTTTTAGTGACAAGTGGTATTGGAAAAGTTAATGCAACAGTATATACCCAACTACTGATTGATTATTTTGAGCCAAATTGTGTATTAAATATCGGTATAGCTGGAGGTCTGCATGCTGATCTAAAACCACTGGATATCGTGTTAGGTGATAGATACAGCCACCATGATGTGAATCAACAGCAAATGGAAAATCTATTTCCTAATACGTCTGTGTTTCAAGCAGATGCACAGTTACTGGCTAAGTTTAAAATGTATCATAAAGAAGGAATGATAGGAGGGATTGTGTCAGGGGAATCTTTTATTGCAGATGATAGTGAGAAGAGTTATATCGTTGATACGTTTGATGCTGTTGCAGTGGATATGGAAACAAGTGCCATCGCTCATACTTGTTTTATTAACGATTTACCGTTTTTATCAATTAGAGGAATATCAGATTTAGCAAATGATGATGCAACTGAGTCCTATGAAAATCATGAAAAAATAGCAAGTAATAGAGTAGGCCAGTTTTGCTTAGATGTATTAAGTCAATGACAAAATAAAAAAACAGCTTAGAAATTTAAACTAAGCTGTTTTACTTTTGGTAAAACGATCATGCACATAAGAATAAAAACACAGTGTTAAACAACTTATTCCTAGAGCAATGAGTGATATATTGCTATTAAAGGCAGTTGCCAATGTAGTAAAAATAAAAATGGTTACGGGTGGAAAAATCATTAGCAGAGTGCTTACCCCACCAGCAATGGTTGCCAATTTGTCTATTGGGATTTCTTTCATCAGTTTAGCATTAAATTTTGGGTTGACTCCACCAATCAATAATCCTAGTATGGTTTGTAATACCAATAGGACATAAATATTCTTTAATAGTATGCTACATACCAGCAGTGCCATAAAAAATAAGATGATTGGATTAAATTGTTCTAAAGTTAACTTTTTAAATAATTTTGTACCGAACAAACTACCAATAATAATACCAATTGAGGTTAGTCCTTGAATCAGTGCAAATGTAAAAGAAAAGCTATTAATAATCAGTGTTGAGTCCTTTGCTAAAACAATAGATAACATTGGAGAAATAACAGATGATAATCCGTTTAACCCAGCAAAAACAAGAATTAAGTGAAAAAATGCTTTGTTTTTTGTTGTTTCCTTAATAGCAAACGTCATTTGTTTCCATATAGCAGGTAATGAGATGGTCTCGTGTTTGTCTAGATGCTCTTTTTCTAATGAATCAAGTGTTTTCTTCATGGATAAAACAATAAATGCTGTGATAAAAAATGCCATGCTATTAATTAAAGCAAGTAATTGATAAGAAAATAATCCTAAAAGATAGGCTCCGACAAATTGAGCAATAATGGCAACAACCTGACTAATTGCTCCATTTAATCCTTGTGCCTCTTCTATATCATCTTGTTCAACAATGAGTGGTATAAAAGGAAAAAACAGGCTGTTAGAGTATTTCCCTATGTTGTCTGACACGAAATTGATTAAGCTAATTCCAACTAGTAACATCATGCTTTGTTGAAACCCTATTAAAAAACTAACAGATAGATAAAGTAGTCCACGTATGATGCCTGAGTAGAAAATTTTTGATGATTTATTTGAGCTCATATCTGCTAAACTCCCTAAAGGTGAAGCAAATATAAACGGAATGGTTTCAGATAATGACACAATAGTAATTGCAAGAGATGAGTGGGTGAATTGTGCAGCATAGGTCATCAAGGCAATATAATACATTGAATCTCCCAACGTTGAAATAAAATTATTGAGTATAAGTTTTTGATAGAGTGGATACTTTTTGATAATTGACATAAGTCATTCCTCCTTTTTTTCTAGTATAGAACAACTCGTTTTATGAACAGATACATGGTAAAGTATAATTGACCAAAAAGGAGAAATAAGATGAAAAATGATTATGGAAAAGTTGTCAGAAACATTCGACTAAACAAGGGATATTCGCAAAAGTATTTGTATTCAGGGATTGTATCAAAGACCTATGCGATTGATTTTGAAAAAGGACTACATGATATGTCGGTGACGAAGTTTATGGAAGTGTTAGATAGATTGGATATGAAGTTTGAAGAATTTGAATTTATTGTTAATGACTATAAAAGCTCAGAAGAAATAACTAGTAATGTGTTGATAGCAATAGCAACAAATAGAGGGGACATTGAGACTTTAAGAAAGTTGCGAGCCTATTATGATGAGCCTACAAATAAACAGGACGAAATATTAAAGGCTAGATTAAACCTATTAATTTTTAATTACAAAGAATCATTAAAGATACATAATGAATCACTTACTTACCCAAGTGAAGATGTCGAAGTGTTAAAAGACTATCTTATGTCTGTTGAGTCATGGACACTAAAAGAATTTGCTTTTTTTCTTAATAATGGACATTATTTTGATTATGACACGTATCGATTTTTGACAGAGTTTGCATTAAAACAATTAATGAAGTATAACAGTTATTCAGATGCCATTAAGGTTAAAAGTTATTTATTTGTTAATTACTTATCTACGGCTTTGGAGAATAAAGATTGGGAGAGAATGAATCATTACCGACAAGATTTTTTTGAGGTAACAAAAAATACAGAAGAGGGGTTTCAGAGAATCCTTTGTGTACTGACCTTTAATCTATACGACTACGTTATGACTCATGATAACCAATTTTTAGAGAATGCCAAAAAGATAGAAGAGATGTGCTATCTTTTAGGTGGTGATTATAACTACTTGGCAAAAGGAATGACGAATACTATACAGTTTTGTGAAAAAGTTGTGAGTGGAGACAATAGTGTCTCTTTTAAATCATAAAACAGACACCGCAAGAAAATGCTATTTATTAGAATGAGTATGTTTTTAATCAGTTATTAAATAAAAGTGGAGGTAATATTATGAGTTATTTGTGTATTGATATTGGTGGAACGTATATGAAGTACGGTCTATTGCAAGAAAATGGATTCATTGAAAAAGAATGGAAACTAAAAACACCAGAGACAATTGAGGAATTTCAAGCACTAAATAAGCAAGAAATTGATCGTGTAGCAGATTATGTTGAGGGAATTGCGATAAGTTGTCCCGGAAAAATAGACTCAACAAAAGGATATGTCTACACATGTGGGACAATTATGTACTTGTATGATTTTGATATGGCTTCATGGATCAAGTCTATTACTCTATTACCGTTTTCTGTGATCAACGATGGAAAAGCGGCCGTATTAGCTGAATGGCAGTTTGGTAACTTAAAAGGGACGACAAACAGTTTAGGAATGATATTAGGGACAGGAGTTGGAGGTGGTTTGATTCTTAACAGCTCACTGTATCAAGGGAAAAATTTTCAAGCGGGAGAATTTAGTTTCTGTATTGAAGACTCTCCATCAACAGGTTTGACTATCTATGGTTCAAGTGGATCAGCTGTGACATTTATAAAAAAAGCCACAGCGATACTTGGTGTAGATGACGATGATTATCAAGCAGTGTTTGATGCGATTGAAATGAAAGAAAATGCGCAATTAACCAAACTATTTTTATCGTATTGTCGTGGCATAGCAAAGTTTATTGTTAATCTCCAAGCTATTTTGGATATTGAGAAGGTTGTTATTGGCGGAGGAGTCAGCCAACAAGCTATACTCATTGAAAACATAGAACTAGCCTATAATAACCTATTTGAAGAATTAGAAATCTTAGATCAAACGTTTGAAAGAATAGACATTGCTCCGTGTTACTATAACAATTCTTCTAATTTAATAGGGGCTTTACAAAACTTGTTGAATCAACATAGTTTAACTCTTTAAGTGGCGTGATTTTTCTTCTATTCTGTTCGGATTCATACGGTAAACCACATTTAAAATACTAAATGCTGTCATAAAAGCTAGAAATAAAAGAAATAAGATAGGGGAGCTAGAGAATGAGCTGTCTTTGTATAGATCGTAACTAAAGTAAATGGCATTAAATAAGCCCGCTGTTGCTACATAGAACCAAGCTGTTGCCTTGTCAAAATAAGTCATCATGTTTTTTGCTTCAACATCTGATAAATCCATCTTATGGATGATATTTAATGCACGGTGTTTTTCTTTTGAAATTTTAAGTGGTGGGCACAACCAGTACCAAGCGGATATTTTTTTGAATTTATGCGTGATTTTAGCTTGTTTGGTGAAAAGCTTAACTTATTTGCTAAACTTTCTTAAGCTAAATTTAAGATAAAATGGTTAAACTATACTTATATTGAACAAAAGATATTATTTGTGGGTGAACGAGGTGTTTTAACTCATTGAGATTTAACAAGTTGTTCATTCTCAATTTACTTGAGGTGTAGGTTCGACTCCTACCATCCACGTTTATTTCTTCTCCCAAAAGAAATAAAAGCTAGATATTCTTATATTTAGTCCTTCCTTCTCTCATCTATTAAGATGAGAGTTTTTTGTGCTCAGACTGAAATAAAAAAACAACATTTGATTCTTTTGTCGATCCATGCCATACTATATGTGAAGTATAATTAAATACATAACCGTCACAAAGGGGAGCTTCTAGGCTGAGAATGAGCGAAAACTCTAAACCCTCGAACCTGATATTGTTAATTCAATCGTAGGAATTGTGTGAAGTGGTAGCAAGTAAGCACTGCTCTTTTGTTGATTGGTCACGTATGAATCAATAATAGGAGGAGTTTTTTATGTCAAAACGTTCAAGAATTATTTTAGAAGGGACAATTGTAGCAGCACTATCAATGGCTCTATCATTTATCCCATTAAATATAGGAACAGGTTTTTCCGTCTCTTTAGGAATGATACCGCTAACGTTATACGCTCTACGTCGTGGGACGATACCAGGTGTTTATGCTGGACTTATTTGGGGATTATTGCACTTTTTAATGGGGCAAGTGTATTTTTTAATGGTGTCTCAAGTGATTATCGAATACATTTTCGCTTTTGCCGCTGCAGGAGTTTCTGGTGTATTTAGTAAAAAACTACAGTTTACTTTAAAAAATAATCCATCCGTGGCTTGGAAATATGTGGTGTCAGGAACCTTTTTTGGTGTGTTTGTTCGCTATACATTCCACTTTATTGCTGGATTTATTTTCTGGGGGCAGTACGCAGTTTGGGGATTATCACCAGTGACTTATTCACTAGTAGCAAATGGAATCAGTGGTTTTTTAACGGGGCTGGCAACCGTTAGTGTGTTGTTACTTGTTTTAAATAAAAATAAAGGCTTATTTATACCAAAGGATTATTAATCCTTTTGAAACACTCTTTAATCAAAGGGTATTTTTCTGTTTTATGTTGGTATTCGTTCAGTCATCCTTACATAAGGGTGATCAGTGGTGGATCAATGCCACATTTTTCTTAGGATCTATGATGGGTAGTTTAGTTGTTATGGTGTATGAAACAAAAATTAATCAAAATAAACCGAAAATTATCTTTTTTGGTTCCTTATTAGGGGCAGTTGTAACATGTTTATTTGTGATAAATTCTATACCAGTATTGGCGTTGGTTTTATCTGTGAGTGTGGGAGTATTTGCGCAAATGAAAAATATTCCGCAAGTGACCGTTATACAACAAAGTATCGCTCCAAAGAAAATTACCTCTGTTTATTCGACGAGTAGTGTGATTTGTTCAGGTATATTTTCTTTAAGCTTAGCAATATTAAGTATGTTTGCTGACAAAGTTAGTGTATATAGCATGTTTGTTGTATCAAGTTTCTACTTATTTATAGTAACAATTATCACTAAGAAATATGCTCATCATTTCAGTTAATAAAGGAGCTCTCCTCAATTTTAGGAGAGTTTTTTATGTTTTTGTGTAAATTAATTTTATAATGGATGATTAAGTAAATCGAGGTTTTAAGTACTTAAAATTTAAAATGTTAAAGACACAATAATAAATTTTGTTGACTTTTTCATAAAATATGAGTATTATAAAAAATGTAACAAATAAAACAATGAAACTCTTGAGAGTTAATGAAGATGAGTGTGAATATTCATTTGTAAAATGAAAATCTGTTTTAAATATTGAGGAGATAAAATTGAAGAAATTACTATTATTTATAACTACTATTTTAATATTTATTGTACCTATAAAAACAAATGCAGCTGATACACAGGAGGGGATGTCTTTTACATATAGTATAGAAGTCCCTGATAATCAAAAAAACAAAGAATTATCTTATTTCGATTTGATGATGGCACCTAATCAAGAGCAGACTGTACAAATGACACTGACTAATCTATCGGATAAAGAGCAGGTAGTGGAAACATTGATAGACTCAGCTAAAACGAATAGTAACGGTGTGATTGAGTATAATCAAACAGGGATTAAATTAGACAAGTCAGCTATAGTTGATTTTAGGGACATTGTTAAGACTGACAAAGAAGTAGTGCTTAAGCCAAAAGAAAGTAAAAAAATAGATATAAAAATTAAAATGCCTAAAATTGAGTTTGATGGTATGTTGGCAGGCGGAATTACTTTAAAACAAAAAGATCAAGAAACAGATACAACAGCAAGTAATGGATCAAAAGTAAAAAATCAGTTTGCTTATGTTGTAGCTATCTTATTACAAGAAAATGATAAAGTGATTGAACCAGACTTAGAGTATAGAAAAACATATGCAGGTGATAGAAATTACAACAATACCATTTTTACTCAAATAGCTAATGTTAAACCAACATATGTTGGGGATATGACGTTAGAAACGCAAATTACTAAAAAAGGTGAAAGCAAGGTCTTATATGAAGAAAGAAAAACAGGCATTCAAATGGCACCTACGAGTGCGATAGATTTTCCAATATCAATGTACAATGAAGAAATGGTACCTGGAAAATACATGATAAAAATAAATGCTAAAATAAAAGACAAATCGTGGGATTGGAATGAAGAGTTCGAAATCACAAAAGAACAAGCAGAAAAATACAACGAAAAAAACTCATCGCTAACTCAAGAACGATTTGATTGGAAGTTAGTTGGTTTAATTGTTGGGATATTTATAGTAGTATTTCTTGTATTATACTTTATATTCAGTGTTATTCGTAAGAAAAAGGGGAATAGTAAGGGTAAAAGTAAAAAATCAAAAAAAACGGGGCGTAGATAACAATGAACAGTCAAAATATTATTAATGTCCTGTTGATTTCTATAATAATCATTATCTTAGCATTATTAGTATTTAATTTAGTTATTTACGTCAATGAAAAAAGAGTGATATCTACGCTCAATGCGAAGAAGAAAAAAGAGCGTAAAAAGAAACAAATTTTATTATCTAAAAATAAAAAAATTCGAAATAGAATTATTAAGTTTTTTATTCTTGAGTTAATTGTATTAGGAGGTTTTGTTTTTTATTACAATTATCAGAATTCTAATATGACAAATACAGATTCAGATTTACTAGTTAGAGGGTATTTTTTAGTTGATGATTTTACTAATGAATTAGAAAAAGCATCAGCTAAGACAGATAGTGAGGATGCTTCTGTTCAAAATACTAAGTATTTGGCTTTGTCTATGGCTAGTTATAGCAACAAGACTTCTGATAGCTCAAACACAGTTGAGGGACAGCAATTACTTAATAAATACTATAAGATGATAGGGCAACTTGGTATGAATGCAACGAAAGATAGTTCATTATTCTATGGAAATCAACAAAATATAAAAGAGCAATACACATCTGATTTGAAACGAATAAAAGACATTGAGAATCAAGTGTTTGAGTACTATAAAGTTAATGCAAATGCATTAAGTAATAAATAAGGAAAGATAAGTTTTATGAAAAAATCATTTCAGTTTTTGATACTGGGGATAATTTCAATCATAATTACAGTGGTAATACTGAACATGGTATATGTTGTCAAAGTTGCTGATACGTATGCCATGAATCCTACAATTAGAATAAATGATATAGTTTTGTTCAGACGTACCAATGATAAAGTTAGAAGATTTGATATAGTGTTACTTAATCAAAATTCGAAATATTCTATTGTAAGAGTCATAGGCCTTCCAGGTGAAAATATTCTTTATCAGAATGATGTTTTGTATGTTGATGGAAAAGAACAAATAGAGCCATTTATTAATTACGAAAAAAATAACAGTCAATTATTTGGGGGATTGTATACCATGAATTTTTCTACAATGACTATAAGCAGTAAATCTCAAATACCTGATGATAACTTTCTTGTCTTGTTTGACAATAGATTTATGGATAATGATAGCCGAACGTATGGACTAGTTGACAGGAAGAATATTATAGGAATTCATAGAGGTACTCTGTGACGATGTATTCAAAAAGGGGTGTTAAATTGAAAAAAATAGTAATGTTTTTATTATTATGTTTGACGATAACAACAGGAAGTTTAAAGGGAATTGCTGCTGATGGAGGGAATATCGAGGTTGAAGGGAAAATAATTTTCTATGATAGTAGTAGTAGTCAAGAAAATCCTAAAAAAGAAGAACCTAAAAAAGATAAACCGACAGCTAGTTCATCTAAAAAAAATGAAAAAAAAGGAATTTTGCCTAAAACAGGTGAAAATAATAATCAAGTATTATTTAGTAGCGGATTTATTTTAATAAGTATTTTTTTACTGGTTTTTGTTTTGAGGAGAGAAGGTGCGAAAAATGAGACTACGGAATAGTATAGTGTTATGTGCTATATCGATGATCGTGTCATCAACAAATTCTGTTGCTGCAATAAGTAATGGAAAAGTTGTTGTCGAAGATAGGGGTTCTTCGGAGATTTTTGATCCAGAACATCCTGAAAATAATGTTAATCCAGGTGATACTTTATCGACAAAAGGTTCTCTTAGAATTGATTTTGTTTCACCATTAAATTTTGGTCGAGCTTACTCGGGCGATAAGGATAAGAAGTACAATTCTCTAGCTCAACTATTTTTAGATGAAACACCAGCTCGAGGTTACTTTATACAAGTATCTGACTTTCGCCAAACAGATGGGTGGGAATTACAACTAACTCAAAAATCTCAATTTAGAAGTGCCATTATTCAAGATCTTGAAAATCAAGAATTAAAAGGTGCGACATTGTCTTTTGATAAAGGCTGGGCTAGCTCAAATGGTAACGGTACAACACCTTTAGTAACACGAGATGCTGTCGTACTATCCAATTTGAATACAGCTTATAGTATAGCAACAGCTAATCAAGGTGAAGGGAAAGGATCTTGGTCGATAGCTTTCGGTTCTTCAGAGGATAATCCTCAGAAGAATAAACCAACATTAAGTCCGTTATCTGAATCTAATAAACCTGTTATGAATGAAAAGTACAAAAAGCAGGAGTATTCAAATTCCGCTATTTCATTAACAGTGCCAGATACGGCAAAGATTTATCCAGTGGAGTATACTACAAAATTGGAATGGACGCTTGTTTCAGGTCCAAATTAAATTTGGTATAAGAGAGAAATTCTCTTTTACATATATAAAAATTTTTTAGGAGGAGATACATAATGAAAGCAAGAAAGATAGCGGCACTCACACTATTAACAGCAATTGTAGGAGGTGCAACAATACCTTTAACAGCAAATGCAGCTGAATCAAATGGAAAGGTGACAGTTGGAGCAGGTGAAATTAAACCTGATGATCCTATGGTCGATCCAGAGAAACCAAATACTGAACCAGGTATAACACCAGATACACCTGGGGTACATCCAGGGGCAAACAAGGGACCTTTAGGGATTACTAATACAACAGATTTAATTTTTGATAAAATTTCTACAGGAAACAGTATAATCACACGTGATGCTCATGCTCTTGAATTAGCAGATAAAACTAAACGTGGTCAATTAGTAACATGGTCTGACCTTAGAGGATCAAATGCTGGATATACTATTACAGCGGCAATGACAAAACAATTTTCACTTGCTGATGACAGTAAAAAATTAGGTGGAGCAACATTAACATACACTAACCCTTTACTTGAAACTAAAACTATTAATAAGGACATTGCACCATCATTAACATCTCAAGCTAGTTCTTTTGTTTTAGGTGAAGATGGAACGGCAGTTGAAGTAGTAAACGCAGCAGCTGGTAAAGGTGCTGGTACGTACGTATTAGAATTTGGTCAAAGCGCTGATTATGATGCAAATAATGCAGTATTAGGAAACGATGCAATTCAAAAAGGAGTGGATACAACAGCTAACTCTGTTAAATTAACAGTCCCAGCTGCCACTGCAGCATCAATGACATTAGGTGATTACATTGCGACAGTAACATGGACTATCGCGTCTACACCTACACCAGGAGCATAGAAACAAACGAGTTTATTATAATTTTTTGGATGGTGCTATTTAGTGCCATCCTCGTTTTATAGGGAGGAGATATAATAAAATGCTTAATTTTATTAAAAAACTCATATTGCCTATCACTTTAATTATTTTTTCTGTTTTTGTACCCAAAAGCATTACAGCACAAGCTGCGGAAGTATCTGTCAGCAATTGGGCAGATTTTAAAACCGCGTTTGAAGATCAAACAACTACGAAAATTACGTTAACAAATGATATTACTTATACTGGAGTAGCTACAAATTTGAAATATAGAACAACAGATATTGTAATTGACGGTAGTAAAGCTGGTACGAAGCCTGAAGATTTTAAAAATTACAAGCTTGACTTGGCTAACACTAGTCTGATGATTGGAAAACCAACTAATTCTGGTACAGCAACTATGAATATTCAAAATATTACTTTGGCAAACAATGGTACTGTTGGAGCTGATGTTGCACGTGGAGGTATTATAGAAACGTATAACGCATATAGTGCATCAAATAATAATCAATACGGACAGTATTGGACGTTTAATATGAAAAACGTTTACGTACCTGATGTGAGTTCAACATCTGGTTCTGGTCGTTTATTTCGAACACCTAGAGCGCAAATAAATGTATCTGGAAAAAATAAAATTTACACTCGAGCGGAAAATTTCTATACAGGTGGTGTAAATTTTGCGGATGGAACAGAGTACTATGGTGAAATCACACAGAATAATTATTCTATCATTTGGTTTAATAGTCAGGTTGGAGCAAGTGATACAGGAACTGGTGATTTTATTGTGGGTGATGGTGCTAATGTAAAATTAAGAAATGTCAGAAACACAAATAATACGGGATATCCTGCTATATATATGTACTACAGAAGTATACAAATTGGGGAGAATGCACAGTTTACAGCCAGTGTTCCAGGTGCTGCTGTTCAATTTTCTGGAAATGGACAAACTTTTAATGCGAAAAAAGGGTCTATTGTGACGTTAACCTCTTTGGCTAGTTACCCATCTATTCAAGACAACGTCACCAATTTTGTGGGGTCTGGTGCTAATTCGTCCACACCACTTATGGATTGGAGTGGTTCTAGCGCTAGGAACATGAAAATGCTATTTGAACCGGGCTCTAACTTATATGTAATTGGTCGAACCACAGGAGTGGGAGATGCTTTGATTGATCTAGGATCTTTAGCAGCAAAAAAAAATAACAGTATAATTTTGGATAACCCTGCCAATTTTGATATTAGAAACAATGCCTCTAATACAAATCGGGATGCAGTACAAGTAAATAATACGGGTAGTAACAATAGTTTTACCGTAAAAAACAGTAACATGTCATTTTGGAAATTGGGTTCTAGTTTTTCTTCGACGGCTGATTTTGATTATACAGACGTAGAAGAATTAACGATTACAGATGGACATAAAGTTACCTCAAGTAATAGTGAATTAGCCGCATCGTTAAACTCTAATTCGACGACAGCTAGAAGTAATATTGCTCGTATATCAGGTTTGAACGTGCCACCAACTATTAATTGGCAATATACCATTACAGATGCTGACAAGCAGCTGACTAATCTTGCTAGGGTTAAATTAGGGGATGTGCCAGATGATACAGGTCTTGATGAAAATGGAGATTTACACTACACAGAATTATTTGCTAGTAAAGGTCTTCCTGTTGAAATAACTAACCCTAAAACTGGAAACAAAGCGACTTTATTGACGGATAATTCTGGCTATGTTTCAACAACGTTAACAGACTTTTTAGATCCAGGTATGAAATTTAGTGCGATTGCAACTAGAGGTAATTTAGTTTCAGAACCTTCATTAAGTGAGCCAGTATTTAATATTACACCACCAAAACCGGTAAAAGTTAATACAGGTAAAATATATGAAAGTGATTCTAAGATTTCGGGTAGCGGAGCTGAAGTGGGTTCTAAAGTTTATCTACAGGTAAACGGTGGAGCAATGACAGAAGTCGCAACGGTTGATGAGAGCGGTAATTTTAGTTATACTTTACCAAACAAATTTAACGTAGGTGATAAAGTACAAGTCTACCTTAGAGATACAGCAGGTTTAGCGCCAACGAATCTAAAAGTCAAAGCCCCCACAACCAATGATAAAGACGGAAATATCAATCCCTCAAAGGATTTGGTTTATTCCGATGCGACATTCCCAGCAGCGTCATCTTATGTGGTTGAAAAAGGACGCATATCAAAAGCCACAGCTACAAAAAAAGTATCGCTAAAAGATGGGAAATCTGATTCACCAATTTCTATTGGAGATACAGTGACATATACGATCAGTGTAAGTAATGATGAAGAAGATGGTAGTAACATTGAATGGAATGACGTCTATTTAGAAGACGTTTTGGATGCTGGATTAATTTATGAACCAAGCAATGCAAATGTAACAGTTGATGGTGTGAAAATATCTGATGCTTCATATGATGAAACATCCAGAAAATTGAAGGTACCATTAGGTAAAATTATGCCTAAAAAAGCGTCTGGAGAAAATGTAAAAAACATTACGTTTGATGCAAAAGTTTCTTCTGAGGTTGCAGGTAAGACGATAAGTAACATCGCCACTGTATCGGGTAAAGACATTAGCAATAATGATTTTACGATTAAATCAAATCAAGCAGACATCAGTAGTGTTAAAAATAATACTATCACAGTTAATTTTACGGATTTAAATGGCGCAAAACTTGAAGAACCTATTGTGATACAAGGTGCCATTGGCTCAACTCAAGATTTAGATGCTAATAAAGATGTACAAAGTACAATAGAAAAAATAGTGAACAAAAACTATAAATTAATTACACCGCCTTCAAATACTAAAGTCATTATAACTGGTAATGGTGATAAGGTGGACTATGTTTTTGATGGTATTTTAAGGATTGTATCTGCTCCAAAAACAATTGATTTTGGAACTTTACAGTTGGCAGATAAAGTTCAAACTGTACATCCACAGTCGATAGATGATGATCTAGTCATTTCAGATACGAGGTTAGCTCAAAATAATGGATGGTCGTTATCAGCCAAGGTAACTAAACCTTTGACTAATAGTGGTGGAAAAACGATACCTAATGCATTAAGTTATAATACAGGTAAGAGTTCTATCCTATTGAGTGATTCAGATGCTATTATTGAATCGAACACTAGCAAAGGTAATGTAGATATTTCTTCTGACTGGGGAAATACTGACAAATCTAAAGGACTAAAATTGAGTTATAATCCTGCAGAAATGTCATCTGGAAATGTACTAGGTACATATACTGGAGAAGTTACATGGACAATATCTGAAGTACCAAAATTTTAATCATTGTATTAAATACATTTTAAGTAAACGAGAAAATATGTTGTTACAATAAAAAGTGTCATGAGAAAGTGATTTTCTCTTGGCACTTTTTTTTGGTTCGTAAGCGGGAAGTAATAGAGTATATGCCAAATAGGGATTCGCTGTGTCATGCTATGACAAGTGGATCCCTATTTCTATAGACAATTAAGTTGTACTTGATCTGACCATGGTAAATAAGCTTCCAGTATGTCAGAGTCTGATATATCTTCGATATTTGGAAGTTGTTTAAACAGATACTGTAAATATTTAGTTGGAACCAAGCCGTTGGCTTTAGCTGTTTCAACGATACTGTATGCAACACCATTAGCTACTGCTCCGCTCTCGCTAGCTGAAAATAGCCAGTTCTTCCTCCCTATAGTCATAGGTCGAATACTTCGCTCTGCTAAATTATTGGATAGCGCACAACGACCGTCCCTCATAAAAGCCATCAAACCTTCTTTCATGTTAAGAGCGTAGTTAACTGCTTTGCCTAGTTTTGATCCAGGTAAAGTGACAAAAGAGTCAATCCATTGCCAAAAGTCATCAATAATTGGTTGGCTTTTAGCTAGTCGTGATTGATATTTTTCTGCATCATTTAATTCTCTTATCTCTTTTTCAATCTGAAAGAGCTTGTCGCAGTAAGTAACGCCTTGCTTAGCGGGAGTCTCTTTTGAAGATGAATCTTTTGCTTCAAAAAATTTTCTTCTCACATGAGCCCAACAATTCACAAGTACCACATTATCTACAGATCTATAAGCATTATAGCCATCACAATGAAGATAGCCTGAAAAATCATGTAGAAAATTTTTGGCCACGCTACTTTTACGACTAAGTTCATGATGATACAAGATAATAGGGTGTTCAGTTTGTTCAATCGTTCGAAATAGCCAAAAGTACGATTTTTGTTTATCGCTAGATAAAACATTGTAATGAGTTTCATCTGCATGAATGAATTTCTCTTTTACAAGTTGTTTCTTTAACTCATTCCAAATGGGAGTCAACCACTTCTCACAAGAGGTAATGAACCAATTAGCCTGTGTTCGACGTGGAACACGTAATCCGTAGGCTTCCCATTCTTTTTCTTGACGATAAAAAGGTAAACTCATTTCAATTTTTTGATGAATCAATTGGGCTAATACAGACGGAGAAGCTAAACTATGTGTTATCGGTTGTTTAGGTACGCTTGCTTTCTTTATCGTATCAACACCATCTTTTTTACAAGTGGGACACTCATAAGCGTGTTGATAGTAAACTTCTTTATACATCTTTGCAGGAACAAAAACGACTTCTTCTCTTATTCTAGTTTTACCTATGTGCTTTAAAGAGGTACAACACCAATCACAGGTACACTCGTGACCCTGAAGGTCACAATGTATCTCTTCTATGGGTAAATCCTTTGTTAGCTCAGCTTTATAACCTTTTTTCTTTTTTCGTTTATACTTAATTTCCTCAAAGACGGTTTTTTCTTCAGTTGTCTCTGCTAGATTAAAAGACGAGTCATCATCAAATAAATCTATTTGATTTTTATCATCTGTATTTCTCTCAGACGAACGACCAAATAGTTTTTTCATTAGGAATTCATTTTGCTCTCTTAATAGTGACAATTCATTAGATAATGCTTCAACTTGTTTTAAAAGTTTTTCTTCTAACTCAGACAAAGAAATCACCTCAAATCATTATATTCTCTTAGTTTCTTTCATTGTACATTTTTTAAAACAAATAAGCATCTAAAATGACAGATTTTTATCATTTTAGATACTTATTTAGCTGAGGTAACCTGGAATAGCTGGAGCTATCTTTTTGCTTTGATCAATTTGTAAACCTTCTAACAACCAACGAAGTTGTTGTTTAGTTAATAATCTTAGTTCAGATTCTTTTCTGGGCCATTGCAGTTTACCATTTTCAAAACGTTTATAGAGTAATATAAAACCATCACCATCCCAATATAAAGCTTTAAAGCGATTGAGACTATTTCCGCAAAATAAAAAGAGTGAATCAGAATAGACATCTAAATCAAATTGATTTAAAACAATAGAAGCTAATCCATCGATACCACGTCTCATATCTGTTTTTCCACAAACCACATAAATATTCTTTACAGTTGAATAATTAATTAGCATGAGAGTTCAACACTCCTAGTGCAGCATTTAAAATATAATTATTACAACCATTGTAGATGGTGATATCCATCTGATCTCGTTTGACCCTAATCGCAACCTTTGGTTTAGTAACGTTGGTAGTTGATTGCGGTCCATCATTTTTTTGTTTAAGCTTTGAATCAAATGTAACTGGAACAATATCTTGTTTTTCTGGCATTGAAAATACCTCCAATCTTTCTTAAGTAATTTAAGAATAACCGAAGGTATACTTTTATCATAGATACCCTATTACTTCCCGCTTACGGTAAACCAGGTGGATTTTATAGTTGTAAGAGCTGTAATAATTATGTTTTAAAATTTTAGCTGTTAGTCGTAATTAACCGTGATGAGTAATTACTAAAATATAAAAAATGGTTATATATTTTACTTAGAAAATCTATATTATTAGCTGTTTTGTTCGATTTATAATATTAACAGATCATTTTTTAAAGTAAAAGTAAACAGTGATAATGAGAATATATTTTTAATGAGTAATTTGATAAAATAGCAAATTAAATTATAGTTATCTGTGTTATTTATCTTTTGTTTTAAAATAGAGGTTTTTATATAAAGACTTGAATAGTTAGATGCTATAATATATAATTAAATATATACGTAATTGAACATTGTCTTATCAGTCACTGTAAGCTCTAGAATTAAAACATACCCATTTTTTTTGTTATCTTTTTCGATAAATATATATTTTTCGAAAAAATAGTTTAGACTATTAAAATCGCGTCGTACCGTAGCAAATAATTACATAATGGGTAATATTTAGTGACACATTTTGTTCGTTTAACGTATGTTTTTTAGATTTAATAAAAAGAGAAAGGGAGATGTTTATTTTGAAAAAAATTATTATTAAATCTGCGATAGTTTTATCATTTTTAGCTAGCAGTGCTTTAATGATGTCTACTAGCACAGTTAACGCTGCTGAACTTAGTTCAGAGGTAACAGAAAAATTAGGAGAAGATGTGGCCATTCAATCTGGAATAGTTTACGTGGATGCTAACGGGCAAGAACAAACAATTGAAATTCCAGAAAGTTCAGTTGTAACAATGAACGCTACTTCTACAAGAATTACGGTTAAGGATGGAAAACAAACATATAAATTAGATAACGTTAAAGAAGTGACATTTAAAAATTTAACTGTGTCTAATCTTGTGCCATTCTATTTAAACAGCGTAACAAATGTAACGTTAGATGGCGTTAATTTCCAAAAAGGTGTTGATTTTTCAGGAATGAAGAACGTTCAAGAATTGATCGTTAAAAATTCTGAATTTGGCGCAACAGATTATTCATTAGCCATTCACTCTGCACCACAATTAAAAACATTTATTGTTGACAACTCAACTCTAAATGCGGATTTACGTATATACAGTAATAAGAGTTTAGTGGAATCAACTATCTCAAACTCTGTATTGAAAGATGACGCAAGCCAATACAGTAACCAAAAAGGCTACAACACAAATTATGTCAACACACGTATTGAAAGACCAAAAGGCTTAAGAGTGGTGTCATCAGGTGGTATGAGTCCAAGTGACATTTTCCATATGAACCCAAATACAGCAACACCAATTGCTGAAACAAAATTTGATGCTTCAAAACCTGGTTATATCTATTACACTGGTGCGGATAAAGAAATTAAAACAGTAGAAATACCAGCTGGTGTGAAAATTACTTCTTTAACTGATTCTCTCGATAAAATCACTGTAAAATTAAGCAATAAACAACAAGTTGTCTTAGAAGGAACAAAAGACTTATACTTCCGTAATGCTGATATTGACACAGTTATTTCATTCGTGCAAAAGAACCTGCGTTTAGAAAGTCTTAAATTTGTTAATAGTAGAACTAAATTAATTGATGTTGCATACAGTGAAACAATGAAAACATTTGAACTTCATGGAACTGAAGTGTCTCAATCTACTGGTTATGTGAGTGTCTATAATAATAAAGCGATTGAGAACTTTGTGATGCAAGATTCTAAGGTAACTGGTTCTTCAGGATATATCTCAGTTTATAATAACAAAGCAATGAAGAACTTTATCATGAATAACGATTACACTTATGGCTACTTATCTACTTACAACTTAGGTGAAGCTGTTCTTAAATTAAGCAATTCTCGTTATGATGATTACATTTCTTCAACGAACGTCATTGAAGGAGAAGCTGGTCGTCAAACAATCGGATATGCACCAACGATTGAGGCGAGTGATTATGATTTAGAAAAATATATTGACTTTGGTGATGCAGAAGCGTTAGCGTTAGCTAAAGCTAATGATGTTGAAGATGGGGATATCACATCATCAATTAAAGTCGTTGAAAATAAAGTTGATAATCAAGAAGACGGTAATTACCGTGTTGTTTATGAAGTCACAGACTCTGATGGCAATACAGTTCAAAAAGACATTACCGTAACTGTGCAATAATATGTTGTGAAAAATCGTAAGTCATTAAATTATAATGGCTTGCGATTTATACAATAAAGGTTATAAGGAGGAGGGGGTTAATATTAAAAAAAAGAAATTCAAATCACTTTTACTTGTCTCTATTCTATTATTAAGTATTGTTTTATCAACACTTCAAGTTAATGCGACCTATTATCCAACGCAATGGCTTGAGAAAAAAGATGTCGGCAAATTGCGGTACGGATTGTCTAGATTTTTGTCTTATGAGGGTGGTACACCTGACGTTCACTATATTCAATCGGATGAAGCTGCTTTAAATAATACCACGATTCAGCATATATATACTTCAAGTAGTGGGGTGGCTACATCACCATTTAATTTAATTGGTACAACGGATGAGTACCTTATAGACGGGGGTTCTTCAGGGAATTTTAAAGCTGAGGGTGGAGTTGCGCTATTTAATGACAGTACACGAACTTTATTAAGTAACCTGGCAGAACCAAATAAAGAGGCAGTTATCGCATCAGGTAGCAAATTGTCAGATACAGACTTAAAAATAAGTTTAGAGCAATATGCCAATGCCAATCAAGATGCAGTCGTTCATAAGTATACGTTTACCAACACGTCAAAAACAGAGACAAAAACAGTGTATCCCATGAAACGTGTGGATACTAAACTAAATGATAATGACCAAGTTCCCGTGTATTCTCGTGGTGCAGGTCAAGGGATTTATATAAAAACACCTCAAGACCCAAACAACTTAAAAAAAGGGAATTATCGTTTAGATTATTACACTAACGGTATACCCGATAACAGTGAGCACTTCCCTGTATTATACGCAGCTGCACACCAAAATGGTGCTGCTATTTACACGGATGATCCAAATATAAAGCGACCTTTTCCAAGTGTGTTTGGCGATGATTTAGATAATCAGGGTACGGATGTGACAACCAAATCTATGACTGCGGCTGCAGATGTAGATATTCCAATTAATCAAAGACAAAATGGTACGGATTCCGAGGGTAATCCTACGTTTACTTCACCCGACAGTGGGATATTTATGAGTTGGGGGAAAGTAACACTTGCGCCTGGTGAATCTTATACCGCACGATACGATGTTGGGATTAGTGTGGACACGAACACAAAAAAAAGTAAAACAGCAAAAAACTTAACGCGTAGCGAAGGCAAAGCCCAAATTGGTGATGTGATTGAATATACGATTTCATACGAATCGGCGAATCCATTATCCGATATTACAATCCAAGATAAATTAAGTGAAGGATTTGACGCACCAACCGAAGATATCATAATTGAAGATGTTAACGGAACAAATGGTAATCCAACAAGCATCCCGATTAGTCAAGCCTATGACAGTGCCACTCATACATTAAATATACCTGGCAATGGAAGTGGATTGAAACTTGTAGCGGATGGTAAAATCAACGTCAAATTTAAAGTGACACTTGGCGAAAAAGCAACAGGTATGAACATCAATAATACAGCAGAGTTTCGTTCGAAAACAACGGAAGACACATACTTTAATGAAAAAACCACAACTGACAAACCAGTTGAAGTGGAAAATAAAGGAACAGTCACTGTTAAGTATGTTGATGAAGAGGGAAACACGCTAAAAGCTGATGACACATTGAGTGGGATTATCGGAAAACCTTATGATGCTACAGGAATGAACGTGGCCATCAATGGATATGATTACAGCAAATCAACAGGTTCAGCATTAACTGGTAGCTTTACTACCGATGCACAAACGATTACGTTTGTTTACAAAGAGCATCGATTTGACCTTGTACAAAAAGTGACCAATGAAGCTGGAGAATCAGTCGATGGAAAAGAAGTTGACATGGGACAAAAAGTCACCTATACGACAGACCTCAAAACCAAATTGACAGATGCCACTTCGAGTTATCAAAACTTTAATCTAGTGGCAAATGTGAGTCCAAATGTTGAAAATATTGACAATATTACATTAAAAACAACTTCTGGCAAAACATTAACTTACGCCAAAGCAGATGTGTATGATGAAGGAACAAATACCATCACCATCACATTAGATGGTAGTGAATCCATAGCTAGTACAGAAGATTTAACGTTAAGTTATGATGCAACGGTTAAAAATTTAATTGAGGTAGACGTAGTAGCTTCTTCAAGTGCTTCAGGGAATTACTCTGATGGCATGGTTGCTAAAAAAGTAGATTCTAATGTTGTGACCTCAAGAAGGGGTGCAGGAAATCTTGAACTAACGACACCGTCAGAATTTAATTTTGGAGTGAACGAAATTTCTTCTAAAGAAGAAGATTATTCATTAAGCAAGTTGAGTGAAGATATCATCGTTAAGGATAATCGTGCTCCTGGTAAAAACTGGGTGTTGAATTTATCAATAGCAAAAGATTTTGAAAATACAAGCACTGGTGACAAACTTCCAGGAATTCTGAAGTTCAAAAAATCTGGAGTGAAAAATGATATTCCAGTAGACGGTAGTGATTATCCAATACAAAATGGTACAACCACAGCTGACAATCGAGGAACGGCTTTTAATATCAGTCAAGATTGGGTAAGCAAAAAAGAAGGTTTGATTTTATCAGTACCAGGTGGTTTAGCAAAAGCAGGCAACTATGAAGCAGAACTTACTTGGAATCTTGTTGATGCGCCATAAGCAAAAGCGAGGAGATATGGATGAAAAAAATTAGAAAAGTGTTTCTACTTTCCTTACTTTTTGTTTTTAGCTTGGTAACTTATCAAAAAAATGCGGCTGCAGAAGTAGCTTCCAGTGCTGACAATAAGGTGACTACAGAGATTCTCGAAGATTGGGAACCGAAAGAACCGGTAGATTCTAGCTCAAAAGAGGCAGAAAAAGAACTGCCGAAAACGAGTGGGTCTACAGGCACTGCAACAAAAAAATCAGGTATTTTACCACAAACTGGAGAAGAAAAAGCTATGTTTGTAGTACTGATTGGACTAAGCATCACTTTAGTTACTATAGTTATTAAAGCAACAAAGCAAAGAAAGTTTAAATAAAATAAAAAAGGGGTACTTACAATGAAATCAAAAAAATTAATCACAACAGCAGCTCTATTAGTAGTAGCTTCACAAGCATCAGTAGTGAGTTTGGCAGCGTCAAATGGAAATACTAGTGATGGAAAATTAGCAACAAACCAAGTGGACATCGAATTTTTGGATAATACAGATCCAACTAAACCGGTTGATCCAGAGCATCCAGATAAACCAGTTACACCTGAGAATCCTGATGAAGAAACACATAATAAAGGACCTTTAAGTATTGATTTAGTTTCAAATTATAATTTTGGACAAATTAAAATCTCTGGTAACGAAAATACATATTATGCAAAACCAACAACTGTAACTCAAGAAGGGACAACTGAAAAGGTTCAAAGAGCAAATTATGTTCAAGTGACAGACAATCGTGGTTCTGGTTCTGGATGGAAAGTTATGGTATCACAACCTACTGCGTTAAAACATAAAACAATCAATACAAATACTATTGAAAAAACGACTATTTCGTTACTAAATGGTGTATCAAATTCAGTGAATAAAACAGCTACAAATACACCAACACCTGCTGCTGAAGTAAAAATCACACCGGGTGCGGCTGCAGTTAGAGTGGTAACAGCTGAAAAAAACCAAGGGATTGGTACTTGGACTCACGCTTTTGGTAAAGATGCGACTGAAGGGGCTAAGAGTGTTAGTTTAGATATTGCAGGAGACCAAAAAATTTCTAAGGGCGCATATTCAACTACACTAAATTGGGAATTAGTTGACGACCCAAGTTAATTATTCAATAAAACAAAAAAGGGGAAAAGATAATGAATAAAATTAAATTAGTTTCAGCAAGTGTTTTAACAGTGATTGGATTTGCGGCTGTTTCACAACCAGTAGCAGCAACAACCTTATCTTCAGCAACAAGTATTCCAGATATTCAGTTTAGACAAAAGGGTAAAGATGATGAAAATAACAATAGCTTGATTGAACCGGAAAACCCAACTCGTGAAGATTCAATTTTTCCAAGTAACACAACTGAAGATAAACGAGGAACAAATAGAGGTCCGTTAGTGATTGATTATGTTTCAGATTTTCATTTTGGTGAGCAGATTATGTCAGGTAATAATGTGACTTATTATGCAAAACCAGCTACTGTATTTAACTCAGCGGAGGACGCTAAAAACCAACAAAATGGTATTACCGTGCCAAATTATATTCAAGTAACAGACGACAGAGGAACTAGTGCGGGTTGGACATTGAAGGTAGCACAAACCGAAGATTTTACTGTTGATGGAAAAGAGGTTGCACCTGAAACAGATGATGGTAGTGCATTAAGAGGAACCGTGCTAAAAATTAAAAATCTTAACTCGTTTAAACGTTCTTCTAATGGGGCAGCTTTACCAGATACTTTCGCTACAGATAATGCCGTATCATTAAGTAAGGGTACAGCAGAGCAACTATTTGCTGGTGCTAAAGAAGGACAAGGTACTGGGTCTATAGCAATTTTAGCTGGATCTGTAAAAAATGATCCAGAAACTGCAAGTAAATCTATTTCTTTAGATGTTCCTGGTAGCATTAAAAAGCAAAAGGGTGTTCTTTATAAAGCTGAATTAACTTGGAACTTAGAAGATACTCCATCATAGGAGTGTCTTCTAACATAAGAAAATGATATGAGAAAATTGGAGGAAATGAAATGAAGAAAAAAACAATTTTGGGTACTAGTTTTTTATTGATTAGTACAATTGTAATTGGTGGAGTAGCCTCTCAAGCGGAGAAAGTAGGTAATACAGAATCTAAAGCAGCAGTTAAGTTTAAAGTATCAGAGACACCACTTAGTTTTGCAGGTAATAAAGCGACTAATATTCAATTTGGTGAAGTAGCTATTGAAGGAAATGACAAGACTTATAAAGCAATATATTCTGGAGATACTTTTACTCCAGATGGAGCAAGTGCTCCTCAATTTGCCGCTCCAAGTGTTACTGTTAAAGATGATAGAGGAACAATGCCTGGGTATAGTGTTAGTGTTAAAATGACTCAACAGTTTACAAGTAGCGTAAAGAATACGGATACTCTTAAAGGTGCAAAACTTGATTTAACTGCAACTAACGCAGCAACAGATCAAACGACTTCTTATCGTAAAGCACCAACTACATTTAATACAAATGTAGTAGTCGGTGAAGGTGTTGAGGCTCAACCAATCTTTGGAGCAAATGCAGGAGAAGGTGCAGGGTCTTGGACTGTATTTTTCGGTAATAATGTAGATAGTGCAACACAACCGGATGCATCAGTAGAAAATGATAAAGTTAAATTACATTTACCTGGTGGTAATAAAATCGATACAACTGCAACATACACAGCAACATTAGAATGGGCACTTGAGGATACACCATTATAAAAATAAAATAGAAATTTGGAGATGAATATAAATGAAAAAAATTATAACTAGTTCTTTATTATCAGTTATCACACTAACAGCAGTTTCAGGCGTTGTGTTAGCAGCTGACCCATCAACAACATCAAAAGGATCTGTAGGGTTTTCTGCAGCATCTACGAACCCTAAACCGTTCGATCCTTCTGATCCAACAGTTCCACCTAAAGAAGTTGACGAGAACCCAGATGGTAGTGGTAAGGGTACTACTGGTACGTTAAGATTTGATCGTGTGCCTAATTTTAACTTTGAAAACATTCAAATTGGGTCTGTTGATCAAACAGCAAATGTTTTAGAAGAGAAGTTTGCTATAAAAGGTTCTGATCCAAAAGAAGAGTTCTATTCAGCACCCACAGTAGAAATTACAGACGTACGTGGTACTGCAGCTGGTTGGACAGCTTTTGTTAAAACTGATGGAAAATTAGTTAGTGGAACATCTGGAACACCGGAAATTACTGGATACACTCTTAAGTTAAATAAAGGGGTAGCTTCTAGTTATTCTGGTGTAACAACTGCACTACCGACAGTTTCGACAGGAATATCTTTAAATGAAACACCTCAAATTTTTGCACAAGCAGCTGCAGGAACTGGTACAGCTTCTTGGGGAATCAGTTATTATGATTCATCTACAGGTGAACAAGGTAAACCTAAGAAAAATACAACAGATACTCCAGTTGCATCTGATGCTGTAACATTATCAGTTCCACAAGGGGCAACAATGCATGAAAATGAAACATATACGACAACTTTAACATGGTATCTATCGGATGATCCTTCTGCAACAGAACCAAATACAACTCCATAAAAAATTTTTTAATGTATGTTATGAAAAGAGGATAGAAGATGAAGAAATTTTTAGCTATTAATGCCGGATTTGTTCTTGCATGTGTAGGGCTAGCACCTACAAGTTTAGCAGCAAATACTACTACTGCAGATGGAACTGTTGGTTTTACAAAATCATCATCTATTGATAATGATTTTACGATTCCAGAAGTGGCTCCAATTGTTGAAATAACCCCACCAAGTAACGGTGGATTTGTGGATACTGGTGAAGGGTACGGATTGATTGTACCGCCATTAGATTTTGGTATTCATGAAATTAAATTAGTAGATGAGTCATATTCTGTTAAAGCGGTAGAATATACAGCCAAAAGTGATACAAATAAAAAATATTATTTACCACCAATGGTTGCGGTAAAAGATCAACGTGGGTTAAGCGATGGCAAGTGGAGTGTTGGTGTAAAAATTGATGGGGACTTTGCGACAGATACATCAACTGTTTCCAATCCACAAATTTTGCAAGGTGCTAATATTAAGATAAATTCTGGTCTATTATTTAACAATACTAAACTTGTTTCAGGAGGAGTTATTGATCTAACTGATCAAGATGTTACCGCTGATTCTAACTTTAGTTTGAAAGCACCAATGACGATTAATAGTTCTGAAACGACTTTAATGTCATCAAGTAATGGTAAAGGTGCAGGGCAAACGACTTTTGTACCAGATACTAGAGATAATTACAATAAAGTTACAGCAGCTAAAGGAGATTTTTATGACCAAAATGCTACTTTTTCAGCTATTCAATTAAATGTACCTGGTACATCTAATCGATTGGCCGATAAAACATACACTGCTACGTTAACTTGGAATATTTCGACAACACCTTAAAAATACATATTAAAAATAAAATACCCAGAACCAAGTTTTTATGAGCCTGGTTCTGGTATTTATTTGAAAGGATCTTATACAAATATGAAAAAACTTTTTAGTTTATTACGTTGTTCATTTATGTTAATGTTCATTTTATTATTTTTTTCCACTACATCAGAGGCAGCTGATTCAATGTCTGTTGGAGTAAGTGCTGTAATACCGGATAATCAGGTTGATAAAGGTCAAACTTATTTTGATTTATTAATGAAGCCAGGGCAAGAACAAGATGTCGAAATTAAATTGAGTAACAGCTCTGATGAGGATAAGACCGTCAATATATCTATTAATCCTGGTACAACGAATGATAATGGGGTAGCAGAATATAACACAAAAGTGACATCAAAAAATAAAGATAGTAGTTTAAAAGTACCCATTTCTGATATTGTGGAATACGAAAAAGAAGTGGTTATACCTAAAAAATCTGAAGTAAAATCTATTATTAAAATAAAAATGCCTAGCGAGGCTTACGATGGTGTAATTGTCGGTGGAATAAGAGTTTCTGAAAAAGGAGACTCAGAGAGTAAGAAAGATGAGGATGAAAAAGCTGGAGTACAAATTAATAATAAATTTGTTTACACGATTGGGTTACAATTACGAACAAAAGAGTCATTGGATGGCATAAAACCAGACTTAGTTTTAGATAAAAAGAAAATTTTACCAAAACAAGTAAATTTTCGTAATGTCGTCGGTATAAATTTACAAAATACTCAGCCAATTTATATTAGAGACTTAGAAGTTGAAGCAAAAATATACAAAAAAGGAAGCAAAGAAGTCTTACATGAAACAAAGAAAACAGGGTTAAAAATGTCCCCTAACTCTAATTTTAATTTTGGTGTAGATTGGGAGAATAAAGAATTACAAGGTGGAGATTATGTTGCGTCTGTAAGAGCATACTCGAAAGACTATGATCAAGAATGGAAATGGGATAATCAAGAGTTTCACATAGACGCAGAAACAGCCAAAAAATTAAATGAGAAGGCTGTCGGTTTAGAAAAAGATAATACCAAACTATATATCATGATAGGTATTGGTTTGATTTTACTTTTATTAATTATTATTTTGTTGATAGTATTAAGAAATAAAAAGAAACGTAAAAAACGTGGTAATAAGAAAAAAGCTAATAAATCCAAAAAACATTCTTCTAAAACTTCTTCTTCAAAAAATAGTCAAAAAAAAAGTTCAAAAAATAAGAAGTAGATAGGAAATGAATATGATAAATAAAGATGAATCAACTCAAGAAAATCAATATGAAATAGAAAATGAAATGCTTAATACAGAAGAAGTAATGGAAGATTTAACTGGTGGGACTGAGGTATATGAAGAATCTGTATTTGAAAAATTAAAAGATTATTCACTATGGTTAATTTTTATAGTAGTTATTTTTTTATTGTTCGGATTATTTTATAGATTTTATCCATTAGCATCTAAAATTGATGGGAATTGGACGGGTAGTACGACGAATGGAACTTATGTACTTGAAAATTCTAGTAAAATGAGTACTTTCAAAATAAAAAATCTAAATAATACAACAGGGATGGATTTAGTTTTTCAAAGTGAAATTGTACCAAAAGATGAAAATCAATATGTTGTTAAGGATACACAAGTATTTCTGGAGTTAAATAAAGACAACTTTACATCTGAAGCAGTTAATCAAATGATTGGTGATCAAACGATAACTACTAAATCTTTTGATACAGCTACTAAATATAGATTAAAATACACTAAAAAAGGGATTGAAAGTCTTTTCCCAAATGAGAGTAATGTGAATAATCTTTTTAAATATACGTTAAAAGACTTTAATTGGAAACTGCAGGGTAATACACTAAGTTTAATAAATGGTTCATTTGCTGAAGGTGGAATTTCTTTGAAAAGGGATAGTGAATAAAAATTTATTTATCTTAGAGGAGTGGATGAATGAGTTATTATGGCTATGTTATTAAAACGAGTGAACTAAGTCAGTTTTTATTAGAGTTAGAGCAGTTATTAGGTCTATCCTGTGAAGATATTTTTGTGGAAAATAGTCTACCTAACACAAAACGTTCTACTGAATTGAAAAGGTTGCTATCTATTATGACAACCGAAGATTGTTTAGTAATTCCTAATCTATCTAAGATATATCTAGATAAATTTTTTAATGAAAAAATTATTAAAACGATTTTAAGTAAAGAGATAAAAGTTAGAGTCTTACAGGAAAAAAAACATGTTTATTTAGTATATAAGGATAATACGATTTATCTGAATAGCAACAAGATACTGGAAAAATTACAGCATCGTAAAACGGTAGGAAGACCTAAAGTGAATCAAAATAAAATTGATAAGCTCATTGAATATCGAGAAAACAGGCATCTTACCTATCGAGAAATTAGTGATATAACAGGATTATCATTGGGTACGGTGTACAAATATACTAAGAAAAAACATGAATGACAAATTATGACTTAAGATAGAATTTATGAAATGATGGGCAAAAAGTCATAATGAAAACAAAGTGTACAATAAGTATTGTTTGTTAGTTGTAAAAATTAAAATATTTTTATGATTTAGGATCTAGAAAATGAATTTTTTCTAGGTCTTTTTGTTATTTATTTGTTTTTGAAACAGAATAGGGGGGATAGACAAAAAAACAAACCAATTACTCTTAACTGAGCAACTAGTTTGTTTTCACTGTTAAATTTATCGACATATCTATATGGCTATCGTTGGGTCTTTTTACATACCAATTAAATAATCATTGTCATCCATTGCTTCAACGGTACCAAGTAAGTAACCATTACCCACTTGTGAGAAGAAGTCATGGTTGCTTGTCCCAGTTGATAGACCATTCATGACGATTGGATTCACGTCACTTGCTGTATCTGGGAATAGTGGGTCCATACCTAAATTCATCAACGCTTTGTTTGCGTTGTAACGCAAGAATGTTTTTACTTCTTCCGTCCAACCTAATTTGTCATACAACAATTCAGTGTATACTTCTTCATTTTCATAAAGAGTGAAAAGTAAGTCATACATCCATTCTTTCATTTTTTCTTGTTCATCATTGCTTAATTCATTGAAACCTAATTGGAATTTATAACCAATGTAAGTACCGTGAACAGATTCGTCACGAATGATTAATTTAATGATTTCAGCGACGTTTGCTAATTTGTTGTTTCCTAGATAATACAAAGGTGCATAAAATCCAGAGTAAAACAAGAATGTTTCAGCATAAACGTTGGCTACTTTTTTCTGCAATGGCGAGCCGTTTAAATAAATTTCATTAATAATTTCTGCTTTTTTTTGTAGTTGTGGATTTGTATTTGTCCACTCAAAAATGTCTTCAATCTCAGCTTTGGTATTTAATGTACTAAAGATAGATGAGTAACTTTTCGCGTGAACAGACTCCATAAATTGAATATTATTCAAGACCGCTTCCTCGTGGGGCGTACGGCTATCTTGACGCAAAGCTTCAATTGCACTTTCTGATTGAATGGTATCCAGTAGTGTTAACCCACCAAAAACTAAGCCAATGTTTTCTTTTTGGTTGTCATTAAAATTACGCCAATCATCTAAATCATTTGATAATGGAATACGTGTATCTAACCAAAATTGTTCAGTCAATTTTTCCCAAGTTGACTTATCAATAATGTCTTCAACAGCATTCCAATTAATTGCTTGGTAATAACTATTGTCTAACGCAGTCATTTATTGCTCCTCCTTAAATAACACAGCTTTCACATTGATTACTTCCAATTTCTTCATCGTCGTCTGTATACGTACGAACGTAGTAAATTGATTTAACACCTTTATGGAAAGCGTAGTGACGTAAAATATTTAAGTCACGCGTTGTTTGTTTTGTTGTATTAGTTTTCCATTCATACAAGCCTTCAGGTATATCTGAGCGCATAAATAGAGTCAAGCTCATTCCTTGGTCGATATGTTTTTGAGCTGTCGCATAGACGTCAATGACTTTACGCATGTCCATATCATAAGCAGATGTGTAATAAGGCATGGTGTCATTTGATAAGAAAGGTGCTGGGTAATAGATTTTACCGATTTTCTTTTCTTGACGTTCTTCAATCAAACGAGTGATGGGGTGAATGCTAGCACTTGTATCATTGATATAAGAAATTGAACCATTTGGTGCAACGGCTAAACGGTTTTGATGATACAAACCGAACTCTTTAATCGATTGTTTTAATGCTTCCCAGTCGTTTGCTGTTGGAATAAAAATACCATCAAATAACTCTTTGACTTTATCAGATGACGGTTTGATGTCATCATTGATATACATGTCAAAGTACTCTCCCGTAGCATATTTTGAGTTTTCAAAGTTATCGAACGATTCATTACGTTCTTTTGCAATATTGTTACTTTCAACGAGTGTCCAGTAGTTTAATAACATAAAGTACACATCAGTAAATTCTAATGACTCTTTTGAACCATACTCCATTTGATTTTTAGCAAAGTAAGTATGTAATCCCATAGCCCCTAAACCAATTGTGTGATTTAGTCGGTTACCGTTTTGGATTGATGGAACCACTTCAATATCAGAAGCGTCTGTGATATAAGTGAGTGCTCGTGTCATTGTTTTAACAGATTTTCCAAAGTCTGGACTATCCATTAGGTTAACAATATTTGTAGAGCCTAAGTTACAAGAAATATCTGTTCCAAGGACGTCATATTCTTGACGATCATTAATGACAGATGGTTTTTGGACCTGTAAGATTTCAGAACACAAGTTACTCATAATAATTTTGCCATCAATAGGGTTTGCACGGTTGGCAGTATCGATATTGATGATATAAGGGTAACCTGATTCTTGTTGTAATTTACTAATTTCATTTTCTAAGTAACGCGCATCAATTTTTTGTTTTCTAATGCGAGGATTCGCAACTAAGTTATCATATTCTTCCGTGATATCGATATAAGAAAATGGAACGCCGTACTCTTTTTCGACACTATACGGACTAAATAAATACATGTCCTCATTATTGCGAGCTAATTCGTAAAATTTATCTGGTACTAATAACCCAAGAGAGAGTGTTTTAACACGGATTTTTTCATCAGCATTTTCTTTTTTGGTTGATAAAAACATTTCAATGTCTGGATGGAAGACGTTTAAGTAAACCACACCAGCTCCTTGACGTTGGCCAAGTTGGTTACTATAACTAAAACTATCTTCAAATAGTTTCATTACAGGTACCACACCACTAGCAGCACCCTCAAACCCTTTAATCGGAGCGCCAGCTTCACGTAAGTTTGATAGTGTAATACCAACACCACCACCAATACGAGATAATTGCAGCGCGCTATTGATAGAGCGTCCGATACTATTCATATCATCTGTCACTTGGACTAAGAAGCAAGAAACTAACTCACCACGGCGTTTACGCCCAGCATTTAAAAATGAGGGTGTTGCTGGTTGGTAACGCTGATGAATCATTTCATCTGCTAAATTTAAAGCTAGTTCTTCATTGCCATCAGCAAAATACAAAGCATTAAATGCTACACGATCTTCATAACGCTCTAAGTATTGTGTGCCGTCGTTTGTTTTTAAGGCATATTGAGAATAAAACTTATAGGCAGCCATAAATGATTTAAACGTAAAGTGTTGTGATTCTAAGTAAGCGTATAATGATTCAATAAATTCTAGTGAATAGTTTTTTAAAAAGTCTTCTTCTAAATAATCATGTTCAGTTAAAAAAGCAAGTTTTTCTTCTATAGAAGAAAACTGCTTTGTGTTAGGTTCCACATTTTCTTTAAAAAACGCATCAAGTGCTTCTTTATCTTTATATAAGGGAATTTGATCATTTACGGGGCGGTTAATTTCGTTGTTAAGTTCGAAATACGTTACATCAGTCAGGTCTTTTAGACTCAAATTCATTCACTACTTTCTTAAAGTTTTTTACATCCTCATCTGTTCCACTAAATTCAAAAGAAAATATAAGAGGAATATTGTAATCTTTAGCAATATCTTTTGCTGTAAAAACAAATAAGTCCCCAAAATTAAGGTTGCCACTACCAGCAACACCTAATAAGTGGCCTTGATTGGTTTTGTACTCAATAAAATCGTTCACTACTTCGGTGACTTCTTTGTCATAAGTAGGAACGATCAATAGGAAATCTTCATTCATTTCATGAAAAGGATTTGTTGTATCAATCTCATAGAACGGAAAATTTAGTTTATTAATAAAACGTCTTGTCTGTCCGGTTAAAGAAAAAAAGACTAATTTCATGTCTAAACAGCCAACGTTCTTAATTGGTCAGGTCTAAACCCAACGATTGTGACCGTTTCATCCATTGTTTTTAAGACAGGGACGCTTTGGAAGCCTTGTTCTTTTAATGAATCGATATATTGTGGTTCATTATCTATATTAATTTCGTTAAATTCGACATTTTTTTGTGCTAAAAATTTCTTTGTCATTAAACATTGAGGGCAGTTATTTTTTGTATAAAGTGTGATAGTATCCATGGCTATTTCCTCCTAATTTGTACTAAATAATATATTTATAAGTATAGCTTGAAATAAAAAAAAGTCAACAACGAAACACTAGATATAGTGTCCTTGGTTGCTGAAACCTACTAGTTATTGTGTTTTTAGAGGGAAATAAATATTTCATCTATTTCTACTTTATTGTGAACAACAGTCTCTAGTATAGACATAGAAAGGATAAAAGTAAATAGAGAAAACTTCAAAAAAATGACAATTTTGTCGCGTGGTCGGACGAAACTCTTCATAAAGTCATATTAAATTATCTATATAATATTAGATAGTATAAACGCTTTCTATAAATGATGGACATTTTAAAATACATACGTTATATTTAATAGATAAGATGTTTATCCTCTTACTATTTATAAAGAGGAGTGAATGAAAATGATAAAAGATGGTGGGATAATGACGAATAGGTACGTAGAAGAGGCAAATCAATTATTTGATCAAGCAATCTATATTGCGACAGAAAAAATAAATATATTTGAGAAGACACTTTGGTATAGACAACTGAATTATTCTGAACAAATGATGTCACGACAAATTATTTTGTATTTTAGCGAGTATATGTTTGACTATCATTTTCAAACATTAAACGAATGGGATGAAGTCGCTTTACAAGATGTATTATTGGATATTTTTCCTCATAAAATTGTAGCCGGTCCCAATTTTTTTGAAAAAGCAATCAACGTTTTGAAAAAATTCTTTGAGTTTTTATATTATCATGAAGAAGTGAAACAGGGAGTTAAACTATCAAACAAAGCGACAGAGATAGGTGATATTGTGTTAGTGGAAGTTGAAGCGATATTACGTGATACAACAGAACAAGATTTGTTGTCTTTAGGAGAGGAGTTAGGTCTAGATATTAGCAGTTTGGATGATATTGATTGTTTGTATCGTTTAGCTGAAAAGGTACAAAAAAGTGAGACTAAAACACAACATATTGTGCCAATAAAAACGCAAGAAATCTAGATAACACCTTGCAGAGAAAATCTACAAGTGATATAATAGACTTGTTCATTTCTTGGGGCTGTTAGCTCAGTTGGTAGAGCAACGGACTCTTAATCCGTGGGTCATGGGTTCGAACCCCCTACAGCCCATATAAGTAGGAACGTTGATATGTAAGCATTTGTTAAGGTGCTTGTATATCAGCGTTTTTTTTAAATTTATTAAATGCTATTGTATTAAGAGTAAATATGAGATAATGCAAAGGGTTTTTAATACGATTAAAAAACATTTGATGGTATAATGGTGTCTAAAGAGATGGAGGATGATACGTGATGAAAAAATCAACAAAATATGCCATTGCAGCAACAGGTGTCATTGGTGTAGTCATGGTAACCAAACTGACCAAAAAAGGAATTGAAAAAACATCAGAATCTGTGAATCGCTTGAAGTATAAATTATTGGTTAAAGATAAACTACAAGATAACCAAAACTTATTAGGTATTGTGAATGATTTAGATGATGAAGAGTTAAAGACGATGGTTAGCGTATTTGAACGTTTAGAAACAGAACCTACAGATCGTCATATTGAATCGTATTTAAAATCAAAAATCGATGCAATTAAAACACATACTAAATAGTGGTGATTTGATTAAAATAACAAAAAATACAAAAAAAGTTGAGATTTCTCTCAACTTTTTTTGCTTCCATAAGACTAGACTTTGTAAGGGAAGGGGAAACCTAGTCTTACTTCAAGTATTAGCCGAATAAATTAAATGAATTAATTTATATATTAAGTTTAAGTGATATATCAGAAAGTAACAATGGAAAAGATCAACTTAATTAAATAACACAGATTATAATGTTTATAAACATTGATAAATCAACTGATTTCAAGTTATCATTTTTTTCTCATACATACGCAAATTACAAAAATAAAATAAGTAAAAATCACTGAAAAGCATTATTAAAAAATGAAAGGTGTATGAAAATCTGAAATGTTTTTTAAGTATCTAAAATGTTGTATAATAGAAAAGACGACTTTTATGACAAAGAAAAATAGAACGTATAAGGACGGTGACGGATAGTGAAAAAAATATTAGTTGTAGATGATGAGAAGCCAATTTCAGATATAGTAAAGTTTAATTTAACCAAAGAAGGTTACGAAGTATTTACTGCCTTTGATGGTGAGGAAGCCGTAGGAATGGTTGATGAGGTAACACCTGATTTGATTATTCTCGATTTGATGTTACCAAAAAAAGATGGCCTGGAAGTGTGCCGAGATGTACGTAAAAAATACGATACACCAATTATTATGGTTACAGCAAAAGACTCTGAAATTGATAAAGTGTTAGGTTTAGAATTAGGGGCAGATGATTATGTTACTAAACCATTTTCTAACCGGGAGTTGGTAGCACGTGTGAAAGCTAATTTACGTCGTCATGATAATACGACTGCTAAAATAGAAGAAGCACCAAGTAATGAGTTGACAATTGGTGCATTAACCATTCATCCAGATGCTTATGTTGTCTCAAAACGCGGAGAAACGATTGAGTTGACTCACCGTGAATTTGAATTATTGCACTATTTAGCAAAACATATTGGTCAAGTCATGACACGTGAGCATCTTCTTCAAACTGTTTGGGGATATGATTACTTTGGTGATGTGCGTACTGTTGATGTCACAGTGAGACGTTTAAGAGAAAAAATTGAAGATAACGCTAGTCATCCAAACTGGTTGATTACTCGTCGTGGTGTAGGCTACTATCTTAGAAATCCAGAACAAGATTAGGTGAGTCATATCATGAAAAAAAAGAGAATCTCCTTTTTTTCATCTGTTCATTTTAAAATAGCACTCGTTTTCGTGTTGCTGTTGATGATTTCGATTGAAATTATAGGGGCTATTTTTATTAGAGTACTAGAAACATCTACTATTCAAACTTTTGAATACAATATAACAAATCAAGTGGAGACACTTGCGACAAATCTTAGTTCTGAAATTAGTAAAAAAGATGACTCGCAACAAGAATCAAATTTAAAACGAATATTAGATGAATTTTCAAAAAATGATATTTTAGAAGTCCGTTTGGTGGATGATAAAGGGATTGTCATCGCAACAAGTGACCCTAATCTTCAAGGGGATGTAGGGAAGAAAAATGATTATGAATTATTTAATTCATTTAATCAGAAAAAAGAAGAACGAACAGATCCCCAAACAGGACAGCGAGTATTTATAAATATCGAGCAAATCTATTCTCCTACAGGGGATACAGTGATTGGTTCGTTATATGTCAAAAGTAATATTGAAAGCAAGTATCAGCAAGTTAGCGACATCACATTAATATTTTTTTATGCGTCGATGATTGCTTTGATGTTTACACTTCTTATAGCTCTACTGGTGTCAAGAACCATTACTAAACCAATTGGAGAGATGAAAGAACAAGCTGATCGTATTGCAAACGGTGATTATTCTGGTCAAGTTGAAGTATATGGAAAAGATGAGTTAGGGCAGTTGGGAGAAACGTTTAATGAGTTGTCTTATCGTGTCAAAGAGACACAAGAAACGATGGATGCTGAGCGACGTCGATTAGATAGCGTATTAACACACATGTCTGATGGGGTTATTGGGACGGATAGACGTGGTAATATTATCTTAATCAACGACACAGCTCTTAACTTACTCCGTATTGGTACAGAAGATGTGATTAATCAGTCCATTTTAGAATTATTAAAATTGGAAGATGAGTATGGTTTTAGAGATTTGCTTGAAGTTCAGGAAGATATCTTACTTGATTTTAGTGAAGAATTTAGCGAGACAGTATTGATTCGTGCGGAATTTTCAATGATTCGTCGTGAGTCTGGTTTTATTAGTGGATTGGTATGTGTGCTACACGATGTGACGAAAAAAGAAAAAGATGAGGAAGAGCGGCGCCAGTTTGTCTCTAATGTGTCTCATGAGCTAAGAACACCTCTAACAAGTATGAAAAGTTATATTGAAGCCTTGGCAGATGGTGCTTGGCAAGACCCAGAAGTCGCTCCTGAATTTTTAAAAGTTACTCAAGAAGAAACTAACCGTATGATTCGTATGATTAATGACCTACTTCAGTTGTCTCGTATGGATTCAAATAAAATTGAACTACAAAAAGAGTTAGTCAACTTGAATGAGATGTTTAACTATGTGTTAGATCGTTTTGATATGCTTATTAAAGATAGCGATAAAAATTATGTGATAAAAAGAGAGTTCACTCAGCGAGCTATTTGGGTTGATATTGATACTGATCGCATCATTCAAGTATTGGATAATATCCTAAATAATGCCATGAAATACTCACCAGATGGTGGAACAATTACCTGTCGATTACTAGAAACACATAAAAATGTGGTTTTAAGCATTTCTGATGAGGGATTAGGTATTCCAAAGCAGAACTTAGGCCGTGTATTTGATCGTTTCTTCCGAGTGGATAAAGCCCGTTCTCGTGCAATGGGTGGTTCAGGTCTTGGTTTAGCTATTTCAAAAGAATCAATACTGGCTCATGGTGGTAATATTTGGGCTGAAAGTGAGGAAAATAAAGGCTCAACATTCTTTATTTCACTACCTTATGAACCTTACGAGGAGGATCTATGGGAATGAGCAAAATGGGAGAGCATTTTTTAAAAATAGGTACCATAGCAATGGTATTACTAAGTTTGTTTTTGTCTTGGAAAATATGGACGAATCCAGCCAATCGAGGCATTCAAGATCGAACAGATAAAGTCAAAGCAATCGTACAAAAAAAAGATATGACGGATGTGTATATGCCAACCAAATTATTTTATCATCATGGTAATGGCGATCATTTTCTATACACAAATAAAGAGTCTACGATGACGAGTCTGCATGAGAAAATAGTGTCTTTAGAGTTTGGTTCTGCAAGAACAATGGATAAGATACAAGTTGACAATGTTACTAGTCAAAGTAATTTATTTAACTTAGTCTATCCTAGTCCAATTCCAGCATCGTTATTTATTACAATGAACAACTTATCAGCTAAACTACCTCAGGATAGTAAAAACTTAATGTTTAGTTGGCTAGTGGTATCACTTAATGACAACAAGCTCTATTTTGTTGATTATCATAATAAAACAGGAGTTGAAGTGGATGTGAAAGGTAATATGGCCAGCATTACTTCAATCTTGGATGCTGATAGTAATAATTATGTTAATGCCTTTTTACCAACAGATGAACTAAATGTGGCAGGTATCTATTACTTAGCTGATAGTGCCAAATTAAAAACTTATAGTTACATTATCGCGACGCAATCGTTTACGACCTTTTCACGTGGATTTTTTAACCAGCCAAATGATTTGTTTTCTAATGAAGGAGATAATTTAAGCCTGTCTAATAGTGAAGGTGAGTCGTTGACAATTGATAGTAATACTGGTGAAGTCAACTATTTTGGTAAATTAAAAGAAGATTTTTCAAATGATGTCAATCAACTGTATTATGAAACATTTCAGTATGTTGAGGACATGGGAACTTCTTTAGGTAATTTACGCTATTTTTCTGATTCAGGCAATGAAGTTATTTACCGTAATTATGTGGAAGGATTTCCAGTGTTTGGCGAAAACATGAAAGGAAGTATGGCTACAACAATTCAAAATAAAAATGTCTTTATTAAGGCAAATCAAGACACGTTGCAAATACCACTTCCATCTGATGATTCTGTGACACTCGTTCCCACTCAGGAATTGGTGGATAGTCTCAAAGAACACGGGGCAGACATGTCAAAAATTACTGATATTCAGATAGGCTATAAGTGGGAGCAAAATAAAGAAACACAACAGGCCATTGATCTAGTGCCTTCTTGGTATATTAAATATGATAATATGTGGATGACGCAAGAAAAGTTAGAGGAAACGTTGATTAAAGGGGGCCGAACTTAATGGATTTTAGACGAGTGGAAGGCATCTTTTTTATCGTATTTCTATTTCTAAATATGTTCTTATATTATATTTATCAAGAAGGAAAAGAAGCACAAGACTATATTTCATCAGGTAGTATCTCAGAAAATTTAGAAGAGAGATTAAAGGCTGATCGAATTGACGTTCCAGACAAGTTGTCAAGAGCAAAAAAAGAGGGGTATTACTTATCAGCTGAAGAGGATGAGCTTGTTGCGGATGCGCGTGAGCAATTAAAAGATCAATCTTGGCAAGTGACTAATAATCAACTAACTAGTCAAGTGATGTCACACTCTGACGCGATGATTAAAAAGTCGAAAGATGTCGAATCGGTGAATCAATTCATTAAAAATCCTGCTAATGTTTTATATGGTAAAGATTATGAGTTAAATGAAGAAGAGACGATTTCTTTAAAAAATTATATTTATAATCAAACATATGAAGGAATTCCTTTTTATGATGAAACAGCTCAATTATCCGTTATCGTGTCGCAAGATAAGTATGAAACGGATCAAATATCAAGCTATAAACAGACACATATCAGTCGCATCGAACCTTTGCGTGAAATACAGAGTGTGATTAGCGAAAGAGATGCTGTCATTAGTTTGTATACAAATAACCGGATACAATCTGGAGATAAAATTAAATGGATTCATTTAGGTTATACACGCATATTTACTGTGCGCGGGAAAAATGTTTATATTCCAGCTTGGTTTATTTCTGTAGAAAGTAGTAAGAATGTGACACAAACAGAACGTATAAATGCATTTACTAATGCCGTCATCTCTTCGTCTGTGTCTGAGGTAATTAATAAGTAGTTAGTAGGAAGGATGCATGTTAGATTGTCAGAATCAAGTTTTAATATTAGTGTGCTTGCAAGTGGAAGCACGGGAAATTCATTGTACATTGAAACAGCGCAACGAAAAATTTTGGTTGATGCTGGACTTAGCGGAAAAAAAATAACTAATTTATTAGCATCCATCGATCGTACGCCAAATGATTTGGATGCGATACTTGTGACACATGAGCATCGGGACCACATTCATGGCGTGGGTGTGTTAGCCAGAAAGTACCATCTAGATATTTATGCGAACGAGTTGACGTGGCAAGCAATGGAAAAATCGATAGGAGATGTTCCATTTGAACAACGTAATATTTTTGACATGGGAAAAGTGATGACATTAGGTGACATGGATATTGAAAGTTTTGGTGTGTCTCATGACGCGATTGCCCCACAGTTTTATCGTTTTTATAAAGATGGAAAATCATTTGTGGTTTTAACAGATACTGGGTATTGTAGTGAACACGTTAAAGGTGTGATAAAAAATGCCGATGCTTATTTATTGGAGAGTAACCATGATCCAAATATGTTACGTATGGGAAGATACCCTTGGAACACGAAACAACGTATTTTAGGTGACATGGGGCATTTATCTAATGAAGATGGGGCATTGACAGCGGCTGAAATTATTGGTGATAGAACGAAGCATATATATCTAGGTCATTTAAGTAAAGAAAACAACATGAAAGAGTTAGCAAATATGACAGTCACCGGCATACTACAGCAACATGACATTGATGCTGGAGGTCAAATAAAAATTATGGATACCGATCCAGAAAAAGCCTGTGATTTATTTGCAATATAAATAAACTCCTGACAAGACGATTATGTTATCATCTTGTCAGGAGTTTTCTTTTAATTAAATGAATTAGTATTAGAACTTTGTTCTGTTTTCTGTTCTTGTTCTTTTTGTTGTTGTGCTTCTAGTTTGCTTGAATCCTCTGTTAAGTTGACTGTTGCTTTTTCCTCTTTTCCGTTACGGTATAAGGTTAATTCCATTTTATCGCCAATATTTTTAGAGTATAGAATGGATTGTAATTCAGCAGTACTAGAGATATCTTTGCCATCAATTTGCGTAATAACATCATATTGTTTTAATCCAGCTTTGGCAGCAGGTGTGTCTTTTTCAACTGAAGCGACAACGACACCATTGACAATTTTATCATCTAATTTCAAGACATTTTTTCTGTCTTCACTACTTAGTAAGTTTAAGTTGACCATTTTAATACCAAGCATTGGTCGGACAACAGACTTGCCTTGTTCAAGTTGGTTAATGATATTCACTACTTCATTGCTCGGAATAGCAAATCCCATTCCTTCGGCGCTCACACCAGAAGCAGCTGAGGCGATTTTGCTTGAGTTAATACCGATGACTTGTCCAGCTGTGTTGATTAATGCCCCACCTGAGTTACCAGGGTTGATTGCAGCATCTGTTTGAATGGCTTTACTATTAATGATTTGTCCATCAGATGTTTGGTTACTAATCATACGGTCTTTTGCAGAGATAATCCCTTGAGATACTGAGTTTGCAAAAGTTGAACCTAGAGGAGAACCAATAGCCAACACAGTTTCTCCTACTTTAATGTTATTTGAGTTACCAAATTCAGCAACAGTGGTAACATCTTTATCAGAAATTTCTAAAACAGCTAAATCACTATATGTATCTGTTCCAACAATTTTAGCATCCACTTTTTTACCACTGTTTAGCATGACGCTTACCGCATCAGCTCCAGTGACAACATGGTTATTGGTTACAATGTAGGCTTTTCCATTATCTTTGCGGTAGATAACGCCACTTCCTTCACCGGATTCTTGTAGCTCTCCTTCAGATTCTTGTGTATTGGAAGAACGACCAAATATTTTTTCTATTTCTGACATTTCAGAGCTACTTTTTTGTAAAGTCGTAACTGAAACAACTGCATCTGATACTTTTTCAACTGCTTTTGTGACTTCAGATTCCACGTTGACGTTGACATTACTTACTGTTGTTTTGCCTTTTTGTACTTGGGTAGTATTAGTTGAATTAGATGTTGAGCTAGAGGAACCTTGATTTGTTGCAACAGTATATCCTCCAACAACAAGTAATCCTCCCAATGCCCCTGCAGCTAAAGAGATGCCAAATCGTTTAAATAATGATTGGTTTGTTCCAGGTTGATTATTTTTTTTATGTAGAGTTTCTCTTTTTTGTTCTTCGTTTGGTGTGACGTCTTTTCTCATAGATGTCATCCTCCTTCTAGTTTATGTTTAACTTTAACTTATTATAAGATAAGATTGAGTCATTAGTCTAATTTTAGTGACTATTATTGAACAATACTTGAAAATCTTAAGATATTTTTTTAAACTATGAAGAAAAGGTGAATGTAAGGAAAAATTATGAATTTGTGCATAAGTCGATAGTTATCAACAATGTTTATCCACGTAAATGTGTATAAGTGGCAAAAAACACATCAAAATAATTTTTTCTATGTGTGTAAAACTGTGGATAGATGTGGATAACTTTTCAGATGAAAAAATGACAAGAATGGATGATAAAAAATGAAAATAAAAATTATCACTGTAGGTAAATTAAAAGAGAAATATTTAAAACAGGGAATAGAAGAATATAGCAAGCGATTAAGTAGATACTGCAAATTAGAGATGATTGAAGTTCCGGATGAGAAAGCACCAGAAACCCTTAGTCAAATAGAGATGGAGCAAGTAAAAGAAAAGGAAGGACAACGTATTTTAAGTAAGGTAAGTGACCAAGATTATGTCTTTGCCTTAGCTATAGAGGGTAAGCAATTATCCTCTGAGGAATTCGCATCTGAATTAGACAAATTAACAACCCGAGGAAAAAGTCAATTTGTGTTTATTATCGGTGGCTCTTTAGGGTTATTCACAGATGTATTAAAAAGAAGTGATGAAAAACTCTCATTTGGACGCTTAACTTATCCACATCAACTCATGAAATTAGTTTTAACAGAACAAATCTATCGATGCTTTAGAATAAATAATGGAGAACCGTATCATAAATGATGCGGTTTTTTCTTATTTTTGGTATTCTCTGATATCAAGGAGTAGAGTCGACGCATGGTGTAATAAATTTGTTTTCAATTATATATTATAACTATGAGCCCAACAATCTATTAGGTTGTTGGGCTTTTTGGTGTACACAAAATTAGAAGGAGGAAAAGAGATGTTTGATAGACAGAATGAGTATTACGTGACAAAAGGCGTTCAAGAAGCGGTACCTTATCAACTTCAATACTTTTGTTGGCAATTGATCTTACAACGGGCAAAAGATAATGATCCAACAATGGATTACCTATAAATCATTGAATTCGATGTGGATACTGAACACGAGCTATTAACGATTGTTCATCGCCAAGAAATACCCTGAGGTGAAACAGCTATATCATCTTCACTTGTTTGAAGAGTACCGCTCACTCAGTGTGAAAAAGATATGGTCAATCGATGATGGACAAGTACAAACCATGTTGCTACCAGAAGAATACTAAGGAGGAAACAGGATGAAAGTAGAAACACATACGATAAAAAATGAAGTTTTTTTGAGTGATGACAGACAAAATCGATACTTATTACAACGGACATGGGGATCAGAAAATCAAGCGATTGTCGCAGTGATTACCTTGAAGCCAGTTTCAGTGAGCGGGGTAGAAAATGACTTAACTACCATGTTGATTCAAAACCATGTAGTTGAGATGGGATATCAAGGCTATTTAGTAGCGAACCTTGTCTCAGGAATTGATTCGTCAAAGAAACTATCTGAAACATTATTGGATAGAGAAACAGAAGATGAATTGTTGAAAGAAGTATTAAACAAAAAAGAGGTCCAACAAATCATCATCGGCTGTGGGTCAGCGGTGACACAAAAAGGATTTGCGCAGGAACGGTTGAAAGAGATTCTATCTTTATTAACTAAAACAAACCAACATAAAGTGGTGGCGATTGTGGATGACGATAATCGGCCTATTCATCCACTTGTTCCAAGTATCCGAAATCAACCATGGACATTGAAAAAAATCAAACTATAAGGAGAGAAAAGAATGACTCTATTACCAAGTAAACGTGTATCAATTGTGAGCCTATCATTAGTGAAAGAATCCAGTCTGTTGTATGGTCCAAGACGTTGTCAAACATCAGATGATGCGTATGAATTGATTCGACCATTCATAGAAAATAAGGACAGAGAACATTTAGTGAGCATTGGTTTAAACAGTAAAAATGAACCAACGGTGGTTCATTTGGTTCATATTGGTACCGCAAATCAAAGTATCGCAGTACCTCGAGATATATTAAAGTCAGTTTTATTATCAAATGCCACTCGTTTGATGATTGGACACAATCATCCGAGTGGTGACCCAACACCGTCTGTAGCGGATGAACGTTTAACGGAAAAACTCTATAAAGCGAGTGAGTTATTGGGAATTGAATTACTCGACCATTTGATTATTGGAGAAAAGTGTTACTACTCATTTCGTGAACATCAAAAATTAGGTTGAATAGCCGTCATATATTGAAAGTGAAGAAAGGGGCAGAAAAATGGATTGGAAAGAATGGTTTGAACAGGAAACAGGGAAACAAACGAAGCAAGAGGAGTGGTCAGAAGAAACCGTTGAGTTGGGAAAAGACGAGCTATCGCCTGAGTTAATACCAACCGATTGTCTAGATAGATTATTAGAGACCCTAACGGTCTCTTTTTATGGTTATGGGGTAGAAGATGTCGTGTATGTGATGCCGCTAAAAGACTCATCTCAGGTGTTATATGGATTATTACAAGGGCCTAAATTAGTGGCAGCTACTATCGTGGAGTGTGATAGGAATGACTAACTATCGACAAGTGATTATAGCGTGTTTGAAACAAGTCATCGCGACATTAACTGAAAAGGAGGACAGCAAATGAATCAATGGGTAAAGCTTTGTCTGACTGTAGGGACAACGATTATTTGTGAGGTGATTCGGTTAATCGATAGTAAAAGCTAATGGAATGACTGTCTGACAAATAGGTTGTCAATGTCAGTGACAATAGGGTGGACAAGCGAACAGGCAATGGCCAAAGAAACCCGATACACTGATACTAATTGATGGGAAGGAGGGTGACTTTATGTGACGAAAGAACTAAGTAGTTTGAATGAGGTGTATCAAACAATTGCGAAGGTCACGTCATTAGATGATGCGTTACGACTATATCAGGAGTTTAAAGGCTTGACTATCACATTTCCAACCAAATTAATTAGTGCGGATTATGTGAAACAGTATCTTAAAAAAGAAACACAAAAAGGGCATCGACTATCGAGTCGAGAACTTCAACAGTTAGCTAGAAAATTTGATTATTCAGAACGCCAAATGCGACGGTTTTTGCGTGACATTCGACAAGATAATACATCTAATCGAGTAGAGGAAGAGGAGTTAGTTTATATTACAAAATGGTTGGAAGAGAGACGATCAGAAAAGGGAGAAGAGAATGACTAAGTCTATTTTAGTTCATAAATAGACGTAAAGATACATAGGAGTGAAAGAGAATGGGCATCTTATTTTTAGTAGCCATAGGCTACATCATCGTGAAGTATATTTTACCATGGGTGAATGACCAATTAGATACGGAATTTAAGTGGTGGCAAGTTCCGATTGCTTTACTAGTCGGATTAATCAGCTTGTATGCATTAGTTATGAAAAGAGATCGAGGTATTAATCGTGATATCGCTAATCGACACAATCAGTATCGAAAACTAAGTGATAGTGAATTAGAGTACATCATGTATAACGGGAATAGCCTAGATGAAAAACGGTCAGCTAGAATTATATTAGAAGAACGTATTCAAAGGCGTAAAACAATGTGGCATAAATAATAGGGATAAGGGAGAGTATTAAAATATGAAACAAAATCTATCTAAGAAAACAATTGGGACGATATGCAGCGTGGTGATGATTGTGACACTGTTTGTGGGCAGTTTGATTACTTACGGAGAATCATATGGAAAGTATACAGATACCTATGGTATCTCAGGTTATCATATACTGTTTAATGGCTCGACTATTTATAGTTTAGTTTTGTTGGTAGTACCAGTTCTTTTACTATTGATGACTCAATTTGATAAGTTAAAAGAGAAAGAATCGTTGTGGCGATTTGTCTTACCAATTGCATCTCTATTAGTTCTTATCGTTATTCGCTTGAATGTGAAAGATACCGTAGGATTAGGGAATGCGGCAGTGGCATCGTATGCAGTGTCCTTTAAATCAAGTTACGGACTAAGTGGTTGGCTATATCTCATCAGTAATATTGTGGTGTTGTCTTTAGGAGTGATAGATTATTTTCATCTTAATGTCACAGAAGAGAGTGTCAAACAAGCCATCAAAGAAAAAAACTTATCTGGACTAGGTGAGAAAAAGAAAGAAGAGGAGGGTAAATAGTGAAACGTTTGATACTCTATATCATTATGATGACTAGTTTAGTTGGATGTGGTACTAAATCAGAGAACAAAGATTACTCAGAAAATCGTATAGACTCTCAAAATCAAGAAAATGGGTTTGTAGATTATAATGATGTCTTCCATTCGTTTAAAGAAGTTGATCAAGCAAAAAAAGATTATCTTAAACAGATAAAGAAGGGTGACTTTATAAATGCCATTACAACAGAAGAATGGTTGTGGGAATACCAAGATAGAAATGGACTAACATCAGAAGAAGTCAACACTTATCATAATAATCATAATGCATTGATACTTTTATCAGAAATAGAAGACAGACTTAATATGGCTGAAGAGAAAAAGGAGTTATATTATGAGGTTGAAATTCTACCTAAGTTAGAAGAATTGAATAGCATGTCTATCGATACTAAAGAAATAATCAATCAAATTAAGTATTATGAAAAAAGAACAGATGATGTATTTAATACTATATCAAAAGAAGTCGGAGAAAAACGTCATAGTGAGAGAAATACCCCGAGATATGATGGTAACGAAGACTTTGATAGTAATGGTAACTATATTGAGGGTGGAGAAGATGTTAGTCAGTGGAAATCATCTGATAGTGTAAAATCAACGGATGATGTATATGGAAGTGAGAGATGAAAAATTATTTTATCTTAAAAATCTTATTTTTACAAAACCTCATGAAATCAATATTTTAATTTATTGGTTTTATGAGGTTTTTCTATTTTTTGATTTATAAGTCAGTATTTTTGTTATTTTAATTATTGTTGTATAAAGCTTTAATTATGTCTTTTTTAGACATGTTGAAGTTTTTATGAATAATGAGTTTATTTTCATATATGAATATATTTTGAGAAAATTCATATTCATTAGCAATATCTGCGATGATTTCCGCCATACCACCATTAATGTTTTGAAAATTGCTTAATGAATCAAACTCAAAAATATTTTTTGAAAAATCATTTCTAAATTTAAAAGAGTTTCTAAAATTATAACATTTTAAATTGTTATTATAATATGTTTCGTAATCAATGTTTTTTAGATTAATAAATCGTTCTTGTATATCTTTTCTATATTGAATAATGTTTACTATAAATTTAAAGGTAATTAGTGTCATGTCCGAAATATAATCTACAGCAGTAATACCATCTGATTGATATGCATCAGAAAATTGTCTAAGAATCTTTTCTACATTAGATTCTAGAAGGTTTTCAGTTGTATTGCTTTCTGAGACGTAGGTTAGGATTCTTAAATAATCTAAACTGCAAGGCAACAGATAATACATAATAAAGTATTGATTAAAAATTATTAGTGGGCTGAACATAATAAGGATATTAGATAAGGTTATTAGAAATTTTTGACATTCTTCGATTTCAATTTCTGAGACATTTGTTACAGAATTATAGTGCTTCCTTTTTTCAAAGAGTATTGGAATTAGAGCAGCAGCGGCATAAATTGTTTTTTTCTGATAAAAATTCATTTCGCGTTCTAATTTGTATAATTCTGTACTCTCATAAGGTGTTTTATTTATTTTATTTTCGAAATAGTTGTATAAAAGTTTAAAAGATTTAAAATTGATTCTTGAATTTTTTGAAGTATTTTTATTTTTCTTTAGGTATGCTTTGTAGGCTTTTCTTGTTTTTTTAATTTCTGGAGAGTCTCTAGTATTTATATATAATTCACAGATAGCCATTAATTCATTAAATTCAGTAATGTTAATATTTTTTAAATCATCTGTCATGTGTTTTCCATTGTTACCGACACTCTTCTTGAGTTGTCTAAATAGATTAATATAAGTATTAATGCCGATATCGGTTGTAACAAAGGGCATACCATCACCAACAGATTGATTTAAATCATTTAATATTTTTTTAAATTTTACTTTCTCTTCATACGTTACAAAAAGCTTTTTCGAAACAAACTGTAATGCTGATATGAAGTCTAATTCAGTATAGTAATTTTCAGCGATTGATTTACCCATCATTCTAGGTAAACATTCTTCAACGCGTTTAAATATATCTCCGTGTTCTTCCATTAATTTTTACCTGAAATCCTCCATCTGATTTAACTTTCCACTTATAGAACCAAACCCTCCATTTTGAAAGTAATTTGAAGAAAAACCTTTAGACAATGATTCAAATTGTTGCATAAATTTACCTCCTTTTTTATTAAGAATAATCAAAATCCCAGAAATGTGCAATTTCTTGCCTCTCTATAATGATTTATACTTGATATATCTTAAGAGAGCAAAGTAGTAGCTATTACAAATAAAAATTAGGAGGTAATTCTATTTATGATTCCATTGTTTGAATGTCCAAATGCATATGTTGAGGTGTTGTCGGGTACAGTTACGTCAATTGAATTGGTTGGGACGCAATTGACGATTGTGGTTAAGTTTGAGTATGAACTGAATCTTAGTAGAAATACTGATTGGCTTACTTTTGATTTGAGCAATCAATACGTCTATAGCAATCTTATAGCAAGTGTTGGTTCGTTTTGCTGGGAGAAAAACGTTCTAGATTTCAGTAAGTTACTTGGTGAACGAGTTATGGTGATTTATAAATCATCAATGGGTCGTTATGAAAACTTTCTAAATTTTCATTGTTTGGTGTTACTTAATCAACTGCAACTGTTTAATTATCCCACTGAGGTAGGAGGCGTAGATCATGTCTAACACTAATCCGTACACATATAGTGAATTAAAAACACTTGAAAAAGAAAATTTCTTGCCCATTGGCAATTCTGATTATTCAATTAATCAGAATGCAATTTGGGGCAATGTTAGGGGAGACAAAGGAGTAAAAAAATTGTCATTAGATTTCTTAACCATTGAAGAGAAGTATATAGGTGAGGATGATAGTTTAGAATTATTGCTTTCGTACAAATTTGAAAGTCATATTAAGTCTATTAGAGTCCCGTTTGAAGCCATTCTCCCTCAAAAAATTGGCATGCTAGCTGCCAAAGGAGTACCTGTCAATCATGAAACAGCTAAAGCATTAAGCAATGCATTGCAATTAATTGCTAGTGAGCTCACTGCCAAAAAAATCGTCTCACAGCTAGGGTTTAATTATTTAAATAATAAGCTTCAATTTGTTGGAGTAGAGGATGGCGATGTGCTGTCTACGGCGATTAAAGACAAATTTTTGATAGGGACCAAAGGGACTTTAGAAGAGGAATTGTCCATGGTTAAGAGATTGATCCAACCACATGTCCCTCTTCAGTTAGCGTATATTCTTGGCTTAACAGCGATTACCATTAAAATGGATCAAGAAAAACTAGGACTTGATTTATACACGCCTATCTATTACCTGCTGAATGATTCAAGTTCTGGCAAAACAACAGCATTGATGGCAGCAGTGTCCCCTTTTGGGTGTCCTAATCCTAGAATGACAAAATCCTTTATTCAACCGTTTTTAACAACGGATAATGCAACGATATCCTTAGCAACTAAGATGAATGGATTTGTACTGGGATTAGATGACCTGGGCAGCACAACTAGTATTAAAAAAACGTCCTTGATTTATACATTGGCTAATGGGCAGAGCAAGTCAAGGGGAACGAGCGAAGGCAATGTAATCATTGGAGATTCATTTAGCTGTTGTGCAATTGGAACAGGTGAAATTTCAATACTTGATAAATTGACATCAAGTGGCGGTGCTCAGTTACGCTGCATTGAGTGGAGTAATCTAACGTTTACAAAAAGTTCGGAACATTCTGATGAATTAAAATGCGCTGTTAGTGAAAATTACGGACATATTGCAACTTCTTTTGCAACCGAGCTTTTGCAGATAGATAACGATGCTTTAAAATCATTTTACCAGAATGGCTTTCCTACAGAATTAGAACCAAAGAACTTATCAAATAAGCTCAATCGATACCTCAAAGTACTGAAATGTATCCCACAAACAGCACTCTTGGTAAATGAAATTTTTGACTTTAATTTTGACGTAGATGGTATCAATGAGTTAGTAGCGGAAAACTTAAATGCAGCAAGAGAAAAATTAGACTACTCTTTAGTGGCCTACGAAAAGTTCTGTAACTGGGTCGAGGTAAATCAAGACAGTTTTTCAATTGATGAAAAAGCTGCTAAAAACTCGAATAAAACATTTGGTCAAATTAAAAGTGAGAATAGCAATTTATTCGTTTATTTGACCAGAGAGATGCTAAAAGAAATTACTAATCAGTTAGAGTTGCCTGACATGCAATCTTTTTTGAAGGAGTTAAAAGTGAGAAAACTACTTTTAACTGATAATGATCAAAAGCACTTATCAAAAAAAGTAGGAACACGTCGTTTTTACATTATTAAAGTAAACATCGATTTACACTAAAATAATATATTTCCTCCAATCTTTTGGAGGAAATTAATAGGAGGGACAAAAATGAAAAATATAGATATTTATGTAGCGGGATCTTGGAACGAATCACTGACTCAATATGGTTGGTCCTATGTTGTTGTGGAAGATGGGCAGGCCATTTATACACGATATGGAAAAGGAACGAACGAAAAGTATATTGCGAGCAGACAAATGGGAGGAGAGGTTGCTGCTGTACTCCAAGCCTTAGGCTATGCTAACAAGAACGACTATTCTCATATTATTTTGCATTATTCGTATGAAGGAATAGAAAAATGGATATCTGGAGAAATTCAACTAAATAGTGAGGTCTCCAAAGTTTACCACTATATGTTTTATAAATTGAAAGAAGACGTGACAGTGACATTTTCAGCATTACAAGGACAAACAAATCATCATTTTTCTCATGCAAAAAAATTAGCTAGAAGGGGATCAGAAAGACAATGATAGAAGAACAATTTCTAGAAGAAATGGCTCATAAGTTATTGCCATTTTTAATTACTATTGAAGAAAAATCAAAAAACTTAATGGATTAGTTTGTAGCCCCACCTACCCCACCTTTTTGAAAAAGATCTATCTAAAAATAGATAGATAGTCGAATAGATATAGTGAAAAATAGTATGTGATTTCCATTTTGGTGGGAAAGTGGGGCAGTATTAGGTAGAGGAGGCATGGATGATGAATGTAGCCTATTGTCGAACCTCGGTTCGAAGAGACTATAAGGTATCGATTGAGATGCAAAAGGAAGTCATTCAACAACATGTCAAACACGATATATCCAAGTGGTTCATTGACGATGGTCTTTCAGGAAGTACGATCAATCGTCCAGATTTTGCTAGATTGACTGACTGGATAACGTCTTCGACACAATCAAGAACGCTCTATGTCACACGATATGATCGACTTTCCCGAAATGTTTCCAATGCGCTTGATTTCCTTGAATTATGTCAGACATATCATGTTGAAGTGGTATCGGTGTTAGAGCCGATACCTTCTTCTTTAGGTGACAAACAAGCCGCTCAATTGTTGTTTGTTCAAATTCTTTTTTCATTAGCTGAGTTCACACGGAGTGTCACGATAGAAAATATCAATCAAGGATTAGCACAGAAGAAGTTAGAAAAGAAAGTATTGAGTGCAAAAGTCCCCTTTGGGTATCGCTATCAAGAAGGAAAGATTGTTCCTCATCCATCTGAAACGACGGTTGTCCGACACATTTTTTCTCTCTACACGTCCACTTCAATGGGTTATCAAAAAATTGTCCAACAACTTCAAAAGGAAGGAAAGACCTTTCGAGGTAAACCATTCAAGAAACATCATATTGCCGCTATTTTACGCCATCCCATTTATATTGGACAAATAGGACACAACAGTAAGAATCTAACACCATACCTGTCACATGATGTGATACCGATCATTCACCCAGATATCTTTCAACAAGCCACAGAAAAACGAACACGTCGTCGACCAAAGAAGAGAGATACACGAGAGTATCCTCTAAGAAAGAAAATTTCCTGCCCGTATTGTGATAGAAAGCTAAGTCCAAAAATGCAAAGTGATAGTATCTACCAACATACTTATCATTATTATGCGTGTGGTCATGAAGACTGTACAGGCTATCGATTGGATGCATCAAAGATAGAACTAGAGGTACTAAACTCTATTAAAACGTATCTGACAGAGACAGATAATCTCACGGCACTGGATGAACTACAGAAACAGCTATCACAAGTAGCGAATCAAAAAGAGGCAACCGTGAGTGATTTGAGGAAACAGAAGTCTCACGTACTTAATCAATATGAACAAGGAGCACTATCCAAAGAAGAAATGGTTCAACAATTAGACTTGATGACAAGACAATTAGAGAGTGTGATCTCTATCACATTGACTGAAGAACAATTAGAAGAGAGAGTAACTCAATTACTCCATCTATCTGACAATACTATTCAAGACGTCATGTGGTCTTATATTGATCACGTACAAGTCACACCAGATAAACAAATAAAGGAGGTTCTTTTATATGGCATTCGGATTCAATCAGACGTTGTCTGATTCATTAGACCAACCAAAGGCAGCACTCTATCTAAGAGTATCAACGACAGAACAAGCGGTTCATGGGTATTCATTAGCTGCACAAGAACAAGTCATTCGTCAATTTTGTTTACAACGAGGGTATGATGTGTATGACGTTTATGCGGATGAAGGAATTAGTGGAAAACGGACAGAGAATCGTCCAGCTTTTCAGCGTATGATGACAGATGCAAGAGAAAACTTATTTGATATGGTGATTGTGTGGAAACTCTCTCGTTTAGGTCGTAATAATCGAGATATCTTAAATACCACAGAAGAACTCTATAAACATAATGTGAGCTTTTACTCGATTAGTGAACAGTTTGATATTAGTACGAGTACAGGACGATTAATGCTTCAACTATTGGGGTCGTTTGGTGAATTCGAGCGAAATCAAATCAGTGAGAATGTTCAACTGGCAATGCGGTCATTGGTGCGAGATCAAAAACGATTTGCGGGCGGTCGTATGTTGGGGTATGTGAGTACTGTAGATGATGAAGGTCGAAAACAATTAGCGATTCAAGAAGAGGAAGCTGTGATTGTGAGAAAAATCTATCAAGACTACGCAAATGGAAAAGGCTATCGAGCGATAGCGAATGATTTAAACCGTTTAGGTTATCAAACAGTGAAAGGTAATTCATTTTCAACTGTGGCCGTTAAAGATATTTTGATGAATAAAACGTATGGTGGTTATTTAGAATATGCGAAGTACGTCAATTGGGAAGAGAAGAGACGAAAAGGAAAGAATCCTCAACCGATAGTGGTTGAGGGGAATCATGAGCCAATTGTTGACAAAGACCTATTTGAGAGTGTCCAGACACGCATGAAAGTAGCCAAGAAACAGCCGCAGTGGAACGAGCGAGGAGAAAATCTTTTGACAGGTTTACTCAGATGTCCAGAGTGTGGTGGACCAATGGCAGCAAGCAACACAACCAATACCTTAAAGGATGGAACGAAGAAGCGGATACGATACTACTCTTGTGCTAACTTTCGAAATAAGGGAGCAAGTATCTGTCATGCGAACTCTGTGAGAGCTGATAAGGCTGAACAGTTTGTGGCGGATAGACTCCAAGAAGTCATACAAGTACCTGAGATACTGAAAGGATTAGTTGATGCGTTGAATAAGGAAATCAACCAACAGGTTCGTCAAGCTAATCAAGAATCACAAATATTACAGCAGCAACTTGTTGAAATTCAAACGAAACAAGCAAAATGGCAGCAAGTGTTGGATGATACACCTGAGCTGTATTCAGAATTGAAAGAACGCTTAGAACGGCTAGAGAGTGACTCCATTATGATTCAACAACGTCAACGAGAGTTAGAACGTCTTAAACAAAGAATCAACCGATTCAAGTCACAGATATTAGTCTGATATTAGAAGCGATTCAACAATTTATAAACAAAAGTTCAAAGAATGAAATTAAACAAGTCTATCAATCTTTCATCAAAGAAATCACGTTTAACAAAGAGACGAAGGACCACTTTAAGTTACACCTTTACTTTGATGAAGCCATCGTCAATCAACTGAATACCATCTATCAAGAAGCCATATCTCGTGGAGATATGGCTATTTTTGTACATCTGTGTAGAATGAGGTTGGTATTATAAAAAATGAAACGATTGTTGTCAGAAAAATCTTTTCTGGCGACTGATAGATTGCTCATTATTAGTTGGTTATTTTTATTATGCTCAGCTCAAAATGATGACCTTATCCAGGTCATTATTTTGAGAATATAAAAAAAGCATTTAATTTTTAAATGCTTGAGGTAATATATAAAAATAAAAGACAGTCAATTTCTTGGTATTTATAATACCAAGAAATTGATGTATTTCAATACAATTATTATATATAAAGTGTATAAAAAAAACAACCCTTATTTATTATTTTTTTTAGTAGCTACTGATAATAGTTCATATTGGAATTATTGACTAATAACTGTGTAGTTTTAGACGGCTTTATGTAATTCGTAAAAACCGTCGGTAAAGCCGTCAAAAAAGAAAGGAATTTAGAATGGTGAAAAAAGGTGAAAATATTTACAAAAGAAAAGATGGTCGTTGGGAAGGACGATATAAAAAAGGTAGAAAAGCCAATGGTTCTTTAAAGTACGGCTATATTTATGGCAAGCGATACAAAGAAGTCAAAGACCAATTGCACCGTCATGCCTTATATTATCAAGATATTATCGACACACAAGGTGAGTGTGTTATCAGCTATATAGAGTGGGCCGAGAAGTGGCTATTGGCATGTAAGAAAAGATTAAAGCCTTCAACTTATTGTACCTACAAGTATAAATTGAAACAATACGTTTTCCCAATACTGGGACATATGCCACTTAATCAATTAACTTCAACTCATATTCAGTCTATAATTTATCAGTGGAAAAGTCAGTCATTAGAGGCTTCTACAATTCACGTGCTGTATCAAATTCTAAAAAAATCGTTGAAAGATGCTTGTGACCGAACTCTAATGACTCAAATTCCCTGTCAGGGAATTATTCTCCCAAAGAAAAAAAGAAAGCAGCCGCATTCTTTAGCTAAATCCGCTCAAAAAAAATTGGAAGACACGGCTAAATCGGTCCCTTTGTATCAAGGTTTACCAGTATTACTGGCTTTAAATTCAGGTTTACGGATTGGTGAGATTTCAGCGCTCCGATGGGAAGACGTTGATTTAGAATCACGAACGATTCATGTTCGGCGAACCCTCCAACGGATTCAACAACAAACTGATAAAACTAAAACACAGTTGTCGATTGATTACCCAAAGACAGATCATTCCATTCGGACGGTTCCCATGAGCTTCACTGTATACAAATACTTGAAACGTTGGAAGAAACAGTCAAGTGGAGCCTATGTGTGCTCCAAGAGGCAAGGACCTACGGAACCTCGACTAATTAATTATTATTTTTCTCGCATTCGACAAAAATGTGACTTAATTAAAACACATTTTCATCATTTAAGGCATACATTTGCGACGCGATGTATTGAAGCAAGTGCAGATGTGGCATCAGTAAGTCAACTATTAGGGCATTCTTCATCAAAAACGACACTAGAAGTGTACACAGATTCATTTATAGAAGAACGTCAACGAGTGATTCAACAAATGGACCGAAGCAAGTAGCTATATTTCTCCCTATTTTTTTTGAAAATATGGAAAGATACACTACTAATGAATAAAAATGAAAGCGCTATCTGTAAAATGACCCTTTTTTCGTTTTGTGAATGAAGTAGATCAGAGATTAAAAAAATAACCAGAAGAAAAAAGGTATTTGACAGTTTAATTTCATCATCTTCTTTTTTTTTAAGCCGTCAGTTTAGTCAAATTAATTTAAAAAATAGTTTATTTACAATAGATTATAGGACTATCTCAGTATTATAAATACTAAGAAAAATTTTTTATCACTATTTGTTCGTTAATACTATTTTTTTGTGACATAAGTTTATTTCTCTCTTAGACATTCTTATTGTCGCTAGTCGTCATTTAACTAGGTAACTCCTTTTTTAAGTCTATCATAATTTGGTTAAGTTGGAAAAGGACACCGTGTTTGTTTAATTGGTTTATTTTATAAGAAGATGGGACTGTAAGATGATATGACTGTATTTGGGTATGTACGCAAAGGTTATCCGGAAGAGACTATTTCTCAGTTCACCTTGTTAATGACTTGTGGTTGTGACACATTGTTTATCGAACAAACAGGTTTGGCATCAAATGCTGAACTGGATAGGTTATTAGACCAGCTAGTTAAAGGCGATACAGTAATGGTTGTCAGTCTTTTGTCGCTTGGAAAGGGACTTAGTGAACTGGCGGAGATAATTCAACGTATTACAGTAAAAGAAGCAGAGTTGAGGAGTATTCATGACAATATAAATACAACGGATCGTTATTTATTTCAAGATATTTTGTCAGCTATTAATAGGCTTCATAGCCAAATTACTAGTGACAAAATCAAGCGGAAATTAGATGAATTGAAAGTATCGGGACAACAATTAGGAAGACCAACAGTTGACCAGGAAACGATTGATCGAATAATTCAGCTGAGAAAAGAATATGCAACTTTACGTGAAATTTCTGAGATATGTGGTGTATCGATATCCACCGTTCATAAGTATGTCAATCAGATGACGATTGATTAATAAAAAGAAAAAACAATTTTAGTACAATATTAATATTTAGCCCCTTATGTGTAATAACGGTGTCAATTATATAAAAAATGTACTAATTAAATTTCTTGTGAGAATTAGCAATAAAGTGATATAGAAAAAGATGAAATTATTGCAAGATAATTGAAATGAGTTAACTACGTTTTCACTATATTTTTTAAGTGTAAGAGGATGTCTCATCTAAAATGATTTGAACAATACTAAGATATTAAAAAGGTGAATAAATTGAAAAAAAAAAAATCATCAAATCATAACAATCCTAGAAGTAGGCAAAGTAAGAAAAACATTCCTAATAGAGGATTAAAAGCAAAAGTAATAATAATATTTGGAGATATTCTATTTTATCTATTTTTCTTTATATTAATTATTGGGGCTGTAGTTTTTAATTTTAATGATAGTCCGGACAAATCATTTTTTGGTTACAGGTTTATGACTGTATTGACAAATTCTATGGCACCTAATCCAGAAAAACCAGAATTAAAAGATGGGTTTGTTAGTGGATCTATTATTGTTATTAAGCAAGTAAATCCAAAAGAATTAAAAAAGGGTGATATCATAACCTTTTATCCAGTAAAAGGAAAAACGGAAGCCTATTTAACACATAGAATTATTGAAAAGCGCAACGAATTGGATGGAGAAAAAGGTACGTATTTTGTTACACAAGGTGACGCTAATACTGGTTCTGACATACCTATTGATTCAGATCAAGTAGTTGGGAAAGTAATGGTATCCATTCCTTTAGTAGGGTCAGTACTTGACTTTATAAGATCAAATATCGTAGTGGTAGTGATATTTGTATCATTGTTATTCGGATTTATATTAATGTTAAAGTACTATGTTTCAATGAAACCAACTCAAAAAAATAGGTCTATGACATCTGCCAAAAGTAGAGGAAGAAAGAAGCGCAAACATTTAAAAAAGAGATGATATTGCGAATTTCTTTTACTTGTAAGTTTATTTAAGGAGGTGATTTTAAAATAAAATTTTAGTAATTTGTTTTAGATGTTACTCTTGTCAAAACAAGATTAATATAAAAAAAATAAAAAAGGAGGTTTTTTCCAAATGAAAGGAAGAAACGAAAAAAGCAAGAAAAAGAGAATAGCAGCAACCACAGGATTATTAGCAGTATTAGCTTTATTTGCCGGAACTTTTGCATGGCAATCGTATACTGAGTGGGTGAAGAACCATATGCAATCGAGAGGATATGAAGAAGGAAAGGTAACAATTGTTGAAAACTTTAAACCATTACCAATTGATGAAAATCCAACAATAACAAAAGACGTAAAAGTAATTAACACATCAAGTTCAGATTCATTTGTTCGAATTTCTTTTGAAGAAATGCTGAATAAATTAGCTTCAGGAGCAGTAGCAAAAGGTTATAGCAATGCTGCAGATGCAAAATTCCCAGTAATTGTTAATCCAAAAACGTATACTGATGCACAAACTGGTTATACTTTGGTGGATAATAGTAAATTTGTAATTAAAGATTCAACTGGCAAAACAGTTGCTACTCCTAGTGGGTTAAAATTTTATATTTCTGCTGATGACAAAACTGCCGGATTCTTTATTGAAAATCAGCTTAAAAAAGCAGACTTTCCAAAGAATTTTGATTTCTTAGTTAATGATGCAACGGTTCCTGTAGTTAGCGGCTCTTTTGCTAATGATGATGCTGTAGTTGCTCAAAAAGTAACAGGTAAAGTTGAAAAACAAGTGGATGGAACATACGTTGCTTACACAGATAAATATGCTAATGACGAAGATAACTTTAAAATATGGGGATATGGTGTCTCAGTTGATGCACCAAAAGAAGCAGACTGGGCCGGAAATAATGTTAATGTAACAGCGACTCAAACTCCAGGAACTCCAGGTACATCTTCTGTTGATACAGGAATTAAATTCTTACAAGATGAAGTATCTTCTACCGATTGGTCTAAAGATTGGTACTATGATACAACTAATGGCTATTTCTATTATACAAAAGTATTAAAAGCAGGCGAAACGACAAGTTCTGCAGTGTTAAAGAGTATTACTTTCCCAGATGCTAAAACAGACCAAACATATAAAGTAGCAAGTTACGATTTATATGTAGGTTTAGAAGCTATTCCAGCTGCTAAGAGTACATTAAAGGCTGCAAGTAATGGCGGTAAATTTAGTGGTACTCCGACTGTTGAAGGTAATAAATCATGGGAATCTAATGGTTTTGGTTGGGGCTTAGCTGATAACGATGAAGTTTATAAACACTTTGAATCTTTAGCAACTATTGTTGAATAATAGAGCTTAAAAGTTATGGAGGAAGACATAGTGAGATGGAAAAAAAACATATTATTAATTGTTTTAGTAAACTTAATGATGTTTATAATATATGGAGTTTCTGTCAAGGCAGAAACTCTTCCTCCTGGCTTTTTAGTAGGTGATGATACGGGTTTTAAAGCCGGGAATGATGGTGAATACTTCCTCTCAGATCAAGATATATTTCCTGGGAAAAAGTTTTCTAGAAAAATAAGTGTTAGTAATTATTCTAATGTTAGTGGTTCTTACGCTTTAAAGTTAGTTATGAATCCTGAAGACAATGAAAAAAAGGCAGAAACATTAGGAAAAGTTGATCTGTTAAAGAATATTAACGTGAAGATGACGTATCGCGGGAAAACAATATACGAAGGAACTATCGATGGTAATGGAATTCCTGTAGCAAATGAAAAAGGTCATCCTATTGATTTAGGAGTTTTAGAAGTAGGGCAAGCTGAAGTTATCAATGCTGATTTTGAAGTTAGTAATCAAACAAATGAAGACGACTGGAAAAAGGTTAATTCAACCACCTTTTATTGGTTGTTTTATGCCAATAGAGCTGATAAAGAAGATCCATCTAATGAAGATAAACAAAAAGAAAAACCAGCTGGAAAGTTACCACAAACAGGTGAATTAATTTTAAAAATATGTATTCTATTAGGGGTAATTATATTACTTTTAGTAATTTTAATTTTTAGGAAAAAAAGGCTTAGTCGTTGAGTTAGTGTACAACTTTTGAACTAATTTCAAGAGGGGAGTAAACATAAAGTATAATTGTTTACTCCCCCTTGAAATTAGTTCAAAAAAGGAGTGATAACATGCGGAAGAAGTTAAAAAAAATTATGAAAGAAATTAAAAATAATAAGTTAGATATTGGTAAGAATAAACGGTTTTTTGGTATATTTGCATCAATTTTTTCAATACTTATAATTATTAGTGCTACTTTAGCTTGGTCAAGCTACTCTGAATGGGTAGATAATCATGTGCAGTCTGATGCTGAAACAGTGACTGTAAAAATTATAGAAAAATTTAAGCAAAATAGTGTTTTATCATTTAGCGATGGAATAGAAAAATCAGTTAAAGTTCGAAATATGTCTGATAGAAATGCTATTATTCGTGTTAAGTTTAGTGAGTCTTTTCTACCATTCCAAATGGATATGTCAGATGGAGAAAATCAAGGGAATGGTGGTTTAAAGGTAGTTAAAAGGATTAATAATGAAGAGTTGATAGATATTGATAATATTGAAACATGGAAAACAGGTAGTTTATTAAGTATGGATGATAAAAATAATGGTTATTACATTGCATCCAGCCCTTTAATTGTTAAAGAACCTTATAAAGGTGAAGAATATCGCTCTGATTCTTCAAGACCAAAGGAATTGTCATATTTCAAATGGACATTTAACCCATCATTATTTAATTCTCCTCAGACAAATAAGGTAACACCATTTTGGGTTTTCGATGGTCAGTATTTTTACTATTCCAAAGTATTGGAGGGTGGAGAAACAACTTATATAGATTTATTACAGTCTGTACAGTTGGTAGACTCTATTGATATCCCAAATAAGTATAAGAGTGCGTTATATGATATACACATTGAGGCTGAGGGCGTAGAATCATCAGAAAAAGGTGTAGAAAGTTGGAATTTAGGATCTAACTTTTTAGATATGTATAAAGAAGATGCGAGGTTTAAGTAAGAGGGGTGAACTAATTGAAAAAGAGACATAGAAAAGTTGCTGGTATGAATAAGGCTAAAAAAAAGATCGGTGTATTACTCTTATTTGGCGTACTTATTATTGGTGGCATGATAGTTCGAGGTTCGCATAAATCTATTGATGTCAAAGATAACTCTTTATATGTTCCGTCTGTACATGGAAAAATTAATGAAGTGTTTGAGCCTAATAAACCGATTGTAATTGGTGGAGAGAGTCAGGCAAAAGAGATTAATATTAATAATGATGGTAACACAAACTTATTTGTAAGAGTGATGGTATTTCCTGAAATCATGACAGATTCAGAAAATTTATTGGCAAGTAATATCGGCAAGGAAGTTTTAGTAGATCTTGGTACAGACTGGATAGATGGGAAAGATGGGTACTATTATTATAAGAAAATAGTTAAACCTGGTAATATGTCAACGAATTTATTTGAAAAAGTAAAATTGTCCAGTGATTTAGATGATAACTATATAGGCTCGCATCTTTCAATGCAAGTAAAAGCTGAAACAATTACTAATGCTACATACGTCTATCGAGTTGTATGGTGGAATGGTACAAAAACGGATGTACCAATAGATAATAATCTAAGGAACATAGACAATTATTTAAGTAGTTTAGTGAAGAAGTGAGGAGGGATGAAATTTGAATAAAAATAATTTTCGCAAATTAATGTTTTCGTATTTTCTAGTTTTAGTTACTATTTTATTATGTTCAAATGTGGAACATAATGTTAGTTATGCCGAAAAATCAAAAAATGAATTAATCGCTCCCAAGTTAGCTACAGATAGTTTGTATAATACTAGTCCTACTGAAGATACAGATGCTTATAAACCAAATCTTATATCCGCTGTCAAGTTTACTAGTGTTAGTAACTTTGAATTAGGAGGAACTGCAATTGATGCATCAGGCTATGTTTGGGTGTGGGGCTTCAATGGAGCTGGTAGAACAGGTATTGGTACAACTTCTGGTTATTTGGGAGGAATGAAACGTATTCCTTTTTTTGTTGATAATAACATTACCGTAAAAACGATTAAATCTGGTTATCGACAAAGTTTTGCAATAACAACAGATGGGTTGCTATATGGTTGGGGACAAAATAATAATGGGGAAATAGGACAAGGTTTTACTGGTACAGAGGCAAACCCAATCTCTACTCCAAAAAAAATTCCTATACCACTACATAGTGATGAAAAGGTTATAATTGTTGATCCTCGAGAAAATGCAGGTGGATTACAAACAACGGTTTATGCAGTTACTAGTGAAGGACGGGTATTTGCTTGGGGGTATGGTGGTTCTAATTTAATCCCTGGATATACTGGTACATCTAATACTACACCTATAGAGCTCACTGATATTAGCACATTAGGCAAAGATAATGGAGGAATTGAAGATATTCAAGTTGGAAATAGCCAAGTTATTTTACTTGCCAAAAATGGCAAGGTTTTTGGCTGGGGTGGAAATAATTATGGTAGTGTTGGTATAGGAAATACTAGTAGTACTAGTAGTCCAAAAGAGTTGACATCTTTTGGAGGTGCTAAGGTAACACAGATATCACTGAATTATAATCAGTCTATGGCTTTAACAGAGGATGGAAAAGTTTTTAGATGGGGTCAAGTTTATGGTAGTAGAAGCACAGCATCAGCCAATTTTACTTCCCCCGCTCTTGTTAGTTATGATTTTAGTTCAGCTAAGTATAGTCCCGTTCCTAAAAAAGTTATAGCTTCTACATACAACAGTTCTATTATAGATCAACATGGTCGTATCTGGTCATCAGGAGGAAATGTTTTCTATTCATTTATGCAAGATGGTCCTCTATACGGTACAAAGGGAACTACGGTAAAATACGATTGGACAAATCCATTATATGGAAAATTAGATACATGGTTACCTGACTTAACCCAAGTACCAAAGTCTCTTGGCGATGGAGATACTCAATATAATACGACTGTTCCAAAAGCTCCCGTTTTTAGTGGCGTAACTTATAGTTCGAGAATAAATATGACTTTATATGGCTATGAATATGCAGGAGTGTGGTCTGATATAGATGATATGGCGGCTAAAAAGCATCCTACTATCTATGATAAAAAGTATTACCAAACAGTTGGAGATTTAAAACCTTTAAATGATGGTGCAACTATTGGAAGTCAAGCTGTTGCTCATAAGCAAGTTTATTTAATTGATAAGGATGGTAATAGACTTGTTTATGTTGTAAGAAAGGAAAACAATGCATCAACAATTAGTGGAAATTTTTATATTGCTGAAAGTTCATATGATGGTGGATGGTTTGTTGATCAACATACAAAATATGATCTTCCTAGTGGCATAACTGAAAAAACAAGTGTGCCAGCAGTAAAAGATGATGAAAAAGATTGGACAGAATTATCTCTAACTGAAACACCAAATGATTTTACTGGGACTGGAATTAAAGAAGTTCCGTATGTTATGGACATGGTTCCATATGAATCAAGTATATCTGTGATAGATACGGCAGGTAATCTATATAAACAATCTTATAATGGCTCAGGTAATATAGCATGGGGATGGGATTACATGCCGCAATATGATTCCTCTAGTAATAATAGTCCGAGGGATAATGGATTATATGATAGTTATTCTTACGAATTGATGTTTATGAGAGGGGCACCAAGGGTAAGTCCAACAACAGTTGATATAAAAAGTCCATTAAATAAAATATATAAGTCTGATGCTAATCAAGAACAGATAAGTGATGTCAATGTGATACTAGGGACATCAACAGTTAGTTCTCAGTTAAATATTACAATAAATCCTGAACTTAAAGAAGCAAAATATGTAAAAATACCTTATGATCCAAATGATAACAATATCCTTAATAGTGATCCTACTAGTGCAGATTTTGATACTGCGTATGATAATGCTAAGCAATTTGGCTATGAATCTGGAGATTTAATTGATCTAAATGGTTGGTCATCTGAAGATTTGATTAATACAAGTGAAACAAGCTCCAAAAAGCTTAAAGACAGTGGGAATATTATAATTAAAGATAATTGTATACTGTGGATTAAAACAAAGACTACGGGCTATAATGCAAACATTGAAAAAGTGACAACCAAGTCCTATACTAACTATTACACAGATACTACTGTGTATCATAATGGAGTTAATATTAATAAACCTAATGAACAAGTATATGACGAGAATAGTGATTATGTTAAAAAAACTTCTAATTTATTGACTGGGGAAAGTCCAGATAAATATGGTGTTCCATTAGACGTTAATGGAGATGCAATCAAAGAACCCATATTTGGTTTTGACGAGGTGACTATAAGAGCCTATAAAGAGTCCGACCCAGAGTATTTATCAAAGGATATAAATTACTATAATTTTATATCTGGTCAAGATAACCCTGTAGTTTTAATATTAAATGAATCAAAATATTTAGATAATGGATCAAAAAATAGATTTATTCATACCTTTGAATATGAAAGAAATGATAAATTGTGGATAACTATAAATTATAAGGGTAGGTATGTAGGGAAGACTTCAGAAATTAGTGGTTATACCATGGATGGTCTTACTGGAAATGAAACTATCTTGAACAATCAAGAAACTGTAAAAAAATCAACTAATCAAAAGATTCAGACTTATACAAGAACACCTGGAAAAGTTGAAAATTCACAGCCTGCGTATTTTACAATTGATAGTGGAAGCAATAAAAATTTAAGTAATAATAAACTTGTATTTGATGTTACTTCAGATGAGAATATCAAATCAATGGATATTATTATTTATTATACGCAAGCAGAAATCTATGTACGTCAAATTGTCAAAAATGAAGTTGAAGATATTGTTGTACCAAAAGAGGGTTATTTAAGGCTTGTTAATACTGATGGTACTAAAGAAAATAATCGATATAATATCAAAGTTGTATCTGGAACAGACGAAAATACTATTGATTTTAAAAAAGCAAGATTAACAACAGATTATACAAATAATAAATTTTCAATAAATATAGTGCTACCAGAAATGTATAAATATTATGGATACAAAATTTCTACAGAAAAATCAAATCATGATATTGCGGATTTACATAAAGCTCCAGATCAAGTATTGGCTGATTTTTCTTCTAATAACAAATACTATATAACTGTATATATTGAACCTATATTAAGTGATTCTGATAAAGTACCAATGTACAACTGGGATTACAAACTAAATAGTTTTGGTAATATAGAAAATTAGATTCTGTTAATTAAATATGTTAAAAAACCGCATCAATTTGTGATACGTAGAGAGGCTGACCCAAAAGTAAGTTTTTAAATGAAAATCACTAAACTAACAAAATAGAAATACCATGAAGTCAGTGTTTTAATAAACTGATTTCATGGGATTTTTCTATTTTAAGATTTTTGGGTCAGCCTCTTTTTTAATTTTGCTAAAATAAAAGTAATGGATTGCTATGAAGTAAGGTCTAAGTTTTATAATCATGTCATATTAATAAATGAGGAGAGGATAAATATGAATATCAAAAAAGCAGCCGAGATGTTTGACTTGAGTACTGATACATTGCGTTATTACGAACGAGTGGGAGTTATTCCTCCGGTCAGTCGGAATGAGAGTGGCTATAGAGATTATCAAATAAGAGACTTAAATTGGATTTACTTGGCTAAAAATCTACGTCGTGCAGGCTTATCGATTGAATCGATGATTGAATTTGCACAATTATCTCAATTAAGGGGATTACAAGATGTTGATGAAGCTCAAAAACAATTATTACTAGATCAATTGGGTGAACTAGATAAGAAGTTGGCAGAAATGAATGAAGTAAGAGAATTATTAGTCTATAAAATCGATACGTATGATGATCATCTAGCTAAATTTAAAGCTGGCAAGATGACAGATGAGACTATTGAAAAATTATGGGAAAGAAAAAAATAAGTTTTTACTTGCTATAGAGTTAACTCTAAGGTTTATGATTAATTGTGTACTAATAAATGTTTAGGAGGACGAGTATATGAATACAATTAAATTAAATAATGGAGTAGAAATGCCACAACTTGGGTTTGGTGTTTATCAAATACCATTAGAAGAAACAGCTGAGGCTGTGTATCAAGCCATAAAAGTTGGATATCGGTTAATCGATACTGCTGCCATTTATGGAAATGAAAAAGAAACAGGACAAGGGATTAAACGAGCGATTGAAGAAGGTATCGTCACTCGTAAAGAACTGTTTATCACATCTAAATTGTTTATTTTACAAACACCAGAAGAAAAAGCAATGAAGACAATAGATCATTCACTTTCCATAATGGGATTAGAGTATTTAGATTTATATCTTATTCATCAACCATATGGAGATGTTTATGGAGCTTGGAGAGCCTTAGTGACTGCCCAAAAAGAAGGGAAACTGAGAGCGATTGGCATATCAAATTTTAAATCATCTAAAATGATTGAGTTTGTTGGGTTGAATGAAGTAAAACCTCAAATCAATCAAATAGAGGTCAATCCTTGGAATCAACGGATAGAAGATCAGGAATGGCATGAAAAATATGATGTTCAAATAGAAGCATGGGCACCATTTGCGGAAGGGAGACATGAATTATTCCAAAATCAAGAATTAGCAGAAATTGGGAAAAAGTATAATAAGACGGTGGGACAAGTGGTATTGCGGTGGTTAATGCAAAGAAATATCATTGCTTTAGCAAAATCTGTTCAACTTGAACGTATGGCTGAAAATTTTAATGTTTTTGATTTTGAATTGTCAAAAGAGGACATGAAAAAGATTGCTCAACTAAATAAAAAAGAATCTGCTTTTTTTGACCACGATAATCCTCAACAAGTTGAATGGTTTATGAAACGAATGTTAGATACAAAATAATAATAAACGAATCAAGTTGAGATTAGAGGGGTTAAGTCCTGCGAATTATCGTCTTAAAATGACTGCATAAAGTAATAAAGAAAGGAGCGCATGTCTCTACTCTAAAAAAGTCTAATTTTTAGGGTTCACTGCACTAATTGAATTTTGTATATTTTTCTTAATTTGCACCATGATAAAAATTCTTTTCATTGTTTAGTAAGTATGTCAATGATATATGAATTTTTACCATGGTGTTTTTTTAATTATTTTAGGGTGGTTAACTTGACTAACTTGGTTTTACAACTAATCGTTTTATTTCACACTCAGATAATTAGAAAAATTTATATCAGCCCTTTTTTTGTCATTTAGTGTATAATAAGTACAGATTTATTAAAAATAATATAACGACATTAATAATAAAAGATGCATGAGGTTATTAAAAATGAAGAAGAAACGACGTGTGAGGATATCAAAAAAAAAATATAAAAAAATAAGCAAACCTTGGAGAAGACTGATTTATTCATTTTTCATGATTATTGGTTTAGTCAGTACATATTTATTTTTTAAAGCATATCACTATATTAATGATATTCCTGATGCACAAAATATCACTCAAGAAGAAATTTATCGTCTGACTAGGATTGAAGAAACAGATACGAGATTAATCAGAGCTTTAAAAAATAACGCATTTGAGTCCTGGCTATATGAAGCAAATGATGAGAAGGTTAAACAATTATCAAAAAATGAAACGTTACTTTTAGATGTTATGGACGGTAACATAGATGTTTCAGATATTGATGCTACTATGGAAAATATAAAGAAACATATCGACATTATTGAAGACGTAGACGTTGAAGAATTATATATTTTATACTATAAAAAAGTATTACCCAAACAATACGATGAACTACAAAATACTTTTCAAGAGTCAACTGTCAAAAATGCTGAAGAGATGAGTAAGGATGCACAGAAATTACTAGATTTATTGAACAAAATATACAATCAAGAGGGCATGTTAGCAGTTACAGATGAGCAAAGTTTTAAACAATCTGTTAGCTTATTGGATGAAATAAACGATAACATTATTGAAGCAAATAAAATTAAAGACCGAGTTTCCTCTTATACTAATCTTGTCGAGGCTATACCTACGCCAAGTACCAAGTTTGGAATGGAATTAGGTGACTATGTTGATATGGCAAATAGCTACCTTCAGTCGAAGACAATGGTAGCGGAGTTTAAACGAAAATATAGTGAACTTCAATCCAATTTGGAATCCAATGAAAAGCTAATTAAGAGGTCAGTAAATATTCCAGATTTAGTCGGTATGACAGTTAGAGAAGCTAAACAAGCAGTGGATCAATTAAACTTAAATTTAAGTATACAAGGGTACACAAATGAAAAGTATAAAAATAGGGATAGAGTTCCTGAAAGTCTTCGAGATATAGAAACATGGGATGGTGATGAACAAGATACTATTCTAAAACAAGAACCTTCGTCCCCTGCGTACAAATTTATTGTTAAAGGATCTACGATACAAATCATTGTTGAAAATCAGCCTGTTGAGAAAAAGACGACCCCTTCAGAATCAAGTAGTTCGTCTACCACTAGTTCCTCAACAACTAGTGAAACGACTTCATCGAGTACAGATGAGACAACAAGTTCAAGTGATTAAAAACTATATTATTTCAATAACAATAGATGGCATAAACACAAAGGAGGTTTTCCATGTCAAAAAAACAAAGCGCTAAGAAACGGTCTAAATTTCGTAATCGACGTTATGTAATATTAATCATTCTAGGTATGGTAGCAATGCTTATGATATTGTCAATGTCCATTGGAGCCTATGTCATCAGCAAACGTTACAGTCCTTATAGTTCCTTACTTGAAATTCAAAATATTGATGAGAAAATCACACAATCTTTCATTATTTTGGATAAAAATGGTGAACCTTTAGATAAAAATAATGTTGTCGTAAAATTTGATCCAGTGCAACACAAGCCAACTTGGAATGTGGATAAATTATATCTAGATACGCTTCTCGCTGTAGAAGATGCCTCTTTTTACACCAGAAAAACTAATGGTTTCTCCATTAAAGACACGATGGGAGCAGTAGTTTCGCAAGTTAGAAAACAATTAGGAAAAAAAGTCGTTTCTAGAGGGGCGTCAACCATTGAACAGCAATTAGTTAAGATTATGGTTTTTGGAACAAATAATAAAAACTCATTATCTGATAAGATTATCCAATTAATCGACGCTAGAAAATTGTCATTAAAATATGACCGTGATGATATTTTAAAAGCCTATTTAAATGAATTACGTTTAACTCCTAATACTGTAGGCGTTAGAGCAGCCTCAATCGAGCTATTTGGTAATGATATGTCCGATATAGACACGAATGATCCTAAACAGGTAGCTCAGATTGCTTACATGGCTGGGTTAGGTCAATCACCTTCCGTTTACGTTCAAGATTTTGAAAAAAGTGGGAAGAAACGAACGTTGACTGTACTATCAATTATGAAAGAAAAAGAATTAATTAACCAGAAAACATACAAACAGACGGTTGAAGTAGTTCAAAATGAAAAGGAAGAATTTACGCTAAGAAGATATAATCAACAAGGGACACCAAAGGAATATCAAGCTTACGTTTCAAAAGTTAAAGACGAATTGAGCGGTTTAAATTTACCACAAAATACGACAATTACCGTTAAAACTTATGCAGATAGTAATCAATTAAAAGAGTTAAATAATATAGTAGAAGGAACCTATCCTAAAGATGACCGATTACCTAATGGATATATCGAGCATAAAGAAAGTTTGACTGCTATTTCAGCGGTTGATACTAAAACAGGGCATATTATAGGTCTTGCAACTAATTCAGATAACCCAATGATTCCATATACAGCAACACGTTCATCGGGATCTACAATTAAACCATTACTTGATTATGCTCCAGCTGTTGAGTATGCTGGATTAACACCAAATACGATTCAAAATGGAAGTTCTTTCACGGTAGGAGATTGGAAAGTTAATAATTACGGTAATCAAAATTATGGTAGGGTTACTGCATCATTTGCGTTAGGTTTATCACTGAATACAGCTGCTGTTGAAGCCTTTCAAATGACCAACAATCAACAAAAAAATACAATGATGGAACCACTCGGCTTAGCCTCATACAACCCGAAAGGCTCAAATTACACAGCTGAGCAAGCGATTAATTATCCTACGAATGTTTTAGCATTGTCGTCTGCATTCAGTGCTTTCGGTAACGATGGCGTTCGGATTGAGCCGACAACCATTGAAAGCATTGAAACAGACTCTGTTAAGATTAATCTTGCTGATTCTGAAAGTAAGCGAACCATGAGCTCCAGCACGGCAAAAACCATGGTAAATATGTTGAAAGAAGCAACCAGTTCAAGCGGGTCAGAGCCATATGCTGGACCTAAATACACTGGTTTTAGTCAAGATACCTATGTGATGAAGTCGGGATCAAGTAATTTTGAGAGTTCTGTACCAAATAGTCAAAATAAATCTCCGGATTCGCTTCTTGTGATGGCTTCACCTGAAATTTCAATTGCGACTTGGCTAGGTAGCCCTACTTATGTTGATGCAACTTATGCACCAACTACTTATCCTCATGATACCGCAAACCAAGGAAGAGTATACTTAATGAATAGTGCGTTTAAAGTGATGATGACTGATAGGGAGTCAAAACCTTTTAAGTTTGGCAATGAAGTTTTCGTGGGGAATCAACAATCTAATCCACTGATTCCTAAGTTGGATACTTTATCTGATACTGATTTAAATAGTTTGGATATACAAAATAAAAAAATTGATGAAAAAGATATCGATAAATATAACTCACTTGAAGAAGATTACTTAGAAACTCAAAAAATAATGGATCAAACATACAAAGATTAGAAAAAATTATAAGCTATATGTTTGAGCTTAAAATATATCTGAATATTTGCTTCGCAAGGACCGCATTATAAAAGATGCGGTTTTTTGTTAATTTGTATAAGTTGGCTATTTGTTTAGTCACATTGCTAACCAAAATTGTGTATGATAACATAATGAAAATCAATTTATTAAAGGAGAGATAAAATGAATTATATTAGTAAAGAAAATAGTATCTATGCGATGGATAAGAAAAATAAGCCAGTATTAACGATTAAAAGTGGTGAACAAGTTACATTTGAAACATTTGATTGTTTTACAAATCAAATTGATCGTGAAGATTATTTGTTTGACAGATTAGATTGGGATAGGATAAATCCAGCTACTGGTCCAGTGTTTGTAGTAGGTGCAGAAGTTGGAGACACACTGAAAGTATCTATTAAAAAAATTAAATTTAAGGGGAAAGCGACAATGTATACGGGACCTGATGCTGGTGTACTGGGGGATGAATTAACGGAAAATACGATTCGCATTTTAGATATTGAAAATAATCAGCTAAAATTTACTGACACAATAAACATTCCCATCAATAAAATGATAGGAGTAATTGGTACTGCACCAAAATCAGGCTCTGTTTCTTGTGGTACACCAGATTCTCATGGAGGTAATATGGACTGTAAAGAAATAACAGAAGGGACAGATCTATTTCTTCCAGTTAATGTAAAAGGTGGATTGTTAGCGCTGGGAGATTGTCATGCAGCGATGGGTGATGGAGAAGTATCAGTGTGTGGTGCAGAAGTTCCTTGTGAAGTTACAGTAGAGGTGGAAGTCATCAAGGAACAGGACTGGCCACTCCCTTTTCTAGTTAAAGATGAAAAAATCAGTATATTATCCTCAAAACCATCTTTAGATGAAGCGAGTGTCACAGCAACTAAAAATATGATTTACTTTGTTGAGAAATACACCAATCTATCAAAAGGAGAGGCAATCCATTTATTGTCTTTAGTTGGTAATTTGAGAATCTGCCAAATTGTTGATCCAAATAAAACAGTTAGAATGGAGTTACCTTTATCTTATTTGAAATTATGGACTGATTAAATGTAGCAATAGAATAACAAAATTTAATAAGGAGAAGTATGATGATTAAAAAAGAATACTGGATTGAAACATTAGGCTTAATCCCACATCCTGAGGGTGGTTTTTATAAAGAGTTACCATCTTCAGATGATCTGTTAGAAGAAAAAAACAAACCATTGTATACAACGATTTACTTTTTGTTAACAGACAATAACCCGTCCCATTTCCATCAACTAACCTCTGATGAAATTTGGTATTTTCATTATGGATCGTCATTAACTGTCCATGAGTTACTAGAAGACGATGTATACAGACAAACATCTGTAGGATTGAATATCGAAAAAGGTGATGTATTACAATACACGGTAAAAAAAGGGTCTATTTTTGGCTCATCTGTGGAAACAGAGTATGCACTAGTCAGTTGTATGGTATCACCGGGATTTACCTTTGATGATTTTAAATTGTTTACTAAAGAAGAATTACTACTTAGTCATCCAAGCCATTCAGAAATCATACAAAAATTAGCATTTGATAAATTAAAGAGATAAAAGTTGTTAATAGTAAAAAAGTATTAAAAGAAGATATATTTGCATGAGATGTAGTGCACCCTAAAAATTAGACTTTTTGGAGTAGAGAAATCTACTCCTTTTTTTTATATATTAAAAAAATCTACCGGGTAAATGATTTCAAAAGGGGCTTTAAGGTATTACTAATCTAAGGGGTAGATAAATTTAGTCAGTTAGCTATAAATTAAAAAATAGGAGGTTTTGTCTGTCAAAAACCTATTTTAATGAGTCATTCTATGAAATACAGATAAACTACAGATACAATTTATTTTAACTACAATTTATTTTGATATTCTCTATGTATCAATTTTAAGGAGAGTGTCAATAATGAAAAAAATCAGTATGTTAATTTTAGTGTGTACGGGAGTTGCTTTAACGGGTTGTTCACAAATGGGGAATGATGCAGGTGATGCAAAAATAACGGATGTAAGTATGGATGATATCAAAGAAAAAGGTGAAAAAAAGACAGTCGATGGCAAAGAAGTAATTGAATATAAAACAGAAGATGGTGGAGTAATCCAAATGGATCCCGAAGCAATGGAAAGTGGAACATCCATGAGTATTGGACAATAGTAAAAGGAGTGAATGATAAGTGAGTCATAAGAAAAAAAGAATGATAATGTTATCTTGTTCCTGTTTATTAATTATAGGAATTGCTGGGACTGTGTATTTCAAAAAAAAAGAAGCCACTACGCTGAATCAATCAACTATTGAAGTAAAGAAAGTACAAGATTTGGTAGATGATTCTCAGCCATCAAAATTAATATTATCTAGTAAGATTGTTGCTAAAAATAGTCAAAAAATTAAAATAGACCCATCTAAAGGAGCTATCAAAGAAATAAGTGTTAAAGAAGGTGATACTGTCAAGTCTGGTCAAAAATTGTTTGAATACGATTCTGATCAGCAATTGAAAGCTAAGGAGGCTGGATATACAACATTAGAAAAACAACGAAATCTTGAAACAGCCAAAACAGATTCTTCATTAAAATGGGATTCCTATAATAAAAAATTATCTTCTTTAAATGCTGCTAAAGGAAAAGTAAATCAGGCAACAGACGAGGCTGTTAAAAAAGAAGCAGAGCAAGAAGTTAAAACTTTACAAGATGAAGCAGATCAAAAATATTCTGAAGCTATTCTGGCTGATTCAGCAGTTGCTACTGCTAAATCTGAGTTAGAAAAGTCGGCTGAAATGGAAAAAATAGAAGATCAACGTTTAACATATGATGATGTAACCTCAGAAAGTGACGGGACTATTACTTATATAAACAAGGAATTACCTTACCTATCAAATGAAAAAAAACAATCTGAAACATTTATGGAAGTGATTGATAAATCAGAATTATATGCGACTGGTGATGTAAATGAGTTTGACAAGGATAACGTGACATTAAATCAAGCGGTAGAATTAATAGATAGAAAAGATTCAACAAAACGTTGGAAGGGCAAAGTGGTGCAAGTAGCTAACTTAAGTACAGAAGGTGATGGGAAAAAAGAAGAAGAAAGTAGCACGCTATCAAAATATCCCTATAAAATTTTACTTGAAAAAGGTGAAAAAATGCCTAGTTTAGGCACACACTTATATGCAAAACTGTTATCAAATAGCGAAGATGCTGGAAAAATAATGATTCCTAAAAATTATTTAACTAACATTAAAGGGACCAAAGCATCTGTTTGGAAAAGTAACAATCATAAAGCTACTAAACAATCGGTTGAATTTGTTGAAAAAAGTAGTGGCTTAGTAGAAATTAAAACAGGACTACTTATGACAGATACTTTAATAAAACCAAATGATGATGTGACTCAAGGAATGAGGGTTGACTAATGATGTTAACACTTAATAATATTACAAAATCCTATTTCCAAGGGAAAAATGAGCAATGCGTTTTAAAAAATATTAGTTTAGACGTAGCAGAAGGTGATTTTTTTGCGATTATGGGTCCTTCAGGATCAGGAAAATCAACATTAATGAATATTATTGGTTGTTTAGATAAACCGACTTCTGGGGAATTTTATATTGAAGATGATTGTATTAATCAACTAGATGATAATGAATTAGCTGATTTAAGAAACCAAAAAATAGGATTTGTGTTTCAAAATTTTAATTTGCTTCCACGTTTATCAATCCTTGATAATATTGCTCTACCTTTAACGTATTCTGGTGTGTCAAAAAAAGAACGACACGAGCGAGCTTTTACATTATTAGAAGCTGTTGGGCTACAAAAGCATGCGCATTATTTACCAAATGAGTTATCTGGAGGACAAAAACAACGTGTGGCGATTGCTAGAGCGTTAGTCACTAATCCAACGTTTATATTAGCGGATGAACCAACAGGAGCATTGGATACGAAGACAGGATTTCAGATTATGTCTTTGTTTAAAGAATTAAATCAACAAGGAACAACAATCATCTTAATCACACATGAGCCTGAAATAGCTGAACTATGCGACAAAACTATTGTATTAAGAGATGGTGAGTTAGTGCTACAAGAAATACTAGAAAGTGAGGAGGTGTCAATTTGGAAGAAGTATCGTCAGCATTGCAATCCATTTTAGCTCATAAAATGAGAACAATCTTAACTATGTTGGGTGTCATTATAGGAATTGCTTCCATTATCGCTATTTTTAGTATTATTGAAGGCAATACAGCAAAGATGAAAACTGATTTAATCGGTGGAAACAATAATACTATTGATATAAAGTATGATACTAAATCAAACTTTGATCCAACTATCGCATCAAAGGAAAATTCAATAACGCCAAATTATATCCCTTCAATCAGTCAAAGCACAATCAACAAAATCCGTCATCAGTCGGGTGTAAAAGATGCGGTCGAGTCATACAGTAAGCAAGGTGCGATTTATTATCAGAATGAAAAATCTACGGGGACTGTGTATGCAAGTACCAATAAATTATTATCACTGAAATTATTTGGAATAATCAAAGGTGAAAAGCTAAAGGATAGTGAATTTAACAATCAAGTTACATACCTACATGAATCTATGTACCATAAACTATTTCCAAATGATAATGGCATAGGACAATACGTTGAAATAAATAGTGTACCATTCAAAGTTGTCGGTGTGTATAAAAATCTAGACCCGAATGCCCAAAAATATGGTATGGAATCGTCATCTATTATCCCGATAAGTGAGAGAATGAAAGTGTTTGAAGAAATTGATTTAGCTCCTGAAATAACAATACAGACGACTAATACGGATCAATTAAAAGAATCCGGTCAAAAAGTGGCTGACATATTGAATGAGACTCTACCTAAATCTGATTATATGTATGGTATAATCAATTTTAATGAATTAGAAAAACAGCTGGAACAATTTAACCAATCAAGTTTCATTTTATTGGCAGGAATCGCAAGTATTTCATTGATTGTTGGAGGGATTGGTGTGATGAATATCATGTTGGTATCAGTCACAGAAAGAACCCGAGAAATTGGTGTAAAAAAAGCATTGGGCGCAAGACGAAAAATTATTTTACGCCAGTTTTTATTTGAAGCGATTTTGATGACGATATTAGGTGGCATGATAGGTATTATTTTTGGGATACTAATTGGGTATATAGTAACGCACTTATTAAGCTACCCATACATCATTTCATATATAGCGATTGTGATAAGTTTGCTATTTTGTTGTGTAATTGGAGTAATATTTGGCTTGTTGCCGGCTATGAAGGCATCTAAATTAGACCCAATTGATGCACTAAGATTTGAATAAAGGAGAAAGAAAATGACAGACATTTTAGTAATAGAAGATGATGACGTCATTAATCAAGTTATTACAGAATTTTTAAAAGAAAATGGCTATCATACTGATTCTGTAATGGATGGAAAAACAGCACTTGACTTATTTAAGAAAAAATCATTCGATTTAGTCTTACTAGATATCATGATTCCTGAGATTGACGGATTAACCGTACTAAAAAAAATCCGAGAAACATCGGATGTGTCTGTCATTATGCTAACTGCTTTAGGTGATGATGTGACACAACTAGCGAGTTTTAATCAGCAAATTAGTGACTATGTGGTTAAACCGTTTTCCCCACTAGTATTGATGAAACGGATTGAGAATGCGTTGAAGCATAAAAAAATCTTAGAAGAAGAGACTAATGAACAGCGTATTAACCAAAATATATTAATTAAGAGAGATTCTTTAGAAGTGTTCTGTCATAATCAACCAATTAATTTAACAGGAAAAGAATACGGCATCCTATCAGAGCTTTGTAAATACCAAGGAAAAGTCGTATCAAGAGAGCAATTATTAGTAAATGTATGGGGATATGAGTATTTTTCAGATGACCGTATATTAGATACTCATATAAAAAATATAAGAAAAAAAATTCCTAGTCTGCCTTTAAAAACTATAAAAGGGCGTGGTTTTATAATAGAGGACTCCTTATGAAATTATTTACAAAAAACTTTCTTTATACCATGACAATTATTTTTACAGTCACTACGTTGATTTTACTGATACTGTATTTTCTAATGCCAAAATATTATCTTTATTCACAAGAAATAGATGCGCAGGAAAAAATAGACAAAATAGTCTCAATTTTAAATGGTCAAACATCAGAAGATATAGAGAAAGCATTATTAAAGTCTCAATCAGAAAACACTAACTTGATGCTAAATGTTACTAATAAAAGCACTGGAGAAGTGATTTACCCTAACTATTTTACCAATAGAGGTGATGAAAATGTAATGTATTTAGAAATCGATAGTCTATTTATAAATGAAGTTAGTGATGTTTTTACTAGGAATATAACCAATAAAAAGGGCGAGCAGTTACTTCTTACGGCACAGTACTCACTGCAGCATATTAGTGATGCTAGCGCCATTTTGATAAAGTTGTATCCTTTGTTATTGGTCGTTGCACTTATTTTAGGGGGGATTGCTGCGTTCTTTTACAGTAAATATTCTACGAAGCGAGTGTTATCACTGATGGATACAACAACGAATATGAGATCGTTAAACCCCACTATACGCTGTGATATAACAGGAAATGACGAAATTTCTCAATTGTCAAATAATATAAATCGGCTATATGATACGCATTTGCAAACAATTTCTATGTTAAAAAAAGAAGTCAAAAAAGTGGAAGAAACAGAGCAATCCAAATCAAATTTTATGCGGATGGCGTCCCATGAACTTAAAACACCACTAGCAGGGATGACAGGCATTGTCGATGGTATGTTGTACAATGTTGGAAAATTTAAAGACCGTGATAAGTATTTGAAAGTTTGTCAAACGTTATTAAAGGAACAATCTGATTTGATTCAAAATATTTTATCAGTTACCTCTTTAGATTCATTAAGTAATTTACAAAATGTGTCTGAAGAAGTCTCGATAAAATCAATTGTTGAAGACCAACTAGAAACGTATTTATTATTAGGAGATTTTGGTGAATACACTATTTCAAAGCAGTTAAAAGAAGATACCGTCATTATGTCTAATCCGCTCATGGTAGAACGTGTGGTATCAAATTTATTGAGCAATGCTTTTAGATATACACCTCATGGAAAAAGGGTATATATAGAACTTCAAGGGAATGTCCTAACCATAGAAAATAACTGTCAGCCTTTAAAAAATGAATCCATTGACCAACTTTATGAACCATTTTATCGTTCAGATTATAGCAGAGATAAAAACAGTGGAGGTTCAGGATTAGGTTTATATATTGTAAAACAAATAGTAGATAAAAATGCCTGGGAGGTTGAAATAAATACAACCGTTTCTGGTAATTTTATTGCTAGTGTCAAGTTTAAATCAGTAGATATTAAGGCATAATGTAAGTGCCATTACAAATGAATAAATCAAATTAAAAAGTTATCAGTAAGTGTCTTTTTTTTGACACAGTATTGATACTTTTTTTTGTAAAAAATATTGTAAAACGCTATTGATAAGAGTATATTCTAATTAGTATATACCAAAAAGGGGATAGATAAATGATAGAGCAATTAAGTTCGTTTGAATTAAATTTATTATTAGAAAAAAATACACTTAAAGAAAAATACGTATTGAATGCAGGAAGAGGAAATCCTAATTGGCACGCACCTGTACCTAGGGAAGCTTTTTTATTACTCAGTCAATTTGCGCTAATGGAAACGATGGATATGAAAAATTCTCTGATACGTGGAGGAATAAAGTCAGATAATACTCGTTATAAAAGGTTTCAACTTTTTTTAGAACAAAAATCTGGAGAAGGAGCGCTTTTTTTACATAATGTCTTAACTAATGGCACCAATTTTTTTGGAATCCACCAATACGAATGGTTGGATAAAATGCTAGATTACTCTCTAGGGGATAACTATCCTAATCCTGTTCGCTGTTTAGAAGCTTGTGAATCACCGATTAAACATTATTTAGATAAAGAACTATTTTCTAGTAAAAGTGAGTCATTTGACATATTTCCTGTAGAAGGTGGAACAGCTGGTATTTGTTATTTATTTGATACTTTAATAAATAATTTCATTTTAAATAAGGGAGATAAAATTGCATTGCTTGTCCCTAGTTTTGCCCCTTACTTGGAAATACCAGAAATGCCACAGTATGAGTTTGATGTTGTAAAAGTTTGTGCGAAACAGTCAATTGTAGAAGATGAGCTAGTTTACCAGTATCCTATGGAAGAAATTGATAAATTAAAAGATAATCATATTAAAGCAGTATTTGTTGTAAACCCAAGTAATCCAACAGCTAATGCAATGAATGATTCGACCATTCAGCAAATAAAAAAAATTATATTAAACGATAATCCAAACCTTATGATTTTAACAGATGATGTTTATGGTACCTTTGTCGCAGATTTTCATTCGTTATTTTCAGAGATGCCATATAATTGTGCGTGTATTTATTCTTATTCAAAATATTTTGGTGCAACTGGTTGGCGTGTGGGGACGGTTGCTGTGGCTCGTGATAATATATTTGATACATTAATCAATCAATTGTCACTTGAAAAAAAACAAGAACTAAGCGTAAGGTATCAATCGATTAATCAAACAAATGAAACCATCCGATTTATAGATAGAATGGTAGCTGATAGTCGAGATATCGCATTAAATCATGCGGCAGGTTTGTCATCAATTCAACAAGTTATGATGACCTTGTTTAGTTTGTATGCCTTACTTGATACGCAAGAAACGTATAAAAAATCGGTTATAAAATTATGTCACGAACGAGAAAAAAGACTATTTCACTCGTTAGGAATTAAAGAAAGTGTGGAGTCATTAAATACGGCTTATTATTTTGAGTTTAATTATAAGAATTGGTTAGAAAAACGTTTTGGTAAAGAATTTTCTAAATATCTGTCATCCAATTGGACAATGACAAAAATTTTGACAAAGTTAGCTGAAACCGAAAAATTATTGCTACTTAAAACAGATGATTTTGGAAGTGATGAGTGGTCTATCAGAATTTCATTAGCTAATTTGGAGACAGAGGAATATGAAGAAGTTGGTAAAAGAATTATTCGTTTATCTGAAGCGTTAAAACTAGAGTGGGAAAAAAATATAAAATAGGAGTTTGATTGTTGTGAAAGAAAAAAAGAATACTGAAACTGTTTATATCAGTATCGCAGAGGAAATCGAAAGACGAATTAGAGAAGGTGTTTATGTAAGCTCTCAAAAATTACCATCAGAGTATGATTTATCAGATGAATTTGCTTGCAGTCGTTTGACTATCCGTAAGGCAATAGATGTGCTAATCCAAAAAAATATCATTGTAAAAAAACGTGGTAAGGGAAGCTATGTTATGTCTCGGCAAAAAATTCAAAGTGGTCGTGATGGGCTTCAAGGCTTTACCGAGGCTGCAAAATCTTACGGAAAAACAAGTGATACATGTGTTATATCCTTTGAAAAAGTCAATGAACTAGATAAAAAAATACGTGAAAAGTTGGAGTTAGAACAAACTGATACTGTTTATGAATTAGTAAGATGTCGGAGTTTAGACAATGAACCGATGACGGTAGAAAAAATTTATATTAGTGAGAAGTATGTCGATGGACTGGCAAAAGAAGACTTTAAAGAATCATTATTTAAATTAATCGAACAAAAGGTTGAGATTGCCTATTCTCACCAAGAAGTAGAAGCGATTTTAGTTGATGAAGAAATGTCAACATTATTGGATATACCAGTAGGCAATCCGCTTCTTCTTGTTAATTCAATAACTTTTTCTATTAATGCAACGCCAATACTATATGATATTTCATATTACAGAGCAGATCGATATACATTTAAAAATACTCTTATTAGAGGTAATAATTAAGGAGGATGAACATGACAATGGATTATAAACAATTAATTGAACAGCATAAGGAAGAGTTCTATCAAGACCTAGATAAAGTGATGAGAATTGAGAGTATAAAAGGGGCACCTTTGGCTAACGCTCCTTTTGGCATAGGACCCAAAAAAGCATTAGAAAAAGTCATGACTATTGCTTCAAGCTATGGTTTTGACACAAAAATCGTAAACGATGCTGTTGGCTATGCTCAATTTGGGGAGGGAGAGGACTATGTTGCGATTGTCGGGCATTTAGATGTCGTTCCAGCAGGAGATGGCTGGTCATTCCCTCCTTTTAGCTTGAGTAAAAAAGATGGTAAATTTTATGGACGAGGAATACTTGATAACAAGGGGCCAATTATGGCTTGTTTGTTTGGTTTAAAATTGATGAAAGAGTTATCAATTAAGCCGAATAAACCAATCAGAATTATTTTTGGAACAGATGAAGAAAGTGGTAGTGCAGATTTGCCATTATATTTAAATAAAGAAAAATCGCCATTGTTTGCCTTTACACCGGATTGTAAATACCCAGTTGTATACGGAGAAAGAGGTATTGTGAATTATACTATCACAACAAAGTTCACACAGTCTGACTTAGCAGATATTTGTGTGACTGGTGACCAATCAAGTGCTCATGTTCCAGATTATTTGAGTATGACTATACATGGGAAAAAGTATGAGGTTTCAGGGAAACGAGCACCATCAAATGCACCGGAACTTGGTAAAAATGCTATAACAATGATGGCCGAAAAAATCGCCAGTGATAAGAACTTAGATGATGAACTCTACCATTATTTTTCATGGATAAAAGAAAGTCTATCTGAAAAGCATTATGGTGAGGGATTAGGATTAGATTTTGAAGATAAAGATAGTGGTAAATTGATGATTACTCCTTATGAATTGAAAACGACGAATAATACATTTGAGTTAAGCATAGCCATTCGTTACCCAGTTTCCGTAAAAGAAGATGAGGTAACAGAGCAATTAAAAAAAGTCATTCCTAGTCAAAGTGAGATTAAAATTATTCGCCAATTAAAAAGCACTATTTTTCCAAAAGATAATGAAAATGTAAAAAAATTAAGTGACGTTTACGAAAAAATAACTGGGTTAGATGGAACGCCTGTGACAACAACAGGTGCTACTTATGCGCGATTTTTCCCTAATACTGTCGCTTTTGGGCCATCATTTCCTGGCCAAAAAGGAATAGCACACAATAGTGATGAGTATATGGATGAAAAAGATTTATTATTAAATATGGAAATTTATATGTCTGCCATAGAGTCATTGATTTTAGATTAAAATAACTACAAAACAGTATAGACATAATAGTATATACTATTGTATAATGAAAGCGTTAAAATTTTAATAAAGAGGTGATTAAATGACATTTGGTAGCATAGCAACGTGGCGAATGTCTCATGAAGGGATTGCGTCATCTTTAGACTTATTAAAAGATGATGGAAAAGCCAATGATGCCATTGAAATGATTATAAAAAAAGTAGAGGAATATCCTTATTATAAGTCAGTGGGGTATGGTGGACTGCCTAATATTGAAGGCATACTAGAAATGGATGCAGCTTTTATGAATGGTGATACGTTGCAAATTGGTGCAGTGGCTGGAGTGACTGATGTGTGTCATCCAATATCAGTTGCTAGAAAATTGAGCCAAGAAAAATTTAATAGTTTCTTAGTGGGACAAGGAGCAACAAAATATGCTATGTTAAATGGCTTTGAGCGAAAAAATATGTTAACTGAACGGGCAAAAAAATTATGGGAAAAACGTCTTGAGGAAATGGCAAAACATCAACTTAGTCCCTATGACGGTCATGACACAATTGGTGCCGTTAGTTTAGATAAAGAAGGTAGCATGAGTGCAGGAACATCAAGTTCTGGTTTGTTTATGAAAAAGCCTGGCAGAGTAGGAGATTCACCTTTATCTGGTTCTGGGTTTTACGTTGATAGTGATACTGGTGGTGCTGCTGCAACTGGTCTTGGGGAAGACTTGATGAAGGGGATATTATCTTACGAAATCGTTAGAAAAATGGAAGAGGGAATGTCACCGCAAGAAGCATGTGATCAAACCGTTTATTCTTTTCACGACAAACTGACTAAAAAATATGGAAAATGTGGTGCGATGTCTTTAGTAGCAATGAATAACAAAGGCGAATGGGGCGTTGCGACTAATGTAGAGTTTACTTTTTCAGTTGGTAATGACCAAGAAGAAGCAGCAATCTACATTGCTAATATGGGAGACGATTATTCAACTATAATCGAACCTATTTCACAAGAATGGCTTGATGCTTATGAAAAAAGAATTAAAGCACCAATCGACTAAAAATATGATGGGAGATATTAAAAAATGAGTACAAAAAAAATATATCTATTTTGCGATGCAGGAATGTCTACAAGTATTATGGTAAATAAAATGATGGAAGTTGTAAGTTCACATAATCTACCGCTTGATATTACAGCTTATCCAGTTGCTCGTATTAAAGAAATTGTTGATAAAGAACGTCCAATAGCTGTATTATTAGGGCCACAAGTGAGGTTTTTATTAAGTAAAACCAAAGAAGAATTTGAGCCACAAGGAATCCCTGTGATGGCTATTGATCCAGAAATATATGGTGCAATGGATGGCGAAAAAGCTTTAAAAGAAGCATTAAAATTAGCAAAAAATAACAAAAATAAGTAGGTGGGAAATATGAAAAAATTTCTGGATAGTTTAGAAAATATATTATCACCGATGGCCAAAAGAATTGGTGAAAATAAATACTTAATCGCTATACGTGACGGTTTTTTATTATCTACACCTGTGTTAATTGTTGGATCGTTTTTCTTATTGATTGCTAATTTTCCATTGAGTCAATGGGATACATGGATGAGTGCCATACTTGGTAATGAATGGGCGAGTCATATGATGGTCCCAGCTAACGCTAGTTTTGATGTAATGACTATTCTAGCTGTAGCAGGGATTGCTTATAGTTTAGCACGACAATTTGATGAAGATGCGATGCAGGCAGCCATAATATCTTTAGTAGCGTTTTTTATCGTCACACCATATACAACATTTTTCACGCCGGAAAATTCTGAAACGGTCTATGAAGTGACAAGTTTACCACTAAAATGGATGGGATCAAGTGGTCTATTTTTAGGGATGATCACAGCACTTATTGCAACTAGACTATTTATCTGGGTAGTTAAAAAGGGTTGGAAGATTAAAATGCCAGATAGTGTCCCACCAACTGTTTCAAAATCATTTGAGGCATTAATTCCAAGTTTTGTTATTATTTTTATTTTCTTCGTTATCAATTGGATAACTACCTTGACGTCTTATGGTAGTTTGCAAGATATTATCTTCAATTTACTTCAAATACCATTATTATCTTTAGGAAATACACTAGGTGCAATGATTGTTGCGTATATTTTCTTACATTTCTTTTGGTTCTTTGGAATCAATGGAAGTAGTGTGGTTGGAGCTGTGTTTAACCCAGTGTTAAGAGCTTTGTCAATGGAAAATTTAGAAGCTTATAAAGCCCATACTGAACTTCCTAATATTATTACAGGGCAGTTTCAAGATATGTTCGCGACATTTGGTGGAGCTGGATCTACATTGTCACTAGTTATTGTCATGGTGTTATTTTGTAAAAGTCAACGTATTAAAAAATTGTCACAATTATCTCTTGTCCCAAGTTTCTTTGGCATTAATGAACCCATTATTTTTGGCTTGCCAATCGTTTTAAATCCGATTATTTTAGTGCCATTTGTATTGGTACCAACGATTAATATTATTATTGCGTATTTTGCGATGAATTGGGGCTTAGTACCATTTACTAATGGAATTCAGCTACCTTGGACTACACCAATCGTTTTCTCTGGATTTTTAGTTAGTGGTTGGCAAGGAGCTGTATTACAAGTATTGCTATTGTTTTTAGGGATGGTTATTTATTACCCATTTGTTAAAATGATGGATCGGCAATATTTAGAAGAAGAAAATCAACGTGCAGAAGAAATCGAAGACGATATCAATTTTGAAGATTTTGATTTTGACGCACTGTAGTATATTCTAGAAAAGAGGGCACGATATGGAAGAAAATAATCAAGAATTACTAACAACTATTATGAGTTTAATCGTTAAATCAGGCAATGCAAAAAGTGATGCAATGGAAGCAATACAAGAAGCAAAACAAAAGAATTTTGATAAAGCCAAAGAAAAAATAAAATCAGCAGATGAGCATATTATAGAGGCTCACGGAGCTCAAACAACATTATTAACACAAGAAGCTTCAGGCAATAATGTCGAGGTTACATTGCTTCTTGTTCATGCACAAGATCATTTGATGACGAGTATGTCATTTATCGATTTAGCTAAAGAAATTATTGAATTGTATGACGTGTGCTATAAAGAATCGAAGTAATTAGGAGGAATACAATGGTCAAGCGATTAATTAGTGCTAATGCCAGCGAGATTGCGATATTTACGAAAGAAGACTTACTACAGAGTATAAAATCTAGCGAGGGTAGAGTTATTTTAAGTGAAAATGTCGTAGTAGAAGAACCTATCATTAAAGATATAACTGCTAGTGAAATTGCTCGTTCTTATGGAGCTGATATGATTCTACTTAATTGTTTTGATGTTGTCTCACCAGAAATTAAAGGGCTATATCAAAACAGTAAAGAAAAAAACTCTATCAATATTATCAGAGATTTGAAACATTTGATTGGGTTACCTATTGGTGTCAATCTAGAACCTGTAGATATTACGGCAGAGATGTTTTCAAATAAACTAGATATTTCAGTGGGAAGACAAGCATCTAAGGAAACGTTTGAGTTGGCAAATCAATTAGGGTTTGATTTTATATTGCTTACAGGAAATCCTGGAACAGGTGTCACGAATGAGCTGATTATAAAAAATATTGAGTTAGCCAAACAATATTTTGATGGCGTGATTATTGCGGGTAAAATGCACAGCTCGGGTGTTGATGAGCCTGTTGTTAGTGTGAGTTCTACAGAAGCGTTTATCAAAGCAGGAGCAGATATCATTTTAGTCCCAGCAGTTGGAACTGTTTGGGGGGTAACACCAGAAATGATTAAAGAAATTGTTGATATCACACATGCACATAATCGTTTAGTGATGAGTGCAATTGGTACATCTCAAGAAAGTGCTAATCCTCAAACAATCAGAGAAATTGGTTTACAAAATAAAATTTTAGGTGTTGATATCCAGCATATTGGTGATGCTAATATGGGATTAGTCGGCATAAAAAATATCAAAGAATTATCTGATAGTATTAGAGGAGAGCGACATACGGTGTCACGTTTTGCAAGATCTGTTAATAGATAAATTAAAAATATAAAAACTTTTGGTAAGTGCTATTGTCTAAGGCATCTTACCAAAAGTGTTTTGTATTAAAATCCTTTAGAATTTTGTCGTTTTTCACGGTTATCATGTTACACTATAAAATAATGGCTCTAATTGTATCAATTGATTTAAAAGAATTTAAGGAGATACACAATGAATCAAAAACAACGACAAGAATATATAGCTGAAATGTTAAAAATAAAAGGGAGTATCACAACGAATGAGCTAGTTGAAGAATTGTCTGTATCAAAAATGACAATTGGTAGAGATTTAAAAGAGCTAGAATCGGTAGGAATAGCCGAGTTATTTCATGGTGGTGCGATGTATCAAGGGGCTAATATTTTAGAATATCCTATCACAGTAAAACAGGATTTATTTGTGAATGAAAAGCAAAAAATAGCCAAAAAAGCTGTGGAACATATAGCTGATGGAAGTTCAATCTTTATCGAAACAGGGACAACGACATTACATGTAGCATTAGAATTATTGAATAAAAAAAGTTGTTTGTTTTATACAAACTCATTATCTGTCGTCAACCATTTAAGTAAAATCGATGATTTGACTATTCACATGGCTCCAGGAAAATATCGAAAAATGTCAGATGGATTTATGGGGCTAGAAACAATCGCTTATGTAGAGAATTTATATTTTGATTATTGTTTTTTAGGAACAGAAGGAGTCTCACAGGATGGATGGGTTAGTGTGCATTCATCTGAAGATGCACTGACAAAAAGAGCGATTTTAGCACAATCAAAGCAAAAAATTCTTGTGTTTGATCGAAGTAAAATCGGAAAAAAATTATTATATAAAGTAGGAGATATTGCAGATTTTAACAAAATTGTGACTGATTACGATGAGATGGAACAATTTATAACAGATAAAGATATCTCAATACCACACATTATCATATCAAAATAAAACTTGTAATTTTCTTAAAAAGAGAATTATGAGTTTTATTTTTTGTTAATTTGTGTTACATTGTAATTATGAAAATGTTAATTTACGTTAAAATAAACAGGAGGTGTTACTTTAATGAGCCAACAGATTATCTTTTTTGACTTAGACGGGACATTGTTGACAAGTCAAAATAACATAAAATCAGATGTTGTGGATTGTATCCATAAATTACAAGAAAAAAATGTTATACCAGTGATTGCAACAGGAAGAGGATTGAGTGAATCAGAAGAATTTTTGCAACAGTGTGATATAGATACCATCGTTGCTATGAATGGCGGATTAATTATTAAGAATAATAAAGTCATTGATTCTAGTGTTATACCAACTAATATGTGTCAAAAACTAAGTCATATACTTGACGAAGAAGATTCTTTGTCATTTTTTTCAAAAGATGATGCTTGGAGTAGCAATCATACTGAGCTGAGTAAACTTGTTTATTCAAAATTAAATTTAGAGCTACCTATCATAGATAGTGAAGCACCAACTCGTCACGATATACTATCGATGATGCTTTGTACGACTAAAGAAAAAAAAGAGTTAGAAGCGTGCTGTCCTGAATTAGACTTTTTTAAAGTTAGTCCTTATTCATACGATATCGTGTTAAAAAATGTTAATAAGGGAAATGGTGTCAAAAAATTATTGCAAAGTTTTGATGAGGCGACATCCTATGCTTTTGGAGATGGCGAAAATGATTTATCGTTGTTTCAAGCATGTGATATAGGAATAGCTATGGGAAATGCAACAGAAGAATTAAAGAAAATAGCCAATTTTGTGACAGATAATAACAATGGTGACGGAATAAAATTAGGACTACAACAATATAATTTAATATAGTGAGGAGAATTTATTATGACCATACAATTAAACCAAACGAAAATGCCAACATTAACAAAGCAAGTAGTTCCAGTAAATTTAACAAAAGAGACGATGGAAAAAAGAAAACAAGCGTTATTAGATTTAATGAGAAAAGAAGAAATTGATACAGTGATTATTTATGCTGATAGAGAACATGGCGCTAACTTCGAATACTTTACTGGATTCATTCCACGTTTTGAGGAAGCGTTATTAGTTATTCATAAAGATGGCAATGCCTTTTTACTACTCGGTAATGAAAATACGAAAATGGTTAACTATTCACGTATTCCAGCAACGTTAATTCATGTGCCTTTTTTCTCTTTGCCTAACCAACCTATGGAAAACGATGCGAGTCTAGAATCAATCTTTAGAAAAGCTGATATTAAAGAAAATAGTAAAGTCGCTGTGATTGGCTGGAAAAACTTTACGTCTCAATTTGAAAATAACTTGTATTTATATGATGTCCCTTATTTTATTATTGATGCTTTAAAAACAATCATTAACAATGATAAAAATTTAGTCAATGGTAGTGAGTTATTAATTTCTCCAGTATATGGAATTCGAACAGTAAATAATGCTAATGAAATTGCTCATTACGAGTATGGTGCAACACTTGCAGGTATTGGCGTGCTTAATACAATTAACAGTGTCGAACCAGGAAAAACTGAGCTAGAATTAGCTAATAACTTATTAATCGATGGGCAACCAAATAGTATTACAACGATTTGTGCAACAGGCGATCGATTTACTGATGCGGTCATCTACCCTCGTAACAAACAAGTGTGTTTAGGTGATCGGTTTTCAACATCAGTAGGATATAAAGGTGGTCTATCCAGTCGTGCAGCTTACGTGGCTAACAACAAGGAAGACTTACCATTAGACGAACGTGACTATGTGGATGTTTTAGCTAAACCTTATTATCAAGCTGCAGCGACTTGGCTTGAGACTATTCATGTGGGGGCAGAGGCTAAACATATTTTTAATACTATAGAAAAAGTATTGCCAAAACATAAATATCATTGGGAGTTAAATCCTGGTCATTATGTGGGAGATGAGGAGTGGATGTCTTCTCCATTTTATCCTGAATCTATCAGTACCATAAGGAGTGGACAGTTATTCCAGTTAGATATTATCCCAAAAGTTGAAGGTTATGGGGGAGCGAGTTGTGAAGATGGTATTGCAGTTGCCAATCAAGCATTGCGTGATGACTTATCAAGAGATTATCCAGATGTTTGGGATAGAATGGTTAGACGTAGAGAGTATTTAAAAAATGAATTAAATATTGCTATTTCTGATGATGTTTTGCCACTCAATGATGTGGTAGCTTATTACAGACCATACTTATTGAATCATCAACTAGCATTTAGTGTCGCAAAAGATTAAATTTAGTTTAGGGGAGGTTAGCTAATGGTATTTAGAGAAGAATTTCCTATGAGAAGAACGAAAGATCAAGTATCTGACGAGACAGAGATTTTAAAGATTGTCGACTCAGCTCATTATATTCATTTGGGACTTCATGATAAAAATAGTTTATATCCTTATGTTGTGACCACTGATTATGGTTATGAGTATATTGATGGCGTTTTAACTATTTATACACATGGTGCTCCGGCCGGAAGAAAACTAGAGTTGATTAAAGAAAACCCACATGTTGGATTCAATATTGAAGTTGATACTAGCTTATGGGAACCAAAAGAAGAGCGTGATTATAATTTTACAACAAATTATAAATCTGTTATCGGTACAGCTATTGCAGAAATATTGACCGATCCTAAAGACAAAGCACATGGCTTAACGTTATTAATCAATAGGGAAACAGATGAAACGTTTAGTGATGAAAAGTACGATTCACACGATTTAGAGTATGTTCAAGTGACAAAATACACAGTGCAACACTTAAGTGCTAAGCATCATTTTAGACCAAAGTTTTGAAATTAACAGTTTAATAGAAAATAATATAGAAGCAACGTGTTATCTTTCATAGATAGCTTGTTGCTTTTTGTTTGGTTATATTTGATTTGAAAAGGTACATAACTTGTTCAGTTGTATTGTTATAAGATTATCAGTATAACTTCAAAAATATCAAAATGACAGATGCAGACGATTCTGACAGTACCAGAGATAGACCGATTTCCGGCGGAGGACAATCTGGTTTTGAATTACAAGCTTATTACAGGGATTAATACAGAGAAGATACTGACCAAAAAGTAACTTTTTAAATGAAAATCATTAAACTAACAAAACAGAAATCCCATGAAGTCAGTATTTTAATAAACTGATTTCATGGGATTTTTCTATTTTAAGACTTTTGGGTTAGCCTCTTTTTTGTATGATTTCATTAATTTAAAAGTAAAAATAATATAGTATACAAACAGATTAAACGATAAAAAGGTCATAAAGTGCACTTGAAAAGGTAAAAATTGAGACATGTTCTGATTAGTATATGGAAATGACTGATTTTAAAAGGTTTTATACTTAAAGATAGTTTTTTGAGTCAATATTTGGTCAAATCAGGGTTAGTTTTGAGCATTAAAAATAAGTTTTTTAAGTCATATACTTCTTTTTGTAATTAACAACACATTTAAAAAAGGAGTAATTAAAATGACTACTAAAAATACACAACATGATGCAACTAACTCTGGTGTAAAGAAAAAAAATAATAAGAAAAAAAGCACCAATGAAATATCAGTAAAAGTAATTAAAGATGGAAAAGTGATGATAAAGAAAAGAAAAAGACATTCTTCTCATCAACATACAATTAAAGGTTCAACTACAAAGTCACACAAAAAATCAACAGCAAAAAAAATAACACACAAAGAAATCAGAGAACAAGCAAATAAAAAAATGAGGAAACGATTGAGTGCAGCCGCTATTTTGATTGGGACATTAGGGATAAGCACAACAGCTATCGCTTTAAGTCAAAATACTAACAAAGACAATATTTCTAAACCAACTCAACAAATTATATCAAAGGAAAATACACCATCTTCTACTTATTTTGATTCACAAACGACAGAAGAAATTTCAACAAAGGAAGAGGAACCGATAAAAGCTGAGGTTGATAGTCAAGAAAACATAGATAGTTCAATCCAACAAGAACCTGAAGAAGCAACAGCTAATTCAACCGAAACTGTTTATCAAGAGCAAGAAGAATCAAGTGTGGCAGATGAACAGGTACAAGAATCAAACTATCAAGAAGAACAAATTTCGCAAGCACAATCAGCGATGACTTTAAATATTTTAGGTCAGTTGATTAATTATCAAAATGGCGGACAGTCTGCTGGACAAAGTGTGATTGATACTAACTCAAATTCTACAGCATCTACGTGGGGTGGAGCTTCTGTTTTTTCAGGTAGTGATGGTATGAATACACATTTTATTGGACATAATCCTGGAGCATTTAGCATTATATTTAGTTTATCAATCGGTAATCAAATTATTGTTACAGATGGGCTTGGTACTGCAAAGACATATGTTGTAAATAGTATTCACCAAGTATACGATGATGGGACAGACATTAACTCTGGAGAAGACTTATTTGATAGTATTACTGGAGCTGGTGGTGGCGAAAGAATCACATTACAGTCATGTGTGAATGACGACATAAATTTAATCATTTTTGCTTCAGCTCAATAATGTTTGGCACGGTATTCTAAAGGATACCGTGTTTTTTTATAATTTAAATATACCTATATTATATAAAATATGATAGTATGTATTTAAAATAAACGTTCATTAAAAAAAGGGGTAGTGGAGTGAAACATATATTAAATAAAGATGTTGAAAGGCAACAACGTTTAATTATGCTGATGTTTAGAGATGATTCATGGAAATCGGCTAAATATATTTCAGATACTCTTGGATGTAATATTAAAACGTTAAGGCAAGACATAGATTATTTAACATCAACTTATGAAGAAGTAATAACATGCGAATATTCAAAAAATCTAGGATATAAGTTTCATTTGAATACGGGACATAGTGTACAGGAAATATTTTTAGATTGGATTAATCATTCTTTATTTTTTTCAATTTTAACTGATGTTTTTTATGAAAAAAACAAAGAAGATGACGATTATTTTTTTAATACATACTTCATCAGTGAAACAACACTCAAGAGGCAGGTTGCGTTGATTAACTACCATTTAAAAGAGTTTGGTATGTCTCTTAGTCTAAGCAAAATGATATTTAAAGTATCAGATGAATTTGTAGCAAGATTATTTTTTGGAAATCGTGAAATGGAAAAGCGTTCAATATACGACTGGGATACCGAACAAGTTGATAATCAGCGTCTAGCATTTGATTTGATTGAGTTGCTTGAAATAGTTTATGACGTATCATTAACGACTTTGCAGAAAAATATGGTTGCCTATTTTGTATTATGCTCGGTGATCAGATCCTCTGGTAATTATTTTTTGGAGGAAAGCAGAGAAAGTCAATTGATGTCAATTGAAAATTGTCAGGAATTACTATATCAATTTAAGCATCCTGCCTTAGGTCGCTCATGTCTTGATTCACAGAATCAAGTGAATGATACGTTACTGTTTTTAGAGATGCTTTTTACACGCTTGAAACAATGTTATGATTCCAATGTCGCTAAAGATATTAGTGACACTTTAATGGAAACTCTATCAAGCAAAATGAAAACGAACACCACAGTATTTCATAAAGATCTTGTAACAAAAGATGTAGCCTATGTTTTATTTATAAAAGAGTATTATCCTTATAGAATGAGTTACATCAATCATAGAGGGTACTTTAATTATGTAGCTATTCAATTAAAATACCCCATTTTTTTTCAAGCAGTGATGGATAGTTTTTCTGAATTACCAAAAGAATATGCATGGATTAGTAGTTATAGTTCAGAATTAATTAATAGCTTTTTTCGTTATTGGAAAGCTAGTGACTATGACTTTATTACAAAAGTCAATCAAGTTAGTATTTATCTATCAACAACATTAAATGAAAATCAAGCAAAGTTAAATCAATATCTTTTTGAAAAAATGTTTCAACAAAAAATAAACATTATCGGTTATGAGTATAACCAAACAAGTTTTACAGTAGACAAAACAAATAAGTTGTTGAATCAAGCAGATGTCATCATATGCAATCATCAGTTTTATTCCGATTTTACCAATGTCATTGTGGTAGATGATATTATTAATGATGCAAAATTATATAACATTAATAAAACCATAGACAGTATCCGAAAAAAACGCTTTAAGACCTGATGTTTCATTATAAAAACCAATTATTGACTTGAGATAGTCCTGATAGTTCCGATACACTATACAATAGCAAGGTACGAGGAATGGAGGGACAAGATGACAGTCAGAGAATTAATTAGTTATTATGAGAAAGAAATTCATTATTTATTGCAAGATCAAATGAATTTTCCTTATGATGATTTAGATGCTATTGGAACAATCAAAATCTATCAACGATTTATTAAAGACTTAGAACAACTGTTTTAATTATCAGTTGTTTTTATTTATAAAATGTTCAAAAAAGATATAAAAAAAGAGGTGTAATGATGGAATCAATTTTAAATAAAAGTACTGAACGACAGAAAAAACTTATTTTGTACATTGCTAGAAATTACAAATGGGTGACCGCACAAGAATTAGCTGACTATTTAGAATGTAATATCAAAACTGTGAGACAAGATATTATAGATTTAGAAGAAGAATATTCTGATATCTTATCGATTGAGTATTCCAAGCAACAAGGTTATCGATTTCATACGATTGATGGTCGTAATATTTTAGAAATTTACTTAAAATGGATTCAAGAATCACTATTTTTTTCTATATTATCTGATTGTTTTTTTGAAAAAAATGATTGCATCGACTATTTTTATAACACTTATTTTATCAGTGAAACGACATTAAAACGACAGTTGTCATTAATCAATCGAACGCTAAAAAAAATTGGTATTTCTATCAGTGTATCTACTGGGAAAATGAAAGTGAAAGATGAAAAATTATTACGATTTTTTTATTCATTATTTAGTCTTGAGAAACGTTCAATCTATGAATGGACAGATATTAATATGGATCAGGAGGTATTGTTTTCTATCATTGAGCGATGCGAAAGCTATTTTGATTTATCTTTAAATATTGTACAAAAAAATATCTTTTCATTTTTTATCTATATATCTGTTACACGTTCAAGTCAGGATAATTTTATTCAATCACCGATGACTGTTCCTGAGAGCTTTTATAAGCAACTAAAAGAACCATTGCAACTACTAAGGAAAGAGGATAGTTTAGATGTTTTTTTGACCACTAACGCTCAATATATGGATAGCCTACAATTTATTTATGACATTTTTAGTCATTTAGCCGAACACTATCATTCAGAGACTGTTCATAGTCTGACGAAAACTTTTATTCAATTAATTACGACAAAAATGCAAGTTGAAGATAGCGTACTGGATTTTGAAGGGATAAAAAAGGAACTAGCTTATGTCACCTTTATGAATGAGGAATATCCACATCCTATGAGTTTAGTTAGTTTAAGAAGTGAGTTAAATGCCAGTTCAATTCAAGCGCGTTATCCCGTTTTTTATGATAGTGTTTCTGATAGTATTGAGGTGTTATCAAAAGATGTATCGTGGCTTATTTATTATAAACATTTGTTAATTAGTCGCGTATTTCGATATTGGGATTATCGCTCGTTTGAACAACTTTCAAAAATCAAGCCAGTATCTATCGCAATTTCTACGACATTAGAGGAAAATCATGCAGATGTTTTGGCTTATATGTTAAAACAAACATTCCAATCTAAAGTAGATATTGTCTTTAAGGAATATGACAAGACACTATTTAATAGCGAAAACAATAAGAAAGAGTTAGAAGGGATTGAAATAGTTATTACTAATCATATGTTTTATCGTCAGTTAGATAATAATATTATAGTAGATGATGTGATTGAAACATATAGGTTAGAAGGAATTAAGCAAACCATCAATTCACTCTTGATGAAACATACTCGACAAAAGTCAATAGAATAATAATAACTGTTATTGAAAAAGATTGTGAAAAATGATACACTAAATGTGAAAATTGTCACAATTTAGGAGGGATAGACTGTGGAAGAAGACAACAATACGAGAATGGTCCCAAAAGCAACAACAAAAAGAATTCCACTCTATTTTAGATATTTAAAAACATTAAATGAAACTGGTGTGAAACGCATTAAATCAAATGAATTTAGTAAGATGATACAAATACCTTCAGCTACAATCAGACGTGACTTTTCACATTTTGGAGAATTAGGGAGAAGTGGTTATGGGTATGATGTCCCTTATTTAATTGAAGTATTTAGTGATATTTTGAAAACAGACATTGAAAAAAGAATCGCACTTGTTGGGTCTGGCAATTTAGGTAAGGCGTTAATAAAAAATAACTTTAGACGTGACACAAACTTAAATATCGTTGCAGCATTTGATACAAATCCAGAACTTATAGGTGAAAAAGTGAATGGTATAATCATTAAAGACATGAGTGAATTAAAAAAAATTGTAAAAAAAGAAGGCATTACAACGGTAATTATGACGGTTCCAAGCAGTAAAGCTCAAAAAGTCATAGATGAGGTTGTCGATGCTGGAGTAACTGCGATTTTAAATTTTGCTCCTAAACGATTAAAAGTTCCATCACATGTACAAGTTCAATACATTGATTTAACGACAGAGTTACAAACGCTAATTTATTATGATGAAAATTATAATCATGCCAATGTCGATTTAATCTAGCATATCTAGGCATCTATTTTGTATATTTTACTTTATTTAACTATAATTAAATAAATACAAAAAAAGGATGTGTCGTAATGGAAGTATTGTTAAAAGGTAATCCAGTAGAATTAGTAGGAACACCACCAAAAGTTGGGGAAAAAGCACCGTTATTTAGTTTAAAAGATCTATCAGATAACGTCATTTCTTTAGATGAGTTAAAAGGGAAACCAGTGATTATTAGTGTTGTCCCTGATATTGACACAGGAACTTGTGCGCTTCAAACAAAACATTTCAATAAAGAAGCAGCAACAATCAAAGACATATATTTTTTAACTATTTCAAACAACACCAAAGAGCAATTAGCTAATTGGTGTGCAGCAGAATCTGTTGATATGACGATGTTAAGAGATGATGAGGGTGTAGTTGGTCAAGAATATGGCATTCTAATTCCATCAATTAACCGCTTAGCTCGCTCAATTTTTGTGTTAGACAAAGATGGTGTGATCACTTATGAAGAAATTGTACCAGAAGTATCGACTGAACCTAACTATGAAAAAGCGTTAGAAGCAGCCAAAGCGTTAATCTAAGTTTGACGAAATGAATTTACCCATGTAGAATGAATGGCATAAACAACCACATTGAGTAGGAAGAGTAGTACTTGAATCTGTGAAGAAAGAAAATCCATTGGCTGAAAGGTTTTCCATGTGCAGAGTATGAAGGTAGCCTAGGAGTGGGAACCGTATTGTCAACGTTATATGACCTAGAGAGATAAGCGTCTTAGTATGCTTATAAGATAGGTGGTACCGCGAGATAATCGTCCTAAAGTTAGAAATAACTTTAGGACTTTTTTGTTTTGAAAAATGAATATAAGGAGAGATGTATATGACAGATGAACAACATAACTTAGCACCAAAGTTCGATCCAAAAGCTGTTGAAAAAGGGCGTTATAAAGAATGGTTAGAAAAAGATTTATTTAAACCAAGTGGGGATGAAAGTGCTCCAGCATATTCTATCGTAATTCCACCGCCAAACGTGACAGGAAAACTTCACTTAGGTCATGCATGGGATACAACCCTTCAAGACATGATTATTCGTCAAAAGAGAATGCAAGGGTTTGATACATTGTGGTTACCAGGTATGGACCATGCGGGGATTGCCACTCAAGCAAAAGTAGAAGAAAAATTACGTGGTGAAGGTGTGTCACGATATGATTTAGGTCGTGAAAAATTTATTGAAACAACAAAGGAATGGAAAGAAGAGTACGCTGGACATATCCGTGAGCAATGGGCAAAATTAGGGCTATCTCTAGATTATTCTAGAGAAAGATTCACTCTAGATGATGGATTATCTGATGCGGTGAAAAAAGTCTTTGTAACACTTTACAACAAAGGACTTATCTATCGTGGTGAGTATATTATTAACTGGGATCCACAAGCAAAAACAGCGTTATCTGATATTGAAGTCATTCATAAAGATATCGAAGGAGCATTTTACCATATGTATTATCCACTTGCTGATGGCAGTGGAAAATTGGAAATTGCGACAACTCGTCCAGAAACAATGCTTGGTGATACAGCCGTTGCAGTCCATCCGAAAGATGAACGTTACCAACATTTAATTGGCAAAACAGTGATATTACCACTGGTAGATAAAGAAATTCCAATTGTTGCTGATGAATATGTTGATATGGAATTTGGAACAGGTGTGGTAAAAATTACGCCAGCTCATGATCCGAATGACTTTGAGGTTGGTAATCGTCATGACTTACCACGTATCAACGTGATGAATGATGATGCCACAATGAATGATTTAGCTGGAAAATATGCCGGTATGGATCGTTTTACTGCTCGTAAAGAAGTGATTAAAGACTTAGATGAGTTGGGATTACTTAAAGGCATTGAAAAAATGACTCACAGTGTGGGACATTCTGAGAGAACAGGTGTGGTTGTTGAACCAAGATTATCAACTCAATGGTTTGTAAAAATGGCGCCACTTGCGAAAGAAGCAGTTGAAAATCAAGCAACTGATGATGCAGTAGACTTTTACCCACCACGTTTTAATCAAACATTTTTAACTTGGATGGAAAACGTGCATGATTGGGTTATCTCTCGCCAACTTTGGTGGGGACATCGTATCCCAGCTTGGTATCATAACGAAACAGGTGAAGTATATGTTGGAGAAGAAGCGCCTAAAGATATTGAAAACTGGCATCAAGATGAAGATGTATTAGACACATGGTTCAGCTCAGCTTTATGGCCATTTTCAACAATGGGTTGGCCTGATACAGAATCACATGACTTTAAACGCTATTTCCCAACCAATACTTTAGTAACAGGTTATGACATTATCTTCTTCTGGGTAAGTCGCATGATTTTCCAAAGTTTAGAATTTACTGGTGAAAGACCATTTAATAATGTGTTGATTCACGGGTTGATTCGTGCGGAAGATGGACGTAAGATGAGTAAATCTCTTGGTAATGGGATTGATCCAATGGATGTGATTGATCAATACGGGGCAGACGCTTTGCGTTGGTTCTTATCAAATGGTTCAACACCAGGTCAAGACATGCGTTTTAGTTATGAAAAAATGGATGCTGCTTGGAATTTCATCAATAAAATTTGGAATGCGTCTCGCTTTGTTTTAATGAATGTTGAAGGCATGACATATGATGATATCTCACTTGTTGGTGACAAAACAGTTGCAGATAAATGGATTTTAACTCGCTTAAATGAAACGATTGAAAAAGTAACGAACTTCTTTGACCGTTTTGAGTTTGGTGAGGCAGGCCGTCACTTATACAACTTTATTTGGGATGATTTCTGTGATTGGTACATTGAGATGAGTAAGGAAGTTCTTTATGGGGAAAATGAAGAGCAAAAACAAATGACGCGTAGTATTTTAGTACATGTGTTAGATAACATTTTACGTTTACTACACCCAATTATGCCATTTGTGACAGAAGAAATTTGGGAAAAAATTCCACATCAAGGAGAGTCTATTGTTGTTGCAGACTACCCAACAGTAAATGAAGATTGGACAGATGAACAAGCTGCAGAAGGAATGGAAGTTTTAAAAGAATTGATTCGCTCAGTTCGTAATATTCGTTCCGAAGTGAATGCACCGATGTCTAAACCTATCACGCTGTTAATCAAAACATCAAAGGATTCGGTTAAAGATTTCTTTGAAGCAAATACTAACTATATCGAACGTTTCTGTCACCCAGAAGTGTTAGAAATTAAAGAAGAATTTGATGTACCAGATTTAGCGATGAGTGCGGTGATTACTGGTGCGGAGATTTATTTACCACTTGAAGACTTGATTAATATCGATGAAGAGATTGCTCGTTTGGAAAAAGAATTGGACAAGTGGACATCTGAAGTGGCGCTTGTTGAGAAAAAATTAAGCAACGAACGTTTTGTTTCTAATGCCCCAGAGGCAGTTGTAGCAGCAGAAAGAGACAAACAAAAAGATTACTTAGAAAAACAAGCCTCTGTAAAAGAAAGACTGGCTTCTTTGAAAAAATAAATAAAGGTGGCTGTACAAGATGGAGTATGGGGAAATTGTTTCATGGATACATGAACGCACAAAGTTTGGTATTCGTCCGGGGTTAACACGAATCAATTATTTATTAGAACAATTAGACAATCCGCAAGATAAGTTAAAAATTGTTCATATCGGTGGAACAAATGGAAAAGGCTCAACGACAACGTTTTTACGTTGTCTGTTGGAGCAACAAGGTTTGAGCGTGGGCACGTTTACGTCTCCTTATATTGAGTCGTTTAACGAACGTATTGCCATTAATGGGCAACCGATTCCCAATGAAGACTTGGTAGAGTTATGTGAGAAAATAATTCCTATCGTGGATAAGATGGATGACGTACCTGGATTAGCTCATACTGTTGAGTTCGAAGTGTTAACAGCTATGATGTTTGATTATTTTGTCGATAAAAAAGTTGATATTGTTTTAGTGGAAGTTGGTTTGGGCGGACGTTATGACTGTACGAATGTGATGACTCCACTTGTGTCAGTAATAACAACAATTGGTTTGGACCATGTCGATATTTTGGGTGATACGATTGAGCAAATTGCTAGCCAAAAAGCAGGCATTATAAAAGAAAATCGGCCTGTAATTGTGGGAAAATTATCTGATGAGGCTTTTGATGTGATTAGTAAAGAAGCCAAAGAGTTACATGCTCCCATCGAGCGTTACGGTGTCGACTTCACTAGTCGTTATTTACAGCCAACTGATAATTGGGGAGAAAGCTTTGATTTTAAATCTGAAGCGATTGATTTAAAACAATTAACCATCAATATGGTTGGTAAACACCAAGTAGACAATGCCAGTGTTGCCATTGAAACCTTTAACAAAGTATCGGATATGCTTCATTTACCTGTGTCAAATCGTGATTATCAAAAAGGGCTACAACATGCATTTTGGCCAGGGCGTATGGAAAAAATTTCTGATGAGCCATTTATTGTATTGGATGGGGCTCACAATGACCATGCTATGGAAGTTTTAGTGGATAATTTGCAACGTGAATTTTCTGACAGAACAATCCATACAATTTTTGGCGCATTAACGACAAAAGATATTCAGGGTATGATTAACTTACTACAGTCAGTAAATAATTTGAATTTAAAAGTAACAACGTTTGATTACCCAAAAGCTTGTACAAAAGAATTATATGAAAAAATGGGCTTAACAGCCTATGAACATTGGCAAGAGGCTTTATCAGATACACTCAAAGAAGTCTCAGGTGATGACTTGATTTTAATTACAGGGTCATTGTATTTTATCTCTCAAGTCAGACAAACTTTATTAGGAGAGTGACGTGTGAAAAAAATAAGTGGCGTAATATTTGATATGGATGGGCTTATTTTCGATACAGAGTCTGTTTATTCAAAAAATAATATCGAAATTGCACAAAAATTTAAGATGCCAGGTTACAACGCTGAGTATTATAAAACTGAGGTTGGCTTAGGTGAAAAGGCAGTTTACGAAAAATATATTAAAGATTTTCCTATGTTGACACAAGATGAAATTGATCAATTTTTTAAAGAAAGTCGTGCGAGTACATGGGATGATTTTTCTACAGTTGGAGCACCAATAAAACCAGGCATGGAAGAGTTATTAACTTATCTCAATAATCATGGAATTAAGTGTGTCGTGGCTTCAAGTAATAATAGAGAAGCAATTGATTTATTACTTGAAAAAGCTGGGCTTTTAGATAAGTTCAGTGGTATTGTGAGTGGAAATGATGTGATTCATGCTAAGCCCAATCCAGAGATTGTAGAAAAGGCGGTTGACATACTTGGAACATCAAAAGAAGAAACAGTAATGTTAGAAGATTCTCTAAATGGTATTAGAGCATCTTATACAGCAGGTGTGCCAGTTATTATGGTACCGGATTTGATATTACCAAATGACGAAGCGATAGAAAAAACATTAACTATTAAAGATAGTTTGTACGACGTTTTAGATTATGTTAAATCAATGTAAGACAAAGACTCCTTTTTTCACGTATATATTAGGTGAAGAGAGGAGTTTTTTATTTGAAAATAACGTTAACGAATAATAAGTATCCAGATAAATTATTACCCAGAGAGCGGATGTTATCCTACGGGGCAGAAGTACTTTCCAATGAAGAATTATTAGCGATTATTTTACAATCAGGTAGTAAAACAGCTACTGTTATGGAACTTTCAAAAAATATCTTGGATGAATGTCAAGGACTATATGGTTTGAGAAATATAAAAATAGAAGAGCTGATCACTATTAATGGGATAGGTGAAGTAAAAGCATCGCAAATTAGAGCAGTCGTTGAATTAGGTAAAAGATTATCTAATTCCATGAAAGAAAAGTATGGAAAGATATGTTCCAGTCAACAAATAGGCGAACAACTGATTGAAGAAATGAAAGACTTATCACAGGAGCACTTTATTGTTTTTTATTTAAATGCTAAAAATGATGTCATCAAAAAAGAGACTATTTTTATAGGCACTCTCAATCAATCCATTGCACATCCTCGTGAAATTTTCCATTTGGCAGTAAGGTATTCTGCCTCGCGACTCATCTTGGTTCACAACCATCCATCAGGTAATCCAGAACCGTCAGATCAGGATGAACTATTTACCAAACGTTTGGTTTCCTGTGGAGAAATGATGGGAATTGATGTGTTAGATCATATTGTGGTTGGAGAAACCGATTATGTGAGTTTTAGAGAAACTGATAGATTATCTTTGTAAAAACGGGACTTTACTTGCAATTAAAACAGACATGAGTTATCATAAATATGTAATATGATTTTGGATTTCAATAGATGTTGTATGAAACACCCTCTATCGACCGAAAGCAAGTATTACAAAAATTAACATGTGCTACGGCACGAGGAGGAAGTAACATGGCTCAAGGAACAGTAAAATGGTTTAACGCAGAAAAAGGTTTTGGATTTATCCAACAAGAAGAAGGAAATGACGTATTTGTACATTTCTCAGCAATCGATGGTGACGGATTTAAAACATTAGAAGAAGGTCAAGCTGTAACATTCGATATCGAAGAAACAGATCGTGGACCTCAAGCAGCAAACGTTGTTAAAGCGTAATTAATTTTAATTAAAATGTTTAGTGTAAGTGGAATTTTCTGCTTACACTTTTTTATTGTATCAATATATTGCATCCTAATGATTTATTAGATACTATGAATGAACGAAGTCTAAGTTAATCAAGGAGGAGTATATTCAATGGAAGTAAAAACATTATTAATGATCTTTTTTATTAATTTTTGTTACGTAGCACTTAATACGATTCGTTTTATGTTAACAATGAAAGGATCACGAGTTATTGCACCACTATTAAGTATGGTTGAGATTTCTATTTATGTTGTGGGGTTGTCTCTAGTATTAAATCAAATTGACAAGCCACTTAATCTCTTTGTCTATGCACTTGGTTATGCGTGTGGTATCCTTGTAGGTATAAAAATAGAGGATTATTTAGCACTAGGATATATCATGGTAACAGTTATTTTACCGTTAAATGAAAAAAATGCTGAGTTACCAGATGTACTAAGAAATGAAGGATATGGAGTCACGCAAACTATTGCCCACGGAAGAGAGGGAGAGCGTTTAGTATTAGAGATTTTATCTGCTCGAAAATCAGAAAGATCGTTGTATAAGATTATCAAGGAATTTAATGACAAAGCCTTTATTATTTCTTATGAGCCAAAATACATTTCAGGTGGCTTTTGGACAAAAAAAGTACGAGAAAGGAATCGCTAGTAATGATTCAGTTTGAATGTAAAACATTTGATGAATTATCTCATCTTGAATTATTTTTTATATATAAATTTAGAGTCGAAGTATTTGTGGTTGAACAAAATTGTCCTTATCAAGAGGTTGATGATATTGATTTATCAGCCAAACATATTTTAGGAAAAAATTCAGAGGGAAAACTAGTTGCTTATATGCGGATTTATCAAAAGAATACTCATTGGTATATAGGTAGAGTTATTGTCAAGAAAGCCCATAGAACACTAAATTATGGAAAAAAATTGGTATCATATGGTTTATCACAAATTCCAACAGGTAGTCTTATCAAAGCTCAAGCACAGGCCTATTTACAAGAGTTCTATCAATCATTTGGTTTTAAGCCAATTTCAGAAGTCTATTTAGAAGATAATATTCCACATATTGATATGACATTTATCAAATTATAAAAGATGAAGCTAACCAAAAAGTAACTGTCTAAATGAAAATCACTAAACTAACAAAACAGAAATCCCATGAAGTCAGTGTTTTAATAAACTGATTTCATGGGATTTTTCTATTTTAAGACTTTTGATTCAGCCTTATTCTTACTATTAATTTGTTGTTTCAAGTACCATTGGTAAAATCATTGGATGACGTTCTGTTTTTTCAATTAAGAAAGGTTGAACAGTGTTAACAATGACTTCATTTAACATCACTTCATCACAGTCTGGATGTTTTAAAGCTTTTCTGATAGCGTTGAATAACAAGCGTTGTGTTTCTTGAATAAGCTCACCAGATTCTCTCATGTAAATAAATCCTCGAGATAAAATGTCTGGACCAGCAACAATCATTTGTGATTTGTAGTCAACGGTTGCTACTGCTAAAACTAACCCATCTTCAGAAAGAATACGACGATCTTTAAGAACAATGTTTCCAATATCCCCAATTCCGCTACCATCTACATACACATCTTCAGCGTTAAAGTGCCCAGCACGTCTTGCGCTATCACTCGTTAAAGCTAGGACATCCCCATTCTCTAAAATGAAACAATTCTCTTTTGGAACACCTGTTGCTTGAGCTAATTTGGCATGGATGTTTAACATACGATATTCCCCATGAACTGGCACAAAGTACTTTGGTTTAAGTAATCTCAAGAATAACATTTGCTCTTGTTGCCCACCATGACCAGATGTATGAATATTATTTACTTTGCCGTGAATAACATTGGCACCAGCTTCAGATAATAAATTAATTAAACGATTCACGCTCGTTGTGTTTCCAGGAATTGGCGAACTTGAGAAAATAACCGTGTCATCAGGTTGAATTGAAATTTGTCGATGAGTGCCATTAGCAATACGACTTAGAGCAGCCATAGGTTCCCCTTGAGACCCTGTACATAAAATCATAATTTCATCAGCAGGGTATTTATTGATATCACGAGCATCAATAAATGTATCTTCAGGAACAGTGATATGACCTAATTCTCGGCCATTAACGATGGCATTCTCCATACTACGACCAAAAACAGCGATTTTTCTTCCAGTTTTTACTGCGGCTTGAGCAGTCTGTTGAAGACGGAAAATATTTGAAGCGAACGTAGCAAATATAACACGACCTTCGACTTTTTCTACAATTTTTGTGATGGATTCACCAATTACTTTTTCAGATTTTGTGAATTCAGGCACTTCAGCATTAGTACTATCAGATAGTAAACAAAGAACGCCTTCTTCTCCTAAGCGAGCCATTTTGTGTAAGTTAGCAGGCTCTCCAACAGGCGTAAAATCAAACTTAAAGTCACCAGAGTAGACGATATTTCCAGAAGGTGTTTTAACAACCACACCATTTGCTTCAGGAATACTATGAGTGGTTCTAAAAAAGCTAATTTGGGTTTTTCTAAATTTGATCACAGAGTCTTCGTTGACCTCATGTAGTACCGCGTCACGAAGTAAGCCATGTTCTTCTAATTTGTTACGAATAAGTGCCAGAGCAAGAGGACCAGCATAGATTGGGATATTCGCTTGACGTAATAGAAAAGGAATACCTCCAATATGATCTTCATGGCCGTGAGTAATAACTAATGCTTTGACTTTTTTTATGTTTTTAACAATGTATTGGTAATTTGGTATGACATAATCGATTCCTAATAGGTCATCTTCTGGAAACTTAATTCCAGCATCAATAATAATAATTTCATCTTGAAATTGGACACCATAAGTGTTTTTACCGATTTCCCCTAGTCCACCTATTCCAAAAACACCAGTTTCATTGTTTTTTATTTGGGGTTTCATGACTAATTAAACTCCACAAGCTCGAAGTTCGTATGCTCTTTTTCATATTCTAAGTGGTTTCCTTCTAGGGGTTGGATAAACTCGATATTGTAGTTTGTGCGCTCAGTAATTAAGCGACGAGCCGTAATAGGTGATTCTGACTCGATGTAAAGAGACTGCGTTTTTTCTCTTTGTGGACTAAATTTTTTATCCTCTTGATAATATACTTTGTAAATCATTTGACATTTCTCCTTTATAATAAATGAAATTTAATCTTTAATTAATTTGTTAAAACACGACAAAATTAGGTGTAATGAACACCTTTTAAAAGTAATAGTTATCTTAAATAATCCATTTAAAATAACATGGAATCTTGTCTTATTCCACGAATGTTTACTATCTTTTTCACCGTCGTATTTTGAAGTACAAGACTCCAACAATTAGGTTTATTTTATCATAATTGCAAATAATTGTATAGAAACATTCATCAGCAGAAAAAAAGTATAACGATTTCATTAAAAAAATAGGATAATTCATAATAAATCACTGACATTTTACTGGAAAATCAGTTATGATAATAGGAGTGCATTAAATACATATTAAATGAAAAAGAGGGTGGATAAATGAAAACAATGTGGAATTATGCCATGAAGCAGAAAAAATTATTGTTGTTGAACTTTTTCTGTGTTTTTGGTTTTATTCTGATTGAGTTAGGGCTACCAACTCTACTAGCAAAAATGCTAGATCAAGGTGTGGCAAACAATGATATGGAAATTGTCAAACAAGTTGGTTGGCAAATGGTTTTGGTAACTGTTATTGGCATCATATTAAATTTAAGTTTAGCAGTAGTAGGAGCCAAACTTAATACTGGTATTATCAAACATATGCGTGAAGATATGATGGAAAACATCCAACGTTTTTCTCATAAGGAATACGAAGATTTTGGGATGTCATCATTGATTACTAGAACGACTAATGATGCCTTTCAAGTGATGAACTTCATGGGGATGATTTTAAGAATGGGATTTATTACGCCCATTATGTTTATTGCGAGTTTATATATGATTGTTAGAACGAGTCCTTCATTAACGTTATTTGTTTTTGTAGGGTTACCATTTTTAATTTTAGGAATGGTTGTTATAGCTAAATTTTCAGAACCTTTATCTAAAAAACAACAAAAGAATTTAGATAATATGAACCTTATTTTACGTGAAAATTTATCAGGCTTAAGAGTTATCAGAGCGTTTGTAAATGAAAAATTTGAAGAAAAACGTTTTGATAAAGTCAATAATGCTTATGCTACTAGTTCGATGAAACTATTTAAATTAATGGCTTCAGCACAACCGGCATTTTTCCTTTTATTTAATATTATTATGGTATTTGTTATTTGGTTTGGTAGTGTACAAATCAATACGGGAAGTTTAGAGGTCGGAAATTTAATTGCCTTTATTGAATATATTTTCCACGCGCTATTTTCTTTTATGTTATTTGCTTCTGTGTTTATGATGTATCCACGTGCGGCGATTTCTGCTGCTCGTGTACAAGAAGTATTGGATGTAGAACCTGTGATTCAAGATAATGATCAAGGTGTTAGTCAGACAACAACACAAGGAATTATTGAATTTGACAATGTGTCATTTGCTTATCCAGGACATAGTGAAAGCCCCGTTATCAGAGATGTTAGTTTTACGGCTAAACCTGGCGAAACTGTTGCGTTTATTGGAAGTACTGGTAGTGGTAAATCAACATTAATTCAGCTGATACCAAGATTTTATGATGTCAGTCGAGGCTCTATTAAAATCGACGGCGTAGATGTTAAAGATTACAAGCTAAAAAGTTTACGAGAAAAAATTGGTTATATTCCTCAAAAAGCCATTCTTTTTTCTGGAACAATAGCGGATAACTTGCGTTTTGGTAAACAAGATGCTACTGAAGAAGAGATGCGAGAAGCTCTAGATATCGCACAAGCTACTGAATTTGTTTCCCAAAAACCAAAAGGATTGCTTGAGCCCATTACAGAAGGTGGGTCAAACTTTTCTGGCGGGCAAAAACAACGTTTAGCTATTGCTCGTGCGATTATTAGAAAACCAGCGATTTACGTGTTTGATGATAGTTTTTCAGCGCTTGATTACCGAACAGATGCTATGTTACGTCAACGTCTAAAAAAAGAAACAACAGAATCAACTGTATTAATCGTTGCTCAACGGGTGAGTACGATTATGCATGCAGACAAGATTGTGGTATTAAATGAGGGAAATGTGGTTGGTATGGGGACTCATAAAGAGTTATTAACATCTTGCCAAGTATATTATGACATTGCCTCATCACAACTGACAGAGGAGGAATTAAAATGAAACAATCACTTGGACAATTAAAGCGACTGTATCACTATATTTCTCCGTATAAAGTCGGATTTATTGGTGCATTATTTTTAGCCATTATTGCTGTAGTAATGAATGCCTTGATGCCATTTGTGACAGGATTATCGACGACACGAATTGCGCAAAATATAAAAAATGGCGAATCATTGGATTTTAATTATATATTTAAGGTATTGATTATTTTGTTTATTATCGGCCTAGTGTATAGTTCGGCTAGTTTTTTAGCTCAGTGGTTTATGACACAAGTCGTTCAAAAATCAATGAAAGATTTAAGAACAGATATCTCACAAAAAATAAATAGACTACCAGTGTCTTATTTTGATACCCATCAATTTGGCGATGTTCTATCGCGTGTTACAAATGATGTTGATGCCGTTAGTAATGCACTACAACAAGGGTTAATTGCTATAGTCAATGCTTTTTTAGGAATCACAATGGCTGTTGTTGCGATGCTAACAATAAATATTAAATTAGCTCTTTTGGTGATGCTAATTATCCCCTTATCATTGGTTATTACACGTTTAGTGGTGAGGTGGTCGCAACCATATTTCAAACGTCAACAAGATTCACTAGGAGAATTAAATGGGTTTGTACAAGAAAATTTGACGGGATTTAATGTGTTAAAATTATACGGACGTGAAGAAGAAACAATTACTGATTTTAAAGAAGTCAATCAACGTTTAACAACAAATGGATTTAAAGCAGCAGCTATCTCAGGACTGATGATGCCATTAGTTAACTTAACAGCATATAGTGCATATATTGGTGTAGCAGTGTTAGGCTCTTTTTATGTAATTTCTGGTGCGTTACTTTTAGGAAATTTACAAGCGTTTATTCAATATGTATGGCAAGTGAGTCAGCCAATGGGACAAATTACCCAGTTATCTTCCATGTTACAAAGTGCATCTGCTGCGACAAAACGTGTGTTTACGATATTGGATGAACCTGAATCATTTGAAAATGACACAGATATTGCGTTACCTGAGGAGATTCGTGGGGATGTAGAATTTGATAATGTCTCATTTAGTTATCAACCAGATAGACCTCTTATTCAAAATTTTAGTGTCTCAGTAAAAAGTGGACAGACAGTAGCAATTGTTGGCCCAACTGGTGCAGGAAAAACGACGTTAATCAATCTATTGATGCGTTTCTATGATGTGACAGATGGAGCCATTAAAATCGATGGGATTGATACCAAACAAATGAATCGTAGTGATGTTCGCTCGTTATTTGGTATGGTATTACAAGATGCTTGGTTATATAATGACACGATTGCTGAAAATATACGCTTTGGAAAACTTGATGCCACAGATTATGAAGTGGTTGATGCAGCGAACACAGCCAACGTGGATCATTTTATTCGAACTATGCCCGGTGGTTATGAAATGGCGATTAATGAAGAAGGAGATAACATCTCACTAGGGCAAAAACAACTTTTAACTATTGCTAGAGCGGTGGTTTCTAATCCTAAAATTTTGATTTTAGATGAAGCAACCAGCTCAGTTGATACACGTCTAGAAGGACTTATTCAAAAAGCCATGGAAAAAGTGATGGAAGGACGTACAAGTTTTGTGATTGCTCATAGATTATCAACGATTCGTGGAGCTGACTTAATCTTGGTGATGGACCAAGGACAAATTATTGAGCAAGGCACACATGAGAGTTTATTAGCTAAAAAAGGCTTTTATGAAAAATTATATAATAGTCAATTCGCTGAAAATTTAGAAGATTAAAAGAAACCTGTGAGATAATCGTTACTTACTAGTAGACGTAAAAACTATTAGTCAGTATGATGGAACTGACCCCAAAAGATGAGACAAATATAAAAACACCCCTGTTGAATTCATGTAAAATGAATTTAACGGAGGTGTATTTTTTATGGTTAAAAGGATTGCTTATCCAGTAGAAGTAAAAGAAGAAGCTATAAAAATGAAACTTGAAGGTAAAACAACATCAGAAATTATGAATAAACTCAACATTCGGAATAAAACTCAGGTGAAAACATGGTGGAAATGGTATAGAAATGGAGAATCTTATCGATTCTCTCAAGGTGTGGGAAAACAATATACTTATGGAAAAGGTAATGAACACTTTTCACCTTTAGAAGTTCTAGAAAGAGAAAACAAGTACTTGAAACAGGAAATTGATGTTTTAAAAAAATACAAGGAGTTGGAAAGGATGTGGAAAAAGAAGTATTCATAAATTTAGTTGATTCTTATAAAGGAAAACTATCTATAACATGGTTATGTCACTATTTTGGGATAGCTAGAAGTACTTACTATCGTTGGTCTAAGAAAGAATATGTTGCCGATAATCGAATTAAAATGATTGAGCAGCTGTGTAAAGAAAACAAGTTCACTTATGGTTATCGAAAAATCACTTTTTTACTTCGTAAAAAGATAAAAGTGAATCATAAAGTTGTTCAGCGTATTATGCAAAAATATGGATGGAGTTGTCAGGTGAAAATAAAGAAAGAAAAACGTCCTGGTTCTATTTATTTTAAAACTACTAATGTAATTGATAGAGACTTTAGTTCAAGTAAGCCACTAGAAAAACTAACAACAGACATCACTTATCTTGATTATGGTCCTAAAAGACTCTATCTTTCTAGCATTATGGATTTGTTTAATGGAGAAATACTTTCTTATACAATAAGTGAAAAACAGGACATATCTTGTGTTTTAGACACACTAAATAAATTACCTAAACTTCCAGATAAATGTATACTTCATTCGGATCAAGGTTCTGTGTATACTTCATATGCTTATTATCACGCAACAAAAGAAAAGAGCATTACCAGAAGTATGTCCCGAAAAGGGACTCCTGCAGATAATGCTCCAATAGAATCGTTTCATTCCATCCTAAAGTCTGAAACGTTCTCATTACACCCAGAGCTTGGAAGCTCTACAATTAGTGTAATTGAAACTGTACAAAATTTCATCAACTATTATAATAAAGAAAGAATTCAACAAAAATACGACTACTTATCTCCAGTTGACTATCGGAAAAAAGTAATCGCATAGGTGTTTTTATTACTGTCTCATTTTAGGGGTTCAGTCCCTGATTATCTTATAGGTCTTTTTTTATTTTTAATTTAGTAACCCATTGAGCGGTTAAAAATGATATACTTTTTACTACGAAGTAAAGGGATAAGGGCTTTCGCGTGATTAAAATAGAGTAAAGGGGAATACGTCATGTTGAAACTAGGTGTCATAGGAACGAATTGGATTACCCATGCATTTGTTAATGCAGCGCTACAAAGTCAAGAGTACCAGTTAAGTGCTGTATACTCTCGAACTAAAGGGAAAGCTGAAAAATTTGCTAGTAAATATGATGATGCAGAAAACATTCATATTATAACAGAGCTATCTGAGTTGTGTGAGTTAGATGAGGTGGATGTTGTTTATATTGCATCTCCTAATAGCTTGCATTATGAGCAAGCACGGTTGTTGATGTCTCACAATAAACATGTGATTGTTGAGAAACCAGCTGTTTCAACGTTAGAAGAATTGGAAGAGTTAATTGAGTTAGCTGAAGAAAAAGAGGTCTTTTTCTTTGAAGCTGCAAGACATATACATGAAGAAAACTTTCAACGAGTGGCATCGTTTTTAAAAAATAGAGATGATATTTTAGGCGCAAATCTTACATTTATGAAGTACTCATCACGTTATGATGCTCTACTGAGAGGAGAGGAACCCAACATTTTCTCTAGTAAGTATTCAGGTGGGGCTTTAATGGATTTGGGTGTGTACTTAGTTTATACTGCTGTTGCATGGTTTGGTAGACCAGCCTCTGTTTTTTATTTTAATCAAAAGCTACCTACTGATGTGGATGGACTAGGTACGATGATTTTTCGTTATGAGACATTTGATGTAACAATGACAGTTGGTAAAAACGCCGATAGTTTTTTACCGTCTGAAATTTATTTAAGTGATAGCACGTTGTGTTTAGATGCAGTGAATAGTATTGGAAGTATTATTCAAAAAAAACGTGAAAATAGTCAACTAACAGAGATTGATTTTGGCGCAGAAAAAACGGAGATAGTCATGTTAGAAGAAGCAAGAGCTTTTGCTAATATTATGGTTAATCCAATGGGAATTAAACAGCAAAAAGTCTATCAAGACTGGGTACAGCTAGCAAGGGATGTTCATGGATTGATGGAAACAATGAGAAAAGAGTCAGATATTATATTTGCGGCAGACGCAAAAGAAATAAGAGGTTAAAAAATGAGTATAGTAGAATTATTGCCTGAAACGTGGCAAAAAGAATGGGAAAAGCAAGAATATCAAACGCCAACATTAATTCAAAGTACAATGTATCCATTGTTACTAGAAGATGAGAGTGTATTAGGTATTTCTCCAACGGGGTCAGGAAAAACAGTCGCTTATTTGTTGCCCTTATTGCAAAAAGTTATTAAAGGCAATGGCAATCAATTATTAATTATTTTGCCATCCCAAGAATTAGCGAGCCAAGTAGCAGACGTCACACGACTATGGGCAAAAGGATTAGATTTAGGTGTCCAAGCGATTATTGGTGGAGCAAATGTTAAGCGTCAAGTTGAACGTCTAAAAAAAAGACCGGAAGTATTGGTAGGGACACCAGGGCGTGTACTTGAATTGATTAAATTAAAAAAAATCAAAGCACATCTCATTCAAACACTTGTGTTAGATGAAGTGGATGATTTGTTGAGTGATGCAGAATTTAATTCAACAAAAGGGATTATTAAGAGTGTTCAGGCAGATACACAAATAGTAGCAACCTCAGCCACCGGTGAACAGATACTACCTAGGGTAGATACGTTATTTAGAACAGAATTACGAGTGATTGACGTGACAGAAGAAGATAATACTAAAGGAACCATCACGCATGGTTTTATTATGACGCCAGTAAGAAAACGTTCTGACGTGTTACGCCGTCTAGCACATGTGGATGGATTCAAGGGTCTTGTTTTCTTTAATCAAGTAAGTGAGTTAGGTGCCGTATCAGAAAGGCTAGATTATTTAGGGATTGATCATAGAACACTAGCTTCTGACCAACATCAAGTCGAAAGAAAACGAGCAATACATGATTTTGAAACAGGACAAGTCAAATTATTATTAACCACAGATTTAGGGGCTAGAGGGCTAGATTTTTCTGATTTAGATTATGTTATTCAGTATGATCTAGCACAAAGTGTGCCAGATTATATCCACCGTTCCGGCAGAGTAGGAAGAATGGGGAAAAAAGGAACGGTCATTAGTTTAGTAAACGATGGAGATAAAAGAGAGTTAAATAGACTTTACAAAGAGATAGGTAAACAGGGAGTAGAATATTTTACTACTCATGGTCAGCTACTAACAGAAAAGCCTAAGGTAACTGTAAATGAAGAAGAAGCTGATAAAATCTTACCAACGAAAGAAGAGAAAAATAAAAAATTGGTAGTTGATAAGGTTGTTAAACCGGTTAAACAAGAGATACCGAAGAAGAAGAAAAAGAAAAACCGAATGAAAAAGCAAAAGAATAAGGGTGCTAAATGGAAATAATTTTTTTATGAGGGGGAAGGCATGAAAAAAAGAATTGTGTTAGTTTGCTTAGCAGGAATGAGTACGAATTTATTAGTCAATCGTATGAGACGAGCAGCAGCTATGAAGAATAGAGAGGTTGATATTGTGGCGATATCAGCTTCAGAAGTTGAAAAAGAAATTGAAGCGAGTCAAACTGATTTATATCTGTTAGGTCCACAGGTAAGATATATAAAAAATGATCTGAGAAAATCACTAAATAATCCGGATATCCCAGTTAAAAACATAGATATGACAGATTATGGATTGATGGATGGAGAAAAAGTCTTCGAATTAGCCGAACACCTTATTAACTTTGATAAAAGAGAAGAATGACTAGACTTTTTACTATAAAAGTGAGAAAATCATACTATCTTTTATGTCCCTGTAGCTCAGCTGGATAGAGCACCGTCCTCCTAAGACGGGTGTCGTACGTTCAAATCGTATCAGGGACGTTTTTGTTAAGATGTGTTAAACATTATATGAAAGTAAAAAATGTATTGAAGCAATTAAAAACACGTGGTATTATGAAATAAAATAAGGATTGTAACTGGTTAAGCAGGCAAAACCTCAGATGAAGACGTGATTTCTCTATGGAGAGATGACGGCTTGTTTGGGGTTTTGCTTTTTTGTTTTTAAAGAAAGGAAGTGATAATCATTAAAATTATTAAAATATTGAATAATAATGCTTTCATTTCACAAGATGATAAAGGAAATGAAGTAGTTGTGATGGGTGTAGGCATTGCATTTGGTAAAAAGAACGGTCAGGTAGTTGAACCTAGCAATCGATATAAAATATTTTCAAATATTAATTCAAAGATTATTGACCGCTTTAAAAATGTTTTTTCAGATATACAAGAAGATTATTTAGAGATAACTGAGCGACTTATATTTGTTATGGAAAAAGAGTATGGTAAAAAAATTGACGATATTATTTATGTGTCTTTAACGGAACATATTCATGGTGCAGTAGAGCGATTTAATAAAGGAATTGAAGTGGCTAACCCATTGTTAATGGATATTAAACGATTATTTCAAGATGAATTTGAAGTGGGGATGCTCGGAGTTAAAGAGACTAACCAGCGATTTGATGTAAAGTTTTCAGAAGATGAAGCTGCCTATATTGCACAGCATTTAATCAATGGACAACTAGATAACTTGGTCGATATTAATGATATGTCAAAACTTATGCAAGAAATTATTAATATTATCAAATTTACATTTCGGATGGAGTTCAATGAAGAATCAATTTATTATTATCGATTTGTGACCCATCTAAAGTTTTTTGCTCAACGTGTGATTGATAAGCAAGTTTATACTAGTGAAAATGATGATATGTTTGAGTTATTTAAAGAAAAATACGTGGCTAGTTATGAGTGTGTGGTTAAAATTGATAATTATTTATCCAAAAATTATCAATACCATTTAAATTTAGATGAACAATTGTATTTGTTGTTACATATAGAAAAAATTACAAAAAATGCAAACATAACAAAAGAGGAAGGTTGAGAAAATGGATTATCAAAAAGTAGCATCAGACATTTTAAAAGAAGTTGGTGGAGAAAAAAATGTAATCAGTGTGGTACATTGTATGACACGTTTACGATTTGTGTTAAAAGATGAGTCGATTGTGGATGATACCAAAGTCGAACGCATAAAAGGTGTTCTAGGTGTCATGAAAAAAGGGGGACAATACCAAATCATTATTGGAAATGAAGTCGGTGCTGTCTACAAAGAGGTCGTGAAATTAGGTAACTTTAAAACAGACAACAATGATGACACCCCTAAAAAAGATAATGATGAAGGAATTTTTTCTAAAATATTAGACGTCATCTCTGGGTGTATGGCTCCCGTTATTCCTGCATTGATTGGTGCTGCAATGATCAAAGTACTCTTAACTGTATTACCAATGCTTGGTTGGTTAAGTGAAGGTAGTCAAACGTATCAATTGCTATCAGTGATTGGTGATGGAGCATTCTTTTTCATGCCAATTTTAATTGGGATTTCAGCAGCGTCTAAATTTAAAACCAATCCTTATTACGCTGCGACGTTAGCAGCCATTATGCTTCATCCTAACTTTATAACATTGATGAATACTGCAAAAGACGCGGGCGAAACAGTTAAGTTTTTTAATATTATTCCAGTGACTTATGCAAACTATGCATACTCTGTTATTCCCATTATTCTAAGCGTATGGATTTTATCTTATATCGAACCACTTGTTGATAAAATTACACCAGCTATTACAAAAAATTTCTTAAAACCAATGCTAGTATTACTGATTGCAGCACCGATTGCTTTAGTCATAGTAGGTCCTATTGGATCTATTATAGGGAATGCGTTATCAGACGTGATATACTTTATTCATGATAAATTAGGGTTTATTGCAATAGGTTTAGTTGCAGGGGTATACCCATTTATTGTTATGGTGGGCATGCACCATGTGTTTACACCAATAAAATTAAGTATGATTGCCACAACAGGTTATGAAGCATTTATGTGTATTGCAGAGCTATGTTCAAATTTAGCACAAGGTGGGGCATCACTAGCCGTTGCGATTAAATCTAAAAATAAAGATTTAAAACAAGTTGCCGGTTCATCCGCTTTTTCAGCACTATTAGCAGGGATTACTGAACCAGCATTATATGGAGTAACTGTTCGATTAAAACGTCCAATGATGGGAGCCTGTATTGGGGCAGCAACTGGTGGGATTATTGGAGGATTATTCCAATTAAAAGCTTATGGTATTGCAACACCAGCCATTATCACATTCCCTCAATATATTGAGAAAGGAAATAGCGCTTCAATCATTTATGCTCTGATTACGATGGGTGTGACTATCGCTGTTTCATTTATCGCTACTTATTTATTAGGGTTTGAAGACATTAAAGATGATTCTTATGAAGAAGAAGTTGAAGAAGCCACTATTGAACCATTGAATCAAATTAAAAACGTATTTAGTCCTTTAGAAGGTGAAGCAATTGAGTTAGCAAAAGTAAACGACAAAACATTTGCAGATAATTTATTGGGCCAAGGATTAGCAATCATTCCTTTAAAAGGTGAAGTAGTCGCACCATGTGATGGAACGGTTGACGTCTTTTTTGAAACAGGACATGCCATAGGAATAAAATCAATAACAGGATTAGATATTTTAATTCATGTCGGTCTTGAAACAGTTAATCTAAATGGTGAGTACTTTACACCACAAGCAGTTGTAGGTGACAAAGTGACAAAAGGTGATGTATTACTGAAATTTGATTTAGAGAAGATCAAAGAGAAAGGCTATGATGTGACGACACCTATTGTGATTACTAATTCAAATGACTTTAAAGAAGTGAACGTAGATAAAACTGGTTCAGTGAATGAATCAGATAAAATATTAACAATAATCTAATGAGGTGAAAACATGACAAACTATCAAGTTCCAAAAAATTTTTTATGGGGAAGTGCATCAGCAGCTTACCAAATTGAAGGCGCACATTTAGAAGACGGAAAAGGTGTGTCAAACTGGGATGAATTTGTTAAAATTCCAGGGAAAACTTTTGAAGGATCAACTGGTGAAACAGCCGTTGATCATTACCATCGTTATAAAGAAGATATTAAATTAATGGCTGATATGGGATTGAAAACCTATCGTTTCTCAATTGCTTGGACACGAATTTTTCCAACAGGACGAGGAGAAGTAAATGAAAAAGGATTAGAGTTTTATCAAAATATTATAGATGAATGCTTAAAATATAAAATTGAACCAATGGTAACACTGTATCATTGGGATATTCCACAAGCTTTAGTTGAAGAGTATGGCGGATGGGAAAGTCCAAAAGTTATAGATGATTATGTTGATTATTCGACATTTTTATTTGAACAATTTAAAGGAAAAGTTAAATATTGGATTACAATGAATGAACAAAATATCTTTACTTCTTTAGGATGGTTAACAGCGATGCATCCACCAGGAAAATTTGATGATCAAAAAACATTTTATCAGGTCAACCATCATGCTTTTCTAGCACATGCTAAAACTGTGATTGCTTTTAAAAAGATTATCTCAGATGGACAAATTGGTGCAAGTTTTGCGTATAGTCCAAGTTATGCACTAGATTGTAATCCTGATAACGCCATGTCAAAAGTTGATTTTGATAACTTGAAAAACTTTTGGTGGATGGATGTTTACGCTTATGGTAGATACCCTAAAAATGCTTTTAGATACCTCGAAAAACAAGAGGTTGCACCAGTTGTGACTAAAGAAGATGAGAGTTTATTTAAACAAGCAGCTTCCTTAATAGACTTTCTGGGTGTGAATTATTATCAAACAACAGTTTGTGAGTACAATGAGTTAGATGGTGTCACACCGTATGCGAAAATGAATACAACAGGAGTAAAAGGAACAAATGAGCAAACAGGTATTCCTAGTGTTTATAAAACAGCTAACAATCCATATTTAAAAACTACTGACTGGGATTGGACGATTGATCCAGAAGGGTTGCGTTATGCATGCAAAGAGATTACGAGTCGATATAATTTACCAATCATTATTTCGGAAAATGGATTAGGTGCTTTTGATACATTAGAAAGCGATGGAAGCATTCATGACCCATATCGTATATCATTTTTAGAGGAACATGTAAAAGAAGTAGTGAAAGCAATTGATGAAGGTTGTGATGTTATTGCTTATTGCACCTGGTCATTTACAGATTTATTGAGTTGGTTAAATGGCTATCAAAAACGTTACGGTTTTGTGTATGTTGATCGTGATGAAAAAGGCGGTAGTCTAAACCGATACAAAAAAGATAGCTACTATTGGTATAAAAAAGTGATTGAAACAAATGGAACAAGCCTGTTTGATTAAATAAAAATTATCCTATGAAATGATTGCTATTAGGCAGTGATTTCATAGGTTTTTTTGTCTATTATTATTTACAGAAAATAAATTATTTTTTTCACAATAACGATTGACGATACGAAATGGCAAGTGTATGATTAGTTTATTAAATGAGAATGGTTTTCATTATTGATTGAATAATGAAACCAATAGTGGGTGAGAAAATGATGAGTTTAAAAAAATGTCAAATGAATAAAATATATAAGTTTGTATCATTTACTGGTAAGGAATCTCATGATAGACATTTAAAAAATTTAGGCTTATTACCAGGAACAGAGTTGGTGGTCCTATCTAATCAAAAAAATCAGCCATTTATTTTATTGTTTAAGGGAACAAAGGTAGGGATAGATGATGATATTGCAGGATTTATACACGTTAGTGAGCATAGTGAGGAACAAATTGAAGAACTCAAAACACTTGATGAAGTTGAAATTGGTCATTACGCACAGGTGATAGATTTTACTGTAAAAGGGGCATTGAAGCGTCGATTGATGGATATGGGGTTAACAAAAGGTGTATTAGTTCAAGTGAAACAATATGCTCCTTTAGGGGATCCAATCCAAATTACAGTGAGAGGATATGAACTCAGCTTAAGGAAACAAGAAGCATCGTTAATTTTGATTAAGGAGGTGTAATTATAGTGAAAAAACAGGTCGCATTAGTTGGAAATCCAAATAGTGGAAAAACAAGTTTATTTAATGAATTAACAGGGGCGAATCAATCAGTAGGTAACTGGCCAGGTGTGACAGTAGAAAAAAAAGAAGGGAAGCTAAAAAAGTATACAGATGTTTTATTACAAGATTTACCAGGAATTTACTCCTTATCACCTTATACCCCTGAAGAAATGGTTGCACGAGATTATTTATTAGAGGATAATCCATCTGTTGTTTTAAATATCCTTGATGCAAGTAATTTAGAAAGAAACCTTTATTTAACAACACAATTATTAGAATTAGGGGTTCCTATGGTTTTATCATTAAATATGATGGATGTCGTTGAGAAAAAAGGCATTCGGTTAAACGAAGAAAAACTAGCTTATTCTTTAGGGATTCCTGTAGTAAAAATGAGTGTGACGAAAAAAGAAGGCTTAACTAATACTTTAGTAGAAATAGATAAATTGCTTGTACACAAAAAAATTCCAAATTTTCCTTTATATGATAATCGCTTAGAAGTGGCTTTGTTTGAAATAAGTGAGTTATTACCAGATAATATACCTATTAATCAAAAGAGATGGTACAGTATCAAATTATTTGAAAGAGATGAAACAGTTTGTTCACGAAACGTCATGTCTGATAAAGTGAAAAAAGAAATTGAAGACATTATCAGTATGACAGAAGAAATTATCGGGGATGATAGTGAAAGTATTATTATTAATGAGCGATATAATTATATCAGCCAAATTGTTGGTTTGTGTTGTGTAAAAGAGACGAATTATAAATTAAGTATGAGCGATCGAATCGACAAAATAGTAACGAATAGGTGGTTAGCCTTACCTATCTTTGCGTTTGTGATGTGGTTAGTTTATTACCTATCCATTCAAACTATCGGTACTATTGGGACTGACTGGGTAAATGATGTGTTATTTGGAGAAATTGTACCAGATAATGTCACAAAACTAATGGATATGATGGCTATCGCACCTTGGTTACAAGCACTTGTCCTTGATGGGATTATTGCGGGAGTCGGCGCAGTACTAGGATTTTTACCACAGTTAATGGTCCTATTTCTATGCTTATCGTTATTAGAAGATTGTGGGTATATGTCACGTATTGCGTTTGTCATGGACCGATTTTTTAGACGTTTTGGTTTATCTGGCAAATCATTCATTCCAATGTTGATTTCAACAGGTTGTGGTGTTCCAGGAGTGATGGCTTGTCGAACAATAGAGAATGAAAAAGATCGACGTATGACGATTATGACAACAACGTTTATGCCGTGTTCAGCTAAATTACCTATTATTGGTCTTATTGCGGGAGCTTTTTTCCCACACAGTTCTTGGGTTGCACCATCAGCTTATTTTGTGGGGATAGGATCCATTGTTTTATCAGGTATTATATTAAAGAAAACAGCATTATTCAGTGGAGACACAGCACCATTTATTATGGAGTTGCCTGATTATCACATGCCAAGATTTAAAAATAGTGTTAGACAAATGATTGAACGCTCAAAATCTTTTGTAAAAAAAGCAGGGACTATTATTTTTGCAAGTTCTGTTATAATCTGGTTTTTATCTTCATTTAATTTTAGAGGACAAATGGTAGAAACAGATCAAAGTATTTTAGCTTTTTTAGGTCAATCCGTCGCATTTATTTTTGCTCCACTTGGATGGGGAAATTGGAAAACGACAGTAGCAACAGTAACAGGGCTTGTCGCAAAAGAAAACGTCGTAGGAACGTTTGGTATTCTCTATAGTCATATGAAAGAAGTTTCTGAGACAGGACAAGAATATTGGCCAGTACTAGGTGCTAGTTTAACCCCTGTAGCAGGTTATTCATTTTTATTATTTAATTTGTTATGTGCTCCCTGTTTTGCTGCCATTGGGGCTATTCGACGTGAAATGAATGATTGGCGATGGACAGCGATGGCGATTGGTTATCAGTGTATGTTAGCATATATAGTTAGTTTAATTGTTTACCAATTTGGTCATTTCTTTTTTGAAGGTGGTACATTTGGTATTGGTCAAGCATTGGCTAGTCTTCTAATCATGGGAGTTATAGTATTGATGGTAAGGAAGCCAAAAAAAGAAAAATTGGTTGGCGTAGAAGGTATCAGTATATTATAGGAGTGATAGTATGGGTACAATTATTTTAGCTGGAATTATTTTTTTAGGAGTAGCTAGGGTTGTATATAAGTATGGTATAAAAAAAGAAAAAGCATGTGATTGTTCCTCCACAGATTGTCCAATAAAAAAATGAAGAGGCTGACCCAAAAGTAACTTTTTCAATCAAAATCACTTAACTATCAAAATAGAAATCCCATGAAATCAACGTTGTAATTAACGGATTTCATGGGATCTTTTATATTCTAATACTTTTGGGTCAGCCTCTTTTTTATTCTAAACGTTTATCAATAATTGAGCGTAATACTTTTTCCCGTAAGTCGAGGGATGAGACATTGTGTTTGATTTCATATCCTTTGATGAGTAAGTCGCAAATATATAATTGAGACATTTTACCTGCAATGGATCCTCCATCTAAAAATTCATCGACAGTTGTTTGTAATACAGCATCTGCTAACTGGGCAATAGGTGAAAATAGATAGTTAGTAATAGCAATTATTTTGGCGTGGTTTTGTTTTGCTATGTTTAATGAATCATATGTATCTTTTGTTTTACCAGACAATGACAAGCCAATAACTAAATCATCGCTGGTAAGCAAAGAAGCAATTTGCGCTTGTAAATGAGGATCAATACTGGCGTTAGATTGTATACCGACTCTTAAAAACATGGTTTCAAGATCATTGGCAGTATTTCCGCTAGACCCCATCCCAAAAATATGAATTCTTTTAGAGTCACGTATTAACTTTATCGCATGATTTAATGCTTGATTATCAAGACTATCTTCAGTCATTTTCAAGGTATTAGCTAAATTTTTTGCAGTGTCGCTATAAAAATAGGTTGAGTGATTATATTTCTTTTTATTAGTAAAGTCTTCTTTTGCTATATCTATTTTCAAATCAGTAAAACCAGAAAAACCAAGTTTTTGGCAAAAACGGATAATCGTGGCATCTCCTACACCTGTTTCTTGTTTGACTTCACTCATGGTAGAATGAATAATTTTTTCGTTTGTACTGAGGATGTAATCAGCAATTTTTTTTTCTGATTTAGTTAATGTATCATAATGTTCTTGTAACAGCTTTTTGAAGCCCATGGTAAACCTCCGTATGTATAATTACTTTCATAAGTATACGATAAAAAAAATAATTTGACTAATGTATTTACAATGATGAAAACGTATGCTAAATTTATTTCTGGAGAATAAATCCAAAATAAAATAAAAACGGAGCGTAAATGGAGAATGAAGAAGGAAGACTTTTTATCTAAAATTAATAAAGGTTTAATCGTTTCTTGCCAAGCGTTGCCAGGAGAACCTCTTTATACTGACGAGGGTGGTATTATGCCTCTACTTGCTTTAGCTGCAAAAGAAGCTGGGGCAGTTGGGATAAGAGCAAATTCTGTAAGAGATATTCAACAAATTAAAGAGAAAGTAGACTTACCTATTATTGGTATTATTAAGCGAGATTATTTACCTGAGAAACCTTTTATCACAGCAACGATGAAAGAAGTAGATGAATTAGTAGAAACAGGTGTTGAAGTTATCGCACTAGATTGTACTTTACGAAAACGTTATGATGGATTGACAATTAACGAATTCATTAAACAGGTGAAAGAAAAATACCCAAATCAATTATTTATGGCGGATATTGCAACTTTAGAAGAAGGTAAAAACGCGCATGATATGGGAATTGATTTTATTGGTACAACACTTTGTGGGTACACAGAAGAAAGTAAAGATATGGTTGTACCTAATGATGATTTAATTCGATCATTAATCGAATATGGTGCTAACGTAATAGCAGAGGGCCAAATTCATACGCCAGAAGTAGCAAAACGTATTATGGATTTAGGCGTTAGCGGACTGGTTGTTGGTGGGGCGATTACTCGACCAAAAGAAATCGCTACACGGTTTATAAATGAATTAACTAAGGAGGAAAAATAAGATGTTTAAAAAATTCTCTCAGTTAGGTAGGGCTTTTATGCTACCAATTTCAATTTTACCGGTAGCAGGTTTATTACTTGGTTTAGGTGGTGCATTGACTAACGAAAGTGCTGTTGCTGCTTATCCGTTTTTAGATCAAGGGTGGTTACAAACCATTTTAAGTATTATGAGTTCAGCCGGAAATGCAGTTTTTGCAAACTTGGCGTTGATATTTGCTATTGGTATTTCTGTTGGGTTAGCTAAAGGAGATAAAGGAACAGCCGGGTTAGCTGGCGGCGTTGCTTTCTTAGTCTATACAGCAACGATTAGTGGATTATTGCAATTATTTTCTGCAGAAGGAGCGACCATTGATACAGGTGTCGTTGGGTCAATCGTGATTGGTGTGACGGTTGCTACTCTACATAATAAATACCGCAAAATACAGTTACCGCAATTTTTAGGATTTTTTGGTGGATCAAGGTTTATTCCAATCGTGTCATCATTTGCTGCAATCATAATCGGTAGTTTCTTTTATATTATTTGGCCACCAATTCAGGATGCGTTAGTTGTTGCAGGAAATCATATTGCTGAGATGGGAAGTATTGGAACGTTCTTCTATGGGTTCTTACTACGTTTAACTGGAGCTGTTGGACTACATCATACAATTTATCCAATGTTTTGGTATACATCACTTGGTGGAAGTGAAGTAGTTGCAGGTCAAACTATATCAGGTGCTCAAAATATATTCTTTGCCCAATTAGCAGATCCACAACATACAGGATTATTTACTTATGGTACTCGATTCTTCGCTGGTCGTTTTATTACTATGATGTTTGGGTTACCAGCTGCTTGTTATGCGATGTATCGAGCGATTCCAAAAGCAAATAGAGAAAAAAATGGTGGATTATATTTTAGTGGTGCATTAACATCATTTTTAACAGGTATTACAGAACCAGTTGAATACATGTTTTTATTTGTGGCACCATGGCTATATGTAATTCACGCCTTTTTAGATGGGTTAGCATTTTACTTTGCAGATATTTTAAATATTCGTATTGGTAATTCCTTCTCTGGAGGATTCATTGACTTCTTATTATTTGGTTTACTTCAAGGTGAAGACAAGACCAATTGGATGAAAGTTATCCCATTAGGACTAGTTTGGGCAGTGATTTACTATATTGTGTTTACCGTATGTATCAAAAAATTCCATGTGGCTATTCCAGGGATGGAAGATGAAACGAGTGCATTAAATGATGTTGAAACATCCGATAAAAAGAGTACTCTACATGAAGAAGCAATAAAAATTATTGAAATTTTAGGAACTGAAGAAAATATCGAATCTGTTACTGCTTGTGCGACACGCTTGAGAGTTTCTGTAAAGGATAGCCAAAAAGTCCAAGTAGATGTGTTCAAAACGCTAGGAGCTACAGCTGTATTTGAAGTTCAAGGTGGAATACAAGCTGTTTATGGTGGTAAAGCAGATTTGTTAAGTCAAGAAATTAATCAAATTTTAGGATTAGATGAATAAATTTATTTTTAGCCGAATAAATGAGTGAATAGCGAGAATAATTGAGGTGATATAAATGTTTAAGATGTTTCAAAAGAAAGAAAAAACAATGCCGATTTATGCTGTAGCAACAGGTAAATTAATTGAATTAGCTGAAGTGTCTGATGAGATGTTCTCTCAAAAGTTGATGGGAGATGGATTTGCTATTTTACCAAAAAGTGGTAATATTTCGTCACCTATAGAAGGTGTTGTGATGTCTGTATTTCCAACAAAGCATGCTATTACGTTGCAAACCAGTGAGGGGCTTGAGTGCTTAATTCACATGGGTGTAGACACTGTTGAACTAAACGGTGAACCGTTCACTGTTCATGTTAAAGAGGGAGATAAAGTCTCTTTAGGGACACAACTTGCAACTATTGATTTAGATCAACTAAAATCCAAAAATAAACAGACTGATATCATTGTTGTTTTTCCAAATTATGCCGAAAAAATTAAATCAATGTCAGTAAACACGTCAGAAGAAGTTTCTATTAGTGAACCTATAGGAAAGTTTATTTTAAAATAATTAGATAAAAAGTCTTTATTTTATCCATTATATAAAAATTAGTTAACTCTATGAGGTGAAATAACTATAAAAATATTCCGTTGAATTCATTTCTAATTAAACTAAGAGAAGATGCATAAACGTACCCCTTTTGATGACATAAAAAATCGAAGCCTTATATTTAAGGGCTTCGATTTTTTTATTTTAAATACCTTCTGATAGATATAATGCAATACGAAGTTGCAGTGAAAAATCAGGATCATGTATTGATTGGTTAAATAATTCTTCACATTTTTTTAGCCGATATTTTACTGTATTTCTATGAATAAATAGTACTTCGGATGTTTTTGTAATTTCACATTGCCTAGATAAATAAACATCAAGTGTATGCCGTAAGTCCTGTTCACCTTGATTTTTTGGAAATGCAAGACTTTTTAAAACAGAGAGACAAAAATATTCGATATTTTTACTAGGTATGTCTTTTAATAAGGATTTAAATGAATTGATTGTACTTTCAAGTACAATTTTTTTTGTTTCATTTGAGTTATCCAGACATTTCTTGCTTTCGTCATATGAGTAGGGCAGGAGTTCAATAGTCGTCACAGAATGACCAATGCCAAAACGTAACCATAGTTTAAATTTTGAATACAGGTCATTATGTAACTCAACTAAAATTTCAGTGAGTCTGACTCTTTCGTACAAAATAAAAATAAATTCATCAAGATTATCTGTTGGAAATAAGGCAATATCATATGGATGATTTTGAGAGTAATCGAGTAGATAATCATAGATAAATGAATCTATAGCTGAATAGTTTGCTAATTGACTATTGGTAACATTATTTTGTATGGTAATGACTTGATAATAACTAGCATTAAGTATGGGAAAATGTTTTTTATAATCTAACCATTCCGAATCAGTTTTACTGGAATCTTTATGAAGCAAGTAGTTGAGCAACTCTTTTCTTTCTTTTTTTTGTTTCAACCGAGATTTATGGTTATTATACAACGTTAACGTTAAAACAGTGATGCCTTGTTGAATGACTAATTGAGATAAAGGATAAGGCATTTTTTCAACATCAAAAATGACAAGTATATATGGAAAATATACAGTCGATTGAATCGGATAGGCATTTATTGTCGTTTGATCTATATCCTCTAAGTTAAAGGAAAATTGACCAAGCATCTGTTCTTTTTGATAAGGTCTAATTTTTTCTAATAACTTTTTTTGCTTTTTAGGCATTGTTTTATCTGATTTTAAATAGAAAGATGAAGAAATATCACCATATGGATTAACTAAAAAGATAGGTTGTTTAGTCATCAATCCAAGTTGTGTAATCAATTCATCCACTGAAGCACCATTCAACATTAAGTTAACTAATTCTTGTTGTGTTTCTTGAGAAAAGAAAAACTGTTCATTTTGATTATTCCATAGATAGCCCAAAATTTTGTGAGCAACATCCCCTAAAGTTCTTTCCGTAGGTATTTGAACAAGAGGAAAGTGTAGTTCATTGGCTGTATCCAACACACATTGATCAATGTGTGGTAAAAAGCGTCCAACCTTAATACCAAGACCAGTAGCTGAAGTACTAGCTAGAGAGCGAATGAAGTCACATAGCCCGCTATTATTATGTTGAAAAGCCATTGCCGTAGTTAAAATAAATGTGTTTTTTGGAATGAAGTTACTAACATCTGGTGTTTCTGTTATTTCAACAGTATCCAATAGTCTATCTAAATCGCCATGTTGATTTAATACCGTCAATTCTGAAAAAAAATCCATTGATAATATGTCATTTAGTGTTGTCATATAAATCCCTCCCTTAAAATGCTGTTAATATAAAAAGTTATCCATGTTATTAGCATGTTTGTCATATTATATTTCCAGTGTCATTAATACACAATTACAAAAGTTTATTAAAGGAACTTTTTTATCTACTCTAGTTGATTTTTATAAAACGTTTTCATTCTTAGCTGTTTTAAAAATCTTTTTTTAAATTTATTTTGTCTACAGTGGACAAAACAAACATTGCGATAAACAAAAACAAAGCGCTTACATTTATAGCTTTATGTGAATAAGTTAACATGAATTCAAGTGAAACACAATATCACTAAGAGAAACGGAAAGAGGTTGATAACATGAAAGTCGCTGAAGCAATTGTTCAAATTATGGTCAAAGAAGGTATTACAGATGCATTTGGAATTCCTGGAGCGGGGATTAATCCTGTATACAAATATTTAGAAAATGCTCCAATCGAACATTTTTGTATGCGTCATGAAGAAGCGTGTATGCATGCAGCAGATGGATATTACAGAGCGTCACATAAAATGGCAGCAGCCCTTTGTACATCAGGACCTGGCGCAACAAATTTTGTCACAGGTTTATATACTGCAAATATTGATTCGATTCCAGTTTTAGCGATTACAGGCCAAGCAAATAGTTGGCAAATGGAACAAGATGCTTTCCAATGTGTTGACATGGTTAGTATTGCAGAAACTGTGTGTAAAAAAGTCTTTTGTGTTTTAGATGGCAGCGAAATAGTTGATGTCATGAAAGAAGCTTTTTATCTCATGCGTTCTGGGAAACCAGGACCAGTTTTAATAGATTTACCATTAGATATTCAACAACAAGAAATTGAGTTTGATATAGCGGATTATGAACCTCAAAGAATTGAAGAAGTGACACCTGATTTGCCAAAAATTAAAGAAGCAATGGATTTAATCGAAGAATCAAGTGCCCCAGTTATTATCATGGGTGGTGGAGTTATCTTATCCCATGCTGAAAAAGAATTGATTGAGTTTGCCGAATTATTAGATATACCGGTTATTACAACTTATATGGCTAAAGGTGGTATTCCTGTTGATCACCCATTAAACGCAGGTCATGCAGGTATCCAAGTTGGGCAACCAATTGGTAATAAATACTTTTTAGAGTCCGACCTTGTTATTGGTATTGGAAATCGATTTACAGATAGACATACAGGAAGTTTAGACGTCTATCGTGAAGGTAGAAAATTTATTCATATGGATATTGAAAAAGGGCAAATTGGAAAAGTGTTTGAACCTGATTTGGGCATTGTATCTGACGCTAAAAAAGGAATTATTGCTTTAACAGAAGAAGCTAAAAAACGCAATAGTCAACCAGTTAACACTAAAAGAGCAGCAGAACTTCCAACATTACGTAAAGAACTAGCAAGAAAAACAGATTATGATAGCACACCAATGATGCCACACCGAGTATTTTATGAAATGAACAAAGCATTTGATGATAACACTATGTTTACAGCTGGATGTGGGATAACTCAAATTTGGAGTGGACAATTACAAGAGATTAATAAACCTCGTCGTTACTTGCCTTCAGGTGGAGCAGGAACACTAGGATATGAAATTCCAGCTGCATTTGGGGCAAAAGTTGCGGATCCATCTGTTCATTCAGTTACTGTATTAGGAGATTTTGGGTTTACCTTTATGGTAGAAGAAATTGCTGTTGCAGCCGCTTTGAATAAACCTATTATCGTGGTTATTGTCAATAATGCTTATTTAGGATTAATTCGTCAAAATCAAATTGGGGCGTACGACTTTGAGTATGGTGTAGACATGCCTTATAACCAAGATGGCACCATGGATTACATCAAAGTGGCTGAAGGGTTTGGTTGCCAATCTGAACGAGCCTTTACACCAGTCGAATTAGAAGCAGCATTAAAACGAGCAAAAGACTCTGGAAAAACATATGTGATTGATGCTATCTGTGTGCAAGAACAACTTTGTGATATGGGTCCATCATTAGATAAAATTAAAAGCTTTGCATAAAAAATAATTATTACTAGGAGGAAGAAAGATGCAAGAGAGTATTCACAATTATTTTGATTTAGGTTTAATTCAATGGATGAGTTACCCACCACAACGCTATGGTTTGTTAGATACGGTAACTAAAGTATCAAGAGATCCGTTTTTCAACGCAATTGAAATGACACAAATTCATGATGACAAAGAAAGAGAGGCAGCAAGAGATTTGTTAGCTCAAAGTCACATGAAGGTTTGTTATGGGGCACAACCTAGGTTACTTGGCCCAGGGTTAAATCCAAATGATTTAGATGAAGACAAACGATTACTAGCTGAAAAAACATTGATTGAAGCAGTAGATGAAGCGGAGTATCTTGGGGCAAAAGGCATTGCATTTTTAGCTGGAGAATGGGAAGAAGCAACAAAAGATAAAGCGTATCAACAATTGTTAAAAACGACGAGAAATGTTTGTTCATATGCTGCAAAAAAAGATATGATGGTAGAGTTAGAAGTATTTGATTATGATATGGATAAATGTGCGTTGATTGGACCTGCACCATTAGCGGCCCAATTTGCTGGAGATGTAAGACTAACACATGCTAACTTTGGGTTAATTATGGATTTATCACATTTTCCAACAACATACGAAACAAGTAAATTTGCTATTCAATGTACAAAACCTTATATTACACATTTACACATTGGAAATGCTGTTGTAAAAGAAGGATGCGATGCTTATGGAGATTTACATCCTAGATTTGGGTACCCAAATAGTGCTAACGACACAACAGAACTATTAGACTTTTTCCAAGTATTAAAACAAGAAAACCTTTTAGATCGTAATAATCCAATGGTCTTATCATTTGAAGTACTACCTCGTCCAGATGAAGATGCTGACATTATAGTAGCTAACACAAAGCGTGTCATTGAACGAGCTTGGGCACAATTATAAAATTAAAAGGATAGGTGAATAAAGATGACTAAAATAGTCGTACTAGACGGTTATACAGAAAATCCTGGTGATTTGACATGGGATAGTTTAGCACAATTAGGAGAGTTAACTGTTTATGATAGAACAGATGAAAAAGATATTGTCGAACGTATTGGGGACGCTGAGATAGTATTGGTTAATAAAGTTCCTATACGTAAAGAAATACTAGAAAAAATACCTAATTTAAAATATATTGGTGTACTAGCTACAGGGTTCAATGTAATTGACACTGATGCAGCAAAAGAGAAAGGCATTGTCGTAACGAATATTCCAACATATGGAACAGATACGGTTGCTCAGTATACTGTAGCTATGTTATTAGAGTTGTGTCATCATATTGGTGCTCACTCTGATTCTGTAAAACGTGGTGATTGGACAAATAGCATCGATTGGTGTTACTGGAACTTCCCACAAGTAGAATTAGCTAACAAAACTATTGGAATTATTGGTTTTGGGCGTATTGGTCAAAAAGTTGGTCAAATTTGCCAAGCTTTAGGCATGAAAGTCATAGCCAATGATCGAGGTAGTAAAGTAGATATTGTTGCGGGTGCACGTATGGTACCTTTAGATGAGTTATATGCTGAAGCAGATGTTATTTCACTACATTGCCCATTATTCCCTGACACAGAAAACTTGATTAATAAAGAAACAATTTCTAAAATGAAAGACGGAGTTTTCTTAGTCAACACGTCTCGTGGGCCATTGATTAACGAAAGTGATTTAAGGGATGCTCTAAATTCAGGGAAAGTTGGTGGAGCTGCGGTAGATGTCGTTTCTACAGAGCCAATTAAAAAAGATAACCCTCTTTTAGAGACTGATAATATATTAATTACACCACATATTGCATGGGCATCTAAAGAAGCTCGTGGGAGATTGATGGATATTGCTGTAGAAAATGTTAAGCAATTTAAAAAAGGAACACCAGAAAACGTAGTTAATCCTTAAAATTGAAATGAGGGAATTCAATGAAAATACTAATAGCCATGGATTCGTTCAAAGGTAGTGTGAGTTCGTTAGAAGCTGGAAAAGCTGTCAGCAAAGGAATAAAAAAATCAGGACTATCTTCTCATATAGAGATAGTTCCTGTGGCTGATGGTGGAGAAGGGACAGTTGAGGCTTTTTTGTATCAGACGGATGGAAAAACAATGGTCAAAAAGGTAACAGGCCCTTTAGGCAGTGATGTCTATGCTAAACACGGCATATATAAAAATACAGCCTATATCGAAGTGGCAGAAACATCTGGTATTACACTGGTCAAAAAAGAGGAATTGGATCCTTTTCGTGCAACTACATTTGGACTAGGTGAGTTGATAGAAAGTTTAATTAATAGTGGTTATAGACGGTTTATAGTAGGTTTAGGCGGTAGTGCAACGAATGATGCTGGATTAGGCATGTTACGAGCGTTAGGGTATCGTTTTTTTACTAAAGATGGTTTCCTAATAGACGAAAACATTTGTGAATTAGGCAACTTGTCGAAAATTGATGATTCTAAAGTATCAAATAAATTAAAAGAGTGTGAATTTATTATAGCAAGTGACGTTAAAAATCCATTAATCGGGAAAAATGGAGCAACCGCAATTTTCGGTCCACAAAAAGGATTAAAAAATCAAGATGTAGAAAAAATGGATCGATTCATTCATACGTTTGGGTTAAAAAGTAGCGATTATCTCAATAATGATTTTATTATGACTCCAGGAGCTGGGGCAGCAGGTGGCTTAGGGTTTGCTTTTATGGCTTATTTAAACGCGACATTATTTTCAGGATTCGATTTATTAGTTAAAGAAAAAAATATCATTAATAAAGTAAAAAAAGCAGATATTGTTATCACGGGAGAAGGAAGACTAGATGCCCAATCGGTTATGGGGAAAGTACCATCTGCATTAGCTGAATTAACTCAAGAAACAGGGAAGATATTGCTTGCTATATGTGGAAGCGTTTCTGATGATGTAGAAGAATGCAACAAATATGGAATCGATGCGTTCTTTCCTATTATTCGACAAATTGCAGATGAAAAAACAATATTAAGTAAGTCAAATACATTGATTAGTTTAGAACAAACAGCTGAACAATTAGGAAGATTTTATCAAGCAATAAAAAATAAGTAAGGAGAACGGTTTATGTCAAAGTCAAACATTGAAGAAAGATTGTTTAAAATAGACGAACTAGCAAGTTTTGATGCTTTTGAAGGAAAAAAAACTTTTTTTTATGAAACAGAAAAAACAGCAGGGGCATTATGGTGTTTAGAGCCGGGGCAGTCCGTTTTTAAACATTCTCATACGACATCAGATGATTTATGGATTTGTGTGCAAGGTCATGGAACCTTTTATCCAGGATATGGGGAAGCTGTAACTATTGAGCAAGGGGATATGATTATTTCAAGACCAGGGGAGCAACATGGCATGGAAAATACAGGAGATGACCGATTTATTTTTGTAGGAGTAGCCGGGCCGCATCCAATGGACTTGATTGTTCATGAAGATTAATAATTATAAGGGGTAAAATTATGGATAATCTACAACAACGAGTAGAAGAAAATGTATTGTGGTTGTCTAACATCGGTGGAACTAACTCAGGTGGAATTACTCGTCTTTTATATGATAATCAGTGGTGCAGAGCACAAAAAGAGCTAAAAGGACAATTTGAACAGATGGGACTTATAACTTCTTATGACGAGATAGGAAATTTATTTGGAAGGCTTGAGGGAAGTAAGTACCCAAATGAAACGATTATGTCTGGTTCACACATAGATACTGTTATCGAAGGTGGTAAACTAGATGGTCAGTTTGGTGTGGTTGCTGCGTACTTAGCAATAGATTACTTAAAAAATAAATATGGACAGCCTTTACGTAGCTTAGAAGTGGTATCGCTTGCAGAAGAAGAGGGAAGCCGATTTCCATATGCTTTTTGGGGAAGTAAAAATTTATGGGGGTTAGCTGATAGTAAGGATGTATTGGATGTAAAAGATGCTGATGGTATGTCTTTTTTTGAAGCTATGCAGCGAGCCGGATTTGGTTTCAAGAAATCTAAAGATCTACGGACAGATATTAAATCGTTTATTGAGCTACATATCGAGCAAGGAAATGTTTTAGAAACGTTAAAAAAACCATTAGGGGTTGTAACAAGCATTGTTGGGCAAAAACGTTATACGGTAACGTTAGAAGGTGAAGCAAATCATGCAGGTACAACACCCATGGGTTATAGAAAAGATGCTATGTATGGGTATAGTCAGATAGTCAGTCAAACAATAGACTATGCTAAAACACTTGGTGATCCGTTAGTTGTTACATTTGGTGAAGTTGAACTAGTATCTAACACAGTAAATGTCGTACCAGGGAAAGTCATGTTTACGATAGACTGCCGTCACACTGATGAACAATTGTTAGAATTATTTACAAACGATATGACCTCAATGATGAAAAAAATAGCACAGGAGAATAACTTAAACATTAATATATCGCTTTGGATGACAGAAAAACCAGTGCCTATGAATGAGACTTTAGTAAACATCATAAAATCAGCGTGTGATGAATCGGATTTAGATTATCAAGTTATGCATAGTGGGGCAGGACATGATTCACAGATATTTGCTTCTTTTGTACCAACTGCTATGATTTTTGTACCGAGTATCAAAGGAATTAGCCATAGTCCAGCCGAAGCAACAGACATATGTGATTTAACACAGGGAGTAAAAGCGCTAATAGCTACGTTATACGAGTTAGCCTATAAATAATAAAATTAAAGTATGTTATTTATATAAAAAAGTTGACATCGTTTTCAAATAAAGGTATGATTTATGTGTTGTTAGAAAACATGTGTTTGAGGATGAACAATGACTTATATAAAGAAAATTAACAACAATGTTGCCTTGTCTAAAGATGACAGTGGAATCGAATACATCATATTCGGTAAAGGAATAGGATTTGGCTACAAAAAAGGTGATAAAATCGATGAGTCTATTATTGAAAAGAAATTTATCTCTCAAGATATTGAAAAGGACTCAAGATTAATTGATGTATTTACAGATATCGATCCAAAAATTATCAATGTCACTAATCATATTATAGGATTAGCTGAGGAAAAGTTGTCTATTACGTTTTCTACTAATAATTTTATTGGTTTAGCAGATCATTTGAACTATGCGATGACACGAGCCAAAAATAATGACACGTATGATGATTTTTTAAGTTTGGAAATTGAGCAATTTTATTCAGAAGAATATGCTGTAGCTAAAGAAGCTGTTCAGTTAATTGAAGATGAATTAGGTATATTGTTACCATCATCAGAAGAAATATATTTAACTTATCACTTTTTTTATGCAAATAGTAGTTTAGAAAGAATGGATCAAGTCGCAGGTGTAACTCATTTGATTCAGCGAGTACTAACCATTGTGCGGTATCACTTTCAATCAGATATTGATCCAAAAACAATTAGTTACTCTCGTTTTATTACACATCTTCGGTATTTTATCTTAAGGCATATAACTGGAGAAAAAACGAAAGATATCCTACCTATAGAGATGTTTTCTATGGTGAAATCAAAATACCCAGAATCGTATGAATGTGTGGAAAAAATTAGTCGATTTTTATATGAAGAGAAACATTGGAAGCTAAGTTATGATGAGGAATTATATCTAACCATACACATTGAACGAATTAAAAATATAAATAATTAAAATGGACTGTTACTGATTCGATCAGGCATGACCAAGTAGAAGATTACAGGAAGAATGGATTCCTTGTATCTATCTATTTGGTCTTTTTATTTTGATTTTTACAAAGGTGGCCACCTTTTACATAAAAATATATTAGAAAAGGAGATAAACACATGGCAACAAATTATGAAGAATTGGCAAAAGGTGTAGTAGAAAATATTGGTGGAAAAGACAATGTGATTAATGCTTGGAATTGTGTGACGCGTCTTAGGTTTAATCTGAAAGATAAAAATCTCGTAAATATTGAGACAATTAAAAAAATTCCTGGCGTGATGGGCGCTCAATTTTCGGGAGACCAATTTCAAGTTGTTATTGGAAATAGAGTAGGCGAGGCTTTTGAGGAAGTTGAAAAAATAGTTGGTGGAGGTAGTGGTGGAGGAAAATCAACTGAAAAAGAAGGTGTTGTATCCTTAGTGATGGACACATTATCTGGGATTTTCACACCTATCATTCCGGCTTTAGCTGGAGTGGGGTTATTGAAAGGTTTTACTTCACTTGCGGTTGTTATGGGGTGGTTGTCTGACAAAACAGATACGTATGCGATTTTAAATGCTATTGGTGATAGTGTATTTTTCTTCCTACCATTTTTCCTAGCTGTTTCAACTGCTAGAAAATTAAAAACAAGTGAATATTTGGCGTTAGCTGTTGCTGGAACTATGATGTACCCAACAATATTGGATGCGGCAAGAGGTTTGACAGATAAAACAAGTTTTGACTTTTTTATGATAAAAATACCGGCAATTAATTATTCTTCTAGCGTTATTCCAATTATATTTGCGGTTATTTTACTAAAATATGTTCATAAGTTTTTTAGGAAGTATGTCCCTGAAACACTGACATTTATGTTTACGCCATTATTAACATTAATAGTAACTATTCCTATTACTTTGTGGATATTAGCACCATTAGGAACAAATATTGGTGAAGTCATTGCTAGCTTCTTTACGTGGCTTTATAGTGTAGCTGGACCATTAGCAGGGGCATTGCTCGCTGGATTGATGCCATTAATCATTATGACAGGTATGCATTATGCGTTTGTTCCTATTGCTATGCAAAATATTTCGACATTAGGGTATGACAGTATGGTCTCAACATCTATGCTTGTTAGTAATGCCGCTCAAGGTGGGGCAGCATTTGCAGTAGGTATTCGAACAAAAAACAAAGCATTAAAACAGCTTGCTTTTTCAGCTGGACTTTCAGCAATATTTGGTATTACCGAACCAGCAATGTATGGGATAAACATGAAGGTTAAAAAACCATTTTACATCGCTATGGGATCCAGTGCTATTTTAGGTGGTATTGCAACGTTCTTTTCAGTGAAATCTTTTGGGCTAGCTGGCATGTTGGGATTATTCGCCTTACCTCTATTTGTTAATCCTGATGCTTCAAGTAGTATCATTATTGCAGCTCTTTGTTATGTTGGCTCAATCGTTGTGCCGTTTATATTAACGTTAGTGATTGGATTTGATGATGTGGAAGAAGATGTTTCTTCACCACAAGAAGTAACTAAACCAGTCGATAATGGAGAAGACTACGTTGTGGTATCTCCAGCAGAGGGAGCTTTAGTTGAATTATCAAAAGTAAATGATCAAGTGTTTTCTACTGGTGTCATGGGAAAAGGAATAGCCATTGATCCAACTGTGGGTGAAGTGATATCTCCTGTGTCAGGAGAAGTAATGGTTTTGCCTGACTCTAAACATGCGATTGGTATTAAAGCAGACACTGGAGAAGAGATTTTGATTCATATTGGGATTGATACAGTATCATTAAATGGTAAGTATTTTGGGTCACATGTTAAAACAGGTGATAAAATTGAAGTAGGAGATAAACTTGTGACTTTTGATATAGACAAAATTAAAGAAAGTGGATTTGAAACTGTGACAATGGTTATAGTGACGAATACCAATGATTATGCTGATGTGATTGACACTAAAACGGATGGAAACATCAAGTTTGGTGATGAATTATTATTAATTTTAAAAAATAACTAGATAGGAGAGGTTAACATGAGTAAATTTCCAAAGAATTTTTTATGGGGTGGCGCAACAGCTGCTAATCAATTAGAAGGGGCATATGACAGAGATGGTAAAGGGTTAACTGTCGCAGATACAATGCCAGGTGGAAAAGAACGATTTAATATTTTAACAAGTGACGATTTTAATTGGGAGTTAGATGATAAATATATTTATCCAAACCATCGAGGGATTGATCATTATGACCGCTTTAAAGAAGATATTGCTTTATTTGCTGAAATGGGATTCAAATGTTACCGTTTTTCAATTGCCTGGGCACGTATCTTCCCTCAAGGAGATGAACTTGAGCCAAATGAAGCAGGATTAAAATTTTATGACCAAGTAATTGACGAATGTGTGAAACATGGTATTGAACCAGTTATTACGATTTCGCATTATGAAATGCCACTGAATTTAGCTAAAAAATATGGTGGATGGAAGAACCGCCAGTTGATTAATTTCTATGAACGTTATGCTGAAACGGTGTTATCAAGATATCATCATAAAGTAAAATATTGGATGACATTTAATGAAATCAATTCAGCAAGTCATGTTCCAGCTCTAAGTCAAGGTTTAGTAAAATCAAATGGAGCAAATGATTACAAAAATATCGCACAGGCTTGGCACAATCAATTTGTTGCCAGTGCTAAAGCTGTTCAATATGCTCACTCACTAAGTCCTGATTTAGAAATAGGATGTATGATTATTTATGGTACAACTTATAGTATGGACTCTAATCCAGCTAATGTCATGGCAACAATTATTGAAAACCAAGAATTTAATTATTTTTGTCCAGATGTTCAAGTAAGAGGGAAATATCCAGCTTATACTGAAAGATTCTTAAAAAATAAAGGGGTAAAATGGTCTGATTTGGATATTACGGAGGCTGATTTAGCTTTACTTGCCACAAATACAGTGGACTATATTGGATTTAGTTACTATATGTCAGCAGTTGTCGATGTGACACAAGAAACAGTGGAAACAGTTGGTGGAAACTTAATGGGTGGCGTGAGAAATCCATTCTTAAAACAAAGTGACTGGGGATGGCAAATTGACCCTGAAGGTTTACGTATTGCATGTAATGAGTTATATAATCGCTACAATGTGCCATTATTTATTGTGGAAAATGGGCTAGGTGCATATGATGAAGTAGATGAAAATGGTTATGTAGAAGATGATTATCGTATTTCTTATTTAAGAGATCATATTGAAGCTATCGCTCGTTCAATTGAAGATGGTGTTGATGTGATGGGCTACACTCCTTGGGGATGTATAGATTTAGTATCCGCTTCAACAGGTGAAATGAGTAAACGTTATGGATTTATCTATGTTGATTTAGATGACGAAGGCAATGGAACCTTAAATCGTTCTAAGAAAAAATCATTTGATTGGTATAAACAAGTCATTGCGACAAATGGGGAAGATTTGGGTTAATAAAATAATAAATGTAACGACCTTTAATGGTTAGAGTTCTATCTAACCTTAAGAGGTCGTTTTAATATGTTATTTTCTATTATTTCGACTAAGAATAAGGTATATTAAATCTAATAAATACAGGCTGAAGAAATTGATAGAAAAGAGGAAAAGAATGGTTTTTAGTATCGGAGAATTTTCTAAAGAGGTCAATATACTAATTGATACGTTACGCTATTATGAAAAAGAACACTTGATTGTATCTAAAAGGAATAGACAAAATCAGCGAATTTATACTGAATCAGATATTATTTGGATTGATTTTATTAAAAAATTGAAGCAAACTGGAATGTCTATAAAAGATATAAAGGTTTATGCTAGTTTGAGGAATCAAGGAGATACAACAATCGAAGAGAGGATGGCTTTATTATATAAACAACAAGAAGTTCTTGAAGATAAAAAAAGAGAAACAGAAGAGCACATTAATTTTTTGAATCACAAAATTAATGTATACAAAAAAATGATGTCTGATAAACAAACAGAAGCATAAATATTTTTTATAAGTATTTGACATGGAGTTAACTCAAGGTTGTATTCTTAGTAAGACATAAACCTAAGGAGGCTATTTTATGAAAAAATATATTGTCATTACTGGTGCAAGTTCAGGAATAGGATATGCTACATCCAAAGCTTTTGCAAGTAGAGGAAAAAACTTGATATTAGTCGCTCGACGAATTAAAAAATTAGAGGACATTAAACGGGAAATAGAAACAACTTTTCCATCTGTAGAAGTGGTAGTTAAAAGCTGTGATTTATCTGTTGTCTCTAATGCTCACTCGCTTTATAACGATTTAAAGTCTTATCAGTTAGAGACGTGGATTAATAATGCTGGGTTTGGAGATTATAGTAGTGTGGCGGAACAAAATTTACAAAAAATAGAAGATATGCTGAATTTGAATATTACAGCTTTAACCATTTTATCAACACTATTTGTTCATGACTACAAAGATGTTGAAGGCACTCAAATTATCAATTTATCTTCGCGTGGAGGGTATGTGATTGTCCCAAATGCTGTCACTTATTGTGCCACAAAATATTATGTGAGTGCATTTACTGAAGGTTTGGCTCATGAATTAAAAGAAACTGGAGCAAAAATGCAAGCAAAAGTATTAGCACCAGCTGCAACGAAAACAGAATTTGGCAATCAGGCCAATGATATAGACAATTATGATTATGATGAAAGTTTCGGAAACTATCATACAAGTGACCAAATGGCAGGTTTTTTATTAGATTTATATGATAGTAATAAAGTAGTTGGTATAGTTAATTTTGAAACGTTTGAGTTTGATTTAGAAAATCCAATATTTACTTATGCAGGAAACTCATCACATAATCAAAAAAAGTAGTACTAAAACAATGTTGAGATTAATATTTTTTAATGACATAGAAAAATCTAGAGTAATCTATGTTTACATATAAATTGCTTATTCGTTTTTTATAATAAGTTGGTATGAAAATGGGAGTATAGATATGAGGACTATCTTAGTGGGTGATTTACACTTAACTGTACAAATTATTTTGCTTATGGTCGAAAAAAACTGAAAGAATTCAATTGTAAACAATTAATTTTATTAGGGGATTATATGGATGCATATAATCAAACAGAAAATATAAAACTGTATATGGATGAATTAAATTACTTATTAGATTTCAAGAAAAGACTAGAAAATAATGGTATTGAGGTAATCATGTTGTTAGGAAATCATGATTCGGATTATTTGATTTTTAGTCCTAAAATTTACTCTTTGAAAAATCCTAAATATTTCATGACAATAAGAGAGGAATTAATGAAGCTAAACTTACGGGCTACACTGAGGACTCTAAACTAGAGGCATGGCATTTAAAAAAAATTTCTGACGAAAATGTAGTGTGGATTAGTAATCATATTGGTATTTTATGTGAAGGACAGTATATTTTTAGAAGTCTATTATGGGTAGATTTTGAAGAATTAACTAACTTTCCTAATTTTGATTATCCCAAACAAGTTGTAGGGCATACACCTCAATGGTAGATAAAATATCTTCCCCATTGGATAACATATTTGTTACCCTTGATTTCTGCTTTGATTTGTTCAGATGTGCGTGAAATCCGTTATTTTTATGTTTTTTGAACAAAGGTTTTAATATTTGATAAAAGTAGATTTCCTTCTAAAATTGTAGAAAATAATAGTCCTTTTACCACCCATTGTTTTTTGGCTTTCTTCATTACTTTTCTTTCAATCTGTTTAGATGATTGAACAGTTGAAAAATCTCTATTCTTCATAATTTCCTCCTTTTAGTTATTAACAAGTAATATATTCCTTATTTTAACATCTTTAAAAGGTTTTTTGAAACCTAAAAAAATAAGTGGAAAGAATATATGATTAGAGGTAAGAATGAATAAGGTGAGGAGAACTTAATGCTAAATGATGAGGTATCAAAGCGAATAAGAGAATTACGCGTAAAAAAAGAAATAACTCAGGAAATTTTATCGAATAAGGCAGGAATAGATTTATCTTATTTAGGAAAAATTGAGAGAGGTCAAAGAAATAATATTTCATTAGAACTTTTAGATAGAATTATTAGTGGTTTAGGAGTAAGTTATGATGAATTTTTTAGTTTTGAAAGTTCGGATGATGATCTTAAAAGAATACAATATGACATATCGATTGCTAATAATAAAGAGCAAGTATTAACTTTGATTAATGGAATTTTAGAATTAGATAAAAATGAAAGATAAAGAATTACTTTAAGAGTTTTAGATATAAATCTATAGTAGAATATATTATTTAAATTTAATAATGTTATGATAGGAATAAATAAATAGTGATGAAGAGGGTTTATTATGTCAATTAAATCTATAGAAATAACAAATTTTAAATCGATTGAATATTTAAAATTGGATATTTCTGAAATTAATTCTTTTGTAGGGAAGAATGGAGTTGGAAAAACTACAATTATGAATGCAATATCATATTTTTATGATAATTTAATAGATATAAAAGAAAGTAATACTTATTTTGATACATTAAATAAGTATAAAAATAAAATAATAATAACTATAGAATATGATTTTAGTAGAATAAAAAAATATTCTACTGATTCTTATGACAAAAAGTTATTTAGTATGCTTAACACTGATGTATCAACAGAACAGTCGTTTTTTGTTACATTAGAACAAAAAAAAAGGGAACATATAGAATGGAATATTGATTATGAGTTAAGATATATTATATTTAACTCTCATCCAGTTTATTTTTGTGATACTAGAAATATAAGGTTAACTGATTGGGGAGAATTATGGAGTGTTGTTGGGGATTTAGTAAATGCGAAAGACGCTAATGAAATTAGTAACGAATTATTAGAAACTTTAAAAACTAATGAATTTCAAAAGTTTGATAAGTATTCAAAGTTATTTAGAGATTTTTTAGTAGGTAATGACTTATCCATACATAAACACAGTAAAAAGGAAAAAATAATATCGCTTTTACAATTACAATTGGGCGGAAGAAAATTTATAAGTAATGATGAGCAGCTAGAGTTTTATTCTGATGGTACTAATTCTCAAAATTACATACTCTTCTTAGCTTATATAGCTTATGAGATTTCAAATAAAAGATTAAAAGATGTGACAGTTATATTAGATGAACCAGAATTAGGATTACATCCTAAGATGATTGACGAACTAATGGAAAAATTAGTGGAATATTCTAAAAATGTAAATTTTATCATTTTTTCTCACTCTGCTAGATTAATATCATATGTACTAAGAAACGGAGGAGATTTATACAATCTAAAATTAAAAGACTCTTATACAGAAATACGAAAAATTAATAAGATTTCAGAAAATAATCATAAATTGATTATATCTGATCGTGAGGCGAGCCTGTTTTTTGCAGATTTTTTATTATTTGTCGAAGGTGTATCGGAGGTAGAATTATTTAGTAATAAGATGCTAGTTTCGTTATTTCCAATCTTAAAAAAAGTAGAAATAGTGAATACGAATTCTAATGATCATATACTTAAAATGTTAGGACCGAACAGGAGTAATGCGGCAATACCATATTTAATATTAATCGACTTAGATAAATTAATTAAATTTCAATTTATTGATGACAAAGAGAATAAGTGTAAATTTAAAATAATTGATTTATGGTATTCGCCTTTAGTTAATAAAGAGATAGAGAATAAGTTGAAATATAATTATGGTAAGTTAGAGTCTCAAAAATATTTAAATATGAAAAAGAAAATAGTTGACTCATCCAAAAGAGAATATACAGTTAATGGATATTTTCAATCAGTAGAAAATTTTTCAGCAGCATATAAGAGGATAAATAATTTCAATAATTATAATAACGTGTTTGCTGTTAGAACAACTATTGAGGGAACGATTATCAATAATAAGACTAATAAATATATAAATAGATGGAGAAGAAATAAGCATATAAATGAAACTAGTTATAAGAATTTGGCTGAAATGATAAAGTTAGATAAGACAGTTTCAGAAAGAATGAATAAAGAAAAAAAATACTTAAAAATATTATCCTTAAAGATAGAGTAAGTTTCAATCGTCTGCGTTTCTCTGGTAAAACAGAAATGCTTAATAATTATTCTGATATAGAAATACCAGATAAGTATTCTAAGCTAATGAAAAATCAAATAAAGAAAAATAGCTATTGGATTAGCAATTTTTTGGAATATTATGATAAAACTATATTAGGGCAACAGCAATATAGAGGAGATAAGAATAATAAAAAGAAGAAAGAACGTTTTAAGAAAGATTTCCCAGAATTATATGCTATAATTAATCTTGTCGAACAAATAATGGATGATGAGTAGTATGTTTTTATCTATCTGCTTCAGTAGATAATAAAAACCCGTCATACTTCTGATATTAAGATTGACACTCTTGATATCCATGAAAAAGGGATTGGGATATAGAATAATAATGAGAATTTTGCCTACAAGTATGCCTCTATGCACACTTGTTGTCGCGCCGCGAGGCTTTAAGAGAGTACTCATCATACCATTTTGGAGAATTATATGAAAAAACACAATAATTTATATGATCAATTAACTACTTTTTATTCAATGTCAGTAGAAGAATTGGTTTTAAAAATACTTGCTAACTATGAAAACACAGTATCAAAATATAGTAAAAATAAAAAAAATGGTGGTCTTAGAGAAATTTATATGGTTGATAAAAACTCATTACTATGGAGTGTTCAAAAATATATAATAAACAATTATTTTTCTTTGAAGATTTTACCAGATTGTGCATATGGATTTAAAAAAGGTAAATCATATTTTGATTTTTTGAATCATCATGTATCTAGAGATGCTACTCGATTGTTTTTAAAATTAGATATTGAGGAGTTTTTTGATTCAATAGATGTAGACTTCTTAATAAAAGAAATAGTTGAAGATTATGAGAAGGACCCAACAAAAAGAAAAGAGTTAGAAAGATTATTTTTGCTACTTTTTAGTTGTGAAAAAAAATTACCACAAGGATTTCAATCATCACCATTTTTATCAAATTACTATTTTTTTAGAGCAGATTTAAGAATACAAAATTATTGCTCTAAATTGGGTTATAAATATAGTCGATATGCAGATGACATAATACTTTCTTCAGAGAAGTCAACCGATCTAATATCTAGCAAAACAATTTCAATGATCGGTCATATTTTATATGATTTTAATTTAAAATTGAATAAAGAAAAAACTAAAAGTTCAAAAAATGAATTAAGTTTAAATGGTTTTGTAGTTTCATCTGAAGTACGTTTAAGTCAAAAAAAATTAAAAGAGCTTAGAAGAGTTTTATTTATAATTGAAAAAAATAAAAAAAACACATCAGAATTTATAATAGAAAGTATTAATTTAGATAAAAACGTAACGAAAGATAATAAAAAAAGAGTTTTTACTAAAGAATATTTATTAGAGTATCTAAGTGGGAATAGGTCTTTCTTAATCTCTTCGTTAAAAAAGAAATCAAATACATCTGCTAGTTGGGAAACTCAAGGAAGTAAATTAATAACAAGAATAGAAAAAGCCATAGTACAAATATATTAGTTTTTTATTATGATGTACTTATTAAAAAATATAAAGTTGAACTATAATTAATATTAAAATATTAGACTTGCAAAACAGCAAGTCTTTTTTTGTATCTCTATTTTCAGTATGTCAATTAATCCATGTTCCATTTTGCTCTTTCGATTCGGACTATGCAATTTAGCATAATAATTTATTTTCTACAAGGAGCAGGACAAGCCATTTGAATTCTTCATCCTTTCCTAAAATAAATAATTATGCTTTTTAAGTTGCGCCGAAAGCGAAAGAGCAAAATGAACCATTCATTTTAAATTGATACTAACAGTTTGAAAATTAAATCAAAAGAGCAAAATCGTCAGGATTGCATCCTAACAACCTGCGCCTCAGCTCTAAACAAAATGGATGTTTAAAAAATTGAGAGGATGAAGAAAGATGGCAAAAAGAATTACAGAAGAGATGATGATTAAGGCAGATGGACAAAGAATAGGTGGAGATAGTGATTATTGGGTGTATTTAACCAATTTAAAGTCATATAACGAAGGAATACTGTTAGGAACTTACTTACATTTCCCGTTTGATAGAGATGACTTAAATCAAGCATTTAATCAGATTTATGTAGGGAGTGAGTTTGTAGATGAATTTGGTAGTCCATATGAAGAATATTTTATATCAGATTATGATGCTCCTTTTTTAGTAGGAGAGTATGAATATGTTCCATCGCTAATTAAACAGTATGAAGAAATTGAAAGATATTTAGATTATCCGAGAGAATTAGTAAAAGCTATATCAGAGAATTTAGACCAAGAATTTATTATTCATAATTTATATGAAGGATCAACAATGGAAGAGAAATTAGGTTACGCTTTATATGATGAAGGAATAATGGTAATACCTGAAAATTTAATTAATTATATTGATTATGAAGCAATTGGTAGAGATTATAATTATAGTATGTGTGGAGAATTTGTAGATCACGATTATTATATTGAATTTATCTAAAACAAAAAGTAATTCTACCCTGTCAAAGTGGTGGAATTACTTTTATTTTTAGATAAAAAAATCCCCACCAGAATTATTAATTTTGGCAGGGATTTGGCAGGAAACCATGTTTATTTAAGTAGTTTTATCCACTTTATAATCTCAATAAACGCTTTAAAATAGGCTTTCCCACTTCGATTTGTATTAGCTCTTTATTCCCACTCAATGATAGTAGTTACTTTATATATATTAAAGTATTGATTTCATTGAATCTAAATAGCATATAACTATATTAAATCGATATAGTTTGTTATGGGTTGTTGCCAAATTGTGACCACTCTAGTCATTCCTTAAGGTATCTAGTTCACGTTTAAAAGCTTCCTTCCTCTCTAAGTCTGAATCTAATGTTGTGCTTACTATCTTAGATATAGTATTATCAATGTCATTTTTAAATTTTCCACGAATATATTCAATTTGTTCACTTGTAGAAATATTTAAAGAGCCTTTTAAATGTGTTTTAAGAAAATTAGATAATTGTAATTCGTTTTGTTGGACAGACTTAAGTTTTATTTCAAAATTTGTTAGCTCATCTATTTTTTCTAATAGGTATACTTTCCAAAAATTTCCTTCTAAAGAATTCTTTTCTTCAAATTCTTTAATTTTATTAAACATTTCAATCTTTCTTTGAGTTTCAGTATCTTCGATTGGAATAATAAGTTCTTCTACAGTGACATTTAATTCGGTTGCTAATTGAGTTAGTATATTGTCAGTAGGAAATGAACGTCCAGTTTCATAATTTTGAATACTTTGTTTCGAAATGTCTAATTCATTAGCTAATTGTTTTTGAGTTAGCTTATTTTTTTTTCTTAAATTTCTTAAGTTATCTGGAAAAGCATCATATAATCTCATACAAATCTCCTTAGGGTAAAATAATTTTAGTTTGTTATTGACTATTCTAACTAATTTTAGTATATTTGAATTGTTCTTACAAGGGTAAAATTATTTTACCCTTGTAAGATATAAATAAACTAGAAGGGAGACATGGAATATGAAGCAAGTAACAATTACCAAAGATGAATTAATGGAAATAGGATACGGACCTTCTCAATCAGCAGATTTAATTCGTAGAGCAAAAGCATTAATGGTTCAAAAAGGTTTTGCTTATTATAATTCTAAAGGTTTAGGACGTGTACCAGTAACAGCAGTTGAAGAATTATTAGGAATTGATTTAGCCATTAATGATAAAGTGATTCAAAATGCCTAAAATTTCTAATATTTATATGGATAAGCAAAGAGGAACTTGGTATTTTGTTGCAAGTTTAGGATTTGATGAAATTACAGGGGAGAGGATACAGAAGAAAAAAAGAGGATTTAAGACACAAAAAGATGCAAAACAAGCATATGATGATTTTATGAAAAATCATTCAGAAAGTGCTATTTCTAGAAACAGTACTATGGACTATGAAACTTTTTTATTTACCTATTTTATTCCTGATTACAAACAATCTGTAAAGCAAAGAACGTTTGAAAATAGGCTATCGTCATTAAAATTACATTTACAATATTTTTACAGAATGAAATTAACTAAAATTACTCCAGCACATATAAAGAAATGGCAAAATACACTTACTGAAAAGTACAGTAATGCATATATTAGAAATATTTGTGGCTTATTACAAAAAAGTTTTGATTTAGCTGTACGTTTAGGATTTATCTCAAAGAATCCAGTAAAGATTGCAGGTAATGTTAAGAAGGAACGAAAGAAAGTAGATTTTTGGACTAAAGAAGAATTTGAAAAAGTCATTTCCACATTCGATAGGTCTAATTATTATGAACACTATTCATTTATATTGATATGGTTACTATTTATGACAGGTATTAGGCTAGGAGAAATGCAAGCATTAGAGTGGAATGATATTAATTTTGAAACATCAGAATTAAATATAAATAAGTCCATGTATTATAAAAATGCAAAAGAATTTTATTTAACAGATACAAAGACATCAGCGAGTAATAGAGTAATTATTTTGGATGATATTACAAAAAGTAATTTAGGCAGTTGGAAAGAAGTACAAGAAGCTCATGGAGTATCTAAGTACATAATTTCTTATAATGGATTACCAACAAACAAGAGTACCAGTAAGCATATAATTACAAGACACTCAAAGCTTGCTAATGTTCATCCGATTAAAACTCACTCATTGAGACACAGCCATGCATCGTTACTAATATCATTAGGAGAAAATGCTTTGATTATAAAAGATAGGCTAGGACATGAGGACGTTACAACAACTTTAGGAACATATGGGCATTTATATTCAAATGCTAATAAAGAGGTTGCTAGCAAGCTTAATGGAATAATTACAGTAAAGGAAACAGAAGGATTAATGAAGAATAAATTTAATGGAAATCAGTATTTAAAGGGGAATAATAGATGATTAGTTCAGAATGGTTATTAAAGGATTTAGAACAAGCTGAATGTAGAATTAAAAGCTTTATAGGATACGATGCTAGTTACTATGAGAATGGCAGTCCTATTTTTAGATATAGAACTGACTACACTGTATTAGTTAATGATGCAGATATTCAAGAAGAAATTATTGTCACGGTTTATAAAGATGTAAGTAGACAATGCAAGACTTATAAATGTTTTGAAGAAATAGGTGGAGTAATAATGAATTTATACGTCTACAACTATATTGAAGATGGACTATTGAAAACAAGAGGCCATGCATCTGCTGTGAAAATAAAAAAAGAGACTGCCTAGTTGCACCTAGGAAAACCAGTCTCAAGCAAATATGTATGTGTCTATACTACCATTTTATAAAGATACAATCCATATAAATCGGAGGAATAGAAAATGACAAGCAAATATGTAAAAGGTTATGAGAAAGCATTAAGTGAGTTAGTAGTTTTAAAAGCTAGTTTTTCAAGTGTTAATGATGGTGTCGAATTAGCAAAAAGCATTATAGCACCTTTATATTATCAGTTTGAGGAACAAATACGCTTTACTAATGGTCTATATCAAGAACATGAAGTAATACCTTACTATGAAATACAATCAGCTTTATTAAAGAGTTATAGAAAATTCAAGGGCTACTCTGATGCAGATTGGGAGCAATGGATTATTAAAAGATTTGAGAAGTTGAAAGAACATAAATATCCATATTTAAGGGAGTTGTGGTTAGAAGATGATATAAGAGCTGTTGAGAGGCATATTATGAGGGTATATGCTTAGTATAGAATTATAAACATAGCAAAACGAAGTGGTGCATTTACACGTGGTCGTGCATGCTAAGCTGTCTGCTGTTCAGCAGTAGCAATTTTAGATTGATCTTTTCAATGCTGAACGCTCTAAAAATTATGCATGCTTAGAGGTTCCATGTGTCAATGCTTGCGATTAATAAACAGAAAGAAATACTAATGAGGTGGAAGACATGGAAATCAATGATTTTTTAGATATTAAGTTATTGGGAAATAAGTTTGTTGCAGTAAAGGAATATGAACCAGTCGCAGATAGAGAAACAGGGGCTATTGTGGCTTATAGAGTGAACATATCTTTACAAGATGATAAATCACCGTTTTATATGGAAATGATTAGCGTTAAGATTAAAACAACTACACCGACTATTTCAGTTGATGAAATGAAAACTAACAAAACACGTGATATTGAGCTTGAAGGGTTGAATATGGGACAGTTCAATGGTCGTCTATGGTTTACAGTTGACAATGTACGTCCAGTTCTCAACAAAGAGCTTAAAATTTAGTTATTGGTGCTATACATTTGGGTTGATAGCCGTAAGCTTAGAACATAAAAGGCGGATGCCTTTTTGAGCGTCCTCGCGTGAGCATTGAGGACGCGTTTCTATTTAGACGGTAAATGAGCAGATGCGAATGTGAGTCGGCTAATCGGAGCTAGGCACGGATGTGCCAGGGCGAAGATGTTAGGCTATAATTAAATAACAAAAAAGTGACTAAAGGTAGAGGATGATGTAGGTTGACGGAAGAGACGAAAAAACTGGCTCTCTCTAACAGCCAGTTAGAGTATCATAAAACGGACTTTCAAAATAGAAGCATACCAATGCAACTACTTGATTATATAACAGATTACGGCTATTTAGGCTGTTACATTGATAGATTAACCATAGTAGGAAATATGACAGATAAACTTAAAGATATATTGTTGTATGACTATAATTGCAAACTTAAGTATCATCATTCGGATTATTTTACAGGACAGCTATTTGAAGATGCTGATGAAAATTTTTACATAGAGTACAATTTAGAAAAAGCTCAAAAATTAAAAATTTCAAATTTTCGCTTAGAATTTAACCCTAGAATATCTAGAAAAGACCAAATGGATTTTATTTTTAAATTGATTGTTCCAAATATTAATAATATAGGTATTTCTAGAATCGATATTGCTTTTGATTATGAAAGAGAATTATATGATTATGTAATAGATAAGGCAATGAGCAGACGTGTTTTTTACGGTAAAGATGATAAGCTTGAAACAGTTTATTGGGGTTCGCCAAAAAGTGAGTTTCAAATAAGAATGTATGATAAATATAAAGAGCGTAAAAAGAAAGGGACAGATGTTGAAATACTTCAATATGGTAGCTATGATTGCTATTGGAGGTTGGAGTTTCAATTAAATGGCTCAAAATTTATAGAGAAACAAATTAAGAATAACTTTCATATTTTACAAGAAACAAAAATTACCAAAAGAAATTATTTAGTTCATGATTTATCAGTACAAGAGCAAATCATGCTATACACAAAGGATAAGGCACCGAATCTATATTCTCAATTAGGTAAGATGTCAAAAGCTAAATATAATAAATTAGCCCGAGATATTAGTGATGTAGATTTAAGTGATGGATTTAGAATAGCAATATTAGATATTGAATATTGTTATGATGTACCGCAAAAAATTAGTTTAGTAGATTTTTGTAATCATATCTTATTTTCTTAATATCTTAGTTTGTTGTAAAAATTATATTGTGACGTAAATATTTAAAAAGTATAATATAATTAATAAATCTTTTAGGGGGGCTGGGAATGGAGGAAATAGATTACATTAATTGGTGGGAATCAACTAAAGAACCAGAATTGGAAGAAATGAAAAAGATATTTATAAGAGATTTCACTAATGTAAAATTTTTACCATCAATTTATTATCCAATTTTATATAAATTTTTTAAAAATCCTCAATTAAAACATTACGATAAAGAAACATTTAATTTTTCACTAAAAAAGATAGAAGAAATTGAAAATAAATTAGGTGACGAGCTAATGTTATCAACATTATTATCTAATTTTCATTTGTTAATAAGTAGCTATAATAGCTTAATTGATTTAGAAGAACGTATCATGTTAATGAATAGATTTAATTCTAGTGAAGAATTAAAAACTAAAATTTTTAGTATCAATATATATAATGACATGCTTAATACTGTATTTTGCGATAACTTAAAGTTATTTATCGAATTTCAAAGTATAATAGAAAATAATGATAAACTCTTTCAAAAACATTTAACTGCACAAATTGAATGTTTATCAAAGCCTACAAGAGGTTATCAAAAAATTACAGATTTAGCTGATTCTAATATACGTAATGCAATGTCACATGGTGGAGTTAAAATTAGTGGTTCGACAGTTAAATTTTCATATACAATTGGGGGGGAATACTTTATACAAGAATCTAGTACTTATGAATTGAGAGATTCAATGCTTCAATTGTTTGACGGAGTAAGTGGTATTATATTATCTTGGATATCATATCTATGTAAAAAGAACATAACATATGATGAAGTTTATGAAAATAGTTTAGTTCATGAAGAAACTTCATTGTTTTTTGAAAAATTATCTATGTCCACATTACTTATAAGTTGTGATAAAGTATTTACACAAGACATAAGTAATGATAGAGGAATCAAACAACAAGTGAATGTTGAACTTTTAGGTGTTGATTTAGATATAGATTCTCGAATAATGTTCGGTTTATGTACAGCAGAAAGAATATTCCAATTGAGAAATTTATCTTTAGAGGATTCCATAATGATATCTTATCATTCACCAAAAACATTAAATTCTTTTTTTATTGTTGATTGTATTACGGTTAATAATTTGATAAGTGGAAGAATAACGTATGAGGAAGCATATAAAACTATTTTAAGTCAAAACCAAGTAATGATGTGGTCGGTAAATGAGGAAGAAAGAAATTTATATGAAGATGCTTTTAGATACTATCAAGATATAGAAAATGAAGATTTTTATGTGACGGAGATTGAAGATATAAGTATAGAAGGGAAAAAAAGATTTAAAGCAGTAGGATATTTAAAAAGAGCGAAAAGAAAAAAACATGTTGAAAAAGCAACTAAATCTATAATAGAAAAAATTAAGAAATATGAGAATTATGGTTTTTCATCGCATAAAGTTAAGCATGGAAAAATGGATGCTGATATAATTTATTTGGTTTTATATAAAAAAGAAGTTCGTAGAGGTGAAGATAGGAGCTTGTTTCCAAATAATGAAAATTTTATAGTTCAAATTCAATATGATGTTGATAATGAATTTCCTATACACAATAACTTTATGTACAAACAATTTAAGAACCGTCGTGAAAAAAACATTGACTATAATTGGAATCCAAACTTTTAAGAGTATTATTGTTACCAAATTGTTACCACAAAATAAAAATATAAGAAAAAAGCCTTGATTTTTCAAGGCTTTTAATAATTATATCTTATTCCCACTCAACAGTTGCTGGTGGTTTACTCGTAATGTCATACACGATACGGTTAACGTGGGCTACTTCGTTTACGATACGAACTGAGATTTTTTGTAATAAGTCCCAATCAATACGAGCGAAGTCAGCAGTCATTCCATCAATAGATGTAATGGCACGGATACCAACTGTGTAGTCATAAGTACGACCGTCTCCCATAACACCAACTGAACGGATGCCTCTTTTCAATTATTTAGTTAGTAGAATTGTTGCACGTTTGAGGTTAATTATCAAGGGTGAATAGTTGTAGGTGATAAATATATATGAGGTAATTAAAAAAGTAATCATAAATATTTTTGTTACTTTCCAACTAGATAAACTCATTGACACCTTTTCGTTTAGATGATATATTATTGGCAGGGGTGAAAATATGAAAATACTATTTTTTAGAACTAGTGAAAAGTTATCAGAGTTAACATCGGGAAAATTAAATAGAGTAATATCTAATGATGGTGAATGGATTAATTGTTTAAATGATTCAGATTTACCAATATTAGGTGCATTAATTAGCAGTAATGAACTAGATGATGAAGTAAATCCTTTGTTTGAAGGGGAAAAAGAAAATCCCTTCAATTTCAATAGAGCAGCAAAGTCTATTTTTATAACACATTTATCAAATATCTGGGAATCCGAATCTAGTGTTGAGTATGCCCAGCTTGCTTTGGAAGGAGTGGAATCTTATGAAACCAAGTTTAATAAAAGTTTACTACTGTTCTCAGAAGAAGAAATCATACAAACGATTAATGGATTAGGAGATAGATTTTCATTTTATGGGTTGAAATTTAGAATAAAGATCTATAAAGATTATCATAATTTTTATTCGAGAGAGTATGGATTGATGGTAAAAGAGAACTTATGGGCTAAATATCAAACAACTAAAAATCTTTCTATGATACTGTCCGTAGATGAAAAGAAAAAAAATTTAACTAGAGATGATCTTATCTCTCTGTTTAATACTATGATAAACCCACAACAAGGCATTATACCGTTGTTAATTTTTGAAGGAATTACCTTGTCTAGAATTGATGAATCAGATGAATTAAGACATCTCTTAAAAAATGATGTTGATACTGAATCTATTTGTATTAAATCGTGTACAGACAAGTTGGATAATCGAGGATTTAATTTATCCATAGATAGGACATTAGAATTGGATCAAGAAGTTATGAAATGTATTGATAGAGCAGCAAATTCAGAAAATATGATTCGGATTAATAGACATGAATTTGAGTATCTAAACTTAGTTGAAACACCTTATCTATTAAGAAGTGCTGAGGGTAGAAGAGATAAGTTAAATAGTCCTTCTGGTACACTTAGTTATGGAGGGACGATTAATAGGATTAAAGAATGCCGAAGACAAATGGAATCTATTAATCCTGAAATTGATGATTTTTCAACTAGATATATAGCAAATTGTGGAAAGAGTCATTACATCAATAAATTTATGAAAAATGGGTTATCTGAGACAGAGGCTATCATAAAAACACTCAAACGGTTTGGAGAATGGAACTCAAATGGAATTTTTGAGGAGGAGGTGAAATTAGATACAAATAAAATCAGAATAGCTAGATTAAGAAGGATTTATACTATGTATGAATGAATTTAAAAGTGAGATTGATTCACTTTTAAAAGTAAAGACACTCATTGACAACTTTGAAAGGGAGGAATTTATGCAATCAGAAAAAGTCATTAAAAAAATACACAGAAGCAATGAAAAAATGTATAGGAAAATTGAAAAAAATCAGAGAAAAATAAATAAAATGATTAATAGAAAAATTAGAAGAACGGAATTAATATTTGAAATCGACACATTAATAATCAAGATGAATATAAAAGAATGTCACTTACAACTCAGCAAAACAAGTAAATACTATCAAACTACCAATAAGTTTAAAGAGATTCAAGGTGAAATGATGATCTTAATTTTAAGTATAGCAATAGTAGGATTACATTGTTTAAGCAGGTTTTTAAAACAACGATTAGAAAAGGAGAAATTGATAGATGAGTAAAGAGTTAAAAAAAGTAGTAAGTCTGGACAGTGTCGTTTATTTCATTGAATTAGAGAAATGTTTATTAAGACAAGAAGAAGAAAATTTAGTATTTGATATGCTATTTACCTCTGATATGTCTGAAATTGAAAAGGTTAGAATGACACTACGACAGAATATTAGTAAGAGAAATGAATTATTGGCAGTAATAAAAGATAGTGAGATTTAAAATGTTGTGTCCGTAGATACTAATTCAAATTATTATTGAATTTTATTTCTATTTTTAGAAATTACTCAATAATAATTTGAATTATTACGGACTATATATTAACACAGTACTATATAAGTACACTTTATTATTCCGTAAGTCGAATCGGAAAAAAGGGGATGCACTTGGAAAATGTTAAAGTAGAACAAAATGATTTAAATGAAAAAAAGGAAGAACGGTTTGTGATGTTTGGAACTGATAAAACTGGTGCCATAATTTGGGTTAGTCCTAGAATGTGGCTACTTTCAGCTGTTGATAATACAAGAGGAACAGACTATAAGGATTATTTTAAAGTACCTTTAGTAGAGTCAGTTCAGAAATTATCTAACCAAGATAGAACATCATTTTACTGTTGGTTGACAGTTATTAATAGATTTAATCAAAACATTTCTATTGATGGTTATAATGAAGAAAATAAGCCACGATATAAATATGATTATTATGTTTCAAAAGATTCAGCTATAGCGTATTTTTTATTTCATCATTCTAATGAAATTGATAATAATAAAAAAACAACTATAAGGAAATCATTCGATCGTTTTGTCATATTATGCGAACAGTTGGATGAAGTAGATGTAATAAAAACAAAAGACAATAAAAGTTTTTATTTATCTATTAACGGAGAAATTTTTAATTCTATACATAAGAAACTTTTTGACACTATTGTTGAAAATTCAATATGTCAAGATTTTCAAATTACGAAAAGACACATATCAGCATTTTACGCAATTATGACATCTGCTCAAGTTAAACCAATGAAACAAGAAAGTAAGGAAAAAAGAAATGTTAGAACCATATCTTCAGTATGTTACAAAACTTTTGAAAATATCTCTGGTTTGATTGGAATTTCTACAAAATCTTTTTCAGATAGCGTTAGATTTCTAATCAATCATAAAATTATCTCTGTACTGTTATCGAAAAGAGTAATAGATAATAAACCAGAATACAGATACTACATTACTGATTGCTTTCATGAGATATTTATATTTGAAGAATATTATATATTTTTAAAAAGTGGTGTACATTATCAAGTTATGGAAATTTCAAAAACAATTGGGAGAGAAACAAGTGAAGACTATCCTTGGGATAATTACAGGGTTTTAGATAGTGATCGAATTAGAGCTTCAAAATATAGTAATTCAAATCATGTGAAAACTATTAAAGATCAAATAAAAAAACAAAGGAAATTGATTGATAAAGCAAGTAAAATAATCACCTAAACACACACACAAGCGAATAAAAAGAAAACGTAATTTGTTGTTTAATGTGAAATAATAGGTAGTTAAGCACTGTAGAATAGTAGAATGAGTGTAGTTAAGCATTATTTTCATATATCGATGATAAATGGAAATAATGCTTAACTGTAGTCTTTAAATTGTAATTAAATGTGTTACTTTTGGGTACACTTCAAAGAAAAAATAATATCATCATGAGATGCTTGAAATTTAAGTGTTTTGTGATGATATTTTTGTATCCTATGGGTTGACTATTAATTGCGTTTCAATTACATTTAAAATACTAGGAGGTAAGCTTAATGTATGTAGCGTATTTAAGAGTCTCAACATCAGATCAGAATTTAGCTAGACAAGAGCAGTCTATATTAGATTGGCAAAAGAAAAATGATATAGATGATGCAGAACTAAAAGTATTCAAAGAAAAGATGTCAGGTAAGAACATATCAGATCGAACTGAATTGAATAACATGTTGTCATTCATCAGAGAGCGTGATACAGTCGTTATAACGAGCTTGGATAGGATTGGAAGAAACAGTCGAGATATCAAAGAACTATTGCAAGAGATAGCAAATAAAGGAGCTAACGTAGAGATACTTGATCTACCTACCTTCTCTGGTGTGAGTGAACCAGCGTTGAGAGATTTACTGACAAACCTTGTTATAGAGGTGTTTTCTTATGTTGCTGAATCAGAACGTAACAAGATTAAAGAGAGACAACGTGAAGGGATTGAGCTTGCTAAAGAGCGTGGAGTCTATAAAGGCAGACCAGTTAAGTATCATAGAGATGCAAAGGGTGCTGAGAAGCTTGTTTATGATGAAGTTGTTAACTCTCTTGATAAAGGAGAAACAGTTAAGAATATTGCAGAGAAAGTTAATATCTCAAGAAAGACTGTATATGCGATAAAAAATAGATTGAGTGTTGAAGAGGGAGGATTTGAAAATGAACAAGGACATGGATGAGATGATGGGAAAGGTTATAAGAGATCTAGGTAAAGGTGAAGAGATTGAAAGACGTACACCTCAAATATTAGAAAAGCTTTTGATTATTTGGAAAGCAACTGCGAATGAACAACGATTTCAACAGTTTATGTTTAACTTGAATGAGAGCTTTACTAAAGAAGTGTTGAAATCAGACTATCGATTTGTGGATAAGGAAAGCAATCAACAGTATGCTAAGGATTTATTCTATGTTGAAGATGAATTATTTGAGAGATATTTAGATCAGACAATTGAAAAATTATAAATTGAATATAAGTAAGAATCGATCTGTTGGCTAGCCCCTAGGGGGATAATAGGCTCTAAACAGGTCGAATCTTTTTATTTTAAAAGATATAGTCAGTTTACTCACACCAAAATCAAAAAATATTGGAAATTATAAACAGTAGTATTGACATCTACTCTAAACTAAATCAAATGGGAAATATCAAATTATCAATAAGTATTAGTTTTACTAATTAACATATATAGTAAAATACAAACAGTATAATTGACACTTTTTATTATTTAAGTTGAATAAAAACGTGTTTATGTTAATATGTATATATACTAGGAGGGATATTATGGCTAGAAAAATTTCTTTTGTTAATGTGAATCGAAAATGTTTAAAGACTACATCAGTATTAATCCTTGCAAAAAAAATTGTTCAACAAGGGAGTAATCAAAAAGTATTGATAGTTGATGCTCAAGGTGAGATTACAAAAATATTAAGTCGTGTAAAATTAAAAGGTTCAACAGAGTCTTTATTAAGTGGTGACTGTAGCGGCGATTTATTTGAAGAAAATGCTTTTTTTCAGATAGATGTACTTAAAAGTCCATCAGATATAGACTTTGTTGAATTTGATACTGTAAAAAAATACAATGAAGAGTGGTCTAAAAAGAAAAATGAACTTATAAAGAATAAAAAAGATGGGGCAGATATAGGGCTATCAATATCAGAGTGGAATTATATATTTAAAATGAGATTTAAGAAAGATTATTATAATTTATATCAAAATATTGTAAAAAAATATGATGATGAGTATGACTATATACTATTTGATACACCAAGTTCTATAGACTCAGTTACCTGTTCGGTAATAAATGTGTCTGATAGTATTATAATTCCTTTTGTAGCAACAGAGTCTTCTGAGAGAGAGTTGATCAGACTGATAAATTCAATTTCAAGTTTAAAAGAACGATTTAATCCTAAAGTAGAAATAGCTGGTTTACTACCAGTTTTAGTCACAAAAATTAATGAAAATACAACCAATAAAATATTATTAGATATATTTAGAATGAGTTCAAGCAACAATATACCGTTTTTTAGTAGTCAAATACCTATGTCTGAAAAAAATAGAGAGTTAAAATTTTTAAAACATCAAATCAACACGCGATTAAATAAAACTGATAAATTATCTGAAGCATATGATATTTTTTTTAATGAATTGATAGATAAGGAGATTATTTACTCAAAGTAGTAGGCATAGCTATGTAGGAGGAAAAAAATTGGATAAAAAAATCGTGCAATTAGATGTAGAGATAGATACAGAACTGTATGAAAAGGCAGATTATGTAGTGAATAAATTAGGATTTACAATGGAAGATGTAATCAGATCATTTATTACTCGGGTTGTAGCTACTAAAGGACTACCCTTTGATCTATCATTAACAGAGGAAGAAAAGAGTGATATGAGAGAATATTTTACAGAAAAAAACTAGTAGTCGAAATATAGCTACTAGTTTTTTTGTGTTGCTATAATTGATTTAGATGATTTCCTAACTGATTCAAGTAAACGTCCAATAAATGACAAGAAATAAACATTTCTAATTTTAATTTTAATTTTTATTTTAGGAAATAAAAAAATTGTTATAATTAACTAAAGTGATAAAGTGATAAAGTGATAAAGTGATAAAGTGATAAAGTGATAAAGTGATAAAGCCAACATTTTGTTACCAAATTAGAGCGATAGATAGGGTTAATTACCTGTGATAGCAACTTAAAAACTTTATGAAGTGAGGTGTAGGGAAAAATTCTTTACACCTTCTTTTTTGTATGTAGAAGTTGATAGATTACTTGCTGGTATGGAAAATACTCGTATATTAGTATGATTGTATATAGGTTTATATACTTATTGTTGATATAATATTGATAGATAACATTTATTTGGAGGTATTTATGGAGTACGTAATTGGGATTGTAGTCATAGTATTACTTATTGGTATATTGCTGTACTACAGGGAGCAGCATGAGAAGAGTAATACAAAAGAAAATGTAAACGATGAAATAGACTCAAATGAAGTATCAAGTACAATAGAGAAGCCTGCCAACGATCGCCCATTTAATGATCAAATGGATATCCTATTAGGTGAAATTACTCGAAATGAATTTGATGAAACAAAATTGATTGAAGTGACTGATCAGTCTATTCTTTCGCATGTGAGCTCTTTAGTGCCAACTATCGTGAATGAGTCTGCTAGCTATTTGAATCAACCCAAAATACCTGCTAATGGTCTGTTTGAAGTGATAATACCTAATGGAGTGGAGCTTGCCAAATCAGGTGATTTAGAGGGAGCTGTTAGAGGTTTTTATAAAAATGCAAACGGAAAAATTGCAGGGCAAGCCAATCTTGTTCCAGTAGAGCTAGGATCTAAGTTAGGTAATGTTATGGGTACTGTATCATCTGTGATGAATATAGCTTCAATTATGGTGGGGCAGTACTATATGTCAGAAATAAATTCTAGGTTACAAACTATTGAAAATGAAATCAAAAGCATAGGTGATTTTCAAAAAAATGAATTTGAAAGTAATGTTATTACAAAAATTGTTGATGTTATGGAATTGTCAAAATTTAGTGATGAGATTATGAGAAGTGAAGAAGTTAGACAACATAAACTTATTCAGATTGATTTGCTAAAAAGTGATATAGCTCAGTTGATTGAACAACTACTACTTCAAATTAAGCTAGAACCTATAAATAAGAAAAAAATCAAGGAGTATGAAGAAAAAAGTCGAGACTTAGATAAGGAAATAAAATTTCTGATTAGTTTGATGATGTCTCTTCAAGAGCTTGGAAATATTGAGTTAATCTTAGGGAAAGGTGATCGACCAAAAGAGATGGTTTTTAGTCGATATAATATAGAAGAAAAAAAAGTCCTGTCTTTATTTGAAAATATTAAGACATGGCACAGTGATCATGGAATTGTCTATGAAATTGACTTAGAAAATAATAGAAGAATAAAAAGAGGAATGAGAGGAGCTCTTGGTTCTGTTCAAGCTTTACATAATAAAGATAAAAAATACGATTATCTAGATGCTGATTTTTCTCAAATACTAAGTAATCATATAGATTTATCATTAGAAGAACCAGTTAAGTTAACTAAACCCGAGAAAGTTAGAATCATTTATAATAGTGAAAATGATAAGAGTTATGTATCGTTAGATTAGTACTTTATAAAATCATTATTTTACCAACAGTAATTTTACGTAAATAGTTTTAATATGAAATAGTGAAATGATAAAGCAAACTGGAGTTGGCAAGCCGAATTGATTTTCTAAACCTGTAGGTCTAACCTGTTACTAACACCTGTATATTCAGTTAACTTTAATTCAAACTCTATTACAATTAATGTTAACTTTAAATAGTTCCTTTTTCAAAGTAGAATTTCAACATGTCTAAATATGAGTAGATACCTAAGGACAATTCAACTGGTATTTATTTTACTATTATTGTAATGATGTAAAATGGTATTACTGATATACTTAAAATATTGATGAATGCCTTATTTGAATTAAATTTATATAAAAATAAAGAATCGGAGAGTATGAAGGTATGTTAGGGGAAATGGAACAAACAAATGATATTGAGTGGATTAAGGGAATTAGAAAGTTAGCTATTACAAAACAATTGAATCTATTAATAGGTTCTGGAACTTCAGCGAAATCTGTTGGCTTAATGGGTCAATATGAAGATGATGAACAAAGTGGAAAAACTGCAAATGATCTGTTATTAGAACAAGTCCAATTTACAAGTTCAATGTTGATAAATGAGTTTAAGAAAATTGACCAAGTAGAACAATTAGCTATTACTGATATATATAAATTTATGGCAAAAAGTATAAAAGAGAGAGGGCGGATTGAATCTAACCTAAATGACTATACTAGTTTTTTTGTTGAAATTTTAAATATATTAAATGCTTCCAATGCAAGGCAAGTTCCTAGAAGTGTGAACATTTTTACAACCAATTATGATTTATTTATAGAAAAATCACTTGATAGTTTATCTTCTAAACATAGATTTGTTTTGAATGATGGAGCTAGTGGTTATTTTAAGAGAATTTTAGATAGTTCAAATTATAATCAAGTAGTTTCATATAAAGGATTAAATGATAATTATATAAGTGAAATACCATCTATTACCTTGATTAAACCTCACGGGTCTGTTAATTGGGATGAAGTTGATAAAAAGATTATTGTAGAAAAAAAAGTTGTTGATAATCCAATGGTAGTTAAGCCAACGGGATTAGAAGGGCAAGACACGTTCTTAAATAATTATTTTCATGAGATGTTGAGAGTTTTTCAATTAGAGTTGGATAAACCACAGTCTATTTTATTTACAATAGGATTCTCTTTTCAAGATAAACATATAGGAAAGATGATACTAAGAGCATTGAAGAACCCAGAACTAATTATAATAGCCTTTGGTTATAGTGATAAAGATAAAGATATATATATGAAAAACCTTGAACTGGAGAGTTTACCTAATAATTTTAAAATCTATACTCCTAAGGATTTTAAAAATGCAGAACAATACTTAAGAATACATAGAGAAGAAAATGAAGAGATTTGGTATAGTCTAGAATTAGAAAGTCTAACTAAAATTTTATCTGGAAAAAATTACAGTGGTGAAAGTCATGAAGAATAGTTTACAAAAAAAATTAGGCGTTATTGTTGGAGTGAATGGTAGTATCTCACAAGTAGGTATGTATAGTATGTCTAATGATTCTAACTTTTTATGGCACGGTGAGGTTCTTACAGGGCCTAAAATAGGAGCTTTTTTAACAATTAATCAAAATGATATAAAAATCATTGCTTCAGTATCAACAGAAAAAATAATAGATCAGCAGAACACTGTTAAAAGTGTAGAATTTGATAATAGGTTTAACAAAAACGCTCTTAATAGACTAATTACATTAAAAACAAAAGGTGTAATAGAAAATGGTGAGTTTCAAGTTACTAGCCAATACGTTCCAATGGTTGGAAATGAAGTTACATTGACAAGTAGGGAAGAATTAAATTTAATTTATGGAGTAGAAAAGAATGAACATGTAATTTATTTAGGAAAATCACTTTTAGAGAACCAAGTGATAAATCTATCTATTAATAATTTTTTTGCTTCTCATATTGGAATATTTGGAAATACTGGAAGTGGTAAATCCAATACAATGCATAAACTTTATTTAGAACTATTTAGAAAATCGTTCTTATCAAAAATTGAAGAGCATTCACAATTTTTCATTATAGATTTTAACGGTGAGTACACCAATCAAAATAGTTTTGGTTTGGATCAGTCTCGTAAGAAAGTGTTTGATATTTCAACTCGATTTACCGATGGCACTAAGCTCCCGATAAAGCAAGAGTATCTATTTGATCCAGATATACTTTCTATTTTGTTTGATGCAACAACAGCTACACAAGTACCGTTTCTAAGAAATGCAATGAAAATTTGGGAAGAGAGCCAGTTTGATGGAACAAAGTTTTCAAAATTTGTTATAGGAACACTAAAAAGAATTTTAACAACAGGTAATGATGCATCTTCTGAAGCAAAAAATATGTGGGCTGATTTAGCAAGTAATTTCGTTAAAGATACTGAATTATTCAAAATATTAAAGTCAATCGATTATAATACTCAGTATCAAAGTTATATAGTAGAACCTAAATTATGGATTAACAATAAATCTGGTGTAAGCGCAGAGGCCTATACAAAATTACAATTAGATGAAATACAAGTAGCAATTGCTAATCAGTATGATATTTCCGATATAATAAGCAAATTGAAAATTCATTTAGAATTTCAAAAAATTCATCAAGTAGCTTGGAGAGGAACTAATATTGAATTTATAAATCCGTTATTTAAAAGAATAGATTCATCAATTAATAGTTTAATCAAGGTAATAGAGATTGTCGATGAGACAAATGATCATTTTAAAATGCTAAACGTGGTTTCTTTGGTTAATTGTAATCAAGAAATTAAAAGAGTCGTTCCGATGCTTCTATCAAAAATGATTTATGATGAGCAAAAAATGAATGTCACAGGAAAAAATGTAAATAATACAAAACATTTAATAATCGATGAAGCACATAACATACTGAAAGCGAGTTATGTAAATAATAATGATGGTTGGCAAGATTATAGAATAGCTGTTTTTGAGGAAATAATAAAAGAAGGAAGAAAATTCGGATTTTATCTAACTTTATCTAGCCAACGTCCAGCCGATATTTCTCCAACTATATTATCTCAAGTGCATAATTATTTTATTCATAGGTTAGTAAATGAAAAAGATTTAAGAATGCTAGAGAATACGATGCCAACATTGGATAATAGTTCGTATGAAATGATTCCAAGCTTGGGAAAAGGTGAAGCTATAGTGACTGGCAATGCAATGCAGGTACCAATTTTTGTGAAAGTAGAAAAAGAGAAAAATATTCGACCAAATAGTGACGATATAAAATTAAGTGATGTTTGGGAAATTTAATGAAACTTTTTAATTGATTTAAGAGTTTCACTACTTAATAAGCAATAATAAGTGTATTGATAAATCGTTATTTAATATTTTTCCTACTTAGCCGTACAAACTGTATTGCTAAATATAATCAATTATTACGTATTGAATATTCTAGAGTAGGTACGAGAGTTATTATGTTGATTAATGAAGATAAAATTTGTGATCTAGTCGTAAAATGTGAATTAGAGGTAACATCAGTCATGACGTATGAACTAGGTGATTTTTACTTGAGTGAAGAGTAAGTGATAATGAGAGGAGTTGAAGGTGTTTAGTATGAAATACACGAGGATGTTTTTTGCAGCAATTTTTGAAACGATGGCAATTGTGATAAGTATGTGGTTATTCTTTATCTTAGTTATGTCACTTGTCTTTTTCATCTACTATAAAACAGGACTTATGATGAATCCTTGGCTACCGATAGGACTATTTTTTATCTATGTACTCTTTAAAAAAGACGGAGTTATTGAAACTTTAATTGAGGAAAATAGAAATGGAAAATTTGACTAGGTTAAAATATTTAAGCTACTAAGAAATTAGTAGCTTTTTTGTTAAAAAAGAGAAAAAGGTACTAATCATAAATACCTTCTCCATCTGCAGCTATTCCATTTTCGATTTCTTCTTCGTCTAAGATGTGATCCCAATCCTCTATATTACCGTCATTTAAAGGAATTGTCGTATCTTCTCCCTCTTCGTAGGTTTCTTTTATCCAAGAAGTGTATGGGGATGATTCTTTTTCAGACGCATTTCCTTGCCCCATAACTCTACCATCGTCTTCGTAGGTTCTGTTTTTTATAATTTCTGCGAAAGGTGTTGTCGTAGCGAAATCTCCGCCATTCTTACGAACAATAACCTTAGTGTTTCCATATAAAAGTTCTAAATTTAGGTTGATAGGAAGATGGTTCATACCGTACTCGTCTTCTTTTAAATCTGCCTTGAAGCTGAGAATCATTCGATCCTCGTCTAATTCAAAATCTCTAAGATTCTTAAAATCTATTCTAGACTCGTTATCTTCCAACTTTAATCTATCGTAGTCTATATTTTCCATCATTTCCATAGTAGCGAGTTTCATATCGTTATTCGCTACATCATCTAGGCTAACGTTCCAATCAAGCATTTGAAATTCAAATGTAAAAGTTTGACCGTCTTCTAAAATGAATCTCTCGATGTCTGGATTTTCTCGATCTTTGTATGCTACTTTTTTTAATTCCGTTCCGTCAGAATGCGTCATGCCAACAGATTCACTAAACATTAAGGTTTCTTCGTATTTTTTTGCTTGTTCCTTTTTATTTGACTCAATTTTGTCTTCTTCTTTCTTCTGTTCTTGCTCCTCGACGGTAGGAACTCTACCAACTGTGAGCATAATAAAGGTGAATATAATAGCAACAATAAATCCAATACCCTGAATTTTTCCGTCTTTCATTTAAATTCTCCAATTCTTTTTTGTTAAAGTATCATTATAACCTATATTGTATAAGTCGTGTTATTTAATATTTGATAAAGGGCTGGATTGAATCCCTTTTACTAGAACATCTCTATCATTTAAACCTCTTAGATACTCAGATGTAATACTGGTATCATAGTGCCCCATTAGACGACTCAAACTATAAACATCAAGCCCATTTCTTAATTGAGCATGAGCAAAGTAATGTCTACATGTATGTGGCGAAACTCTAATTTCCTCTCTGATATTGGCTTTCTCAGCATGTTCATTCAGTATTTTATTGATACGTGAGCGACTTAGTTGTTTACCACATTGATTAATAAAAAAATAATCATCAAGTTCAAATGATAGTTTGTGTTTAAAACGTTCTTTTTTAGTAGCCTTAAATTTTATGATTTGTTTCCTAAGAATCGGACTAATATATAAGAATCTTTCTTTGTCTCCTTTACCACGTATTAATATATGATTCTCTCGGATATCCATAGTTTTCAAATGTGTTAATTCTGAAACACGAATCCCTAAGTCAAATAACATCATAAGAATTAACTTATCTCTTATGTTGCTATATGTACTGCCTGTACAGGATTCAAGGATTCTTCTAACTTCTTCATCATCAAAAGAAACAAAAATAGTCTTTGATTCTTTGAGTTTCTTTAGACGATTAACAGGATTATTATATTCGGTGAGATAGCCTTCATCAACAGCGTAATTAAACATAACTTTGATTAAGCCAGTCATCTTATTTATAGTTCTCGCAGCCCATTTTTTATCGTTTTTCCAATGTAGTACTAACTGTTTGAGATGAGGTGAACGAACATCCTCAAGATGAGTAATATCAAACCTATCATCCATGAACTGAATAAATAATGTAGTAGAGTAGGTGTGATTCCAAATAGTGCCATCTGCTCTACCTAATATTTCTAAATTTAGTAGATATTCTTCTTGTAATTCTTTTAAACGCATAAAAAAACTCTCCTTCCAATTATTAAATAATTGAAAAGAGAGTTTGAGAACAGTTGTAGGTCAAATATTCCAAGAATAGTTGCTAGTTCCACTTTTTAAAGTATACCAATCCATTGTATATGTTGAAATATATAAATTTACAAACTATACCAATTCCCTTTATTCCCACTCTACTGTTGCAGGTGGTTTACTTGTAATATCATACACGATACGGTTAACGTGATCGACTTCGTTTACGATACGAACTGAGATTTTTTGTAGTAAGTCCCAATCAATACGAGCAAAGTCAGCAGTCATACCATCGATTGATGTAATCGCACGGATACCGATAGTGTAGTCGTACGTACGACCGTCTCCCATAACCCCAACAGAACGGATGCCTGGTAAAACAGTAAAGTATTGCCAAATGTCACGATCTAAACCAGCATTTGCGATTTCTTCGCGTAAGATAGCGTCACTTTCGCGCACGATTTCTAATTTTTCTTCAGTGATTTCACCTAAGACACGGATACCTAATCCAGGTCCTGGGAATGGTTGACGCCATACGATTGAGTCTGGCATTCCAAGTTCAGTTCCTAATGCACGAACTTCATCTTTAAATAATGTGTTTAATGGTTCAATTAATTTGAACGCCATATCTTCAGGAAGTCCACCAACATTATGATGTGATTTAATGACTTCGGCAGTATCAGTTCCACTTTCGATAACGTCTGTGTAAAGTGTACCTTGAGCTAAGAATTCAATCCCATCAAGTTTTGCTGCTTCATCATCAAATAAGTAGATAAACTCGTTACCAATGATTTTACGTTTTTGTTCAGGATCAGAAACACCTTTTAATTTATCTAAGAAACGATCTTTTGCATCCACTTTAATGATGTTTAAGCCAAATTTTCCACCTAAACTTTCCATTACTTGGTCTGCTTCACCTTTACGTAATAAACCATGGTCAACAAAGATACATGTTAATTGATCCCCAATCGCGCGTTGTAATAATACCCCAACAACACTTGAGTCAACCCCGCCTGATAAAGCAAGTAAGACTTTTTTATCGCCAACTTGTTCACGGATTTTAGCGATTTCGATGTCGATAAAGCTACCCATTGACCAATCACCTTTACATCCACAGATGTCAAAAGCAAATTGACGAAGCATGTCATTACCATTGATTGAGTGACGAACTTCTGGATGGAATTGAACAGCATACATTTTTTTCGCATGGTTTTCCATAGCAGAGATTGGACAGTTTTCACTTGTAGCTGTTACAGTGAAACCTTCAGGAACTTCAGTAACTAAGTCACCATGACTCATCCATACTTGTTGTTCTTCAGGTAAAGAGTCAAACAATGTTGATTCAGTTGTTAAAGATAGCATTGCCTTACCATATTCACGGCTATTAGCTTCAGACACAACACCACCTAATTTGTGGGTCATTAATTGCATACCATAGCAAATCCCTAAAATAGGAATACCTAATTCAAAAATTTCTGGATCGATATTGAAACTACCATCATCATAGACGCTATTTGGTCCACCTGAAAAAATAATTCCTTTTGGTGCGATTTTTTTAATCTCTTCAGCAGTAATTTTGTGGCTTAATAATTCTGAGAATACTCCTAATTCACGAATACGACGTGTAATTAGTTGGTTATATTGGCTACCAAAGTCCAACACTATAATCTTTTCCATATCTTTAAGTTCAGATACTTTCGTCACTTACTTCACCTTTTCTTTCTATATATTAATATTATTAAAACTTACGCAAATAAATTTCATCAATCTCGTGATTCTGTGCTTTGTGCAGGATAACATCTGCACGACTACGAGTTGGCAAAATGAACTCATTGAGGTTTTTTAGATTGACATCTTTCCACACACGACGAGCCATAGCTAATGCATCTTCACGCGGACCATTAGCATATTCATAATAATAATTAGTTTTATCATTTTTTGCAAGAACCAATAAATCTTCAAAGCGTTTTAAATACCAACTTTCAATGAGTTTCGGGTCAGCATCTACATAGACTGAAAAGTCAAAGAAATCACTGATATAAATGTGTTGATTAGCTGGTAATTGAAGAACATTTATCCCTTCAACTATCAAGATATCGGGTTGCGAAATTGTTTCAAATTCTCCTGGAATAATATCATAAATTTCATGAGAATAAATAGGTATTTTTAAATTATCTCCACCATTTTTTACAGCATTTAGAAAAGATAATAACTTTTCCATATCGTAACTTTCAGGAAATCCTTTTTTATTTAAAATACCTCGCTTGGTTAGTTCTTCTGTCGAGTAAAGAAACCCATCAGTTGTAATGAGTTGTACGTGACGTCGTTTAAAAATACGAGAGAGCATCATTTGTAGTAAACGAGCTGTCGTGCTTTTTCCAACGGCCACACTACCTGCAACCCCTATGATAAACGGAGAAGAAGGCAAGAATTTTTGCATAAATAATCCTTTACTGAGATGGAGTGATTCGTATTCCTTCATATATATGTTTATTAAATGAGTCAAAGGGATATATATATCTTGAACGTCTTGAAGAGAGATGGTGTCGTTATAACTTTTAATTTGTTGCAGTTCTTCATCCGTCAATGGAGCTGTGCCATTACGATAAAAGCCTTGCCACTCATCTCTGGTTAAATGATAAAAATTTGTTTTTTCATCCATATGTTATAACCTCTACTTATCATCTTCAATCAAATTAGGTAGTTGCTTAGAAATGTAATTACCTAATTCTTTGTTAAATGATAATTCTCTTAGTCTATTTTCACGTCTTTTATTATAACCTTTATGAATCATTTTTTCTTCAGTTGTTTCAGGAATAATCTTTGGTACACTCGTAAAATTATTATCGGTTTTAACAACGACAAACGTCATGAAACATGTCGCAGCTAGATAATGTTGCCCTGTTTCTAGGACTTCTCCAGTTACCTTAACAAACACTTCCATTGATTTTTTACCTGTACCAGAAACATATGCCTCAACAGCGACAGCATCATTTTCGTAAATAGGATGCAAGAAATCTAGACTGTCTGTTGAAGCGGTCATTGTTGGTATACGGCAATGACGAGAAACAGCGATAGATGCGGTGTCATCAATCAATGACATTAATTTACCTCCGAATAAAGCACCGAATGAGTTTAAATCATTTGGAAACACACGATGCGTTTGGGTAGCATAGGATTCTTTGCATTTTTTTTCATTTGGTAGTGGTACAAACACGTTAAAAACTCCTTTTTCGTGGTATGATATTATAAAGTCTAACTGATTATATCATAGATAAACGCTGAGATAATGAAATGAGGTTTGAAAGATGAAAAAAATAATTCTATTTGGTGATAGCATTACTGCTGGATACAAAAATGGTGAGATTGATACTATCTTAAACACTAAAATGATGAGTTTATTGAATAAAAAAGTTGAAATAATCAATGCAGGTATTCCTGGTGATACGACAAAAGGTGCAATTAGTCGTTTTAAAGACCATGTTGTATCTTATGAGCCAGATATTGTCACTATTTTCTTTGGTGCTAATGACGCTGAAAAGCTTTCAGGTATTTCATTAATGCAATATGAAGATAATCTATCTTATTTAGTTGAACAGATTGGTCCTAAAAAAGTGGTGCTTATTGGGCCACCTTATGCTCACCAAATGATGTATCAACACGAGCGACCATTAGTTAACTTAATGCAGTACAATAATGCAGCTCAACGAGTGGCTTCTTTATTTGATGTAAACTATATCGATATACTAGGTGAAATGATTGCATCAGAAGCGCCAACGAAGTATTTACAATCTGACGGATTGCATTTTTCAGATGATGGTTATAATTTATTAGCGAAATTAATAGTAGAAACAATTAAAGAAAGAGTGTGAAAAATGAGTGCCCATTACTATACAAATAAACCGGAGACAGAACATGATAGAAAGACATGGACGTTTCCCTTATTAGAAAAAAATTACCAATTTATAACAGATAGCAATGTTTTTTCCAGAGATACTGTTGACTTTGGGTCGCGTGTATTGATAGAGGCGTTTTCTGATAGTGATTTACCGGATGGAGCCATTTTAGATGTTGGCTGTGGATATGGACCAATTGGTTTATCTTTAGCAGATTCAACTAAACGTTGTGTACATATGGTAGATGTCAATGAACGAGCGCTAGAATTAGCTCAAGAAAATGCAAAATTAAACCATGTAGAAAATGTTGATATATATGAATCGAGTGTTTATGATTCCGTGACTAAAAAAGATTTTGCCGCTGTAGTGAGTAATCCGCCGATACGTGCTGGTAAAAAAATTGTTCATGCTATCATCGAAGGTGCGAAAGAACATTTACAACCAAATGGGACGTTAACGATTGTTATTCAGAAAAAACAGGGAGCACCAAGTGCAAAGAAAAAAATGGAAGAAGTCTATGGACAAGTTGAAGTTGTAACAAGTTCAAAAGGGTATTATATTTTTAAAAGTTATCGTTTATAAAGTAAAATACGAACTTTGTTGTGTGAAAACAGTTATTCAAAAATGATTAAACGAACGGTTTGCATATGCATAGGAAAAAAGTGGGATAAAAAAAGATAAAAAAATCATTATAATAAAGAGGCAGTTCCGTTTAGAGATGGTTTATTATAAGTCTTATAAGATATTTTGGTCTAGTAAGTTAGAACACGTGTTGTAACACATAGTACAAGTATGGGTAAGGGAATATAAGTACTAAGTTCAAATATAATGAAAACAAAATAACATTAATTGGCTTATCTTTTGTTTATTTAGGGGAATAAAAATGATAATGCTTGGAACGCCAGTCCAGATTAATTAACTCATGTAATTATTTTTTGTAGGGGAAAAATAAGTTACGGGTTAGTTTGTTATGATGGATTGTTTTATGGGGGAGAGGCTAGAAGAAATTCTAGCTTTTTTTGTTGTGTTTTTGTGTTGACATATAAAAGGTTATACGGTAGAATGATTAGTTGCAGAAACCTTTATGTTTTGAATGTTGAAGGCGATGAAATATTGTCCATACGCCTTTATTTTATAGGAAAACAAAGATAGATCGACCATATCGAGATATGTTCACCGTCTATTTTTGGTTTTTTTTTACTTTAAAACAGATCAGTAATAAAATTGTTAAGTATTTTTAACATTTGTAACATAAGGTATTTTTGAAAAAACTCAGAGGGGTGACTAATTTGGTTGGACACGTAGTTAAATACGGAAAACACCGAGAAAGACGTAGCTATTCTAGGATTAGTGAAGTACTAGAATTGCCAAACTTAATTGAAATTCAAACTGATTCTTACAAGTGGTTTTTAGATGAAGGTTTGCGCGAAATGTTTGAGGACATTATGCCGATTACAGATTTTAGTGATAAATTATCATTAGAATTTGTCGATTATGAAATGAAAGAACCAAAGTATACAGTTGAGGAAGCACGTGCACATGATGCTAACTACTCAGCTCCTATCCACGTAACATTACGTTTGGATAATCAAGTGACTGGAGAGATTAAGTCACAAGAAGTGTTCTTTGGCGATTTCCCATTAATGACAGAGATGGGAACATTTATTATCAATGGTGCTGAGCGTGTAGTGGTATCACAGTTAGTAAGATCACCCGGAGTTTATTTCAATGAGAAAAAAGAAAAAAATGGACATGAGGGATTTGGAACAACTGTTATTCCTAACCGTGGTGCATGGTTAGAGCTTGAAACAGACGCTAAAAATCTTTCTTATGCTCGTATTGATAGAACAAGAAAAATTCCTTTAACTGTATTAGTTAGAGCACTAGGATTTGGTTCTGATACGACAATTACAGAAATTTTTGGTGAAAGTGACAGCTTACAGTTAACAATCGAAAAAGATATTCATAAAAATTCTAGCGATTCTCGTACAGAAGAAGCATTGAAAGATGTTTATGAAAGACTTCGTCCAGGTGAGCCGAAAACAGCTGAAAGTTCAAGAAACTTATTAAATTCTCGTTTCTTTGATCCAAAACGCTATGATTTAGCAGCAGTTGGTCGTTATAAAGTAAATAAGAAGTTAAGTCTTAAAACACGTTTATTAAATCAAACGTTGGCTGAAACGTTAGTTGATCCTGAAACAGGCGAGATTCTTGTAGAAAAAGGAACAGTTATTACACATTCAGTCATGGATGAATTAGAAAAACATTTAGACAATGGTTTAAACAACGAAACATACTATCCAAGTGAAGATGGTGTGGTAACTGAACCTATGACTGTTCAAGTGATTAAAGTATTGTCTCCAAAAGACCCAGAACGTGTAGTAAACGTGATTGGTAATGGACAACTTGATGCAGATGTACGCACAATTCGTCCGGCGGATATTGTGGCTACAATCAGCTACTTCTTAAACTTAATGGAAGATATCGGTAAAGTAGATGATATTGACCATTTAGGAAACCGTCGTATCCGTTCAGTTGGTGAATTATTACAAAATCAATTCCGTATTGGGTTATCTCGTATGGAACGTGTGGTTCGTGAAAGAATGTCTATTCAAGACACTGAAACATTGACACCACAACAATTGATTAATATTCGTCCAGTTGTGGCTTCAATGAAAGAATTCTTTGGTTCTTCTCAGTTATCACAATTCATGGACCAAACAAACCCATTAGGAGAGTTGACACACAAACGTCGTCTATCAGCCTTAGGGCCTGGTGGGTTAACACGTGACCGTGCCGGATATGAAGTACGTGACGTGCATTACTCACATTATGGCCGTATGTGTCCGATTGAAACACCTGAGGGACCAAATATTGGGTTAATCAATAGTTTGTCAAGTTATGCGAAAGTAAATAAATACGGTTTTATCGAAACACCATATCGTCGTGTGGATCGTGAAACAAAACGTGTAACAGAACATATTGATTACTTAACAGCTGACGAGGAAGATCATTACATGGTAGCGCAAGCGAACTCTCCATTAAATGAAGATGGAACATTTGCTGAAGATGTCGTAATGGCTCGTATCCAAAGTGAAAACTTGGAAGTATCAGTTGATAAAGTTGACTACATGGACGTTTCTCCTAAACAAGTAGTTGCGGTAGCGACAGCGTGTATTCCTTTCTTGGAGAACGATGACTCTAACCGTGCACTTATGGGAGCGAACATGCAACGTCAGGCAGTACCTTTGATTCAACCACGTTCTCCACTTGTTGGGACTGGTATGGAATACAAAGCTGCCCATGATTCAGGAGCAGCACTTTTATGTAAACATGATGGTGTCGTTGAATACGTTGATGCGCGTGAAGTACGTGTTCGTCGTAATGACGGTGCTTTAGATAAATATAATGTGATTAAGTTCCACCGTTCAAATGCAGGTACAAGTTATAACCAACGCCCTATCGTTAGAAAAGGTGAAATCGTTGAAAAAGGCGATACATTAGCTGATGGTTCTTCTATGGAAGAAGGGGAAATGGCATTAGGACAAAACGTTTTAGTCGCATTTATGACGTGGGAAGGTTACAACTACGAAGATGCGATTATCATGAGTCGTCGATTAGTGAAAGATGATGTGTACACATCTGTCCATATTGAAGAATATGAATCAGAAGCACGTGACACAAAATTAGGACCTGAAGAAATTACACGTGAATTGCCAAACGTTGGGGAAGATGCACTTAAAAACTTAGACGAAATGGGTATTATCCGTATTGGTGCTGAAGTAAAAGATGGTGATTTACTTGTTGGTAAAGTCACTCCTAAAGGGGTAACAGAGTTATCAGCAGAAGAACGTCTATTACACGCAATCTTCGGAGAGAAAGCGCGTGAAGTTCGTGATACATCTCTACGTGTGCCACATGGTGGTGGCGGTATTGTTCATGATGTGAAAATCTTTACTCGTGAAGGCGGAGATGAGTTATCTCCAGGTGTTAACATGTTAGTTCGTGTGTATATCGTTCAAAAACGTAAAATTCATGAAGGGGACAAAATGGCCGGTCGTCATGGTAATAAAGGGGTAGTATCTCGTATTATGCCAGAAGAAGATATGCCATTCTTACCTGATGGAACACCAGTTGATATCATGTTAAACCCATTAGGGGTACCTTCTCGTATGAACATTGGGCAAGTATTAGAGTTGCATTTAGGTATGGCAGCTCGTTCATTGAATATTCATGTTGCAACACCAGTATTTGATGGGGCCAATGAAGAAGATGTATGGAGCACTGTTGAAGAAGCAGGACTAGCTCGTGATGCTAAAACAGTTCTTTATGATGGACGTACAGGTGAACCATTTGATAATCGTATTTCTGTTGGTGTGATGTACATGTTGAAACTAGCTCACATGGTTGATGACAAGTTACATGCTCGTTCTATTGGACCATACTCATTAGTTACACAACAACCACTTGGTGGTAAAGCACAATTTGGTGGACAACGTTTTGGTGAGATGGAGGTTTGGGCACTTGAAGCTTACGGTGCGGCTTATACTCTACAAGAAATCTTGACGTACAAATCAGATGACGTGGTTGGTCGTGTGAAAACTTATGAATCTATCGTTAAAGGTGAACCAATTCAAAAACCAGGTGTTCCTGAATCATTCCGCGTACTTGTTAAAGAGTTACAAGCTTTAGGATTAGACATGCGAGTATTGGATGCTGAGGATCAAGAGATTGAACTACGTGACATGGATGATGAGGACGATGATTTGATTACTGTTGATGCACTAGCAAAATATGCTAAAGAGCAAGAAGAAAAAGCATTGGCAGAACAATCGTTGAAAGATGCACAAGAAAACGAAGAATAATCCAGCTGAATTATTCTGACAGACAAAGAAACGGAGGGACATCTTTTGATCGATGTAAATAAATTTGAAAGTATGCAAATTGGACTAGCTTCTTCTGAAAAAATTAGAAGCTGGTCATATGGTGAAGTGAAAAAACCAGAGACAATAAACTACCGTACTTTAAAACCAGAACGTGATGGTCTTTTCTGTGAGCGTATTTTTGGTCCTACTAAGGACTGGGAATGTGCTTGTGGTAAATATAAACGTATCCGTTATAAGGGAATCGTTTGTGACCGCTGTGGGGTTGAGGTAACACGTTCTAAAGTTCGTCGTGAACGTATGGGTCATATCGAACTTGCAGCTCCAGTAACACATATTTGGTATTTTAAAGGAATTCCTAGTCGTATGGGTCTTGTATTAGATATGAGTCCTAGAGCATTAGAAGAAATCATTTATTTTGCTTCTTATGTGGTAACAGATCCAGGTGATACTAACTTAGAATTAAAACAACTTCTAACTGAACGTGAATACCGTGAAAAACGTCAGCAATATGGCCAAGCATTTAAAGCTGGTATGGGTGCTGAAGCAATCAAACGTTTATTAGAACAAGTTGATTTAGAAAAAGAAGTCGCTGAATTAAAAGAAGAATTGAAAAAAGCGTCTGGACAAAAAAGAACGCGTGCTATTCGTCGTTTAGATATCTTAGAAGCATTCCGTACATCAGGAAATGATCCTGACTGGATGGTAATGGACGTTGTACCAATTATCCCACCAGATTTACGTCCGATGGTTCAATTAGAAGGTGGACGTTTTGCAACAAGTGATTTGAACGACTTATACCGTCGTGTTATTAATCGTAATAACCGTTTGAAACGTTTATTAGACTTAAATGCACCAGGAATTATCGTTCAAAATGAAAAACGTATGCTTCAAGAAGCGGTAGATGCGTTAATCGATAATGGTCGTCGTGGCCGTCCAGTAACTGGACCCGGTAACCGTCCACTTAAATCGTTATCTCATATGTTGAAAGGGAAACAAGGTCGTTTCCGTCAAAACTTATTAGGTAAACGTGTTGACTACTCAGGCCGTTCAGTTATCGTTGTTGGACCTTTCTTAAAAATGTATCAATGTGGGTTGCCAAAAGAGATGGCAATTGAATTATTTAAACCATTTGTGATGCATGAATTAGTTAAGCGTGAAATTGCAAGCAACATTAAAAATGCAAAACGCCAAATCGAACGTCAAGAAGACGCTGTTTGGGATGTATTAGAAGATGTGATTAAAGAACATCCTGTGTTACTTAACCGAGCACCTACTCTACATAGACTTGGTATCCAAGCGTTTGAGCCAGTTTTAGTTGAAGGACGCGCGATTCGTCTTCACCCATTAGTATGTGAGGCGTATAATGCCGATTTTGATGGGGACCAAATGGCGGTTCACGTTCCATTAAACGAAGAAGCTCAAGCTGAAGCACGCATGTTAATGCTTGCTGCTCAAAATATCCTTAATCCAAAAGATGGTAAACCAGTTGTTACACCATCTCAAGATATGGTCCTTGGTAACTACTACTTAACAATGGAGGAACCAGGACAAATTGGTGAAGGAATGATTTTCCGTGACTTAGACGAAGTTGTTTTAGCATGGAGAAACGGTTGTGTCCACTTACATACTCGTATTGGTTTACAAACAAGCTCAATGCCTGAGAAACCATTTACAGAGTGGCAACGCGAACGCATTTTAACAACAACTGTTGGTAAAGCAATCTTTAATGAGATTATGCCACCAGAATTCCCTTACTTAAATGAACCAACTGATTATAACTTGACAGTTCAAACACCTGATAAATACTTTGTTGAAGCCGGAGCAGATATTCCTGCATTTATCAAAGAACAACCAGAAATTGGACCATTCAAGAAGAAAAATCTTGGTAATATTATCGCTGAAGTCTTCAAACGTTTCAAAATTACTGAAACATCTAAAATGTTAGATAGAATGAAAGACTTAGGATACAAACACTCTACTTATGCAGGTATGACTGTAGGGATTGCTGATATCGTTGTTTTACATGAAAAACAAGCAATGATTGAAGAAGCACATGACCAAGTAGAAAAAGTAACAAAACAATTCCGTCGTGGTTTAATTACAGATGATGAGCGTTATGAGCGAGTTATTGGTATTTGGAACGCAACGAAAGATGCTATCCAAGAAAAACTGATGGAAAGTTTAGACGCACGTAACCCAATCTTCATGATGAGTGATTCTGGAGCTCGTGGTAACATCTCCAACTTTACTCAGTTAGCTGGTATGCGTGGACTTATGGCCGCTCCTAATGGTCGTATTATGGAGTTACCTATCGTATCTAACTTCCGTGAAGGGTTAACTGTCTTAGAAATGTTTATCTCGACTCACGGTGCTCGTAAAGGTATGACCGATACAGCCCTTAAGACAGCCGATTCAGGTTACTTAACTCGTCGTTTAGTTGACGTGGCTCAAGATGTTATCATTCGTGAAACGGATTGTGGTACTGACAGAGGTCTAGACATTACAGTGATGAAAGAAGGAAATGAAGTCATTGAAACTCTAGAAGAGCGTATGCTTGGTCGTTACACTCGTAAATCAGTGATTCATCCCGAAACAAAAGAAGTTATTGTTGGTGCAAATGAAATTATTACAGAAGATATCGCGCGACAAATTGTTGATGCGGGTATTGAACAAATTACGATTCGTTCAGTCTTTACATGTAATACAAAACATGGTGTATGTAAACATTGTTATGGTCGTAACTTAGCGACTGGTTCTGAAGTTGAAGTTGGAGAAGCAGTTGGTACAATTGCAGCCCAATCAATCGGTGAGCCTGGTACTCAGTTAACCATGCGTACATTCCATACGGGTGGGGTTGCCGGAGATGATATCACTCAAGGTTTACCTCGTATACAAGAGATTTTTGAAGCACGTAATCCTAAAGGACAAGCCGTTATTTCTGAAGTAGCTGGAGAAGTTGTTGAAATTACTGAGGATCAAGCGGATCGTACAAAAGAAGTGGTTGTTAAGGGAACAACAGATACTAGAACTTATTCTGTTCCTTATACTTCTCGTATGAAAGTTGCTGAAGGTGATATTATTGACCGTGGTACTCCGTTAACAGAAGGATCAATTGATCCAAAACAATTATTAACAGTCAAAGATGTCTTAGCTGTTGAAAATTATCTGCTTAAAGAAGTACAAAAAGTTTACCGTATGCAAGGGGTAGAAATCGGAGATAAACACGTTGAGGTTATGGTTCGTCAAATGCTACGTAAAGTAAGAGTCATGGATCCAGGTGATTCAGATATCTTACCAGGTACACTAGTTGATATTAGTGAATTTAAAGACCGTAACTACAACACACTTGTTTCTGGTGGAACACCTGCAACTGGACGTCCGGTCTTGTTAGGTATTACAAAAGCCTCACTTGAAACAAACAGTTTCTTATCTGCTGCATCATTCCAGGAAACAACTCGTGTCTTGACTGATGCTGCGATTAGAGGTAAAAAAGACCACTTACTTGGATTGAAAGAAAATGTTATCATTGGTAAAATCATTCCAGCTGGTACTGGTATGGCAAAATACCGTAACATGGAACCAAAAGAAGTGGGTGTAGCAAGTGAAAATGTGTATAGTATCAGTGATATTGAAGCACAAATGGCTGCTGCAGAAGCGTTAAAAAATCAAGAATAAAATGTATTACTAGCATAAGTTGAATAGACTTATGCTAGTTTTTAGTATAAAATTCTTTTATAAAAGAACTTTATAAAGTTCTCATTTATCTTAGGGAGAAGTTCATGAAACGTATATTAATAATTGAGGATGATAGTGAAATTAGTCAACTATTACAAGAGATGTTGGCAATTAATTATGAAGTAGAAGTGGCTTATTCAGGAACAGAAGGACTATTATTATTGGAAATAAAACAACTAAATTTAGTTATATTAGACATGATGTTACCAGGTATGAATGGTCAAGATGTATTAAAAAAAATTAGAATAGATAGCCAAATACCAGTTATTGTTTTAACAGCTTTGGATGATAAAAAATTAATTAGCGAAACGTTGCTCAATGGAGCAGATGATTATTTGACTAAACCATTTGATGTAGATGAATTGCTAGCTAGAATTAATGTTCAGTTAAGAAAAAGTACTCAGATGATTCAGGATAGTAGCGAAAATATGTATTATAAGAACATTGAATTAGATGTACAAGCTTTTAAGTTGAAGAATAACAATAAACAAATTGATTTATCAAGAAAAGAAGCGGAAATATTAAAGTTATTATTTCTATATCCAAACAAAATTTATACAAAAGAAGACATTTATAATGCAGTTTGGGATGAATTATATTTTGGTGATGAAAATACCATAAACGTGCATATAAGTAATTTACGAAAAAAAATAAAAAAATTGGATGCAGATAATAATTATATTGATACAATTTGGGGAATTGGTATAAAATTGGCTGATTAAGGAGAATAAAATGATTTATGTTTTTATAGTAATAAGTATAGGCGTGTTTGGTTATTTAATTTATATCCATATCATGCTATTAAAAGTAACAGAACGTTTAGACTATATTAATTCTATCCAAAGTAATCTAGTCATTGAATCAACAAGCAAAAATCCATTCATCATAATGTTAGTGAAACAAATTAATCAGTTAATTGAACAAAATAAAAGAAATCATCAGCAACTTGTGAAAAGTCAAAAACAATTTGATATATCTATCAACAATATCTCTCATGATATAAGAACCCCATTAACTGTGGCTAGTGGTTATACTCAAATTTTAAGAAAACAAGTAGATGCTAAACAGGAAAATTTGGTAAAAAAGATTTCTATAAATTTGACTGATGTTGAAAAGAAATTAGATGATTTACTGACATATAATCGTTTGGTGGAAGATAGGGTTGATGTTGAATTAGATGAGATTAATCTATCATCTTTATTAGAATCAAAGATAATTACTTATTATGAAGCATTTAAAAAGCAGTCCATTGAATTAGATATTATGATTGAAAAAAATGTACATATCATTAGTGATAAAGACATACTTAGTCGAATTATAGATAATGCAATTGGAAATATATTGAATCATGGCATAGATAAGGGATCTATTAAGTTATCCAAAAGTGGAGAAGCTGTTAATCTAGTATTTTCAAATGCTACTGAGCAAGTTGTTTCAAATTATGAGAAGTTATTTGAACGATTTTATACCGAAGATTTATCAAGAGTTAATAAAAATTCAGGGTTGGGTTTATATATTATTAAGGAACTATCGACTCTTCTTGGAGGGACAGCAGAAGCTAGTGGGAATAAAAAGTATTTTGAATTGTTAATAAGCTTACCCTTATATAAAAAAACAACTCTTTCCTAAGTTGAAAAGAGTTGTTTCTATTTATAGTTCACTTTTATTGAATTGATAAATAGTTAACATAAGAAAAACCAAAATCGTACTAAGAGCTACCAAAATACTCTGATAAAGTTCATTAGATCTACTTAAGATAAATTCTGTATCACCTAAAGTATTTTGGAAGTCGAAAAGACTGACCCACTCGGCATTTTTAAACATAAAACCTAACAGAGTTAGAATAATTGGAAGTATAATCGCTGTTAAGATTGACAATACATTATTTTTTGTTAAATATGTGACAAAACAACTGATAGTTAAAATAGCCATTATCATGATGAATTGAACACTAGCAGTCATGAGCCAGTTGAGTAGCTGTTTTTGATTAAAGCCACTTCCTACACCATAAAAAAGAGTACCTGTTAGAAACGAAGCTAGATAAATATAGATAACTTGTAAGAAAATCATAATAGCAAATGATATGTATTGAGATAAAAAGTATTTTGTTCTAGATACGCCCACAGTTAAAATATTTTTATATGTTTTCTTTGAAAAATCATGACCGATAATAATAACAAGCATTGGTAACATAGCATAGAAAAACATCGTCATCATAGATGTCACTGCTTGTACAGATATAATGCCGGTCCATTTCATAGCATATTGAGCGGCTGTTTCTTGTGTTGATTCTTCGAGGTTTACGCCGACTTGTCCAACGCTTTGACTGGCTATTGAAATAAATATAAAACCAATAATAAATAATTGTGATAACCAAAATCCTTTTGTTTTAAATAATCGATAGAAGTCTGCTTTGAATGTTGCAATCATCTATTTTCCCTCCTTATTTGTTAAAACTGTACCATCAACTAAATCTCGAAAATGATTTTCTAAATCAATTCCTGTTTTATAAATCCCATTAATTTTTACTTTTTCCTTAATCAAAATAGGGATTAATTCTGATACGTCTATTTTTGGCTCATAAATATTGATTTCTGAAGATGAAATGGTTTTAAAATCATGTACCAAATGTTCGTGTAATATTGATGTCACTTTTGCTGTGTCTGCTACTTGTAAGGTTATCATTGTTTGAGACATTTTCTCAAATTCTTCTTTAGTAATTTCTTCTACCAAAGTACCATTATTTAAAATACCAAATCTGTTAGCCACATGATAAAGCTCTGTAAGTATATGACTTGATATAAGAATCGTAATATTTAATTCGGTATTTAATTTTTTTAGTAATTCTCTAAATTCAACGATAGCTATTGGATCAAGACCATTAATCGGTTCATCTAAAATTAAAAAATCTGGTTTACTTAATAAAGCAATGGCTATGCCCAATTTTTGCTTCATACCAAGAGAGAAGTGTTTAAACTTTTTATTGCCAACATCAGATAAATCAACTAATTTTAAAGTATCCTCAATGTCTTTTTCATCAACTACTCCTCGTAATTTACTATAATAAATTAGATTTTCTTTAGCACTGAGGTTATCATATGCAACAGGTGTTTCAATAACACTCCCTGTGCGTTTTAAAGAGTTAATAAAATCTTTATGTGTATTTGATCCAAATAATTGAATCGTTCCAGAGCTTTGTTTTGATAGGCTAGTAATAATTTTTAGTAGTGTGGTTTTACCTGCACCATTCTTTCCTATTAAGCCGTAGATATCTCCTTTTTTGATAGTTAAGTTTACGTCATGTAGAACATTATATTGTTTAAATGATTTTGAAATATTTTTTAATCCTAGAATATTTTCCATGGTATGTGTCTCCTCTGTTTTTATTTATACATTTAATATACTGTGTATTAATAAACGAAATCTTAAGTTAATTATTAATTAATTCTTAATTGTTTTAACATATTCTATTTATCTATTTTAATTTGAAAAATAATAACAGTATAAATAACTTGTTTTTTGTTCATAAAATGTATTATTTATATTTAAAATTTGAGTATAGTAAGCTATCATAAAGAAAGGGACTTTATAGCAATTAATGTAATTTTTGTATAATGAGGAATTGGAGTGGGAATTGAGATGATAGGATTAATCTTTGTTTTAGCGATAATAGCAGGTATCATTGTTTATCAAAATAGGGAAAAAGTTAAGTTGATTATAGGATACAAACAAGGGATTAGAAATTATAAAAAGAAACATCACTTATCAAAAAATGATTTGGATTTGTTTAAAGAGACCATGGGAGTAGCTAAAAATCAAATAATCGAGTGGAAAGAACTTGTAGAAAACTCAAATAATTTAAGAAATAATACAGAGATTAATACAGCGATTCAATCAGCTGAAGAGATATTTAAACGATTAATGGAGTATCCTAATGAGATGACAGGATTTAACGATTTTTTATATGTTAAATTACCGGGTGTTTTGTCTGCAACCAAGCGATACGAGTCGATTGAAGCGTCTAGTATTGATACTCAAGAAATAAAAGAATCAATGAAATCAATTTTATTAAGTTTAATTTTTATTTGTGAGAGTATTACAGATGACTATGAAGAGAGCATTGTTGATGTGATGAATGAAATTGATTTGACTAAAAAAGTGTTAGAAAAACAACGATGAAAAATGCTTAGAAGTTAGGAGATAGTGATGAAAAAGAAAAAGGGGAATTTTTATGATTCTTATGATAAATTATTTATAAAACCAAAATATAAAAAGAAAAAAGTACAGAAAGATATAATTTTTAACGAACAAACACTTTTTAAAAACATTGGCATATATTTTTCATTAATTATGATAGTGATTTTTTTAGCATGGATAGGGTCTTCCCCTACTGATATAGAAATTGAAACAGATGAAAAAAATGCTATTGTTAGTGAAAGTGAAGAAGAAGTATATGATAATTACTATCCTTTTAAAGTAACTGAGGTAACACAAGCTAGGAATGAACATGTAGATAAGGCTAATCCATTATATGTAGAATTAGATGGTAATAAACTGGTGACAAACAAGGGATATCAGATAGAATTTATTGAAGAAGTTCAAATAGAATCATATGATCAACAAAGTTGGTCAGTTATACCTACTTTAATGGAATATTCCTCCGGTGAGGATATAATGAGTGTGTCTTTATATAGTGTTGGAAGATTGGTTTCTTCTATATATGTTGAAATATATGAAAATGTTATTAATGGTAAATATTTTTTTATGGACACAGCAAAAGGAAGTTTTACAAAAGTATATCCAGAAGAAACAACTGAAAATGTTCAAACAGGATATATGTTTAAACATGATGGAGAAGATGAATCTTATCTATATGATGATATTTATCGTTACTATATTTTTAATGATGGTACCGGGATACTTCTAAGAATGAACGGGCCAGATAAATCCAAAAATGAAAATGTGTCAGATGATATGACATACGAGGAATTTAGAAATGTTTTTAAAGATGATTTAGAATTTTTAGAAAGAAAAATCGTGTTATCACCGATTTGAAAATAATATTATTCACTATGTGGGGCTGGATATAAAATGACTAAAAAAGAACCAATGTTTAACGATGATTACGATGAGTTGTTTATAAAACCAGATATTGATAGATCTAAAAAGAAGAAGAATAGAATGCTAAATAAAATATTGAAAATAATATTAGTGGTCGTGGGTATTTTTTTTAGTTTAATAGTATTAATTTTTTTTATTACTGATAATAATTTATTTATGTATAATGATGAAGAGAATGATATTCTCTATCCTCTTAAAATCTCAACTATTACTCAAATAGATAAAGAGAATATTGATAAATCTCAACCTCTTTATTTGAAATTAGAGGATAAAAAGTTAATAACAAATAAAGGATGTCAATTTGAATTTAAAGAAAATACAGAAATAGCAAGTAAAACTCAGACTGATTGGTCAATTATCCCTAATGTAGAAAAATATCAAGATAATCAAGATATACTAGTAGCCAATGTGTATGATAAAAAGAGCAGTGTCGGGCATACTGCTGATTTTAAAATGTATGATAATTTAATTAATGGTTTTGATTTATATGTTGAAGAGAAAAAAAGTTTTTCTAAGGTATTTCCATCAGAAGAGATAGAAAACATACAAACGGGATATATTTTATTTCATCGTAATGAGAAGTCTATTAGCAATAATTTATATCGGTATTATATTTTTGATGATGGCACAGGAATTTTAATTGAATATGATATATTTGGTAGTGCTTATGATGAAGGGATAACAGACGATTTAACGTATAGTGAGTTTATTTCTCGTTTTAAAGAAACGTTAGATTTTTATGAATCGAGTATTGTATTTTCTAAAACATCAAGTGAATAGTTATAATCAACTATAAAAAATCATGCTAAACTTAATCTATCAAAAAAAAGTGAGGAGAGTATGATGAAAAAATGGGCGGGATTATTGTCATTATCCCTAGTATTGGTTGGTTGTAGTCAAAACTCAAACAATGATGAGACGAAAATTAGTCAAACTAGTTCTAGTGTGCAAGCCAGTCAATCAACAACAAAACAAAGTTCAACGAAAGAAACATCCGAACAAAATTCAACTACATCTGACGAGACGAATGAAAAGGGGTCTGGTGAAACAACCCTATCAAAAGAGATGTTTTATCAAACGAGTGTACTTCAAAATATTAACCAGCAATTTTTAAACTGGGCAAGTCATAGAGCGAAAGTTGGAGGTATGGCTGTTACATCTGAGTTTTTTGATCACGGTGCAGCAGGTCGAGGAGATTGGTTTGCTGTGACACCAGATGGTATGGCTATGGCGCAAAATCTTGATAATCCTGGTTATGATTTTTTCCCACTTCATGTTGTGGGTGGTGTGACATTTTATTATTCAAAAAATGGGACACTTGGGGCAACTGATGAACGACAAAGGAGTTCATTTGCTGCTGGATTTAGTGAAGTTGCAGATACAACTAAACCTATTATTAAGTATATTTTATGCGATAATGGCATGATATATGAATTGGTTAGTAATGCTTCATTGTCAATAGGATTCAATGAAGCAACTGATGATGGAACGATTCCACGTAGTCAAATTAATGTGAAAGAGTTTAGCTATTCAGAAGATACGGATGAGATTAATGAACTGCAACGAATTATATCGATAATAAATCAATAGGAGAGAAATAATATGATATTTGAAAAAATATTGCCAGAACTTAAAGCAGGGAAAAAAGTAATTAGAAAAGGCTGGGGAGGATTTGAGTTATACGTTACTTTAGTAAGCGGTGAGGTCTATGATGGCTGTCCAGTAACAGACTATTTTTTAATTAAGACAAGTGATGAAGGTTTTTCAAGTTTTGCACCAACTGTGTGCGATATTTTAGCAGATGATTGGGAGATTGTTGAATAATGAGTTCTATTATTTACACAGAATTTAATAAAAAAGTCGTTTTTGTGACAGGTGTCGCTTCGGGTATAGGAAAAGAACAAGCACGTTTGTTTTTAGAACAGGGTGCTTATGTGTTCGGGATTGATAAAGTAGATAGTGACAGTCAATTTTCTAATCAGTTTATGTTTTTTAAAGGTGATGTCACAAATATAAAAGATTTAGAGAAAGCTGTTAGTGAGTGTCTAGCTAAATACAATCAAATCGATATATTGTTAAATACTGCTGGAAAACTAGATGATTTTAAGACATTGAATGACACGTCTGAAGAGTTATGGGATACGATTTACGAGACAAATGTAAAAAGTTACTTTAGATTAACAAAATTAATTTTACCTATTATGTTAGAAAAACAACACGGGACAATTATAAATATGGCCTCTATTGCTGGGTTAATTGGTGGCGGAGGTGGTATTAGTTACACGATGTCAAAACACGCGATAGTTGGATTTACGAAACAATTGGCGTTAGACTATGCCAGTCAAGGGATTCATGTTGTTGGTATAGCACCTGGTGCTATCGAAACACCAATGAATGCAGTTGATTTTGCTGGTGACGGACAGATGGCTAAATGGGTGGCAGCAGAAACCCCTTGTAAACGATGGGCATCACCTGAAGAGGTTGCTCAATTAACATTATTTTTAGCGAGTCAGTCATCGTCTTATATTCAAGGAAGTATTGTCCCTATTGATGGTGGATGGATGACAAAATAGGATTGTTTTTTTGTAGAAAAAGTGTATCCTATTAATTAGCGAGTTTATCGCACTACAACACTTCGTTGGGAATTTTTTCTCACATCCTTTGGTTGTAGTTATTAGCAAGGTAATCCCTTGTAAAGGAGAAATATCAATGGAAAATAAAAGAGAACACACTGCTGTGTCATGGACCACAAAAGATACAGCAAAAATGGCAATTGTCGCAGGTTTATATGTTGCAGTGACGTTAGTTTTATCAGTGACTAGCTTTGGAGCAATTCAGTTAAGATTATCTGAGATGTTTAATTATTTGTCACTTTATAATAAGCGCTATATTGTTGCTGTAACACTAGGTGTAGCAATAGCAAATGCTTTTTCACCATTAGGAATCATCGATGTATTGGTTGGAAGCATTAGCACGTTTTTAGTATTAGTAATAAATTATGCCCTCACTAAACGTATTAAAAATATGAAAGTCAAAATGGTGATAACAGCTATTAGTTTTGCCATATCCATGTTTACCGTCGCAGGACAACTCACGATATTATATGATTTACCATTTTTTTATAACTGGTTGATTATTGGGTTAGGTGAATTATTTTCTATGACAGTTGGCGGTATCATTATCTATTGGATGAGTAAAAAAATTGATTTTATAAAATAAACAAAACCTCTATGATTGATTTTCTTCAATCATAGAGGTTTTTAAATTATTTTACGTAGTCTTCTGTTAATTCTAAGAAGGTATTTACATCTTGAATCATCATATCAATTCCAGCTTGCCAGAATTCATTGGATGTTAAGTCAACACCTAAATGTTTTTGTGCTAATTCTTCCGTTGTCATCGAAGCTGTGTCACGCAATAAAGCGATGTAATCATCTTCGAATGATGTTCCTTGTTTTTGTGCAAAAGCATAAATCCCTAAACTGAATAAGTAACCAAATGTGTATGGGAAGTTATAAAATGGCACATCATCGATATAGAAATGTAATTTACTTGCCCAAAAATGTGGGTGATATGAATTTAATGAGTCACAGTAGCTTTCTTTTTGGGCAGCCACCATTAAGTCAGTAATTTCAGTATCTGTTAATACTTTTTCTTTACGTTCAGTATAGAAATTATCTTCAAAGATGAAGCGCGCGTGAATGTTCATAAACATCGCTGTGGCATTTTGCATTTTAATATCAAGCAAGTTGATTTTTTCTTCTGTTGATTTGGCTTGTTTAAGAGTTGCATCTGCCACAATTAATTCAGCAAACGTACTCGCAGTTTCAGCAACGTTCATGGCATAGTCTTGACTCACAGATGGTAAATCCCACATCACGTGTGAATGGAATGCATGACCTAATTCGTGAGCTAAAGTCGATACTTCATTAATTGATTCACCATATGTCATGAAAATACGAGATTCTTCGTTTTCAGGTAATCCAGTACAGTAACCACCTGGACGTTTACCAGGTCTATCTTCTGCTTCAATCCAACTTTTTTCAAAAGCCATTTTAGCAAAGTCAGCCATTTTAGGACTGAATTTATTGAAGTTTTCAATAATAAATTCAGCGGCTTCATTAAAGGTGTAACGTTTTTCTTCAAATTTACCTAAAATCACAGGGGCATCTTGGTCTTGCCAATCCATTTTTTCTTTGCCGAATAATTGAGCTTTACGAGTTAAGAAGTCTACAAAAGGTTGTTTGTTTGCAGCGATTGTTCCCCACATAGCATCCAACGTTTCTTTTTTCATGCGGTTATACTCTAATGGAATTTCCAAATGATCAGTGATACCATGTAGTTTATTATTTGTTAAACGATAACCATCTAAGTGATTTAATGTGTCGGCAAAAAGTGGCGCGTAATTTGCCCATGTTTTTTCCCATGTATCAAACAAACGTTGTCTAACATCTTTATCAGCATCTCCCATCATACGGTTAAATGCTTGTCCTGCTGAAAGGTATGTTGTTTTTCCATCTTCTTCAAATGGAAATTGGATATTAGCTACGATTGTATCATAGTGAGAACTCCATGCGTTAAATCCATCTGTCGATAATTGGTTAATTACTGATTCTTCTTTTTCACTTAATAGGCGTTTGCTTTGTTCGCGAGCTTCTGTTAAATTAAAAGCCACACCTTGTTTTTGAGCAAAATCAGAAGCAAGAAGAGCATTCCAAGTATCTGTAGATAGGTTTGTTAATTTTTTATTGAAAAGGACGTTAGCATTTTTAAATCCTGTATGTTTTGTAAATAATCCAGCCAACACGCTACCAGCTTTTTTATTGTTAACATCTGCTGATTGAATGGCATTTACAAAACTGATTGTTTGGCCAAAGCCTTTAGATATTTTTTCTTGAACAGTCATAATAGCCTCGAATGCTTTAAATTCTGGCACATCTGTTTCTGGATTCCAATCTGTAACGAGTGATTGGTACTCTGTAATTTCATCATCAAGTAATAATAGGCGTTGTTCTAACTCTTTAGAGTCAATCCCTCCATTAAAAATTGAATCTAAATCCCATGTTATAGAATATGTCATATTATCTGACTCCTTTCATTATGGTTATATTATACCCTATACTATTAAAAAACAATGATAAAAAGCTAAAAAAGTTTAAGATAGGAGAAGTTGTTTATGAAAAGTAAATTAAGTCAACCAAAAGTGTATGTGATAGTTGCTCTAGCTATCATGTTTGTTCTATTTTATAGTTCATCAAAAACCTATACAGAACAAAGTTCAGTCCCACTACTTCAAAAGTGGCTAGTAAGCGAGCCATTTTCATCAAAATTACAAGGTGTTGTCTTTCATTATGGTGGGAGCGAGGTTAGTATACAAGCAATGGGTTATTTTAAATTTGTAGAATTCTTTATACGTAAAGCGGCACATTTTTTTACGTTTTTTATTTTGGGAGGTAGCCTATTTCTCATATTATACTCAAAATTGAAACAATCTATTTGGAGTTTATTTTTTGCTTGGATGAGTGCCACTGGATATGCAGCAATGGATGAGTTTCATCAAATGTTAACAGGGGATAGAACGCCATTGTTTCAAGATGTCATGTTAGACAGTATAGGCGCTCTAACAGCGTGTGCGATGTTACTGCTTTATACTGAGTTTGGACGTAAAAAGTCAAAATAGGTTAGTCATAGGTCTCTTTTAAGAATAACTTATGTTAAAATGACAGTATATGTTTTAAATCATACTAGAAAGTGGGGAATTAGAATGGCAGGACATTCAAAATGGAATAACATTAAGAATCGAAAAGGAGCACAAGATGCTAAGCGTGGTAAAGTATTTCAAAAGTTATCGCGTGAAATTTATATGGCAGCAAAAAGTGGTGGGCCTGATCCGTCGTCTAATCCTTCATTAAGATTAGTGTTAGATAAAGCAAGAACAGCTAATATGCCAAATGACAACATCCAGCGAGCAATAAAAAAAGCAACAAGCGCTGGTGAAGGTGAAAATTATGATGAAGTGGTTTATGAAGGATACGGTCCAGCTGGAGTGGCAATTTTGGTTCATGCTTTGACAGATAATCGAAACCGAACATCTACTAATGTACGCGTAGCTTTCAATAAAAATGGCGGTTCTTTAGGCGAGTCCGGTTCAGTTGCTTATATGTTTGATCGTAAAGGGTACATTGTCATTGAACGTGAAGGATTAGACGTTGATGAAGATACGATGACATTAAGTGTCCTTGAAGCAGGTGGTGATGATATCGAAGTGTCAGATGAAGTATTTGAAATCTATACCGAACCGACTGAATTTACGGCAGTAAGAGATGCGTTAGAAAAAGAGTATACTCTCGCTCAAGCAGAGTTAACAATGGTACCACAAACCTTGGTTGAGATAAGTGAAAGTGATAAAGAAAAGTTAGAAAAAATTGTTGATATTTTAGAAGATGATGACGATGTTTCAGAAGTCTTTACATCAGCAGATATGTAGAATAATAATCATCAACAAGCCAATCAGAAACTATCTGGTTGGTTTTTTTGTTTTTTTCAGTGAATTTTTAAAATTAAGCAAATATAAGTTATGAGAAAGGAATTTACACATGAAAAAATTAGCAATGAAATTATTACATTATGGTTATACGAATCAGATGAGTGATTTATATATTCTACCAAAAGTCTCTCACTATGAAGTGTCTTTTAGATACCATCATGAAATAAGTCGTTATAGTGAATTAGCAGATAAAACCGCAGAACAGCTAATTTTATATTTTAAATATCTTGCAGGGATGGATATAGCTGAGAAAAGGAAAGCTCAGATGGGTGGCACAACAATAAAGTTAAAGCAAGGTGTCATCAGGGTACGCTTATCCGTTGTAGGAGATTTTTTAAACAGAGAAACATTAGTTATTCGTTTTTTATATCCTATGTCTTCAAAAACGCTGAATTTTGTTGATGAACAACAACTACATATGATTAAACAACAAATCAGTAGAAATGGCTTGTTTTTATTTTCTGGTCCGACAGGCTCAGGAAAATCAACAACGATGCATGTATTGATGAATGAGTTACTCCTTCGAAATAATAAACATATTATAACAATTGAAGACCCCGTAGAAATTGAAGATGAGGGGTGTTTACAGTTTCAGGTGAATGAAAAGATAGGTCTAACATACCAAGAGTTAATAAAAGTTTGTCTAAGACATCGACCAGATTGCTTGATGATTGGGGAGATTAGGGATACTGAAACAGCAAAAATGGCTATAAGAGCAGCTCTTACAGGACATTTAGTTTTTTCAACAATTCATGCAAAAAATAGGAGAGGAGTTGAGTCGCGATTAATCGAATTAGGGATTCCTAAAGAAGACATATGTCAAAGTGTTCAAGGAATTGTTTATCAAGAGATGATACCGATATTAACCAAAGATAAGTATGGCGTATTATATGATATGTCTTATCAAGAAGGTGAGAACCAATGGGAAAAAAGTTTACAAAAAGCATATTATGAAAAGAAAATCACTGGGAAAACGTACCAAAAATTCAAAGATTAAGCCATTTAAACGACAACAAAAAGATGATTTTGTTTATCTATTGGCGACTCTTTTAGAAAATGGTTTTAGTCTTGAACAGAGTATAACATTTATGAGGACTATTTCAGTCAAACAGACGAAACAATTAATATTTATTGAGAAGAAATTATTAAAGGGAGAGTCATTTGCTCAAAGTTTAATGGGGATAGGTTTTTCCAAAGAACAATTAGCCCCTATTAAATTTTCTGAAGTGCATGGAGATTTGGTTGGAACATTAAAAAGAATGTCGCGTCAAATGAGAGAACGAGAAAAACAACGAAAAGAAATGATCAAGGTATTAAGTTATCCGTTGTTGTTACTACTATTTTTAGTGGCTATGGTGCTAGGAATGAAGTGGCTTATCCTACCACAATTATCTGATTTGTCGCAAGATGGGGCTGATTCTCCAATGTTTTATTTTCTAGATAAGGGGATTCAATACACGTTTATTTTTTTAGGTGTCTTACTAGTAGTTGGCTACTTATTAGATAAGAGGTGGAATAAAGGCTCACAGATAAAAAAATTAACAATATACATCAAAATACCAATCGTTGGACGTTTAATGACAAACTACTACACGTCACTGTTTGCAACAGAGTGGGGAAATTTATTATCACAAGGTATGGAATTTAAAGAAGTGGTGTTAACAATGCAACAGTCAGGCTACTCAAATTTGATGCAAGAGATGGCTAAAGAAATAAAAGAAACGCTAGAAGAAGGGATATTCATTGATGAGCCAATTGCTCGTTGGACATTTTTAAAGCCAGAATTAACGTGGATTATCAGACAAGGTGAAATACATGGAAAATTAGGGCAAGAATTAGTTGTTTTCGGGCAACGTGAATGGGAATCTTTTATAGATGAATGTGAGAAGAAAATCCAATGGCTTCAACCAATCACATTTATCTTAATTGCTATTCTAATTGTCTCAGTTTATGGCTCATTATTGTTACCAATATATAGTGGAATGGGGGATTTCTATTGAAAATATTAAAAAAGTTAAGAAAAAAGAATGATGGATTTACATTACTTGAAATGCTAATTGTGTTATTGGTGATAGCCGTGTTGATTATTTTATTCGTCCCAAATTTATCTAAACAACAATCAAGTATCAACAAACAAGGTGACGAGGCACTAACTAAGGTCATACAAACGCAAACAGAAATGTATTACCTAGATAATTCAGAAAGACCAAAAGATTTAGATGAATTAGTTAAAGGTGGTTATATTTCTAAAGAGCAAAAAGATAAGGCAGAAAAAATTGGGATAGTTGTTGAATAATCAAGGATTTACGTTGTGGGAGTGTCTATGTGTCTTACTGGTTATTAGCGTGTTGGGGATACTTCCTCTGATAAAATTAGAGAGGTGGAAAGAACAACAACTTGTTACTTCTCAATTAATTGGGTTTGAAAGACTCTATGAGAAAAGCCAACATAGTGCAGTGATTGAATTAGAAAATAGTAAAGTAAGTGCGAATAAATTAACCCAACAATTAGTATTTAATTACACATTTAAAGGAGAAAAAGTTGAGGAAGTCATTGATATTAAGCCTCCACTAATCATTGATAAAAAGAGTGAAGTGACACTAAGAGGAGGTTCAGCAAGCCCAAGTAAATTAGAAACCTTTCAGTTTATCGATGAATCGAGGGATACAGTCATACGTTATGTTGTTCAGCTAGGGAGCAGTAAGGTGTTTAGATATGAAGAAAAACAATGATGGTTTTCTATTACTAGAAAGTTTATTAGCTGTTTTTACATTAACAGTGGGGATATTATTTATGTTTGAAACAATATTATTTTTAAGACAAGAAAATCAGAAACATCAAATAGAGTTGGAACTGGCTATTTTTGCAAAAGAATGGGGATTTATAGAGGATAAGGAAGATAAAGAGGCTTTAAAGAAGAAAGCTGAAAGAGAACAGATTACAGTTGTAGATGGGAGTGAGGAACATTTTGTGTTACAAAAGGGCGACATTATACTAGAAATCAGCAACAGATGATAATGTCGCAAGACGGTTTTACCTTATTAGAATGTTTAATTACTTTAAGTATTATGATGGGATTATTAATATTTTTAACGCCTTTTATTCAGCAAATCAATACTTTTTGGGACATACAGCAAGATGGCACGTATTTGGAGTTACAAATAGGTAAAAAACAATTAGAGCATGAAATTAAAGGCTTAGATATTGTTGATGTCCAACCTAATAAACTAATCTATTCGAAGATGGTAAATAATCAAGCAGAGCGTGTCATATTTGATTTGTATGAGGATAAATTACGTAAACAACCAGGATTTCAACCGATTATTGTTGGTCTAAAAACAGTAGAATTTATTGAATACACCAATGTCATTCAAATGACTATTGTGACTGTAAAAGGGGAGAGTTATGTCTACTTTTTATCGAAATAATGAGGGAGGGGTTTCTCTTCCTTTTTTGTGTTTATTAGCTTTATTTATGATTACCACCGTATTTTTCATTGATGATTACAAACAAAAGCAATTGGTCATGAAACAAGCGACCGATTCTTATTTGGCAGATATTATAGAGGATAAAGGGAAAAAAGAATCTGAACATTTGTCAAATGGCGAATCAAAAACCATCAATTATTCTATTGGCAAGTTAGTTATAGATAAAAGCCGATTTGGGAGTTTGATCAAACTAAACATCGAATTAAACAGTGGTTTTAAACGACATGTTTTTGTAAATAATGAGTAAAGGCTATCATAAATCGAAAAAACCCTATCAATTTCAGTTTCAATACCTTGAAATATAGCGATTCTTTCGATAGAATAGGAAAGTAAGAGATTTGTGAATAAGACAAGGAAGAGGTGACACATTTGTCTCAAACGAATGTTGAGATAGGTTTTCAAGCGTTGAATGACTCTGTGAAATTATTACAAAAAGCATTAGACACGTCTTTTTTTGATGCCTATGTTGAAAATGGTGAAAATTTGTTAGATGGTGGCAATGTCCGAGTAATTAATGGTGTTCCAAATCAAGAAGAAGTCAAACAGCTTGAAACACACTATCACAAATTGCTAAGTTTGGACTTATCAGTTGAAGACAAAAGAAAAATCACTCAATTAACATTACTTAGTGGATTAAAAGTGGAACCACTTCAAGCAAATCATCAACTAACACCAGATAGTATTGGCTTTTTATTTAGTTACATGATTGAACAATTAACGAAAAAAAATAAAGACAATATGGTTGTTGGGGACTTGTCAGTTGGTATGGGAAATTTGCTTTACACTGTTTTAAGTCATTTGGATTTAGCAGGCTATAAAAATCTTAAAGGTATTGGCGTAGATGCTGATGATTTATTATTGCAAATAGCAGCTGTTAATAAAAATTGGTTAGGATTGGATGTAGAGTTATTTCATCAAGATTCTTTAGAACCACTCTTAATTGAACCGCTCGATGTTGCGATTGCTGATTTACCTATCGGGTATTATCCTAAAGATGAGGTAGCAAAAGATTTCATGACGTCTTTTCCTACTGAGCATAGTTACGCGCATCATTTGATAATGGAACAAAGCATGAAATATGTAAAAGAGAGTGGGTTTGGTTTGTTTTTATTGCCAAACAACTTCTTAGAAACAGAACAAGCTGAACTATTAAAAACATGGCTTATGAAAGAAGTTTATCTACAAGGTATTTTACAATTACCAACCACTCTGTTTAGTCAAAAAAGTTTAGGGAAATCGATTGTACTTGTTCAAAATAAAGGCGATCAAGCTAAACAAGCCAAAGAAGTATTACTGGCAGAATTACCGTCTTTAAAAGAGAATAAAAGTGTGTTAAATTTTGTTAATCAGTTTCGTCAATGGTGCGAATCGAATATATAATAGGGGAGAAAATAACATGTCAAAAACAATAGCAATTAATGCAGGAAGCTCAAGCTTAAAGTGGCAATTATACACAATGCCAGAAGAAACAGTTGTCGCTAAAGGAATCGTTGAAAGAATCGGATTAAATGATTCAATTTTTACTATTAAATATGGTGAAGATGAAAAATATGAAGTTATCAAAGATATTGAGGATCATGAAATTGCTATTAATATGTTATTAGAGCAATTAACAGAACTAAATATTATTGACTCATTTGATGAAATTACAGGAGCAGGACACCGTATTGTTGCTGGTGGGGAACACTTTAAAGAGTCAGCAATTATTGATGATGAAGCACTTAAATTAGTTGATGACTTAGCAGAATTTGCGCCATTGCATAACCCTGCAGAAGCCAAAGTTATTCGAGTATTCCAAAAATTATTACCAAACACATTAAATGTTGGTGTATTTGATACATCTTTCCACACGACTATGCCAAAAGTAAACTATTTATATAGTATTCCAACTGAGTACTATGAAAAATATGGTGCGAGAAAATATGGTGCACATGGAACAAGTCATCGTTATGTAGCAGAACGTGCGGCTGATATGTTAGGTAAACCAATCGAAGAATTAAAAATCATTACTTGTCACTTAGGTAATGGAGCATCTATTACAGCTGTTGATGGAGGAAAATCAATTGATACATCAATGGGATTCACTCCACTTGCAGGTGTTACAATGGGAACTCGTTCAGGAGATATCGATGCGTCATTGTTACAATATTTAATGGGTAAATTAGAAATTACTGATATTAAAGAGATGGTTGAGATTTTAAATAAAAAATCTGGTTTACTAGGTTTATCTGGTATTTCAAGTGATATGCGTGATTTAGAAAATGCTAATACAGAAGCAGCTAATGTAGCGATTGAAATTTTTGAAGACCGTATCCGTAAATACATTGGTAGCTATGTTGCAACAATGAACGGTGTAGATGCTATTGTCTTTACAGCAGGTATTGGTGAAAATGCAATTAATATTCGTCAAAATATTATTGATGGATTAAGCTTCTTTGGATGCGAAATGGACGCTGAAAAAAATAATGTTCGTGGTGAAGAACGAGTTATTTCAACAGATGATTCAAAAGTTAAAGTACTTTTAGTACCAACTGATGAAGAATTAATGATTGCAAGAGATGTTGAAGAATTAAAAAATAAATAATTAAAAAATATATACAAAAAGCGAGAGACTGTTTAAGTTTCTCGCTTTTTGTATATTAATTTTTATTATCTATATCTGTACGAACAACTAACACATCACTTTTAGCATGGATAGAAACATAACTTGATACAGACCCAAGTAAAATTCTTTCCATGGCATTTAAACCGGTAGCTCCTAACATGATTAAATCAATTCCTAACTCTTCTGGCAAATCTTCAGATAATACAATTTTAGGTACACCAATACGGATGACTGTTTCAACTGTTTCTAAATGATGCTCATGAGCATAGTCAACATATTGTTTTAAGGCTGTCTCAGCTTCTCTTTTAGCATTTGTCGCTAACGTTTCATCATAAGATGAGACGGTTTCAAAGGCACGCATATCCACAATATGAGCGATGTATAAAGTAGCATTATTTCTTTTAGTAACGTGCACGGCTTTTTTTAACGCACGTTCTGATTCTTTTGAACCATCCATAGCAACCAATATTTTTTTGTATTCTTTTTGCATGATAACAGGACTCCCTTTAGTGAATGTTTTGAGATAATATTATACTAAATAACGCAGATGTGCAAAGCACGATAATGATATAAATTAAACTAATAAGTTTTGTCGCAAAAAAAAGACTAATCACAACACCAATAATTGCTAGTAAAAGAAGTGATACTGAAAAAGCTTTTAATGTTGGTTTGTTTTTTTCTGTAAATACAACTAGTAGAGATTGTTGTTTTTTTGATAAAAAATAACTAATAATACATAATGTAATTGCAAAAATTAATAAAATGATTTTATACAACGTATCACAACCTTTTCTTTGTACCATGATAAAAAGGCAATTTGCATAAGCAAATTGCCAAAAAATATCCGTCGATGCCGTTTTGTATCCCTGCTGGTTGAACCCGCTAAAAAATGCAGGTGGGAATCGCTGTAAATATCTCAAACTACCAAATGAAAAGGCGTGTTTTTAATACATACTCGTTGATTCCCAAAGTAAAACGATTTGTTCGGTCAACACTAATGGGGATACTGCGTACATCACAGATATTCTAGTTATATAATAGCACAGGAAACTAGATTCTTCAATTGTTAGGACTGACCCTTCTTTTGTGAAGCAAACCATTCCCATTGTTTTCCTAGTGCTATCTCATATTTCCCGTTTTGAACAGGTTCATAATAAGAGGTGTTTTTTAACTTATCAGGTAAATATTGTTGTTTAATCCAATGGCCATCATAATTATGAGGGTATTTGTAGTCTACTCCACGATTTAGTGTTTCAGCCCCCTTGTAATGAGAGTCTTTTAAATGATCAGGAACATCGCCAGTGTTTCCTTGTCTAATATCACTTAGAGCTTTATCAATAGCGACAATGCTTGAGTTTGATTTAGGGGATAGGCACAAATCAATCACAGCATTTGCTAATGGAATTCGTGCTTCGGGAAATCCTAATTTTTCAGCTGCTTGGACCGCTGAGACGGTTCTAGCACAAGCCCCTGGATTTGCTAAACCAATGTCTTCGTAAGCAATAACCATCAGTCGTCTACAAATCGACATCATGTCACCAGCCTCTACTAATCTTGCCATATAATGCAGAGCGGCATCTACGTCGCTTCCTCTAATACTTTTTTGAAACGCAGAAATCACATCATAATGAGCATCCCCATCTTTGTCATGGGTGAGAGATTTTCTTTGCACACATTCTTCTATGATATCTAATGTAATAAGTATCTTACCGTCATCATTTGGTTTCGTTGATTTGACAGCGAGTTCTAAGCCATTTAGAGCACTCCTTAAATCTCCATTTGTTGCACGTGTTAAATGAGTCATCGCTTCATCAGTGAGCGTTACATCCAACTCACCTAAACCATCTTGACTGTCAGTTAACGCTCTTTCAATCGCTTGTTTGATATCCTCTTCATTGAGCGGTTTGACTTCAAAAATCTGCGTTCGACTTCGAATCGCTGGGTTAATTGAAATATAAGGATTTTCAGTTGTCGCACCAATCAAAATAACCCGACCGTTTTCTATATGAGGCAATAAAAAATCTTGTTTTGGTTTATCAAGGCGATGGACTTCATCTAGTAATAAGATAAGGGTGCCACTCATTTTGGCTTCTTCCACAACAATTTGTAAATCTTTTTTACTATCTGTTGCAGCATTCAACATGCGAAAAGCATAGTGAGTTGAACCTGCAATCGCACTAGCAATACTTGTTTTTCCAGTTCCGGGTGGGCCATATAAAATCATAGAAGAAAGTTGTTTAGCGTCAACCATGCGGCGAATGATTTTTCCTTCACCAACTAAATGGGTTTGGCCAACTACATCATCAATCGTTTTTGGTCTCATACGATAAGCGAGAGGCTTATTCATCTATCTTCCCCCTTTAATAAACTCATTATAACATAGGATTAGTAATGACAAATGCTAGCAACTTTTGTATGATAGGAGAGACAATACAAAGAAAGTGTAAGTGTGTGAAAAAATGAAAGACAACATGTTAACAGAATTAGAAAAACAACTTGAAAAATCTTTAGGAGACTTTGACTTCGCCATTGATTGGGATGTCAAACAACATCGTATAGAAGTATCTGTTGTGCTATTTGCTGAAAATAAATTAAATGATGTCATTGAAGATGAAGAAGGAACGCAATCTGAAGAAGAAGTGATAGAATTTGAAGATAGTTTAGTTTTATATGCTGATGATAAACAAACACCTGATGAATTAGAATATTTAACTGTGATTCCATTTAATCGTAAAAAAGGAATGACAAAAGGAGATATCATAGCGTTAGCAAACTATTTAGCAGAAGTATTAGTGAATGGACAAGATGATTTATTAGACTTTTTAAATGATGAAACCATTGAAACATTTGAATTAGTGTGGAATGATGCGGCGTTTGAAGAGATGAAAAAAAATAATAACGAGACAGCTATGGTAGCTTATCCAAAGTATTAAAAGGGAGATTAGACAATGAAGTGGAATCAATTATCTGTTATTACTTCCAGTGAGGCAGTAGAAGCAGTATCAAGTATTTTAATGGAAGCAGGAGCTAACGGGGTAGCTATTGAGGACTCAATGGACCTAGTGAATTTTGAAAGTGACCCTTTTGGAGAGATTTTAGATAAAGATACGTTTTCTCATCGAAAAGAGGGGGCAGAAGTGATTGCTTATTTCCCAGAAACATTATTTTTACCAGAAATTATTCCTAGTATTCAACTAAAAGTAGAAGAACTTTCGACATTCGGTTTAGACATTGGTGAACATAGCATCACTGCTTCTGAAGTAGAAGAAAGTGACTGGGCAACTGCTTGGAAAAAATATTATCACCCAGTCAATATTAGCCGTTATTTAACGATTGTACCTGAATGGCAAGAATATACACCAAACAATCCTGATGAGCATATCATTTATCTTGATCCAGGCATGGCATTTGGAACAGGCACACATCCAACCACACGTTTGACGTTACAAGCACTTGAGGTGACATTACGTGGTGGAGAGACAGTGCTAGATGTGGGAACAGGTTCTGGCGTATTAAGTATTGCGAGTAAGTTTTTAGGAGCAGAAGACGTGTTTGCTTATGATTTAGATGAGGTTGCGGTTAATTCCGCAAAAGAAAATATGGCATTAAATCCTATCGCAAAAGACGTACATGTTTCAGCTAATGACTTATTAAATGGTGTAGATAAAAAAGCAGACGTCATTGTGGCGAATATTTTGGCTGACATTATTGTGCTGATGTTAAAAGACGCACATCGTTGCCTGAAAGATGATGGAACACTGATTATTTCAGGAATTATCGAAGACAAAGTCCCAATGATTTTAGAAGAATTAGAAAAAGAATCATTTGTTGTGGATCAATTATTCAAACAAAAAGATTGGTATGCTATCATTGTTAAAAAACAATTGGAGGATTAAACATGCAACGTTATTTTTTGCCATATGATTATGACGAACAAGCAACGTTTGAATTAAGAGACAGCGATTTTCATCATGCGAGAAATGTGATGCGTATGACAGTAGATGATGAATGCTTTTTAGTCTTTCAAAACCAAGTGGCCATTAAAGCAAGCATTGTGTCCATAGAAGAGTCTGCGATTATATTTAGTGAAGTCTCAAAAGAAGAGATGCAAAAAGAGATGCCAGTCAATGTGACGATCGCTTGTGGGTATACTAAAGGCGATAAACTAGAATTAGTCGCACAAAAAGGCACAGAGCTTGGCATGCATGAATTGATTGGTTTTCCTTCAAAAACGTCTGTCGTCAAATGGGATGAGAAAAAACGAGTTAAGAAAACGCAACGCTTGGAAAAAATCGTAAAAGAGGCATCTGAACAATCTCACAGGCAAGTTGTACCCAATATCCAACTATATAGTTCTTTTAAAGAATTATTAGAAAAAGCAAAGGACTTCACGTATTGTTTAGTGGCTTATGAAGAGTCTAGTAAGCAAGGTGAGAAAAGCCAGTTTGCTACCACGTTATCAGCTTGTAAACCTAGTGAGTCTTTACTCATTATTTTTGGTCCAGAAGGTGGTTTAACACCAGATGAGATTAAGGTATTAGAAGAGTATAACGTGAAAAGTTGTGCGTTAGGGCCACGTATTTTACGAGCAGAGACTGCGCCACTATACGCATTATCTGCTATGAGTTATCAGTGGGAGATGAGAAAAAAATAAAGCACTAAAAAATCACGATAAATTGAAAATAATGTTTTAAGTGGGTTATAATAAGAGACATAAAAGCTAAAGTTAAAAAGTACTAATCAGGTACTTTTTTTTCATAAGGAGGGGAAAACATGCCAAAAGAAAAAGATTTAACCGCTGAAGAAGTCATAAAAATGGTATCGACATACATGAACCCTCAGCATGTTGCATTTGTTGAAAAAGCAAGTGATTACGCAAAAAAAGCACATGATGGCCAGTTTAGAAAATCGGGAGAACCATATATCATCCACCCTATCCAAGTAGCAGGAATATTGGCTGAATTAAATATGGACCCTCATACTGTGGCTACAGGATTTTTACATGATGTGGTAGAAGACACAGACGTGACGTTAGAAGATTTAGAAAAAGAATTTGGTCCAGACGTTGCCATGTTAGTAGATGGTGTGACAAAATTAGGGAAAATTAAATACAAATCGCATGAAGAACAGTTAGCAGAAAATCATCGTAAAATGCTATTAGCTATGTCCCAAGATTTGCGTGTTATCATGGTTAAATTAGCTGATAGAGTCCATAATATGAGAACACTCCATCATTTACGAGAAGACAAACAACGACGTATTGCAAAAGAAACGTTGGAAATCTATGCTCCACTGGCTCATCGTTTGGGGATTAGTTTGATTAAGTGGGAGTTAGAAGACCGCTCATTGCATTACCTAAACCCTCGCCAATACTACCGAATTGTTCACTTGATGAAATCAAAACGTGGTGAGCGTGAGCAGTATGTGGCTCAAGCTGTGGAAGAAATTAGAGAAGCGACTGAAGAATTAGGAATTTACGGTGAAATTTACGGTCGACCAAAACATATTTACTCGATTTATTGTAAAATGCATGATAAGAAAAAAGAGTTTTCTGAAATCTATGATTTACTTGCGATTCGAGTGATTGTTGATTCAATTAAAGATTGTTACGCTGTTCTTGGAGCCATTCATACAAAATGGAAACCATTACCAGGTCGTTTTAAAGACTATATTGCTGTGCCAAAAACAAACATGTATCAATCACTTCATACAACAATTATTGGACCAAATGGTAGTCCAATCGAAATCCAAATCAGAACACATGAAATGCATCAAATTGCTGAATTTGGGGTAGCAGCTCATTGGGCATATAAAGAAGGAAAAACAGAGCAGCAAACAGATAAAAATGCTAATCAAATTAGTTTGCTACGTGAAATTATCGAATTACAAGATGAAAACTATGATGCATCTGAGTTTATGGATAATGTTAAAGGTGAAATCTTTAGTGATAAAGTTTATGTTTTTACACCAAAAGGCGATGTGACAGAGTTACCAAAAGGGTCAGGGCCACTCGATTTTGCGTACAACATCCATACTGAAGTTGGTAATAAGACAACTGGTGCAAAAGTAAATGGCAAGATGGTGCCACTTGATTACAAATTAAAAAATGGTGATATCATCGAAGTATTGACCTCTCAAAATTCATTTGGACCAAGTCAAGATTGGGTTAATATGGTCGTGACTAGTAAAGCCAGAAATAAAATCAAACGCTTCTTTAAAATTCGTGATAGAGAAGAAAACATTGATAAAGGGAAACACCAACTAGAAAAAATGTTTGAGGATAATGATTTTCTAGCAAAAGACTTTTTAACAAAAGAAAAAGTTGATGATGCATTAGAAAAATTTGCTTTCCAACAATTAGATGATTTGTATGCAGCAGTGGGCTTTGGAGAAATTACTGCACAAGTCGTGTTTAATCGTTTGACTGAAAAAGAACGAAAAGAACGTGGTATTAAGAAACAACAAGAAGAAAACGAAGAATTAATTAAGCAATCAGCTCAGAAAAAAGAAGCCAATCGAATGAAAATTCGTCATGAAGGTGGCATCGTTATTCAAGGAGCAGATAATTTGTTGGTTCGAATTAGTCGTTGTTGTAATCCAGTGCCAGGAGACGAAATAGTGGGATACATCACTAAAGGACGAGGGGTATCTATCCATCGTAAAGACTGCCCTAATATGAACAGCTCACCTGAAGTGAAAGAGCGTCAAATAGAAGTTGAATGGGAAGATACAGCAGCAAATAGTGAACAAGAATACAATGCGGATTTAGAAATATATGGTTACAATCGTTCAGGTTTATTAAATGATGTGTTACTAGTTGTTAATGCCAATACGAAAAAGTTAATGAGTGTTGAAGCAAAAACAGCTAAAAATAAAATGGGCGTGATTCACTTGACTATTAGTATTCGGAATCTAGCTCACTTAGAACAAATTGTTGATAAAATTAAGAACATACCAGATGTTCATAGTGTGAAAAGAACAAAAGGGTAGGTGAAAATAGCATGCGGGTTGTACTGCAACGTGTGTCAGAAGCATCTGTTTCAATAGATAATAAAGAAGTTGATGCTATAAATAAAGGATATGTGTTATTAGTTGGCATAGCAGAAAAAGACACAGAAAAAGAAGCAGATTATCTAGCAAAAAAAATTAGTAAGCTACGCGTATTTGAAGATGAGGAAGGTAAGATGAACCTAGATATTCATCAAATAGGTGGGGGGATTCTATCTATTTCTCAGTTTACTTTATTAGCTGATACAAAAAAAGGAAATCGTCCAAGCTTTGCTAAAGCTGGACACCCAGAGATGGCAAGTAAGCTCTATGATTACTTTAACGAGCAGTTAAGACAAGAAGGCTTAGAAGTAAAAGAAGGCGTGTTTGGCGCAGATATGTTAGTTGATATAAAAAATGATGGACCTGTTACTATTATCTATGACAAATAAAAAAGATATCAGACGGCTATTAAATAGTCGTTTGATATCTTTTTTATGCTAGTTGGATAAATAAAATGATAAATAAATGAAAATTTTTCTTTCTTTTTGTGAATAATTATGATTTAATAGTAAAAATGGTTAAAAGAAGGAGAGATTGTTCGTGTCTAAGTATCAACGAAAAGTTTTAGTATCAACAGCAGCAGGTATCGGTTTAGAGAACATGGATATCATGTTTTTAGCATTCTCATTATCATCTATTATTTCATCACTACAGGTTACAAGTGCTCAGGCGGGATTTATTTCCACTATTACTAATTTGGGCATGTTGGCAGGTGGTATTTTTTTTGGTCTTTTAGCCGATAAGATAGGACGAGTCAAAGTATTTGCATATACAGTTATTACATTTTCTATTGCGTCATTATTAATGTTTTTCGCATCGAATATTTACCTAGTTTATTTATTTCGTTTTATAGCCGGAATTGGAGCCGGTGGTGAGTATGGTGCTTGTATGTCACTTGTTTCTGAAACATTTTCTAAGAAAAATTTAGCAAGAGCAACTTCTGTCGTAGCGATTGGTGGACAAGTAGGAGCAATTGTTGCGGCAGTTTTGGCTTCATTGATTATTCCAGTGTTAGGTTGGAAAATGCTGTATGTCATTGGAGTGCTACCAATATTTTTTGTTTTATTTATTCGACGAGGGTTGACAGAACCAGATAGTTTTAAAGAACGCCAAGAAAATGGTGAGAAACCAAAATTGTCATTATTATTTAAAGATGTACAAACCACTTGGCAGACAATCGGATTAACGTTGATGGTGACAGTACAGATTGCTGGCTATTTCGGGTTGATGAATTGGTTACCATCAATTATGCAGAAGCAATTAGGACTTTCTGTTTCTGGATCGTCATTATGGATGATTAGTACCATATTTGGAATGAGTTTAGGGATGTTAACATTTGGAACGGTGATGGATAAACTTGGTCCGAAATTATCATTTGCTGTATTTTTAATTTTTTCATCTCTATCAGTTTACTTGATTGTTTTAGCTAAAGGTCAGTGGAGTTTACTCTTTTCAACAATGTTAGTAGGATACTTCATTAACGGTATGTACGGCGGTTACGGTGCAATCATCAGTTCACTTTATCCAACAGAAATTCGGGCGACAGCTAATAACGTCATCATGAATTTAGGAAGAGCTATTGGTGGGTTTTCATCAGTCGTGATAGGATTTTTAATGGATAATTACTCGTTAACAGCTGTTGTAGTTTGCCTATCAGCAATTTACTTAGTGAGCTTATGTATTATGTTGACGATACCAGGATTTAAGTTGTATAAAGAAAGCTAGGAAAGATATTTGAAAATTATCTTTATATTTTCTTAAGCAAAAGTTTATATAAATTCATAAAAAAGGACATGGTTTGGTCATGGATTGAGACTATTATATAAACATACCAACGAAACAACCCTAACAAACTTTTTCATTTTATTTACTCCTCCAAAGTAAATAAACAACTCCTTTTTGCCACTAGAGAAATCTAGTGGCTTTTTTATTGTGTATAGATTACTTAATAACTGTTAACTGAATAATGAGTGAAATGAGTAAGTAGACACAGATAGGAATGTAAATTCTATTATCCATCTTGGCAAATAGGGTATCTTTTTCACGTTTGAATATGCCTAAACAGTTAAATTCACCAATGATTCTAGCAGTAAAAACAAAACAAGCTAACATCAATAAAATTGAGATAAAATTAGTATTTACAATGTGAGAGTGATAGATTATTTCTAAAAAAGTTAAGATGAAAAATGCAGATGCTACTAACAAGCACATTAAAGGACCTGGTTTTTTATTAAAGAATTGCAGTTTGAGGTTATATTTGTACTCTGGTAGCACATAATCTCCCAAAAGTTCTCCACCAATGGCCCAATAAACATGTAATAGACCTATACTGATAAGTAAAATGATAGATAACCAGAAAAAAAGAAACGCCATAGTAACACACCCTTTTTATGTATTTTTAATATTATTAGTGCATTAAGTATACGACTTTTATTCAACATTTAAAACGCATAACATAGTGTTTAAAGAGTTATCTTTACTTTTTCTTAAGTAAAACATCACAAAAAGAATAAAAAAAGACATCTTTTTTTCATAAATAGAGGTTATTATATGTTCATACCAACAAAACAACCCTAACAAAACTTTTTCATTTTATTTACTCCTCCAAAGTAAATAAACAACTCCTTTTTGCCACTAGAGGAATCTAGTGGTTTTTTGCTTTAACCATATAAAAAAAGCTGAAAAGAAAATTCTTCTCAGCTTTTTTTATTATTGTACAGTTTCCATTCTTTCTACATCAAATTCTTCACCTAAAGCATGAATTCTTTTCATCCATTCTTCTGGAGTAATGTCATTTTCAGTGATGTAACGATTTCTTTCGTGAATACGACAATCGTGAGAGCAACCACGCACATATTTTGCTTCATTTTCTTCAGAACATAAAATTTGTCGGTTACACTCTGGATTTCCACAGTTAACATAACGTTCACAAGGTGAGCCGTCAAACCAATCTACCCCAACAACAACAGGGTCAACATGGTTGATAGGAACACTAATACGTTCGTCAAACACATACATTTTACCATCCCATAATTCACCTTGAACTTCGGAATCATGACCGTAAGTAGCAATACCACCATGTAATTGACCAACATCATTGAAACCTTCACGAACTAACCAGCCAGAGAATTTTTCACAACGAATTCCACCAGTACAGTAAGTCACAACACGTTTATCCATGAATTTTTCTTTGTTATCGCGGATCCATTGAGGCAATTCTCTAAACGTACGGATGTCTGGACGAACAGCTCCTCTAAAATGACCTAAATCATATTCATAGTCATTTCTTGCGTCAATGACGATTGTATCTTCATCTAAGATTGCTTCTTTAAATTCTTTGGGAGATAAATAGTTTCCAGTTAATTCTAATGGGTTGATATCATCTTCTAATTTTAAAGATACTAATTCTGGACGTGGGCGAACGAACATTTTTTTGAAAGCTTGTTCTTCAGCTGGGTCGATTTTGAAGAATGTATCTTTAAATTTTTCATTAGCATGCATATAGTCCATATAACGTTGTGTATCTTCTGTTAAACCAGAAATAGTTCCGTTAATCCCTTCATTTGCGACTAAGATACGGCCTTTAAGATTCATAGATTTACATAATTCTAAGTGCTCTTTAGCAAATTCTTCAGGATTTTCAATAGGGACATATAAATAATATAATAATACTTGATACTTTGACACTGTAATTCCTCCTAGAGTTTGTATCAGATAATTATAGAGAAAAGTCTTAAAAATAGCAATATTGATGTTTTTTTCACAAGTATATATAAAGATATTTAAATAAAAAAGTTGACGATTTTTGATTTTAACGTTATCTTACTAAGAGTAGTGCTTGAAAGGAAATAACAAGATGAAAATATGGCATGAATTAAAGAAACAGTGGCGGTACATGGATGGTGTGGTTATTATTTGTTTGATAATCTTATCATTTGTTCCGTATATAGTATTTGGAATGAATCAAGCAAAAGAAAAAGATAATAGCGGAACGATCGCTATAGTAACGATAAAAGGTAAAGAAGTTGACCGGTTTGAGTTGAATGAACATACAAAACATTTTGAAAAAACGTATTATCCAGGTGGAGATAAGTACAATATTGTTGAAGTTGATGGCACTCGTATACGGGTAAAAGAGGACAATAGTCCAGATCAGATAGCAGTTATGACTAGCTGGATTAGTCGAGTGGGGCAGACAAGCATTTGTTTACCTCATCAACTTGTTATAGAAATTAAAGCGAAAAATCCAGATAATGATGAAGATGAGATGATTATGACGTACTAAAAACTCTTACGAAAAAGTAAGAGTTTTTTGTTATAATGAAGTTAAATAAGTGAGGTGCAGTGATAATGAAAAAAACACATTATTTGTATATCATTTTAGGTATTTATTGTATATTGTTACTAATTTCTGGAAAAGTATGGTTTATGGTGGCCTATTTATTTTTGTTATCTATTGCTAAGTATTATTCAGTTAAACGCAATAAAGACTTAAATTACATGTGGTATCTTGTCGAGAGAAAGGGCCTTTCGTTATCAGAGTTGAGTGAATTGTCGGGTATAGGTAAATTGGACTTAAAAGCGACACAATCTGATGAATCTGGAAGATATATACCTCCACCCAAAGTCGTTAAACAAATAATCATAAATCTTGAGAATTATAGTGAGTAATAGAATAAGAATTCTGTATTATCATTTGTAGAGAATATTGTATTATGATATAGAATTAAAAAAACGAGGCTGACCCAAAAGTCTCTTAACGAAAATTAAAAGGAACAAAATTATTTTTGATTTTGTTCCTTTTTTTGACGTAAAAAATAGCACTATCCTATATAATTAAAGTGACGAAACCAACTAAAAAGGAGTGCTATTTATGTATAAGAATTATAACACGAAACAGGTTACTTTATCACTGAATTTAGATATTTATTTAGAAGAAAATGATATCGCTTTTGCGATTGATGAATTAGTAGAAAGTATCCCTGTGGATGTGTTCTCAGTTTTTGAGCATCGAATGGGAACTTCGTCTTATCATCCAAAAATGATGTTGAAGCTTATTCTGTGTGGCTACACTCAATCTATTTTTTCAGGAAGAAAGATAGAAGCTATGTCTAAAGATAGCATTCGTGCCATGTGGTTAACGCAATCACAGACACCTAACTTCAGAACAATTAATCGATTCAGAGTGAACCCACTGGTTCAACCGATACTTCAAGAATGTTTTATTCAATTTAGAAATCAGCTTGTTTCTCAACAATTAATTGATGAAGAAGCTATTTTTATTGATGGAACAAAGTTAGAAGCCAACGCAAATAAATATACCTTCGTTTGGAAAAAGAGCACACAACGTTATGAAGAATCTTTGAGAGAGAAGTCAAAGTCCTATTATCAACAACTTGTGGAAGAGCAAATTATTCCATCTATTTGTTCAGAAGATGATGAGTTAAACACAGAAAATTTAAAACAAATCATTGATGAGTTGGAAATGAAAGTAAGTGATTTAAGTACTAAAATTGAAAAGACTTCAGATGTTCAAGAGAGAAAAGAACTTCGTTCTGAGCGTAAAGAGCCTAAAAAAGCATTGAAAGCTTTTTCTAACTTTATCTATAGAAAGAAAAAATATAAAGAACAACATGATATTTATAACGGTAGAAATAGCTACTCTAAAACAGATCATGATGCCACTTTTATGAGAATGAAAGATGACCACATGATGAATGGTCAGTTAAAACCTGGATATAACGTTCAAATTGCAACCAATCATCAATACGTTTTAGCATATGAAACATTTTCAAATCCAACGGATTTTAAAACAATGATTCCCTTCTTAGATACTATCAAGAAATCTTATTTTGACTTACCTAAATACATTGTGGCTGACGCAGGTTATGGTAGTGAAGAAAACTATCAAGCAATTTTAGATGATTTTGAAAGAACTCCATTAATTACTTATACAATGTATCAGAAAGAACACACTAAAAAATACAAACAAAATCCATTTATTCCAGATAACTGGATTTATAATGAATTGGCAGATACTTATATTTGCCCGAATAATCGAGAAGTCAAATTTAGAAATTACTCTACTCGAGTGGATAAATCTGGATTCAAAAGACAACTTAAAATGTATGAATGTGAGTCTTGTTTAAATTGCCCAGTTAGAGCATTATGTACTCGTGCGAAGAGTAGTAAAAATCGAGTGATTCAAAAAAATGGGAATTGGGAATATTTTAAGGCTCATGTAAGAGAGCTTTTGAAAGAGGATGTCACAGGAGAAATATACCGTCAAAGAAAAATAGATGTTGAACCAGCCTTTGGAAATCTGAAGGCTAATTTGGCATTCAATCGATTCTCTGTAAGAGGAAAAGATAAGATTTCACAGGAGCTGGGATTTGCGTTAATGGCACTAAATTTAAGAAAACTGAGAAAAAATAGGAAGGATATTAGTAAGAGATCACGAAAAAACAAGCATTCTGAAATGAGAGTTTTCATTTTGGAATGCTTGTTTTCTGTAAAGAGACTTTTGGGTCAGCCTCTAGACTGCTATAAGTACACAAGCAAGCGTACGACTTGTACGGGTTATGTCTCATAATGAAGTCTGTTTTTATTTTATCATAACCGTTCGAAAAAACAACTTTAAATATTCGTTTTGAAACGAGACAATTAGAGAATTACTTTAGCCTCTATTAACAAAGATAGAACTATATTTTTACACTATTTTTAAACATTAATATTGCTATTTTGATAAGATATCTTTTCAAAAAATGTAACTTTTACATTAAATATGCTGTCCACCTTTTTGGTAGATTTTTATTAAGACTCCTGTAATGGCACTAACCACAATACCGGCTACTAGTGCTTCTGGGACACCATTAATAAAAATAACACTTAAAACAGCTTTATAAAGGCCTGACCCAATGGCTACCCCTTTTAATTGAGAGTAAGCATCTTGGAACAAGAGATAGATTAAGTTCATCACGAGTAAGGTATTGATCATTGAAGCAGCCACACCTGAGAAAAAGAGTGACAATCTATCAGGTAATTTATTGGTAGATGTTAACCATTTATAGACAAAGTAAGGAACTACACCAGTTAAAATTCTTGGAATGAGAGCAATGACGACTGCCCAAAAGCTACCATTATTTGTTCCAATGACTGGGACAAATGGTGAAAAAGCAAAGGATAAGGCAGAAGGTGTCATAGTATTAATGATCATGCTAAGTAATCCAAATGATAATCCTAAAAAAGCACCAATTCTAGGTCCTAAAACAATACCGCCAATGATAACAGGTATATGCACGAGTGTTGCTTTTATAAACCCTAAGTTAATAAAGCCTAGTGGGGTAAAAGAAAATAAAATGATAATCGCTAAAAATATAGCAGTTAATGTTAAACGTCTTGTTTTCACAATGGGACTCCTTTTATTTGTTAATTAATTGATTTTTTATGATTTCGACAATCACATCGACATCAGCTAATGCGCCTTTACCATAATCACCACACGCCAGTAAACTTTCTTTTGGCTCTATGATTTTATAACCATCGTCTTCTAATTGGGTTAGATTTCGTTGCATAGCTGGATTAGTGTACATGTATGTGTTCATAGCTGGAGCGATGAACTTTGGTATATCATGAACAGCTAATGCAGTTGTGGATAGCATATCATCGGCAATACCATTTGCCATTTTACCAATAATATTGGCAGTGGCCGGTGCAACTAAAAATAAATCTGCTCGTTTAACGACATCAATATGATTAATGTCACTTGGATTATGTTCATACATGACATCTGTATGAACTGTTTCTTTCGATAAAACTTGAAGTGTCAAAGCTGGAATAATTTTTGTGCTATTTTCTGTCATAATGACTTCCACGTCAATTTGCTGTTTTTTTAAACGGCTGATAATATCCGCTGCTTTATAAGCTGAAATACTTGCTGAAACACCTAACAATACTCTAGGCATCATTTACACCTCCTGTAAACTAAGCATTAATAGATTAGTCGCGATATCTTGTTTTGTTTGGCATCGTTTTTTGATGCCATTTTCGTCAATAATTAATGCTTCATGCTTATCGGCTGAAATATTTTCTAAGTCATTAGCCACAATATAGTCAGCCTTATTTTTTTTAATACTATCTGTTGCAGCTACGACTAAGTCAGAATTATCTACGTCAACCAATAGCTTAAATCCAATAAGTTGGGTAGTTGGTTGCCATTTTTTTATAGAATGAATCACTTTAGGTGCTTTTTTAAGCGCAATGATTAGTTGCTCAGATGTTGAGCGTATTTTTTTTTCTTGTGTGTGTGTTGCTAATGAATGAGACACAAGCGTTTCTTTTATCAATTGTTCCAAGTCTTCTTCGTCAGAAATGTTTTTCGTCGAAATGATGTGGGCTAAATTTTTTGCTAAGTCAACTTCTGACGTTGTATAGTCTAGTTCATAGTCACTCACTGCCATACTATGGATGACTGTATGAATAGTCGTTGTTGTTAGTAATTGCTTCATCGTTTTTTCTAAATCTCTGACAGAAGAGATAGGGAAAAAAGTTATATTAGGATTATCTGGCAAAGCAGCTTTTGGTCCATGAATATAAAAAATATGGTCGACATGGTCACTAAATGTTTCAGCGATTACTTTACCTAGCGAGCCTGTCGCGTGATTTGTTAAGTTTCTAACAGAATCAATGGCTTCAGATGTTCCTCCTGCAGTAATTAATACATTCACTTTAGAGCACTCCTTTTATTGTGTTAAATCAACTAATTTACTTTTCTTATCAGTTGAGATGGTTATATTTAATAATTGTGTTGCTAGTTTTTGAACTTCTATAGGATATACTTTTCTACACCAATGTGACAAGACAGGGACATTAGACCCTATTTTTAGTACTGTTGCTTGACATCGTTTAACAAATAATTGTTGGTCTACAACTAAACCAGAATAAACGATGGTCACTGGAGTTTGCTTAGTTGATTGATAGCATTCAGCTTGTTTTTTTGCGCGTATATAACCAAGTGGGCCAAATCTGGCTGATAAAAAGAGATAAGGTATATGATGAGTTTCAGCCCACTGACTGATAAGTTTATTTGGTCTAATAATACTATTTTCATAGGTTTTGTTTTTTGTTGGTGTTAATATGCCAATCAAATTCATACAATAGTGTGCGGTTGTTGGGAGCTGACTTTGCCAAAGTTCTTTTTGATCTATTTTACTAGCGATCCAAGTCATGTTCGCATGATTGATCCATTGTTCATTTATATCGGGTTTTCCATGCGTTGAAACACTGTAAACTAGGTAATCTTTTTCTAACGCTTTTTGACAGATATGTCTACCAATAAAACCGCTTCCTCCAAAGATAATTAACGATTTTGACATAGTAAGTCATCCTTTCAATAAACACTATTTTTATCATTCTAACATAAAAAGAACAGAATGAAAGATAGAAAAAATTTTGATTTCTTTTATTTAGGTTTGAAACTTGTTAAAATATATAGGTAGCTAATTAGAAAAGAGGAAAATAAATGCGTTTATTATTTGTTGGAGATGTTGTGGGGTCTTTAGGGAGAGAAACTTTAGGCACCTATCTACCAAAATTAAAGAAAAAATATCGTCCCCAAGTAACAATTGTTAATGGTGAAAATGCCGCGGCAGGTCGTGGGATTACAGAAAAGATATATAAAGAAATCTTACAAGATGGGGCAGATGTCGTGACTTTAGGTAACCATGCTTGGGATAATCGAGATATTTTTGAATTTATCCAGGACGCAAAAAAAATGGTGCGACCAGTTAATTTTCCTAAAGAGACAACACCTGGACAAGGGATTGTTTATGTTAAAGTCAACGCGATAGAATTAGCTGTTATTAATTTACAAGCTAGGACATTTATGACACCAATAGATGATCCGTTTGATGTGATAGATAAATTAGTTGAAGAAGCTTCAAAAAGAACGTCACATATTTTTATTGACTTTCATGGGGAAGTGACTAGTGAAAAACAAGCAATGGGTTGGTTTTTAGATGGTCGTGTATCTGCTGTTGTAGGAACACATACTCATGTACAAACAAACGATGCCCGTATTTTACCAGATGGGACAGCGTATTTATCAGATGTTGGAATGACGGGGCCTTATGATGGAATCTTAGGGATGGAAAGAACGGCAGTTATTGAAAAATTCCGTACGGCTTTGCCTCATCGATTCGAGGTTGTCACTAGCGGTCGATCCATTTTATCATTTTGTGTGATAGACATTGATGATAAGACTGGAAAAGCAACAAAGATAGAAGCAAATACAATAAGTGCGGATTGTCCATTTAGAGAATAGATAAAGAGAGGAGCTTTTATGGATGGAAAAAAGAGAAGTCTATGACGATAATATTAATCATTCACTATCAGAACTACTTGATAGTCTTGAAAAACATGACACCATAAAAGCTTATAAAAAAATCGAGAAAAAAATTGATGAACATGATGGTTTAAAAGAGATGGTAGAAGACATCAAGAAACTTCAAAAAGATGCGGTCAAATATGCTCACTATGACAAACCCAATGCAGAAAAAGAGGCATTACGTCAAGCAGATGAATTACAAGAAGCATTTGATAATCATCCGCTCGTTTTAGAATACAGAGAATGTTTAGTTGAAGCCAACGATTTATTGCACCATCTCACCTCATTATTGCAAAATAGGGTTAATGATACATTAGAAAAAAAGTTAAATGAAAAATAGTAGGGAAGTGATTGTGTGCCACAAAAAACAAAACACACACCCATGATGCAACAGTATTTTGAGATAAAATCGCAGTATCCAGATGCTTTTTTATTTTATCGTTTGGGTGATTTTTATGAAATGTTTTACGAGGATGCCGAAAAAGTCTCACAGTTATTAGAGTTGACGTTGACTAGTCGAAATAAAAATGCGGAAGATCCTATTCCAATGTGTGGGGTACCACATCATTCAGCAGCCAATTATATCGATATTTTAGTAGAAAAAGGCTATAAAGTGGCTATCTGTGAACAAGTTGAAGACCCTAAAACGACTAAAGGTATGGTGAAACGAGAAGTCGTACAGTTAGTGACTCCAGGGACGGCTTTAGGAAAACAAGAGTCTGATGCTAAACAAAACAATTTTTTAACAGCGATTGTTTATGATGAAAAAAGTAGTCACTATGGTTTTTCATATACAGATTTAAGTACAGGTGAAATAAAAGTAGCGACATTATTTGATATGGAGACTGTCCAAAATGAATGTAGTGCGCTAAGAACAAAAGAAATTGTAATCGGCAGCGAATTGCCGCAAGAGTTAGTAGACTGGTTTGATATGCAATCAATCGTTCAGTCTATACAAAAAATAAGTGAACCCGATGCTCAAGTGAGTTATTTGATGGAAAAGGTAGAGGATAGTTTAGCTAAAGAATCAATCAAAACATTGTTCTCTTATCTTTCGGATACTCAAAAAAGACAATTAAGTCATCTGCAACAAGCTCAAGTCTACGAACCCAGTCATTTTTTAAAGATGGACTATTACTCTAAATATAATCTAGAGCTAACGCAATCGATTCGTTCAAAAGATAAAAAAGGGACACTTTTATGGTTGCTTGATGAGACACAAACAGCCATGGGTGGCCGTTTATTAAAACAATGGATTGATCGTCCGCTACTCAAATTATCTGCCATTAACGAGCGACAAGAAATGGTTGATAGTTTAGCTAAAGCTTATTTTGAGAGGATGGACTTAAAAGAATATTTACGTCACGTGTATGACTTAGAACGTCTAGCTGGGCGAGTGGCATTTGGAACAGTCAATGGCCGCGATTTACTCCAATTAAAACAATCTTTAGAACAAATTCCTATGATTCAATCGATTATTAATGGTTTAGACAATGGTCAATTTGGGACATTGTTAGAACAAATAACACCAATGGATGATTTGGTAGAGGTAATTAAACAGTCAATTAATGAAGAGGCTCCTTTATCTATTACAGAGGGGAATGTCATTAAAGATGGGTATAATAACGAACTAGATACCTACCGAGATGCGATGAAAAATGGGAAACAATGGTTAGCAGAAATGGAAGCGAAAGAACGACAAGCAACAGGCATTAAAACATTAAAAATTAAATTTAACCGAGTGTTTGGTTACTTTATTGAAGTGACGAAAAGTAATATTCAAGATGTGCCAGCTGATCGTTATGAAAGAAAGCAAACATTAGCCAATGCAGAGAGATATATCACACCAGAATTAAAAGAGATGGAAACTCTTATTTTAGAGTCACAAGAAAAATCACAAGATTTAGAATACCGTTTGTTTTTAGATGTGAGAGAAATCGTTAAAGAATCGATTGACCGTCTGCAATCATTAGCTAAAGCGGTAGCAACCTTAGATATTTTGCAAGGTTTTGCTGAAATCAGTGAAAGATATCAATATGTTCGACCAGAAATGACCACTGATCAATCAGTCATTCATATTGAAAATGGTCGTCACCCAGTGGTCGAAAAAGTGTTAGGTAGTCAAGAGTATGTCCCTAATAGTATTGATATGGACCAAGACACAATGATTTTACTCATTACTGGACCAAACATGTCAGGAAAAAGTACTTATATGAGGCAACTTGCTTTAACGGTTATTATGGCGCAAATAGGTTGTTTTGTTCCTGCAGAAACTGCTACTATCCCAATATTTGACCAGATATTTACACGTATTGGAGCATCGGATGATTTAATTTCTGGACAAAGTACGTTTATGGTCGAAATGATGGAGGCTAATCAAGCTTTACGTTTTGCTACCCCGAATAGCTTGATTTTGTTTGATGAATTAGGTCGTGGAACAGCAACTTATGATGGTATGGCTTTAGCTCAGTCGATTATTGAGTATATTCATGAATATGTGGGCGCTAAGACGTTATTTTCAACACATTACCATGAAATTACTGTACTTGAAGATGAGTTGTCTGGTGTGAGCAACCGACATGTTGGTGCAGTAGAAGAAAACGGTGAGGTGGTCTTTCTTCATAAAATGATGGAAGGACCGGCAGACAAAAGTTACGGAATTCATGTAGCAAAACTTGCGGGTTTACCTACTAATTTATTGAAAAGAGCATCTGACTTATTGGCAAATTTTGAGTCACAGGCTGTACATACTACAGAAAATGATAGAGTAATCATAACTGAAGAAGTCGATACTACTCCTTTAGAAGAAGGTGCTCAATTATCTTTATTTGGTGAAGAAACACCAGAATCAAATGACGTAATTAATGATATAAAGCAGTTAAACTTATTAAGTGTGACACCGTTAGAAGCATTAAATATATTGTCAGAATTACAAAAAAAAGTGCAGTAAAAGGAGGCTAGAAGCATGGCGAAAATTGAAGAACTATCACAAATTTTAGCAAACCAAATCGCTGCCGGTGAAGTCGTTGAGCGTCCTGCTTCGGTCGTCAAAGAGTTACTTGAGAACTCGATTGATGCTGGTAGTACAAAAATTGATATTTTTATCGAGGAATCAGGATTAAAAAAAATCCAAGTAATTGATAATGGAGAAGGAATTGCAACAGATGACGTATTAAATGCTTTTAAACGGCATGCAACAAGTAAGATTCATAATCGTGAAGATTTGTTTCGTATCCGTTCCTTAGGATTTCGTGGAGAAGCCCTACCAAGTATTGCCTCAGTTTCTGAGGTGACATTAGAAACTTCAACTGGTGAAGAAGGCAGTTATCTTTTTTTATCTGGAGGGATTGTAAAAGAACATAAGCCTCACTCACTTCGTAAAGGAACAAGTATCACTGTAGAAAACATATTTTTTAACACCCCTGCTAGATTGAAATATGTGAAGACATTGCAGACTGAGTTAGCCAATATAGGAGATGTGGTAAACCGTTTGGCAATGAGTCATCCTGATATTGCATTTTCTTTGACTAATGACGGACACCACATGTTAAGAACACTGGGAAGTGGAGATTTAAAACAGGCGATTGCAGGAGTGTATGGTGTTAACACAGCAAAAAAAATGATTGAAGTTTCTGGTACTGATTTGGATTTTAAATTAAAAGGGTACATCTCTTTACCAGAAGTCACACGAGCGAGTCGAAATTATATTTCTCTTATTATTAATGGACGCTACATCAAGAACTTTATTTTAAATAAAGCGATTGTGGCTGGTTACGGCTCTAAACTGATGGTAGGGAGATTTCCGATTGCTGTTTTATCAATAGAGATGGACCCTTTATTAGTGGATGTGAATGTTCATCCTACTAAACAAGAAGTACGGTTAAGTAAAGAAAAGGAATTAACACGACTAATTGAGACAAGTATTGCTAAATCACTTGGTGAAGAAGTACTTATTCCGCGTGTTAATGAAACAAAACCATTTCAAAAACAAGTAGATACTATAAAAGTAGAACAACAACAATTACCTTTTGAACAATCGGCTAAACCGTTTGAGAGAAAACAACAGATAAAAGATACTAATCTAGCTTATGACTCTTCAACAGGTGAGTTTTACTTAAAGAATAACGAAGAAAAAGAATTATTTAAAGAGGCCAAAGACTATACAAATGGTGTGTCTGAAACGCTTGATGAAACTACAGACTATGTGTCAGAAGCCGTAAGTCGTCCTTCAGAAGATAGTACTATAAAAGATGACGTAGTAGCTGATTTTGACACTCACGACATATCAGAAGAACAGAGCACACATGATTTTCCTCATCTTGACTATTTTGGTCAAATGCATGGTACGTACCTATTTGCTCAAAGTGATGAGGGACTCTATATTATTGATCAACATGCCGCTCAAGAACGTATCAAGTATGAGTATTTTAGAGAGAAAATTGGGGATGTTGGCGAAGATAAACAGCAATTACTTGTTCCAATCATTTTAGAGTATTCAATTGATGATTATTTAAAAATAAAAGAAAATTTAAATGTATTTGAAGAAGTAGGAATTGAACTAGAGGACTTTGGACAGCAAAGTTTTATCATTCGTTCACACCCAGCATGGTACCCAGCCGGAAAAGAGGAAGCTACTATTCGTGAGATGATTGATATTTTTCTAGAAGAAGGGAAAGTAGATGTTAAATCGTTTCGTGAAGCAACAGCTATCATGATGAGTTGTAAACAATCTATTAAAGCCAATCATCATTTGGATGAAAGACAAACAAGAGCTTTGCTAGATGAATTAAAAACGTGTGAAAACCCATTTAATTGTCCACATGGTCGCCCTGTTTTGATTCACTTTACCAATCAAGACATGGAAAAATTATTCAAACGAATTCAAGAGCCCCATTAAGAAAGAAGGATGTATATGATATTAGCATCAGCATCACCTAGAAGAAAAGAATTATTATCGTTTGTCACGAGTCATTTTACGATTAGTCCAGCTGATATTGATGAAACAGTTAATGTAGGTGAAATGCCTAAAGAGTATGTTCGTCGTATGGCTCGAGAAAAAGCTAAAGAAATCGTTAAACTTTATCCTAATGAAACAGTGATTGGTTGTGATACAACGGTTGTGTTAGATAATGATATTATGGGAAAACCAATCGATGAAAAAGATGCTTATCGTATGTTAGAAAAGCTAAGTGGGAACACTCATCAAGTTATGACAGCTGTTTGTGTGATAACACCTGAAAAAACATATGAACAGGTTGAAATTGTTGATGTGTTATTTTATGATTTAGACTCTGAAGACATTACAGGATACATTAAAACTGGAGAGCCAATGGATAAAGCAGGTGCTTATGGCATTCAAGGCAGAGCCAGTGTCTTTGTAAAAGAAATTAAAGGAGATTATTTTTCTATCGTAGGTTTACCAGTAGGGTATCTAAATCAGTTATTTAAACAATTAGGAAGGTGAGACAGTTGGCAAATAAAGAAGAGTTAAAGCAAAAATTGACACCATTACAATATCAAGTCACACAAGAAAGTGGAACTGAGCGACCTTTTTCTAGTGAGTATGATCGGTTTGATAAAGAGGGCATCTATGTTGATATTGTAAGCGGCGAGCCATTATTTTCTTCAACAGATAAATACGACGCAGGATGTGGATGGCCGTCATTTACTAAGCCTATCGCAACATTACAAGAACTTGAAGATACAACACTTGCTAGAGTAAGAACAGAGGTAAGAAGTTCTAAAGCAGATTCTCATTTAGGGCACGTGTTTCCAGATGGCCCACAAGATAAAGGTGGGTTGAGATATTGTATTAATGGTGCGGCTTTACGCTTTGTACCAGTTGAAGAGTTAGAAAAAGAGGGATACAGTGAGTATCTGGCTCTTTTTAACTAATTAAAGCTTCCCATGTTTATGGGGGCTTTTTTAGTTAGGAAAGAATAGGATAAATGTGTGAGATATGGTACAATTTTAGGGAACATGCGTACGTGAAAGGAAGAAATAATAGTGTATGAATACATCAAAGGGGTAGTAACATTTACGAGCCCTTATTATATAGTCATTGAAACAAATGGCCTAGGTTATCAAATTGCTGTGGCGAACCCGTTTCGCTATTCAGCTCATTTAAATCAAGAAGTAACCGTTTATTTGCATCAAGTCATTCGTGATGATGCTCATTTACTTTATGGGTTTGCTACACTTGAGGAAAAACAATTATTTTTAAAATTAATTAGTGTTTCAGGAATTGGACCCAAAAGTGGGTTAGCTATCATGGCGTTAGACGATCATGCAGGATTAGTTCAAGCAATCGAAGCGCAAGACGCAACGTATCTAACGAAATTTCCAGGCGTCGGGAAAAAAACGGCGCAGCAGATGATTTTGGATTTACAAGGAAAATTAGATGATGTGGCCATCGAAGTACCCGAAACAAGTGCTATTTTAACACAAGAAGATTTATTTACAGTGGAGCCAACACAACAACTAGATGAAGCAATCGAAGCATTAAAAGCACTTGGTTATTCTGAAAGAGAAATTAAGAAAATTAAAAAAGAGCTTGAGAGTTATCAAGACAAGACAACGGATGAGTATTTACGTATTGGGTTGAAATTATTAATGAAAAAGTAAGGACTGATAAAGAAAATGTCAGAACAAGATGAAAGACTTGTCTCTTCTGAAACATTAGACACAGAAGAATTGGTAGAAAAATCACTTAGGCCAACTAGATTATCGCAATACATCGGCCAACAAAAAGTGAAAGAAGAGTTGACAATTTATATAAAGGCTGCAAAACAACGAAATGAAGCACTCGACCATGTCTTACTTTATGGACCACCTGGATTAGGTAAAACAACGATGGCGATGGTTATCGCTAATGAAATGGGCGTTAGTATTAAGACAACGAGTGGCCCGGCTATTGAAAAGCCAGGAGATTTGGTTGCAATACTAAATGAGTTAGAACCTGGTGATGTCTTATTTATCGATGAAATCCATCGTTTGCCACGAGTTGCTGAAGAACTGTTGTATTCAGCGATGGAAGATTTTTATGTGGATATTATGATTGGACAAGGCCCAACATCTCACCCTGTCCATTTTGAATTGCCTCCTTTTACATTAGTAGGGGCAACGACACGAGCAGGTATACTATCAGCTCCTTTAAGAGATCGTTTTGGGATAATTTGTCACATGGAATATTATAATGAAGAGGATTTGAAAGAGATTGTCATTCGTTCGTCAGATATTTTTGATGTGATAATTGAGGAAAGTGGTGCGTATGAAATTGCAAGACGTTCGCGTGGCACACCACGTATTGCTAATCGCTTGTTAAAACGGGTGAGAGACTTTGCACAAGTCACTGGTGAGGGAATCGTAACCAAAGCTATTTCTGATAATGCATTAAAAATGCTTCAAGTAGATGATAAGGGACTAGATTATGTCGATCAGAAATTACTTCGTGCGATGATTGAGTTATACAATGGTGGACCAGTTGGGTTAACGACCATTGCTGTAAATATCAGTGAAGAACGTGAAACAGTAGAAGACATGTATGAACCTTACCTTATCCAGAAAGGGTTCATCAAACGCACACAAAGAGGACGTATCGTAACAGAATATGCGTATCAACACTTAGGTTATCCTTACAATCAAGAAAGTTAGACTATCAGACTGTTTTTATTTGAGACTAAAAGTGTTAAAATACAACAGGAGAAGGAACAGAAAGGAAATAGGTGAGGATATGACATTAAAAACCTCTGACTTTGATTTTGATTTACCAGAAGAACTGATTGCACAAACGCCACTTGAAAATCGTGCATCATCAAAGTTATTAATATTAGATTCTAAAACAGGAGCAATTGAAGACACTCAATTTCCTGCGATTATAGATGAATTAAACGAAGGAGATGCTCTTGTTATGAATGATACAAGAGTTCTTCCTGCTAGACTTCACGGAGAAAAGCCTGATACAGGTGGACACCTAGAAGTGTTATTACTAACAAATACTACTGGAGATACATGGGAAACGTTAATTAAGCCAGCGAAACGTGCCAAAAAAGGAACGGTGATTTCGTTTGGTAATGGCGCTCTAAAAGCAGTCGTTGATGAGGAATTAGAACATGGCGGTCGAATGATTACCTTTTCTTATGATGGTGTGTTTTTAGAAATTTTGGAATCACTTGGAGAAATGCCATTGCCACCATATATCAAAGAAAGACTAAGTGATAATGACCGTTATCAAACGGTTTATGCCAAAGAAAATGGATCAGCTGCCGCTCCAACAGCCGGTTTACATTTCACACCTGATGTTTTGAAAAAAATAGAAGAAAAAGGTGTTAAGCTAGTCTATTTAACCCTTCACGTTGGACTTGGAACGTTTAGACCAGTCAGTGTCGATGATGTAGAAAATCATAAAATGCATAGTGAATTTTATCGTTTAACAAAAGAAGCAGCCGACACGTTGAATACTGTCAAAGAGCAAGGTGGAAAAGTTGTGGCAGTTGGGACAACGTCGATTAGAACACTTGAAACTATTGGGACAAAATTTGACGGCAAATTACAAGAAGATAACGGCTGGACTGATATTTTTATTAAGCCAGGCTATGAATTTAAGATAGTGGATGCATTTTTAACTAATTTCCATTTACCAATGTCAACATTGATTATGTTAGTTAGTGCGTTTGCAGGAAAAGAACATGTGCTTCATGCCTATGAACATGCTGTAAAAGAAAGATATCGCTTCTTTAGTTTTGGGGATGCGATGTTTGTTAAATAAAGAAAGAGAGAAAAGACATGACAGAACCAGCAATTAAATATCGATTGATTAAAAAAGAAAAACATACTGGTGCAAGATTAGGTGAGATTATTACCCCTCATGGAACCTTTCCAACACCAATGTTTATGCCAGTAGGAACGCTTGCGACTGTAAAAACGATGGCACCAGAAGAACTAAAAGAGATGGGTGCCGGGATTATTTTGAGCAATACGTATCATTTATGGTTACGGCCTGGTGAGGACATTGTCGAAGGCGCAGGTGGCTTACATAAATTTATGAACTGGGATCAAGGGATTTTAACAGATTCTGGTGGATTCCAAGTATGGTCACTATCAGACATGCGTCAAATTGAAGAATCAGGGGTACATTTTAGAAACCATTTGAATGGCTCTAAGATGTTTTTATCACCAGAAAAAGCGATTCAAATTCAAAATAAATTGGGACCAGATATTATGATGAGTTTTGATGAGTGTCCGCCATTCCAAGAAAGCCATGACTACGTGAAAAAATCGATTGAAAGAACATCACGTTGGGCTGAACGTGGACTAAAAGCTCATCAAAATCCTGATAGACAAGGGTTATTTGGTATTATTCAAGGTGCAGGGTACAAGGATTTACGCGAACAAAGTGCACGTGAATTAGTCGGATTAGACTTTCCTGGTTATTCTATCGGAGGATTATCAGTAGGAGAGCCTAAAGAAGAGATGAATAAGGTGCTTGAATACACCACACCACTGATTCCAGAAAATAAACCTCGTTACTTAATGGGAGTTGGAACACCAGATTCACTGATTGATGGCGTGATTCGTGGGGTTGATATGTTTGACTGTGTGTTACCAACACGTATCGCAAGAAATGGGACATGTATGACCAGTCAAGGACGTTTAGTTGTAAAAAATGCGAAATTTGCTGAGGACTATCGTCCAATTGATGAAAAATGTGATTGCTACACTTGTCGAAATTACACACGAGCTTACATTCGTCATTTGATTAAGTGTGATGAAACGTTTGGTATTCGTTTGACGTCTTACCACAATCTATATTTCTTGCTTAATACAATGAAACAAGTAAGACAAGCGATTATGGATGATAATTTATTAGAATTTAGACAAGCATTTTTTGAAGAATATGGATTTAATAAAGAAAATGCCAAGAATTTTTAAAATTTGCAGAATTTTTGTAGTTAAACAAATAAAAATTTGTTACAGTTATAGGTGAGTGAAAAAGAAAGAGGTGAATTAAGTTATGCAAACATTGATACCATTAATATTAGTCATGGGTGGGATGATGTTTTTTATGAGTCGATCTCAAAAGAAACAACAGGCTCAACGTCAACAAGTATTGGATAGTATGCAACCAGGTAGTGAAGTTGTCACTATTGGTGGTCTATATGGAATCGTTCATGAAGTAGATAAAGACAAAGGAACAGTTACTCTTGATTGTGAAGGGATTTATTTAGAATTTGAACGAGGATCTATAAGAACAGTTAAGGCTCCAACAACACCAACTACAACAGAAGAAGTTGTAGAGGTTGTTGAACCCGAAGTTGAAGTAACTGAAGTTGAAGTGGTCGAAGAACCAACATCTGATGAAGAAAAAAAAGAGAATGAATAAGAATGAGAAGAGGCTGACCCAAAAATCTTAAAATAGAAAAATCCCATGAAATCAGTTTATTAAAACACTGACTTCATGGGATTTCTATTTTGTTAGTTTAGTGATTTTCATTTAAAAACTTACTTTTGGGTCAGCCTCTTCTTATGCAATTTTATCCATAATTAATATTAACAAATATGTTTTATTCTTTTTTATCATCTTTTTTGAATAAAAATACGTTTTTATAGTCATATTACTCAAAATGTAATTTTTAACATATATATTTAACTATATTACAATGTTTATTATATTATAATAGAAAAACGCACATTTTGTGCGTTTTTTATGTACTTTTAGTTATATATATTATTATATAACGTATATATAACATTAAATATAGAATGGGGTAAGGGGATATGAAAAAGCAAAAAGGATTAAAGGTGTATACTTTAGGATTTTCTAAAATTACTGATAAAAATAATAATGTGATAAAGTTAAAAAACCAAAGAGTTTATGATTTACTTTTTTATTTATTTCATCATTATGGACATCCAGTTAGCCGTGATCAGTTAATGTATGATCTTTTTCCGCATTTAGACATAGAAGAAGCAAAAACAAGTTTTCATACAGTATTGTATCAACTAAGAAAAGACCTATCAGAATATGGTATGAAAGATATTATTAAGTATGAGAGTGGAGGATATATTTTAAACACTCAAGTAAATAGTGATCTAGATTCTCTAAGGGTCATTTTACATAAAGAACAAACAGATCAGACAGTCATTGATTTATTAGAAATATATAAAGGACAATATTTTGAATCTAATTACTATCCATGGGCATTGCAAAAGCAACAGGAGATCCATTCTAATATTATCTATTGGTTATCTATAGGTTTAGATAATTTTGCGTTTTCGACGCTTGTTATTAATAGGATTTTAGCAACTTTTAGAGAAGACTGTTTAGGTAGTTGTGAGATGCTTCATAGAATTATTTTAAATTTTAATGACACGAAAGACCTATTTCAAATAAAAAAATTGTTAATAGAAACTGAAAAATATTGGAAAAATGAATTAGATATAAAATTTCCACAAGAAGAATTTGAAATGTATCTACATGTAATATAAGTAAAGCTTTAAAAATGAGGCTGACGCAAAGGTCTTAAAATAGAAAAATCCCATGAAATCAGTTTATTAATACACTGACTTCATGGGATTTCTATTTTGTTAGTTTAGTAATTTTTATTAAAAAAGTTACTTTTGTGTCAGTCTCATTTTTTTCTACATGTATAAAAAATGAGTTTTTTTATTAAAAAAACTTGATTTTGATTAATTTTTATTAGTGAATTTATTGTAAACCTATTTGTTATAACTGTCTCCGGAGGGGAAACATGAAATTAGACAAGTGTAGGGGTGATGGTTTTGAATATTTAAAGCAACAATTTTGACGAATAAATGAAAGAATTAAAAATTGGAGGAAATATGATAAAAATGAAAAAAATTGAAATAATAAAAAAGATGAATAATATACTACTGATCTTTGTATTGTCAGTATCTAATATAGTGGGATTATTTACTATCAATGTAGAAGCTGAAGGACTACCAATGGAAATTACTTCATTGGAGGTAACACCTAGTAATATAGATTATGGTCGTGATTTTTCTATAGAAGGAACATTTGGAGGAGATGGGTATACTGTTTATCCAGGTCAAGTTGTGAATATTCCAATTTCTACAAATGGAGTATTGGTAACATTACCTAACAATACTGAAAAAATTTATCAAGAAGGTGTTCATATTGCAAATGTATCCTTTAGTAGTCAAGGAATTAACATAGAGTTTACAGAAGATGCCTCGCATTTAGAAAATGTAAAGGGTAAGTTTAGTGTGATGGGACAAGGTCATAACACTAATACAGATGAGACTAATACTGGCACTATTACAATTGGACAAGGTAAACATTATGAAAAAAATATTAATGTTTTATACACTCACAGTGATTCAGGAGTTGAAACTGATAATGTGTATAGTAAACAAGGTATTTCTTATGCTGGAGACCCGCAACATGCTACTTGGGTATTTACGTTAAATGCAGCAAAAAAATCTAGTGGTGGAAGTGTCTATTATGTTATAAATGATAATTTAAATAACACAATGACTTGGGATATCGAAAAAAACAAAGCTGAGATTTATGCAGTTAATGTTGAATATTTTGATGGAAATAATCAGTGGATGACGCTAGATCAAGCAGCATCACAAGGTATCAATGTAAATTTTAAAAATGATAAAGAAATAGAGATAACTGCGTCAGGTAATATTCTTGAAGGAACTAAAGTAGCGATTAATTTAAAAGCAAGATTGACTCAAGAAGTATTAGATGATGACAAGATAAAATTTGTTGAAAATAGTTCTTCTGTAAAAATACATGGAGTAAATGAGTCTGAGTGGCCAGTTTCAGAGGATGATCTACATGCTCAAACAACTGTATATCATAGTGGAGCTAGTGGTGAGGGGACAATAAGAGGGACTTTAAGTGTTGTGAAATATGAAAAAGGAACAACTCATCCTATTCCTAATGTTAAATTTAAAATAGAAAGAGTCGATGGAAAAGAGATAAATATCTTATCTAGCGTACAAAATGCAAACAATTATATTTTAAGTGAAGACAATAGATTTATTGTAGCACATACAGATAATGAAGGGAAAATCAATATCAAAGGCCTTTCCCCTTCAAAATATATAATTACTGAAATTGATGCACCATCTTATATTAAATTTGAAAAAGATAATCCATTGTCTACTGAGTTTATAATAAATAAAGAAAATACAGTAATTAATCAAGTATTTGAAAATGAAGTTAAATCAATCGATGTTGAAGTTCAAAAAATTTGGAGTGGGGGGGAGGAACTTAATAGACCATCTGTTTATTTTCAACTCATAAAAAATGGGGAGAAAGTTGGTGATATAAAACAATTAGAATCTGATAAAATAGTTTGGACGCATCTCCCAGAATATGAAAATGGTCAAAAAATTAATTATACAGTCGAAGAAGTAAATGAAGATGGGTCACCTTGGAAAGCTTCTGGTTATACCAAAGGACAAGTTGAAGGTAGTATGGAGCAAGGATTTAAAGTCATTAATAAATCAGAGCCCAGATCAGGCTCGGTAATCTTGTCGGCGAAGAAAAGTTTAAGTGGACGCGATTTAGTGGATGGCGAGTTCACGTTTGAGTTACGCGATCATGACGGAAAAGTATTGCAACGTCAAACGAACCAAGCGGGTCAAGTCAACTTTGACGAAATCAGTTACGATAAAGCCGAAACATACACATACAGCATTCACGAAGTAAAAGGGAACGCACCAGGTGTAACGTATGATAGTAAAGCATTAAACGTGACGGTAAATGTGACAGATAAAGCGGGCCAATTAGAAGCGGAAGCATTATATGACGGCGGAGCAGAATTTAAAAATAGTTACACACCATCAAGTGGTTCGGTTGTCTTGTCGGCGAAGAAAAGTTTAAATGGGCGTGATTTAGTGGATGGTGAGTTCACGTTTGAGTTACGCGATCATGACGGAAAAGTATTGCAACGTCAAACGAACCAAGCGGGTCAAGTCAACTTTGACGAAATCAGTTACGATAAAGCCGGAACATACACGTATAGTATTCACGAAGTAAAAGGGAACGCACCATGTGTAACGTATGATAGTAAAGTATTAAATGTGACGGTAAATGTGACAGACAAAGCGGGCCAATTAGAAGCGGAAGCATTATATGACGGCGGAGCAGAATTTAAAAATAGTTACACACCATCAAGTGGTTCGGTTGTCTTGTCGGCGAAGAAAAGTTTAAGTGGACGCGATTTAGTGGATGGCGAGTTCACGTTTGAGTTACGCGATCATGACGGAAAAGTATTGCAACGTCAAACGAACCAAGCGGGTCAAGTCAACTTTGACGAAATCAGTTACGATAAAGCCGGAACATACACATACAGCATTCACGAAGTAAAGGGGAACGCACCAGGTGTAACGTATGATAGTAAAGCATTAAATGTAACGGTAAATGTGACAGACAAAGCGGGTCAATTAGAAGCGGAAGCATTATATGACGGTGACATAGAATTCAAGAATATTTATGACAAACCAAGTAACAAACCAAATAACAAACCAAGCAACAAACCAAGTAACAAACCAAGCAACAAACCAAGTAACAAACCAAGTAATGCTAAGAATGAATTTTTACCTCAAACAGGTGAAAGTTATACAAATTATAATAGTCTAGTTGAGTTAATTCTATTATCAATTGTAATGCTATTTTGGTTGAATAGAAAAAAAAGTAAATAACGATTAATATAATTTTATAAAGTGTCTACATTATTAAAAAATAAACGAGAGATATAGAGTGCACCCCAAAAATCTTAAAATAGAAAAATCCCATGAAATCAGTTTATTAAAACACTGACTTCATGGGATTTCTATTTTGTTAGTTTAGTGATTTTCATTTAAAACCTTACTTTTGGGTCAGCCTCTTTTTTTATTTATGAAAAGGTCTATCAAACTATAGAAAAATAGAGTAAAATTATTATCAATAATTGTTCACATAACGTATTGAAAAGGAGTGTTGTGTATTATGTTAATGGACTTAACTGTTAAACCGGGCCCACAATTTTATAGATATCATAAAGGAGCAATTGATTATGTCTCAGATGTTTTAAAAAATTTTCAAGCAAAGAATATTTTAATTGTTCATGGTGATATATCTTATAGAAAAGCAAAATCTAAATTAACTTTTTTAGAAGATAAAAACTTTAAATTTTTTTATCACCAGTACACTGGCGAGTGTAGTTATTATGGGGCGAGGCAAGTAATAGATGCAGTGAAGAGGGATGACATTGACTTCATTATCGGTATTGGTGGTGGAAAGTTGATGGATTTAGTTGGTTTTTCTGCTTATAAATCTAATGTGAACTTTGGAGTTATTCCAACACTAGCGAGTAATTGTGCTCCGTGGACTGCTTTGTCAGTGATGTATAAAGAAAGTGGTGAATCTGAGGGAATAATAGAATATTATTATCGCCAAGCTAGTTTTTTTATAACAGATCCAGAATTAGTCATTGATTCACCTATTGACTTTTTTATCGCAGGGTTGGCAGATACACTTGCGAAGTGGTATGAAACTATTACTATTTTAGAAGAAGAAAAATATACGAAAGAACCGTTTTTAAATATTGCTAAACATGTATCAACTTTATGTAAAGATGAAATAATGGAAAATAGTAATAAAGCGATTGAAGACATGAAAAATCAAATTGTTTCTGATGAGTTTGTCCGTTTGTCTGAAATCGTGTTTGCTGTAGCAGGAGTAGTTGGAGGGTTTGGAGATAGATATGCGAGAACGGCTGCAGCTCATGCTATACATGATGCAATAAGTCAGTATATTGTTGAAAGTCATAACTATTTACATGGTGAAAAAGTGGCATACGGTATACTATATCAATTATCTTTAGAACAAAATTGGCAGGAAATTGATTATTTATTACCTTTTTATCAGGAAATGGATTTTCCCTTAAGTTTAACGAAAATGGATTTGTTACCTAATGATGATGAAATTATTACAAACATAGTTGATACTATATATTCGATGGATGAGGTTCATTTACTACCTATTGAAATCACTAAAAATAAGTTAAAGCAAGCTATTTATGATTTAGAAAACTACGTAAATAAATAATAAAAACACGTTTAGCCAAAAATAGAAGGCTAAACGTGTTTTGGTTTTATAGTACTTTTTCTAAAAAGTCTTGTGTTCTTTCATTTTTTGGGTGTAAAAATATCTCATCAGGTGTCCCTTCTTCTTGAATGACTCCTTTGTCCATAAAAATGACACGATCGGCTACTTCCCGGGCAAAGCCCATTTCATGGGTGACGACGACCATCGTCATCCCTTCTTCGGCTAATGCATTCATCACGGCAAGAACTTCCCCAACCATCTCAGGGTCGAGGGCACTAGTAGGCTCATCAAACAACATCACATCTGGGTGCATGGCTAACGCTCGCGCAATCGCCACACGTTGTTGTTGGCCACCGGATAAGCTTTTAGGGTATTGATCGGCTTTATCACGTAACCCCACACGTTCAAGTAATGACAGTCCTTCTTTATCGGCTAATTCTTTGGACTCATTTTTCACTTTAATTGGGCTAATCGTTAAATTTTCTAACACGGTTTTATGAGGAAAGAGGTTAAAGTTTTGGAAGACCATGCCCATTTTTTGACGCAATTGATTGATATCTACTTTAGGATCAAGTAGATTTTGTCCTTCAAATTCGATGACACCACTAGTGGGCGTTTCAAGTAGGTTTAAACAACGTAAAAAAGTACTTTTTCCACTACCAGATGGACCGATGACGACCACCACTTCACCTGCGTGGATATTTAAGTTGATCCCTTTTAAGACCTCGTTATCACCGTAAGATTTTTTTAAGTCTTTAATATTAATCATGAGCACCAATTCTCCTTTCAGCAACACCTAGTAAACGAGAGAGTGTAAAGGTTAAAATAAAGTAAATAAATGACGCAATTAAAATGGGTAAGAAGGGTTTAAAACTTGCCCCACGCACCACTCCTGCTTGGAACATCAATTCAGATACCCCAATCACAGATACTACAGAAGATTCTTTAATGACAGTCACAAACTCGTTACCTAAGGCAGGTAATATATTCTTAATGGCTTGTGGCATAATAATATATCGCATGGCTTTTTTCTGACTCATCCCAAGTGATCGAGCGGCTTCTGCTTGTCCTTTGTCTACGGCATTAAGACCAGCACGAATGATTTCAGCGACGTAAGCACCACTATTTAGGGATAGCGCCACACAACTTGAAGCAAGCGCACTTAGGTTAACCCCAATCACGTTTAGTCCAAAGAAAACTAAAAAGATTTGAACAAGTAAAGGCGTACCACGAACGTATTCGATGTAGACCACTGCAATGCCTTTAAATAATTTATTTTTTGATAATTTCATCAAAGCAAGTAAGGTTCCTAACACACTCCCGCAAAGCACCCCAATGAAAGCTAAGAAAATAGTGTATCCTGTTCCTTTAATATAATATGGGGCATATTTTTTTAGAAAAGAAGTTTCGGGAAACATAAGAGGTGTAACTTTTTCTTTATACTGAATCATAAGTTTTTCATCATTAATTTCTTTAATTGATTGATTAATGTGACTTAATAAATCAGGTGAATTCTTAGGTAAGGCAATAGCTGTTTCTTTGTCAGAGTCATTAATTGTGATATTGGCAAACATCAGTGTTTTATCTTGTGTTAAATAGGCTCCAGCAACAGGTTCTTCAATCACTGCAGCATCAATTTTATTTTGTTGAAGTTGTAAAATAATGTCTGGAACATTTTGTAAAGAAACAGTATCAGCCTGTAACTCTTCATTAGCAAGTTCTTCCTGTTTGGTCTGGACTTGTGCGCCTACTTTTATTCCTTTTAGAGAGTTAAGTGACGTGTACTTATCTTTGTCACTTTTTCTAATCACGATTTTTTGTTGAACAGTCATATAAGAATCTGAAAAATCAACTTCTTTTAGCCTCTCGGGGGTAGGTGTCATCCCTGAAATAATGACATCGATTTTTCCGGTTTTTAGGGCACCGAGAAGTGCATCAAAACTATATTCTTCGATTTTTAATTTAACTCCCATATCTTTGGCAATTTTTTCAGCGATTAATATGTCTGTTCCAATAATTGTGTCTTTCCCGTCTACAGTTGCATGAAACTCGTAAGGGGCATAGAAAGCAGATAGACCAACAGTGATTTCTCCTTTATCTTTAATTTTTTGGAGATAAGGATCAACCGATTCTGCTCGAACATTTTTAGGAAAAAATAAAAACAAACTAAGTAATAGTAGCAGTAACATAATCCTATTTTTTTGGGTTAATTTTTCTTTCATATAATCACTCCTTTTGATTGAATGTATTATATTACTAAATAAATAAATATACAAACAAAAATGGATAATTGAATAAAAAAGACGAATATTCATTGTTTTTATGTTATTTATACAAAAAAATACCAAGAAGAAAACTTCTTGGTATGTAATCGATTATTATTTTTTTAAAGGAGTAAGAAGTCTTAAACCATTAAATAATACAACAAGTGTGCTGCCTTCATGTGCTAAAATACCAATTGGCAAGTCCATTCGACCAAATATATTTAAAACGACTAATAGGGCAACGACACACATCGAAAAGACAATATTTTGTTTAACCACTCTATCTAATTTTTTAGATACGCGATAAGCATAACCTAGTTTATCTAAGTCATTTTGCATTAAAACAACATCAGCTACATCAATAGCTACGTCAGTTCCATCTCCCATTGCTACACCAATATCAGATTTTACAAGAGCAGGAGCATCGTTAACACCATCTCCAATCATAGCAGTTAGTCCGTATTTTCCTTGAAGAGACGTAATGATTTGAGATTTGTTCTCAGGCAACACATTACCAGCCACTTCATCGATGTGTAACGTGCTTGCCACAGCACGACCAGTTCTTTCTGCATCACCTGTAATCATAGTAGTATGAATATGGTTTTCTTTAAAATAAGCGATAAGTTGTTGTGCCTTAGGGTTAGGTAAATCCATCATGGCAATTAGGCCAATGACTTTATCATCTTCAGAGAATAAAACAACTGTTTTTCCTTCTTCTGCATATTGTCTTTCAAACGATTCAATATCTGATGAAACATTTGTAAATTGTGAAGATTTACCAATTTTATATGTATGACCTTTGTATTTAGAAACTAATCCTTTACCAATTTGATTATCAATAGTCAACGGAATATCATTAACAATCTCGATTGATTCCACAATTGCATTTGCTAATGGGTGATTGGCTTGTTTTTCCATGGCAACAATTAAATCAGTGTAAAAAGTTTGTTCATTGTTAATGGAATCAACAAAATGCACATCAGTCACTTTAGGTTTTCCTTCAGTGAGTGTACCAGTTTTATCAAAAGCAATAGCTTTAATTTCTGAAAGGTTTGATAAGTATGAGCCACCTTTAAACAATACGCCACGTTTTGCTAGATTAGAAATAGCAGACAGTGTTGCTGGAATATCACTAGCTGCTAATGCACAAGGAGATGCAACAGTAAGGAATACCATCCCTTTATAGAAACTATCATACCAAGTCATATTAAAAAGTAGTGGTGTTAAAATAATATATAAGAATACTAAAACCATGACACCTGTCACGTATTTTGGTTCTAATCGTTTAATTTTTGTTGCGGTTTTTGATAAATTTGATTGTGATTGATTAACGAGTTGTAAAATTTTCGCAAACACAGTATCAGAACTATCTTTAGTTACAACCATAGTTATCGTTCCATCTCCATTAATTGTGCTACCAAATACATTATCACCAACCGTTTTTTCAGCTGGAATACTTTCCCCATTTATTGACGATTCATCAATAGAAGTATAACCAGAAAGGATTGTTCCATCAGTTGGTATTTGCTCACCATTCAACACTTTCAAGTGGTCACCTATTTTTAGGCTAGATACATCAACTGTTTTTGTTGATCCATCAGCTAATATTAATTTGGCATCAGTAGGGTTCATTTTCATTAAAGAAGTAATTTCTTTTTTACTTTTATTTTCAACATAATGTTCAAAAAAATGGGCAGCTGCAAATATTAAGATTAGTAAGGCACCTTCTGTATAATCACCGATGATAGCAGCTCCTATTGCTGCAAGTGACATCAACACATGGACATTTGGTGTAAATTTTTTTAGCCGTTTTGTTTCATTAAGGGTATCTTCAAAACCTTCCATCATAATATGGTACCCAGATAAGACAATGGTTGATAATGCCAAGATTGTTTTTGGGGCGCCTGTAGGTAAAACTAAGCTAATAACAAAAGTGGCTAAACCTGTAAAAAATAGTATGACAGGAAGATTGCCATGCTCATGTTCATGAGAATGATTACAGCTTTTATGGTTATGTTGAGTTGCTTGTTGTGATTGGGTCATTTTTCCATCTCCTTTTATATTGAAATATATTCATATGATTGATTATTCATATTTAAATTATATATCTTTGTTGGTAAAAAAGCAACTGAAACTTCAATATATTTCTATAAATAATTTTAGTGAAGTTAAAAAATTATGTAAGTGAAAAAACTTAATATTATGACATAGATAGATAGTGCGTCTCAATTTATTTTTAAGAAAAATGGTGTTATTATGAAAATGTAAATGTAGGGAGCGTGATAACCATAAAATTTACTAGGTTTTCAGTGGTTTCTTTAGACAAATTTGAGATAATTTTTATAGGAAACGTCTCAAGGTAAAGTAGTGTGTTGAATAATTGTATATTTTAAGGAGGAAAAACAATGGCTATAGGTGAAAAAATTAATAAAAAATAGTAGAATTAAAAAAAGAACAAGAAAGATTGGAAGAAAAACGCCTCTCTGAATTAGGAAATTCTATCAATTACATTGAAAATGAACTAAACATTCAACGTTGTGTTGCACAAATTGAGGTATTACAAGAAGTAATAGAAGAAATATAAAGTGAACAGTAAGAAGTTTATCTGAGAGTAACTTTTTAAGCAAAAATCACTTCACTGACAAAAAAGGAATCCCATGAAACCAATGTTTTATCAAATGGATGTCATGGGATTTTTTCTATTTTAAGACTTTTTGATAACCTTCTTCAGAATGAAAAGAAACGAGTTATTCAATTGAAAGTAATTGATTTATTTTTTTGTATTTATGATAACCATCTTGATTAGGTGTTATATAAATAAGCATGCTTATGTTTAGGTAAATGCATTGATCATAGTGCTTGCTATGACTACATTTATCTTTTTTAGTGCTTCTTTTTATTGGAGGCTATCTGTTTAGGTTCTCTATTATGGAGTCAATTACTTTAAATATTGGCTTTTCTCTTATATTTTTAATTCCATAGAGGTACTGAATTTAAGATGGGGTAGACCGTTAAAATAATCCTATTCATCTTTAACAAGTTGGTAAATAAAACTAAAACAGATATATTTATCAAGGTCACTTATAGGAAGTACCTTTGAACTGATGAATAACAAATTGTTTGATGATGCACAACATCTTTTTAGTGTTGTCTATTTTAATTTATAGTAATAAAAATCTAAAAAAGATAGTTATGTAGAATCTATTATGGTAAAATGAGAAAAAAATGAGAAACATTAGAAAGAAGGCTGGATTGTCATGGCATTAGATTGGAATAATTTAGGATTTGATTATATAAAAACTCCCTATCGTTACTTAGCTCATTATAAAGATGGAAAATGGTCTAAGGGGAAGTTAACAGAAGATAATGTACTACATATTAGCGAAGGTTCTATGGCACTTCATTATGGTCAACAATGTTTTGAAGGATTAAAAGCTTATCGTTGTAAGGATGGGTCTATTAATTTATTTAGAGTGGATGAAAATGCTAAACGAATGCAGGTGAGTGCTAATCGGTTAATGATGCCAGAGGTACCAGTAGATATGTTTATTGATGCAGTAAGACAAGTTGTCAAAGCTAATGAAGAATTTTGTCCACCATATGATAGTGGAGCAACACTTTATTTACGACCATTATTGATTGGTGTTGGTGATGCAATCGGTGTCGGACCAGCGCCAGAATACTTATTTACAGTATTTTGTACACCTGTAGGGCCTTATTTTAAAGGTGGTTTGAAACCAACAAATTTCATTATATCTGAATATGATAGAGCAGCACCTCATGGAACAGGAGCTGTTAAAGTTGGGGGAAATTATGCAGCAAGTTTATATCCAGGTAAAATTGCAAAAGATAGACATTTTTCAGATTGTATATACTTAGATCCTGCCACTCATACTAAAATTGAAGAAGTAGGATCAGCAAACTTTTTTGGTATCACAAAAGATAATGAATTCATTACACCTTATTCACCCTCTATTTTACCAAGCATCACAAAATATTCTTTACTTTATTTAGCTAAAGAAAGATTAGGATTGAAAACATCTGAAGGCAATGTGTATTTGGAAGATTTGGACGAGTTTAAAGAAGCAGGGGCATGTGGTACAGCAGCTGTTATTTCACCTATTGGGGGTATACAAATTGGAGATGACTTTCATGTGTTTTATTCTGAAACAGAAGTTGGTCCAGTAACGAAAAAATTATATGATGAACTAGTAGGAATACAATTTGGTGATGTTGAAGCACCTGAAGGTTGGATTACGAAAGTGTGATTTTTAAGGCGGAACGTTTTCTTGTTTCGCTTTTTTTATAAGAGTAGCTTTTTTGTAAAAAACGTTATTTTTTATTTTTGAAACCGTTGACAAAATATTTTTAATATCGTATATTATTTATATAAAAATAAAATAATCTTTTGAGATTATTAAGTACAGTTATGTTACTACTTCGAGTAGGCAGAACTCAGGATAGAAATGTCTTTTTGACATTACTTTTCTGAGTTCTTTTATTTTTTAGGAGGGGCTTCAATGAAAATAAAAAAAATAATCAATAATAATACAGCTATTGTAATCAAGGGAGGACATGAATCAATAGTATTTTCTACCGGTATCTCTTTTAAAAAAAAGAAAGGAGAGACGATTAACACGAATGAGATAGAGAAAATTTATGTCTTAGATTCTACAGAAAGATTAGAACATTTTAGTTATCTGTTATCTAAAACATCCGATGAAGTGATAGTGCTTATTAATAATATTGTAAAAATGGCCGAAAAAAATCTTAATTGTGACATGAATGATTATCTTTACTTAACATTATTAGATCATATTTCTTTTGCTTTTGAGAGAATAAAAAAAGGGCAATTCATTGTTAATCCATTAAAATGGGAAGTTAAAAAATTCTATCCACAGTATTATGACATTGGACTAGAAGCTGTCTCTGCAATGAATAAATCTTTTGGGATTGAATTTTCAGAAGATGAAGCAATTTCAATTGCACTACACTTTATTAATGCTCAAGAGGAAAAGACATACTTAAATGAAAAAATAGATGAAATCGAAACATTAACAGATGTTTTAAACATTATCAAATATCATTTTAATATTGTTTTTGACGAAGAAAGTATTAATTACATTCGCTTGGTTACACATTTGCAATTTTTTATTAGTCGCTTAAACAATAAAGAAATGTATGAAGAAACCGATACACTAAATTTATATGAGCAGGTGAGAGCAGCCTATCCCTCTTCTTATTCAGTGATATCTAAAATTAAAGACTATACGTTATCAAAATATCAATATGAATTATCTAAAAGTGAGATGACGTATTTAATGATACATATAAATCGATTGATAGAAAGGAAAGATTAAAATGACATACAGAGGTTTTAATGAAAAAATTGTTAATCTAATTGGAGGTAAAGAAAATATAAAAGCAGTTGTTCACTGTATGACTAGACTTAGATTTACATTAGTTGATGAAGACAAGGCCGATACTGAAAAAATAAAAGCAGTGGATGGTGTTATTGATGTAGTGAATAACAATGTTGCATATCAAATTATTGTGGGAACTCATGTGAATGATGTTTATGTAGATTTGATGGATTATTTAGGAATGAACAAAGATGATAATCAGTCGGTGGAGCCAGAAAAGAAAAAAGGAATTATTAAATCTATTTTAGATGTTGTTTCAGAGTCAATGACTCCTATCTTAGAACCAATTATTTGTGCTGGTTTATTAGCGGCATTATTGTCAATCATTTCGCTAGTTGGATTAGTATCTCCAGATAGCCCAACATATCAGATTTTTTCTGCTTTACAAACTGCTGTATTTTACTTTTTACCTGTACTAATGGCAATGAGCAGTGCTAAAAGACTGGGAGCAAGTCCATATTTAGCAGTTGCTTTAGCTGTAACCCTTGTTTCTGAGCAAATTAATGGTGTAGAGGGATTGGGAGTATTTGGTATTAATTTACCCCAAATAACTTATTCTAATAGTTTTATTCCAATTTTAATTGCTGTTTGGTTTATGGGGCGAGTAACAAAGTTCCTTAAAAAAGTGATTCCAAGTACATTGCATTATTTTTTAAATCCTTTATTGATCATGTTAATTACTTTGCCGGCAACATTGTTAGTGTTTGGACCAATTGGGTACTATATAGGTGAGGGGATTATCCAATTCTTTAATTTGTTAATGGAGTATGTTGGTAGTTGGTTTGTTATGATGCTATATTCTGCGTTGCAACCTTTCATTATTATGTTAGGAGCAGGAAATTTTATCATGCCAGTAGTCGCTACTTTAATTTCAGCTAATGGATTTGACCCAGCTTTTATATCATCTGCTACTATTTCAGATATTGCAGTTGGTGGAGCGATGCTAGGATATTTTTTAAGAGCGAAAAAAACACAGCAAAAACAATTGTTTGGGACTGTGACAGTATCAGCAATATTAGGTGTTACAGAGCCCGCAATTTATGGTGTATTTTTAAAATTCAGAAGACCATTTATCGCAGTTATGATTGGTGGTGGACTAGGAGGTCTGTTTGCGGGATTGACTGGTGTAAAGGCATACTCAGTTGCATGGGGACTAATGGGATTACCTTCTTACATCGGGGAGAATGGGGATTTTAAAAACTTTTGGTTTATGATTATAGCGGTAGTTATAAGCTTTGTTGTATCGACAGTTGCTGCCTATTTGTTAGGAATACCATCAGAAAAAGAAGAGAATGAAATAAAAGAATCAAATAAAGCAGATAAGACAAACACCACGTTAGAAAGTATTCAAGTTGTTTCAGTAGCTAGTGGAGCCACTGTTAAGCTAGCAGATGTTTCTGATAAAGCTTTTTCATCTGAAGCAATGGGTAAAGGTGTAGGAATTATCTCCAATGCGAATGATATATTTTCACCTGTTGATGGGACGATTGAAGTGTTGTTTCCAACTAAACATGCTATTGGAATAAAAAGCGATGAAGGTGTAGAGATTTTAATTCATATAGGGATAGATACAGTTCAATTAGATGGAAAGTATTTTGACATGATTATCAATTCTGGGGATACCGTAAACAAGGGGCAAAAATTAGGTACAGTTGATTTTGAAGGACTGAAAAAAGAAGGATATGATCCTACAATTATGTGTATTATTACTAATACGAATGACTATTTAGATGTTATTCCAACGAATAAAGAAATGATTTCTTACGATGAAGGATTATTAAATATTGTAGTTAAATAAGGAGGATATTATGAATAATAATGACAATTTTTTATGGGGTGGCAGTATTGCAGCTCATCAAACTGAGGGTGCTTGGAATGAAGATGGAAAAGGTATAGGCATTATGGATTTAGTAACGGTTGGTTCATATGAAACACCTCGCCAAATTGATAGTGAATTAAATAAAGATAATCGTTATCCATCTCATGTAGGAATAGACTTTTACCATAGATATAAAGAAGATATTTCTTTATTTAAAGAAATGGGGTTTAAGGCACTACGTGTGTCGGTTGATTGGTCTAGAATTTATCCAAATGGTGATGATATGGAACCAAATCAAAAAGGATTGGATTTTTATGAGTCAGTGATTGATGAATTGATAAATAATAATATCGAACCAATTGTGACATTGTATCATTTTGAAATGCCAATTAATTTAGTGAAAAAATACAGTTCTTGGACCAATAGAAAAGTGGTCGATTTTTACATCAGATTTTGTGAAACGATGTTTACAGCCTTAAAAGGAAAAGTAAAATATTGGGTGACTTTCAATGAAATGAATCATATTGACCCTCAAACAGAAGCCAGTGATATTTTTACATACATCATTGCAGGATTAAAATATTCAGATATAGAGAACAAAGCACAGACATTGGCAACTATAGGATACAATATGACAGTGGCAAGTTGTTTAGCTGTTATGAAAGGTCATGAAATTGATAAAACAAATCAGATAGGTTGTGTTTTTGGCATCGAGCCAGTCTATCCGCGTGATTGTAATCCAGAAAATATAATGAATGCATTTAAACAAATGGATCGTGATTTTTATCAAATAGATGCTATGTGTGATGGTTCTTTCCCAGTGTATAAATTAAGAGAATATGAAGAATTAGATATCCATATAGAGCTATCTAAAGAAGACGTCGAAGCTTTTGAGAAGGGGACAATTGATTTTATAGGAATGAACTATTATGCTTCATCTGTTGCAGAATACAAAGGTGCAGCTGACGAAAAGAGTGCATTATTTGGAGGACTTCAAAACCCATATTTAGAAACAAGTAAGTGGGGATGGACAATCGATCCAATTGGTATTAGATATTTATTAAATTATACTTATCGTCGCTATAAAAAACCGATTATTATTACTGAAAATGGTTTGGGAGCAGTAGATGTAGTAGAGAATAATGGGGGAATTAATGACGATTATAGAATAGATTATTTAAAAAAACATATATCGGAAATAAAAAAAGCTGTGGAAGTAGATAAAGTAGAATGTTTTGGCTATTTAATGTGGGGTCCAATCGATCTAGTTAGTGCTACCACAGGTCAAATGAGTAAACGATATGGTTTTATACATGTCGATTTAGATGATAATGGAAAAGGTACGCTTGATCGGACTAAGAAGAAATCTTTTAACTGGTATAAAGAATTGATAAAAACAAATGCTAAAAATATTTAATTAAAAAAACATTAAAATTTGGTGTTGACATTGTTAAGATATTCAGGTAAATTATAGTCACAAGATAAATAACGTTCTGTTTGATTAGGAAAGTACACTTTGATGCTTTTTAGAGAGACTCTGTTTGGTGAAAAGAGTTAAGTTCAGATGAGTGGAAAATGGCCTATGAGGAAAGAATATCGATAAGTAGGTATTCTCGGAGATAGTTTCACCGTTAAAAGAAACGCCGATAGAAGTTTTGTCGGGCTAAGGGAAGAAAGAATTCTTCTAAACAAAGGTGGTAACACGATGATTCGTCCTTTGATACATATTTTATGTATCAAAGGACTTTTTTTATATTTTTTTACGATGATATGGTAAGTAAGCTAAATGCATTTTATACAGAGAACCTCGTATAAGCTGAGAAGAGGAAAGATGATTTATCTGAAAATGGCCATTGAGTAATTTGAGTTCGAGCAGGATAAGTGTAAGAATTCAACGAGCGCAACCGTTAACTTGCTAGAGTATGATAGTACTTGATAAGGATTAATTTGTGAAAATTAATCAAATTAGAGGTGGTAACACGCACAAGCGTCCTCAAGAAAACAAATGACAGGGTTTGTTTTCTTGAGGACGTTTTTTATTATTAAATTGGAGGGCAAAAAATGATTGAATTAAAAAATATATCAGTAACATTTCATCAACCGGATAGAGAAATTCATGCTGTAAGAGATGTTGATTTAACGATTGATAAGGGAGATATCTATGGCATAGTTGGTTTTTCCGGTGCTGGTAAAAGTACGCTGGTCAGAGTTATAAACTTATTGCAAAGACCTACATCAGGTGAAGTTATCATAAAGGGTGAAAACATAACTCATTTAAAAGGAAAAAATTTAAGACTAGAAAGACAAAAAATTGGGATGATTTTTCAACATTTTAATTTAATGGCAAGTAGAACTATTTTTGATAATGTGGATTTTTCATTAAAGTATTCCGGGAAATCTAAACAAGAAAGAAAAGAAAAAATAACCGAATTATTAGAATTAGTGGGATTATCTGACAAGCATGATGCGTATCCTAGTCAGCTATCTGGAGGTCAAAAGCAGCGTGTTGCTATCGCTAGAGCATTGGCAAATGATCCAGAAATACTTCTATGCGATGAAGCAACGAGTGCACTGGATCCTAAAACAACGTTGCAAATTTTATCATTGCTAAAAGAATTAAATAAACGTTTAAATTTGACTATAGTATTAATTACACATGAAATGCAAGTAGTCAAAGAAATTTGTAATAAGGTTGCCGTGATGGAAAATGGGGAGATAGTCGAAAAAGGAGATAGCGTGACATTATTTAGTCAAGCAGAAAAAGAGCTAACTCAAACGTTTATCAGAACGGCCTCTCATATCGACCAAGCTCTAGAAACGATAGTATCTAGTCAATCCTTTATAGACTCATCAGATAATGTGTGGTTAATAGAATTGTCTTATATAGGAAGTCAAACTAATGAAGCATTGATATCGCAACTTTATAGTCGATTTCAAGTATCAGCAAATATTTTGTATGGCAATGTAGAAATTATACAAGATGTTCCATTGGGAAGTTTGGTTGTCAGTTTAACTGGCGAATTAGAAAAACGTCAAGAAGCAATTAAATACTTAATAGCTGAGGGAGTAAAAATTACAATTATTCAAGCAAAAGAGACAATTGATGTGGAAGGAGTTAAGCATTATGCAAAGATTAATTGAGAAGTATCTACCAAACGTGAGTCAAATTCCAGATGAGTTTAAGCAAGCGACTCTTGAAACGTTATATATGTCATTTTGGACGGCTATTATTGCTGGGATATTGGGTTTAATATTTGGCGTTATATTAGTTGTGACAAGACCTGCTGGATTGTTAGAACAAAAATATGTTTATCATATTTTAGATAAGATAGTAAACGTGGTTCGTTCTATTCCATTTATTATTTTACTAGCTTTATTAAATGTTGTCACACGAGTCATTGCGGGAACAACAATCGGGGCGACTGCAGCATTGGTTCCTTTAGTAGCAGGAGTTGTCCCATTTTTTGCTAGACAAATTGAAGTCGCACTATTAGAAGTAGATTCTGGTGTGATTGAAGCAGCAGAAGCTATGGGTACAAGTCCGATAGGTATTATTTTTAGAGTCTATTTAAAAGAAGGACTACCGGGAATAGTAAGAGTATCAGCCTTAACAATTATTAATGTCATTGGTTTAACTGCTATGGCAGGTGCTGTTGGAGCAGGCGGTCTCGGTAACTTAGCTATTTCAAGAGGACACAATAGATTTCAAAGTGATGTAACATGGGCAGCTTTGATTATTATTTTATTAATCGTATTTATTTGTCAGGGAATTAGTAATTTTATTATAAAAAAAATAACTCATTAAATTAAAAGGGGAAATTAAAATGAAAAAAACTATTGGATATATTATCGGGATTTTAAGTGTATTATTAATTATTACTGGATGTGGATCAGGATCAAGTGATTCGTCTAAGGACTCATCAAGTGAAAAAAATAAAACAGTTAAGCTAGGTATTGTAGGCTCAGATACTGATGTGTGGGATAGCGTTAAAAAGAGATTAAAGGATGAAGGAATCAATTTAGAATATGTGAAATTTACTGATTACAGTCAACCGAATGTTGCACTTGATAATGGCGACATTGATTTAAATTCTTTCCAACACCAATATTTTTTAGATAATTTTAATGCAGAGCACGGAACAGATTTAGTATCAATTGGTAATACAGTAAATGCACCATTAGGAATTTATTCTGAAAAAATAAAAGATGTCAAAGAATTAAAAGATGGCGACACGGTGTCTATTCCAAATGATGTTACAAACGGTGGTAGGGCATTATTACTGCTTCAAACAGTAGGTTTAATTAAGGTAGACCCTGCTAAAAAACAGGCTCCAACTGTGAGTGATATTACAGAGAATAAATTAAATTTAAAAATTGAAGAATTAGATGCTTCCCAAACACCACGTTCACTACAAGATGTTGCAGCAGCAGTCATCAATAGTGGTGTAGCTGTTGATGCAGGGTATAGTCCTGTAAAAGATGCTATTTATTTAGAACCAGTGGATGAAACATCTAAACCATATGTCAATATTATTGTTGTTAGAAAAGAAGATGAAAATAATAAAACATATGCAAAAATTGTTGAAGCTTATCAAACAGAGGATACAAAAAAGGTAATAGAAGAAACATCTAAAGGATCAAGTATTCCAGCATGGGATACTTTTGGTAAAAAATAAGGCTATTTAAAGGAGAAAAGGACTATGACAAGAGCAAATCAATCAACTGTTATTAAAAATTATATCAAAAATCAATTACCGACATATAAAGAACTAGCATTGGACATCCATGCACATCCAGAAGTGAGTAATTATGAAGTTTACTCATCTGACGTGTTGATTAATCAACTAAGAGAAGAAGGCTTTGAGGTAAAAAAAGATGTAGCCGGACATCATACTGGATTTGATGCACGATATAAATCGGGTAAACCTGGCCCAACCTTAGCTTTTTTAGCAGAGTATGATGCACTTCCTGGCATTGGGCATGCATGTGGTCATAACTTGTTTGGAAATTATTCAGCATTGGCAGCGAGTGCATTGAAACAAGTGATTGATGAAGTTGGTGGAGAAATAAGAGTTTACGGAACGCCTGGAGAAGAAGGTGGAGAGAATGGATCTGCTAAAGGAAGTTTTGTAAGAGAGGGATTTTTTGATGATGTCGATGCTGCCCTTTGTGTTCATCCAGGGCATAAATATGGAAAAACAGCTTTAGGATTAGCAAATGATCCTGTTGATATTGAATTTTTTGGAGTGGCTTCTCATGCGGCTGCGGCACCTGAAAAAGGAATTAATGCGTTAGATGCAGTGATTCAAGTATTTAATGGGATAAACGGATTAAGGTTGCATCTGCCAAAGGATGTTAACATACATGGAATTATTACTAATGGTGGTGTAGCTGCAAATGTGGTCCCCGAATATGCTTCAGCAAGATTTTACTTAAGAGCTGCTAATCGTAAAACATTAGATGAGGTCTATCAAAAAGTTGAAAATATTATTAAGGGAGCATCCTTCTCGACTGGTGCAGACTATAAATTTGGCTTATTTCAAAATGGCGTGGATGATATCATTGTAACACCATCTTTTGATGATATTTTTGTTAGTCATTTTGATAAAATAGGCATTTCAGAAGAAGAAATTTATAATGGAGAACGTCAAAACTTAGGTTCATCAGATGTAGGAAATGTTAGCCAAGTCATTCCAACGATACAACCGACTGCTTCTATATCAGATGATTACATTGCAGGACATTCAGAAGAATTTAAAGCAGCTGCAAAAAGTGAAAAAGGATTAAATTCAATAGGAATAGCTGCCCAACTATTAGCAGAGACAGCACTTGATTTATTGTTGGATGAAGAACTGTTGAATAAAGTGAAAGAAGAACATCAAGAACAAAAATTAAAGGGGAATTAGTGAAAAAGGATGCGAAAATAAATTAAATGATGGTATAATGAAAAACGAACATAATTAAAGAAATATGAGGTTAATATTCATGAAAAATTATTTAGTGTTACAAACGGATTTTGGATTAGTCGATGGAGCAGTTAGCGCCATGTATGGTGTAGCACATATGGTTGGTGGAGATATAGCAATACACGATTTAACACATGATATTCCACCATACGACATTTGGGTAGCATCTTATCGCTTATATCAAACAGTGAAATACTGGCCTGAAGGAACGATTTTTGTTTCAGTTGTAGATCCAGGGGTAGGAAGCAATAGAAAAAGTATTATTGCTAAAACAATATCAGGGCATTACATCATTACACCTGACAATGGTTCATTAACACATATTTTACATTATGACGGTATTGAGGAAATACGTTTAATTAATGAAGTAGAATCAAGACTACCTCATTCAGAAGAAAGTCATACGTTTCACGGAAGAGATGTTTATGCTTATAATGGAGCTAGATTAGCTTCTAATCAAATTACCTTTGAAGAGTTAGGCGATATTGTAGAATCAACAGACATTGAAACATTAGAAATTATTGAATCAGTAGTAGATGATGGTATCATAAAAGGAAGCATTGATGTATTAGATGTACGCTTTGGTTCGTTATGGACCAATATTCCATCAGATTATTTAAAGACAGTTAATATTTCTAGAGGAGATAATTTACAAGTAACAATTTACCATAAAGAAAATAAAGTTTATCAAAATATTATGCAATTTACACGTTCTTTTGCAGATGTTAATGTAGGAGAACCACTTGTATATATTAATTCTTTAGTAAATATTGGTATAGCAGTTAATCAAGATTCTTTTTCAGATCTGTATAATATAGGAACTGGAATTGATTGGAAAGTTGAAATTAGAAAAGCACCAAAAATTATTTTTGATTAGGAGAAAAAAATGAAAAAAGAATTGACAGTAAAAGACATTGTAGCAGTTGGTATAGGGTCGGCAGTATTCGTTATACTATTTAAATTTATTGCCATACCATCGGGTATTCCAAATACAGAAATTCAAGTTGCTTATGGCTTTTTAGCATTGATGAGTACACTTTATGGACCAGTAGCAGGTTTTTTGATTGGTTTTATTGGTCATACAATAAAAGATTTTACAACATATGGTAGTGCATGGTGGTCTTGGATTATCTGTTCAGGTGTTTTAGGGTTTGCTTTAGGATGGGCAGGACGAAAAATTAATTTGAATACAGGTATTTTAAATAAAAGTGAAATGATACATTTTAATGTGTTACAAATAGTATTTAATGCTATTATATGGATAGGTTTAGCACCAACATTAGATGTATTGATTTATGCAGAACCTGCCAGCAAAGTTTATACACAAGGTGTTTTGAGTTTTATAGTGAATGCAGTATCTGTTGGTGTTGTTGGAACATTATTGATGAAAGCATATGCGGCTTCTAAAACAAAAAAAGGAAGCCTTACTAAGGATTAATAATAAAAAAGTCGAAAATTTAATTTTTCGACTTTTCTTAGGTTTAGGAGAAGAATATGGAGAAAAAAATAATATCATTTGAAAAAATGACCTTCAAATACGATAGTCAAGCAGAACCGACTTTAGTAGATATTAATCTTGATATTTTTGAGGGTGAAAAGGTACTGGTTATTGGTGCTAGTGGCAGTGGAAAATCAACATTTGGTCATTGCTTGAATGGTTTGATACCACATATTTATCCAGGTGGAGTAACAGGTAAGGTACTGGTTAATAATAAAAATGTTGTTGAAAGTAGTATTTTTGATTTATCTTTTGATGTTGGAACTGTTTTACAAGATACGGATGGACAATTTATAGGAATGACAGTCGGAGAAGATATAGCCTTTGCATTAGAAAATGATGAAGTGTCTATTGGGGAAATGCGAGAAGTGGTATCTAAGTGGGGTAAAGAAGTAGGTTTAGAAACGATGATGACCCATAAACCCCAAGATTTGTCAGGTGGACAAAAACAGCGTGTTTCTTTAGCAGGCGTGTTAGTTGATGAATCTCCTATTCTTTTATTTGATGAACCACTAGCTAATTTAGATCCAAAATCTGGAATAGAAGCGATGAAATTAATAGATGATATTCATCAATTAACAAATAATACGATTATTATTATTGAGCATCGTATAGAAGATGTATTGAACTATCCAATTGACAGAGTAATTTGTTTTTCTGATGGGAAAATTATCGCAAATCAGACGGTCAATGAATTATTGCATAGTGATTTATTAGGAGAACAGGTTATTAGAGAACCTTTGTACGTCACGGCATTAAAGTATGCGGGTATTCCATTAGAAAATATTAAAGATTTGTCCTCGATTGACAGACTAGATAAAGAATATATCAGACCATTTCTGAATAAATGGTCTGATGAACAAAAAGATAGTCAACAAACGACAGAAAAGATTCCATTACTATCCTTAAGTAGTGTTAGTTATCAGTACGCCTCTAACTTAAAGAAAACGTTAGATAATGTCTCTGTTAAGTTCAATAGAGGTGATATGATTAGTTTAGTTGGACCAAATGGTGCTGGTAAATCGACTTTGGCCAAAGCTATTTGTGGTTTTATTCATGCAACGGGTGACATGTCATGGAATGGTGAAGATTTCTCTAAACTATCAATTAAAGAAAGATCTGAAAAAATTGGATTTGTTATGCAAAACCCAAATCAAATGATTTCAAAGAAAATGATTCGTGAAGAAGTAGCGTTAGGGTTAGAACTAAGAGGAGTTTCTCAAGAAGAGATTGACAGGAGAGTTGATGAAGTATTAAGCGTTTGTGGACTATATCCTTATAGAAATTGGCCGATTTCTGCATTAAGTTATGGCCAGAAAAAAAGAGTGACAATTGCTTCTATTTTGATTTTAAATCCTGAAATGATTGTTTTAGATGAGCCAACAGCAGGACAGGATTTAAAGCATTATACTGAAATGATGACATTTTTAGAAGAATTAAATAGAACGCAAGAAACGACAATTATTATCATAACGCATGATATGCATTTAATGTTGGAATATACAGATAGAGCGCTCGTTTTATCTGATGGGAAAATAATATCTGATACTTCACCATCGGAACTTCTCACATCTTTAGACAAAACAGAAAAAGCTTCATTAAAAGAAACAAGTCTTTATGAATTAGCTCTTTATATTGGAATGGAAAATCCAACGCTATTCGTTGAGCAATTTACAAAGTTTGATCGTGGGGTGAAAGCAAGATGAAAGAGCATCAATTATTGGGCTATATTCCTAATGACACATTTATGCATAAGTTAAGTGGAACGACCAAATTAATTATGTTGATTATTGTATCAATTGCTTGTATGACGACCTATGATACACGTTTTTTAATTATTATGAGCCTTTTATCAATTATTTTATTTAAAATATCAAAGATAAAGTGGTCAGATATTTCTTTTGTTGTAAAATTTATTATTGTGTTTTCAGTGTTGAACTTATTAACAGTTTTTTTATTTTCACCTGAATATGGTGTTAAACTGTATGGTAGTAAACATGTTATCATTCAAGGAATTGGTCGATACTCTTTAACTCAAGAACAACTGTTTTATGAATTTAATTTAATGCTAAAGTATTTTAGTACAGTTCCTTTTGTATTGATTTTCCTGTTAACTACTAACCCTAGCTCGTTTGCGGCAAGTCTAAATAAAATAGGTATTAACTATAAAGCCTGTTATGCTGTATCTTTGGCTATTCGTTATATTCCAGATATACAAGAGTCTTATTTTGAAATATCAAATTCTCAACAAGCTAGAGGATTAGAAATGGGCTCCAACGCTCCTATTTTAAAAAGAATTAAAGGTGTAATACAAATTGTTTTTCCACTCATTTTGTCAAGTATTGAACGAATAGAAGTGATAAGTACGGCGATGGAATTGAGACGTTTTGGTCAAAAAAAGAAACGCACATGGTATTCTGAAGAACCATTTCGTATAATTGATATTATCGCTATTGTTATTTCAATTTTAATATTACTAAGTAGTTTATTACTTATAAAATTTAACGGAGGTAGATTTTATAACCCCTTCTAATAATTAATTAAGAGACTGATAAGAAACCCCCTGAAATCAATTTACTAACATTTTGATTTCGGGTGGTTTCTTTTTTAGTGGAGTAATTTTTTACTTAAAGTCACTCTTGATTTAGCTTTTTTATACAAAAATTTTACATAGAAAAGACTTTGAAATTTACATAAAAAAGTTATACTCGCTTTAACATAAAAATATGGGGGTTAAAAAATCAAATGAAAAAAAAATTATTTTACGGGCTGTCAGTTATCGCTTCAATAGGATTGTTAGCAGCCTGTGGCTCAAGTAATGAAGAATCTAAAAAAGAGGATGGCATGCCAGATAAAATTACCATTGTAACAATGCCAGATGAGAATAATCCTGAGGCTGGTGGAAAAAACAAAAAATTTCAAGAAGATATGAGTAAAGCATTAGGTATTCCAGTCGAAATTATGGAAGGTGCTGACTATGCAGTTGGTATCGAAGCAATGAAAAATAAAAAACTAGATGTGCTGTTGGTTTCACCAATGAGTTATTTCCAAGCGAAACAGCGTGTAGAAGTTGAACCATTAGTAACAACATCATCTTCAGGTAAAGAAGCATATCGGACAGTATTTATCACTAAAAAAGATAATGATAAAATTAATTCATTAGAAGATTTGAAAGGAACTAATTTTGCATTTGTGGATCCGGCATCTTCATCAGGATATTTATATCCTAAATATGAATTAGTAACTAAATTAAAATTAGAACAAGCTAAACTAGAAGAGCCTGATTATTTCTTTCAAACAGTGGCATATTCTGGAAAACATGATTCTAGTGTCATGGGTGTATCAAAGGGAGATTATGATGCAGCTGCAGTAGCAGGACAAGTGTTACAAAGTATGTATGATGCTAAATTAGTTAAAGAGGGTGAATTTAAAATTATTGATGAAACCCAAGTTATTCCGAATGCCGCATATATTGTAAGAAAAGAATTACCAGATGAGTTGAAAAAGAAATTGAGGGATTTTTATTTGAATTATGACGATAAAGATTATTTTAAAGCTTTTTATAAAGATGACAGCGTAAGATTTATTGAAGCAAAAGATGAAGATTACGAAGGCGTAAAAGATATTATTAAAGTGTTAGACATAAAAGGAGAATAAAGATGACTTTATTAGAAATAAAAAATGTTAATAAAGAATATAAAACAGGACATAAAGCATTAAATAATGTTTCTTTATCTATTGACGAAGGCGAATTTGTAGTAATCATTGGCCCATCAGGTGCAGGGAAGTCAACGCTTATTCGTGTAATTAATCAATTAGCGGCTCCAACTTCTGGAGAGGTGTTGTTTGAAAATCAATCTATTTCACAAGCAAAAGGAAAAGAATTAAGAAAATTACGTTCACATATTGGGATGATTTTTCAACACTATAATTTAGTAGAGAGAACAAATGTTTTGAAAAATGTTCTTCATGGGAAACTAGGCCAAGTATCATTTTTTACAAGTGCATTTGGTAGATATTCTCAAGAAGATCGCAAAACAGCAATGGATTTATTAAAACAAGTAGGATTAGAGGATCAAGCATATAAACGTGCAGATGAATTGTCTGGTGGCCAAATGCAGCGTGTTGGGATTTGCCGAGCGTTAATGCAACATCCTGCCCTTATCTTAGCTGATGAGCCGATTGCTTCACTAGATCCAAAATCCTCAGAAGTTGTAATGAGTCAATTAAAAGATATTACAGAGTCAAAAGGTGTAACAACAATTGTTAACTTACATCAGGTCGACGTTGCGAAAAAATGTGCAACTCGTATTATTGGTGTTAGAAAAGGCGAGATTGTTTTTGATGGAAAACCTGAAGAATTGACAACTGATATGATTGAAACAATCTACAATAATGAACAACCTCAATCTGACAAGATTACAAGCATACCTGTGGTTCCGATTACTCAGGAGGGGCAAGTATATGGATAGTTTAGCACCTATTTCTTTAACACAACAAAAAAGCATAAAAAAGAAAGTGACAGTGGGATTATTATTTGTTGTTATTGCTTATTCTTTTATTTATTTAAAAGTTAATCCATTAACACCATTTGTGACTTTACCAAGTGTGTTTTCATTTTTTGGTGAGAATTTCTTTCCACCTAATTTTTCAGGATTTTCTAGTTATGTATCACTGATTATTGAAACTTTGTTATTTGCAGTAGTTGGTACCTATGTTTCAGCTGTATTATCTTTTATCTTTGGCTTATTGATGGCTGAATCAATCAATCCTTTTGCTCCAGTAAGAATAGCTATACGATTTATTGTATCATTTATTCGAAATATACCAGTGTTAGTCTGGGCTTCTTTACTTGTCTATATTTTTGGTATTGGAAATATGGTGGGATTGTTAGCGTTGATTATTGCAACGTTTGGTTTTTTGACACGATCATACGCAGAAGAGATGAATAATATTGCTGATAGCAAACTTGAAGCATTAAAAGCAACAGGGGCATCGCCAGCACAATTACTAGTACATGGTATCATTCCAGCTTTCTTCCCTTCTTGGGTAAACTGGACGTTCTTCTCTTTTGAAATTAATATCCGAGCATCAGCTATTTTAGGGATGGTTGGAGCAGGTGGTATTGGTATTATGATTCAAACAAATATTCGCTTATTCAAGTACAAAGAAGCTATGGCATTAATCTTAATTTTAGTTGCTCTAGTTCTAATGACTGAGTTTGTTGTGAATAAATTAAGAAAATGGATTTTATAGGAGGAATAAATCAGTGAATGATATCCCATTAACACAAAAAAAAGATAGAATAAGAACAGTCGTTATTACTATCTTTGCCATTGGTTTATTTATTGTCAGTGCAAGATTTTTAAACTTGGATATGGTGACTTTTTTATCGAGATTTGAGCAATCAGGAGAAGTAATTAAAAATTTTTTAGCCATCGACACATCAGATATTGGGACGGTTTTTTCAGAGCTTTTATTATCACTTTCTATGGCGATTGCTTCTTTATTTTTAGGTGCAATTATTTCGTTTATTCTAGCTTGTCTAGGAGCAGATAATATTTCACCGCTACCTTTTTTATCAGCAGTTATTAAAGGAATTATGTCAGTAATTCGTGCTATACCATCTTTAGTCTGGATTTTAATGATAGTTGCAAGTCTTGGATTTGGATCATTAGCAGGTATTATTGGGATGATGTTCCCAACAGTTGGTTATTTAACAAAGTCTTTTATTAGTAGTATTGAAGAAGTACCAGTACAAGTGATAGAAATAATGAAATCTACAGGAGCTAGTTGGTTTCAATTAATACAAGAAGGAATTTTACCGAATGTCTATAAATCGTTTTTAAACTGGTTAGCTATTCGAGTGGAAGGCAATGTCGCTGAATCTATTTCTTTAGGGATGGTTGGAGCAGGTGGTATTGGAACCTTGTTAACTAGAACAATCAGTGGCTATCAATATGGAAAAATTGCATTTATTGTGTTAATTATTTTTTGTACTATGTTTACCATTGAAATGCTTGTTACTCGTATGAAAAGAGCGATATAAAAGGAGAAGATATATGTATTATCAGCGATTACCATTAGAAACAACCTTTAATACAAGGGATTTAGGCGGAATACCGACAAAAGATAAAAATATTGTTGCATGGAAAAAATTATTTCGCAGTGACGATGTCTGTCGTTTAACAGATAACGATGTGGCATTTTTAGAAGAATATGGTATAGGAGCCGTGATTGATTTAAGAACTAATAATGAAAGAGCAGCTTCAGATTACCCATTAGAAAAAAGTTCAATAGTTCGTAATTATCATATTCCTTTTGTAGTTGATGAAAATATTCAAGATATTTCTAAAACGAATTTAGACATGTCATTGTATGATTTTTATGTGCAAATGATTGAAGAACAACAATCTATTGTTAAAGAATTATTTACAGCTGTTCATGAATCAAGAGAGAAGGGATTAATTTTTCATTGCGCAGCAGGAAAAGATCGAACGGGTGTCTTAGCTTCATTGTTGCTAGGGTTACTTGAGGTAGATGAGAAGGATATTATCGCTAATTATGAAACATCTTATACTTATCTTTCAGCCAATGAAGCGTTAGTGACACCAGAAGGCTATGAACATTTAATGTATTCTGATCGTCATAATATGGAAAAGTTATTGCCTTTAATTTCTGAAAAATATGGCACAGTAATTAACTACTTAAAAGAGTGTGGATTATCTGAAGAGATGTTATTAGAAATCAAAGAAGCTTATACACAAAAAGTGTAAATTTTACATATCATTTACAACGATATGATTTATTTTTTACAGTAAAGAAGTATAGTATAAATGTAGAGAATATCATTAATATGATATCGCTACAATCCACTTATTAATATTTAACTGAATAGTAAAATGACTTGTCAAAGAAATAAAACCTGATTTTTATAACAATGAACACTATCCCCCTAGTCGTTTTTTGTTATCTATTCTTCTAATCAACAAGTCAACAGAAAAAGCTGGATGAAGAATCATTCAGCTTTTTGAGTTGTAGGAGATGATTAGATATAATTAAGTTAGTAAATTTAAGGAGGAATGAAAAATGAAGATTGGTTATCATGGCCACTCTGTTGTAAGCATTGAAACAAATGATGGCACTCATATTCTTATTGATCCATTTATTACTGGAAACAAATTGACCGATTTAGTGCTAGAGGAGATACATGTTGATTATATTTTTATTACTCATGGTCATGCAGATCATGTGGGAGATATGGTCTATCTAGCAAAGAAAAATAATGCACATGTTGTGGGAATACCTGAAGTGTGTCATTTTGCAACAAGCCATGGTGTCAAAAACGTTCATCATATGAATTTAGGAGGCAGTTTTGCATTTCCTTTTGGCACTGTAAAAATGATTTTTGCTCAGCATAGTAGTGGTTATGAACTTGATGGGCAAATGATTTATATGGAAGAACCTGCTGGATTTCTATTTAATATTGATAATAGGATAATATATCATGCAGGGGACACAGCGTTTTATAATGATATGTCACTTATTGCAGACGATTTTGATGTGGATATTGCTTTTCTACCGATTGGTGATAACTTTACAATGGGAATTAACGATGCCGTGAAAGCTGCTAAAACGATTGATGCAAGAGTATCCGTACCTATTCACTATAATACGTTCCCAGTTATTGAACAAAATCCAGAAAAATTTGTAGATCAACTATCTGAACAACGCGGTAAAGTATTACAAAGTGGTGATTTTGTAAAATATTAAAAAATATCAGAGCAATTCTTTACTGAGTTGTTCTTTTTTTTGCGAAAACACACCTTATTTAGAAAATAAAAATAACAGAACCATTTCTATTGCTTTGTGGATAAAAAAAGTCTATAATAGCCCAATGTAAGAAATGAGAGGAAGTGATATACCTTGAAATTAACCAATGCAACAGAGCAAGCATTGGCGATTATGGCATTATTATCAACACAGGAAAAAGACATTCCAGTGTCATCAATCGCAATCTATCAAAAACTATCTGTGTCGTCTTCTTATATTAGAAAACTACTTAGGAAATTAGTTGTATCAGATATTATAGAGGGTGTTTCGGGGAATAATGGTGGTTTTTATATAAAAAAAGATTTATCTGAAATTACACTACTTAATATAGTAGAAGCAATAGAAGAGCCTTTTCATTCTTTTCCCAAAATTGGTGTATTAGAACGAGCATTTAGTGACTTTACTGAGATTGCTCAAACAGGTGATAAGCAAATAGCAGAATGTTTTTCAAAAGCCGATAGGAAATGGAATGAAGAGTTAGAAAGAATCACAGTAAAAGATATATTATCAGATGTTTTTCGTGAATATGGTGAAATACCACATAGAAATTGGAATGATTTTATAGAAGATGAGAGGTCAATTCAATGTTAAATAGAATTAAAAATGTATGGGAATTATTTTTATTAGATTGGAAAAGGATTTTTCATAACAAATTAACGTTTGTTTTGATGATTGCATTGATGATTATCCCATCTTTATATGCGTGGTTTAACATTGCGGCATTATGGGATCCCTATTCTAATACTGGTGGCATAAAAATTGGTGTTTACTCTGACGATCAGACAGTTGATTTGAAAGGAAAAAAAATCAATATTGGGAATGAAATTGTTGAAAACTTAAAGGATAATAAAACCATTGGGTGGCAATTTGTTTCATCTAAAAAAGAATTAGATGATAAAGTTAAAACGGGAAAATACTATGCAGGATTATATTTACCTAAAAACTTTACCGAAAATTTATTGAGTTTTACTAAAGGCGAAATTGATTATCCAGAAATTGAGTACCAGGTGAATCAAAAAATCAATGCGATTGCTCCTAAAATTTCAGATAAAGGGGCAGGGACCATTCAAGACACAATTTCGACTGAATTTGTAGAAACGGCTAGCAAAACATTATTAGAAGTGTTTAATGAAATAGGTTTTAACTTGGATGCCAATTTACCATCTATTCGAAAAATTACGGCTAAGATTCTAACAGTAGATGAAAACTTAGATGAGATTGATGGATACACCAAAGAAGTGTTAGAATTACAGGCTAAAATGCCAGAATTTAAAAATAAGTTAGCCTTGGCTAATGAATTTGTTGAATATATTCCTGAGTTAAATAAAACAACAGATAAAGTGGTTGATTTAAATAATAAGCTACCTGAAATTGCTCAGTATGGTCAGATAGTTTATGACGTTCAAGGAAATATTCCTAAAATAAAGAATGCAGGAACGCAACTTAATAAAGCTGATAATGATATGGATAAAATTGTTCAAATGATGGATGATGCGATTAATGAAGCAACAAAAGGATTAGAAGTCATTGGAACAGCTCAAAAGGTTTTACCAGATGTGACAGAATTAATCAATACAGCAGATGGCATGATTCCAGAGTTGAAAAAACAGCTACAAGAAATTGCTGATGTTTTGCCTACTGTGACAGAGGGATTAACACAAGGTTTAGAAGTTCTAGATACGTTATCAAAAGTATCTGGTAAATTAGCAGCAGATCTTGCAGCATTAGATACGGAAACACATACTGCTCAAATTCATGCTCAATTGGAAAAATTGAACACGCAGCTAAACACGCAACTACAACTCATTCAATCGTTAAAAGAAACATTAAACCAGTTAGCTAGTTTGCCAAATGCACCTGATTTTTCTAATGCTTTGTCTCAGTTAAATGATTTAGAAAATCATGTGAGTCATGCCCAAGCCAACGTTCAGTCTATTTTAGATAATTGGGAAGATTATGCAGCCGCACCTGCTAAATTGCAAGCAAAATTGACAGAAATTAGTAACACATTAAATCAGATTGTTGTATCAATTAATCCAACAGAAATAGAAGCACAAGTAAATCAAACATTAACCAATGTACAGCATATGCTTAATTCTGCTCAAAATATTACAGGAACAATTATCGCTGATGATACAATGAAAACTCTTGATAGTTTGTTAAAGAATACAACGAATACTATTAATGAAGCAATATCATTCTTGAAAGAGTATCAAAAGGAAATGCCAGCGATTCAAGATGAAATTCACACAGCTAATGTGATGCTTAATGGTAATATGAACTTGATTATTAATGGTATCAATCAAGGAGCGGACTTTTTTAGAAATGACTTTCCGGTAGTACAAAGTAAAATGAATAAAGCAACAGCGTTTATTAAAAATGATCTACCAGGAATTGAAGACGATGTAAAGTCGACAATGGGGAAAGTAAATGAAAAAGCTCCTAAGTTAGAGACGGCTTTAAATGCCGCTGAAATAATGATTAAAGAAGACTGGCCAAATATTAAAGAAGGTGTTCAAAAAGCCGCAAATGCTATCAGAAAAGGTGAAAAAGACATTGATTTAGATGAAGCATTAAAATACCTTAAAGGTGATGCAAATGCCGAAAGTAAATTTATCTCAAGTCCAGTTAAGCTAAAAACGAAGGATGTCTATCCTGTTCCAAATTATGGCTCAGCGAGTACGCCGTTTTATACAGCACTTTGTTTATGGGTTGGGGCCGTGCTATTTTCAAGTATAGCCTCAACTAAGTTTCATTTAGAGGAAGAACAAATAGGACGTTACTCTAAACGCCAACAGTTTTTAGCACGTATGGGAACATTTTTAGTTGTTGGTTTCTTCCAAGCGCTAATTGTTACAGTAGGAAATCAGTTATTGTTAGGAACTTATACAAAAAATCCAGTGTGGAATGTCGTGTTTGCTTTAATCATTGATTTGGCCTTTATGATGATGGTCTATGTACTGGTTGCTTTATTTGATAATCTTGGGAAAGGGATTGCGATTATTATCTTAGTTCTTTCTATTTCAGCTGGTGGAGGGAATTTCCCAATTGAAATGTCAGGCCCGTTCTTTAGAGCAATTAATCCTTACATTCCATTTACCTATGCTGTTAATTTGCTGAGAGAATCTGTGGGCGGGATTTACTGGCCATCAGCTCTTAAAGCAATAACTATTTTAGTAAGTATTACTATTGGATTCTTTGTGGCTGGATACATTTTGTACCCACGTGCAGAAAGATTATTTAAAAAAGTAGGAGACAACCTAAAAGAAGGACGAATTCTTCATTAAAATTGAATGATATAAAAAAGAATCTAGAATAAATCTAGGTTCTTTTTTTATTGTAAATAAAACAATAGTGTATTTAGGAAAAGGTTAATGAAAGTATAAAATGTGGGTATTTAGCAATAAATTAAATAACAATAAAAAAGTCGTTTACAACAAATTAATAGTAGCAGTATACTAAACAAGAAAAAATAATGACAACCAAAAAAAGGGGAAAGAATATGAGTAAAGTTGCGATAGTTACAGGCGCTGGACAAGGGATTGGATTTTCCATTGCTAAACGATTACACGAAGATGGGTTTAAAGTAGGGATTATTGACTATAATGAAGAAATTGCTAAAAAAGCTGCTGAAGAATTAGGTGAACATTTTTTTGCTGCAACAGCTGATGTTTCAGATAGAGATCAATTAATTTCAGTAGTTGAATCAATCGTTGAAACATTTGGTGATTTAAATGTGATGGTGAATAATGCTGGTATTGCACCAACAACACCAATTGAAACAATTACACCAGAACTTTTCAAAAAAGTTTATGATATTAACGTTGGTGGTGTTCTATGGGGGACACAAATTGCAACAGAAATGTTCCGTAAATTTGGTCATGGCGGTAAAGTAATTAATGCAACATCTCAGGCAGGTGTTGTTGGAAATCCTAACTTGATGCTTTATAGCTCATCAAAATTTGCGGTTCGTGGAATGACTCAAATTGCAGCCCGTGATTTAGCTGAAGAAGGCATCACAGTAAATGCTTACGCACCAGGTATTGTAAAAACGCCAATGATGTTTGATATTGCACATCAAGTTGGTAAAAATGCAGGAAAAGATGATGAATGGGGAATGCAAACATTTGCAAAAGATATCGCAATGAAACGTTTGTCTGAACCAGAAGATGTTGCTAATGTTGTATCATTTTTAGCAGGTCCTGACTCAAATTACATTACAGGTCAAACAATTATTGTTGATGGTGGTATGCAATTTCATTAAAATAAATGGTTTAGAACTCTCAGAATGATTCTGGGAGTTTTTTTGCATAATAAAAAAACGAGTACTTAAACGCGTACTCGCAACTTATTAGTCTTCAATTTTATGGATATCGATAATTGATCCAGTGTGGGCATCAGCTGTAAACTCGTATTGGACAAGTCGTCCTTCTTCGATACGAGAAATACCACCAGTATAAACATCTGTCTTAATCGCAAATTTGTCTAAAGGTTCTTTTTTAAAATGTATCCAAGAGCCTTCTATTGGTCCATCTTGTAAAAAGTCAGATTTCACTTGTTCTAAAATATCATCAGCAGATAATACTTTGTTGTCTTTGTACCATTTTGTTGCAAGAGAACCAGCAACTAATCCTACTGCCAGTCCAATTCCTAAACCAGTCGTTAAGCCATGATGATAAACTTCTTTTGTTTTTTGTTTTTTTTGAAACATGTCGTTACCTCCTATGGTAATACTGATGTTCTTATTGTAGCATAAATGGACAAAATGGAAAGAAAAAAAGAAGTAGGAATTAAAGTGATTGGTTTTTTCCTATGCTAAGCTTATGTTATAATTAATTGAAGATAGAAAGAGAGGTGACCTACTAATTTTTTAATTAGTAGATAATCATGGATGATAAATTATTTAATCGTATAAAAACATTAACAGAAATACAAAGTGTCAGTGGATTAGAAGACAATATGAGACGTGTCATGGCTAAAGAAATGGCTCCTTTTGTTGATAAAATCGAATATGATGGATTAGGTGGCGTGTTTGGTATTCGTAAAAATAAATCAAACGAAGCACCTCGTATCATGTTAGCTTCACATATGGATGAAGTTGGATTTATGGTGAGTCAAATCTTAGAAAATGGTTTATTTAGAGTAGTCCCTTTAGGTGGATGGAATCCTTATACCGTATCAGCGCAACGTTTTACTTTACAAACCAAAAAAGGAGATTATCCGATTATTTCAACATCTGTTCCTCCTCATTTGTTAAGAGGAGCAAACAAACAACAAGGTATTGATGTGGCAGATATTTTGTTTGATGCAGGATTTGTATCAAAAGAAGAAGCAGAAGAGTTTGGTGTGCGTCCAGGAGATGGCATCGTTCCGCAAGCTGAAACGATTAAAACTGCTAATGGTAAACGTATTATTTCTAAGGCATGGGATAACCGCTATGGTTGCACGCTTGTTTTAGATGTTTTGGAAGAATTATATGACCAAGAATTACCAAATACACTTATCGCTGGAGCAAACGTACAAGAAGAAGTTGGATTACGTGGAGCGAAAGTATCGACACATAAATTTAAGCCTGATTTATTCTTTGCGGTAGATTGTTCACCGGCTGATGACATGTCAGGTAAAAAAGATGCTAATGGTCAATTAGATGAAGGATTCTTATTAAGAATTTTTGATCCAGGTATGATTATGTTAGGGCGTATGCGTGAATATATTTTACAGCTAGCCGAAGATAATCATATTCCATATCAGTACTTTGTTTCAAAAGGTGGAACGGATGCTGGAGCAGCTCATTTGGCAAATGATGGTGTTCCTAGTGCTGTGATTGGTGTGCCAGGCCGATACATTCATACCCATCAAACTATGTTTAGTATTAAAGATTATGAGGCAGCTAGAGAAATGGTCTTAAAATTAATGACGACATTGGATAAAACAGAAGTAAATACAATAATATACGGAAAGTAGTGAAAGTATGTTAATACCAACAACTTATGAAGAATTAGCTAAACCATTGGAAAAAGGAAAAACAATGCTTTTCTTTACCGCAGATTGGTGTGGCGATTGTGTCTTTATTAAACCAGAGATGCCATCAATCGAAGAGAGTTCCCCTGAATTTACCTTTGTTCAAGTGGATAGAGATAAATTTATTGATTTATGTCAACAATGGAATATATTAGGAATACCAAGTTTTGTTGCGATAGAAGACGGACAAGAGATTGGTCGTTTTGTTAGTAAAAACCGTAAAACGAAAGAAGAAATTATGGCATTTATCAGTGAATTATAAAAGGAGGAGATAGTATGTTAGAGTCACAAGAATATCGTTCAATTTTAGTTGGGACAGATGGTAGCGAACAAGCACAGCAAGCATTTGAAAAAGCTGTAGCAGTCGCCAAACGTAATAATGCAGAAATAGTTGTTGCCCATATTATTGAAAATAAATTATATGGTGGAACCATGGCATTCTCTACATTTTCTCCAGATATTGTACAAGAAGAAACAAATCAAGCTAAAGAATTACTTGAAAGCTATAAAAAAATAGCAAAAGATTTAGGGTATGACCATGTAAAGGCAACACTTGAATTTGGATCTCCTAAAGTGATGATGGCAACAGAATTGCCAGAAAAATATCACACAGATTTAATTATGGTTGGTCAATCAGGACTTAATGCGGTTGAAAGGTTAGTCATGGGAAGTGTGAGTGATCACATCATTCGTACTGCACCATGTGACGTGCTAGTTGTTCGACCAGAATAAAAACGAAAAGAATGGTGAGGAAGAAATTAATGATTGTTAGTTATAATTTAGAAGCAGTGGGAGACACACTAATTATCGTCATTGCTGAAGGAAAAAACAAAGACGTCTCTGTCGTAAAACAAGGCAATGTTGCTTGTATTTTAGATAAAGAAACAGATCAAATTTTGGGATGGAATATTTTTGAAGCATCACACCATATCACAAATCTAAAAGGAAATGGTCAGATAGAACTATCACCGTCACAAATTACAGAACTTAATTTAGTTGTAAAAGAGGCAGGATTTGCCCATGAATTTGAAGTAGATAATACTCCAAAATTTGTTGTAGGATATGTTCACACTTCTGTACCACATGAAGATTCAGATCATCTGACTGTTAATGATATTGAAGTTGATAATGGAGAGCATTTACAAATTGTTTGTGGGGCTCCTAATATCAAAGCAGGATTAAAAGTAGTTGTGGCAAAGGTTGGAGCCATGATGCCAGATGGATTAATTATTTGGCCAGGTGAATTACGTGGTGTTGAAAGTTTTGGTATGGTTTGCTCTGCAAAAGAATTACGTTTACCAAATGCCCCACAAGAAAAAGGTATTTTAGAATTAGATGATAGTTATGAAGTAGGAACTCGTTTTAATTTACCTCAATAGTTAATACTTTATAAAATTTTGAGTTAATAATTGTTGTTTTAACGACTATGAGTTAAAATAACATCAAGAGACATATTAAAGGGGGGAATTGCAATGAGTTTTATTGATGAAACAGTCCAATTTGATTTTGGGGATAATAATAAACGTGAAGTAAGTGAAACATTAGCGATTGTCTATATGGCATTGAAAGAAAAAGGTTACAACCCAATCAATCAAATCGTTGGTTACTTATTATCAGGAGACCCAGCCTATATTCCACGTTATCAAGATGCTCGTAACTTAATTCGTCGTCATGAACGAGATGAAATTATGGAAGAGTTAGTAAAAAACTATTTAGTACATAATGGTATCAATCTATTATGAGAAAAATGGGATTAGATGTAGGATCTAGAACTGTTGGTGTTGCTGTAAGTGACCTGTTAGGTTGGACAGCCCAGGGGTTAGAAATTATAAAAATTAATGAAGATGAGGGCGAGTTTGGTATTGATCGTGTAGCTGAGTTGGTTAAACAATATGAAGTGACGGAATTTGTTGTTGGCTTACCTAAGAACATGAATAATACGATTGGCCCAAGAGCGGAAGCAGCAATGGCTTATGGTGATTTATTAAAAGAAACGTTTAACTTACCAGTTGTTTATCAAGATGAGCGATTGTCTACAGTGGCTGCTGAGAGAATGCTCGTTGAACAAGCTAATACATCTAGAGCTAAGCGGAAAAAAGTGATTGATAAATTAGCAGCTGTGATGATTCTTCAAAATTATTTAGATAAAAAGGTTTAATAGCCTTTTTGTCTTTTTTTTTGTATAATGAATGAGGAAGTAAAGATGAACAGAAAAGAGGAATAAACAATGACAGACAAACATGAACATCATCATGATCATGACCACGATCATGATACTGACGATTTAATTACATTGATTGACGACGAGGGAAATGAAGTACTGTTTCGTATTCATTTAACCATTGATGGAAAAGAAGAATTTGGAAAAGATTATGTGTTATTATATGACGCAAGCACACCAGAAGGCGAAGAAGTAGAATTATTAGCGTATGCTTATGAACAAGCTGATAATGAAGCAGAAGGACGTTTGATGGAAATTGAAACAGAAGCTGAATGGGACATGATTGAAGAAGTTTTCAATACATTCGAATCAGAAGAAGATTAAACATCTTAAAATAAGAGCTAAACCCTTGATATAACTGGGTTTAGCTTTTTTATTATGTTTAGTAGTTTGACAAGTGGGGAAGCCAGTAAGATTTAAATTAGTAATGGTATATAAAAACTGACAGTAAATAAATCAACTGTCAGTTTTCTTTGTCATTATTTTTTCTTTTTCATATATATAAAAATAATTGCTAAACCAATGATTAGAATGCCTATAAGTGGTAGATATTTTTGAACGACTTCTCCTGTTTTAGGAAGACGAGATAAAGATTTAATTTCTTGATTATCTTTATTTATTTTTTTATTTTTAGAAACTGATTTCTGAGAATTGGTATCTGTCTGACTGCTTGTTTCACTAGTTTTTGAACGAGTTGATTCGTTTGATTGTTCACTAGTACTTGTTTTTTTACTACTAGTTATTTCAGGATTAAGAGTGCTTAAAATATGTTCATCTTCATTTACTAGAACAGAAGAAGATGACGTAGCGTTAAGTTCTGTTTGACTGCTATTAACTGATGTCTCTATTGTCTCCGAAGTATTAGCAGTTAGACTACTTGATTCTTTACTTGTTGTTTGCGTAGTAGATGCAGTGCTACTTTCTGAAGTTATTTCATTGGTGATATTAGTCGTTTCTTGTGTCGATTCATTTTCAGATTGCTTGGTAGTGTCACTGTCACTTGATTGAGTGGTTTTAATTTCACTACTTGAAGAAGTGCTAGGCTTCGTTTCTGTTGTTGACTCGCTTGTTGAAATCATTGTATCACTTGTTTCAGGGACACTAATATTTCTTTTAGTATGTAGTTGTTTAAACTGGTTATTCTCTTCAAATAGTTTTCCAATTTCTAGTAGCAATCTATCTTGGTTTGTCGCAGCGTTAAACTGTATTCCTAAAGGTAGATTATCTTTGCTGACATAAGTTGGTAAACTAATAGCAGGTTCTCCTGTTAGATTGGCCAACTGAGTAAACGGCGTGTAGGCTAAAGAGGTAAGCCATTGATTGTAGACAACTTCCATTCGTTCATCTTTTGTCTTTAGTTCATTGATGTGTCTAATTTGTTCAGCATGTTCTGGTTTTAATAGTATCTCATCAAGACTTGGAGCAGTCGATGCTGTTGTTGGCGTTAAGATTAATGGAAACTCTTGATGAAGTTGTTCCATTACGTTTTTTACTTCATCGTTGTATGCATTCACTTTTTCTAAATCTTCTTTATGGACAAACTCACTCGCTTGATAAAGAGCCCATGTGACTAAGTCAGCATCATCAATGGTTAATTTTCGTTTTAATGTTTGTTGTGATAAAAAATTTGCCAAATTTCCAGATGCAGTAGCCATTTCATAATAACCATGCATAAGTTTGACACCATCAACTGGCATCGTTATTTCCTCTGTAACAAATCCCTTCGAGTTTAAAAAGTGTACAGCGTTCATAATCGCTTGTTTGGCATCTTCGCTTACAGGTGTCCCAACAGGTGAAGTCGTTGTGTATCCTATTTTTAATCCAGTAAGATTAGTTGGAGCCGGTTTAATATCAGATATTAATAAGTTTTCAAATAATGCCGTTGTGTCTTCCATATTTTTAGCAATTGGAAAATTAACCACTTGACCTGTTTTGGCATTTCCCTGAATAATTCCTCGAGAAGGTTTTAAGCCAACAAGGCCATTCCATGAGGCAGGGATTCTGATTGACCCACCAGCATCACTACCAGATGCAACAGGAACCACTCCTGAAGCAACAGCTGCTCCAGAACCACCAGATGAACCACCCGCATGATAATGATAATTCCACGGCGTCGATGTAGGTCCGTATAATGTCGAATCTGACACATTTTTTAAGCCGAGTTGAGGATAGTTACTTTGTCCAATGACGACAAAACCTAAATCTTGTAGTGATTTAGCAATTCTTCCCGTGAATTTTGTTGTTAGATGTTTATTAAAAGCTAATCCGTTCGAATTACTACCACCTGTAATGCTATGGCCTAAGCCTTTCACGACAATCGGAACACCAAAAAAAGGTTGCCCTTTGTCTACCATCTCACTAGCTTCTTTTAAAGCAAGTTCTTTTCTTGTTGTAATTAATGCATTTGTTTTAGGATTTTCTATGGCATTAACTTGAAATGCTAAATCAATTAGTTCTTCCGTTGTGACTTTTTTCTCTCTTATTAGTTTTGCTAAATCAGTCGCACTCATAGAGATGTATTCATCAGTTGTTAGAGGCACGTGTTGTGATGTATCAGTAACAATGGTTGAGCGACTCGTTGCAGTGACAGGAACTTCGACTGCTTGAGTATGTATACCAACAGATAGTAATGCTGTGGCAAGTAATAATTTGATATGATTTTTTATAGACATATTTTTTCTCCTTTTTTTCAAACTCTATATAGTGTAAAGAAAAAAAAGAGAAAAAATAACCTTGTTTATTCTTAACGAGGTTATTTTAAATTTTAAACAATGATATGTGTTTTAATAAATAAAAAAAATAGTAGTTAAAAGACAGAACGGAAAATCAAGTGAACAATTTTGTTTTTATCTATTAATAAGGTTGTATGCTTTTTGTGTATTAGCAAAATGAATTTTTGCGTATTGTTCTAAAAGGGGCTTACCGCCTTTTTTAATAATTTTAGCTGCAGCTAGATCGGATTTTTGTCCAGCACCAGAAGGAACATCAAAACCAAGTTCTTTACTGGCTGCTTCTAAGCTAGTTAAAAATTCTGCACGGCAAATAATTGAAGCAGCGGCAACAGATAGATGGTATTGTTCCCCTTTTGTTGTGAAAAATAAAGGTTTAGTCACTGGATATTTTTCTTTAGATAGGTATTTACGATAATTTGATTCAGGTGTAAATTGGTCTATCAAAATACCTTTAGGGGTAATTGGTTTGATGTCTTGCATGAGTAAAAAAATTGCTTGATTATGCAAGGCAACTTTCATGCGGTTAACATTGTACTCAGGTTGTATCTCATTATATTTTTTTGGTGTTAGAACGAGTTTTCTATAAGGTATCACATGGATAATTTCTTTGGCAATTCGCTTAATGTCATTATCTGTAAGCATTTTAGAATCTTTTACGCCAAGTTCTTTTAGCAATGGCATATGAGAGTGATCAACATAAGTAGCACAAACAACCACTGGGCCAAGGTAACTTCCATTTCCAACTTCATCACTTCCAATAACATTCCATGTAGCAAAATCTTTTGGTAATGAGTTTGAAGAATTAGTCGTTTGTTTTTTTTGAGTTGACCCTGCTCCACGTTTTTCCCACATGGCTGCTTCTTTTTCAGCATTCATTCCTTGGAATACTACTTTTTTGGATTGGTAAGCAGTGATTACAACTCCTGGTATTTTCGCTTGAAACAATGCATGTGGGGGTGCTTTTTGGAAAAAAGGTTCGTATGCTGTAGATAATTCTTTTAGTAATGTGTCTGTAGCTAATAAAGTAATGGTTTGTTGCATCGTTAACTTCCTTTATAATAAATTTATGTTAAGTATAACATGTTTTTTCTTTTGAATGATTCTTAAGTTAGCACTCGCTTAATTGTCAATTAAAAGAAAGTCATATATAATTAAGATGTTTCTTTTTAGTGAAGGATTTATGGGAGGATTTAAAATGGCTCTTGAAGAGAATAAGCGATACAAAGCGACAATTGGTGGCAACACATACACTATTATAGGAAAAGAAAGTCATTATCATATGGATATTGTTAATCAATTAGCTAATGAGCAACTTGAGAATATTATGAAAAGTTCACCTAATTTGTCAACAGAACAAGCAGCTATTTTATTAGCTATCAATACGTTATCAGTACAAATAAAGCAACAAGAAACAATTCTTGATTTAAAAAAAGAAGTTTGTGATTTAGAAGATGAATTGGAAAAAATGATTGAGTTGGAAGAAAAATTAGATAAAATAGAAGCTCGAGAAAAAGCTGCTAGAAAGAAAATAATGCAAGAAAATCGTGAGTTGACTGATGAAGAGATGTTAAACCAAATTGAAATTCAGAAAGTAGTTAATGAACAAGCGAAAGAGAAAATAAAACGCAATAATAAGCAAAAAAATCAACTTCCATCAAATAAAAAATAAGTAGGTTTTACTATGATGTTAACAGTAATTAGTATATTAGTATTATTAACAGGATTTTATGCAGGGTATAGACGTGGGTTTGCTTTGCAATTAGTCTATTTTGTTGGATATGCCATTAGTTTTTTTATGGCAAAAGAGTTATATAAAACAGTCGGGAAAAAAATTGAATTACTCATTCCTTATCCAGCTCCAACACAAGGGACAAAGTTGAGTGTTTTTGACAGTAGTCTATTATTTGATTTAGACAAAGCATTTTATGCAGCATTTGGATTTTTGATTGTGTTAGGGATTGGTTATCTGATTACTAAATTTGTCGGAATGTTATGTTATAGATTAACATTTATTCCATTAGTTAATAAAAGCAATCAGCTAATTGGTGGATTAATTAATTTAGCCTTAACTTATATAGGTTTAGTGATTATTTTGACTATATTAAGTATGGTTCCAATAGAATTTATACAGAACGCTTTTGCCAAATCAGGTACTGCAAGAACGATGATTGAACATACACCAGTATTGTCATCTAATCTTTACCAATGGTTTATTAAACAAATTATTCTATAAGAAAAGAGCCTAATAGAAGTAGGCTCTTTATTTACATAAGTCGTATTTTAGGAAGTGACATAAAATGAAAAAGAAAATAGAAGATGTATTAGAATTTGATAAAGTTAAACAGATGTTATCACAGTATATTGTGACCAAGCCTGGTTTAGACCATGTCAATGAGTTGAGAGCATCACATAAACATGAAGCTATTGAAGACAATTTAATGGAAACAGAAGATGGCATGACCGTTTTGCGCCTACGTGGTGGTATTCCAATGCCTGGTTTAGAAAATATTAAACCTCACATGAAACGAATTGAAATAGGGGCTATGCTAAATGGATTAGAGTTAGCACAAGTTGGTCGAGTGTTGACCACAGTCCTTGAAATTCAACGGTTTTTTGATGATTTAAAAGATGCGGATATTGAATTACACCGTGTATATGAGTGGTCAGAAAAAATGATTGCTTTACCAGATTTAGCTAAAACAATTAAAAGATCCATTGATGAGGATGGACATGTGACAGACGAGGCATCAACTGAATTAAAACAAATTAGACAAAGTATCAGACGATCTGAACAGGCAGTTAGAGAGCAACTTGACGGAATTCTTGGTGGAAAAAATTCGAATTATTTAAGTGATACCATCGTGACAATGAGAAATGATCGTTATGTTATTCCGGTTAAAAGTGAATATCGTAGCCATTTTGGTGGCGTGGTTCATGACCAGAGTGCATCAGGTCAAACAGTGTTTGTTGAGCCAAGGCAAGTAGTTGAACTAAATAATCGTTTAAGACAACATCAAATAGCAGAACGAAAAGAGATTGAACGTATTTTAGCAGAGCTATCTAATGAATTGGCACCTTATAGGCATGATATTTTACAAAATGCGTTTGTATTAGGTAAACTTGATTTCATTAATTCTAAAGCGTTGTTTGCTAAACAGTTAAAAGCAGTTGTACCAAGAGTTAGTCAAGACAAAGATGTGTATTTAAAGCAAGCGAGACATCCATTGATTGATGAAACTATTGTTGTGCCAAATGATATTGTGATTGGAAAAGACTATCAAGCTGTTGTGATTACCGGACCTAATACAGGTGGTAAGACAATTACACTTAAAACGTTAGGTTTGCTTCAATTAATGGGACAAGCTGGGTTACCAATACCAGTTGATGAGGAAAGTAGTATTGGAATTTTTTCAAATATTTATGCTGACATTGGAGATGAACAGTCCATTGAACAGAATTTATCAACATTCTCTTCACATATGACAAATATTGTGTCAATTTTAGATAATCTTGACTCAGATAGTTTGGTATTATTTGATGAGTTAGGAGCAGGAACAGATCCACAGGAAGGGGCAGCACTAGCTATCTCTATCTTAGATAAAGTGGGAGAGATTGGTGCCTATGTTATGGCAACGACTCACTATCCTGAGTTAAAAGTTTATGGTTATAACCGTGCTAACACAATAAACGCTAGTATGGAATTTGATGTAGATACTTTAAGTCCAACCTATCATTTGCTGATTGGAATTCCTGGTCGAAGTAACGCATTTGAAATATCAAAACGATTAGGATTATCTCCTGAAATTATTGAACAATCAAAACAAATTATTGATGGTGAAAGTCAAGATTTAAATGATATGATTTCTGATTTAGAAAATCAACGTAAAATGACCGAAACAGAATACCTAGAAATGCGTCACTATGCGGATGAAGCTGAAATTCTCTACCATGATTTAAAAGAAGCATATGAACTGTTCTTTACTGAACGTGAAAAAGAAATGAACAAAGCGAAAAAAGAAGCCAATGACATCATCAGTAACGCACAAGAAGAATCAGAAAAAATGATTAAAAATATACGTCAAATGCAACTTCGAACAGGAAATAATCAGGCAGTTAAAGAGCATGAATTGATTGAAGTGAAATCTAGTTTAGAAAACTTGAAACATGATGAAACGCATTTGAAGAAAAATAAAGTGTTGAAAAAAGCCAAAGAGAAAAAATCATTTAAAGCAGGCGATGATGTCTTAGTTGAAGCATTTGGTCAACGTGGGACATTAATTGAAAAAGTTGGCAATAAAGAGTGGCAAGTACAGTTAGGTATTCTAAAAATGAATGTCTCTGAAGATGGTATGACACGAATCGCGCCAGAAAAAGAATCAAAGATGCGTGTATCTACAGTAAAAAGTGATAGTGGAGGTAGTCGTCAATCAGTTTCCACACAACTTGATTTACGTGGTAAACGATACGAAGATGCTATAGCTGAGGTGGATCAATATATTGACGCTGCCTTACTTGCAGGATATCCTCAAGTAACCATTGTTCATGGGCGTGGAACAGGAGCTCTTAAACAAGGAGTACAAGACTATCTAAAAAATAATCGCCGTGTTAAAAAATATAATTTTGCCCCAGGTAATCAAGGTGGCGATGGTGCGACGATTGTTAGTTTCTAAAATGTGAGCAGATTGTTAGAATTTTACTACCCCCAATAGTATAATCAATTCATAGAGTAAAAGATTATTTAGGAGATGAATGAATATGGTAGAAAATATAACAGATGCAAATTTTGCAACGGAAACAGATGAAGGGTTAGTCTTAGTTGACTTTTGGGCACCTTGGTGTGGACCATGTCGTATGCAAGGACCTATTTTAGATGGTATCGCAACAGAATACCAAGACAAAGTAAAAATCGTTAAAGTAAATGTTGACGAAAATCCTCAAACTAGTCAAGCGCATGGCATTATGAGTATCCCAACTTTATTACTTAAAAAAGATGGTCAAGTAGTTGAACAAATGATTGGGGTTCAACAAAAACCACAATTAGAGCAAGTATTTAATAAATATCTTTAAAAGTTTAAATCATTCTATGGTGAATAGTCACTATAGAATGATTTTTTTTTCAACAAATTGTATACTTGACAGAGAAGACTGTACAAGGAGATTGACAGAGTGAATGATAGAATAAAAAATAAATTAGCTTTGCTACCGGATCAGCCAGGGTGCTATTTGATGAAAGATAAAAATAACACGATTATTTATGTTGGAAAAGCTAAAATATTAAAAAATAGAGTGCGTTCGTATTTTACTGGAACACATGATGAAAAAACGCAACGATTAGTTAGTGAAATTGTTGATTTTGAAACGATTATTACAGAATCAAACACAGAGGCGTTACTATTAGAAATTAATTTGATTCAAAAAAATATGCCGAAATATAACATCATGTTAAAAGATGATAAAAGCTATCCTTTTATTAAAATTACTAATGAAAAAGCACCAAGGTTACTTATCACAAGAAAAGTATTGAAAGACAATGCTATTTATTTTGGTCCCTATCCTGATGTGAAAGCTGCCAACGAGACCAAACGATTGTTGGATAAGATTTACCCACTTAGAAAATGTAAAAATCTGCCAAATGAGGTATGCCTGTACTACCATATGGGGCAATGTTTAGGACCTTGTGTAAATCCTGTGGTAGAGGCAAAATATAAAGAGATGGTAGAAGAAATTAAAAAGTTTCTAAATGGTGGTTATACAGATATTCAAAAAGAAATTGAAGAAAAAATGATAAAAGCTTCTGAAAATATGGAGTTTGAAAAAGCGGCAGAATATCGTGATCAAATTCAATCCATTCAAAGTGTTATGACGAAACAAAAAATGACAAATGCCGACTTTGTCGATCGAGATGTATTTGGTTATTATGCCGATAAAGGTTGGATGGTTGTTCAAGTGTTTTTTGTCAGACAAGGAAAGTTAATCGAGCGTAATGTCTTTGATTTTCCTTTTTATAATGAGCCGGAAGAAGACATGTTGACTTTTATCGGTCAGTTTTATCAGGAGAATCACCATTTTATTCCTAAAGAGATATTATTACCAAAAGAATTAGATAAAACGCTAGTAGAAGCAATGATACCAACTAAAATTTTACAGCCCAAAAGAGGAGAAAAAAAAGATTTAGTTAATCTAGCGAACAAAAATGCCAAAATTTATTTGGAAGAACAATTTAATCTAATAGAACGAAAAGAAGATAGAACAATTGGTGCAGTGGAAAAGTTAGGGCAGGCAATGAAAATACCAACCCCAAATCGCATCGAAGCTTTTGATAACTCAAATATCATGGGAGTAGACCCTGTATCGGCAATGGTTGTTTATATTGATGGTAAACCTTCAAAAAAAGATTATCGTAAATTTAAAATAAAAACAGTAGAAGGCCCGGATGATTATGCTTCTATGAAAGAAGTTATTTACCGAAGATATTCCCGAGTAATAAAAGATAACTTGCCAATGCCAGATTTAATATTGATTGATGGTGGAAAAGGACAAGTTCATGCAGCGCAAGATGTGCTTGATAATCAATTAGGACTAGATATACCAATTGCTGGTTTGGCAAAAAATGATCAACATAAAACCAGTGAATTATTATTTGGTCTTGCTTTAGACGTCGTACCATTAAAGCGAAATTCATCAGAGTTTTTCTTGCTGCAACGCATACAAGATGAGGTTCACCGATTTGCGATAACTTTCCATCGTTCAACACGTAGTAAAACAAGCTTTGCATCGAAACTTGATGGAATAGAAGGCCTAGGACCTAAGAGGAAAAAAATGCTACTAAGGACGTTTAAATCGATGAAAAAAATTGAAGAGGCTAGTGTTGAAGAATTAATTGAAATAGGCTTACCTAAAAATATCGCAAACAATGTATACCAACACTTACACTCAATAAAAAATTAGTCAAAAGCCTAAAAAAATGTTACAATTTACAACGTATTTTTTTAATTCGATAATAGAGGAGTCTTAACCATGAGTTTAATTATACAAATTGTTACGTTAGTTATTATATTTGCGAGTATGTTTGTTTATTATCGCCAAGTGAGTAAAGCTAAAAAAAGTCAAGTCGGATTAGAAGTGTTAGCTAGAACATCTCAACTGACTATGAGTGCATTTGTTTTAGGGTTAGGCGTTATTCTAATCGAACTAAATTCTTTTGGTTTATCAAGAAGCGAATTTGTGAATCACTTACTCATTTATGGAGCGTTTGTGAGTTTGGTGACAATAGCGAGTATTTGGTATTACTCTAGAACGCTGAAAAACTAAAAATTTGTTTTTAATTTCACAGTCAAAAACTTTGACATTTTTGTGAAAAAAGCATATAGTGTCCATTGAATAAAAGTTGGAGGGAATAAAAAATGAGCAGACCTAGAGTCGTTATTTTGGGGGCAGGCTACGCAGGCCTAAAAACAGCAAAAGAGCTATGCAAAAAAAACGTTGATGCAGATATTATTTTAGTGAACAAAAATGAATATCATTATGAATCAACACAATTACATGAAGTGGCTGCAGGAACTGAACCTGCAAGTAAAATTACATTTAATATCGTTGATGTTATTGATACTAAAAAAGTTCAATTTATTAAAGATACAGTTATCAAAGTAGAAAAAGATAACAAAAAAGTGTTGTTAGAAAACACTGGTGAGTTAGCTTATGACTATTTAGTTATGGCGTTGGGATTTGAATCAGAAACGTTTGGTATTCCAGGAGTAGATGATTACTCATTACCATTAGTAAACATCAAGACAGCAGAGGCAGCTCAAGCGCATCTAGATAAAGCATTAGCTAACTATCAACAATCAAAAGATGAACTTGATTTATCTATTGTTGTTTGTGGTGCTGGTTTTACAAGTATTGAATATTTAGGAGAAATTACTAACCGTATTCCTAAACTTGCTAAAACAATGAATTTCCCAATGGATAAAGTAAAAATTACTTGTATCGAAGCAATGCCAACACTGCTACCAATGTTTTCGGAAAAATTAGGACAATTTGGTATTGATGTTTTGAAAAAACGTGGTGTAACATTTAAAGTTGGAACACCAATTAAAGAAATTAAAAAACATGCTGTTGTTTATGAAGAAAATGGTGAGTTAAAAGAAGTTCATGCTCATACTATTATTTGGACAACAGGTGTAAAAGGAAGCCATGTCGTAGGTGAGTCTGGATTTGCTGAACGTCGCGGACGTGTGATGGTTGAAAAAGATTTACGTGTTGAAGGTTATCCTGATATCTTTATGATTGGTGACGTGAGTGCTGTAATGGACGAAGAGTCTGGCCGACCATTCCCTACAACAGCTCAAATCGCGATTAAGCAAGGTGAAGCTGCTGCAAATAACATTGCTCGTTTATTAAAAAAACAACCAACTGAAGCTTTTACTTTTAAATCGTTAGGAACAGTGGCCTCAATTGGCAATAATGTTGGAATGGGTCAAATTCTTGGAGGAAAAGAAGTTAAGGGCTATATGGGATCAATTGTCAAGAAAAGTATCATTAATAAATCTCTTCTTGATGTTGGGACTGCAGGAACCCTTATTAAAAAAGGTCGTTTTGATTATTATCATTAAAAATAAAAAATCATCTCTAAGGATATCCCTAGAGATGATTTTTTATTTCTTAAAATAATTGAATTATTTATTGTTGTATAATTGATGCATAATTTTTTTCCCAGTTTTAGTTGCTGCTAATCCACCTTCAGCAGTTTCTTTAAAAGCAGACGGCATTTGCATACCTACTTGATGCATGGCTTCTATAACTTCATCAACAGGAATAACAGTTTGTACACCAGCTAGTGCCATATCTGCTGAGATAAACGCTTGAGAAGCACCTAATGCATTTCTCTTGATGCATGGGATTTCAACCAATCCTGCTACAGGGTCACAAATTAGACCAAGCATATTTATAATAGTAATTGCGACAGCGTTAGAAGCTTGCTCAGGGGTACCACCACATGTTTCAACTAACGCACCACTTGCCATGGCACTTGCTGATCCAACTTCGGCTTGGCAACCACCAGCAGCCCCACTGATAGAGGCGTTATTAGCAATAACTAAACCGATTGCTCCTGCTGCAAATAAAAAATTGATTTGTTGTTCTTTTGTTAAATGTCTTTCTTTGGTTAAAGCAGATAGTACTCCAGCAGCTACACCAGCACTCCCGGCCGTTGGTGTAGCACAAATTAATCCCATTTCAGCATTCACTTCATTGACAGCCATCGCATTTTGTACAGCGCGTAAAATAGTTTCTCCGCTTAGAAAGTCACCTTTATTAATATAATCGTTCATTCTCGGAGCATCGCCACCCGTTAAACCTGTCACAGAGGTTACGCCTTTTACCCCTTTTTCAATTGAAGCTAACATAACTGAAAGATTTTTTTCCATATGTTCAATGATAACTTCTCGAGATCGTTGTGAAATATCAATTTCTGTTTGAATCATAGCTTCAGCAATAGAGCCGTGAACATGAGCTAAAGCGACTAATTCTTCGATTGTTTGAAACATAATTATTTATCCTTTCTAGTTGAAAAAATCAACCGCATCAATGTATTCAATTTTTCTTAGCGAATCTAGTAACCCTTCTACGCGGTTATCGACTTCGATAATCATCATCGCTTTTTCACCTTTAGCTTCTCTAGTTAAAGTCATCGTACTAATATTGATACTTTTTTCTGATAATAATTTTGTAACGTTTGCAACGACACCAGGCTTATCTTGATGAAAAGTGATATAAGTTGGAGTAGAAAAATCTAAATTAATTTTGAAACCATTTAATTCTGATATTTGAATCGATCCGCCACCAATAGAAATGCCAGTGCAAGTCATTGAACGATCTTTGGTTTTTAAAACCATTTTTACTTGATTAGGATGATCAGCTTTCTCGATTTTGGGAATGAATGCCACCTCCATTCCTTTTTCATGTGCGATTTCTAGAGACTTAGATAAGCGATCATCATCTGGATCCATACCTAATAGGCCACCAACTAGTGCGATATCTGTTCCATGCCCTCTATAAGTTTTTGCAAAAGATTCATAAAGATAAATATCAGCTGATAAAGGCTGTTCGCCTAATATACGTCTGATTACTTTGCCGATTCTAGCAGCACCTGCAGTGTGTGAGCTACTTGGTCCAATCATGACAGGTCCAATGATGTCGAAAACGCTATTATATTGTCCCATATTTTTCCTCCGTATGTTGATTTTAGTAACATTAGTTTACCATAAAGAGTATTATTTATTTTGAAATAACTCTTTTTTTTATTTAAATATAATGTGATAAAATGGAAAAAAACGTATATTAATTTGTGAGTGGAGGAATAGAGATGAAAACAGAATTAATTATTGTTGGAACAGAGCTGTTATTAGGTCAAATAGTTAATACAAATGGCGCTTTTTTGTCAAAAGAGTTAGCAGATTTAGGTTACGAAGTTTATTTTGAAACAACGGTAGGTGATAATAAAAAAAGAGTGTTAGAGACATTAAGTTTAGCATCAAAACGAAGTGAATTAATTATTTTATGTGGAGGGTTAGGACCAACAACAGATGACCTGACTAAAGAGGCAGTTAGTGAATATATAGGTGAACCACTTGAATATGATAATGATGCATTGAAAAAAATTTATCATCTATTTTCTTCGACAGATAAGATCATGCCAGAAAATAATAAACAACAAGCACTAACTTTTAAAAAAGGAATCACCTTACAAAATCCAACAGGACTAGCATGTGGTATTTTTATAGAGGTATCAGGTGTATATTATCTATTGCTTCCTGGTCCACCAAGTGAACTAACAGAGATGTTTAAACAAGAAGCCATTCCTCTACTCAAAAAATTAAATCCACAGCATAAAGAATTGGTATCTCGTTATTTAAGATTTATTGATATAGGTGAATCACAATTAGTTACAGATTTATCTCAATTAATTGATGAACAAACAAATCCAACGATTGCACCTTATGCAAAATCTAATGAAGTTATGTTAAGATTGACGGCACAGAGTTCTGATAAAAAAACAGCCCATCATTTACTTGATGAGATGGAAGAAAAAATATTAGCCATTGAAAAAGAATATTTTTATGGATATGGGGAAGATTTGACAATACAAGACGTTGCAATTACTCAGCTGATGAAAAAAGAAAAAACGTTGTCAGTTATCGATTTATTAACGGATGGACAGTTTTATACTCGAGGAATGGAGGTTTCAGGTGCTAATCAAGCCTTGAAAGTCAGTTTATCTATAAATGATAAAGATAATATAAATTCGTTATTAGGAACGAACTTTAATACTTCGACTATCGATTTATTAGGAGATGGCCTAGCTAATTATGGTCTAAATCGTTATTCAACAGATTATGTTATGGTTATTATAGGAGATGTGGAAAAAGGAAATGATGATTTACCTGAAGGAATCGTGTGGTTCTTCTTGGGGACAAAAGATGGTGTGTTAAATAAAAGAAGAATATTTAAACGCCATACAGACTATATTAAAGATGGAGCGATTAAACACGGATACAATTTTTTAAGGAAAAACAGCTAGCAATACACGAATATCTGTTCGCTTTTTTTCTTGCTTTTTATGTAAAAAAAAAGTATTATAAAGTGAAGAGATAAATATAACTGGAGGTACATTCATGTCAGATAATCGTAAAGCAGCGCTAGATGCTGCATTAAAAAAAATAGAAAAAGATTTTGGTAAAGGGTCAGTTATGAAACTTGGTGAGAAAGTTGATACACAAATTTCTACGGTATCAAGTGGCTCTTTGGCGTTAGATTCAGCTCTAGGTGTGGGTGGTTACCCTAGAGGAAGAATCATTGAAGTATATGGACCTGAGAGTTCAGGTAAAACAACGGTTGCTTTACATGCGATTGCCTCAGTACAAAAAGCGGGAGGAACAGCAGCGTTTATTGATGCAGAACATGCACTAGATCCTAAATACGCGAGTGCTTTAGGGGTTAACATTGATGAATTATTATTATCTCAACCAGATACTGGAGAGCAAGGGTTAAATATTGCCGAAGCACTTGTTTCAAGTGGCGCGATTGATATTGTCGTAGTTGACTCGGTTGCAGCTCTAGTACCAAGAGCTGAGATTGATGGGGAAATGGGTGATTCTCATGTGGGACTCCAAGCTCGTTTAATGTCTCAAGCATTGAGGAAATTGTCTGGAACAATTAATAAAACAAAAACTATTGCGATTTTCATTAATCAAATTCGTGAAAAAGTTGGTGTAATGTTTGGTAATCCCGAAGTAACTCCTGGCGGTAGAGCCTTAAAATTTTATGCCACTGTTCGTTTGGAAGTGCGTCGTGCAGAACAATTAAAATCTGGAACTGATATTATTGGTAATCGTACCAAAATAAAAGTTGTAAAAAATAAAGTTGCTCCGCCATTTAGGATTGCAGAAGTAGATATCATGTATGGAGAAGGAATTTCACAAGAAGGTGAACTGATTGATATGGCTTCTGATAAAGATATCGTCAATAAAAGTGGTGCTTGGTATTCTTATGAAGAAGAACGTATTGGTCAAGGACGCGAAAACGCAAAGAAATATTTAATTGATCATCCAGAAATGAGAGAAGAAATCTATCAAAAAGTTCGTCTAGCTTATAATATGGATGGTGTTGAAGCAGTAGAAGAAACACTTGAAGATAATGATAATACAGAAAAAGTATCGCTAGAGTTGGAAGAATAAAATTAGAATAAACTATGGCATTAATGTAAAATAACGAAATATGTTATTTATAAAACACTATGTCGTAGTTTATTTTTTTTGGATTAAGATTTGCTCTCTTTTTAAGTTGACACTCCTTTTAACAAAGATTAGAATATAGTATGTATAGTTAAATATATACATTCATATTTTTGCATATGATTTAGTCATAGTGAAATGTTTTATATCTACGAATAACACAATAATAAAGATAGTATGGAGGTGTTTTTATGGCTGCTACGATACTCCTTGCTATCATCGGTTTAATTGTAGGTCTAGCAATTGGCTATTTTATTGCCATGACTCGACATAAGAAGTCTATAGAAGGAGCGAATAATACTGCCACCGGGATTATTCGACAAGCCAAGAAAGAGGCTGAGACTCTAAAAAAAGAGCATTTGTTGGAAGCGAAAGAACTGAATCAACAGTACCGATTAGAAATTGAAAGTGAGCTGAAGGAAGAAAGAGCTGAACTGAAAAATCAAGAAAATAGACTATTACAAAGAGAAAATAATCTTGATCGAAAAGATGACTCTTTAGAAAAACGCGAACGCTCACTTGAAGACAAAGAGGAGAAGCTTGATTCAAGGAAACAATTGATTGATGAGCGGGAAAAAGAGGTATCAACCTTAATTGAAAAACAAGAGATAGAATTAGAACGTATTGCTAATCTATCTAAAGAAGAAGCACAAAATATCATTATGGATGAGATGAAGGTTGAACTATCTCATGATAGAGCCATGATGATTAAAGAAAGTGAACAGCGTGTGAAAGATGAAGTAGATCGTAAGGCACGTAATATGTTAGCGCTAGCGATTCAAAGAAGTGCTGCTGATCAGATTTCTGAATTGACAGTAACAGTTGTGACATTACCTAATGATGACATGAAAGGTCGGATTATTGGTCGGGAAGGGCGAAACATTCGAACACTTGAAACGTTAACAGGGATTGATTTGATTATTGATGACACACCTGAAGCGGTAGTATTATCGGGATTTGACCCTATTAGACGAGAAATCGCACGCATGACGCTAGAAAAACTAATTCAAGATGGACGTATTCATCCAGCTCGTATTGAAGAGATGGTGGAAAAATCTCGTAAAGAAATGGATGAACGAATCAGAGAGTATGGAGAAAATGCTGCATTTGAGGTAGGCGTTCATTCGTTACATCCGGACTTAATTAAAATACTGGGTCGTTTGAGATTTAGAACTAGCTATGGTCAAAACGTGTTAAATCACTCAATCGAAGTCGCTAAACTTGCCGGTGTTTTAGCCGAAGAACTTGGTGAAGATGCGACACTAGCACGAAGAGCAGGGTTACTACATGATATCGGTAAGGCATTAGATCATGAGGTTGATGGTTCGCATGTTGAAATTGGGACAGAGCTGGTAAGTAAATACAAAGAAAATTCAGTAGTAATTAATGCAGTGGCTTCACATCATGGTGATGTAGAGGCTACATCAGTTATTTCAGTATTGGTTGCTGCAGCTGATGCATTATCAGCTGCTAGACCAGGAGCTAGAAGTGAGTCATTAGAAAACTATATCAAACGTTTAGAACGTTTAGAAAGTATAGCAAATGATTTTCCTGGTGTGGATACAAGTTTTGCGATTCAAGCAGGTCGTGAAATACGTGTCGCGGTTAAACCTAATGAAGTAACAGATGATGAAGCAGTTATCTTAGTGCATGACATTCGTAAGCGAATTGAGGATGAGCTTGAATATCCTGGACACATTAAAGTAACTGTTGTACGTGAAGTAAGAGCAGTAGATTACGCTAAATAATAACAAAAGGGGCCTTAGAGAAATCTAAGGTCTTTTTTTCTTTGAATACAAATAATAGATTGAATTATTACTTAACTAAAAATATTAGTGAATAAAAAAACAAAATAAAAATTGATAAACAAAAATGCTACACACCAACCTTTATAACTATATATAGTGTTTATTTGTTTTAAATTAAAATGATAATACTATATATAGTTGAAAAAGACATCTTGTTAAGGTATGATAATAGATGAATTTGTAAAAGGAGCATGGTGAAAATGATAGATTTTGTAGAATTAAAAGAAAAAATGAGCAAGGGGTTTGATGGGCTACACACCATTAATGTCATTAAACGTGATGGACGAATTGTCGAATTTGATTTACAAAAAATAACACAAGCATTATTAAAAGCAGAAAATAAAGTTAATGGACCTATTGATGAGATATCTTCTATCAAAGTTGAAAGGCTTGTATCAAACATTGTCTCAGAGATTAATGACCGATTCACTAAAGATGTTAAGATTTATGAAATACAAAATATTGTTGAACATATCTTATTAGAAAATCGCGAGTATGCTTTGGCACAAGAATATATTAATTATCGTACGAAACGTGATTTTGAAAGAGCTGAGTCAACAGATATCAATGTAACAATTGGAAAATTATTAGACAAAGATCAACGATTAGTCAATGAAAATGCCAATAAAGATAGTGATGTGTTTAATACACAACGTGATTTAACAGCTGGAATTGTTGGAAAATCAATTGGGTTGAAAATGTTACCTAGCCATGTAGCAAACGCGCATCAAAAAGGTGAGATTCATTACCATGATTTAGATTATCATCCATATTCTCCAATGACGAATTGCTGTTTGATTGATTTTGAAAGTATGCTTAATAACGGATTTAAGATTGGTAATGCTGAAGTAGAATCACCTAAGTCAATCCAAACAGCTACTGCTCAAATATCACAAATTATTGCCAATGTTGCATCGAGTCAATATGGTGGATGTTCAGCAGATAGAATTGATGAATTTTTAGCTCCTTTTGCGAAGAAAAACTATGAAAAACATTTAGAAGATGCTAAACAGTGGATAGCTGATGAGTCTAAACATGAGGATTATGCAAAACAAAAAACAAGTAAAGATATTTATGATTCAATGCAAAGTTTAGAATATGAGATTAACACATTGTTTACTTCTAATGGACAAACACCTTTTACCTCATTAGGATTTGGACTTGGAACAGATTGGTTTGAAAGAGAAATTCAACGCGCAATTTTCTTAAATCGAATTAAAGGTCTGGGTGGAGAACATCGAACAGCGATTTTCCCTAAGTTAATTTTTACCATTAAAGATGGTGTAAATCTAAAACCAACAGATCCAAATTATGATATTAAAGAACTAGCTTTAGAGTGTGCGACTAAAAGAATGTATCCTGATGTACTTAACTACGATAAAATTGTTGAGTTAACTGGAAGTTTTAAAGTACCTATGGGGTGTCGCTCATTTCTTCAAGGATGGACAGATGAAGATGGAAAAGAAGTCAATGCAGGTCGAATGAATTTAGGTGTCGTTACGCTTAATTTACCAAGAATTGCTCTGGAAGCTAATAGTGACATTAAAAAATTTTGGTCAATACTTGGTGAGCGACTAGCTATTGCAAAAGATGCGTTAGTATTTCGTGTTCAAAGATGTAAGGAAGCGACACCGGCTAATGCGCCAATACTATATATGTATGGTGCGTTTGGAGAGAGACTCAATAAAAATGAATCAGTTGATGAATTGTTTAAAAATAAACGTGCCACAGTGTCCTTAGGTTATATTGGATTGTATGAAGTAGCCTCATCTTTCTTTGGTGGTGAATGGGAACATAACCCTAATGCTAAACAGTTCACGCTGGATATTTTAAGTTACTTGAAACAACACACAGATGAATGGGGAAATCAGTATGGTTATCACTTTAGTGTTTACTCAACTCCAAGTGAAAGTTTAACCGATCGCTTTTGTCGTTTAGATAAAGAAAAATTTGGTGAAGTTGAAAATATTACTGATAAAGATTATTACACAAACAGCTTTCATTATGATGTGAGAAAAAATCCAACACCTTTTGAAAAATTAGATTTTGAAAAAGATTATCCTAAATATTGTTCAGGTGGGTTTATTCATTATTGTGAATACCCTGTTTTACAACAAAATAGAAAAGCATTAGAAGCCGTGTGGGATTATGCCTATGATAAAGTGGGATATTTAGGGACAAATACACCGATTGATCATTGTTATGAATGTGGCTTTGAAGGAGATTTTAATCCAACAGAGAGAGGCTTTGAATGTCCACAGTGCCACAACAATGACCCTAAAACATGCGATGTGGTGAAACGAACATGTGGTTATTTAGGAAATCCTCAAGCTAGACCTATGGTACATGGTCGACATAAAGAAATTTCATCTAGAGTAAAACATATGAAATAAAAAAGAGTTTGTTACTCTTTTTTATTTTGAAAAAGGAGTCCAATAATGAGAAATCCAAAACCTAAAGAATGGGTATCAAAAGATTATAGTCAAGGGTATATCGCAGATTATAAACCCTTTATGTTTGTTGATGGTGAAGGGGTTCGTTGTAGTATTTACGTGAGTGGGTGTTTGTTTGCTTGTAAAGGGTGTTTTAATCGAGCGATTCAAAACTTTAGATATGGTACTCCTTATACAAACGAATTAGAGGATAAAATAATTGAAGATTTATCCCATGACTATGTCCAAGGATTAACACTATTAGGTGGCGAACCTTTCCTAAATACAGAGGTGTGTTTATCTCTTGTAAAAAGAGTGAGACAGGAATTTGGCCACACTAAAGACATTTGGTCGTGGTCTGGCTATACATTTGAAGAATTATTGGTAGATAGTGAGGATAAATTAGAGTTATTAGGCTTGATTGATGTGCTTGTGGATGGACGTTTTGAATTAGAAAAAAGAGATTTGACGTTGCAATTTAGAGGAAGTAGTAATCAACGAATTATTGATGTTCAGAAATCATTGTCTCAGTCTAATGTGGTCATTTGGGATAAGTGTTTAGATAAGGAAGCCTATTATCGTTAATGTAGATGGATACGTATAGTATTCATCTTTTTTTTATGTTTTTATCCTTAAAAAGTTAAACTTATTTGTGATAATAATGCTATTAATGATTAGGGGTGTTATATGTGATTGTATCTGTAACGGTATCAGGAAACTAGAGTAATCAGTTATCTCAGAAAGTCGATTATCAACAAAAAATAATAAAAAAATTATCGTCTACCACTGGAGAGATACCATTGTTAGTATTATTAAATGATGCAAGATTATCAGAAGATAGTCTATTTGAGCAACAATTTAATCAATCAACACAAGAAAATGTTCCGTTGTATAGTAATAAGTTAGATGATTACAAACTATTTATAGAAGGTAGTGATGTGGCAGTTATCGTATCAGATGACTATGCTCAAATACCATATGATAAGTTGTTTCATCAAGAAAAACTTCGTCCTCTTATTTTATTTGATGGTGGAGCAGATGCTATAAAGCAAGCTTTGAGTAGTGATTTAAAACCTTATGCCCTTTGTATAGAAAATGAAATGATTCCAGCCTTACTGTCATTATCTAAAGAGGTTGTTGAGAATATGTTACCATCAGAAATACTCACAGATCCATTATTCGAAGATGTACCAATGGTTGTCATCTATCATAAAAAAAGTGGGGGGTATGTATCTTATAATGGCGAATTATACACGATAACTATCGAACAATTAGATGAAGTGTTAGATCATGATGGCGTGATATATGGTTTAGCAAAAGGACTAGAAAATATGGAAAAAACAATAGATTATATTGTAAAACAGGCTATCATAGGTGGTATCATTGCTTCTAAAAATCAAGATAGTTTGTTTGATGAATGTTTTTTGGAAGATAAAATTCAAGTTACTAAACTAGCTTAAAAAGAGGTTGATTAGCCTCTTTTTTTTATGGAATATAATAGCCTTGTTTGACTTTTGTTTGAATTGTGTATGTCACACCAAGTTGTTTCATTTTTTTACGAATACGATTGATATTGACTGTTAGAGTGTTATTATCTACATATCGTTCATCTTTCCATAATTTTCTTAGGAGAGTCTCCCTTTTTACGATTTTTCCGTGTTCTCTAAACAACATCACCAATAATTGACATTCGTTGTTACTAAGGTCGACAGAGCTATCACTAGTAGCTAAAGTATTGTTTTCTGTATTAAGTATCAGACCATTGTGTGAGATGATAAAAGATTTATCATCTTGAGGTGTCTGGCTAGTTCGCCGTATCATTGATTGTATTTTTAAACTAAATAAATCAGTTGAAAAAGGCACACTGATAAAATCATCAGCACCAGCTTTCATTGCGGTGATTTGTTCATTTATGGAATTATTTGTTGAAAGAAAAATAATAGGGATAGTTGTTTGTTTTCTAATTTCCTTGCACCAAAAAAAGCCATCAAGTTGATTCAATTGTCGATTGATAATAATGAGGTTAGGGTTTTCTTCAAAAATAGTATCAAATAAAAAATGGTTTGAAGTGGCAGAGATAACTTCAAAATGATGAGAAACTAGTAGATTGCTTAACATATTATGTAACGATTGATTAGGTTCGATTAGCATAATTTTCATTTGTCGTTCTCCTTTATTTTACCTTTGTAAACTAATTATAAAAAAGTTATAGGAGTAAAACATAGGTCTAGAGATTGAAAAGATATTAGGACTATTAAATGAATCATCCTCTTTTTATATTACTTGTAAAAATGCTATACTAAAGTTACCGAATAATTTAGAAGAGGTGACTAGTTTGTTAGATAACAAAGAAGAATTATTTTTAAAAGAATTAACAGATGCAAAAGGTGTACCAGGAAATGAAACCCAAGTGACAGAAATTTTCAAAAAATATGCGACACCTTATGCAGATAAAATATTATTTGATGGGTTAGGAGGCGTTAATGCTCGTCATATTGGTGAAAAGGAAGGGCCACGTGTCTTAATTTCTGGCCATATGGATGAAGTTGGATTCATGGTGACTAAAATCACTGATAAAGGTTTTATTGAATTTCAAACATTAGGAGGCTGGTGGGGACAAGTTATGTTGGCCCAACAAGTAACAATCACAACATCTAATGGTAAAGAAATTCATGGTGTGATAGGCTCTAAACCACCTCATGTTCTATCAGCTGAAGCAAGAAAACAACCTTATGATATCGCTGATATGTTTATCGATATTGGGGCAACAAGTAAAGATGAAGCAAGTGAGTGGGGCATAAAACCAGGAGATATGATTACACCATATATCGAATACAAACGATTAAACGACTCAAAATATTTATTAGCAAAAGCATGGGATAATCGTATTGGAACAGCCGTGTCATTAAAAGTATTAGAAAATTTGGCAAAAGAGGGGCATCCTAATATTTTATTTGCTGGAAGCAATGTGCAAGAAGAAGTCGGATTACGTGGCGCTAGAACAAGTACTCATTTAGTCAATCCAGATATTGCATTTGCTCTTGATACAGGAACAGCAGGAGACACACCAGGTATGACACCAAAAGAAGCTGACTCTGTATTAGGTGAAGGCCCACAAATTTTAATTTTTGATGCGTCAATGATTCCACATAGAAAATTACGTGATTTTGTCATTGAAGTCGCAGAAGAATTAGACATTCCATTCCAATACACTGTCATTACTGGAGGCGGAACAGATGCTGGGATGCAACATTTGACACGTAATGGGGTACCATCACTTGCAATAACCGTTGCAACACGCTATCTACATTCACATACTTCAATTATTCATGAAGATGATTATTTAAATACAGTTAAATTAGTAACAGAAGTTGTCAAACGATTAGATGCAGAAAAGGTAAAAGAGTTAACGTCGTATTAAAATAAATAAACAGGTACTTAAAGGTATCTGTTTATTTTTTATAAAGAACAAAATTGTATTGGAAAAAGAAAATTATGATGAGTTTTTAGAGATAATTTAGAAAAAGAATGAAAGTATTTGTATCTTTTATTGACTCGTCGTAGGATATTATTGTATGGAAAGGAAGTCTTATTATGGAGATTACTGTACTAGGTTACTGGGGTGGTTACCCTTTTAATGGTGAAGGGACAACATCTTATCTTGTAAAATCAGGTGATTTTTCATTATTACTTGATGCCGGTAGCTCAACACTCGTTAGACTAGAAAAAAAGTTGGACCCATTGACTTTAGATGCTGTGTTATTGACACATTATCACCATGATCATATTGCCGATGTTGGTGTTTTACAATATTTAAGGCAATTAAAACCTGTTCAACCAGTAGAAGAATTACTAATATATGGTCACACTGAAAATGAAGAGAAGTTTAAAGAATTGACTATGCCAGGTATTTCTAGAGGAATCGGCTATTATGAACATGATGAATTAGAGATTGGTCCATTCCAAGTAACATTTATGCGTACAATTCATCCTGTACCTTGTTTTGCGACACGGATTGTCGAAAAAGCTACTGGGAAAGTATTTGTTTTTACAGCAGATACAGGCTACTTAAAAGGGTTAGCAGAGTTTTGTCATAATGCTGATTTATTAATAACAGATACTTATTTCTTAGAAGGAAATGAGTATCATAAAGCACATTTAACGACAAAAGAAACGGGAGAATTAGCTAAAAATGCCAATGTGAAGCAGTTAGTTATTAGCCACTTGAATCAATCTCTTGATTTGCAAGAAGTTCTAAAACAAACACAGCACTATGCTGAGGATATCCCTGTCCAATTAGCGAAAATAAATTTAACTATTACATTATAAGGAGTTGTATTCATGATTTACGTATCAAATGAAGAAATTACAGACCCAAGGATTAACTTAGCAATTGAAACTTATTTGGTTCAAGAGATGCCGATAGATGAGCCGATATTATTGTTTTATATTAACGAGCCATCAATTATTATTGGACGTAACCAAAATACTATTGAAGAAATTAATGTTGATTATGTTGAAGAAAATGGTATCCACGTGGTGCGCCGTTTAAGTGGTGGTGGGGCAGTTTATCATGACGAAGGAAATTTAAACTTTAGTTTTATTATGCCAGATGATGGGGAGTCATTTAGAAACTTTGCGAAAGTTACACAACCTATCATTGACGCTCTACATGAATTAGGGGTAGAGGGAGCCGAGTTAAAAGGAAGAAATGACTTAGTGATTGATGATAAAAAATTCTCAGGAAACGCCATGTATGCGACAAATGGACGCATGTTTGCTCATGGTACATTAATGTTTGATAGTGATGTAAATGAAGTAGTTAATGCTTTGAAAGTGAGAAAAGATAAAATTGAGTCAAAAGGCATTAAATCCATTCGTTCAAGAGTAACAAATATCAAGCCCTTTTTATCTGATGAGTATCAATATATGTCGACAAAAGATTTTAGAAAAGAAATTTTGTTAAAGATATTTGAAACAACCGATATTAATGATGTGAATGACTATAAATTAACTGAAGATGATTGGAAGAAGATTAACGACATTTCAGATAAACTATATAGAAATTGGGATTGGAATTATGGTCGTTCACCTGAATTTGATATCGTTCGACGTAAGAGATTTCCAATTGGTTCCATTGAAGCAAAGATGAATGTATCTGATGGTGAAATTAAAGAGATTCGTATTTTTGGTGATTTCTTTGGGTTAGGTCAAATTGCTGATGTCGAGGATATTTTAACTGGTGTGAAATATGATAAAGAGTCCATCATAAAAGCTGTTGAAACAATTGATGTGAAAAAATATTTTGGTAACATTGAAGCAAAGGATTTAGTTGAACTGTTATATTAATATTAATAAAAAGAGGCTGACCCAAAAGTAACTTTTTCAATCAAAATCACTTAACTATCAAAATAGAAATCCCATGAAATCAACGTTGTAATTAACGGATTTCATGGGATTTTTTATATTCTAATACTTTTGGGTCAGCCTCTTTTTGTTATTTAGTTGATTCAGTTGTTTCTTCTTTACTAGAATCAGTTGATTTAGTTTCTGAAGAACTACTTGATTTTGAGTTAGATGTTTTACTTTCACTTGTTTTTGTTTCTTTTTGTGGTAAATAAGGAGTTAAAATATCTTTGTATTGAGAATCTTTGATTTTGACGTTCGCTTTGTCTAACTCTTTACCAACAACCTCTTGTTGGAATGTAGCGTCAGCCATCTTAGTTTGTTCGAAAATTTCTTTTAATTGTTTTTCGTAAGGTTTGTAATCATTACCTTTTTGTTTGTTTTTAACCATTTTCACGATGTAGTAAACGTCAGCACCAGTTTGTTGATTTTGTACAGTGATTAAATCAGAAACTTTGCCATCTTCTAATTTATAAGCAGCTTCTTTCACTTCAGTAGGGACAGTAACACCAGTAGGTTCTGTTGTTGCAGTTGAGTCAAATTTAACTTTCCCACCATCTTCTTTGGTTGTCGTGTCATGAGAGTCACTTTTAGCAACTTTTGCAAAATCTTCTCCATCATTTACTTTTTTCAACGCTTTTTCAGCATCTTCTTTTGAATCGAACGACATAATTTGTGTTTCAACTTGTGGATGGTATGTTTTCCAAGTTTCTTTTATGTCAGCATCTGTCACTTTGATATGAGATTTTAGCATTTCTTGGAAAGCTAAGCTTTGTTTAATATTGTCTTTAAATTGTTTTGCATCCATGTTATTTTGTTTCAGTAACGCTTCAAATTGCTTTTTACCGCCATTTTGTTTCTCGTAAGAAGCATACTGTTTATCGATTTCTTTTTGATCGACTTTCTTACCATAGTCATCTAATGTGATTTTTTGAATAATCATGTTAACTAAAGTTTCGGATGAAGTTGAACTTTTTTTCAGCTCATCGAAAAATTGTGTGTCGGTGATTTTACCACCTTTCATTGTTACGATATCTTTACCGCCTGAACAACCTGCTAATGTAACTATACTTAGTAAAGCAACTGCGGCTAATTTAAATTTTTTGTTTTTCATGTTGATTCTCCAATCTAATTTTCAGTAAATATTATGAATTACCATAAACATGTTTATTATTATACCATAAATAGAATGAAACTAAATAGGTAATCTAAAAAGTTAAGAAGAATTTATAAATATTTTAATACTTTATTACTCAAAAGTATTCTTAAATTCTGTTAAGTCTTGCTCAATTTTAGTGAGCTGTTCTTTGATTTTTTCTATTCTAGGTTTAGCTTTGAATTCGAATTTTTTTAAACTTTTTTTTGTTTCTTTCTCGAAAACGGGTAAGATTTCTTGTGATAAGATGATTAAATGATTAGCTTGTACTTTTGTATTATCAACTTGAGTTCCTAAAGTTAAAAGAAAGTTTAGGTCTTGTTCTATCTTATTAGTAATGAGATGTTGTGTCTCTTTTCCTGAACGTGGAGCTAATAGTAGTGCTGTACCACCAAAAACAGCACCTCCAACTAAGAAACCTTTTATAAATTGTTTTCCCGAAAATTGTTTCTTTTTAGTCTTCTTTTTCACCATTAAATCTCCTCATTAATAGCTTGAGCTATAGCAACCATATCATCTGTTGAATAATTTTGTCCATTATCAGCAAATGTCATTGAAAAATCATCGTCTTTGCCGTATCTTGGGATAAGGTGAATATGTGAGTGGAAGACACTTTGGTATGCCGCTTCTTTATTGTTATTTATAATATTAAGACCAACCATGTCAGGAAAAGCTTGTTCGATTGCTCGTGCAATTTTAGGTATTCGGGCAAACACATCTCCAGCAAGTTTTTCTTCATACTCAAAAACATCTGTGACGTGTTTTTTTGGAATGACCAACGTGTGTCCTTTTGTTGTTTGGGTAATATCTAAAAAAGCGTAAACTATATCATCCTCGTAAACTGGGTAGCTGGAGATGTCTTTTTCCACTATTTTACAAAAAATACAATCTGTCATTCTGTATTCCTCCTAGGTTTATTCGCTATTCTGTTCTAGTGTACCATTATCATGATTGAATGGAAAGTTAGGAGAGACAAGATTAAAATAAAGTAAGTAAATGAACGAAATATGATATAATCATTCTAGTATATAATGGAGGAAAATCAATGAGCTTAAAAATAGAAAACTTAACAGGTGGCTATGGCCATGTACCTGTATTAAAATCTGTAAATTTTGAAGTGAAATCTGGTGAAATGGTTGGTTTAATTGGGCTAAATGGTGCTGGTAAAAGTACAACTATTAAACATATTATTGGCTTGTTAAATGCTCAAAAAGGAAAAATTACTATTGATGACGAGACAATCTTTAGTTCACCTGATTCTTACCGTAAAAAAATTGGCTTTATACCAGAAAGTCCAATATTGTATGATGAATTAACATTAAGAGAACATATTGAAGTAACAGCAATGGCTTATGATATTCCAAAAGAAGAGGCGTTGAAACGTGCGGAGTATTTACTTAAGTTATTTCGTTTAGAAAACAAACTTGATTGGTTTCCTACGCATTTTTCTAAAGGGATGAAACAAAAAGTTATGGTTCTATGTGCTTTTTTAACTGAGCCTAGTTTATATATCATAGACGAGCCATTTTTAGGTTTAGACCCTTTAGCAATAAATGCTTTGTTAGAGCTAATGAATGAAATGAAACAGCAAGGCGCTGCTATTTTAATGTCAACACATATTTTAGCTACAGCTGAAATTTATTGTGATCGTTTTGTTGTGCTTCATAATGGAGAAGTAATAGCAAATGGCACGTTAACTGATTTACAAAAAGAGTTTAAACTTCCAGGTTCTTCATTAGATGATATTTATTTATCCCTCACAAAAGAGGAGGGAAATTAATGTTAGATTTTTATAAAATACGTTTAGCAAAACATCAAAAAAGAATGCTTAAATACTTAAGGTATGTCATGAATGATCATTTTATTTTGATTTGTATGGTGGGGCTAGGTGGGTTTGGCTATTACTATTCAGAATACTTAAAAACACTTACACCTAACGTGATATGGATGCCATTTGTCGTTATTGCATTATGGTTAGTTAGTCTTTTTATCGGTAAATTAAGTACACTAATGCAGGAAGCAGATATGGTTTTCTTATTACCTAAAGAACGAGCCATGAAAAATTATTTAACAAAAGGGCTTAATTATTCTATGATTTTTCCCGCAATTTGTATTTCATTAGTTGTAGGCATAACTTTCCCATTAGTCGTTGCAACAAAAAGTATTGATTTTTCAATGGCTGTATTAGTTATTATCAGTTTACTTGTATTAAAATATTCTGACCTATGGATACAATTAGAGTCATTATACTTAAATTCTGAAAAATTAGTTCTTTTTCATAGGATGGTATGGTTAATAGGTGGCGTTGTCAGTTTATTTATTAGCTTGTATGGTTCTTTTTATATTGGAATGGCGATAGCTGTAGTTATTAGTGTTGTTTTAGTTATATTAAGTAGAAAAACAGTCGACAATAGCCAGTTAAATTGGGAGAAAAGTATTAGTAGTGAGCGCAAACGCATGAAACGTTTGTATTCGTTCTTTAATCTATTCACGGATGTACCAGGTCTGTCATCTGATGTTAAACGAAGAAAATACTTGGATGGTGTATTAAATAAGATTAAGAAAACGTCTGAAAATACCTATTTGTATTTATATGCTAGAGTGGTAGCAAGAGGCTCTGAGTACAGTAGTCTAGTGATCCGTTTAGTTATCGTAGGGGCAGTGTTGCTGTTTTTTACTAAATCATTTTGGTTAATGGCTATATTAGGTAGTTTATTTATTTATCTACTAGGGTTTCAATTAATTCCAATGTATCATGCGTTTGACTATATGTTGATGACACAACTTTATCCAATTTCTTATAAACAAAAGTCGGGAGCAGTATTGTTTCTTATTAGAAGTATCATTGGGATTATGACAGTTTTATATAGTGTTATTTCTTTTGTCGCGTTAGGTGATATTATAGCTGGAAGTAAGCTGATGGCTATCTTTATACTAGTATTTGCTCTATTATCTTGGGGTTATCTACCTATGAGACTAAAAAAAATTGAAAAAAAATAAATTAGATGAAAAAGTTTGAGAGAAATATGTTATACTAAATTTTCGAAATCCTACAGTGGAACAGTTGAATGATGGTAAAGGTGAGTAAAGGACAATTATGGAGAGTAATGAACATGTTTAATTTTGATAAAAACTGGAATCTCCAACCAATCAAAGGGGATACTGGAAAAGCGTATAAAGGTATGAAAGAAAATGAAAGAGTCTTTATCAAGCGTAATTCGACACCTTTTTTGGCGGCTTTGTCTAGGGAAGGGTTGACCCCTAGATTATTATGGACCAAACGAACAAGCAATGGAGATATTTTAACTGCACAAGAGTGGTTAGATGGTCGCCAGTTAGAAATAGAAGAAATGTCACACAATGAAGATGTTGCTCATATGTTACGTTATCTACACCAATCAGAATCGTTGAAATCAATGTTAAAAAGAATGGACGGGGCTGAAAAAACAGCGTTTGATTTTCTAAAAGATTATGTAACAGATTTACCCCAAGACCTCAAAGACGATGATTACTTGATGCGAGTATTTAGATACTTAGAAAATCACCTTCCTTCATATAATTCACATGGATTTGTGGCTTGTCATGGAGATGCCATTCACAATAATTGGATGTTAGCATCTAATGGAGAATTATATTTGGTTGATTGGGATTACTCTGTTTTATCAGACCCTGCTTATGATTTAGGAACTATTTTAGGTCAGTATGTGGATAAAAATGATTGGTCTTATTGGTTGTCATTATATGGAGTGAAAGCTGACGAAGAATTAATTGAGCGAATTTATTGGTATGTAGGTATGAATTTACTACAACAAATTAGAAGAAGCTATATTAGAAAAGAAATGACACAAGTATCAAATTACATGTTAACTTTAAAAAAAATATATGATATTTAAGTAGCTCTTTGACTAAGGTCAAGGGGCTATTTTATAGAAAGGAATTTACAATGCGTTTAAGAAATAAACCAGGAGCAATGGATACAATAAAAGCGAATCCACAGTATATTTTGACAGATGGTAGCCAGTGGAAAGGGAAATGGCAATCACGTTTTGAAATAAATCAGCCAATCCATATAGAAGTAGGAAGTGGTAAAGGGCAATTTATCGTAGAGATGGCTAAAGCCCATCCTGATATCAATTACATTAGTATAGAATTACAAACAAATGCGATGATTTCAATACTAGAAAAACAATTAGAAGAAAAATTACCAAATTTGCAGTTATTATTAGTTAATGGGGCTGATTTAACGGAATTTTTTGCTAATGAAGAAGTATCACAAGTTTATTTGAATTTTTCTGATCCTTGGCCAAAGAAAAAACACGAAAAACGACGCCTAACTTATAAAACATTTCTAAAAACTTATGAGACTATTTCAAAACCCGGTGCGCAAATTCATTTTAAGACAGATAATCAAGGGTTGTTCGAGTATTCCTTGGCAAGTTTATCACAGTATGGCATGACTCTAAATCAAGTATGGCTTGATTTGCATAATAGTGACTTTGAAGGAAATATTATGACAGAGTATGAAGAAAAATTTTCTTCAAAAGGGCAACCAATTTACCGATTAGTAGCAACCTTTAAATAAATATAAAAAACATCTTTTTGCTCATTATCTAAGAGGGCAAAGATGTTTTTTTGTTTTCACCTAATAAAAGGAATAATTGATTAGTGATAAAAGAGGTTAGTAGATTTTTGTCGACTCGACAATCATGAAATAACCAATCTTTGATAGTACCAGTTATAGCAAATGAATAAAAGGAAGCTGTATCTTTTGGTGTAGTTGTTTGCTTGCCGCCATTTGTGTGGTGAGTTGTTAAGAGATAGAGAACAAATTGTTTCAATTGGTCTGATAATTGAGCATCAAAGATGTAGGATTCCAGTAATGTTTTTTGATAAAATAATTTGTTTTTTTCGAAATAATCAACCAATCGTTTTATGATGACTGTCCAATGATCATAATTGATAAAATGTTCTACGATTTCAGTTAATTCTTGTTGATAAATCCAAACAATCAAGTCTTCTTTATCTGTAAAGTGATCGTAAAATGTTTGTCTACGATATTCAGCGTTTGCCATAATATCTTTTATAGATATCTTTTGATAGGGAGTTGTCTTTAATAAATCTTTTAATGAGTAGGCGATGACTTTTTTTGTGATTAAAGAACCCGTTGACGCCATGAGAGACCTCCTTTAGTTAACCGTGTCTATAGAATAACAAGCAAAAACAAAAAAAACAAATAAACTTTTACTTTGAAAGCGGACACATATCTAAAACTGTCCATTACAAAGAAAGCCTTTTCTTTATATAATACAGACATAGATAAGAAAACGGAGGAAGCGACGATGAAAAAAATAATTAATCAAACAGATGACATATTAAATGAAATGCTTGAAGGACTCTCTTATGCTTATAGTGATTTAGTGACACGTGTTCCTGAAACAAATGTGATTGCTAAGAAAAATATTTCTGGTAATAAAGTTGGTGTAGTCAGTGGTGGGGGAAGTGGTCATGAGCCTGCACATGCTGGATTTGTTGGGAAAGGTATGCTAAGTGCCGCTGTTTGTGGAGAAATTTTCACTTCGCCAACTCCTGACCAAGTACTAGAAGGAATTAAAGCCGCTGATGATGGTGCTGGGGTCTTACTTGTTATCAAGAATTATTCTGGTGATGTGATGAATTTTGAAATGGCAAAAGACTTAGCAGAAATGGAAGGAATTGACGTTGAAACGGTGTTAGTTGATGATGATATTGCGGTAGAAGACAGTACATATACAGCTGGTCGACGCGGTGTAGCAGGGACAATCTTGGTTCATAAAATTTTAGGCCATGCAGCTGAAAACGGTAAATCATTAACTGAAATTAAAGAAATAGGGGACAAACTAGTTAAAGAAATTAAAACATTAGGTGTAGCATTAACTGGGGCAACTGTACCGGCAGTAGGAAAACCAGGGTTTGTTTTAGCCGAAGATGAAATTGAATTTGGTGTGGGAATTCACGGTGAACCTGGCTATCGTAAAGAAACATTACAGTCATCAAAAAAATTAGCCGAAGAATTAGTTGGAAAACTAAAAGATGAGTTTAATTGGAAATCTGGCGATAAATATGGTGTTTTAGTGAACGGTTTAGGTGGTACTCCATTAATGGAGCAATTTGTCTTTATGAATGATGTAAAAGCTCTATTAGAAAAAGATGGGTTAGTTATTGACTTTAAAAAAGTTGGGGACGTTATGACATCAATTGATATGGAAGGTTTATCGTTAACTATGATTCATTTAGATACACCAGAGTGGATAGAAGCATTGAAAGCACCTGTTACAACTATTGCTTGGTAAAAAGGAGAGACATTTATGGAAACAAAACAAATTATAAATTGGTTGCAATTATTTACAGATAAAGTTAACAAAAACACAGCATATTTAAGTGAGTTAGATACACCAATTGGTGATGGAGATCACGGAGCTAACATGGCTCGTGGAACAAGTGAAATGATGAAAGCCATCGAAGAGAAAAATCCAGAAACACCAACAGATGTATTTAAATTAGCAGCTATGACATTGATCAGTAAAGTTGGTGGGGCATCTGGACCATTATATGGATCAGCTTTTATGGGAATGACGAAAGCATCAATGAAATCAGATGATTTAGTGACGATTTTAGTAGGTGGCATGAGTGAAATTCAAAAACGTGGAAAAAGTGAGCCAGGTGAAAAAACAATGCTTGATACATGGTCACGAGTGATTGATTCTCTAAAAGAAGGTTCTTTAACAGAAGAAAAAGTTAAAGAAATTTCTGAATTGACTAAAGAAATGAAAGCAACAAAAGGACGTGCCTCTTATTTGGGTGAACGTTCTATTGGACACATTGATCCGGGTGCTATGTCTAGTAGTTACCTATTTGAAGCCATGATAGAAGCAGGAGTGAAATAGATGAGTTTAGGAATTGTATTAGTATCACATGTATCAGAAATTACAACAGGAATTACACGTTTGATTAGAGAAGTAGCCAAAGATGTTTCGATTACAACAGCTGGCGGTTTAGAAGATAATGGTATTGGAACAAGTTTTGATACGATTATGTCAGCATTTGAAGCAAACGAGGCAGACACTATTCTAGCGTTTTATGATTTAGGAAGTGCCAAAATGAATTTAGAATTAGCAATGGACATGACAGATAAAAATGTCATTTTATATGATACAGCATTAGTTGAAAGTAGTTATACAGCGGCCGCGTTAATACAAGCTGGTGCTGATATAAAAACCATTGAAGAACAATTAAGCGAATTAAAGGTAAAATAACTAGGGGGAAATATCATGAGAAAAGCATTTATTAGTCCATCAAAATATGTACAAGGCGAAGATGAATTACTGAACTTAGGTTATTATGTTAAAACATTTGGAAAGACAGCTCTTTTAATCGCACATCAAGATGATATCAATCGCGTGCAAGAAAAATTAGACAAAACAGCAGAAAAATTTGGTATCACATTTATTCCAAGCCATTTTAATGGTGAGTGTTCACGCGGAGAAGTGGCTAGATTACAAGCATTTGCTAAAGAAAATGAAGCAGATTGTGTGATTGGTTTAGGAGGAGGTAAAGCCATTGATACCTCAAAATGTGTGGCTGAAGGAGATAATTTAATTATCGTACCGACGATTGCAGCAACAGATGCGCCAACAAGTCATTCAGCTGTTTTATACACTGATGATGGTGAATTTGATGATTATGCCTACTTTAAACAAAGTCCAAGTGTCGTCATGGTTGATACAACAATTATCGCAAACGCGCCAACTCGTTTCTTAGTATCAGGTATGGGGGATGCGTTATCAACATTATTTGAAGCACGAGCAACAGCGAATTCATTTTCAAATGTGAATGCCGGTTTACCAAATGGCTATGTAACAAAAGAAACAGCACCTGCTAAGAATACAATTGCAGCTTATACATTAGCTAAAGTGTGCTATGAAACATTACTTGAAAATGGCTATAGTGCAAAAATCGCATGTGATAACAATGTGGTGACACCAGCATTAGAAAATATTGTAGAAACAAATATTTTATTATCTGGTTTAGGATTTGAAAGTAGTGGATTAGCAGCTGTTCACGCGATTCATGATGGATTAACAGCTTTAGAAGGAACTCATTCATATTTCCATGGTGAAAAAGTTGCCTTTAGTGTGATTTGCCAATTAGTGTTAGAAAATGCGTCACAAAAAGAATTACATGAGGTGCTTGATTTTAGTTTATCAATTGGTTTACCAGTGTGTTTAGAAGATATTGGGGTGGAAAGTATTACGTTTGAAGAAGCAATGGAAGTTGCTGAAAAAGCGTGTATACCTGAAGAATCAATTCATTCTATGCCTTTCCCTATTGTTGAAGAAGAAGTGGCTGCAGCGATTATTGCCGCAGATAAAATTGGTCGTGACTATAAAGAAAAACATAACCAATAATAAATAAATTAAACAGTCAGAATGCCCTATATTCTGGCTGTTTATTGTTTTATTGACTTATGATAGACTAGGAACGTGAGAAGAAAAGGAGGATGTTATGACACGTATTATAAATAAACCAAAAGATAGCGTTTCGCAAGTTTTAAATGGTGTGGCATACATTCATCAGGATAAACTAACTCGCGTCTCTAAGACGGGCATATTACTTAGAAAAAATAAAACACCAAACAGAGTAGCACTTATTAGCGGTGGAGGTAGTGGACATGAACCGGCTCATTTTGGCTATATTGGGGAAAATATGCTAGACGCTTCTGTGAGTGGACCAATTTTCGTCCCCCCGTCAGCAGAAGAAATCTATCAAGCTATAAAACAAACGGATCAAGGATTGGGTGTTTTGCTGATCATTAAAAATTTTGAAGCGGATGTGATCAATTTTTTGAAAGCTAAAGAGATGGCTGAACAAGAAGGTCAAAAGGTTGGATATGTTATTGTAAATGATGATTGTTCTGTTGAAACTGATACGCTCAAAAAAAGAAGACGTGGGGTTGCTGGAACGGTATTGGTACATAAAATACTAGGTGCGGCAGCGAGTGAAGGGAAAACATTGTCTGAGCTAGTAGAGATGGGTCGTCATATTGTTAATGCAATGAATAGTTTAGGCGTAGCTTTATCTAGTGGCACAAGTTTAAGTGGTGAAAAAAATAATTTTGAATTAGAAAGCAATACAATCTCTTTTGGTATAGGGATACATGGCGAAAAAGGGTATCGTAGTGAACCTTTTGTCTCATCAGAACATTTAGCCAACGAATTGTTAAACAAATTGCTAGTACAATATGACAATTATGCAAATAAACGATTTGCAATTTTAGTAAATGGCCTTGGAACCACGACAATTATGGAACAATATATTTTTGCTAATGATGTAAAACGACTATTGGAATTAGAAGAGGTAGACGTTGTATTTAAAAAAGCAGGAAACTATATGACTTCAACCAATATGGCAGGTATTTCATTGACGTTGCTTGAAATAGTTGAGGATGTTTGGTTAGACTATTTAGAGAAAGAAACAGATGCTTTTGCTTGGTGAAAATAATTTATTTAAAAAAAAGGTTGTATTTAAATGAAACTCGTGTTATATTTATAAGCGTAGTATATTTGATTCGTTTTAGGAAAATTAACATTCTGTTTACATTTCTCCTATTAAGCGTCACATTTATTGCAACAAATATATGCGTACATGATTACGCGATAATAAGGAGGAAACACAACATGGCAAACGGAACTGTAAAATGGTTTAACGCTGAAAAAGGTTTTGGTTTTATCACTCAAGAAGGTGGAGAAGATGTATTTGCACATTTCTCAGCTATCCAAGGTGACGGATTCAAAACTTTAGAAGAAGGTCAAGAAGTGACTTTTGATGTTGAAGAAGGTCAACGTGGACTTCAAGCAACTAACATCGTTAAAGCTTAATCTAATTTTAAATTAAACAAAACCACTTAAGATAAAACTTAGGTGGTTTTTTTATTTTCTAGAGGCTCGTCTAATGTTAAACCTAAAGCAAGACCGATAGATATTATTTGTTCGATATTAACAATTAAGCCTTTAATAGTATCTGGGGAAAAGTAAAGTTGTTCAAATTGGCAATTAGATAGGTTTAGTTTATCCATAGAAGTGTTTAACCAGGCTGTTTTATTTATCCTGCAATTATCTAACCTTAAATTTTTCCAATCTAAGTTAGATAATTCGGATTCAGATAAGTCGCAGTCTGTAAATTGGGTAAATCTTATTTTTGAAAAGTTATAAGAGGAAAAAGATAATGAGCAGTTGATGAATTGACAATGATTAATAAAAGAATCTGCAAAATTTACTCCAATTAGTCGACAGTTTTTGAATATGACGCGATGAAACGAGCTGTTAATCCACTCAGTATTAGAAAAATCACAAGACTCGAAAATAGAATCGCTTATTTCAATCATTTCACCTATTTGATTAGCAAACGTTGTTTTTTGCCAAAAATTTTGAGAGATGATCACTCGATTGATTGAATCAAAGTGATGAGAATCTAATTGTTCTAAGTAACATTTTTCTAAAGGTATATCTGAATTTATATTAGGAAATTCATACATTTGAGAAAGTGACACTAAATCTAGCATAGGTTGTTTGATTTTCATAAGAGTACTCCTTTAATTAGTGTGATAACGTTATTATAGCATAAGGAATAAATTAAACTGAAAAAATTATTGACTTTCATGTTTTTGTATTATACAATGATGAAGTTGAGAAATTAAAGCAGAAGCACCCGCTTCTCGCCTTAACAATGAAAAATTGTTGGGCTAGATAACGTTTAGTTTTGATATTTTATCAAAAACTATTTTGGTGCGGGGTCTTTATCATAATAAAGAGCTCGTTTTTTCTGTGTTTTTCTCTAATAAATTCGGAGGTGAATGACCATAGCTAAAGATAATATGGTGAATGACGGCATTCGTGCAAGAGAACTACGTTTAATTGCAGTAGACGGAGAACAGCTAGGTGTTAAATCTAAAGTAGAAGCTTTAAGAATTGCTCAAGAGGCAAATCTTGATCTTGTCTTAGTATCACCAAACGCTAAACCACCAGTTGCAAAAATCATGGATTATGGAAAATTCCGTTTTGAGCAACAGAAAAAGGAACGCGAAGCCCGTAAAAAGCAAAAAGTCATTAATGTAAAAGAGGTTCGTTTGAGCCCGACGATAGATGTCAATGATTTTAATACCAAGTTGCGTAACGCGCGTAAATTCCTTGAAAAAGGTGATAAAGTGAAAGCTTCTATCCGATTTAAAGGTCGTGCGATTACCCATAAAGAAATTGGTCAGAACGTCTTAAATCGCTTAGCGGATGAAACAAATGATATTTCAGTTGTTGAACAAAAAGCGAAAATGGATGGTAGAAGTATGTTTATCATGCTTGCACCAAAAACAGATAAGTAGGTAAAAATCTGAGGAGGAAAATAACATGCCAAAAATGAAAACACACCGTGGATTAGCAAAACGTGTAAAACGTACTGGTGGTGGAGGTCTAAAAAGACATCGCGCATTTACTAGTCACCGTTTCCATGGAAAAACTAAAAAACAACGTCGTCAATTACGTCGTCCAGCAATGGTATCAAAAGGCGATTACAAACGCATTCGTCAACAATTAACTCGCATGAAATAATTTTTTAGTTTTTGATAATAACTAAAATACTTATATACTGAAATATTGAACAACTCAAGGAGGAATTATCATGGCACGTGTAAAAGGTGGAACAGTAACTCGCCAACGTCGTAAAAAAGTGCTTAAGTTAGCTAAAGGCTACTATGGCTCAAAACATACATTATATAAAACAGCAAAAGAACAAGTGATGACTTCTTATAAATACGCATTTAGAGATCGTCGTCAAACGAAGCGTAACTTCCGTAAATTATGGATTGCTCGTATCAACGCAGCAGCTCGTATGAACGGTTTAAGTTATTCTAAATTCATGCATGGTTTAAAATTAGCAAACATTGATATGAACCGTAAAATGTTAGCTGATATTGCTATCCATGATGCAGAAGCATTTTCAACGTTAGCTGACCAAGCAAAAGCTGCTTTGGCTAAATAATAAAAAAGAACTAGCAAACTAATTTAAGTTGCTAGTTCTTTTTTTATTAAATTTTAGTTGGCAGATAATCTAATAGTTTTGTTAAGTCGTTTATTTGTTCTTGGAGTGCTGCACCAATAGTTGTATCATGAACATATTTTCTTTCCAGTGGTCTGTCAACAATCCTTTTTATTGATACAATATCATCATTTTGTAGAATGACATCTTCTATGGAAGAAAAAGGTTTATGTGCAACTAACTGCATACCGTAAGAATTATATAGTAGGGTGTAACCGGCAATTCCTGTTGTTTTTTGGTATGGTTTTGAAAAACCTCCGTCGATAACAAGCATCTTTCCGCCTGCTTTGATAGGTGTTTCCCCTTTTATTTCTTTAACCGGTGTATGACCGTTTATCAGATGACTGTCTTCTTTGTATAAACCAAATTCAGCTAAAATAAATGAAATGGTTTCTTCTTTTTCTCTTAGTGTGTAATAAGCATTTTTTTTTTCGATATGTGTTGTCTTATCTTCTATAAAATAACGTTCGAATGTTGTCATTTCTCTTTTTCCAAACAACGAAGAGTTTTCTCCAGACCATAAATACCATAATATATCTGTATCAAAATCCGTATGCTCATTTGGATTATTGTAAGCTTTCCTCAAACTAGTTTCAAAAAAATCTAGTAGGTCTTTTCCTTTGTAGGTTGATTGATGTAGTTTGAATTCTTTTAGTGACCCATCATTATTTAAAGGGACACATCCGTGAATGAGTAAATTATCATTATAAATTAAATACATGTTTCCTTTTTTTACTAAGAAGTCAGTGTGACGTTTTAATTTTTCTGAATGAATAAAATTATGCATTAGGCGTTCGCTAACATCACTCTCTTCCAAAGTTAAGTCTGATGGATTGTTAGGGTTAACTGTCATGAAACATGTATTATTTAAGGGATAGTCTATGCCTTTAATCGATACAGTTAAATTGTTGAAATTAGTCCGTGATAGAAGTTGTCGGTGATTCATTTGAAATTCAGGACGTCTTTGTACTAATTGTTCTTCAAGTTTAAATTGTAAAATAGCAGCAGCTTGATGAATTTTTGTTGTTTCTAGTAATTCTTCGCTAGATGATTGATCTTCTGGTGTAACTTTGGGTCTAAAAGCTGGATTATCTATATAATATTTTTCAGCATAAGTTAACAAAGGTCGCAAATTTATCCCGTATGTGTCTTCTATAATATCTAAATTATTGTACCTAGCAGAGATTCTAATAATAGTCATCATACATAATGGTGAGCCAGCAGCAGCCCCAATCCAGATGATGTCGTGGTTTCCCCATTGGATATCGACAGAATGGTATTCTATCAGAGCATCGATAATTTTGTCGGGTTCAGGTCCTCTATCATAGATATCCCCAACAACGTGCAAATGATCAACCACTAAGCGTTGGATAGTGTAGCATAAATCGATAATCAAATCATTTCCTTGTTTTAGGTTTAAAACATCAGAAATAATTTGGTTATAGTATTCTTTTTTATCTGTGTTTGTTTTTACTTGATAAAGTAGCTCCTCGATTATATAAGAAAATCGTTTGGGTAATGATTTTCTGAGTTTAGAACGTGTGTATTTACTTGCGCTAAATTTTATTAAACGAATTAATTGGTTGATTGTTTGTCTATACCAATTTGTATCGATATGCTTTTCTAAATAATTTAACTTTTGTTCAGGGTAATAAATTAAAGAAGCTAACGTCTGTTTTTCTTTGTCAGTTAATTCGTTGTTAAAGACATCGTTTATCTTTTCTTTGACATTTCCAGAACCGTTTCTAAGTAAGTGTTGAAAAGCATTAAATTCCCCATGTAGGTCACTAACAAAGTGTTCTGTTCCTTTAGGTAGGTTTTGAATCGCTTTCAAATTTATGATCTCACTGACGATATTTTCTTTAGTTTTATATTGTTTATAGAGTAAATCTAAATATTTGTTTTGGTTAGTCATATACCTTATACCTTTTCTTTTTTAGTTAATAGTAGTATAACAAATACAGATAGTCAATCTATACCAATTAGTAAAATTTACCTAATTGTCAAATGCATTAAAAGTTTGTATAATCTTATAGGTTAGAAAGGGGATAAACATGAGAAATGAAATGATGCATCGACCAGTTTTGAAGGATGAAATAATTGATTTAATTAGATATAGACAACCTGAAATGAGAGGAAAAGTTGGGGAAATTCAACAAGAAGCTAAAGAAACAGGTGTCCCGGTTATACCAAATGAAACAGCAACGTTTCTAAGGTTTTTTCTTAAACAAATTCATGCTAAAAATGTGTTGGAGATTGGTACAGCCATTGGATTTTCAGCTAGTTTAATGATAGACGCTATGGGAGAAGATGGTCATGTAACAACGATTGATCGCTTTGATGTGATGATTCGACGAGCCAAAAAAACGTTTGAAAAATTAGAGATAACCAATCAAGTCACGTTGCTTGAGGGGGATGCTAAGGATATTCTTTCTACACTAGAAGGTCCGTTTGATTTTATCTTTATGGATAGTGCTAAATCAAAATATATCGAATTTTTACCTGAGTGTTTGCGCTTGATTAAAAAAGGTGGCGTAATTATGATTGATGATGTTTTTCAGGCTGGAACTGTCATGCATGACACAAAAGAAATACCAAAAAGTCAACGTACGATTCATCGAAAACTTAATAAATTATATGACGCAGTATTAGATAATGAGGAATTGTCAGTGACGATTCTTCCGTTAGGTGATGGTGTTTTAATGATCTCTAAAGAAGTTGAAAACGTTAATTTAATAGTGGAATAATGGATGTGTGAGACTCACATTCATTTTTTATTAGTTTAAGACAATAAAAAAACCAATTGATAAACAGCTTATCAATTGGTTTAAATAACGTCGCAGGAGGGATTCGAACCCCCGACCGTTCGCTTAGAAGGCGAATGCTCTATCCAGCTGAGCTACTGCGACTGGACGTTTTAAAAATATTGGTTGTTTTAAACAACAGAATAATCATATACAATTTTTAAAGAATAGTCAACAGTTTTTTTATAAAAAAATTAATTATTAAAAAACTTGTTCTAAAAGGAAATTAAAAAGAAAAAATGGATGATAAACAAACGAAAATTAAAAATACTAGACAAAAACTAGAAGTATGATGTATACTTACAACAGTATTGTTGATATTATGGGGAAATTAAGCAATATACAATTAATTTAGGTGTAAGGGGAATATATATATGGGGAAAATTGATCCACGAGTCATTAAAACTCGTAAAAAATTAAGACAGGCTTTTTTAGATTTGTTAAAAACACGCAGTTTAAGTGAAATGAACATTAAAGATTTAACAAATCAAGCTGGCGTTACTAGGGGAACTTTTTATTTGCATTACCGTGATAAAGATACATTTATTGAAACAATTATGGAAGAAATTATTGAAGATTTCTATGAATCTGTTGTTGAATATGTGCCGTATCAAGGTGATGAAGAAAAACAAATACCAAGAATCGTTTTAGATCGCGTGTTTTCATATATCGGGAATTCACCAGAGTTCTTTGTAACGTTACTTAATGAAAACGATGCAGAAGATTATCGTGTATTGTTTAGCGAACGTTTATATGATTATGTGTTAGCTCACGTTAACTATGGTAATTCTATACCTGTTCGAAAAATGCCAAAAGAATTGGTCAATAATTTTGTAGTATATAGTTTATTAGGAATCGCAAATGCATGGGTAAACGAGGGGCAAATTTACGCTAATCATTATATTGCAGCGATGGTATCAAAAATGTACCGCTCAGAGTTATTTATTGAAGTTGGTTTATCTGACTTTTTTGTGTCTGAGACTATCTAAAATATCAGAGAATGGTCAAAAGTTATTGACTGTTCTCTTTTTTTTTGATAATATGTTAATGTTGTATTTGTGTGCACCACAACTACAACCGCACGAAACAAGTATTAAGAACATTAGTCGCTTGTGACGGCGAGTCTAAGTAAAGAAGAAGGAGGTGCGGAACAAACATGTACGCTATTGTAAAAACTGGTGGAAAACAAGTTAAAGTAGAAGTAGGTCAAGCGATTTACGTTGAAAAATTAGACGTAGAAGCTGGCGGTAAAGTTGTGTTTGATGAAGTCGTTTTAGTAGGTGGAGAATCAACAAAAGTTGGGACACCACTTGTAGAAGGAGCAACTGTTGAAGGAACTGTTGAAAAACAAGGAAAACAAAAGAAAGTTGTTACTTACAAATACAAACCTAAAAAAGACAGCCATCGTAAACAAGGTCATCGTCAACCTTATACAAAAGTTATGATCGAAGCAATTAATGCCTAATTTTTAGAAAGTAGGTTTGATTGTGATACGAGCTGAATTTAAGCAAGCTGGGAACGGTGATTTTTTATCATTTGAAATGGATGGACATGCCGAATCTGGACCGTTTGGTTATGATATCGTGTGTGCAGCAGCATCTGCGTTATCTATTAATACAATAAATAGTATTAATGAGCTAGCAGAGTATATGCCCATTTATGAGATGGAATCAGGGTATCTTTATTTTGAAAGATTAAATGATTTATCTGATAGACAAATTGATATAACAAATTTATTGGTTCACAGTTTATTGATTGGGCTACGCTCAATCGAAGCTGATAATCAAGCATTTATACAAGTTAAACTTAGTCAAGGAGGTGCAAGCCCATGTTAAAAATGAATTTACAATTATTCGCCCATAAAAAAGGTGGAGGTTCTACTACTAACGGTCGTGACTCTAGATCAAAACGTTTAGGTGCTAAACGTGCTGATGGTCAAACTGTATCAGGTGGATCAATTTTATACCGTCAACGCGGAACAAAAATTTATCCAGGTGAAAACGTTGGTCGTGGTGGAGATGATACATTGTATGCAAAAGTGGACGGTGTGGTTCGTTTCGAACGCAAAGGTCGCGAAAAAACACAAGTATCAGTTTATCCAGTGGCTAAATAATTAAATGTTAAAGCAACTTATTCAAATGAATAGGTTGCTTTTTTTGTTGTTTCATTTTATTTCACTCACAAGTTTGTTATAATGAAAAGTAGTATAATGAAAGAGGGCGACGTAGATGATGGAACGTGTAGAAAAATTAAGAATAAAAATGGTCGAACGCGGAATAGATAGTTTTTTGATTACTAATTCATATAACTTGAGATATTTAACAGGATTTACCGGTACAACGGGTGTAGCGTTGATTATGTTAGATAAAGCTTATTTCATCACTGATTTTAGATATACTGAACAGGCCAGTGAGCAATGTGAAGGTTATGAAATTGTAAAAAACGTCAAACCAATTTTTGAAGTGGTTGCAGATTTAGTTAGTCAATCTAATGTTGAAAATATGGCGTTTGAAGAACAGACAGTATCATTTTTCCAATATACTATTTTAGAAGAATTAGTAGAAGTTGATCTAATGCCTATCACTGGTGTGATTGAAACACTTCGTGAAGTAAAAGATATCGGAGAAATTGAAACCATCCGTAAAGCCTGTCAAATTGCTGATGCAGCATTTGAGCATATCTTAACATACATCAAACCAGGAATGACTGAAATTCAAGTAGCAAATGAGTTAGATTTTTACATGAGAAGTCTTGGTGCAAGTGGTGTGTCATTTGATACAATTGTGGCAAGTGGGTTACGTTCAGCAATGCCACATGGTGTAGCAAGTGGCAAAATTATTGAAGAAGGCGATTTTATTACGATTGACTTTGGTTGTTATTATAATGGTTACGTATCTGATATGACACGAACTATTTCTTTAGGTGAACCAAGTGAGAAACTAAAAGAAATCTACCAAGTGGTAAAAGATGCCCAACAATTAGTACTAGATAAAGCAAAACCAGGAATGACTGGAGTAGAATTAGATGCAATTGCTAGAGATTATATCACTGAAAAAGGATATGGAGAAGCATTTGGGCACTCGACAGGTCATGGTATTGGTTTAGAAATTCATGAAGGGCCTAACGTATCTAAATTGGCAGAAAAAGCATTTGTTCCAGGGAATGTGATTACAAATGAACCAGGTATTTATTTACCAGGTATTGGTGGCGTGCGTATTGAAGATGATATGCTAGTGACAGAAGATGGTATTGACCGATTGACACATTCTCCAAAAGAGCTTATTATTTTATAGATAAATATGCGAAAACCAGTCGTTTAGGAGGATTCTGATGATATCAGTCAATGATTTAAAAACAGGCTTGACAATAGAAGTAGATGGTAATATTTACCGAGTAATTGAATTTCAACATGTGAAACCAGGAAAAGGTGCCGCATTTGTTCGTACAAAATTAAAAAACTTACGTAATGGAAATACTGCTGAAAAAACATTTCGTGGTGGGGAAAAAGTGGCTAAAGCTCAAATTGATAATAAAAAAATGCAATATCTTTATGAGTCTGGTGGTAACTATGTCTTTATGGATATGGATACTTATGAGCAATTAGAGTTACCTCATGAACAAATTGAAGAAGAGTTAAATTACCTATTGGAAAATTCTGAGTGTCATATTATGATGTATGGAACAGAAACTATTGGAATAAATCTTCCAAATACGGTAGAATTAGAAGTCAAAGAAACAGAGCCAGGTATTAAAGGGGATACCTCTTCAGGAGGATCAAAACCAGCTATTATGGAAACTGGATTAGTCGTTCAAGTGCCATTCTTTATTAGTGCTGGAGATCGTCTAATAATTAATACATCTGATGGTTCTTATGTTTCTCGTGCATAGTAATAAACTAAAGGAGGAAGTTTAATGTCAGAAAATAAAAATTTGGTATTAAGTAACCAAAACCAAGCGATTGACGGAGAAATTGTTGTTGCTCCTGAAGTAATTGAAGTGATAGTAGGAATTGCTGCATCAAAAGTATCTGGTGTTTATGGTATGCGCGGTAATTTGGCATCTAATGTTGCTGAGCTTTTTGGAAGCTCTGTCCATGATAAAGGTGTTTATCTAACTAATGATGAGGGAAATATAAAAATTGATTTATATTGTTTCTTAAATTATGGTGTATCAGTACCAAAAACAGCGATTGATATGCAAGAAAAAGTAAAACAACAAGTATTATATATGACAGATTTAGAAATAGCAGAAGTAAATGTGCATGTTGTGGGAGTCGTTCCAGAAAAGACAACACTGCCAGATTTAAATGAATTATTTGATTCAGAAGATGAGGAAGATTAGAGTGGGATTAACAAGACACCAATTAAGAGAAGTAGCTTTTCAAACGATATTTTCAATGATGTATCAAGAAGATGCAGTTGCTATTGATTCGATTTTCTATACGTTATCGTTAATGGATGAAAAGTCTGAATTAGAAGAAGATTTAGTGATTCCAACTTATTTAGAAGTGGTTGTTTCAGGGATTAATGAGAAACAAGATGTGTTGGATGAAACGATTGAAAAACATCTGAAAGGATGGAAACTTAATCGTCTAGCTAAATCTGATTTAATTATTTTGCGCTTAGCAATATTCGAAATGTTATATTTAACAGATGTTCCTAACAAAGTGTCTTTAAATGAAGCATTAGAGTTAGCTAAGACTTATAGTGATGATGAATCAAAACGTTTTATTAATGGTGTTTTATCATCTGTACTAGGTGATATTGAAACTCAAAAGTAAATCGGTTATCTTAAAAAAGCAAAGGAAAATTGATTTCCTTTGCTTTTTTTTGTGAAGCTTTAACCCTCTTTAATTGGTATAAATTGTCATGTATAAGCATAAACATTGCTAACTTATACTGGGTTGGGCATAATTACTCTTGCTGTATAAGAGGTTTGGAGAATTGAGTAATATAAAGGAAACAATTAATAACAGTGAAAAAATATGTTTTTTCACAAAGTGGTTAATGGCACAGACATATATGAAGTAAGGAACAGATCTGATTTATAGCGTATTTTTAACTATAAAGAGGAGAGTAAATGAATGAAGAAAAGAGTTAGCAAACGAATATTAATGTTAGGTAGTATGGTAGTGTGTTTATTGGTTGGTGGAATTGTTGTGTATGCTAGTGATTTATTTTGGGGTGGAGAAGACGATATCAAAGGAATAGAAGTTGTCTTGGATAAATTAAAAACAGCTGTTGATTCAAGAGATAATAAATTAAAAAACAATGGAGACAAGCTTGAAAGAGAATTAGTAGAAAAAGAGTCACTTAAACAAATTATTTTAGAAAAAGAACAATCAATTAGTAATTTAAACATAGAACAAGAAAATTTAGAGAGTAAAATTACTGAATTAAATAGTACTATAGAAACACAGAAGAAAAATTTAATAGCTAAAGATGACTATAGAGAAGCTGAGCTGGCTGAAAATCAAGCCTATTACACTGGAGAAATTAATAAGTATCAGGAACAAGTACGGGTGGAAGAAGCTGAAAAAAATGAAGTTCTTGAAAAGATGAATCATTTAAATAGTGAAAAAGAGGCATTAGATAAGCAATTTGAAAAATTATCGAAATTAGACAAAGAAAAAGATGGTAAATTAGAAAAAGCTAGAACTGATGTGAAAGAATTAAGAGAAAAAGCAGATAGTATTTTAGAAGAAGTAAATTCCAATGAAGATGTGCAGTAATTTTTATTGTCGAAAAAAATATTCATAGTATAATAAGAACTAATTGTAATTAATACACTTATAAAAGAGCAAGGTGTATTGTTATAGTTAGTTTTTTTTGTTGATTTTTATTTAATTAGAAGTAAGTATGTTAGAATAAATGTAATTAATAAATGAAGGGATGGAGACGATGACAGTAATTTTAGACGGGAAAGCATTAGCAAATAAAATGCAATCTGAGTTAGCTAATGAAGTGGCGGATTGGAAAAGTAAAGGTTACCGTATACCTAAATTAGTAGTGATTCTAATAGGAGAAGATAGTGCTAGTAAAGTATACGTAAAAAACAAAGAAAAATCGGCCCAAAAAATCGGTTTCCATTCAGTAGTAAAGCGATTAGATGAATCGATAAGTGAAAAAGATTTATTAAGTATTATTGAAGAATATAATCAAGATAGTACAGTGGATGGTATTTTAGTTCAGTTACCGTTGCCAAAACATATTGATGAAGAAAATGTATTGCTGGCAATTGATCCTAAAAAAGATGTGGATGGGTTTCATCCATTAAATGTAGGGAAACTTTTTGTGGGTGATCCTGATATGCATCCTTGTACCCCTTTTGGTATTATTACACTATTAAAAGAGCATGATATTAAGTTATCTGGAAAAAAAGTCGTCATTATTGGCCGAAGTAATATTGTAGGAAAGCCATTAATGCATATGATGTTAAATGAAGATGCTACAGTGACTATCGCTCATTCAAAAACAAAAAATTTAAAAGAAGAGACATTAACAGCGGATATATTAGTTGTTGCAATTGGTCAAGCAGAATTTATTACGTCTGAGTACGTAAAAGAGGGCGCAGTTGTGATTGATGTTGGAATGAATCGAAATAACGAAGGAAAACTTGTTGGTGATGTCAACTTCAGTGATGTGTTACCTAAAGTTAGTGCGATTACACCAGTCCCAGGAGGTGTTGGTCCAATGACAATAACAATGCTAATGGAACAAACGATGTCTCAAGGTAGAAAACATTGTGGAGAGGAAAGCCATGACAACAAGTGATTATTTAACGGTCACAGCATTAACAAAATATTTAAAACGTAAATTTGATGCAGACCCATATTTAGAAAAAGTGTATTTGACTGGTGAAGTATCAAATTTTAGAGCACGAGCAAATAGTCACCAATATTTTAGTTTAAAAGATGATAAAGCTAAGATTTCAGCGGTGATGTTTAAAGGGGCATACCAAAAATTAAAATTTACACCTGAAGAGGGAATGAAAGTTTTAGTGGTTGGTCGCCTCTCTCTTTACGAGGCTTCAGGTAATTATCAAATATATGTTGACCATATGGAACCAGATGGCATAGGGGCTTTGTATCAAGCGTATGAGCAATTAAAATCGGCACTTAAAAAAGAAGGTCTATTTAAATTAACCCATAAACAATCGTTAGTGAAGTATCCAAAGCGAATTGCAGTAATTACTAGTCCAAGTGGTGCGGTTATTAAGGATATTATAACCACTGTACAAAGAAGATACCCAATAGCTCAGTTAGTATTGTTTCCTACAAAGGTTCAAGGAGAAGGAGCGTCTAAGGAGATTGCCCAAAGAGTAAGAGAAGTGGATGCTATTGGTAATTTTGATACAATGATTGTTGGACGTGGTGGTGGATCTATTGAAGATTTATGGTCATTTAATACAGAAGAAGTGGTGCGTGCTGTTTTTGAATCAAGAACACCCATAATTTCTTCGGTTGGCCATGAAACAGATACGACATTAACCGATTTAGTAGCAGATGTACGCGCGGCAACACCAACAGCAGCAGCTGAACTTGCGGTGCCTGTTTTACAAGAAGAATTACTCAAAATTAGGGAAAAACAATCTAGATTGTTCAATGCGTTAGACAATCAATTAAAACATAAACAGGCTAGATATGATAAAGCCAGTCAATCAGTTATGTTTAAACATCCAAATAGATTATATGAAGCATTTTATTTACAATTAGATAATTTAGATCATCGGTTAAAACAAGTTATGAGCAATCAGCTACACTATAAAAATAGCCAGTGGCAAAAAAAATCTGAGCGATTGATGGTAAAAAATCCTGGTGAACAAATAAAAAGACGTTCCCAAGAACAAAAATACTTAGAACAGAACTTAGAACGTGCGATGCAGCAAATTATTAGAGATAAAACAAAGCAATTGTACCAATTTAGCGACTCTTTGGATTTATTAAGTCCGTTGAAAACGATGAGTCGAGGATATACCTATGTGACTAAGGATAATCAAATTGTTAAGAGTGTTTCAGATGTTACCGTATCAGATGAAATTACATTGAATGTTTCTGATGGTCGGTTACGTGCAGTTGTAAAAGAAATAGAAAGTGATGGGGAAGATGAGTAAAGAAAAGCAAACATTTGAGGAATCAATGGAAGAGTTAGAACAAATTATTAAAGGATTGGAATCAGGAGATGTTCCTTTAGAGACAGCTCTAGAAAAATTTCAACGTGGTGTTGAGCTGAGTAAAGAATGTCAACAGACATTGGCTAATGCTGAAAAAACATTAACTAAAGTAATGAGTAGTGAAGGACAAGAAATTGAATTTGAATCTAAAGGAGAGTAATTATGTCAAAGTACTCTGAGTTTGCCGGGCGTTTTTCACCTATTATCGAAGAGACAATTTGTGCATTTTTAAAAGAGCAAACAGTTAGTGATGAATTGTATGAAGCAATGGTTTATTCAGTTAAAGCTGGGGGAAAGAAATTTCGTCCGCTGCTTTTTTTAGCAACGCTAGAATTATTAGATGTTGAATTGACGAAAGAAGAGTATAAAGTTGCTAGTTCTTTAGAAATGATTCATACATATTCATTAATCCACGATGATTTACCGGCTATGGATGACGATGATTTACGACGTGGCTTACCGACGAATCATAAACAATTTGGTGAAGCATTAGCTATATTAGCTGGTGACGGCTTATTGACAGAATCTTTTCACATATTAGCTACTGCTGTTATTGATGCTGATAAAAAAGTTCAATTAATCAACTTACTAGCAACCCAATCTGGTTCTAGTGGGATGATTGCAGGACAAGTAGAAGATATAAAAGCAGAGCACCAACAAGTTTCTTTAGATGTTTTACAGAAGATTCATGAAAAGAAAACTGGGGCGTTGATTAAGGCATCTGTTGAAATGGCATGTGTTTTAAAAGATATTAATGATATAGTGTTTAACTTTTTAATGGATTATGCAACATCTTTAGGAATAGCTTTTCAAATTAGAGATGATTTATTAGATGTTATCGGAGATGAGCGGTTAATTGGGAAACGTGTAGGAAGCGATGAACGTCTTGAAAAATCGACTTATGTGTCATTATTGGGCTTAGGTAAAGCGAAGGAAGCCTTTTATCAGCAATGTGAACAAGCAGAATCAGCATTAAAACAGGTAAAAGAAGAGTTGAAGTTGGGTAATACCCAAACATTATTAGATGAAATTTTAAGAGAATTGAAGGAAATAAAATGACAAGTAAAGTTAGTAAGGAACGTGTTGACGTATTGCTCGTTCAGCAAGGGCTATGTGAAACACGAGAAAAAGCTAAGAGAACTGTGATGGCAGGTTTAGTATGTGATGAAAAAAATATTAGATACGATAAGCCAGGTGAAAAAATACCTACAACGACTGAGTTACGATTAAAAGGACAGGTATTAAAATATGTGTCTCGCGGGGGATTAAAGTTAGAAAAAGCGATTAAGATGTTTGGTATTGATTTTTCAAATAAGCGATTACTTGATATTGGGTCTTCAACAGGTGGGTTTACCGACGTGGCCTTGCAAAATGGGGCACTAATGAGTTATGCATTAGACGTGGGGTCCAATCAGTTGGCTTGGAAACTACGTCAAGATGTTCGAGTTGAAGTGATGGAAAAAACAAATTTTAGATATTCTAAATTATCTGATTTTACATTAGGACAACCTAATATTGCGACCATAGATGTTTCTTTTATTTCTTTAAAATTAATTATACCTGTTTTAAGAGAGATTATCTCTGAGGATGGAGAAGTAGTTGCTTTAATTAAACCTCAATTTGAAGCAGGGAAAAACCAAGTAGGAAAAAAAGGGATAGTAAGAGATAAAAAAGTACATGAAGACGTGCTACAACGAATGATAGAAATGATGACTGGAGCAAGGTTTGATGTGTTGAATCTTGATTTTTCTCCAATTACAGGTGGTGAAGGTAATATTGAGTTTTTAGCTTATTTAAGACCATCTAAAGAAATTGGAACATTTTTAGGACTAGAAAGCACAAACGAGTTAGTTGAAAGAGCTCATACTCAATTACATGGATAAGAGGAGTCAACTATGAGAAAGTCTGAACGTCAAAAAGTCATAAAGCAAATTATATTGGAAGAAAATGTTGGCAAGCAAGAAGAATTGGTCATCTTATTAAAAGAACGAGGTGTTCCTGTCACACAAGCAACAGTTTCTAGAGATATAAAAGAGTTAAATTTGATTAAGAAAGTTGATGATGTTGGTGAATTTAGATATTATTTGCCTAAAAATGATACATCTGAAAAGCTAAGGTTAGAAGCAATGATGAAAACATCTTTTATAAAAGTAGCAATAATGGATAATTTTATCAATCTTCAATTGGAACCAGGTGTTGGGGTTATAATAGGTAAGTTAGTTGAAATTATTTATGAAGATAGTTTATTTACAGTAGTTGCTAACGATGATAAGCTGCTTATTATTACACGAACGAATGAACAGGCACGTATGATAGAAAGAGATATTTTATCAATGACATAAGAGGTGAAGTGACATGATCCAAGAATTAATGGTTCAAGATTTTGCGATTATTTCTAATTTAACAATTCCTTTTAAGGAAGGAATGACTGTTTTAACAGGTGAAACAGGTGCAGGGAAATCGATTATTATTGATGCAATGGGATTGTTAGTTGGTGGTCGAGGTTCAGCTGATTATATAAGAGATGGCGAGGAAAAGTGTCGTATTGAAGGGTCGTTTTATGTGTCAGATAATCAACACGTTGCTGAGTTTTTAGCAAACAATGGCATAGAACCGTCTGATGGCCAGTTAGTGATTCAACGTGAAATCTACCGAACTGGACGTAATAATTGTCGAATTAATGGTCAACTAGTGACGACAAAAACATTACGTGAAATAGGTCCCTATATTGTTGATATTCATGGACAAAATGAGCATCAGGAATTAATGCACGTTCAAAATCATTTGCGATTATTAGATCAATATGCATCTAAAGAAGTCAAAAAAAGCATATCTTCATATCAAGATAAATTTAATGAATATGATAAGCTTAAAACAAAAGTGACTCATTTAATTAATAATGAAAAAGAGTTTGTGCAACGAATGGACATGCTAACATTTCAATACAAAGAAATAGAATCTGCTCAGCTAGTTTCTGGTGAAGAAGAAAATTTGTTGGAAGAAAGAAAGAGATTAGTTAATTTTCAAAAAATTACTGATGCATTAAAAAAAGCATATCACTATTTAGACAATGATGAGTTAAATGCGGTGATGTTAAGTGGGGCAGCTATGTCTGAGATGGAACATATTGAATCAATTGATAGTGATTACTCTGAAACAACCGATTTGATTAGAACTGCTTATTATTCATTGCAAGAAGCATCCGGTAGAGTAAACAGTTCATTGGAACAACTAGAAATGGATGATGAACGATTAATTGTGATAGAAAACCGGTTAGATGTGATTAGACAATTAAAACGAAAATACGGGGATACAGTAGAAGAAGTCATCGCATATTTTGAAAAGATTTCAACTGAATTAGAGACACAATTAGATACGACGACGGATGTTGCCACATTGCAAGAATCATTAAACGAAATGGAAAGTGAGCTACTAATTTTAGCTGAGGAATTAAGTGAGAAAAGACGTAAAATAGCTGAAAAATTAGAACAAGATATCATGACACAATTGAAAAGTCTTTATATGGAACATGCTGTGTTTAAGGTGATGTTTCAGGATATACCATTAACGATAAATGGGAAAGACAAAATAGAATTTTATTTATCTACTAATGTTGGTGAAGCTCTCAAACCGTTAAATAAGATTGTATCTGGTGGAGAATTATCGAGGATTATGCTAGCACTTAAAACTATTTTTTCAAGTACTAAGTCTGTGACAAGTATTGTATTTGATGAAGTAGATACAGGGGTTAGTGGTCGTGTGGCACAAGCTATCGCTGAAAAAATACATCAAATAGGGTCACGTTCACAAGTACTTTGTATTACTCATCTTCCTCAAGTTGCAGCTATGGCAGATACGCAATATTTTATTAGAAAATTAGTTGAAAAAAATCGTACAAAAACTCAAGTAAGAGAATTAACAGATGACGAGCGTGTAAATGAAATTGCTAGAATGTTATCCGGTGCGGATGTGACAGATTTAACCAAAGAACATGCTAAAGAATTACTTGCTATTGCTAAAAAAGAACGCTAACCAATTTAATAATTGGTCAACGTTCTTTTTTAAATGACACCAGTGGCAGCTAAAGCTGATAATAAAATACTTCCGACTGTTGCAATAAGCATAATCCAGATAACTACTTTGGTGATTTTGCTAAATGTAGATTTTGGTTTTTTATCCATTGTTTATAATTCACTCCAATTATATAGTTACTATTTTATATTCTACAATGATAGTTATCAAAATAGCAAGAAAATCAATTAAATGTAAAAAATTACTTAAATAAATTGAAAGAATCGATTGTAATGCTTATAATGAAAGTAAATGAATGATTAATGAAGGGAAAAATAGAATGCCTAAATTTACTATATCACTCTTTTTCTGGTATTTATTTCCAGTTATTATAATGATTGCAAGCAATTTATTTGTAAAAAAAACGACTATAGATAAAAAGTATGGTGTTAAAGCACCTGATATAGCCACGTTGTTCTTTTTTATAGGCATTCATTTTGTCTCAAAAGGAACATTGGGTAAAAGCTTTTTGCCATATGTTTTTTTGATGATTTTTTTCATTGGAATGTTTATAGCTATTTTGTTAGCTTATCGGTTTCACGAAATTAATTTTAAACGGTATTTTAAAGTATTGTGGCGTGTGTCATTTTTGGTTACATTAATGATTTATGTTATTTTGATAATTGGTAGTATTATTATGTTTTTACAAAAATAATTAGCATCTTCTAGGAGTGATAGAAGGTGCTTTTTGTTATGATATACACTCTTTTTATAAATTATAATTTTTTTTATAAGAATGTGGTAGAATGTGGGGGAATGTGGTAGACTAAAACTATTGAGTGGCAATTTGAGGTGACCAGATTATGTTTATGGGAGAGTTCCAACATAATATTGACTCAAAAGGACGTCTAATCGTACCCTCTAAACTAAGAGACACTCTTGGTGAACGTTTTATCGTAACAAGAGGGATGGATGGGTGTTTATTTGGTTATACGTTAGAGTCGTGGTCACAACTTGAAGAAAGTATGAAGAATATGCCACTTACAAAAAAAGATGCTAGGACATTCGTTCGATTCTTTTATTCCGCGGCAACTGAGTGTGAAATAGATAAACAAGGACGTATTAACATACCAGTAAAATTAAGAGAATTTGCTGGATTAGAAAAACTTTGTGTCATTATTGGTGTTTCCGATCGTATCGAAATTTGGAGTGAAGAAAGATGGACAGCTTTTTCAAAAGAAGCTGAAGAAAATTTTGATGACATTGCGGAAGGACTAATCGATTTTGGAATATAAGCAAGTAATGGAGAATGAATATGTCAGAAACATTTAAACATGTTACTGTTTTGTTAAATGAAACAGTAGATGGATTGAACATTAAACCAGATGGTGTATATATAGACTGCACATTAGGCGGTGCCGGTCATAGTAAATATTTATTATCACAGTTGTCTGATTCGGGTCATTTATATGCCTTTGATCAGGACGAACGAGCGATTGAACATGCAAAACAATTCTTACAAGAAGAAATTGAACAACAAAAAGTAACATTTATAAAAAGTAATTTTCGTTTTTTAAAAGAACAAATGAATAAATTAGGCATCAATGAGGTTGATGGTGTTCTATATGATTTGGGTGTTTCTTCACCGCAATTAGATGAAGCAGAACGGGGATTTAGTTATCATCAGGATGCACCACTAGATATGAGGATGGATCAAACTAGTCTTTTAACAGCAAAAGATGTGGTGAATAACTACACTTACGAACAGTTGATTAAAATATTTTTTAGATATGGGGAAGAGAAATTTTCAAAGCAAGTAGCTCGCCTAATTGAGAAAAAACGCGTTGAAAAACCGATTGAAACAACTGGAGAATTGGTTGAGATTATTAAAGAAGCGATACCAGCTCCTGCAAGAAGAAAAGGTGGTCATCCAGCCAAACGTATTTTTCAAGCTATTAGAATAGAAGTAAATAGTGAACTTGATGTGATTGGTGAGACTTTAGAACAAGCCATTGAGTTGATAAAACCTGGTGGAAGAATCAGTGTGATAACGTTCCACTCGTTGGAAGATAAGTTGGTAAAAAATGTATTTAAAGAATATAGTGTGCCACAAGATTTACCTCCAGGCTTACCAGTGGTTCCAGTTGAGTATCAACCTGACATAAAGTTAGTTAATCGAAAACCAATTGTTGCTTCTAAGGAAGAGCTAGAATTAAATAATCGTTCACGTAGCGCTAAACTCAGAATTATAGAAAAAATAACTCCTGAAAGGGTGATTTAACATGTCTTTGCCAGAAAAGCATAGTCAAATTTCATACAATGATTCTCCAGTTAATTCACCTGAAAAGGAGAATGTGACATTGGAAGAAGTACAAGCGCCAATGATTTCACAAAGCAAACTGAAAAAAGTTTCAACATTTGAAAAATTTATTTTTACGATATTTGTTGGAACCTTTTTATGTTTAGCTGTTGCAACTATTCGTATGACTACCTATATTAATCGTGAGGAAGAAGCGATATCTTCCATTCAAGCAGATAAAAAACAAATGCAACAGGATATTGAAACTCTAGATCAAGAAAAAAATGAGTTGCAACGGACTGACCGTTTGAAAAAAATTGCCGAAGATGCAGGTATGCAGATGCATGAGGACAATATAAGGAAAATCAAATAATGAATAAAATAAAAGAGTTTTTTAAAAAGATAAATAAAAAAATACAGGATAAAAGTTTAACACCAGCAGGAAATAGAAAAAAAGTAGGGGTTATTCTGTTTTATACAACAATTGCAGTATTTGCCATTATATCCTTACGATTTGTTTATATTATAACTGTTGGTAAAGTGGGATCACAAAGTCTTGATTCAGAAAGACAAAAAATATATCAAGGAAGTAGCGTTATCAAAGCAAAACGTGGAACCATTTTTGATCGTAATGGACTACCACTTGCTGAAGATGCTACTTCTTATTCGTTATATGCTGAACTTGATAAAAACTATAAAGGGATTAATAATGTTGAGTTGTTTGTTCATGACAAAGATCATGATAAAATTGCCGATATATTAAATAAATATACTGGAATTGATAAACAATTAGTGTTAGAACAGCTAACTCCTAAAAAAAATAAAAAAGGTAAGTTAATAACAAATGTTGAGTTTGGCTCAAAAGGAAAAAACTTAAGCTTAGAAACTAAAAACAATATTCAAGATGCTTTAGAAAAAGAGAAGATAACAGGTATATACTTTAAAGAACATCCTGATAGATTGTATCCTAATGGTAAATTTGCTTCTTACTTTATTGGCTATGCCCAACCAGAAGATACCAATAAAGAAGATAGTAAGTTAAGTGGTAAAAATGGTTTGGGTATAGAAAATGCCTATGATAGTATTCTAAAAGGTGAAGATGGATTTAAGTATTATCAAAAAGATAGTAAAGGAAATGAATTACCTGGAACTGAGGTAATTGATAAAAAAGCTAAAGATGGTCAAGATATTTATACAACGCTAGATACTAATTTACAAACACGGTTAGAAGATTTGATGGATAGTGTCAATGAAAAAGCAAAACCAGAAGATATGACAGCTATCTTAATGGATGCTAAAACAGGAGATATTTTGGCGGCTTCCCAGCGACCGACATTTGATCCCCAAACAAAAGAAGGATTGTATAAAGAAAAAGGTAAACCAGATCCAGTATGGGAGAATTTACTCGTTCAGCGACCATTTGAACCAGGATCAACCATGAAAGTTTTTACTGTGGCAGCTGCAATAGATTCAGGTAAATTTCCTTATAATGAAACATTTGCTTCAGGAAAAACTCAGCTATATGATGCAACCATTAGTGATTGGATTCCATCTGGAAAAGGGACGTTAACATACAGACAAGCGTTGTCTTGGTCAAGTAATGTCGGAATGGTTAATTTAGAACAAAAAATGGGTTCTATTTGGCCTGAATATTTAGAGCGTTTCGGGTTTGGTCATTCCACAAACTCAGGACTCCCTCTTGAATCAACAGGAAGTATTAGCGATAAAAACCCCGTGGATATGGCAATGACATCTTTTGGACAAGCTATATCAGTGACGAATATGCAAATGATGCAAGCTTATACAGCCATAACAAATGATGGGAAAATGTTAAAACCACGTTATATCAAAAAAATGGTTGATAAAGATGGAAAAGAAAAAGAAATTAAAACAGAAGTTGTCGGTGAACCGATTAAAGCTGATACAGCTAAAACTGTTTTGGAGTACATGCAAGATACTGTTAACGATGAAATATATGGTACAGGTTATGGTATTTATAATATTGAGGGGGTTAATGTATCTGCAAAAACTGGAACGGCACAGATTTTTGAAAATGGGAAACTATTAACAGGTACAAATGATTATATCTATTCTGTGGTTCAAATTGCACCAACAGAAAATCCAGAATACATTATGTACGTCACAATGAAAAAACCAGTAGTTACTGGTGAGTACGGTTCTCCAGCGCAGATGATTGCTGAAGTTTCAAATGGTATGTTAAAGCATGCGTTTAAAGTAGACACCACAACAGATAAAGGAGAATAACATGATTGGAGTAGAATTATTAATACCATTATCATTAGGTATTGCATTTGTATTTATGGTGATGCCACTATTTATTGGGTATTTCAAAATGAAAAAAATGGGGCAAGCCATTCGAGAAGAGGGCCCAGAAGGACATTTAGCTAAGTCTGGCACACCAACTATGGGTGGTGTGGTGTTTTTAACAAGTATTTTATTGACGTCTCTCATTGTTGGTGCTTGGCAGAAAGAATTGACTTTTTCTTTTTGGAGTATACTGTTTATTATGTTTTTATATGGACTATTAGGGTTTTTAGATGATTTTATTAAAGTCTTTAAAAAAAGAAATTTGGGATTAAATTCAAAACAAAAACTCATTGGACAAATTGTCGGTGGAATAATACTGTATACAATCATGAAATCAAATGGTATGACAGACGATTTATTTATTCCATTTATTGGCAATGTTGACCTAGGTGTGTTTTATGGAATCTTTGCAGTTATCTGGTTAGTAGGTTTTTCTAATGCGGTTAACTTGACGGATGGAATAGATGGCTTAGTGTCTGGTTTAGGAATGATTTCATTTGGAACATATGCCATTATTGCTTATAAGCAAGATCAATATGCTATTCAATTAATTTGTTTAGCGACAGTTGGTGCGTTATTTGGCTTTTTAGTGTTTAATAAAAAACCTGCTAAAATATTTATGGGAGATGTTGGTTCTCTTGCTCTTGGAGGTATGTTAGCTGCTATTTCCATATTATTGCATCAAGAATGGACATTACTATTAGTAGGATTAGTTTATGTAATAGAAACATTAAGTGTGATTTTACAGGTAGCTTCTTTTAAATTAACAGGGAAACGTATTTTTAAGATGTCACCTATTCATCATCACTTTGAACTGAGCGGATGGTCTGAGTGGAAAATAGATATTGTTTTTTGGATAGTAGGATTAGTTATGTCAGCAATTACTTTAGGGATTTTATATAATTAAGGAGATTATGAAGGATGAAACAATCGAAACGTTATGCAAATGAAAAAATTTTAGTGTTGGGTTTAGCTAGAAGTGGTGTAGCAGCAGCTAAGTTACTTCACGAATTAGGTGCTTTTGTAACAGTTAATGATGCTAAAAAATTATCAGAAAATAAAGAAGCACAAGAATTATTAGAAGCTGGTATAACAGTCATAACAGATGGTCATCCTTTAGATCTTCTTGATGAAGGTTTTTCTTTAATTGTTAAAAATCCAGGGATTCCATATACGAATCCTATTCTCGAAAAAGCAATCAGTAAAAATATACCGATTATTACAGAAGTTGAACTAGCTTATCAAGTATCAGAAGCTCCGTTTATTGGGATTACCGGAACAAATGGTAAAACAACAACTACAACGATGATAAAAAAAATCTTTGATACTTATAAGTTAAATAAAGCATTACTGGCTGGAAATATTGGTTTTCCAACAAGTGATGTTGTTGTAAGAGCAACTGATAAGAATGTGTTAGTCACTGAATTATCAAGCTTTCAGTTGATGGGAATAACAGAATTCAAACCCAAAATTGCTGTGATTACAAATCTATATGAGGCTCATATAGATTATCACGGTTCTAGAGAAGAATATGTCAAAGCTAAATGGAATCTTCAACGTAATATGACAGATTCTGAAACGTTAATTATTAATGGTGATCAACCAGAATTAGTTGAGTTATCAAAACAATCTCAAGCGACTATTATCGAATTTTCTACAAAAAAAGTAACTAATGGAACGTATTTAGAAAATGAATGGTTAATGTATAACCATGAACAAATCATGTTAGCAAGTGAGCTAGGTGTTCCAGGCTCACATAATATTGAAAATGCGTTGGCTGCTATTTGCGTAGCTAAAGTTTATGGGATAGACAATGAGTCCATAAAAAAGGCATTATCAACATTTTCAGGCGTGCCACATAGAACAGAATACATTGGTGAGTATAATGGTGTAAGCATATATAATGACTCAAAAGCAACTAATATTTTAGCAGCTAAAAATGCCATTGGAGGGTTTGAAAATTCTCGATTGGTGTTAATTGCAGGAGGATTGGATAGAGGAAATGAATTTGATGAATTAATTCCTGTAATTAGTCATTTAAAAGCAATTGTCCTATTAGGAGAGACAAAAAATAAATTAAAAGATGCTGCTGAACAGGCCAATGTGCAACATATTTTTATGGTGGATACAATGAAAGAAGCAGTAGAAAAAGCATTGTATATGGCACAAGCTGAGGACACTATTTTATTATCCCCAGCGTGTGCAAGCTGGGATATGTATCCTAATTTTGAGACACGTGGCGAAGAGTTTATATCAGAAATAACTAAACAAGTAGGTAATTAAAAATGAGAGTACTAGTATCAGGTGGTGGAACAGGTGGTCATATCTATCCAGCTATTTCTATTGTTCGCTACATAAAAGAAAAATATCCTGAATCAGAATTTTTATATATTGGAACTGAAAAAGGACTAGAAAGTAAACTAGTGCCTAGTCAAGATATCCCATTTAAGACAATTGATATTCAAGGCTTTTATCGATCGTTGACCTTCAAAAATTTCAAAACATTATACTTATTTATGACAAGTATAAAACAGGCTAAAAACTATATTAAAGAATTTCAGCCTGATGTTGTTATAGGAACAGGAGGTTATGTCTGTGGTTCTGTTGTTTATGCAGCAAGCAAATTAAATATTCCAACAATTATCCATGAACAGAATAGTGTGGCAGGTATGACAAATAAGTTTTTATCGAAGTATGCTGATAAAATCGGAATTTGCTTTTCTGATGCGGCAGACTATTTTCCTAAAGAAAAAGTAGCATTAGTTGGTAACCCAAGAGCGCAAGAAGTTGTGGGTGTTGAAAAACAAGATGTGTTAACAGAGTTTAATCTTCAATCAGATAAACCGACTATTGTCATTTTTGGAGGAAGTCGTGGGGCACAAACAATTAATAATGCTATGAAAGAGGCTTTGCCATTATTTGAAAATAAACCATATCAAGTATTGTACGCTTCAGGCACGATTTATTACAATGAGTTTGATAGTCAAAAAGAGGTCATTGCTGGATTAGATAATGTAGCAGTTGTTCCTTATATTGATAATATGATTGATGTTCTTGCTAGCGTAGAGGCCCTTGTTGGTCGGGCAGGAGCGACAAGTATGGCTGAAATAACAGCATTAGGCTTGCCCTCGATTTTAGTGCCAAGTCCAAATGTTACAAATGACCATCAAACAAAGAATGCAATGAGTCTTGTCAATAAGCAAGCAGCTTTGATGATTAAAGACAGTGATTTAACAGGGGAATTATTAGTAGAAACAGTTGATCAATTAATGTTGAATGATGATTATAGACATAATATGGCAAAAGCATCTAAACAAGAAGGTATTCCAGATGCGATGGATCGATTGTATGAATTGATTCAAGAACTAACCTAATTTAAGGGGGGCTAGTAAGTATGTCATACAAAAACGAAAATGATAAAGATGGCAATAAAAGGCAAGATAAAACATCAAAGGCTGACATAGTAAATTATCAAGCTAATAAACCAGATAAAATGAAACGAATTCATAAATTGTCGCCGTTTACGGGTTTAACACCTGTAGAGGAAAAAAAATTAACTAGAAGACTCACTGGTATCTTAGTTACTTTGGCTGCAGGTATTCTTATAATTCTTTATATTATTTCACCATTAAGTAAACTTCAAGGTATCACAGTTGATGGCGTGCGTAAGGCAAATAAGCAGTCAATCATAACAGCTAGTCAGTTGCAAGTCGGGGATAACATATGGTTGCAATATCTTGATAAAACAAAAGACATGCAACAGGTCGTAAAAAAAAATCCAAGAATAAAATCAGCTAAATTAAGCATTACTAAATTTAATCATTTTCGTATTAATATAACAGAATATGATGTACTAGCTGTATTGTCAAAAAATAATAGTTTGTATCCAGTATTATCAAATGGAAAAATTTTAACTGAAAAAGCCATAGATTCGGAAAAAAATTTACCTCAATTAATTGGATTTAAAGAAGGAGAAGGGCTTGACTCTCTATTAGCATCCTATGATCATTTTTCTCCAAAAATCAAATCTGAGATCACATCAATTGAATCGCAATCAACAAAGACAAATCCATTTAGAATTAAGCTACAAATGAAAGACGGTAATGAAGTAATAGGGTTATCAACAACAATTGCGGATAAATTGGTATTTTATGATAAAATTGTTGCTGAATTAAAAAATAAAAGTGTAATAGACATGGAAGCAGGAAAAACTGGTGTTTATTCGTATCCATTAGAAACACAAGAAAGTAGCGCAAGTGATGGTTTATCGAACGAAAATTCCAATGAAAGTATAAATAGTGGTTTTTAACGTTCAGAAAAAAAACTAGCAAATAAAGTATTCTTCTTTATTTCATAGTACTATTTATGATAGAATGGTGTGAGGTATTATGCATATAATAAAGGAAGACTTTGTTAGAATTATAGGAGGGAAGACCTTTCATGGCAAAAACAGGAATATATGTAAGTCTTGATATCGGTACAACATCAATAAAAGTTGTTGTAGCTGAGTACATAGAAAATCAAATTAACATTATTGGTGTAGGAAATGCTAAATCAAAAGGATTGGATCGTGGGATTGTTATCGATATTGATAAAGCAGTCCAATCTGTACAACGAGCAATAAAACAAGCAGAAGAAAAATCAGGTGTTCAAATTAAAAGTGTGAGTGTGGGCATTCCTGCCAACCTTTTAGAAGTTGAAAAATGTGAAGGCATGATTGCTGTAAACAATGAATCAAAAGAAATTACGGATAGAGACGTCAAAAATGTTGCATCTGCAGCTGTAGTAAGATCAACACCACCAGAGCGTCAAGTTATTACATTGATTCCTCAAGAATTTAAAGTTGATGGTTTTGAGGGGATTAAAGATCCACGAGGTATGATTGGTGTTCGTTTGGATATGAAAGGCTTGTTGTATACAGGACCAAAAACAATCGTCCATAATATTCAAAAATGTGTGGAAAAAGCTGGGCTAATAATTGACGAAATGGTTATTACTCCTCTTGCTTTAGCTTCATCAATTCTTTCTGATGGAGAAAAAGATTTTGGTACAACCATCATTGATATGGGTGGTGGACAAACAACCACTTCTGTGATGTATGAACGTGAATTAAAATTTTCACATGTTGAACAAGAAGGTGGAGAATTTGTTACAAAAGATATCTCTGTCGTATTAAATACATCTTTAACAAATGCAGAGGCATTAAAGATCAATTATGGATATGCTTATCCTGAAAGAACATCTCCAAGCGAAGAATTTCCAGTTGATGTAATTGGAAAAAATGAGCCTGTTAGAGTGAATGAACGCTATTTATCAGAAATAATAGAAGCAAGAGTTGAACAAATTTTCTCAAAATCGAAATTGATGTTAGATAGCATTGATGCATTAAATCTACCAGGAGGCGTAATCTTAACTGGTGGAGCGGCTAGTTTACCAGGTGTTGTTGAATTAGCAGCAGATATGTTTGGAACAAACGTTAAATTATATGTTCCAAACCATATGGGATTACGTAACCCTGTTTATGCTAACGCAATAGCAATTGTTGAGTATGTTGCTCAACTTGATGAAGTCTATCATGTGACTAAGTTGGCTGTTACTGGTGATAAAAAACGAGCATCAAAACCAGCAAGAGAAATTCCTGTTGAAACAAAACAACATGAAAAAACAGTTCAGCAAGCAAAAGAACCTGTTACAGAGGTGCCAGTAAATGAACCTGCAAAAGAAAAAGAAGAAGGTTTTGGCGGAAAAGTAAAAGGTTTCTTATCCAATATATTTGACTAATAGTCTAGGAGGAAGCAAATAATGGAATTTTCATTAGATAATACTGTAAACACTGGTGCTGTCATTAAAGTTATCGGTGTTGGTGGTGGAGGCGGAAACGCTGTAAACCGTATGATTGATGAAGGAGTAAAAGGTGTTGAATTTATCGTTGCTAATACAGACGTTCAAGCCTTACAACATTCAAAAGCAGAAACAGTTATTCAATTAGGACCTAAGTTTACTAAAGGACTTGGAGCAGGATCATTACCAGACATTGGTGAAAAAGCAGCGTCTGAAAGCGAAGATTTAATTGCTGAAGCTCTAAAAGGTGCTGATTTAGTATTCATTACAGCAGGAATGGGTGGTGGAACAGGTACAGGTGCCGCACCAGTTGTTGCTGGAATTGCTAAAGAACAAGGTGCTCTTACAGTAGGTGTTGTTACACGTCCATTTAGTTTTGAAGGACCAAAACGTAGTCGTTTTGCTGCAGAAGGAATTTCTGCCTTAAAAGAAAATGTGGATACATTAGTTATTATTTCAAATAATCGCTTATTAGAAATCGTAGATAAACGTACTCCAATGTTAGAAGCATTTAGAGAAGCAGATAATGTATTGCGCCAAGGTGTACAAGGAATTTCCGATTTAATTACATCTCCAGGGTATGTCAACTTGGACTTTGCCGATGTAAAAACGGTAATGGAAGATCAAGGAACAGCACTTATGGGAATCGGTGTAGCGAATGGTGAAGATCGAGTTATTGAAGCAACAAGAAAAGCAATCGCCTCTCCGTTACTTGAAACATCAATTGAAGGTGCTGAACAAGTACTATTAAATATCACTGGTGGAGCGGATATGACATTATTTGAAGCTCAAGATGCTTCTGAAATTGTTGCAAGTGCAACTGGTGGAGAAGTTAATATTATTTTAGGTACATCTGTTAACGATCAATTAGGTGACGAAATTGTCGTAACAGTTATAGCAACAGGAATTGATCCTGGTAAAAAAGAACGTCAACCAATGAACAGAAACAGTGTAGCAACTCAAAATGGCATGGTGCAACAACGTCAAACTAGAACAGTTCAAGAACCAATTCGTGAAGTACCAGAAGTTGAATCAACTAGAACAACTCAAACAAGTGCTTTTGGAGATTGGGATTTAAAACGCGAACCATCTACAAGACAAGTACCAGATGAAACACAATTCGAAACGCTTGATCGTAAAGAATATGATAATGCTAATCAAGATAGTGAGCATTCAATCGAAGCTGAAGATGAGTTAAGTACACCTCCTTTCTTTAGAAGAAAAAAATAAGGGGTGACTTAGATTGAATCTGGAAATACTGCGACACAATGTTGAAACAATACAAAAAGATGTTAAACAAGCGTGTAACAGCAGTCAGAGATCAGTAGAAGACATAACAGTCATTTGTGTGACTAAATCTGTTGATAACATGACCACAAAGCAGATGGTTGATTTAGGTTTCAAGCATTTAGCTGAAAATAGAATGGAAAAATTATTAGAAAAACAAGATTATCTAAAGGATACAAGAGGCATTAAATGGCACTTTATTGGTCATTTACAAAGAAGGAAAGTAAAAGCAGTTATTAATGTAATTGACTATTTTCATGCCTTAGATAAGATATCTTTAGCACAAGAAATACAAAAAAGAGCAACGAAACCAATAAAATGTTTTGTTCAAGTAAATGTTTCTGGAGAAAGCTCAAAGCAAGGCGTTTCTCCAGAAAATTTAGAAAACTTCATTAAGGATTTAAAAGATTTTGATAGAATTGAAGTTGTTGGTTTAATGACCATGGCTCCTATTGATTCAAGTCTTGACGAATTATCTCAATATTTTAGCCAATTAAAAAAATTACAAATTGATGTCGCAAAGAAAAAACTTACTTATGCTCCGTGCAACGAACTTAGTATGGGAATGAGTCAAGATTTTATATCTGCGATTGAATGTGGGTCTACCTTTGTAAGAATTGGTTCGAGATTTTTCGAATCTTAGGGGGAGAGGTGATAGAGTGAAGATATTCAATAAGGCTGGTGAACGGTTTTCTGATTTTTTTGGAGTATCAGGAGATGATACTTATGTGGAAAATGAACCTTTTGTTGATGAAGATGTAGAAGAAATTACTATTGATAAAGAACCTGTAGTAAGTAAGCAATCTAAAACAACATTAGACAAGACTCATGAAAACATTATTGTAAATGAAGAATCAAGAGCATCTGAGTCATCAGCAAAAATAGCTGTTACACAGGATATAAAAGTTACTGAGCCAGAAAACCAATATACTAACGAAAAAATAGTTGAAATGAATACCTATCAACCGACCTCAAATGGTAATAAACGTATGGTGGTTGCTAGACAACATAGAAAAGTAACGGTGTATGAGCCGAGAGACTATATCGATTGTAAACAAATTGCTCAAGCTCTATTTAGAAAAGAGATTATTATATTATCGTTTCGTTTAATGGATGAACATCCTGCAAGGCGTGTTGTGGATTTTATGACGGGTGCGGTTTATGCAATTGATGGCGATATTCAACGATTAGGTGATGATATATTTATTTGTACACCAGCTAATGTAGATGTGGATTCAAGTATTACTCGTAATATAATCACAAATCATTTAACTGAATATTAAGGATGTGTTAGTTTGATTATAGCTTTAATATCTAAAGCAATAGAGATTTATACATATGTGTTAGTGATTTATGCTTTACTTTCTTGGTTTCCAGGTGCCTATGATTCAAAGATTGGACAATTTATTATAAGAATATCAAGACCATATTTGAGTATGTTTGATCGTTTAAATCTTAGTGTAGGTCCGATTGATTTTACAATTATTGTGGCAATATTTGTTCTTCAATTGGCAGGTAAAGGGTTAATTATAATATTAGCAAGGTTAATTTATATGATTTAAAGAAAGGATGTGAGTTTTTTGCAAGCTAATGTGTATCAGCATTTTCGCAAGGACGAGCATCCTTTTATTGATACAGTAGGTAACTGGATTGAACAAGTTGAGATGCAGTATGCACCAGTTGTTACTGAATTCTTAAATCCTAGGGAAATGTTTATTTTAAAAACATTGGTTGGAAAAAGGGATGATATCTTATTATCTTTTTTTGGTGGATTTGAAAATTCTGAAAGAAAGTGTGCTATTTTATATCCAAATTATTATGAACCAAGTGAAACAGATTATGATGTGTCAGTCTATGAAATTAAGTATCCAATAAAGTTTGGTCAATTAACGCATGGTAGAATTTTAGGAACGTTAATGAGTACTGGAATCAAGCGAGAATTTATTGGTGATATTATAACCGATGGATCTCGGTGGCAAGTATTTTTAAAAAAATCAATAGCTAATTATATTGTGCAACAAGTTGACAAAATAGGCTCATTTGGCGTAAAATTTGACGAAGTAAGTTGGCAAAATTTATTACACCCAACTGAGGAATGGATGGAAGAAAGCTTAACTATCTCATCATTAAGAATTGATAATATTATTTCAACAGTATATAATGTATCTAGACAACGTGCAAAATTGATTGTTGAGTCAAAAAAGGCTAAAGTAAACTGGACTGAAGTTGAACGAGTTGACTTTCCGGTTGATTATTTAGATATTGTTTCGGTTCGTGGACTAGGGCGTGTCCAATTATTAGAAACATTAGGGAAAACAAAAAAAGACAAAATACGTTTAAAAATTAGAGTGTTAAGAAAGTAGCAAGGAGTGTAAACATGGGAATTAAACCAATTGATATAACAAATAAGAGTTTTAATGCAAAATTTAAAGGGTATGATCGTGATGAGGTTGATGATTTCTTAGATCAAATCGCTTTAGAAGTTGAAAAATTGACACAAGAAAATCGTTCTTTAGAAAAAGAAGTAAAACAAGCAAATGATAAATTGAGCTACTTCAATGAATTAAAAGATTCATTGAATCAATCTATTATTGTCGCGCAAGATACAGCTGATAAATTGAAAGAAAATGCTATTAGGGAATCTGATTTAGCAATCCAACAATCACAAGCACAATCAGAAGATATTTTAGCACATGCTAACAAAATGTCAGATGAATTGATTACTGGTGCGACAAACAAAGCAAACCAAATTCTTACTGAAGCTAGTGAAAGAGCACGTCAATTAGCTGTAGAGACCGATGATTTGAAGAAAAAAACACGTATTTTCCACAGAAACCTATCAGTTTTATTAGAATCACAATTACAAATTGTCCAAAGTGATGAATGGGATGAAATCTTGAAACCATTTGGTGCTTATGTTGATAGTAGTCATCAAGCATTTAAGCAAGTTTTAGATGCTGTGGAAGCAGCCAATGGGGTTGCCCCAACTTCTCCAGCTGTGAATGTGAAGCCTTCATTCGATAATGCGCCAAAGAATAAGACAACTATTAAACAACCTGAAATAAACGTATCTACTACACGTGAAGCAGATAAAAAAGCAGCTAAACAACCAGCTGAAAAAAATGAAGAAACAAAAAAACTAAATAAAGTGGAACGTGCAACACGTCCAAGAGTTAAATAATACAAAGTAACTATGTAAAACAGAAAAGCTTAATCTATTCTTTTAGTGAGTTGGGGATAGTGGAAACCCGATAAGACAATGGATTAAGAAAGATCCTTTGCATAACAAATACCTGAACGAGAGTAAGGTACTTCGGTGAGAGTCGTTAAAGTCTACAAGAGAGTATGGAAGGTTTTCCGTGCTAAATTTTGGGTGGTAACACGATGACTTCGTCCCTTTTATAAGGGGACGAAGTTTTTTTTATACATAAAAATAAGCGAGGATGATAAATAATATGAAAATGAAAGAGACTCTTCATTTGGGAAAAACAAGCTTTCCAATGCGAGGAAATTTACCAGTAAGAGAAGTTGAATGGCAAAAGGAATGGGAAGAAAAAGATATTTATGGTCAACGACAAAAGTTAAATGAAGGCAAACCTACGTTTATCTTGCATGATGGACCTCCATATGCTAATGGAAACATTCATTTGGGACATGCCCTTAATAAAGTGAGTAAAGATATTATTGTCCGTTTTAAATCAATGTCAGGTTTTCGTGCACCATTTGTTCCTGGTTGGGATACACACGGTTTACCTATTGAGCAAGTTCTAACTAAAAAAGGTGTTAAACGTAAAGAAATGCCTAGAGCTGAGTATTTGGAGATGTGTAAAGAGTATGCGTTAAGTCAGGTAGATAAACAACGTAATGATTTTAAACGCTTGGGGGTTTCAGGTGATTGGAACAATCCATATATTACACTAACACCAGATTATGAAGCAGCTCAAATCCGAGTGTTTGGAAAAATGGCAGAAAAAGGTTATATCTATAAAGGATTAAAACCAATTTATTGGTCTCCATCAAGTGAATCTTCATTAGCTGAAGCAGAAATTGAGTATAAAGATGTTAAATCTGCGTCAATTTATGTGGCTTTTGATGTAAAAGATGGTAAAGATGTATTAGATAATGACACAAGTTTTGTTATTTGGACAACAACACCTTGGACGTTACCAGCTAATTTAGCTATCAGTGTGAATCCAGAGTATGTTTATGTTGTTGTGGAAGCAGATGGTAAAAAATTTGTTGTAGCAAAAGAATTATTAGAAACTGTTACAAAAGAAATTGGTTGGGAAAATGTTTCTGTGTTAAAAGAATTAAAAGGAACAGAGTTAGAAAATCTAACAGCGCAACATCCATTTTATGACAGAGAATCTCGTTTGATTTTAGGTGACCATGTTACATTGGATGCGGGTACTGGATTAGTTCATACAGCTCCTGGACACGGGGAAGACGATTATATTGTGAGTCGTAAATATGGTATTGATGTTATTTCTCCAGTTGACTCTCGTGGTTGTTACACTGATGAAGCTCCTGGATTTGAAGGGATTTTCTATGATAAAGCGAATCCTATGATTACAGAAATGCTAGAAGAAAGTGGACATTTGTTAAAATTAGACTTCTTTACACATAGTTATCCTCATGATTGGCGTACTAAAAAACCTGTTATTTACCGTGCAACACCACAATGGTTTGCATCAATTGATAAATTCAGAGGAGATATTTTATCTGAAATTGAAAAAGTGGATTGGATTATCCCATGGGGAAGAACACGTCTTTATAATATGGTTCGTGACCGTGGAGACTGGGTGATTTCTAGACAACGTGCATGGGGTGTTCCATTACCAGTCTTCTATGCTGAAAATGGTGACGCAATTATTACACCTGAAACAACTGATCATGTTGCAACTCTTTTTGCAGAACATGGGTCAAAAATATGGTTTGAAAAAGAAGCAAAAGATTTATTACCTGAAGGATTTACTCACCCAGGAAGTCCAAATGGAGAATTTACAAAAGAAACTGACATCATGGATGTTTGGTTTGATTCTGGATCATCACACGAAGCTGTATTACGTGGAAGAAGTGATTTATCATTCCCAGCTGATTTATATTTAGAAGGATCTGACCAATATCGTGGATGGTTTAACTCAAGTATTACAACAAGCGTTGCAATTAATGGTGTCGCGCCATATAAAGCAGTATTATCACAAGGATTTACATTAGACCCACAAGGACGTAAACAAAGTAAATCTTTAGGAAATACGATTGAGCCAAATAAAGTAACCAATCAAATGGGTGCAGATATTTTAAGACTTTGGGTATCAAGTGTGGATTATGAATCTGACGTTAAAGTTGATATGAATACACTAAATCAAATTGCTGAGGTGTATCGTAAAATTCGTAACACTATGCGTTTCTTATTAGCTAATACATCTGATTTTGATGCTAAGAAAGATCGTGTTGACTACGATAAATTACGTTCAGTGGACAAATATATGATGATTCGATTAAACGAAACGATAAAAACGATTCGTGATAAAGGATATGAAAACTACTCATTCTCTACAGTTTATAAGAGTTTAGTAAACTTCTGTACAAATGATTTATCAGCATTTTATTTAGACTTCGCTAAAGATGTTGTCTATATCGAAGCAGGAGACAATCATGAACGTCGTGCAATGCAAACAGTATTCTATGATATTTTAGTTGCATTGACAAAATTAATGACACCAATTTTACCATTTACTTCTGAAGAAATTTGGTCTCATTTACAAGAGAAAGAAGAATATGTTCAATTAACTGAGCTGCCAGGTTATGATACATACCCAGATCAAGATGATATTATGGAATTGTGGGATGGTTTTATGGAAATCAGAACACATGTCTTAAAAGCTTTAGAAGAAGCACGAAATAGTAAATTAATTGGAAAATCATTTGAAGCTAAAGTAACGATTTATCCAAATGAACCAACAGCAATGTTACTCAATGCATTAAATACTAATTTAGCACAAGTATTAATAGTATCTGATTTGGTTGTTGAAAAATCGTCTACAAAAGCACCGGATAATGCTATAGCCTTTAATGATATGTCAATTTTAGTAGAACCAGCTCCGGGAGAAACTTGTCAACGTTGTCGTGCCATTAAGGAAGATGTTGGAAGTCATAAAGATTTACCAACTCTATGTAATCGTTGTGCGGATATTGTTGAAACTACTTATCCAGAAGCTGTAGCTGAGGGATTAGAGTAAAAGTATTTTAGGTACTGTTTAAGAACATATATATCATCAGAAATATCAATGGTATATAATTTATAAGCAAAATGACTTAGTGAAGTGAAAGAAGAGATTCTTTCACTTTTTTAATGAATGTTTTATGTATAGGTGAATTTAAAGGAGAAAAAAATGAAAAAATTGAATCGTTTAGTGTTAGGAACTACTATTTTAATCACGTTGACTGCTTGTGGGGCAAAACAAGAGAGCAAAAAAACAATTGAATCTACTAAAGCAAAAGCAACTGTAAATATTGTATTGAAAGAAGATCATAAAGAATTTAATACTAAAAATATCACGGTAAAAAAAGCTGACGTGTTGTATGATATTTTAAAAGAGAATTATGACATTGAAGACACAAAAGGGTTTATTACATCAATCAATGGTCATAAACAAAATGAAAAAGAAAATAAATACTGGTTGTATACAATTAATGGAAAACAAGCTGAAAAAGGGGTACAAGAAACACAAGTATCCGATGGTGATGATATTGTTTTTGATTTATCAAAATTAGATTAATGCATAGGTGATTCTTGTGAAATATATTAAAACCAGAGATTTGACAATGATTGCTTTATTGACGGCATTTTGTGTTGTTGGAAGATTACTAACGACTTGGATACCTAATGTCCAACCAATTACAGCGATACTGATTTTAATTGCTTTATATATGGGGAGTTTGCAAGCTATGATTGTAGGTGCTCTATCTATTCTAATTACTAATTTTTATTTGGGTATGGGAATTTGGACAATAGCCCAAATTTTATCTTTTTGGTGTGTGATATTATTGGTATTCATACTAAAAAAAGTTACTTCTTTAAAAGATGCATTATGGATGCAACTGATTGTTTGTGCTCTTTCTGGTATAGGATATGGTTTCTTAGTATCTCTGATGTTAGCCCCTTTTTTTGGTGTAACAAATTTTTGGGCGTATTATATTACGGGAATGAGTTTTGATATGCTACACGTTTTTGGTACAGTCTTTTTTTATGTCATATTAAAAAAGCCATTTGTTCGTATTATTACGAAAGAGAGTGTTAGAAAAAATTAAGCGGATGAAGAGTGGAGAAGTCCGCTCTTTTTTTTGTTATACAAGTTTAAGATGGTACAACAGGGTCTAATCATTCCACAGTATATTAGCCAAATGTAATTTCTGATTACTATTCTTAGTATTATCTTGTTGATGATCGTATGACTAAATCTTGCGTAATTTCTATTGGTGAAAACTCAGAGTATTTTAATGTATTGTATAGATAATTAAAACAATTCATTGCTTGTGTTTCTAGGTGGCAATCAACCGTTGTTAGATGGACAATGTCACTTATATCATTATTATCAAATCCCATAATCCCTATGTCATCAGGAATATTATAGCCTAAATTTTCTAATTCTGATATACATTCTGCAGCAATAAAGTCTGTGTAAAATACTAAACTATCCGGTCTATTAGTTGACTTATGCCATTTTTTTGCGATAATTCTTCCAGTTTTTTGATGTTTAGCATTTAAAAAAATCCATTCATTTTCTTTAATTAGTTCAGTGTGTTTATCATAAAAATGGTTTAAGGCATCGATACGAGCAAGCGTGTTTTTATTGTTTTCAAAGCCTAAAACATGGCCAATTTTTTTGTAACCACGACTTAGTAGAAATTCTAAAGACATTAAATAGCTATCATATTGATTAACATAAGAAGAATAAATATCGGGAGAATCAATTCGATGCCAAGTTGAAATAGGTCCAAATTTTCTATAGGGTTTGATATTATCCCATGAATTACTTCTAGTAAATATAAAAACAGCATCGACTTGTTTGTATTTCATAAGGTTTAAGGCATCTAGTTCTTTCTCTTTATCTCCTCCAGTGACATATAAGTTAACATAAAAATCATGTTTCAACGCAGTTTTAGTAAATGCATTAAGAAAAATACTAGTGTATTGATTAAAATCATGTGAGATGAAAGCAATTGTTTTAGTCAGTCCAGATTGTAAATTTCGGGCTATCATGTTTGGAATATAGCCTAATTCATCCATCGCTTGTTCTACTTTTTCTCTTGCCATATCACTAACATATCCGTTTTTTGCTACGACACGAGAGACTGTTGACTTTGAAACACCTGCTTTTTTTGCTACATCAATAATAGTTGTCATTTTAAAACCTCCATTTATAAAAATTATACCAAAAATATCTTGACATGGGAATGTTCCCACAAGGTAGAATAAATTTATAAAAGATACAAGGAGGAAATATTATGGGATTTAGAAAAGACTTTTTATGGGGTGGCGCAACAGCTGCTAACCAATGTGAAGGTGCATATAAAGAAGATGGACGTGGATTAGCTAATGTGGATTTAGCACCAGTCGGTAAAGACCGTGCAGCCGTTATTACTGGTGAAATGAAAATGTTTAATTTTGATGACAATCATTTTTATCCAGCTAAAGAAGCCATTGACATGTATCATCGCTATAAAGAAGACATCGCATTATTTGCTGAAATGGGATTTAAAACGTATCGTTTATCTATTGCTTGGTCTCGTATTTTTCCAAAGGGTGACGAAAAGGAGCCAAACGAAGCGGGGTTAAAGTATTATGAAGACTTATTTAAGGAATGTAAAAAATATGGTATCGAACCATTAGTGACTATCACTCATTTTGATTGTCCAATGCACTTAGTAGAAAAATATGGTGCGTGGAGAAGTCGTGAAATGGTTGGATTTTATGAAAACCTTTGTCATGTCATTTTTAATCGCTATAAAGGACTTGTCAAATATTGGTTAACATTTAATGAAATTAACATGATTTTACATGCCCCTTTTATGGGAGCTGGTTTGTATTTTGAAGAAGGCGAAGACAAAGAACAAATAAAATATCAAGCGGCTCATCATGAATTATTAGCCAGTGCAATTGCAACAAAAATTGCGCATGAAGTTGATCCTGAAAATAAAGTTGGATGCATGCTTGCAGCTGGTGCAAACTACGCCTATACAAGTAAACCAGAAGATGTGTGGGCATCAAGAAAAGCTGATAGAGAAAACTATTTCTTTATTGATGTACAATCTCGTGGAGAATACCCAGCGTATGCGTTGAAAGAGATGGAAAGAAATGGTATTACTTTACCAATCAAAGAAGGCGATTTAGACTTATTGAAAGAACATACAGTTGATTTTGTGTCATTCTCTTATTATTCCTCAAGACTTCAATCAACTGATCCAGCCATTAATGAACAAACAAGCGGTAATATTTTTGAATCATTGAAAAATCCATACTTAGAGTCAAGCGAATGGGGTTGGCAAATTGATCCATTAGGACTACGTATAACATTAAACGATTTGTATGATCGCTATCAAAAACCTTTATTTATTGTTGAAAATGGACTTGGCGCTATCGATACACCAGATGAAAATGGCTATGTAGCAGATGATTATCGTATTGAGTATCTAGCAGAGCATATCAAAGCTATGAAAGATGCTGTAGAAATTGATGGTGTAGACTTGTTAGGATACACAACTTGGGGTTGTATTGACTTAGTAAGTGCTGGAACTGGTGAAATGAAAAAACGTTATGGATTTATCTATGTTGATCGTGATAATGAAGGTAATGGAACGCTTAATCGTAGTAAGAAAAAATCATTTGACTGGTATAAAAAAGTAATTGAAACAAATGGAGAAGACCTAAGTAACTAAAAATTTCTGAAAGACTTTGGATACTATTTCTGAAGTCTTTTTATAATAAATGTATATTTATTGTTTACAAGAAAGCGTAAACATGTTATTATCTTTTTATAAAGGATTGTAACTGCTAGGCAGGCAAGACCTAAATTGAATGAAATAGTAAATGGCAGAGTTAGTCTCAGTAAGTATAGCTGGGATTAGTTTGTGTAGACTATTTTGGTCAATTTAGGTCTTTTTTGCATTCAAAAATGTAAGGAGGAATTATCATGGCAAAGCTTTCTAATAGAGAGTTAGCAACACAAGTTTTAGAATTAGTTGGGGGAAAAGAAAATGTAGATAGTGTGGTGCATTGTGCCACGCGTTTGCGATTTAAATTAAAAGACGAGTCACTTGCAAAGACAGAGGAGATAAAAAATATTCCAGACGTGATTCAAGTGGTTCAAAGTGGAGGACAATATCAAGTCGTTGTGGGTAGTCGAGTATCTGAAGTTTATAATGAGTTACTTGATATTTCAGGATTAGGTGAATCTACAGACGAAGAAAAGAAAGATAGTAATATATTTAACAAATTTGTTGACATCATTTCAGGTGTGTTCACGCCATTTTTAGGTGCATTAGCTGGAACAGGGGTATTAAAGGGATTATTATCTGTTTTACTATTAACAGGTGTATTGACAGATAAGTCAGGTACTTACCAAATTCTGTATGCCGCATCAGATGGTTTAATGCAATTTTTACCATTTGCAGTCGCATTTACAGCTGCTAAGAAATTTAAGACAGATCCCTTTATCGCATTGTCAATTGCAGGAGCATTACTTTATCCTTCAATTACACAAATGGCTTCAGAACAAGCTTCATTGAATTTTATGGGAATTCCTGTCATTATTAGTCCAACAGGATATATGCAAACGGTTATTCCAATTATTTTATTTGTTTGGTTACAAAAATATGTTGAAACGTTTATGAAAAAAATTGTTCCAGAGTTTTTAAAAATTATTTTAGTTCCTATGTTAACTATTATGATTATGGTACCATTAACATTTGTAGCAATTGGCCCATTAGGAACAATTATTGGGTCAGGATTAGGAACAGCCTATACAGCAATCTTTAATTTTAGCCCGATTTTAGCTGGAGCTGTGATGGGTGGTTTATGGCAAGTGTTTGTTATGTTTGGTATGCACTGGGGATTAATACCAATTGCTTTAAATAATTTAACACAGTATGGCTTTGATACACTATCTCCAATGTTATTAGGGGCTGTTTTAGCTCAGGCTGGTGCAGCATTTGCAGTATTTTTAAGAACAAAAAACGAAAAAAGAAAAGCTTTGGCATTATCAGGTACATTAACTGCTGTTTTTGGTATTACAGAGCCAACTGTTTATGGGGTAACGTTACCTCTAAAAAAACCGTTTATTGCAGCTTGTATTGGTGGGGCTGTCGGTGGAGCCATTATAGGTGGAGCTGGCGTAAAATTATTTGCCAGTGGTTTAATCAGTATACTGTCTATACCAGGATTTGTTAGTACAATCGATGGTGTCGGATCAAATGTGATGGCTGGAATTATAGGGAGCATTGTATCTATGGTGGTTGCTTTTATTATAACAATAGTCATAGGTTTTGATAAAGAGGAAAAAGTAATCGCTCAAGGGACTGATAATACATCGTCAAATGATAAAACAACTCAACAAACAGGAACAAAAGAAGAATTAGTTTCTCCTGTAACCGGTACAATTGTTCCATTATCTGAAGTGAAAGATGAAGTGTTCTCATCAGGTGCATTAGGAAAAGGTATTGCTATAAATCCAACAGTAGGTGAGTTGTATGCTCCAGCTACTGGTGAAATAACGACCGTATTTCCAACCGGACACGCGATAGGTATGACAACGACAGATGGCGTAGAAATTTTGATTCATATTGGGATGGATACAGTTGAATTAGAAGGCAAAGGATTTGATATTAAATCCAAACAAGGTGATAAGGTAAATCAAGGTGATTTACTTGGATACTTTGATATTGATTATATTAAAGAAGCTGGAAAACCTGTAGTAACGCCAGTTGTTGTGACAAATTCAGATCAATTTTTAGACATTTTAACATTAGATCAACAAGATGTTGTATCGGGTGAAGAGTTATTAGTTGTTGTAAAATAATAGTGTTTTGGAAGATGTGATAAATAAATCTGTTAAAAATTATTTATAGGATGTATAATGTAACAAGGATTAATTATCATATCAACGTTTTAAGAAAAGGACACTAGTGATGATTATAAAAAAAGTTTTAAATAATAATGTGGTAATTTCTGAAAATAAAGATCAGCAAGAAGTTGTAATCATGGGAAAAGGAATTGCTTTTAATAAAAAAATAGGAGATAAACTTTCATTAACAGCCGTTGAAAAGATGTTTGTGAATCAATCTGGAAGTGAAAGGCAAGAGATGGAAAATCTTGTTGAAAAAATTCCTCCTGAAATTATTGAAATATCAAAAGAGATTATGTTATTAGCTGAAAAAGAGATTGGTTATAATTATTCTGAAAAATCTTATTTAAGTTTAACAGATCACTTGTTTTATGCGATAGAAAGAGCACAAGAAAATATATCATTACCTAATCCTTTATTATTTGATATAAAAAAGTTTTATGCAAAAGAGTTTAATGTAGCGATGCAGGGGATTGATATTGTGGAAAAAAGATTGGGTGTCACTATGACCGAAGAAGAAGCAGGTGTTATAGCGCTACATTTAGCTAATAGTGTGACAGATTATCAAGACATGACAACTACGATGAAAAATACTGAATTGGTAAAAAATATTTTAAACATTATTAGGAGATATTTTGGTCGTGAGTTTGATGAAAATTCTACGAATTATCAACGAATGGTTACGCATATTCAGTTCTTTGTGCAACGATTAATGAACAATGAATTAAGTGAAGAGACAGATGATTTTTTGTATGAATTAGTGCAATCAAAATACCCACAAGCATTTCAGTGTAGTTTAAGAATTAAAGACTATTTATCAACTAAACGAGATATCTCAATTGGTCATTCTGAAATAATTTACTTAACGATTCATATTAATAGAGTCATTACTACCAAATGACTCTGTGTAAAGAAATACACATATAAGTAACCGTATTGATAGTATAAATTCTATCAATGCGGTTTTTTATTTTTTTAACTCAGGTAGGTGATTAGATGTTAATAGAAGGTGTTGTAGTTTATCTAAAAACCTCCTTGTATCTAGGGTACTTTAAATGTATCTATATCAGTGTAAAGATTGTATAAAGATGACACTTAAAGATTAACACTATCTTTATAAAAAGCTTGTTATGATGAATACATCTTAAAAAAAGGAAGGGAAAATTGATGATAATTATCTCGGGTATTGTAGCCATTAGTCTACTTTTATATTTATTTTATCAATTATTTTGGGGGGATTAGTCACATGAATCAATTATGGATGATGCAAATTATTTTCTTTGCTGTGTTAATTATTATCGCCATACCTTTAGGTTTATACATAAATAAGGTGATGACGAATCAGCATAATTTACTAACAAAAATAGTTCAACCAATAGAAAACATTGTGTATAAATTTTTGGGTCCTGTATCAAAAGAGTCGATGCGAGGAAAAGAGTATGCATTTAGTGTTTTAATCTTTAGTGGTGTTTCATTTATTGTGTTATTTTTGATTTTAATTTGTCAGGGATTGTTACCTCTAAATCCAGAAGGGTTACCAGGTCTTGATTTGTCTTTGGCCTTTAATACAGCGGCAAGTTTTGTGACAAACACAAACTGGCAAGCTTATGCAGGAGAGAACACATTATCGGTTTTTAGCCAAGCGATTGGTTTAACTGTGCAAAACTTTGTGTCAGCTGCCATTGGAATATCAGTGTTATACGTTCTACTTAGAGGGTTTAAAGAAAAAAACACAAAAACGCTAGGTAATTTTTGGCAAGACATGACACGAGTGATTTTGTATATTTTAATTCCCTTATCATTAATTGTTTCAGTCATATTACTCTCACAAGGAGTCGTACAAACATTAGCAACATCTGTTGAAACAACAAGTTTAGAATTAGGTGAGAAAATATTTTTACCACTTGGAACAGTGGCTAGTCAAATAGCGATTAAGCAATTAGGAACGAATGGTGGAGGTTACTTTGGAAGCAATTCAGCCTTTCCGTTTGAAAACCCAACTGTTATTAGTAACTTTATTGAAAACCTATCAATTTTATTGATTCCTGTAGCTTTAATTGTTGCATTTGGGGTATTTGTTAAAGATTGGAAGCAAGGACGCACGATTATGATTGTGTCATTTGGTTTCTTAATCGCGGCTATGATTGGTGTGACATTAACTGAATATTATGGTCCACAATATAGTCAAGTTATTGGTCAAATGAATATGGAAGGAAAAGAAACGCGATTTGGCATTGGATGGTCAAGTCTATGGGCTGTTAGTACGACCGCAGCTTCTAATGGATCAGTGAATGCTATGCTTGATAGTTTTACGCCATTGGGTGGATTGATTCCAATGTTTTTAATGCAATTAGGAGAAATTATTTTTGGTGGTGCTGGAAGTGGCTTATATGGCATGATTGTTTTCATTTTATTAGCTATTTTCATTGCAGGTCTTTTAGTTGGTCGAACACCAGAATATCTAGGGAAAAAAATTGAACCTTTTGATATGAAGATGGCTTGTTTGGTAATTTTAACCCCATTATTGCTTACGTTGCTCGGCACGATGATGATGGTTTTACATCCTGAAGCCATGACTTATTTAACAAATTCTGGACCACATGGTTTTTCTGAAATATTATATGGTCTGACATCATTAGCTAATAATAACGGGAGTGCTTTTGCTGGTTTAATGACAGATACTGTCTTTTTAAATATGCTTGGAGGAGTGATTATGATACTCTCTCGCTTTATCCCAATGACAGCTATTATCTTTTTGGCTTCTAATTTAGGAAGAAAAAATGTGGTAGCTGAAAGTTCAGGAACATTATCAACTACCAACACTACTTTTACAGTAATGTTAATTATTACTATTTTAGTGATTGGCGCACTTAGTTTCTTACCTTCTATGGCACTAGGTCCCATTGCTGAATTCTTTTTAACGAAATAAGTTAGTCAGAAAGGAAATGAATCATGGAACATAAACAACATATTCTTCAAGATGCCCTAAAAGCATCGGTAAAAAAATTATCACCACGTGTACAAGTTCAAAATCCAGTAATGCTTGTCGTTTATATAGGTGCGGTACTTTCAACTGTTATCTATTTTTTAAGTTTTATGAGTGATCAAGGAGCGAGTTCTTACTTTATATTCACGGTGGCTATTGTGTTATGGTTAACGATTTTGTTTGCCAATTTTGCTGAAGCTATTGCAGAAGGTCGTGGGAAAGCACAAGCTGCAAGTTTGAAACAAGCGAAACAAGATGTGTTGACTCGTAAAATTAATAGTATTGAAGACATTGCAAAACAACAATTTATTTCAATCAAATCATCAGAATTAAAAAAAGGTGATTTGGTTTATGTTGAAGCCGGGGAGCAAATTCCAATGGACGGAGATGTGATTGAAGGGGCTGCTTCAGTGGATGAGAGTGCCATTACTGGAGAATCGGCTCCAGTTATTCGTGAATCTGGTGGCGACAGAAGTGCTGTAACAGGGGGAACAACTATTGTATCTGATTTTTTAGTGATACAAGTAACATCAGAAAGCGGCGAATCTTTTTTAGATAAAATGATTTCTATGGTTGAAGGAACGGAACGAAAGAAAACACCTAATGAGATAGGGTTACAAATTATTTTAATCATGTTAACGATCATTTTCTTAGTCGTTTCAGTGACGTTATTACCGTTTACAAAATTTTCAAGTGAGTTGGCAGGACAAGGTGAGATGTTAAATCTTGTCACTGTGATAGCCTTACTTGTTTGTTTAGCACCAACAACGATTGGTGCACTTGTGTCATCAATCGGGATTGCTGGGATGAGTCGTTTAAACAAAGAAAATGTGATTGCGATGAGTGGGAGAGCAATTGAAGCAGCTGGTGATGTGGATATTTTATTATTAGATAAGACTGGAACAATCACGTTAGGAAATAGACGAGCGAGTGAATTTTTACCTGTTGATGGTATATCAGAAGAAGACCTAGCTGACGCAGCACAATTGTCTTCTTTGGCAGATGAAACAGCTGAAGGACGAAGCATTGTGGTGCTAGCAAAAGAGAGATTTGATATTAGAGGTCGAGAGCTAAATCATCATGAAGTAAATTTTATCGAGTTTACTGCTAAAACGAGAATGAGTGGGATTGATTATCAAGGAGACGAAATTCGCAAAGGCGCTGCCGATACAATGAAGATTTATGTCGAATCATTTGGCGGTAGTTATCCTGAGTCGTGTGATAAATTAGTTCAGCGAGTAGCATCAGAAGGAGGAACACCTTTAGTTGTTGTTAAAAATAAACAAGTATTAGGGGTTATTTATTTAAAAGATATTGTAAAAAATGGTGTGAAAGAAAAATTTGAGGATATGAGACGTATGGGGATTAAAACCATAATGATTACTGGAGATAATCCAATGACAGCCGCAGCAATCGCAGCCGAAGCAGGTGTAGATGATTTTTTAGCTGAAGCAACACCAGAAAATAAAATGAGCTTAATTAAAGATTATCAAGAAAAAGGGCACTTAGTTGCCATGACGGGGGATGGGACCAATGATGCACCAGCACTTGCACAGGCAGACGTTGCTGTCGCGATGAATACAGGAACACAAGCAGCAAAAGAAGCTGGAAATATGATTGATTTGGATTCAAGCCCGACGAAGTTAATTAGCATTGTAAAAATTGGTAAGCAGCTTTTAATGACTAGAGGGGCACTCACAACATTTAGTATTGCAAATGATATTGCAAAATATTTTGCAATCATTCCAGTGCTGTTTTTCAGCATTTACCCATCGCTAGAATCACTAAATATTATGAATTTAACAAATCCAACAACGGCAATTTTATCAGCAGTTATTTACAATGCGTTAATTATTATTGCGTTGATACCTTTATCATTGAAAGGTGTATCGTATAAGGAAAAACCAGCTAACAAAATATTAAGTCATAATTTACTTGTGTATGGGCTTGGTGGAATTATTGCTCCATTTATAGCAATAAAACTCATTGATATGCTGTTGACATTAGTTATGTTTTAGGAGGAAGGAACATGAAAAAAATAATTATCACTTCTCTTAAAGGAGTGTTGATTTTTACGCTAATATGTGGTGTATTATATACATCAGTTGTTACAGTGATTGGCCAAACATTTTTTAGCGATAAAGCCAATGGCAGTTTAATCACAAAAGAGGTAGATGGACAAAAAGTGACAGTAGGATCAAGTTTGATAGGTCAGTCGTTTACAGAAGATAAGTATTTACATGGTCGACCTCAAGAAGTAAGTCAACTTTCCCCAGTATCAGACGAACAAAAAGAGTTAGTTGCTAGTCGTGTGGAAGAAGTTGGGGAAAATGTCCCAGTCGATTTAGTGACTGCAAGTGCTAGTGGCGTAGACCCACATATTTCATTAGCATCTGCTATGTTTCAAGCTGAGCGAATTGCAAAAGCTAGAGGAATCTCTGCAGAAAATGTCAAAAAAGTAATCACTAATTATACAGAAGGCGGTTCTATTAGTGGCACAACTGAAAAACGAGTGAATGTTTTAAAGGTAAACCTCACGTTAGATGACATGACATAAAGGTGGTTAAACAATGGATGAGAGGCAGAATCCACAAGACATACTTGAAAAGGTAAAAAAAACAGAAGAGCGCCAGAACCAAGCAAAATTAAAAGTATTTTTCGGGTATGCAGCAGGTGTAGGGAAAACCTATGCGATGCTAAAGGAAGCACATGAATTACAAGATGAGGGTAAAAATGTGCTTCTAGGATATATAGAGCCACATGCGCGACCTGAAACAAAAAAATTAGTTGAAGGCTTGTCAGTATTACCCACTAAAACCATACATTATAAAGGAATGACGTTGAACGAATTTGATATAGATGAGGCTTTAAGGCAGCATCCTGATGTCATTTTAGTGGATGAGTTGGCACATACCAACGCACCAGGGGCTCGAAATAAAAAAAGGTACCAAGATATTGAAGAGTTGCTAAAGGCAGGGATTGATGTTTATACAACGGTTAATGTCCAGCACATTGAAAGCTTGAATGACATTGTTGAAACGTTAACAGGTGTCAAAGTTCATGAAACAGTGCCAGATACTTTTTTTGATAATAGTTCAATAAAGGTGATTGATATTGAACCTGAAGAGCTTATTGATAGATTAGAGCATGGAAAAATTTATACGGAATTAAATGCAAAAAAAGCGATATCTAATTTTTTTAAACCTGAGAATTTGTCGGTATTACGTGGCATTGCCATTCGCCGAGCTTCAGATCATATAAATGTGATGAATCAGCAAGAGATGGTGAAACCAACAGGTATTCATACCAAAATGCTCACATTAATCGATAACAGAAACCGTGGTATGACTGAAAAGTGTTTACGTTGGACGTCACGACTTGCTACAGCACTTGGCAGTGAATGGTTAGCTTTAGAAATCGTAGAGGACCTTTCTGATCATGATGAGTCTGATAGTGCGAAGTTAGCTAAAAAACTAGGAGCCGAAGTGGTTGTTGTCGAAAGCGACCATTACTTAGAAACTGTAGTGACTTTTACTAAAAAAAGAAATGTGACGGATTTAGTCATGGGAAAATTGATCAATCGTTCAAAGTTTATCCGTTTTTATAGGACTCCTTTAGAAGATGAGCTGATGACTTTTTTACCGGATGTGGATATTCATTTAGTTCCATATAAATCACAAAAATACATCGTCAATGATTTTAATAAAGAAAAAAAGAATCGATCAGTAGATTTTTATTGGCGTGATTTTTATGTAACATTAGTCGGATTGTTATTAGCAACAGCCTTTTCGGAAGTAGGAACTTATTTAAAAATAGGGGATCAAAATATAATTTTAGTGTATATTCTTTACGTTATTTTAATTGCACGCTTAACTAAGGGGTATATTTGGTCTATTGTGTCTTCTGTTTTAAGTGTTTTAGTTTTTAACTGGTTTTTTGTACCACCATTATTTTCGTTAAGTGTGTACAAAGAAGGGTACATTTTAACGATGGTTATTATGCTATTTGTTGCACTATTAATCAGTAATTTAATGATACAAATAAAACGTCAGGCAACTTATGCAATAAAGCGTGAACAACAACTAGAAATATTATATGAATTAAATAAAAAGTTTTTATCTGTTCATACTAAAAAAGAAATACTAAACGTAACGGCTCGTTATTTATCAGATACGTTAAGTCGTCGAGTAGTCTTATATGGTGAAGAAATATTAAATCCAAACGTGCTAAATGATGCTGATTACCATGGCGGATTAGATGAATTGGCTGTAGCTAATTGGTCGTTTGTTAATCAAAAAAAAGCTGGCTACGGGACTGACACGTTAATGGGGTCAGATGCACTTTACATACCAGTTCTCTCAAATGGTGTCACTTTAGCAGTGATGGGAATTGAAAGTAATAAACAAAAGGTGATGACAGATGACATTGTGATGTTTTTAGAATTAATTTCTACTCAGTTAGTTTTAGCGATTGAACAAAATAACTTAGTCATTGATAAGCAACGTATTATACTAGAAAGTGAAAAGGAACGAATGAGGGGGAATTTACTTAGAGCGATTTCTCACGACTTAAGGACTCCTTTAACAGGTATATCAGGGTCAGTTGAAACAGTGATTAATGATTTAAATTCGAATGATTGTCATATTGCAATGAATTTGAAGTTATTACAGGGTGTCCAAGAAGATGCAGACTGGCTCATTCGCATGGTAGAGAACTTATTATCAGTCACTCGCATTAACGAAGAAACCATGAAAGTAAAAAAACAAGAAGAAGCAGTAGAGGAAGTAGCTTCAATAGCTCTTCAACGTATTAAAAAAAGTTACCCTGGGAGTGTTGTCATTAGTCATTTGCCAGATGACTTTCTCTTTGTGCCAATGGACGCCATTTTAATTGAACAAGTCTTGTTTAATTTAATCGAAAATGCTATCAAACATTCAAAGAGTGACACACCGATTTATTTTGATGTGACGTCATTACCAGACGCTGTTCGTTTTAGTGTGAAAGATAACGGAATTGGTATGAGTGATGAACAGCGCTCGTATCTCCTAAATGAGTCGACAAGACAGGAGACGCCGATTGATTCAAAAAATGGAATGGGAATTGGATTATCGATTGTTAAAACCATCGTTATGGCACATGATGGACAGTTATCTGTAGACAAAAATCCAGAAGGCGGCGTGATTTTTTCATTTACACTGCCTCTAAAATGAAAGGAATTAGTATGCCAACTGTATTAATTATAGAAGATGATCAAGTGATTGCTGATTTCATGAAAGCAGTTTTAGAAAAAAAAGCTTATACAACATATGTTGCACACTCTGCATTAGAAGGTTTATCCACCTATCGAATGTGGCCAATGGATTTAATTTTGTTAGATTTAGGATTGCCGGATCAAGATGGATTAGAGTTGTTGAAACAAATTAGAAAAGATAGTGGGGTGCCTGTGATTGTTATCTCAGCTAGAGATGATGAGCGAGTAAAGGTAGAAGCATTAGATGAAGGAGCAGATGATTATATTACTAAACCTTTTGGGACACCAGAACTTCTTGCTAGGATTAGAACAACTTTAAGGCACTACAATCAAGTGAATAATGCAACCAGTGCAATGAAGCAATTGATAAATGGCGATTTGTGCATTGATGTTGAAAAACATTTAGTTAGTAAACGAGGTCAAGAGATTCACTTGACACCAAATGAGTATAAAATTGTGCAACTGTTAGCTGAAAATATGGGTAAAGTATTGACGCATTCATTTATATCTAAAAAAGTATGGGGGCCATATACAAATGAAAGTAAAACACTGCGTGTCAATATGTCGAATATCAGAAAAAAAATTGAAGACAACCCACTTGAACCAGAATATATTATGACTGAAATTGGAATTGGTTATCGTATGCTAGAACAAAATTAAAAGAGGCTGACCTAAAAGTATTAGAATATAAAAAATCCCATGAAATCCGTTAATTACAACGTTGATTTCATGGGATTTCTATTTTGATAGTTAAGTGATTTTGATTGAAAAAGTTACTTTTGGGTCAGCCTCTTTTAATCGTATGGTGTGTCTGGTGGTACGACTTTTTCTAAGTCTGCTATTTCTTTTTCTAATGTTATGACTTCTTGTTTTTTTTCTTCTAACGCCTCTTTTTTATCTTCAAGAGTTTCTTCTTTGTCCTCAAGTGGTGATTTGATGAGGTAATTCCATACGATGGCAAAAAAAGTACCAATAAATGTATCAATGACCCTCTCTATTGCGTAAGTAAAAGAGCTTGTTTTTGGAATAGAAAAGCATAAAAATAAAAGAGTGGCAACAGCACCGATAATTCCCTTTTGATTGTTTAAACGAATGGAGACAGTAATAGTAATTAGAACAAAAAATGGGACTAAAAAAATTTCTCCGATTGATTGATTAGGTAATTTCAATAAACAAATATAATATAAAATCCCGCAAATCCCACCAATAGTATTTCCTAATATTCTAGATTTTCCAAAACTCATGGTTGTTGACATATCTTCTCTTAAAGCAAAAACGGCAGCAAGTGTTGCTACCATGGGTGACCCTCGGTGGGTAAGATGAAAAAAGACAATACAACACATAACAGCAATGGCAGTTTTTAAAGTTCTAAGGCCAATTCGATATTTTCCAATAACCATCTAGATAATCAGCCTCCTATTTATGATTTGAGGGAACAGCTTTTTGATAATTATTAATTAAGTTTGTCGTATATGAAATGTTTTGCAACGTTTCGTTTGTTACAAGTAATGTTGCTCCATTTGCCCTATCAATAGCAGAAAATAAAGCATCTGCTGTTTCAACAGTTATATCTTCATATAATTCTTTTTCTTGCGATAGACTTGATTCCAAGTAGAGCTGCAATGACTCGATATTATTAATAATAATATCTAAGCTTCCTTGAATAGCAATAAGTTTTGTGTTATCTACGTCTACAGCCTTTTTAGCAATTATTCCTTTAAGCTCTTTATTGTACGATTTGATTGCTTTATTATCCTTCTTAAGTGTTGATAACATTTCTTCTCGTTCATTGTAACTTTTGTTTAACTTACTAGTAGAGTTGTTTAATATATCAGTTAGGTGTTCTTCATGAACTTCTTTATCATACGTTGATGGGAATGTTTCAATCAGTTCATTTAAAGAGGAAATCGTTTGTTTTTCTTCTTTTAATTGTTGATTAATATTATTAGTAACAGTTACTGATTGGTCTAATTCTTGTGTGATACCACACGCACTTAAAGTGAACAAGAGTATACACACTGTAATAAATGGTTTGATTCTCGTCATAATACAATCCTCCTCAATATAATCTTATGATAAACGATACGGCGTTAATTTTCTAGTATTTGACGAGAAACAAATTTTGACTTTAAATAGAATAAAGATAAACTTGTGAAAAGAGGAGTAGTATGAAAATTGGATTACGCACGATAAAAACGGCAATTACAGCATCTTTAGGGATATGGATTGCCACCATTTTAGGATTTAAATATGCTTCAACAGCCGGTGTTGTGGCGATATTAAGTGTCACAAATACAAAACGCTCATCTGTCAAAATTGGTGTAGGAAGAATTCTAGCATTTATGTTAGCGACTATTATGGCATTTTTTTGGTATCACGTGGTGGGTTATAACCCATTAGCTTATTGTTTGTTATTATTATTTTATATTCCTATTGCTGGAAAATGGAAAATGCCTGAAATCGTCCCAATTAACTCAGTTTTAATGACGCACTTTTTAAATGAAAAATCCATGGCTCCTTGGTTAATATTAAATGCCTTTGGTTTATTGTTAATCGGAATTACTTTAGCACTGATTGCGAATTTACATATGCCTAGTGTTAAAGAGGATATAGAAAATAATAAACAAGTGGTTGACCAGACTATCCAAAAATTATTACAACAATTTTCTGAACTATTGTATCGAAAAGATGTTTCTAATGAGTGTAATGCTTTATTAGAGGGATTGTCCAAATCCATTAAACAAGGAAAACAATTATCAAAACGTCATATGGACAATCAATTACTATCTCAAGACGAATATTATTTAAGTTATTTTAATATGAGATTAAGACAATTTGAAACATTAGAAGACATGAATAGTTTAATTAAGCAAATCTCTGTTGACAAAGACGTATCCGAAAGTGTAGAGCAATTATTGTTAAATATTTCAGAAACCTACGATGAGAATAATGATGGCTTGGCTTTAAAAGAAAATGTCTTAGAGGTATTTCAAATGTATGAAACCAAACCATTACCAAAAACTCGGACAGAATTTGAGAATCGGGCAAAATTGTATCAATTGTTGTTACAAATTCAAACATTTATTGATATTAAAGTGAATTTTAGTCAAATGAATGAAAAAATGTTGTAGTTTTTCTAAACTTATTGAACCAATCAATGTATTTAATTCAAAACTCTTTCCAAATATAGTAGAATAGTATGTGATATTATATCTTGTATTGATTTAATTATAGAAAAGAGGATGACGTATTATGCATCAAGCAATGGTTAATATTATGTTAGACCGTATAAGAGATCAATTTATTAGTGAAGACGTATTTTGTAAAAATATTTTAGAGTTACCAATTGAGACGTGGTCTGATTGGAAAAAAGGTATAGCACAATTACCTAAAGATAAAATGCAAAAAATAAAAAATTTATTTTCTGATTATGAATGGATGTTGCTACATAAAATAGTTAGCCAGACAATTATGTTTCCAGAAAAAAGAAATTACGCAAGTGTCGAATACAAACGACTTAAAACAGTGATAGCCAATACATGGATAAAATCAGGTGTGGCTAATGTAGAACTTATCACCCAACAACGTTTTAGTAACCAAGAATTATTAAATGCCCCGCAAAAACATGTTGTCGTACTTCGTGTGGTCATGAATTATGGCGAGTGGGGGTATGATGATATTTTAGAGTTTTTCATGCCAGGAATTGTTCAACAACAGATAGAAGAATCAAAAGTCGACTTGTTGGAATGGCTAGATGAAAATTTAACGGACACTTACGCTGAAGAAAATGGCGAAGATAAAAGGAATGATTAGGCCTAATGGCTAAAAAAATATTTGTTGGTATTATCTGTTGCTTCATTGTTTTAGGAGTATGGTTCAAAGCTGGGGGCAGCCAGGAAGTAGTAGAAAAAGCAGAAAATACAAAGGGTAATAAGGTGTCAAAAATTGAAACGAAAGCTATTTATCCAGGTAAAGTGACCGATTGGGATTTGATTTTAGTAAATAAAGATAACAAAATTGAAAAAGAACCAACGAGTTTAAAAGAATTACCTAATGGTGAAAAAATAGACAGTAGAATTTTTAGTGCATTCAATGAATTAGTAGATGCGGCTAATAAAGAAAACTATAAAATTATCACGATTTCTGGTTATCGCTCAGTGGCAGAACAAACGGCAATCGTTAATCGAGACATTGCTTCATATAAATCTCAAGGATTGTCTGATGAAGAAGCTAAGAAGAAAGCAATGGAATATTTAACTGAGCCAGGATTAAGCGAGCATCATACTGGATTAGCAATTGATATTTTAGAACAAGATTGGTATAACCAAGGAAACATGTTAGAGGGAGAGTTTGGGGATACGCCTGCGGGAAAATGGATTGAAGCACACTCTTGTGATTATGGATTTATTGTTCGATACGAAAAAGGCAAAGAAAAAATCACGGGAATTAACTATGAGCCTTGGCATATTCGTTATGTTGGTAAAGCCAATGCCTTATATATGAAGAAGCATAATTTGTCGTTAGAAGAATATGTTGAAATGATTAAAAAGTAGGTAATTTATGGCGAAAAAATACACAAGAAAAAATAGCTATTCTAGAAAGATGACGTTGCCTATACTTTTAGGAATGTTATTATTGTTTGTTAGTATTGTTGTTTTTTTATTGAGTCTAAGGGGGTTGAGCAATCCAACCGTTGAGACTCAATCTGATTCAACTAATACAACAAATAAACAAGCTTTTATTGATGATATTGTTCCAGTAGCTAAAGAAATGCAGACCAGTCATGGAATCATGCCCAGTATCATTTTGGCTCAAGCTATTTTAGAGTCTGATTGGGGAACAAGTGAATTAAGTGCAAAGTATAATAATTTATTTGGCATAAAATCATTTAGTCCCAATGATCATTCGGTTAAACTTGAAACCAAAGAATATAAAGATGGCAAATGGGTGAGTATTAAAGCGAATTTTAAAGTTTATGCAAGTTGGTCTGATTGCATTAGAGATCATACACTATTATTTGTACAAGGCGTTGATTGGGACCCTTATTTGTATCAAGGTGTTCTTTTGGCAGATGATTATCAAACTGCCGCTAAAGCTCTTCAAGTTGCCGGGTATGCAACAGACCCAGGATATGCGGAAAAATTAATAGCGCTTATTAATCAATACAAATTAGATCAATACGATCATTAAAATTGAACTTTAATATTTATATTAAAGTTCAATTTATTTTGGAGGAGAAATTATTATGCATCGAGAAAAAAGAATTGCACCTGAAATTGTGACGAATTTAAGAAAAGATATCATTCATGTGCCAAGTGTGATTAGGAATTGTTCAGGCATTAAAATTTATGGAAAACGAATTAAGTCTATTTGTTATTCAACAGATATTGCAATTATTCGTAATATTGATGCAGATGCTGTGATTGCAGTGTATCCATTTACGCCACATCCGACGATAACAAAAGCAATTATCGAATCGGCCGATGTCCCTGTCTTTTCAGGAGTAGGTGGAGGCTTAACCCAAGGAAATCGTTCCGTTAATATGAGCATGTTTGCTGAAGCTAATGGTTCAATCGGTGTTGTTGTGAATGCACCAACACCTAAAGAAACGATTTACGATATTTCTCAGACTATAGATATACCAATCATTGGTACAGTAACCTCAGAATTTACAGATATCGATGAAAAAATTGCTGCAGGTGTTCAGATACTTAATGTTAGTGGTGGAAAACACACAGCGCATATTGTGCGTATGATTCGTGAAAGATATCCGTTATTTCCTATTATGGCAACAGGAGGACCTACTGAGGAATCTATATTAGAAACTATTAAAGCTGGGGCTAATGCGATTACTTATACTCCACCTTCAAACGGGGCACTTTTTAGTAAAAAGATGCAAAACTATCGTGCAGTGGAGAAAGAAGAAAATAATGAAAACGACCTTTTTAATCAATAAAAATAAATTTGTACAAATAAACGTAGATTAACATTTAAATATGAGGGAAATTCGTGTAGAATATAAAAGGTAGATATATCAATAATATAAATTTAGAAGATATTTAGGAGAGAAGAAAATGGAATTAAAAAGACAACAAGAATTTGTACAAACTTACCATTATGATGCGTTACCACAAGACCATTCAGAAGAAACGTCTATTAACGTTAGTTTAAATCCTTTTGAAATAACAGAAGAAATGGCTATTGATCCAGAAAATAATTCACTTTTAGGATTAAGAATTGAATTTAAAATTATACTAGAAAATATTGCAATTAGTGGAGATGTGGCACAATTTGTTCAAACTGTTGGTCGTAAAGTTGAAAAAATAGAGGATCTAACATCTGAGGAAGTGAACGAATTAGTCCATCCTTTATTTGTTCTAATTGAGCGCTTAACGTATGAAGTAACAGAGATTGCACTAGACAAGCCTGGTGTACAACTTAACTTTTCTCAAGAAGGCTAAATTGTCTAAAAAAGTGTTGTTGTATAACAACACTTTTTTAGTTTCATTGTAGTTGAGTTAACGAAAAACGGAGGTAATATAATGGAAAAGGAACAGGGGAAAATTAGTATGCGTTTATTTAAGAAAGAAAAAATAAAGCCCCGTAAAAAGTCTATTATTGTTGTAAATCAACCTATCATAGAAAAGCAATTTATAAATCAATTAGAAGTATTATTTGATCCTGTATTTGCTTATCAGATTAGTCAAAGGCTAACTGTTTTTTTTCAGCGTTGGCATTCTGTATTAGCTATTTACCCAATAAAAAAGGCATTCTATCATATCAATGACATTGGATTTATAAAGTTATACATTTCTTTTGGTGTAAACAACTTATTAGATGATCCTGAAATTAAACATTTTTTTAAAACAGTGCAAGAATTATTAACAGAGCCTTATGCGGCTACTAACTCTTTGGAAACAATTGAACCTGTTTTTCATAAACCCGTGATTAATATTGACACACTTGACCAACAAGACATGATAATAGAAAGCTTACAAGATAAGCTTTTGGAGCAAGACAAAATTGTGAATCAGTGGAGTGAAAACCAAGATAGAGAGCAGAGAGCTCTAATGGAGCAATTAGATTTAATTGAAAAAGAAAATCAGTTATTACAAAAAAATCTAGAGCGAGTTCAACAAAAGAAAACAACTTCTTTTGGTAATGGAGAACGTAAGAATGTTAATCCTCAGGTTGGTTCGTATAATGAGAGACAATCCAATCATAAAAGTGATGATTACAGGCAAAAATTTAATGTCCTTTCAAAAGAATTAGGAGACGCTAATAAGTTAATTAGTGATTTAGAGCAAAATAACACAGTACTAACTTCAACATTAGAAAAAGTGTCAGATAGTAAAAATATATTAGCTGAAAAAGAAGAAAAACAGTCAAAAGAATTAAAGTCATTAAAAGAAAGACTAGTTTCTTTGAAAAATCAAAATAAAGAATTGTCTGAAAATCTTGAACAAGAAAAAATAGAAAAAGATGCACTACGAGAACAACTCCAACAAGACACTAAAGAATTTGAATCAACCATCGCTTATCAAGAACAACAACTCGTTATGGCATCCACAACAGAATTTAAAATGCAAGCAACGATTGATGAATTAACGATTGAAAAAAATGAACAAGTAGTTTTAATACAAGAAATTAAATTTGAAAAAGAATCTGTTCAAAATCAACTAGATAAATTGGCAATGGAAAAAGAAAATATAAGCGAACAACTTGAAGAACAAAAAAGTTCTTACTGGGAGCTTGAGAAAAAGTTAAAAAAATGGATTGATAAAAGTCAATTAGCTGAGTCTAATCTCGAAGAAGAAAGAAATCGTTCAGAAGCGAACCAATCAAGTCTACAAAATGATGTAATTAACTTGCGACAATTGAATCAAAGGCTAGGCGAAGAGAATACCTATTATCAAAATGAGATGAAACGGTTGTTAAAAGAGGTTAATAGATTAAGTGATAGAGTGGCATATTTGCAAAAGTTTGTTGATCAAACGTTGGTTGAAGAACAAGAAGAAGGTATGGATGAGCATTCCAAAACGGTCTTTGATAATATAGAAGACAAACGAAAAAAACGTTATGATGATCAAGGTATATTGAAATTATTTCAAAAAGCAGATGATGCCGAAACAGTTGACGTAAAAGTACCGGTTGAAGAATACCGAGAGTATCGTCTATCATTAAAATTTTTAGAATATCGTTGGTATCAGGCTAATATAATGCAGGTAAATGCAACAGGCGAAAGTGAATTAGCTTGGAGTGAGGTCTATGTGTCAGAATCAGGTGAATTCTTTGAAGAGTTAGAAAATCTTGTTAAGATACCATTACTATCAAAAAAATATGTTATTATGGATAAGGAAGTTTTATTGCGCTTAAAAGCGTATCAAGCGTTATCTGATTATTTAGAGAGACGTTATTTTAAATCAAGTAAGCATTTTTTTGATGGGGAGACGAATGATTAATTATGCCAGACACACAAGTTTTTGAAATTTTAGAAAAAGAATTACCAAATATAAGTAGAAAACAAATTGATACCGTATTGCACTTATTAAGTGAAGGAAATACGGTTCCTTTTATTGCTCGCTATCGTAAAGAACAAACAGGTAGCTTAGATGAGGTAGAAATTCGAGAAATTGAAGAAAGACATGCATATATTGAAGGGTTAGTTAAACGAAAAGAAGAAGTGATTCGTTTAATTAGTGAGCAAGGGAAGCTAACAAAAGAACTCGAGAAGAAAATTCAATCAGCGAAAAAAATGCAACGCGTGGAAGATTTGTATCGACCATTTAAGCAAAAACGACGTACTAAAGCAACCATTGCTAAAGAAAATGGTTTAGAACCGTTCGCCAACTGGTTACTATCTTTTCCTGAAACAGGATCTATTGAAGTAGAGGCTGAAAACTATATAAATAAAGAAAAGAACATTTTAATCATAGAAGACGTGTTATCTGGAGCACATGAGATTATTGCTGAGATAATTAGTGATGAGCCTTCATATCGCGAATGGTTAAGAAATATGACGATGCAAACAGGATTATATACAACCAAAGAGAAAGATAAATCATTGGATGAAAAAAGTGTGTATGAAATGTACTATGATTTTTCAGAGCCAATGAAAAAGATGGTATCACATCGCGTTCTTGCGACAAATCGTGGAGAAAAAGAGGGCGTGTTGAAAGTTGCTATTGAAATTGATAGTAATAGAGTTTTTCAGTATTTTGAACGTCATTTAATAAAAAATGAATCGAGTATTGCCACACCTTATATTCGTTCAGCGTATGAAGATAGCTATAAACGTTTTATTGGTCCTGCAATTGAAAGAGAAATACGCAATGAATTAACAGAAAAAGCTGATGAGCAAGCTATTACAATCTTTGGCGAGAATCTAAAAAATCTATTGTTACAACCTCCTTTAAAAGGAAAAGTAGTGCTTGGGTTTGATCCGGCTTATCGTACGGGTTGTAAATTAGCAATTGTTGATCCAACAGGAAAATTATTAGCCGTTCATGTAATTTATCCACATAAGCCAGCTAATGCACAAAAACGAGCAGCAGCGAAACCAGAATTTATAAAATTATTGGAAGAATATAGGGTTGAGATGGTTGCAATTGGAAATGGAACAGCTAGTCGGGAATCAGAAGCTTTTGTTTCAGAATGTTTGAAAGAGATGAGCGACAGTGTTTATTACGTCATCGTTAATGAAGCCGGTGCGTCAGTTTATTCAGCCAGCGATGTAGCTAGAGAAGAGTTCCCTGATTTACAAGTTGAAGAAAGAAGTGCGGTTAGTATCGGTCGACGATTACAAGATCCGTTAGCAGAGTTAGTAAAAATTGATCCAAAAGCAGTTGGAGTGGGACAATACCAACATGATGTGTCACAAAAACGATTAGGTGAGCAATTGGATTTTGTGGTTGAAATGGTTGTTAACCAAGTGGGTGTTAATGTCAATACGGCAAGTGCGCAATTGTTGCAACACGTTGCTGGGTTAAATAAAACGACAGCTAAAAATATTGTGATTTATCGTGAAGAAAATGGTGAATTTACTAGCCGAACAAGTCTAAAAAAAGTCCCAAGATTGGGGCCAAAAGCTTATGAACAATCAGTTGGATTTTTAAGAATACCAAATGCAAAAAATATTTTAGATACAACTGGTATCCATCCGGAAAGCTATGGCTTAGTTAAACAATTATTATCAGAATTATCAATTGATATATCTAGTATTGGTACAGAAGAAACGAATAGTATTCTGGAAAACGTATTGATTGATAAAATGAGTGAGTCACTTTCAGTAGGTAAAGAGACATTAAAAGATGTGATTAACGCATTAAGACAGCCTGGACGGGATATGCGTGATGATTTAGCAGCGCCTCTTCTAAGAAAAGACATTTTAAAAATGGAAGACTTAAAACCGGGTATGCAACTTGAAGGAACTGTACGAAATGTTGTAGATTTTGGTGCGTTTGTTGATATTGGTGTGAAACAAGATGGGTTAGTACATATTTCAAAATTAAGTCAGTCATATATAAAACATCCGACTGATGTTGTAGCTGTAGGTGATGTGGTGACTGTTTGGATTATGGATGTGGATGTACAAAAACAACGAATTACTCTATCGATGATTGAACCAACGTCAAAATAAGGAGTGACAAAGATGTTAGATGAAGATCTGCAAAAACTAGTGGAAAAAATTTCATTAGACTATTTTAACAAACCATTTAATCATCAAGCGTCATTTAATAAACGATTAAAAACAACTGGTGGGAGATATCATTTATCAACCCACCAGTTAGATTTTAATCCAGCCATTTTAGAAAGTTATGATGAACGTATATTGATAGGTATTATCAAACATGAGCTATGTCATTACCATTTGCATCTAGAAAATAAAGGCTATCAGCATAAAGATAAAGACTTTAAAGAACTATTGAAGCAAGTGAATGGCTTAAGGTTTACTCCACCACTGCGTGAAAAATTACAAAGAAAAAGTTACATGATTGAATGCTGTCAGTGTCATCAACAATTTCAACGAAAAAAACGTTTAAATTTAGTAAACTACCGTTGTCAATGTGGTGGGAAATTAGTCTATTTATCGTAATAAATAAATTTATAGTAGAAAATGACTAGTATTTTATGGTAGAATAACACTACGATTAGCGAGAATGTCGGAATTGGCAGACGAGCAAGACTAAGGATCTTGTGAAGAGTATTCTTCGTGAGGGTTCAAGTCCCTTTTCTCGCATAGTTATAGTATCAGGTCACTAAGATCTGGTACTTTTTTTATATATAGAAAAGGATTGAAACAATTGATAGATATAGGGTTAACGACATTTAAAGAACATGGTAAATTATTAAACAAATCATTTTTAACATTATCAGAGTATGCTTCTTTATTTCCTATTGTTGAAATGAATACATCGTTTTATGGGATAAAATTTCCAACGGTCAGTCAAAAATGGGTGGATGAAACGCCTGATACTTTTTCATTTATCGTAAAGGCATTTAAAGCAATGACTAATCATGCTAAATGTGAAGACTATTATGACACCCAACAATTAATGGATGATGCTTTTAAGTTATTTTTATCACCTTTAGTTGAAAATGGACGACTCTCATCCGTTTTATGTCAATTTCCAAGTTATTTTGTTTGTAATAAACAAAACGTAGAGTACTTAAGAAATTTAAGAACACGATTTAAAGACTATCCTATAGCACTCGAATTTAGAAGTGAGACTTGGTATAGTGAGACCATAAGAAAAGACATGTTGTTATTTATGCGAAACCAAGGTTATACGTTAGTTATTGTTGATGAGCCACAAGTAGCCCGTCGTTCAGTCCCTTTTTTGTCAGAGATTACCACTCCAGGGTATGCTTATATAAGACTACATGGTAGAAATAAGAGATATTGGGCAGAAAAATCAAGTGATTGGCGAAAAAAACGCACACTCTACCGTTATACTGATGAGGAGTTAAAATGGTTAGCAAATGAAGTTAAACAACTTGAGACCAAACAAACTGTAGTGATTTTCAATAATAATTCCGGTGGAGATGCTGGAGAAAATGGTTTGTCTTTGAAAAAATTATTAGGTATAGATTATAAAGGGCTAAATCCAACACAGCTAAATTTATTTTAAAAAACAAAATTGTATGTACGAAAACTCGATACGTTATTTATAAAGTGAGTGTTATCAATAAGTTATTCTAAAAAGAGAGAGACTGTTTACCAGTTTTTCTCTTTTTTTATATGGTAATTTTGCCTTTTTTTATGAGAGCCTTTACTATGTGGGATGTCGATAAGCAGTACCGTATGCGTAAAGGAGTCGTAAATAGTGATAGAGTTGAACCAGGTGAATAAAGAGTATGATGAGTTTAATCTAAATAACATCACCTTAACTATTAATGATGGTGTTATTTATGGAATAGTTGGTGAAAGTGGCTCAGGAAAGTCAACTTTACTCAATATTTTAAATCTAACAACTGAAATAGATGGTGGCAGTTTAAAAATAGATGGTGTGAATTGTAAGGGGTTAAATCGAAAAGAAACAAATCAAATAAAACAAAAAATGGGCATGATTTTTCAAGAATATCACTTGTTGAGCAATTTAAATGTATTAGATAATGTCCATCTCCCCCTTAAACTAAAAGGTGTCAGAGACAAAACTAATTCGCTTTACTGGTTGGAAAAAGTTGGATTATTGGACTATGCGAAGGCTTTTCCTTCACAACTAAGTGGTGGGCAAAAGCAACGAGTCGCCTTGGCAAGAGCGTTAGTGATTAATCCTTCTTATATCTTGCTTGATGAGGCAACAAGTGCACTAGATGATTATAATGCACAGTTAATTTTAGATATTTTAAAAGATGTTCATCAAGAATGCCAACCAACGATTGTTTTTGTGAGCCATGATTTAGATAAAGTAAAATCTTTTTGTCATGAATGCTTAATTTTAGATAAAGGACGTGTTAGTAACATTGTTTCTGTTATTCCTATGAGTGACGAAATGAAGCAAACATCTTATCCGACTAAGGCATATAGGAGGTTGGCTCAATGAAAGCATTAAACGATGCGATGATTTATTTCCCTGAATTAATGATGTCGCTAAAGCAAACCATGTATATGATGGCTATCAGTATGATCTTTGGTTTGATAGTAGGATTAATCATTGGAACAACGTTATTTGTATGTCGGCAAAAGCGGACATGGAAGGAAAAATTACTTTATCATGTAGCATCTAGTTATGTAAACATTATTCGCTCTTTTCCATTTTTATTATTGGTTGTTACTTTAATCCCATTAACTCGTATTATTGTAGGTACTGGATTTGGACCAAAATCAGCTTCTGTATCGTTAAGTATTGTTGCCATTGCAATTTTTGGTAGACTTTGCGAGCAAGTATTTCTAGATATCCCTCAAAGTGTGCTAAATTTGGCTAATTCATTGGGTATTTCCAGATGGCAATCTATCTATCATTTTTTATGGCTTGAAGCTAGAAGTGGCTTGGTATTAAGTGCAACATCGATGTTAATTAGTTTGGTATCTTATTCGACAGTAATGGGGGTAGTCGGTGGCGGAGGGATTGGAGACTTCGCGATACGATACGGCTATCAACGTTATGAATATACGGTCATGATGATTGCTATTGTCATAATGATTTTACTTGTTGGATGTATCCAATTAATTGGATATAAAATAGCAAAAAAATTAGATAAAAGGACGTTGCCGTAATGAAAAAAAGTATAAAATTTATGATGTTATTAGGTTTGACATTAGGGTTAGTAGCATGTGGAAAAGTAGAAGAGGGTAAAAAAGAAGAAACACCCAAAGAAGACAAAGTGATTAAGGTAGCTTCTCAAGCCCCACCAATGACAGATATTGTTATTGTGGCAAAAGAAGAGGCGAAAAAAGATGGTTGGGATGTTGAACTTGTCCAAGTCACTGATAATATTCAATACAATGAAATGTTAAAAAGTAAAGAAGTTGATGCTAACTTTGCACAACATAAACCATATATGATGAAATTTAATAAAGAAAAAGATGCTCAATTAGTTGCCATTCAACCAATATATAATGCCAAAGTAGGGTACTACTCAAAAGACTATAAATTGGTAGATGAGATTCCAGACAAAGCAAAAATTGCGATCCCAAGTGATGTGTCTAATGAAGGTCGTGCGTTAGCTATCTTAAATGAGCAAGGATTAATCACATTAAAAGAAGGTGTGGGATTTAACGGCACACTAAAAGATATTGAAAAAAATCCAAAAGAATTAGAATTTTTATCGGTAGATTTGTTAAATTTAGCAGAAGCATATAATGAAAAAGATGTAGCGATGGTATATAACTATCCAGCATATATTGCTAAAATTGGCTTAACTCCCGAAGATGCTATTTTATTGGAAAATACGGTAGATGAACGATTTGCTATTTCGTTAGTCGCTAGAGAAGATAATGAATCATCTGAAAAGATTAAAGCATTAAAAAAAGCAATGACAAGTCAAGCTGTTAAAGACTACATTGAAAAAGAGCACAGCAAAACAGCTATTCCAGCATTTTAAAAAAGACGCCTGATTGACTTCAGGTGCCTTTTTTAGTTATTCTACAGTGCGCTATTGAGGTTAAGTTATATGTTTTTGAAATTTAGCACAACAGAACTTAGTAGAGAGAATAACAAAAAATAAATTTGCTTGATGAAATTTACTTTTTGTTTGCTAAAGCTTAAACAGATAAGTTATACTAATAGAGGTACAATCTTCATTAGTTTAGGCTGTGAAAGTTAAAAAATGACTTTTTTAGAATAAACTAGTGATAGAAAGTAGCGAATGTGCTATAATCTTTCTTAGATGTAAATTTTCTAATATATTGATCAATTGTATGAAAAAGAGGTTTTAAGTGTACTATAAATAGACATTTTTCCTCGTATTTCTGGTGAGTCGAAAGGGTAGTGGTCACAAACATATATGGAGGAAATTTCATGAATACTAAAACCTGGTTGTGGGTATTACTTATAGTAATTATCCTAGCAGTAGCTGCTTACTTAGCTGCTTTCTTTATGAAACGCAGAAACCAAGATAAATTGGAGGAATTAGAACAGCGTAAAATCGCGCTATTTGATTTACCAGTTCTTGAAGAAGTTGATGAAGTAAAGAAAATGCATTTAGTAGGCCAAAGCCAAAACACATTTAGGGAATGGAACCAAAAGTGGGTTGATATATCTACCATATCTTTCGCTGAACTAGAAAGCCTAATTTTTGAAATTGAAAATTTAAATGAGACATACCGATTAATGAAGGTTAAAGAAGCCATTGTAGAAGCTAATGAAACATTAGATGGGATGGAAAAAGAAGTAGAAGAAATCCGTCAGGGGCTAAAAGAATTACGTGAAAGTGAAGAACGAAATTCTGAGGCCGTGCAAAAAGCACTAGATGCTTATGAATCAATTAGTGACACAGTTTCTGAAAACTCTGAAAAATATGGTATTTCTTATAGTGAACTTGAAAAACAAATTCAAAATGTTGAACGCGATTTTACTCAATTTGTTGCATTAAATACAGCTGGAGACCCTATGGAAGCTCGAACTGTTTTAGAAAATGCTGAAAAGAGAACATATGAGATACAAGAAATTGTTGAGCAGATTCCTCCTTTAGTTGATACATTAACAAATGTATTTCCAAAACAATTAAAGGAAATTAAAGAAGGCTATGAAACATTACAAAAAGACCACTATGTATTTGAAAATGATGTGGTTGCAGTCAATGTTGAAAAACTTGAAACAAAAGTAGAATCAACATTGTCTAATTTAGAAAAATTAGAAATTGAAAATGTTTCGAAATTAAATACTGAAATTGCTAAAGAAATTGATCATTTATATGACATCATGGAAAAAGAAATTTCTTCAAGAGTTTATGTAAATGACCATAAAGCAAAATTAACCAGCCTATTAGAACATGCCGATAAAAACAATCATTTATTAATGATTGAATTGGATCACGTCTCTCAAAGTTATATTTTAAATAACAATGAATTGGGAAGTGTCAGAGGCTTCCAAGCTCAGATGGAAGAAATACAAAAAGAATTTGACGAAACTGAAGAAAAAATGAAAAATAAAGAAGCAATCTTCTCACAAGTAGCTTCTTTTTACCGCGAGAGTCTAGCCCAATTAAAAGATATCGAAAATGGGCAAGTTGAGATTAGCCGTTCTATTAAGGATTTTGCTCCTAGAGAACGTAAGGCAATCGAAAAAATTGATGACTATGAATTAGAATTGCGTATGTTAAAACGTTATGTTGAAAAACAACGCTTACCTGGAATCCCAAGTAGTTACTTAGAATTTTTCTTTGTAACTGGAGAACGAATCGAAGAACTAAGCCAAGAGCTTAATAAAATTAGAATAGATATGAATCATATCGATCACTTAGTTGCTGTTTGTGATGAAGACATGCGCACGCTTCGTGAAAAAACGAATGAGTTGATTGATAGTTCGACATTAACAGAACAAATGATTCAGTACGCTAACCGTTTCCGTTTCTCTCATCCAGATATAAAACACGCAATTGATCGCAGTTTGAGTCTATTCTCAAGAGAGCATCAATACAAAGATGCTTTAGATGTTATTTCTGAGGCGATTGAACGAATCGAACCAGGAGCAACAGAACGTATTAGAAAATATTATTTTGATAATAAAGACACAACAATCTAAGAGTGTTAAAATTCCAAGAAAGCATACGTTGTTTTCTTGGTTTTTTTTATGGTTAAATTACTTAGTTGATGATTTAAAACTAGCACGTTATAATGAGTAGTGAATTTTTAGGAAAGAGTGACGATATGATATATTTTGATAATAGTGCAACAACGATGATTCATCCACAAGTACTCGATACGTACAACAAAGTAAGTCAACGTTTTATTGGCAACCCCTCTAGTTTACATCGTTTGGGACAACAATCTTCTGTTTTACTTGAAAAGTCACGACAACAAATAGCAGAAATTTTAGGTGTTGATGCGACAGAAATCTTTTTTACAAGTGGAGGAACTGAAGGAAATAACTGGGTATTAAAAGGAACAGCGATTGAAAAGCGTCCATTTGGCAATCACGTGATTGTGTCGAGCGTGGAACACCCATCAGTAACAAATACAGCAAAACAATTGCAAGAATTGGGGTTTGATGTTTCTTTTTGTCCCGTTACTAAAGACGGATTAATTGATGTGACAGAATTAGAAAAATTAGTGACGGACAACACGATTTTGATTTCAACTGTCGCTGTTAATAGTGAGGTTGGCATGCTTCAATCCATTGAAGAAATAAGTTTGATGCTAAAAAAATATCCATCGATTCATTATCATGTTGATGCTGTTCAAGCGATAACAAAAATTCCTGTCGAAAAATATTTAACAAAACGTGTTGATTTTGTCACGTTTTCCGCGCATAAATTTCAAGGACCTAGGGGCGTTGGATTTATTTACTGGCGTAATGGCGCTAAGCTTTCTCCACTATTAACAGGTGGTGGTCAGGAACATAATAAAAGAAGTGGTACTGAAAATACGCCAGCAATTGTAGCCATGGCAAAAGCATTGCGTTTAGCAACAGATGAACAATCTAGAAAAGAATCAGCTGTTAGACATCTCAAAGAGTCATTAGCTAAAGGATTACAACAATATGAACACGTAACAATATTTTCTTCTTTAGACGAAGAATCATCAGCACCACATATCTTAACATTTGGTCTAAAAGGAGTACGTGGTGAGGTGTTAGTTCATGCATTGGAAGAAAAAGATATCTACATATCAACAACGAGTGCTTGTTCTAGTAAACAAAAAACAGATAGTAGCACACTTCATGCGATGGGAGTCACACATCAATATGCAGAAACAGCTGTCAGAGTCAGTTTGAATCATCAAAACACAATGGCTGAAGTGGAACAATTTTTAATTATATTTAATCAATTATATAAAAAGTTTTCTAAAATATATTCGTAAGAGGGGACCTCAATGAAAGCAACAGAAATTATGATTCGTTATGGCGAATTATCAACTAAAGGAAAAAACAGACGCCTATTCATTAATCAACTAGCTTACAACGTGAAACAAAGTCTTCATGCATACCCTAATGTAAAGGTTAGAGCAGATAGAGATAGGATGCATCTAATTTTAAATGGTGAGAATGACCGTTTAGTGATGGAGCAGCTAAAACCAATTTTTGGTATTCAAAGTTTTTCGCCTGTTGTGCGTGTTGAAAAAGAGACAGAATTAATTTGTCAAACAGCAGTCGAGATGGTAAAAGATATTTGGGAACCAGGAAAAACCTTTAAAGTACAAAGTAGACGTTCAGATAAAGGCTTTATTTGGGATAGCAATGATATTAACAAAGAAGTAGGAGCAGCCATTTTTCATGGGATAGAAGGTATTGAAGTAAAAATGGTTCAACCAGATATTCGTATGGAAGTCGAGGTGCGTAATGAGGCAGCCTACTTATCCTGTGAGACGATATTTGGGGCAGCTGGTTTACCAGTTGGTTCAAGTGGTAAAGGCATGTTAATGCTCTCAGGTGGAATTGATTCGCCCGTTGCTGGTTATTTGGCGATGAAGCGTGGTGTTGAAATTGAAGCGGTCCATTTTTATAGTCCACCTTATACGAGTGAGCAATCATTGAATAAAGCAAAAGACTTAGCAGTAAAATTAACGCCATATGTTGGAAAAATTCAATTTATCACGGTGCCATTTACTGAAATACAAGAAGAAATTAAACGAAGTGTTCCACAAGGGTACTGGATGACTGTCACTAGACGTTTTATGTTGCGATTAACGGATGAGATTAGAAATCTAAGACACGGGTTAGCAATTGTTAACGGGGAGTCATTAGGTCAAGTTGCTTCTCAAACAATGTACAGTATGCTAGCAATAAATGACGTGACGACCACGCCAATTATTCGTCCAGTCATTACGTTAGATAAATCAGAAATAATAGAAATCGCAGAAAAAATTGACACGTTCACTTTAGCCACACTACCGTTTGAAGATTGTTGTACAATTTTTGCTCCACCAGAGCCAAAAACAAAACCAAAAGTGGATAAAGTTCGTCAATACGAAGAAAGATTAGACATTGATGGACTCATCAGTAGAGCAATAGAATCTATACAAATAGAAGAAATAAAATCAACTGACTCATTTTTACAATCAAGTACACAAGAGATGGATGACTTATTTTAATAATAAAAAAGAAGTGGATATGATTCCACTTCTTTTTTGATATTATACCCATTCACCATTTCTAAAAACAGGAACATGCGTCCCATCTTTTTTGATACCATCGATATTCATTTTATCTGATCCGACCATGAAGTCAACGTGCGTTTGACTACGATTTAAACCAGCTTTTGCTAATTCTTCTTCGGTCATTTCAGTCCCACCTTTAATATTAAAGGCATAAGCGCTACCTAAAGCTAAATGATTTGATGCATTTTCATCAAATAATGTGTTAAAGAAAGTAATGCCAGATTGAGAGATAGGAGAACTATCTGGTACAAGAGCCACTTCACCTAAGCTTTTCGCCCCTTCATCAGTTTCAAGTAATTTTTTAAGAACCTCTTCACCCTTTTCAGCTGTTACATCAACCACTCTTCCATCTTTAAAGGTAAATACCATGTTTTCAATCGTATTTCCAGCATAACTTAAAGGTTTTGTGCTTGATACAACACCATCGATACGACGACAGTCAGGAGCAGTAAATACTTCTTCAGTCGGCATGTTTGCCATAAAACGTTCCCCACGAGCATTTTTACTTCCCGCGCCTTCCCAATGATGATGTTCTGGCAATCCAATTACTAAATCAGTTCCAGGTGCTGTATAATGAAGTGCATCAAATTGTTGAGCATTTAATTCTGCAGCTTTTGTTTCAAGTGTTTCATCATGTTTGTGCCATGCAGCAATTGGGTCTTCTTCATACATACGGCAGGCTTTGAATATTGCTTCCCATAGCGCATCAACCTGTTCTTCATTAGAAGATAATTCTGGAAAGACTTTTTTTGCCCAGTCGCTACCAGCAGCAGCAACAACAGTCCAACTTAATTTGTTTGCTTGAGTGGCTTGTCTTAAAGGCATCATTGCTTTTCCATTCACTGATTGGAATGTTGCCAAACGCTCACCATCAACCCCTGTAAAAGCATCAGGATTTTGAGAAATAACACTAATTCGGCTAGCGCCTTTTTCAACCCAGTCATTGGCTTCATCTATTTTATATTCAGGGACTGTAGAAATCACTTCATCATCAGCGTGTAAGAAAAATTCGCGATTCACTGTGTCATCAGACCATTGAACAACAACTTGTTTTGCTCCTAATTTATAAGCTTCTTTTACAATATAACGAGCAAGTGTGGCTTGTTCTACTTGTATATTCAATACAACAGTGTGGGAATTCGATACATTAACTCCCACTTTAGTAATTAATTCCGCATATTTTTGTAATAAATTATCAAAATTTTTTAATGCCATAATATCATCCTTCCAATTTGTATAATAACAATATCTTAGCATAGGATAATACCTATAACAAACCAAATAATTAATCTTAAAATTTTTGTTATCGTATTCATGGCTTATTCCGTAAAAAATGGTTTTTTATCAAAAAAATGTATGTTTTTTGATATATATACTTGTTTGCTCGGGAGTTCGTGTTATAATGAGATTAAATAACCATAGCTTGACACGTATTGTTCGTTTTATAAACATTTTAAGAACAAAGGAGAGGTTTTTTATGGCAAGAAAAAAGACAATTACACGAGAACATATTTTATCGGCTGTTTATGAAGTGATTTCTACAGAGGGGTTTAGTGGATTTACTGCACGAAATATTGCCAACAAAATGAAAACATCAACTCAACCAATCTATTTAGAATTTAAAAATATGGATGAGTTAAGAGAAGTTTTTATTGATAGAGTGGCAAATGGCTTAAGAAATGAAATATATAATCGTACGTATACAGATGATTGTATTGTTGATTTAACAATTAATTATGTCAAGTTTGCTCAGGAAGATAGTGTGTTTTATAAATCTTTATTTGTGGATAATCATGAAAGTGGTGTGAAACTAAATAAATTTACTCACGATTTATTCTATGAAAAAGTAAATAATGATGACAACTATTCAAAATTAAGTGATGAAGTGAAGGAAGCTATTTTTACTAATTGTTGGGTGATGAGTATAGGTTTATCATCATTAGCTGCTTCAAAAAGAGCTCATCCAACAATTGAAGAGATGGAAACTATTATAAAAAATACAATTAATATGTCAATAGAACACCCAAATGTTCATATAACAAAATAAAAAACAGGAGACGAGAGCTATTTCCTGTTTTTTTTATTGCAGTTATGGTAATTATTGATTATTTAAACTCTCTATTAAAGAATCTGCAAAAGCTTCTAGAGCAACAATGTCTTCTTCTTCGGCAGCTAAATCAACCTTCACTGATTCAGCGCCTTTGGTTGCACCAGTCTGTTGAAAGGCTTTCTCAAATTGGTCAACTACCTGACAAAAACAAGGATAAAATGTATCTCCAGATCCCACGACACCATATATTTTTCCTGTTAAATCAAGTTCTAACAGATCGTCATAAAAATCAGCAATTTCATCAGGAACCAGGAGATCATCATATGTATAACTTCCTACAATACAAATATCAGCATCTAAAAAGTCAATAGCATCTATTTGTGTACATTCTTCAATTTCTACCTCTAAGCCTTTTTCTTCTAATCTTTCTGCAACAATATCAGCAATTTCTTCTGTGTTGCCAGTCAGACTTGCATAAACAATTTTTGCGACTGCCATATTTTTCCTCTTTCCTATGAATTAATCGAATAGAAAAATTATATCAAATACAAGATACTTTTCAACTGTTTATCTTTTTTCGATTTTGTCGAAAGCATGTCTTTATGCTAGAATAAGTAATGCACAGAATGAAAAGGAGCGAGTATAATGATTACATTAAAATCAGCGAGAGAAATAGATGAGATGGAAAAATCTGGTCAATTATTAGCCAGTGTACATGAAGCGTTAAGAGACTTTATTAAACCAGGTATTACAAGTTGGGATATTGAAGTTTTTGTTAGAAATATGATTGAAGAAAATGGTGGAATCGCTGCACAAATCGGTTATGAAGGGTATGAATATGCGACTTGTTGTAGTATCAATGATGAAATTTGTCACGGATTTCCAAGAAAAACGCCATTAAAAGATGGTGATTTGATAAAAGTAGATATGTGTATTGATTTAAAAGGAGCGATGTCTGACTCATGTTGGGCGTATGTAGTAGGTGAGTCAACACCTGAGATAGATCATTTAATGGAAGTTACTGAAAAAGCCCTATATAAAGGAATTGAACAAGCAACAGTAGGCAATCGTATCGGTGATATTGGACATGCCATTCAAACTTATGTAGAAGGTGAAAATTTATCAGTTGTTCGTGATTTTATTGGTCATGGGATTGGACCAACCATTCATGAAGCGCCATCTGTTCCTCATTATGGGCAAGCAGGAAAAGGACCTAGATTAAAAGAAGGCATGGTTATTACGATCGAACCAATGGTAAATACTGAAACATGGCAAATGAAAATGGACAATAATGGTTGGACAGCACGAACAAAAGATGGTGGCCTAAGTTGTCAGTATGAACATACTATTGCTATTACTGCCGATGGACCTAAAATTTTAACTCAACAAAGTGAATAGGAGCGCTAACAATCAATGGAAAAGATGATAGCAAAAAAAGGGTGGCGCTCGTTTATAAAAGATTTCTTTTCAACTTTAAAACAAGCGGATGTAACAATCTATTCAATTGTTGTTACATACTATATGTTACTGTCATTTTTTCCTCTCTTGATTGTGATAGGTAATGTATTGCCATACTTAAAAATTGATGAAACACAGATTTATCCATATATCAGAGAGCTGTTACCACCAGATATTTATAAGGTTTTAAAGGATACAATTGAAGATTTGTTGACAAAAAGCAATGGCGGATTGTTATCTATCTCAGCAATAGGAACATTTTGGGCTATTAGTAAAGGGATTAATGGCATACGCATTAGTTTAGATAAAGCGTATGGTGTTTCCAAGCAAAAAACACAATTTATCAGACGATTGCTATCTTTTTTTATGGTGTTTCTACTAATGTTGGCCTTGTTGGTCTTAATGTTTATCATGGGATTTGGTCAAGTCATATTAGAGCACTTACTGCCAATAGTGGGTATGCCTGAAAGTATACTATCGACGTTTCAAACATTACGATGGCCAGTGACAATCTCTGTCTTATTTGTTGTGATGACGTGTATTTATTATTTTCTACCCAGTGCAAAGATTCATTTTAAAACGATTTTATTTGGTGCAGTTTTTACAACATTAACCTGGATGTTGGTAACCCAGGTGTTTAGTTTATATGTGACACATTTTTCAGGGAAAATTTCGAGTTACGGCATTATTGGAGGATTTATTCTTTTTATGTTCTGGTTAAATATTGCCTCGTCTATTATCATTATTGGAGGAGTAATCAACGTTACTGCCGAGAAATTTTTATATGGTCCAATTAATCCCAAAAGGAGTATTGTCGGCAATTATGTTGAGAATAAAATGCAACGGGTGAAAGAAAAAAGAGATGAAAAAAAGAAAGGTAACTCAGTTTAATGGTGAGTTAGTCTTTCTTTTTTTTTTGTTCATGTTCTGCTAATTTTTGTTTTCGATATGCTTTGTTTCCAATAAACTTTAATGTATGCAATAGTGGTTGCCTATTTTCTCCGCTTAACTCAATTAATTCAATAAATAATTGTAACCCAAGTAGAGACGCAATTGTTAAGAAAATAGTCCCCCATGTATTAGTAAACAAATATAAAAATGATATTAATGAGAAGATGAGAGCCATACAGTAAATCATAATTACTGCCCCACGATGTGTAAATCCCAGTGAGATAAGGCGATGATGCAAGTGCATTTTATCAGCTGATGAAATAGGTTTTTTATTTAGTACACGTCTCACCATTGCAAATACTGTGTCAGTTAAAGGTACTCCTAAAATGATGAGTGGAGTAATTAGTGAGATGAATGTGGCATTTTTAAGCCCCTGCAACGAAAGCAATGATATTAAAAATCCTAAAAATAATGCCCCAGTATCCCCTAAATAAAGTTTTGCTGGATAAAAATTAAAAGGAAAGAAACCTATCGTACTCATCAGTAATATGAAAATACTTAAAGGCACAAAAATGTTTACAGCTCCTGTTGATGCTCCAATGTAGCCAATAATACCTATTGTTGTCAAAGCAATAATAGAAACACCTGATGCTAGTCCATCTAATCCATCAATCAAATTAATCGCATTTGTTAAACCAGCAATCCATAAAATAGTGATAGGATAACTTAACCAACCAAATTCAATCGTGCCAAAATATGGCAATGTGATAGAATGCATAATAATATCAAATACAAAGCACACGTATAATGCCGCTAAAATAATTCCAATCATTTTCTGTTTTGGCGTTATTTCAAAAATGTCATCTACTAAACCGGTGATAACAATAATCCCTGAAGGAATGATTAGATGAAGAGCATAGCTAGTCGGAATAATATCATTAAATAAAAATAAAATTGATAATGAAAATGTGATGAAAATAGCTAGGCCACCTGCTGTAGGCATTGGTTTAGTATTAATACGTCGCTTATTTGGTTGATCTACTGCACCGATAATAAACGCTAATTTTCGAATTAAAGGAGTTATCAAGAAAGCAAAGAGCATCGTTAAAACTAAACGAAATGATATTTCAAAAATAAAGTCCATTCTCTTACCTACTTTCAGAATTCAAGACATATTATAACACGATAACTATTGAATAAACAATTCTATTCTAACTATAAGAATTCTTTAAAAAATGTTAAAAATAGAAGATTGATTCCATAAAAACATCACATTATGCTATACTGTCCTAGATTGAAATCATTTTTTTTATTATTTTATATTTAGGAGATAGATAGAGTGAGTAAAAAAAAGAATAAGAAAACTCCAAAAAAACATTCAACAGAAGAGTTTAGCTCGTTAAGCTCTAGAAGAAAAAGTCGCAAAAAAGAAGCTGGTCTGAAAAGTAGACTCCTCAAAATTAGTAAAGTCTTGGGTGTTATATTACTAATCGCACTTTTGGGTATTGTTGTATATGGCGCGAAGATGGTACTTGATGGCAATAAATTTTTAAACGATGCCTATAAGCCACGTGAGACAGCACAGGTTCAAAATGACAAGATTGACGTTCAGAAAGACCCTATCTCTATATTATTGTTAGGTTTAGATGACGATGCAGAAGATACGAGAGGAACGGGTGGTGCTAGAACTGATTCGATGATTCTTTTAACCATTAATCCATCGAATGACTTAGTGAGTATGGTAAGTATTCCACGTGACACGTATACGCATATACAAACGAAAAATTTTGATGGAAATGATAAGATAAATGCCGCATATGCGCATGGTGGGATAGAAGGCTCTATTACGGCTGTGGAAGAACTTTTAAATGTTCCTATTAATTATTACGCAACGGCTGACTTTCAAGCATTTGAAGACGTGGTAAATGCAGTAGGCGGGATAGAAATAGATGTTCCCTTTACGCTAACCGAGCAAAATGCAAAAGGTAAAAAAGTGGTTAAATTAAAAGAAGGTAAGCACAACTTAAATGGTGAAGAAGCATTAGCCTTTGCACGAACACGCTACATCGATAATGACGTGGAACGTGGAAAAAGACAACAAGAAGTGTTAGAAGCTATTGCTCAAAAAGCAATGGAAGTCGGATCTATCGCTAAATATAAAAGCATATTAAATGCATTAGATGGACATATTACAACAGACATGCCACCAAATCGCATACTAGCTATTGCTCAATCTGGCTTAACAAAAGATTATAAATTTAACTCGTATGTTTTTTCTTGGATGAGTTATACCTATGGTGATCAAAGCATGGTAGGTCTTAATAAGGATAGTCTAGATTATATTTCGCATAAAATGAGGCTATCGTTAAATCTTGAATCACAGGATGAACGTGATGAAACAGATTATGTTTTTGAAACAGATGGGATAGTAGATCCAAGAACTTATCCACAAGACGGGATGGCAATCGATGATTATTAAAGAGTTTGTGGGAATTTTCCCTCAAACTCTTTTTTAAATGATGAAGAATGACTTAAATTTACGATGAAACTTTGATAAAATATATATAATAGTGTAAAATGGTGTAGTTTTAATGAACTGAAAAAGAATAGGATGGGTCAACGTGAATCAAAAAGAAAATCCAAAAGTAGAATTAGCGATGATTACCAAAGAATATGATTTATATAAGAAGAAATCAGATAAAATAAAAGCCTTATTTAAATTTTCTGAAAGAAGTGTGCCTCATTTTTGGGGACTTCGTGGAATTGACTTAAAAGTTTATCCGGGAGAAGCAGTTGGTCTGATTGGAATTAACGGGTCAGGAAAATCAACGCTATCAAATATATTAGCAGGAATCATCCCTCAAACAACTGGACAAATGACGATTAAAGGTGAAACATCTATTATTGCTATTGGAGCAGGTTTAAAACCTCAATTAACAGGACTTGAAAATATCCGTTTAAAATGTTTGATGCAAGGACTAACAAATGAAGAAGTAGATGCAATTTTACCAGACATTACAGAGTTTGCTGATATTGGTGATTTTGTTAACCAACCAGTAAAAAACTACTCTAGCGGGATGCGCTCTAGACTGGGTTTTGCAATTGCGGTGCATAATAATCCCGATGTCTTAATTATTGATGAGGCATTATCTGTAGGGGATGATACATTTTATCAAAAATGTGTGGATCGAATCTTACAGTTTAAAAAAGAAGGTAAAACAATCTTCTTTGTGTCACATTCATTGAATCAAGTAAAAAAACTATGTGATAAAGTCGCGTGGATACATTATGGTGAATTACGTGAATATGGTGATACAAAAGAAGTCGTAGCAAATTATAATGAGTTTATTAAATGGTTTAGAGAACTACCTGAATCAGAAAAAAAAGAGTATCAAAATGGGTACAAAGAAAAACAAAAGAACTTTAGTGTAGATGATTTAAAAGAGATTGCTTCTGAACGAGGCCATGGAAAATCAGCATTAAGAGGTCCTGCAATTGGTACAATGTCTCTTTTAACTAAGATAGTTTTAGTAGGAATGATTATTGGTTTGTTTGTCTTTGGAACGATTCAAGTGAGGGGCCGATCATTTAAATCATATTTTTCTGAGTCCAATAGGGAAAAAACAGAGCAACTAGCCAAAATGACAACTCAGTCACTGGATAAGATAGATGAAACATATAGTCATTAGTTGGTTAAAAAATGGGTACAGTTTTTTTGTTCGACTGATAAATAAAATGACTCAAACCAACAAAATTAATAAACAAGTTTGTTATCTGATGAGTTTTCCCAACAACAATAAAGGATTGATAGAAGATCTTGCAAAAGAGGTATCAGTCATTGTTTTATACAAAAAAGTGTGTGAAAAAGAGGCAAAAGAGTTAGCGGAAAACGGTATTTCAATTGTTGATTTAGATTCTGTTGTTGGACTTGTTAAAAGTATAAAAATAATGGGCCAGAGTAAAGTTATTATAGCGGATAATTATTTTGCCATTTTAGGAGATATTGCGTTTAGTCATCAACAAACGGTCTATCAAATATGGCATGCAACAGGTGCGATTAAGCAATTTGGTTTAGAAGATAAATCGGTGACTCATCGTTCAAAGAGTGATATCAATCGGTTTAAGCGTGTGTATGACTCGTTTGATTATGTCTTTGTTGCTTCTAAAAAAATGGGAGATGTTTTTAAAAGAAGTTACGGGTTGTCTGATGAACAAATTCATTACACAGGTTTTCCTCGGACAGATAACTTATTACAATCAGCTCATAGACAAGACAAGGATTATCGTCGTATTTTGTATTTGCCGACCTACCGAGAAGGTGTTCCAATCGACAGTTGGTTATTGAATCTAGATAAATTATCCAACAAATTGCAAACAAAAGATGTATTGCAAGTAAAATTGCATCCTCATATTGATATGTCAAAAACATCAACTAAAAATATCGAATGGATTGCATCTAACCAGTCAGCCGATGATTATATTAAGCAAGCTGACTGTTTAATAACAGATTATTCCTCAGTTGCTTTTGATTTTACGCTAGCTAATCCAGATAAAACATTAATCATGTATTGGCCTGATGAAGAGGAGTATCGTAAAAAAGTGGGAATTCAACCAAAAATAGAAAATGATTTTCCAGGGAAGGTTGCACATACCACGCAAGAAGTCATATCACAACTTAACGATAGAATTAGCCGTGATAACAATAGATTCAATCAATTGTGGAACACATATAATGATGGACAGGCAACACAACGAGTTATTGACGAAATCAAGGAAGTATTGGATGGAGAAAAATGAAGAATAAGGTAGAGTATATTTTAGATACACCTGTTGATCATTTGACTATGTCAGACATTAAACAAGATTTAGATTGGTATTTTGACCATCATCAAAAAATGGTTTTAGCAAGCATTAATCCTCAAATCATTTTAATGTCAGAAAAAAATAAATGTGTGAAATCATTTATTGATCACGCCACGCATCGGTTTGCTGATGGTATTGGTGTGGTCAAGATGTCTCAATGGACAAAAGGACATATCAAAGAACGTGTAGCAGGTATTGACGTGATGGCTAGTGTATTGGAATTTTGTCACTTAAATAAAAAGTCTATTTTTTTATATGGGGCAAAACCAGATGTCGTGGCTCAAGCTGCACGGAACATTCAAAAAGAGTATCCGAATATCAAAGTGAGTGGATGGCTTGATGGGTATGACAAAAAAAGTAGTGGAGAAATCATTGATTTAATCAATGAACAACATGCAGATGTCTTGTTTGTTGCTTTGGGTTCACCAAAACAAGAAGAGTGGTTGCAACGCTATATGCCTCAACTTAATCCAACAGTGTTTCAAACAGTTGGAGGTAGTTTTGATGTTTACAGTGGAGAGGTTAAGCGTGCACCAGAATTTTTTATTAAAACAAATTTAGAATGGTTGTATCGCTCAGTTAGTAACCCAAAACGATTTAATCGTATTTTTCAAGTACCTTTGTTTGTCACAAAAGGATTAATGTGGCATTTAAAACAAAGTAAACAGTGAGGAGAGCTAAAACGTGAATGACGTAAAGACCGTAATTACAGAACAAATTAAAAATTTTGGGATTATTCGTCGTATTTCGAAATATGAAGAAAAAGCTACGTATCAAAGCCATTACTTAGGCTTGTTGTGGCAAGTATTAAACCCAGCCATACAAATCGGGATTTATTATCTTGTATTTGGGCTTGGAATGAAACGTAAAGACATAGATGGTGTACCATATATTATTTGGATGCTTGTTGGGATTATTGCATGGTTCTTTATCAATAGCTCAATACTGGGTGAGTCAAATAGTATCTATAAACAAATCGGCATGGTATCGAAAATGAAATTTCCAGTAAGTATTTTGCCAACTGTTAATATGGCAAGTAATTTTAAAAGTTACCGTTGGATGATGATTATTTTGTTAATCTCTATGTTTTCAGTTGGAATTTATCCAAATATATATTGGTTACAGTATTTTTATTATTTATTTTGTATGTTTGCCTTTCTGTTTGCTTTTGGTATATTGAATTCTACGATATCAGTATTAGTACGAGATTATCACATCATGCTTCAATCTATTTTACGGTTACTATTTTATTTATCTGGGCCAATCTGGGAATTTGAACGTATTTTTGCAGGGACCAAACACGCTTGGGTCACACGACTACTTGAATTAAACCCAATTTACTATATAATAGACGGATTTAGAGACTCATTATTATTTGGTCATTGGTTCTGGGAAAAAGGGGTTCAAACCATCTTTTTCTGGTTAGTTGTGGGTGTACTTTTAATAGTAGGGTCGCACATTCATATGAAATTTAGAGCACGATTTATGGACTTTATCTAAAAGGGAGATTACCATGAAAAAAATAATAGAAACGTTGATTTCAATTTGGTTTAGATTATTAGGCTATTTACCGAAAAAAAATATCGTTTACTTTGAAAGCTTTCATGGTAAGCAGTTTAGTGACAATCCAAAAGCTATTTACGATTATTTAAAAAAAGAAGACACAACACTTGAACTAGTGTGGGGAGTAACGACTGGATACGAGGAGACCTTTAAAGAAGAAAAGGTCCCTCATGTCCGCCGTTTTTCTTTACGCTGGTTTTTTGTCATGCCTAGAGCAAAATTTTGGGTGATTAACACACGAACACCTTTATGGTTAATAAAAAATAAACGAACAACTTACATCCAAACATGGCACGGGACACCACTTAAGCGAATTGGTGTTGATATAGAAGAGGTAAATATACCCGGGTATACAAAAGAAAGTTACGACAAAGAGTTTTTGGCAGAGTCATCACGTTGGGATTATCTAACAACGTCAAGCGATTACACAACGTCTCATTTTAGAGAAGCATTTGGCTATAGGGGAAAGCTGATTAAAAAAGGCTTTCCAAGAAATGATCAACTGGTAAACAACACGCAATACCATGATAAAACGGAAAAATTAAAAGCATCTTTAGGCATAGAGCCACATAAAAAAATTGTGTTGTATGCCCCAACTTGGCGTGAAACAGACAACAGAACATCTGATGGTTATCAGTTTAGTATTGATTTTCCATATGAAGAATTTATAAAACAGTTCAGTGATGATATGGTGTTACTGGTTCGCATGCATTATTTAGTGGCGCAAAATTTGGCGGTTGATTCTTGGTCAAACCATCAAGTGATTGATGTGTCGACAGGATATGATATGAGTGATTTGTTGCTAATTAGCGATGTGTTAATCACCGATTATTCTTCTTGTTTATTTGACTTTAGTTTAATGAATCGACCAATGCTCTTTTTTATGCCAGACTCCACACAATATGAAACGGCAATTCGTGGTTTTTATTTACCAATTCAGACACTGTTGCCTGGTCCAATCGTTAAAGAGCCAAATGAGTTACTCAATCAGTTAACACAGTTAGATGATTTTAAAGTAGATACACAATTTGAAGCATTTAAAGAAATGTTTTGCAATGATGAAACAGGTCAATCAGCACAGGCGATTGCAGAGATTATAAAAAAAGAAATGAGTGAGAACTAATGGGAATTTTATCGCCAGCAAAACGGGTAGCACAACCGTTTGTTAAAACAAAACTATCACCTACTGGAAAACGAGTTGAAACATACACGCGCTTTTATATCAATGAATCTGTGGAAAAAAATACAATACTGTATGAAAGCAGAGATGGAAAGTCATTAACAGACTCACCGTTTGCTATATTTAATTATTTATTGCAAACAGATAGAGATAAAGTATACACACACATATGGAGTATCCAGTCGTCTGAAGAGATGACTTATTTTATGGCACGTTATAAAGACTATACGAATGTATTATTTGTCGAGCGAAACTCAGAAGACTATTTGAAACGGTTAGCCAAATCAGAATATTTAATAAATAATGCTACGTTTCAGTCGTTTGTCACAATCAAAGATGAGCAAACTTACATCAATACGTGGCACGGGACCCCACTTAAAACAATGGGATTTGATATTCCAGGAAATCCTAGTGGAGCTCGCAATGTGGTTCGTAATTTTTTTATGGCGGATGTGTTGATTAGCCCTAATGAACATACGACATCGATGTTCTTGGATAGCTATCGGTTGCGAAATAACTATCAAGGCGTGATTTTAGAAGGTGGCTATCCTAGAATGGATGCAACATTTAATAAAAACCATGATCAGTTGATTCGTTCATTACATGAGCGACATGTATCTCTAGATTTGAGTAAGCAGATTTTACTCTACACACCAACTTGTAAAAGTGGAGAAGTTTCTTATACAGAGCAAGAATTAAGACAAATTATCAGTGAAACACAAATTTTACGCGACAAATTTGGTGAAACATACAACATTTTAATTAAAGTGCATCCATTTATTTATGATCGAGCGATGAAAGAAGAAACGTTACTGCCTTATCTCATACCAGATGGGATTGATACGAACGAACTTTTAGCATGTGTCGATTGCTTGGTTACTGATTATTCGAGTATTTTTTTTGATTATCTTGTGACAGATAAGCCGATTATTTTTTATTGTTGGGATGATGATTTATATAGTCATGAGCGTGGAAAATACTTTGATTATGACGAGTTACCTGGCCCTGTTGCCTTTAATTTGGATGAGCTGATAGCAATCATTGAAGACTTGCCAAAAAAAGTAGAGGAAACTCGCTGGAATTATGAGCGATTTAAACGTTTGTATGTCCCATATGATGATGGACATGTCACAGAACGCTATGTTGATTATTTGTTTTTTGAGAAACCTTTGTCTGACAAAATAAAAGCAATCAAGCAATCAACAGAAAAAGAATCACTGTTGATTTATCCAGGTGGATTGAGAAAAAATGGGATTACTAGTAGTTTTCTAAATTTATTATCTAATATTGATTATGATAGATATTCAGTAACATGCTTACTCGACAATCCAAAATCACAAGAACAAATTGATTCCATCCACTCAATACCAAAAGGAGTGTCTCTACTGTTTAATTTTGGTCAGCCAATCTATACATTTAGTGAGAGCTATCAGGATTTGTATTACCACATTAAAGGTGTCAATCAATCGAAAAAAGATAAGTTCCCTATCGATATTTACCAAAGAGATGCTAGACGTTTGTTAGGCAAAACAGTATTTGATGTCAGCATTGATTTTAGTGGGTATAGTTTGTACTGGACAAAGACAATACTTGGAACATCTTCTCAAAAGAAAATATGTTACCTACATAGTGACATGCTTGCTGACATGGATAGAGAGGTAAATGGAAAGAAAATCCACAAAATGAATGTCAAAGGGATTATTAGTGTGTATGATTTTTATGACAAATTGGTATCTGTGTCGAGTGTCATTAGTGATATTAATAAAAAAAATCTATCAGAATATGCGAATTCTTCTAAATTTGTGTATTCAGAAAATTTACTTAACATTAAAGAAATACTATCGAAAGATGGACCTGTTAAAACAACAAAAGCTAAACCAACCACACGTTTATTTAGAAATGGGTGTTTAAAATACCAAGAAGAGTCACTTGTCATTTATGATATGAGACCAGACAGTCCATACGTTAAAGCCATATCAAAGTACTTACCAAAAGAAGAAGTAACAGTTCTAGGTGAATTTCGATACCATGATGAGACGTATTTAAAAATTAGTCAAGACGATTGTTATATTGGTTGGATTAATCATGCCCATGTTAGGTTGCTGTCAGATAGCATTCAAACAGAAACGGATAGTTATGAATTATCCAAATTAAGCGTCAATAACCATACGACGCTCTACAGTGCACCAGTTGGTTTAGATGAGTCAAAAGAAATCATGTCATTATCTGGCTTTGATGAGCTATATGTCTTGGTGACAAAAAAAGTTGTGACGTTCACTGGGACAAGTTACTTGATATCAAATGGAAAAGAAGCACTTGGTTGGGTAAAACCGACTGCATTAAGACCAATGAGTTCTGTTTCAATGTTTCGCCAAAGACCACTCAAAAAAATGCTGAACCAACTTTTCTCGCGCACAAATCGTCAGAGACTGGACAAATTGACTCATCTATCTCGCATAGAACCACTAAATGAGATGGTCCAAATCACACAACCAGTATCAGCTTATGACACACAAGGTGATACAGCTAAAAAAATAGAGTTGCCTCTTGGCACAGATGCTTTATTACTTTCAAAAGATAAGGAAACAGGGTGGATCACGATTCGCTTAAAGGATGGCACTCACTATAAGATTAAAGAACAAGAACTATCTATGGAAAAAGTTAGTCATCCATTTGTTCTAGAAATGACAGAAATAACATTTTCAGCCGTTTTTAATCAAGAACAAATCGAGATATTCGCTTCAATCGAAGATGTGTTATCTGAAAAAGGTTTGCTGTCAAACGTACCTAAAGAAATTCAAGTCAGCAAACGACTAGTAACTAACACACATCAAACTTTTTATAAAGTTACGATTAATCATAAGGATGTGTGGGTAAAAGAAGAAACTGTCTCATTTGATTTTTCAAAAGGTGTGATGAACAACGATGGACAATTTTTTAACTTTCCTAAGACAGATGAACCAACATTTGTGACAGTCGGAAGATTATCTGAAGAAAAAAATCAGTTTTTATTGATAGAGGCATTTCACTTGTATCGACAAACCTATCAAAAGGGACATCTCTATATTATTGGAGACGGTCCGGAAAAGAATCGTTTAAAGAAAAAAATTCAGGAACTATCTTTAGAAAATGAGATTACTATGATTGGACAAGTAAATAAACCATACATATTTATGTCATATTGTGATATATTTGTTTTAACGTCAATTTATGAGGGACAATCATTAGTTTTGCTAGAAGCACTCACATTAAAAATGAAAGTAGTATCGACTGATATACCAGCTTGTCGTAATGTGTTAGACGGTGGTAAATACGGGATGTTAGCTAAAACAAATGATGCAACAGGAGTGTTTCATGCGATGGATGCCACTCTTAAAAAGAAAAAACATTTCAAAACATTTAATCCAGTTCAATACAATAAAAAAGCAATATTGGATTTTTATAATATAACACAAATATGATTAAAATGTTTTATATAACAAAAAAGGTGTTCACTTTAACCATCTTTTTATGATATAATTGCACAATGTGTAGTGAATTAATATACAGAAAAAAATAAAAAAGAAACACAGATAATTTGGAGGAAACGATGGAAGAAACAGTTAGTTTAGATGAAATATTTCAACTATTAAAAAAGAAATGGGCATTGATTGTCAGTATGTTGATTTTAGGGACAATCATTTCAACCGTTGTGACACTTTTTGTTATCACGCCTAAATATAGTGCTACCACACAGTTGGTTGTTCAAACAAAGGGTTCAGACGCTACAAATCTCAATACGGATAAAATCAACTCAAATCTTTTGTTAATCAATACATATAAAGACTTAGTAAAAAGTCCACCAGTCACAGAAAAAGCAAAAGATATCTTAGTGAAAGATGGGATGAGTAACATCACTGAAGATTTCTTAACAGGTGCTATTTCAGTGGAACAAAATCAAAATTCACAACTGTTTTCTATTAAAGCAGTAACAGATAACCCAATCGAGTCAGCTGCTATTGCCAATACTGTGTCAGAAGTTTTTCAAAAAGAAGCAGTAAAAATGACTGATACAGATAAAATTTCGATTGCATCAAAAGCTACCCCTAACAATCAACCTGTGTCACCAAATAAAAAAGTAAATATTGCTATTGGTGCTGTATTAGGATTGATTGTTGGTGTGATGTTAGCTTTACTTGGCGAGTTATTTAATCGGACTGTACGTTCTGAAGATTATGTAACAGAAACATTAGGTGTTCCAATCCTTGGCACATTGCCACTAGTTAGTGAACGAGAGATGACAGAGATTAGAAAATTACAAAAAAATGCATTAATCAATGAAGAGTTATTCTTAGAAGTTAGTGATGTATATGAAAATTCATTAAATACTGAAGTTGATGGACTTGATTTTGATTTAAAGCCAATCAATGAATTTGAGGATAGATATTAAAAAGGAGAACGTCATGAGTAGAAGGAATCAAAATGTTAGAAATAAAGCCACAAAATTGGAAGCACCTAAACCAGCAACGCTGTTTACTGTCATTGAGCCAAATTCACCAATTTCAGAACAATTTAGAACAATCCGTACGAATATCATGCATTCTCAATATGAGACACCAACAAAAAGTATTGCGATTACATCAGCTGGACCGAGTGAAGGGAAATCAACAACAGCTGCCAACTTGGCGGTTATGTTTGCCAAATTAGGGATGAAAACATTACTAGTTGATGCGGATATGAGACGACCAACTGCGCATATGACATTTGAGTTGGATAATACAGTTGGACTGAGTAACATCTTAAGTATTAAACAATTGTCAGTGGGGGAAGTTGTTCAAGAGAGTAACATTCCGTACTTAGATGTGATGACAAGTGGGTTTAAAGCACCTAATCCATCAGAGCTCCTTGCGAGTACTCGAATGCAAAAACTAATTAAAGTATTAGAACAGTTATATGATTTTGTGATTTTTGATATGCCACCTGCATCTACTGTGACAGATGTTCAGTTGGTAGCAGCGCATCTTGATGGTGTGTCTGTTGTTGTAAGAAGCAATGTCACGGACAAGAAACAATTACAACGAACGATTGAGTTATTGGAAAAAGTAGATTCAACTATTTTAGGGTGTATTTACTTTGCAGAGAGCAATCTAAGTTACACGGATTATTATTACAGTTAAAAAGGGGGAAGAGTATTGTGCTTGTCGATTTACATTGTCACATATTACCAGGAATAGATGACGGAGCTCAGACAATAGATGATTCGTTATTTATGGCACGCTCAGCTGTATCAGAAGGAATATCTCACATACTCTGTACACCTCATTATAATAATGGTCACTACCTTAATAAAAAAGAAAATATTATTACCTCTGTTGCCGAATTGCAGCAAGTACTTGATGCACAAGACATTCCACTAACGTTGTTTGAAGGTCAAGAGATACGGATCTCGGCTGATTTATCAAGACGAATGACTAGGGATGAGATTTTATTTGCAGACTTAACGGATACTTATTTGCTAATTGAATTTCCGTTTTCTACAGTACCTGACTATGCTTATGGCGTGTTATCAGAACTTTGTCGTGCCGGTCATCGGCCGATTATTGTTCACCCAGAGCGTAATAATGTTTTTTTGGAGCAACCCAAAAAGTTGGAGCCATACATTGAGATGGGGTGTCTGACACAGGTTACTAATGGTAGCTATATCGGTCAGTTTGGGAAAAAAATTCAGCGTGTGACACGGCAAATGATTAAACACAATCATGCGCATATGCTGTCATCTGATGCACACAATGTGTCTTCGCGAGGTTTTTATACTAAGGCAGCGTATGAGTTACTTGAAAAAGAGTTTGGAGAAGAAAAGAGACAAGCCTTTGAACAAATCACTAAAGATATTGTTAACGGGGATGAGGTAAAGGTAGAACCTGTTGTGTCAGGTAAAAAACACTGGATATTTTCTTAAAAAAGTTAGGTGGTCGTTGTTGTGAGCCGTAAAGTAAAGATGTCTATCTTAATAGGGGTAGACACGTGTATTATCATTTTAGCAAATGTTTTGGTTAGTTTTTATACTAATTTTTTATATGAAATAAATGAGCCTATCCCTCTCAAAGTGATAGGTTTGCAGATTATACTATATTTGATTTTTGGGTCGTTTTTTAAAGTTTTTAATCGCTTGACTCGATACACAAGTATCAATGCCATTCTTTCCATATTCTTCGCAGTCACAGCTTCAAGTATTTTGGAGTATATCGTACTAGGCTTTTTCACATCGTCTTCAATCAAACATTTACAGATATTATTAGCTTATTTTATTGTATTATTGACGATTATCAGTTCACGTGTGACTTGGCGTTTGCTTGTTGACTACTTGCATATGTATCACAATAAAGGCAATAAAAAATGTGACAATGCCTTTATTATCGGAGCGGGTGATGGTGGTGAGTTGCTTTATAATACGGTTCGTTATAAGTCAAATCAATTGGGATTAAACTTTAAAGGGTTTATTGATGACGACATCAATAAAAAGAATACTTATTTATCCGGTTTAAAAGTGGTTGGTTCAATCGATGACTTGCCAAGACTGGTAAAAGAATACGAGGTTAATGTATTAACAGTTGCCATCCCGTCGATGACCGCAAGTCAGTATGAACATTTATTAGACGTGACACGTGAGTTAGATATCACAATAAATTCAATCCCGTCAATTGAAGATTTAGCAATGGGAGAAGTCTCAGTCACAAAGTTGCGTGAAATCGATGTGGTGGACTTACTCGGACGAGACGAAGTCAAACTTGATATGGCGTCAATCAAAACACAGTTGGCAAATGAAACGATATTGGTTACAGGTGCAGGTGGATCGATTGGATCAGAAATTTGTCGACAAGTTATGGCTTTTTCTCCTAAAAAACTTGTTTTATTAGGTCACGGAGAAAACTCTATCTACCTGATAGAAAAAGAATTAAGACAAAACTATGCTGATAAAAACACAGAAATAGTGCCAGCCATAGCGGACGTAAGAGATGCTAAACGGATGTTTGATGTGATAAATCAACACAAACCGTCTATCGTCTATCATGCTGCCGCTCATAAGCATGTCCCTTTGATGGAATATAACCCGTCTGAGGCGCTAAAAAACAATATCTATGGAACAAAAAATGTTGCTGAAGCAGCCCTAGCAAATGACGTGGATAGTTTTGTGATGGTGTCTACTGATAAAGCGGTAAAACCACCAAATGTGATGGGAGCGACAAAACGAATCGCTGAAATGATTGTCACAGGACTTAACGGCAAAGGAAAAACAAAATTTTCTGCCGTGCGTTTTGGTAATGTATTAGGTAGCCGAGGAAGTGTGGTGCCACTCTTTAAGGAGCAAGTCGCAAAAGGTGGGCCAGTGACCGTCACAGATTTTCGTATGACTCGCTACTTTATGACCATACCAGAAGCAAGCCGATTGGTTATCCAATCAGGTGCTTTAGCAAAAGGTGGCGAAATATTTATTTTAGATATGGGTGAGCCAGTTAAGATTGTTGACTTAGCTAAAAAAGTCATCAAGCTAAGTGGCTATACAGAAAATGAGATACAAATAGTTGAAAGTGGTATCAGACCAGGAGAAAAACTTTACGAAGAACTACTGGTTGATAAAGAACGATCGAAAGAACAAGTTCACGAAAAAATATTTGTCGGTAATGTCAATGGATTTACATATGATGAGGTCATGAAAAAACTTGACGAGTTACCAGAAGATTATACAGAATTGGCAAAAGAGTTGGTGCTTTTTGCTAATCAATCAAGTGAGGAGTAGAAATGTACATTAAATTTTTAAAAAGAATCTTTGATTTTATTCTATCTCTTGTGGGGATTATTATTTTATCCCCACTCTTACTCATCCTAGTGATAGCGATAAAAGTTGATTCAAAAGGGCCAGTTGTATTTACGCAGAAAAGAGTTGGTAAGGATAAAAAACTTTTTTCTATTTATAAGTTTCGTACAATGAAAATTGATACACCAAAAGAGATGCCTACTCACTTATTGAAAAATCCTGATGAATTTATCACGAGAGTTGGGAAGTTTTTAAGAAAGACTAGTTTGGATGAACTACCGCAATTATTTAATATTTTAAAAGGTGATATGGCAATCATAGGTCCCAGACCAGCTTTGTGGAATCAAGAAGATTTGATAGAAGAAAGAGATAAGTATGGAGCAAATGATATACGTCCTGGGTTGACAGGATGGGCTCAAATCAATGGTCGTGATGAATTAGAAATTGATATAAAAGCATCATTGGATGGCTATTATGTAGAGCATGAATCATTTTGGATGGATGCTAAGTGTTTCTTTGGCACGATTGTATCAGTATTTAAGTCCGACGGTGTTGTTGAAGGTGGAACAGGGATTAAAACAAATGTAGAGGAGGAGTAACCATGAAACGCATACTTATTACTGGAAAAACAAGTTACATTGGCACCTCCTTTGCTTCTTATATAAAAGATAATCCTGAGTATCAAGTCGACACTATCTCTGTTAGGGGAGAGGACTGGAAGACTCAGGACTTTTCTGTGTACGATGTTGTGTTACACGTAGCTGGGATTGCACATGCTGATGTTGGTAAGGTCAGTGAAGAAGAAAAGAAACGATACTACGATGTAAATTGTGATTTGTCATATGATGTGGCAAATAAATACAAGATTGATAGAGGTGATAAATCATCTCAATTTATCTATATGAGTTCAATCATTGTTTATGGTGAAGATGTTAGTATTAGAAAAAAAAGAGTTATTACTCCTGATACAGTCCCTACACCTTCAAGTTTTTATGGAGATAGTAAGCTTCAAGCAGAAATCAAGTTGAAAAAACTAATGACAGAAACATTTATTTTATCTATAGTTAGACCACCAATGATTTATGGTCCAGGTAGCAGAGGAAATTATCCAATGCTACGGAAAATTGCATTAAAACTACCAGTTTTTCCTGATATACCAAATGAACGCTCGATGCTTTATGTAGGTAATTTGAATATATTTCTGAAAGAATTGATAGATATTCCTAGAGTAGGTATCTTCTATCCTCAGAATAATGAGTATGTTAGAACAAGTCATATGGTAAAAGAAATTGCACATGCACATGGAAAGAATATTAAGCTATTTAGCTTTATGAATTGGTCAGTATACTTACTATCTTATGTACCAGGTAAAATTGGAGATTTAACCAATAAAGCATTTGGTAACTTGGTGTATCAGAAAAAACAATTAACTTGTGATAGTTTTATGGATAATAAAAAAACAATCGAACTAACAGAGAGTGATGTTAATGAAAAAAATTTTAGTAGTTAGTCAATATTTTTACCCTGAACAGTTTAGAATAAATGATATTTGTAAAGAATTGATTGATGATGGATATGATGTAACAGTATTGACAGGTATACCTAACTATCCAAAGGGAAAGTTCTATTCAGGATACGGACTTTTTAAGAAAAGAAAAGAAACGGTTGATGGAATTAATATTATAAGAATACCAATTATATCTCGAGGGAATAACCCTATAAGATTATCCCTAAATTATCTTTCATTTTTGATAAGCGGATCTTTGTGGGCTTTTTTTACTAGAAAAGTTTATGATTCAGTTTTTATATATGAAGTATCTCCAATGACACAAGCTATACCAGGTGTTCTTTATGCGAAGAAGAGAAAGATAAAATCACATATTTATGTAATGGATTTATGGCCAGAAAACTTTGTGAGCATGAGCGGTATAAAAAATCAATATATAGTTAATAAAATAACGAATATGGTTAAGTATATATATAATAATGTTTCAACAATATTAGTTTCATCGCCGCAATTCACAGATAATATTAAACAGCTTGGAAATTATGAAGATAAAATAAAATACTGGCCACAATATGCTGAAGACTTTTACGAGCCTACAGACGAAAAATCAATAGAGATTTTGTTTGACACGGATAAGTTCAACATTACTTTTGCTGGAAATATTGGGTATGCACAAGGTTTATCAGTTTTACCAAAGACAGTGGAAAAACTGATAAATGATGGTGTTAACAATATCAGTATCAATCTAATAGGTGATGGTAGATATAAAGAAGAGTTAATGAAAGAAGCAAAGTCAAAGAATTTAGATAATTTTATAAAGTTTTATAATCCAGTTCCAGCTAATGAAATACCAAAAATTATGTCACAAACAGATGCAGCGTTGATTTCGTTGAGTAAAGATCCAATATATTCACTTACTATACCGGCAAAATTTCAATCAATCATTGCTATGGGAGTTCCGATAGTAGTTGCTTCTGATGGAGTTTTAGAAGATATAATTAAAAATAATAACATAGGTGTGTGGGGACCAAGTGAAGATGAAGATGCTTTATATAGAAATATAAAGTATATATCTAGTATAGATAAAGAACAGATAAAATCAATGTCTATAAATGCGTTGACATTATCAAATGAAAAATTTAATAAACTAAGTTTATTAAAAGATTTGGAAGATATATTGGAGGAAAAGTAAATGTTTAAAGATAAAGTTTTATTAATTACAGGTGGGACAGGTTCATTTGGTAATGCAGTCATGAAACGTTTTTTAGATACAGATATTAAAGAAGTACGTATTTTTTCAAGAGATGAAAAAAAACAAGATGATATGAGAAAACATTTTAAAAATGACAAATTGAAATTTTACATAGGGGATGTGAGAGATAAAGATAGTATAAAAAATGCGATGCACAGTGTAGACTATGTGTTTCATGCAGCAGCATTAAAACAAGTACCATCTTGTGAATTTTTCCCAATGGAAGCAGTAAAAACAAATGTATTAGGAACAGATAATGTCGTTCAATCTTCTATAGAAGAAGGAGTTAAAAAAGTTATCTGTCTATCTACAGATAAAGCGGCTTATCCTATAAATGCTATGGGTATTTCAAAAGCTATGATGGAAAAAGTATTTGTTTCTAAGTCACGTAATGTACCTGAGGATCAAACGTTAATTTGTGGAACTCGTTATGGAAACGTCATGGCTTCACGTGGGTCAGTTATTCCATTATTCATTGAACAAATAAAACATCATCAACCATTGACTGTTACAGACCCAAATATGACAAGATATTTAATGAGTTTAGAAGAAGCTGTTGAATTGGTCATATTTGCCTTTCAACATGCTAATACTGGTGATATTATGGTGCAAAAGGCCCCAGCATCTACAGTAGGTGATTTGGCTCAAGCAATAAAAGAATTATTCAATTATGATGGCAATATTGAAGTCATTGGTACAAGACATGGTGAAAAACTATATGAGACGTTATTAACTAAAGAAGAATTTATCAAAGCGGAAGAATTTGATAATTATTACCGTATACCCGCAGATAATCGTGACTTAAACTATGATAAATTCTTTGAAGACGGTAGTGAGGCATTGACTGAACAAGTTGAGTACAATTCTCATAATACCTATCAATTGAGTGTAGAGGAAATCAAAGAAAAATTGTTAACATTGGAGTATGTCAGAGAAGAATTAGAAAGTTGGAATAACGCATGAAAATTTTAATTACCGGCTCAAATGGTTTTATAGGAAAAAACTTGGTAGCCGAATTAAAAAATCAAGGGTACGATGACTTATTATTAGTTGACCGACAAACAACAGATAGTGAATTAAAAAAATATACGTCACAAGCTGACTTTGTCTTTCATTTAGCCGGGATTAATAGACCACAAACTGATGAAGAATTTAGAGAAGGAAATGTTGATTTTACAGACAAATTAATCAATTATTTGACACTGTCTGATAAAAAAGCACCGATTATGGTATCTTCCTCAATACAAGCTGAATTAGATAATCCTTATGGCATCAGTAAGCGTGAAGGCGAAGAGATAATAAAGTCATATGGGAAAGAATATAGTATCAAAACCATGATTTATCGTTTCCCTAATGTTTTTGGAAAATGGAGCAAACCAAACTATAACAGTGCTATAGCGACATTTTGTTATAACATTTCTCATGACCTGCCTATCCAAGTGAATAACCGTGAAACACTATTAGAACTTGTATACATAGATGATGTTGTTAAGGAATTAATAAATTGTTTGTCTGATAAAGAATCTAGAACACAGGACTTTTGTTTTGTACCAACTACACATAAACAAACATTAGGATGGATTGTTGATACAATAAAGAGTTTCAAGGAGAGTAGAGAGAACTTAGTATTACCAGATTTTGGTGATGATTTTACTAAAAAACTGTACAGTACATATTTAAGCTTTTTATCTGAGGATGATTTTTCTTACGAGCTAAAAATGAATATTGATGATAGAGGCTCATTTACTGAATTTTTAAGGACGACCAATGCAGGACAAGTATCTGTTAATATTTCTAAACCACATATTGTAAAAGGAAATCATTGGCACCATACTAAAAATGAAAAATTCTTAGTTGTAAGTGGTGAAGGTGTGATTCGTTATAGAAAACCAGATGAAGATAATATTATTGAATATTTTGTCTCAGGGGAAAAATTGGAAGTAGTTGATATACCAGTTGGTTATACTCATAATATTGAAAACTTAGGAGATAAAGATATGGTTACTGTCATGTGGGTAAACGAACCATTTAACCCAAATGAACCAGATACGTATTTTTTGGAGGTATAAAAGAAATGAAAAAACTTAAAGTCATGACAGTAGTAGGCACTAGACCTGAAATCATTAGATTAGCTTCAGTAATGAATAAATTAGAAGAATCCGAAGCTGTTGAACATGTATTAGTTCATACAGGGCAAAATTATGATTATGAGTTAAATGAAGTATTTTTTGATGATTTTAACTTAAGAAAACCTGATTACTTCTTAGATGCAGCTGTTGGTACAGCTGTAGAAACGATTGGAAATATTTTAATCAAAGTAGATAAAGTTTTGGAAGAAGTCCAACCAGAAGCTTTATTAGTTTTAGGTGATACAAATAGTTGTTTGAGTGCTATTGCAGCCAAAAGAAGAAAAATACCTATTTTTCATATGGAAGCTGGTAATAGATGTTTTGATCAGCGTGTACCTGAAGAAACAAATCGTAAAATAGTAGACCACACAGCTGATATCAACTTAACATATAGCTCAATAGCAAGAGAATACTTACTAAAAGAAGGTTTACCAGCTGATAGAGTGATAAAAACTGGAAGTCCTATGTATGAAGTACTTCATTCTAAACTAGATGAGATAAAAAAATCTAATGTTTTAGAAAAGTTGGGACTAGAAAAAGATCATTATTTTGTCGTATCAGCACACAGAGAAGAAAATATTAATTCAGAAGTAAACTTTAGAGCTTTGATGGATAGTTTAAATGCAGTAGCTAAGAAATATGATATGCCTGTCTTAGTTAGTACACACCCAAGAACCCGTAAAATGATTGAAGAAAAGAATGTGTCATTACACGAAAATATTATTTTATCTAAACCTTTAGGGTTCATAGATTATAATGCTCTACAAGTGAATGCAAAAGTTGTGTTAAGTGATAGTGGGACAATAAGTGAAGAATCATCGATTTTAGGGTTTAAAGCATTAAATATAAGAGAAGCACACGAAAGACCAGAAGCAATGGAAGAAGCTAGTGTGATGATGGTTGGTTTATTAGAAGAAAGAATTATGCAAGGATTGGCCGTTTTAGATACTCAAGATAACGAAACATTGAGAGAAGTTTATGATTATTCTATGCCAAACGTATCAGATAAAGTTTTAAGAATTATTTTGTCTTATACAGACTATGTCAATAGAGTAGTTTGGAGGAAGTAGGATGAAAGTATTATTAGTTAATTCAGTTTGTGGAAGTGGCAGTACTGGAAAAATCTGTGTTGACTTATATGATGAATTAAAAAAAAGAGAACATGAATGTGTTATTGCCTATGGTAGAGGTGATGCTAACTCTAATTACAATACATATAGAATAGGTTCAAAATTAAACAACTATATAGATGGGGTTAAATCAAGAGTTTTCGATAATCAAGGATTTAATTCAAAAAATCCTACAAGAAAATTTATAAGATATATAAAAGAATACAAACCTGATGTAATCCATTTACATAATTTACATGGATATTACCTTAATATAGAAGTTTTATTTAACTTTTTAAAAAATGAGTTTAAGGGGAAAGTAATATGGACTTTTCACGATTGTTGGCCATTTTCTCCTCATAGTGCATATATAGATTATGAGAATGGCATCCTACCAACACGTGAAGACAGGAGAAATTTAAAAAGGTATCCTAAGTCTATATTAAAAAATAATTCTATTAGAAACTATAAAAAAAAGAAAGAGTTATTATCTAATTATAATGAGTTAATTATTATAACACCTTCAGAATGGTTAAATAGAATGGTGAAAAAAAGTTTTTTTACCAATAGTATCGTGATGACGATTAATAATGGAATTAATACTGATATATTTTATCCTAAAATAAATGACCTTGATCAAAAAAAATTAGAGAAATTAGCCATATTGGGAGTTGCTAATATATGGGATGAAAGAAAAGGATTAGTTTATTTTAATGAGCTATGCAATAGATTAGACGACTCATATAATATACATATAATCGGAAAATTAGGAAAAAATCAAATTCTTCATAAAAGAATTATTCATGAAGAAAGAACAGTTAATCAAGAATCTCTAGCTGATTTGTATAGAAAAGTAGATGTGTTTTTAAATCCAACACTGGAAGACAACTATCCTACTACTAATTTAGAAGCTATAGCTTGTGGCACACCAGTCATATTATTTGATACTGGTGGGAATAGAGAAATGATATTTGATTCACTTGGGGAGACCACTGAAAAAAAAGATACAAAATCAATTATTAAATCTATTAATAAGTTAAGAGCCAAAATTAGTGATAAAAACTTAGAAGTATCAAACGAAACGTTAGCATATATATCCAAAGAAAGAATGGTAGAAGAATATATCAAAGTATATGAAAACAAGGAGGATATGTAGTAATGCTATATTTTGTGATTTTTTGTTTTTTAGCTATTTCATCGTTCTTAAATACTTTGTCTAAAAAAAATAGTATTATAGTGTTTAATATTGCTTTTGCTCTTATTTTTGTGTTAAACTTTTTTAGATTTGGAGTAGGAAGTGATTATTTTAATTATTTCTATTTATATAATTTAATACCCGAGTTTGGCAGTAATAGTATGGCACTGGATTCAATACATGGTGAGATAGGTTATAAATTATCAGTATCTTTATTTAAGAGAATAGGAATTGGATATTATGGATACAATATGTTTATATCTTTTATAATGTTTTCATTTTTGTATATAGTAATAAGAAAGTATTCGAAAAATATTAATCTAACACTACTTATATACTACACGATGTATTATTTTACTTATGCGAATAGTGGTTATAGACAAGGGTTAACATTAGTGATGAGTTTAGCAATATTGTATCCACTATTATTGAAAAATAAATACGTTGCTTTTTCAATTGGAACAATTATATTCTCTTTATTTCATACAAGTGTACTTGTACTATTTATATTATTAATAATAAGATTTAATTGGGACTCATATAAGTTACTATTCATATTTTTATCAAGCTTCGCTATATACTTTGTTTCTATAATATCTAATAAAAACATTTTTTTTAGTTTAATAGAACCATTTGGTATAGATGCTAGTTATAATTTTATAGATACGAGTTTATTTGCTGTTTTGTCTAGATTAATAATGGTATGTATTATTATGTTTCTAGTTTTCATGAATAGACAAAATTTAAATGAGTTAGAAAATAGAGTGATTACATATTATCTAATAGGTTTTAGTTTATATATGCTTTTGGCAAGCCAATCTTTAATAGCATCAAGGGTACATGTATATTTTAAAATTTTGGAGTTATTTTTGATACCGAATTTACTTTTTAAAACTAAAAAAAGTATTAGAGTAACAGTGTCTATTTTATTGATTTTTATTATAATGCCAATTTTTTACGTTAAGGAGATTAACGGGCAAAAGAATCAGGCAAATTTAAATTTATCCAATAGAGTATTCGACTATCCTTATATTTCTATTTTTAACAAAGGGGATTTATATAGGTATAGGGAAGTACCGCCATACATACAAAATATATATTGAGGTGTTTAGATGAATATTATTCATGTGGAAGATAGATTCGAACCAAATGCAGGGTATCAAATAAATGAAATGATAAAACAACATTGTAAAAATAAGAATAATAATGTATTTATAATAACTTCAGATCTTCCAATATTTTCTGATAATATCAAACAGTTGAAAGAATTCGATAAGAAATTATTAAATAGATTTAATAATTTAACCATTATGAGAATTAAACCGAAATTTATATTGTCAAGTAGGTATTATTTTCCAAAACTATTCAAAAAGATAGATGAATTAAATCCGGACGTTTTATATCTTCATGGAATTGTCGACTTTAAAGATTTAATACTTTTAAAAAATAAAAAGTATCCTATTTTTAGAGATTGTCATATGTCTAAGTCAGGTAGTCAGAATAGATTAAGAGAACAAATTATAAAGTTTTATAATTTGTTTTTTTCTAAAATAGCATCTAAAAAATATCAAAAAATTTATTATCTTGGAGAAGAAGAAAAAGAGTATTTATCTAGTATTGGTATATCAAAAGATAAGCAAGCCCCACTACTTCATGGATATGATGGCTCTGTTATGTATTATTCTAATATTGAGAGAAACAGAATAAGAGATTCATTACATATTAATAATGATGAAATATTAATTACGTATACAGGAAAATTAGATTACTATAAAGAACCCCACTTAATTTTTGATATTATTGAGGGGATATCCATAGATAATATCGACAAATTGAAAATTTTATTTGTAGGAAATATTGATAGCGAATATAAACAATTATTTTTAAATAGATATGATGAATTTGAGTTCAAAGAAAAGTGTATTTTTTTAGATAGTGTACCTTATGAAGAACTGTACAAGTATTATAGTGCTTCAGATGTTTGTATATGGCCAAAGCAATGTACACTGAGTGCTTTACATAGTCAAGTCTGTAGAACATTAACAGTTTTAGAAAAACAAGATTCTAATATAGAAAGAGTTTTTCATCACGATAATTTATATGAAAAAAATAACATTAATCAGGCAAGTATGATATTAGATAGAATTATTAGTAATGAAGAATACCTAATATCAGACGAAGAATATAGTAAAATATTAGATAGTTTTTCATTACGTGACTATAATAAACAAATAGTTAATTTAGAAGAATCATGGAGACAAATTTTAGGAGAAGTAAAATGAAACACAGAATCGTGAAGGATAGTATTTTAAATATTGCAGCAACGATGATTTTTACAGTAGCTACCCAATTCATAGTTTATCCAATTTTTGGGAAAACTATGAACAGCTCAGATTTTGGAGTATTTTTAACCATTCAGGGACTTATCAATGCTTTTGGGGTTATTTTTGGTGGAAGCTTAAATAATATAAAACTCATAAATGAGGAAAAAAAAACTGATAATACATCCTATTTAAAACTGCTAATTCTATCTGTAATATTGAATAGTATAATCATTTCATCAAGTTTATTATTTTTCTTAAATAGCATAAATATTCAGCAATATATAATCTTAATTATTACAGGTAATTTAATCCTATTACGTTCTTATTTGACTGTGTATTATAGAATTAATTTAAATTATATATATATTTTAATTCATATGACTGTGACAAGTATCGGTTATATTCTTGGAGTAATGATATATACTCATTTCAATGATTGGACACTTGTATTTTTTATAGGGGAATTATTTTCTTTCATTTTTTTATTTTTTACAACTAGATTTTTATCAGATATTAAAAAGTTTAAAATTAGCGATAACAATAAGTATGTATATAAAAGTTTTGGAGATTTAGCGTTATCAAATTCTATTTCGAATATTATGTTGTATCTTGATAGATTTTTATTAACGCCATTACTTGGTACCGCAGATGTAGGTGTGTTTTATGTGTCTTCTTTAATAGGTAAAATGTCAGGTATTGTATTACAGCCTATTTCAGGTGTTATTTTAACATATATTTCTAAAGATAATAGATTATCTAAGTGGAAAACATATAAGTTAACATCAATTATTTCTACGATATTTGGTCTATTCTTATTTGCAGTAACAATTATTATTTCTCCAGTTTTTATTAAAATATTCTATCCAGACTTTGTTTTAAGCATAAAACCCTATTATATCTTAGCAAGTCTAGGAGCGATTATTTTAATATTATCTAATCTTTTACAGCCGTTAACGCTAAAGTATTGTAATATTAAATGGCAAATATTTATCCAGTTTTCTTATGGTTTTTTATACATTATATTAGGGATTGTTCTTACTAAGTTATTTGGACTAATGGGCTTTGTAGTAGCTGTACTAATAGCTAATAGTTACAGGTTCTTATTTATTCATATATTATTATTTATAAAATTAAGAAAGAGTGAAAAAAAATGATTAACGTTATAGGTTTAGGTTATATAGGATTACCCACTGCATTAATGTTAGCAGCTAGTGGTAATAGTGTAGTTGGTACAGATGTAAATAAAGGTTTAGTTAAAACTTTAAATGAGGGAAAAACAACATTTGAAGAAGAAGGATTAGATGAATTATTTCAAGAGGCTCTTTCTAAAGGTATTAAATTCAGTAATGATTATCAAGTGACAGACAAATATATCGTAACTGTGCCAACACCTTATGATAAGGACAATAAAAAAATTGATCCTACATATGTTATAAAAGCAGTACAAACTGTTTTAGAAAATTGTGTAGAAAATACATTATTGATTATTGAATCAACTGTATCTCCAGGAACGATTGATAGATATATTAGACCTTTGATTGAAGAGTATAAATTTACAATTGGAGAGACAATTCATTTAATACATGCTCCAGAAAGAATCCTACCTGGTAATATGATTCATGAGTTAAGATATAATTCAAGAACAATTGGTGCAGATAATCTTGATAAAGGACAAATTGTAAAAGAAATTTATCAAACTTTCTGCGAAGCAGATATAGCTGTTACAGATATTAAGACAGCTGAAATGAGTAAAGTAATAGAAAATACATTTAGAGATATTAATATAGCTTTTGCTAATGAACTAGCAAAAATTTGTGATTTTGATGATATGGATGTTTATGAAATTATAAAAGTAGCTAATATGCATCCACGTGTAAATATATTAAATCCTGGACCTGGAGTAGGTGGGCACTGTATCTCAGTTGACCCATGGTTCTTAGTAGGAGACTATCCAGAATTAACTAATATTATTACAACAGCTAGACATATAAATGATTCTATGCCAGACTATGTATTAAAAAAAGTAGCTCAAATTATGAAAGAAAAAAATATTACTGATTTTTCAAAAGTAGGAGTATATGGATTAACATATAAACCGAATGTTGATGATACGAGAGAAAGTCCAACATTACAAATGTTTGAATCCATGGAACGTCACTTATCTAAGCCATTAAAATCTTATGATCCAATGGTTAAAAATAAAATTGTTGAAAATCAAGTGATGGACTTTAATGAGTTTATGGATGGACTTGAACTAGTTATCATAATGGTAGGTCATAAACATATTATTGAAAATAGTAATATGTTAGATTCTGTAGTAGTATATGACACTCAAAATATTATTCCAGGAGCTATTACATTATAGAGGAGAATACAATTGAAAAACGTTAAGGTTATGTCAGTTTTTGGTACAAGACCAGAAGCAATAAAAATGGCTCCTCTTGTTTTAGAAATAGAAAAACATGAGGAACTAGAGTCAGTTGTAGTTGTGACTGCTCAACATAGAGAAATGTTGGACCAGGTTTTAGATATTTTTAAAATAAAACCTGATTATGACTTAAATATCATGCAAGCAAATCAAACACTATCAGATATTACAAGTCGAGCATTAACCAAATTAGATGAAGTAATAAAAAAAGAACAACCTGATATTATCCTTGTTCATGGAGATACAACGACTGCTTATGCTGCAAGTTTAACTGGATTTTATAATCAAGTGAAAGTAGGACATGTAGAAGCAGGTCTTAGAACTTGGAATATATCTTCACCGTTTCCAGAAGAAGCAAATAGACAGATGATTGATGTATTAAGTGATTTATACTTTGCACCAACTCAAAATAGTGCAAATAATTTAATTAATGAAGGAAAAGATTCAAAAAAAATATCAATCACTGGTAATACAGTGATTGATGCATTAAGTGAAACAGTGGAAGATAACTACAGTCATGAAGCGTTAAAAAATATAGGTGAAGATGATAAATTAATTTTAATGACAATGCATCGTCGCGAAAACATAGGCCAGCCTATGAGAGAGGTCTTTAAAGCAGCAAGAGAAGTTGTAGATAATTATGAAAATATTCATTTAGTTTATCCAGTACATCTTAATCCTAAAGTAAAAGAATTAGCCAATGACGTTTTAGGAAATCATGAGCGTATTCATTTGATTGAACCATTAGATGTATTTGATTTTCATAATTTTTCATATAGAAGTTACTTTATCATGAGTGATTCTGGTGGTGTTCAAGAAGAAGCACCATCATTTAATGTTCCGGTTCTTGTATTGAGAGATACAACTGAGCGTCCAGAAGGTGTAGAAGCGGGAACATTAAAACTAATAGGAACAGATTATGACATAGTAAAAGAGAATATGATAGAATTATTATCTAATCAAGAAACATATAAAAAGATGTCAAAAGCAAAAAATCCATATGGTGATGGTTTGGCAAGTAAACGAATTGTGAACGAAATTAAAAAGTATTTTGGGTTAGAAGTTGAAGAATTACCTTTATTTGAATAAATAAAAAATCCCCCCACAAGAAATCGATTTTATTTCTTGTGGAGGGTTATTTTTTATCCTAATCTATCTTTCTAACATAATCCTTGTGAAGTGTAACAAATACCTTATGATGATTATAGAGTATACAAGCATGCGTTGTTGTTTTGGTGTGGCAAATTTGCTCAATATCAAAGATAGTACTTTTGGAAAAGTGCATGCCAGATGCTTTTTTAAATGATTCATCTGCTTGGATGACGAGTGTTCTTAATGCTTCAAATCGTTTTCCTGTTGTGTGATAAGCGTCCTTTTGTTGTGTGATAGATTTTTTTGGTGCGGCATAGTTTTCCCAAGCGAGTTTATCACCGTAAAAATGACTGGTATCAACAGGTGTACTGGTGTATTGCCACATAGCATAGCTTGGCCATTGTTTGACAACAGGGGTATGTTGAGAGTATTTAGCGACCCACAAACCATAATCACCAGCGACAATATCTAGCCAATCATCTGAGTTGGCGTCACTTTCATTCATATAGATGAGAGGTTTAACACCTGTTTGTTTGTAGACATAATCTAAAAATTCTTTGGCTTTTTTTGCTCCTTGCTTACCATATCCTTCATAATCAAGAACAAGGATGGCTTCACCGATGTAGCCTTGAGTATTAGCTAAGAAAAATTCTGCTTGTTTGATCACATCATTTTGATCTAAAAAATGATAGACACCATATGGTTTGTTTAACTTTTTTGCTTGTTGGACAAAAATATCACACGTGTCATCAATAAAGTAAGTGCCTTCTGTTGCTTTAAAAATAAACGCATCAGCTTTTAGTGTGTCTAGGTTGGTTCCTCTTTGGTGGTTTGATAGATCAATCACTTTTAACATAGATAAAACTCCTTTCTAGTATAAGAAAAGACGACGCTTATGAAAAACGTCGTCTAATGTGTTAGAACAACTCTGTAATAATCGTTTCACTATAGTGTGCTGAAGTTGGTGTGACATAGAGCTGTTTTCCTTTTGCTTCAAAAATCTCTAAGGCTGAGATGGCAGTCATTGCATCTTTCACCTCATCTTTTGATAAGTTTTGATTGGCTACTTTTGGGACAAGCGTCGCTTTTTTGTTATCTTCGTTTAAAAAAGTTAAGTTTAATTTTTTCATGGGTAATTCCTCCTAGTAGTGTGTGTTTGGTATTACATATCATAGTGATGTGTGTTAACAACTGATAATGTTTCTAGAGGTTCATCAGTTGGAGCTAAAGAGTTAAAGATGTCGCCTAAATCTAAAATGTTTTCATCTGTGGCTGTTTCTTTTAGGTTAGCTAGTGTTTGTTTACGAGCTTTTTCCTCACCTACTGCTTTAAATGAGAAGATCGATTTTTTACTGTCAAAGATTTTTTCCATGTTCGTCACGTCCTTTTGTTAGTTTAGTAAGTTGCGCGCCTTACACTTATATAAACGTTTCCCAAACCAAAAGTGTTACCCCTTTTTTCAAATTTCTTTATATTTTTTTCTCACGCCATCTCGCCAACGGTAAACAGTTTTCCTAGAAACGTTGTGTTTATCAGCTATTTGGCTAATAGTGTATTGATTAAAAAAGCGATCATTCAAAAATTTTTCTTCACTGATTGAGAGTGTTTCTAGCAGTCGATAGTATAAATCAGTGGTTGATAGACAAGACGAAAAATCAGTATCTTCTGACAAATAATCTAAATGAGTATCTTCTATGATATCTTTGTCGATACGTCTCTGCTCTTTTCTGAGTTTATCAAGTGTTGCCCAATAGATTTTTTGATAGGCAAATGGTCTAAAGGGTGGTTTATCCTCAGATTGTTTGTCATAGTCTCTATATGTTAGTAATAATTCGATTCGAGCATGTTGCAAATAATCATCAAACTCTGGATGAGAGGGTGTCATGTGACATTTATTTAATGCGCCTAAGATAAGTGAATGATAGGTAGTAAAGAGTGTGTCTTCCATAAATGGTATGTCCTTTCAAGTTATCATTTGGCTAGCCACTGTGAGTATAGATAAAAATGGAAAATCAAGGAAAAACCAAAACATGAATTTTTTGCGTAAAAATATCTATTTTTGTATGAAAACGCTTCTAAATTTTGTTTAATATGTTAATATAAAGTGTATTTAAAAAACGTGTGTAGGAGAGATGTATATGGGTATTAAAGGTGATAAAGTCAAGATGTATGAAGAATTAATTCACGGAGATTCGATTGCTTTAGATGATTTATATAACGTGTTTCTAGAATGTAGTATAAAAACAGGTCAAACTTCCCTGACAGAAGCTGTTTATTTTGTGCATGATGTGTCTAATTTAGGGACCGCTTATAACACACTGCTATTTTCCTCTACTTAACTTCCTATCCTAACTACCTCAACCACTCAGGAATTAATGACTGAGTACAATGATACTCACCAACAAATATTTCAAAAAGTATCCAATACACTTGAGCTATATCATCGTTTTGAACAAAAGAGTTATAAAAAAGCAATGATCGACAAACATCTTATTTTTATGCCACTAAATGGCACGGTGAGAAAAAATACCAGTTTTATTAATCCAATGTATGTGACTAATTTTCATAAATTAGAGCGAGGGAGACTATCAGTTAATTTTAAAAATTATATGGGGATTGACCTGGATTATGGATGTCGAGCATTTAGTCAGAGAATGAACAAGGCTGTGACTCAACATGTGACGTATTTTTTTCCTAAAGCATATGACTTACTGGAGGAACATGGTTTTTTAAAAGGAGATTATCTAATGAACCGAGTCAAACATTTTGAGGAAAAATATCATACGATTGATGAGGATAGGTTACAAACATGTCGTAAGAAAGTTGATTATTTTTTAGTCATTCAACAGTTTAATCAGTCGCTGACTATACGAGAATTTATCGATGAATATGATAGTTACTGGGATAAAATTTGATAAAAATATGATATAGTAAAAAGATGCAAGGAGGCTAGATAAGATGGAAGTCGTTCAAAGCATCAAAAAAGAAAAGACAGGTTATTTATTAACAACAAAAAGTGGGTTAAAGATTGTCGTATCAGAAGACTCACTTGTCAAACACCGATTACTCAAAGATAGTGAAGTATCAGATGAGTTGTTACAACAGATAAAAGAAGAAGCAAGTTTTGATATAGGGTATCAAAAAGCACTCAATTTTTTAAGTTATCAATTAAGAAGTGAAAAAGAAATCAAAGATTATCTACAAAAACATGAGATTGATGACACACAAGTAAAAATAATCCTTGATAAATTAAAAGATTTAGCTTTACTGGATGATAAGATTTTTGCAGAAAGCTATGTTAGAACAGCCATACGCACAACAGATAAAGGACCTCAAGGAGTCAAAGAATTTTTGATGAAAAAAGGGGTTCCTTCTGAAACAATAGAAGAAGCAATGGGATTATTTGATGACATACATCAGTTGGAGTTAGGTGAAAAATTAGTTGAGAAAATGGCTAGAAAGTATCAGCAAAATAGTCAAAAAGAAAGACTCAATAAAATTCGTCAGCAATTATTTATCAAAGGATTTCATTCAGATGTGATTACTCAACTTATCGCAGGAATAGAGTTTGATGATGAGGAAAATGAGTATGATTTATTAGTGAAGCAAGGGGACAAACTCTGGCGTCGACATGAGCGACTAGAAACTAGAAAAAAACATCAAAAAATAAAGCAAAGTTTATACCAAAAAGGGTTTAAGATAGATGACATTAACCGATATATAGAAGAAAAAGAGATGGAGTTAGAGTAGCGATGGCAGAAAGATTTACTTGGAATCAAGCAAAAATAGATGATTTTCAGAAAGAGTTATTGACGTGGTATCATAGCGAAAAGCGTGACTTACCATGGCGAAAATCAACTGACCCATATAGAGTATGGGTATCTGAAATTATGTTGCAACAAACACAAGTAGTGACTGTCATTCCTTATTTCAATCGGTTTATGGAGTGGTTTCCAACAATTGATGCACTAGCAAATGCACCAGAGGATAAACTGTTAAAAGCTTGGGAAGGGCTTGGTTATTACTCACGTGTAAGAAATATGCAACATGCAGCAAAAGAGATTGTTGAAAAGTTTGATGGGAACATGCCAGAGACGATAGAAAATATTTTGTCATTAAAAGGAATAGGACCTTATACAGGTGGAGCGATTGGTAGCATTGCTTTTTCATTGCCAGAGCCAGCAATTGATGGTAATGTGATGCGTGTTTATAGTCGCTTATTTTGTTTGTCTGAGGATATCGCACTAGCTAAAACAAGAAAAGTATTTGATGTTTATGTGAGAAAAACTATGTCACAAACTGAACCTGGTGATTTTAATCAGGCGTTGATGGATTTAGGGGCAACGATTTGTACACCAACTAAACCATCATGTGATACTTGTCCAATTAGTCAATATTGCCAAGCGCGACAGACAAATACGATAGAAATGTATCCTGTAAAAAAGAAAAAAGAAAAAGCGAAGCCACTTTATTATGTTGCTGATGTTGTTAGAAACAAGACAGGAGCTTTTTTATTAGAAAAAAGACCGACGGATGGTTTACTTTCTAATATGTGGACATTTCCGATGACAGAAATTAGTAAAAAAGAGTATGATAGATTGTCCCAGTCTTATGATCGATATGAGGATGAGCCAAATGTTGCTGAACAATTATCTTTGTATGATGAAAAAGATACCTCTCTTCAAGATAAAAAGTTACTAGGAGTGGTGACACATATTTTCAGTCATAGAAAGTGGCACATTTTAGTGGTGGAAGACTTAAGTATTAGAGATGGTATGTCGACTATGGGGAACCAAGAGTGGGTGTATCAAGAGGATTTTAATGATTATGTTTTTCCAAAGCCACAGCAAAAGATGGTCGACTTACTAAAGAAAAGTATGAATAATTAGTGATATAGTTGGGGAAGATATGCTATAATAATTCTGATATTGGTATTAACTAGCATTGTTAGTACCCATGTGAAAATTTGGCATAAATTGTCAAGGAAAGCAGGATTAAATAGTGATGCGTGTTCCTAAAGAAGGAGAGTTTATCACGATCCAAAGTTACAAGCATGACGGAAGTTTACATCGAACTTGGCGCGATACTATGGTCCTAAAAACAAGTGAGTGTTCGATAATTGGAATGAATGACCACACACTTGTGACAGAATCAGATGGACGACGATGGGTAACGCGTGAACCTGCTATTGTATATTTCCATACAAAATATTGGTTCAACATAATTGCTATGATACGAGAGAAAGGAGTTTCCTACTATTGTAATCTTGCCTCACCATATATTTTGGATGAGGAGGCTTTAAAATATATTGATTATGACTTGGATATCAAAGTGTTTCCAGATGGTGAAAAACGTTTATTGGATGTTGATGAATATGAAGACCATCGAAAACTAATGAAGTACCCAAATGAAATTGATATTGTTCTTAAAGAAAATGTAAAGATTTTGGTAGACTGGATTAATGAGGGAAAAGGCCCTTTCTCTGATGAGTATGTCGATATTTGGTATAAACGGTATCAACAATTGTCAAGAAAATGAAATACCTGTCTGTTTCGTAAACTCAGGGTTTGATAAGCAATCAAAATGATAACAAAAGAGGCTCTATAATTTCTACTGTTGGTAACACAAGTTACCGACAGTTTTTTTGTATACAAAAACATGTGATATCCGTTAGAATGAAATTGAGAAAAAACAAACTAAGGAGGATACCACATGTCATATTCACAGACTATCAAAGATATCTTAAATATACTAGACCTAAATATTATTTTTAATGAAAATTGTTTATCTACTGAAAAAATAAAAGGCGTTTTCTCTCGGATATTCCATGGCTTTTTAGAAGAATCCCCTAAATGCTGTCCGCATTGTCAAAGTAATCACTCTAATATTATTAAATGGGGATATACAACTAGCCTAATTAAAATGCCTAGTGTTTCTGAATATGTTACTTATATTAGATTAAAAAAACGTCGTTTCTTTTGTAAAAAATGTGATACGACTTTTGTTTTAGATACCCCTTTTGTTTCTAGAAACAACTGTATTTCTAATAATTTAAAACGTCTCATTGCGAAACAGTTAACCTCTAAACACGCCATGAGTGATATCGCAAAACAAACGAGCGTCTCAACTTCAACTGTCTCTCGCGTATTAAAAGAGTGGTATGAACCGATTAAGAAGTATAGTTATGAACTTCCATCTGTACTATATTTTGATGAATTTAAATCTGTTAAAAAAGTAGCTGGTTCAATGAGTTTTATTATGATGAACGGTGAAACAAATGAATTAATTGATATTCTACCTGATCGAAGATTACCAAAAATTGAGAATTATTTTAATGGCTTCTCTCTAGCTAATAGAAAACAAGTAAACTATGTCGTTTCAGATATCTATCAACCTTACATTACTTTAACTAAACGAGTGTTCCCTAACGCTAAAGTCGTTTTAGATAAATTTCATCTCGTTCAACATCTCGGCAGGGCATTTCAAAAGATACGGATTAAAATAATGACTCAATTAAAATATAAAGATAACGGGGTTATCTATAGACGAATTAAAAAGTATTGGAAATTACTTCAAAAAAGCTATGACAAATTAGATTATATCCAACAGCATTGGCGTCCATCCTTTAAAGCGTATCTTTCTGAAAAAGAATTACTTGAACGCTTACTTACCTATGATTCTAAATTGACAGAGGCTTACAACACCTATCAACAAATTTTAAGAGCGATTCAAACAAAGGATTATTCTTTATTTTTGGAATTAATTAATCAACCAACAGGATTTAAAGAGTTTATTCCTGTTTTCAAAACATTTAAAAAATATCGAGAAGAAATAAAAAACACCTTTGAAACATCTTATTCAAACGGTCCATTAGAATGTATGAATAACCACATTAAAGTCATTAAGCGTAATGCCTATGGCATGAGAAGTTTTTATAATTTTAAGCTACGACTATCAATTTGTTTAAAAGAATCTACCTTTACATCACCAAAAAAGATCTAGAAAAATAAATGCTTTCTAGATCTTAAATTCTAACGTATTAATCCTTACCAACAGTAGTTGACAAAGAGCCACAAAAAAGACTACAAAGTAGGAAATGTAGTCTTTTGTTATTTTTTTAGTATTTCAAACGAAAAAAATAACAATTTTATTTGAAAATATTGTGCTATACTTTCCTTAAGATGAATAAAGGAGGGTATTTAAGTGAAGAAAAAACTTTCTATTCTATGCTTAGTAAGTGCGGTGCTTTGTATTGGCTTAGTAGTATTAAAAGTGCATGAATCAAGGATGGCTGCTTCTGAAAAAGTGATTAGAGAAGTCGTTGAACCTGAAAAAAAAGTGCTTACAATACCAAAAAAAGCATCTATTGACTACAGCAAAGAAAAACAAGTAATGTCGATTAAAGAAATGTAAAACGTTGGATAAAAAAACAGGAAACTTTATCAAAAGTTGTCCTGTTTATTTTTATACCGTTTTTTTCATGTTTATATGTTTGATATTTGCTTCGATGTAAGTATCACCAAAAGAATCATATCCTAAAGATTCATAGAAATTTAAAGCTTGTATTTGAGCACCTAATATTATTTCAGTCGCTTGATGATCTTTAGCGACTTTTTCTGCATAAAGCATTAATTGTTTGCCTACTCCTAAACCTCGTGCTGTTTTTTCTACTGCCATACGCTGGATTTTCATCGATTTATCATCAATCGGTAGTAATCTGACAGTTCCAAGAGGCGTGTCGTCATCATTGTACATGACACAGTGAATAGCTTGATCTTCATTGGCTATTTCTATTGACTCTGGAACGTGTTGTTCTTTGACAAAAACATTTAGTCTGATTTGTTTGGCGTCTTTATAGACAGGAGAGTTAAGATCTTTTGTGTGAAGAAGTTTGGTCATAATGTATCCTCTTTTCTTATGGTTTTCAATAAGTTTACCAAATTAGCAGTTTTTTTAAAACAAATAGATTATAATAAGTGTACACGAATTCTAGAAAAAGCGAGGGGAATCTATGCTACAAAAATTTAAAGCTTCTAAATTAATGTTTTGGTCATTAGAATTATTGATTATCGCGACATTAATTTTAGTAGGAACAAAAATTAATTTTATATTTAAACCTATTGGTACGTTGTTTACCACGATGTTTGCACCAATTATTATATCAGGTTTTTTATTTTATTGTTTCAACCCAATTTTACAATTTATGATTAAAAAAGGCATTAAAAGGACATGGGCTGTGTCGATTATCATGATTATTTTGATAGGTGTTGTGTTATTGCTCATTATGTCAGTTATTCCTAATTTGATTAAACAAATGACCATGTTGACAAAAGCTGCACCGGATTTCTATGTGGCAATAGAAAAAACGATTAATGAAGTAGCTCATCATCCTATTATGAAAAATGTTGATATACAACAATATTTAGATCAATGGAATGTGTCGTTTGGAAATATTATCAAGACGACGATATCTAGCCTAGGAAATGGATTGGGTTCATTTATTTCTTCTATGGCAGGGATTGTGATGATTATTTTTACTGTGCCATTTATTTTATTTTATATGTTAAAAGATGGGGAACGTTTTTTACCAAATGTAACACGTTTTTTCCCTGAAACACATCGAAAAGAAATGACAGAACTACTGATAAAAATGAGTCAAACTATTTCAAAATATATTAGTGGTCAAATGATTGAGTGCTTGTTTGTTGGTGTGGCAACAAGTATTGGTTATATGTTAATTGGTGTGAATTATGCTTTTTTATTTGGTGTGATAGCAGGTCTGTCAAACATGATTCCATACATTGGTCCATATATTGGACTAGCACCAGCACTTTTTGTAACGGTATTTACAGACCCGATTAAGGCGGTTCTTGCGTGTATAGTGGTACTGGTTGTCCAACAGATTGACGGCAACATTATTTACCCAAATGTCATTGGAAAAAGTTTAGATATTCATCCACTAACGATTATTATCATTTTACTTGTAGCAGGGAATATCGCTGGTTTACTAGGAATGATTTTAGGTGTACCATTTTATGCAGTCTGTAAAACAATTGTTGTTTATGTTTATGATATGGTTCAACTTGATAAGCGAATCAAGAAAGAAAATACTCCCGTTAAATAATAGGTATAGATATATCTTTTATATTGAATTTAATTGATATTTATGATACGATTTTTGGAGGAATATTAAAAAGAACGAAAAAGTTAGGAGAGAAAAGCTTATGAACGCTGACCCCGAGAGTCAGTCTATTTTTATCAATATTATTATTTTGATTGTATTAACATTATTAAACGCGTTTTTTGCCGCTGCGGAGGTTTCCGTTATATCGGTAAATAGAAACAGGTTAGAAAGTAAAGCAGAAGAAGGAAATAAAACAGCTATAAAATTATTGGCATTGATCAATGATTCTAGTAATTTTTTATCCACAATTCAAGTAGGGATTACATTAGTGACCATCTTGTCAGGGGCATCTTTGGCTAATTCATTTGCTAGAGAATTGGCACCAGTTTTTGGTGGAGCAGCTTGGGCAAAACAAGCCTCACAAGTGATTGTGTTGATTTTATTAACATATATTTCGATTGTATTTGGCGAGTTATATCCTAAACGAATTGCTTTAAACAGGCCTGAGGAAGTAGCGCGTTTTGTAATGGGACCTATCACATTATTAGGTAAAGTGATGAGACCGTTTGTGTGGTTATTGTCAAGTTCAACAAACTTATTAAGTCGCATCACACCAATGACATTTGATGATGAAAATGAACGAATGACTCGTGAAGAGATGGCTTATTTGCTGACAAATGAAGGTGTGCTAGATTCTGATGAGTTAGAGATGGTGCAAGGGATTTTTGATTTGGATACGACAATGGCACGTGAAGTAATGGTTCCTCGTACAGAAGCCTTTATGATAGATATCCATGATTCTGCAGAAGAAAATATTGATAAAGTTTTAGCAAACAATTTCTCAAGAATCCCTGTTTATGATGATGATAAAGATAAAGTCATTGGGATACTGCATTTGAAAAACTTACTAAAAGAAGCTCGAAGCAAAGGATTTGAAAATCTAAATCTTTTAAATGTGATTCATGAACCATTATATGTTCCTGAAACAATATTTATTGATGATTTATTGCTAGAGCTTAAGAAAACACAAAACCATATGGCTATCTTGTTAGATGAATATGGTGGAGTATCTGGTTTAGTAACATTTGAAGATTTACTAGAAGAAATTGTTGGTGAAATAGATGATGAATCTGATGAGTTAACGATTGACCATTTGTTAAATCAAATTAGTGACAATGAATTTTTAATTGAAGCTCGTATGCCAATTAATGATTTTAATGAAAAATTTGGTACAACTATTTCTATGACAGATGTTGATACAATGGCCGGCTTTATGATTACTGAGCTGGGTGTCATTCCTGAAAAAGATGAGCGTCTGACGATTCATGTTGATCATATAGACTTAACAACGTATAAATCAGAAGGTACTCGCTTACTAGAAATACTGGTGACAATCAATGAAGTTGAAGATGAAGAAGAAGATAAATATTACAAATCACGCGATGAGGATTAATAGATAGTGAGGTATAACCGTGAGAAAAGTTATAACATATGGAACATTTGATTTATTACACTACGGACATATTAATTTATTACGTCGTGCAAAAGAACAAGGAGATTATTTAATCGTTGCCTTGTCTACTGATGAATTTAATTGGGATGAAAAGCAAAAAAAATGTTATTTTTCTTATGAAAAAAGAAAGATGCTTTTAGAAGCCATTCGCTATGTGGATTTAGTTATCCCAGAAAATAGCTGGGATCAAAAGATAACAGATATTGATGAATTTAAAGTAGATGTGTTTGTTATGGGTGATGACTGGAAAGGCCAATTTGATTTTGTAAAAGAAACAGGTGCAGATGTTGTCTATCTTGAACGCACACCAGAAATATCCACAACACAGATTAAGAAAGATTTGAATAAAAAATAAAAAAGGAAATTAAGGACTATAGGTCTCTTAATTTCCTTATTGAGTTTAATTAACAAAGGAGAAAGTGATGTCTAAATTAAAATATTTTGTAAATTCCATCATATTAGTTGTAGGATTGAATTTTACATTTACTCAGGGTCAATCATTTTTAGTTTCTTTAAAAAATAGTTTGATGGAAAATGCAACTTTACTGAATGCTGCAACTATTTTGTTATTCTATTTTTTATACAAAAATCGACACTTTATTGAAAAAGAACATTGTTCTATTATACAATGGTGTGTGAGTCTTTTTTTAGCTTTAAATCAACTATTTAGAGTAGCAATCAGTTCAACAGGAGGGTTAACTATTGTTTATGGTTCAATATCAGCAATAGTAATCAGTTTGATAATTCTATACACCTATACATATCTATTTAATATTGCTCAACTTTTTGTGGGAGCATTTATAAGAAAACAAACAAATATTGAAGTACCTAAACCAGAAGAAGGATTTTTAAAAAAAATAGGTTCAAATCATCCATTCATAACGACTTTTATTATTGTATTAATTTGTTGGCTTCCAGTTATTATTATTAATTATCCTAGTATCTTAGTGGTGGATTCATTTAGACAGTTAAAACAATATTATGGAGAAATCCCAATAACAAACGCTCACCCACCGATACATACAATCATGTTGGGTTTAACAGTAAGTTTAGGTAGAAAGCTAGGGGATGCTAGTTTAGGTCTGTTTTTAAGTAACATTCCACAATTATTAATGACTCTTTTTGGTTTTTCATTAACTAGTTTAACGATAAAAAAAATGAAATTACCTACTTTTTATGTTTGGATAAATATATTTATCGGTGCATTTAGTCCAGCAATTTTGGGTATGCTTCTAGTAACCACAAAAGATATATTTTTTACTAGTAGTTTATTAGTACTATATAACATAGCTATTTTATATTATATTGATAAAAATAAAACTACTGTGACCCAAATACTTTATGGTATCTCTTTTATAGTAATGGCGACATTAGTTATTCTATTTAGAAAAAATGGAATCTATATGATGTTTCCATTAGTTATTATATTTGGGATTAAGTTATTATTTGACTGTGTATTATCAGTCAAATACCATCAGATAAAAAAAATGTTACCAACTTTAATTTTGATGATTGTTTTAATTGTTCCGATAGTCACGTCACAGCTAATTGATCGATCGCTAGAAAAAAAATATAATATGGTAGAAGATGTTAGAAAAAGTGAAATGTTGTCAATTCCGTTTCAACAAACAGCCAGATATGTAAAAAAATTTCCAGATGAGGTAACAAAAGATGAAAAAGATAAAATAAAAGCTGTCATGTATTATGATGGTCTTGGTGAATTATACAATCCTATCATTTCGGATGCTGTGAAAAGGACAACGCCTAAAGATGTTACAAATCAGGAATTAAAAGATTATTTTAAAGTATGGTTTCAAATGTTTTTAAAACATCCTATAACGTATGTTGAAAGTACTGCCGCACAGAATTACTATTTGTTTAGTCCAGAAAATTATAATTATTACTATTCAACGCTAACATATGGATATGATGTACAACAAAAAAAAGAAGGCGAAACCTATATTGCATTAATGAATAAGCTAGGCATAAAAAAAACTGAAAGTAAAAAAGGTGTACAAAAAATGTTGACAGCTTGTTATAGATTAGTTGATTCGTTACCAATCTTAGGATTATTAAGTAGCTTTTCTTTTGGTGTGATTGTCCTTTTGGTATTATTTGCATTATCTATTAGATACAGGTTGAATGTTGGCATCTTAGCGATATTACCGATGCTAATGCTTTTGTTAACAATTTTTGCAGGTCCCGTTATTCGAGGTTATTTACGATATGGATTACCATTTGTATATGTAATGCCTATCATTTTTTGCTTCACAATTTACCTCTATCGAGAAAAAAACATTGCTTCTAGTTAAACTATTAAATAAAGAATAGTTGTGGTATAATATTTTGATGTATAAAGAAACGTTTAACAAGTCATTGGATGACACTTAAGGAGACAAAATGAAAGTATTAGTAATAGTACCAGCTTATAATGAAGAAGCAAGTATTGTAAAAACATCGCAATCGATAGAAGAATACAAAAAAAATGCCAATTTTACGCTAGATTATATCGTGATTAATGATGGTTCTACAGATAATACTGAAAATATTTTACAAGCTAATTCAATTCCTTATATTCACCTGATTAAAAATTTGGGAATTGGTGGAGCAGTACAAACAGGCTATATCTACGCTTATTATAATGGTTATGATGTTGCTGTTCAGTTTGATGGTGATGGTCAGCATGACATCTATTCTATAGAAAACTTAATAGAACCAATAATTAATGGGGAAGCAGATTTTATTATTGGTTCTAGATTTACAGAAGGCTCACCTTCAGATTTTAAAACTTCTTTTTCTAGAAGAATGGGAATTAATTTGATTTCATTTTTTATTAAAATGAAAACTGGAAAAGTTGTATTGGATGTTACTTCAGGATATCGGGCGGCAAATCGCGAAGTCCTTGAAATGTTTGCAAAATCATATCCTAGAAAATACCCTGAACCTGAAACAAACGCTTATTTACTAATGTTAGGAAAAAGAGTAGATGAAGTTGGTGTTAAAATGTTTGAAAGAGAAGAAGGAAAGTCATCAATAACACCAATTAAGTCTGTTCGGTATATGGTGGAAGTATTGATATCAATTATACTTTTAAACAAGCGTAGGGGGAACAAATAATGACTAGTATATCAATTACGATGATTATTTTATCTGTGTTATTTTTAGTATTTATCATAAGACTAATAAAAAATGCTACTTTTACTTTAGAATATTCTTTAATGTGGTTGGCTATAGGGACAGTTATGCTTGTTTTTTCAATTTTTCCTCAAATTCCGGAATATTTTTCGGATTTATTTGGATTTGAAACAATGTCGAATTTTCTTCTTGTAATGGCTGTTTTGTTTAGCTTACTTCAGTTAATAATTTTTACAAAGTACACAACAAAGCAAACTGATGATATAAAATCACTTATTCAAGAAGTATCTATTTTAAAAGAAAAAGTGGATAAAGGAGAAAAATAATATGTTATTGTTTGTTTTATATGTCATTTTATCTTCATCAGGTATCATTTTGTTTAAATTAGGATCGTCTGATATGTCTATCAAATTATTAAATAGTCAGTTAAATATGAATATCCCATTTCTTAGTGTGTTAGGACTATTGTGTTACCTGATTAGCTTTGTATTATGGATGATTATTATTTCGAAATCTGATGTAAGTTTTATTGTTCCCCTTGGTTTAGGTTTAACGAATGTATTAATTTTAGTGGGTTCTGTTGTCGTGTTAAAAGAAGACATTAATATGTACGCAATATGTGGTATAGCTTTGATTTTAATAGGGACATTATTAATAAATAAGGGGTAAATAAAGTAAGAATGTTAATTTCTTGCTTTTTTTTAAAGCCAAAATAAGGGAGAAAAAATATGGAAAAACAACGATTTTCTAATTTTGAATTATTGAGGATAATCGCTATATTTATGATTGTTATTCATCATTTCGCAATATGGACGCCCTGGGATTTTGAGAGTCATTCACAATTGTATCGTCTGTTAATTACATTTTTAATGATTGGTGGAAAATTAGGAGTTAACGTTTTCGTGATGATAACTGGTTATTTTATGATTCAATCTAATATTAAAATAAAAAGTATTATAAAACTTATTGTTCAGGTTACGGTTTTTTCTATAGTTTTATATGTTGTAACTGTTCTCTTTCATATTCAAGGGACAACGTTAAAATGGACTGATCTAGTGAATAGTATGTTGCCAATCTTATTTAATAGATACTGGTTCATAACAGCATATTTTCAGTTGTATTTATTAATTCCATTGATTAACAAAGGATTTAATCAGTTAAATCAAAAAGCTTTTTCTAGATTTTTGGTATTGTTTTTTATCGTTTTTTCTGTATGGCCAATGTTGTATTTTGAGGCGGGAACGACTAGCTCGCATTTAAGTTGGTTTATATTTATGTATGCATTAGGAGCATATTTCAAGTTGTTTCAAAATCAATTTGATAAAAAAGCTATTACATATTTCATTAAGATGATAATAAGTGTTATTATAACTATGTTGTGTACATGGGTATTAATTATTATTTTAAGTAAACCAACTAATACAGGATACTACTTTGTGAAAGAATTTATGGGTTGGTATACAAATATTTTTGTAACAAGAGATTACAGTCCATTTATATTGATTATTTCAATTTTTCTATTTTTAACATTTATGAAATTAAATATAAAAAATAATCGGGTTATTAATTATATTGCTTCTATGATACTAGGGGTGTATTTATTTCAAAGTACACCTGTTATTTCGGGTTGGTTATGGAAAGAGGTTTTTAGAGGACATTTAGTTAACGGAGGAATCAGATTATTTATATATAGTTTATTTGTCGGGTTAATATTAACAATTATTGGTGTTTTATTGAGTATGATTTTGAATCCATTAATAAAAATATTAACAAATAGTATTAACTTTTTAATAGCGAAAATAACAATGAAAGAAATAAATTAAGTTTACGAAGATGTATATGTAAAATTCAGGAGGAACATTAATGTCGATTAAATTATCTATCATTGTGCCAGTATACAATGTAAGTAATTATTTAGAAGAGTGCTTAGATTCTTTATTAAAGCAGAATATTGAAAACTATGAAGTAATCATGGTTGATGATGGGTCAACTGATAATTCATATGAAATTGTTCAAGAATATGAACAAAAGTATGATCACTTCATTGGAATGACAAAAGTAAATCAAGGGTTGGGACATAGTAGAAATGTTGGTGCTGCTATGGCTAAAGGGGAATATATAACATTTGCTGATTCAGATGATATTATTCCTAACAATTCATATAAAGAAATGCTTGATACGATAGAGAAAACGGGATCTGATTTTGTGATTGGAAATGTTATTCGTTTTAATTCTAATGGTCAATTTGAATCGACATTACATAACCATGTTTTTAGAGAAAACTATGAGAAAATTTCAATACGTACTCATAAAGAACTTTTGTATGATACAACAGCATGGAATAAAATATATCGATCCTCCTTTTGGAAAAAACATGACTTTAAGTTTCCAGAAGGCATGCTTTATGAAGATATACCGGTGACCATTCCAAGCCATATTCTTGCTGATAGTGTCGATGTCTTAACGAAAACTACTTATTTATGGAGAGCACGTGACGAGGGTGATCAATCCATTACACAGCAACGATCTAATATTAATAATTTATCTGACCGTTTAAAAGCAATACAAATGGTTTGGGAGTTTATGGAAAAAAAGGGCACAAATAAAGATATCAAAGATGCCTTTGATTTTAAAAACTTAAATATGGATTTTCAAATATATATCAACTATTTAAAAGAAAAAAAACCAGATTTTAATCAATTATTAATAAAATATTTACAAGAATATTTGTCTCATGTTTCAGATGATACAATGCTAGAGTTAGTTGTTATCAAGAGATTGAAGTATCAATTAATTAAAGAGGGACGTATTGATGATTTTATTAAATTAGTTGATTTAGAAACACGACATGATTTAGATATGAAACCCTATAAAAAGGGTCATAATTTTTACTATCATTTTCCATTTATTGATTGTCTAACATCTCAACAGCAAGTGGCTAATAATACATTTGACATGAGGACTAGAATCGAAAAAGTTAGTTGGAAGACACCAACTAATTTGAAAATTGAAGGATTTGCTTACATTTACCATTTAGATACTTCTAAAGATATATCATTTTCTTTTTATTTAAACAATGAAAAAACAGGATATACTTGTGAATTGGTTAGTCATTATAAACCTTCTAAGCGAAAAGATGTCAAAACAATGTATGGTGGTAAAGTAAAAAATAGCAAAAACCCACTAAAACGTTTATATGACTATTCTTATTCTGGTTTTTCTTTAGAAATTGATCCTGCTAAATTTGACTATGAAAAATTTATGGATGGGTCAAACTATGTATCAATAGTTATACATAACCAAGGTATTCATGTGACGAAGAATCTAAGGTCACCTATTGCTGGATTTGTAACGCGACCAAAATATCGATTAAAAAACTTTATTAAATTATCTGTGGAATATAATTCTTTTTGGGAATTTAAATATCAACTTGAAGAAGTTGAAAATATTATTCGTGCTATAAGTTTTGTAAATAATCAACTACAAATTACTGGAGAACATAATAGTAATGTTAACGAAATAAATACATCTGAATATTTCTTAAGAACCTCATTTTATGATAATCCTTATTTAACTAATAAGATGATACATTCTGTCGAAAGTAATGTTAACAATAATTCTTTTAAATTTTTATTTGATAAAACTGAATTAGATTTCACTAGTGAAGTCGAAAGTTATGATTTGATTGGTCAAGATAACTATGTTGTTGATACTAATATTTTAGATACTATTTATATGTTTAATGAAAGTAAACAAATAAAAGTTGATTATTATGTAAAAAACGAATTGAAATTAGCGATTACTGACTATAGAGCAGTACTAGAAAATGCTTATTTTGAAGAGGCAAATAAAGTAATCGTGAAATTATCGATGAATAAAGCAGATATTTGGAATTTAGATTCAAATGACGTCACATTAAAATTATTTGATTTAGAAAATAGTTTGTATACTTATAAGCCCATATCCACCTCATTTGAGAAAAATAGGGTTTTTTATGAGTTTTCTATTTCTTTACTAACGGGTAAAAAACTGAATTTATCAGAAAAGCTATACCGATTATTTTTGGTTATGCCACATACAAACAATGAAAAAGAATTATTTGATGTAGAAGTTGTGTTTCCAAATCAAGGAATTGATAGATATAGATATGAAAAACTCGGCTATCGTTTTGAATTACGTCATCTAAGAGGATCATCTATTGCTGTTTTATCTCAAACGAAGCATTGGAAGAAAATTGAAGATGGTCCAAGACGTCAAGCTTTTTTACGAGATATTTTTTATCCTATAATGAGGAAACTACCCTTAAAAAATATAGCAGTTTATGAATCGTATTGGGGTAAAGAATACAGTTGTAATCCTCAAGCTCTTTGTGAATATGTTCAGAAAAATGATAAAAAAATTAAAAATATTGTTTTTTTACAAGATGCTTTTCATGAAGTTGATGGAAATGTTACAACAGTTAAGATTAATTCATTAAAATATTACTATTATTTGGCACGCGCAAAATATTTAGTCAACAATGTGAATTTTCCAGATTTTTATAAAAAACGTTCAGATGCTATTGAGATACAAACAATGCATGGTACTCCATTAAAAAAATTAGGGTTAGATTCACCGAATGAAATAAAACGGCATTATGTTGATACTTATATTGCTAAAAATAACCGTTGGGATTATCTGCTTATACCGAGCGATTATGTTGGTGATATTTCAAAATCAGCATTTAAATTTAATAGAGAATTTATAAAATCGGGTTACCCTAGAAATGATAAATTATTTGCTGATAATACTAGAGAAAATATTGAGAGGCTAAAAGAAAAGTATAATTTACCAAGTGATAAAAAAATAGTTCTTTACGCACCAACCTGGCGTACGAAAGGGAATTTTACACTTGCTATGGATATTGAAAAGATGTCTAAACAATTGGGTGATGATTATTTTATTTTAGTTAAATTACATCATTTTTCTAAGGCAAATTTCGATTTAAGTAATTATTCAGATTTTATGAGAGACGTCTCTATGGATAGTGATATTAGAGAACTTTATTTAGTGTCTGATATGTTAATTACTGATTATTCATCAGTGATGTTTGATTTTGCCTTGCTGGATAAACCTATGATTTTTTATGTATATGATTATGATAAATACAAAGATGAACTTCGAGGGTTTTATTTTGATTTTGAAAAAGAAGCTCCAGGTGAGCTAGCTTATACAACAAATGATTTGATTGATATATTAAAAAATATGGATACATATATTGCCAATAATAAAGCTAAATATCTTGCTTTTAGTGATAAGTTTAATCAATATGATAATGGAAATGCTAGTGAAATTGTGTATAAGAAAGTTATGAAGAAAAAATAAATATTTTGCTATTGAATGATACTCTTATAGATGAAAGGTAAGCGGGAAGTAATAGGGTATCTATGATAAAAGTATACCTTCGGTTATTCTTAAATTACTTAAGAAAGATTGGAGGTATTTTCAATGCCAGAAAAACAAGATATTGTTCCAGTTACATTTGATTCAAAGTTTAAACAAAAAAATGATGGACCGCAATCAACTACCAACGTTACTAAACCAAAGGTTGCGATTAGGGTCAAACGAGATCAGATGGATATCACCATCTACAATGGTTGTAATAATTATATTTTAAATGCTGCACTAGGAGTGTTGAACTCTCATGCTAATTAATTATTCAACTATAAAGAATATTTATGTGGTTTGTGGAAAAACAGATATGAGACGTGGTATCGATGGATTAGCTTCTATTGTTTTAAATCAATTTGATTTAGATGTCTATTCTGATTCACTCTTTTTATTTTGCGGAAATAGTCTCAATCGCTTTAAAGCTTTATATTGGGATGGTGATGGTTTTATATTACTCTATAAACGTTTTGAAAATGGTAAACTGCAATGGCCCAGAAAAGAATCTGAACTAAGATTATTAACTAAACAACAACTTCGTTGGTTGTTAGAAGGTTTACAAATTGATCAAAGCAAAAAGATAGCTCCAGCTATTCCAGGTTACCTCAGCTAAATAAGTATCTAAAATGATAAAAATCTGTCATTTTAGATGCTTATTTGTTTTAAAAAATGTACGATGAAAGTGATTACTTTTGTTTATAGGAGTGTTTTGTATTTTTTAGTATAAAAAATTCTTATGGAACTGTTTAAAATAGTATTTTTAAAAATAGTGGTAATAATGTATAATGTAAATAACGTGAAAAATATGTACTTTTTTGAGGAGGAAATTATGAAAAAAGGAATGAATACGGGTTTGTGTCTATTATTGTTTAGTACGCCAATCTTATCAATGGCATCTGAAACAACAAATTCTAGTTATAATCAAGATATAAGTGATAGTACAACACTTGATAGTACAAGTATTACTGATGTTTCATCTAGTGATTTATATAATAATAATGAAGAAACATCATCTGGTGAGACTAAAAATAAAAAAGAAGTTGTTTATTTAAACGGTGAAGCAATTGAAATTGAAGCAGAACCAGACAATATAAAAAATGCTGAAGAGGTCATTGTTACCGAGGAAAATCAAAAAGCAATGGGTGACACATTTAAGATGATGACCCGTAATGATGATTCTAGAGCATTATTGTCTAATAATAAAAACTTACCACGTATGGATTTTGTTGATGTTTCTTCACATCAAGGAGAAATCACAGTTAGTGATTATCAAAATATGAAAAAGCAGGGTGTGACAGGAGTTGTTGTTAAATTAACAGAAAGCACTTCTTATACTAATCCTTATGCTAAATCACAAATTAATAATGCGAAGGCTGCTGGATTAAAAGTCAGTGCATATCACTATAGCTGGTTTACTAATAAAGAAAGAGCAGAGGCTGAAGCAACATACTTTGCGAATGCAGCAAGAAATTTAGGTCTTGGTACTGATACAATATTAGTAAATGATGCAGAAGAATCTTCAATGAATAATGGTCGTATGACAGAAAACTCACTGTACTTTGCTTCTACACTATCAAACAAATTTGGCTATAAGAATGTACATCACTACAGTATGGCTAGTTGGTTTAAACCAGGTATTATTGATATGACAAAATTAGGTGGAGATCAGTTTTCATGGAAGGCTCATTTTGTTAATAGCCCTTCAAAGGACAATCTATTGTATCAATCTTCATCAGCTTGGCAATGGAGTAGCCAAATGAAATTTGTTGGTGATAGAGTGTCCAATAGGCTTTTTGATGTCAATATTGACTATAAGGGAAGTTTCTCTAATCCATCTTATGTAGAGTCATTTGAACAGACACCAATATCCAAACGGAAATTTATCAATAAAGATACAGGGATAATATATGAGCGACCATATACTTCTGGAGTATCTAAACTAGACACAACAGCAGGAATGAAAAATCAATTAGTGTATTTGACTGCACAATCTAAGACTGATTATGGTTTGTGGTATAAATTTAACTATTCTAAAGGTGGGATTAGTTATTCAGGGTGGATTAAATCAACGGATTTAGATGATGTTATTAATCACCAAAATGTTAATAAAAATTTATATATCAAGACGAACCAAGGACATGTATATGATACACCATATATAGAAACAACTAAAAAGATTGATACAACACAAGGAATTAATGGAACAATATTTAAGGCTACCAAGTCTGCTACGACTGGATACGGGAATTGGTATTATGGAACGTATACTAAAAATGGTGTACAAAAATCAGGCTGGATCAAGTCTAATGACTTAGGTGATTACACAGATTATGAAAATACTTCAGGTCTATTTTATGTGAATAAAGACTATGGAGATGTATTTGACGAGCCTTACGAGGGAACATCTACTAAAAAAGTCTCTTCTTTGGTTAATATGAAAAATGTTGTGTTCTCATATACTGCTAAAGCAACTACCAAATATGGAACATGGTATCAAGGAGAATTTATAAAAAATGGCCAAGCTGTAAAGGGATGGATTAAAGATAAGGATCTCTCAACTACTTACATTTCAAATAATGAAAATGATACTAGAGAAGTTCTCACTAATAAGGGATATATTTACGACACACCTTATAATAAAGGTTATACAAAAAGAATAGGTACCACTACTGACTACTTAAATAAAACAATTCATGTGACTCGTTCAGTTAAAACACCATACGGTTTGTGGTATGAAGCAACGTTTAAAATAGATAACAAAGAAATGACTGGATGGATTAAGTCAACAGATACACTAAAAAAAGAAGTGGTTAGTGGAAAACTTTACGTTAATAAGGACTACGGTGATGTATACGATTCAGCTTATGAATATGGTAAATCTAAAAAAATAGATAATTTAAATAATATGAAAAACGTTCCTTTTTCTTATAAATCAAAAGTAACAAATGAATATGGAATTTGGTACGAAGGTGAATTTATAAAAAATGGAAAACCTGTTAAAGGATGGGTTAAAGAAACAGATTTAAATAAGAACTATACCTATAATAGCGAAAATGATACTCGCTATGTAATAAATGAGAATGGTGATATCTATGATTCTCCCTATAATATGGGATATACTAAAAAGTTAGGGACTGCTCAGGATTATAAAGATAAGAGTATTAACGTGACAAAATCTGTGAAGACACCTTATGGTTTATGGTATGAAGCTAAATTCACTATTAATAATAAAGTAGTAACAGGTTGGATTAAGTCAACAGATATAGAAAAATATGATCATTTTGAAGTAGTAAGAGGATTGTTTTATGTAAATAAAGATTACGGTTCAGTCTATGATAGTCCGTATGAACAACATAAAACAAAACAAATTGCTACGTTGACTAATATGAAAAATGTTGTATTTTCTTATACAGCTAAGGCAACAACAGCATATGGAACATGGTTTCGAGGTGACTTTATACAAAATGGTAGACTGGTCAGCGGATGGGTAAAAAATACAGATTTAAATTTAAACTATATTGACGAAAAAATTAATTCAATGAAATATATTACTAATTTATCAGGTGATATTTATGATTCACCTTACAACGAAAAACATACAAGAAAAATCGGAACTACCTCAGACATTAAAGAAAAGAAATTTTTAAGTACCAGAAGGGTTAAGACACCTAATGGCTTATGGTATGAAGCTAAGTACACTCAAAATGGTCATGAAAAAACAGGTTGGATAAAGTCTGTTGATTTAGATTAAAAAAATATAGATATAAAATATTGGAGGATATTATGAAAAAATCAGGAGTTATATTGTTTTCTTTGTTATTATTGGGACAACCATTAACAACTATAGCAGTTGGTACAACACCAAATAGTTCATCGATGAGTAGTGGAATAGAAGTAGAATCTCAAACAAGTAGTTCTAGTATTCCAGTTGAATCAGTTAAAGACACTTCAGAATCAACTACAATTGAAAGTACGCAAGACAAAGAAGATAGTCAGAACACTACATCTGCAGAAGAAGAATATCAAAAAATGGCGGAATTAGCATTAACAGCTCAAACACCAGAAGAACAAGAAAAAGTATTACAGTATATTAAAGACAATACTGATTATGCTTCAAGTGGTCCATTCTTTGGAATGATGAGTCGTGCATCAAGAAAATTAGGTGTTGCTGAATATATGGGAACAACTAAGGCGAAATTATTAAAGGAATTACAAAGTCATGAACGTGATAATTTCTATCTTGGAACACCTTTTAGAAGTATTTGGATACCAAGTGAGCAAAACATGAGTCCTAACGGTGCTCCTAACCGTTTTGGTCCAGGAATGAATTGTACAGGGTTTGTTGCTACGGCATTTAAACGATCTGGTGGAGATTTAGGTCAGATTACTCGAGTAGCAAATGCCTGGGGAGATGTAGCAAATGCTTATAATTGGAGAGATGCTTTAAGTAGAAATACTGAGTATTATGAGTTTAATTCAGTTTCTCAGTTATTATCTAGTGGTAAAGCTGAAAAAGGAGATATTCTTTACTTTGAACCGGATTATTCTATACCAGGTTATGATCCCCATATTGGCTTTTTCTGGGGAAGTACATCTAGTGAGAATAAGATGTGGCACTCATATGATAAAAATAGAATGAGCAATATAAAAGCTGGTAGACCATGGACTAAAATTTTATTATTCAAACTAGGATCTAATAAAAATGATATTATTAGTGAGCAAAACATGAACGTACAACGTTTTATTAATACTAATGGGGCAGACGTATACTCTAGACCCTACCAATCTGGGGATAATAGAAAACAAACAACAAATGGGCTTAAAGGAAAACAGGTCACAGTAACTAAACAAGTGGAAAATGGGTATGGAGTATGGCAAGAATTTACGTACAACGAAGCAGGGAAAAATGTTAATGGATGGATAAAGTCAAATGAATTTAGCGACTATATTAACAAACAAAGTTATTCAGAAAAACTTATTTTAAAAGGAAATACAGCTTATGTTTATTCTGATCCATATTATCCAGGCGTAAATACACTAAATATTTTACGGAATGAACAGTATAAGCCTGTGTCAATTACTCATAAAGCAACATCTGGTTATGGGGATTGGTATTATGGCTCAACAGTAGTGGATGGAAGAAGAATAACGGGTTGGATGAAGTCAACAGATTTTATTAATGACTTTAGTCAGTTGAACACGAAGTAGTGTTCAACAAAAAAACCACGCGTAATGCGCGTGGAGGAAATAGCTTTAGCGTTAAGAAACTCCTTTCGATATACTAAATAGTGGCTACCAACCGCTATAAGAGAACCGAAAGGAGTTTCTTTATGTCTAATGACGATAAAATTCTATCACATACAAGATGGAATTGTAAGTATCATTTAGTCTTTACCCCAAAATATAGAAGAAAAGTGATATATGGGGAATTGAGAAAATATATAGGTAAAATTTTAAGAAAATTATGCGATATGAAAAATGTCGAAATAATAGAGGCTCATGCAATGCCAGATCATATACATATGCTAGTAAGAATTCCACCAAAGGAATCAGTTTCAGGATTTATGGGATTTCTAAAAGGAAGAAGCGCTGTGCTAATTCATGAGCAACATGGAAATTTGAAATATAAGTATGGAAATAGAAGTTTTTGGTCGAAAGGCTATTATGTTAGCACAGTAGGTTTAAATCAAAAGACAATACAAAAATATATTCGAGAACAAGAAGCAGATGACAGAGTAAGAGATAGTATAAGTAAACGAGAATATATGGATCCATTTAAAAAATAAAAGTCTTCTCAAATAGCGGTTGTCAGTCTTTTAAAAGCCCTCTTTAGAGGGTATGCGAGTAGTGAGCCCTTCTAGGGCTATTAAAAAGCCACCCGTTTTCACGGGTGGATAGTTACTAAACAATCACCATCCGTATCTATGAATAAAAAGTTTGTTGTGACTCAAAAAAATGGTGATATTTACGATGGCCCATTTTTGTCTGAATCTGAAACGCGTAAAATTGGTTCAACAGCAGATTTATATAAACAAAGTGTTGTGTTTACTGAAAAAGTTACGACTGGCTACGGAGAATGGTATAAAACAATTTTATCAGATGGTAGGTCAGGTTGGATAAAGTCAACAGATTTAAGCTATTACAGTGATTATGACAATACTTCGGGCAGTCTTTATTTAAATCGTAATTACGCTGAAGTATACAATGAACCATATAGAGGTAGCCAAACTAAAACAGTTGATGAATTAAATAATATGGAAAATGCTTACTTCACCTATACAGAGAAAGCTACAACATCATATGGTACCTGGTATAATGGTACAATCATACGTAATGGGAAGAAAATAAATGGATGGATAAAATCAACAGACTTAAGTACTAGCTATAGCTCTAGTAAGTTGAATGAGACACGTGAAGTTACTAATGTGACGAATGGTGACATTTACGATAGTCCTTATAACGATGGAGTGACTAAAAAAATTGGTTCTACATCAGCTATTACCAATAAAAATGTAAAAGTCACAGAAGAGGTAAAAAATCCTAGAGGATTATGGTATAAAGCAATATTTAGCATGGAAAATCAGGAAATGACAGGTTGGGTAAAATCAACAGATTTGAGCTACTACACTAACTATGATGTAGTAGAAGGACAATTTTACATTAACAAAGATTATGGGGAAGTATATAATGAACCATATAGAAAAGACAGCACAAAGACTATTACAGATTTAAAAGGTATGCAAAATGTTCCTTTTGTATATACAGAGAAAGCTACAACCGATTATGGTACTTGGTATAAAGGTAGCTTTTACAAAAATAAGAAAAAAGTGACAGGTTGGGTAAAATCAACTGATTTAAATCAAAAATATGTGGCGCTTAATGTGAATGAAACAAAAGAAATAAAAACAAACGTTGCTCATATCTATGATACACCATACAATGATTTTTATACTAAAAAAATTGGTACAACTGCTAATTTAAAAGGTGATAAAATAAAAGTCTCAAAATCTGTAAAAACACCAAGTGGACAGTGGTTTGAATCAGAGTTTACAATTGACGGTGAACAAACGCAAGGTTGGATAAAATCTAGTGATTTAAAATAGGACATACTGAATGATGCTAAGAAGTTATAGGGGATAAATTTCTCTATAGCTTCTTTTTGTTTTTTTTTACTTCTAATAAAAAAATAATTTCATGTAAGCCTATTCTTTATAAACTCTACATTGACAGTCTTTTATTGCAGCTATAAAATAAGTTCAGACGTTTTACAAGTAGGGGTGTTGGCGTCAAAGAATTGGGGGAAAATAAGTTGGGAATGACTGTGTTTAATGAAACAATCGTGTTGATTTTTTTTATGTTTGTAGGTGTTTGGTTAAATAAACGAGGAAAATATTCACCTGGGGCTAATATTTATATTGGGTACCTATTAACCACCGTTGCACTACCAGCAGCTATTATTAATAGTTTTCAAGTTGATAAAAGTGACAAATTACTTATAATGATGCGACAAACAGCTATTTATACTTTTATTATGATTATTGCAACATTATTAGTAACATATTTAATCGCAACAATATTTAGAAAAAAAGGAATGTTACGCAGTCTATGGACAGTTAGTTTAACGTTTTCTAATATCTTATTTATAGGGATACCTATTGTTGGTAAATTATATGGTGAGGTTGGTTTGATTGTTCTAGTTGTGTGTAATACAGTAACTAGCTTGTTTTTATTCACTGTTGGAATCATGTTTTTATCCAATAGTAGAGAAATTAGAATGAGAAGTATTATTACGACACCAGCTATTATCGCTGCAGTTGTCGGATTTTTATTGTTTATGGTTGGTGTTAAGTTACCCAAACCTATTCATACGTTTAATACCGATTTATCGATTATGACAGCTTCCTTATCAATGATTATTAATGGTAGTTTGTTCTCACAAGTGAAATTAAAAGAACTGTTCTTCAATAAAGATAACTTACAATTTTTATTTGTCAGAGCAATTATTATACCGATTATATTTATTCCAATATTAAAAGTATTTATTTCAGATCCAATTATTTTAGGTGTGTTAGTATTACTTGCTTCAATGCCAGTGGGGTCTTTGGATGCTATTTTGGCTGAAGAATATGCTGGTGAAGGAACGAAAGTATCACAATACATTGCACTAACGACCGTCACGAGTATGGTTACATTACCAATTATTATGTCATTGATATAGTGAAAAAAGTATCTGAAAAGATGCTTTTTTTATTTTATGGTATACTTCTTAAAAATAACTATGGAGGTAACTGACAATGATTTATACACGATTGGCTGAAAAAAAAGATATGTCACTAATTGAAACAATCATCGATGAAGCTAAAGAAGTTTTGCGAAAAAATGGTAGCCCCCAGTGGCAAGAGGGTAAACCAAATAAAGAAATGATCATCTCAGATATGGAAAATAAATTTGGTTATGTATTAATTTATCAAGGAAACATTGTAGGTTATCTAGCAATGATTAATCAAGAAGATGAGGATTACAAGATATTAGATAATTGGGAGAAAAAAGATAATTATGTAGTGATTCATCGTGTAGCGATTTCTTCTGACTATCAAGGAAAAGGGCTAGCAAATTATTTCTTTTCAAATATTATAAGTATTGCCATAAGTAAAGGGTATTCATCTATTAGAATTGATACTCATCGTGTAAATTTGAGTATGCAACACTTGCTAAAAAAGTTTAAGTTTGTCTATCGTGGCATTGTTTTTGTGGAGTCTGATATTGATGGTGAGCGATTTGCCTATGAATTATTAATGGAAGATTGATGGAAACATATAAAAATAGCTAAATATTTGCTAAAATCGATTATAGTATCAGAGTGTTTTTTTTGATGTTAACTATAATCGCTTTTTTAACGAATTGATGGAGGAATACAAATGAAAATAGTAATTGTTGGAGGTTCTTTTGCAGGCATTCATTGTGCGCTTAAAACAAAGGAACTACATCCATCTTTTGAGGTTATTTTATTAGAAAAGAAAGAAAAAATAGGCTATATACCAAGTGGATTGTCAATGGTTTTAATTGAAGAAATCAGTTCATTAGATGATGCTTATTTTATGGATAAAGAAAAAATAGAAAAAATGGGAATTGGAGTATTAACCAATACTGAGGTGTTTTCTTACAATTTTGGTGAGAAGACAATAATGACAAATAATGGTCAAGAAAATTATGATAAATTAGTTCTTGCTACAGGATCATCACAAAAATCAGCTAAAATGGATGACATATACAATCACATGATGACATACAAAGACAAAGAATCTGCAGAATTGACTTTACATCGGCTTAACGAGGTAGATGAAGTGATAGTCATCGGTGCTGGTCAAGCAGGGATGGAACTTGCGAGTGGATTGGTTAATCAAGGGAAAAAAGTGGATATTATTGAAACGATGGATTATCCATTGTATAAGTATTTTGATAAAGATTTTTTAGAATCGTTTTATACAAAAACAGGGGATATAGAAAATTTAACCTTTCATTTTAGTGAGACAGTGAAGGAAATTAATGAATCTGAATTAGTATTATCAAGTGGAAACACAGTGGATATATCAAAAAAACTTATATTGAGCGCTAACAGCGTTCGTCCAGAGTTGTCTATTTTTAAAGATCAGCTTAGAGCAAACAGTGACAATACCTTATACGTTGATGATTATTTGGAAACATCTATTTCGAATGTTTACGCTATAGGTGACTTGATTCAAGTGCCAAGTTTTCTGTTTAATACCAGAATTTATGCGCCACTAATTGTTAATGCTGTTCAGACGAGTATCACGTGTGCAAAAAATATTATGGAAAAGAATGAACCACTTAGACCAATGTTAAAAACAATAGGTATTAAATTATTTGATTATTATCTAGCGAGCACTGGATTAATGGAATCTGAGAGTTTTTTATATGAAGCACCAGTTAACAGTGTGATACTTAAGTTACCACTATCAACCATTAAAAAAAATACGGTTAATGTAAAATTAGTTTATGATAGTTTAAATTATCAATTACTTGGCGTCCAATTGATATCTAAAGAACCGATACTCGATAAGATAAATACGTTTGCGTTAATGATTAAAGAGGAAATTGATATAAGAACGTTAAGTCAGTTACCTCATTTTTACAATGCTGTTTTTGCTAATACGTCACTAGATTTTTCCGATGTGTTTGAAAAAGGGGATGAGTGTCGTGAGGTTTGAGGAGTTACTTGAAAAAAAAGAAGCGAAACAATTGATGATGCTTAAATTCTTGATGTTAAAGGGTGGTACGTGTGATGTTTCAACTCTCGTTAAGGAATTAGAAATCAGTAAATCTTCCCTTGAAACATATATTGAAGATGTTCTATGGATAAATAAAGTTTATGAATCATTAGCCAAGTTATCCTATGATGGTGTAAATATTAGCTTAGAGTTGGCACCGAGTTTTTCAATAACGATGATTGAAACGTTATTTTATAAACAGTCAATTAAATATCAAATTATGGATTATTTATACCATCATTTTGAGTATTCAACAGTGGCATTAACAAGTCGTATCGGAATTAGTGAATCAACACTATTTCGTAAAATTAAAGAATTAAATGTCTCTCTAAAAGAATTTGGATTAACAATTTGGCAAGGAAAATTAGTTGGAGAAGAAAGCCAAATTAGGTATTTTTATTATCTTTTTTACTGGTACCTAGATGATTATAACAATAAAGAGGTCTCATTGAAGCAACAGTCACTTATTCAAGCAATTGAAAGAGGATTAGATGTTTCATTTTCTAAGCAAAATGTAAAGCGGATAAATCTTTGGTTGATTATCTCTAAAAAGAGAATTAGCTATTCTGTGCCTATTTATACAGTACTAAAAGAACATATGATTCCTTATGAGAAAGATACACTGTATTTGGAATTAAAATCAATCGTCCTACGCGTATTAGGTCACTATGCTGTTGAAATTGATGAAGAGGAAGCAATGATACATTTTTGCTTTTTAATGAGTTTTCAGTCATTGTCACAAAAAGATTTCTATAAATACACCATTTTAAGGTCTAAATTTAGTCCAGTGGGATTAGTTGATACATTTATTTTAGAATCATTAATTTTATATTATGCCCCACTTAAACTGTCACACCAATTAGAAAATCAAGTCAATTATTACTTATCTCGTATTCATTACAGGTTATATTTTTTTAGAGGTATTATAGAGGTTCTTTCACGCGATTATATATTTGAAACAGAAAAAGACTGGTCAGCACATGTTATACAACCTTTAATAAATTCTTTATTTGATTCTATTGAAGGCGATTATTTAGGACTTACTAAAGAGGAAAATAGCTCACTTATTGAGTATGCAAAATTACAATATTTACATGTGATTGCTTTAATTGATAGTCAAATTAATCGTACGGTGACAATTGGCGTGAAATTGATATTAGAAGATGTGTACCAAGAAGTCGCAACAACTCGTTTAATCAAAGAAATCAATTGTTTAAATGGAGTAACTTGTTCAGAGTATGATAAAGATAAAACATATGATTTAGTGATTAGTAATAAGGCTTTACAAAATATAAAATCTGAGATTTATTTATTATCTGAGTTAGGGACCATGTACGATGTTATCCATATTACACAATTAATTAGAGAAATTTCAACTCGTAAAATGGGCAAAGAACTTAATCTAAAGAAAATTCATATATAATTGGTATAACTAGTATTTAGTTGTAAACAAACACGAAACAGTCAATAATTTTTAAAATTAAATAAATATTGACTGTTTGTTTTATAAAAAAAAGGGTAGAATGAATCTATCGAAAAGAAAACGCTATCTTAAGTGTTTAGGAGGAATTATCATGACAGAAAAAACGTATATTATGGCTATAGATCAAGGCACAACAAGTTCTAGAGCAATTATTTTTGATAAAGCTGGAAAAAGTGTTGGGAGCTCGCAAAAAGAATTTACACAAATCTTCCCTGAATCTGGATGGGTAGAACATAATGCCAATGAAATTTGGAATTCCGTACAATCAGTCATTGCTGGCGCTTTAATTGAGTCAGGTGTTCGACCAACACAAATTAAAGGTATAGGTATTACAAATCAACGAGAAACAACAGTCATTTGGGATAGAAAAACTGGTAAACCAATATATAATGCAGTGGTATGGCAATCAAGACAATCTGCTCCATTAGCTGAAAAGTTAAATGAAGACGGTTACGCAGATATGATTCATAAAAAAACTGGATTAGTGGTCGATGCCTATTTTTCAGCAACTAAAGTTCGTTGGATTTTAGATCATGTTGAGGGAGCACAAGAAAGAGCTGAAAAAGGTGAATTAGCTTTTGGAACAATTGATACGTGGTTATTATGGAAATTAACAAACGGTGTAACTCACGTAACAGATTATTCAAATGCTGCAAGAACAATGATGTATAACATCCATGATTTAACATGGGATGATGATATTTTAGAATTATTAAACATTCCAAAATCATTGTTGCCAGAAGTAAAAAGCAACTCAGAAATTTATGGTTACACACAAAGTTTCCACTTCTATGGAAGTGAAGTACCAATTGCTGGTATGGCAGGGGATCAACAAGCAGCCTTATTTGGTCAATTAGCCTTTGAAGAAGGTTCTATCAAAAATACCTATGGAACTGGTGCATTTATCGTGATGAATACAGGTGAAACACCACAACTATCAGATAATAAATTATTAACAACAATTGGTTATGGCATCAACGGTAAAGTTTATTACGCTTTAGAAGGTAGTATCTTTGTTGCTGGATCAGCTGTTCAATGGTTAAGAGATGGCTTACGTATGATTGATTCATCTGCTGAATCAGAACAATTAGCCAATGAATCAACTAGTGACAATAGTGTCTATGTTGTCCCGGCATTTACCGGATTAGGTGCTCCGTACTGGGATTCAGAAGCTCGTGGTGCAGTATTTGGTTTAACACGTGGTACGACAAAAGAAGACTTTGTCAAAGCAACTTTACAAGCAATTGCTTATCAATCAAAAGATGTCATTGATACAATGCAAAAAGATGCTGGTGTGAAAATTCCATTGATTAAAGTTGATGGTGGAGCAGCTAACAATAATTCATTGCTACAATTCCAAGCAGATATATTAGATATCAATGTACAACGCGCGTCAAATCTTGAAACAACCGCACTAGGAGCAGCGTACTTAGCTGGTTTAGCTGTTGGATTTTGGAAAGACTTAGATGAATTGAAGGAATTTACTCAAGAAGGCGAAACCTTTACACCTAATATGTCTGAAGAAGAACGGACTGAATTGTATGAAGGTTGGAAAGAAGCTGTGAAAGCAACACAAATGTTTAAACGAATTAAATAACTTAAGGACTGATAAAAATGAGTTTTTCTTTAAAAACAAGACAAGAATGTATCAACTATTTAAAAAATCATTCTGTTGATGTATTAATTATTGGTGGGGGGATTACAGGAGCGGGTCTGGCATTGCAGACCGCGGCTTCTGGGATGAATACAGCATTGGTTGAAATGCAAGATTTTGCTGAAGGAACATCTTCTCGCTCAACAAAGTTAGTTCATGGCGGAATCAGATATTTAAAAACCTTTGATGTCGAAGTAGTTTCGGATACTGTGAATGAACGTGCAAATGTGCAAAAGATAGCTCCTCATATTCCGAAACCAAATCCGATGTTGTTACCAATCTATGATGAGCCGAATAATACTTTTTCATTGTTCTCACTTAAAGTAGCAATGGATTTATATGATCAATTAGCTCATGTTACTGGGACAAAATACGAAAATAGATTATTAACAAAAGAAGAAGTGTTAGAAGTCAGCCCTCATTTATCTAAAGAAAAACTTCTTGGTGGTGGTATCTATCTTGATTTTAAAAACAACGATGCAAGGTTAGTGATAGAAAATATCAAAAAAGCACATGAAGATGGAGCATATTTGTTAAGTAAAACAAAAGTAACAGGGGTTATCTATGATGATACAGGTAAAATTTCAGGTGTCCATGTTACTGATATGTTAACTAATGAAAGCTATGACATTCATGCTAATGTTGTAGTAAATACGACTGGTCCATGGAGTGATACCATTCGTAATTTATCAAAAGATGATAGTGTGACTAGTCAGATGAGACCGACAAAAGGTGTTCACTTGGTTGTTGATTATGATAAGTTACCAGTGATTCAACCCGTTTATTTTGATACAGGTCTTTCGGATGGTCGTATGGTATTTGTTATTCCAAGAGAAAACAAAACATACTTTGGAACGACAGATACAGACTATACTGGGGATCTAATGAATCCAACAGTGACACAAGAAGATGTTGATTATCTATTAAAAGTTGTCAATAATAGATTCCCAGATAGACATATCACTTTATCTGATATTGAAGCTAGTTGGGCAGGACTTAGACCATTGATCTCAGGAAATGCTGGTTCAGATTATAATGGTGGATCAAACACAAAATTATCTGATGAAAGTTTAGATTTGGTTATCCAATCTGTAAAAGAATTTGAGTCTGGTGAAGGTTCTAAAGAAACTATCGAAAAAACTATCAAACAAGTGAAAACAAGTAGTGGAGAAAAAGAAGTTTCTTCATCATCTGTTTCTCGTGGAAGTAGTTTAGATGTTACAAGTGATGGATTAGTAACATTAGCTGGTGGGAAAATTACTGATTATCGTTTGATGGCTGAAGGGGCACTTGAAGTGATTGCTTCTCTATTAAAAGAGCAATTTAATAAAGAATATACGTTAGTAGACTCAAAAAATTATCCTGTTTCTGGTGGTGAGTTTGATGCTACTAAGGTTGGTGAAATGACAGAAGAATTTACTAAAATTGCCAAAGAAGTTGGCTTATCCGAAGCTGAGGCAGAAGATATTGCTAATCTATATGGTGCAAATACTAAGAAAGTTGTATCGTATACTTCTGCTAATTTTTCAGGCTTATCAAAAGCTGAGTCAATGAGTTTAATGTATGCGCTTGAAGAAGAGTTGACGCTGACACCCGTTGATTATGTGTTACGTCGTACGAACTATTTGTTGTTCAAACGTAACCGCTTAGAAGAAATTAAAGAAGCTATTATTATTGCAATGTCTGAATATTTTAATTGGACAAAAGCAGAAACGGAACATTATAAAAAAGAGTTAGAAAAGGAAATGTCTAAATCAAATTTAGATGATTTAAAGACAGAAGGGTGAGAATACAATGGATGCGACAAATTTACAAATTTTTAGTGAGTTTTTAGGAACATTAATATTGGTATTACTTGGAGATGGCGTTGTTGCAGCAGTCAGCTTGAACAAAAGTAAAGCTCAAGGTGCTGGATGGGTTGCTGTTACACTAGGATGGGGAGCAGCAGTTACCATTGCTGTGTATGTATCCGGATTTATGGGACCAGCTCATTTAAATCCTGCGGTTACTCTAGGTTTAGCTATTGCTGGTGATTTTTCTTGGAATTTGGTTTTACCATTCTTTATCGCTCAGGTACTTGGTGGGATAGTGGGTGCTATCTTTGTCTGGATAACATACTTACCACACTTTGAAGCAACAAAAGATGAAGCTGTTATTTTAGGTACTTTTGCAACAGGGCCTGCGATTAGAAATTATGCGTCAAATGTAGTGACTGAGGCTATTGGAACATTTGTGTTAGTATTTGGATTATTATCATTTGGACAAAATACATTTGCTGACGGTTTTAATCCAGTTGTTGTTGGTATTTTGATTTTATCACTTGGGTTATCACTTGGAGGACCAACAGGTTATGCTATTAACCCAGCCCGTGACTTAGGGCCACGTATTGCTCATCAAATTTTGCCAATCAAAAATAAAGGTGGTTCTGATTGGGGCTACTCATGGGTACCAATTGTTGGACCATTAGTTGGTGGCGCGTTAGCAGCAGCTGTCTGGATGATGATCCCATTATAGAAATAAAATTAATAGAAACTGTTAGAGTAGATCATTCTAGTCTGACAGTTTTTTTAATATAAAAAATATACTAGTTTTGTGTTATTAACTTGTATTTGTTTTACAAATAACTCATAATATAAACAAAGATGTTACTTATAAAGAGGTTGTAACCTTTTGTATAAAAATTATTGTTAGGGGACAAAGAAATGAAAAAAATTACACCATATATATTATTATCAACGTTAGTATGTCAAAGTTTATCGGTAGGTAGCATTGTACAAGCTAATGAAATAAATAAATCGGATAATGAATTAGTTAGTCAAGAAGTATCAGAAACATCGACTAATGTTGAGGAAAGTGTTCTAGATGCAAATCAAGAATCTACTAATGTTGGTATGACTGAAGAAACATCAGAAGACAAACCGGAAGAGAAGCCGGAGCAAAAACCGGAAGAGAAGCCAGAATCAAAACCAGAAGAGAAGCCAGAATCAAAACCAGAAGAGAAGCCAGAATCAAAACCAGAAGAGAAGCCAGAATCAAAACCAGAAGAGAAGCCAGAATCAAAACCAGAAGAGAAGCCAGAACAAAGACCGGAAGAGAAACCGGAACAAAAACCAGAAGAGAAGCCAGAGCAAAAAACAGAAGAGAAACCAGAGCAAAAACCAGAAGCAAAACCAGTTACTAGTGTTCCTGCACAATCTGATAATGTTTATTTTGGGGATACAAGTGTTGTAACAGTAAATAAAGATAATTCTCCTATCACTTTTGCTGTGACAAAAACGACGCAAGAGTTTATCAATGAGATTGGTGAGGCTGCTAGAAAAATTGGTCAAGAATATGATTTATACGCATCTGTTATGATCGCACAAGCTATTTTGGAATCAGGTAGTGGTCAAAGTTCTTTATCGACGCATCCAAATTATAATCTTTTTGGGATAAAAGGAGAATACAAAGGAGAGTCAGCACCGTTTTATACACTAGAAGATAATGGGGCTGGCCAACTATACGGTATTCATGCCAAATTTAGAAAATACCCTTCAGTAAAAGAATCGCTAGAAGACTATGCGGAATTAATGAAAAAAGGTATTTCTTCAAATGAAGATTTTTATAAAGGCGCAAGTAAAAAAGAAGCAAAAACTTACAAAGAAGCCACAGCTTATTTAACAGGACGTTATGCAACTGATACGAGATACGATGAAAAATTAAATGCGTTGATAGACACATACGACTTAACCTATTTTGATCAGGCAGTAAAAAAAGGAAAACGTGTGACAAAAGACAATAGAGAAATCGATACATATGAGATTATGAACCCAGAGACTAAAAAAACGGCTTATTTTGCTTTACCTTTAGATGAAAAATATGTAATTTCTAGTCCATTTGGCTATAGAGGAAGTGAACATCATGATGGTATTGACTTGGCTATAGCAGCTAACACACCAGTTTTAGCATCTAGTGATGGCGTAGTTGTTGGTACAGGATTTGATCCTTCAGCAGGTAATTACGTGATTATTAAACATATGAATGATTTGTACACAAATTATTTCCATCTTAATGCAATAAATGTCTCTCTTGGTGAAAAAATAACAAGTGGAAATGTTATTGGATTAGTAGGTAGTACAGGTAATTCAACAGGAAGTCATTTACATTTTGGTATTAGTACAGATATGTGGAAACATTATTTAAATCCATCTTCATATTTTGATTTTTAAATAACAATTATTTTTAGAGGGTTATCATTTTCGTTTTTTGAGAAGTAGTAGTAGAATTGAGGTGTAATAAAAATTTAGGAGGAGAGTTCTATGACAAACTATGAAAAAAAAGAAGAAAAAGTATTAGATGATATTGCAAAAGTAATGGAAAAATTAGACAAATACTTAGACGAAGAAATTAGTTTAGAGGCTGCCCCTGATAAAAAACATGAGATTAAAAAATGGTATGTTCAACGAAGAGCATTACATGAAATCAAACGTTTATTACATGATGTTGACAAATATGATAAGTACGAAGAAAAAGAACTTGATAAATTTGAAGATGATTTTGCTGATTTAGGATTAGATGCAGAAACTGTAGCATTTATTACTAATTACTTCTAATTTAAAAAGAGGCTGCCCCAAAAGCAACGTTTTAAATGAAAATCACTAAACTAATAAAACAGAAATCCCATGAAGTCAGTGTTTTAATAAACTGATTTTATGGGATTTTTCTATTTTAGAGACTTTTGGGTCAATCTCTTTTTGAGTTTAACTTTTTTAAATGTTTTAAAGCTAAATCATAAGCTAATTCTTTATCAATGTATAAGTCACTTTGTTCCGGTGTTAAAGTTAAATCATCAGTAAGAGAAAATAATGATTTTAAAATGTTTTCAGGTTTTTTATTATGAACAATTATTCCACCAGTTCCTATAATTGTATGAAACTGTCGTAAATCTTTGCCGTATTGATGATAGATGACTCGTGATGGTGTTTGTTCTTTTTTATAATAACCGGCATGTCGAGAAATAGCCGTTTTTACAGCTAGTTTTGCAATGGTATTATCTAATTCTATTTCTTCGGGAGTTTCTGCTATATAGTTTGGATGTAGACTTCTAAAGTTGCATTTTTCTTTTAGAACATTTTCATTTAAGTCAATATAATCACTAAAAGATGAATATGTCACACTTTCCAAAAGACTATTAGCAGAATACCTCATCCCTAGATCACCTTCCACTGTTCGTTTGCAGTAATGTTCTTCTAATCCATCAAACATAATATTGTCTGATGGTTTTTTACCCTCTCCGATAGAATGAATATCAGTGGTTGCTCCACCAATATCAATAATTAACGTATTGCCAAACCCTGGCTTATTTAGAGTTCCTTCAGCTAATAGTTGGGCAGCGTATAAAACAGCCGTTGGTGTAGGGAGGATTTCCCCGGTAATTTGAGTTTGAACGTCTCCCATACCTTTTGCTTTAATAATATTATTAATAAATATATCACGTAAAATTTTTCTAGTTGGTTCGGCATTTAACTGATTAATTTGAGGCATGACATTTTCTGTAAAATGGAAATTATTACAATTTTGTTTTAAAATCGCTTTTATTTTAGGGTAAGCGTCGTTATTTCCGGCCACTAATATTGGTATATGTAAACAAAGTTCGTTTAATAACTTAGCGTCATTTAAAATATTTTTTTCGTTTCCGCCGTTTGTTCCACCACTTAATAAAATAACATCTGGCTTGAGAGCATCAATTTCTTTGATGTCTTCGTGTGTTAATCCATAGCTAAAAACTTTTAAAATTCTTGTTCCAGCACCTAAAGCAGCTCGCTTTGCAGCCTCGGAAGTGAGTGTTGGCGATAAACCAATAGCAACCATTTTGAAACCGCCCTTTGCAGAAGAACAAGCTAATATTTCATCAAATACCAAATTATTTAGCTTATATTGGAGATCATCGTACGCTTTTTTATAGCCGATGAGGACATTTGTTTCAACTGTAGTGTAAGATTTGGCTGTTGCTAAAACACTTCTTTTTTGACTATCAACAGCAGTTAATTTCGTAAAGGTACTGCCAAAATCAACTAGTAAGTAATTTGTCATTTTTATCACCTCTAAAAATATTTTTTGTTATTTAATTATTTTTTTAACCAAGTTTATCTAACTAAAAAACGTCAAAGCTCGTTTTTATAAAACTATTGCTTTTAGATTTTTATTTCCTTTTTTTCTTTTTATGGTTATATGATTTATTTCCTATAGGATATGGATTGTTGGCAATTTATAATAAGTATCTATTATTAAAAGACTTTATAAATCAAGTTTTGTCAACGGTTCAACCTCATTGAATGGCACAGTTGTCAAAAAAAGGTCAAAAGTTTTTTGATGATTAATTTCGCTTTTTTTAGACTTTTTTCTTTTGGCTATAACAATAAAATTCTTTTAAAAAATAAACTATTAGCCTAAGTAACTAGGAGTGTATTTTAATCAATATGTGCTATTGACTTGTTATTTAAAGGGTGCTATTCTTTGGTTGTTTATGAAAGCGCTATCTAAAAAGAGTGTGCTTTATTTTAAGAAAATAAAGGAGTGAAAAAAGTAAAATCTTACTTTTTAGTATAAAAGTAGGTTATAGTATTTGTACATAGTTTTACGTGTATTAAAATCATATTTTGAAAGGATGTCGTTTATTATGGCAAAAATTATTGAATGTGTTCCAAATTTTAGTGAAGGTAAAAATGAAGAAGTCATTAATGGGTTAGTTTCCGTAGCAAAAAGCGTTGGTGGAGTCACTTTACTTGATCACTCATCTGACAAAAGTCACAACCGTAGTGTTTTTACACTAGTAGGTGATGAAGATGGCATTCAAGAAGTCGCTTTTCAATTAGTAAAATATGCAAGTGAAAACATTGATATGACAAAACATACAGGAGAACATCCAAGGATGGGAGCGACTGATGTTGTTCCATTTATTCCTATTAAAGATGTTACGTTAGAAGAATGTATTGATATTTCTAAAAAAGTTGCTAAACGAATAAATGATGAATTAAATATTCCAATTTTCTTATATGAAGAGTCAGCTTCGGCTCCAACACGTAAAAACCTTGCTAAAGTTCGTAAAGGACAATTTGAAGGAATGCCTGAAAAACTTAAAGAAGAAGAATGGGCACCGGATTTTGGAGAGAGAGCTATTCACCCTACAGCAGGGATTACAGCAGTTGGTGCTAGAATGCCATTAGTAGCATTTAACGTAAACTTAGATACTGATAACATTGATATTGCTAACAAGATTGCTCGTATTATCCGTGCATCTGGTGGTGGATTCAAATATTGTAAAGGTATTGGCGTGATGTTAGAAGATAGAAACATTGCACAAGTTTCAATGAATATGGTCAATTTTGAGGGAACTCCTTTATATCGTGTGTTTGAAACGATTCGTTTTGAAGCAAAACGTTATGGTGTCAATATTATTGGTAGTGAAATTATTGGATTAACTCCAGCAAAAGCTTTAATAGATTGCGCGGAATATTATTTACAAGTTGAAGATTTTGATTATGGTAAACAAGTACTAGAAAATCATTTATTAAATTAAGGAGTTGCTAAAGATGAAATTAGTCGAATTAACAGTAAGTGAATTTGTTGAAACATTGGGATCAGATGCTCCAGCTCCTGGTGGAGGCTCAGCAGCGGCGTTATCTGCAACAATGGGGATTTCTTTAACAAAAATGGTATGTGAGTTAACAATCGGTAAAAAGAAATATGCTGAATATGAAGATGACATTAAATTAGTTTTCGATGAAACAAAACAACTTCAAAAACATTTATTAGAAGCGATTGATAAAGATACTGAAGCATTTAATGTGGTCTCAGCAGTCTTTAGTATGCCAAAAGAAACAGATGATGAAAAGGCAGCAAGACGTGCGGCAATGCAATCAGCATTAGAAGGTGCTGCTAAATCACCACTAGATATGATGAAATTAATGGTTGAAGCACTAGAAGTAACTAAACGAGCAGTGGGTAAATCAAACATTAATGCAGCAAGTGACTTGGGTGTAGCAGCTTTAAACTTAAAAGCTGGTTTACAAGGTGCATGGCTAAATGTCTTGATTAACTTATCAGGCATTAAAAACGAAGAGTTTGTTTCATCTTATCGACAAGATGGAGAAAAGTTACTAGCAAAAGGTTGTTTATTAGCCGATGAAATCTATGAAGAAACGTTAAAAGTAGTGTAAATTAAAGTTATTAATTAATAAATGGAAGGGTTGAAGAAAAAGTTATGACACATTTATCAGATATCGAAATCGCAAATTCAGTTGAAATGAAACCAATTAAAGAGGTAGCGGCTCCATTAGGATTAAAAGAAGAAGATTTAACACTTTACGGAAATTATAAAGCAAAATTAGATGCACGTAATCTAACAAAATTAGAAAATGAAAAAGATGGTAAATTAATTTTAGTAACAGCTATTACTCCAACTCCAGCTGGAGAAGGAAAAACAACAACATCTGTTGGGTTAGCTGATGCTTTTACTAAATTAGGGAAAAAAGCGATGATTGCTTTACGTGAACCTTCATTAGGACCAGTATTTGGTGTTAAAGGTGGCGCAGCTGGTGGTGGACACGCACAAGTTGTCCCTATGGAAGATATTAACTTACACTTTACAGGTGACTTCCATGCGATTGGCGCAGCAAATAACTTACTTGCAGCATTGATTGACAACCACATTCATCATGGAAACGCACTAGGAATTGACAGTCGTAATATTACATGGAAACGTGTAGTCGATATGAATGATCGTCAATTACGTCATATTGTAAATGGATTACAAGGCCGTGTGAATGGTGTTCCAAGAGAAGATGGCTATGATATTACAGTGGCTTCAGAAATTATGGCAGTTCTCTGTTTATCAAATGACATCGAAGATTTAAAAGAAAAACTTAAGAATATGGTAGTTGCTTACAACTTTGAAGGAAAACCAGTGACTGCAGGAGACTTGAAAGCAGAAGGTGCGATGGCTGCATTACTTAAAGATGCCATTCATCCAAACTTAGTTCAAACTCTAGAGCATACACCAGCAATTATCCATGGTGGACCATTTGCTAATATTGCACATGGATGTAACAGTATCATTGCAACTAAGATGGCAATGAAATATGCAGACTATGCCATTACAGAAGCAGGATTTGGTGCAGACTTAGGTGCAGAAAAATTCATCGATATTAAATGTCGCTTAGGTAATATTAAACCAGATGCAGTTGTATTAGTTGCAACGATTCGTGCTCTTAAAATGCATGGTGGCGTGCCTAAAAAAGAATTAGAACCAGAAAATGTGGAAGCAGTTGTTAAAGGATTAACTAACTTAGATAAACATATTGAAAATATTCAAGAAGTTTATGGATTGCCTGTTGTCGTTGCAATCAACAAATTCCCATTAGATACAGATGCTGAGATTGAAGCAGTTGAAAAAGCTTGTAAAGAACGTGGTGTTGAAGTAGTCTTATCTGATGTTTGGGCTAACGGTGGTGAAGGTGGTATTGAGTTAGCTGAAAAAGTAATGGAATTAGCAGAACAAGATAATAGCTTTAGTTATGTTTATGACTTAGATGATTCAATCGAAGAAAAATTAACTAAGATTGTCCAAAAAGTTTATGGTGGTAAAGGAATTGAATTAACTGGACCAGCTAAAAAACAATTGAAACAATTAGAAGAATTAGGCTATGATAAATTACCAATTTGTATGGCAAAAACACAATATTCATTCTCTGATGATGCGACCCTTGTTGGTGCACCAAAAGATTTTACTATTACCATTAAAAATCTTAAAGTATCAGCTGGAGCAGGCTTTATTGTTGCCTTAACAGGAGCTGTTATGACAATGCCTGGATTACCAAAATCACCTGCATCTGAAAGAATTGATATTGATGAAGAAGGTAACATTACTGGATTATTCTAGTAGAGGGAAAAAAGATGGCGTATCATTTATTAAGAAAAAATGATCATCAAACATCGTGTTGGAGTGGTGGAGAAACGACGCAAGTCTTTCTCCACCCACCAACAGGTAAGTATGAGCCTGGCAAGTTTGACTACCGAATTTCTACAGCTTCTGTAGAAGTAGAAGAAAGTATCTTTTCAGCGTTACCTGGCTATAACCGTTTGTTGATGTCATTGAATTATCCGCTAGAGTTAACACATGAATCAACATCTAATACTGTGAATAAAAAAATGAAACCGTTTGAAGTTGATGCTTTTGATGGATCAGACAAAACAAAAAGCGTAGGAAAATGTCAAGACTTTAACGTTATTTTTAAACCAACCTATGTTAGTGAAATGTCTGCTATGTCAACTGTTAAAAAAAGACAATTATTACCGTGTATTAGATATTTTTATTATATGTTAACGGATGGATTAATGACTTATACAGACCAAGAGGGAGAACATATTGCAAAGTTGGAAGCTGGAGATTGTGTTATGGTAGACGAGGGTCGTACGATTTCGATGATTAGTATAGAATCTCATCAACCACAACAATCACCTGCAGTTGTCGAAGTTGTTGTTTGGAAAAATGAAAAGTCGCTCTAATAAAAATAATTTGGATAGGAAGCATTTTTATATATTAAAAATGAACAAATTATGTTAACGATCAGATGATCGGAAAGGGGCCCCTTATGATTACCGAAACAAAAACACCGGTTGATGAGATTAAATTAACCGAAATAGACTCAGAAAGTTCAAAATTTAGTTTAGGTGGTGCAACACTTTACGGTATTAATGCAGTAGTTGGTTCAGGTATTTTCTTATTACCACAAACAATTTATCGAGATTTAGGACCAGCTTCTCTATTAGCCATGGTATTTGATGCGGTGTTGGTGTTACTTTTGGCAGTATGTTTTGCTGAAGTGGCGTGTTATTTTGACAAAAATGGTGGTGCGTTCCAATATTCTAAATCAGCTTTTGGTGATTTAGTTGGATTTATCGTTGGACTATTAGGTTGGTTTGTAACGATTATCGCATGGTCAGCAATGGCAGCAGGATTTGCCAAACTTTTAATTGTTACAATACCTGCATTAGAAGGGCATAATAAAGCGATTAGTGTTATTTTAGTGATATTATTATCTATTATTAATAGTACCGGACTTAAAACATCCAAAATTTTTACCATAAGTATCACAATCGCAAAATTGATTCCTATTATTGCGTTTACCTTTATGAGTATTTTCTTTATTAAAAATGGTTTTGACGCTGGTAACTTTACACCATTCTTACAATTAAAAGAAGGTATGACCATATCTAAAGCAATGGCTGGAACTTCAATGACAGTATTCTATGCGTTCATTGGATTTGAAGCTTTACCCGTTGTAGCTGGTGAGATGAGAAATGCGAAGAAAAATGTTCCCAAAGCGATTATGGGCTCAATTAGTATCGTATCAATTCTTTACTTCATGATTATTGCTGGAACAATTGCGATGCTTGGCGTAGGTATTTTAGAAACAAATGCCCCTGTACAAGATGCGTTTGCTATGATGATAGGACCTGCTGGTAGATGGATTATTTCCATTGGTGCACTCATTTCAATACTTGGATTAAATGTTGGGGATTCAATGATGATTCCTCGTTATGGTGCAAGTATTTCTGATGAGGGATTACTACCAAAAATTGTTTCTAAGAAAAATAAAAAAGCCGCACCTTATGTGGCAATTATCATCTCTTGTATATTAACTTGTTTATTATTATTAAGTGGAAGTTTCGAACAATTAGCAGAATTAAGTGTAGTATTTAGATTTATTCAGTATATTCCAACCGCAATCGCCGTTATCTTCTTACGTAAGAAAAATCCAGGTGTTCAAACAGCTTTTAGATTACCATTTGGCCCAGTGATTCCAATACTTGCTGTAGTAGTTAGTGTGTGGATGCTTGCAATGGGTGCCAATAGTAAGAGTTTAATTGCTGGTGGTATTGGTATTGTGATTGCTGCAATATTCTATTTTGTACTAAATGGTAAAAACGCAAGTAAAGCGAAATAAAGGGTTAAAGAGTATTAAATGAGTGAAGTGAGTTATTAAGTTGAAAATGAGTTTAGGAGGAAATAGTAATGACTGAAGTAATTACATTAACAGGTAACGATTTAACATTGGAACAAGTGGTAGAGGTAGCTAGAAAAGGGGCAAAAATTACGTTATCACAAGAAGCAATCGAGGCAGTCAATGCTTCAAGAAAAATTATTGATGATATTGTCGAAAGTAAAAAAGTAACTTATGGTGTCAATACTGGATTTGGTTCCCTTGTTAAAGTAAGTATCCCACAAGAAGAAACTAGACAATTACAAGAAAACTTAATTCGTACTCATTCAAGTGGATTTGGTGATCCTTTAGGAGAAGACGAAGTACGTGCTATTATGTTAATCCGTATCAACTCTTTATTAAAAGGTTACTCAGGTATCCGCTTAAGCACTATTGAAACATTGATGGCAATGCTAAACAAAGGTGTCGTGCCACATATCCCTGAAAAAGGATCATTAGGAGCTTCAGGAGATTTAGCACCATTATCACATATGGTGTTACCAATGCTAGGATTAGGACGTGCTTATTACAATGGTGAATTGCTTGAAGGCAAAGAAGCAATGGCTCGTGCTGGTGTTGAAGTGATTCACTTAGAAGCAAAAGAAGGTTTGGCTTTAATTAACGGCACAACTGTTTTAACTGCAATCGGCGCATTAGCAACACATGATTCAATCGAGTTATTAAAACTTTCAGACATTGCTGGAGCATTATCATTAGAAGTACACAATGGTATTGTAAATGTCTTTGATGAAGAATTACATATTATTCGTCCTCAAAGTGGGCAACTTGCAACAGCGAAAAATATTCGTCACATGTTAGAAGGAAGTACCTTAACAACACAAGCAACAGCTGAACGTGTACAAGATCCTTACACATTACGTTGTATGCCTCAAATTCATGGTGCAAGTAAAGATACTGTGGCTTACGTGAAGAAAAAAGTGGAAATCGAAATTAACTCTGTAACAGATAATCCAATTATCACTCGTAGTGGAGATGTTATTTCAGGAGGTAACTTCCACGGTGAACCAATGGCACAACCATTTGACTATTTAGGAATTGGTTCTGCTGAAATTGGTAACGTATCTGAACGTCGTGTGGAACGTTTGGTAAATACTAACTTAAGTGGTTTGCCTTCATTCTTAGTGAAACATCCAGGCGTTAACTCAGGATTTATGATTACACAATATGCTGCAGCATCATTAGCATCAGAAAACAAAATCTTATCACATCCAGCAAGTGTGGATTCAATTACATCTTGTGAAAACCAAGAAGACTTTGTCAGTATGGGAACAACAGCAGCTAGAACTGCTAGAGATATTACGAAAAACTCTCGTCGTATCGTCGCAACTGAAATGATGGCAGCATGTCAAGCTATTGACTTCATTAAAGACCGTGGTGTATTAGGTAAAGGAACTCAAGTAGCGTATGACGTATTTAGAAAATATGTGAAATTCATTGATTTAGATAAAGACATTGAAATGTATGATGAATTAGAAAAAGCCACAGATGTATTAATCAATGGCGAATTATTAAAAGCTGTTGAAGAAGTTGTAGACTTAGATATCGAATTTGATTTTGGAAAATAAATAAACCACTTATAAAGCTCTGAATTGATTAAGATTCAGAGCTTTATTTGTAAATAAGTCGTGATAACTATTGAGTATCGAATCAATATTATGTAGTATGAATATAACGAGAAAAGGATGGTGTATGACGATGAAATATCAGAAACCAAAAGGAACAAACGATATTTTACCAGGTGAATCAGAAAAATGGCAGTTTGTAGAATCAACTGCACGTGACGTATTAAAAAAATATGACTTTCATGAAGTCAGAACGCCAATGTTTGAACATATTGAAGTTATTACACGAGGTGTTGGTGAGTCAACTGATATCGTGACAAAAGAGATGTATGATTTTAAAGACAAAGGTGATCGCCATATTACGCTTAGACCTGAAGGAACTGCTCCATTAGTTCGTTCATACGTTGAGCATAAATTATTCGGACCGGAACATCAAAATCCGTTTAAAGCTTTTTATATTGGCCCAATGTTTCGCTATGAACGCCCTCAAGCAGGACGTTTACGTCAATTTAACCAAATGGGGATTGAAGTATTAGGTAGTAGTAATCCAGCAACAGATGTTGAAGGGATTTTGGTTGCACTAGATTTCTTTAAACGTTTAGGCGTGACACATACTCAATTAGTGATTAACTCACTTGGAACACGAGAAAATCGCATGGTTTATCGCCAAGCCTTAATTGATTATTTAGAGCCTTTAAGTGACCAATTAAGTGATGACTCAAAACGTCGTTTACATACTAACCCACTTAGAGTATTAGATAGTAAAGATAAAAAAGATAAAGAAATTGTCGAGAATGCCCCATCAATTTTAGATTACCTTGATGAAGAATCAACTGCTTTCTTCACAGAAGTGAAATCATTACTTGATGCAATGGGTGTGGAATATGTAGTCGATCATAGAATGGTTCGTGGTCTTGACTACTACAATCATACTGTGTTTGAAATTATGAGTAATGCTCCTGGGTTTAATGGTGCCATTACGACGATTTGTGCTGGTGGACGATATGATGGATTGGTTTCAGAATTTAATGGACCAGATAGTCATGATTCAGGATTTGGGTTTGGTATGGGAATTGAACGTGTCTTAATCACAATGGACGCTGAAGGAGTCGAAATTCCTGAAGCAAACAACGTGGATGTATATGTTGTTGGCCTAGGTGAAGAGACAAACTGTGAAAGTTTAAAATTAGCTCAAGCAGTAAGACAAGCAGGATTTGTTTGTGAACGAGATTTTCTAAATCGTAAAGCAAAAGCTCAGTTCAAGTCTGCAGATAAATTAAATGCTAAACTTGTTTTGATTATTGGTGAATCAGAATTAGCAGAAAAAATTGTTCGTGTAAAAAATATGGTGACAGGTGAAGAGACAACCGTTTCATTAGATGATGTTTATACATCCTTTAGCAATGTTTACAACAACATTATAGGAGAGTAAACGTATCTTTGGAGGAGACTTATCATGAAACGATTTAGCAAGGACTCTAGTACCATTGCTGATTATACTCGTAAATTAACGGTTATATTTTTATACGCGTTATTATACGCGATTGCTTTGAACATGTTCTGGCATCCAGCTTCAATTTATACTGGTGGTATCACTGGTTTTTCTCAAATAGTAAACACTGTTTTTGAAAAATGGTTTGGCGTGAGTTTGTCGATATCGGTCATTTATTATTTGATGAATCTACCATTTTTAATTTATGGTTGGAGAAAAATGAATAAAGAAATTGTCATTTTTACTTTAATAAGTGTGACAGCGGCATCCCTTGCAATTAGCATTGTACCTGAAATTGTACTAACTAAAGACCCAATTATCTGTGCACTGTTTGGTGGGGCAATAGGGGGTAGTTCCTTAGGGTTAGCACTAAAAAATGGTATTGCTACAGGTGGACTTGATATTGGGATTATTGTGATTCGACGCAAGACAGGGCGTAGTATCGGTTCAATTTCGATGGTAATCAACGGGATTATTGTAATAGCAGCAGGCTATCTATTTGGTTTTCCGTATGCTTTTTATAGTTTGCTATCAATTATTGTGAGTGGAAAAGTGACTGACTTTATTTTTACTAAACAACAAAAAATGCAAGCTTTAATCATTACTAGACAGCCTGAAAAAGTGATAGCCGAACTTAAGGTGCGATTACTTCGAGGTGTGACGATTTTAAATGAAGCAGAAGGAGCGTATGATCACCGTGAAAAAGTGGTTCTTTTGACGGTTATTACACGTTATGAAATGCCATTATTGGAAGAAGCAATCAAAGAAGCGGATAATGAGGCCTTTGTTAGTATCTCAGAAAATGTCCACACAATTGGAAAATTTGATGATTTTGAATTTTAAATCAATAGAAAAGCCACTTAGCGATTTGCTAGGTGGCTTTTTATAAACTCATTTTCACATGACAGGTAAAAATAAGACTTACACAAGTTGTCGATTTTTTGAAACCAATTCTCCATTTTTATAAACATCTTCGACTAAGTTTGTTGCAAAGAAATACAATGGGTAATCAATATTTGGAGCATCAAACACGGCAATATCAGCACGTTTTCCTTCTGTGAAACTTCCGATTGATTCCCCTAAACCAACTGAGTAAGCAGCATTGATTGTCACAGCATTAAATACTTGGATTGGTGTTAAATGCATTTTGAAACAACCAAGTTGCATAATAAATTGGATATTAGCTGTCGGGCAGCTTCCAGGGTTTGAGTCAGTAGACAGGGTAATCGCCATTCCAGCATCTAACATTTTTTTAGCAGGAGCATAAGTATCAGCCATTAAACTGAACGTTGTCCCTGGTAATAAGTTACCAATAACACCTGCGTCACTCATTTTTTTGATTCCTTCATCAGTAGCAGCCATTAAATGTTCCGCACTCACTGTTTCAAGTTCAGCTGCAACGTCTACGCCACCGATTGAATCAATTTCATCAGCATGGATCCGTAATTTGAAGTCTAAGTCTTTTGCTGCTTGAAGTAAGCGACGAGATTGTTCTGCTGTAAATACACCAGTTTCACAGAAAATATCACAAAAATCAGCTAATTTTTCTTCTTTTACTTTTGGAAGCATCTCAGTGATGATTTGATCGATAAACGCATCCCCATCTCCATTAAATTCTTCAGGAATGGCATGAGCTGCCATAAATGTTGACACTAAATCAATTGGATGAGTATGATTTAATTCTTTTACCACATTCATTTGTCTTTTTTCTGTTTCCCAATCAAGACCATAACCACTTTTGGCTTCAACCGTTGTTACACCGTGAATTAACATCTCATCTAATAAATGACTTGATTTATCGTAAAGTGTGTCAAAAGAAGCATTCTTTGTTGAGCGTACAGTACTTAAAATACCGCCACCTTCTTTTAAGATATCTAGGTAAGAGACACCATTTAATTTTTTGGCAAATTCATTTTCACGACTGCCACCATATACTAAGTGAGTATGACAATCAATCAATCCTGGTGTTGCAAGTTTTCCTGTATAATCATGGATTTTAGTATGATCACCAATTAGTGACTCATCAGGTTGTCCACTACCGATTTTGAGGATTTTACCATTTTTAATCGCGATATACCCATCTTCAATAATGGTTGCCTCAGACATTTCGCTTCCTTTTAAAGCGCGTTGTTTATCTATCGGTGAAAAAATTTGACTAAAATGTACTAATATTTTATCTGCTTGCATGAAAAAGTTCCTCCTTTTTATTTCTATACTAATTATAACCATTTAATGAATATAATGTAGTCTTGTATCATCTAAAAAGGGTCAAAAAAATTTTTTTACAAAAAAAGAGAAAAAAAGAGACTTTTTGCTGTGAATTGACCCATAATAGACTATAGGAGGATAAACTAAGGTCATAACTTAATGATTCATTCACTTATGTCTACAGGAAAAGAGATAAGTAACTCAAGATAAACTAAGGAGGAAGTAAAATGATTAAAAATACTGATATTAGTAAAGCGATGACGATTAAATTACCAGATGTGTTACCAGATATGCCGAAATTTGAAGAAGGCATTCGTCGTGCCCCAGACAGAGGATTCCGTTTAACTGAAGCACAAACTGAATTAGCATTAAAAAATGCACTTCGTTATGTACCAGAACAATTTCATGATCAAGTGATTCCAGAATTCTTAGAAGAATTAAAAACAAGAGGTCGTATTTATGGCTATCGTTGGTATCCAAAAGAACGCATCTATGGTAAACCAATAGATGAGTATAAAGGAAAATGTACCGCAGCTAAAGCAATGCAAGTGATGATTGATAATAACTTAGACTTTGACATTGCGCTATATCCTTATGAATTAGTGACTTATGGTGAAACAGGCCAAGTCTGTTCAAACTGGATGCAGTATCAATTAATTAAACGTTACTTAGAAGAGATGACTGACGAACAAACATTGGTTCTTGAATCAGGTCACCCATTAGGATTATTTGCTTCTAAAAAAGATGCTCCAAGAGTCATCATCACAAATGGTTTACTTGTTGGGGAATATGACAATATTCACGACTGGGAAATCGCAGAACAAATGGGTGTCACAAACTACGGACAAATGACTGCTGGAGGATGGATGTACATTGGTCCTCAAGGGATTGTACACGGAACATTTAATACATTATTAAATGCCGGTCGTTTGAAATTAGGAATTCCAGATGATGGAGATTTAACTGGAAAACTATTCATAACATCAGGTCTAGGTGGTATGAGTGGGGCTCAAGGTAAAGCTGGTGAGATTGCTAAATCAGTGACAATTGTGGCGGAAGTTGACCGTTCTCGTATCGATACTCGTTTAGAACAAGGATGGATTAGTCATGTGACTGAAACACCAGAAGAAACAATGACATTAGCTAAAGAATATTTAGATAACAAAGATTCAACATCTATTGCGTATCATGGTAATATTGTTGACTTACTTGAATATGTTGACAAACATGATATTCATGTTGATTTATTATCAGATCAAACATCTTGTCATAACGTATATGAAGGTGGCTATTGTCCAGTAGGTATTACATTTGAAGAAAGAACTCGTTTACTTGCTGAAGATCAAGAAACATTTAGAAAAATGATTGATGACACGTTGGCTCGTCACTTTAACGTGATTAAATCATTAACAAGCAAAGGTACTTATTTCTTTGACTATGGTAACTCATTTATGAAAGCTATCTATGATACAGGAATTAAAGAAATTTCTAAAAATGGTGTGGATGATAAAGATGGATTTATCTGGCCATCATACGTAGAAGACATTATGGGACCTATGTTATTTGATTATGGTTATGGTCCATTTAGATGGGTATGTTTATCACGTAAACATGAAGACTTAATGGCAACAGATAGAGCAGCTATGGAAGTAATCGATCCAACTCGTCGTTATCAAGACCGTGATAACTACAACTGGATTCGTGATGCTGAAGATAACAAATTAGTTGTTGGAACAGAAGCTCGTATATTATATCAAGATGCAATGGGCCGAGTGAATATTGCACTTAAATTTAACGAAATGGTTCGCCGTGGGGAAATTGGCCCTGTGATGATTGGTCGTGACCATCATGACGTATCTGGAACAGACTCACCATTCCGTGAAACATCAAATATTAAAGACGGAAGTAATGTAACGGCTGACATGGCAACACAATGTTATGCAGGAAATGCTGCTCGTGGTATGAGTTTAATCGCTTTACATAACGGTGGTGGCGTTGGTATTGGTAAATCTATTAATGGTGGATTTGGTTTAGTATTAGATGGAACTGAATTAACAGACGAAATCATCAAATCTGCGATTGCATGGGACACTATGGGTGGCGTTGCTCGTCGTAGTTGGGCAAGAAATGACCATGCGATTGAAACATCAATGGAATACAATGAAATGAGAAAAGGATCAGATCATATTACCATTCCATATTTAGCTGATGAAGCGAAAGTAAAATCAGCAGTCAGTGAATTATTTAAATAACGATTAGAGTGGACTTCCTATCCAAATCTCTAAACCCTCTTACAAAATTCTGTGAGAGGGTTTTTTGTTCTAATGATTTACTAGAAAACGATTTCTTTTATGACAGTGAAATAGTATAATTACAGTGGAAGGGTATATGTGTATTAGTAAGTAATGATTGGTAAAAGTGGGGAGAGTTTAAACGTATGGGAAGCTATTTAAATTGTCAGTTGTTTGGGACACCTGAAGTGAGTCTAAATGGAGAAATTGTGTTATTTTCTTTTTCGAAAATTAATGCCATGCTTTACTATTTATTAATCAATAAAACAGTTAGCCGAGATGAGTTGTCAGGGTTACTTTGGCCAGATAAAAGTGATAAAAATGCTAAGAAAAACTTGAGAAATGCTATTTATCAAGCCAATAAAAGTCTAGATATGGAATTAATTATTTCACCTAATAAATCACTATTAATGTTGAATGATTCGATTAATCTAACAAGTGATGTGGAACAATTTACTCAAGATCCTGAAACGTATTATTATTTATATAAAGGTGAATTTCTAAAAGGATTTTATTTAAAAGATTGTGAAGGATTTGATTTTTGGGTTGTTCGAATGAAAAGCTTTTTTGAAAAAAAGTTTGTTGAAACTGTCCATCGTCGTATCGAAAAGGATATTGCAGAGGGAGTTAATGAGCATGTGGAAGAAGCCATTGAACAACTGATGTTTATTGATGAATTTAATGAAATAAATTATCAGTATTTGATGACCTTTTATCAACAACAAGGTCGAGATAATAAAGTTGTTGATGTGTATCATAAATTATCAAATTTATTAAAGTCTGAGCTTGGTGTGACACCTAATAAACAAACAAAATCAATCTATGAGGTCTCTCTTGATAGGATTGTTTCAGAAAATACAACGCAAAATCAGCGTTTTTCTTCATTATTTTATGGTCGTTCTGAAGAGTTGCAGCAGCTCTCTGTCAATTTTGCGGCATTTAAGAGTGGTCAACCTTATCAGTCATTTGTTGTTCGAGGTGAAGCAGGCATTGGAAAAAGTGCATTAATTAACCGAGCGATTGATAGTGTCTCGTCTGATTTTAAAATTATTGAAACACAGTGTTACCAAGCAGAAGAAAAGCATTTGTTACGTCCATGGAAAAAAATAATTGATCAACTAAGTGATGTCATTGAAGAACAAGATGTCATTGATCCTGAAGTTTGGCAAAAGGTGATACGAAAAGTGTTTCCAAATTTTACACAACCTTTTTTGGATGTGATTTCTCATGGTGAAACAGAACCTTACAAAGAAAAGATGCTCTCAGATTTGATGATTGAAGCAATTAATAAATTATCGCAGCAACAGCAACTAATTTTTTTATTTGATGACATTCAGTGGATGGATGAATCTAGTTTAGAGTTATTGACGACAGTCATGCTACATTGTCACACTAATGCGATGTTTTTAATATCAGCAAGATCAGTTGAACGTTATCCGCTAGATAAGTTTATTAATACATTGAAACAAAGTGGCAAATTATCGGTGATTAATTTAGAGCCATTTTCTTATGAGGAAACTGATGGATTTATTAGAAAAAAACTCCCTCAGTTTGAGGTGACGACAACGATTGTTGATAATGTTTACCAACATACAGAAGGCAACTTATTTTTCCTAATTGAATACGTCTCTCTTTTAAATAGCAATACTAATTTAAATACGATGACAGTTAAGATGAAAGATGCCTTACGCAATCGTTTTTTATATTTAACGGAAGAAGAACAAGAGTTAGTGTCTATCATCTCTTATTTTTACGATTATGCATTGATCGATAGCTTAGTATTTTTAATAAATAAGTCAAGTTATGATATTGTGGCGATGATAGAAAATTTAGTATCAAAAAATATTCTTGTGGAAAAAGCCGTGGGAGATAAAATCGCAACAAGTTTTACACATGTAAAATTACGTGAATTTGTTTACATGAATCAGTCTCTTGCTAAAAAACGGGTTTTGCATCATAAAATAGCCGAATTTTTAGAAACACAGTTAAAACCCGGTGGCAACGATATTCTCCAGTATGATACGATTGCTTATCATTATAAACATGGAAAAGACGAGTTAAAAGGGCTTAAGTATCGTTTGAAATATTTTGAAGGCTACCTCGGATTTTATCATGAACTGTTTCCAGTAGAAGGACAATACGGGATTGATCCATTTAGCTTTAATAAAGACTGGGCGAGTGAACAATTTGAAAAAATAAATCAGCGGTTACTCCAGTTAAATGATGATGAGAAACAGACAGAATTATATCATTTACTCCAATTACAGTACTTGTACCTTGAGGGCCGTTTTTTAATTAAGTATGGTGAATACGAGCGTGGTGTGGCAAATATTCAAAGTGTGTTACTTCGTGCGAAAGAGTCCAACGATCATGCTTATTTGTTAAATGGGTATAAACAAATGATTTATTATTATATCCAAATCAATGAGCCAAAAGAGATGATTTATTATATTGAATTAGCACTAGATTTATCTATTAAGGAAAATAATCATCAATCAATTGGTATTCTACTGCGATTAAAAGGGCTATATCATATGATGAGTGGAAATAATACAATCGCTGAAAAGCTCTTAAAAGAGTCTATTAATACATTTATGTTAACAGAAGAAATCAGTAAAAAATATTCGGTTAGTATTGCTGCAGCCTACAACTATTTAGGTGAAATTAAACTAAATGATGGCGAATATCAGGATGCCGTTTTGATGTTTGAAAAAGCGATAGACTTATGTCAAAGTAACCAAGCTCTTTCAAGTTTAACCATTTTTTATATTAATGTAGGGGTTGCTTTATTTGCTCTAGGAAACATAAATGAAGCAGAAATTTACTTTTTAAAAGCAGAAGAAATTTTTTCTAGTTTAAATTTCTATTGGAAACGAGCAAAACTTGATGCGTATTTATCTATTTTGTATGCCCACAAAAAGCATTCACAAAAATCTCAGTTTTATCTCTCACAAGCCAGTAAACATGCAAAACGTATGGGTAATTGTCGAGATATTGGCATGGTTGAGTACGCTAAATACATTAATTATCATGTGTATCATAATGATGATATTGACAATGTGTTAGAAAAAGAAGGTATATATAAGTACTTAAATGACTACCAAGACGCCTATGAATTAGATCAATTAAAAATCATCTAATAAAAAATTCGAGTCTCTGTTTAAAGACACTCGAATTTTTTTGTTGAGATGCTCCAAGAAATTTAGTGTCAACATCAATTTGATGTTAAAATGATGATATAAAGAAAAAGAAGGGTGGATATCACATGTATCCTTTAGCTATCGATGTTGGTACGACCAATATAAAATTACAAATTTTTGAAAAAGACACTATTATCGAGCAACTCAATTTACCAATAGAGACATTTACTAATCGAGGAAATAAAGTGTTTCAAAGTCCAGGACAAATCTATCGTCAAATCGTTCGAGGGATTAGAACATTAACGCAAGAAGGGTATAATATTGATTCCGTGGTTTTAACAACAGCTATGCATAGTATTATGCCTGTTGTTGAGGGAAAAGACGAAGAGATGTATATTTGGCTTGATGCACAAAGTAAGCCGTTTGTTGATGACATAAAAACTGAGAAAGATTATCTGAAATATTATAGGAAAACGGGAACACCTATTCATGAGATGTCACCATTTGCCAAAATTGGGCATTTTAAAAAAGAAAAATGGTTTAAAGATGTCATTCGTTGGGTTGGGATGAAAGACTACTTAATGGAGAAATTAACGGGTAATTTCGTTGTTGATTATTCTATCGCCTCAGCAACTGGTTTATTTAATATCCATGATAAAACATGGGACAAAGATATACTGGAAAACTTAGCGATTAATGAGTCATTATTAGCTAAGTTAGTTGATACAGGCTACTATGCGCCATTGTTAGAGACTGTTGCTGATGACATGTTCTTGACACCTAATATTCCTGTGTACATAGGAGCAAGTGATGGCTGTCTGGCAAGTTACGCAAGCTACGTGGCTAATGGAACGCTAAATACTATAACTATTGGAACGAGTGGGGCTGTTCGAAAACTATCAAAAACCATTGAGTTAGATGACTCTGGACAAACATTTTGTTATTACTTAAATGATACCTATTGGGTCATCGGTGGAGCGACAAACAATGGTGGTCAAATTATGACATGGGCAGAGTCTATCTTCTTTGAAGGACAATCTATTTATCAAGAATTAAACGGTTCGCTTAATTTATCACCTATTGGAAGTGATGGCTTGCTATTTTTCCCATACTTAGCTGGAGAAAGGGCGCCAATTTGGCAATCAACACCACAAGGGCAGTTTATAGGCTTAAGTTTAGAGCACACAAAACATCACATGGTTCGTAGCGTGATTGAAGGGATTTTTTATAATTTACGCTATATTAGTGAGCTGGTTGAGTTAGAGCCTAGAGAGATAACAATCAATGGGGGATTTTTCTCTAATGAATTATTGACTATGATGGCTGCGGATATTTTTGGTCAAAATGTGGTTCAATCCATTTACAATGAACCAAATTTTGGGGCAATTAATTTAATCAATCCTGTTAAAACATATTTATTATCAGATCATCGTCGAACATTTTACACTGAAGAAAATCATTATCTTTATAATAAAAGTTATAATAGCTTTAAAAAAGAGTTAGAAACGAACATTAAAAACAAATAATTGATTAAATTTACGTATATTTTTGACAGAGTTTTTATCACTTGTTACAATGAAAAAAAAGATAGATTGGAGAGTAATCATGAGTGATATAGCTGTAATTATGGGGAGTATGTCAGACTGGGAAACAATGAAAGAGGCCTGTGATATTCTAGATAAATTTAATGTTTCTTATGATAAAAAGATTGTTTCGGCACATCGAACGCCCGATTTAATGTTCGTTTTTTCAAAAGAATCAGAAGAAAAAGGTTATAAAGTGATTATTGCAGGGGCAGGAGGAGCAGCTCACTTGCCAGGCATGGTAGCTGCATTAACCACATTACCAGTTATAGGGGTTCCTGTAGAATCAAAAAGTTTAAAAGGAATGGATTCTTTACTATCTATTGTTCAAATGCCAGGTGGAATTCCGGTTGCTACAACGGCTATTGGAAAACCAGGAGCAAAAAATGCAGGACTATTGGCAGTACAAATACTTGGTATTAATGATGAAAAAATAAGAGAAAAACTTCATGATTATCGTGCATCATTAAAAGAAAAAGTATTAGAAAGTGGTGACTCTTTTGAATAAGACCATTCTACCTCCGCAAACAATCGGTATTATTGGTGGAGGACAATTAGGGCAAATGATGGCGCTTAGTGCAAAAGAAAAAGGATTTGAAGTTGGTGTGCTTGATCCAAATAGTAATTGTCCAGCAGCACAGGTTTCTGATTGGCATATATTGGCTGATTATGATGATGTCGAGGCAATTAATGAGTTAGCTGAGCGCTCAGATTTATTGACGTATGAATTTGAAAATGTTAATGCTGATGTATTGATACCATTTGAGAAAATAGGTAAGTTACCTCAAGGGTTGAAACTTCTTAGAATTTCACAAAATCGTCAGTTGGAAAAAGAATTTTTAGTGAAACATGCTATTCCAGTATCACCGTTTAAAGTAGTATCTTCAATCAATCAATTAGAAGAGTCTGTGTCAGAGTTAGGTGTACCTTGTGTGTTAAAAACCATTGTCGGTGGGTATGATGGAAAAGGACAAATTGTATTGCATTCAAAAGAAGACATTGAAACGTGTGTAGAACTTTTAAACCAAAGTACTTGTATACTAGAAAAGTGGGTACCATTTGAAAAGGAAATTTCAGTGATTGTGTCAAACAATCTTAATAATGAAGTGAGCGTGTTTCCGGTTGCTGAAAACCATCATTTGAATAATATTTTATTTACAAGCATCGCTCCAGCCAGAATAAGCATTGAGTGCCAAGAAGAAGCCATACGACTCGCAAAATCGATTAGTCATGAACTAAATGCATGTGGGACGATAGCTATTGAAATGTTTGTCACAAAAGATGAAGAGATTATTGTTAATGAAATTGCGCCAAGGCCACATAACTCTGGACATTATACGATTGAAGCATGCTCAACTAGTCAATTTGATACGCACATCTTAGGAATCTGTCAGTGGGCAATGCCTGACATTGATTTATTCTCACCAGCTATCATGGTTAATCTTATTGGTGAAGAACAAACAAAAGCAAAACAAGTCGTGACTGAAAAAAATAATTGGAATTTTCATTTTTATGGAAAAAAAGTTGAAAAACCAGGTAGAAAAATGGGTCACATTACGATATTATCAAATAGTATTTCAGACACACTAAAAGAGATTGAAACTCAAAATATTTGGCAATAAGAAAGGAAAAAGCAATGATAGAACGTTATACTCGTAAAGAAATGGGAAATATTTGGTCAGATGACAACCGTTATGCAGCCTGGCTAGAGGTTGAAATATTAGCAGCTGAGGCATGGGCTAGTTTAGGAGAAATTCCAAAAGAGGATACCGTATTAATAAGAGAAAATGCGACATTCGACATTGACCGTATTCTAGAAATAGAGCAAGAAACACGTCATGATGTTGTGGCATTTACACGTGCTGTTTCTGAAAGTTTAGGACAAGAAAGAAAATGGGTGCACTATGGTTTAACAAGTACTGATGTTGTCGACACAGCTTATGGGTATTTAATGAAACAAGCTAATGATATTTTACGCAAAGATTTAGCTGACTTTTTAGATGTCATAAAAGAAAAAGCGTTGGAACACAAATACACTGTTATGATGGGACGAACTCATGGAGTCCACGCTGAACCAACGACGTTTGGTCTCAAACTGGCTCTATGGTATTCTGAAATGAAGAGAAATATTAAACGTTTTGATCATGCAGCTAAAGGTGTTGAAGCTGGAAAAATCAGTGGGGCAGTCGGAACATTTGCTAATACGCCACCTGAAGTCGAAGCATTTGTTTGTGAAAAATTAGGGATTAGACCTCAAGAAATTTCGACCCAAGTGTTACCTCGTGATTTACATGCTGAGTATATAGCAACCATTGCATTGATTGGTACGAGTATTGAAAAATTTGCGACAGAAATTAGAGGATTGCAAAAATCAGAAACACGTGAAGTAGAAGAATTTTTTGCAAAGGGGCAAAAAGGCTCATCAGCAATGCCACATAAACGGAATCCAATTGGATCAGAAAATATGACTGGTTTAGCTCGTGTCTTGCGTGGGCATGTAGTCACAGCGTATGAAAATGTGTCTTTATGGCATGAAAGAGATATTTCTCACTCATCTGCTGAGCGTATTATTATCCCAGATTCAACGATTTTACTTGATTATATGCTACAACGTTTTACTAATATTGTTAAAAATCTAACTGTTTTCCCTGAAAACATGAAACGCAATATGAATGCGACGTTTGGATTAATATACAGTCAAAGAGTTTTATTAAAATTAATTGATAAAGGGATGTCTCGTGAAGAAGCATATGATTTAGTTCAACCTAAAACAGCTGTTTCATGGGACGAACAAACTGATTTTAGGCCGTTACTAGAAGCTGATGAAAAAATCATGTCTGTTTTATCTAAAGAAGAATTAGATGATGCGTTTGATTATAACTACCATTTGAAACATGTAAATGATTTGTTTGATAGAGTAGGATTAGAAAAATAATAAGTAAAAGCTCGCGAAATTTAGTTTCGCGAGCTTTTATTTATAATAAATAACATAAAAAAGCGAACGATAAAATGATTAGTTAGATAAATCGTTAATAAATAATTGACGTTCAAAAAAACTCTTGTTACTATATACTTGTTAAATGAATAATATTGTCTGTTTATTTTTAAATGTTCACGAATATGAAAGGAAGAAACGAAAAATGTCAGAAGTTTTATATTTAGGTAAGGCTAAAAGCGTACATTCTACCAAAAAAAAAGATGAGTTAAGACTTGTTTATCTAGATCAGGCAACGGCATTGAATGGTAAGAAAAAAGACGAAATTACTGGAAAAGGACAGTTAAATAACCAAATAACTTCAGAAGTTTTCAAGTTTTTATCGTCTAAAGGAATTGAGCATCATTGGATTAAACAGCTAAGTGAGACCGAGCAATTAGTCAAAGCAGTTGATATTATTCCATTAGAGGTCGTTGTGCGAAATATTTCAGCAGGAAGTTTTGCCAAACGTTTTGGTGTAGAAGAGGGATTAGTATTACCAAAGCCGATTTTAGAATTTTATTATAAAGATGATGCACTAGATGATCCTTTTATGAATGAAGATCATATTGATTATTTAAACATTGCATCAATAGAAGATGTCGCTTTTATTAAAGACCGAGCGTTAAAAATTGATCAGGCATTAAAAGAGTTATTTTCATCCATTAATTTAACGTTAGTAGATTTTAAATTAGAGTTTGGACGTGACAATGAGGGACATATTATTCTAGCCGACGAAGTAACGCCAGATACGTGTCGTTTATGGGATAAAACTACAGGAGTATCTCTAGATAAAGATGTTTATCGTAAAGATACAGGTGATTTGGTGAGTGTATATAAAGAAGTAGAAAAACGATTAAAAGAAAGAAGAGGAAACTAATCATGTTTAAAGTAAGAGTATATGTAAATTATAAGGCATCGATTTTAGACCCACAGGCGGCAGTTATCGAAGGAGCGATTAAACGTTTAGGTGAAGATGGTGTATCTGATATTAAAGTTGGAAAAGTATTTGACTTCTTAATTAAAGCAAGTCATGCGGAAGAAGCTAGAGAAAAAGTAGAAAAAATTAGTGACCAGTTGTTAGCTAATCCAAATATGGAGATGTATGATTTTACGATTACGGAGGTAAATTAGCCATGACTAAATTTGGTGTTGTCGTGTTTCCAGGGTCAAATGGAGATCAAGATTTATTACTAGCGATTGAAGACGTGATAGGTGAAGAAGCAGAATATGTGTCGCACAGAGAAACAGACTTATCTGGTTATGATGTTATTTTATTGCCAGGTGGATTTTCTTATGGTGATTATTTACGATGTGGTGCGATTGCTAAGTCGAGCCCAGTTATGGAGGCTGTAAAAGAATTTGCTAAGGAAGGTAAGCCTGTATTTGGTACATGTAACGGGTTCCAAATATTAACAGAAACAGGGCTTTTACCAGGTGTTTTATTAAATAATACATCATTGAAATTTATTTGTGGGATGCAGGACTTAACTGTTGTAAACAACCAAACGATGTTTAGCAATAGCTATCAAGAAAATGAAGTTATCACTTTACCAATTGCTCATGGAGAGGGAAATTATTATTGTGATGACGACACATTAAAAGAATTAAAAGCAAATAATCAAATTATTTTTACTTATAAAGGAACAAATCCCAATGGTAGTCTTGAAGACATTGCTGGTATTACGAATAAAGAAGGGAACGTGATAGGATTAATGCCGCATCCTGAACGTGCGATGGAAGACTTACTAGGAAGCTCAGACGGAAAAAAATTATTTCAATCAATCGTAAATCATTTAAGAAAGGTGACAGCATAACATGGTAAAAACACAAACAATGACACCAGAAGAAGTAAGAGACTCGAAAATTTATCAAGAGTGGGGATTAAAAGACTCTGAGTATAAATATATCGCAGATTCAATATTAGGACGTTTACCTAATTACACCGAAACTGGTTTATTTGCAGTAATGTGGAGTGAACACTGTTCTTATAAAAATAGTAAACCAGTATTAAAACACTTTCCAACATCAAATCAGCATGTACTACAAGGTCCGGGTGAGGGAGCAGGTATTGTTGATATAGGTGATGGATTAGCTGTTGTATTTAAAGCTGAAAGTCATAATCACCCATCAGCTGTTGAACCTTATGAAGGAGCAGCAACAGGTGTTGGCGGAATCATTCGAGATATTTTTAGTATGGGTGCTAGACCGATTGCCATGCTTAATTCTTTACGTTTTGGAGAAATAGAAACAAATAGAACGAAATATTTGATAGAAAAAGTCGTAGCCGGTATTGGTGGGTACGGTAATAGTATTGGTATCCCTACAGTTGGTGGAGAAGTTGCCTTTGATGCGTGTTATGAGGGAAATCCCTTAGTTAATGCCATGTGTGTGGGTTTGATTAAGCATGAAGATATTCAAAAAGGACAAGCAAAAGGCGTTGGCAATCCGATTATGTATGTTGGTGCAAAAACAGGACGTGATGGGATTCATGGCGCAACATTTGCGTCAGTAGAGTTTGTTGAAGGTGAGGAACAACAACGCTCAGCTGTACAAGTTGGTGACCCATTTATGGAAAAAGGATTAATGGAAGCATGTCTTGATTTGATTTTAAATCACTCAGATTGTTTAGTTGGAATTCAAGACATGGGAGCAGCTGGATTAGTGTCATCAAGTTCTGAAATGGCTTCAAAAGCTGGATCTGGTTTGGAACTATATTTAGATGATGTTCCCCAACGTGAAACAGAGATGACACCTTATGAGATGATGTTATCTGAGTCACAAGAAAGAATGTTACTGTGTATTAAAAAAGGAAAAGAAAAACAAGTCATCGATTTATTTGAATCTTATGGCTTAGATGCTGTGACGATTGGTCATGTGACAAATGATAAACGCTACAAACTATTTTTCCAAGGAGAAAAAGTAGCAGATATTCCTGTAGATTCTTTAGCTGAAGATGCACCAGTTTATCATAATGAGCAAGAAAAACCAAAACGTATGATTCAATTTGAAAAAGAAGAAACCTTCATACCTAACATAACAGATTTAAAAAAAGTAACGTTGGATTTATTAGCTCAACCAACCATTGCATCTAAAAAATCATTGTATGAAACTTATGATTCGCAAGTTCGTACTAATACAGTGATTGGACCTGGTAGTGATGCTGCAGTATTGCGTGTAAGAGGCACAAACAAAGCTCTTGCCATGACAACCGATTGCAATGCCAGATATTTATATCTAAACCCTAAAGAGGGTGGAAAAATGGCAGTGAGTGAAGCCGCTAGAAATATTGTTGCAAGTGGAGCAAGACCACTAGCTATTACAGACTGTTTAAATTTTGGTTCTCCAGAAAAACCAGAAGGATTCTATGAATTAGATCAAGCAGCACGAGGAATTTCTCAAGCATGTGAAGCATTTGACACACCAGTTATTTCTGGAAATGTGTCACTTTATAATGAGACAAATAATCAATCAATTTATCCTACACCAATGATTGGAATGGTAGGGGTGGTTGAGGAGTTATCTCATGTGACAACACAAGATTTTAAAAAAGAAAATGATTTGATTTATGTCTTAGGTGAAACAAATGACGATTTTTCAGGTAGTGAAATTCAAAAATTAATGACAGGCTCTATTTCAGGTGTATTATCACCTGTAAACTTAGAAGATGAGGTCATTATCCAATCGAAACTGCTTAATGCCATCCAATCTGGTTATGTATCTAGTGCTCATGATTGTGCTGAAGGTGGGTTATTAATTAGTCTTATTGAATCCACTTTTGGTAACGAATTGGGCATTGACATTAAGACAGATTTAGCAAGCAGTTTATTGTTCTCTGAAACATCTGGCCGGTTTGTTGTCAGTGTTGCTCCTGAAAATAAAGAAGCATTTGAAACATTGTTAAAAGATGATGCAACATATTTAGGACAGGTAACATCTAGTGGAATGATTCAAGTTCAAACCTCTGATAATGAATTTGAATTACCAGTCAGTCAAGCCAAAAAAGTATGGGAGGAAGCAATACCATGTCTCATGAAATAAAAGGAATAAATGAAGAATGTGGTGTGTTTGGTGTCTGGAATCATAAAGATGCAAGTCAAATCACTTATTATGGTTTACATAGTTTGCAACATAGAGGACAAGAAGGAGCGGGGATTGTTTCATTAGAAAACAATCGCCTGCATGGTCATCGTGGTTTGGGGTTACTACACGAGGTGTTCGCTAATCCAGAAACGTTACGTGAATTAAAAGGGACATCAGCAATTGGTCACGTTCGTTATGGTACAAGTGGAGAAGAGGATATTATAAACATTCAACCATTTCTTTTTCGTTTTTATGATGGGGATATTGCCTTAGCTCATAATGGAAATTTGATTAATGCGAAAACATTGAGAAAAGAGTTGGAAAAAGACGGTGCAATTTTTCATTCGAACTCTGATACAGAAATCTTAATGCATTTAATTCGTCGTAGTGCAAAGGATACCTTTATAGATAAATTATCTGAAGCTCTAAACAGTGTTAAAGGTGGCTTTGCATATCTTTTATTAACAGATGATGCTATGTATGCAGCACTTGATCCAAATGCTTTTAGGCCATTATCAATAGGTAGACTGTCAAATGGTGCTTATGTGATTTCGAGTGAAACATGTGCATTAGACACAATAGGTGCGACTTTTGTAAGAGATGTAGAACCTGGAGAAATTATTGAAATTAATGACAAAGGTCTTCATAGTCATCGTTTTACAACGGATACTATGTATTCTATTTGTTCAATGGAATATATCTATTTTGCGAGACCTGATTCTAATATTAAAGGAATTAATGTTCATTCTGCTCGTAAAAGAATGGGAAAAAGATTAGCTCAAGAATACCCTGTAGAAGCTGATATGGTTATTGGTGTTCCAAATAGTTCATTATCAGCAGCTAGTGGGTATGCTGAAGAAAGCTCAATTCCATATGAAATGGGATTGGTTAAAAATCAGTATGTAGCAAGAACCTTTATTCAACCAACTCAAGAATTAAGAGAAGAAGGTGTGCGCCTTAAACTCTCTGCTGTTCGTGGAGTAGTCGAAGGAAAACGTGTTATTTTAGTGGATGATTCGATTGTCCGAGGAACGACTTCAAAACGGATTGTTCGCCTGTTAAAAGAGGCTGGTGCCAAAGAAGTACACGTTCGTATTTCTTCTCCACCATTAGCTTATCCATGTTTTTATGGTATAGATATCCAAACTAAGGAAGAATTAATTGCTGCAAATTATTCGACTGAAAAAATTCACGAGATTATCGAAGCTGATTCACTAGAATTTTTAAGTGAAGATGGATTGATTGAGTCGATTGGACTAAATTTAGATGCACCATACAATGGTTTATGTATGGCTTATTTTAATGGTGACTACCCAACACCTTTATATGATTATGAATACAGAGAAAACAAGGAGGGCTAATATGTCAACTGCATACGAAAAATCAGGAGTGAATGTCGAAGCTGGATATGAAGTAGTAGAAAGAATTAAAGCTCATACAAAAAGAACAGAACGTTTAGGGATGATGAGTGCATTAGGTGGCTTTGGTGGGTGTTTTGATTTAAGTCAATATTCAGTGAAAGAGCCTGTGCTTGTTTCTGGAACAGATGGAGTTGGAACAAAACTGATGTTAGCTATCGAGGCTGATAAGCATGACACAATAGGGATTGACTGTGTGGCAATGTGTGCCAATGATATTTTAGCACAGGGAGCAGAACCATTATTCTTTTTGGATTATATTGCAACGGGAAAAACGTATCCAGAAAAAATTGAAAAAATAGTTGAAGGTGTCGCAACTGGCTGTGTGGAATCAAAGATGGCTTTAATTGGTGGAGAAACAGCAGAAATGCCTGATATGTATGGTGAAAATGATTATGATTTAGCAGGATTTGCAGTAGGACTAGCAGAAAAATCTGAGTTAATTGATTCATCTACTATTACCGAAGGAGATGTTTTAATAGGGATTGCTTCAAGTGGAATTCACTCAAACGGTTTTTCATTAGTTAGAAAAATATTGTTTAAAGATAATGACTACACTTTAGATACTAAATTAGAAGAGCTATCTGAAAAAACATTAGAGGACGTTTTATTGACACCTACTAAATTATATATAAAGAGTGTGTTACCTCTTATCAAGATGAAAAAAATCAAAGGCATTGCTCATATTACGGGTGGAGGCTTTTATGAAAATATTCCTAGAATGTTACCAGATAATATATCAGCCACAATCGAAAAAGGAACATGGCCCGTTTTACCAATCTTTAATGTATTACAAAAGTTAGGAAATATTAGTGAAAAAGATATGTTTAGTACATTTAACATGGGAATTGGTATGGTATTAGCAATTGATAAAGAAGACGTTCAAACTGTGTTAGATTACATCAACGATAACGGTGAGCATGCTTATGCGATTGGTCAAGTGGGATTAGGAAAGACTGGTACTGTTCATTTTAAAGGAGAGAGAGTATGAGATTTGCTGTTTTTGCCTCAGGTAATGGATCTAACTTTGAAGCAATCGTTAAAGCAAGTCAACAAGGACTTATTTCAGGAGAACTAGCTTGTTTATTTTGTGATAAAAAACAGGCTTATGTTATAGAGCGAGCAAAAAAGTATGATATCCCTTATTTTGTTATAGAAAAATTACCCGAGCAAACAAAAGAAGAGTATGAAACAGCTATTTTGACGATGTTAATTAATGAGAAAATCGACCTAATTGTTTTAGCTGGTTATATGAAAATTATTGGACCAACGTTGTTAGATCATTATAAAAAAAGAATCATTAATCTACATCCTTCTTTGTTACCGAAATATCCAGGGAATAAAAGCATCAAAGAAGCCTATGAGGGTTCTGATGAAAAAACGGGTGTAACTATTCATCTAGTGGATGAAGGGGTTGATACTGGCCCGATTATTTATCAGGAGAGTATTCCGATTAATCGTCAGATGACTTTAGAAGAGCTTGAAGAAGAGATGCATCAACTTGAGCATAGAGTGTTACCAACTATATTAAATCAATTTATCTTGGAGGAATTTGATCATGTCTAAAAAGCACGCATTGATTAGTGTTTATGATAAAACAGGAGTTGAAAACTTCGCAACAGAATTAGTGAACTTAGGGTACGATATTATCTCTACAGGAGGAACTAAAAAAGCATTAGAACAAGCAGGAATTAAGTGTTTAAGTGTTGAAGAAATAACAAACTTTCCTGAAATGTTAGATGGCCGAGTAAAAACTCTACATCCAATGATCCATGGAGGATTATTAGCTAGAAGAGACAATCCAGAACATATGAACACCTTAAAAGAGCATCAGATTGACACGATCGACTTAGTTTGTGTTAATTTGTATCCTTTTAAAGAAACAATCGCTCAACCAGATGTGACTCAAAATGAAGCAATTGAACAAATTGATATTGGTGGGCCAAGTATGTTGCGAAGTGCTGCTAAAAATTTTGCAAGTGTGACAGTTATTGTGGATAGCCTTGACTACGATGTTGTGCTATCAGAGCTCAAAGACTCAGGTGATACAACATTAAAAACACGTCAATATTTGGCAGCAAAAGTTTTTTCAACAACCTCTAGTTACGATAATGCGATAGCAAATTATTTGAATGATAGTGCTAAAGACAACTCAGATTTACCAGATAAATTATCATTGGAATATTATAAAGCAGATACTTTAAGATATGGTGAAAATAATCATCAAAAAGCCTATTTTTATCAATCAACAGATAACCAGTCAGAAACAGGTATTGGTACAGCTAAACAACTTCATGGTAAAGAACTATCCTATAACAATATTAAAGATGCTAATGCTGCGATTCATTTAGTAAAAGAATATAGTGAACCGACAGTTGTGGCTGTAAAACATATGAATCCTTGTGGTGTTGGGTTTGGAAAAACGATTCATGAAGCTTATAGTTTAGCCTACGAAAGTGATCCAATTTCTATTTTTGGTGGAGTCCTAGCTTTTAACCGAGAAATTGATGCTGATTTAGCAGATACTCTAAACCATCTGTTCTTAGAAATTATTATCGCACCAAGTTTTACTGATGGTGCCCTAGAGTTATTAATGAAAAAGAAAAATAGACGATTGCTTCAACTAGATACAACAACACCAAATCAACCAGAATGGGAATTAGTCAGTGTATCTGGAGGATTGCTTATTCAAGAATCTGATACATCTGTTGATGACGAAACACAATGGAGTGTTGTCACAAAAACATTGCCTACCGCAGAAGAAATAGATGCACTGAAAAAAATGTGGTTAGTTGTAAAATCTGTTAAGAGTAATGCAATCGTTGTTGGAAATAATCACCACACATTAGGTATTGGAGCAGGTCAAATGAATCGTGTTGGTTCGGTAAAATTAGCTGTTGATCAGGCAGGAGATTTGGCTAAGGGTGCTGTTCTTGCAAGTGATGCCTTTTTTCCAATGCCAGACAGTGTCGAATATGCTGCGAAACATGGTATTAAAGCCATCATTCATCCAGGCGGTAGTGTGAAGGATCAAGAGTCAATAGATGTTGCCAATGACTATGGAATAGCGATGATAGTAACAGGTAAAAGACACTTTAAACACTAAGAGGAGAAAATGTGATGAAAAGACAATTACTAGTGATTGGTAGTGGTGGTAGAGAACACGCGATAAGTAAGAAGCTATTAAAAAGTCCGTTAGTTGAGACAGTCTATTGTTTACCAGGAAATGCTGGTATGGAGTATGATGGTATAAAACTGGTTAATGCATCTGAAAATGATCAAGAATTTATCGTTGATTTTTGTCAAAAGCATCATATTAACTGGGTATTTGTTGGTCCAGAAGTTCCATTAATTGAAGGGTTAGTCGATTTGTTGGAAGAAAATAACATCAAAGCATTTGGTCCAACTCAACGAGCGGCTATTATTGAAGGGTCAAAAGATTTTTCAAAACAATTGATGATGAAATATAACATCCCTACAGCCGCTTATCAAACGTTTACAGACTATAAAAAAGCGATTGACTATTTATCAACACAAGATTTCCCAATTGTCATAAAAGCAGATGGTCTTGCAGCAGGTAAAGGGGTAGTTATTGCTGAAGCATTTGATGATGCTAAGCAAGCAGTTGAAGATAATTTATTAAACAATGTATTTGGCAGTGTTTGTCCTAAAATCGTTATTGAAGAGTTTTTAGTGGGTAAAGAATTTTCTTTATTATCTTTTGTTGGAAAAAACGTTGTGTATCCTATGGTAGTAGCTAAAGATCACAAAGCAATTTTTGATGGAGATAAGGGGCCAAATACTGGAGGAATGGGTGTTTATAGTCCTGTTCCTTATGTCAATGAAGACGTGTACCAAGAAGCATTAAAAAATATTGTGTACCCAACTGTTGAAGCAATGAAAAAAGAAGAACGTTTATTTCAAGGCATCCTTTATACGGGACTGATTTTAACTAAGGATGGTCCTAAAGTAATCGAATATAATGCCCGGTTTGGTGACCCAGAGACCCAAGTTTTATTAGAAAGATTAGAGACGGATTTAGTTGAAGTCATTGAAGCAATTTTTGATAATAAGGAAATTGATGTTTCTTGGAAAAATAGAGGATTTGATTTAGGTGTCGTTGTCTCAGCAAAAGGCTATCCTGGGGCATATGATAAAGGTAAGAACTTAGATATTCAACTAGAAAATAATACTGTAAACTTATTTTTTGCAGGAGTCGATAAAAAAGATAACCATCTTGTGTCAAATGGTGGGCGGGTTTTTATGGTAGAAAGTAGTGGAGAAACTTTAGAAGAAGCGCGAGAAAATGTTTATAGTTGGCTTTCTAAACAACGACTTGAAGAGTTTTATTATAGAAAAGATATTGGGAAATAAAACAAGCAGTCAATTCGCACAAAGAATTGGCTACTTGTTTTTTTACCCCTTTAGGTTATTTCCAAAAGCACTTATTAATCCCCCACCAAGATTGTTATTACTAAACGGATAATTTGTTATAGCTAGGTAAAATTTCCCTGTTTCTTTTGATAGTTTTCCAGTTGCAGCTAAAGGCGTTAAATCCTGTTTCAACTCAGAAATGATTTTTGGTAAGTAGCGTTGTTTTTCAAGTTCATGCTTTGTTTTAATCAGAATGCTACTTTCGTTAGAAGGGATGTTTTCAGTTAATAGCTGATTGATTAAAGAAAGTAACTGTTCATTAGTTTTTTTATTAGGCATTAACGAGGACTCCTTATCTTTAGAAATTCGTCTTAATTTTCTATAGTTTAGTCTTTTTTTCTGTAAACTTCAAATTATATCTTTTTGATGAAAAAAGTTATAAAATAGCGTATAATAACTAATGACATAGAGTGCCTCAGAGCCTCTATTTTTTTTGAAAGGAAGAAGATATGTTTAACCAATACAAACCAACATGGATGATTGATAAAATTTATAATATTACTCCTGTCCAGTTAAAATCTAAAGGAATTGACGCTGTATTGACTGATTTAGACAATACATTGATTGCTTGGAATAATCCTGATGGTACACCCGAATTGTTAGCGTGGATTCAGAGTATGAAAGAGGCAAATATTCCAGTGATAGTAGTTTCTAACAATAAAGCTTCTCGTATAGAGCGAGCAGTTGAATCATTAGGTCTTGATTATGTATCTCGTGCAATGAAGCCTTTATCTAAGGGATTTAAAGAGGTTGAAAAACGTTATAATTTGCCTAGTAAAAATTTAGTTATGATTGGTGATCAGCTGATGACTGATATTAAAGGGGCAAATAGTGCGGGCATCCGAACTATTTTAGTTAAACCGATTGTTGAAACAGATGCATGGAATACCCGAATTAATAGAGCAATGGAGAAGAAAATCATGGCTCATTTATTAAAAAAACATCCAGATATGAAGTGGAGGACATCATTAAATGGCTGAAGAATTAAAATGTATAGGGTGTGGCTCAACGATACAAACAAACGAACCCAACAAAATTGGCTACACGCCACAATCAGCACTTGATAAAGGAATGGAGTCAGGTGAGTTATATTGTCAACGATGTTTCCGTTTAAGACACTATAATGAGATTCAAGATGTCGATTTAACAGATGTCGATTTCCTAGCATTATTAAATAAAATAGGAGATACTGATGCACTAATTGTTAATGTGGTTGATATTTTTGATTTTAATGGTAGTTTGATACCAGGATTGCATCGTTTTGCCGGTGATAATCCGGTTTTATTAGTTGGAAATAAAGCAGATATTTTACCAAAATCTCTTAAGAAACCACGTCTTATTCAATGGATGAAAGAGCGTGCGCATGAGGCTGGTTTACGTCCAGTTGATGTGACATTAACAAGTGCAAAACGTAAACAAGATATCAGTGAGTTGCTAGAGTTGATTGATAAATATCGCGAAGGTCGTGATGTATACATTGTCGGAGTGACAAACGTTGGAAAATCAACATTGATTAATGAAATTATTAGACAATCAGCTGGGGTCGATAATGTGATTACGACGTCTCAGTTTCCTGGAACAACACTTGATTTAATTGAAATTCCATTTGAAGATGGTAGTTGTTTAATTGATACACCAGGAATTATTCATCGTCATCAGATGGCTCATTATTTAGGGAAAAAAGATTTACGTTTAGTATCGCCAACTAAAGAAATTAAGCCAAAAGTTTACCAATTAAGTGATGGTCAAACGCTCTTTTTAGGTGGACTGGCTCGTTTTGATGTGATTCAAGGTGACAAAATGGGATTTATTGCCTATGTGTCAAATGAACTAGTTCTTCATCGTACTAAACTTGCTACAGCTAGTGATTTTTATGTCAAACATGTTGGTGGATTACTGCAACCACCACGTGAAGATGAAGTAGCAGATTTTCCAGATCTCGTTCGTTTTGAGTTTTCGGTCAAAGAAAAAACAGATTTAGTATTTGCGGGTCTTGGATGGGTGACTATTCCAAAGCCATGCGTGGTTGCTGGATGGGCGCCAAAAGGTGTAGATGTTGTGATAAGAAAAGCGTTGATTTAAGAAAGAAGGATTAAAACATATATGGAATTACGTGGAAAACAAAAGAGATTTTTAAGAAGTCAGGCGCATCATTTAGATCCGATTGTACAAATTGGAAAGAATGGATTGACTGATACAGTGTATGATCAAGTGGATGACATTTTAGAAAAAAGAGAATTGATTAAAATAACCTTGTTACAAAACACTGATGAAGATATTCAAGACGTTGCATGGCGTATGGAAGAAGAACTTGGTTGCTCGGCTGTTCAAATTATTGGGCGCATTATCGTGTTGTATCGACCATCTTCTAAAGAAAAATATCAAAAAATATCACCACTTGTAAGAAAAGTATAGGAGTTTTACTTATGACAACTCATGTGGACAATCAAACCATCGTACAAGAGACGTTAGACGTTGCAAAAAAACCTCGGAAAAGAGTAGGTATTTTGGGTGGCGGATTTAATCCAGTGCATATCGGCCATTTAGTGATGGCTGATCAAGTTTATGGTCAACTTGGGTTAGATGAGTTTTACCTAATGCCAACTTACCAACCACCTCATATTGATAAAAAAACAGTGATTGATGCACGGGACCGAGTGAAGATGTTGGAGCTTTCTGTCGAGTCAAGTTCGTATTTAAAAGTCGAGTTGGCGGAAGTTTATCGACAAGGGAAAAGTTACACTTATGATACAATGGAGTCTTTGATTGCAAAAAATCCAAATACGGATTATTATTTTGTTATAGGTGGAGATATGGTTGATTACTTGCCCAAATGGTATAAAATTGATGAACTAGTAAACATGATTCAATTTGTTGCCATCAAAAGAAGTGGGTATTCAGAAACGTCTAAATATCCACTGATTTGGGTAGATTCGCCTAGAATGGATATTAGTTCATCGATGATTCGTCAAAACATTCAACGAGGCTGTCCAATTAATTATCTAGTACCAGATAGAGTGAGAGACTATATACATAAAAAGGACTTGTATAGAAATGACAACTGAGTTAGTTTATAGTAAAAAATATACTGATTTAACACGCGATGAGTTACTAGAAAAAGTAGCGGAGCAAATGTCAGACAAACGATTTCAACATGTGTTACGTGTGGAAAAAAAAGCATTAGAGTTAGCGGAGAAACATCATGTTTCAAAAGAGAAAGCGAGTATTGCAGCCTTGACACACGACTATGCTAAAGAAAGACCAGACGAAGAGATGATTGCATGCATTCAATCTGAAGGTTTTTCTCTAGAACTAATAGAATATGGCAATGCTATATGGCACGGTATCTTAGGAGCTTATCTAGTAAAAACAGAACTTGGGATTATAGATCCAGAAATTCTTGATGCCATTACAATTCATACTACTGGGGCAAAAGAGATGAGTGAACTATCTAAAGTGATTTATGTTGCAGATTATATTGAAGATGGTCGTGATTTTCCTGGTGTTGAAGAAGCTCGCGAAATCGCTGATAAAAACTTAGATGAAGCGGTAGCTTATGAAACCTATCACACATTAAATTATTTGTTAAAAAGTAAAAAAAAGATTTACCCAAAAACGTTAGAAACATACAATTATTGGGTTGTAAGTAATTAGGAGGGATTCATTATTAATAGTGAACAGATTTTAGAATTAGTAGTAAAAGCAGCAGATGACAAACGTGCAGAGAATATCGTTGGATTAAATGTATCAAACGTCTCTTTATTAGCGGACTATTTCGTGATTTGTCATGGGAATAGTGACAAGCAAGTGTTAGCTATTGCAAAAGAAATCATTGATGAAGCATACAAGCATAACGTTGATGTAAGACGTGTTGAAGGAAAAGAGTCTGCTCGTTGGATTTTAATTGATTTAGGTGATGTCATTGTTCATGTTTTCTATGGGGAAGAGAGAGAATTTTATAATTTAGAGAAATTATGGTCTGATGCACCACTTGTTAATCTTGATCATTTGGTAGTTAGTTAATGACTATCTACAAAACATTTGCCAAAATATATGATGAGGTCATGGATGAATCAGTTTATGAAGACTGGCTTGACTTCACCACTCGTCATATCGGAAATACGTCACAAACTATATTAGAATTAGCTTGTGGTACGGGAATTTTATCTGTTGAATTAGCAAATCTTGGGCATAAAGTGACAGGGTTGGATTTATCAGAACAAATGATAGAATTGGCAAAAGAACGAACCACAGAGGATGATGACTTATTATCTTTTGAAGTTGGAGATATGCTGAATCTAAAAAAAAGGGCTCAGTATGATGTGGTGACTTGTTATTCTGATTCATTGTGTTATATGCCAGATGAAAATGCCGTTTCTACAGTATTTAAAGAGGTGTATTCAACTCTTAAAGATGAGGGGATATTTTTATTTGATGTTCACTCAATTTATAAAATCGAAGAAGAATTTGCAGAATATAGCTATCACTATCAGACGGATGATTTTGCATTTTTATGGGAAAGTTATCCTGGAGAAGTCCCTTTTAGTGTGGAGCATTTTCTGACCTTTTTTGTGAAAGAAAAAGGCCAAGAAGAGTTGTTTAAGCGATACGATGAACTGCATGAAGAAAGAACGTACACCATTGACACTTATAAAACACTGCTTACTAAAGCTGGATTTAGAGATGTGATGGTATGTGCTGATTTTACAGATGATGAACCACTCGATGAATCTAAACGTTGGTTCTTTATTTGTAAAAAATAAAAGGAAAGCTTGGAGACTAATTCTCTGAGCTTTTTTAATAGGATGAGAGGGGAAATACACGATGAAGTTAAAAAGTTGTGGAGTCATCGTTGAGTATAATCCTTTTCATAATGGTCATAAGTATCATTTAGAAGAGGCTAAAAAGAAATCAAAGGCAGATGTTTTGATTGCAGTGATGAGTGGGAATTTTTTGCAACGAGGCGAACCAGCAATTATTGATAAATGGCATAGAGCAAACACTGCGTTACAAAACGGGGCAGATTTAGTGATAGAGTTGCCTTTTGCTTATGCTGTTCAGTCGGCAGATTACTTTGCTAAAGGTGGTATAAAATTATTACAAAGTTTGAATGTAGGCACTATATGCTTTGGGACTGATTCAGTAGAAGAAATAAATTATAATCAGTTTGGTAAAGAATATATTGAAAATGAGTCATTGATAAATAAATGCTATCAAGAAATTAAGAATAACGGTCAGAGCTATCCACAACAGATGACACAAATTTATCGTGAAATATTACCTAATGTTCCACTAGATTTTTCATCACCTAATCATATTTTAGGAATGGCATATGCAAAAGAAAATGCCAAATACACACATCCAATGGACATAGTGGCGATTAATCGTAAAGGTTCTGGATACCATGAAAAAAATATTTTGATGCAAGAATTTTCTAGCGCAACTGGTATTAGGGAAAAAGTGTTGAAAGGTGACATGACAAGCATTTATCATACAGTACCAAAACAGACAATAGAACAACTAACTAGCTTAAAATTAAGCTCTTGGGATGATTATTGGCTGTTATTTAAATATCACCTATTAAGTCATTCGACTCATGATATATCAAATACCTATCAATTAGGTGAAGGACTAGAACATCGCTTAAAAGAAAAAGTCCAAACGGCAAACAGTATGTCAGAGTTTTTATCTATGGTTAAAACAAAGCGATATACATGGACTAGACTACAACGCTTAGCAACCTATTTGTTACTAAATGTGATAGAACGTGAGGTACATGAAGTTTGGGATAATCCCTATATTAGGGTATTAGGATTTAATGAAAAAGGTCGTCAGTTTTTAAATCAAGAAAAAAATCATACAAAGTTACCGATTATTACTAAAGTTGATCAAAAAAATGGATCGCAATTATCATTAGATATTCGAGCTGGAAAAATTTATCAATTAGTTAATGACACCAATCAAGTGGAGCAAGATTATTACCAATCACCTATTTATATAAGAGGAGGGATCGTATGAAAGTAGTTTTTCACATTCATGATGAAGAAATGTGGGGGATATGTTTAGCAAATGTCAGAAATTTTGTAGAAGTATGTGGAGAAAAAGGGTATGAATCTATTGAAGTCGTAGCAAACGGACCAGCTATTAAAGGGTATCTTAATGAGACTATATGTAAAAAAATTGAGGAGATAACATTAGAGAATGTTGTTACTTTTTCAAGTTGTCAAAAAGCAATGACGAATCAACAAATAAATTCACAAGACTTTCTGACTAATATATCAGTTGTTCAATCAGGAGTTTACAGACTGGTTGAACGACAACAAATGGGATATGCCTATATAAAAGTGTAGTATGGATGATTTACTCTATCCATACTACACTTTTTTGTTTATAGGGATTTGTCTTTGATTGCACCAATTGATTAATTCGGGACTTAATACGAATGGTTTGTCTTTAATCGAGTCAATCGATTTGGCACCAATCAATACCATTAAGTGAGTCAGTTCGTCTTTAAACCGTGAAATGTGTTTGATGGTTTCATCCGTTCCTTTGGTTAGAATCAAATGAAGAAATTCGCCTGACAAACCAATAGCAGATGCTCCTAATCCAAAACTTTTTAGCATATCAAGTGGTGTTTTTATGCCACCAGAAGCGATAAATGTTGCTTTGGGTAAAAAGAGACGTGCTTCTAATAGAGATTCCGCTGTAGATTGACCCCAGTCGTACAGATAAGAATACTCTTTTAAATCCCGACGCTCATTTTCAATTTCAATAAAGTTTGTACCGCCTTTGCCAGCCACATCAATCAGGGTTACACCGACATCTATTAATTGTTGAATGGTTTCTTGTGACATACCAAATCCGACCTCTTTGATGATAACAGGAACTTCTGATGATTTAACAATACTTTCGATGTTTTTTAACCAATTAGAAAAGTCTCGATCCCCTTCAGGCATGACTAATTCTTGAGGTGTATTTAGATGAAGTTGCAGAGCATTAGCTTCTATTAAATCAACAGCACGTTTAGCATTTTCCACAGAATGATGTGCTCCTAAATTAGCGAATAAGGTGCCATTAGGATAAGTTTTTCGTACAATTTTAAAAGATTCGCTTAAAGAAGAGTCACTGAGTGCAATACTGATAGATCCCACAGCCATAGCAAGTCCAGTTTCTTTAGCGACTGTCGCTAAATTTTTATTAATGATTGTTGCCTTATCACTACCACCAGTCATCGCATTGATAAAAAAGGGTGTATCCAATTGAAGTGTGTCTAAATTCGTCTTCAAAGAGACATCCGCCACAGCTATTTCTGACAGAGAACGATGTACAAAGCGAACACCATCTAAACCGTTTGATTTAGGTGCATGATACGACATTTCAGCGTAATGAATATGTTGATCTTTTCTATTCCAAGAGCTAGTCATGATTATGCCTCCATCTTGATTGGTTGATGGTTTGCATTTGGTGTACGATAGACTTTTAACGGGAGATTGGTGATGCCATGTTGTTCCCATTTATCTAACATAGACGAGGCATCATCTTCTTGTTTGAAGAGAACAATACCACAATCACCACCGCCAGCACCAGAAGATTTAGCGGCTCCACCAAAAGTTTCGGCACTTTGGCATAGGTTTAGCAACGCATCGGTTTCTATGTCAACCCCACTTTTTTTAGCTAGAGAGGTTAAAAGTGAACGATTTAAACGGATGCCTTCTTGAAATTTATCAATATCTCCTTGCTTGAATGCTTCAATTAAATCAGTGACACACTCTGCACTTTTTTCTAAAAAATCACGATAAAAGCCATTCATTTCGTGTTGCTCGTCATTCATTGTGTCAACTAGAAGAGTTGTTGATGCAGGCGTACCAGTCCAACCAATATATAAATCTAAATTAGTCGGCGCTTCAAGAGGCTCAATCATCAGTTTAGGCCACTTTTCTTTTAATAATTCAGCTAATGGCAGAGTTTTATCTGCTAAACGATCCAAAACCCAATCTTTTTCAAAGCATGAATAAGCAACCCATCCTTCAAATGAACTAGCAGCTAGATCCCCAAAAGACCCGTTGCTGTGTAGTGAAAGGTGAGTGATAGCGGCTAATTTATATAAAAGTTCAGCATCGTAATTAATATGATAAAATTGTAAGATTGCTTTAATTGTCGCAATCGTCACAGCCCCACTTGAGCCAAGCCCATATTTACGACCATCTTTATTATCTAATTCACTTTCGATTGTTAAATCAAAATACTTTAATGGTAAACCTAACTCTTTTAAATAAGATTCGACAATGGTAACAGAACTTGCAATATAAGAAAAAGGATTGTCTCTCTCATCCATATAAAATTTCCCGTTTTTTCTTGTCCAAGGAATTGAAATACCGTTTGAGTATGACGAACAAATACTTCCTTGTTTATCTGCTTGTTTGAGCGTTACAGTAATGAATTGATCTAGTGCAACAATCAACGCAGGGTTTCCAGGTTCTAAAACAGCATATTCACCGGCAATGTATAATTTTCCTGGTGCACTTGCTTTAATCAAAAAAATCTCCCCTTTAATAACTCCATTCTTCATCAGTTAATTCTTTAATGCCCTCTCCCACTTTAGAACAAATCAACTGATCATTTGTAAAACTTTCTTTTAACTTATTTAATATGTCCGACATCTGTGATTGCCTACATAATACCTTTACATTTGGTCCAGCGTCCATTGTAACATAACATGGAATACCATTGTTACGAATTTCTTTAACTTTATTAATTGCTTTAACACTGTCAGGTTCCCAGTAAGAAATAGGAGGAGTAGCTCCAAGCATCGTTGCGTGCATTTTCATCCCGTTTGATTCAGTAATCTCCCCTAATGTCACGAAATCTTTTGCTTTAATAGCTTCTTTAATCGCTATTAAATCTTTTTGGGCTTCTGCAACCCATACAGGATAGAAAGGAGATGTTTCAACGGTTAACTTCATACCAATGCGACTAGATAATTTTTTTTGTTGTTTATTAATTGCGATGACAATCATTCCAATATCCCATGAAGCATCATCAATTTCTATAGCGTGACTGGTCTGTGATAAATCATCTTTTCCCATATTCCATTCTACTAGACCACCATATATGCTACGTGTGGAACTTCCGCTTCCTTGACGGGCAAAAGTTGAGAGGACTTGTCTGTCTAAATTAAGTTTTAAAGCAGTATTTGTGGCTCCAGCCAGTGCAGCAAAAGCTGATGCAGAAGAAGCTAAACCTGCGGCTGTTGGCACATGGTTATAACTTTCGACTTTAGCAAAAGTATAATCTTTAGCTACTTGACGAAATAAATTTAAAAAGCGACTAATTTTTGTTGTTTCTTTTTCATCTTGTTTTATGCCATTTAAATAAAATTCATCTTCTTTGAGGTCAGTATCTATTGTTACTGACGTATCTGTATAAAAAGCATCAAGTGTCAAAGATAGGCTACTATTCATAGGTAAAAAAAGTTCGTCATTTCTTTTTCCCCAATATTTAATTAAGGCAATATTCGTGTGAGCACGACATCTACCGATTTGTTTCATAAATGTTCACTCATTTCATATACCCATGTTTGCCTTGCGCCATTTTGTTCTAGTGCATTGGCAATAGCATGAGCTGATTTTTTATCCGTTGCTAATGCTATCATACATCCGCCACGACCGCCACCAGTTAATTTGGCACCTAGTGCATGGTAACAAAGGGCAGTGTCGACCAAAGTATCTAGAGACTTACATGATACACCAAGCTCTTTTAGCATGTTATGAGCTTGAGTCATATATTTTCCAAGTTGTTCAGCATTGTTTGTTTCTAAAGCTACTCTCCCTTTTTTGGGTAATTCACCTAAAGAATCAATTAGAAGTTGATAATGCAATGAATTTTTTTGTTGTAGCTTTTGACTAATACTCTCGACTGCTTCTCTTGTTTGTCCTGTCTGCCCGGTATCAGCGACAACTAAATAGGCATCTAACACCATGTTTAAAGGAATTTCCTTTTCTCCTTTAATGAAATAATAGGGAGTTAAAGTACTTGTCATAAGAGCATCCAGACCACTAGGGTTACCATGAGCAATCTTCTCAGATGTATTGACTAACTCAAGTAATTCTTTTTGAGATAAAGTTGTATTGAAATAATCATAAATCGCGCGTATAGTCGCTACAGCAACTGCTGCACTAGAGCCCATTCCTCTTTCAGCAGGTATGGAGCTATTTATTTCAATAGATAATGGATAGTTTTCATAGTGAAGTGTTTTTAAACTCAATCGAATCGCTTCTTTTAAACTATCTAATAGTTCAGGCATTTCTGCTATTACACCTGAATAAAAATCACATGATATGGTTTGATGGTTATTTGCTTTTTTTACAATTGTCTTAATGGATGTTTTAGGAAAAGGTATAGCAATCGATGGATAATTATAAACAACTGCATGCTCGCCCAGTAAGATAATTTTTCCATGTGATTGTCCAATTCCTTGTTGTTTTGGTAACATGTATAAACTCCTTTAATTTATCACGTTTCATAAAAATGAATCTCTTTAAGCATAATACAATAAAGTACAATAGGACAACTAAAACTCGTTAATATTTTATAAATTCTTATATTCTTTTTATAAAAAAATAGTTAACAGACAAAAATAAAGTATATGTCGTGTTATAAATAGACAAGTAAATATTAAAAAGATATAATCTGTTTAAAAGGGAGGTATAATGGTATGAATAAAAAAATCATTGATTCATGTCTATTTATAGGAACTATATTATTAATGGCACTTTACGTAGGGATAAATAATGTTGAGGATATCATCCCAATTTTAGTATCCATGATTACTTTAATATTGCTTGTTGTGTTCACTTTATTAAAACAAGTTGATTTAAGAATTGTCTTTATTATTATGTATATTTCTGAATTTATTATATTTTCACTAGATTCTGGCATGGTTGATATGAGTAGTTATGTTCTTGTAGGGATAATCACACTCATAGTCTCTGTTTTTCTTACAATGGCGATTAGTTATTCTAGACAGAAAAAAATGAAAGACTCTCTATTAATTCCGTGGTTACACAACAAATGGCCTAATCTACCCAAATTTGTACTTTTTAGTATAAATGTTATTGCTTATTCGGTTATTTTAATTGGTCTTATTAGTTTATTGAACCAATCATTTGATCTACAATTTAACGGAATAATTATTATTTTTTCGATTGCTACCTCTATATCAGATACTTATTTTTTAAATAAATCGTAAAAAAACTTTCTATCTAAAGAGTTAATCTTTAGTAGAAAGTTTTTAGTTTTATTCAGTTGCTTCTTGTAAAATGTTAATTTTTTCAATTTTAATATCTTTTTTAGGTTTATCATTTTCACCAGTCTCTGCTTTTGCGATTTTATCAACGACATCCATGCCTTCAATAACTTGCCCAAAAACAGTGTGTTTACCATCTAAATGAGGAGAACCACCTTTTTTGTATGCATCGATAATTTTAGCTGGGACATCTTCAGCAAGTAAACCATCAGACATATCATCGCTATTTTGCACGATGAAAAATTGGCTACCATTTGTATTAGCACCAGAATTAGCCATTGATAAGGCTCCTCTTATGTTATAAAGTTGGTTTGAAAATTCATCTTCAAATGGTTTATCCCAAATACTTGTTCCACCAGTTCCATTTCCTTCAGGATCACCACCTTGAATCATGAAGTCATTAATAACTCTGTGGAAGAGTAAACCATCATAATAACCGTCTTTAGCATGTGTCATGAAATTTTCCACAGCTTTAGGTGCGATTTTAGGGAATAGTTTAATTTTGATTGATCCTTCTGTTGTCACCATTTCAACTAAATCTTCATCTTTTGCTACTTCAGTTGAAAGTTGTGGCAACTCTAAAGAATTGATGTCTACTGATTCAGAGGTTGATGTGCTTGATTGCTCTGTTTTTGTACTTGATGAACTACTTTTACTTTTTGATGATTCATTGCCACATGCTGTAAACAGTGCTAAAGACAGCACTAAAGCTGTTGATGCAAGTAACCATTTATGTTTTTTCATTAATAAAGCCTCCATAAAATAATAGTTTGTAAACTCTTTATTATAGTAACAGACTTTAAAACTCTTGCCAAATAGAAAAAGGGGATTAAACTTAAAATTTAAAATAAATTTTTGTTATTATTATGTTTTTGTTGCGTTGACGAATAAAAGACTATATCCTAAGTAATGGTAAATCACTTTGATAAGTTAAAATAAAGTTAATAGCATGATAACTTTATGGACAAACAAAAAGTGAACAGATACAATAGAAAAGAGATTTTAATAGAAAAGAGGTGGACTCACATGTCCATGTTTTTAGATCAAGTAACAATTGACGTAAAGGCTGGTAATGGCGGAGACGGCATGGTGGCTTTTAGAAGAGAAAAATATGTTCCAGATGGAGGACCAGCAGGTGGAGATGGTGGTCGTGGTGGAAGTATTATATTTGTTGTAGATGAAGGATTACGTACCTTAATGGATTTTAGATATAACCGTCACTTTAAAGCAACTCCAGGTGAGCATGGTATGAGTAAAGGAATGCATGGTAGAGGTGCTGAAGATACTTATGTCAGTGTTCCTCCGGGGACTGTTGTAAGAGACGTTGAGACAGGGAAAATTTTAGGTGATTTACTTGTCAAAGGACAAACCCTTTTAGTTGCTAAAGGTGGTCGTGGTGGCCGAGGAAATATTCGTTTTGCCACACCTCGAAATCCTGCACCTGAAATTTCTGAAAATGGTGAACCAGGACAAGAAAGAAAATTAGAATTGGAATTAAAAGTTTTGGCGGATGTCGGTTTAGTTGGATTTCCTTCAGTCGGAAAATCAACGTTATTATCAATTGTTTCTAAAGCTAGACCTAAAATTGGCGCTTATCATTTCACAACGATTGTTCCTAATCTTGGAATGGTGACAACAAGTGATGGTCGTAGTTTTGTTATGGCAGACTTGCCAGGGTTAATTGAAGGGGCATCAGAAGGTGTTGGACTAGGTACACAGTTTTTACGTCACATCGAAAGAACTCGTGTTATTTTACATGTGGTAGATATGAGTGGAATGGAAGGCCGAGATCCTTTTGAAGATTACTTACTTATCAATAAAGAATTGGAATCTTATGATCTACGTTTGATGGAACGCCCTCAATTAATCGTTGCAAATAAAATGGATATGCCTGATGCTCAAGAAAATTTAGCAATTTTTAAAGAAAAACTGGCTGAATTAAAAACAGATGAATGGGAAGATGATATAAAAATATTTCCAATATCAGGTGTGACACAACAAGGTGTGGCTCCATTATTAAATGCCACAGCAGATTTATTAGAAGTAACGCCAGAGTTTCCGCTATCTTTTGAAGATGAGGAAGAAGATGACGTTGTAAATTATACATTTAAAGAAGACGAACCAGAATTTAGTGTGTCGCGTGATGATGATGCCACATGGGTATTGTCTGGTGATAAACTAGAAAAACTCTTTGTCATGACTAACTTTGATAGAGAAGAAAGTACAATGAAATTTGCGCGACAACTTCGTGGAATGGGGATCGATGAGACACTTAGAACCATGGGCGCAAAAGATGGGGATATTGTACGAATCAAAGATTTTGAGTTTGAATTTGTTGATTAAAGGAAGTGAGAAAGAGAGATTCTTTCTCATTTTTTTGTTTTAAAGGTGCGATACTCTTTAAAAATTGATACAATAGTATAGTGAAAAAGAATGAAAAGAAAAGCAGGGGAAAAATGGAATTACAATTTTTAGGAACAGGTGCAGGAGTACCTGCCAAGCAGCGCAATGTGACAAGCATTGCTTTAAAATTATTAGATGAAAGAAATGAAGTATGGTTATTTGACTGTGGGGAAGGAACTCAACAGCAAATTTTAAATACAACCATTAGACCTCGAAAAATTGCTAAAATATTTATTACTCATTTGCATGGAGATCATATATTTGGACTTCCGGGTTTAATTGGCAGTCGTTCGTTTCAAGGAGGAACAGAGCAACTTGAAATTTATGGTCCAAAAGGTGTAAAAGCCTATATTGAGTTATGTCTTAAAATTTCTGATACTCATTTAAAATACCCAATTAAATTTATCGAAATCGACAAGCCGGGTCTTATTTTTGATGATAAGACATTTAGTGTTTACTGTGATTATTTAGATCATAGGATAGAATGTTTCGGGTATCGTGTAGTTGAAAAAGACTATGCAGGAGAATTAGATGTTCAAAAATTAAAAGAACAAAATATTATGCCTGGACCAATTTATAAACGTATTAAAGACGGTGAAGTAATCACTTTGGAAGATGGAAGAGTCATTAACGGTCGAGATTATTTAGGGCCAGATATTAAAGGCCGCATCGTTACGATATTAGGAGATACAAGAACACATGCAAATTGTTACACTTTAGCTCAAAACGCTGATGTTCTAGTGCATGAGAGTACCTTTAGTGCTTCAGAAGGTAAATTGGCACGTAATTATTATCATTCGACAAGTCTACAGGCAGCGACTGTTGCTAAAAAATCGAATGTAAAAAATTTATACTTAACACACATTAGTGCTCGTTATCTTGGAAGACAGGCACTTGAACTTCAAAATGAAGCACAAAGTGTTTTTAGGCAATCAACCATAGTGAAAGATTTTGATGTGTTTGATATTCCTTTAATCAAGTAAAGGAGGATAATATGTTGAAAAAAAACTTAAAAACAAAAACAGTCTTAATTACTGGAGCATCTGGTGGATTAGGTGAACAGATAGCCTACGAATCAGCTAAAAAAAATGCAACTTTAATTTTATGTGCTAGAAATATGGAACAACTAAGACGTGTACAAACAGTAGCACAACAAATGACAAGTGGAAGAGTGATGATTAAATCACTTGATATTAGTGATTATCAAAGTGTTGAGGATTTGATACATTTTTTAGAAAAAGAAAATATAACAGTTGATATATTAGTAAATAATGCAGGTGTGGGGATATTTAAACCATTTGTTGAGACATCTAAAGAGGAAATTGAGTTGATGTTTTCAGTGAATGTGTTAGGGTTGATGACACTAACACAAAAAATAGCTTTACGAATGATTGATGCGACATCTGGACACATTGTAACCATCGCGTCACAAGCAGGAAAAATGGCCACACCAAACTCTAGTGTTTATGCGGCAACAAAATTTGCGGTACTTGGTTTTTCTAATGCTCTTAGGTTAGAATTAAAACCTTTTGGTATACATGTTTTAACTGTCAATCCAGGGCCAATGAGAACGTCTTTTTTTGATACGGCTGATCCAACTGGTGATTATTTAGACAAAGTGTCTGCGTTTGTAACAGAGCCAGAAAAACTAGCTAAAACGGTAGTGAATCATTTTGGAACATCTAAAAGAGAAATTAACACACCGTGGATGATGGAGTTAGGAAGTATTGGTTATACGCTGTTCCCAAAGTTAGGGGATTTTTTAGCAGGAGGACTGTTTAATAAAAAATAGGGAGTGAGATAATTATGAAAAATACGACTAAAACAATTGTTATACTATTACTATTATTTGTTGTTGTGTTATTTGCTGTAATCAATGCACAACCAATTACAATTAATTTTATGTTTACTAAACAACGTGTGCCACTAGTCTTAATTATTATTGGTTCTGTTATTATCGGTGCTATTATTGCGTTAATTGGGACAATTAGTACTATTTGGAAAAAAAATCGTGCAATCAAAGAGCTAAATCAACAAATTTCTGACTTGAAATCAACACCTGTGGATGAAACATCTTCACAAGAGATAACAACCCTTGAGCAAAAATTAAAAGAGAGTGAACTTGAAATTTCAGATCTTCGCCATAAGTTAGTAAGTCAAATGATGAGTAATACATCCGACACACGGACAACATCTGAAGATGGTAGCTCAGATGACACGATAAAGGGGTAGCCTATGTTACGTTCAGAAAAAAGAGAGTATCACCTCATTGACTATCGTATTTTGCTTCCCGTTTTTTTTCTCAGTATTATAGGGTTAATGTCGATGTATGTTGCAATTAGTGGAGAATATTCTTCGGCTGATGCTATAAAAAAAATGTTACAACAAGTATTATGGTATGCCATAGGAGCCTCTGCTTTGTATGTGACAATGGTCATAAAGCCAGATATTATCTGGCGACTCACACCATATGCTTATGGATTTGGTATCATTCTCATGATTGCTCTATTGTTTTTTTATGATGCAGCTCTGGCAATTGAAACGGGGTCGAAAAATTGGTTTCGCATAGGCTCATTGACGTTTCAACCAGCTGAATTAGTAAAAATTTTATATATTTTAATGTTAGCATACGTTGTAACCCGACATAATCAAGAGCATAAAGTACGTGATTTAAAAACAGATGGTTTGTTAATTGGTAAGATGATACTAGTGACTTTACCCATTGCAATATTGTTAAATTTACAGAATGATTTTGGGACCATGCTGGTATTTTTAGCTATATTAGGTGGCGTTTTTTTAGTGTCAGGTATATCTTGGAAAATTATTTTGTCGGTTGTCGGGGGATTTGCTGTAATAGGTACGACCTTAATATTTTTAGTCACTACTGAAAATGGTAGACAAATTTTATACAAACTCGGATTTAAATCCTATCAATTTGCTCGTATTGACGCATGGTTAGACCCGTTTTTTGATCCAACAGGTCAGTCTTATCAACAAGTTCAAGCACTTTTAGCTATAGCGACAGGTGGTTTTTTCGGAAAAGGATTTAATGTGTCTGATGTGCATGTACCTGTGAGATCATCAGATATGATTTTTTCAGTCATTGCAGAAAATTTTGGTTTTATCGGAAGTGTATTTGTCATACTCATGTATCTTCTTCTGATTTATCGCCTAATCAATGCTTGTTTTGAGACAAAAAATGTGTTTTTTTCATATGTCACGGCGGGTGTCGTTATGTTAATTTTATTTCATGTGTTTGAAAATATTGGAGCAAATATTGGATTACTTCCTTTAACTGGTATTCCATTACCATTTATCAGTCAAGGAGGTTCAGCTTTGGTGAGTAGTATGATAGGGGTAGGATTGGTGATGAATATGCGGTACCATTATTCTACTAAAAAAGTAAAAAAACAGCGAATATAGCTTATTGCTATATCTGCTGTTTTTTTACTTTTTTTCAGTACTTGAGAAAATAATCTGTGCTTGTTTATGGCTGATATGGTGTTTAGAACCATCTTTATTAATTTCAAAAATAATTAATTCATTAAAATCATCTATATCAATAATTGTAATGGTGTCTCCAATGGATAAGTTAATGGTATCAAGATACGTTAAAACAGAAACATCATCCATTACTCGACCAATAATAGGCATGTCACCAATGTTAAATTCAGTTAAAGGGATAATCGCTTGCTCGCGGTAATGTGCTTCAGTTGGGATAATTCCACCATGGGGACAATTTGTTGGGTTACCTAGATAGTCATATAATCTATCAAAAAAAACAGAGTCTTTTACATGCTCTAATTCTTCAGATAAGTGGTGTAAGTCATATAAGGAATAGCCTAATTTGTCATAAAGAAATGTTTCGATGATACGGTGGTTTCTAATGATAACAATCGTTTGATTTAAGCCGTCTAAAGTTAGTTTTGCACCAGTATATGGTTTATACTCAATCAACCCATCTTTCTGCAATTTTTCTACCATTTCACTGACAGATGCAGGGGATACATGGAGATGTTGGGAGAGTGTCTTGTTTGAAACAAATTCGTCAATTCCATTATTTTCATAAATTGCTTTTAAATAGTCTTCTTTATTGGAAGATCTTGACATGCTTGTCCCTCCTACAAAAATATCGCTAAAATATATTAACTAATATATTCTATCATAAAATGGGATAATATATCAGTAAAAAGAAAAAATGAATCCTTTTTTTTAATAATTGATATGATATACTATAGATATATTAAGTAAGAGAAGCGAAGGTGAGAAAATGACAACTTTTTATTGGTACCCAAAGTGCTCAACATGTAAAAAAGCAATTGCTTGGTTAGACGAGCACAATATTGAATATAAGTTAATAGATATGATTGAAACACCACCTACTAAAGAACAATTGATGACATGGATGGAAACAAATGATTATCCAATTCGTCGTTTTTTTAACACAAGTGGTGTAAGATATAGAGAACAAAAATTAAAAGATATTGTGAATGATTTTTCTAAAGATGAAGCAGCAACTCGATTAACTGCTGATGGTATGCTAATTAAACGTCCTATATTAGAAGTTGATGGGAAAGTACTGTTAGGGTTTAAAGAAGCCGAATACGAAGAATTATTGTTAAACTAAATAAGGATGTGTTGGTATGTCAGAAAAAAATTTATGGGTTAAAGAAGTTGAAGAAGGTAAAAAAGTTGGACTAACTGCAACGGCCCAAGATGACTTAGGAAGCATTACTTTTGCGATGTTACCAAAAGTAGGTAAGGATTTAAACGTTGGAGATCCTGTGGTTGAATTGGAAGCTGAAAAAGCAGTAGTTGAATATGACTCACCAGTAGCTGGTAAAGTTGTAGCAATCAACGAAGAAGCTGAAAAAAATCCAAAAATTCTTGACGAACAAGGTTCTTGGTTATATATTGTTAAATAAAAAAATCCACAATTAGGGACTGAACCCCTAAAATGAGACAGTAATAAAAACACCTATGCGATTACTTTTTTCCGATAGTCAACTGGAGATAAGTAGTCGTATTTTTGTTGAATTCTTTCTTTATTATAATAGTTGATGAAATTTTGTACAGTTTCAATTACACTAATTGTAGAGCTTCCAAGCTCTGGGTGTAATGAGAACGTTTCAGACTTTAGGATGGAATGAAACGATTCTATTGGAGCATTATCTGCAGGAGTCCCTTTTCGGGACATACTTCTGGTAATGCTCTTTTCTTTTGTTGCGTGATAATAAGCATATGAAGTATACACAGAACCTTGATCCGAATGAAGTATACATTTATCTGGAAGTTTAGGTAATTTATTTAGTGTGTCTAAAACACAAGATATGTCCTGTTTTTCACTTATTGTATAAGAAAGTATTTCTCCATTAAACAAATCCATAATGCTAGAAAGATAGAGTCTTTTAGGACCATAATCAAGATAAGTGATGTCTGTTGTTAGTTTTTCTAGTGGCTTACTTGAACTAAAGTCTCTATCAATTACATTAGTAGTTTTAAAATAAATAGAACCAGGACGTTTTTCTTTCTTTATTTTCACCTGACAACTCCATCCATATTTTTGCATAATACGCTGAACAACTTTATGATTCACTTTTATCTTTTTACGAAGTAAAAAAGTGATTTTTCGATAACCATAAGTGAACTTGTTTTCTTTACACAGCTGCTCAATCATTTTAATTCGATTATCGGCAACATATTCTTTCTTAGACCAACGATAGTAAGTACTTCTAGCTATCCCAAAATAGTGACATAACCATGTTATAGATAGTTTTCCTTTATAAGAATCAACTAAATTTATGAATACTTCTTTTTCCACATCCTTTCCAACTCCTTGTATTTTTTTAAAACATCAATTTCCTGTTTCAAGTACTTGTTTTCTCTTTCTAGAACTTCTAAAGGTGAAAAGTGTTCATTACCTTTTCCATAAGTATATTGTTTTCCCACACCTTGAGAGAATCGATAAGATTCTCCATTTCTATACCATTTCCACCATGTTTTCACCTGAGTTTTATTCCGAATGTTGAGTTTATTCATAATTTCTGATGTTGTTTTACCTTCAAGTTTCATTTTTATAGCTTCTTCTTTTACTTCTACTGGATAAGCAATCCTTTTAACCATAAAAAATACACCTCCGTTAAATTCATTTTACATGAATTCAACAGGGGTGTTTTTATATTTGTCTCATCTTTTGGGGTCAGTTCCTTATTGTGGATTTTTTTTATTTGATTCTGTCTGGTCACTGACAGAAAAGTTAATAGTTGTCTTTTCTGATTCAGGTTTATCTTTTTTATCTTCTTTCGGTTCAATGGCAAATTCTTCAAACATTTTTTCTAGTGAATCTTTTCGCTTAAACGTTAATCCCATGAGTCATTCCTCCATTATTTTTGGTACAATATAGTGATTGGGCAGGTGTTTGTATTCTTCAAATTTCGTCTCTTTATTGTGAAGCCAATCTACCATTGTTTTACCAATTATTGGTCCGGTTGTCAACCCAGAAGATCCTAATCCACTAGCAACAAATAGATTTTTTAATCCATTTACCTCACCAAAAAAGGGAAGGAAGTCTGAAGTATATGCTCTTGTTCCAACGCGATTATGTTTACTCTCATAAGTTGAAATGGATACAATTGTTTCACTAGCAACATCTTTTAATTGATTTAAAAGTGTTGGATCAGGTGTTAAATCGAATCCCTTATCATTTTCATGAGTTGCTCCAAGCAGAATGTTTCCATCATGAAATGGAATAATGTCAGACTCACCAACAGGCATGATAACAGGTAAATCAGACGTTTCTAGATTAGATTGTATTTCTAATAGTTGCCCCTTTTGAGGCCTTATGTCGACAGTATAATTAAGAGGCTCCAGTAAATTTGGTAACCAAGCCCCAACTGCTAGAATTAATGAGTCAAAAGTAAAAACGTGATTTGATGTATGTACCAACCACTGATTATCTTGATAGCTAATCTTTTGAACATTTTCTTTTTTTAACTGATTTTTTTCATGTAATAAACGATGAATTCCTTTAATCAAATTGGCGCCATCATTTTTTGCCCCACCCGTGATAAACAGTGCATCACTTTGAGACGAGATAAAGGGCCATCTATTATTTATTTCTTGAGAAGTTAAACGGGATATCTCACCAATTTCTGGTGCATCTATTAATCGATCATAGGCGATTTTTTCTAGTTTATCTAACAACTTTTGGTTTTTTTTATATAATATAGTGCCAGTTTTTTGGTAAATGCTCTGAGTGTCTATATATTTAGATAAATCAGCTATGTATTGATTATAAAAACGAGCACCTTCTCTAGCTAAATAATACCATTCTTTGTTTCTTCTTTGTGATAGCCAAGGAGAAATAATCCCAGCAGCGGCTGAACTAGCTTGTCCGTGGCCATCATCAAACAGTGTCAGATCAATAGATGAATCGTCTGATAGATAAAAGGCGGATGTTGCACCAACTATGCCACCACCTATAATTCCAATGGTTCTTTTATTTGACATACAATCATATCCTTATTTTTTTATTAACTACTTGGATAGAATGGCTCAACGTGAACATCAATATCAAAGATATCATATTTTTCTTTTAATTGATTTTCAAGATTATCAACAAGAGTATGGCTTTTTTCTACTGTTAAGTTAGGATTCATAGATACCACAACATCTAGAAAAACATTTGCTCCAAGACTACGAGCTCTAATGCTAACAACGTCCATAACACCATCCATATTAAGAATATCATCTTTATACAAAGCTAACAAATCTTTATCAAAACCATCTGATAGGTAAAATGTACTTTCTTTAAAAATTTCAAAAGCTGTTTTCAAAATAATACAACCGATAACAATTGCTGTTAACGTGTCTAGCCATCCTAGTTTAAAAGAAGCAGCAAACACAGCAACAGACGTTCCAATACTTGTTAGCATATCACTAAAATTATCTTTTGCCACAGCATGAAGAGCTTGACTATTATTTTTTTCAGCAATTTTTTTATTGATAAGATACACGATATACATGACAGCCGCTGAAAAAAGTCCAACGTAAGCAGCTAATTGACTAGGGTGTTCCATTTGTTTATCAATAATAGAACGTATGCCATCCATCACAACTTGAACACCAACGGCAAACATAATTAAAGAAGTTAATAATGAAGCAACATTTTCGGCTTTCCAATGCCCGTAACGATGCTCATTATCAGCCGGTTTTCGTGATACTTTTAGTCCAATTAATACAGCAATAGAAGCAATCATATCAGTAAAGTTATTTAACCCATCAGCTGATAAGGCTTGCGATTGACCATAGTAACCAGCTGCTAGTTTGATGACAGCTAAAAATATATAAGCAAATATACTAATAACTGCCCCTTTTTCAGCTTGTTTTATTTCGTTAATCCTCTTTGTCAATAAACTCACTCCTTAAATAATACGAATGCAAGTATATCAGACAAACCTGTATTTAGAAAAGATAGAAAAAAATATTAAGGTAACCTAAAAAATAAAATAAAAAGCCCCAAAATTCATTGGGACTAGGCAGCAGGGTTAATTAAAACTCCATTAATATTGTGTACAGTTGTTAGGTTAATGTGATCATCATATGATTCATCCGTTCCTTTTTTTGAAAAGTTTAGGTATAAATCATTTCCACTATAAACTAATTCAAAAAATTCGATGTCATCATAAACAAAACGTTCGGAGTTATTATAAATAATGACAATTTTTCCCTCTGTAATATACATATCTGATGAAAGAACGCGGTTTTTTAATTCAATAAGTGAATGTTTTCTTGGCATAATCATCTCTCCTTTAAGGTAGTGTATCATAAAAATAGATACAAGAACATTAATAGATATGCTTTAAAATGTCAATTTCTCGATTCGATCAAATGCTTCTTTTAGAACAGGAATATCTTGTGTGGCAGCTAGTCTAATAAAGTCTGTACCACTTTTGCCAAATGCTTCCCCAGGAATAACTAGTATTTGTTTTTCTTTTAAAAGTTTTTTTGAAAAGTCAATTGAATTTAATCCTGTTTGGTTGATATTGATAAAGGTATAGATGCTTCCCTTTAAGGCATGTAAACTTAGAAATGGAATATCATCCACTCTTTTTTGGATATACTCAAGTCGCGTTTTAAACAGTGCGATGACATCTTTAGATACGGCTTCATAATTATCCAAAGCGTAAATCCCAGCTCTTTGAGAAGGTGTTGGAGCAGAGTAGGTCACATCTTCTGATAATAAGTGGCAAGCATCATTGACATACTTTGGAGCAATCATATAGCCAATTCGCCAACCAGTCATTGCAAATGTTTTAGAAAAACTACTAAATGTAATGGTATTATCTGGTGCAAGAGAAGCCATTGGTGTAAACTCACTATCAAAAGTAAACGCCTCATATACTTCATCTGCTAAAATAAATAGATTATTTTTTTTGGCAATCATTGCAATGTCAGTCAATGTTTCTTTAGAAAAAACAGCACCTGTAGGATTATTTGGTGAATTTATGATAATTGCTTTTGTATTTTTTGTCACTGCTTGCTCTAAAATTAGAGGATCAATTTGAAAGCCATCTTTTTCATAGGTCGGAATAATAACGGGCGTACCACCGGCCTCAATAACTTGTGTTTTATAAGGAGAAAAATACGGTTCATGTATAATGACCTCATCTCCTTCATTTAATAAGACTTGAAGAGTGAGATACATTCCCTGCAAGGCACCAACTGTTGCTCTGATTTGATTTTTTTCAAAGGATAAGCCATAGCGATCTTTATAAAAATTTCTAACACTTGTTAAAAAATCATCACTCCCGTCAGATGCTGTATAGTGAGTATGACCATTTAAAACGTCCTTAAACGCAGCGTCTATGATTTCTTTAGGGGTTGTAATGTCAGGATCACCAATAGAAAGATTTATTAGATTAGGGGTTTTGCTTGCTAAATCTGTAAACTCCATTAACAAGTTTTCATTAGGTACCTGGTAATATGTTTTTAACTTATCTTTATTCATTCGTCTCCTCCTTAATAATAAAAAGTCAAAGGATTAACCTTTGACTTTATTTTATAGTACTTTTTCTAAAAAGTCTTGTGTTCTTTCATTTTTTGGGTGTAAAAATATCTCATCAGGTGTTCCTTCTTCTTGAATGACTCCTTTGTCCATAAAAATGACACGATTGGCTACTTCTCGGGCAAAGCCCATTTCATGGGTGACGACGACCATCGTCATCCCTTCTTCGGCTAATGCATTCATCACGGCAAGAACTTCCCCAACCATCTCAGGGTCGAGGGCACTAGTAGGCTCATCAAACAACATCACATCTGGGTGCATGGCTAACGCTCGCGCAATCGCCACACGTTGTTGTTGGCCACCGGATAAGCTTTTAGGGTATTGATCGGCTTTATCACGTAACCCCACACGTTCAAGTAATGATAGTCCTTCTTTATCGGCTAATTCTTTGGACTCATTTTTCACTTTAATTGGGCTAATCGTTAAATTTTCTAACACGGTTTTATGAGGAAAGAGGTTAAAGTTTTGGAAGACCATGCCCATTTTTTGACGCAATTGATTGATATCTACTTTAGGATCAAGTAGATTTTGTCCTTCAAATTCGATAACACCACTAGTGGGTGTTTCAAGTAGGTTTAAACAACGTAAAAAGGTACTTTTTCCACTACCAGATGGACCGATGACGACCACCACTTCACCTGCGTGGATGTTTAAGTTGATCCCTTTTAAGACCTCGTTATCACCGTAAGATTTTTTTAAGTCTTTAATATTAATCATGAGCACCAATTCTCCTTTCAGCAACACCTAGTAAACGAGAGAGTGTAAAGGTTAAAATAAAGTAAATAAATGACGCAATTAAAATGGGTAAGAAGGGTTTAAAACTTGCCCCACGTACGACACCAGCTTGGAACATCAATTCAGATACGCCAATCACAGATACTACAGAAGATTCTTTAATGACAGTCACAAACTCGTTACCTAAGGCAGGTAATATATTTTTAATGGCTTGTGGCATAATAATATATCGCATGGCTTTTTTCTGACTCATCCCAAGTGATCGAGCGGCTTCTGCTTGTCCTTTGTCTACAGCATTAAGACCAGCACGAATGATTTCAGCGACGTAAGCACCACTATTTAGGGATAGCGCCACACAACTTGAAGCAAGCGCACTTAAGTTAACACCAATCACGTTTAGTCCAAAGAAAACTAAAAAGATTTGGACAAGTAAAGGTGTACCACGAACGTATTCGATGTAGACCACTGCAATGCCTTTAAATAATTTATTTTTTGATAATTTCATCAAAGCAAGTAAGGTTCCTAACACACTCCCGCAAAGCACCCCAATGAAAGCTAAGAAAATAGTGTATCCCGTTCCTTTAATATAATATGGGGCATATTTTTTCATAAATGACTCATCTTGGAACATATAAGGAATAACTTCTTCTTTATAATCTTTCATTAAATCTTTGTCGTTGATTTCTTTTATAGACGTATTAACAAGCTTTAAAAAATCAGGTGCATTTTTTTGTAAAGCAACAGCCGTTCCTTTATTTGCGTTATCTAACGTTAAATCAGCAAACATTAATGACTCGTCTTGTGTTAAATAGGCCTCAGCGACAGGCTCTTCAATCACTGCAGCATCAATTTTCTTTTGTTGAAGTTGTAAGATAATATCAGGTACTTGTTGAAGAGAAACGGTATTAGCTTTTAAATCATTATTAGCTAATTCTTCCTGCATCGATTGTACTTGAGCACCTACTTTAATACCATTAAAATCTTCGACCGTCTTGAATTTGTCTTTGTCTTCTTTTCTAATGACAACTTTTTGTTGAACAGTCATATAAGGGTCTGAAAAATCAACTTCTTTTAAACGTTCAGGAGATGGGGACATACCAGAAATGATTAAATCAATTTTTCCAGTTTTTAAGGCACCAATCAGTGCATCAAAACCATATTCTTCAACTTTAAGTTTAACCCCCATATCGTCTGCAATTTTTTGTGCGATTAAAATATCGGTTCCAACTACTTTGTCTTTACCATCCACCGTGGCATGAAATTCATAAGGCGCATAATCAGCAGATAATCCAACAGTTAAAACACCCTTATCTTTAATTCCTTTTAGAATAGAATCTTCTGCGGCCAATGAATGGGTCGGTAAAATTAAACTAAAGAGGGTAACAATCATAATAAATAATAGCTTAATCGATTTGTTTTCTTTAAGATTCATAAAAAAACTCCTTTCTTTTTATCATGTGATTTATTATAGAGTGTAATTAATTATTATTCAAGTAAAAATGAATAAATGAATAAAAAATAGGAATATTCGTGTTTTTTACTTTTTTTATACATTTTAAATGAGTTTATGGTGTCATTAAACGGAAATAAATTAAAAAATAATTAAAAAAAGATTGAATTTTTCTAATTTAACAGGTAAAATAAAGCTCAATTAGTAGGAATAGGAGGAGTAATATGAATAAAAAATTAAAAACAGGATTGCTATTGTTTAGCGCAACGTGGCTGTTGGCGGCTTGTGGGGGAAATGATACATCTAGTAAAGATAGTAAAGAAGCAAAAGGTACAACAGAACAAATAGCTAAGTTAGCCATTCCTCAGGAAGTAGCATCGATAGATCCTGCTAATGCTACTGATTTAGTTAGTTTCGGTGTGTTAAATCAAATTTATGAAGGTATTTATCGGTTAGATGAAAAAAATAAACCTATTGCAGCCGGAGCGAAAGAAAAGGCGACAGTCAGTGATGATGGATTAGAATATACTGTTAAACTTAGAGAAGATGCTAAGTGGAGTAATGGAGATAAAGTTGTTGCAGGGGATTATGTCTATGCTTGGCAACGAGTGGTAGACCCAAAAACTGGATCTGAGTATGCGTATTTGTTTGAAAATGTGAAAAATGGATCAGATATTATAGATGGTAAAAAGGAACCATCTGAGTTAGGAATAGAAGCAGTGAATGATTATGAACTTAAGATAACACTTGCAAATGCTACGCCTTACTTTGATTATTTATTAGCATTTCCAACATTTTATCCATTAAATAAAAAAGCTGTGGATGAATTTGGTAAAGATTATGCCAGCTCAAGCGACAAAACAGTATATAACGGCGCATTTGTTTTAGCAAATTTTGATGGACCAGGATCAGATATTGATTGGACGTATGAAAAGAATCCAGATTATTGGGATAAAGATAATGTTAAAATGGACAAAATTGAAGCTCAAGTGGTAAAAGAGGCTTCTACTGCTTTGAATTTATACGAAGACAATCAACTAGATGACGTTATAATTAGTGGAGAGTTGGCAAAACAATATCAAGCAGATGAAAATTTTGTGGGTGTTCCTGATGGACGAACAATTTATTTAGAGATGAACCAAGAGAAAAAAGACAAACATTTTGATAATCTAAATTTACGTAAAGCATTATCGTACGCAGTTGATGGCGAAGCAATTGTTAATAATGTTTTAGGGGATGGCTCCCAAGCAGTTACAGGGATTGTGCCAAAAACGTTAGCATCTAATCCAAAAACGGGTAAAGATTTTGTTGATGACTCAGGAAAATATAAAGAATTTGATGAAAAGAAAGCAAAAGAATATTTTGAAAAGGCCAAAAAAGAATTGAACATTGATACTATTAGTTTTGAAATTTTAACAGATGACAATGATTCAACCAAAAAAATTGCGGAGTATTTGCAAGGTGCATACAAAGATGTACTAGGTATTAAAACAGATGTTGTCACAGTGACTAAACCTATTCGTCTAGACCGAACAACAGCAGGTGATTTTGAGATGGTTGTTACAGGTTGGGGGGCAGACTACAATGATGTCAGCTCATTCTTAGATTTGTTTGTTACAGGTAACAGTTACAATAAAGGAAAATATTCAAATCCTAATTATGATAAATTGATTGAAGAAGCCAGAACAACCAACGCAACCAATCTAGAAGCTAGATGGCAAAATTATTTAGATGCCGAAAAAGTATTATTAGGTGAAGATTACGCTGTTATTCCATTGTATCAAGTAGTGGAAGGTCATTTAATTAATCCTAAAATCAAAGGGTATGTACGTCATAGTGCTGGTGCACCTTACGATTATAAATTTATGTCTGTAGAGTAAGTTTAAAAGCATCGGAGATAATCTTCGATGCTTTTATTAATAGTATTATTTAAAATACTCTGGATAATTGTGCAAAAAAATAAATAATTTGGTATAATAGGTTCGATGCATTAACTGTAAGTATGCAAAAAAGGAGGCGGATAAGATGCTACCCCAAACAGGTGAAGTTATAATGAATTGGTTACCATATATTGGTATTGCTTTAATAGTCATTATAGGTATTATATTATTTAAAAAGAAAAAATCGGATAATGATCAAGAGGAAGAATAATAAACGAGCACCTATATAAGTAGGTGTTTTTTTATATTAAAATAGTTAGGAGAAATCACTATGTCAAAATTATTAGAACGATTTATTAGCTATGTAAAATTAAATACCCGCTCAGATGCTTCTAGTCAGACGATTCCTACGACAAATACTCAAGTAGAATTTGCCATGATATTAAAAAAAGAGTTAGAAAAAATGGGATTGGATGCGATACATTATAATGAAAAAAATGGTTTTTTAACAGGTAAGTTACCCAAAAACACGACTAACAAATCAGTAGCTATAGGGTTTATTGCACATTTAGATACAGCAGATTTTAATGCAGAAAACATAGCGCCAAATATTTTTGAAAATTATGATGGTCAAGATGTTGTTTTAAATGATGAAAAAGAAATTGTGATGAAAGTCAGTGAATTTCCTAACTTAAATGATTATGTGGGACAAACATTGATAACAACCGACGGCACCACTCTTCTAGGCGCAGATGATAAAGCGGGCATTGTTGAAATATTAGAGATGCTAGATTATTTTATTGCTAATGAAGATATTGAGCATGGGGATATCTATGTAGCTTTTGGTCCAGATGAGGAAATAGGAACAGGCGCTGATTTATTTGATGTATCTTATTTTCCAGTAGAATATGCCTACACAATTGATAGTGGAAGGATAGGACACTTTGAATACGAAACATTTAATGCTGCTCAAGCTGTTATTCAAATTGATGGTACGAGTGTGCACCCTGGAACAGCATACGGCATGATGGTTAATGCTTTAAAAATTGCCATACAGATAGATGTAGCATTACCACAACTTGATGTACCTGAAAAAACAAAAGGGTATAAAGGGTTTTATTTATTGCATGATTTAGAAGGAAGCATAGACTCAGCAACAATGACTTATATTATTAGGGATCATGATTCTACACGGTTTAATGACAGAAAAATATATATTGAACGTTTAGTGAGAGAAATGAATAATACTCTTGATCGACCAAGAATTTCGCTAGAATTAACCGATCAGTATTACAATATGAAAGATATCATCGAAAAAGATATGAGAAGTGTGGATGTTGCTATTCAAGCGATGAAAAATCTAGATATTGAACCTATTATCACACCATTTAGAGGGGGAACAGATGGATCGAAAATCTCATTTATGGGGATTCCTACTCCAAACATTTTTACGGGTGGAGAAAACTTTCATGGGCAATATGAGTTCATTACTCTTGAATCAATGCAAACAGTCGCTAGGACACTAATTGAGATTGTTAAATTAAGTGAGTAAAAAGGAGGGGCTAACTATGTCTAAGATGTTATTAAGCTGTGTGCCATTATCATCTAGTCAAATCACCACAGTCTGTGAAATTGCGCCAACATTGAACATAGTTTCTTTAGAAGACGTTACAGAAAATGATTTACAAAAGGTGACAGTTATTTATGGGTGGTCAGATTCTTTACCTGACATAAACTCTCTACCAAATCTAAAATGGGTACAAACTTTGTCAGCTGGCGTTAATTATTTACCATTGGATGAGTTAAACCAAAGAAATATTATTGTCACCACAACGAGTGGAATTCATGGACATCAGATGACTGAAAGTGTACTAGGCATGTTGTTTAGTTATACGAGAAATATACGTGAGTCTATCTTAAAACAAGAAAGAAGCGCGTGGGGGATTGATACTACGGGGACTGATTTAGTTGGAAAACGAGTATTAATCTTTGGTACAGGAAGCATCGCCCAACAATTAGCAAAAACATTAGCAGTCTTTGATTGTGAAGTATTTGGGGTAAACCGTAGTGGTCGTAACGTTGAGAAGTTTAAAGAAACATTTGATTACAGTAAAGCACAAATCTTAATGGGTTCAATGGATATAATAATCAACTTAATGCCAGGGACAGCAGAGACTTATCACTATTTTAACGATACTGTTTTTTCTTTAATGAAAGAAGGGGTAATATTTATTAATATGGGACGAGGTAGTTCTGTTGACACGGTTTCTTTAATTAAGCATCTAAAAAAACGACAGATTGCTTTTGCTGCGCTTGATGTGTTTGAAGAAGAACCTTTACCTAAAAATAGTGAGTTGTGGAAACTAGAAAATGTATTGGTTACCCCTCACATTTCTGGAGCAACAGATAAATATAATGAGCGAGCATTTGGCATATTTGAGTATAATTTGGAACAATATGTTTCTGGTAATACGATGAGGAATAGTGTTGATTTAGAACAAGGATATTAGAATGCCATTTTATCTAGTATGATTAACATAAAAAAACAAGTGACTTATAGAATCACTTGTTTTTTTATGTTAATCATTTTTTACACACACAACTTCTGGAGCAAAAACATCTTTTTGTAAAAGTGTTAATAGACCAGTTTCTTTGTCTCGTTCAAAAAGCGTTAAGTTATCTGAATTTTGATTAGCTACAACTACAAAATTTTGATCATTTGAAAGATTAAAATCGCGAGGAAAGTCTCCTTCTACAGAAATCCATTGGAGTGTTTCCAAGGATTGCCCATCATCCGATACTCTGTATACAACGAGAGAATTGTGTCCTCTATTTGAAGCATATAAGAATTTGCCATCTTTAGAAATACGGATAGCAGCGCCACCATTAAATTCTGAAAAAGTGTCAGGTAAAGTAGAGATGGTTTGGATTTCTTTAAAGCTTCCTGTTTTGCTATCATATGTTAATACCAGTACATCACTTGATAATTCTCCAAATAAGTAAGCAATTGGTCTTTCAGGATGGAAAACTAGATGACGTGGTCCGGTTCTAGGGGTTGCAATAAATTTAGCGACCTCTGTCAATTTACCTTTGTTTGATACATCGTATGTGTATACCGTATCGTTTCCTAAATCACAAACGACTAATCGATTATCAGGTGTTAAATCGGCATAGTGAACATGAGGGCCATCTTGATTTTCATGAGGACCTTTCCCATCATCTTGTATTTTATCTGCTAACGACAATGAACCATCTTCAGCTAATTTGTAAGAGTATAGAATACCTTGATGATAATTTGCTCCGTATACAACATTGCGGTCATTATCAACTGCTACATAACAAGGTGGTGCTCCTTCAACCATCACGCGGTTGATTAAAGAGTACGAGCCGTTATTATTTTTTTTATAGCTAGCTACCCCACCTAAATCGTCATCTTTAGCCACTGAATATAAAATACCTTTATCAGAAACGTCTAAATAAGTTGGATTATCTTCCTTGATTAAGTGTGTTAAGTGAACGAGTTCTTTCTTTTCAGTATTTAATGTGATGCCATAAATACCTTCACTAATTCGTCGTGTGTATGAGCCTAATAAAAATTTTTCCAAATGTACTCATTCCTTTCAAATTGATAGATTAATTATAACATAAAATAAAAGTCACACACTTTTTGAATCATCACCACATTAAACGTTAAAATTAAATTAAAAAGTGCGTGTTATTTGCTCATTATTATATAATTTAGTGACTAAAAGTATAATTGACTACTATGAACAAACATAAGAAGGCTCTCATTAATAAAATATCACCAATTTTATGTTATATTGCCGTTTATAAAAAATATAATATATTATATTTTTGAATCTTTTCAACTATTTGTGCTAGCATTATATATAAGTTAAATGAAAATGTGAGAAAGGACCTATATTTTAACTAATCTTCTACAATTAAGCATACCCCTTGTTTCATCAACAACATATAGTACCCTCATTTGCTATATAGACCTATACCCATAATGACGTAAAATAAGCATTTTTAGATTATAAGGAGGATAAGATTTGAAAGAAAATTATCAACAAACATCTGACGAATTATTAAAAAAGTATCAAGTAAAAGAAAACCAAGGTTTATCTAACGAACAAATTTCCACATTAAGAAATGAGTATGGTGAAAATTCGTTTGATAAACAAAAAAAAGAATCATTTCTAAAGAAAATTATTCATCATTCTTTAGATGTTACTACTATTATATTATTAGTTGCGGCTATTATTTCTATTACAATTAACATTACGCAACCAGATGGGCATTTTTTAGAAGGAGCGATTATTATTTTAATCGTTATTTTAAATGCATTCCTTGGAGCCAACCAAGAAAGAAATGCCGAAAAATCACTAGAGTCATTACAAGCACTAACAAAACAGACCTGTACTGTTATTCGTAATGGAACAAAACAAATCATAGAATCAAGTGAACTAGTACCAGGTGATATTATTGAACTTGAAACAGGTGATGTTGTTCCAGCTGATGCAAGGTTACTTGAGAGTAATGAATTAAGTATTGATGAGTCACCTTTAACAGGAGAGAGTTTACCCTCTGAAAAAAATAGCGATATAACGTTTAAAGAGGAGACTAGTCTTGGTGACAGAGAGAATATGGTGTATTCAGGTTGTTTAGTTAATACAGGACGTGGATTAGCTATTGTAACTGAAACAGGAATGAAAACAGAGATGGGAAAAATTGCTTCGCTGTTATCCTCAGGAACGGTAGAAAAAACACCATTACAACATCGTTTAAATGCTTTAGGTAAAAAAATCAGTTACTTGGCATTAGCTGCTGCATTTGTAGTATTTGTTATTGGATTACTTCAAGGAGAACCGATTTTAGAGATGTTTATGACTGCTGTGTCACTAGCTGTCGCTGCGATACCAGAAACACTGATGGTGATTGTAACTGTTACCTTATCTGTTTCGGTACAAAAAATGGTCAAACGACACGCGATTATCCGTAAAATACCTGCAGTAGAGACATTGGGAAGTGCTTCAATTATTTGTTCTGATAAAACAGGGACACTAACACAAAATAAAATGACTGTAAAAGAAGTATGGACAGATGGCTATAATATTATAGATGTTGAAAATAGCATGACAGATGGGGCCATGAATGTTATAAAAATGGCTAGTCTATGCTCCAATGCAACGATACAAGAAACAGATGGTGTTGATGAGATTATAGGGGATGCTACAGAACAGGCGATTGTTAAAGTATTAGATGATAATGATATCAGAAAAAGTGAGTATGATTTAGAAAAACCAAGAATTACTGAAATTCCTTTTAATTCTAATAAAAAAATGATGACAACTGTTCAAAAAAATGGCGAAAATTATGTGTCGATTACCAAAGGATCATTTGATCATATCATTCCCCTTTGTAAAGATGGTGATTTTAAACAAGCTGCAGCGATTAATCGACGTTTTGGTAAAAAAGGCATGCGTGTGATCACCGTAGCATTTAAGTATTATGATGAATTACCAGATGTGTTGGATGAAGAAGAACTGGAAAAAGATCTAACATTATTGGGATTAATAGGTATTATTGATCCGCCTAGACCAGAAAGTAAAGCAGCAATTGAGAGAGCAAAAAAAGCAGGCATTCGTACTATTATGATTACGGGAGATCATATCGTGACTGCCTCAGCTATTGCAAAAGAGTTAGGTATTTTAAAATCAGAATCAGAAGCCTTAAGTGGAGATGAACTGTCATTGCTTAGTGATGAGGAATTAAAAGAAGAAGTGGTTAATTATAATGTCTATGCTAGAGTCAGCCCCGAAGATAAGATTAGGATTGTTAAAGCATGGCAGGCTAGAGGAGAAGTAGTTGCGATGACTGGAGATGGTGTAAATGATGCACCGGCACTTAATGCCTCAGATGTTGGATGTGCTATGGGAATATCTGGTACTGAAGTCGCTAAAGGTGCTTCAGATATGATTTTAACAGATGATAATTTTGCTACTATCATTGACGCAGTCGAAGAAGGACGAACAGCATATGCGAACATTCGAAAAGCAATTAATTTTTTATTAACAGCTAATATTTCGGAAGTTTTCATACTAACACTCGCTATTCTATTTGGATGGGGAGCCCCTGTTATGGCAATTCATTTATTGATTATCAATGTTGTTGCAGATGGACTTCCAGGATTTACTTTTGCCGTTGAAAAACCAGAGGACGGCTTTATGAATCAAAAACCTATTTCAAAAAATCAAAGCATTTTTGCGGATGGTTTAGGTAAGATAATAGGATGGAATGGTGTGATGTTTACGATTATTTCTCTTTTTGGCTACTTTATAGGGCGATTTGTTACAATATCAAACCAAGTAGGTCCTAGTCACGATGTTGCTCAAACAATGATTTTCTTAATTATTGGCTATTCATCGGTTATCCATGCATTTAATTGTCGCAGTAGTGAGTCCATTTTTAAGATAGGGTTCACATCGAATAAAAAAATGTTTCAGATGGTTTTACTCTCACTTACAATTTTAACAGTATTGACACTTGTTCCATTTTTACGTAATGCGTTATTCCTAGTTCCACTGGCACCTATTCATTGGATCATTGTCATTATCCTTTCAATATTGCCGTTATTTGTGACTGAACTTGTGAAATTACATTTTAGAAGAGATGAGTAATTGATTTTTTACCTTTTTATTTGTTGCATTGTATAGTAAGATGTTTCTTGAAGGCAATATGTAACAAAGAAAGAGTTAGGTAGATAATGAAAAAAAATAAGCATGTTAAATCAAGTCATAAAAATAATGTTCAATCAACGCAATTTACAGTGAATGAAGAGTCCGAATTATTACCTTTTTTATTAACGCATATTAATAAAAGTCGAAATTCCGTTAAATCTATTTTAACAAGAGGTCAAGTATCAGTTAATGATAAACCAACAACTAAACATAATGAAAAACTAACAGTGGGTGATATAGTTAGTATTCAAAGTAATGAATCGCTTATCAAAGAAAAGGCACTGATTGGATTGTCTGTGATGTATGAGGATGATGATATTATTGTCATAGATAAAGAAGCAGGACTACTTTCTGTGGCTACAGATAAGGGAAATGAACCGACTGCACATAATCAGTTGATGGGATATGTGAAACGAGATCATCAAAAAAATCGAGTGTATATTGTTCATAGACTAGATAAAGACACGTCCGGTGTAATGTTATTTGCTAAAACAGAACCTGTGAAGCATAAGCTACAAGAAACTTGGAAAGATTCCGTTCAAGAAAGAGTGTATACTGCTTTAGTTGAAGGAAAAGTTAGAAAAGAAAAAGGTTCGATTACATCTTGGCTAACTGAAAGCAAAACGTTTAAAGTTTATTCAAGTCCCCATGATAATGGAGGTAAAAAAGCTATCACACATTATAACGTAATACGTCAAAATAATGATTATAGTTTACTTGAGGTGGCTTTAGAAACAGGTCGTAAAAATCAAATTAGGGTTCATATGGAAAGTATAGGACATCCGATTGTTGGAGATAAAAAATATGGGGCAACGAGTAATCCGTTAAAGAGATTAGGTTTGCATGCAACAACACTAGTTTTTGCCCACCCGACTACTGGTAAAAAAATGGTATTTAAATCAAAAGTACCAAAATCTTTTATAAAGAAAACAAAGAACTAGGAGCCAACTGCTCTCTAGTTCTTTTTGTTAACTTAAATTGTTTTTTGCTTTAGTAGGTAGGTCGCTTTTTTGGACTTCTTCCCAACTAAGAACACCTTTGATGTCATTTACCTTTATTTTTAAGTAGGCATTTTCTTTTAGAGGTTTGTCTTTGTAAACGTCAAATTCGATATTTTTTTCTTTTCCTTCTTTGTCGAAGCTAGGTAAGTCATAGGTATAAATCGATCCTTGTTTAATACCACTGTTATCGGTAGCATCATTTGTTGAAATAGGATTCTGTGTAATTTTTGCATAGTAATACGTTCCACCTTGATATTTATGATATAAATACATCGGTGTACCAATAAAAGCAATTAAAATAATAGCAGAAATAACTCTTTTATAATGTGCCATGTAATAGTCCTCCTCTTTATTTCATCTCATATTATAAATAAATAAAAGTTATTGAAAACGACTCTGTAGATGGATGTTTACCTCATTCTTTAGACTGACATAGTTAACCGGGAAAAAAGTATCTTAAAATTAAAAAAAAATGAGAAAAAAGATTGACATCACATAATAAATTAAGATATACTACGATTATAAATTTTAGATTGTGAGGAACTTGATATGATTAACAAACATCAGAACCCAACACAACTGAATAATTTTTACTTTAGCTACTTTAGATAGTGTTTGTAGACATGTATAACATGGATGCAAACCGGAAAAGTTTGTATCTATGGGGCTAAGGAATTTTAATGAGCAACTTTCGCCACATAGATTGTTAAAATAATCTAAGTGGCTTTTATATTTTTTAGATAGTGTAAGGTCTATCTATTTGAAGCATTGGCTTAGATTGTTTTATCTAGCCAGTGCTTTTTTTGTGGTCTTAAGTTGTAGAATAGAAAAAATGGAGGAAGAACAAATGAAAAAAAATGTATTAAGAGGATTAGTAGGATTAGTAGCACTAGGTTTATTAGTAGGATGTGGCAATAAAGAAAGCAGTTCTGATGATGGTATGAAAAAGGTTGGCATACTTCAATATATGGAACATAAATCTTTAGATAAGGCGCAAGAGGGATTCATAGCAGAGTTAAAAGAGGCAGGATATGAGGATGGGAAAAATATCAAAATAGATTCACTTAATTCTCAAGGGGATCAAGCGAATTTAAAAAGTATGAGTGAAAAATTAGTTAAAGAAAAAAGTGATGTGATATTAACAATAGCAACACCAGCAGCTATTTCAGTTGCGACAGAAACGACAGATATACCGATTGTATTTACCGCAGTAACAGATGCTGTATCAGCAGGACTTGTGGAAAGTAATGAAAAACCAGGTAAAAATATAACAGGAACTAGTGACATGGTTCCAATCGATAAACAAACGAATCTTTTGCTATCAATTGTGCCAGACGCTAAAACGATAGGAATCATTTATAACTCAAGCGAAGAAAATTCAGTGATTCAAGCTAAATTAGCCAAAAAAGCAATCGAGAAAAAAGGCGTTAAAGTGAAAGAATCAACCGTTACATCAACAAATGATGTTCAACAAGTGATGACTGCTTTAGCAGGTGAAGTGGATGGGGTTTATATTCCAACTGATAATACGTTGGCTAACACAATGTCCACAGTTGGAGAAATTGCTAAAAATAAAAAGTTACCAATTGTCACAGGGGCTGCAGAGGATACAAAAGTTGGGGGATTGGCAACTTACGGGATAGATTATGATAAATTAGGACGTCAAACTGGAAAACTAGCCGTTAAAATTTTAAAAGGTGAAGCAAAACCAGCTGATTTAGCCGTTGAAACTTCCAAAGATTTAGAGTTAGTTGTTAATAAAGAGATGGCTGAAGCATTGGGGATTGACCCAACAACAATAAAATAAGACAAAGACAAGTGGAGTGATGTGTGATGGATATAATAATTTCAAGTGTTTCTCAAGGTTTTTTATGGTCAATTATGGCCATTGGTGTTTATTTAACTTATCGAATTTTAGATGTAGCGGATTTGACAGCAGAGGCAAGTTTTCCATTGGGAGCAGCTATTAGTGCTAGTCAAATTGTATCAGGAACCAGTCCGTTAATTGCAACATTAATGGGACTGGGTGGTGGCCTATTAGCAGGACTTGTTTCGGGATTATTGCATACGAAACTTAAAATACCAGCATTACTTGCCGGAATTTTAACAATGACGGGATTGTATTCTATTAATTTAAGAATTATGGGACAGGCGAATGTGTCATTGTTAGGTAAAAAAACTGTCATGCTTTTTTTTAATGAATTAGGAATGACGAACCAAATGGCAACTTTAATCGTTGGGATAATTGCTTCTGCTATTGTCATTTTGTTTTTATTTTTATTTTTTAGAACGGCGATTGGTTTAGCAATACATGCTACTGGGGATAATATTGCAATGAGTGAGGCAAACGGAATTAATACTGATACTATGAAAATTATTGGGTACATGATTTCTAATGGATTGATTGCTTTATCAGGAGCATTGATGGCTCAGAGTAACGGTTATGCAGATATTAGTATGGGGATTGGAACAATTGTTATAGGTTTAGCTTCTGTCATTATCAGTGAAGTATTATTTAAAGATGTGAGTTTTGTTAAGCGATTATGTTTAATTATTTTAGGATCAATTGTTTATCGATTTATTATTTCTCTTGTCTTATATTTAGGTGTGGCGCCAACAGATTTAAAACTATTTTCAGCGATTGTTCTAACCATTTGTTTGTCATCTCCGTTAATAAAAAATAAATTTAATAAAAAAAAAATCAGCAATGACTAGGAGGAATCATTATGTCAGAAACTTTAGTATTAAAAGATATACATAAAAGCTTTGAAGTAGGAACAGTCAATGAACATCATGTCTTAAGAGGTGTGAATTTAGTTTTAAACGATGGTGATTTTGTCACAGTGATTGGTGGAAATGGAGCCGGAAAATCAACCTTATTGAACTGCATTGCTGGTAATATAGCAGTGGACTCTGGACATATTTTGTTAGACGGAGATGATGTTACTACACAAAAAACAGAAAAAAGAGCAGCACACATAGGCAGAGTGTTTCAAGATCCAAGAATGGGCACAGCAACAAGATTAAGTATTGAAGAAAACTTATCTATTGCATATTCTCGAGGTAAAAAAAGAGGATTGTCTTTAGGTGTAACAGATGCTCAAAGAGAAGAATTTAGAAAGCAATTAGTAAGATTAGACTTAGGATTAGAAAATCGGTTAAAAAAAGAAGTTGGATTATTATCAGGAGGACAAAGACAGGCATTGACTCTTTTGATGGCAACGTTAGTTAAACCGAAATTATTATTACTAGATGAACATACAGCAGCTCTAGATCCAAAAGCAAGTCAATCAGTACTATCATTAACAGATAAAATGGTACGTGAAGATCATTTAACAGCATTGATGATTACACATAATATGGAGGATGCTATAAAATATGGTAATCGATTGGTAATGCTTCATGAAGGAAAAATTGTAGTAGATATTAGTGAAGATGAGAAAGCTGGATTAAACGTTCAAGATTTAATGGATTTATTCCAAAAAAATAGCGGCACAGCTTTGACAGATGATGCACTGATTTTATCTTAATGTCAATTAATGAAAACCTCAAATCATTTTGATTTGAGGTTTTTTGTTCGTGAATTTTTTTAAGAATTTAGTTGTGATAAAAGTTCTATTTAAACGATTTAAAATGAAATAATGTTAGTTAAATTGATTTAAAAAGGGTTTGTTTAATGTTATAATTTTCACAAAACAGTTGTGAAATCGTTATTTTATGATATAGTAGTTACTAAGGTAGCTACTAAAAAAGAGGTTGAAAAAATTATGGAAACAATAATACAAATAATGAAAAAATATCATTTTTCTGAAATGGAAACTTTAGTTTACACCACATTGTTAGAGCAAGATAAGCTAACTGGTTATGAAATAAGTAAACAATCTGGTGTACCACGTTCAAAAGTCTATAATATTTTAGAAAAGTTATTAAAAAAGAATTTAGTTATTGTGAATAAATCAGAACCAAAGTTGTATCGAGCAATATCTTCAGATGAATTTATTGAACGATTAGAAAAAGATGTCAAAAAAGATTTAACTGTGTTGGATAAACAGTTGGGTGAGATAAAAGAAGCAGAAGAAGAAGAGTTACTATGGAAAATTGATGGGTATTCTCATGTTTTAGAAAAAGTAGAGCATTTAATCAAGCATTCTAAAAAAAGTTTATTGGTTCAAATATGGAAACAAGATATCAGTAGTGAGCTATTATTTTTATTACAAGAAGCTGAGAAACGATTGGAAGAGTGTGTCATTATTTTATTTGATAAAGAACATCGTTACGATTTGCCATTAAATCATTATTATAAACATGGTTTCGAAGAAGAAAAATTAAATGATTTCGGCTCACGTTGGATTAATATTGTGCGTGATGAAAAAGAAGTTGTATTTGGAACGTTATCAGAAGAATCAATGCAAACAGATGTGACTTGGACAAAAAACAACGCGATGGTTAGTTTATCAAAAGAATACATTAAACATGATGCTTATACACTTAAAATTATTGAAGAATTACCACAAGAATTACGTAGTCAATATGGTCACGAATTTCAAAAAGTGCGTTCAATATTTAAGGGGGAATAATCATGGTCAGAACAGTTTTGTTAACATTAATTATATTAGTCAATGGGTTTTTCGCTTTTACGTTTGTGAAAGATTTAATGAGTCATAAAGAAGAATTTAAAGAAGAAAAGGCAAATGTTAAATGGTTACCATTTACATCGTTTATTATGTTTTTCTTATCGACATTTGGCATTTCGGATTTTGCAATAGGAACAGTATTATATCCTAAATTAGGCTGGGTAAACATGAAAAAATTGCCAGGGACACTAAATACACAATGTGTCATCCCTGTAGCAGCAATGGCATTGTCATATATTTCAGGAGTCAATGTGGGAATTAAAACATTAGCGATTTGTATCATTGCACAAGTTATTGGTGCTTATATCGGACCAAAATTTGTTGTTAAATTACCTGAAGATACGATAAAAAAATTCGTTGGTGTGGGACTAATTATTGCAGCATTCTTAATTTTTGCTGGACAAGTAAATTGGATTCAATCAAATGGAACAGCCACAGAATTATATGGTGGTAAACTGATACTAGCAGCCTTTTTACTTTTTGTGTATGGTGCTTTAAATAATATCGGTATTGGTTCATATGCGTTAACCATGGTTACTGTTTATTTATTAGGTATGGATCCAATTGCCGCTTTTCCAATTATGATGGGAGCTTGTACATTCTCTGTACCAATTGGGAGTGTTCAATTTATTAAATTTGGCGAATACAGTCGAAAAATCACACTATTTACTTCAATATTTGGTGTTTTAGGGGTATTAGTCGCAGTTTTTCTAGTTAAATCATTAAATACTTATATGTTGAAATGGGTTGTAATCTTTGTACTACTTTATAGTTCATATTCAATGTTAGCTGCACAACTTAAAAAAGGATCACAAACAGTTTAAGGGGGAAAAGAATATGTTATTTTTGAAAAAAGAAGAGATTGAAAAATGTTTTAATATGAGAGATGCAATGGATGCTTCGCTTGAGGCATTAAAAATCTATTCAGAAGGTCGCGCGACTATTCCATTAAGAACAAATATACCTGTGCCAAACGCAGAGGGACAAAGTCTTTATATGCCAGGGTATGTTGAGTGTGATAGTGGCAAAGACGCTTTGGGAGTCAAAATTGTATCTGTTTACCCAAAAAATATCGAGAAAAATATTCCAAGTGTGCCAGCAACGATGGTCGTTCTTGATGCTGAAACAGGAATAGTGAATGCGATGCTTGATGGCACCTACTTAACACAATTAAGAACAGGAGCTGTTCAAGGAGCGGCAACAGAACTTTTAGCAAGGAAAGATGCTAAAATTGGTGCACTGATTGGAACGGGTGGTCAAGCAGAAGGTCAACTATGGGCTATGCTAACTGCTAGAGATTTAACAGAAGTAAGAATTTTCGATATTGATTTTGATAGAGCCTCTGCATTTGCAAAAGAAATGTCAGAAAAATTTAATGTTAAAACAATCCCAACTCAAACGGCTAAAGAATGTGTAGAAGGAGCAGATATCATCACAAGTGTGACAACATCTAAACGTCCGACATTCTCTAGTGACTGGGTGAAAAAAGGAGCTCACATAAATGGTGTTGGGGCGTATACTCATGACATGTGTGAAATTCCAAGAGAAATTATCAAAGCATCTGATTTAGTTATTTTCGATACAATGGATGGCGTGCTACAAGAAGCAGGAGATTTCATGCAGCCACTAGAAGATGGTTATGTATCAAAAGACAAATATGCAGGTGAATTAGGAGAACTTGGGTTAGGCAAGTTACAAGGCAGAGAAAAAGATGAAGACATCACTATCTTTAAAACAGTGGGATCAGCTGTATTGGATGTTTATGTCGCACAAAAAATGGTTGAACAAGCCAAAGAACAAAATATTGGGTTAACTGTATAATCATAAAAAATCAATCACAGTTGTGGTTGATTTTTTATTTAGTGCATTTATATGATTATAAAAAAATTTTTAAGATTACTAGAATGGTAAAAATAAAACAATTGTGCTAGTAATTTCGATAAAACGTGTTACACTAATAAAGCTAAAATAAAGAAAATAAGGAATTAACTTATTTTATAAAGGATGTTAACATGTCAGAAAATAAATTTAATCTATTTGGGATAGATCAGTCAATCATTGAAGCATTGGACGTATTAGGGTATAATGCGCCAACTGATGTCCAAAAAGAAGTCGTACCTTTGTTGCTAGAACAAAAGGATATTGTTGTTCAATCACAAACAGGTAGCGGCAAAACAGCGGCTTTTGGGATTCCTGTTTGCAATAGTGTGGAGTGGGAAGAACGTTATCCTCAAGTGATAATCTTAACGCCAACGAGAGAGTTAGCCACACAAATTCAAGATGAATTATTTAATATTGGACGATACAAGCGATTAAAAGTCGTGAGTTTATTTGGAAAAAGTTCTTATCAAATGCAAGTGAAACAACTGAAACAGCGCACACACATTGTTGTCGCTACTCCTGGTCGGTTGTATGATCATATCATGCAAAAAACCATTAATTTAAGTCGGATTAATCAAGTTATTATAGACGAAGCAGATGAAATGTTTGCGATGGGATTTATTGAGCAATTAGATCAAATTATGCCACGATTGCCTAAAAATCGGACGACTGCCTTGTTCTCAGCGACTATGCCTGATGCGGTTAAACGATTATCTAAAAAATACATGGAAAATCCAGTGTATGTGGAAATAAAAAAAACTGATGATCATAAGAAAAGAATTTCTCAGTATTATCAATGGGTCGCAGATGATGAAAAACTAGCTCAATTTAAAGACACACTAATTGTTGAAAACCCCGAAACAAGTATTATTTTTTGTAATACAAAAGTCATGGTTGAGGAGTTAACAAAACAGTTAAAACTATTAGGTGTTAACTGTGAAATGTTACATGGTGGCATGGAGCAACGAGATAGAACACGAGTGATTAAAGATTATAAACGTGGCTATATTCACTGCTTAGTTGCAACCGATGTTGCAGCTCGTGGGATTGATGTGTCTGATATCAAACTCGTTGTGAATTATGATATCCCTGACAAAGTGGAAACTTATACGCATCGTATTGGACGAACAGCGCGTTTTGAAAAAAGTGGTAAGGCTATTTCATTTATTAACTCTAAGGATAAATCATCTTTTAAAGCAATAATGGCTAAAGAGGGTGAGAGCCTTGAAGAGATGAGACGACCAAATCGTGAACAAGTTAAAGAAATGACACGCCCATTTTTAGATAGACAATTAGAGTCTCCAAAGCTTAGAAAAGAAAAAAGCCTATCCTTTAATGAGGATATTATGAAGATCCATATTAATGCTGGAAAAAAACAAAAAATGCGTGCGGGTGATATTGTCGGCGCACTATGTCAAATTGACGGTATGACTGCAGATGATATCGGGGTGATTGATTTACTTGATATCTCAACATTTGTTGACATATTAAATGGCAAGGGTGATTTAGTGTTACAGACACTACAAACAAAGCCAATCAAAGGACGTTTAAGAAAAGTCAATAAGTCAAATGTCACCAAATATGAACAAGACTTACAAAAGTATCACCAATAAAAGAGTTTTTTAAGAACTCTTTTTTCTTTTTGCATATATTGTAATAAGGAAGGTGTGATAACATGTTATCTAGTTATATTGTATTATTTTTTCTAGGAGCTAGTTTGGCTTCTTTTTTTGTTTTAGTTGGTCAACGCACAAGAGAAGGTCAGTCAATTGTACTACCAAAATCACATTGCAGTGTTTGTAGGCATGAGCTTTCATGGTACGAACTGGTTCCTGTATTTTCTTTTCTATTTTTAAAAGGAACGTGTTTATTTTGTTTTTCAACGATTCCTAGTCAAAGTATGTGTTGGGAAGTTGTTTCAGGGTTACTATTCGTCTTATTATGTTGTTCGTTGGAAAGTTTAAGTCTATTTATTGGTTTAAATGTGTTATGGTTTATAAGTGTTGTAGTGATTAATTACAAAATATAAAACTGGGCTCTTAACTGGTTCTTAGTGAAAATATCCAATAATAATAGTAAAAAAACAGTTGATTGGATGATTTTTTTCTGAAATTACAGTATACTATCATAGGATAAACTAAGGAGAGTAAAACACATGGCTCAATTATTTTTTAAATACGGTGCAATGAATAGTGGGAAAACAATTGAAATTTTAAAAGTTGCTCACAATTATGAAGAACAAGACAAGCCTGTTGTATTAATGACAAGCGGTTTGGATACGCGAGATGATATAGGAATTGTCTCCAGTCGAATAGGTTTAAGACGTGAAGCAATCCCTATTTTTCATGAAACAGACGTGTTTAATATTATTGATAAAATGGCGACTAAACCTTATTGCATTTTAGTAGACGAGTCACAATTTTTAGAAAAAAAGCATGTGATTCAGTTTGCTCAGGTAGTCGATGAACTTGATATACCGGTCATGGCATTTGGTTTGAAAAATGATTTTAAAAATGAGTTGTTTGAGGGCTCTAAATATTTGTTATTATATGCAGATAAAATTGAAGAATTAAAAACAATTTGTTGGTTTTGTCATAAAAAAGCGACAATGAATTTAAGAATGGATAATGATAAGCCTGTCTATACAGGAGAACAAATTCAAATAGGTGGAAATGAAGCATATTATCCAGTATGTCGTAAGCACTATATTAATCCACCATTGTCAAATTGAAAGGATGAAGAAAATGTTTGATCAACTACAAGCTATTGAAGATCGTTATGAAGAATTAGCAGAGTTACTAAGTGATCCAGATGTCGTAAATGACACAAAACGCTTCATGGAATTATCAAAAGAAGAGGCAAATACACGTGAAACGGTAGAAGTTTATCGTCGATATAAAGAAGTTACAGAAGGTATTTCTGATACGGAAGAATTATTAGGTGAAAAACTTGATGATGATATGCAAGAGATGGCCAAAGAAGAATTATCAGAATTAAAAGCTGAAAAAGAAGAAATAGAAGAGCGTATTAAAATTCTTTTATTACCTAAAGACCCTAATGATGATAAAAATATTATCTTGGAAATTCGTGGAGCTGCAGGTGGGGATGAAGCGGCATTGTTTGCTGGGGATTTATTTGAGATGTATCAAAGTTACTCCCAAAATCAAGGCTGGACATTTGAAGTGATGGATGCCAATGTAACGGATATCGGTGGCTACAAAGAAGTCACAGTGATGATTACAGGTGATAGTGTGTTTTCTAAATTGAAATATGAAAGTGGTGCACATCGTGTGCAGCGTGTTCCATCAACTGAATCTCAAGGCCGTGTGCATACATCAACAGCAACAGTTGTGGTATTACCTGAAGCTGAAGAGGTCGAACTAGATTTAGAGGACAAAGACATCCGCGTAGATATCTATCATGCCAGTGGAGCTGGTGGTCAGCATGTAAATAAAACAGCATCTGCTGTTCGTTTGACACATATTCCTACTGGGATCGTTGTAGCTATGCAAGATGAGCGCTCTCAGCTTAAAAATAGAGATAAAGCGATGAAGGTACTACGTGCTAGAGTTTATGACCAACTTCAACAAGAAAGTCGTAGTGAATATGATGCGAACCGTAAATCTGCTGTTGGTACAGGAGACCGTTCAGAACGTATCCGTACATATAATTTCCCACAAAACCGTGTCACAGATCATCGAATTGGTTTGACAATTCAAAAATTAGACCAAATATTAGCTGGAAAATTAGACGAAATTGTGGATGCTTTGATTATTTACGATCAAACAGCTCAATTGGAGAAACTAAATGGATAAGCCAGTCACTTATTTTGAAGTCCTGAAATGGGCTTCTTCTTTTTTAGAAGAACGTGGGAAAGATGTTTCAATTGCCGAATACTTATTGTTAGAATACAATCAATGGACTAAGACTGAGTTATTAGGACATTTTCGTAAAGAAGTTCCTAGTGAGTTATTAGAAAGATTAAATAACGATTTAGAAAAAATCAGCAAAGATTATCCACCACAATATTTGATAGGGTCTTGTGAGTTTTATGGAGAACGTTTTTTTGTTTCGGAGGCTACTTTGATACCTAGACCAGAAACAGAAGAATTGGTTGAATTATGTCTAAAAGAAAATGATATGACTGAAAAAAAAGTAGTGGATATTGGAACTGGTACAGGAGTTATAGCAATAACCTTGAAAAAAAATCGACCCAATTGGCAAGTTAAGGCTGTGGATTTATCAGTTAATGCATTAAATGTAGCCAGAAAAAATGCAACATCATTAGATGTAGCGATAGATTTTTATTTAGGGGACACATTAAAACCTGTTTGTGATGAGACGTTTGATATTATCGTGTCGAATCCACCGTACATTAGTCAAGATGAGTGGTGTGAGATGGATATATCTGTGAGAGAACATGAACCTAAGATGGCCCTATTTGCTGATAAAAATGGGCTTGCTATTTATGAACAAATTGCCATGGAAGCTAAGAATAGGCTAAATGAGGACGGAAAAATTTACTTGGAAATTGGATACAGACAAGGAGAAAGTGTGTCTCAAATTTTTCAGAGGGAATTTCCTCAAAAAACCGTTGAAGTGGTACAAGATATGTCAGGTCATGACCGTATGATTAAAGTTTATTAAAAGGAAGTGTAAGGATGAAGACAAAAATCTATCATCAAAAGGACGTAGAAGAAGCTGCCAATGTGATTAAAGAAGGTGGACTGGTGTCGTTTCCAACTGAAACAGTTTATGGATTGGGAGCCGATGCGACAAATATCGATGCAGTAAAAAAAGTCTATCTGGCAAAGGGCAGACCAAGTGATAATCCATTAATTGTTCATGTGGCATCAAAAGAGATGATTTCTAAGTATGTATCAATGATACCTGAAAAAGCGAATCATTTGATGGATTCTTTTTGGCCAGGCCCTTTAACAGTCATTTTACCATTGTCTAAAGAGGCAAATTTATCTATTAGCATGACACACCCACTAGATAATGCAGCATTTCGTATGCCTAATAATCCTGTTACGTTGGAATTAATCAAAACATCTAATCTGCCACTTGTTGGTCCAAGTGCTAATACGTCTGGAAAACCTTCTCCTACCACTGCAATGCATGTGTTTAACGATCTAAATGGGAAAATCGAAGCCATTTTAGATGATGGAGAATGTGAGGTAGGAATTGAATCAACTGTTATTGACATGACTCAGCCAGATAAACCAACTATTCTAAGACCAGGAGCCATCACAAAAGAAGATATTGAACAAATAATTGGGGAGACATTCGTAGATAATCATTTGGTTGATGATCATCAAGCACCAAAATCACCAGGAATGAAATACAAACATTATTCACCAGAAACAGATGTAGTGATTGTAAAAGATAAAATAAGTGATTGGCAAAATGCGATTAGCTATTATCAAAAAGAAGGAAAAAAAATAGCGATATTATCTAGTCACCAAATTTATGATGATTTAAGTGATTATTCGGTATTTACTTATTATCCTTTATCTGAAAAAAAAGATGTAATATCTGCTATGCGTCACCTTTTTAGTGGGTTAAGACAGCTAGATGCTGAATTAACGGGATTTGATGGCATCATCCTTGCTGAAGGATATGAAGAAACTAGTAAAAACATGGGGTACATGAATCGTTTGAAAAAAGCAGCAAATCAAACGTTTTTTAGAAATTAAATAGTAATTATCAAGAAATATGGTACAATGGTATAAAAAATCGGGAGTGTGGTTGTAAATGGATTATAGAAAATCAGATGCTGTTTTATGGGATGCAATTGACAATGAAAAAAAGAGACAACAAGAAACGATTGAATTAATCGCTTCAGAAAATTTTGTCTCAGAAGCAGTCATGGAGGCACAAGGAAGTGTCTTAACAAATAAATACGCAGAAGGCTACCCTGGACGCAGATATTATGGTGGCTGTGAATTTGTTGATGTAGTTGAAAATTTGGCTATCGATCGTGCCAAAGACTTATTTCAAGCAGATTTTGCTAATGTGCAAGCACACTCAGGTTCTCAAGCTAATACAGCTGCTTATTTATCATTGATTGAAGATGGCGATACTGTAATGGGGATGGATTTAACTGCTGGAGGGCACTTAACTCATGGTTCTCCTGTGAATTTTAGTGGAAAAACATATAATTTTGTATCATATGGTGTTGATCCTGTGACAGAAGTGATTGATTATGAAGTGGTCAATATTTTAGCTAGAAAACACCAACCAAAATTAATCGTAGCAGGTGCTAGTGCATATTCTCGAGACATTGATTTTAAACGATTTAGAGAAATTGCTGATGGCATTGGGGCTAAATTAATGGTAGATATGGCTCATATTGCTGGATTAGTTGCAACAGGTTTACATCAAAATCCAGTTCCATATGCCGATATTGTGACATCAACTACTCATAAAACATTACGAGGTCCTAGAGGTGGACTAATTTTAACTAACTCACCAGAATTAGCTAAGAAGATTAATAGTGCCATTTTCCCTGGAATCCAAGGTGGTCCGCTAGAGCATGTGATTGCAGGAAAAGCTGTTGCATTTAGAGAAGCGTTGTTACCCGAATTTAAAGACTACAGTAAGCAAGTATTAGTTAATGCTAAAACTATGGCAAGAGTGATTAATCAAACCCCTGGAACACGTTTAATTAGTGGAGATACAGATAATCATTTACTTTTAATAGATGTAACAGGTTTGGGATTGACTGGTAAAGAAGCAGAAGCTATTTTAGATAGTGTGCATATTACAGTGAACAAAAATACTATCCCATTTGAAAGTCAAAGTCCATTTGTGACAAGTGGTATTCGTATTGGAACACCAGCAATTACAACACGCGGCTTTAAAGAAGATGATGCAAAAAAAGTTGCTGAATTAATTGTAGAAGCTCTAACGTATCACAACGAAGCAAGTGTATTGGAAAAAGTATCTAAAGAAGTCGCTGAATTACTAGAAAAACATCCATTATATAAGTAAAATTTTTAGGTAATTGACTAGTCAATTACCTTTTTTTCGGCTACAATAGATAAGAATAAAATTTAAAAGGAGAATCGCATTATGGGAAAATTTCAAGTGATAGATCATCCGTTAATTCAACACAAGTTAACAATTATCAGAGAAAAAAATTGTGGGACAAAAGTTTTTAGAGAAGTTGTTGATGAGATTGCTATGTTAATGGCTTATGAGGTGTCTCGTGACATGCCATTAGAAGACATTGAAATTGAAACACCTATGGGAACGTCAGTGCAAAAAACGTTAACAGGTAAGAAAGTAGCGATTATCCCGATATTAAGAGCAGGTATTGGCATGGTTGATGGTATGCTAGAGTTAATTCCAGCAGCTAAAGTTGGACATGTTGGTTTATATCGTGATCATGACACATTAGAGCCAGTTGAGTATTTTGTCAAATTACCAGCAGATATTGCGGAAAGACAGTTGTTTGTTGTTGATCCAATGTTAGCGACAGGCGGTTCAGCAATTATGGCTATTGATTTATTAAAACGTCGCGGGGCAACAAATATTAAATTTGTTTGTTTAGTAGCAGCTCCTGAAGGTGTGAAAGCTTTACAAGAAGCGCATCCAGATGTAGACATCTATACTGCTGGATTAGATGAAAAATTAAATGATGAAGGATATATTGTTCCAGGATTAGGTGACGCAGGTGACCGTTTATTTGGAACTAAATAATATGATTAAAAGAGGCTGACCCAAAAGTAAGTTTTTAAATGAAAATCACTAAACTAACAAAATAGAAATCCCATGAAGTCAGTGTTTTAATAAACTGATTTCATGGGATTTTTCTATTTTAAGATTTTTGGGTCAGCCTCTTTTTTTGCTTCTTCCTTATATTTAAAATAAAGTCAATACTTTTAACCTATTAAAATAACTATTAGATACCATAATTTTTTATAACTTGTAATCGATTACAATGCGTTATAAATTAAACTTATATTTTGCGCAAATATATAAACAATATAAATAATAAGCTTAAGGGAGAAGGTTATGGAAAATATAGTAATAGCTAAAAAAATTAAACATCCAGTGGTAAGTGGTATCATATCTGTTATTTTTTTAATTTTATTTGCATCAGTTGGTTGGATTATTTGGTCTAATTTTTGGCAATTGATTATTCGTTTAATTGGAGGAGAAGCACTCAATAACTTACCCACAGACATTCATGGACACTTTTTTAAAGAGTCTGTTGAAGGCACGTTTTTTTGGTTAGTAATTTCAACGTGGGTATGGTTTAGTTTAAATTTAGGAAATTATGGAAAGTATTCTAAAAACTTGTCACATTTAAAAACAGGGATTAGATATACTCTATTAGCATTTTTAGTAGGAGCGATTGGTTTTAGTGTGTTTGTCACATTTTTAGGTCTATGGTGGGAACCATTTAGTTGGCAAGTATTATTCAGACCAAATAGTGAGGCACAGGCATTACTAGCTATAAAAGGTTGGTCGGCTATTAACTTTTTTGCTTTATCTGTAATACTTACTCAAATTCCATTGGTTAGTTTATTTGGGAAATACCCATTTAGTCAACGAAGTCAATCAAGTTGGTCTATGTCATTTGGGACGTTATTTTTAGGTCTGTTTTTAGCATTATTTAACTGGATTGTTTTTATCGTTCCGAGCTTTTTCCAACTACAAATTGATGGAGTAGCTATTACGCAAGTTCCATTTGGTTCTTGGTCAACGGCAATTGCTTGGTGTCAGTTATTTATCTTTTTCTTTTTACTACCAGCAGAAGGAGCAGAAGGTTATCCTCAAAAGTTATTTACAACACGTCAACCAATTTCTGGTTTAATCGGATTAGTTATCTCAGTTATAGGGGCATTTGTCATGTTACCAATTTTAAGCAATCTATTAACACCTATTGCAAATGAAGTAGGAATTGATCCAGACTTAGCAGTCGCTTCATTTGTCTTAACAATTATTAACGTCTTACTCACATGGCATCACCATTTTGATGATTACCCTAATAAAAATATCGTCCCATCAGCATGGAAACGTATTTTGATTCAATTAGTTATTGTTATCTCAATTGGATCTGTTCTTGGAATACTTTGGCTTAAGACACTTCATTTATGGCCATTTGGTGGCAATCATTTAGGATTAGAACATCCAATGTTAGGCATTTTAGGAGGACAATTTGTTTACATGATGCCAATGTTATTTATGAACACATTTTTTGATAAATGGCCTATGTCATTTTATCAAGAAAAATAAATCGTTAGTGAACCGTCATTGTGACGGTTTTTTTCTTTGCAAAATTACTTGATTAGTCGTAGTAAAAATGATAGACTCTATTTACTACGATAGATAAAGTAATTTGTGAGGTGATTGAATGATCAGTAGCGATATTATCCGTGGGTATAATGATCCATTAATACTTTCCCTTTTGATTGATGAGGATTCTTATGGCTATGAGATTTCAAAAAAAATTAAAGAACAGAGTAATGGAAAATATATTATAAAAGAAACAACACTGTATTCTGCTTTTAACCGTTTAAAAAAAAATGGGTACATCACCTCTTATCCAGGAAATGAAACATTTGGGAAAAAAAGGACATACTATAAAATTACACCAGAAGGAAGACAGTATTATTTAGAAAAAAAAGAAGAATGGTCGTTAACAAAAGAAGTCATTGATAACTTTTTAGGAGGGGATTTATAATGAAAGTCATTGAAAATTATGTGGATGCCATGTTTGTCAATTTACCACGAACAATGGAACTACAATCTATTAAGGAAGACATCCTTTTAAACATGAAAGAAAAATATTTAGAGTTGATGGAAGAAGGTAAAGCAGAAAATGAAGCATTAGGAACAGTTATTGCTGAGTTTGGAAGTATTGATGAACTCCTGGATTCTTTGGATATTTCTATGGAAGAAAGAGCTGATGATGATTATCAAGAAGTGATTAGTCCTAGACTTCCAATATTAACGGAGTCTGTTATTACAAAATATCTTGAAACTAAAAGACTGACAGGAGTGATGATTGGTAGTGGTGTGGTGTCGATTGGTATAGCAATTAGCAGTTTTCTTTTGTTTGTCCAAAGATTTAATCCAGCTTTGGGACTTATGGTTTTATTTTTAGGCGGATTTGGGGGATTAGCCTTGTTTATTATGGGCGGTATGAAATTGTCATCGTATGACTATTTAAAAAAAGGATTTATTTTAAATACTGAAGATCGCTATCTTCTGGAGAATGCAAAGGAAGAGTATCAGCGCTCCTTTATTCTATCCATTGTCTTGGGTGTTGGTTTGTCGGTTATGTCTGTTGCTTCAGTTATGTTTCTTTACTTTATGGGGTTTGGTGATGATCTGGGGGCAAGTTCTCTCTTGTTAATTGCTTCAATTGCTTGTTTTTTCTTTATTTACGCTGGAAATATTCAAGGTAGTTATAATTTTTTATTAGAAAATGGATTAGCTGAAAATAGTTCATTTCAAGATATTAGACGGTTTCAAGGTTATAAAAGATTTGAATCTCTTTACTGGTTAGTTATTTTATTAATCTTCTTTGCTTGGGGATTTTTATTTGACGGATGGTTTATTTCTTGGATTGTTTTTCCTATTGGTGGTGTACTGTCTGGTGTCATTCAAAATAAAGCATAAACATAAGGTTACATCATTGATTTTGATGTAACCTTATGTTTTTAGAATTGTTTTGCGATATCTTTTGTTTTAACAATAATTTGTTGTAAAATCTCATCTGCTTTATCAGGTTGATAATCTAACCCTTCAATAACGATAGCATCTGTCTCTTCAACACCGACAAAATTAAAAATTTCTTTGATGTATTGTGATGAGGTATCTTCACCGGAGTGGATGCCGCCGCTAGCTTGAATATGAATCATTTTTTTACCAGGAGCTAATGGTTCTTTTCCATCTTCAGTGTATCTAAATGTTTTTCCTGCTACAACAATAGTGTCAATCCATGCTTTTAGTTTTGTTGGAATATTTAGATTCCAAAGTGGATTAGCAATAACTATCTTATCAGAGTTCAGAAATTGTTCAGTTAATTGAGAAAAACGTTCAATTTTTTTAGCTTGAACATCGCTAATTTCTTTTCCTTCTTTTAAACTAGCCCAACCAGTCAGAATATCTTTATCAATTTCTGGGACATCATCTTCATAAACATCTACTACTTCTACTGTATCATGTGGATGACTTTCTTCATAAGATGATAAAAAGGCATCTAAAACAGTTAGAGTACGCGATCCGTCTTTTGTTAAAGGGTGTGCTTTAATAACTAATACATTTGCCATAATAATTCCTCGATTCATTTATAATTTACTTATTAATTATCAGTAACTATTAATATAAAGTATTTTGTGAAAAATAGCAAAGCTTTTTTTAAAGAGGTATTAGCATACAGTTTAAAACTATTAGTTTTTATAATAGTTAGCTTAAGAAAAAGTGATTTGAAATCGTTATCAATAACGAGTACTATTAACTTAAGGAATTGACTCACAAAGTAAGGAAACAGAAAGAGGATAAAGATGACATTAATTAATGAATTATTAGGGATAAAGTATCCAATTATTCAAGGAGCAATGGCAAAAATTTCAACATCTGAATTAGTTAGTGCGGTATCAAATGCCGGAGGACTAGGTGTCATAGCTTCAGGAGGAATGACGACTGAGCAAGTAAGAGGTGAAATTAGAAAAACAAAGCAACTAACAGATAAGCCTTTTGCAGTTAATGTAATGCTAATGATGGAAAATCGAGATGAAATCATTGATGTAGTGATTGAGGAAAATGTAAAGATTATTACCTCAGGTGCTGGAACGCCTAAACCTTATATGAAACGATTAAAAGAACATGATGTGATAGTTATGCCTGTTGTTCCTAACGTAAAAATAGCACTAAAAATGCAAGAATTAGGAGCAGACGCTGTTATTGTCGAAGGAATGGAAGCAGGGGGGCATATTGGTGAGGTATGTACGTTTCCGTTGGTTTCTGCTGCCACTAAAGCATTGACTATCCCAGTAGTAGCAGCAGGTGGATTGTCGGATGGACGCTCATTAGCTGCAGCTTTAGCATTAGGGGCCAAAGGGATTCAAATGGGAACAGTATACTTATCGACTGAAGAATGTCCTGTTTCTGATCCCTATAAAAATGAAATTCTCGTATCAAATGAAACATCGACAGTTGTAACTGGGCGTCGAAACGGTGCGCCTGTTAGAAATATTCGTAATGAAATGACTGCACATTATTTAGAACTTGAAGCAAAAGAAGTATCTAGAGATAAGTTAGAAGCATTAACCATTGGTTCGTTATATAAAGCTGTTAAAGAAGGCGACATGGTTAATGGATCAGTCATGGCTGGACAAATTATAGGAACCATAGATCAAATTAAAACAGTAAAAGAATTACACGAAGAAATTATTACACAATACAGACAGATTTCTCTACCGATAATTTAGGAAAAAGATAATTTAAATGTCGTGCGCCCCAAAAAATAGATTTTTTAATCTAACTTTTGGGGCGTACGACATATTTTTAGGAGCGGTATTCTGTTTTTTTATATTTATTTTGTTATACTTTAGGTGAAGGGGTGAGAATATGGTATCTTTGGATACTTTTTTAAAAAGTGGTACAACCAACGTATCGAACTTATTACTTAGCTATTATAAGCACGTGGGTATGACAGATTCAGAGTTATTATTTTATTTTCAGTTATTAAGCTATCAGGAAAAAGGAGATTACTTTCCAGATATGCAGAAAATCACACAACCAATGTCTTTGTCCATCGATTCTGGCTATCAAATGGTACAAGAATTAATGACAAAAGGCATTATATCAATAGAAACTAAACCAAATATTGCTGGAAAAACTGAAGATCGATATGATTTAATGCCAGTATATGAAAAAATTGAACAAGTGATGAGACAAGAAAACGAAAAAAAAATATCAGAGATAATAGATGATAAGAAAGCTTCTTTATTTAACCAATTTGAACAGGAGTTTGGACGTTCTTTATCTCCAATAGAATTAGAAACAATCCAACAATGGCTTGATATTGACAAGTATTCTGTGGAATTAATCGAGTTAGCTTTGAGAGAAGCAATATTAAACCAGGCATATAGTTTAAAATATATGGATAGGATTTTACTGAATTGGGAGAGAAAAAATTTAACTAGTAAACAACTGGTACAACAAGATCAAAAAAAACGATTACAGGAAATTGATGCTAAAAAACCCACCAGTCAAGAATCAGACTTACCAGAAATTCCAATGTACAATTGGTTGAATCCGGGGGATAAATAGGAGAAAATATGTTATCAAAAAAGAAAACACTTGAAGCGATTGATTTGATGAAAGAATTATATCCGGACGCAAAAGGTGAGTTAAATCATGAATCACCCTTTCAATATTTAATTGCTGTTATTTTAAGTGCACAGGCAACGGATGTATCTGTAAATAAAGCAACCCCTTATTTGTTTGAAGCATACCCAAGCGCTGAAGCGTTAGCTCAAGCTCCATTAGAGGATGTCATGCTACGTATCAAAACCATCGGATTGTATAAGACGAAAGCTAAAAATATTATCAAGACATCTCAAATGTTAGTCGACCGATTTAACGGTGAAGTACCCAAAACGAAAAAAGAGCTGATGAGCTTGCCAGGAGTTGGTAGAAAAACGGCCAATGTAGTTGCTGGAGATATGTTTAATGTCCCTTCCATTGCTGTAGATACTCACGTGGAACGTGTAAGTAAGCGATTGAGAATCTGTAAACAATCAGCAACAGTTGACGAAGTGGAAGAGACACTGATGAAAAAAATACCTGAAGAACGATGGGTAGATACCCACCATACAATGATTTTATTTGGAAGATATCATTGTACCGCTAGAAAACCAAAATGTGATGGTTGTTTATTGTTGGATTTGTGTGCTGAAGGTCAAAAAAATATGAAAAATAAAAACAAGGAATAATGCCTAAATTAGCATCATTCCTTGTTTTTTAATCATCTTTTTTTGAGGTGTTACTGCGTGGCTTAATATCTTGTGCAGGGGGCGTGACATTATTGCTTCCGCTATTATTTGTACCGCTTTGGTTAGTCTGCGTGTCATTATCTGAGCTTGTATCAGGTTTACTATTTTCAACTGCTGGTTTTTCTTGGGAAACTTCAGTTTTTATTTCTTCTTTTTCACTATCAGCTTTCGTATTTTCTTTACTAGAAGAAGGGGTAGTAACTGTATTTTCTTCATAGTAATTATAGAAAGTTGTGTCATTGGATTGATTACTATAGGAAGGTTGATTCTGTTTTGTATGTCCTTTTACATAAACCTCATTGCCAATTCGAACAACATTAGAAGGTTGCTTCCAATCTGTTGGCTCTATGTTTTGGTAGAGATAAGACATAAATTGACGATAGATATCCATTGCAAGTTGTTGATTATACAATGTTACAGGTTGATAGTAATCATCATAACCAGTCCATACTGCTAATGAGTATTTAGGAGTGTAACCGACAAAGGTAATATCTGGACTTCCTTCTCCTTTTACTTTATATAATACATCATCGTCGTAATTACTAGTTCCAGTTTTACCCGCTTGCACGATACCATCGATTTGAGCTGCGGTTCCAGTTCCGCGGTTAATAACGTCTTTTAACATATCGGTAACGATGAAAGCAGTCGATTCTTTCATCGCTCGTTTTCCTTGAGATTCAAAGCTTTCTTCCGTTCCATCAGCATAAACTACTTTACTAACATAGCTTGGCTCATAATAGACACCGCCATTAGCAAAGGCTGCATATGAAGCCGCTAATTTTTCCGAAGAAGATTCAAAACCAATAGCAGTTCCCTCATAAACGTTATTATTTAATCCTAAATTAGAAATGAATTCTTTTGATTTATCATCTCCTACTTCTTTTAGAGCTTTTAATGCAGGAATATTTCTGGAATCAACTAATGATTCACGCATTGTCAAATTGCCTCGATAAGATTTATCATAGTTATAAACCGGAGTCCCATCAGAGTATTTATACGGTGCATCAGCATAAACTTGACCTGACCCATAATTTAAGTCTTCAATCGTTGGAGCATAGGCTACTAATGGCTTAGCAGTTGAACCGATGTTTCGTTTTGCTGTCACGGCTTTATTGTCATTCATCGCACCATCGCCTACGTTACGCCCACCAATTTGTGCGCGAACATCACCATTTTTTACATCAATTAAAGTTGCAGTTGCTTGGAATTTATCGTCAGGAAAGTTGATAGCAGAGTTGTCGCTATTCACTAGATTATATAGATAGGTTTGAGCAGCTAAATCCATATTGGTATAAATATCTAATCCATCAGTATAAACATTTTTCTTTGTTTTCTTTTGTACTTCATCAATCACCTGCTTCACATAGTTGTCGGTAACAACTTGGGTTGTTGAATCTTCTTTAAGTGTCACTAATCCATCTTCTATTTTTGTGTTTTTGGCTTCATCATAATCTTTTTTAGAAATCACTTTATCTTTATACATTTCACTTAGAACAAGATTTCTTCTTTTTGTCGCTAAATCAGGATGAGTATAAGGGTCGTAATCAATCGGAGCTTGTGGCATACCTGCTAGTAAAGCATACTGTGCCAGAGATAGGTCACCTAGGTTCTTACCAAAATACGTTTCGGCTGCCGTTTGCATACCATATACACCATTTGCCATATAAACGCGATTGATATAATAGGTTAAAATTTCATCCTTTGATTTTTTACGTTCAAGTTCAACAGATAACCACGCCTCTTGGGCTTTACGTTTGATGGTTTGATCTTCTTTTTTAGTTGAGAAAAAGGATAATTTAATTAACTGCTGGGTCAAGGTACTTCCACCTTGTCTACTCGTCCCTCTAATATTTGATACTGCAGCTCCGACAATACGTATTGGATCAACTCCAGCATGTTTTTCAAAGCGTTTGTCTTCAATTGAAATAATCGCTTGCTTTAACACTGGGGGAATTTGATTAGGTTCGATTGTTTCACGTTTTTTTTCACCAATTTCTAAAAACATTTCACCATTAGAAGCATACATTTTTGATGAGCGTGTATCTTCTAGTTTTTTATAATCAAGGGTAGGAGCATCTTTTACGTAATAAAAGAAAAGCCCTGCACCACCAATAATAGGTATAATAATAAGTGAAAGTATGACAGCTAGGGTAACCAACAAAATTTTTTTTGTATTACGTTTTTTTTGTTTCTTGTTGGGCTTTTTTTTCCCAATTAAACTATTTTCCATAAATAGAATCTCCTTTTAATATATAGTGATCAATAACTGTCAGATATGGTACAATTGGAGCCATGCCTAATTGTAGTTCATACCCAACTTCTTCTATCAAACAAAACGGGATAGATTTTCTTTGACTTTCCTTGTGTTCCCAATAATCAATGACATATTTAGCGGGTAGAAAAAAACAACGTTGTAAAGTGGAAAACCATATCAGTACAAAGACAACCCCTTGTTGTTTAAGACATTGTTTCATGTGCATAATCTGATGTTCATGAAAGTTATTAATAGGAAACGAGGTTTTGTTTTTTGTTTCCTTTGCTTCAAAGTCAAGATAATAACCTTTATAAATACCATTGTAGTCAGTTGTTGAAGCTTCTTTAAAGTATGCTTCGGTAATGACAGCAGCACTTCTTTTGGGATAGTTTACATTAACAATTTGTACGGGCGTTGGTTTTTTATGGACAACAGCCATGCCTTTTGATAAATAATAGGCGTTACTTTGATTGATATATTCTTCAAAAGACATTCCACGATTAGAAAAAGATTTTTGTTTCTTTTTATTATTTGCCTTTTCATAGTGTTTAGAGACACCATTAGGATAATTAATAGCCAAAATACCACACTCCTTTGACCATTATATCAAACCTTGAAATACAATGAAAAGGAAAATAGAATAAACTTAATTTAATATACAAGAAATTACTAAATTTTTAATTTTTTTATTAAAAGAGTTGTGTTACAAGGCAAAACTGATTATAGTATAATATGGAGAGTAACATAATTTCTAAACATATATGAAATAATATGCGACATAAAAGTGAAAAAATATTTTAAAAATGACATAAATGATGAGGTGTATTAATTGACTAAATTAAATTTATCAGCAAGAGATATTTTACAGAAAGAATTTAAATCAAAAGTACGAGGATATGACCCAGTTGAAGTAGATGAATTCTTGGATACGGTCATTAAAGATTATGAAACATATAATCAAGAATTATTAACATTAAGAGAAGAAAATCATCGTTTGGTTAACAAGGTAGATCAATTGACTCAAAGCCAAGCAACTCTTTCTCGTATGAAGCAAGATGTGCCAAATCCAACATCAGTGACAAATTTTGATATTCTAAAACGTTTATCGAATCTTGAAAAAGAAGTTTTTGGTAAAAAATTAGAAGAAGTATCTGGTTCTGTGAAAGTTGATGTAAATGAACAAGCACGTGCATCTTTGTCATCAGCCGTAGAAAAAGTATTAAATAATGATGATTTAGGCGCTACTCGTCGATTCTAAACAAACAATATAATTTGTAATTTTCGGATAATCGCAGTTTACATAACGTAAGGTGAGGAAAGTCCATGCTCGCACAAACTGAGATGTTTGTAGTGTTCGTGCTTAATGAAACCATAAATTAAGGTACCTCTTATTAGAGGTAACGGCAGGAAAAATAGCTACGGCCTTGCTATGCTAAAGTATCCTTGAAAGTGCCACAGTGACGAAGTGATTTTAGAAATAAAATCAGTGGAACGGGTAAACCCCTCGAGCGAGCAACCCAAACAATGGTAGGGGCACCTGTCTCAAGGAAATGAACTTAGAGATGGGACAGAATAATTTCTGTAGACAGATGATTATCGTTGATTAGTGTTACCTGGCAGTAATCAATACAGAACATGGCTTATAGAAAATTACAACATCAGGGAGCCTTCCAGTTTGATGGAAGGCTTTTTTTCTAAAATAAAATTAATTGGAGTTACAAACATGAAAAAATATAAATTAATTGCAACAGCAGCAAGTGGTATAGAAGCACTTGTCGGTCGAGAACTAAGAGATATGGGAATTGAATGTGAAGTGGAAAATGGTAAAGCCATTTTTTATGGAGACATTGAAACCATTGGACGAGCTAATTTATGGCTTAGAACAGCTGATAGAATTAAAATTGTTGTCGGAGAATTTGAAGCAAAAACGTTTGAGTCTTTATTTGATCAAGTGAAAGAGCTACCCTGGGAAGATTTTTTACCAATGGATGCTAATTTTCCTGTATCCGGTAAATCCATTAAATCAACGCTATTTAGTGTATCTGATTGCCAAGCGTTAACAAAAAAAGCAATTGTTAATCGTTTGAGTGAGTATTACTCAAGATATGGTAGATTACCAGAAACAGGCGCACAATTTCCAATTGAAGTAGCATTGTTAAAGGATAAAGTGACTATAACAATCGACACGACTGGACCTAGTTTATTTAAACGAGGGTATCGTTTAGAAAAAGGTGGAGCGCCGTTAAAAGAAAATATGGCAGCAGCAATTATTTCTTTAACGACTTGGCGAAAAGATCGACCATTTTATGACCCAGTGTGTGGTTCGGGAACGTTTTGTATAGAAGCTGCGCTAATTGGTCGAAACATGGCACCCGGATTTAATCGTGAATTTTTATTTGAATCTTGGCCTTGGGTGGATGATTCTATTATGGAACGATTGCGTGCTGAAGCAGATGAACAGGTAGATTATGAGACTGAATTAGATATTTTGGGAACTGATATTGACCCTAAAATGATTGAAATAGCGAAAAAAAATGCTGAAGAAATCGGATTAGGTGAGGACATCACGTTTAAACAAATGCAGCTAAGTGATTTTACAACAGATAAAGAATATGGTGTGATTGTAGCCAATCCGCCTTACGGAGAGCGTCTAGGCGAAGAAGATGCTGTTAGAGAGTTGTATAAACAAATGGGAGATGTTTACCGCCCACTTAAGACATGGAGTAAATATATATTAACTAGTGACTTGCAGTTTGAAAGTTATTATGGCGCAAAAGCGACTAAAAAACGCAAATTGTATAATGGAGCACTTAGAACAGATTTATTCCAATATTGGGGAACACGTCCACCAAGAAAACCAAAAACTGAAGGAGCAAACTAATATGAGTAAAGAACAAGAGTTTTTAGCTTATTTAAAAGAAATAGCGTTATTAAATGAAGCTGTTGGTTTAGCGGAATGGGATAGCCAAACAGGTATGCCAGAAAAAGGAGCTGAATATAGAGCTGAAATGTCTAGTTATTTAGCAGGAATGGCCTTTGATAAATCAACTAATGACATAATGAAAGAGTATATGGAATACTTTTCAGCTCATCCTGATGAATTATCTGATTTTGGAAAGCAAGTATTTGAGAAAACTAAAGAAAATTACGACTTAAATAATAAAATTCCCGCAAATCGTTTTCAAGAGTATTCGCGTTTATTATCTAATGCACATAGCGTTTGGGTAACGGCTCGTGAAAAACAAGATTTCTCTATTTTTGAACCAATTTTGACTGATATTGTGGCCATGACCAAAGAGTTTATTCCACTATGGCGTAAAGATGAAGCAACTGATTATGATGTATTATTAAATCAGTATGAACCAGGTATTACAGTAGAAGTATTAGATGATGTCTTTGCCCAAGTTAAAGAAGGTATTATGTCTATTCGAAAAGAGTTAGAAGAAAAAGGTACAACTCCTAATACCGATTTTATCAACCGAACTGTCCCTAAAGAAATTCAAAAAGAATTTGTGACAAAAATTGTTGAACAGCTAGGCTATGATTTTTCAAGAGGTCGCTTAGATGATACCGTTCATCCATTTATGTTAAATCTAAACCGTAATGATGCTCGTATTACAACTCGTTGGGATGATAATGATTTTATTATGGCTACATTAGGCGTTATCCACGAGGCAGGTCACGGGATGTATGAGCAAAATGTCGATGCTAAATTTGACTATACTCCGTTATCAGGCGGAACTTCTATGGGCATTCATGAATCTCAATCATTGTTTAATGAAATTATTGTTGGAGGAAGCCAGGCATTTTGGTACAAACAATTTGAGTTATTAAAACAATTAACAGGTGAAACATTTGCAGACATTTCAACAGAAGACTTCTACAAAGGATTAAAATTAACACAGCCAAGTTTAGTGAGAATTGAATCTGATTCGTTAACGTATCCTCTCCATATTATTATTCGTTATGAGATTGAAAAAATGTTATTTAATGGTGATTTAGAAGTAAAAGACTTACCAAAAGTATGGAATGATAAATATAAACAGTATTTAGGTATTCGTCCTGAAAATGACACAGAGGGTGTGTTGCAAGATGTTCATTGGGCAGGCGGAAGTTTTGGTTACTTCCCATCATATGCGTTAGGTTATATGTATGCTGCGCAACTGTATCATGCAATGAATAAAGACATAAATGTTGAAGAGGTATTAGCAAGTGATGATTACTCATTGATCAGAGAATGGTTAACTGAACGTATCCATCAATATGGTAGTTCTAAAAAACCAAATGAATTAATTGTTGAAGCAACAGGTGAGGAATTAAACCCACAATACTTGATTGATTATATGAAAGATTTATACTTTAATGTATACAACGTTGCAAAATAGTTTTTTAAAAGTTGCAGATGATTCTGTAACTTTTTTTATTGAGAAAGTATTGTATACAGGTTAAAATAGTCAGATATGATAATTTAGAGGAGAAGCTAGATGGAAATTCAAAAAAAAGGATTTAAACGATTTAATACAGTACAGTTTATCTCCCTTATGTTTTTAATTATTATTTTTATTGGATCATTTTTGTTGTTTTTACCAATCAGCCATCAAACAGGCCAACATCTTAGTTATATTGATGCATTGTTTGTCGCTACATCATCCGTGTGTGTGACTGGATTAACACCGATTAATATTTCTCAAGTGCTTAGTCCATTTGGCCATGTCATTATGATGATTTTGATTGAAATAGGTGGCCTTGGTTTTATGTCCATAGCCCTTATTGTGGCGATGATGTTTAGGAAAAGAGTATCGTTGCAATCACGCTTAGTTATTAAAGAGATGCTTAACTTAAATAATCAAGGTGGCGTTGTTAAGTTACTAAAATTTGTTGTGCGTTTTTCAGTTGGTGTTCAATTATTAGGGGCTATATTACTAGGTTTTCAATTTATACCTCAATATGGTATGGGAAAAGGAATATTTTATAGTTTATTTCATGCTATATCAGCTTTTTGTAATGCTGGTTTCGATTTATTTGGTGATAGTTTATTAGGTTATCAACAAAATCCTTATGTATTATTAGTGATTTCAGGGCTTATCATCTCAGGTGGATTTGGTTTTATTGTCTGGTATGATTTGATCCATCTAAAAGAACATAAACGATTGTCGTTACATACTAAAATAGCTCTAACAGTGACCTTGAGTCTTTTAATCGGTGGAACTATTTTATTTGCAGTGACTGAAAGATTCCATAATATGTCACTCTTTAAACAAATTACTAATACCTTCTTTTTAAGTGTTACACCAAGAACAGCAGGCTTTGCATCAATTGATTATGGTTCAATGAGTTATGCTGGGCTGATACTAACGATTGTTTTGATGTTTATTGGTGGAACATCAGGTTCAACAGCTGGTGGGATAAAAACCACAACTTTAGGTGTTTTGCTTGTCCAGTTAGTGAGTACTTTAAAGGGGCGAGACGAAGCAGAGTGGCAAGAACGTTCAATTCCTAGAAATATTGTTATGAAATCTTTTGTTTTATTCTTTTTTGCCAGTTTATTGTGTCTACTTAGTGCGCTAGTACTGTCAATGACTGAGTATAGTCCACCTTATTCTGGTATTGAATATGTCTTATTTGAAGTGGTGTCTGCTTTTGCTACGGTTGGTCTAACAATGGGGTTGACGCCACATTTGACTATTTTTGGTAAATTACTTATTATGTGTTTAATGTTTATCGGACGAGTTGGGTTGTATACAGTCATGTATGCATTACTAAGAAAAGAACTTAATGATGTAGGTAATAAATTTAATTATCCAAAAGAAACTGTATTGATTGGATAAACTTGTTGTACGAGTTAATGATAATATTTTTTTGAAAACTTTCAAATTTTAATTTAATTTTGTATCTGTTATGTATTATAATGAGCATATTAAAAATAAAGGAGAATGTGACATGTTAGATGAAAAAACATTGACGATTGTAAAAACACATCCGGGATTTATTGCAGCAATGGATCAAGGTGACTTAAGTACACCAGGAGCTTTAAGACAATATGGTGTGCCGGATGAAGCATATCAAACTTCTGAAGAAATGCATAACATTATTCATGATATGCGCACGCGTATGATTATCAGCGATGAGTTTTCATCGAAATATGTATTAGGTGTTATTTTATACAAAGATGCACTAGAGAGAACTATTTTTTCAGAACCAATGCCAAATTATCTTTGGGATAAAAAAGGGATACTTCCATTTTTAAAAATTGATCAAGGATTAGCACCCCAAATAAATGGTGTTCAACAAATGGCAGACTTAACAGAATTTGATGACTTAGTAGAAAAAGCAAAAGACTTTCCTTTTATTGGCTTTAAATACCGTTCACTAGTTTGTTCTGCTAATAAAGAAGGAATTAATCAGTTGGTCAAACAACAATTTGAGTTAGCGAAAAAAGTTTATGCTCTAGGATACCTCCCAATGTTAGAACCTGATATTGAGTTACATATTCCTGATAAAAAACAAGCTGAAATTTATTTGAAAGAAGCACTAGCAAATGAGTTGTCTCAATTAGATCAACATGTAAAAATCATGCTTAAACTAACATTACCTAGTGAACCTGATTTTTATCATGATTTATTAGAGTTTCCTCATATCGTACGTATGCTTGCGTCGTCTAGTGGTTTAAGACAAACGGAAGCAGACAAAAAACTGAGTGAGAATCATGACATGATTGCTAGTTTTTCAAGAGCATTAACTGAAGGATTAAGTTATCAGGAAAGTGATTTAGAGTTTGATTTCCATCTACGTCAAACATTACATGCTATATTTAATGCGTCAAATACATAATATAGATGACCATCTGATTAACAGATGGTCTTTTTAATCGAAACTATTTAGGAGAACATTTATGAAAACATTAGTTGTTATAGCCCATCCAAATTCTGATGAATCTGGATTGCAATCATTTTTTAAAGAAAGTAGTGCCAGCTTATCGCAAGTTACTATTTATGATATTCAAAAAGAGTTACCAAATTTTGATTTATCAAAAACACAAGAATTATTACGCCAACATGACCGAATTATTTTTCAATTTCCAATGTATTGGTATGCCGCACCAGATATTTTATACAAGTGGTTGGAAAAAGTCTTGACGAAATCTTTGTATCAATCAGAACTTAAGGGAAAAGAATTAGGTATCGTTATAAATACGGGACAAAAATTGTCGGCTTTTCAAGCAGGTGGAAGTGAACATTTTTCAATATCAGAGTTACTTAAACCTTTTCAAGCAATAGCATATAAATGCCAAATGACTTATTTGACACCATTTACCGTGTCTTTATTTTCATATTTAAAAGAAGATGAAAAGAAAGCATTGTTAGTAAATTATCAACAATATTTAACCAAAGAAAATAGTGATCGATTTACTATAAAAGAAGCTTGGTTTATTGAGCGCTTAAGAGAATTACGAAAAAATAATTTAATTAGTGATTCAAATCAGCGATTAGTATTTATTGAGGAGTCTATCGAAAATAACCGATTGGAATTAGAGCATTTACTCATGACATTAGAAGAAATGAGGTCAGAATAGTGGACGAAAAACAATGGATACTAAATGAATTATCACTTTTAAAAGAAGAAACACAAATTTATGAAGTGACAGCTTTTTTAAAAGGACTTGAAGAGGTATTAATCGAACAATACACAAGAATTAATCAAGCCGAATCTGAAATTGATGGGTTACTATGGAGCCCTAAAGAGTGGTAGATATTTATCTTTCAGTAGAAATTTGTTATAGTAAAGAAAAACATATTTAATAGGAGAGCCAATGAAATACGTAAATTATCTGATATTACTTTTCTTGTTAGTTGGCCTAAGTGGTTGTGGTGATAAGAAGAAAGAAACAAATGAAACCACGGAAAGTACTGTTGGGATGGTTGTTAAAGATAAAAAAGGCAAACGTAGTACAGTCGTTAATAACATGCTAGTGGGTCATTCAAAAATTAGTTTTAATAATGAAAAATATGACATTTTATCTGAAGGAAAATTTACACAACAATCACTTTGGGGCACTTTTCAGCAAGAAAATAATCGAAAGAACTATATACAAATTGATGCGTTTGATAATACCCAAAAAATGTATGGTGAGATTGCTGGCTATGTATTGGATGGAATAAAGTGGGATGAAGCAGAACCTGTACAGTATTTAGGAGTAATGGAAGAGGCCCTTCAGTTTTCTAAAGACAAAAAAACATTGATGTACAAAGCTAGAACAGGAGATGTTCTTTTTTCGGTGACAATGTTTGGTAATGAAAAATTAACCAATAAAGAAATATTAAATTTAAAAGAGATAGCAAAAAGTATAAAAATAGAGTACGTCGAAGATCAAATGACGTCAGTAAGCGGTGGATAATTCACCGTTTTTTTATATTTTTTTGAAAAAAATTCAAACTTAATCTTATTAAATAAAACGTAAGTTTGGTAAACTATAAGTTGTAGTGAAAATAATGGTTTTTCTTAGGAGGAAACTGGATGGATACTTTAGTAAATTTTAGAGATTTAGGAGACATTCAAACACTTGATAATAAAAGAGTGGTTAATCATCAATTTTTAAGAAGCGGTGAAGTTGTAAATATTTCACCAGAGGATAAACAATCACTCATTGAAACATATGGACTTAAAAAGATTGTTGATTTTAGAGGCGATATAGAAGTTAGTAAAAGTCCTGATGATCGTTTAGCAGGTGTTTTATACGAACATATTGATATCTTAGGAGCGACTGCCTCGCAAGGAGCGAGCTTAGAAGAATTACTAAATCCAAAATATGATCCTAAAAAAGCAATGATGACTATTTATGAAGAATTGGTATTATCAGAAAATGCACAGAAGGGCTACTCAAAATTTTTAAGTGATTTTATTAATCAACCTAATGAAGCAACTCTGTTCCATTGTTATGCTGGAAAAGACCGTACAGGATTTGGAGCAGCACTTATCCTTTATAGTCTAAATGTTTCTAAGGAAGCAATCGAAGAAGATTATCTTAAAACAAATGATTCACGTAAGGCAGCTAATGAGGCAATTTTTGCTGAAATGAAAGAAAAAGGTGCCACAAGTCAACAACTTGATCACATGTTAGTGATGCTGAATGTAGATAAAGCTTATCTTGATTATGCATTTGATTTAATAGAGAAACATTATGGCAGTGTGGATAATTACTTTACCACCATATTGCACTTACCTGAAACATTCTCTGAAGATATGCAAAAACTTTATACTAAATAACAAAAGGAAATCAGTATCGATTTCCTTTTTCTAATGTTAATAGTGATTGTTTAATAGTTAAGCCATATTCTGAAGCTCCAAAATAACCAGTTAACTTTCCAGACCTGCTGATTACCCGATGACAAGGGATGACGATAGGGATGGGATTTTTTTTACAGGCTTGCCCGACTGCTTGATAGGCACGCGGATGATTAATTTTTATTGCTATATCTTTATATGAAGACGTTTGGCCATATGGAATCTTAAGTAAAGCAGACCAAACACTTTTTTCAAATTCAGTTCCTGTCTGGATGTCTAAAGGAATAGAAAAAGTGGTGATTTTTTTGTTTAAAAACTGATTGATTTCGTCTAAGCATTGTTGGATAAGAGGGTTATCTGATTGTGACACACTAGTTTCTTGTGAAGGTGTTATAAAATGAATAGATGTTATACCTTCCTCACTAGCTTTAATATCAAGTAACAGGTGACCAACTTTGTATGGCATATAAATTCACTCCTTTTGTTTATCATAATACCCAATTTTTATAAGATATGATAGTATAAAAGATAAGAGAAGGGACGTTAAACATGAAAGAAGTCATTCATTTATTGCATACAAACGATATACATTCACATTTAGAAAAGTGGCCAAAAATTAGACGGTGGATTAAAGATCAGACAACTGATTTTATGACAACACAGACAAGTGTATTCACCTTTGATATTGGTGATTTTATGGATAGGGTACATCCTTTAACAGAAGCTACCAATGGTGTCGCAAACGTTGAGTTGATGAATCAGGTTCATTATGATGCTGTAACAATAGGAAATAATGAGGGAATCACTAATAGTAAAAACGTGTTAAATCGTTTGTATCAAGAAGCAAATTTTCCGATTGTTTTAAGTAATTTATTGGATAGACAAACAAATCATTATCCTAGTTGGGCTAAACCATATATTATATTGACTAGTTGTGAAGGAACGAAAATTGGAATCTTTGGTTTAACAGCTCCCATGGAATTAAGTTATTTTCCGTTTGGTTGGCAAGTTCTTAATCCGTATAAATGTGCAAAAGAGATGGTCGCTGAGTTATCAGAAAAAGTAGATGTCATTATATTATTATCTCATTTAGGTATCAACGATGATAAAAAAATGGCCCAAGAATTTCCAGAAATTGATGTGATTCTCGGTTCACATACACATCATTTATTGCCTGAAGGTTTAATAGAAAATGGTGTGTTGTTGTGTGCAGCTGGTCGGTTTGGAGAATATGTAGGAGACGTCACACTCGAGCTGACGAATTCTATTATTACAAAAAAAATAGCGACAACAACGGCTGTGGATTCTTTGAAGGAACATATATCTGATGAACAAGAAGTTAGTCAGTTTATGATAAAAGGAAACCAACTATTAAAGGAAACAAAAGTAGCAACATTAGCTGAAAAGCTTACTAAAGAAGACACTCTTATTTTAACAACTTTAAAAGCGATGAAAAAAAGTAGTGGATGCGATGTTTCAATGATTAATTCTGGCTTATTTTTAACTGATTTAGGTCCAGGAGAAATTAATGCTAAGGATATACACACCAGCTTGCCTCATCCTATGAATTTAATTAAAGTGACCTTAAAAGGTCGAGATTTGTTAAGATTAGCCAAAGAAGTTATAAAAAATCGCGATTTTTTACGCAAGTTTCCAATAGTTGGAATGAAATTTAGAGGGAAATATTTTGGTGAAGTATGGTATGATGGCTTTACTTATGATGAAACGTTAAACCAAGGATATTGGCTAAATCAGCCAATTTATTTAGATAAACAATATAGTTTTGTAACAGTAGATCATTTAGCTTTTGTTCCGTTCTTTCCCACAATTGAAATTGCTGGAGACATTGAAATTTTAGGACCAAAATTTTTACGAAACTATCTATCAGAGTATTTAGGTCAATAAATTTAACATGAAAAGATAGAGGTAACTACGTATGGCAAAAAAATATAAAGAAGTTGAAGAAATAGAATCTATAGAGACACAACCAGAAGAAGTAGATGAAGTCTTATTGGAAATGCTTGAAAATTATCATCCTGACTCTTTTCCATTGGCGAATGGAACATATCGATTGGTCAAAGACTATCGTGATGGGTTTGACTATGAAGCGTTGATTAAACGTTACAACGATGTTTTAGCAAAGTATGATTACATTGTTGGAGATTGGGGATATGACCAATTACGTTTGCGTGGCTTCTTTAAAGATGACTTTAAAAGCGCGCCACTAGATGCAAAAATTAATACGTTGAATGATTACTTGTATGAATTTTGTAATTTTGGCTGTGCATATTTTGTTATCGAACAAATTGGGGAGTTTAAACGAAAAGGGCGCTCCACTAGCTTTAAACCAACTAAGAATAAAAAACAAGCCCACACTAGTGAAAAAAAATACGATGCTAGAAATAATAAGAAAAATAAATATAAAGGCAATAATAATCAACAAAGAAATAATCAAACTCAAAATAAAAAAAATAACAAATCAAATAAAAATAGTTCAAACACTACAAAGGAACGTCATTTTAAAATAAAGAAAAAAGAAGAATAGGAGCTAACCAATGACATATAAAGGATATTTGATCGATTTAGATGGCACTATTTATTTAGGAAACCAACCAATTGATGCTGGAAAGCGATTTGTTGACAGATTAAAAGAAAAGAATATTCCTTTTTTATTTGTGACAAATAATACGACTAAGACACCAAAAGCAGTACAAACAAGATTACGAGAATCATTTGATATCGATGTATTAGAGGAAACCATATATACTGCTAGTTTAGCAACAGTTGACTACATGAAAGACAAGGATTTAGGTGACAAAGTGTACGTTATTGGTGAAGAAGGACTAAAAGAAGCAATCTATTCATCGGGATTTATCTTAGATGAAGAAACACCTGATTATGTTGTGGTCGCATTGGATACTGATTTGACATATGAAAAATTAGCAGTAGCCACATTAGCAATTCAAAAAGGAGCTCACTTTATAGGGACTAATCCTGATAAAAATATTCCAACTGATAGAGGATTAATGCCCGGAGCTGGAAGCTTAATTGCATCTATTGAAACGTCAACACAACAAAGAGCAACTTATATTGGTAAACCTGAAGTTGTCATGATGGAAAAAGCACTTGAACGATTACAGTTACGTGCCAGTGAAGTAATGATGGTAGGGGATAACTATGAGACTGATATTCGTGCAGGAATTGATAATGATATTGATACTCTTTTAGTCCTAACAGGTTTCACTAAAGAAAAAGATGTCGCAACACTACCAATTGCTCCAACAAATGTTGTTAAGTCTTTAGATGAGTGGCAGGTATAACGTGTGGTAAAAGCAAAAGAAATACTAAAAAGAGTGACATTGATTTTGTTTTTATTGAGTCTAGCAATTACTTTGACAATTAATGCAAGATGGTTGTATTCCTTTGATATAAATTATTTAGGGATTACAGAGTATACTGATTATAGTAGACAAACCATTATGTCGAATTATGATGAACTGATGCGATATTTAAACTTTTTTTGGGTAAAGACTCTTTCTATGAACGATTTCCCGACTTCAACAGAAGGTGCTTTTCATTTTCTTGAGGTTAAACGTTTGTTTCAATTAAACTATGCTGTTTTTTTTGTGACATTAATCCCAAGTGTGATGTATCTATATCGTTTAATTAAAACAAAAATGGTATGGACCCTGTTGACGATGATTAGAGGGATTTTGTTTGGTTTAGGAGCATTAGCTTTCTTTATGATTGTAGCATTTGATCAGTTTTTTGTACTTTTTCATGAAGTCTTTTTTAACAATGATGCGTGGATTTTTTATCCAGAAACAGATCCGATTATTTTAGTATTACCACAAGATTATTTTTTCCATTGTTTCGCACTATTCTTTGTACTGTTTATACTATTTTTATTATTACTTTTATTTAAAGGGAAAAAAGAATTAAGAAAAAACGGAGCTTAGTCAAAAGAGCTGGACGGGTAAAAATAAAAAACAATAAGCAATGAAAGTCGATTGACTTTCGTTGCTTATTAGGGCTGTACACTAAATCGTGTTGATAGATTAAATTCTATCAACACGATTTAGTGTACAGTATGTAAAAAAGGTACGGATGAGTTTCTTCATCGACATCAAACTTATTTTTTGCTGGATTTTTTCTTGTTATTTTTATGTAAAGTAGCTTTTAATTCTCTGTGGACACGTTTTTCGTCTTTTGGAGATTCTAAAATTAAAAGTTTTGCGTGATCTGTATATAAATTTTGTTTGATATCAGGAAGTCTTTTTTTAAATCGGCGATTCCATTTATATAACTTAAACATGCGTTTGATGATTTTTTTTCGTTGTGAAAAGGATTTATTACGTTGAGAACACTGTTTCATGGCTCTTTTTGTAACACGATATTGCGTTAATGATAAAGGATAGTCTAAAATGACAATCAAATCAGCATCATTGGTGCTTTTTTCAGTCCAACGACTAACTTGTACGCCTTCCACTATCCAATTTGGTAATTTGTTTAAACGATTGCTTAGCTCTAAGTATCGTTGATTTTTATCTTTAATTTTCAAGTAATCATCTAAAGAAATTCCTTGAATGTGGTATTTTTCTTGTAGTTCCAGGGTAAGGGATGTTTTTCCACTACCAGCGTAACCAATAATTCGTATTTTCATCCTTTATACAGTCTCCAGTCAATCGTTCTATACATATCGTACAATAAATAACGATTTTTTTCAATAAAATACTGTTTTATATAAGAAATATTCAGCTAAAATAAAGAGTATGGTAATAAAACTAATATTTATATTTTTATAAAGGTGAATGATTATAATAAAATATCATTGGCAAACATTGATGAATTAGGTAATACATAGTTTTTTATTTAGATATGCTATATCAGTTTAGTTGCTAAACTGTATTGCTTAAAATTATTTTTATATTATTCTATTTGTCAAATTAATTTAGATCAATTATCATCATGTACATAATGATAACCTTTTAGTAAGTTTAATAACTCTCCTCAATCTAACTAAAAAAAGAATAAATTGGAATTATCATCTTATATACTTGAGTTAATTAGTTTAATTTAATAAAAATTATTAATGCGACTCAATGCTAGACCTGCATTAATAATTAAGAAGGTATTGTTAACAGTGTGGGGCATTACAAGTAACTAATTAATTCTATTAGTTCAAGCAAATTTTTAACAATATACTGAGCTCCAGCTTCTTTATATTTTTCAGAAATAACAGCGAATTTCTCATTTTTGTCATTTTCAGATAATTGATTATATTCTTCAATAGATAACCCTAGCATAGAACTTCCTTCAAGAACACCGATTGTGATTACTCCTGCATTAACACCTTCTTGTATATCAGAAATAGTATCACCGATTTTAATTACTTTACGTGTTTCTTCTAATTCTAATCTTTTCATATTTTCAAAAATCATATAAGGATATGGTCTTCCGTATCCGCCTACTTGATCAGGCGTTACAACTTCATCAGGCGTATACCCTTGTCCAGTAGCTTCTTTGGAAACGACTGTCATCATCTCACTTGTAAAACCAGTTGTCGATCCGATTTTGATTCCTTGACTTTTCAAATGGTTCATACATTCTAATGTATCTGGTTTTAGTTTTGTATGACTAACCAAACTAATATCTAATTTTTTTACAAATTCGTCATGAAATGCATCAACGTCTTGATCAGTGAAATTTCTACCATTTTTATCTTGAAATTGTTGATTAATTCTTGGCATAGATAACATTGTTTGAATATGATCCCATTTTAACGTACCCATTGGTTCTCTAATTTCATCCATTGTTACGTCAATATCAAAGCTTGAGAACGTTTCTTTAAACGCTTGAACCGGAGCAAAACATCCGTAATCCACTGTTGTACCTGCCCAGTCAAAAATAATTCCTTCAATCGTTATCATATCATTTCCCCCTACTTACTTTCAAAGTATTCTTTCATAATATCAATTAATTTATTAATGTCTTCTTCATAGATTTCACCTATTACTCCAATACGAAATGTATTCATATTTAATAATTTACCAGGATAAATTGCATATCCGCGTTCTTTTACAAATTCATACATCTCTTCAAATGAAAAGTCATCGCTTGGGTATTCAAAGGTGGCAATAATTGGTCCTTGAACTTCTTCATCCAAATAACTTTTTAATCCTAATTTTTCAAAACCATTAATTAAGGTTGTCATGTTATTTTGATAACGTTTATTTCTTTCGGTAATACCACCTTCAACAGCTAATTCTTTGATTGCTTGTTGGAAAGCTAATACAACATGAGTTGGTGAGGTAAATCGCCATTTACCATCTTTTTCCATTGTTTTCCATTGATCATACAAATCAAGTGATAAAGAATCAGCAATTCCTTCAGTTTGCATAAACTTATCTTTATTACAAATTACAAAAGAAAAACCTGGTACGCCTTGAATACATTTATTTGCAGAGCTAACGAGATAATCTATACCGTACTCGCTAACAGGAATATCCATTCCGCCAAAACTAGACATTGCATCGACAATAAACGTTTTATCAAATTCTTTACACACCTCACCGATTTCCTCGATATTATTTAAAATTCCAGTAGTTGTTTCACTATGAACCATCGCGACATACCCAATATTGTTATTTGTATTTAATACTTTTCTCACTTCATTGGCATCAAACACTCTATCGTAAGAAATATCCAATGTGTGACATGTTATACCATGACGTTGGCATATGTTGGTCATTCTTTCCCCATAAGCACCATTGCTTAAAAGTAATAACTCACTATTTTTTGGAATGACACTTAACAAAACACTTTCTACACCAAATGTTCCTGAGCCTTGCATTAAAACAGTTGTATAGTCTTTATTACTAACTTTTGCTAAATCTAATAAAGATTGTCTAATATTTTGCGTAATGCTTTTATAATCGTCATCCCATGTGCAGTGGTCAACTAGCATGCTTTCTTTTACTGTATCTGTTGTTGTTAATGGTCCTGGTGTCAATAATTTATATGTGTTCATTTGCTTAATTTCTCGCTTTCTTCAAAGAATTTTTTATGTTTTTCTAGTAACGCAATAGTTAATTTCTTATCATACATCTTAATGTTTTTACTTTTTGTACCGTTTGACACTTCATTAGTATATAAAGGTGTAGGATAGATACTAAAAATATCTTTTCTACCTTTGTCCAATAATAATTGAGCCATCTTTTCGACAGTATCTTTTTTTCCATGATTAACGATGGCTAGTGACTCTTGCAGAACAAAATTACCTTCCACTGGATCGACAAAATCAATTGGTAAGCCACTATTTTTATCTTTTATTGCCTGATGTTTCAAACCAAAAGCAACAGCAACTTCTCCAGTTCTTACTTTTTTCAATGGACCGGATCCACTTTCTTCTAAATGTGGTCCGACGTTTTTAATAATGTTACTTAAAATTTCTTTAGCTTGATTTTTACCATATTCACTAATTAATGCTTGAATCAACAACCAACCAGTACTAGATCCTCGAATATCCGGAATAGATACTAACCCGCGATACTTTTCATCACCTAATTCTTTAATCGAAGTTGGTTTACTCAATCCTTTCTCATCAAGTAAATTAGTATTAACAATTAAAGCCCCCTCTAAACCGATGATTGGATAGGTATAATTTCCCACTTCTTGGATTGGTTTATTGGTGATATTGAATGGTAAAAACATATTGTAAGTGTTTTGAGCGTCCTCAATATAATAACTACTTAGTGTGACGATGCCAGCTTCTATATTCTTACCTTCAGTTTTTATTTTTCCACCTAATTCACTTGTTCCATATGATTGGATAATATATTCATCTTTATACCCATTCTCATCTAATGTTTGTTGCATTACTTCTATAGCTTCCTCATCAGCATTAGAGTATATTACGACCTTACTTGATGTACCTTGAACCATACTTGTAGAAAATACTAGACCTAATAATGCTAATGAAGACACAGCATACAGGATATTTTTAACACGATGATTAGATTTTTCAATTGCTACAGAGGTTCCCAAAACAACCGCTTTGATAAATAAATTCGTTACTAAAATGAGTAAAGACAAGATGAAAATTTGATTGAACTGACCAAAATGCTGCAACTCTTTAATTTTAGTTGTGATGACTGATGTATATGCACCAACTAAAAAGATAACGGCACTTATCGTTACCATTGAATTGGTAAAATAGTATGAAAAAATATTTAAAAGAGTTTTTTGCGAATTTGGTATAACAATTTTAAAGATTGATTTAATCCATGTATCACCCATTAACTCAGCTGTTGTTTCAAACTTTGAGTCAATCTTATTTAATGCTTCTTTTGCTAAAGTATACGGTGTGGAAAAAAAATGAATAACATTACTTACAATCAAAATAATAAAAGTATACTGCAAAAATGTATTACTAAATGTTAAAAGAAAAGAAATACCTAATACCATTCCTGGAATAGTATTTGACACACCACTAAATGAATCTAATACCATTTTAAAGCGATTTGATAATTCACTTCTTGTAACTAAAATCGCGCTGAAATAGGATAACAATGTTCCTAAAATTGCGGTCATAATAGCTACTATTAAAGAATTACGATAGACGTTTAATAAGTTAGCTGATTTAATCGTTTCGACAAAATATTTGGTAGTAAATTGAAGGTCATAAGGCCAATTTTTAGTGAATGGAACGATGAAAATAGTAGCAAAAATGAACAATATAATTACGCTAATAATAATGGATAGTGTTGAAAATGACACATCTCTTACTTTACCAGTCGGTAATACAATATCTGATGTTTTGTCATACCTCACATTATATTTTGCAATATATTTCAATACCAACACACTAATAATACTTGGTAACAACATTATTATAGAAATCACTGCACCATTTCCTATATTTGATACAGTTCCTAACATCTCGTTATAAAGTAACGAAGCTATTACCGTATATTCCCCGCCTAAAGAAGCTGGAATACCGAAATCGGTAAAACTTAAAAAGAAGACTTGTATAAATCCACTAATCAAAGTAACGAATAACGGTGCTAAAATAGTTTTCGAAAATTTTTTAATAGAAGGATCGCCCATAATATCTGATACAATAATAAATTTTTTATCAATATATTTCATTGTATTATCTAGTAAAAGAAACGATACCGGTAATGTATATAAAGTATATCCTAATACCAATCCGTGAAATCCATAAATATTAAATAATTGATTCCCCAATATTTTAGTTAGGATACCTTGTTTACCAAAAGCGTACATAATCGCAAAGCCATATGTGATACTAGGTAAAAACATAGGCAATACTGAAATTGAACTTATTCCTTTTTTAATCCAATGATTTGTTCTTGTAAAATGCAATGTATAAGATAGCATAAATGCAATAAGCATTGATACAATTGCACTACAGGTTGACACGATAAAACTATTCTTTAGTGAAGAAAAAAATTTAGGGTTTGTTAAAACATTAATATAATTTTCTATAGATAAATTTCCGCTCGTTAGAAACGAATTAATCCCTAATATCATAATTGGTACTATTAGAAAAACAAGAAACAAACAACTAATTAAAATATAAATAATTTTACTTTCTTTGTTCACTTTAAGCATAAATTTCTCCAAATAATTTATAAATATTATTCCTTTTTATTTCTAATTGTTTTAATATAAAATTTTGAATAAATAAGTTACTTGGTGACATTATAATTTCTTTCGGTTCAGCGAACTGAGAAATTTCTCCTTCTTCAATCACTAGCACTTTATCTGATAAAGTGAGTGCTTCTTCAGGATCATGAGTGACAATAATCATTGTTAAATTAAATTCTTTAGATATAGTATAGAGTTTGTTCTTTATTTGCTCTTTAATGACGCCATCCAGCGCACTTAAAGGCTCATCCAATAAAAGTATTTTAGGTTTCATTACCATAGTTCTTGCAAGGGCTACGCGTTGTTTTTGTCCACCAGACAATTTATTAATTTGTTTTTCTAAATGTTTTTCCAATTCAAATAATTTGATTAATTCATCCACTTCTTTCTTAGATGATACATTAGGTTTGTTATTCAAACCATATGTAATATTTTGATAAACATTTAGATTAGGAAATAGAGCATAATCTTGGAACACAATATTAAAGCCTCGTTCTTTCATTGGTACGTTAGTAATGTTTTTTCCATCATAAATAATTTGACCATTATTTATTTTTTCCATTCCCAAAATACAATTTAATAATGTTGTTTTTCCACTACCACTAGGTCCTAAAATTGATACAATCTCACCTTGATTGATAGTTAAACTAATATTTTTTAATATAGCATTTCCTTCGTAACTTTTATTGATATTTAATAATTCTAGCATTTTATCAACTCCATATTATGATATTTTCTTTATTCAGTGTAATCATTCGATAGAATATAAACAACTTACTTTACTCTAGATTTACAAACTAGACACTAAGTTTACATTGATCAGACAGATTATAACTAGTTGATCGATAAAGTGAGTTATCTATACTTAATGAAAAACAAAGAGGGGCTTATTTTATGACAATTTAAGATGACCTTTTAAAAATTATTATTAAGAGTCAAGGATGTCGAAAATTAATACTTTTATGAGTTTTTTATTATTTTGGAGTAAAATTTAGAAAGCCAAAAGCTAATTTAAAGGAAATAAACATTGAATGTTCCAAAAAAAGTAGAAACTATCTCAGATCAATGTGGATTAAAATTTACATATTAATTGTTAAAAAAAAAGTCGGAATTAATTACCGTTTAGCTGAGGAATTGACATATACAAATTAGAAGGATATAAAAAACTATCCAAAGAAAAGAAAAGACGTATCTTTTTTCTATAATATAACAACAGAAAAATGTATCACTTGATTTATACCAAATGATACGTTGAACATTATAATATTAGTGAACGGGCTAGCAATACATATCAAGAAGAAATACATTAATTAAACATGAACTTAAAATACAAATAAGTTATGTTTTAGAAGGTTTCGCGAGTATGTTGGTAATTATAGGAGTGTTGATTTTTTGGTAGGTATGGTAGTTGGCTTTATAACAAACTGATTTAGCCATATTTATTTAAAACATTTTTAAGCCAGAAATGTAGTTAAATTAGCAACCAGTGAAAAACTAAGAACGAGTCGAACTACACTAGCAAAAGTAGAAAAAAGAATTTTAGGAAAAAAGCTAGAGCTTGATGATAATAATTCAAAAGAGATAGCTGAGTTATCTAAGACCTATATTTTTAGCTAGTAAAAAATTCATTCCATATTATAGAAAGAAGATGTAAAAGTGATAGCAAAAATGATAAGATGGTAGATAAGAGCACAATGTAGTAACAATAATCGAGCTCTTATTGTTATTCCATTATTGACAAACGTTGGTAAACTAAGTATTATATAATTTGTAATTTAAATATGCCGCCTTAGCTCAGCTGGTAGAGCACCACCATGGTAAGGTGGGGGTCGTCGGTTCAAGTCCGACAGGTGGCTTAAAAAAAGAGGTTGACCCAAAAGTAAGTTTTTAAATGAAAATCACTAAACTAACAAAACAGAAATCCCATGAAGTCAGTGTTTTAATAAACTGATTTCATGGGATTTTTCTATTTTAAAATTTTTGGGTCAGCCTCTTCTTTTTTTATAATTTTTTAACGAATTCTGATTTTAATTTCATTGGACCAAATCCATCTACTTTACAATCGATGTCATGGTCACCTTCAACAAGACGTATATTTTTAACTTTTGTTCCTTGTTTGATAGGCTGGCTAGCACCTTTGACTTTTAAGTCTTTGATGACTGTCACAGAGTCCCCATCAGCTAATGGGTTTCCAAAAGCATCTGTTTTTACATTCTCAGCTGTTTCAGTTGACTCTTGTGATGACCATTCGTGTGCACACTCTGGACAAATATACATGTGTCCATCCTCGTAAGTATAAGATGAATTACATTCTGGGCAATTTGGCAATGTTTCCACTGTCATACCCTCCTTTCGATAATTTATTTTATTGTATCTTATTTGTTATAAAAAAGAAAGGTGTAGTCATAGAAAGTAAAGAGATGTTGATAAATATAATAACCTATTTGGAATTTTTAAATAATCATGTATAATGGTAGGAGCAAATTTAAATAAAAGGAGGCCCCTTTTTTGACTGATAGAAATGATGATTTTAATCGTGATGAAGAACACAAAACGGGTAAAGACTTAAAAAACTATGTGTTGGATTCAATGAAGACTGATGATTCGACAAATAAAGAAGACACGACAAATTATATAGATAACCAAGCATCTCGTGAAGATGATGAAAAGACTTATAAACGAAATAGAGATAGACCATCAGCAAGACGACAACAACAAAACTATAATGGTAGAAAAAAAGAAAATAATATGGTGAAAAAAATTGTCCTAATTATTGTAGCCGTGCTTGTTTTAACATTGTCTATTGCAGGGTTTTATGCGTACCGTTATTTTACATCAAGTTTAAAACCTTTAGATAGTAGCAATGAAAAACTTGTTCAAGTAGAAATTCCGCAAGGTAGTAGTAGTAAACAAATTGGACAAATTTTAGAAAAAAAGAAAATTATAAAAAGCGGTTTGGTCTTTTCTTATTATGTGAAGATGAATAATAAAGCTAATTTTCAAGCTGGTTATTATCAAATGTCTCCTAGTATGACACTTGAAGCTATTACAAATAGTTTAGAAGAGGGTGGGACAGATGAGCCAGTTTCATTAGCGGATGCGAAAATAACCATACCTGAGGGATACTCAGTGGATCAAATTGCAGAATTATTTAGTAAAGAAACAAAATTACCTAAAGACGACTTTTTGGCTGTTATGAAGGATGAGGATTATTTTAACGAGCTTGTGGCGAAATATCCAGCCCTTTTAACAAGCGCTAAAGAAGCAAAGGATCCGCGTTATCGTTTAGAAGGGTATCTGTATCCAGCAACGTATTATTATTATAAAGATGTACCAGTCAAAGATTTGGTAACCCAAATGGTTGATAAGACAAATCAAGTATTAGAACCATATTACGATGAAATTAAAGCTAAGAAAATGACCGTGCAAGAAGTATTAACATTGGCGTCTTTAGTTGAAAAAGAAGGTGTCACATCTGAAGATAGACGAAAAATTGCACAAGTATTCCTAAATAGGTTAGCTATTGATATGCCAATCCAGTCAGATATTTCTATTTTATATGCTATGGATGAACATAAAGTCCATCTGTCTGAAAAGGATACACAAATTGATTCACCTTACAATTTATATATTAATAAAGGAACAGGACCTGGTCCGTTTAATAACCCAAGTCAAGACGCTATAGAGGCTGTTTTAAAACCAGAAGAGACTGATGCTTTGTATTTCTTAGCCGATGTATCTACTGGTAAAGTATATTATGCAAAAACATATGATGAACATTTAGTGAACAAAAAACAATATATTGATGATAAAAACAATTGATAAAGATATATAATAAATTTTCATAAAATAAAGAGTTTACATTTTTCAAACAACGTGGTATTGTGTTGTGTATATTAAATAAGGGAAGCTTTTCTAGTTATCTAGGAAAGCTATTCCTTTACTAGAAATAAACTAAGATTGAATTAGTTAAGGAGAAGTGAGAGTGCTATGGAAAAAGTCTATCCTATGACTTTAGAAGGTAAACAAAAATTAGAAGATGAACTAGAAATGTTAAAAACAGTAAAACGAAAAGAAATTGTTGAACGCATAAAAATTGCTAGAAGTTTTGGAGATTTATCTGAAAACTCTGAGTATGAATCAGCTAAAGACGAACAAGCTTTTGTTGAGGGACGTATTACAACATTAGAAAATATGATTCGTTTGGCTCAAATTATTGATAATAATAGTACAGACAAAGATACTGTTTCTTTAGGAAGAACAGTTACATTTATAGAATTACCTGATGGAGAAGAAGAAGAATACACCATTGTTGGTAGTGCAGAAGCAGATCCATTTGCAGGTAAAATATCAAATGATTCTCCGATAGCAAAAGCGTTACTAGGCCGTAAATTAAATGAAACAGTAACGATTGATACACCAGGTGGTAGCATGGATGTAAAAATACAAAAAATTTCTTAAAAGTTATGCTTTAGCATAACTTTTTCTTTTGAGTCTAAGTCTTAAGTCTGATAAAAGATTCAATCTTTTGAAGTTGTGTGTATTCTATAAGAAACGTTATAATAAATGAAAAGAAAACTAAAAAGGAGCCGGTTTATTATGCGTAGCTCATTGAGAGTATTTGTTGTAATTGAGTCACTATTATTATTGTGGGCTCTTTATCAAATGTTAGGTAATGTTCCAGCAATTATTTTTTTAACGTTTGCCATTATTAATCTTTTTTATGCTTTAAAAAAAAGAAAAAAAACATCATTTAATCAGTTTCAATTGATTGCCTCGATTATTATTATGGTATTAAGTCTACTTAGTAGTCCAGCAATCTGGTTAGCCTTGGTTTTGGCTGTTATCTATTTTGGGTTGGTTATGGGGGAAGTATCCGAAGTCAGTTTGTTTAATTTTACCCCGTGGAAGAAAAAACAAATCAAGATGATTCAAACAACGACCAGACAATCAAGAGCTGGTAAGCGTTTCAAGAGACCCTGGGTAGGAAGTCAACGTTTAGGTAGCGATACTTATGAGTGGGATGATATTAATTTTTCTGTGATGATTGGAGATACAATCATTGATTTAGGAAATACATTGCTTCCTAAAGAAGATAATGTCATTATCATAAGAAAAGGGTTTGGCCGTACAAGAATTTTAGTCCCTACAGGCATTGGGATTATGTTAGAACACTCTAGCATGCGTGGGGCTGCTCATTTTGAGCAAGAGGTCTATTATTTGAATAACGAATCGTTGAAACTTTACAGCGATGACTATGATGAGTCAAAAAGACGATTGAAAATTATAACCAACACATTATTTGGTGATTTAGAGGTGATTCGTGTATGATGTCAAAAAAGAGTCGACCTCTCATTTTTTTCTATACCTTTTTGTTGACGTTTATTGTGTTAATCGTTACGCTTTATACATATTTTTTTGCTAACAGTCAGCGCAAATGGATGCTAGAATTAATAACGACCCGCTTATTTAAAGTTCCAATTATAGTGTACATCGTTATTATCGCGATTGCTGTGAGTGGTATCGTGTTTTCTATCTTATATTTGGTTAACCGACACACTTATGGGAAAATAGAAGAACAATTACATTTTTTAAGTGTAGGGAATTATGATCATCTTATTTTTTCAGATAAAGAAAAAAGTTATCAAGAAGATGGCCTTATTGATGAATTAGAGCAAGATGTTCAAAATGTTCGTTCGAAAATGTTAGCTATGTCAAAAGAATTGCAAGACCTAAGTGCTGTACCTAAGTATGTGGATGGAGAATCAAAGGAAGATATCATCAAGTCAGAACGCCAACGAATTGCAAGAGAGCTCCATGATTCAGTCAGTCAGCAATTATTTGCTGCAACAATGATGTTATCAGCTCTAAATGAAGCAGTAGAAGACATGGATGATATACCGGATATTATCGAATCCCAACTTCAAGTGGTTGCAGGTATTATTAATACTTCTCAATCCGAAATGCGTGCGTTGTTGCTTCATCTGAGACCAATCAACTTAGAAGAAAAAACATTGCAACAGGGAATTGAAATGTTATTGCAAGAATTACAAACAAAGATTAATATAGAACTAAAGTGGCAAATTGAAGATGTCAGTCTTCCTAGCTCTATTGAAGATAACTTATTTAGAATCAGTCAAGAACTACTATCAAACACACTACGTCATGCTCAAGCTAACTTACTAGAAGTGTATCTCAAAAAAATTGATCAAACAGTGTTACTTAGATTAGTCGATGATGGTGTTGGTTTTGATGTAAATGAAGAAAAAGTAGGTAGCTATGGGTTACAGAATATTCGTGAACGTGTCCAAGGAATGGGTGGCACCTCTCGTATAGTTAGTTTTAAAGGGCAAGGAACAAGTATAGAAATCAAAGTACCGATTTTAAAGGAGGAACGTGATGATTAAAGTACTGCTAGTCGATGATCACGAAATGGTTCGTTTAGGTGTGTCATCTTATTTATCAATACAGCCAGATATAGAGGTTGTAGGAGAAGCTGAAAATGGGCTTATCGGTTATGAAAAAGCCTTAGAAAAACGTCCAGATGTTATTTTGATGGATTTAGTGATGGAAGTGATGGATGGAATTGAGGCAACACAAAAAATATTGTCTGAATGGCCAGAAGCTAAAGTAATTATTGTCACAAGTTTTATTGACGATGAAAAAGTCTATCCAGCTATTGAGGCAGGTGCTGCTGGTTATTTATTAAAGACTTCATCCGCAAAAGATATAGCAAATGCCATTCGTTCAGCTTATAATGGTGAAAAAGTATTAGAACCTGAAGTCACGAGTAAAATGATGGAACGTTTATCTAAACCAAAAATTCATGTATTACATGAAGATTTAACCAATCGTGAAAAAGAAATTTTATTATTAATTTCTGAAGGAAAAAGTAACCAAGAAATAGCAGATGAATTATTTATAACATTAAAAACCGTAAAAACACATGTGTCGAATATTTTATCTAAGTTAGATGTTGATGATCGAACACAGGCGGCAATTTATGCATTCAAACATGGTATTGTCAAATAATTACGAAATCATTAAGGAGATAATTTTACATGAGAAAAACATTTGCAGTTATCGGATTAGGACGTTTTGGTGGTAGTGTGTGTAAAGAATTAGTAGAATCAAACCAAGAAGTATTAGCAATTGATAATTGCGAAGATCGTGTAAATGAATACATGAATATAGCTACTCATACAGTTTTAGCTAATGCACAAGATGAAGCAACATTACGTTCGTTGGGATTAAGAAATTTTGATCATGTGATTGTGACAATTGGTGAAGATATTCAAGCAAGTATCTTAGTCACATTGATGGCTAAAGAGATGGGCGTTCCTCATATTACTGCTAAAGCCCAAAATGAATATCATGGGCGCGTGTTAGAAAAAGTGGGTGCGGATTTAGTTGTCCATCCTGAGCGAGATATGGGATTTCGATTAGGTCATAAACTAACATCAAATAACATGATTGATTTTATTGAATTATCAGATGATTATTCGTTGGCTGAGATTCGTGTCAATTACAAACATTTCTTTAATAAAACAATTCAAGAAATTAATTTTAGAAAACATTATAATGTCACTATTGTTGCCATTCGACGTGGAAAAAATGATTTGATTGTCTCACCTCCTGCTGAGCAAGTTATTTTGGAAGGGGACGTGTTACTAGTAGTTGGTCATAATGATGATGTCGATTATCTCGATGCAAAAATGAAATAACATGATTGTGAGCATGTTGTTAAAGATAATGTTTTACTATATGTTACAATAAGTTCGACATCCGAATAGTTGGGGGAAGATAAAATGGAACTTATAGTAACAGACGATGCACACAAATGGTTTGTAGATGAATTGGGATTGCAAAATGGGGACAGTGTTCGTATTTTTGGAAAATATGGTGGGAGTACTAACGTACATGTAGGCTTTTCTACAGGGATTCAGCTTGTGTCTCCTGAAGATGCCCTAGTCACCAAAAAAATCGACGGTATTACTTACTTTACGGAAAAAGCAGATGACTGGTTTTTTACAAATTATACATTAACAGTGGGCATTGATGAGACATTAAACGAGCCTAACTTTATCTATGAATAATATCGCTAATGTAAATAGTTGATTTGAAACATACAATATTGTACAAAAATTTAATAGATTTTTTTTATCAATTTAATTCAATAGTAATGATAGAAAATAAAATCTATTAATAGAACAGAACAAAAAAGATGATTAATCTTATAAATGTAACTCATCAGTTCAATTTGATAAAGAGCTATAAATGTTAAATAGCATATTAATAAAAAGTACACCTCTAAACAAAACGATATGTTTTTTGTTTAGAGGTGTATAATTTTTATATTAAAAAATGATTTTTAGCAAATTACTTACTAAATTATTTTTTTGTTCGTTTTGGTAAAGCATTAAAATAAATTAATAGTGTTAAGGCAACACCTACTGAACCAAATGAGATAGTAGGCCACACAAATTGTAGGATAGCAGTTAAAAGACTAGGCAATGTTGCAGCATAAACTATTATTTTAAAGACATCTTTGTATCTAAAACTAATCAATCTAAACTTGGTAAATAAATTAGCAAAAAAAGCAAGTATGACAATATCCATAAATAAATTAAAGAATACCATGAACCATGTGACAAAGAAAATAATGCTAAACCACATTGAACGACTTGTATTGCTAGCAAATAGTTGTTCCAAGACATTTTTGTTCAATATATTTGCTTGTGGAGTAGAGTATGGAATGCTTAATACATTATCATCCATAATGTCAGTCGTTGTTCCAACTCTTGGTAGAATCATCACGATTTCTTTCTTTAATAAACCAATGACAAGCACGTTACTTGTTGCATCTGATTCAATTTCTTTTTTAGTTCGCTTATCATTAGGGTCAAACGTAAAAATAATCGAATCCGTTTGATAAATGAAGCCATCTGTTTTTTCTTTCGTAACAAGAGTATCATCTTTTATAGAAAATTCTGGTAATTTTTGAATGATTTTTTCCCCATCTTCTCGTATGGTTTTCGTGATTAGAGTCGTTTGGTAAATAACCGGCAACGAGAGTATCGCAGCTAGTAATAATAAGTATAAGAAAACATGAAACCCTTTCTTCTTTCGACCTTCTAATAGTATGGTGGGTTGTTTAAAACTAGATTTTATTAAGTTAAATGTTCGCATAATAACTCCTTTAAAAGATAAATTGAATTACTATTCATTGTAACGCTTTTAACTGATGAATACAAGAAACGAGAAATTCTCTTTTCTCAGTTTTATTTTTTGCTTTTTATATTGTTTCAATGGTATATTGAAATTGTTCATAATTATCAAAAAATTTAGGGGGCTTTATTATTATGACTTATACTTTACCAGATTTACCATATGCATATGATGCGCTAGAACCACATATCGATGAATTAACAATGAAATTACATCATGATAAACATCACAATACATATGTCACTAATTTAAATGCGGCAATTGAAAAACATCCAGAAGTGGGTGAGCAATCAATTGAAGAATTGATTACTAATTTGAGTGATGTACCTGAGGATATCCGTATGGCTGTTAGAAACAATGGTGGCGGACACGCAAATCATGCATTCTTCTGGGAAATTATGGGACCTAATGGTGGGGGAGAACCTACTGGAGCTATTAAAGGTGCAATTGAAAGTGCATTTGGTAGCTATGATAATTTTAAAGATCAATTTTTAGCAGCAGCAACTGGTCGCTTTGGTTCTGGTTGGGCATGGTTAGTTGATAATGATGGGAAATTAGAAATCATGTCAACACCAAATCAAGATTCTCCATTAACTGAAGGAAAAACTCCTTTATTAGGTATTGATGTATGGGAACATGCTTACTATAAAAAATATAGCAATGTTCGTCCGGATTATGTGAAAGCATTTTTCAATGTTATTAACTGGGATGAAGTAAATAATCGTTATAAAGCAGTTCAAAAATAAGTATTTTTAGGAGAGCAATGATTGCTTTCCTTTTTTTTGTAAAAATTTGATGTTATGCATGAAAAGTTAAACAAATGTTTGAAGAGAATGTGGTATAATGAACGAAAATAAAAGGGAGGGCAGTTTGAATGTTAGAATTATCTAAAAAAACAGTAATAGGTGCACTAGAACTTGAGGCAAATAAGATAAAGTACTTACTAACAAATCAAAGAAATCATCAATGTATTGCCCAATGCAAAGCCTTTGAAGAAGTCGTTGATACACAAATGTTTGGCTTTTCAAAACAAATAGAATTTGCTCACTCCATCGGTGTCATTGATAAACAAGAGGGGCTTGATATGATTATTGAGCTAGAAAAAGAGTTAAACAAAGTATATAACTTAGTTTATCAAGAAGAAAAAGAGTCGAGACGTTAATGGATTTGGGGGTTGTTTGATCGGTGCATAAAAAAATAAAGAAAACAGTGTTCTTAGATTATTTTATTCTGGTACCCTATTTGATATTGTCAACAGTAGGTATTTTAATGGTCTATAGTGCGAGTTCGGTGAATTCACAAGGCTTAGCTATAGAGGCTTTAAAGCAAGGTGGCTTTTTTATTGTGGGTCTAATTGCTATTTTATTTATATATAAAATGAAAACAAAGGTGTTTCAGAATAAACAGTTTATTATGACTGCTATATTAGCTATAGGGTCGTTACTTGTATTAACCAAATTCACTAGTTTAGGAGTTAGTGGTGGTGGAGCAGATGGTTGGTTAGAGCTAGGTCCTATAAGAATACAGCCAGTTGAATTTTTAAAAATTATTATTATATGGTATTTAGCTTATATATTATCACGACGACAAGATAGGATTTTGGGACACTTTAAAGATGCTATATTAAAGCCAATGATTCTGATTGGCTGTTTAATTTTTTTAGTGTTAATACAACCAGATACTGGGGGGGCAGCTATTTTAATCTTAATTACTCTTATTATGCTCTTATCTAGTGGAATTCCTTACTTGTATAGTGTCATCACCATTGTAGGTGGTGTGGTTGTTTCAACGCTTGTTATTCAGTTTATCTCCTTATTCGGCGGATCATTATTTCCAAAAAGAATGATGTATGTTTATAAGCGATTTAAGACGTTTACTAACCCATTTGAAGATCCTTTAGGCGACGGACATCAAATGATTAACTCATATTTTGCTTTGAATAACGGAGGATGGTTTGGTCTGGGACTTGGTAAAAGTATTCAAAAAAAGGGCTTTTTAACGAATGCTCAGACGGACTTTATGTTTTCAATTGTAGTTGAAGAATTGGGATTAATTATTTCTTTAATCTTGTTAATATTATTAATTTTTATGATTTTAAGAATTTTTTCAATAGGTATTCGCTCAAGTGACTATTTTAATTCACTGATGTGTATTGGAATTGCAGGTATGATGCTCATTCAGGTGTTTGTCAATCTTGGTGGAATTACAGGACTTATCCCTTTGACTGGTGTAACATTTCCGTTTCTAAGTCAAGGAGGCTCTAGTTTAGTAACACTGTCCATTGGTGTTGGTTTTGCTTTAAACATTAGTGCAGATGAAAAACGTAAGAAATTTGATAAGGGTGAGTACGATGATACTCAACTATTATTGATGTTTAATGATTAATAAAAAATGCGGGGGATGTAAATTATGAAGAAAGTATTAGTAGCTAACCGTGGTGAAATAGCTATCAGAGTATTTCGAGCGTGTACAGAATTAAATCTACAAACAGTGGCGGTTTATGCAACAGAAGATGATCGCTCCATCCATCGTTTTAAAGCAGATGAAGCATATTTAGTTGGAAAAGGTAAAAAACCAATTGATGCTTATTTAGATATAGAAGATATCATTCGAGTCGCAAAAAAATGTGGTGCAGATGCTATCCATCCGGGATATGGATTTTTATCTGAGAACATTCATTTTGCCAGACGTTGTGAAGAAGAAGGCATTAAATTTATTGGTCCAAGCTTACACCATTTAGACATTTTTGGTGATAAAATTAAAGCAAAATTAGCTGCACAAGAAGCAGGCATTTCATCTATACCTGGAACAGATGGACCAGTTAATGGAGTGGATGACGTTGTAGCATTTGGTGAAGAATTTGGTTACCCAATTATGATTAAAGCGGCTTTAGGTGGTGGGGGACGCGGTATGCGTGTGGCTCACAACAAAGAAGAAGCTCTTGATGGTTACGAGCGTGCTAAAAGTGAAGCAAAAGCGGCATTTGGGAGTGATGAGATTTATGTTGAAAAATACATTGTTAATCCAAAACATATCGAAGTGCAGATTTTAGGAGATGAACATGGCAACGTCATTCATTTATTTGAACGTGATTGTTCAGTTCAACGTCGTCACCAAAAAGTAGTAGAAGTCGCACCAAGTTTCTCAATGTCAGCTGAAAAACGTGAAGAAATTTGTCAAGCGGCGGTTAAGTTAATGTCGCATGTTGGCTATATTAATGCTGGAACAGTGGAATTTCTAGTTGATAAAGATAGTTTTTATTTCATCGAAGTTAATCCACGCGTCCAAGTAGAACATACAATCACAGAATTAATTACAGATGTTGATATCGTAACCTCTCAATTACAAATTGCAATGGGAAAAGATTTGCATAAAGACATCGGTTTACCTAAACAAGAGGGGATTCATATTCATGGTTATGCGATCCAATGTCGTATCACCACAGAAGATCCATTAAATAACTTCTTACCTGATATTGGTAAAATTGATACTTATCGTTCTCCGGGTGGTTATGGTATTCGTCTAGACGTAGGGAATGCCTTTGCTGGAGCTATGGTCACACCATTCTTTGATTCATTGTTAGTAAAAGTGTGTACTCATGGTATTACGTTTGAACAAACCGTCCAAAAAATGTTACGTGCGTTAAAGGAATTTAGAATTCGTGGTGTTAAAACAAACATTCCATTTTTATATAATGTTTTATCTCATCCACTCTTTACAAGTGGTGAAGCGACAACAACGTTTATTGATACAACGGATGAGTTATTTATTTTCCCTAAAATGCGTGACCGGGGTAATAAAACAATGAAGTATATAGGTGAGGTGACAGTGAATGGTTTTCCTGGTATTGGAAAACATGAGAAAAAATACCATTCATCACCTAGAATTCCTGAAATTACAGCCTCTTCAAAACCTAAAATAGAAACACCAAAAATGATTTTAGATGCTAAAGGACCTGATGCTGTGGTTGATTGGGTAAAAAATCAATCATCTGTATTAGTAACAGATACAACTTTTAGAGATGCTCATCAAAGTCTACTCGCAACACGTGTTAGAACAACTGACTTAAAACGTATCGCTAAAGAAACAAGTGAACTTGTACCAGAATTATTCTCACTAGAAATGTGGGGAGGCGCAACATTTGATGTGGCTTACCGCTTCTTAAATGAAGACCCTTGGGTGAGGCTTAAAAAATTACGTAAATTAATGCCTAATACTTTATTCCAAATGTTATTTAGAGGGTCTAATGCTGTTGGTTATCAAAATTATCCAGATAATGTGATTAAAGAATTTATAACAGTAGCAGCTAGAGAAGGCATTGATGTTTTCCGTATTTTTGATAGTTTAAATTGGTTACCACAAATGGAAAAAAGTATTCAATATGTTCGTGATGCTGGCAAAATAGCAGAAACGGCAATTTGTTATACTGGGGATGTTCTTGATCCAAGTCGTCCAAAATACAACATGGCTTATTATAAACAAATGGCACGAGATTTAGAGAATATGGGTGCTCATATTATTGCCATTAAAGATATGGCTGGGTTACTACAACCACAAGCAGCTTATCATTTGATTTCTGAATTAAAAGCAACAGTAGACTTACCAATCCATCTTCATACACATGATACAGCAGGCAATGGAATTATTACTTATTCTGCTGCAGCAAAAGCTGGTGTTGATATTGTCGATGTGGCAATGAGTGCCATGAGTGGTTCAACTAGTCAACCAAGTATGAGTAGTTTGTATTATGCTCTTGAAAATGGCGACCGAGATTTAGATATTAATATTGAGTCTGTTCAAACAATCAATCATTATTGGGAAGATGTTCGTGCTTTCTATGCACCATTTGGTAATGGTATCAATGCCCCACAAACGGAAGTGTATCAACATGAAATGCCAGGAGGACAATATTCTAACCTACAACAACAAGCTAAAGCAGTTGGTCTTGGCGAGCGTTGGGATGATATCAAAAAAATGTATGAACGTGTCAATTATTTATTTGGTGACATTGTTAAAGTAACTCCATCTTCAAAAGTTGTCGGAGATATGGCTTTATTTATGGTTCAAAATAATTTAACGGAAGAAGACATAGAAGAAAGAGGAAGCGAATTAAACTTCCCTGAATCAGTGATTAGTTTCTTCCAAGGTGATTTAGGTCAGCCAACTGGAGGGTTTCCTAAGAAATTAAAAGAAACGATTTTAAATGGTCGTCCGTCTATCCAAGTTCGCCCTGGTAGTTTAGCAGAACCAGTTGATTTTGATAAAGTTAAGGAAGAATTAGCAGGGAAAATTGACCGCGAACCAACTGATAAAGAAGTCATTAGTTATATTATGTACCCACAAGTTTTCTTAGATTATATGACAATGTATAATTCTTATGGAGATATTGAATTACTTGATACACCAACTTTCTTCCAAGGAATGCGTGTAGGAGAAACAGTGGAAGTTCGTATTGAAAAAGGTAAGACGTTAATTATCACCTTAGATGAAATTGGTGAACCTAATCTTGAAGGAAATCGTGTGTTATTCTTTAATCTAAATGGTCAACGTCGTGAGATTGTCATTAAAGATAGTAATATTAAATCGACTGTCATGGCTAAAGAAAAGGCAGAACCAACTAATGATGCTCATGTGGCAGCGACAATGCCGGGTTCAGTTTTAAAAGTACTTGTCGCACCTGGAGACTCGTTACAAAAAGGTGACCCTATCATGATTACAGAAGCAATGAAGATGGAAACAACTATTTATGCTAAGCGAAATGGTATTGTTAAGCGTGTATTAGTTGTAGATGAAGAGCCAATTCAAGCAGGAGATTTATTGGTAGAGTTAACAATCTAATGTTAGTTAAGGAGGTGACAAGATGCGGCGTGTGGGAGAGTTTTTATTAGTGTTTTTTATTGTTCTAACCTTTTTTTACATGAAGCCAGTCGTCTTGTCACAAAAATCTCCTAAATCTGTAGACGAGTTAATGGTTAATGAGATTAAGCCTCCTAGTAAGTCAACTCAGCATAATGAATTAGCTGCTACAGGAATGACAACTGTAATTGGTCTAACTGAGAAAGAGTTACTGGAAAAAATGCCAAATCCTAAAAAAGAATGGCCAGTTGGAATCAATCGTAAGTGGTTAGTCTATGGAAATAGTGCGACGGATTATTATCAGGTAGAGCTGACTGATAATAAAGTATCAAGTGTTTTTGTTTTAGGGACACAAGTTGATACAGCACCCTTTAATATGGATATGACATTAGGTGATATATCAGAAATAACAACAATTTATCCGAATTTTGAATTTGACTACAAAGATAAAAAATACGAAATAGAGTTAACAGAAGATGATATGAATTATCGACCACTTATATCATTTGATAATGGCACTTTTGCGTTACTTCATTTTAATTACGATACAGGTAAATTATTAGGAATACGTTACGTGGGTAAAAGCACTTTGGTTGAGATGATTCCGTATCAATTGAGTCAAGAAACTAAGATACCTAAAGTCGAACTGACTGAGGAGCAACGGGAAATGTTTAATCAAGCGAATACGCAACAATTATTTACTGTGTTAAATATTGTTCGTCAGAGAATTAATCGTAAACCTTATAAGTTAGATACAGAGCTTGTTCTTGAAAGTCAACGAGCATTAGCAGAATTTGATAAAGAACCAAAACAAGTGATAAAAAAAGAAGAGCGTTGGGAACAATGGCAAGAAAAAATTGAGTCAAGTAACCCAAGTGACAGTCTTTTGTTAACAGATGAAGAAATGGATCGATTGTTAAAATTAGGCAAACCACTTGATAAAAATACGCATGGGTTATTTGTTCAAAGTATGGGAGATGTTCCATTTATTGTAACAAATTGGTTTGTTAATCGATTTGATCAACGTGAAATAAAGGATGCAAAAGATGAGTACATTGGTATAGCCTATAATGAAAATCAAGTATTGGTTTTATTTAATCAAAAAGCAAATAATACTGTATTAACCACTGAAAGTAGTGATAAGAGATGATTTATAATGATGAGTTATTTGATTTAGAAGATAAAGCAGCTCAAGTGGCAGAAGATGTGTTAAGCAGTCAATTTGTAGCTGATTATCTATTGTCTTATAATAGAGTGGAAACAAGTAAAGAAGTTTCAGCATTATTATCTGATTTTTTAGTAAAAAAAGAAGCATTTGAAAGAATTGAACCTTATGGTAAGTATGCTCCTGATTTTAAAGAGACAAGACGCGCGTTACGAAAATCAAAAAGAGCGCTTGATGTTAATGATTTAGTTGCAGAATTTAAAGCAAATGAAACAACTGTTCAAAATGTATTAGATTATATAGGTCTAGATATTGCCCAAACGATATCTAAAACGATAAAAGTTGATGCAGGAAATCCCTTTTTTGAGTTTGCTAAAAAAGGTTGTGGAGGAACATGTCATGTTAACAAATGAGTTAGAATTAACCCCAAGACGAGGCTTGGTTGTCTGGGTATATAGTTTAAAACAATTAAGAAATTTAAAGAAATTTGGCTACGTTTATTATGTGTCTAAAAAAATGAAATACGTTATTTTATACGTTGATGAAGCGTTAGTTGATGAAACGGTTGAAAAATTGAATAAACAATTTTTTGTTAGAAGTGTTGAACAGTCATATAGACCTGATATTAATATGAACTTTACTAATCGACTGGGTAACCAAGATTGTCATGATGAGCCGTTAGATTTTGAAGAGCAAAAAACTGAAATTCGCTTAGCAGAATTTGATGATTAAAGTATTTGTCTGGCATAAGACAAATACTTTTTTTATCATTAGTTTTACATAGAGAGGAAGAAATACATGCGCGTTATTGCAGGTGAGTTTAAAGGAAGAAAGTTACAATCATTAAAAGGGGATAATACTAGACCAACTTCAGATAAAATTAAGGGATCTATTTTTAATATGATTGGGCCTTATTTTGATGGAGGGGTTTGTTTAGATTTATATAGTGGTAGTGGCAATTTAGCGATAGAAAGCATCTCTAGAGGGATGGAAAAAGCGTATTGTTTTGATGTTTTCTTTCCAGCAGTGAAAGTTATTCAAGAAAATGTCACTATGACTAAACAAGTAGACTCGTTTGTTGTAAAAAAATTAGAGGCTAAAAAAGCCTTAAATTTTTTAGCAGAACAAACCGTTAGTTGTGATGTTGTTTTCTTAGATCCGCCTTATGCCAAGGAAGAATTAGAAAAAAATATGTTATTATTACAATCATTAAATTTATTAAAAAAACATGCAAAAGTCATATGTGAGATGGATAAACATGTTATATTACCAGATATCATTGGTCAATTAGTCTTAAAAAAAGAACAAAATTATGGTATAACAAAAGTAAAAATTTATGAGTTAGAGGAGGAGTTAAGTGACTAAAAAAAGAATCGCTCTTTTTCCAGGTAGCTTTGACCCTGTTACGAATGGGCATTTAAATACAATTGAAAAAGCTAGTAAATTGTTTGATGAATTAGTTGTTGGCGTATTTACTAATACAACAAAACAAACGCTTTTTACAGCGACAGAACGTCAAGTGTTTATTGAAGATGAAGTGCAGAGTCTCAAAAATGTCTCTGTTCGTTTATGTGATAATGATTTAACGATTAATATCGCTAAGGAGTTAGGTGCTGATTACTTAATAAGAGGCATTAGAAATCAGATGGATTATGAATACGAGAAAAGTATAGCGGTATTGAATAAGCATTTGTCTTCTCATATAGAAACAATCTTTTTGATCTCTGATGAAGAGTATAATCATATTAGTTCTAGTATGATTAAAGAAATTGCTAAATTTACAGGTGATGTCTCTGATTTTGTACCAAAAACAGTTAATGAGGCACTCAAGTTAAAATTTAAATAAGAAGGTTATAATCATGAATAAAGAGCATTTTAAAAATAAATCATTTTATCTAAAAATTTTAGGGGTTTTAGTGGTTGTTTTAGTGTTAATTTTCCCTTTACCATATTATATTGAATCACCTGGAAGTGCGGATAAATTAAATGATATTATAACAGTGGATGGCAAAAAAGATACAGAAAAAGGCTCATTCATGATGACAACAGTTCAAGTTCAAAAGGCTAATGTTCTCACTGCATTGTTAAGTAAATTTGATAAAAATGCTGAGTTGGTTCCTAAACAAGATATATTAGGGGACTCAAAATCAGGAGAATATGACCGTATCCAAGAGTATAATATGGAAAACTCTAAAAATGAAGCAATCCAAATTGCCTTAGAATTGGCGGATATACCATATAAGCGGATTTACAAAGGAATCTATGTGTTATCTGTGGCAGACTATTCAAGTTTTTATAAAAAACTTGAAGTAGGTGACCTTATTACAAAGTTGAATAATCAAACAGTATTGGAGTCGGATAATTTTATTAGTGAATTGAAAAAAATGTCTGTGGATGATACGGTGAAGATAGGTTATAAAAGAGATGATAAAGAAGAAAATGTCGAAGGTCATATTATTAAATTACCTAAACTTAATCGACCAGGTATAGGAGTGACTGTGGTGGATCAAACATCTATTGAAACAGATAAGAAAATAGAGTTTGATACACAAGGTGTTAGTGGCCCATCAGCTGGATTGATGTTTAGTTTAGAGCTTTATAGTATGTTAAGCCATAAAGATTTAAAAAAAGGGCGAAATATTGCAGGAACTGGAACTATAAATGATCAAGGAGAGGTCGGTGACATTGGTGGGATTGATAAAAAAGTAGTCGCTGCTGAAAAAGCAGGCGCAACTATCTTTTTTGCTCCTAATAATGAATCCGATGGGAAAACCAATTATGAAGTGGCTAAAGAATCCGCTAAAAAAAATAAATTAAACTTGACAATTGTTCCAGTAAAAACGATTCAAGATGCGATAAATTATTTAGAAAAACACACGACTTAAAGTGGCTCTTTGTCAAATCGGACTGATGAGTTGGATTTATAAGATGATAGATTTGAGATTATTCTCAGATTTATCATCTTTTTTAGTTATTTAATTTTAATAAGGTCGTTGATCAAGAAAATTCTTATGCGTATATTTGTAAATGAGTTGAATCCATAGGAAACTCTCTTAAGAGTTTTTATATGAGTATTCTTAGCCTCAAGTTTTCCATTGGAAAAACTGTATTTTAGGGCGTTTCTAATACCTACTTCATAGGAAATCAGATTTTCTATTTTATCTCTAAATTGTGTATCCAAGCTATCAGGTAGATTTTTCAATAGTTCGAAAAAGGAATGCCCATCTTTGTTTCTAAAGTGATACATTAGTAAATGGAAGATGTCATAAGCTTCTTTTAGATCAGAAGAGAATGACAGTAGTCGATCAATCACCATAGATTCCGTTAAAAGAGGATACTTTGGAGAAGGAAAACTTCTCCAGGTCTTGAAATTTGAAATGGAAATATTTGTTTGATTTTTTAGAAGTAATTTCCAGTTTGATTTTAATTTATTTGCTTTTGACTTTTTCTTGTTGGTAACTAATCTCTTCATTTCTCGGATTCTAAAATCATTAAAAGCGGTGTTCAAATGCTTTACAATATGGAATCTATCAATGATTAACTTAGCAGTAGGAAAGACTTTTTTAATTAATTGAAAATAAGCTGCATTCATATCTGTTACTAAAAATTTAACTTTTTCCCGTTCCTCCAACGGAGAGCGATTGAAGTAAGGGATTATTTTATCTAATTTCCTACTAGGTAAAATGTCCACTAATTCACCTGTTTTTCCATCAGCACATATGAAGCTCATTTTATCTTCATAACTAGCGTGAGATCTAAATTCATCTACCATTAAAACTTCTGGAAAGGACCGTGGTTTAAGTTGTTGTGGGAGTTGTGATTCAACTGACTTAAGAACTCTTAAAACTGTCGTTAAAGAAACGTGGCATTGTTTAGCTATAAATGTCATAGAGACTTTCTCAGTTAATAATTCTAAAATCTTCAAAGTAATAAATTTACTGATATGACAGTTTTTTTCAACAATAGAACACTGTGCCGTCCAATTGTGCGAACAGCTTTTACAATGGAATCGTTGTTTCTTCAGTTTTAAAATAGTGGGCATATTTTGATAAGAATCTAACTGAATAGTTACTTCCTTTTTTCCATTTCTAACAACGACACTTTTCCCTTCATTATCAACAATAGTTGAACCACAGTTCCTACAAGCCGAAGGCATGGGAGAATAGACTCCAAAGATAACTAAAGTGTTTTTCCCTTTAACTTTATATTCCTCCGTATTTGTTAAATCTAAATGTTCATCTGTCATTCGTAACATTTTTTTGATATGATTATTCATGACATGTTGTCCTTTCTATCTTAGATTTTTGGTGGTACTTCAATTTTACTAGATAGACGACATGTTTTATATTTAAATAAACTAAAAAAGGGCTGATGAATCAAAATTTGATTCATCAGTCCTTTAAATTATAGAGCCCTTAAAGTTAAGTTGTGTGTTTTTTCGTATCTTATCGATGAAAGGAGGAGGTTATGGATTATTTTAATAAATTAGAGACCAAGTATAAATTTATGATTGGTGGAGTAGTGGCTGTTTTATTTTTAGGTATTATCTTACGACTCATTTTTAAACCTCAGAAAGAAATGATTAATACCCACACTCAAATTAGTAGTAGTTATGCAATCAATCAAACCAATGAATCTAGTAGTCACCCTATTGTAGATGACATGTATGTCGATATTAAAGGGGCAGTAACTAAACCCGGTATTTATAAAGTAGATGCTACTATGAGAGTTTTAAATGTGGTTGAGTTGGCTGGTGGATTTTTAAAAGAGGCAGATGATAAGCAAATTAATTTGTCAGAAAGAGTCAGTGATCAGATGGTTATCTATATTCCAAAAGAAGGAGAGGAAATAGCAGAGGTTGTCTCCTCTCAAAAGACAGATCAAAATCAGGGGACACATTCAAATGGTGAAAAAAATCAGTTAGTTAATCTAAATACAGCAGAAATTGAGGAGCTAAAAACACTTAATGGAATTGGAGAAAAAAAAGCTGAAAATATACTTAGGTATCGTGAAGAAAAAGGTTCATTTAAATCAATTGATGAATTAAAAGAAGTTGATGGCATTGGTGAAAAAACGTTTGAACAATTAAAATCATCTATTACTATATAATATTTCTCTTTACTTTTAGAACATAGGTTCGTATAATTGTTTTAAGAAAAGTCTATTAATTATAGAAAAGAGAGATGATTGATATGAAAAGTAATCCAATTGAGTTGAATCATTACTATCATGATAGAGGAATAAAGAAGTATCTAGGATTTTATTTATCTGAACATACTCGAGAAATTCATCATATGAAAGAACAAGCCAATATGATAAATCATAGCAAGCCTATGATGGATTTGGAGGACATTATGGCTGTGGTCAATGACGCAATTGTAAAAGATTTTAGGGTTAATATTCAACCAAATATTGCTGATGTAGATACTGGTAGTTTTTTTAATGAGCTAACAGGTCATATCACAGGATTTACTGAAACAACCATTTATGTGGATCATCTTGCAATAGAGTTATCGTTAATTAGGCATATAGAGCTAGTCTCTGATAAAAAATGGTATGAAAGTTCATCGAAGTTGTAATGAGTAATCAAACAAATCAGTTTTTTGATTATAATAAAGAACTGCAAGAGGATATTTTGTGTGTTGATATGAAAAGTTTTTACGGTGCGAAACGTTCCTAACTGAAAAGGTTAGGCACACAAGATTTTCTTGTGTGGAACTAATGATTTGAGGAGTGAAATGAAGGTGTAACGACCTGAAGTGCTCCCTCTAATACTCCGATTGGCAATCCTATTTGGTTAGAATAAAATTGTCAAAAGCTCGGTGAAGTCGGCTGAGAGTTACCGTAATTGCAAATTTACTTGCAATCGAAAACTATCCAGAGGTGGATAGTGTAACCTATAGGTCGGGAGTCCACAAATTACTCATGGTAAGAATGTGCAAATGTACTGACGAACTTGCGAATGTACGAATCTATAGGCTTGGGGTATAGAAATGTATCTTACCCGCACAAATTATAAATTGTGACACAGGGTGTGACTTGCGGTTTAGTAAGAATCGTAGATATGAATGAGCGTGCAGTGTTACAGGCACTGGAAAGTCACAGGTTCAGAGTGAGTACCTAAAAGTAAATGTATGGATAGAATCATTGGAACGTTGAAAGCTAGTGAACGTGGAGGACTAATCTCCTTTGAAGCGGTTGAGACGAAGTATAATAAGCTCATTTACACTAGTGAGAGTAGTGGCACAGTACCTATGAAGCAGTGATAATAAACTGTGGAGGGATAGCCACAAGTCAATTAGTTTTACTAACAGTTATGATGCAATCCATAGAATCGAGTATGACAAAATAAACGCCGATATCCGAAAGGAGGCGGTGCTATGGAAAATGTATCAGCTTCACACTCAATCCGCCATATGGAATATTATGGCATGATTGATAGCTTTGATAATTTATACCAAAATAGTTGCAATAATCATATTTTTCATAATCTCATGGAAATTGTGACTTCGCCAAGTAACATTCTATTAGCGTATAGAAATATTAAAGGAAACTCTGGAAGTATATCTCCAGGCGTTGATAACAAGAATATTGATGATTTAAAAGAAATAACTAATGCTAACTTTATTAAAATAGTACAATCCAAATTTTCCGAATATAGACCCAAACCAGTAAAAAGAGTCGAAATTCCCAAACCAAATGGAAAAACTCGACCGTTGGGTATTCCAACTATCTGGGATAGGATTATTCAGCAATGTCTATTGCAAGTTTTAGAACCTATTATGGAAGCTAAATTTCATGATAAAAACTATGGGTTCCGACCTAATCGGTCGGCACATCATGCATTTGCACAGGCTGTTAAATTAGCACAATTGTCTAAGCTTACATTTGTAGTGGATATTGACATCGAAGGTTTCTTTGACAATGTAAATCATTCAAAACTTATCAAGCAACTGTGGTCATTAGGAATCCAAGATAAATGGCTTTTAGGAATAATTAGGGCAATGCTTAAAGCACCTATCATTCATAACGATGGGCGGATTGAACACCCTAAAAAAGGAACTCCACAAGGTGGAATACTTTCTCCTCTTCTTGCAAATGTTGTTCTGAATGAACTTGATTGGTGGATATCGTCTCAATGGGAAACTCACCCTACAAGGCACAAATACGACTGTTATCATACTGAGAAGGATTATTGGAATAAAGGCAATAAATATCGAGCCCTGCGTAGTTCAAAGTTAAAAGAAATTTATATTGTGAGATATGCTGATGATTTCAAAATATTTTGCAGAAAACGTAATGATGCAGATAAGATATTTTTAGCCACTAAACTATGGTTGAAAGAGCGTTTAAAGCTCAATATCAGTTTAGAAAAATCTAAAGTGGTTAATCTGAAAAAACAAAAATCTGAATTTCTCGGTTTTACTATGAAACTAGTACGGAAAAGAAATACTTTTGTCATTGAAACCCACATGTGTTCTAAAGCTATGAAAAAAGTTTCGGATAATTTAGCAAAGCAAATAAAGGTAATTCAACATACCCCTAATAAGGAAGAATTACAAAAGCAATTAGTTAAGTATAATTCTATGGTTGTAGGAGTTCATCAATATTATAAAAAGGCAACGCACATTAGTGTGGACTGCCCCAGAATCAATCAACGCATTATGATTATCATCAAAAATCGATTAGACGTTAAAAAAGTTGGTCAACCACCTAGTGACTTCGTTAAGAAAAACTATGCACGCTCAAAGCAGCTAAGGTGGATTAATGGCTATCCGATGATTCCTTTGGGATTTATCAAGCATAGTCATACATCGTTACCAAAGAAGGGAATCTGTAAGTATACGCCCGAAGGACGTATACTAATACATAAGTACCTCACCTTTCCAATCGATATAATTAATCAACTTATGAATAAGAATAATCCAAATGAGAGCGTTGAGTTTAGAGACAATAGAGTTTCTAAATATTCATCACAACGTGGTAGATGTAAGATAACAAAAGAGTTCTTAGAGTTACCTGATATATACTGTCATCGTATTATTCCAAGAAATCTTGGTGGCAAGGATAACTTTCAGAATTTAGTTATCATTCATCGAGACCTACATTCAATTATTCATGAGGAAAATAGAGAAAGAGCATCACCTCTTTTGAAAAAAATGAGGATTACTAGCTCTCAACTTGAGATAATCAATCAGTTTCGTAAAAAAGCAAAAAATTGTGAATTGTCGCTGAATCTATAACTGTATGATATTTGTTAGTAAACTTTGATGGAACGCCGTATGAGGTGAAAGTCTCACGTACGGTGTGGACTGGGGGAAAAGCTGGAGATTATTTCAAAAGCTTACCTATCAGTATCATCTGTTGAATGTGTGAAAAGAGGATTAAATCCTTTAGAAGCATTGTTGGTTGTGATGAGTGGCGCGGATTCTCCAGGAGGATTGGCCTTAGCAACATCACCTAGAGCAAAAACAGAGTTGGGAATCACTAATGTTTCACGTCGCTACGAGATTCCTAAGCACCCAGACTTATGGATTGTCCCACCTAGAATGACTTTATATATCGAACAAAATATAAAAATCAATCAACTATTTAGAAAATATGTCGCAGATGAGGATATATTAGTTTACTCGATTGATGAAACGTTTATTAGGATAGGACCTTCGAAAAAATTGTTTCAGATGAATGCTTATCAATTTGCAGAGCAAATTAAACGTGATGTCTATCATGAAATGGGTCTATACTGTACGATCGGTATAGGCGATAATATGTTACTTAGTAAGTTAGCCTTAGATAATGAAGCAAAAAATAATGACGATATGATGGCAGAATGGCGTTATCATGATGTTCCGCAGACTGTTTGGACGATTCCACGCTTAACTGATTTTTGGGGAATTAATCGAGCAATGGAAAAGCGGTTAAACAATTTAGGTATCTACACCGTTTATGATTTAGCCCATTATGATTTTTTTAAAATCAAACATCCAATTGGTGTGATTGGGCAACAACTTATTGCGCATGCTTGGGGCATTGACCGTTCTAATATCACGGAGAGATACAAGCCAGCGTCAAAGAGTTTAGGTAACAGTCAAATATTAAAAAAAGACTATACTAACCTATCAGAAATAAAAATAGTGATAAAGGAAGTTGCTGAGCAAGTAGCGACAAGGTTACGCTCACAAGGTCTACAAACACAATGTGTGTCTCTTTCGATAGGGTATTCTAAATATAGTTATGACCGTGGATTTCATAGGCAAATGAAGGTCGATGCGACTAATTTATCAAAAGAGTTAGTAGAGTATTGTTTTCAATTATTTGATACCTATTATACAGGTGAGCCGGTTAGAAATTTGGCAGTAAGTTATTCAAAATTAATAGATGATAAAGTTATCCAATTGAATTTATTTGACGAACCAAGTGACACTCTAAACGATAGATTACTTGATCAAACAATTGATATTATTAGAAAACGATTTGGTTTTGATGCCATTATCCATGCATCGAGTTTATTAGAGGGAGCAACGGCGATCGATAGAAGCCATTTAGTTGGTGGTCATGCAGGTGGGATGGATGGTCTAACTTAAAAAAAGTGGTTAAATATAGAAAAATCTATTACAATAAATGTAATTCAAAGAAAAAGAGGTCAGATAATGGGTAGAGAAAGAATTCCTTGGGATCAATATTTTATGGCTCAAAGTAAGTTATTATCTTTACGAAGTACCTGTACACGGTTATCGGTAGGCGCAACAATCGTGAGAGATAGACGAATTATAGCAGGTGGTTATAATGGCTCTGTTACTGGGGATGTTCATTGTATTGATGATGGGTGCTATTTAGTTGATGGGCATTGTGTTCGGACCATCCATGCAGAGATGAATGCTATTTTACAGTGTGCTAAATTCGGTGTAGAGACTGATGGTGCTGAAATTTATGTCACTCATTTTCCTTGTTTGCAATGTACTAAAATGATTTTACAATCAGGGATTAAAACGATACACTACTTAAAAGATTATAGAAATGATGACTACGCAATGAAACTGATTGAACAAGCTGGTGCGACTATCAATCAAGTAACTCTGTCAAAGGAGTATTTTGAAACATTGGCATTTGGAGAAGATGATGAATAAGAAACATACCTCTATTAAGGGGTATTTTTTTTATCCATTGATTTTATATGTTACTTGTTTGTCGTGCTTACTAAAACCACATTGGCTTTTATTTCTTGTTATTGGGTTACTGTGCTTTAGGGTATATCGATTGAAACATAAGAAAATAATCATTATCTGTATGGTATCAATGTGTTTATCAGCAGTATTTTTTTATGTTACAGAGTCATCTAGAGTGGATGTTATTCCTAATGAAAGTGTTGAAACTTGGACCATCTTACCAGATACTATCCAAGTAGATGGTGATTTTGCTAAAGCTAGGGCTAAAAATAAAGGAAAGAATTATTTACTGCACTATAAGTTAGAAACTAAAGAACAACAGGCGTATCTATTGTCATTAACTAAACCACTCGTCATAAAAAGCAACCAAGAAAAAGTCATCCCACAAGCCAAACGGAATTTAAATGGATTTGATTACGCAGATTATTTAAAGTCGAAACAACTCGTTAGCGTGTATAAGTTGACGACAATTTATGAAGTTACAGAGTCGACACTGACTTTTTTTAGACCATTGGAGTGGTTATCTTCTTATCGCGCGCGTATTCACCTTATGATTGACGATACGTTTTTACCATATACAGCTTTTTACATGTCAAGTTTGCTATTGGGGATAAATGACAGTGACAACCGAGAAGTTTGGAATAAACTTAGTTTGGCACATTTATTTGCTTTATCTGGTATACATGTCACTTTTTTAGTGGGAATCATTCAACTTATTTTGTTAAGAATTGGTTTAACAAAAGAAGCAACATCTGTTATTGAGCTATTGTTTTTATTATTTTTTATTGGTATGACTGGTTATAGTATTGGTGTGGTCAGAGCGAGTGTTCAACACTTACTAAAAAAGGGAAACAGTCATTATAGATGGCAGTTAAGCTCGTTAGATTGTTGGAGTATGACTTTAGTTGTACATAGTTTATTTATGCCAACAGTGCTATTTAATATTGGTGGTCAGCTCAGCTATTATCTGAGTTTTTTAATTATATTTATCTATCCAATCATAAAAGGGATGAAGAGATTGCCTCAGACGATTGTTTTTCAGCTACTATTGACCTTTTTCTCGTTGCCTCTTTTATGCTATTACTTTTTTGAATTTAACGTTTTATCCAGTCTATATAGTCTTATTTTTACCCCTATTCTTTTTCAACTTATCTTGCCATTACTTTCTTTAGCTCTGATCGTTTCTTTTTGGTTACCTGATGTTTTGATTTATCTTATTGAAAGAGTCATAGCCAGTGTTCATCTTTTTGCTGAGTGGTGTCAAGGGTTTACCTTGTTCCAAGTAACCACAGGATCGTTTCCAGTGTATGTATTGATAGTCCTTTTAGTGCTGCAATTAGTTTTCTTAATCCATCTCGAAAAGATAAAGACATTTTCTAAAATTCATTTGTTATTTTTAGTGTGTAGTCCGTCTTTATTTATTGGAATGAAGTATTTAAATCCTTTTGGCATGATTGCTTTTGTTGATGTTGGGCAAGGAGATGCTTTGTTTATTCAACTCCCTTTTCATCAAGGAAATTATTTAGTCGATACAGGTGGCAGTTTATCCTTTCAAAAAGAAGAATGGAAAGAAAAAAAGAAAAGTAAGGCACAAGCAGATTACACTTTAATCCCATTTTTGAAAAGTAGGGGAGTGTCAACTTTAGATGGTGTTTTCCTCACACACGCGCATGAAGATCATTTTGGAGACATTGACCGGTTATCAAGTGAGATACAAATTAAACAGGTATTAATGACACCAGGGACTTACCAACAACCAAATGTGCAACAAAAAATGATACTGATTGACACTATAGAATTGATGACATCAAAAACTAAATTATCCTTACCATCGATTGCGATACAACCTTTATACCCTAATGGACAAGGAGATGGTCAAAATGATGACTCGTTAGTATTGAAAGTGACCATTCATCAAAAGACTTTTTTATTGATGGGAGATTTGGAAAAGGATGGTGAGAAAAAATTATTACAACAGTATCCTAATGGGGAGTTGAAAGCAGATTGTCTAAAAATTGGCCATCATGGAAGTAAAACATCTAGTCATCTGGCATTTATTAAAGAAGTAGCTCCGTCTCAAGCAGTCATATCCCTTGGTGAAAACAATCGATTTAATCATCCTTCAGAGGAAACATTGGAAACGTTAAACAATGAAAATATTAGTATTTTTAGGACGGATGAACAAGGGATGATATATCAAAAATGGCTACCATTTAAAAAAGACATGCTAAAAATTCGGTCAGTGAAATGAAAATCTGTTAAAATGGAGAAGAGAAGATGAAAAGGATGAGTGGTATTAGTGAGCTTTCAAACTGAGTTAGCAAAAGTAAAAGAAGGAACATTTGATTCTGTCTATGTATTACTAGGTACAGAACGTTACTTGATAAAAAAATTTAAACAACAGCTAGTAAAATCAGGGATGAATAAAGAAGAAGAGTCGTTTAACTTGATGACGTTTGATATGAAACAAGAGTTGTTGGACAATGTGATGATAGAAGCTCAGACCATTCCTTTTTTTGGTGAGAGAAAAATTATTTTTTTAGAAGAACCTTACTTTTTGACAGGTGAAAAAAAGAAAACAGATGTTGAGCATAATTTAAACACATTATTAGATTATTTAGATGAGCCGTCACCGTCCACTGTTTTGGTTTTTGTTGCACCGTATGAAAAGTTAGATGAGAGAAAGAAGATTGTTAAAAAGCTCAAAAAAGAAGCGACGTTGATTGATGTGTCAAATATGGATAATCATTTAGCTAGTCAATATGTTGCGGATACGATAAAAGCAGAAGGTTATGAAATTAGTAAAGAGGCTTTTGATGAATTGATCTATTTGACGAATGCTAATTTAAGCCAAATGATGAATGAATTGGATAAATTATTTTTAGCGTCCACTGGGTCAAAAAAAATATCGAAAGAGATGGTTTATCAGTTAATACCTAGAACATTGGAACATAATATTTTTGATTTATTAAAATATGTTTTATCCAATCAAAAAGAAAAAGCTCTTAGCTTATATCAAGAATTATTGTTACAAGGTGAAGAGCCTATCAAAATAAATGCTATATTAATTAGCCAATTTAGATTATTGGTTCAAGTTAAAATTATGGCAGAGAGACACTATCAGCAAAGCAACATGATTGACGTGCTGAAAATACATCCCTATCGTATAAAATTATCGCTTCAAGAAGCAAAAAAATTCGAGTTAAAAACATTAGGTAATATTTTTGATTATTTAGTGGAAAATGATTATAAAATGAAGTCGGGGTATATGGATGCCAATGTGTTATTTGAATTATTTTTAATGAAAGACTTTAAATAAAAGAAAAAACTTGATGACTAGAAATCAAAAGATTCAGTCAATCAAGTTTTTTTATTTAGCGATTTTTTTAGCTAAACGTGATTTTTCACGGTTTGCTTTATTTTTATGGATTAATCCTTTAGCACTAACCATATCAATTTCGCGTGTAGCAGCAACTAATAATTCTTGTTGGTTATCAGCGTTTTCTTCTACAGCTTTTTCAAATTTCTTCATAGCAGTACGCATTTTGCTTAATTTAGCAGAGTTAGACTCGTTAGAAATTTTGCTAGTACGCGCACGTTTGATAGCAGATTCGATATTTGGCATTTGTTTTCACCTCCGACATAGAGTTTACATTGATAAATCATATGTAATCAACATTCTCATTATACAGAAACCATAATCAGTTTGCAATAAATTAATTACAATGTTTCTTAATTTAAGTCTAAAATTGTGACACCAATGACATCCGGACCCGTATGAACGCCTAATACAGGACTAACATCATCAAAATAAACAACATCAGCATGTGGAAGTTTTTCTTCAATGATTTTTTTTACATTTTCAGCCTCATCAATACAGGTTCCATAAGCAATTCCTATACGATAATCGGTACTATCTCCTGCAAAATCAACTAATTGGTCAATCATTTTTTGTAAACTTTTTTTTCTGCCGCGAGCTTTTGTGACAGTATAATAGATTCCCTCGTTATTACAAGAAATAACAGGATTTAGGTTTAAAGCTGTCCCAATAATAGAGGTAACCAGCCCAATTCTTCCGCCTTTTTTTAAGTATTCTAGTGTTGGAAGACTAAAGAACACACGTCCTTTTTTAGGAAGAAGTTCGCCAATTTCAACCAAAGAGTCAAAACTATAATGTTTATCGATTAAATCTTTTAGATAAGCCGCTTGAATACCACCACCAATTCCAATGCTTTTAGTATCAATAATATGTGATTTAATATCTTGGTGGTCATTTAACAGTAATCTAAGAGCATTGTGAGTTCCACTAAGACCACTTGAAATGGTTACTGTTAAAATATGCGTGTAGCCTTCATTTTTTATTTGGTTAATAGTTTTTTCAATAATATCAAGTGAGGGAAGAGATGTAGTTGGAATTTCTTCATCTAGACGACTATATATTTCTGCTGCACTAATCTCGATGTTATCTAAATAGCTGCCATCTGAGTAATTGATACTAAGAGGAACGATGAAAACGCCCTCTAATTGAGCTGCTTCTGTAGGTATATCCATACCAGAGTCTACTAATAATGCAATTTTTTCAGTCATGTTGTGTGTCCATCTCCTTGTTATCTATTGTGTTTAATGTTGTCATTAATGCACATTCAGTAAAAAGTTTACTAACAATCGTAATGCATGCCCAACGAATGGGAGCGATATCTGTTTGAGGGTTATTAAATATAATTGTTTCACCCTGCGTCGAAAATGCATGAAGTGATTCATGTAAGTAGTCACAAAATAAATTGTAAGCTTCTTTTGAATTTGTATCCTCAATTTGTAGATCAATGCTTTGTTGTATTGAGGGGATGTCAAATACTTGTTTTAAAATCGTAATGACAATAATTCTAGCGATATGTTTTCTGTTATATTTCTTTTTATTAGGTTTGGGAATTAATTTTAACTTCACATAATTATTTACCATAGAAGGAGTCAGTGGTTTAAAAGGAACACCATTGGCCGATAAAGGATGTAAATAGCGGTCAACAATTGTGACAAGTTGATCCATATAAACATCAATGTCAGGTAGCTCATCCCACAAAGGTAATTTAAATGATGTTAAATTAATCGGTGGAGTATCATTCAATATTAAAAACTCCTTTATCTAGTTTTAAAAACTATATCATAAAGTTTATGAAATGACAATAAAAAAAGATTAGACCATAAGCCTAATCTTTTAATGAGCAATTTTTGTTTCTGATTGTGTTTGATATCTAGGAGTTGATGTTTTTTTTGAGATAGGTTTAAGCATTCTTAAACCATTTAGTATGACTAAAATGGTACTTCCTTCATGCCCTATAACGCCTAGTGGAAGGTTAATGACTTGTAAAAAGTTTGAGATAATTAATAGGACAATAACGGAGATAGAAAAGATAATATTTTCTGTAACGATTTTTTTAAGTTTAAGAGACAACTCATGACTCATCGCAAGTTTATTTAAATCGTTTTGCATCAATACAATATCAGCTACATCAATTGCAATATCAGTTCCTTGCCCCATAGCTACTCCAATCGTTGCATTAGCGAGGGCGGGTGCATCATTAATGCCATCACCAATCATGGCGTTTGTTCCGACTGTTTCTTTTTGCTCTTTAATAAAAATAGTTTTATCTTCAGGTAAACAGTCTGCAATGACATGATCGACACCAACTATTTTAGCCACAGCATTAGCTGTTTGATGGTGGTCACCAGTTAACATTGTTGTAGTAATACCTGCTTCATTAAAGTAACGAACACAATCGATTGCTTCAGGTTTTGGTACATCAAGTAAACCAAAAAATGCAACCACTTGGTTATTTTTAGAGAGATAAATAACTGTTTTTCCTTCTTTTTGTAGCTGTAGTGTTTTATATTTTGTTTCATGAGTTAAGTCTGTATTTGTTACAAAATCGCTGTTTCCAACTTTCCACAATGTCTCATTATGAGTTGCTTGCATGCCAGAGCCGGCAATTTCTTCAACTAACAACGCCTCATTTATAGTAATAGTTGATTCTTGATAAAAACGGACAATAGCATTCGCTAAAGGGTGTGTTGAATTTTTTTCAATAGTAACAAGGGCAGAGATAGCTTCATCATTTTTATCACCTATAAAGTATTCATTGGTAACTACAGGAATGCCTTTTGTTAGTGTCCCAGTTTTATCAAATGTGATAGCTTTTAGATCAGATAAGGATTCTAGAAAGACACCACCTTTAAACAGTACTCCATTTTTTGCCCCATTAGAGATAGCAGCAAGGGTAGCAGGGGTAGCTGAGGCGACTAATGCACAAGGAGACGCCACAACTAATAGCACCATACCGCGGTAGAAGCTCTCATTCCAACTCCATCCTAAAAAGACATAAGGTAGAAAAATCATTAATGGAACAATGACTAAAACAGCTTTAACATAAACATTTTCAAAACGATCTAAAAAACTCGCAGTTTTTGAGGGAGTATTTTGCGCTTCATCAACTAATTGAATAATTTTACTAAATAATGTATCTTTCGCTTCTTTAGTAACAACCATTGAAATGGCATTACCAACATTAATTGTTCCAGCAAACAATGCCTCATGATAAGTTTTTTCAACGGGAATTGATTCGCCCGTAATTGCTGCTTCGTCAATGGAGGAATGGTCACTAAGTAGTTCACCATCAATAGGTACACTGGCTCCTTTAGGGACTAACAGTTTGTCTCCTATTTTAAGGTCTTCGACAGGTACTTCTTTTGTGGAATTATCAGGCATTAGTAGGAAGGCATTTTCTGGTTGAATCGCCATTAAATTTTCAATTTCTTTTTTACTTTTACTTGTTGTGTACTCTTCTAAGGACCCGCTTAATGAAAAAATAAAGGTTAACATAATTCCTTCAAAATAAAATTGGATGGTACAGGCACCAATTGCAGCAAGAGCCATTAATAAATCGACACTAAGATGTTTATTCTCAATCGTATCTTCAATTCCTTCTTTGGTTTGTGAGTATCCACCTATAATCATCCCAATTATATAAATGATAGGAGAAAATGGCATGTTATTTTTATCAACAATAAATCCTAGTAACATTAGGACACCACAGATGATTGTAGCAAGCATTTGTTTGTTTTCTTTAATATAAGACATTTGTGTTACCTCCTTATGAATCAAGTGTAACACAAAAAAAACTAGATTAGAATAGTTATAATCTAGATGGGATTGATAGTCGTTATCAATGAGAATGATTCTAAAAAAGAAGCGACGAATCGCTTCTTTAAAAGTTTTATTATTATAAAGTAGTTAGCCAGTAAATGAGAATGATCGTTCCCAAAATGATTCTGTACCAACCGAAAACTTTGAAATCATGTTTCTTGATGTATCCCATTAAGAATTTAATAGCTAGGATGGAAACAATAAAAGAAACGATGGTTCCAAGTGATAATAAAATAATTTCTGGCGATCCAAATGTGTTGCCCTTTAGTAAGAATTTTAAAATCTTTACACCACTAGCACCAAACATGACTGGAATTCCTAGAAAAAAGGTGAATTCAGCTGCTACAAAACGTGAACAACCGATAATCATTGCTCCGATAATAGTTGCTCCTGAACGAGATGTTCCAGGGATTAAGCTCAGTACCTGGAATAAACCAATGATAAAGGCCGTTTTATAGGTTAGTTGATTTAAGGTAGTTGTAGTTGGTTTAATAGTTTTATTGCGATTTTCAACAATGATAAACAAGACACCATACAAGATTAACATGATAGCAACTGGAACAAATTTGTGGAAGTGCTCTTCAAGAAAATCATCAAATAAAATACCTAGTACACCAGCTGGAATACAAGCAACGACTACTTTAAACCATAAAGACCAAGTGTCACTTTTTTCGAGTTTAGTTTTATTTGAAGCAAATGGGTTTAGTTTATTGAAATATAAAACGACAACTGCCAAAATGGCGCCAAGTTGAATGACGACATTAAACATTTCTTTAAAATCGTTTGAAGCATCGAGCTTTATAAATTGGTCAACTAAAATAAGATGGCCAGTACTACTGATAGGTAACCATTCAGTAATTCCCTCGACGATTCCAAGGAAGATTACTTTTAGTATATTATAAAAATCCATTATTAATTCCCCTTTTTATTTTTATCATCATTAAGTATACCTTATCTTTTTTTAAAACCAAATGTTTTTTTGACAATAAAAAAGACCCAAGAGACAAAAAATTGTCTATGGGTATACAAATTATATTAGTTAAAAAAAGGATTTTCTCGTTTTTCACGGCCAATACTTGTAACAGGTCCATGGCCTGGATAGGCTTTTGTTTCGTCTGGTAAAGTAAATAATTCTTTTTGAATACCAGAAAGAAGTGTTTGTGAGTCACCAAAAGGTAGGTCAGTTCGACCGACACTTCCTCTAAATAAAGCATCACCACATACAACAAACTCATCAAAAATAAAGCTCACACTACCAGGAGAGTGACCAGGTGTTGGAACAACTTTGAAAGTCATGTCACCAATAGTATATGTATCGTAGTTTTTAAATTCGAACTCAGCTTCTCTAGCAGTCACATCTGCCATGTCGTCATGACGAGCTAATCCTGATAAGTTCAGTTGAGGATCAGTTAGCCAAGTTTGTTCGATTGGGCTGATATACACAGGAATATTGTATCTATCTCTAATATCATCAACAGCACCAATATGATCATAGTGTGCGTGAGTAATTAAAATAGCTTCAGGTTTAGCATCTAATTGATCAATTTCTTGTTCAATTTTTTTCGCTTCATCACCTGGATCGACAATAAGTAAAGATGTGTCGTTATAAATTAAATAGCAGTTTTCTTGGATAGCTCCTGTTGGAATTTGTTTGATTGTTAACACGTTTATTCCTCCTTTAACTTTATTTGTATTATAACGAAAAAAAAGATTTTACTAAAGTATAAAGAACTTTGTGGTAAAAGGTAAAATATTGTAAACTAGACAAGAAGAAAGAGGGCGATATGGTGGAGCGATTAAAGGAACGATTAGAAACATTGCAATTTATTCCGTTTATTTTGGTCAATGGGATGAATTTATTTCCTATTTTTATTTTAGTACACATTTTTTTACAAAATAATCGGCAGTTTGTGTTTTTATTACCGCTATTATTTTTTTATTGTTTTAAAACAACGATATTATTTTTGATTAGACTAAAAACATTACCTATGCAAAAATTACTATTTGTCTCAGTATCACTTGGAATTGTCGGGTGTTTATTTGGTTTATTAATAAATCAATCTATCATGTTTGGGTGGATTGCAGGAAGCCTCCTTGGAATGTGTTCTGGATTAATGTTTCCAAGTTATATGACTGTGATGTTTCATGAGCGAACATTAAATGATTTTAACAATAAAAGCAGTAGTCAGTTATATTCTTTAGTGTTTGCGGTAATATTTTCGTTCATATTATTTAAATTAATTAATGTATCAATAGTAGGAACATTTTTATTTTTAGGTCTTAACTTGCTCTTATTGTCGGGGATTTTTTTAACTTATCCAACTTATACATTAGATGAAACGATACCTTATCCTAATTATTCTACCATTGAGACAGTGGTTTTATTCTTTGTTGGTTTCTTTAGTGTATTTATTATTAAAGGTGATAAGAAATTAGGGGAAACCACTTTTTTACTGACATTGATGGTTGTAATAGGGATTTTATTAGTCATTTATTTTATCTACTACAAAAAAATCACGAGACAGCGACAATTTACTAAGTTGGAAAGTGGGCTGATGATTTATAAAGGGATGTTGACTAATTTTATTTTAGTGTTTTGTACGCTATATCAAATGATAAATCATGGGAAATCCTCATTAATGATTATTTATAGCCTATATTTAACGTCTATTATCCTTTCACCCATCTTATCGAAAAAAGTACACGATAAAGAAAAAGGTATTGTGTATGGTTTAATCCTTAGTTTTGTCTTACTTGCCACACACCAATTATTTTATGTTGGGGTATTTACATTAAGTGTTGTGGTATCGATGTTTAATGCACAGTTAAATCAGGCTGTATATCATTATCCAGTATTGCCACGTGACTTTAGATTAATAGCTAAGTATCGCTTAGGAAATATCGGGAGCATTTTACATCAATTACTCATGATGAGCGTGTTATTGGTTGTTAGTAAATTGTCACATCATGTGTCTTTGGACAGTATTTTACATAGTTATACCTATAAACAAACAGATTTTAATGCTATCTATGTCATGGATATTAGTAAATATTGGTTATTGTTCTTCTTTCTTACAGCACTCGTTTTACTAAGAAGAGGGCAAAAAAAAGAAGCTATCTTTGTTAAATAAAAGATTAGCTTCTCTTTTTTATATGTTTTGAAAACCACCTGCTATGCGGGTGGTTCTAAAGAGCTTTCAGCGTGGTATTAAAAAAGCCTCCTAAAATGATAAGATAAATTTGGTTTCCCGACCACAAAATATCAATCATATAGGAGGCTCCTTATGAAAAAGGACAATCAAAGTTTATCACACACAACATGGAAATGTAAGTATCATATAGTTTTTGCACCTAAATACAGACGACAAATTATTTATGGAAAATACAAACAAAGTATCGGAGAAATACTAAGGTTATTATGTGAGCGAAAAGGTGTTGAAATAATTGAAGCTAGCGCATGTAAAGATCATGTTCATATGTTAGTAAGTATTCCACCAAAATTAAGTGTTTCAGGATTCATAGGTTACTTAAAAGGAAAAAGCAGTCTTATGATCTTTGACAGACATGCTAATTTGAAATATAGATATGGTAACAGAAAATTTTGGTGTCGGGGTTACTATGTTGATACAGTAGGACGAAATAAGAAACAAATTGAGGAATACATAAGAAATCAAATTCGAGAAGATTATGTAGCAGATCAACTAACATTATTTGAAGAATATGATCCGTTTACAGGAGAGAAAAATAAAAAGAAATAATAGATCCTTTTAGGATCAGCGAGTGAATGTGGTGCATGAGGGAAACCGTTTCAGTGAGCCTTTCAGGCTCAAGCCGGTAATAGAGGCTTTCAGCCGAAGAACAAACCTCCAGTTCTCACTGGAGGTTTTGATTTATGACTTGATAGTTTTCCCAAAGAAGGACTCCTCCAGAGAGAAAATAATAACAAATAGCAAACATTAATGGATTAATAAGTGGGATAAATGACTGGAATATTAACACAATCCCACATAGAATCGAGATACCTTGGATGATTCTAAAGGTAATAAGTGTTCGTGGGTTATTAATGAATTCTAATTCACTTAGAATGATTTGAGGAATATCATCCCAAATAAACCAAAAACCGCCAACCACGCACAATATATTATTGGTTGCTGAAAAATTAAAAATAATAAATAATCCAATCAGAACACTAACGATACCTGATATGAGATAGATAATATGCCATTTTTCTTTTGGTTCTAGTCGAACGTTCGTTGAATAGTAATTAAAATTCAAAAAACCTTTTAATATGGCAATAAGCCCAATAATAATACTGAATTGTTTGATTTGTGAGTCTAGATGAAACACCATAATAAAACCGAAAATCATCATTAAACTGCCCATTAAAAATGAATGCCATTCAATTTTTTTTGCAAATGTTAATACTTTAAGACCGAGTTGCTTCATTTATTGACACTCCTTTAATCTAATCGAACTTTTCTATTCTACCACGAAATAAAGTGGCTGAGTAGATAAAAAAGATTAAAGAGTGTGCGTGAGGTCATTGTATTGAGTGACAGAAAAATCAGAGCCGTTTGTTGATTCGATGATAGATATACTGGTATTACCAAGTAGTTCACCTTTACGAATATCACTGATAGGAATCCCTTGAAAATGTTTCAAAATGGTTTGCAAAGTGAGTCCGTGAGAGACAACTAAAATAGTGTCATTAGGGTATTCTTTTGCATAATTTTCAAAGACTGTTTTTGTTCTATTCAGTAATGTCTGAAAGTTTTCTCCACCAAATTCAGTTGGGTCATAAAGATGTGGACGATGTTTTAGATGTTCAAATTGTGTTTGCCCATCGTAATTTTTTTCAAGTGTGCCATCCCATGAACCAAATTCCATTTCACGTATGTCAGTCACTGTTTCAATGATTGGAGTAGAGGGATGTTCTGAAAGAAAAGCATTTGCTGTGTCTTGTGCTCGCTTTTGTGGTGAAATAATCACGCGGTCAAAGGATACATCATGTAAGTAATTGCCTGCCTTTTTGGCTGTTTCGACTCCTTCATCTAATAGTGGAGAGTCAGATAAACCTCCTTGAAATACGCCTGCTTGATTAAACTCTGTTTTCCCATGTCTCATACAGTAAAAAGTTGTCATGTAGCAAAAATCCTCCCTTATAATAGTAAGTTAAGTATACCGTAAAATAGAAGTGTAGTAAAAAAGAATTAGATTGAAAGAAAAAATAGGCAAAAAAGTTTGATTTTCTCATATAGCTGTTATATACTAACAAAGGTGCTGCAGTAAAGTAGTATCAAATCCACATTTTCGGCTGATTTTTTGTGAGGTGCTTAAACATTTTAAGTCCACAAAAAAAGTGATGCTGTTAAGAGGAAAATAAAAACCACATTGGAGGAAACACAAATGGCAGTAATAAGCATGAAGCAGTTATTAGAGGCTGGTGTACACTTTGGGCACCAAACTCGTCGCTGGAACCCAAAAATGAAGAAATATATCTTCACAGAAAGAAATGGTATTTATATCATTGACTTACAAAAAACAGTTCGCTTAGTAGATGATGCATATAACTATATGAGAAACATCGCAGAAGAAGGCGGAATTGCTTTATTTGTAGGAACAAAAAAACAAGCTCAAGAAGCAATCAAAGACGAAGCAATTCGTTCAGGTCAATACTATGTTAACCATCGTTGGTTAGGTGGAACATTAACTAACTGGGATACAATCCAAAAACGTATTGCACGTTTGAAACAAATCACAACTATGGAAGAAGACGGTGTATTTGAAGTCTTACCTAAAAAAGAAGTTGCTGGTTTAATGAAAGAACGTGAAAGATTAGAAAAATTCTTAGGCGGTATCGCTGATATGCCAAGAATTCCTGATGTTATGTTTATCGTTGACCCACGTAAAGAACGTATTGCCGTTCAAGAAGCTCATAAATTAAATATTCCTATCGTTGCTATGGTTGATACTAACTGTGATCCAGATGAGATCGATGTAGTTATCCCATCAAACGATGACGCAATTCGTGCGGTTAAATTAATTTCTGGTAAAATGGCTGATGCATTCATCGAAGGTCGTCAAGGCGAAGATGAAATCGTAGAAGAAGTATTTACAGAAGAAGTTGTTTCTGAAGAAGCTCCTTCAATCGAAGAAATCGTTGAAGTTGTTGAAGGAAGTAACGCTGAATAATAAATAAATTAAAGCTGTCTAGGGCTGCTGGCAAAGGTGAACAAAGTAGCCAATGGTTTTGTCAATTGTCTTAGATAGCTTTTTCATTTAAAACAAATACAAACACTTGGGAGGAAACAATAAATGAGTAAAATTAGTGCTTCTATGGTAAAAGAATTACGCGAACGTACAGGTGTTGGCATGATGGATGCTAAACGTGCGTTGGTTGAAGTTGAAGGTAAAATGGAAGAAGCTATCGACTTATTAAGAGAAAAAGGAATGGCTAAAGCTGGTAAGAAAAATGATCGTATCGCTGCTGAAGGTTTAGCAAATGTATACGTTGCTGGCAATACAGCTGCTATTGTTGAAGTTAACTCTGAAACAGACTTCGTTGCTAAAAACGAAAAATTCCAAGATTTAGTTAAAAATATTGCTAAATTAGTTGCTGAAAACAAACCAGCTACTATGGAAGAAGCGTTAAAAATTAAAACATCAACTGGAACAATTGAATCTGATGTAATTGAAGCAACTCAAGTTATCGGTGAAAAAATCAGTTTCCGTCGTTTTGAAATCTTAGAAAAAGATGATAATGCTGCTTTTGGTGGATACTTACACATGGGTGGACGCATCGCTGTATTAACAGTTATTGAAGGAACAACTGATGACGTTGTAGCAAAAGACGTAGCTATGCACGTTGCAGCTATTAACCCTCGTTATGTGTCTAAAGACCAAGTATCCCAAGAAGAATTAGAGCATGAGAAAAAAGTATTAACAGAACAAGCATTAAACGAAGGTAAACCAGAAAAAATCGTTGAAAAAATGGTTATTGGCCGTATGAACAAGTTCTTAGCAGAAATTTGTTTAGTAGACCAACCATTTGTTAAAGATCCAGATATGACTGTTGAAAAATTTGTTGCATCTAAAGGTGGAACAGTTAAAGGATTCGTACGTTTTGAAGTTGGAGAAGGTATGGAAAAACGTGAAGAAAACTTTGCTGATGAAGTTGCAAGTCAAATGGGCAAATAGTTAGTCATCGGGAACGCATTTATTGTTGTTATGATATATGCGCTCCTTTTTTTTGAAAAAATTACTATAATTTTTATAGTTGGACTTAAGGATAAATCGGAGGCAAAAAAAATGGTGGAACCTAAATATCGTAGAGTGTTACTAAAAGTCAGTGGAGAAGCATTGGCTGGAGAAAAAGGTTTTGGTATTAACCCAGCTGTTGTAAATGGTTTGGTTAAGGAAATCAAAGAAATTCATAATCTTGGAGTCGAAGTAGCTATCGTTGTTGGTGGTGGAAACATTTGGCGTGGAAATATTGGTGCTGAAATGGGAATGGAACGTTCTCAAGCAGATTACATGGGAATGCTTGCAACTGTGATGAATGGTTTAGCGCTTCAAGATACGCTTGAAAATTTAGGTGTACCAACTCGTGTTCAAACATCTATCGAAATGAGACAAATAGCTGAGCCTTATATTAGACGTCGTGCTATTCGTCATTTAGAAAAACGTCGTGTGGTAATTTTTGCTGGTGGAACAGGAAATCCTTATTTCACAACAGACACTACTGCAGCACTAAGAGCTGTTGAGATTGGCGCAGACGTTATATTAATGGCTAAAAATAACGTGGATGGTGTATATTCTGCCGATCCTAAGTTGGATATAAATGCGACAAAATTTGAAGAATTAACACATATGGAAGTTATCTCAAAAGGACTATCTGTGATGGATTCGACAGCAAGTAGTTTAAGTATGGATAATGATATTCCTTTAGTAGTCTTCAACATGAATGAACCAGGAAATATAAAACGCGTTTGTTTAGGTGAACAAATCGGAACAACAGTAAGGGGGAAATAAATGATGAGTCAAGTGATTTTAAATGATGCAAAAGAAAAAATGAAAAAATCTGAGGAGAGCTTGCAACGTGAGCTAGGTCAAATCAGAGCAGGACGTGCAAATGCAAGTCTTTTAGACCGTATTACAGTAGATTATTATGGTGCACCAACGCCATTAAACCAATTATCATCTATTACTATTCCAGAAGCACGTGTATTAATGATTACACCATTTGATAAATCTGCTATGGAAAACATTGAAAAAGCACTTTTAGCAAGTGATATTGGTATCTCACCAACCAATGATGGGACAGTGATTCGCTTAGTGATTCCTCAATTAACAGAGGAACGTCGTAAAGACATCGCAAAAGAAGTAAATAAACAAGGCGAGAATGCTAAAATTGCTATTCGTAATATTCGTCGTGATGCAATTGATGAATTAAAAAAATTAGAAAAAAACAAAGAAATATCTGAAGATGAATTGCGTGGATTAGAAAAAGATGTTCAAGCATTGACAGACGCTAGTGCTAAAAACATCGAAGCCATTGTTAGTGATAAAGAAAAAGAAATTTTAGATGTTTAATAACAAAAATTAAGTCACGATGAAGTTCGTGGCTTGTTTTTTTATATTTTCTTTTAAAAAAAGGAGGATTCTCTTTTTTTTTATAGGTTTTTCCAGTCCCATTTGCTACAATAAGATGAGTGCATGTTTAAATGCTCAAGTCTTTTGAGGGGGCTTTTTTAATGTTTAATTTATTTACTAAGCAAACAAAGGAAAAAAATGGAGAAGAAAAAAACACAACCTTTTCCGCAGAGGGAGAGATACCTAAGCATATAGCAATCATAATGGATGGTAATGGACGTTGGGCGCAGCAAAGAAGATTGCCACGTATTGCTGGCCATAAAGAAGGTATGAATAATGTAAAAAAAATTACGACATACGCAAGTAGATTAGGGGTTAAAGTATTAACGTTATATGCTTTTTCAACTGAAAACTGGAAACGACCGTCAGGTGAAGTAGACTTTTTGATGAAATTACCAGTGGACTTTTTTGATGTCTTTGTACCAGAATTGGTTAAAGAAAACGTCAAAGTCAATGTGATGGGGTACAAAGAGTACTTGCCAAAACACACGCAAAAAGCGGTAGAAAATGCGATTGAAGAAACAAAGCATAATACAGGAATGATACTTAATTTTGCGTTAAACTATGGGAGTCGAGCAGAAATTTTAACAGCTGTTAATGAGTTGTTAAATGAAGTAAAACAAGGAAATAATATCGATGAAGTCGATGAGGATATGTTTTCCAGTTATTTGATGACCGCAAGTTTAGGAAAAAACTTACAAGACCCAGATTTATTAATACGAACTAGTGGAGAGGAACGTATAAGTAACTTTTTACTATGGCAAATCGCATATAGTGAACTATTTTTCACTGATAGTTTTTGGCCTGACTTTAGTTTAGAAAACTTAGAAGAAGCGATTGGTTCATATCAAACACGTCAGCGTCGTTTTGGGGGATTGAAAACAGAAGGAGATGCAACGAAATGAGACAAAGAGTAATTACAGCGGTAGTGGCGTTAATTTTATTTATACCGCTTATCGTCATTGGAAAAATGCCGCTGCAAATAGTAATGGCAATGTTAGGTGGAATCGCAGTTTTTGAGCTGTTTAGAATGAAAGGATTAGAAATAAAGTCAACAGAAGGCATACTAGCAATTGTGGGAACTGTATTGTTGATTTTACCTCGATCGACTTGGTATGATTTTTTACCAAGAACAGTCAATGGAAACACATTATTTTATTTGATTGTGATGGCATTATTGATATTACCGGTTTTCTCAAAAAACGAGTTTACATTTGATAATATTGGGTTTCCAGTATTGGTTAGTTTATATGTTGGAACAGGGTTTCAAAATTTTATTTCTGCCAGAGAAACAGGATTACACGTTCTGATGTATGCACTGTTGATTGTCTGGTCAACAGATATTGGTGCCTATATGGTGGGGAGAAAATATGGTCAAAGAAAATTAGCACCTGATATTTCTCCTAATAAAACAATCGAAGGCTCTCTTGGAGGCATTGCTTCTGCTATGGTGGTATCATTAGTTTATACTCTTATTTGGCCATTAACTTATGGAACGATAGTGATGTTATTATTAACTATTTTATTTTCTATTGTTGGTCAATTAGGTGATCTTGTTGAATCGTCATATAAACGTTATTACGGTGTAAAAGATTCAGGAGACATCTTACCAGGACATGGAGGAATTTTAGATAGATTTGATAGTCTATTATTTGTTTTTCCTTTTATGCATATAGTAGGATTATTTTAAATACATTAACTGATTAGTAGAAAGGATGTTCTGATGAAAACATTTTTAACATTTATTTTTGTTTTTGGTTTAATCGTGTTAGTTCATGAGTTTGGGCATTTTATTTTTGCAAAACGCGGAGGCATATTAGTCCGAGAGTTTTCTATTGGAATGGGCCCAAAATTATTTTATCATCGCCATAATGGCACAACGTACACTATACGCTTATTGCCTATTGGAGGATATGTCCGCATGGCTGGCGAGGGTGAAGATGAGGGAGAATTGTCACCAGGGATGCATCTATCTCTAGTGTTGGATGAAAATGGTGTGGTAACAAAAATCAATCCAACGCAAAAAGTTCAATTACCAAATAGCGTGCCTGTTGAATTAATTGCCTATGACTTGGAAGATGAGTTATTTATAAAAGGTTATGAGAATGGGGACGAATCTGAAGAAAAAGTGTTCCCAGTGTCTCATGATGCAACTATTATTGAAGAAGATGGCATTGAAACACAAATTGCCCCACGTGATGTGCAATTTCAATCAGCGTCATTAGGTCGTCGTGTGATGACAAACTTTGCTGGACCGATGAATAACTTTATTTTAGCTGCTGTCTTATTTATTCTTGTAGCCTTTATGCAAGGTGGTAAATACACAGAAGACCCTTCTAATGCTATTGGAGGAGTCGTGAAAGATAGTGTCGCAGATAAGGCTGGGATAAAACCAGGAGATAGAATTGTACAAGTTAACAGTAAAGAAACACCAAACTTTACAGACATACAAAGTGAAATTTCATCAAACTTAAATAAAAACGTGTCTTTAGTATTAGAAAATGATACAGGTGAAAAACGTACGATTGATGTCGTACCAGAAAAAAATGAACAAAATCCTAAAGCAGGAATGATTGGGATTCAGATGAGCAGCAAGTTTACGCCATTGTCATTTATTGGTAAAATAAAATACGGTATCACACAAATGGCAGCAAATTCATTGACTATTTTTAAAGCCTTGGGTGATTTGATCACTGGATTTAGTATTAATAAACTAGGTGGGCCAGTCATGATTTTTAAATTGTCTGAGTCTGTATCCAATAGTGGAATGATCGCTATTTTATCATTTACAGCGATGTTATCAGTCAACTTAGGTATCATGAATCTCATTCCTTTGCCAGGATTAGATGGTGGAAAATTAATGCTTAATTTATATGAAGGTGTTCGAGGCAAACCATTGAGTCAAGAAAAAGAAGTGATGATTACAATGGCAGGGGTTGTTATTTTAGTCGTATTAATGGTTGCTGTAACATGGAATGACATCCAACGATTCTTTATTCAATAATATATTTTAGAGGAGTTTATCAGAATGAAACAATCAAAATTTTTTATGCCAACTTTACGAGAAGTACCAAGTGAAGCTGAAGCAATGAGTCATAAAGTATTACTTCGCGGAGGATATATCAGACAAGTATCAAGTGGCTACTATATTTATTTACCCCTTGCATATAAAGTAATACAAAAAATTGAAAAAATTATGCGCGAAGAATTTGCAAAAATCAATGCCAATGAAATGTTATTACCAGCTGTTATACCAGCTGATTTATGGCGTGAAAGTGGCCGTTATGAAACATATGGCGATGCTTTAATGACATTCACAGCTGATGGCGACAAAGAATATCTTTTAGGACCAACACATGAAGAAACATTTACAGACTTGATTCGTAAAGATGTGAATTCATATAAAAAATTACCATTATATCTATATCAAATCCAATCTAAATACCGTGGTGAAAAACGTCCTCGCTTTGGGTTATTACGTGGTCGTGAGTTTATCATGAAAGATGCCTATTCTTTCCATGCATCAACAGAAAGTTTAGATGAAGGATTTAATGATTTTGAAGAAGCTTATAAAAAAATATTTGACCGTTGTGGGTTAAACTATCGTATTATTATTGGTGACGGTGGCGCGATGGGAAGTAACGACTCTAAAGAGTTTATGGCAATTGCTGAGATTGGTGAAGACACGATTGTTTACTCTAACGAAAGTGACTATGCAGCTAACTTAGAGATGGCAACAAGTTATTATGCCTCTAAAAAATCACATGAGACACCACTTGAATTAGAAAAAATCGAAACGCCAGGCGTAGGAACAATTAGTGAATTATCTGAATTTTTATCTGTGCCAGAAGAAAAAACAGTGAAGTCATTATTATATATGGCTGATGGTAAACCAGTGATGATTTTATTACGTGGGGACCATGAGTTAAATGATGTGAAGTTAAAAAATTATTTAGATGCGATTAATTTAGAGCCAGCAACTGATGAGGATGTTAAAGAAGTATTGGGTGCTGAGTTTGGTTCACTAGGTCCGGTTGGTTTGCCAGATACGGTTAAATTGCTAGCTGATTTATATGTTCAAGATTTATCTAATACAGCAGTGGGCGCAAACGAAACAGGCTATCATATTATTAATGTGAATCCAGGTCGTGATTTTGAACCAGTTGAATACGTTGATTTAAGATTAGTTAAAGAAGGAGAAATTTCTCCTGATGGTCTTGGAAAATTACAATTTACTCGTGGTATTGAATTAGGTCATATCTTTAAACTTGGCACGTTTTATTCTGAAAAAATGAAAGCTGAAGTCTTAGATGAAAATGGAAAAGCTATTCCTGTTCAAATGGGATGTTATGGTATTGGTGTGAGTCGTTTGTTATCTGCTATTACTGAGCAAATGTCTGATGGGGATGGCATTAATTGGCCAGCAGAGATTGCACCATTTGATGTTCATATTATTCCAATCAATCCAAAAGACGAGCATCAATGGCAATTGGCTTTAGACATTGAAAAAGAATTAGAAGCCTATGGGCTAGATGTGTTGTTAGACGATAGAAAAGAACGTCCAGGTGTGAAATTTAAAGATGCTGATTTAGTGGGTGCACCATTTAGAATCACTGTAGGTAAAAAAGCAGAAGAAGAAATCATCGAAGTGAAAATTAAGAAAACACAAGATGAATTAGAAATTCGACGTGATGAATTATATGCCACACTAAATATTTTGAATAAGTAACAAAGCCTTTAAGGTTCTTAGTCTTTATTTACTAAGGACCTTTTTCATGTATAATGTAAAAAGGAAAGTAGGGGATGAACATGAGTCTGTCACCAACAGAATTATACGCTCAGTTAGTAAAACAAATTGCTTTAGATGACCAATTATCCAACTATCCTCTTTTAGAAACAGGTGAAGTAAAAAAAGTCACTGTACATAAAAAAAGTCGACTATGGGAGTTTAATTTAGGGTTTCATCATATCTTACCAATGAGTCATTATCAGCTGCTTATGACTCACTTAGAGACAGCATTTAAAGATATTGCAAAGACATCATTAAAAGTCACTAGCCAAAATAAAGAAATAACAAATGATTTATTGGCAGATTATTGGTATCAAGTGTTAAAAGACAATGAAGAGATGACAAATGTCGTCAAAAACTCATTGTTACAGACGCCACCATTTGTTGAGGACCAACAAATTATTTTATTGGTTGAAAATGATGGGGTAGAAAAATATTTAAGTCAAAAACATTTAGGTTATCTTAGTGACCTATATAAATGTTATGGATTTCCAGACTTTAAATTTGTTGTTCGAATCGATGACACAAAAGAATCTGATATTCAAAAAGCGTTTGAACAACGTCAACAAGAACAAGCCGAAGAGTTAATGAAACAAACGGCAGCTGCTATAGAAAAAAATCAGCAACAAAAGAAAAAACAGGAAACGATTGAACATGAGGGTCCTATTCAACTGGGAAGAACTATTCCAAGTGATGAAATGATTACCCGTATGGAAGATATCACTGAAGAAGAACGTCGTGTCACCATCGAGGGCTTTGTTTTTGATAAAGAGATTCGTGAATTACGTTCGGGAAGAAAGCTATTAATTGTCAAGATGACAGATTATTCTTCTTCTTTTGCTGTAAAGAAATTTTCTAATAACGAAAAAGATGTCGCGATTTTTGAGGCGATAAAAACAGGTAGTTGGTTAAGAGCGCGTGGGAGTATCCAAGAAGATACTTTTATGCGTGATTTGGTGATGAACTGTCAGGACTTAGTTGAGGTCAAAAAAGAGTTAAGAAAAGATACTGCACCAGAAGACGAAAAACGGGTGGAACTTCATGTCCATACTAATATGAGTACGATGGATGCGACAAATAGTGCTGCAGACTTAGTCGCTCAAGCTGGAAAATGGGGGATGCCAGGTATTGCGATTACTGACCATAGTGGTGCACAGGCTTACCCAGAAGCTTATTTTGCCGGCCAAAAAAATGGGGTAAAAGTCTTATTTGGTGTAGAAGCCAATATCGTTGATGATGGGGTTCCAATCGCCTATAATCCAAAGCATATTAGTTTGACGGATGCAACTTATGTGGTATTTGACGTGGAGACAACTGGTCTTTCGGCTGTTTATGATACGATTATTGAGTTAGCCGCTGTAAAGATGCACAAGGGAAACATTATTGACACATTTGAGCAATTTATTGATCCAGGGCATCCATTGTCGCAGACGACCATTCACCTAACAGGTATTACAGATGATATGGTGAAAGGCTCTAAATCAGAAAAAGCAGTCTTGACCTTGTTTGAAGAATTTTGCCGAGATAGTATTTTAGTCGCTCATAATGCTAGTTTTGATATGGGATTCTTAAACACGAGTTATGAAAAATATGATATGCCAGAAGCACCAAACCCTGTCATTGATACTTTGGAATTATCAAGATTGTTGCATCCAGAATTAAAATCTCATCGTTTAAATCGTTTATCTAAAAAATACAATATTAACTTAGAACAACATCACCGTGCAATTTATGACTCGGAAGCAACAGGGCATTTGTGTTGGATTTTTGTTAAAAAAGCACAAGAAGAATTTGGGGTGCATTTTCATGATGAGTTTAATCAGCATATCGGTGAGGGAGACGCCTACAAACGAGCACGTCCATTTCATGCGACAATACTCGCACAAACACAGGCAGGCTTAAAAAATTTATTTAAGTTAATCTCTATGTCCAATGTGAATTATTTTTACCGTGTGCCACGAATTCCACGCTCGAAGCTGTCTGAATTGCGTGAAGGGCTGTTAGTTGGCTCAGCTTGTAGCAATGGTGAAATTTTTGAAGCGATGATGCAAAAAGGTGTCGATGAAGCCAAAAAACGTGCGAAGTTCTATGACTATATTGAAGTCATGCCAAAACATGTCTACGCTCCGTTGATTGAAGCAGAATTAGTAAAAAATGACGCTGACTTAGAAGATATCATGACTAATTTGGTCTCTATCGGGGACGATTTAGGCAAAGTAGTTGTAGCAACAGGAAATGTTCACTACTTAAATAAGGAAGATGCTATTTACCGTAAGATTTTAGTTAACTCGATGGGGGGAGCAAATCCTCTAAATCGCTACGAATTACCAGACGTTCACTTTTTGACAACAAATGAAATGCTTGATTCATTTAGCTTTTTAGGTGAAGCAAAAGCCAAAGAAATTGTGGTTGATAACACGCGAAAAATTATGGATATGTGTGAAGATGTGGTTCCTGTAAAGCAAGATTTGTATACACCAAAAATCGAAGGCTCAGAAGAAGAAATCACAAAATTAAGCTACGATGAAGCTCATCGACTTTATGGTGAAAATTTGCCTGAGATTGTAGAAAAACGTATTGAAAAAGAGTTAAAAAGTATTAACGGAAATGGGTTCTCAGTTATTTATTTAATCTCACAAAAATTGGTGCATAAGAGTTTACAAGATGGCTATCTTGTTGGGTCACGTGGGTCTGTTGGTTCAAGCTTTGTCGCAACGATGACAGGGATAACAGAAGTTAATCCATTGCCACCTCATTATTTATGCCCTGAGTGTCAATACTCAGAGTTCTTTGAAGATGGTAGTTATGGGTCAGGATTTGACTTGCCAGAAAAAGACTGCCCAAAATGTGGGGCTACTCTGTCAAAAGATGGACATGATATTCCGTTTGAGACCTTTCTAGGCTTCCATGGGGATAAAGTACCCGATATTGATTTGAACTTCTCTGGAACGTATCAACCAGAGGCTCATAATTACACGAAAGTGTTGTTTGGAGAAGATTATGTCTTTCGTGCTGGAACGATTGGTACAGTAGCTGATAAAACAGCATATGGCTTTGTTAAAGGGTATGAGCGAGACAATGATTTGAGTTTCCGTGGGGCAGAGATTGATCGATTGGCAAAAGGATCGACAGGCGTCAAACGAACCACTGGACAACATCCGGGTGGGATTATTGTTATTCCTGATTATATGGATGTGTATGACTTTACCCCAATTCAATACCCAGCTGATGATCAAGATTCTGAGTGGCGCACGACTCACTTTGACTTTCACTCGATTCATGACAATGTGTTAAAACTAGATATCCTTGGTCATGATGATCCGACAGTGATTCGTATGTTACAGGATTTATCAGGAATTGATCCTAAAACAATTCCAGCAGATGATCCAGAAGTCATGAAAATATTTTCTGGTCCCGAAGTTTTAGGGGTAACACCAGAGCAAATTTATTCAAAAACAGGGACACTTGGTATTCCAGAGTTTGGAACAAAATTTGTCCGTGGCATGTTAGAACAAACAAAACCAACCACCTTTGCTGAGTTGCTACAAATTTCTGGACTATCACATGGGACGGATGTTTGGTTAGGTAACGCAGAAGAATTGATTCGTCAGGGAACCACCACACTGGCCGATGTCATTGGGTGTCGTGATGATATCATGGTGTATTTAATGCATGCTGGCTTAGAAGATGGTTTAGCGTTTAAAATCATGGAAAGTGTGCGTAAAGGTAAAGGGATACCAGATGAATGGCAAGCAGAGATGCGAGCAAACAATGTGCCAGAGTGGTACATTGAATCTTGTTTGAAAATCAAGTATATGTTCCCTAAAGCCCATGCTGCAGCGTATGTGTTGATGGCATTGCGTGTGGCTTACTTTAAAGTGCATCATCCAATCCTTTACTATGCTGCTTATTTTTCAGTGCGTGCCAACGACTTTGATATTGTAGCCATGTCACAAGGTAAAGAAGCCGTTAAAGCGCGAATGAAAGAAATTACGGACAAAGGAATGGACGCATCAACCAAAGAAAAAAACTTGTTAACCGTTCTTGAAATTGCAAACGAAATGCTAGAACGTGGCTTTAAATTTGATATGATTGATTTGTATAAATCAGATGCTGAAAATTTTGTTATTGACGGGGATACGTTGATTGCTCCGTTTCGTTCTGTGCCAAGTTTAGGATTGAACGTGGCTAAACAAATTGTAGCAGCTCGTGAAGAACAAGAATTTCTATCAAAAGAAGATTTATCTAATCGTGGAAAAGTGTCAAAAACATTGATTGAATATATGACAGATAATGGTGTATTGAAAGATTTGCCAGATGAAAATCAATTGTCGTTATTTGATATGTTATAAGGAAAACTTAGGAGGAAGACAAATGGCAAAAGTGCTAGTGCTTGGAGGAGCAGGATATATTGGCTCTCATGCAGTAAAACGTTTATTAGATAGTGGAAAAGATGTAGTGGTCGTAGATAATTTATTAACGGGGCACAAAGCAGCCGTGGACACCCGTGCGACATTTTACGAGGGAGATATTCGTGACAAAGCTTTTTTAACACAAGTGTTTAACAAAGAGCCTATCAATCAAGTCGTACATTTTGCGGCCAGTTCACTAGTTGGTGAGTCTGTAGAAAATCCATTAAAATATTTTAATAACAATGTTTATGGCATGCAAACGTTACTTGAAGTGATGAATGAATTTGGTGTAAAAGAAATCGTCTTTTCATCAACAGCAGCGACATACGGTGAACCAGATATGACACCGATTACTGAAGAAACGCCAACAAATCCTACCAATCCATATGGTGAAAGCAAACTCATGATGGAAAAAATGATGAAATGGTGTGATAACGCCTATGGGATAAAATATGTGTCGCTACGTTACTTTAATGTGGCAGGTGCCATGCTTGATGCCTCAATTGGTGAAGACCACACACCTGAAACGCATTTATTGCCAATCATTTTACAAGTTGCGCTAAATCAACGTGAAAAATTAATGATTTTTGGTGATGACTACCCAACACCAGATGGCACATGTATTCGTGATTATGTGCATGTGGTTGATTTAGTGGATGCGCATATCTTGGCATTAAATTATTTATCGGAACATGATGACAGCCAAATTATTAATCTTGGCAGTAGCAATGGATTTTCAGTGAAAGAGTTGTTAAATGAAGCCATTAAAGTGACAGGTAAAGACATACCATCTGAGATTGCCCCAAGGCGTGCAGGGGATCCATCAATGCTCGTTGCTTCAAACGACAAAGCAAAAAGAGTGTTAGGATGGGACCCACAATACACAGATGTCGAAACAATCATATCTAGTGCGTGGAAGTGGCATCAAAGCCACCCACATGGCTATGAAAAATAATAAATAGTCAATAAGATTAAGTCAAGAACGGTTTTCGTTCTTGGCTTTTTTCTATGGATTAAATAAAGATTGGTTATTTTTATAATCACGTTGTTCATTTGAAAAAATTAGTAGAAAGTAAGATAAATTTCATGATTTTAAGAAGAGCAAAATTATTTATAATATGGATGTCTATTTTTGTATTTGGTTGAATTTTTATGCCATAAAGAATAATAATTTCTTAGGACGAACTTCTTGTTTTACTTTGTCTATGAGAGAAGACAAATTAAATAAATGTTTAGTGAGATAAGAAAAAATGTAGGTGATAATAAACTATTAGATGTATTATTACCATTTAAAAAAAATAAATTTAAAAGTATTTTGTTATCCATTGCAACCGCATTCAGTAAAGTATATAATAAATTTAGTAAATATTTACTAGGAGGCTGAAACGATGTTAACGAATTTAAGACAAACTTTTTTAGAGGTATTTGAAGAAAAAAATGACACAGAATATTTTTCTCCAGGACGTATTAATTTAATTGGTGAACACACGGATTATAATGGTGGAAATGTCTTTCCTGCAGCAATTACAATTGGAACATATGGATTAGTCAGACAACGTGAAGATGATGTGATTCGTTTTTATTCGATGAATTTTCCAGATGTTGGTATCAAAGACATCAAATTATCAGAGCTAGAGTACAATGAGAAAGATGATTGGACAAATTATCCTAAGGGGGTAATTTATTTACTAAAACAATCAGGCTATGACATCACTCACGGATTTGATATGTTATTTTACGGAACTATCCCTAATGGGGCAGGTCTATCATCATCTGCTTCCATAGAATTATTAACAGGATTAATTATTTCAGATGAGTGCGGCTTAAATATTCCAAGATTGGATTTGGTGAAACTTGGACAAAAAGTGGAGAACAATTACATCGGAGTAAACTCTGGAATTATGGACCAGTTTGCTATAGGGATGGGTGAAGAAAACCACGCGATTTTATTAAATACAACTACACTAGAATACGAACTTGTGCCAGCTGTGTTTGGAAAGTATGTCATTATGATTATGAATACGAATAAACGTCGCGAGTTAGCTGATTCTAAATACAATGAACGTCGTGGAGAGTGTGAAGATGCCCTAAAACAATTGCAACAACATGTAGATATCACGTCATTGTGTGACTTGAGTGTGGCAGAGTTTAATCAATATAGCCAATACATAGATAATGAAGTCGATAGAAAACGCGCAAAACATGCTATTACAGAAAATGAACGCACACTTGAAGCTAAAAAAGCTTTAACAGATGGCGATTTAGAAACATTTGGTCAGTTACTTAATGCTTCCCACAAGTCACTGAAAGAAGATTATGATGTAACAGGAATTGAGTTGGATACATTAGTTGCTGCTGCTCAAAAACAACCAGGTGTCTTAGGAGCAAGAATGACAGGAGCTGGATTTGGTGGGTGCGCGATTGCGTTAGTCAATAAAGACAATGTTGCTGAGTTTAAACAATCTGTCGGTAAAGAGTATGAAGAAAAAATAGGGTATGCCGCTGATTTCTATGAAGCATCAATTGGTGATGGCACACGAAAATTATCATAAAAGGAGAGTTCTTATGAAGAAAGTTCTAGTTTTAGGTGGTGCAGGGTATATTGGCTCTCATGCAGTGGCTCAGTTAATTAAAAGTGGTCGCGAGGTTGTCGTTGTTGATAATTTATTGACAGGACATAAAGAAGCTATCCATCCAAATGCGACATTTTACGAAGGCGATATTCGCGATAAAGCGTTTTTAAGTGACGTCTTTAAAAAGGAAAAAATTGAGCAAGTGGTTCATTTTGCAGCAAGTTCTCTTGTAGGTGAATCTGTCGAAAATCCTTTGAAATATTTTAATAATAATGTCTATGGCATGCAAGTATTACTAGAAGTGATGAATGAGTGCCATGTAAACGAGATCGTCTTTTCTTCAACAGCGGCAACTTATGGCGAACCAGAGGAAACACCAATTAGTGAATTGACACCAACTAATCCTAAAAATCCATATGGTGAAAGCAAACTCATGATGGAAAAAATGATGAGATGGTGTGACAATGCTTATGGCATGAAATATGTGTCATTACGCTATTTCAATGTAGCTGGTGCGATGCCTGATGCTTCTATCGGTGAAGCGCATAATCCAGAAACCCATTTGTTGCCGATTATTTTGCAAGTAGCACTTCACCAACGAGAAAAATTACAAATTTTTGGTAATGATTACCCAACACCTGATGGCACATGTATTAGAGATTATGTTCATGTGTTAGATTTGGTGAATGCTCATATCTTGGCACTGGATTATTTGGATAGTCATCATGACAGTCAAATTATCAACTTAGGCAGTAGTCATGGCTTTTCTGTGAAAGAATTATTAGACGAAGCCAAACGTGTGACTAAACAAGAGATACCTTTTGAGCTATCACCAAGACGTGCAGGTGACCCTGCGATATTAGTGGCTTTAAATGACAAAGCAAAAAACATATTAGGATGGCATCCAGAGTATACTGATGTAGAAACCATAATTTCAACGGCATGGAACTGGCATCAAACACATCCTTATGGTTACGAAGAAAAAGGAGACTAAGATGATGACAAATAAATGGGTAACAACGTTTGTTTCATATGCTATTTCTACGGGGCTATGGGATGAAATGGATCGTGTTTATCTAACGAATAAAGTATTATTTTTACTGGGATTAGATGACTATCAAAAAGAATCAGAAATAGGTGGCTGGCTACCAGTTGAACTTGTGACAAAATTAGTAGAGATAGCAATAGAAACAGGGGAAATTAATGAGTCACTGCATGAAAAAGATGTGTTAATTGGTGAACTGATGGATATCGTGACACCAACACCTAAAGAAGTGAATGATCGATTTAATAAAGAGTACGAAGAGTCACCGAAAAAAGCGACGGATAATTTTTTTAAACTTAGTAAGGAAAATGACTACATAAAAACACAAGCGATTGCAAAAAACATCGAGTTTCCTTATGAGAGTGACTATGGCACATTGAATATTACGATTAACTTATCAAAACCTGAAAAAGATCCTAAAGAAATTAAAAAAGCAGCCATCGTGTCAAATTCTAATTATCCTAAGTGTATGTTGTGTCTTGAAAACGAAGGGTTTGCTGGTCGTATTGGGTACCCAAATCGTTTTAATCATCGAGTGATACGTTTTTCGTTATGTGATGAACCTTGGGCCTTTCAATATTCACCGTATGCTTATTATAATGAACACAGTATTTTCTTTTCAGCTGTTCATCGACCAATGTCTATCAATAAAGAAACATTTACAAGGTTAGTCAGTGTGTTAGATGTCTTTCCACATTATTTTGTGGGATCGAATGCAGATTTACCAATCGTTGGAGGATCGATTTTGTCACATGATCATTATCAAGGTGGTCGATGTGACTTTCCGATTGAATCCTCACCAATTGAAGAAACTTATGATTTAGAGTCATTTAAAAATGTCTCAGTGGGTATCGTCAAGTGGCCGATGTCTGTGATAAGATTGAGAAGTTCTGATAAAAAAGCTATTGTAGAGGCGGCTGATTATATTTTAACTAAATGGCGAGATTATTCAGACCCATCTCTTGAAATCGTTGCATATAGCGACGATGGGACACCACATCACACCGTGACACCAATTGCTCGTATAGCAGATGACCAATATGAAATGGATTTAGTCTTACGTGATAATAATGTATCTGAGCGCTATCCAGATGGTATCTTCCATCCGCATCCTGAATACCATCATATTAAAAAAGAAAATATTGGGTTGATAGAGGTTATGGGACTAGCTATTTTACCGCCAAGATTAAAAGAAGAGATGGAAGATGTGAAACGATTTTTACTAAATCAAGAGCATAATATGGCAGACTACCATGCTGATTGGGCAAAAAAAATAAAAGAAACACAGGCAATTACTAAAGAAAATGTGGATGAACGATTGCAAGAGGGGATTGGAGAAGTGTTTCTTCATGTGTTAGAAGACGCTGGTGTCTATAAACGAGACGAGCTTGGACAACAAGGATTTAGACGATTTATGTCAACGTTATAAAAAAGGGGGAGAAACAAGGTGGCGACTATAAAAGATATTGCGACAAAAGCAGGTGTGTCACCGGCAGCAGTCTCTCGCGTATTAAATCATGATACAACATTATCCATTAACGAAGAAACAAAGCGACGGATATTTGAAGTAGCAGAGGAATTAAATTACACCAAACATCATAAAAATAAGCCCAAGCAACAAAAAAAGATTGGGTTGATTCAGTGGTACCAACCTAGTGAAGAGTTAGAGGATATTTATTATTTGGCGATTCGATTAGGGATTGAAAAACGAGCCGAAGAATTATCGATTGAATTAATAAAATGTGAGTTGGATAGTTTAACAGATATAGACTTGGATGGCATATTGGCACTTGGAAAGTTTGACAAGAGTGAAATAAAAAAAATGTCTGCATCTTCTGAAACTATCGTCTTTATTGATTATGATGCGTCAGCTGATGGGTTTTCATCTGTTATTGTTGATATGGAGAAAGCCATGCAATCTGTCGCAGAATTGATTGAAGAACAACGCTATCGTTCTGTAGGAGTGTTACAAGGACTAGAATACACGAAAACGTGTCGTCAATTAATTGCTGATGATCGTTTAAATAAGTTGTCGCATTTTTTAGGAGAAAACGCCTCTTTAGACTGTGTATTGGAAATGTCTTTTAGTGTAGAATCAGGATATAACAGCATGTTAACCTACATTGAAACAACCACTCCAGAAGAATTTGTTGATGTCTTTTTTGCAGAAAGTGATGCGATTGCGGTGGGGGCGTTAAAAGCATTGCATGAAAAAAATATGTCCGTACCAAAAGACATAGCATTGATTTCATTTAATGATATTAGTGTGGCTAAGTATTTGACACCAAGTTTAACAACGGTACATGTCCCAACGGAAGTCATGGGAAATTTAGCGGTGAGTCATTTATTAACGCTATTAGATACTGGTATTGATACGCCTGTAACAATTGACGTATCAACTCAATTAATCAAAAGACAAACACATTAAGATAAAAAAACAGGTGCCCGGTAAAAAGCATCTGTTTTTTTATTCTGTGATTGGAGGAGACACGCTATGAGTGCTCTCAACTTTACTACAATAATAATCCCAACGTTTATAGCTTTCGATGTACTCAACAATAGCGCCATTATCCAAAAAAGTTGTTCGCTGAGCAAAACTGGTCGGTTCATTTTCATTCATATTTAGTAATGAGGCAACATGTGGTGGTGTTGGAAAAAGAATCTGATAGTACTCAATTGATGGAGAGGTGGATAAGTGAAAATTATAATCTATCTCCATTTTTTTATAGATGGATTGAAATCTTTCAGGGTGCTTTAAATCTTCTTTTTTTACATAGGTTTCTGGTATATATGAGTACTGTAAAAAGAAAGGCTCCCCATCACTTAATCTGACACGTTTAAATTCATAAATGGTGACGTCTCCTGACACACTAAGTTTTTGGCGAATCGTGTCGTCATCGATAGGCTGAATGCTGATGACTTTGACATCTGTATTGTGGTCAGGGTATTTTTCAACATCGGTAAAGCGAACAAGTTGTTGGTTTTTCCCTTGGCTAACAAAACGCCCTTTGCCTTTTACACTATATAAATACCCATCTAAAACAAGTTCTTTCAACGCTCGTATGACAGTAATCGAGCTGACATCATATTTTTGAGCAAGCTCTGACTCGCTATAAAAACGATCTCCTGGACTAAATATTCCAGTATTGATTTCATTTAGTAATTCATTTTTTATATATAAATATTTTGGAATCATATGGTATTCCCCTTTTTATTTTTCATACCCTAACTTATAGTTATCCTACTTCATTTTTATTGTTATTTCAATGATTCTTAAATTAAAATAAGTTTTTAAACTTTTATAAAAAAATACTAAAAAACCTAAGTTTAAAACATTGTAAACGGTTTAAAAAAGTGATATTATCTTAGTATACCAAGTCCTAGTATATTAGGTTTGGATTATGGAAGAAGGTTGGTGAGGTAATGTCGACATTTGAAATTTCAGAGGATTTTTTATTAGATGGTCAACCTTTTAAAATTTTATCTGGCGCGATTCATTACTTTAGGGTGCATCCTGATGATTGGTATCATTCGTTGTACAATCTAAAGGCTTTAGGATTTAACACAGTAGAAACATATGTCTCGTGGAATTTGCATGAACCAGAAAAAGGCAATGTAAGGTTTGATGGCATCTTAGATATTGAGCGATTTTTATCGATAGCGCAAGATTTAGGACTATATGCGATTGTTAGACCGTCACCGTATATCTGTGCTGAATGGGAGTTTGGCGGATTTCCGGCGTGGCTGTTACAAGACAAAGCAATGAAAATTAGGCGTAGTGATACAAACTATTTACAACATGTAGCCGACTATTACGATGAATTACTCCCTAGATTAGCTAAACATCAATTAGTTAATAATGGCAATGTGTTGATGTTCCAAATTGAAAACGAATACGGTTCTTATGGGGAAGATAAAGAGTATCTAAGTGCTTTGAAACAGATGATGTTGGATAGAGGTATTGTGATGCCGCTATTTACTTCTGATGGCGCATGGCAAGCAACACTAGAAGCCGGTAGTATGATTGAAGAGGGGATTCTGCCTACTGGTAATTTTGGGTCTAAAGCAAAAGAAAATTTTGATAAATTACAAGCATTTTTTGATAAGTACAATAAGACATTCCCATTAATGTGTATGGAATTTTGGGATGGCTGGTTTAATCGTTGGGGAGATAATGTGATTAGGCGAGATCCAGAAGAATTAAGAGATGCGGTAAAAGAAGCAATCGAGATTGGAAGCATCAATTTATACATGTTCCATGGTGGGACGAACTTTGGTTTCATGAATGGTTGCTCAGCACGAGGGCAGATTGATTTGCCACAGGTTACTTCTTATGATTATGATGCCATTCTTGATGAACAAGGAAACCCAACTAAAAAGTATTATCTTATTCAAGAGTTAATTCAAGAGATGTTTCCTGATAATAAAACAAGCAAACCTTTGATTAAAGAATCAATGGCTAAAAAATCTGTTCCATTATCAGATAAAGTGAGCTTATTCTCAACGCTCGATACATTGGCTACAAAAACTCAGTCAAAATATCCATTAACAATGGACGAGTTAAACCAAAATACTGGTTATGTGCTATATCGAACCAATGTCTTAAAAGATAAAGATGAAGAATATTATCGAGTCATTGATGGTAGAGATAGACTTCATTTTTATTTAAATGAAACCTTAATGGCAACACAATATCAACAAGAAATTGGTGATAATATAACTGTTCCATTAGTTGAGGAAAGCAATCAATTAGATATTTTGATGGAAAACATGGGCCGAGTAAATTATGGACATAAATTATTTGCAGACACACAACGTAAGGGAATTAGAACAGGCGTGATGTCAGATTTACATTTTATCACTGAATGGGAACATTATCCGTTGTCATTTGAAACATCTGAAGGGATTGATTTTTCAGGTGAGTGGTTGGAAAACCAAGCAGCATTTTATCAATATAACGTTAATATAGCAGAAGTTTGTGATACATACATTGATATGACAGGCTTTGGAAAAGGCATTGTGTTAGTCAATGGTGTGAATATTGGCCGTTTTTGGAGTAAAGGTCCTTACATGACACTTTATATACCAAGTGGCCTATTACAAGAAGGTGATAATGAGTTTATCGTTTTTGAAACAGAAGGTCAGTACCAAGAACACATTAATTTAGTGGAAAAACCAATTGTGAAAACAATAGAGGAGGAATTATAAATGATTATAGGCGTACGAATTGACGGAAGATTGATACATGGACAAGTGGCAAACTTATGGACAACAAAATTGAATATTTCTCGTATTATGGTTGTCGATAATGTGGTGTGTGATAATGCCATTGAAAAAAGTGGGCTAAAATTAGCAACGCCATCTGGTGTGAAGTTAAGTGTGTTACCTGTTGAAAAAGCGGCAGCAAATATTCTAGCAGGAAAATATGATTCACAACGTTTATTAATTGTTGCTAAAAAACCTGAGACATTATATGAATTAGTTGAAGCTGGTGTTCCAATTGAAGAAATCAATGTCGGAAATATGTCTCAAAGTGATACAACAAAATCAATTACTAAGTCAATTAACGTAGATGATAATGACATCAACTACTTTAATAAATTAAATGAGAAGGGAGTAAAATTAGTCGCTCAAATGGTTCCAAGTGATAAAGCAGAAGACTTTATGTCAATTTTGATAAAATAAGGAGGAAATATCAATGACAATACTATGGTGGCAAGTGCTATTATTAACATTATATGCAGGGTATCAGATTCTTGATGAATTACAAATTTATTCTTCACTAAGTGCACCAGTATTTGCAGGGTTGTTTGCAGGTCTTGTGATGGGAGATGTTAAAGCAGGACTTTTAATTGGTGGGAGTATGCAGTTAACTGTTTTAGGAGTTGGAACTTTTGGAGGCGCTTCAAAAATTGATGCCAACTCAGGAACAATATTGGCAACAGCCTTCTCAGTTGCTTTAGGAATGAACCCAGAGCAAGCAATTGCAGCGATTGCGGTTCCAGTGGCAAGTTTAATGATCCAAATGGACATCTTGGGACGTTTTGCCAATACATTCTTTGCTCATCGTATCGATACAGCAATTGATAATATGGATTATAAAGGAATCGAGAGAAACTTCTTGTTTGGTGGATTTTCTTGGGCATTATCAAGAATGGTTCCAGTATTTTTAGCATTAGCATTTGGTGGTGGATTAGTGGAACAAGTAGTGGCTGTTTTAAACGGAAGCTTAAAATGGTTAGGCGATGGATTATCAGTTGCCGGAGCAGTTCTTCCAGCGGTCGGTTTTGCTATTTTATTACGTTATTTACCAGTCAAAAAACATTTCCCTTACTTAATTTTAGGTTTTGTGATTACAGCATTACTAACAACAGTATTTGGTAACATCCAATTACTTGGAGCTGGTGTTGCTAGTGTTGTGAAAGATTTCCAAGGAGTCTTTAACGGTTTACCAATGTTAGGTGTGGCTTTAATCGGTTTTGCTTTTGCATCCATTCATTATAAAAATGGGTATGCTGCTCAAACAAGCGCACCAGTAAATAATAAGTCAGACAATCCATCAGCTGAGGAGGAAATTGAAGATGACGAAATATAAATTAACAAAAGAAGATTTTAATCAGATTAACCGTCGTAGCTTATTTACCTTCCAATTAGGTTGGAACTACGAAAGAATGCAAGGTTCAGGTTACTTGTTTACTATTTTACCTCAATTAAGAAAAATGTATGGCGATGACACAGATGAATTAAAAGAAATGATGAAAACACATGCTCAATTCTTTAATACATCTAACTTCTTTAATACTGTGATTACAGGAATTGATTTGGCTGTTGAAGAAAAAGAAGGCTACAATTCTAAAGAAACAGTATCAGGTTTAAAAGCTGGTTTAATGGGACCGTTTGCAGCGATTGGGGATTCAATCTTTGGGGCATTAATTCCAACCATTTTTGGGGCTTTAGCAGCGAACATGGCAATTAACGGAAACCCAACAGGGATATTTATCTGGATTGCAGCTCAAATTGCGGTAATGGTATTTCGTTGGAAACAGCTAGAGTTTTCTTATAAAGAAGGGGTATCTTTAGTAACAACTATGCAACATCGTTTAACTGCTTTAACTGATGCAGCAACACTACTAGGAGTTTTCATGGTTGGAGCTTTGGTTGCAACAATGGTAAATGTAAAGTTATCTTGGGCACCAGTGATTGGTGATTTGACTATTGATATGCAAAATAACTTAGACATGATTTTACCTCGTTTATTACCAGCAGCAATCGTAGGCTTAATTTATTGGATGCTAGGTAAGAAAAACATGACATCTACACGAGCTATCTTCATTGTATTGGTTGTATGTATTGCTTTATCAGCGTTAGGCGTTATTTCAAAATAATTATTTGTTAAAGGATGTGTCACAATGACTCACTTGGTATTAATTAGTCACGGAAGTTTCTGTGAAGCATTAAAGGAAAGTACAGAGATGATTATGGGACCACAAGAATTAATCAAAACTGTCCCACTTTTGCCAAATGAAGGGCAAGAAGATTTTAAACAGAAGTTTATTGAAGCGACAAACGAGTTGGATGATTATATCGTCTTAGCAGATTTAATGGGTGGAACCCCGTGTAATGTGATTTCTAAAATGATTTTATCAGGTGAGGACATTACATTGTATGCTGGTATGAACATGCCGATGGTGATTGGTTTTATTAATAGTGTGTTGACTGAGCAACCAGTTGATCTATTAGATAGTGGTGTAAAAAACATTGTATCAGTGAATCAAATGTTGCTTGAGATGGACGATGATGACGAATAAACAAAAAAGGCTTTGGCACGTGGGGGCCCAAGCCTTTTTGTTTATTTTATTGTAGTAAAAATCAAATGCGGATAATTATTGATACGTAATGGGAACGTGCTATTTGCTAATCCTCTACTAACAATCAAGTGGGAGTTATCTTTGATATATAATCCACTAGTTAATTTTGGGAAAAAGCCTTGGTCAGGTGCTAAAAGACCATCAGTTAAGGGCAAACGCCACTGACCTCCGTGAGCATGGCCACTAAATACGGCTAATGGGTTGTTGAAAGAAGTAACATAGTCTGCAAATAATTCTGGATGATGTGCAAGAATCAATGTATCAAGATTAGCATCCAGTTTCTCCAACTCGTCACTAGGTAACGTTGTTTGTCGATTGCTTAAACCAATTAAATTAAATGCTCTATCTTTTATAGTCAGTGTAGTTAGAGTGTTTTCTAGATACACAGCATGACTTTGTTTCATACGTTGTAACCAAAGAGCATAATCGGGATTTGTTTCTTCGTGATTGCCATTAATCACATACGTTGGAAAATGAGTGGTTATTTTTTCTAAAAAGCTAAAAAAGTCAGTTTTTTCCACATTTTCGGTTCGATCAATTGTGTCACCTGTAATAAAAACGACATCAGGTTGTTGTTTGATGAGTTCTTCTAATAAGCGTTGTTGGTTTACGCGAATTCGTGGGAATTGTAAGTCAGAAAGGTGGGCAATTTTAACCTCTTGTTTATGTGGATGCTGACTTGTAATAATAATCGATTCACTATCCAGTTGTCTATTTTCACGAAGTCCCTCACCAATTAAAAGTATCGGTAGAGTGAGAACTAAACCAGCCAGGATTTTCTTTGTTTTACTCATTCTATTTTCCTCCCATGACGAAACTATTGCTCTAGTAAGTTAACAAAAAATATCTAACAAAGAATTAAATTTGAAAAACTTAAAAAAAACTTAACGATATTTTCAAAAAGAGTGACGTAACATTGAATAGTTAACAAAAATATGCTACCATAATGGTGTGTGATATGAGTGGAGAGAGTGAGCGTGTTGACGCTCACTCTTTTTGATGAATTTCTCGAAAATGTATAGGGAGGCGAAAATATTGGCAAATGTAGTCGAAATAGTCACTGACTTAGTTAATCCGATTTTGGAAAGCTATCAATTTGACTTAGTAGATATTGAATATGTAAAAGAAGGAAAAAATTGGTTTTTAAGAGTATTTATTGATAAAGATGGAGGCATCGACATCAATGAGTGCGCACTAGTCAGTGAGGCGTTAGGTGAAAAACTTGACACGATCGAACCAGATCCGATTCCACAAGCCTATTTTTTAGAGGTGTCTTCACCTGGGGCAGAAAGACCGTTGAAAAAAGAAGAAGATTATATCAATGCAATTGATGAGTATATAAATGTTTCTTTTTATCAAGCAGTTGATGGAGAAAAGCAGTATCAAGGTTTCTTAAAAGAGGTAACCCCAGAGACGCTAACCCTATTAGTAAAAATAAAAACGCAAGAAAAAGAAATGACATTTGATAGAAAAAATATTGCCAAAGCGAGATTGGCTATTCAATTTTAAAATGGAGGTTAAGGAAATACATGAATAAGGAAATGTTAGGAGCGCTAGACGCTCTTGAACGCGAAAAAGGTATTTCAAAAAGTATCGTAATAGAAGCACTAGAGGCAGCAATGGTGTCAGCATATAAACGTCATTATGGTCAAGCACAAAATGTTGAAGTTGAGTTTGATGAGAAAAAAGGAGACGTGCATATTTTTTCTGTTAAAGAAGTAACAGAAGAAGTGATGGACTCTCAATTGGAAGTCAGCTTAAAAGAAGCATTAAAAATCAATGGTGCGTATGAAATTGGTGATATGATTCGTTTTGAAGTGACACCAAAAGATTTTGGGCGAATTGCAGCACAAACAGCAAAACAAGTAATTTTGCAACGTGTTCGGGAAGCAGAACGTTCAATTATTTATAATGAATTTAGTGCGTATGAAAATGAAATTATGCAAGGGATTGTGGAACGTCAAGACAATCGTTACATCTATGTCAATCTTGGAAAAATCGAAGCGGTATTATCAAAACAAGATCAAATCCCAAATGAAGTTTATCAACCACACGATCGCATTAAAGTTTACATATCTAAAGTAGAAAATACATCAAAAGGGCCTCAAGTATACGTTAGTCGTAGCCATCCGGATTTATTAAAACGTTTATTTGAACAAGAAATTCCAGAAGTATATGATGGTGAAGTGGAAATCATTAGTATTGCCAGAGAAGCAGGAGATAGAGCAAAAGTTGCAGTGACTGCTGCTAATAAAGACATCGATCCTGTTGGTACATGTGTGGGTCCTAAAGGGCAACGTGTTCAAGCCATTGTTAATGAATTAAAGGGCGAAAACATGGATATCGTTGAGTGGAACGAAGACCCAGCAGTCTTTATCTCAAATGCATTAAATCCTGCACAAGTTTTGGATGTTATATTTGAACCAAATCAACGTGCATGTACAGTCGTTGTACCAGATTTCCAATTGTCACTAGCGATTGGTAAACGTGGACAAAATGCAAGACTTGCAGCCAAGTTGACTGGGTATAAAATTGATATCAAGCCTGAATCTGAGTGGGAAAAAATTGCCGCTGAAAATGAAGAAGAATTAATCGAAGAAGTACTTGAAGCAAATGAAGAATTAGTAGTTGAAGACATCTTAGAAGAGGCTATTGAAGAAATAGTTGAAGAAGCAACAGACGACATTATCGAAGAAGAAATTGTTGCGACTGTTGAAAAAGATGAAGAATAACACCATTTTTTTCGGAGGTGAAGTAGATGAAACAAAGAAAAATTCCAATGCGTAAATGCGTGGTATCAAATGAAATGAAACCTAAAAAAGAAATGATTCGTATCGTTCGTTCTAAAGAAGGTGAGATTTCGATTGATCCAACTGGAAAAATGCCTGGTCGAGGAGCTTATTTATCTATGGAGCCAGATGTTGTCCAAAAAAGTTGGGATCAAAAGATTTTAGATAGAGTGTTAAACGATACACTGACAGATGACTTCTATCAAGAATTGCTAGATTATGTATCACATCAAAAAGCAAGGAGAGAGTTATTCGGAAATGGAAAATAAACAACGATTTCTTAACCTCTTAGGTCTAGCAATGAAAGCTGGTAAGCTTGTAACCGGTGAAGAAACAACCTTACAGTCTGTAAGAAAAAATACTGTAAATTTGGTTATTTTAGCAAGTGATGCAAGTGAAAATACCGAAAAAAAAATGAGAGATAAGTGTCATAGTTACCATACAAAACTGATTTCACCATGTACTTCAGCAGAACTTAGTTCAGCGATTGGGAAAAATCGTATGATTGTCGGAGTATGTGACACAGGATTCTCTCGAAAGATGTGTGAACTAATGACAGAATAGGGACGGTGAGAGAATGAGTAAAAAACGCGTATATGAATTAGCAAAAGAACTAAATGTTCCAAGTAAAGATATCGTAGAAAAAGCTCAGTCCGCAGGTGTGGATGTAAAAAATCATATGAGTTCATTAAATGATTCGGACATTGATAAAGTAAAACACCTATTAGCACCTTCAAAAGCTAAGGGACAAACTAATAACAATAATCATAAAACTGGCCAAAAACCAGTTCAAAAAAATAATCATTCTGACAAAAAATCAGAAAATAATGATAACAGTAAGGGTAATCGAGTGAATAAACAGAACCAAAACAAACAACAACCAACGAATAAACCAAATAACAATCAAAACACATCAGCAAGTGCAACAAAAAAACCAGCTGGAAATACAACAAATCAACAAAATCGTAACAATAATTCAACTGGAAACAATAATAACCAAAATAAAGGCGGAAACCGTAACAATAATGGGAATCGTCCTTATCAAGGCAATCAAAATAATCGCTATAACAAAAATAATAAGCGACGTAATAATCGTAAAGGTAAACAGCAAACATCTAATAAACCAGCTGTTCCACCACGTAAGTTTAAAGAATTACCAGAAGTGTTAGTATACACTGAAGGTATGAACGTGGCTGATATTGCGAAGAAAATTTACCGTGAACCAGCAGAAATTATTAAAAAATTATTCCTTTTAGGCGTTATGGTAAATCAAAATCAAGCATTAGATAAAGATACTATTGAATTATTAGCGACAGATTATGGTATTGAAGCTGAAGAAAAAGTTCAAGAAGATGTAGCAGATATCGACAAATTCTTTGAACCAGATGTGGTTGATCCAGATAAATTGGTAAGTCGTCCACCTGTTGTAACAGTTATGGGACATGTTGACCACGGGAAAACAACATTGTTAGATACATTAAGAAACGCAAAAGTAACTTCTGGAGAAGCTGGTGGAATTACCCAACATATTGGTGCTTACCAAATTGATATCGATGGCAAACCAATTACTTTCTTAGATACACCAGGACATGCGGCGTTTACAAGTATGCGTGCGCGTGGAGCAAGTATTACTGATATTACGATTTTAGTTGTAGCAGCAGATGATGGTGTCATGCCTCAAACAGTGGAAGCTATTAACCATGCTAAAGCAGCTGAAGTACCTATCATTGTAGCAGTGAATAAAATTGACAAGCCAACAGCTAACCCAGACCGTGTAATGCAAGAATTAAGTGAATACGGCTTGATTCCTGAATCATGGGGTGGAGATACCATCTTTGTACCAATTTCTGCTAAATTTGGTGATAACATCGATGAACTTCTTGAAATGGTCTTACTTGTTTCAGAAGTCGAAGATTTAAAAGCTGATCCAACGCAACGCGCTATCGGTACGGTTATAGAAGCTCGTTTAGATAAAAGTAAGGGACCTGTTGTCACATTATTAGTACAACAAGGAACACTACATGTTCAAGATCCTATTGTCGTTGGTAACACACATGGACGTGTGCGTGTGATGACAAATGATATTGGTCGTCGTGATAAAACAGCTGGACCAGCAACACCAGTAGAGATTACGGGATTAAATGATGTTCCTCAAGCTGGTGACAGATTTGTTACCTTTGAAGATGAAAAAACTGCTCGTGCTGCCGGTGAAGAAAGAGCAAAACGTGCATTATTAGAGCAACGTCAAGTGAGCCAACGTGTGACATTAGACAACTTATTTGAAAGTCTTAAAGATGGCGAAATGAAAGAAGTTAATGTTATTATTAAAGCGGACGTTCAAGGTTCTGCTGAAGCCTTAGCTGCTAGTTTGACTAAAATAGATGTTGAAGGTGTACGTGTTAAAATCGTCCATTCAGCAGTTGGAGCGATTAACGAAAGTGATATCACACTTGCTTCAGCAAGTAATGCGATTATCGTTGGATTTAACGTGCGACCTACACCGCAAGCTCGTACCCAAGCAGAACAAGAACAAGTCGATATTCGTTTACATAGAATCATCTATAAAGTAATTGAAGAAATCGAAACAGCCATGAAAGGTATGCTAGATCCTGAGTTTGTTGAAAAAATTACAGGACAAATGCAAGTTCGTGAAACTTACAATGTATCTAAAGTTGGGACGATTGCAGGTTGTTACGTCACAGAAGGATTTATTCGTCGTGATTGTGGCATTCGTTTGATTCGTGATGGCATTGTAATTCATGAAGGAAACTTAGCAAGCTTGAAACGTTTTAAAGATGATGCTAAAGAAGTTAAGATGGGATTTGAGTGTGGTGTAACATTAGAAAATTATAATGACGTAAAAGTTGATGACGTCATTGAAGGATTCATCATGGAAGAAGTTAAAAAATAATCGCTCATTCATTTGAGGAGGATAAGTATTATGGCAAATTACCGAGATCGTCGTGTCGCTCAAGAAATTTTAAAAGAAGTGAACGATATTTTACATAAAAAAGTACGTGATCCACGTGTACAAGATGTAAGTATTACTGACGTAAAAGTCACAGGTGATTTACAAGAAGCAACTATTTTTTATAGTTTATTAAGTGATAAAGCATCTGATAAACAAAAAGCTCAAGAAGGGTTAGACAAAGCGACAGGTTTGATTCGTCGTGAACTGGGTCATAGATTAAGCATCTATAAAACACCAGAAATAACGTTTACTAGAGATGAATCAGTTGAATATGGTAATCACATTGATGAACTATTAAGAGGTCTAAATAAAGATTAATTAAAAAGGTTAGGGAATAGTTTTCTCTAGCCTTTTTAATTTTGTTAACCATTATAGGCTATCATTAACGCTAAAAAAAGAATTATGATACACTAAAAGAAGAATAATTAGGAGGCGATTCGATTGATAAAAAATATTGGAATAGTAGGTACTGGTGTGATTGCTACGGAGTTTGTGACACAAATCGATACGTCAAAATATACCATTCACTCAGTGTACAATCGAAACGAAAGATCTTTACGCACATTTAGAGAAACACATAATCTTCATAACGGGTATACTGATTACAATGAATTTTTGGATGATGACCAACTAGAGTGTGTTTATATCGCTACACCTAATCAAACACATTATGATTATGCAAAAAAAGCGATTGAAAAAGGAAAACATGTCTTATGTGAAAAGGTGATGGTGTTAACATCGGAAGAAGCAAATGAATTGTTTGCATTAGCTAAAAAACATCATGTTGTTATCTTAGAAGCAGTCACGTTATTCTACATGCCAATGTTTCATGAAGTTAGTCGCTTTCTAAAGGAAAATACTTTAGGAAAAATTAGTGCAGCTAATATTACGTTTGGTAGCTGTAAAGAATATGATGTTAATAATCGCTTCTTTTCATTAGAAAAAGGCGGTGGGGCTTTATTTGATATTGGGCCATATGGTCTATCTGCAGCGGTATATCTTTTAGGAACAGATATTGAGTTAGTCTCATCTGAGGTTGTAATGGCTCCAAGTGGTGTTGATGAAAAATCTGTGACAGTTTTAAAAACAGCTAATAATGAGTTAGCTAGTGTGACCTTGTCATTTAGAGGGAAATTACCAAAACAAATTTTAATTACAGGTGATGAAGGTTATCTAAAAATTGATGATTTTCCAAGAGCAACTACAGCTGAAATATTCTACAATAATGGAACAACTCAAGTCATTGAAGACGGAAATGATAGAGATATCTTCACTTATGAGATGGACATGTTAAATCATTTGGCAAGTGAAGCTGATTTGGGTCATGTACCAGATTGCCGAGAAGTTACTCAACGCGTCATCGGATTAATGGATGGTATGAGACGCGAGTGGGGATGGGAATTATCTTAATCAAATCAAAAGGAGGGAGACCTCCTTTTTTTGTTGGCTTAAAATCCTTTTACCTTTTTTACGCAAGTAAGTATGCTATAATATTTAGGAAATCATGTAAAGAGTAGGAGAAGATGAATGGAAGGAATTATTCCTCTATGGAAACCACGAGGCATGACAAGTCATGATTGTGTCTTCCAGTTACGAAAAATATTAAAAACTAAAAAAGTTGGTCATAGTGGTACGCTAGATCCAGATGTTGATGGGGTGTTACCAATTTGTGTTGGAAAAGCGACCAAAGTTGTCGAGTATTTGCAAGAATCTCACAAAGTTTATGTAGGTGAAATTACATTAGGTTTTTCAACAGAAACAGAAGATGCGAGTGGAGAAGTGGTAGAGAAAACGCCTTTAGTGTCTCCTTTAGCTGATAGTAAAATAGACGAAGCAATGCAGTCGATGATTGGTGAGATTAAACAAATTCCTCCTATGTATTCTGCAGTAAAAGTGAACGGTAGAAGATTATATGACTACGCTAGAAAAGGTGAAACCGTTGAACGTCCTGTCAGGCAAACCGTTATTCATCAATACAAACGCATCACTCAACCTGAATTTTCAGAGAGAGAGCAAATACAATCTTGGCGCTTTGAAGTTGATTGTGGCAAAGGAACCTATGTCAGAACGTTAGCTGTAGATACAGGTGAAAAATTAGGGTATGCAGCGCACATGTCTGATTTAACAAGATTATCAAGTGGAGGATTTACTGCTAAAGAAGCCATCACGTTAGAACAAATTAAAGAAAAGGTTGAAAACAATCAAAGTTTAGATATTTTTTATCCGCTTGAACGAGCAGTTGAATCTTTTCAAAGAAAGAATTTAACTTTAGAAGAATACCAACTAATAAAAAATGGTTTAGTTATGCCGACATCATTTTTTTCAGATTATGATAGCGAACAACTTATTGCGTTATTTTTTGATGAACGATTAGTTAGTTTATATGGCAAACACCCAAGTAAACCAGGGATGTTTAAACCAATTAAAGTAATACGAAACGATTAAAGGAGTACAAAATATGCAAATTATCAATATACACCATCCCTATGATCCAAATAAATTACCTAAAGATGAGGTGGTTCTAGCTTTAGGTTTTTTTGATGGAGTACATAGAGGACATCAGGAAGTCATTAAAACAGCTAAACAGATAGCTGATAAGAAACATCTTAAACTAGCAGTGATGACATTTAATCACCATCCAGCTGTGGTGTTTCAAAAGATTGATCATAAAAAAATGAAATATATCACGACAATAGAACAAAAAGAAGAACGTATGAGACAACTTGGCGTGGATTATTTATATGTCATTGAATTTACGTCTTCTTTTGCCAACCTTTCACCACAAGCTTTTGTCGATGAGTACATGGTTGGCTTACATGCTAAAGTTGTTGTTGCTGGATTTGATTATACATACGGTAAAAAAGATGTGGCTAATATGCGCATATTACCAGAGTATGCTAATAACCGATTCGAGGTAGTAGAAGTTGAAAAATTAAGTGACAATGAAGAAAAAGTGAGTTCTACGGCTATTCGAGAATGTATGAAAATTGGCGACATGCGTGCAGCCAATAAATTACTGGGTTATGCATATGAGACAACTGGGATTGTGGTTCATGGTGATAAACGTGGTAGATTGTTAGGATACCCAACTGCTAATATAAAAGTTCCATCGTTTGCTTTATTACCAACAGGCGGTGTTTATGTTGTGAGAATCAAAGTAGCAAACAAATGGTATATGGGAATGGCTCAAATAGGCTATAATATCACATTTGAAAGTAATCGACCAATGACAATAGAGGTCAATATTTTAGATTTTTCTGATGACATTTATGGTGAACAAGTGAGTGTTGAATGGTTACATTTTTTACGTGGCGAGAAAAAATTTGACAACGTAGAAGGATTAATCGCGCAACTAACACAAGATGAAGAAGACACAAGGAAGTATTTCAAACAAGTAGGAGGACTAGTATAATATGACGTCTGCTTATATCCACATTCCTTTTTGTGAGCATATTTGTTTTTATTGTGACTTTAATAAAGTGTTTATTGAAGGGCAACCTGTGGATGAATACATTGAAGCGTTACTAAAAGAGATTAAACTCACCCAGCAAACTTACCCATCTGATAAAACAGAGACCATCTACATAGGTGGTGGGACCCCGACTTCTTTATCAGCCAAACAACTAGATAGATTGTTGAGTGGGATAAAAGATTTACTCCCCTTTGACCCAAATGATGAGTTTACCGTTGAGGCCAATCCTGGTGATTTGACACTTGATAAGATTAAAGTACTCCAAACGCATGGGGTGAACCGGTTATCAATGGGAGTTCAAACCTTTGATGACAGGTTACTAAAAAAAATTGGACGAAAACATTCTGCTCAAGACGTTTTTGATACGATGAATTTATTAGAAAAAGCGGATTTTTCTAATGTGAGTATTGATTTAATTTATGCCTTGCCAAACCAAACGATGGAAAGTTTTGAAGACACATTAGATAAAGCATTGGGATTAGACTTACCTCACTATTCAATGTATTCTCTTATCTTAGAAAATAAGACGATGTTTTATAATTGGGCAAGACAAGGCCGACTTCATCTGCCTGGCATTGATGTCGAAGGAGATATGTTTGAGCGTGCAATTGAGCGGATGACGTTAGCAGGAAAGCACCATTATGAAGTGAGTAATTTTTGTGAGCCTGGAAAAGAAAGTCGTCACAACTTGGTTTATTGGAATAATGAACACTACTATGGTCTAGGCGCAGGAGCCAGTGGTTATTTAGGGAATATTCGCTATAAAAATCACGGGCCTATCCAACATTACCTAGAACCATTAAGAGAAGATAAGCTACCAACTATAACAACGGAAAATCTAACCATCAAACATCAAATGGAAGAAGAGATGTTTTTAGGGCTTCGTAAAAAACAAGGCGTGTCTTTGGAACGTTTTGAGGAGAAATTTAATCAGACGTTTGAAACGGTTTATGGTGAGATTGCTACACAGTTAATGGATGATGGGATGTTACAAGTGAAAGACTCATTTATGTCGTTAACAGATAAAGGGTTAATTTTAGGAAATGATGTTTTTGAGAAGTTTTTACTAGAAAAATAAGATTAAAACAGTCTAAAGTGAAAAAATTAGGCTGTTTTTTTGTTATTCTCTTTTTTTTGACAAAATAAAGTGACAATTGTTTGTGATAATCTTCTTATTTTTGTAGGATAATGAAGACAAATCCTTTATACATCAAGTATTTTATCGTTATTAAATAAAAATTAGCACTCGATTGAAAAGAGTGCTAAAAAAGAGGTGCTTTTAGTTGACAAAAAAAATAATCCTTGATATATTTGATAATGTAGTTAGCACTTAATAGAAATGAGTGCTAATAAGGAAGGTGATTCGCATGTTGAGTAGTAGACAAGAACACATCTTGCAATTGTTAGTTCAACTCTATACTGAAACAGGACAACCTGTAGGATCGAAGACCTTGATGAATAATGGGATTACTGTTAGTTCAGCAACGATTCGAAATGAGTTATCGAAATTGGAAGATTTTGGTCTTATTCAAAAAATGCACACGTCTTCTGGTAGAATCCCCTCAATGCAAGGGTATCGTTATTATGTCGATCATTTGATGGACGCAAGTACGATAAGTTCTACTGATGTTCAACATATCAGACGATTATTTAATCGAAAATTTAATGCTACAAATGAGATTATTGAGTGGTCGGCTAATATTTTATCAGAGTTGACTAGCTATACTGCTTTTTCACTAGGACCTGAAGTAAAAGAAAGACGACTGACAGGGTTTCAAATTGTACCATTAAATGCTAGGCAGTTGATGGCGATTATTGTGATTGATGAAGGATATGTTGAGAGTCAAGTGTTTTCAATTCCACACTCAGTATCAACTGAAGATATCGAAAAAATGATTCGAATAATCAATGATCGATTGTTGGGAGAGACACTTTTGACAGTTTACCACAAACTTCGAACAGAGATTCCTTTGGTACTCCAACGTTACTTTAGTAATTCAAGTAACATCTTGTTCTTGTTTGAAGATGTGTTTAATCAAGCATTTGATGAACAAATCTATGTTGGTGGCGGAATGAACCTACTTAGTTCTGAAGCTATAACAAACCCAAACGAGTTTCAATCAGTTTATTCTCTTATCAGTGATACAGACAAATTAACGGAGTTACTTATCTCTGATACAACGGGGAAAATTGATATTAAGATTGGAGAGGAACTAAACAATGACTTGTTACAAAACATGAGTTTAGTTACAGGGTCATACGATGTTTTTCAACGAGGTAAAGGTTTAGTAGCTGTTTTAGGACCTGCTAACATGTCCTATTCGAAACTGTTAGGAGTAATGGATGTTTTGACGGATGAGCTTTCTAGACATCTAGAAACATATTATCGACATTTGGAAAATAGTGGAGAGTGAAAGGAGACTGACATAAGTGAAAAAAGATGAATCAGTTGATAACGTAGTTGAGGAAGAAAAAAAAGACAACGAAGCAACGGTAGAAAATAATGATGCTGTTGAAACAGAAGAAATAATAGAAGAAACAGACTCTGAAGAATCTATCGAAGAAAAACTTCAAGAAGATTTGGATAAGATGGAAGATCAGTTCTTAAGAGCTCAAGCTGAGATTGCTAATATGCGAAATCGACATAAAAAAGAACGCGAAGAGGCATCTAGATATCGAGCGCAAGAACTAGCAAAAGAATTACTACCAGCCCTAGATAACTTAGATCGTGCGTTAGCGATTGAAGTGAGTGATGAGCATGGTGAAGCAATGAAAAAAGGAATCGAGATGGTTCGAGAAAGTATGTTACATGCTTTTAAAGAGTCAGGAATCGAAGAGATTAAAGCTGAAGGAGAACCGTTTGATCCTAATTTACATCAAGCAGTTCAAACTGTTCCAGCTGAAGATGGACAAGATTCTGATGTGATTGTTCAAGTGTTGCAAAAAGGTTATGTTTTACATGAACGTATTTTACGACCTGCAATGGTGGTTGTGACACAATAATATACATTTAACTTTTAAAAATAAATTAATTAGACAAAGGAGATCTTTAATATGAGTAAAATAATTGGTATTGACTTAGGAACAACAAACTCTGCAGTAGCTGTATTAGAAGGTGGAGAAGCAAAAATTATTACTAACCCAGAAGGTAACCGTACAACACCATCTGTTGTATCATTTAAAAATGGAGAAATCCAAGTAGGTGAAGTTGCTAAGCGTCAAGCAGTAACAAACCCAAATACAATTTCTTCTATTAAACGTCATATGGGTGAACCTGGATATAAAGTAGAAGTTGAAGGAAAAACATATACTCCACAAGAAGTTTCAGCGATGATTTTACAATACATCAAAGGGTTTGCTGAAGATTATTTAGGAGAAAAAGTGGATAAAGCAGTTATTACAGTTCCTGCTTACTTTAACGATGCACAACGTCAAGCAACTAAAGATGCTGGTAAAATCGCTGGTTTAGAAGTAGAACGTATTGTTAACGAACCAACTGCAGCAGCTTTAGCTTATGGTTTAGATAAAACTGACCGTGACGAAAAAGTATTAGTGTTTGACTTAGGTGGTGGTACATTTGACGTATCTATCCTTGAACTAGGTGATGGCGTATTTGATGTATTATCAACTGCAGGTGACAACAACTTAGGTGGGGATGACTTTGACGAAAAAATCATTGACTACTTAGTAGAAGAATTCAAAAAAGAAAATGGCATTGACTTATCTAAAGATAAAATGGCAGTTCAACGTTTGAAAGATGCTGCTGAAAAAGCTAAGAAAGATTTATCAGGTGTAACAAGCACTCAAATCAGCTTACCATTTATTACAGCTGGAGAAGCTGGACCACTTCATTTAGAGTTAAACTTAACTCGCGCGAAATTTGATGAATTAACATCTGACTTAGTAGAAAGAACTAAAATTCCAGTTCGCCAAGCAATCAAAGATGCTGGTATTTCAACTTCAGAAATCGATGAAGTTATCTTAGTTGGTGGATCTACTCGTATTCCAGCAGTAGTTGAAGCAGTAAGAAAAGAAACTCAAAAAGAGCCTAACAAATCTGTTAACCCTGATGAAGTAGTAGCGATGGGTGCTGCTATTCAAGGTGGGGTAATCACAGGTGATGTGAAAGACGTTGTATTATTAGACGTAACACCATTATCATTAGGTATTGAAACAATGGGTGGCGTGTTTACTAAATTAATTGACCGTAACACAACAATCCCAACAAGTAAATCACAAGTCTTCTCAACAGCAGCAGACAACCAACCAGCCGTTGATATCCATGTATTACAAGGTGAACGTCCAATGGCAGCTGACAACAAAACATTAGGAAGATTCCAATTGACAGATATTCCTGCAGCTCCACGTGGTGTGCCACAAATCGAAGTATCATTTGATATCGATAAAAACGGTATTGTTAACGTAAGTGCGAAAGATTTAGGCACTCAAAAAGAACAAACTATTACAATTAAATCTTCTTCAGGTTTAACAGATGAAGAAATTGAACGTATGGTGAAAGATGCCGAAGCAAACGCTGAAGCTGATAAAGAACGTAAAGAAGAAGTTGATTTACGTAATGATATCGATGCTTTATTATTCTCAGTTGATAAAACTTTAGGCGAATTAGAAGGTAAAGTTGATGCTGATGAAGTGAAAAAAGCAGAAGATGCTCGTGATGAATTAAAAGCAGCTGTAGAAGCTAATAATATTGAAGACATGAAAGCTAAACGTGATGGATTAAATGAAATCGTCCAAGCTTTGACTGTTAAATTATATGAACAAGCAGCAGCACAACAAGCACAAGAAAATCCAGAAGCAGCACAAAGTGGCGCGGATGATGTGGTTGATGCAGACTTTGAAGAAATCAACGACGACGAAAAATAATGTGAGTTAAGAAAAAAGCCAAAGCATTGTGCTTTTGGCTTTTTCTCTTGATTATTACGAGAAAACATTCTAAATTTGACTAAATTGTGGTATGATTTAAACGAATTTAGAGGTTTTAGAAAAAATGGAGGGTTAGTTATATATGGCCAAAAGAGATTATTATGAGGTTTTAGGAGTATCTAAAACAGCAACAGATGATGAAATAAAAAAAGCCTATCGTAAACTATCCAAAAAATATCATCCAGACATAAATAAAGAAGCCGATGCTGAAGAAAAATTTAAAGAAGTCTCTGAAGCATTTGAGGTATTAAGTGACGCACAAAAACGTGCAGCTTATGACCAATATGGCCATGCAAGTACTGATCCTAACTTTGGTGCTGGTGGTTTTGGTGGTGGAGACTTCCAAGATTTTGGTGGTAGTTTTGGTGGGTTTGAAGATATTTTCGAATCATTCTTTGGCGGTGGAGGACGTTCAAGTAATCCTAATGCGCCAAGACAGGGTTCTGATTTACAGTACACATTAGATTTAACGTTTAATGAAGCTGTTTTTGGACTTGAAAAAAACATTCGTTATAACCGAGAGGATGAGTGTGCAACTTGTCACGGTAGTGGGGCTAAACCAGGAACACATCCAGAGAACTGTCCAAAATGTCATGGTTCAGGTGTGATCAATGTTGAAAGACAAACACCGCTTGGTCGTATGATGAGCCAACAACCATGTGATGAGTGTCAAGGAACTGGAAAAATCATCAAAGAAAAATGTGAAACATGTCATGGTGCTGGTCGCATGATTAAATCACATTCTGTTAAAGTCACTGTTCCAGCAGGAGTTGAAGATGGTCAACAAATGCGTCTTTCTGGACAAGGTGAAGCAGGATATAATGGTGGACCTTATGGTGATTTATATGTTGTCTTTAGTGTAGAAGATAGCCCGATTTTTGAAAGAGATGGTTCTGAAATTTATTATGATCATCATATTACATTTGTTCAAGCAACATTAGGTGATGAGATTGAAGTACCTACTGTCCATGGTCGCGTCAAATTAAAAATTCCAGCAGGCACTCAAACAGGAACAACCTTTAGATTAAAAGGTAAAGGTGCGCCAAAACTTCGTGGTAACGGAAATGGTGACCAACAAGTTACTGTGACGGTTGATACACCAACTAAATTAACAGAAGACCAAAAGAAACTATTGCGTCAATTTGCAGAGTTAAATGGTGAAAAAGCTGCAGTGGAGCAAGAAGAAGGTTTTTTTGATAAAGTCAAAGATGCTTTTTCTCAAAATCATAAGAAAAAGAAAAAATAAAGTGAATAAAAAAAGTAAAACCGTTCTGCTGTTTTACTTTTTTTGTTTTTACTTGAAAAAATTGTGCAAAGCACGTATGATGTGTTATTAGATAGTAATGTTTACGATTTAACAGAAAGTAGGGACTGTATTTATGAAGCGTATGGCAAAAATAATCTTAGGATTATCTTTAGTTGGATTACTTGTTGCTTGTGGTAAACAAACCACACAACAGAAAAAAGATGACGATAAATTACATATTGTCACGTCTTTTTATCCAATGTATGATTTTGCAAAAAAAGTAACAGGAAATAAAGCTGATGTGACTGTATTGACGGAAGCCGGTGTTGAGCCACATGATTATGAACCAAGTGCAAAAGACTTGGCAAAAATTCAAAATGCTGATGTTTTTATTTATAATTCAAATGAAATGGAAACGTGGGTAAGAGATGTTTTGGCATCAATTGATACCAAAAAAGTGAAAGTGATTGAAGCAAGTCAAGGGATTGATTTAATGGAGGCCTCTGAAGAAGATGAACATGAAACAGAAGATTCACACAATCATCAACTAGACCCACACGTGTGGTTAGATCCAGTATTAGCAAAAAAAGAAGTGGAAACCATCACAAAAGGTTTAGTTGAAGTAGACACGCCTAATAAAGATAGTTATGAAAAACAATCAGCTGATTTTATTAAAAAACTAGATGAGTTAAATCAAGCTTATGTTGATGCGACAAAAGATGCTTCCCAAAAAACATTTGTTACACAACACACTGCCTTCTCTTATTTAGCGAAGCAATATGGGTTAAAACAGGTTGCTATTTCTGGTATTTCACCAGATCAAGAGCCAACGCCTAAAGACTTAAAACATATTGAAGACTTGGTGAAAAAAGATAATATCAAGATTATTTATACTGAAAGTAGTGCCTCATCAAAAGTCGCTGAAACAATCACTAGTGCTACCGGAGCGACACTTTCAGAGTTAAATCCATTAGAAAGTTTAACTCAAAAGCAAATGGATGATGGAGAAGATTATTTGTCTGTTATGTATACAAATTTAGATCATTTAAAATTAACTATAAAATAAACGATGGAAGAGGCTGACCCAAAAGTCTCTTTACAGAAAACAAGCATTCCAAAATGAAACCTCTCATTTCAGAATGCTTGTTTTTTCGTGATCTCTTACTAATATTCTTCCTATTTTTTCTCAGTTCTCTTAAATTTAGTGCCATTAACACAAATCCCAGCTCCTGTGAAGTCTTATCTTTTCCTCTTACAGAGAATCGATTGAATGCCAAATTAGCCTTCAGATTTCCAAAGGCTGGTTCAACATCTATTTTTCTTTGACGGTATATTTCTCCTGTGACATCCTCTTTCAAAAGCTCTCTTACATGAGCCTTAAAATATTCCCAATTCCCATTTTTTTGAATCACTCGATTTTTACTACTCTTCGCACGAGTACATAATGCTCTAACTGGGCAATTTAAACAAGACTCACATTCATACATTTTAAGTTGTCTTTTGAATCCAGATTTATCCACTCGAGTAGAGTAATTTCTAAATTTGACTTCTCTATTATTCGGGCAAATATAAGTATCTGCCAATTCATTATAAATCCAGTTATCTGGAATAAATGGATTTTGTTTGTATTTTTTAGTGTGTTCTTTCTGATACATTGTATAAGTAATTAATGGAGTTCTTTCAAAATCATCTAAAATTGCTTGATAGTTTTCTTCACTACCATAACCTGCGTCAGCCACAATGTATTTAGGTAAGTCAAAATAAGATTTCTTGATAGTATCTAAGAAAGGAATCATTGTTTTAAAATCCGTTGGATTTGAAAATGTTTCATATGCTAAAACGTATTGATGATTGGTTGCAATTTGAACGTTATATCCAGGTTTTAACTGACCATTCATCATGTGGTCATCTTTCATTCTCATAAAAGTGGCATCATGATCTGTTTTAGAGTAGCTATTTCTACCGTTATAAATATCATGTTGTTCTTTATATTTTTTCTTTCTATAGATAAAGTTAGAAAAAGCTTTCAATGCTTTTTTAGGCTCTTTACGCTCAGAACGAAGTTCTTTTCTCTCTTGAACATCTGAAGTATTTTCAATTTTAGTACTTAAATCACTTACTTTCATTTCCAACTCATCAATGATTTGTTTTAAATTTTCTGTGTTTAACTCATCATCTTCTGAACAAATAGATGGAATAATTTGCTCTTCCACAAGTTGTTGATAATAGGACTTTGACTTCTCTCTCAAAGATTCTTCATAACGTTGTGTGCTCTTTTTCCAAACGAAGGTATATTTATTTGCGTTGGCTTCTAACTTTGTTCCATCAATAAAAATAGCTTCTTCATCAATTAATTGTTGAGAAACAAGCTGATTTCTAAATTGAATAAAACATTCTTGAAGTATCGGTTGAACCAGTGGGTTCACTCTGAATCGATTAATTGTTCTGAAGTTAGGTGTCTGTGATTGCGTTAACCACATGGCACGAATGCTATCTTTAGACATAGCTTCTATCTTTCTTCCTGAAAAAATAGATTGAGTGTAGCCACACAGAATAAGCTTCAACATCATTTTTGGATGATAAGACGAACTTCCCATTCGATGCTCAAAAACTGAGAACACATCCACAGGGATACTTTCTACTAATTCATCAATCGCAAAAGCGATATCATTTTCTTCTAAATAAATATCTAAATTCAGTGATAAAGTAACCTGTTTCGTGTTATAATTCTTATACATAAATAGCACTCCTTTTAATTTGGTTTCGTCACTTTAATTATATAGGATAGTGCTATTTTTTACGTCAAAAAAGGAAGAAAATCGAAAAAAGATTTTCTTCCTTTTAGTTTATTCTAGAGACTTTTGGGTTAGCCTCTTTTATTGTTTTTTTAAACCCTTTCACTGTAAAATAAGGCGATGGGAGAGGGTATGTCATGAAAAAAGGAAGTAGTAAGTTAAAGGGTATGATACTGGCTATTATGGGAGGTGTGTTTTGGGGGGCTTCAGGCGTTGTAGCCGAATATTTAATGTCTTCAAAACATATTTCTGCAAGTTGGTTAGTGGGCATAAAAATGATGGTTGCTGGTTGTTTGATTTTACTGTATCAAATTGGAAAAGGAAATAAAGATAGCCTCTCACCCTTAAAAGATAAACAAGAATTGATTCAGTTGATTATTTTTAGTGTGTTAGGTGTTCTTGGATTGCAGTATTCTTTTTTTAAGGCTATACAGGTAAGCAATGCATCAACGGCTACCATTTTACAATATTTATCACCGATATTGTTAGTTATTTTTTTTATTATAGAAAAACGAGAATTACCAAATAAATTAAGTTTAGTCAGTATAGGTATTTCGTTGGTAGGTACCTTTTTACTTGTCACCAAAGGAAATATTAATGAATTGGCGATATCACCTATGGGGTTGTTTTGGGGGTTGTTGTCAGCATTTTTGGGTGCATTTTATATTATTCAACCAAGAAAATTAATGGAAAAATATGGGACAACCTTAATTATCGGATGGGGAATGTTAATTGGCGGTTTGGCGTTTCAAATTTATCACCCCGTTTGGCGAGATGTTCCTACTATGACACCAGGTGTTCTACTAGGTATTTTGGTGATAGCTATTATAGGGACTGTTTTTTCATATATTTGTTTATTAAAGAGTACTGAGTATATTCCACCGCAGTTTTCAAGTTTACTGACATCCTTTGAGCCATTAAGTTCAGCATTATTTTCTGTCTTATTTTTAGGATTGGTATTGAAACCGATTGAAATTATCAGCATGTTTTTAATTATTTTTTCGGTATTTTTATTATCAAGGTGTGATGTTTAACGAATAAAATCAAGTCTATTTATATTTTAGGTAAAATAGGCTATAATTATTAGCAAGATGTCATAAAGCTAACAAAACATTGCTTTTTTGAAAAAAGAATTGGAGGAAGATGTATGTCTAAACAACAAATTGGTGTTGTCGGTATGGCCGTCATGGGAAAAAATTTAGCACTAAACATTGAAAGCAGAGGGTACACTGTTTCTATTTTTAATCGTACTTCATCAAAAACAGAAGAAGTGATTAAGGAACATCCTGACAAACATTTAGTAGCAACTTATTCGATAGAAGAATTTGTTAATTCTTTAGAAACACCACGTCGAATTTTATTAATGGTTAAAGCAGGGAAAGCAACTGATTTAACGATAGAAAGTTTGCTTCCATACTTAGATGAAGGAGACGTTTTAATTGACGGAGGGAATACTTATTTTAAAGATACTATCCGTCGTAATGAAGCTCTTGCAACTTCTGGTATTAACTTTATTGGTACAGGAGTTTCTGGTGGTGAAGAGGGAGCATTAAAAGGCCCTTCTATGATGCCTGGTGGACAAAAAGAGGCATATGAATTAGTTGCACCAATCTTTGAACAAATTGCAGCGAAAGCCGAAGACGGAGAACCATGTGTGACTTATATTGGCCCAAATGGTGCTGGTCATTATGTAAAAATGGTACACAATGGTATTGAATACGGAGATATGCAGTTAATCGCTGAGTCATATGATATTTTAACTCGCGTGCTAGGATTATCTGTAGAAGAAGTGGCAGATATCTTTAAAGAGTGGAATGCCGGGGAACTTGATAGTTACTTAATTGAAATTACGTCAGATATTTTAACGCGTAAAGATGATTTAGGTACAGGTAAGCCAATCGTTGATGTTATTTTAGATGCAGCTGGGAATAAAGGAACAGGAAAATGGACAAGTCAAAATGCTCTTGATTTAGGTACACCACTACCACTTATTACTGAGTCTGTATTTGCCCGTTATATTTCTGCTTTAAAAACAGAACGTGTAGCCGCAAGTGAGATTATCCCAGCACCTCCAGTGAAAGGATTTACTGGTGATAAAAAAGAATTTGTAGAAAAAATTCGTCAAGCGCTATACTTCAGCAAAATCATGAGTTATGCGCAAGGTTTTGCACAAATGCGTATGGCAAGTGAAGAATATGGTTGGGACTTAAACTATGGTAATATTGCTAAAATATTTAGAGCAGGATGTATCATTCGTGCGCAATTCTTACAAAAAATTACTGATGCTTATGAACGCAATCCAGAAATCAAAAATTTAATTTTAGATGATTATTTCTTAGATATTACTACAAAATACCAACAGTCTGTGCGTGACGTCGTAGCGTTAGCTGTAGAAACTGGTGTCCCTGTACCAACTTTTTCATCAGCTATTTCTTATTATGATTCTTATCGTACAAAAGATTTACCAGCTAACATTATCCAAGCACAAAGAGATTACTTTGGTGCACATACATATGAACGTAAAGACCGTGATGGCGTGTTCCATTATGATTGGTATGGCGAAGAAAATAAATAATGAAAAAAACCAGTTACTAGTTTAGGGACTGAACCCCTAAAATGAGACAGTAATAAAAACACCTATGCGATTACTTTTTTCCGATAGTCAACTGGAGATAAGTAGTCGTATTTTTGTTGAATTCTTTCTTTATTATAATAGTTGATGAAATTTTGTACAGTTTCAATTACACTAATTGTAGAGCTTCCAAGCTCTGGGTGTAATGAGAACGTTTCAGACTTTAGGATGGAATGAAACGATTCTATTGGAGCATTATCTGCAGGAGTCCCTTTTCGGGACATACTTCTGGTAATGCTCTTTTCTTTTGTTGCGTGATAATAAGCATATGAAGTATACACAGAACCTTGATCCGAATGAAGTATACATTTATCTGGAAGTTTAGGTAATTTATTTAGTGTGTCTAAAACACAAGATATGTCCTGTTTTTCACTTATTGTATAAGAAAGTATTTCTCCATTAAACAAATCCATAATGCTAGAAAGATAGAGTCTTTTAGGACCATAATCAAGATAAGTGATGTCTGTTGTTAGTTTTTCTAGTGGCTTACTTGAACTAAAGTCTCTATCAATTACATTAGTAGTGGGTTTGTCAAGTTAAGTGTGTAAGTAATTTTAAATAATAATAGAACGACAATTTGACAATGAGTCGTCCTGTGATAATCTTCGAGGATAAGAGGGCATTTTTAATAAAGCTCTTGTCCCGATAAAAATTCACAGGACGAGAGACTCGTTGTCAAATTATATATATCCAACCTATTTTGATTAGTACCGATTATATTTTTCAACTCGTTTTGAAAAAGAATCATTAACAGTTAATTGATTAAGCACCATAGCCCAATTGTGAACGTGTCCACCTTCCCATTTACTTTGAAGTTCTTTTACTCGAAGATATAGCAGCTTAAGAAGGGCATTCTCATTAGGGAAAGCGCCTTTTTTAGTTACCTTACGGAAACTTGAATGAACACTCTCTACAGCATTTGTTGTGTACATTATTTTTCGAATAGCTGATCCATAATCAAATAGTTGTTCAACATGTTGAAAATTTCTTTTCCAAACATCAACAGCTCCTGGATAAATAGCCCACTTTGTTTGAAAGGTATCAAAAGCTGTTTGAGCAGCCTTTAAAGAAGAAGCGCTGTAAAAAGACTTCATATCCTTACAAACTTCTTTATAACTCTTACTTGGTACATAGCGAAGGGCATTTCTAACTAAATGAACTAAACAACGTTGAACCACAACGCCTGGGAAAATAGCTTTAGCACCATTTTCAAGTCCTGATACGCCGTCCATTGAAATAAATAGAATATCTTCAACTCCACGCTCTTTAATCTCATCAAAAATCTGCATCCATCTGTTTTTTGATTCTGTTTGATTTAACCAAAGGCCTAAAATTTCTTTATTTCCTTTTAAATCATAGCCAAGAATTGTATACACTGCACATTCTTTCACTTCATAATTTTCTCTTAGAGTGACATACATACAATCAACAAACAAGAAGGCATAGCATTTGGCCAGAGGTCTGATTTGCCATTCCTCAAGTTCTGATAATATTTGATCTGTGATATCCGACACCATGTCATGAGAAATAGTAAAGCCATAAATATCTTCAATTGTCGAGGCAATATCTCGTTGACTCATGCCTTTGGCATACATAGAAAGAACTTTACTTTCAATACTTGAAACGTCTTTGCTTCTTTTAGGAATAATTTCTGGTTCAAAAGAAGCATCTCTATCTCTTGGAACCTGAATGTCTAATTCACCGAAACTTGTTTTTAACTTTTTATTTCCATATCCATTCCGTCTGTTTTGAGTTTCTTTTTCTTGTCTTGACTGATTCTCATAACCTAAATGATTATCTAATTCTCCACGTAGCATAGCTTCAAACATCGGTCCAAAAACATCTTTTAAAGCTTCTTGCATATCTTCAACCGATTCTGGTTGATAGATGTCAATAATTGATTGAGCTAACTTCGCTGATTTTTGGTCTCTTTTCTTTTTAGCCACAGCTTCTCACTCCTTTAATCTATTGTAAAAAAAGAAAAACCGCGAAGCAACCCACTACCTAGGATGGTAGGTTACTTACACAGTTTATATTACACTCTCTTAGTAGTTTTAAAATAAATAGAACCAGGACGTTTTTCTTTCTTTATTTTCACCTGACAACTCCATCCATATTTTTGCATAATACGCTGAACAACTTTATGATTCACTTTTATCTTTTTACGAAGTAAAAAAGTGATTTTTCGATAACCATAAGTGAACTTGTTTTCTTTACACAGCTGCTCAATCATTTTAATTCGATTATCGGCAACATATTCTTTCTTAGACCAACGATAGTAAGTACTTCTAGCTATCCCAAAATAGTGACATAACCATGTTATAGATAGTTTTCCTTTATAAGAATCAACTAAATTTATGAATACTTCTTTTTCCACATCCTTTCCAACTCCTTGTATTTTTTTAAAACATCAATTTCCTGTTTCAAGTACTTGTTTTCTCTTTCTAGAACTTCTAAAGGTGAAAAGTGTTCATTACCTTTTCCATAAGTATATTGTTTTCCCACACCTTGAGAGAATCGATAAGATTCTCCATTTCTATACCATTTCCACCATGTTTTCACCTGAGTTTTATTCCGAATGTTGAGTTTATTCATAATTTCTGATGTTGTTTTACCTTCAAGTTTCATTTTTATAGCTTCTTCTTTTACTTCTACTGGATAAGCAATCCTTTTAACCATAAAAAATACACCTCCGTTAAATTCATTTTACATGAATTCAACAGGGGCGTTTTTATATTTGTCTCATCTTTTGGGGTCAGTTCCTTTAATAGTGACTGGTTTTCTTTTTCTTATTTTAATACCCATTCGTTAATGGCATAAGCAACGCCATCTTCGTCGTTAGTTTTTGTGATTTTATCAGCAATTTTTTTAACACTATCTAAAGCATTACCCATGGCAACGCCAATTCCAGCATATTCAATCATGGATAGGTCATTTTCGTTATCTCCGATTGCCATAACTTCATCTTGTTTGATGTTTAAGTGTTCTGCTAATTCTTTTACTGATTCGCCTTTAGTTGCTTTAGGATCAAGTATTTCTAAGTAGTAAGGCGCACTTTTAACAATGGAGAATCTATCATAAAATTCTTGTGGGATTTTTTTAATTGCTGCATCCAAAATGTCTTCATGATCAATCATCATTGCTTTGACAAGTTTGATGTCTTTAGTCATTTCATTAACAGGTTTATATTGTAATGGAATACCTGTGATAGTAGCTTCATTAATGGTATAAGGACTGATGTCTGAATTGGCTGTGTACATTGTATCAGCATCTTGAACGTGAAAATGCACGCCTAATTTTCTAGATAATAATTCGACATCTTGATAATCCTCTAAAGACAATGAGTGTCTCAAAATTACTTCTTTTGTACCAGCGTTTTGAATCATGCCACCATTATAAGTGATGATAAAGCTATGATCATTTTCAAGGCCAAGTTCTTTGACTAAATCGATGACACCAATAGATGGTCGACCAGTTGTTAGTACAATATCTATCCCTTGATCAGATGCTTTTTTTATTGTTTCTTTTACTGCTGGTGTAAGTTTTCTTTCAGAATCGACTAGTGTTCCATCGATATCGATTGTTACCATTTTAATTCCCAAAATATGACACGTCCTTTTTAATTATTTCTCCATTTTTTATTGATTGATTAAACGTATTAATGGAGTCTTCAAATAAAGTATAGTTGTCTAACGTCCCTGATGCAAGCATTTCATTAGGGAAATAAAAACGTTGATCGCCTTTTGTTTCTCCAGCGATTGCGTGAACTAACTCACTCGCACTCGCTAATTCAATCAATTCTCCATCTGGGTAAATCAACTCAATTTGTGTCTTATTTTCTGATTTTTCAGGTTTATAAAAATCATAAGGTAAATCAAAACTAGAGTTAATCGCAGTATAGTAGGTTTCGTCAAAGCCAACTTTTTCAACGAGTTCTTGTAAATCAGGAATCATCGTAAATGTATCCGTTGAAAACGTCGCTGACTTAAATGGCACACGGTTTAAAAAGCGTTTTGATAAATCAGTTAGGATGGCATCATCTGATTGACTCCACATATGAAATGCCGTAGTTAGTACCCCATCATCTAAAGCCAAATAATCTTCTAATGTAAACTGATGAGATAAGAATGGAACAAGTAGAGGAGAGGATTTTGCAAAATAATTTTTATTTTTTGTGTATAAATCTTGTGCTCGTTGCAATAATCTATCCAAGACCATTTCCATACCACGAGATACCGGATGAAAATATATTTGCATGTACATTTGATAACGACTCACGATGTAATCCTCCACAGCATGCATGCCACTTACTTTAAAAACAAGCCCACTTTTATGCGGTCTAATGACGCGTAAAATACGTGTTAAATCAAAGGTTCCATACTCTGTTCCGGTAAAATAAGCGTCTCGTAGTAAATAGTCCATGCGATCAGCGTCAATTTGACTTGAAATCAATTGAACGACTTGCTTATTAGGATAAGTTTTTGCGATCACGCTCGCTACTTTTTGTGGAAAGTCTTCTGATACTTGGCGCAAAATATGATTTATTTCGGTATGATTTGACGTGATGATGTCGACTGTAAATTGTTCATGGTTGGTTTTAAAAATAGCTTCAAATGTATGAGAATATGGCCCATGTCCAACGTCGTGCAGTAGAGCAGCACATAAGGCAATGAGTCGCTCAGAGTCGTCCCAACCATCTTCACCAAATTCATCGATACTATAGTTTCTCTTAAAATAATTGCAAATGCGTCGTGTGATTTCATACACACCAAGTGAATGGCCAAATCTTGAATGTTCAGCTGTATGAAACGTGAGTGATGTTGTCCCAAGTTGTTTAATTCGTCTCAAACGTTGGAATTCTTTTGCGTTAATCAATTCTAATATAATTGGATGTTCCACTTTGATATCGTGGTGGATAGGGTCTCTAAATACTTTTTCAATCAATTATTTAATCTCCTTTAAAATAGCATTAATGCCTTCGTTTCGTTGTTCCATTCGCAGAAACCCCTTTTGATAGGCTTCTTTTGTTTCTTTCGAGTTTATAAAAGCATCAAATGCGTTTTGTTCGTCTTGGTTAAGTGTAAATGATTCACTCACCGCTTTTAAAATAAGAGTTTGCATTGTTTCTACGCTCAGGTCATGATTTAATAAGTCGGATAGATTTTTCATAGAATCAGGATTGACTGGTGGGAAGGGTCCTTTGCCAAAGTCTGTTTTTAATCCAGCCTCATAAAATTCTTTTACTAGTTCACCACGTTTTTCTTGGTTACCATTGACGCTGATATAAATCATAATTCCTAGCCCTTTTTTTATGCGTCGTTGAGCAATCCCAGCAAATTTTTTCTGATTAATGCTTAAATCAAATTCCCCAGGACAATAGGAGTCAACGACCTCAAACGAGTCTACGGAGACATTAAAGTCAGAAAGAGCAGATGATAAAATAGATTTCATGATTTCATAGCCACTATTAATGCTTGTTTGATTTGTAAATTCTTGTGGTAAAATCATTGAAAAATTTAAAATACCTTTATCAGCTACCACAGCTAATCCACCAGAATTTCGTACAACTGGGTGGTAATGATTTTTTTCGACAGAGCGAATAGCGTCATCTAGATGTGTAACACGAGTATCTTGCATCCCTAATATTAATTGGTCGCTCATTGTCCAAAAATGAACAATAGGTATTTGAAGTTCTCCCGCGTAGTCTGCCAGTATATCGGTTAAAATAAATGGATGGTATTTTTCTTCATTTGTTAAGTTCAGTTGTTCAAATAAAACAACAGATGATTTTGACGACATATATACAACTCCTTTTTCTGTTGTCTTCATTATACCGATTCTCTCAAGAAACGAAAAGGATTTAAGAAAAATGACAATGGTTTGACAAACTATTTAAAAAAGGACAAAATAAATAAAAAGATAAAGAGGTGAAATGATTGTCTCAAAGAGAAAAAACACCAGTTAATATTTTAGTAAAAACAGAAGTAACACAAGAAAATGAATTGAAAGAATTTATCGTTGAAGTCACAGGTCATATGGTCGTCATTAATGACATCATTTATTTGCGTTATGAAGAACTATTAGAAGGAGTCGAAACAGCTGTTCCTGTCACGATAAAAATTCATCCCAATGGTGAGGTTACCTTGATTCGCTCAGGTGAAGTCAAGATGAAGCTAAATTTTTCATACGAAGAAAGACGAGAAACCACATACGCAACGCCTTATGGGATGATGCACATATCAACGATGACTAATCATTTACATATTAGTTTGAAAGACAAACCGTACTCAGGCAGTTTAATGATAGATTATGATTTATATGCTGGAGATGAAAATTTAGGAGCGTATCATTTAGTGCTAAATTATAGCGAGTCACATTAATTCATAAAATTTTAAATTGCAAAGAAACATCAGTTATTGTATGATAAAGAGTAGACTGTGAAAGGACGTGTGTCAGTTGGAAATTAAAGCTTTTGAGGGCGTAAATAAAAATGAATTATCAATGATTGAAGTTGCACATGCAATCTTAAAGCAACGTGGAGATATCATTGATTTTAGTGATTTAGTGAATGAAATTCAAAATTACTTAGAAAAAGCAGACAGTGAAATTCGTGACATTTTGCCGCAATTTTACACAGACTTAAATATCGATGGCAGCTTCATATCTTTAGGAGATAATCGTTGGGGATTACGTAGTTGGTACCCAATCGACTCAATTGATGAGGAAGTATCTGGTGTGGATGAAGATGAAGAAGAAACACCACGTCGTAAGAAACGTAAAAAAGTTAATGCTTTCATCGCAACAGATGATGATGCAATTGACTATAATGATGATGATCCAGAAGATTTAGACTTAGTAGATCATGATGACGATGATGATGAGTTGTATGAGGATGAAGAAGACGAAACAAAAGAAATTAAAGAATATACGACAGACTTATCTGAGATAGGTGCTGATAATGATGTTGATGATGATGTGCCAGAAGGTGTAGAAGAAGACTTAACTATCGTTGAAGAAGATGATTTATATGATGACGATGATGAGGATAACGAAGAATTATAATAAAAAGAGTATCGTATGATGCTCTTTTTTGCTTATCCATAGAAAAAGGAGAAAATGAAATGATCCATGATGTTGTAAATAAACTAATTTTTGTGCTTAATACGTTTTCAGTTATTATTTTATTAGTTGGTGTGGCTAAAGCAATGATAGATTTTACTAAAAATGAATTTAGTAGTGGAACTAGAGAAGAGATATCTTTAAGGAATAATCAAATAAAATTGTATCTAGGATCATATATTTTACTGAGTTTAGAAGTCTTGATTGCCTCAGATATAATAGAAACAATATTAAACCCAACGACTCAAGATATTGTGATTCTTGGAGGAATTGTTGTTATTCGCACGGCAATCTCATACTTTTTGGGAAAAGAAATTGAACAGAAAAATTTGGAGAATGACGTAGAACCTAAAAATTAAACCGCTTTTGAGTAGAGAAATCTACTCTTTTTTATTGAGCATAATGGTTGAATTTTAAAATGAAAGCATATACAATTATAACTATACCAAAATAAAAAAAAGCAAAAGGAGAATTGATATGGCGGTTATTAATGGCATATACAAAGAATATGAGTTGTTTGTTGATGGGAAATGGACAAAAGGAGCTAAAGGTGAAACGATTGATAGTTTTTCTCCGGTAAATGGTGAAAAAATTGGAACATTTATTGATGCTGTCGATGCAGATGTTGATGCGGCCGTTGAAGCTGCTCAAAAAGCGTTACCAGCATGGCGTGATTGGTCACTGGTAGATAGAAGTAATCTTTTATTGAAAATTGCAGATGTAATTGACGAAAATATGGAACACCTTGCTTATATTGAGTCACTAGACAATGGTAAGCCAATTCGTGAAACTAAAACGGTTGATGTGCCACTTAGTGCTGATCATTTTAGATATTTTGCTGGAGTAATTCGTAGCGAGGAAGGTTCTGCTCAAGCCTTAGATAAGGATACTTTAACGCTGATTTTAAGAGAACCAATTGGTGTTGTGGGACAAATCATTCCATGGAATTTTCCAATTCTCATGGCTGCATGGAAATTAGCACCAGCTTTAGCAGCAGGAAATACAATTGTTATTCATCCGTCATCATCTACTTCTTTAAGTTTATTAGAGTTAGTTAAGTTGATTGGTCCAATGCTACCAAATGGTGTGCTAAATTTAATTACAGGTAAGGGCTCAAAATCTGGCGATTATATGTTGCAACACGACGGTTTTAATAAGTTGGCTTTCACTGGATCAACAGAAGTAGGTTATAAAGTGGCTCGTGCAGCAGCTGATAAATTAATTCCAGCAACGCTTGAATTAGGTGGGAAATCTGCTAATATTTTCTTTGATGACATGCCTTTTGAAAAAGCTGTTGAGGGAGCACAACTTGGTATTTTATTTAACCAAGGTCAAGTATGTTGTGCTGGATCTCGTATCTTTGTACAAGAAGGTATTTACGATAAGTTTGTCTCTGAATTAAAAGAAAAATTTGAAGCAGTAGTTGTAGGGGATGCACTTGATGAAAATGTCCAAATGGGTGCTCAAGTAAATGAGGGACAAGTCAATAAAATTTTAGATGCCGTAGAAGTAGGTCGTAAAGAAGGTGCAACTATTTTAACTGGTGGAAAACGTCTCGACGGTGATTTAGGCAAGGGCTGTTATGTTGCACCAACACTTTTAACAAATGTAACAAATGATATGGAAGTAGCTCAAGAAGAAATTTTTGGCCCTGTAGCAGTCGTCATCAAATTTAAAACAGTTGATGAAGTAATTAAAATGGCGAATGATTCTGAATACGGTTTAGGTGGGGGTGTTTGGACTAAAAATATCAACACAGCACTCAAAGTAAGTCGTAGTATGGAGACAGGTCGCGTTTGGGTAAATACTTATAATCAAATTCCTGCTGGTGCACCATTTGGTGGGTATAAAAAATCTGGTATAGGTCGAGAAACGCATAAAGCAATTCTTGATGCTTACAGCCAATTTAAAAATATTTATATTGATACAAAAGAAACAGGGTTCAATTTATATTAAGAAAATAATCAAAAATAAAATTTTCTGAAAATAACGTCAAAGATTGTGATTTGACTAGCAAAAAAAAGCAAACAGTGTTAAAATAATTGTGTTAGTTAAGTATCACCTATACCAAATAGAGTGATAACATAATAGGAGGAATTTAATTATGGCATTAGTATCAGCAACAGAAATGTTAAAAAAAGCTAAAGAGGGTAAATACGCAGTCGGTGCATTCAACACAAACAACTTAGAATGGACTAAAGCGATCTTACAAGGTGCACAAGAATCTAATTCTCCAGTAATGATTCAAACTTCTATGGGTGCTGCAAAATATATGGGTGGCTACCAAGTATGTTACGATTTAGTTAAAGACTTAATTGACTCAATGGGAATTACAGTTCCAGTAGCATTACACTTAGACCATGGTGAATATGAAGATGCATTAAAATGTATCGAAATTGGTTACACATCTGTAATGTTTGATGGTTCTCACTTACCATTTGAAGAAAACTTAGAAAAAGCAAAAGACGTTGTAGCTAAAGCTCATGCTAAAGGTGTTTCTGTAGAGTGTGAAGTTGGATCAATCGGTGGAGAAGAAGACGGCGTTATTGGTTCTGGTGAATTAGCAGATCCAGCTGAATGTAAAGCGATGTCTGAAACAGGAATTGACTTCTTAGCTGCAGGTATTGGTAATATTCATGGTGCTTATCCAGAAAACTGGGCAGGATTAAGCTTTGATCGTTTAGCTGAAATTGCTGAAGTAATTGATGGTAAACCAATGGTATTACACGGTGGTTCTGGTATTCCATTAGACCAAATCCAAAAAGCAATCTCTTTAGGCGTATCAAAAATTAACGTTAACACTGAATGTCAAGAAGTATTTGCTGCTGCAACACGTAAATATATCGAAGAAGGAAAAGACTTAGAAGGTAAAGGTTTTGACCCTCGTAAATTATTAGCGCCAGGTACTAAAGCTGTAACTGATTTAGTAAAAGAACGTATTGAATGGTTTGGTTCAAACGGTAAGGCATAATCTAACCTAAATAGATAAAGAGTGACTGGCTAAATGTCGGTTGCTCTTTTTTTGTCCATAAATAAATTTTCCAATCGCTTTTTTTCATTTATAGAGTATGATAGAATACAACTATGTATGTGAATATTGAAATAAACTTAGCTGCTTATTTTAAGCGGCTTTTTTCAAGACTAAAGTGAGGTCATTATAAACAAATGAAAAAAATAATTATAAACGGCGGTAAAAAATTAAAAGGAACTGTTACAATTAGTGGAGCAAAAAATAGCGCTGTTGCATTAATACCTGCGGCAATTTTAGCAGATTCTCCTGTTATTTTAGAAGGTGTTCCAGATATTAAAGATGTTCATTCATTAAAAGAAATACTAGAACTTATGGGTGTAAAGGTAACGTTTGAAAATCACACCATGATAATTGATCCAACAAATATGGTATCTATTCCTATGCCAAGTGGAAAAATCAATAGTTTACGAGCATCTTATTATTTTATGGGAGCACTACTAGGAAAATTTGGTGAAGGAGTTGTCGGTTTACCAGGTGGTTGTTATCTTGGACCACGCCCAATTGACTTGCATATCAAAGGATTTGAGTCTCTTGGAGCAGTTGTGACAACTGAACACGGTGCAACATATTTGAAATCGCCAGATGGCTTAGAAGGTACACGTATTTATATGGATATGGTATCAATTGGCGCAACGATTAATGTGATGTTAGCTGCTGTAAAAGCTAATGGTAGAACGGTCATTGAAAATGCCGCTAGAGAGCCAGAAATTATTGATGTTGCCACTTTATTAAATAATATGGGAGCAAAAATTCGTGGAGCTGGAACAAATGAAATCCGAATTGATGGCGTAAAAGAATTAAAGGGCTGTCGACATTCAATTATCCCTGACCGTATCGAAGCTGGGACTTATTTAGCGTTAGCTGCTGCATGTGGTGATGGGGTTGTGGTGCAAAATGTTATCTATGAACACTTAGAAAGTTTCATTTCTAAATTGGACGAGATGGGTGTACCGATGACTATTCGTGAGGATAGCATAGAGGTTCATCCTGTAAAACATTTAAAACCAATTAATGTGACTACTGTACCATATCCTGGATTTGCGACAGATTTACAACAACCAATAACGCCACTTCTTTTAAAAGCTAATGGTAAAAGTATCGTAACAGACACCATCTATGAGCAACGAATCAATCATATTCCAGAACTAGTTCGTATGGGAGCTAATGCAAATATTGAAGGTAAGATGATTTTACTAAATGGCCAGGAAGATTTAGAGCTAATTGGGGCTGAGGTGACTGCCAGTGATTTAAGAGCAGGAGCTTGCTTAGTGACAGCTGGATTGATGGCTAGTGGGACAACTAAAATTTCGAACGTTGACAATATTTTAAGAGGGTATGACAACATTATCGATAAACTAACAAATTTAGGTGCTGACATCCGTATGGAAGAAGGCACAAATAAAGAGGGATAATATGCGCGATTATTTAACGATGGGTGAATTAGAACAAAAAACCCTAAAAGAAATTTATGCTTATGCAAAAGATTTTAAAATTCCGTATTATAGTCAAATGAATAAAAAAGAGCTATCTTTAGCAGTCATCCGTGCACAAGCTGAAAAACAAGGATTTTTCGTGGTTGAAGGTGTTTTGGACATCGTATCAAACGATGGTTATGGTTTTTTGCGTCCAATTAACTATACACCAAGTAAAGAAGATATTTACATTTCTTCTTCTCAAATTAGACGGTTTGGATTACGTAATGGAGATAAAGTAGCAGGTAAAGCAAGACCGCCAAAAGAATCCGAGCGTTATTATGGCTTAATGCATGTTGAAACAGTTAATGGTAAAAATCCAGAAGAAGCCAAACAACGTCCTCATTTTCCGGCGTTAACCGCACTTTATCCGGATAAACAGCTCATTTTAGAAACGACTAAGACAGCTCTCTCTACACGAATGATTGACTTGTTTGCTCCAGTTGGATTTGGTCAACGCGGATTGATTGTTGCCCCGCCAAAAGCTGGTAAAACAAGTGTCATTAAAGAAATTGCTAATGGCATCTCGAAAAATTATCCGGATGTGGAATTAATTGTGTTACTAATTGATGAACGACCAGAGGAAGTAACAGATATTGAGCGAAGTGTTGATGGTGAAGTGGTATCATCTACTTTTGATCAGATGCCAGAAAATCATACACGAGTTGTCGAACTTGTTTTAGAAAGAGCTCTACGTTTGGTAGAAGATAAGCGTGACGTTGTCATTTTAATGGATAGTATCACACGTTTAGCCAGAGCTTATAACTTAGTTATTCCACCAAGTGGTCGAACGTTAAGTGGAGGGATTGATCCTGCAGCATTTTATAAACCAAAGAAATTTTTTGGTGCGGCTAGAAATATTGAAGAAGGCGGTAGTTTAACTATCCTTGCCACTGCTTTAGTTGACACTGGAAGTCGTATGGATGACGTGATTTATGAAGAGTTTAAAGGAACTGGGAATATGGAGCTTCATTTATCAAGAGAATTATCTGAAAGACGTGTATTTCCTGCGATTGATATTAAACGCTCAGGTACACGAAAAGAAGAATTACTCATGGCACCAACTCATTTAGAAGAAATTTGGAAATTGCGTCGTCATATGAAAGGCGATTCAATCAATTCAACTAACCAATTGTTGACATTCTTGAAAAAAACAAAAGACAATGCAACATTTTTTGAAACATTTAAAGATGTCTCTTTTTTAAAAAAATAAATTGCTAAAATAAGACGGACATGTTAATATAATATCGTTGTAATAATAACTCTGTTTCAGCAAATGAATCAGGGCAAAGGAGAGAGAAATATGAAACAAGGAATTCATCCAGAATATCATCCAGTAGTATTTATGGACTCACAAACAGGGTTCAAATTCTTATCTGGGTCAACTAAAACATCTGAAGAAACAATCGAATGGGAAGATGGCAACACATACCCAGTCATTCGTGTCGAAATTACTTCAGATTCACATCCATTCTATACAGGACGTCAAAAATTTACACAAGCAGACGGACGTGTGGATCGTTTCAACAAAAAATATGGTCTCAAAGACGAAAACGCTGCAGAGTAATCTTCGGTGTCAAAAAGATTTCTGGTATATTATCAGGAATCTTTTTTTTTTGAAAGGAATGATTAGATGAATGATTCGTAAGGTAATCAACGATTTAGAGTCATCATATGGGTAGAACATCATAATCAATTTTTAGTGTATGCTTCCAAAAGTGGTGAAAAACATCTTCTTGAGGTGGAGCCACATGTTGCTGAAACAACGATAGAATCAATCGAACGCTTTGGTAAAGAAGAATTGGATTTAGCTTTTAATCATATTGAATTAATTGATATTATAGAGCAGACGACTCAGGAATATTTTGAACAAAATGACACATTATTTCTTTACCGAGCATCGCTATCACCAAAGACAATAATTCCAAAATTAAGCCATAGTCATATCGTGTATTGGTTGCCACTTGAAAAGGCACAGACTCTTTTTTCTGCTAATTTTTTATCAAAAGTATTAAAAAAGAATGAATGATTGTCTATGTCTTGTATAATTATGGTAAAATATGGGTTAATTATAAGGAGAGATTGATATGACTGATTTACAACAAACAATTATAAAAAATTTACAAGTAGCACCTCAAATAGAAGTAAAAGATGAAATAATGAAACGTGTTCAATTTTTAAAAGACTACATGTTAGCCCATCCATTTTTAAAAGTGTATGTTTTAGGGATTAGTGGGGGACAAGATTCCACTTTAGCTGGAAAATTAGCACAAATGGCTATGAGTGAGTTAAGAGAAGAAACAGGTGATAGTCAATATAAATTTATTGCTATCCGTTTACCTTATGGCGTGCAAAATGATGAAGAAGATGCCCAAAAGTCATTGGATTTTATTCAACCAGACGAGTCATATGTTGTGAATATTAAACCAAGTGTGGATGCTTTAGTGAAAGAATTGAAAGAACAATCGGGTATAGATATCAGTGACTTTAATAAAGGTAATATTAAAGCAAGACAGCGTATGGTGTCCCAATATGCTATCGCCGGCCAAAAAAATGGTGCAGTTATCGGAACTGACCATGCGGCAGAAAATATCACTGGCTTTTTTACAAAATTTGGTGATGGAGCTGCAGATATTTTACCTCTTTTTGGATTAAACAAACGACAAGGAAAAGCTTTGTTACAAGAACTAAAAGCAGATAGTTCGTTGTATGAGAAAATTCCAACAGCTGATTTAGAAGAAAACAAACCAATGATTTCAGATGAAGATGCTCTAGGTGTGACTTATGATGCCATTGATGATTATTTAGAAGGAAAACAAGTGAGTAAAGCAGATCAAGAAGTTATTGAAAATTGGTACAAAAAATCAGAACACAAACGACATTTACCAATTACTCTAGGAGATACATTTTGGGTAAGATAGAGACAAGGATACAAAAAAGATTAGAAGATCATAAGAAAAAATCATGGTTCAAGCGACTCATCACCCACCCACTCACTAAAATATTATTCACATTAATCATCGTTTATGTCAGTAATTTTTATTTACAATTAAGTCAAAATACTTGGGACTTTTCACTAGCTTGGAAATTTTCGACTCAGTGGCATGTTGAAAAATTCTTACTTGGAACCTTAGTGCTTTTATTTTTAGATATGTTTCTAATTAGTTTGAGTGGTTCGTTCCTTGTGGGAAATAGTACCTATATGATTAGTATTGGCTTATTAGGAGTCGCCAACAGCCAAAAAATGTTGTTGAGAATGGAACCCATCTATCCAGATGACTTGAAAATGATATTTGAGTTTACTATGATGAAAGATATTATAGGAACTACTTATTTTATTTTAGCTATTGTAATAATTATTATTGCATTACTTGGTTTTTTATATGCTCTATATCGTTCTCTTCGTCTGAGTAAAAAGCAACAAATCATTCGCCTTATTTGTTTCGTGGTTTCTCTGGCAGGACTGTTATATGCAAGTCAGTTTAACAATCCTAATAATCTATTGCGTAAAGAATTTAACAAGACAGCTTTATGGATTCCATATAGTCAAAAAATGAATTACTATAATACAGGCTTTATGGGTGGATTTTTATACAATTTAAATGTTGAGGCAATGGATGAACCCAAAGGCTATTCAAAAGAAGCTGTTGAAAAAATCGTGACAAAGTACAACAAACTAGCAAAAGAAAACAATGCAAAGAAACAAGCCAAAGATAAACCAAATGTTGTGTTTATCATGTCTGAGAGTTTTTCAGATCCAGACAAATTAGATGGTATTAAATTAAACAAAAGTCCAATTACTAATTTTAGAGAAGTCGCTCGTAATTCGGTCTACTCTGGTGAGATGTTGTCGCAAAACTATGGTGGTGGAACGGCAAATATTGAATTTGAAGCGTTGACAGGTATTTCTATGGCATTACTAAATCCTCAGATGACGACACCTTACACGATGATGTTACCTAAGAAAACTGAGTTTCCATCTATTGTGTCGAGTTTAGAGCAACAAAACTATCAAACGGTGGCCATACATCCGTATAATACATCGATGTATAAACGAAAAGATGTGTACAATGTGTTAGGGTTTAACAAATTTTTAGATGAAAACACCATGACGCATAAAGATAAATTATCTGATAATGGATATATCTCTGACTCCTCAGCTTTTAATGAGGTACTTGATATTATAAAAGAATCAGACAAATCATCATTTGTCCATCTTGTGACCATGCAGACACATATGCCTTATAATAACAAATACACGACATCACCTTATACCTTAACAACGTCTACATCAAATGCATCCATTGATAATTATGCATTGGATATTTCTTATACGTCTGATGCGCTGAAACAATTTATTACGGAAATCAATGAATTAGATCAACAAACCATTGTTGTGTTTTGGGGAGATCATCTGCCATCTATCTACCCAGATGATATCGTTGAAAAAAACAACCCATTTACAACCCATTTAACGGAGTATTTGATTTATGATACTTTATCAAAAGGGGTACATAAAGAAGAAATCATGAGTCCGTTTTATTTTTCAAGTTTAATTACTAAGTTTTCATCTGTTGAGCAAACAGGATTTAATGTTTTGTTATTAGAGTTACAAAAAATGTTACCAGCGTTTGAAAAACAAATGTATTACGTTAATGGGAAATGGGAAAAAGAAGTTTCGTTTACAAAAGAAGAAAGAGAGTTATATGAAGCTTATCAAATGATTGTGTATGATTTAGTATCTGGCGAAAAATATGGTCAAAAAATGTTTGATATTCAATCATAAGATGAATTTTTAAAGAAAGTTATGAATTAATTGTAGTTTAAAAACTTTCATGATATAATCAATTAGAATTATTCATAAGGGAGTAACTGGCAGTCTACATACTGCGGTAATGCCACCAATCGAAATCATCATGTATTTCTGGTATTATCTTAAATAGTGAGACTTATGTATGTAGTTAAGCATACATAGGTCTTTTTTTATTTGACTTATGGGATGCGCCAAATTAAAAGGAGGAAAAGAGATGTCAGATCAAAAAAAGAAGCAGTTAAACGATGCGTTTTACGTCGAAGATGACAAACAAGTCTTAGAAAAACTGCAAACAACTCCTAATGGGTTGAGTACTGCTGAAGCAGACAAACGCCTTAAGGAGTATGGTCATAATCAGTTGGATGAAGGGAAGAAAAAGAGTTTATTTAGTAAATTCTTAGACCAATTCAAAGATTTTATGATCATTATTTTATTAGCAGCAGCTGTTCTTTCATTCTTTATGGGAGACCAAGTTGAGGCAATCATGATTATTGTCGTGGTATTTATTATGGCAATTTTCGGTGTGGTTCAAGAAGCAAAAGCTGAAGAAGCGATTGAAGCACTAAAAGATATGTCTACCCCTAATGCTAATGTCCGTCGTGATAACACAACGAAAACAGTGAAAAGTACGGATTTAGTTCCTGGAGATATTGTCTTACTAGAAGCTGGTGATGTGATTCCGGCTGATATGCGTTTGATTGAAACAGCGTCATTAAAAATTGAAGAAGCAGCATTGACGGGTGAGTCAGTACCTGTTGAGAAAAAAGATGTTGTGTTAGATAAAGAAGATGTTGGTATTGGGGACCGTATCAACATGGCTTATATGAATAGTAATGTGACATATGGTCGTGGTGTGGGTGTTGTTACTGGTACAGGGATGAACACAGAAGTCGGTAAGATTGCTAACATGTTAGCTCAAGCTGACGAAACAAATACGCCACTAAAAGAAAATTTAAACAAATTAGGTAAAGTGTTGTCTATTGCGATTATTTTTATCTGTATCGTGATGTTTGGTGTCGGTATGTTACGTGGTGGACATGATTGGATGGAAATGCTATTAACCTCTGTATCATTAGCAGTTGCGGCAATCCCAGAAGGGTTACCTGCGATTGTAACCATTATTTTAGCCTTAGGAACACAAAAAATGGCTAAACGTAATGCGTTAGTAAGAAAATTACCTGCTGTTGAAACACTAGGAAGTACAGATATTATTTGCTCTGATAAAACTGGAACATTGACGTTAAATCAAATGACTGTTGAAGAAGTATTTACTAATAATGAGTCAATTAGAAATTCAAAAGATATTCCATTAGATAATACAACATTAAAAATTATGACGTTTTGTAATGACACAAAAATTTCTGATGATGGCACATTAATTGGTGACCCAACAGAAACAGCGTTAGTTAAATATGGTGAAGATCGTGGGTTTGACGTTGCCGCCCAATTGAAAGCAGAACCACGTTTAGCAGAAGTACCATTTGATTCGGATAGAAAACTAATGTCAACATTCCATAAATTACCAGATGGTCGATTCTTTGTTGCTGTCAAAGGTGCACCAGATGAATTATTAAAACGTTGTGTGTCATATGATGTTAATGGCGACATAAAATCAATGGATAAAAAAGAAGAAGACTTAATATTAAAAACAAATAAACAATTAGCCACACAAGCATTACGTGTTCTTGCTATGGCTTATAAGATTGTTGATGAGATTCCAAGTGACTTAACTAGTGAAAATGTTGAAAAAGATTTAATTTTCTCTGGTTTAGTTGGAATGATTGACCCAGAACGTAAAGAAGCTGCTGAAGCTGTTCGTGTTGCTAAAGAAGCGGGTATTCGACCAATTATGATTACAGGTGACCACAGAGATACAGCAGAAGCAATTGCTGTTCGTTTAGGTATTCTAAAAGAAGGTCAACATGATGCAGTGATTACTGGTGGCGAATTAAATAATATGTCAGATGAACAATTGGCAAATTCAATTGAGAAATATTCTGTATATGCTAGAGTGTCTCCAGAACATAAAGTACGTATTGTAAAAGCTTGGCAAAAAGATGGAAAAGTTGTAGCGATGACAGGTGATGGGGTAAATGATGCACCAGCACTTAAAACTGCCGATATTGGTATAGGTATGGGAATTACTGGTACTGAAGTATCTAAAGGTGCTAGCGACATGGTGTTAGCAGATGATAACTTCTCAACTATTATTGTGGCGGTTGAAGAAGGTCGTAAAGTATTCTCTAACATCCAAAAAACCGTTCAATACTTACTTGCTGCAAACTTAGGGGAAGTATTAACCTTATTTATTGCGACAATGCTTGGATGGGATACTTTATTACCAGTCCATCTGCTTTGGATTAACGTTGTAACTGATACATTCCCTGCGATTGCATTAGGCTTAGAGCCTGCTGAAAAAGGTATCATGAAGCATAAACCACGTGGACGAGATTCTGATTTCTTCTCAGGTGGTGTGATGAGTAGTATCATCTATCAAGGGATTTTAGAAGCTGGGTTGACGTTAGGTGTCTACATGTATGCTATTAATAATCCAGTCCACACTAGTTATGACGCCATTCATGCAGATGCGTTAACAATGGCTTACGCAACACTTGGTTTAATCCAATTAATCCATGCATTTAACGTAAAATCTGTTCATGAGTCATTGTTTAAAGTGGGACCATTTAGAAATAAAATCTTTAACTATGCCATCCTGTTGTCATTCGTGTTACTGGCAGCAACAATCGTTGTTCCAGGATTTAACGATTTATTTAAAGTAGCTCACTTAGACGGGCATCAATGGTTAGCAGTATTAATTGGCTCATTTGCTATTTTACCAATCGTAGAATTAGTTAAATGGGTACAAAGAAAAACAATTTATAAATAGGACGTTAAAACTATCCAATCTATTTTGGGTAGTTTTTTATTTATATTGACAAACTAAAGGTATATCTATAATATTGAAATTAGTGTGTTGTAATTTTTAGAAAAAGATTGCAATAAATCCTTTAAAATTTGTTTAAAAAAAGGTAAAATGAACAAGGGTAATAGAGAAAGGGGAATAACGTTGAAAAAGCCAAATATAGGACAGTATTTGCAAGTAATCAATGCCATTGTGACAGAGTCTGAAAAGGTTGGGGAGCAAATGAACCCATCATATGAAATTGTTCGTAAGGCTATTGATGAAGATAAACTATCCAATTTATCTGTTGAGCAACTAACAGAGATTAAAAACCAATTTTCTACTGGGACAGAAGAATACCGTGTGATGGAGAATTCATTACTTCATTTAAAAGCACCTGTTAAGGTATTAGGCATTCATAAAAAGCTGGAAAAAGCGTTTAAGGATTATGTTGAAGGATGTCAAGAAATGGTTGACTCAATTGACGCAGAACATGCAAAAGTTGAGGTTGAGGCATTTAATACATCTGAAATAAAACAAGATGAGGCGACTGATAGCATTTCATTTTGTATTCAACGAATCACACAAATTATTATGAATAAATAGTAAAAAAGAGATGATAACGGTCATCTCTTTTTTTAATACATTAAATAATTGATAAAAAAGTTAAGTAAACAGACAGTTTTTTGAATAAATGGTATTCTTATAACATAAATAGTTTTAGGGGGAGGATAAAATGACCGAAAAAAAATCCTATCCAGGTTTAACTGACGAAGAGGTATTAAACAGAATAGCACGTGGTGAGGTAAATCAAGCCATACCCAAGACCACTCGAACATTAAAACAAATTTTATTCGAAAATAGTTTTACGTTGTTTAATTTTATTAATTTAGTGATTGCTGGGTTTATTATCTTTACTGGCAGTTATAAAAATCTTTTATTTCTAGGAGTTATTATATCTAATACGCTCGTTGGAGTGTACCAAGAAATAAAAGCAAAAAATAATATTGATCGTCTGAGCTTATTGAGTGAGTCAAAAGTTAGTGTGATTAGAAATTATAAAGTCTTAGAAATCCCTCAAAATGAAGTGGTCAAAGATGATTTGATTACTATAAAAAGAGGGCAACAGGTGGTTGTTGATGGCATTATTTTAGAAACAGAGGGCATGGAATGCGATGAATCTCAACTTACAGGTGAGTCAGATCCCATAGTAAAAAAAGTTGGTTCACAAGTCTACTCTGGAAGTTTTATTGTCAGTGGGAGTGCCTTGATGCAAGCCACACATGTTGGTAAGGAAAGTTATAGTTATAAATTAAGTGTAGAAGCTAAACAGACTAAAGGAATCTACAGTGAACTCATCATGATGATGAATCGGTTGATTCGTTTACTTACGATGGTTATTATTCCTATAGGGGCCGTTTTGATGATAACAAGTATCACAAGTGGTACTCAGTTAAATGAGGCCATTTTGGGAAGTACTGCAGCAATTATGGGCATGATTCCGGAAGGATTAATATTACTGACGACTGTTGCTTTAGCTGTTGGTGTGATTAAACTAAGTCGTCAACAAGTGTTAGTTCAAACGATGGGAGCCATAGAAACACTAGCAAGAGTCGATGTTCTATGTTTAGACAAAACCGGAACACTGACAAGCGGCCAATTAAAAGTGGTAGAGTTTGAACCAGCAAGTGACCATGAATATTCCAAAGAAGACTTTTCTAAAATCATTGGTTCAATGGTTAAAGGGTTAAATGAAGACAATGCGACTGGATTAGCATTAATGGCTTATTTTAACGATACTAATAGACAATTAACACCTAAAAAACAGGTTCCATTCTCCTCTGCCAGAAAATGGAGTGCGATTTCCTTTAATGATAATCACACGTATTTTATGGGAGCACCTGAGTATTTATTTAACACATTTTCTGATAAACAAACAAAAAAAATGTCAGAAGCATTTGAAAAAGGCTTAAGAATTATTGCTGTAGCCAAAAGTACAACAACAGAAGTGACACAAGTCTTACCTGATGATTTAACGTTGTTGGGATTTGTGTATTTAGAAGATGAAATTAGACCAGAAGCACCACAAACATTGGACTATTTTAAAAAAGAGGATGTTGATATTTGTATTATATCTGGAGACCATCCTGAGACAGTATCTCAAATTGCCAAACGTTCAGGAGTGTCACATGAAGAAAAGTCAATTGATATGAGTAAAATTTCTGATGATGAGATTCCAAATATTGTGAAACGTCATCGTATTTTTGGACGTGTATCACCCGAGCAAAAGAAAAAGCTTGTGACGGCACTACAAGAGCAAAATCATGTTGTTGGTATGACAGGAGATGGTGTGAATGACATTTTAGCATTAAAACAAGCAGACTGTAGTATTGTAATGGCAAATGGTAGTGACGCAGCAAAAGGTATTGCTGATTTTGTTTTGCTTGATTCTAATTTTGATTCAATGATTGATGTGGTATTAGAAGGTAGGCAAGTCATAAATAACATCCAACGAGTATCTTCTCTTTATTTAACAAAAACTGTTTATTCACTATTTTTAGCAGCGATTTATATATTTGTTAGTTCGCCATACCCATTTCAACCGATTCAATTAAGTCCAATCAATGCTTTAACTGTGGGGATTCCTTCGTTTTTCTTGGCACTTAGACCAAACACTCAGCCAATAAAGGGAACATTCTTAAAAAATGTTTTTGAACCGCCTTTAGCAAGTGGATTAACGGTTGTTGTGATGACAATGGCCATTGAAGTCATAGGTAATATGTTAGGATGGTCTTATGAAGAAAAATCAACGATTACTGTTTTATTAACAGGGTTTATTGGGTTTATTGTTTTAAGAGAGATAGCTAAGCCGTTAACAACAAAGATTAAAGGGCTTTTAAGTATATTAGTCATATTGTTCTTGTGCATTTTTACATTTTTTGATAAAATTTTCTCATTGGTGAATATTTATAATGGTCAATTAGCGATGGTTTACATCCCATTGATGTTGGTATCAATTTTAACTTTTTATTCTATTCGAAAAATAGTGCATAAACTACTAAAAGAATAAGTTAACACAAAATTCATATTTTATTATTAAAAAAGATATATTTCTCATATAGTATATAATTATATTATAAAGTTCAGTTTGTTATGGGAGAGTAAAATGAAAAAAATGGTCTTAGGTAGTATGTTAGTGAGCGCAGTATTTGTTATCTCTGGTTGTTCTTCAGGAGTAAGCACATCTGCTAGTGAGGGACAAACGACTAAACGCACAGGTGAGATTGCTTCAAGCTCAATAAATGAATCAACTACTATGGAAGCTAATCCTATCTTTGAAGGAAGACTAACATCGGATCCAGTGGAGAATAAAGATACGGTTATGTTAACATTCGAATCGGTCGATGTTGTTAGCGATCCTGATGCGATTCATGATGTTCTTGATTCAAACGGTGTCGTGTTAAATGTTACAAAAGAGCTGTTTGATCAAACCAAACATAGTGATAGAATAAAAAATGGTACGCTTATAGAATTTACATTGACAAAAACGCCAGCACTGACATTTTCTATCCCACCACAAGTACCAGGGGATTCGATTGAGTCGATTAAATTATTAGAGGGAAAATAGTTTGAAACAAAAAGCATTGGCTAATTTTGCCAGTGCTTTTTAAAATGTTTCGCTTTGGTAAACATGAGATGTTACAATAATAAAATGAACTATGTGAAATGAGGGAATTAATCAGTGAGTGAGTATTTAAATGTTGGGAAAATAGTTAATACACAAGGGATTAAAGGTGAGGTGAGAGTTATTTCTCAAACAGATTTTCCAGAAAAGCGATATAAAAAAGGGAACACTTTGTATTTATTTCAAGAAGGAAAAGACGTTGTAGAGTTAACGATAACATCTCATAGAAAACATAAAAACTTTGATATTGTTAGTTTTGACAACCATCCAACTATTAATGATGTTGAAAAATATCGTGATGGTATCTTAAAAATAAGAAAAGAAGATACTGGTGACTTAGAAGAAAATGCTTTTTATTATCATGAAATTATCGGGTGTGAAGTAGTCGATGAAACAGGAAAAACTCTTGGAACAATTAAAGAGATACTCTCACCAGGAGCCAATGATGTATGGGTAATTAAGCACAAGGAACCGGGCAAAAAAGACATTTTAATTCCATATATTGAATCTGTTGTCTTAGATGTTAATGTGGGTGATAAGAAAATTTTAGTTGATATACCAGAAGGATTGATTGATGATGAGAATTGATGTATTGACTCTTTTTCCAAAGATGTTTGAAGGGCCGTTAACTGAATCTATTTTGGGAAAAGCAATAGATAAAAAATTATTGGATGTGTATGTGAGAAATTTCCGTGATTTTTCAACTAACAAACACCAACAAGTTGATGACTACCCATATGGTGGTGGAGCAGGCATGTTGTTGAAGGTTCAACCGATACATGATGCGTTAACTTTCATAAAAGAAGACGCACAAACAAAACCGCGTGTAATTTTGCTTGATCCAGCAGGCAAGCAATTCAATCAAGAGATGGCCGAAGAATTTTCTAAGGAAGATCACCTAGTTTTTATATGTGGCCATTATGAGGGGTATGATGAGAGAATTCGCTCATTAGTGACAGATGAAGTGTCGCTTGGAGATTATGTATTAACAGGTGGAGAACTAGGTGCTATGGTAATGATTGATTCGACTGTTAGATTATTACCAGATGTTTTAGGAAATGATGAGTCAGCTAAAACAGATTCTCATTCAACCGGACTTTTAGAGCATCCACAGTATACTCGCCCTGCAAATTATGAGGGAATGGAAGTGCCACATGTTTTAACCAATGGCAACCATAAATTAATCAAAGAATGGCAATTAAAAGAATCTCTTAGACGAACCTTTTTAAGGCGACCAGATATGCTTAAAACTATCGAATTAACACAAGAGATGGAAAAGCTATTAGAAGAAGTGAAAAACGAAGAAAAAAATAGATAGCCTCTTTACTGAAACGTGTAAATGTGCTATGATGTTTTAGTGAGTCAAATGGCTCATCTATCACAACATTCCGCTGTGTAAGATACATATGAGTGTTTAAAATAAGGAGAATGTGGACATGAATCCATTAATAGAAGAAATTACAAAAGAACAATTACGCTCTGATATCCCAGCTTTTAGACCTGGTGACACTGTACGTGTACATGCTAAAGTTGTTGAGGGTACTCGTGAACGTATCCAGTTATTCGAAGGTGTGGTAATCAAACGCCGTGGTGCTGGAATTAGTGAAACTTATACTGTACGTAAAATCTCTAATGGTGTTGGTGTGGAACGTACTTTCCCAATCCATACACCACGTGTTGCTCAAATCGAAGTAATCCGTTATGGTAAAGTTCGTCGTGCGAAACTTTATTACATCCGCGCATTACATGGTAAAGCAGCAAGAATTAAAGAAATCCGTCGTTAATCATTTCAGATTGACAGGTAGAGAACTCTATGAAAATAGGGTTCTTTTTTTACGACATTGAAATATTGTAGGTAAGTAATACAAATAGTAGTTTGAAGCGTTATTTAGAAATAACAAATGTGAAATGAAGTAATTAAAAAATCATCAATTATTCCTATTATGTCACTATAATAGGAATTTTTTTTCGTTATAGTAGTCTTGGTACTCTGTATGAAAGAAGGAAAAAGAATGGCCTCTCAAACAAATTTTGATGACATAGTGCAGATTTGTTTACTTTACGGAAAAATCTTACAAGAAAGTAACGCAACAAGCGACATGATAAATGCTAATATTCAAAAAATTATCAGCCACTTAAACATTGAAAAGGATGAGTTATCAACGTTTAATGCTGAAACAAGTTTTATCATTATAAATCGTCATGATAATACAGTCAAAATGATCCCAGTTGAGAAATCTGGATATAACTTTGAAAAAATACTTCGTGTAGAAAGAGTTTTAAATGACTTTTTAGCTAATAAATTAGATACTCAAAATTTTTTAAATGAGCTTAGAGTAATCAATAAAAAAACATATTCCTTTCCTAGAAAAGTTAGAATCATCAGTGCTGCATTAGTTTGTGGAGGGATGAACGTCATTATTAATGGCTTGAGTTGGAATTTTATTACCACCTTTTTGCTAGGAATCATTGGTTATTGGTTATATTTAAAAATTAAAGAAACCACTAAAATAAATATATTTTCAATCCTATCGTATTCAACCATTATCTGTTTTCTAATTGTTGGTTTAGTCAAAATTCACTTAATCAAAGAACCATACTCCATTTTATTTAGTTGCATTATGCCGCTTTTACCAGGCACCACTTTTGTAAATGCGATTCGAGCGATGATGGATGGAAATTACTTAACTGGAATGATTCAATCAATGGATGCCTTTAGTACTGCTCTAATGCTTGGGCTACCAGTGGCGATTATTTTTTCAAGCGTGCTATAAGGAGATGATGTGATGTTTATAAAATTATTCTTTAGTTTTGTTGCTGGTTGTGCCATTGCTATTTTATATAACATTGAAAAAGATTACACGTTACTATGTGGTTTATCGGGGATGTTTACGTGGTTTGTATACTATATATGTACAATATTGTCTTTCAGTGAAGCAATGTCTTCACTTATTGCTTTATTAGCATTGATTTTTTTATCTCATTTATTGAGTAAATGGAAAAATGTCTCTAGTTTAGTGTTTAATATGCCAGGTATCATGCCAATTGTGCCGGGTGGATTATTATTTAAAACGTTTAATAATTTAACTGAGAAACACTATGACGTAGCTCTACATTACGGTTTTCAAGCGTGTCTAGTTGGAGGGGCAATTGCCATTGGTTTTATCATAAATGAAGCTATTTCAAAAATACTCTTAGCAGCAAAAATGAAAATTGAACAAGAACCATTTATTGAAAAAAAAAATAATCATCTTGATGAGTAAAACGGTCTCAAAAGATAGTCACATGTTCCTTAAAATGTTAGAATGAATAAGATGAGTATTAAAAGTAAGGAAGTGATAACAAATGGTTCAAATCAAAGACATTGTCAATCAACTTCATCTTGACGTTTACTCAGGTGAAGATTACCTAAATCGAAGTGTGTCATCTAGTGAAATTTCAAGGCCAGGTTTAGAGTTGACAGGGTATTTTAACTATTATCCCTATGATAGGATACAAGTTTTAGGAATGAAAGAAATTACCTTTATTGAAAAAATGACGACAGCTGAAAAATCAATGATTTTTAAAAAATTATGTAATGAAGATACACCATGTTTTGTTATAGCCCGTGGATTAAATGTACCAGAAGAATTGGTAACAGCAGCCAATAAACAAGAAATTCCAGTGATTCAATCCACTATTTCTACGTCACGATTATCTGGTATGATTTCCAACTTTCTGGAAAGTCAGTTGGCCGAACGTGTTTCTATCCATGGTGTTTTGGTGGAAGTGTATGGGTTAGGTGTATTGATTCAGGGCAGTAGTGGAATAGGTAAAAGTGAAACAGGTCTTGAATTAATCAAAAAAGGACACCGATTAATTGCCGATGATCGCGTGGATATTTATCGTCAGGATGAGCGTACTGTTATTGGTGAATCTCCTAAAATTTTAGAGCATCTAATGGAAATCCGTGGGGTAGGGATTATTGATGTCATGAATTTATTTGGTGCAAGTGCTGTGAGAAATCATGCGCATATTTCCTTAGTGGTGAACCTGCAAGACTGGAGTGTTGATAACACATTTGATCGTTTAGGATCGGGAACAGAATCGATTGATTTAGCACATGTTCCAGTTCCTAAAATTACAATTCCAGTTTCAAATGGGCGTAATGTCGCAACCATCATTGAGGTGGCAGCTATGAACTTTAGAGCGAAAACAATGGGATATGATGCAACGAAAAAATTTGAAAATAATTTAGCACAATTAATTGCTGAAAACTCTGAAAAAGATAAGGAGATGGATAAATGATTGCTACTATAAATCCAACTGCTTTTCATATTTTTGGTGTAGGTATTCAATGGTATGCCATTATTATCGTATCTGGGATTGTTTTAGTCTCATGGTTAGCTACAAAAGAAGCGGTCAGAGTTGGATTAAAAGAAGACGACGTGATAGATATGATGCTGTGGGCGCTTCCTATTTCAATAGTGGGAGCAAGGTTATATTATGTAATTTTTGAATGGCAATACTACGCCCAGCATCCTATTGAGATATTTGCGATACGTAATGGAGGTTTAGCTATTTATGGTGGATTAATTGCTGGTGGCTTGGTTCTGTATTTTTATACGAGACATCATTTTATTAATACTTGGACATTTTTAGATGTGGCAGCACCGAGTGTATTATTAGCACAAGCAATTGGCCGTTGGGGAAACTTTATGAATCATGAAGCCTTTGGTGAAATAACGACAAAAGCTTTTTTAATGAAGCTTCACTTACCAAACTTTATTATAGAAAATATGTATATTGATGGCGCATATCGTCAACCTACTTTTTTATATGAAAGTTCGTGGAACATTCTTGGGTTTATCGTTATTATCTTACTAAGAAGAAAGGACCATTTCTTTAAACAAGGTGAAATAGCCCTAACCTATGTTTTATGGTATTCTTTTGGACGCTTCTTTATTGAAGGAATGAGGACAGATAGTTTAATGTTTTTCGGAGGCTTAAGAGTTTCTCAAATTCTTTCTGCGATATTATTTATTATGGCGTTATGTTTAATCGTTATTCGTCGTAAAAATAAAGATTTACCCTATTATAATCGGTCGTATAGTGTTAAATAAGTAGTAAGATGTGTGACTAATCTGTCTCGCATCTTACTTCTTTTACTAAGCTATGATAAAATGGTTACATCAATGTTTTTTAAAAGGAGACAAAAAAATCTATGAAACAAAAAATTGCTGTTTTAGGAGCAGGCTCATGGGGGACTGCTTTAGCGATGGTTCTCGTTGAAAATGGTCATGACGTGACGATTTGGGGAAACAAAAAAACACAAATTGATGAGATAAATAACAAACATACAAACGAACATTATTTAAAGAATATTACATTACCTGCAGAATTAGTAGCTACTACAAATTTAAAAGAAGCAGTTAAAGAGGCTGATGCTGTATTGTTTGTTGTACCTACGAAAGCTATGAGAGAAGTCTCTAAAGAATTTGATAGTGTGTGTGAAAATGAGCCAATCATTATCCATGCAAGTAAAGGATTGGAACAAGACACACATAAACGTATTACAGAGATTTTAGAAGAAGAAATTTCTCCTAGTCATCGCAAAGGGTTGGTCGTACTATCAGGACCAAGTCACGCGGAAGAAGTGGCTGTTAAAGATGTTACAACCATAACGGCAGCCTCAAGCTCGATGCAAGATGCTGAGTACGTGCAAAAATTATTCTCAAATGACTATTTTAGAGTCTATACCAATACAGATGTTATCGGTGTAGAGATGGGTGCAGCATTAAAAAATATTATAGCACTTGGCTCAGGCGCACTTAAAGGGCTAGGTTATGGAGATAATGCAAGAGCAGCTATTATGACACGTGGCCTAGCTGAAATTAGTCGTTTAGGTGTAGCGATGGGAGCTAATCCATTGACGTTTATTGGGTTAAGTGGTGTTGGTGATCTGGCGGTGACGTGTGCAAGCGAGCATTCACGTAATTTTAGAGCAGGCTATTTACTTGGTAAAGGCAATTCTTTAGATGATGTTCTTAATAATATGGGCATGATTGTTGAAGGAGTTTATACAACTAAAGCAGCCTATGAGTTGGCACAAGAACGCGATATCGAAATGCCAATTACTGAAGCAATTTATGATGTTATTTATAATCATAAAGAGGTATCTGATACTGTGAAAAATATTATGCTTAGAGAACATAAATCTGAGCAAGAATTATAAAAGGAGATTATAAACACATGGTTAGAGTTAAAAAGGCAGTTATTCCAGCTGCGGGATTAGGGACACGTTTTTTACCGGCGACAAAAGCAATGGCAAAAGAGATGTTACCAATTGTTGATAAACCAACAATTCAATTTATCGTAGAAGAAGCACTGGCTTCAGGTATTGAAGATATTTTAATTGTAACAGGCAAAGCCAAACGCCCGATTGAGGATCATTTTGATTCAAACTTAGAACTTGAAACAAATTTAAAAGAAAAAGGCAAATTAGAATTATTGGAGCTTGTTGAGGAAACAACTGGATTAAACTTGCATTTTATTCGTCAATCACATCCTCTAGGCTTAGGTCATGCAGTGTTACAAGCAAAATCATTTGTTGGCAACGAACCATTTGTTGTGATGTTAGGTGATGATATTATGGAAGATGATATTCCGTTGACTAAACAGTTGATTAACGATTATGATGCGACTCATGCTTCAACTCTTGCAGTGATGGAAGTACCAAAAGAAGAAGTGTCTAAGTATGGTATCATCAATCCTGGTGGAGAAGTTGAAAAGAATTTATTTAATGTAAAAAACTTTGTCGAAAAACCACCTGTAGATAAAGCGCCAAGTAACATGGCTATTATTGGTCGTTATTTATTAACACCAGAAATTTTCCAAGTTTTAGAAGAACAAGAGCCAGGAGCTGGTGGAGAAATTCAATTAACAGATGCTATTGATACATTAAATAAAACACAACGAGTTTTTGCCCATAATTTTACAGGAACTCGTTATGATGTGGGTGATAAATTTGGGTATATGAAAACAAGTATTGAATACGGCTTAAAACACCCTCAAATTAAAGATGATTTAGCTCAATTGATATTAGATTTGAGTGAAGACATCAAAAAAGAAAAAGGTATAACAAACAAAAAAACCGAAAGTAAAAAAACAGAGAAGGAATAATTCCCTTCTCTTTTCTTATTTAATGGAGGAAATAATGGAAATAATCAACGCAATTTTACATATTATTGATAAAGACTCTGGGCAGCTGATTTGTTCGCAAGCAAACTTAGACTTACGTGAGTTCCATGTGAGTCAATATATGGAAACCGTCCTAAAAAGATTGGACAAGGCAGAGTATAAACATGGCATATTGTCAGATGACAATGTCATTGTACCATTTGTAAAAGCTGTTAAAGGTGATTTTATACAAGCAAGTCAACATATAGCGCAAACCATGTTTGATACTCTAGCCATTAGTGAAGATGCACCCAGTGGAGATGTGTTATTTTTAGAAACAACTGATTTAGAGGATAATCACTCGCTTGTAGTGATAAAATTTAATTATAAGCCACAGTTTACACACCATGTGACGTACGTGGATGATGTGATGCAAAACAATATTATTTTAAATCGTACGGTGTTTCCAGCAGTTACGCAAAAAATTGATGAGTGCTTTATTGTTAATTTATCTGATTTATCAACTAAAGTTGTTGAAAAACGTTATATGTTTGAAGGAGAAAAACGTTATTACATCACTGAACGGTTATTGCAACTTGATCCACTGCCAACTGTTAGCGAAAAATTAAATATTGTAAAAAAAGCTGTTAAACAAGTAGCTAAACGTTACAACGAAGAGGAATATGTTAGCTTGAGTCAAGCACAACAAGCTATTTTTGAAAGCATTGAATCAGAGGGTATTATAGATACCCAAAAAGTGGCAGATGTCGTGTTTAAAGACAATCATTCAGCCAAGGAAGAGTACCAAGAAATAATAGAAAAAACAAAATTTACTGAAGATATCCCAGAAAATATTGTGAAATATGAGAAAAAGTACAGTAAACAAAAGTTCAAACTAGCTAATGGCATAGAGCTGTCTATTCCAAGTGATGTATTTAATAATCCAGAGATGGTTGAATTCATTAACAATCCTGATGGAACAGTTTCTGTTATGATAAAAAATATTGAAGAAATAATCAGCAAATTTTAGTGGATAAAGTGTTGATTTAAAAAGGTCGCCATTGTCTCCATGGTATTAATAGTGAGTATGTGTGGTTCATCAATTCCAGTGTCAAATACCATACGTTGGCCAAACGATTCATGTCTGTATTTTTCATAGAAATCGTGACTAGCGTGATAAGGAATTTTTTGATCTTCTGTCCCGTGCCAAAAATAAACGGGGCGTTTATCTAACTTTTCTGGTTGAGTATTTAAATCATAGTGTTTAGTCCAAGCTAAACTATCTTCTAAATCTGGGGGGAGTGTGATACCTTTTTTATGACTATAAAAAATTAAACGATCGATAAATCCTTGATAATCAGGTGTTCCCATTAAAATAGCAGCAGAAATTATGTCGGGGTGTTTGGTTAATAATCCAGCACTCGTCATGCCACCCATGGAAAATCCGCCGACTGAAAGTTGTTTGTTTAATACAAAATTTTTTTGATAGAGATAATCTTTAATCAGATTAAATTCAATTAAATTATGTTGAATACTAGACCAAAAAGCAAATGATGGGATAGTCGAGCGATGTTCAACGCGTCTTGATCCATGATACATGGCATCAGGTAAAATGACACGCATGTTTAATTGAGCAAGTTTTCTTGCAGGTGTTAAAGCTAATTCTTTAGAGGTTTGCCAGCCGTGATAAAAAACCACACAAGGAAGTGCGTCATATTGTGCATTTTCAGGTACAACTTCTAAAACAGGTATATGTTGAATCATTCTTTTTTTTGTAACAGTTCTCATAAATATCACTCCTTTTAATTAAGAGTAGCTGTAAATTCCATAGAAAGCAATATTTAAAACTGAATAAAAAAAGTAGACGTTGCAATCAATGCAAGGTCTACTTTTTATTAAAAGCTCCCACTTCCGCCACCATGGCTTGTTCCACTTCCTCCCATGTGAGTGCTTGACCCACTACTTGGAGGAGGTTTAGGAATGTGTCTTGTAGTCGTCACATCAAATACTTTCGATGTCCTAGATTCAGTTAGATTAAGAGTGCTCATTTCATAGTATGGGTAGTGATAAGTCGCTTTTTTTAGTAAATAGTTTCTAGATATATATACGTAAAAGCTAACTGCGGTAATAATACCAACGATAAGCGCTATGATAAAAGTAACAATATAATTTGTTTTTGATCTTTCACGAGGCACACGATGTGAATTTGTAGCTGGTCCCTCAGCGACGTAGCTTTCTGATTTTGTTAAAACAGTCTTAACAGCATCATGGTAATCACCATTTACCATATCATCTGTACTACTTTCGATAATTTGGTTGATACGTTGATCGTTTAGTATGTCAATCATGCTACCAGTTGTTGATATATGAAATTTACGATGTTCCATATCAATTAAAAACAGCATACCATTTTTTTCATCACCTTGGCCAAATCCATTATCATCATAGAAGTCATCAGCATATTCTTCCCATGTTTTTCCATTTGTATTTGTCGTTGAAACAAACACAAAATCTTGATTGGTTTGTTCTTTAAAAGCAGTAATGTCTTTTTCTAATGACTCTTTTTCATCAGAAGATAGCAGATTTGCTTGATCAAACACACGAGTTGTCTCTGCGGCAAAAGTTTTTAAGGAAGTTAAACTAATCATAAAAATAGAGAGTATCAATAGTGCAATGAAAAATCGTCGTTTAGTTAAAATAGCAAATACCCCCCAACTAAAATGAGTAGAGTCATTAAGACTCCTATAGAAATAGATGTACCAATCAGTTTGGGTTTATTAATTGGTAATTTTCCGCTTGTTTTACCTGTGACACCATTCATCGCGTAGTAATATGGTTCATCACTAGTCTCGGATTGATATGTGACCACCCATACAGGTAGTAACAAATACTTATTTGACTGATTTAGGATGTCACTGTCACAGCGATTGGTTGAAACAGTTGTAAAACCTTGCATCTCATTTTCCAAGATTGCTTGTGTATAATGAGACAGTTCTCCTTTTAAGGATGGCTCAATATCAGAAAATTCTAAATCTCTTTTTTCGGCTTGAAACCCTGATAAATATTTTGAGTCAAAGTTAGTGATATCCATTAAAGGAAATGGTTGAACAGATTCTATCATGACTTGTTTAGTGTTTTTTTGTAAGGCATTCTTTATTAAATCACGGTATTCAATCATTCCGCCACGCGTTAATTTATATCGACGTGTACGCGTATATTCTGTTTCACCGACTTGCCAAACAGTGATTTTTGTTCCAGTTGCATCAACACGCCCTTTTGTTGTCGCATCTGTTTTCCAATAAGGGAAATAAATCCCAGTGATTTTTTCAATTTGAGATTCATCAAAAAAGTCTTTTGGAATAAATTTTTTGCTTTTTGCCCATGATAAAAATTGTTCTTTTGCCTCTTCTTCAGAAATTTTAAAAGGTAAGATATTATTTGGTAAAAATTCCCCACTTACTCTGTCTTTTAGCACAACTGGATTATGACAATAATAACAAAATGTTGCTGCTGTTGTATCATCTGTGACGATTTGAGCGCCGCAAGAAGGGCAATCATAAAGATTAAACAGTTCTTCACTTGTTTGATTAAGATTGTCAGCCGTTTCTTGTTGCTCTTTAGAATCTAGATTACCTTCATCAAAGACACTCAAGCAGTATTCGCAATGGAATGTTTGATTACTAGGATCAAAAAGCAATGGCCCGTCACAATTAGGGCATTTATGAGAAATAACATCAGACATAGTAAAACCTCATTTCTTTTATAAAGGTAATCCTTTAAAAGGAGCCCCGCACTCTGGACAAAATTTTGGCATTTGATTTGTAATCGTCACGATATTATGACAATTTTCACATCTCATCTGAATACCTGAAGAAGCTTGTTGCACAGGTTTTGCTTGGCCACATTCTGAACAGAATTTACCAGTGTTTTCAGTTTGATCATTTGGACATGTCCATGTATCTTGGTTAGATGTGTTGTTTTGTTGTTGCATTTGTTCTTGATTGCCTTTAGAGCTTTGGCTTAAATAATCACCAGTTGTGTTCATGCCCATGCCAACTCCCATAAAGCCATTGACACTTCCATTAGGATTGCTACCAGCATCTTGCAGACCTTGTGCCACAGAACCTTGTACAAATCCTTCACGTATTGAAGCATCAGACAGCATAGCTCCTTTATTTCTCATATTAATCAATTGTTGAGAGTCATCTGTATAAGAAATACTTGCTACACCCACACTAACTATTTCCATACCACGAAGAGTTGTCCATTCTTCATCAAGAGCAGATGACATAAATTTACTTAGTTCCATACTTTTTGAAGGGACATATGAGATTCTTTCACCCATCATAGACATTTGGTTAATGGATGTTTGAAGAGCAGATAAAAATTCTGATAAAAATTGATCATTAATGTCTGAAATTACCACATGATTTTTATTTTTTGGTAACACGTTTTTATAAAAAAGAATCGGATCAACTACTTTAACAGAGTAAGTACCATGAGCTCGTAAAAATAATTCAGCATTGTAAAAATTATCAAAATAGTTGAGTGGACTTGGTGTGCCAAATTTTATTCCTTTAATTTCTTGTAAGTTGATATAAATTACTTGCTGTGTTTGAGGGGGTAATCCACCAAATTTGAAACGATTAAACGACTCTTCAATAGCACCTTTTAAATTTCCTGTAAACATAGAAGGAGCACTTGCGTTATTTACTGTGTAGTAACCCTCCTCTGCTGTAAAATCGATAATTTTTCCGCCATCGACTAGTAACATCATCGTATTAGGGTAGACATAAACGACTGAGCCGTCAGTAATAAAGCCATCTGTTCCTTTTTTATTTCCTTGACGTTTGCTATCTTTTCGAACAGGGACACCGACTGTCATCACTGTCTCATCACTTAAATTATATGGTTCGATTACTTCTAACCATTGGTCGGCTAATCCACCACCAACAGAATTTACCGCTGCTTTTATTAATCCCATAACTATCCCTACTTTCGTTTGATTACGTCATTTAACTAAGTTTACCATAGTTGAAAATAAGCGACAATCGGGCGCAAGGTGGATTTTAAATTTTGGCAAAGACATGGCTAGAATTTTTTTTACTTTTAACTTATAATAGAGAAGATTGAAAATGGAGAGGAGTGTTGATGTGGCATATCAAGCATTATATCGTGAGTGGCGACCACAGACGTTTGATGATTTAGTTGGTCAAGGTATTATTACACAAACGTTAAAACATGCAATTATGCAACAAAAAGTATCACATGCTTATCTCTTTACAGGCCCAAGAGGAACTGGGAAAACCAGTGCGGCTAAAATATTTGCAAAAGCCATTAACTGTCAGCATTCGCAAAATGGTGAACCGTGTAATCAGTGCGAAAACTGCATAGGCATTACTGAAGGGCGAATTAATGATGTGTTAGAAATAGATGCTGCAAGTAATAATGGTGTGGAAGAAATTAGAGACATTCGTGATAAAGTAAAGTATGCTCCTACACAAGTCCCTTATAAAGTTTATATTATTGATGAGGTGCATATGTTATCAACTGGTGCGTTTAACGCTTTGTTAAAAACGCTTGAGGAGCCACCAGAACATGTGATTTTTATTCTTGCAACGACTGAGCCACATAAAATACCGGCAACAATCATTTCAAGAACACAACGGTTTGATTTTAAACGCATACAGTCTAAAGAGATTGAGAATAGATTAGCCTATATTTTAAATGAAAAACACATCGAATACGATGATCAAGTGTTAAAAATTGTGTCTCGTTCTGCTGAAGGTGGGATGCGTGATGCGTTAAGTATTTTGGATCAACTCATCTCGTTTAGTGATGGTAAGTTAAGTGTCGAGGATGCTCTAGAAGTTACTGGAAGTCTAACCAGTCAAATGATGGATAATTATTTTTTGGCGTGTTTTAATAAAGACGCTCAGCAAGCTCTAGAATTGGTTGATGATATGTTAAATGAGGGCAAAGAAAGCAATCGAATTGTTGAGAATTTATTGATTCATTGCCGAGATATGCTGATTTATCAACAAGCGCCCTCTGTTGTTGAGTCTCAAATGTCGATAATTAGTGACTCATTTAAAGAATTATCTAAAAAAATTGATAGCCGTATGTTGTATCACTGGATTGAAGAGTTAAATGATATGCAAAAAAATATGAAGTTCACGTCTCAACCATCTATTTATTTAGAAGTGTTGACGATTAAGTTAAGTGAACTATCTGTCAAACCATCTATTTCGGAAAATAACGTGTTAACAGATAGTCAAGTAACTGATATTGCCGAGAAAGAAGCTTCTTCGTCTGGTTATCAAGAATTGACTCAAAAAATTAAGCAATTAGAACAAAAAATTGAGAGATTGCAAGAAAACAGTACGACAACACCTGAGAAAAAAACAAAGAGTAGTACATCTAAAGCGAAACAACCTTTGTATAAAGTGCCGACTGAACGAGTGTATCAAATATTAGAAAAAGCCACAAAAGAGCACTTAGTGAATGTCAGAGATGTATGGGTAGACTTGTTGCAGTTATTGACTGTGACACAACGTGCAATGCTTAAAGCATGTGAACCGGTAGCTGCGAGTGAAACGGGTCTGGTGATTGCGTTTGAGTATGATATATTGTGCCAAAAAGCAAGTAATGATGATGAATTACAAGAGGCTGTGTATAATAGTCTTAACCGTTTAATAGGGTATACACCCACACTAATTAGTATACCAAAAGATAGCTGGCAAGAGCTGAGACAACAGTTTATTTCGCAAACAGACTTATCAAAATCAGAAAATACTGAGGAAACACAAGAGCCAAAAGAAGATGTGCTAGTTAGTGAAGCTAAAAAAATGTTTGGCGAACAAGCAATTGAAATTTTAGAAGATTAATCAATAGAAATGGAGACGATATAAATGATGCGTGGAATGGGAAATATGCAAGGTATGATGAAACAAGTACAAAAAATGCAAAAGGAAATGGCGGTAGCTAAAGAAACATTAGATGCTCAAGTTTTTGAGGCAGAAGCAGGTAATGGATTAGTAAAAATTACTATGACTGGTGAAAAAAAAGTCACAAGTATTGACATTAAACCAGATGTCCTAGACCCTGAAGATCCAGAGATGGTACAAGATTTAGTGTTAGATGCGACAAACAAAGTGATTGAAAAAATTGATGTTGAAACAGAGAAAGTCATGGGAAAATACGCTAAAGCAATTCCAGGCTTATAAAGAGAATAGTGATAAGAAAACAGGAGGGAAACTTCCTGTTTTTTGACAGATAAAAGGAGAGTTTTTCATGCATTATCCAGCACCAATTGCTAAATTGATAGATAGTTATATGAAATTACCAGGTATTGGCGCAAAAACAGCGACACGATTAGCTTTTTATACACTCAATATGAAAGAAGAAGATGTGACAGATTTTGCTAAATCATTGATTAGTGTCAAAAGAGACCTTCATTTTTGTGAGATATGTGGCAATATTACCGAAGAAAAAACATGTGACATTTGTCGAAACCCAAACCGTGATCAATCGACCATTTTAGTGGTTGAAGAAACAAAAGATGTGATGTCGCTTGAAAAGGTTAGAGAATATAAAGGACTGTACCACGTGCTTCATGGTGTGCTTTCTCCAATGGATGGAACAGGTCCAGACGATTTAAACATTGCAAGTTTAATTAAACGTTTGCATAACCAAGAGGTTCAAGAAGTTATCATTGCTACAAATGCCACAACAGATGGTGAGGCAACAGCCATGTACCTCTCAAGATTAATTAAACCTTCTGGCATTAAAGTGACACGTTTAGCCCATGGACTATCAGTAGGTAGTGACATTGAATACGCGGATGAAATTACTTTATTAAAAGCTGTTGAAGGTAGAACTGAATTATAATGAGGGAGGATAACATGCTAAGAACAGGAAGATTCATTACCATCGAAGGCCCTGATGGCGCTGGAAAATCAACGGTAATCAATGAATTGGTAAAAAAGTTATCAAATGATATTGATACTGAGATAGTGACAACTAGGGAACCTGGTGGTATTCCCATTTCTGAGAAAATACGTCAGGTTATTTTAAATCCGACTCATACCATGATGGATGATAGAACAGAGGCTCTTTTGTATGCAGCCGCTAGAAGACAACACTTGGTTGAAAAAATATTACCTGCTTTAGATAAAGGCCATCTTGTTATGTGCGACCGCTTTATTGATAGCTCAATAGCTTATCAAGGGGCAGCAAGAGGCATTGGTATAAAAGAAGTCAGAGAAATCAATGATTTTGCGATTGAAGGTCATTACCCTGATTTAACACTTTATTTAGATGTTGAAGCATCAGTTGGCTTAAGTCGGATTAATAAAGGAAGAAAAAAAGAAGACTTAGATAGATTAGATAAAGAATCTCTTGAATTCCATGAAAAAGTTCGCTCAGCTTATTTAGACATTTTAGAAAGTGAACCAGAGAGAGTTCAGCTGATTGATGCAAGTCAATCAATAGAAAATGTGGTCGATAATTGTTATACTTTGATTAAAGAAACATTTCCAATTTTATTTATTAACTAAAGTAAAGGGTGAGCATGATGAAATTATTATTAGCAATTATACAAGATAAAGACAGTTCTCGTTTACAAACAACATTTAATAAAGAAAACGTTAGAGCAACAAAATTATCAACAACTGGTGGCTTTTTAAAATCTGGAAACACGACCTTTATTATAGGGATTGAGGATGAACGGGTTGAAGAAGTGTTAGAAATTATAAAATCAGTCTGTCATTCACGAGAACAATACATGACACCACCTATTTCTATGGACATAGCAATGGATGCTCAGTCGACTCATCCAATTGAAATTCAAGTAGGTGGAGCAACAGTGTTTGTGATGCCAGTGGAAGGATTTTATCATTTTTAATGACTAAGATAAAAGAAACTATCCATCAACGTCAACCATTGCTTTATAAAAAAATGACACATGTTTTTCGAGAACAGACATTAAGTCACGCCTATATTATTCAAGGAAATAATTTAACAGAAGAAAAGCAGTTTGCTTTATATATGTGTCAGGGATTATTTTGCGAGGAGCCTGAAAGGGATGGTAGTCCGTGTGGAAAATGTCGGTCATGTTTACGAATTGAGCAAGATGAGCATGCAGATATTGCTAATTTAGAGCCAGATGGACAAACTATAAAGGTCGACCAAATTAGACAGACAAAATCGTTTTTTACTAGTAGTGGGGTTGAATCGAGAAAAAAAGTGTTGATAATTAGTGAATCCGAAAAAATGACCGTCCAATCAGCGAATAGTTTATTGAAATTTATCGAAGAGCCAGATGGTCAACTGTATATATTTTTTCTAACGCATAATGCAATGGCTTTGTTACCAACAATTCAGTCAAGATGTCAAATAATTGTTTTAAAACAAATGCCTAAAAAACAACTAAAGGAGCAACTAAAAGCTGATAACTTCTCTAATGTGGAGCTGTTAGTTGAGTTAACCAATTCAGTTGATGATGCACATGCGTTAGTAGAAGATGAGTGGTTTGAGGAGACTAAAAAACTATTAACCAAGTGGCTAGAATATTTTGAAAAAAAAGATTCGAGAGCATTTCTTTTTGTGCAACAATATTTACTTAAGCATGCACAAGATAAAAATCAACAACGGCAATTCCTTGAGATATTAATAGCGATGATGAAGATAAAGATGCGTCAACAGGTAAATACACAGTTTTCTAATGAGGTTGACTATGTTAAAATGATTATGATTGCTACTGAATCAAAACAAAAACTAGCATCGAATGTTAGTTTTCAGAATACATGTGAACAACTGGCTTTGAGAATTATGACATCTCATTAGGAGGAATGCACTGTGGTAGAAGTAGTTGGCGTTAGATTTAAACAATCAGGACGAATTTATTATTATTTACCGAAAAAAGGTGAACAATATAGTTATAAAGAAAAAGTAGTTGTGGAATCACAAAAGGTGAAAAATGTTGCAGAGGTGGCTTTACCAAGTAAAGAACTAGATAAACAGGATTTGCCGGATGATTTGAATACTATCTTGCAAGTTGCGACAAATAAGCAACTGGAGCAAGTTGAAAAAAATCAACAAGATGCACTAGAAGCGTTTGGTGTTGCCAAGAAAAAAATAAGAGAACATCAGCTAGAAATGAAGCTAGTTGATGTAGAGTATACTTTGGATCGTAGTAAAATGATGTTTAGTTTTACCGCTGATGGTCGTATTGACTTTCGTGAGTTGGTGCGGGATTTAGCAGCTATTTTTAAAACACGTATCGAATTGAAACAGATAGGTGTTAGAGATGAAGCAAAAAAACTTGGTGGAATCGGTCCATGTGGTCGTCCGTTATGTTGTAGTACTTTTTTAGGAGACTTTGTCCCTGTATCAATAAAAATGGCTAAAGATCAAAACTTATCTTTAAATCCAACGAAAATTTCTGGGTTATGTGGTCGATTGATGTGTTGTTTAAATTATGAAAATGACGAGTACGAGAGATTAAGAAAAATGATGCCCGACTTTGGTGAAAAAGTCGAAACACCTGATGGTATGGGAAAAGTGATTGGTCTAAATTTACTAAGTGAAGTCATTAAAGTAAAACTTGTTTCAAGAGAAACCCCAGTTGAGTATCAATATGATGAGTTAGTTGCGACTCAAAAAGAAAATGGTTAAAAAGGAAGAATAGCATGGATAAAATAAAATTATATGATGAGTTAGTCAATGTAGAACGTCAACTAGAAACCATGTTATATCAGGTGAAAGAGATGAAACCGATTGTTGATGATTTGATTGAGGAAAACTTAAATCTTAAATTAGAAAATCAACATCTTCATGACAAATTAGATAAGTTAGAAAAGCAAGAAACGGCTGATGATGGGAAACAAGAGCTATCAAAATCAAGACTAAATTTAGAAAAATTATATGAACAAGGCTTTCATGTGTGTAAAGATTTCTATGGCTCAAGACGTGAGAATCAAGAAGAATGTGTGTTTTGTTCCAGTATGATTTATGGTAAATAAAGCTGGTGGGAATTTTCCTACCAGTTTTTTTAAGGAGGAAATTAATGAATAAGCAAAAAAGTTTTTCAAAAGAAGGTGATGGAAAGCTTTACCTAGTACCAACACCAATAGGCAATTTAGAAGATATGACCTTTCGTGCAGTTAGGCTATTAAAAGAGGTTGATTTAATTGCAAGCGAAGACACAAGAAACACACAAAAATTATTAAATCATTTTGACGTACAAACCAAACAAACAAGCTTACATGAGCATAACTCGCATGAAAAAATTCCGTCTATTGTTCAGTTATTAAAAGAAGGAAAAGACATTGCCCAAGTGAGTGATGCAGGGATGCCTTCAATTAGTGACCCTGGACATGACTTGGTTGTAGCGTGCATTGAACAAAATATTTCTGTTGTGTCCATACCTGGTGCAACTGCTGGCATGACAGCTTTAATAGCTAGTGGATTGTCTCCTCAACCTTTTTATTTTTATGGGTTTTTACCGAGAAAAAAATCAGAACAAGTGAATGAATTATCACGTTTAAAGGAGATTTCAGCCACACTTATTTTTTATGAGTCCCCGTATAGAGTGTTGAAAACAATCGAGACGATGTCCCAAGTTTTTCCGGAGACCACGCGATTAGTGCTGTGCCGAGAGTTGACTAAACTACATGAAGAATATTTACGTGGTGATATGAATGAACTAATAGAATATTTATCACAAAATACAATCAAGGGTGAGTGTTGTTTACTATTAGAAAATAAATATACTACGCAAAATGAGATGAGTTATGATGGCTCATTATCAGTTGTTGAGCATGTTGATTCATTGATAGAAACAAAAGGAATAACTGCTAAAGAAGCTATTAAAGAAGCATCTAAAATTAGAGGGATAAAAAAACAAGAAGTGTATAAGGAATATCACCAACAATAAGATTGATTGAAAGCTTTTAAAGAAAAACAGATAGTCCGAAAAATCTTGCATAATAATGACTGTGTGATATAATTTCATTATATATGTACAATTTCTATAATCAACTTTTTGTGCTTAATTATAGAATTCGATACAAGAGATAAGTAAATTATAGTGAGGTGAAAGTTGGTTGTTTAATAGATGGCTAAGAAGACAAAACGATGATCCAGAGAAGGATTATGAAGAAGAATATGATTCCAGTGAGGTAGCTCAAACGACAAGTGAATTGTTTTATGATAGTGAAGAGGATGATGGCGACGACTATTATTACTATTACTACTATGAGGAAGAGGATGCAGTACAAGAACCAAGTATCCCCTTAATTTCGAAAGATGACGACAGTGAAGATGATGTGGATGATTTATACAATGAATCAAATCAATTTTATACAGAGTCTGCTTTTAGTGGTAGTGAAAACATTTCTACCGAGGAAAATACTCAAGAACCTAACTTAAGTACACCACTTGAGATGGGATTATTAGATCAATCAGACTTACGTGTGTTAGAAAACGAAAATGAAAAATTACGTGCTCAAATAGATCAATTATTAATTGAAAAAGATGGCTATGTCAAAGAAGTTGATGAGGCGAAAAAATTAAAAGAGCATAATGATTTATTAAGTAGTCAAATTGAGGGTTATGAAACAATCCTTGATGATAAACAACAACTAGAAAGAAAATTATTAGATTTTAATCATACTAAAGAAGAAAATAGTATATTAAAAGATGAAAATGAAAAATTACAAGCTGAGTTGTTGGAAAAAACAAAACAGTTAACGTCAATTGAAGTAGAAGTTAAGACAAAAGACGAAGAAATTCTTGATTTTGTCAATAAACTTGAAACAGCAAGTAAATCTTTAGCAGAAGTAGAAGCTACTTTAGATGAAAATACAGCAAAAGTACAAGAGTTAACAGTTGTTTTATCAGAAAAAGAAGCAGAAATTGAAGAGTTAAATCGACAAATTGCTATTAAAGATGAAGATGTGCTACGTCTAGCAAATGAGTCTAATGAAAAAGATGATGAAGTTCAAGAATTAACAAGAACATTATCAGAAAAAGAATTAGGTATTACTCAATTAACAGAAGAATTAAACCAAGTTAAAGAAGACAATGTGACATTAACCAACTCATTGAAAGAACTAAGAGAAGCTGGCAATGGCTCTGAAGAGTCAATCATTTCTACGCTTGAAAATGAAGTTCAAGAAAAAGATTTAATTATTGAAAGCAATAAAGAAGCAATTGAAACGTTGAGTCAAACGAATGAAGAGTTAACCTCAAAATTAAAAAATGTTGAAGATGAGTTGAGCACTACTACAGTTGAATTGCTAGAATTAAAAGATATTCAGAGAGCATTAACTGAATTACAAGATGAACTCCAACAATCAAAAGAATTAGAAGCAAAATTAACAGCTAAGTATCAAGAAGAACAATCAGTAGCACAAGTTGCTAATGAAAAACGTGAGAAAATGGAACAGGAGTTAACGCAAATGACTGAAAATCTTGAAAATCAATTAAGCAAAACTGAAAAATTAGAAAAAGAATTAGCGGAATTGCGTGAGAGTCAACGTATTATTGATGAATTAGAACAAGAAATTAATGGTATGAGATCTCAGCAAGAACGTTTGACTACAAGTCTAACTGATTTGAGCAGTGAAAGAAATCGTGCACAAGAATTAGAAACAGAAGTAGAACGTTTACGTTCTGAAAAAGGGTCAGACGTTGCAATTTTACAAGAAGAACTTCGTCAAACTCAAGAAGAACTTAGAAGAGCAAAAGCACAACAACAAATGGGAATGAATCAATCAGACATTGCTCAAGTAATGATTGAAGCACAAGCAAAAGCACGTGAGATTGTTGAAACGGCTAATCAAGAAGCAAAACGTCGCATTGTTGATGCTGAATCAGAATTAAGTACTATCAGTCAAGAAGCAAGAAATTACTATCGAAAATTAGAAACGATTAAATATGAATCTGAAAGTGTCTTCTCAGAATTATTAAGAAAATTAGAAAATATTGGAGACATCGATCGCATATAAGAGGGAGTGGGGAAGAGTTGAAAAAAGAAAATAATAACAAGTCAAAAAAAGTATTTGTGAATACAATCCTTGGAGTTAGTTTGTCCGTTATGTCAGTTTGTATGCCGGTATTAGAAGTTATAGCGGTATCAAAGACAGATGAATCTTTCTCTGCCCCAAAGCCTTTATTTAGCTTGAATGTCAATGAAAATCTATTAAAAAGTAACATTAAAGAAACATCAGAAGCTGACGCTACGGATTTAGATTCTCCAACGGAAAGCTCTGAAACGACACCGCCGGCTGAAACACCTGAGGGAACTGAAAGCTCGAGCGAAGCACCACCGGCTGAAACTTCTGAATCTAAACCAACCGAAGAATCTAGTAGTTCAACGTCGGGAAGCAGTTCATCCAGTACTGGGTCGTCCACAGGTAGTTCGACTTCTGAAAGTACAAGTTCTAGTAAGAAGCCAAGTGCATCTACGTCAAAACCTGTCTCAAATGGCAGTTCAACAACAAGCTCTAAGGGTAATGAAAAAACAGATACTTCCAGTGATGAAAGTAAGAAAGACACGTCACCCATAGCATATGTTCGTAATCAAACTACTGGAGAATTTGTTGAAGAAATTGGAGAAGACGCTCGAGAAATTGGACAAAAGAAAAATTTATATGCCTCAATTATGATTGCTCAAGCCATTCTTGAAAGTGGGTCTGGAAATAGCAGCCTTGCTAGAACACCTAACTATAACTTGTTTGGTATCAAAGGCTCATATAAAGGTGAGTCAGTTGAAATGGCGACACTAGAAGAAAGTGGAGACGGTGGTTTATTTACTGTTAATGCCAAATTCAGAAAATACCCAAGTTATAAAGAATCTCTGGAAGATTATGCTATGTTAATGTCAGGTGGGGTATCTGGACGATCAACTTTTTATCAAGGAGCTTGGAAATCAAATACGAAGGACTATAAAGAGGCAACTAAGTATTTGACTGGGCGTTACGCTTCTGACTCTAGATATCATGAAAAATTAAATGGTCTAATAGAAACATATGATTTAACACAGTACGATTCAGCTAAACCAACAAAAGAAAAAGTTGAAAAAACAAAAGAAACTGAAAAATTTATCAAAGGAATTGCTCCAAAAGTGGAAGAAATTGCTGATAAAAACGATTTATATGCCTCAGTGTTACTTGCTGAAGCAGTAATTAAGAGTAATTCTGGATTAAATGACTTATCTGAGAGTTCTAATCTTTTCCAAATAGAAGGAAAAAATAACGATAAATCTGTTAAGTTGGAGACGTTGGTGACAGATGTTGACTCTAAAAAGACCAAGTTAGATACTAGAGAATACAAAGTATATGCTAATACAGATGAAGCCATAGAAGATTATGTTGCTGAGCTTAAAAAAGACGAAACAACATATTCAGAAATGACACGCTCTAAAAAAGATACTGCTAGGAAAGTTACAGCTTATTTAACAGCACAGAACAAAGAAGATCGAAAATATCATAAACGATTAAATGGTATTATAGATACATATAATTTAACGCAATATGATAAACAACCAAAACAAGAGAAAAAAGCAGATAAATCAGAAGCGAAAAAAGCTTCACCAGCAGAGGTTGTTAATGAATTAGGCATTAATATGGTCACTCAGTTAGCTGAGAGTTTTTCGCCAACCAAATTAACTTCTCTGACAACAAAAAAATAGTACTTATATATGACTTTAATAAGGAAAGTCGTCTCTACCTGATACCGTAAATATCAGTCTATAGGTAATAAAGGTTAATAACCCCTTTTTTACTTATGTAAAAGGGGTTATTTTATTTGGAGGAAGATTATGGAATTATTAAAAAAAGCAATTATAGAACAAGGTAGAGTATTGGATGAAAATATTTTAAAAGTAGATAGTTTTTTAACACATCAAGTTGACCCACAACTAATGAATGATATTGGAAAACATGTTGCAAATACATACAAAGATAAAGGTGTGACAAAAATTGTAACCATTGAGTCTTCAGGGATTGCCCCAGCTGTATTTATAGGACTACACTTAGGTTTACCAGTCGTATTTGCAAGAAAACAAAAAAGTTTAACCATGAATAGTGAACTACTCACTTCGGAAGTATATTCATTTACCAAACAAACAACGAATACGATTGCTGTTTCAAATAGATATTTAGTCGAAGGTGACAATGTCTTAGTAGTAGATGATTTTTTAGCAAACGGTCAGGCGGCGTTAGGGTTAATCGAACTATGTAAACAAGCAGGAGCATCAATTGAGGCAATTTCGATTGTTATTGAAAAATCGTTTCAAGATGGACGTCAATTGCTAGAAGAAAAAGGCTATATTGTTGACTCACTTGCAAGAGTGGCTTCACTTAAAAATAATGAGATTACGTTTGTGGAATAATTATCTAGAAAATAGTTATGTTAAGATAAAAAGACAATATTGTTTGTAAATCAAAAAAATGTTAAATTAATTTGGTATAGATTAAAGTAAGTAGATAAAATGATAATATATATCGTATATCTTTTAATAAAAAAGCAAGTGATGGAATTATCTGTCCTTGCTTTTTTATTGTTTAACCTTTACACATTAACAATAGATTGATACTATTAAAGTGTTTTAAAAGAAAAGGTGAAGGTAGTGAAAAAAATTGTCGGAAAAAATTTTACCTGGTAGTACAATAGGTATAATTGGCGGAGGGGTTGTATCCTATCAATTGGTATTGTCTGCAAAAAAGCTAGGGTATAAAGTAGCCGTTTTATCTGAATCCATACATTGTATAGCCGGAAGATCTGCCGACACTCATTTTGTTAGTGATATAAATGATGCTGTTTCTTTGTTAAAGCTATCTGATGTATCTGATATTGTGACAGTCGTTACAGAATTATTAGATAAAAGCACGTTCGATCATTTATCAGAAAAAACCGTGTTTTCACAGAACAGTTATTCACAGTCTATTTTGACGAATCGTTATTTACAGAAGCAATTTTTAGATGGGCATTCAATAAATATTACACCATATGAATCTGCGGTTGTCGTTTCTGATGTTTACGATGCGGCTGAAAGAATTGGTTACCCGTGTATAGTAAAGCAAGATAAACGAAAATTATATAATCAAGACAATAGTTTAATCATCAGAAATCCTTATGAAATAAATAATGTTGTTCCTCTTATTCAAAATGGCTTATGCATTGTTGAGTCCTATATTGAGATGAAAAGTGAGTGGGAAGTGACGTTATGTGTGAATGATGAAGGATATTATACTATTTTCCCTTTAATGAAAAGTCAACCAACATATATTAGCGACATCCCATATATAGAATCCTTTGACCAATGGTATGATTTGAAAAAAGAGACAGTAGATCAAATGGAGCTAATTACTAAAGGTGTCGCATCTGAGTTGGGTGTTTCTGGAACGGTAAAAGTCACATTTTTTTTGACGGAAGAGGATAACTTATATGTCAATAATATTTATACGTTCCCTAAAGAGCACGATTTATTGACCATAAATTCATGTAATCTATCAATATTTGATTTACATATTAAAAGTATTTGTAATTTTTCAATTCCAAGTATTAAACAGTTAACGTCGACTTACTTGTTGCCAATACCAAATGATAAAAAGTCTGAATTATATGATTTGATGGACAAGAAAAATAAGTGGCAATTTTTTCTTTATGAAGGATTTAAACATGAAAAATTATATGCATTAGCACAAGTTTTTCCTACAAACTTGGAAGAGAGTTTGCAAGAAATAAAATATACAGGGTTGGTTAGTGATTCTGTTGATGTTCAGGATGGTTAGAGTGAAAAAAGGAAAAACACAAAAATTAGTATATGATTATATCAAACAACAAATTGAAACAGACAATTGGTTGGATGGGTATCATATTATCGAACAAGATTTAGCAAATGAGTTGTCAGTGAGTCGGACCCCTATTAGAGGTGCTATAGAACAGTTAATGCAAGAAAAGTACTTGCAAAAAGAAACTAATCGAGGCGTTGTCGTAAAAAAAGAACGTATTAGTAATAAAGAATTTATTGAACGCACTCAGATGATTGAGTTGTTGTGTTCACATTATTTGTTTCAACTTCAAATTAGAGAATATCTGATTGATAATGAGTCGTTTTTATCTTTCAAATCGTTGGAACAACAGTCTTATATTAGTAAAGAAGAGTATTATCATTTGTTTTGGCGAAATTTTTTGATGCCATTAGATAATGATTTGATGAAAACAACCATTTTAACGCAATTGTCATCGTTAACACTAGTTAGTTTTCCAAATGTGTCAATTGACTTTTTGTATGATGAAACAATGAAATTAAGTCAGAAAATAGCCTCTTCTGTTTTGAATAGAAAGTTTGATGTGGCACGAAAAGAATTACGTGTTTATATCAATCGTTTGAACTTAGAATTAATTGATCAACAATTATAAGGAGGGTATTAAATGAAAACAATACAACTTGGGACGTCATCAATTGAGGCGTCACAACTTGCACTTGGCTGTATGAGAATGGCGGGTTTACCAAAAGAAAAAATTGAAGCAGTCTTACAAACAGCAATCGAGTCTGGTATAAACTTTTTTGATCATGCAGATATATATGGAAGTGGCGACTCGGAGCGTGTATTTGGTGAAGCTAGGAAAAATTTAGGGATAACACGTGAGAACATATATATTCAATCTAAATGTGGTATTAGGCAAGGATATTATGATTTTTCTTTTGAACATATTGTGTCATCAGTAGAACAGAGTTTAAAGCGTCTAGACACAGATTACCTAGATGTTCTAGCATTACATCGACCAGATGCTTTAATGGACCCTGCAGAGGTTTCTGAAGCGTTTTATCAACTTAAAAAATCAGGCAAAGTCAGATTCTTTGGTGTCAGTAATTTTGCACCAAGTACAGTTGATTTATTGCAACAAGCTTTGTCAGAAAAGCTGGTGGTTAATCAATTACAATTTGGATTGAAACATGCTGGAATGGTTGCAGCAAATATGAATGTTAACATGGAAAATGACACAGGTATTAACCGAGATGGTGCCGTATTAGATCACATGAGGATAAATAATATCACAGTTCAGGCTTGGTCACCATATCAATACGGTTATTTTGATGGCGTATTTATTGATCATCCTGACTTTCAAGAACTAAATAATGCGTTACAGACAATTGCTGAAACCTATCAAGTGACACCAACTGCTATTGCTACCGCATGGATCAATCGTCATCCTGCGAATATTCAAACAATTGTTGGAAGCATGAATGACAAAAGAATAAAAGAAATTGCACAAGCGTCGGATATAACGTTGACTAGAGAAGAATGGTATAAATTATATCAAGCATCTGGTTATAAATTATTATAAAAAAGGAAAAAAGTATGGATATCGAAATTAATCATTTAGTAAAAAAATACGGTGGACTTGAAGTGTTATCGATTGATCACTTAAGTCTAAAAAAAGGACATTCTTATGGTATTATCGGACCAAATGGGGCTGGAAAAACCACTTTATTTAAGTGTATGACAAACATCATTACTGATTATGAGGGTGATGTCAAAATAAATGGTGTGTCTGTGAGAGATGATAATGGTATTTTATTTAACTTAGGGATTGTATTAGATGGTGCGTCTGTTTATAAAGAAAGAACTGGTTGGTTTAACATTGAGTATTTTTCAGGGTTACGTGGTGACTTTAACCAAACAAAAGCTGAAGCACTAGCAAGAGAACTGAATATTTCTGAGTATTTAGGAAGAAAAGTAAAAACTTATTCTTATGGCATGGTCAAAAAGCTAATTTTATTAATTGCTTTATTACATGATCCAAAAATTTTAATTTTGGATGAACCGTTTAGAGGGCTTGATAGTGAAACGGTGGATTGGTTTAAATTTTATTTAAAAAAGATGACATCTGAAGGGATGACACTGATTATTTCTTCTCATGTAAAAAGTGACATTGAAACATTGTGTGAGGAAGTCATTATTTTGAAAAAAGGTCAAATGATGCAGCAAGTATCGTTGGTAGAACTTGAAAATAAAAAAATAAGAGACATAGATACAACAAATCAAGAAGCCTTTCTTGTAATATTAGAGGCACTTAATTACTACTCTCAAGTATTACCAAATGGTTATGTGCGGATAGATATTGAGGATGAACGTTGGTCAGATGTAAAAGAACATCTAAATCACCAACACGTCGATATATTAGAAATGAAAAAAGTCACATTGCTAGATAATCATTTGAATGGGGGAAGTAACTAAATGACAGCATCACAAATTTTTAAAATGGAATTATTTAAGTATGTACGAGATAAAACATATATTTTGGCAACAGGGATACTTGCAATTATTAATATTTTTGTCACCATTTATTTTACATATGTTATTGACAATTATACTCAAAACAGTGGACTGTTTAATGATTATTTTTTTGGTTTTATGATCGTGTTCCTTGTTCTGACAATTATTGCTAATACGATTTTTATGTTTTTATACCCATTTCATTTAGTATCGATGGATTATAAAAATAATGTTATGAGCATGTTAGTATCATCAGGTGTTAACAGAACACAGTTGTTTTTTGCTAAAATTGGGGCAATGTTTCTATGGAATATCATCTTGACGTTTATTCTAGTTTTTATCCCATTTGCTTTGATTTTCTTTAAAATATTACAAGTTGCTGATATTCAATCAATTTTTTCAGGGTTTATGGCTGGGATAAATATGGCTGGGTATTCATTTTTAGGAATGATTGCTTCAAGTTTTGTCTCTTACATTAACAGTTTAGTGATTATTGCAACAGCTACCATTATACTTAAAGGAAATAATTTAACATTCTTTTTATTTATAGGTTTAGGAATGTTGCAATCAGCAGTGACTAGCTTATTATCATTTATTCCATTAGCGTTGAATTTTTCAACAACTGGTATAATGATTATGAATAATTTAATTGTTGTAGTAATGACCTTAATGTTTGTTTTAATTTCATTACAGTTCATGAAAACTCAGAACTTGTAATGATGATTCATAAATGCGAACATTAAGTTAAAAAAAGTAAGAACTTTGATAAAAGCTCTTGCTTTTTTTTTATATATGCGATAGATTATCATAGGAATAAGAAACATTGAATTGTTATTTAAAAATAAATATTCGTCTTTTTATTCCCAATATCACGTTTTGACTCTCTAGGAGGATGGAAATGAAGATTTTTGATTATGAAGACGTTCAATTAGTACCAAATAAGTGTGTAGTGAATAGCCGTTCGGAATGTGACACAACCGTATATTTAGGTGGTAGATCATTTAAAATGCCAGTTGTGCCAGCCAATATGCAAACGATTATTGACGAACCTATTGCTGAGTACTTAGCATCAAATGGGTATTTTTATATTATGCATCGTTTCAATGAAGATGCTAGAAAACAGTTTATAAAAGACATGCATGAAAAGGGATTGTTTGCTTCTATTAGTGTTGGGGTAAAACCTGCAGAATATGATTTTGTGAATGCGCTAAAAGAAGAAAATCTTATCCCAGAATACGTGACTATCGACATCGCTCATGGTCATTCAGACTCAGTTATTAATATGATTAAACATTTAAAAAAACAATTACCAGAGACATTTGTTATTGCAGGAAACGTCGGAACACCAGAAGCAGTCAGGGAATTAGAAAATGCTGGAGCTGATGCAACTAAAGTTGGGATTGGTCCAGGTAAAGTATGTATCACAAAACTTAAAACAGGTTTTGGTACTGGTGGTTGGCAATTAGCTGCACTGAGACGATGTAGTAAAGCTGCCAGAAAACCATTGATTGCGGACGGTGGGATTAGAACACATGGCGATATTGCTAAGTCAATTCGATTTGGTGCGACTATGGTCATGATTGGTTCTCTATTTGCAGGACATGAAGAATCTCCAGGTGAAATGAAAGAAGAAGACGGTGTATTATACAAAGAATATTTTGGTAGTGCATCAGAATTTCAAAAAGGTGAACATAAAAATGTTGAAGGTAAAAAAATATGGACACCATTTAAAGGGAAATTAGAAGACACATTAAATGAGATGCAACAAGATTTGCAATCATCTATTTCTTATGCAGGTGGTAAAGACATTGAAGCCATCCGTAAAGTGGACTATGTGATTGTAAAAAATTCAATTTTCAATGGTGACATATTCTAATAAAGAAAATAGAAGAACTACTAAGTCGTCAGATACTTGGTAGTTTTTTGCATTAATAACGTTAAAATAATAATGATTTTTTGACACATAATACTAGCAGTAGCTTTTTTATTGATGTATTATAATCTCTGATAGATAAGAGGAGGAGAAACATGGGGATTTTAATAACAAAATTAAAACAAAATAAATCTTTAGTTGGGTTGTCTTTATTTATGACAATTTTAATGGTCAGCTCACAACTATGGCAACCAAAATTATTACAACGAATAATGAATTCCATCATGACAGAAAATCAAGATGAACTAAAAAAAGTCGGAATTCTGTTAATCGTGGTTGCTATTTTAGGATTAATAGCAGGAGTACTAAACACGATTTTCTCAGCTAAATTATCCCAAGAAGTTGCTTCGGATATTCGGGCTGATGGGTTTAAAAAGGTTCAAGAATTTTCATTTGAGAATATTGAAACTTTCTCGACAAGTAATTTGGTTATTCGTTTAACAAATGATATTACTCAAATTCAAAATGTCGTGATGATGATGTTTCAAAGTATTTTTAGAATACCAATTATGTTCATTGGAAGCTTTATTTTAGCGATGATGACATTACCAAAGTTGTGGTGGATTATCATACTATTGGTTGTGTTAGTTGTATTAATAGTGATGATTGTGTTTAGCATGATGGGAAAACATTTTGCAAAAATTCAACAGTATCTTGAAAAAAGTAATGGCATTGCAAAAGAAAACCTAGCTGGTATGAGAGTGGTTAAATCGTTTGTGCAAGAAGACAATCAAATTAATAAATTTTCTGAGGTATCTGAAAAATTAACTCAGCATACTATATCTGTAGGTAATTTGTTTTCTATTATGATTCCAAGTTTTATGTTGATATCCAACTTGGCTATTGTCATGTCTATATATTTTACAGCAAACCTTGCTAAAACAGATATAGAAGCGATTAGTGCAGTAGTTTCTTTTATGAATTACCTAATGCAAATTATGATGAGTATCATCATTGGGGGCATGATGTTGATGATGGCTAGTCGTGGAATGGTATCGATTAAACGGTTGAATGATATTTTAAAAACCAAACCAACCTTAACCTATCTTCCTGAGACAAAGTCATCGAAGATAAAAAATGGGTCTGTTCGATTTGAAGAGGTTAGTTTTACTTATGTTGGAGATGATAAACCCACACTAAAAGATGTGTCGTTTGATGTTCATCACGGTATGTCAGTAGGAATTGTTGGAGCAACAGGGTCAGGTAAATCGACACTAGCACAATTACTCGCTCGTATGTATGACCCAACGACAGGTGTGGTCGATGTTGGTGGCGTGGATTTGAAAAAAGTGAGTAAGAAAGATTTACGACAATCGATTGCCATTGTGCTACAGCGAGCGATTCTTTTTTCAGGGACGATTGCCGATAACTTACGACATGGACAAAAAGACGCTGATGAGAAAGAATTATACCGAGCATCAACCATTGCTCAAGCCTATGAATTTATTGAGCGACAAATGGATGGATTTGAGAGTCGAGTGGAAGAACGTGGCTCAAACTTTTCAGGAGGGCAAAAGCAACGATTATCAATTTCCAGAGGGGTCATTGGCCATCCAAAAGTATTGATACTCGATGATAGTACAAGTGCGTTAGATGCTAAAAGTGAAAAATTAGTTAAAGAAGCATTGGCTAAGGAGTTAACAGATACCACCGTGTTTATTATCGCTCAAAAAATATCTTCGGTTGTACAAGCTGATACGATATTGGTGCTAGATGAAGGCAAGTTAGTGGCACAAGGTACACATAAAGAATTACTTTTAAGTAGTGACGTCTATAAAGAAATATACGACACACAGAAATCAAAGGAGGTTGAGGAGATTGACTAATAAAGAACCTAGCGTAATCAGTTTCTTTTGGAATTATCTAAAAGTATATAAGATTAAATTTTTTGTCATAATGATGGCAATTATCTTCTCAACTTACTTACAAGTTAAAGCCCCACAGTTTACCGGTAAAGCGATTGAAGAGTTGGCGAAATACGCAGGAGCTTATTTATCGGTAGGTCATGCGGATAAATCACCATTTACTAGTGTGATAAAATTGTTAGTTGGATTATATGTGTTAAATGCTATTTCAATGTTTATTCAAAATATTTTGATGTCGCGTGTGACGGGACAATCAACAAACGACATGAGAATTAGTTTATTTAAAAAATTACAAACAATGACCATTCGATTTTTTGATACGCACCAACATGGTGACATTTTAAGTCGATTTACCAGTGATTTAGATAATATTTCAAATACAATGAACCAAGCATTGATTCAAGTATTGACAAATGTATCCATGCTAATTGGTGTCACGTTTATGATGTTTAGAGAAAATGCCCAGATGACGTGGATCACTTTAGCAATGTCACCATTTGCAATTTTATTTGCTGTCATTATTATTAAACAAGCAGAGAAAAAAGTTGCGATTCAACAGGAAAGTGTTGGGAGATTAAATGGGTATATTGATGAAAAAATTTCTGGTCAAAAAGTTATTATCACCAATGGATTAGAAGAAGAAACCATTGAAGGTTTTGAAAAAGTGAACAACGATGTTAAAGAAGCAACTTTTAAAGGTCAAGTGTATTCAGGACTTCTTTTTCCCACAATGCAAGGTATTTCTCTGTTAAATACAGCGATTGTGATTTTTGCGGGTGGTTGGCTAGTTAATAGTGGCAGTATTGAAAAAGCGGCAGGTTTAGGGTTAATTGTTACATTTATTCAATACTCGCAACAATTTTATATGCCGTTGACTCAGATTTCATCTCAATTTAGTATGTTGCAACTAGCCTTTACAGGTGCCAAACGATTGAATCAAGTGTTTGTTCAACCAGATGAGCCAGATGATCGTCATTTACCTGAATTAGAAGGACTAAATAAGAACGTTGCGCTGTCTCATGTTGATTTTTCTTATGAAGCAGACCATCCTATCTTAAAAGATATTTCGATTGAAGCTAAGAAAGGTCAAATGATTGCGTTAGTTGGCCCAACTGGTTCAGGAAAAACAACAGTCATGAATTTACTCAATCGATTTTATGATGTTGATTCTGGAAGCATTAAGATAGACGGTAGAGACATAAGAGAGGTCAATTTAAATAGTTTACGATCACATATTGGTATTGTCTTACAAGATTCTATTTTATTTTCAGGTACAATAAAAGACAACATTAAATTTGGGAAACCTGATGCCACAGATGATGAGGTCATTTATGCAGCTAAACAGGCCAATATTCATGAATTTATCGTTTCATTAGAAGATGGGTATGACACACACGTTAGTGATGAAAATAGTGTGTTTAGTGTGGGGCAAAAGCAATTAATTAGTATTGCTCGCACGATTATCACAAATCCTGATTTATTAATTTTAGATGAGGCGACAAGTAACGTGGATACAGTGACGGAAAGTCGTATTCAAAAAGCCATGGAAGCTGTCATTGATGGTCGTACAAGTTTTGTCATTGCCCACAGACTAAAGACAATTCTGGATGCCGATTTAATTGTTGTCCTTAATCATGGAGAAATTATTGAAGTGGGTACACACTTTGACCTCGTAAATCAAGAAGGATTTTATGCCGAATTGTATCACAATCAATTTGTCTTTGAATAGAAAACAAACGAACAATCTGTTATTGATTGTTCGTTTTGTAAAAAGTTCGTTCAAATAACAAAGTATTTTCATTAAATTAAATGATTTTAACGTACGTCTAGCCTATATAAATTGTGGATTCTTTAAAATTATGAAATAATTATAATAGATTTTTAATCAAAATATCGTTATAATGAGTAGGACTATGAATAAGTATATATAAGTTTACAAGAAAGGCATGTGTGTTTATGTCAAATAAGATTTTGATTATTGAAGATGAAAAAAATTTAGCCCGTTTTGTGGAGCTAGAGTTAAAGCATGAAAAATACGAAACAGAGGTTCATTACAACGGACGTACTGGACTTGAAGCAGCTCTTTCACAAGATTGGGATGCCATATTATTAGATTTAATGTTACCAGAATTAAACGGTTTAGAAGTATGCCGTCGTATTCGCCAAGTAAAAAATACACCGATTATTATGATGACAGCTCGTGATTCAGTGATTGACCGTGTGTCTGGTTTAGACCATGGGGCAGATGATTATATTGTAAAACCGTTTGCTATTGAAGAATTACTAGCAAGATTAAGAGCGTTATTGCGTCGTATTGATATTGAAGGTGATAAGAATGTGACAAAACAAACGACTCTTTCGTATCGTGATTTAACAATTGAAAAAGAAAATCGTGTGGTTCGTCGTGGTGATGAAATTATCGAGTTAACTAAAAGAGAGTATGAATTACTACTTATTTTAATGGAAAATGTTAATGTGGTACTTTCACGAGATGTCTTACTAAATAAAGTTTGGGGCTATGAAATTGAAGTTGAGACAAACGTGGTAGATGTTTATATTCGTTATTTAAGAAATAAAATTGATGTTCCTGGAGAGGATAGTTACATACAAACTGTTCGTGGGACAGGGTATGTCATGAGGTCATAATGAGTTATCTCAATAAAAAGTTTAATATGCCCTCAAAGTTTTCTTGGAAATCAATCACGTTAAAGTGGACGATTTTAACATCGCTTGTCATTTCAGTATTATTTGCATTGTTCGCAGTGATTTCTTACCAAATCAGCACAAATCTAATGATTCAACAAGAAAAAGTAACGTTTAATCGAACCGTTTCTGAGGTGACCACTAGACTTTCAAGAGGAACAGAGCCATTAAGTTTTAACAGCTCTGTTTTTTATCTGAAAGAATCGACAGGTGAATATGTTGGTGATAGTTACTATGGTTCTAATACTTTGGAATCAACAATGATGAACCTAAATAGTTTTATCTCTGAACTTTCACGACCTGAAATGGATTTAAAGGTATACAATAAAGATGCTGATTTAGTATTTGAAACAAAAAATCGCTATGTTCCATTTGATAAGGCCACACAATCAGAAACAACGATAAAAACGTATGAATATGTCACAGGATTAGTGTTATTAAAACCTGTGTATTCGGGTCAAACAGGGAAACTGATAGGCTATGCTCAAGGTTTTTACGACTTAGGATTTTATTATAAATATCGTACTGAGTTATTACGTAATTTGGTATTAATCGGTATATTTGGTTTACTTGTCAGTGTTATTGTGAGCTTTTTGTTGTCGAGTTATTTTACGAGTCCATTGAGAAAGATGGTTAAAACTCTTAATAATATAGAAACAGCTCATAAAACCGGTCTTAGAATGCCTGTTCCTAAATCGCAAGATGAGATTTATGATTTAGCACAAGCGTTCAATGATATGATTGAGCGAATGGAACGTTTTATTACACAGCAACAACAATTTGTTGAAGATGTTTCACATGAACTTAGAACACCAGTTGCTGTGATCGAAGGACACTTGAACTTGTTAAATCGATGGGGAAAAGATGATCCGGAAGTCCTAGAAGAATCATTGAGTGCTTCTTTACAGGAAATTACGCGTATGAAAAGTTTAGTGCAAGAGATGCTTGATTTATCACGAGCCGAACAGTCTGATTTTCATTATAAAAATGAAACCTGTTTGGCAAAAGAAACGATTCAAACCACTGTAAGTAATTTTCAGATGTTGTATCCTGATTTTGTATTTAATTTAGACGATGATGATTTAGATACGTCAGTTGAAATAAAAATGTATCGTAATCACTTTGAACAAATTTTGATTATTTTAATGGATAATGCTGTAAAATATTCAAAAGATAGAAAAGAAGTGATTATCTCTGCCTCAAAATCTTATCAATATGTTGATGTCATGATACAAGATTTTGGTGAAGGAATATCTGAAGAAGAAATAGAAAAAGTGTTTAACCGTTTCTACAGAGTGGACAAGGCAAGAGCCCGTCACACTGGGGGAAATGGTTTAGGTCTATCAATAGCCCAACAGTTGATAGAAAATTATCAGGGAACGATAAACATTAAAAGCCACGTAGACTTAGGAACAGCTTTTTATTTATCTATTCCTTATGTCGTGGATACAAAAAAAGAAGTAGAACAAAAACCAGTCATTCATGACTAGTTAGCTTAAATAAAACAAGGAACGCAATCTTACAATAGACGCGTTCCTTGTTTTATTTTGTCTGATTAAAAAATCATTGGTTTTAGTGATTGAGTATAAATATCTAAAACATCTTTAGTATGTAATGGCACATAAGCTTTAGTACTAATAGAGGAATGATTAACTGCCTGTTCAGCCATTTCTAAAAGAAGGGAGTCATCAATTCCGACTTCAGGCAAGGTCATTGGGATACCCCAACTGATAAAGGTATCATACGTTAATTGTATTGCTTTTTTTGCTGTTATAAATAAATCATCATCAAGTGATAAATCAAATACACGATGGCCATATAACGCAAATCGCTCCACTGTTTCTTCATTTAGCACATGAGCCATCCATCTAGGTGTTAAGATAGCTAAGCCAATCCCATGAGTAATATCATAATAGGCACTTAGTTCATGCTCCATAGGATGACAAGACCATACGCCAAATTTTCCGTTACCAGTCAATCCATTAAGTGCTAAAGAACTTGCCCACATTAAATTGGCTCTTGCTTCATAGTTAGTAGGTTCTTTTAGAGCGATAGGTGTATAGCTTAATACAGTTCTCATTAATCCTTCAGCAATACCATCTTGAACCATGGTATCATTTGTTTGATTAAAATAATTTTCAATCAAATGAGAAAAAATATCAGCAGAGCCTGCCATAGTTTGATAAGTAGGAACAGAAAAAGTATAAGTTGGATCTAAAATAGACACTTTAGGGATAACTAATCTATTATGGAAACTTAATTTTTCTTTTGTTTCTTCATTTGTAATAACAGATCCCCAGTTCATTTCTGAGCCTGTCGCGGCAATGGTTAAAATAGTAATGATAGGCAATGCTTGTGTAATAGACTCACCATCACCTACAACAAATTCCCACGGGTTCCTCTCGTAGAATACCCCTGCAGCAATTGCTTTTGAGCAATCAATAGTTGATCCACCACCAACTGCTAAAATAACATCGACGTTATGTTCCCTACAAATTTCAACCCCTTTTATGACGGTTGTTAATCTTGGATTAGGCTCTATACCACCTAACTCAATAATCGTTGTATTTTTTCCAATCAGTGCGTAAATTTTATCATATAACCCACTACGTTTGATACTTCCCCCGCCATAAGCAAGTAATACTGTTTTTCCATAGTTGCTAATAATAGTCGGTAGTTTTTCAATTTGATCTTTTCCAAACAAGGTGTTTGTTGGTGCATGAAAGTCAAAGTTTTTCATCATTTATTCCCCATTTCTATGAAGTTATTGTCTTATTATTTATCATATTTGTCAATGATATGTTCTTTTTGAGTACATTTTGATTAAGTTTGAAAAATCTAAAAAGTATAACGTGTCTTATAAAGTTATCTATTTGTTATTTAATGTTTCTTTGATAACGTTTTAATTTTTTAAATTTAATTTTATGTATTTATTTTACTTTTTTATGTGTTAAAGTATATATAATTATATAACTATTTTATTTTATAGAGTATTTATTCTATATCGATTTGTAAATACCCTATGAAAAGAGGAGGTGTTCTAAATCTAATTATCTTGTCTCAAAATAATAAATGGAGGGAAAATTATGGATGTATTTAAAACATTTGTCGCGATTATTCCAATTGTTTGGTTGATTTTATCATTAGGTGTCTTTCATATTAGGGGAGACATTGCTTGTATGATTGGTTTTGTAGGAACGATAGTATTGAGTATGATAGGATTTGATTTTTCTTTATTACACGGAGTCACGGCAGGATTAGACGGTATTATGATGGCATTTTGGCCAATTATTTATGTGATTGTTTCAGCAGTATTTATTTATAATATTAGTAAAGAGTCAGGTGGTATGGATACAATCATGTCTATGCTGACCGCGTTGACTAAAGACATGCGAATTTTAGTATTGTTACTTGCATGGGGATTAGGAGGCTTTTTAGAAGCTGTAGCTGGTTTTGGAACGGCTGTCGCTATTCCTGCAAGTATTTTAGTGATGCTAGGTATGGAACCTGTAAAAGCTGCTATTGTGTGCTTGATAGCTAATACTTCACCTACAGCTTTTGGGGCAGTAGGGTTGCCTGTCACAACTTTAGCTAAAGTAACAGGACTAGATGTGACACAAGTATCGTATTTTGTTTCAATTCAATTGTTTGCTTTAATTATGTTGATTCCATTCGTTTTAGTATATATTACTGATGGGCGTGGTATGAAAGCTTTTAAAGGTGGAGGAGTCCTTCCAGCAACTTTACTCGCAGGATTAACTTTTGCTGTACCACAAATCTTTATTACTAAGTACATGGGACCTGAGCTACCTTCAATTGTCGGCTCGCTTGTGTGTTTATTAACATTAGTAATTATCACGAAATTTCAAAAGAGCGAACCAAAGACTGTCGAATTGGATGAACAATCAACTAGTACTAAAGTTAAAGCGTGGTTACCGTTTATTTTTGTGTTCTTTTTAATTATTTTTAGTTCATCTCTTTTCCCAAGTATTAATAATGCATTAGCCAGTGTAAAAACAGAGTTACATATTTATAATGGACCAAACGCTAAACCACTTGAAATTGATTGGTTATCTTCACCAGGAACGCTAATTTTTATTGCCAGCTTTTTAGGTGGGGCAATACAAGGGTTATCCTTTGGTAAAATGTTTGCTATTTTGTGGGACACTATCAAACAATTAGGAAAAACAATAATTACGGTATGCTCTATTGTGGGGCTATCTAAAGTCATGGGATATAGTGGTATGATTGATACTATTGCTGTGACTCTTGTGACACTAACAGGGCCTTTCTATCCAGTCATCTCACCTATTATTGGGGTACTTGGAACGTTTATCACAGGGAGTGACACGTCATCAAATGTCTTATTTGGAGACTTGCAAGTTCAAGCAGCTAATACATTAAAAATTAATCCTTATTGGTTAGCAGCAGCAAATATGGCAGGAGCCACTGCAGGTAAAATGATTTCACCACAAAGTATTGCAATAGCTACTGGAGCAACAGGTTTAGAAGGAGAAGAAGGTGTGATACTTAAAAAAGCAATGTTCTATTGTTTACTTTATACAATAGTTTTATGTTTAGTTGTTGTTGGAGTCGGAAAAGTCATGAATTATTTATAAAATATGTATAAAAACAGTAAAAAATGACTTGTGAAAGTGTTTCAATCTTTTTAGCAGTGGTAAAATAAATTTGTAGTTAAATAAACAAGTGGTTTCTTGGAGGAGTCTAAATGAGAGTAAGTATATTTACTAGCTGTGTTGTCGATTTGATGTTCCCTAATGTGGGGATAGCAATGGTAGAAGTATTGGAACGACTAGGTTGTGACGTTGATTTTCCAGAAAAACAAATTTGTTGTGGTCAACCAACGTTCAATAGTGGCTATGAAAAAAAGAGTAAAGCAACACTAATTAATCAAATAGAAGCATTTGAAAAATCAGATTATGTCGTAGGAGGTGCTGGGTCTTGCGTTGGTATGTTACGTGAGTACCCAGAGTTGCTAAAGGATGATGCCACTTATTATCCCAAAGCAGTTGAATTAGCAGAAAAAACATATGAATTTAGTCAATTTATTTACCGAATACTAGGACTGACAGATGTAGGGGCTTGTTATGAAGGCAGAGCAACATATCATCGTTCATGTCACATGACACGTCTGTTAGGAGAAAGAGAAGCGCCGTTTGTCTTATTAGATCATGTCGAAGGCTTAGAAATGATTCCATTAGGTCATATCGAAAACTGTTGTGGATTTGGTGGAACATTTTCTGTTAAAATGCCGGAGATTTCCGAGCAAATGGTAACTGAAAAAATGAATGATGTGATTAATACAGGTGCAGAGATTTTAATCAGTGCAGACATGGGATGCTTGATGAATATCGGTGGTAAATTTAACCGAGATGGCAATCCAATTAAGATTATGCACATTGCAGAAGTATTAAACTCAAATGTTGACAATAGTCGCATTCATTTATCTAGTGAGGTGGCACGCTAATGGGACTAACAACAAGTACAAAACCTTTTAAGGAACGACTAGAAGATAGTAAAAAAGATGTGTTTATGCAACAAGCTGTGGCCAAAGCTCAAGACGCTCAGTGGGTAAAACGTGAGGGCGCTCGTGACAAATTAGGAAACTGGCAAGAGTGGCGAGAGTTGGGCGAGAGTATCAGACAACATACAATTGCCTACTTACCAGATTATTTGGAACAATTTAGTGATAATGTCGCCAAACAAGGTGGACATGTCTATTTTGCTCAAACAGCAGAAGAAGCCAATGAATACGTCAAACAAATTGTTTTAGAAAAAAATGCTAAAAAAATTGTTAAATCAAAATCAATGGTCACAACAGAAGTTGACGTTGATCCCATGCTTTTAACGCTTGATGGCGTCAGTGTCATGGAAACTGACTTAGCAGAATTTATTTTACAAATGGATGATTGGGATGAACCATCACACATTGTGTTTCCAAGCATTCACAAAAATAGAGAGCAAATTCGTGCGGTTTTTGAGAAAAAACTTGGCTACAAAGGGGATAATGATCCTGTTAACTTAGCTAGATGTGCTCGTGAAGTGATGAGAAAATTTTTCCTTGAAGCAGAAGTTGGGATTACTGGCTGTAACTTTGCGATTGCAGACAGTGGCATGATTAACCTTGATACAAATGAGGGAAATGCTGATTTGACGATTAGTATTCCAAAAACACAAATTGTCTTAATGGGAATGGAGCGTATTGTTCCAACGATGAAAGAAGCAGAAGTGCTTGACAACTTATTAGCTCGAAGTGCGGTTGGACAAAGTTTAACAACATATGTAACGTTTGCAGGTCAAAAACATGCGAACGAATCAGACGGTCCAGAAGACTTTCACGTAATTATCGTGGATAATGGTCGTTCCAATGCATTAGGCACAGCGTTTCAACCAGTTTTACAATGTATTCGTTGTGGTTCATGTTTAAATGTGTGTCCTGTTTATCGTCATATCGGTGGGTACGGTTATGGTTCTATCTATCCAGGCCCAATCGGAGCTGTGTTATCTCCAGTATTAGGAGGCTATAAACAGTTTGGTGAACTCCCTTATGCGTCAAGTTTATGTGGTGCTTGTACAGAAACATGTCCCGTGAAGATTCCATTACACGAATTATTAATAGAGCACCGCAAAGTGATGACAGATGATTTAAAAATGAAACATGGTTTTGAAGATTTCCAAATGAAGGTCATTGGTAGCGGGACTGCTTCGCCATTTTTATTTAACTCAGCAATTCATATGGCACATGGTGGGATGGGTGTATTAAGTAAAAAAGCACCAACATCTGTTACAAATATGTATCAATTTGGCGGATTTATCAATAAAGGTCCAGGATTAGTTAAAGGTTGGACGGATGTTAGGGATTTACCAAGACCACCTAAATACAAAGATAGCTTTAGAAAATGGTTTAAAGATCATAAGGCAGGTGCAGACAATGACTAATATTCATAACCGTGATAAATTTTTAACTAATTTACATGAAAAACTTGGTACAACTCCTCTAAATGTTGCAGATCATCCGTATGTGCCAATAAATGATTTGCCTCAAACTCATCTAGCTGATAAGGATGTAGATGAACTACTAGGGATTTGTAAAGAGAAAGTCAAAGATATTCATACAGAACTATTGGATATCCCATCAAGTCAACTGCATGAGACGTTGAAACTCTTGATTGAACAATCAGGGGATGGAAATATTCTATTGCCCAAAGATGATCGTTTTTCTAAAGAACTAATAGATTTTTTGGAAACAGAATACGGCAGCTTTGTTTCTTACTGGGATGAGGGTGAAGAATTTCGTGATAGTAACATAAAAAAAGCAGAGGAAGCCAATATTGTGATTGCTAATGCTGATTTTTTACTTGCTGAATCTGGCTCTATCGTAGTGGAAACCACACCTGGTCAAGGTCGTTCGTTACACTTTTTACCAACACATTATATTTCGTTGATTAAAAAAAGTAGCATTGTCGCTCGTTCAACGCAAGCGGCCAATTATTTCGCTGAAAGAATTGAAAAAGGTGAGTCTGTCGGATCAGCGATTCATTTTATTTCAGGTCCGTCAAACTCAGGAGATATTGAGATGCAATTAGTAGTTGGTCTTCATGGTCCCTTAAAAATGTACTACGTAGTATTGAATGATTTATAATATAAAAAAGCATGTAGAAAAATTTTCTACATGCTTTTTTAGACAGTTTTTCCTTGTATATAAGTAACTGGTAAAAAGTAATGATCTTCAAGTTTTTTTTCACTGTTTTCAATGCGTTGCATCAATAAGTCAATCAGGATGTCAGCATAGTCAGTCATTGGTTGAGCTAAGGTAGTTAGGTATGGAAAATATGTTTGAATAAATGTTGTTCCATCGTAGCCGATTAATTTTAAGTGTTCAGGAATGGATATACTTAGCTCTTGAGCTTGATTGTAAACTAACAAAGCGGTCAAATCATCTGTACAAAACAAGCCATCGATGTCTTCGTTTTCTAGAATACGCTTGATTTCGATATTTTTTAAAGCGACAGATTGATAACTTTGATCAAATTTAAATACATTTGAGGTTAACCCATGTTCTTCTACGAAAGATAAATAACCATTAAGACGACGATTTGTTGGCGAGTTTGATTTTTGCGATCCAGTTAAAATAGCTATTTTTCTAGCCCCTTTTAGATAAAGGACTTCTGTCGCAAGATAGCCTCCTTGAAAATTATCGCTCCCGACAATAGGGATACCATCAGCTAAGTGTCGGTCAAAAGAGACGATAGGTAACTCAATATTTTCATATTCAGTAATACCTAAATTATGAGCACCAGCAATAATGCCATCGACTTTGTTTGCTGCTAGCATATTAATATAATTTCGTTCTTTTTCTTTATTATTGGCACTATCACAAATAATGCATTTGTATCCACGTTCAAATAATTTTGATTCAATTTTATCGATCAATTCACCATAAAAAGGATTGGACACTGTCGGAAAAATAAGACCGATTAGTTGGGTACTCTTTCCTTGTAGTGATCTAGCTAAGCTATTCGGTTGATAGTTTAGTTCTTTCATCGCTTGATTTACTTTATCAATTGTTTTTTGGCTTAAAGAGCCATAATTATTTATGACACGTGACACAGTTGTCGGTGAAACGCCAGCTTTTTTTGCTACATCAGTCAGTTTGATTGCCATGTAATTGTTCTTCCTTTATTGGTTTGTAAGGCGAAGTTGATAACTAGTTAAGTCAAATGCACTATCAGAAGTAATACGAATATGTGTATTTTCCGCGTTTGGAAAGAGACGAGCAGTGGCTACTTTTTCGCCATCATTGACAAAAATTTCAACAAGTGACTCATCAACAAAAATTTGTAGTGTGAGAGGCTGATGACTGATATCAAATTCTCTGACACTGCTGTATTCATGTGCAAATGCGTTATCAACATGACTTCTATCGATAATCATTTTACCACAATTTGTATCAAAGGAAATAAGCAATCCATTACCTTTATCTTTGGCTTTCATTAATTCGATGTTTCCTGTTTTTGAATCGTTAAAGTCAAGGCATAATTCATAGTGATTTGATGACATATCGCTATTAAATTCAGTTAATGCATTCACTGAATGGCTTGTAGTTCGTAAATTTTTGTATTCCTTAGCTGGTCGTTGGTAAAGTGTATTATTTTCAACAGTCAGTTCTTTTACTAGACTAAGGCAATGAGCCCAACCAAAATCATCTGTCGGATATGCAATTTCTGGTAATCCCACCCAACTAATGGCCAATGCACGTCCATCTGGAGCGTTGAATGCTTGAGTGGCGTATACGTCGAATCCTTCATCTAAATTTTTTAAATGAGAGGCATGCTTGATTGAGTTATTTTTAATATCATATTCATCACCGATTACATACATATTTGGATAAATATTTTTATAATCACAAACAGAAGTGTCAAGGCCTTGAGGACAAAAAAGCAATATCGCGTTGTCATTTGAAAAGACAAGATTTGGACATTCTACCATAAAACCCATTGGATCATTCGTGTAATTTAATTCTCCCTTTAGAGTCCAATCAATTAAGTCTGTACTTGTATACGTTAAGACTTTTCCCTCTTTACTTTCAGTTTGGGCACCAATTAAAAGAAGATAGTCATCATCAAAAGGGATAATTTGTGGGTCTCTGAATTCATGTGTGTAACCTTTTGGTGGCTCTGCAATAAGAGGTGTTGGTAATTTAGTAATTGTATGATCCTTAGACATGTATGCTCCGAGTTGGTAAGAATGACGTTGCCAATCAGAATCTCTCACATTTCCTGTATAAGCCAATAGTAACTTATCATCTACAGGCAAAGCTGACCCGGAATAGACACCATGACTATCAAACGTTGAGTCAGGCTCTAAAGCAAATCCCTCATAATTCCAGTCTAATAGATTATCAGATGTTAAATGAGCCCATGATTTTACTCCGTGCACTGGTCCAATTGGGTAGGATTGATAAAACAATTGCCATTTTCCATTAAAGTATGAAAAACCATTTGGGTCATTTAAAAGGCCTGTTTGTGGTTGAATATGGTAACCTAATCGCCAAGGAGATGTCTCCACAGTATTGACCAACTCATCCATGTAATCAATTTCCCATTCATTGTATTTACGATATCTATCTGGTGTTGTCCAGTCTTTTTTTAAAACCATAATTATCCTCCTAGTAAGCGTATTCGATACATAAATACTAAGGTATTTGTTTTAAAATGTCAAACGTATGACAATAATAAGTTTGTTTAATTATAGAAGACATATTTTATATATAAAAAATTATTGATAAACGTTTGACAATTTATAAAAAAGATGACATAATCTAATCAAGAAAAGCGATTTCAATAAATAGTCGTAGGAGGAGAAATGATGGATTACAAAAAAGTCGCCCAAGAAATAAATGAGGCTTTAGGAAAAGACAATTTACAAGCAGCAGCTCATTGTGCTACTCGTTTAAGGTTAGTTTTAAAGGACTCAGGTAAAGTGAATCAAGTTGCTTTAGATAATATGGATGCAGTCAAAGGAACGTTTGAAGTGAATGGGCAGTTTCAAATTATCATTGGAGCAGGAGACGTCGATAAAGTCTACAAAGAATTAGTTGCTCTAACTAGTGTGAAAGAAGTATCAACTTCAGAAGCTAAAGAAGAAGCAACAGCTGATAAGAAACAAAACCCTATTATGAGTTTTATTAAAGTGCTATCTGATATTTTTGTACCAATTGTTCCAGCTCTTGTTGCTGGTGGGTTATTGATGGCTCTTAATAATGTTTTGACAGCAGAGAATTTATTTGGTCCACAATCTGTTGTACAAATGTATCCTGTATTAGAAGACTATGCTGGAATTATTAATTTATTAGCTTCTGCACCATTTGCCTTTTTACCAATTTTAGTTGGTTTTTCAGCAACTAAGCGTTTTGGAGGGAATCCTTATTTAGGAGCAGCAATGGGAATGGCAATGGTTATGCCAGACTTAGTTAATGGTTATGGTGTCGCCAATGCGATTGCAGATGGTTCAATGACTTATTGGCATATTTTAGGTATGGACGTTGCACAAGCTGGTTATCAAGGCTCTGTCTTACCAGTACTTGCGGTTTCTTGGATTTTAGCGACCTTGGAGAAATTTTTCCACAAACGTATTTCGAATGCCTTTGATTTTACCTTTACACCAATGTTAGCCATTATTATTACTGGATTTTTAACATTTACGTTTGTTGGTCCTATTATGCGTGGGGTGTCTGATGGTTTAACTGATGGCTTGGTTTGGTTATATGACACAACTGGTGCTGTGGGTCTGGGAGTATTTGGTTTATTTTATTCACCAATTGTTATTACAGGGCTACATCAAAGTTTCCCAGCTATTGAAACAACTCTTTTAGCAGAGGTAGCAAAAACGGGCGGATCATTTATTTTCCCAGTGGCATCTATGGCTAACGTTGCTCAAGGTGGTGCAGCATTAGCTGTTATGCTTTTAACAAAAAACGAAAAACAAAAAAGTTTAGCGACATCTGCTAGTATTTCAGCGTTACTTGGTATTACAGAACCGGCAATTTTTGGGGTAAACTTAAAACTTAAGTTTCCATTTATTTGTGCGATGATTGCATCAGGTGTTGCGTCGGCATTTATAGGTTTGTTCCATGTGCTAGCTGTAGCGATGGGACCAGCTAGTGTGATTGGCTTTATATCGATTGCACCAAAATCTATTCCTTATTTTATGATTGGGATTGTCATCAGCGTGGTCGTTGCGTTTGTTACAACATATGCTTATGGTAAGAAAAATAGTCACTTATTAGCAGGAGCAACATCATCAGCTACCAGTGAATCAGAGTCTGTGGCAGTTGAAATCAACGAAGATCCAGAAGAAGCGGTTGAAACTGTTCAAGATGATGTTTTAGAAGCGCCAATTTCTGGAGAAGTTGTTCAATTGAAAGACGTAAATGACCCAGTATTCTCTCAAGAGATGATGGGGAAAGGGATTGCCATTTTACCGACTGATGGTAAAGTCTACGCGCCGGCTGATGGTGAGTTAACCGTTGTTTATGATACAAAACATGCATATGGTATGATAACTGATAAGAAAGCTGAAATTTTAATTCATATTGGTATTGATACGGTGCAGTTAAACGGTGATGGATTTACAACAGAAAGAACAAGTGGAGATATTGTAAAAAAAGGCGATTTACTTGGAACGGTTGATTTAGAAGTGTTAAAAGAAAAAGGATATGACACAACAACTATGATGATTGTCACAAATACAAATGCCTTTAGTGATGTTGGAGCATTAGATAAAAAAGAAGTGACGGCTAAAGAAGATATTTTAGTTGTGACTCAACCAGAATAATAGGAAGATATTTGTTCAATGTTTAGTGCTATCTATTGGTTTACTTCTTTCAATATTGTGTCTTGTTGTAAAACTAATGTTTAGAAAATAATCAAAAAAAGCATGTCCAATAAGGATATGCTTTTTTTAGGATAGGATCGGAAATTTTTTTTCCAATGCATATTGAATTTTTTCAATAATGATACAAAGTAACCAATAAATACAGGCAACTAAAAAATACATAGATAAAAAATTAAATTCTCGACCACCAATAATTTTAGCTTGTTGAAAAATCTCTGACACAGTAATCATAGCTGCTAAAGAAGAGCCTTTTACTAAATCAATCGCGACATTACTCATAGGTGCAATGGCCATTCGTATGGCTTGTGGCATGATAATTTCTCGAGTAATAAGAAATGTTGGCATTCCTAGGGCTTTTGAAGCTTCCCATTGACCGTTATCAACACTTGACATGGCACTTCGAAAAATTTCAGAAAGAAACGCACTACTTGTCAAACTAAAACACATAATACTTGCTACGATTGGATTAAGTTGTATCGGCAGTCCAAAGTATAATGCAAACAGCAATACAATCGCGGGAATTCCCCTAAAAAAAGAAGAGTAGATAATTAATAGTCGATTGATTAGAGGCTGGTTTATTAGTCTTAGTAAATAAATGATACCAGCAAGAACACTTCCGAAAATAAATGATGTGATACTTATTAACAACGTATAAGGTAATCCTTTTAAAACAAAAGGGATAGACTCAAGCATTAATGTTGTATCTATAATCATGATTACTCAACCTCAATTGTTTTTGAAATAGTAACACTTGGTTTTTTGGAGATATCTTCACCATAAAACGAGGTAGCTATTTTTTCTAATGTCCCATCTTTTTTCATTTCTGTGATCGCTGTATCAATGTCGTGTTTCAGTTTAGTATTCTCTTTATTTATCATTAATCCAGAAGATGACAGGTTAAAATAAACGTCCTCTAGAATTTTAACTGGCATATCTGGTAGGGCAGCTACTGCCATTTTTTGTAAGTAGTAGTCGTTTAAGATAACATCTGTACGTCCTTTGACTAAATCTGTCATGTATTGATCATTTGTTGCATTGTCGTAATTAACCAATTTAGCACCTAGAGATTCTGCTATTTTCATATAAGTAGTAGAGGCTTCACCTGCCGCTTTTTTTCCTTTTACATCATCTAATGATGAGATATTTGAGTTGTCTTCTTTTCTCACAACCATACTGCCGAAAGAATATTTGATGGGTTCAGATAGGCTAAATTTTTCTTCACGTTTTTTATTGATAGAAAAATCGTTTGCAGCTAAATCGGCTTTATTTGTTTGTACTGCAGAAAGCATCCCATCGACATTGTATTCTTTGAATGTAATTTTTTTATTTAGACGTTTAGCTATTTCTTTAGTGACTTCAACGTCATATCCTGTTAATTCGTTTTTATCATTATAGTAAGAACTTGGAAATAACGTACCTGAAGTTGCAACGATTAATTCATCTTTTGATTGATTGTTTGACTGTTTTCCAGTCTTTTGTGTTGTGCAACCACCTATTAAAAATAATAATGATGCTGATAAAATAAGTAATGATTTTTTCATGTTGTCTCTCCTTAAAGTTGATGTCGCCACTGAGTATAAAGCTTTTAGTGAGTATAAATCTATTGTTTAAGACGCAATTAATGTATAAATTTAGTAAACCCTGTGTTTTCGTTAAAATAAAAAACAATGTTGTTTTTATGAAAAAACTGATTATTGGTATCAGGTTTGATATAATGAAAGAAAACTTGAAGGAGTGGAATTATGCCAATCGTCCATATTGAACTTTTAGAGGGTAGAACAGCTGAACAAAAAGAAGCGCTTGTAAAAGATGTAACAGAAGCTATTGTCAAAAACACTGGAGCCCAAACTGAGAATGTCCATATTGTTATTTCAGATATGAAAAAAGGAGATTATGCCGTGGGTGGAAAAATGAAATAGTTTCTTTTTCTACTTTGTTCATACTAGTAATATTGAAAAAGGTATGATAAAATTGAACAGATGATTATAGTTCAAGAGAAGGAGAGTTAATATGTATCAATTTTTATTAACCCTAATGTTAATTTTATCCATTTTAATTATTATCGCTGTGATGATGCAACCAAGTAAGCAAAACAGTGCTGCTAGTGCGTTTTCAGGTGGTGCTAGTGAATTATTTGGAAAAACAAAAGCACGTGGGTTTGAAGCATTTATGAAACGTGCCACAACAGTTTTAGGATTTGCATGGGTTGCAGTAGCTATTGCATTAGCGTATCTGTCATCAAAATAATGTTAATTTATCTCCTGTTATGACAGGAGATTTTTTTATTGTTATAATGACTTGAAAGAAGGGTTTGGAAGGAGTTAAGAGAATGAAAGTAGAACCATTTTACTCAAAAGTAAGTAATAAAGCGGTGTTATTATTACATGCATATACAGGAAGTTCAAATGATGTAAGAGCCTTAGCTAGAAGACTTGAAAGAGAAGGATTTTCTGTTTACTGTCCAATGTTTAGTGGGCATGGCACAATGGAACCTATGGATATATTAGATCAAACAGCAGATACATGGTGGCAAGATGCTAAACGTGCTGTGGAATTCTTAAAAGAAGAAGGCCATGAGAAAATTGCTGTATTTGGTTTATCGATGGGTGGATTATTTGCAATGAAGTTAATCGAAACGTTTCCTGAAATGTTTGTTGGAGGGGGGACTTTTTCTTCACCATTAGACCCAGCAGATACGACAAATATTTATCCAAATTTTTTAAAATATTGTGAGTACCGTTATGATAAATTAAATGTTTCTTTAGAAGAAAAAACAGATAAAATTGATAGTATAAAAGCACCACTTGAACGACAGTTAAAAGATATTAATTTGACTGTGCACTCTGTTTATGAGGGGTTACCTAAAATTGAAAAACAACTGTTTCTTGCTCAATCAGCAAAAGATGAAATGGTTCGAGCAAAAGGCGTTTATGAAGCAGCAAAAGACATGGAAAAAGCATTTGTTGAGGTTCATTGGTACCCAAATAGCACGCATGTCATCACAGTGAGTCATGATAAAATTCAATTTGAAAAAGATGTGGTTCAGTTTATCCACAAATTATCATGGGAATAGGAGGAAGTATGAGAAAAACATTAAAAGAAACAATTATAGACGCGATGACGTCTAGTAAAAAAAAGTCATTTTCTGTGGAGCAATTAGCAAAAATGCTTGGTTTACAAAAAAGCAATGATTTTAAAGAATTAGTCCAAGCAATTGCTCAAATGGAAAGAGAGCAACTTGTCACCTTTAATCAAAAAGGGAAAATAAAATTGGTAACAAAAGACACAGTTTTAGAAGGAGTATTTCGCTCAAACGAACGAGGTTTTGGCTTTGTTACTGTAGAAGGTGAAGACTCAGATGTATTTGTTAGCCGAGATGATACGTTTTACGCATTAGAAGGTGACAAAGTTGAAATTGAAATTTTAAAAGCAGGTAACCCTTTAGAAGAACAAGCACCAGAGGGGAAAGTCGTTAACATAATCGAACGTGGCATGAGTCAAATTGTCGGGATCTTTACCTTGTTTACAGAAAGTGAACAACAAGAAACAGGACTTTATGGTGTGGTTACGCCAAAAGATAAAAAATTAAGTCGTTATAAAGTATTTATTGCCCAAGAAGGTATAAAGCCAGAAGATGGTAGTGTGGTTTCGGTTGAAGTGACACATTATCCAGAAGTTGGTTATACCAATAGTTTTGAAGGACTAGTTAAACAAGTGATTGGTCATAAAAATGATCCAGGTATGGATATTTTATCAATTGTTTTACAATTAGGTATACCGACTGATTTTGATGAAGCAACGTTGAAGCAAGCTGAAGAATTGCCGGATGAGGTTTTAGAGAGTGAGTTAGTCCATCGTGTCGATTTAAGAGACGAAGTGATTGTGACGATAGATGGCGCAGAAGCGAAAGACTTAGATGATGCGGTGCGAGTTGAAAGACTAGATAATGGAAACTACTTTTTAGGGGTATACATTGCTGATGTGTCACACTATGTGACGGAAAATAGTCCGCTTGATGCTGAGGCAAGTGATCGAGCAACAAGTGTGTATTTAACTGATCGTGTAATACCCATGCTACCAAGAAAACTGTCAAATGGCATCTGTTCACTCAATCCAGATGTAGACCGTTTGGCGATGGCTTGTGAAATGGAAATCTCACCAGAAGGCGAAGTGGTTTCTCACGATATTTTTGAAACAGTCATTCATTCATCTGTACGAATGACCTACGATGAAGTAAACGACATTATTGACGAGACAGATGAAACAACAATGGAGCAGTATAAAGAATTAGTGCCGATGTTTAAATTAATGAATGAGCTGCATATTATTTTAGAAAATAAACGTGCCAACCGTGGGGCCATTTCATTTGAAGACCGAGAAGCATATATTGTTGTTGATGGTGAAGGTCACCCAATAGATATTAAATTAAGAACGAGAAAATCAGCAGAGCGTTTGATTGAATCCTTTATGCTAGCAGCCAATGAAACAGTTGCTAAAACATACAATGATAGACAATTACCGTTTATTTACCGAATTCATGAACACCCTAAAGAAGAAAAAGTCCAACGATTTTTAGAGTTTATGACTAATTTTGGTATTATGGTAAAAGGGAAAAAAGATGCTGTTTCGCCAAAGGAGTTGCAACGTGTTTTAGATGAAGTTCATGGTAGAGCAGAAGAACCAGTTGTTAGTATGATGTTACTTCGTAGTATGCAACAAGCAAAATATTCAGAAGATCCTGTCGGACATTTCGGGCTAGCTGCTGAGGATTATACTCACTTTACCTCACCTATTAGACGATACCCAGATTTAATTGTGCATAGATTAATTAAATCGTATGAAAAAGAAAAAGTGACGGATAAGTTAAAACAAAAATGGGAAACTGCGATACCTGATATAGCTGACCATAGCTCAAAAATGGAAAGAAGAGCAGTTGAGGCCGAACGAGAAACAGATAAATTGAAGAAAACAGAATTCATGCAAGATAAAGTGGATGAAGAGTTTGATGGAATTATTACTTCTATCACGAAATTTGGCATGTTCATTGAATTACCAAATACTATAGAAGGCTTGGTTCATGTAAATCAATTAAAAGATGATTATTATCACTTTATTGAAAGTCATATGGCATTTGTTGGTGAAAGAACTGGCAAGGTCTATAAAATAGGGCAAAAAGTTCGAGTTAAACTGACGAAAGCGGATGTTGATACGAGAGAAATTGATTTTGACTTGCTATCAGCTGAACCGCTGACAGAAAAAATTGAGTTACCTAAGAAAAATAAAAAAACGTCAACGAGCCGTCGTAATGACAAAAAGAAACAAACAGGAAAATCAGATTTTTCTAAAAAAGATAAAAAATCAAAGAAAGGGAAGAAGCCTTTCTATAAATCTGTCAATAAAAAAGCGAAAAAAAAGAAGAAATGAGGGGTTAATTGATGCCTAAAGGAGAAGGGAACTTAATTGCTCAGAATAAAAAAGCTCGCCATGATTATTCGGTCTTTGAAACCTTTGAAGCGGGAATCGTGTTGAAAGGAACAGAAATAAAATCAATCAGACAACGTCGTGTGAATTTAAAAGATGGCTTTGCACGTGTCAGAGATGGTGAAGCTTACTTGATGAATGTGCATATTAGCCCATATGATCAAGGAAATATTTTTAATCATGACCCGCTAAGAACGAGAAAATTATTGCTACATAAAAAACAAATTATTAAAATAGCTACTGAAATGAAAAATCCTGGTGTGACACTAATTCCTTTGAAAATTTACATAAAAGATGGTTTTGCTAAAGTATTATTAGGATTAGCTAAAGGGAAGAAACAATATGATAAGCGTGAAGATTTAAAACGAAAAGATATGAATCGAGAAATTAATCGCGCATTACGAGACAAACAACGTGCATTTTAGCACTTGTTTGTTTTTTAATTAGGGGTGTGTTAGCACGATAATATATGTTTATATTACCGTTTGATTGTTATTTATTAAATTTGGTAACAAACAAGTCGTTTTTTTTATAAAAGTTGGAGAGTTTTTTCGGAAATAAGAGGAGAATTATAGATGAAAAAAATAGTCTTCATATGAGAGAAAACCTTGCTGTTTAGTCGTTTTTAAGACTGCTTTAATTTGACGAAAAAATTATATGAAACTTGTTAGAATTATGCCGAATTACTTTGTGTTATTTATCATTTGGTGGTATTATAGTTTCGATAGTAACAGTCTATCACGGTACCGAGTTGAGGTATCACTATGTGGAAAAATGTATGTATCAAGATATATTTTTTCATACACTGTTACAGAAGCTAAAAAACTTCTGAATTTGTTTTAATATTGAGAAGAAAAGGGGTGAAATGTGGTGGAAGAAAAATCCTGGTTGTTTACCATTGGAGGTTTAACATTTGATGGAACGGTCGTAACGATGACTGTATTAACTTGTTTAATTGTCTTTGGATTAGTGTATTTTTGTACACGTAACTTAAAGCTTAAACCTACTGGTAAACAAAATGTCATGGAAGCTCTTGTTGATTTTGTTCGTGGAATCGTTGGCGACAACGTTGAGAAAAACGAAGTTAAACAATATCATTTATTGGCATTTACTTTTTTCATGTTTGTACTAGTATCTAACACTTTAGGACTAATTACAAAAGTGACTTTATTCCCAAGTGAGATATCCTTGTGGAAAAGCCCAACCGCTGATCCGACAGTAACGTTAACACTAGCATTTATTGCGATTATTTTGGCTAACTACTATGGGGTCAAAAAACAAGGTGTTAAAGGTTACTTTGTTAACAGTTATATGAAACCAGTTGGCTTTTTATTACCTATCAAGTTAATCGAAGAGTTTACCAATGTGTTAACACTTGGTCTACGTCTTTATGGTAATATTTTTGCAGGTGAGGTATTACTATCGTTGATTGCAGGATTAGGAGCAAGTAGTCCAACGAAATTTATTTTGGCTCTGCCACTTGAAGTGATATGGCAAGCCTTCTCGCTTTTCATTGGTGGAATCCAAGCATTTATTTTCGCTACTTTATTGATGGTATACATCTCACATAAAGTAGAAGTAGAAGAAGTATAAGTAAACGTATAAAAACATTTTTAGGAGGAGAATTGTTATGCAATATATTGCAGCAGCTATCGCAGTTTTAGGAGCTTCTATCGGAGCAGGTTATGGTAATGGTAAAGTTATCTCTAAGACATTAGAATCAATGGCACGTCAACCAGAATTATCAGGTCAATTAAGAAGTACTATGTTTATCGGGGTTGCCTTAATCGAAGCGATTCCTATCATTGGTGTCGTTATTGCCTTATTATTATTATTTAAATAACATATACAAGAGTAAAAAAGAAGTAAATAAATGAAAATCAGGGAAGGATGTGTCGTAATCACATGTTTAATCAATTAGTGATTGCAAGTTCCGGACAAACTACGTTTAGTACCATTTTATTTGTCTCTGTTTCATTTCTTGTATTGTTATTAGCGTTAAAGAAATTTGCTTGGGGACCTCTAACAACAATGTTAGACGAACGAGAAAACAAAATAGCTGGCGATATTGATAGTGCAGAACAATCAAAAATAGACGCTGCTAATTTAGCCAAACAAAGAGAAGTGGAATTAAAAGAAGCTCGTACAGAAGCTCAAAGCATTATTGCTCAAGCAAAAGATGTAGCTGAAAATAATGCTCATGCAATTATCGTAGAAGCTCAAGAACATGCAACAAGAATGAAAAAACAAGCGCAAGAAGATTTACGTCTTGAAAGAGAACGTTTATTGGAAGATGCGAAAAAAGAAGTGGCAGACTTATCTATTGAAATTGCCTCTAAAATACTTAAAAAGGAATTGTCGGCTAGTGCTCATCAAGAGTTGGTTCAATCAAGTATTGATAAGCTAGGAGTTGATGACAATGAATAAGAAATTTAGTGTCGCAAAAACATATGGTAAAGCGTTATTTACCGAGGCTACTCAATTAAACATGGTAAATGAAATCTATCAAGAGTTATTACAACTTAGAGAAGTTTATCATGAGGTGCCGGACTTAGGTGATATATTATCAGATGATCGCTTATCTATTTTTGAAAAAGTCAATATTGTCAAAGACTTAGAAAATAGTTTTAGTGATACAATGGCAAAATTTATTCATACAGTGTATGACTATGGCCGAATGAATGAAATGCTTGATATCATTGATGAATATGAACATTTATATTATGACCAATTTGGTATCATCGTAGTGAATGTAACGACAGCAGTTGCATTGTCACTGGAACAAAGACATGATTTAGAAAAACGTTTGGCAAAACAATTTCATGCAAATAAAGTTGTTTTAAGACCAAAATTAGACCCAAGTATAATGGGTGGAATGATTGTCGAATCAGAACATCGAGTTATAGATCAAAGTGTGCGTTCAGAATTAAATAGTATTCATGCTAAATTATTGGCTTGATGTTTTAGGTTTAACGACAAGGTGAGAGGTGAGATACATGAGTATAAAAGCGGAAGAAATTAGTTCGCATATTAAACAACAACTTGCTAAATACGAAGAATCGTTAACAGTAGATGAAGTTGGAACAGTTTCCTATGTTGGTGACGGTATTGCTCGTGCTTACGGATTAGAAAATGCCATGTCGGGAGAATTATTAGAGTTTGATAATGGTGTTTATGGTATGGCTCAAAACTTAGAAAATGATAGTGTTGGTATTATCATTTTAGGAGATTTTGAACAAATACGTGAAGGCGACAAAGTAAAACGTACACGACGTATTATGGAAGTACCTGTTGGTGAAGCATTGATTGGACGCGTGGTGAATCCTTTAGGTCAACCTATTGATGGTATGGGAGAAATCGCTACTAACAAAACACGCCCAATTGAAGCAGCAGCCCCTGGTGTTATGGCTCGTAAATCAGTATCAGAACCACTACAAACAGGGTGGAAAGCAATCGATGCATTAGTCCCAATTGGACGCGGACAACGTGAGTTAATCATTGGTGACCGTAAAACGGGTAAAACAACGATTGCAATTGACACAATTTTAAATCAAAAAGATCAAGATATGATTTGTATTTATGTTGCAATTGGTCAAAAAGAATCAACTGTACGTAACCAAGTTGAAATCTTGAAAAAATATGGTGCGATGGACTACACAATAGTTGTATCTGCTAGTGCATCACAACCAGCCCCATTACTTTATTTAGCACCTTATGCTGGAGCAAGTATGGGTGAAGAATTTATGTACAATGGAAAACACGTCTTAGTCGTATATGATGATTTATCAAAACAAGCAGCAGCTTATCGTGAAATCTCATTACTATTACGTCGTCCACCAGGTCGTGAAGCATTCCCTGGGGATGTATTCTACTTGCATTCTCGCTTACTTGAAAGAGCAGCGAAATTAAGTGACGAATTAGGTGGCGGTTCTATGACTGCCCTACCATTTGTTGAAACACAAGCTGGAGATATCTCTGCTTATATTCCAACAAACGTTATTTCTATTACTGATGGACAAATTTTCTTAGAAAGTGATTTGTTCTATTCAGGTGTTCGTCCTGCGATTGATGCTGGGTTATCAGTGTCACGTGTTGGGGGTTCTGCTCAAATTAAAGCAATGAAAAAAGTTGCTGGGACACTTCGTCTTGATTTGGCAAGTTACCGTGAGTTAGAAGCCTTTACTCAATTTGGTTCTGATTTGGATGAGGCAACTCAATCAAAATTAAACCGTGGTAAACGAACTGTAGAAGTGTTAAAACAAAATGTGCATGAACCATTGGCTGTTGAAAAGCAAGTCTTAATTCTTTATGCCCTAACACACGGATTCTTGGATACTATTCCAGTTGTTGATATTTTACGTTTCGAACGTGAACTATTTGAATATGTGGATAATAACTATCCAGCAATCTTTGACACAATTCGTACAACAAAAGGATTACCAAATCCTGAAGATATGGATAAAGCAATTGATGAATTTAAAGGAATTTTCAGTTCAAGTGAATTCTCTGTTGCAGATGAAGTAAAACAATCTTAGAAAGTGGTGATTGAACATGGGCGGCTCACTTATTGATATTAAGAAGAGAATAGCTTCAACAAAAAAGACCAGTCAAATTACCAGTGCTATGCAAATGGTAGCAGCTTCTAAATTGACGAAATCTGAACAATCATCAAGACGCTTTCAAGAGTATGCTTCTAAAGTAAGAAGTATGACAACACATTTAGCATCGACTCAGTTAGCAGCAATTGATAATTCTGACTTTTCTGGTTTTGAGCAAGATATGGAAATGTATCAACAAATGCTAATAGCTAGACCAGTCAAAACAATTGGATATATTGTTGTGACTTCTGATAAAGGTCTTGCTGGTGGTTATAACAGTTCGATTTTAAAAAACATGTTAGAAATCATCAAAAAAGATAAAGAAGATGGCATGAATGTGGTGTTAATGGCTATTGGAGGAACTGGTTCAGATTTCTTCAAGCATCGTGATTTTCCAGTGGCTTATGAGTTGCGAGGATTAAGCGACTACCCAAGTTATAGTGAAGTAAGACGTATCGTAAATTCTGCTTTACAAATGTATAATAGTGAAATGTTTGATGAGTTATATGTTTGTTATAACCATCATGTTAATACACTATCATCATCATTTAGAGCAGAAAAAATCTTACCAATCGTTGACTTAGATGCTAAAGAAGCTGAAACGTACGAACAAGAGTATACTCTTGAGCCTTCAGCAGACGCTATTTTAAATACGTTACTGCCCCTTTACGCTGAAAGTTTAATATATGGAGCAGTTTTAGACTCTAAAACTGCGGAGCATGCTGCACGTATGACTGCCATGAAGAGTGCCACAGAAAATGCGACAAATATCATTGATGATTTGACCATTTCTTATAACAGAGCACGTCAAGCAGCTATTACGGAAGAAATCACAGAAATTGTCGGTGGAGCAGCTGCTTTAGAATAATGACGGGGAGGAATTGTTGAGATGAAAGTAGGAAAAATAGCCCAAGTCATTGGTCCCGTTGTTGACGTGGCTTTTCCATTAGACCAAGCTTTACCTGATATAAATGATGCTTTAATCGTTTATAAAGCTGGTAGCAAAGAAAAAGTTGTGTTAGAAACAACTCTTGAAATTGGTGATGGAATTGTTCGAACAATTGCAATGGAATCTACAGACGGACTACAAAGAGGAATGGAAGTTCTTCATACAGGAGGTCCTATCAGTGTTCCAGTTGGTCCTGAAACATTAGGTAGAGTCTTTAACGTTTTAGGTGAAACCATTGACTTAGGTGAACCAATTGGTGAAGATGTAGAAAGAGATAGCATTCATGCAAAAGCACCTGCTTTTGATGAATTAAGTACTAACTCTGAAATTTTAGAAACAGGAATTAAAGTTATCGACTTATTAGCGCCTTACTTAAAAGGTGGTAAAATTGGATTGTTTGGTGGTGCCGGAGTAGGTAAAACCGTATTAATTCAAGAGTTGATTAACAATATTGCCCAAGAATTAGGTGGGCTTTCAGTGTTTGCCGGTGTTGGTGAACGTACACGTGAAGGTAATGACTTATACTTTGAAATGAAAGAATCTGGCGTTATTAAGAAAACAGCGATGGTGTTCGGACAAATGAACGAGCCACCTGGTGCCAGAATGCGTGTTGCCTTAACAGGGTTAACGATGGCAGAATACTTCCGTGATGAAGAAAAACAAGATGTGTTACTATTTATTGATAACATTTTCCGTTTTACTCAAGCGGGTTCTGAAGTGTCAGCTCTTCTAGGTCGTATGCCTTCAGCCGTTGGTTACCAACCAACATTAGCTACTGAAATGGGTCAACTACAAGAACGTATTACGTCAACAAAAGATGGTTCGATTACATCGATTCAAGCGATTTACGTTCCTGCCGATGACTATACTGACCCTGCTCCAGCAACAGCCTTCGCGCATTTGGATGCAACAACCAACTTGGAACGTCGTTTGACAGAACAAGGGATTTATCCAGCGGTGGATCCATTAGCATCCTCATCAAGTGCCTTAGAACCTGATATTGTTGGTGAAGAACATTATAAAGTCGCAACAGAAGTTCAGCGTTTATTACAACGTTACAAAGAATTACAAGATATTATTGCGATTCTTGGTATGGACGAGTTGAGTGATGAAGAAAAAGTTGTTGTTGGTCGAGCTAGACGTGTACAATTCTTCTTATCACAAAACTTCCATGTGGCTGAGCAGTTTACTGGTCAACCAGGTAGCTATGTGCCATTAAACGAAACAATTAAAGGATTTAGAGCAATCTTAGATGGCGAATATGACCACTTACCTGAAGAAGCCTTCAGAAGTGTAGGCCGCATTGAAGAAGCTGTCGAAAAAGCAGAAAAAATGGGCTACTAACAAGGAGGGAAAGTGATTATGAGTACCTTTACGGTTAATATTGTAACGCCAGATGGTTTGATTTATGATCATGAAGCAAATTTTTTAGTAGCAAACACTGAGGCAGGTTCGCTTGGGATTTTACCTAAGCACTGTCCGCTGATTGCTCCTCTAAAAATCGATGCAGTACGTATTGATAGAGAAGGAAATATTAATGACTGGATTGCTGTTAATGGTGGCGTGATTGAAGTACGTGATAACGTCGTATCAATCATTGCTAACAGTGCAGAAACGGAAGAAAATATTGATATCTCAAGAGCAGAACAAGCTAAAAAACGTGCAGAACAAAAAATAGAGGCAGCAAAAAATGAGCAAAATCAATCAATAGACATGGCTAGAGCTGAGGTAGCGTTATACAGAGCGTTAAATAGGCTTAATGTAGCGAATAAAAGAAGGTAGGGAAACATTTGTTTCTTTACCTTCTTCTCTTTTATAATAGGATATGGAGGTGATAAAATGAATGTTTTTGGAATTGATGCATTGGTTAGAATTTTTAGTCATTTTATTTTTATTTATTTAACATTTTGGACATTAAATTCACTAAGACTGGATGCTTTATTCAAAAAGGGCATCCAATATGATCGACAAATTAGATTGGCGTATGTCTTTTTATCAGTAGCCATTGGTTTTCAAGTAAGTAATTTCTTTTTAGAAGTTATTTTTCTAGTGAGAAATTTCTTTGAAGGGATGATTGTCTAAGAAAATTATTAGGAAAATATGAATGAATTTCCTTTTCCATAAAATCATGGTATAATAACTGGGATTTGTACTAAGTTCCTTATGTTTATGGAGGGAAAATTAATGGAATATATTGCAGTACGTGGTGGAAACCGCCTAGAAGGAAACGTTAGAATTGAAGGAGCAAAAAATGCAGTTTTACCCATATTAGCCGGAGCATTACTTGCAAATAAAGGTCAAACAACTATTACAAATGCACCTATTTTATCAGACGTTTTTACAATGAATAATGTGATTAAGTATTTAAATACTGATGTTGAGTTTATTCAAGAAGAGAATACAATTAAAATTGATGCAACAAAAGAATTAGAAACAGAAGCTCCATTTGAATATGTGAGTCAAATGAGAGCCTCTATCGTTGTAATGGGTCCATTACTAGCAAGAACTGGTCGCGCGAAAGTAGCAATGCCTGGAGGGTGTGCTATTGGGACAAGACCGATTGATTTACATTTAAAAGGTTTCCAAGCTTTAGGTGCTAAAATTACTCAGCAAAATGGTTATATTGAGGCAGTAGCAGATGAACTAGTTGGGGCAAGAATTTATCTTGATTTTCCAAGTGTTGGAGCGACTCAAAATATTATGATGGCGGCTGTTAAGGCTAAAGGAACAACTATTATTGAAAACGTTGCAAGAGAACCTGAAATTGTTGATTTAGCAATTTACCTAAATAAAATGGGTGCTAAAATTGTTGGAGCAGGGACTGAAACGATTCGTATTGAAGGCGTGACAGATTTATATGGAATTGAACATAGTGTGGTTCAAGATCGTATTGAAGCTGGAACATTTATGGTAGCAGCAGCAGCAACTAAAGGAAATATTTTTATTGAAGATGCAATTGCTGAGCATAACAGCCCACTAATTTCTAAATTAGTTGAAATGGGTGTTGATGTGATTAACGAGGAAAATGGTATTCGTGTCATTGGCCCAGACTACTTAAAACCAACAGATATTAAAACATTGCCTCATCCTGGCTTTCCAACAGACATGCAAGCTCAAATGAGCGTGTTAATGGTATTAGCCTCGGGAGATAGCGTGTTAACAGAAACGGTCTTTGAAAATCGTTTCCAACATCTTGATGAATTGCAACGCATGGGTGCTCAATATCGCACTTCTAATAGCGTGGCATACATAAGTGGTGTACCAGCACTACAAGGGGCACAAGTAAGTGCAACAGATTTACGTGCCGCTGCAGCCTTGATTATTGCTGGACTTGTGGCAAGTGATGAAACACGCGTTACCCGTCTTGAACATTTAGACCGTGGATACTATAAATTCCATGAAAAATTAGCAAAACTTGGTGCAACGATTGAGCGAGTTGATGAAAACATGGCAAAAGAATCATCTTTAGAAAGCGTAGGATAGAGTCTATTTCCCATTAGTAAGGAGGAAAATTAATTGAATTCAATAACTAAAAGAGTATTAACGCAAGTCTTACTAGTTATTTTTGTTATTGCTTTGTTAGTCGGATTATTTTTCTTAGGGATATATATAGGCTATGTATATGTTGGAAAAGGGCAACCGAGTGATGCTTTTAATTCAGCAACGTGGCAACATATAGTAGATTTTGTCAAATAACTAATAACCATCAACAGTATGTGTTGGTGGTTATTTTTTAAATTGGTAGGAAACATTTATGAAGAAAATAATTATATTACCGGTGAGATTTTATCAAAAATTTATTTCGCCACTATTTCCCAAAAGCTGTCGATACCATCCCACTTGTTCTCAATATATGATTGATGCAGTGAATTATCATGGGGTTGTTAAAGGTTTTGTGATGGGGACGGCTCGTATATTACGGTGTCACCCATTTGTTAAGGGAGGAATTGACTACGTACCAGAGAAATTCAGTGTAAGAAAAAATCCAGATGAAACTTATCGAGGACCGTATAATAGAAAAAATAAATAGAGTGAATGAGTAGTTTAGATCGTTTAAAATTAACGGTCTATTTTTTTATTTTTGAATTGTCTGAAAATTCTGTTGACTTATGACTAATATTAATTTATATTAATAAATAACTTATTTAAATCTAATAAAGAAGTGGGGAAAGTAAAATGAAAAAATTTTTAGGAATGCTTATGGGAGCAACTATTCTACTATCAGCTTGTGGAACACCTGGTGGGGGAACAGCTCAAAATGATAAATCTCAAAAAGATGCTGATACGGTTAAAATTGGCTTAAACATGGAATTATCTGGCGCAGCAGCAGGATATGGTAACCAAGAAAAAGAAGGAGCCGAGCTAGCTGTAAAAGAAATCAATGATGCTGGTGGAATTAACGGTAAAAAAGTTGAGTTAGTCGTGAAAGATAATAAAAGTGATACAGCCGAAGCGTCAACAATTGCGACCAGTTTAACAACCAGTGATAATGTAATTGGAATGGTTGGTCCAGCGACATCTGGTGCGACAAAAGCAGCAAGTCCAAATGCCACAAAAGCTAAGGTGCCAATTATTACACCTTCAGCAACAGATGACTCAATTACAGTAGCTAATGATAAAGTACAAGAATATGTGTTTAGAACATGTTTCCAAGATTCATTTCAAGGGGTTATTTTGGCAAACTATGCTAGTGATAATTTAAAAGCTAAAAATGCTGTTATTATTGGTGATGTATCAAGTGACTATGCAAAAGGATTATCTAAATCATTTAAAGATACGTTTAAAGGCAACATTGTAGCAGATGAAAAATTCAATGCAAAAGACAAAGACTTTAAAGCCATTTTAACAAAAATTAAAGACAAAGATTTTGATGTTATTTACTTACCAGGATACTACGAAGAAGCAGGATTGATTATCAAGCAAGCACGTGAAATGGGAATTGAACAACCAATTATCGGAGCGGATGGGTTCTCTGATTCAAAATTAATTGATATTGCTGGGGCAGAAAACATGAATAACATTTACTATACTGCCCATTTCTCTGAAAAAGCACCAGCATCTGATAAAGTAAAAACATTTATTGATGCCTTTAAAAAAGAATATGGTAAAGTACCAAGTTCATTCAATGCTTTATCTTATGATTCTGTCTACATGATTAAATCAGCACTAGAAGCTGAAAAAGAAAATACAAGTGCAGCTTTAACAAAAGGACTTGCAACATTGAAAGATTTTGAAGGTGTGACAGGTACTATGACAATGGATGAAGATCATAATCCGAAAAAACCAGCTGTTGTTATCGGTCTTGAAAAAGGCGAAGAAAAATCAGCGGATGTTGTTAATCCATAAGACATAATGATAGCCAAGGAACGATATGCGTTCCTTGGTTTTTCAAAAGGAGGGGAACAAATGAATGTCCTACAACAATTAGTCAACGGACTCTCATTAGGAAGTATTTACGCATTGTTAGCCTTAGGGTACACAATGGTGTACGGCATTATAAAGTTAATTAATTTTGCTCATGGTGAAATTTATATGATTGGTGCTTTTATTGGTTATTATGTGGCGAATAATTTTGGTTTTGGTTTAGTTTTAACGTTAGTTACTTCTATGATTATTTGTGCCATCTTAGGGATGTTAATCGAATTTTTAGCTTATCGTCCACTGAGAAACTCGACACGTATTGCAGCGCTGATTACAGCGATAGGTGTGTCATTTTTATTGCAGTCATTAATGATTTATTTTGTGGGAGCAGACACAAGACCGTACCCACAATTAATGAAAAATACTACGTACGATTTAGGATTATTCCAAATTAGTAAAATACAAATTATGATTATTTTAACATCGTTATTTTTAATGCTATTATTACAATTTATTGTGCAACAAACTAAAATGGGACGAGCAATGCGTGCGGCTAGTGTCGATCCAGAAGCCGCTCAATTAATGGGTATTAACGTAAACTACACCATCTCATTTACATTTGCACTTGGGTCATCATTGGCTGCTGCTGGTGGTGTGCTGATTGGTCTTTATTATAACAGTATTGATCCAATGATGGGGGTAGCTCCTGGTCTGAAGGCCTTTATTGCAGCTGTTTTTGGAGGGATTGGTATCATTCCTGGTGCAGCGTTGGGTGGTTTTGCAATAGGAATTATTGAAACGGTTGTTAGTGCATTAGGTTTTACCGCATATCGTGATGCAGTTGTTTATTTTATATTGATTATTGTATTACTTGTTAAGCCTTCAGGTCTTTTAGGTAAAAATATTAAGGAAAAAGTGTAGGTGATAACAATGAAAGAACGTTTGAAAATAAATGGAGTATGGCTTTTTATAATGGTTGTTGTATTTGCTATTTTAGCAACGACGTATTCAACCGGAATGATGTCTCCAGTTGTAGAAAACGCACTGGTTATGATAGGAATTAACGTTATTTTAGCGGCTGGTTTGAATCTAGTTATCGGGATTTCAGGACAATTTTCATTAGGCCATGCAGGATTTATGGCAATCGGAGCCTATACAACAGCGATTATGACAATAAAAATGCCTTCTATTATTGGTTTTTTAACTGGATTAGTGCTTGGTTGTATCCTTTCTGGAATTGTAGCTTTACTTGTAGGAATTCCAACACTACGATTATCAGGTGACTATTTAGCGATTGCAACACTTGGAGTATCAGAAATTATTCGTTCATTAATCATGAATATGGATGATATTACTAATGGTCCTGCAGGATTATTTGGGATCCCACCATTTGTGACTTGGTCTATGGTGTATTTGTTTGTTTGTGTGACGTTGATTTTGATTACCAATTATATTCATAGCGCAGCAGGCCGAGCAACATTGTCTGTACGTGAAAACTTAATTGCAGCCGAGTCAATGGGCGTTAATGTAACGAAATACAAAGTCGTGGCATTTGTGATTGGTGCGATGACCGCAGCTGTTGCTGGGGGCTTGTACTCAAGCTATGTGCAAACAATCGTTCCAGGAAATTTTGATTTTATGAAATCCATTGATATTTTAATTATCGTGGTATTTGGTGGTGTTGGTAGTATGACAGGAACAGTCGTAGCAGCTGTATTATTAGGTGCATTGAATATGTACTTACAAGATTTTGGGGCTATTCGTATGATTATATATGCTTTTGCTTTAGTCATTATTATGATTTTCAAACCTTCAGGATTATTAGGGACAAAAGAATTTTCAGTGAAAAAACTTTTGACTAAAGGAGGTAAACAACATGTCTGAATTAAACATTAGTCATTTAACAAAGAATTTTGGTGGATTAGCGGCCATTCAAGACTTAAATTTACATTTTGGAGATAACGAATTGATTGGTTTAATTGGACCAAACGGTGCTGGAAAGACCACATTATTTAATCTGATTACTGGCGTTTATGAACCAACATCTGGAAGTATTGAATTAACAAATGACGGAAAAACGACTAAATTAAACGGTATTGCTCCTTTTAAAATTGCGCAACTTGGCATTAGTCGAACCTTTCAAAATATTCGTTTATTTAAAGATTTGAGTGTTTTAGATAATGTCCTTATTGCGATGACGGCTAATGCTAAAGAAAGTGTATTGTCTGGCATGTTACGTTTACCATCATTTTATAAAAAAGAAGATAAAATGGTTGAAGAAGCGACAAAATTATTAGGATTATTTGATTTAGAGGAAAAAAAAGACCATCTGGCAAAAAATTTACCTTACGGCGAGCAACGTCGGTTGGAAATTGTACGAGCATTAGCAACAAAACCAAATATTTTGTTTTTAGATGAGCCTGCAGCCGGGATGAATCCACAAGAAACAGAAGAATTGACACAGTTGATTAAACGAATTCAAAAAGAATTTGGGTTGACGATTGTCTTGATTGAACATGATATGTCTTTAGTTATGGAAGTATGTGAGAGATTGTATGTATTAGAGTATGGTGCGCTGATTGCTTCAGGGACACCAGATGATATTAAGCAAGATAAGCGCGTGATTCAAGCGTATTTAGGTGGTGAAGAGTAATGCTGAAAGTGGATAATTTATCTGTACATTATGGAATGATACAAGCAGTAAAAGATGTCTCTTTTGAAGTAAAAAAAGGAGAAATTGTTAGTTTGATTGGAGCAAACGGTGCCGGAAAAACAACGATTTTAAAGAGTTTATCAGGTCTTGTTAAACCATCAAATGGTACGATGATTTTTAATAATGAAGATTTAACCAAAAAATCTGCTCCATCAATTGTAAAAAGTGGCTTAGTACAGGTACCTGAAGGTCGTCATATTTTTGCTGGGATGACTGTAATGGAAAACTTGGAACTTGGTGGCTTTATACACAATAATAGTGATGAAAAAAAAGAAATTTTGGCATACATTTTTGACACATTTCCTGTGTTAAAAGAACGTCTCAAACAAGATGCTGCGACACTTTCAGGTGGCGAGCAACAGATGTTAGCGATGGGGCGAGCATTGATGACCAAACCTGATTTATTATTACTTGATGAGCCGTCAATGGGACTAGCTCCGATTTTTATTCGCGAAATTTTTAATATTATTGAACGAATAAATAAACAGGGAACGACCATTTTATTGATTGAGCAAAATGCGAATATGGCTCTAAAACTTTCTGATCGAGGGTACGTATTAGAAACTGGTCAAGTGGTTTTAAAAGGTAGTGGTAAAGAGCTATTAGAAAGTGAAGAAGTTCAAAAAGCATATTTAGGAGGATAGAGTATGTTAGTAAAAGACTACATGTCAACAGATGTCATTACAATTGCACCTGATACTCGTGTTTTTGAAGCAATGGATTTAATGAGGCAAAAAGAAATTCATCGTTTACCTGTTGTAAAAGATAATAAATTAGTCGGTTTGGTGACTGAGGGAACGATCCAAGAAGCTATGCCATCAAAAGCGACGAGTTTGAGTGTGTATGAGGTGAATTATTTATTAAACAAGATGACAGTATCAGATGTTATGATAAAGGATGTTCATACCATTAAGGCTGATGAATTCATTGAAGAGGCTATTAAAATTATGCGTGAATTCAATATTGGTGTGTTACCAGTAGTAGATGATCAAAAAGAAATTAAAGGCATTATAACAAGTACTGATGCGTTTGATGCGTTTTTAGCTATTACGGGATATGGTGAGGATGGCACACGTGTTGCTATCTCAATCAAAGATGATCACCCTGGAGTTTTAGCCGATTTAACAAGTGTGTTAGCTAAAGGTCAGTTTAACATTGTTCAGATTGTTGTGTACCGACAATCTAAAGAAGTGATTATTGTGATTCAAATTGTCGAAAAAAATGCATTAAAACTTAAGGATACTCTAGAAAAAAATCACTACACTGTTGTCAGTTGCTTGGAAACAAAGAGAGGCTAGGAGCTTCTCTTTTTTCTCTTAACAAAATGAAAGATTTGTGTTATTCTATATAAGTTCGATGTATGAAGGGACGGGAAAATGACTATGAAAAAAAATAAACCTGTTGAAGTTGAAATTAAAGAATTATCAGATCATGATGAATTATTGATTGGCAAAAAAGTAATTGGTACGGTGACTCAAATTTCTGATAAAAAATTTCAAGTAGAAACTACAGATGGAATTTTAGGTGTTTATAAAACACAAGATGATGCTTACGAAGAGGTTTTGAAACATTGGAATTTAAATAATTAAAAAAAGTTAAAAAAGCACTTGATTTTTTTTTTGAAATTCGTTATTATATGGAAGTCGGGTTGATAAACTTGATTCTTACGGAGGGGTAGCGAAGTGGCTAAACGCGGCGGACTGTAAATCCGCTCCTTCGGGTTCGGCAGTTCGAATCTGCCCCCCTCCATTTGTTATTGGGCTATAGCCAAGCGGTAAGGCAACGGACTTTGACTCCGTCACTCGTTGGTTCGAATCCAGCTAGCCCAGTATTATCTAGCACTGAAGTCGGTGTTAGATTTTTTTTTATATTCTTTTATGGTATGATACGTGTATAAAATTTAACTTAATACAAAGGAGAGTTAATCACATGAGCGACTTATCAGAAAAATTAGTATCCCAAATCCTAGAGTATCGTGATATTCTAAAAAGCAATGAAGTAATGGATAATATCAAAGACAAAGCTCAAATGGTATTTCCAACAAAAGATTATGTTGAACCAAGTAAATCTGAGAAATTAAAACATAGCCAACGCAAATGGCATGCTAAAAATCGATATTAATAATATGTCATAAGGGGTAGCTAGTACTGCTCCTTTTTTATTTGTTTACTCTGTTATTATTAGAGTATTGTCATTGTTTATAAAAATCGCTATAATAAAGATAATGAAAATAAAAGGACGTGAATGAATGACTCCAAAGTTGCCCGTTTACATTCAGATACATGATAAGATTAAACAAGAGATTGAAGATGGTATCTGGAAAATAGGGGACAGATTGCCTTCTGAGAGGGAATTATCTGAGATATTTGGTGTCAGTCGAATGACACTAAGGCAAGCTATCCAAACGCTAGCTGACGAAGGAATATTAGAAAGAAAGATTGGATCAGGTACTTATATTGCAAGGCAAAAAGTCAAAGAAACGATGACTGGAACCACGAGTTTTTCTGATATTGTGCGTTCTCAAGGTAGTCAACCGTCAAGTAAAACGTTATCCTACTTTGTTACGGCACCAAGTTCAAGTGAAATGGAAAAATTACGTTTAACAAAGGATCAGAAAATATTAAAAATGGAGCGTATTCGTTACTCTGATGATATTCCAATTTGTTTTGAGGTGGCAAGTATTCCACATCATTTAATTGAAGATTTTAGCAAAGAAGAGATCACACGTTCATTGTATAATGCACTAGCTAGTCATGGACATCGAGTGATTGGAAAATCATCTCAAACAATTTCGGCTCTAAACGCATCAGAAAAAATTGCGCATTATCTGGAATTAAAAAAAGGTGATGCCGTCTTACGTTTACGTCAAGTGTCGTATTTTGACAACGGAACGCCATTTGAATATGTAAGAAGTCAATATGCTGGTGAACGATTTGAATTTTATCTAGAAAAATAATAAATCCTAGAGCGATGACTCTAGGATTTATTTATCGGAATTTCACAATAATCGAGAACACCTTTTTTCGATGTGAATTGAGCGTTTAATAAATTAGTTAATTCTTCCTCAAAACGTGACACATCTTTCTCATCAACCATGATAGATAACGTAACAGTGTCACTGAAGTCTGTGTTGTTTAAGGTATACTCTGGGTGATTCGTTAAAAAATGTTCTAGTTTTCCATGAGCCGAATAATCAACAGTAATCAATAGTTCTTGTTGAAGTTTTCCTTCGACTAGTCCAATGTGTTCAATGGCTTCTGAAACAGACGAACTATACGCTCTTATAAGGCCGCCAGCGCCAAGTTTAGTGCCACCAAAGTATCTAGTAACAACGGCTAAAACATTTCTTAATTCTTTGACTTTTAACATTTCTAGCATTGGCACGCCAGCTGTTCCACTCGGCTCGCCATCGTCACTAGAACGTTGGATTTCCTGATTGTCGCCTAGAACATAAGCCACACAATTATGATTGGCTTTCCAGTGTTCTTTTTTTATTTGTTGAATGTATTCTTTTGCTTCATCTTCCGTTTCGATTCGCCTTAAATGGCAAATAAACGACGACTTTTTTATGACGATTTCATAATCACCGTCTTGTTTTATGGTATAGTAGTTTGATAGCATGTTTAACCCCCAAAAAAAATATTTAAATTAGAATGTCACTAAAGGAGACTATTTATGCAAAAAAAACGAATAGGAATATTAGTGTTGGCTTTATTTTTCGTCTTGAGTGCCTGCACGTCTACAAAAAATGACACAACAAGTGAGTCAACTGATACAAAAGATGACAAACTTGTCTATACATTAGAATACGATCACCACCAATACCAGTTTAACATGCTTGATGGTTGGCGTAAATTTCCTAATAGTGATAAATCGATTGCTTTTTTAGTTGGAAATAAAGATTCTAAGTCATTTATGTCAGCTGGTTTTGAAGAAAAAGGGAATAAAACGTTAGAAGATTATAAAAAAGAGTACTTAAACAAGTTAAATGACTCCAAAGCTAAGGTGGTTTTAGAACCTGAGAAGAAGAATTTAAATGGGTGGGATGCTTATTATCTTGGTGTAGAAATGAAAGATGCAAAAAATCGCACACTAACGTACCGAATATATCTCATCGATACACCTGATTATTTTATTAATTTAGGTGCATGGACAAGTAATGAGTCACCTGATGAGAAAACGATTCAAGGGTTAGATGATATATTATCAACGTTTAAAGAAAAAGAATAATAAAGAAAGCATGAGGCGAGAGAAACGCTTCATGCTTCTTTTTATATTCTATGAGACAGCCAATCATAGATATCGTGTGTGACGTCTAGGGCTTCTTTTTCATTTAATATTTCGTGCCTTAAATCGTTATATAAGCGAAGAGTGACATCTTTAAAGTAGTTGTCACTTAACTCTAACGCTAACTTTCTTGGTCCCTTACCATAATTTCCAACAGGGTCTTTTTCGCCGCTTATGATTAGAATAGGCAATTCTCGTTGGATGGTTGAAAACCAATGTTTTTTCGTTGCTTCATCGATAAGAGTTAATAACGTGTAGTAACCGTTATTTGTAAAGATAAACCCGCATCTATCATCTTTTTCGTAATTTTCGACATTCGTTTGATTTTTAGACAACCAACTAAATGGTGAGTTAGCCGGTTTAAATGGTTGGTTAAAAGAGCCAAATATTAATTTATCAAGTGCAGGATTTTTGGTTCTAGGAGAAACAGTATTTAATGCTTTGGCTAGTTTGACAGCCATCTTGATATCATTTCTTCGATTACTAGAGCCCATTAATATGGCACCATTTACTGAATGCGAATATTTTTTTAAATAATTTCTCACAACAAAAGATCCCATGCTATGGCCTAATATAAATAAAGGCGTTTCTGGGTATCGACTTTTAGCATATTGTGTGATTTGAAACGTGTCTTCAACGACAATTGAGGCACTATCACCTTCACAAAAAAATCCATGCAACGGGTCTTCTATGTCGACTGAATCACCATGTCCTAAGTGATCGTGACCAATAACTAAAATGTTTTGTGATGTAAGAAAAGTTGCTAGAGCGTCATATCGTTCAATATACTCTGCCATACCGTGAACGATTTGTAGAATTGCTTTTGGTTTTTTTGATGTAGGATGCCAAATAATCCCATTTAAATCAGTTGTTCCATCTAAAGATTCAATGACAAATGTTTTTTTCATAATGATGTCCTTTCGTAATTATACTTGTCTTTATTATAGTCTATTTGAAAGTCAGTCACTAGTATAAAGCGTATATTATTTTTGGGAGGGATGAAAGTGTACCACAAATTACAAGGAAGACAGTTATTAAAAAGAGACATCCCAAAAAAATTTTGGAAACGAAAAATTAGTCACACTGTTATAACAGTAAAGGGTATGACTTCTTTTGGAAAATACATCCAGTGCAATCGCTGTGGCCATCGCGCATTAAAACAAGCGTGTCAGATGACTGATGGGTATTATTGTCTTTATTGCATCAATATGGGACGTGTGACAAGTAAAAGTAAGTTGTATCGTATACCTAGATTAAAAAGACAGGAACAACCTGCTATTCATTGTGCGTGGGAGGGGAAATTGACTGTTAGACAGCAACAAGTAGCTGACGACTTGATTGAGTCTTATTTGAATGGCAAACATCATTTTATCCATGCTGTCACTGGCGCTGGTAAAACAGAAATGTTATTTCCTTTGATTGAAAAGGGATTGTCAGATGGGAAAAATATTGGCATTGCAACACCGCGTATCGATGTTTGTTTGGAACTATTTCCAAGATTGACCAAAGCATTTCCGTCTGTTTCTATCAACCTATTGTATGGTTCATCTGACCACCAGTTTGATGGGGCCTCCTTAGTTATTTGTACGACTCATCAACTCATGCGTTTTTATCATTATTTTGATGTGTTGGTGATAGACGAAGCGGATGCATTTCCTTATGTTAAGTCAAAGGAGTTACAATTTGGTGCAAAACAGGCAATGCATGAGAAAGGCATGTCTGTATTTTTGACAGCAACAAGTAATAACTTATTAGATAATCAATTGAATACAGATAAAAGCATTGTATCACGTCGTTTTCATGGGAGAGATTTACCTGTTCCAGAAGATAAATATTGTCATAAGTTATCTACTCGATTAAAAATAGGAATATTGCCAAAGAAACTTATCCATCTTATAGATAATCAACAACAAGCCTTGATTTTATTTTTTCCAGATATTAGTCAGATGATCTTTATCCATCAGGTGATAAAAAAACGTTGGCCTGATAAAAGGATTGAAGCGGTATATGCTGCCTCAAAGACAAGAGAGGAAGCAGTGCAAAAAATGCGAGAGGGAGAGATTGATGTGCTTTTAAGTACAACTATTTTAGAAAGAGGGGTTACTTTTAAGAATATTTCTGTTTGTGTGGTCTGTGCTGACCATCAAGTATTTAACCGATCGACACTAATTCAAATTGCTGGGCGTGTGGGTCGCCATAGTAATTATCCTGATGGGGATGTGTTATTTCTGCATGAAGGGAAAACACGAGCCATCGCACAAGCCATTAAGGAAATAAAGCAAATGAATCGGAGGTAGAGATATGCCTTGTTTATTATGCGGTAAGAGTGAAATATATCATTTATCGTTAAGAGAACTGTTACTTGGTAGAGAAATAGAAGAGACAGTGTGTTGCGCGACATGTTTTATGAATTTTGAGCGATTGCATTATTTAGCTAAAAAGCACTGTTATTATTGTTTGAAAGAAAGTTCGAATGAGATTTGCGATGATTGTTTATATTGGCAGAAAAAAGGCATGAGTTTATCTAGGCATCACGCACTATATCTTTATAATGAAGCGATGAAAGATTATATGTCTAGTTATAAATTTCAAGGAAATCAATCTTTAGCCACCGTTTTTTCTAACCCTATAAAAGAATCAATCAGTCGGTTGTCCTATGATATGGTTGTCCCTATGCCACTTTCACGAAAACGTTTATCAGATAGAGGGTTTAACCAAATAGAGACACTTCTTAGTCAAGCACATGTCACGTTTCATCCTTTTCTAAAAAAGAGCAATCATAATAAAAAACAGTCGAGTAAAACGAGAAGAGAACGTCTGAAAACTACGCATCAATTTGTTGTCATACCTGAAAATCAATCCCTCATTAAAGAAAAGGTTATTTTGTTAGTTGATGATGTCTATACGACGGGAAGCACGATGCAACATGCTAAAAAGACTCTTTTAGAACGCCAAGCTAAGGAAGTGATAACGTTTACCTTAGCAAGATGAAAATAATAAAGCGTTTTCCGTCAAAGTGTTTGTCATTTTATGATAAATTCGCTATAATAAAGATAGAAAGATAAGAGTGAGTTATTTCATATCTTAAGCCATCTTATCTTTTTAGTTTTAGTGATAGATGAAAGGGGTAATAGTTATGTTTAGATACAATGTAAGAGGCGAGAACATTGAAGTTACTCAAGCCATAAGAGAATATGTAGAGAAAAAAATTGGCAAATTAGAAAAATATTTTACAAATGTGCCCGAATCAACAGCACATGTTAATTTAAAAGTATATTCTGATAAAAATGCTAAAGTGGAAGTAACTATTCCATTACCATACTTGGTTCTTAGAGCTGAAGAAACATCTCCAGATTTATACGGAAGTATTGACTTAGTTGTCGACAAATTAGAACGTCAAATTAGAAAATACAAAACAAAAATTAACCGTAAATCAAGAGAAACAGCTTTAGATGTAACAAAAGAAATGGTCTTTTCTTCAAGCGAATCAACAGAAAAAGCGGATGAGCCAGATTTAGAAATCGTTCGTACAAAACGTTTATCATTAAAACCAATGGACAGTGAAGAAGCTGTATTACAAATGAACATGTTAGGTCATAATTTCTTTATCTTTGAGGATGCTGAAACAAATGGAACAAGCATTGTTTACAAACGTAAAGATGGGAAATATGGTTTAATTGAAACCAATTAATTACTAGTGAATACCAAACTCTTCTAGAAAGCATTTGCTTTTTAGAAGAGTTTTTTTACGTTATAAAATAAGAGATAAGTACTTGTTATCTTGTCTAGGTACCTTAAATCTGATAAACTGATTAGGATTAACAAAGAGATGGGTGATCAAATGAAGCTGTTACGAGCAGATAATTTAGATAAAAATTATGGAACAAAACAATTATTGGATGATGTTTCTTTTTTAATTAAAGAAAAAGATCGTATTGGATTGATTGGGATTAATGGGACTGGTAAGTCAACGTTAATTAAAATTTTATCTGGTAAAGATCACGCTGAAAAAGGAAGTTTAGACTATCCAAATGATTATAAAATTGGTTACTTATCACAAGACACACAATTTTCAGACGATATTTCTGTATTAGACGCGGTGTTTGATGACGACACACCCGTGATGAAAGCAATTCGCTCTTACGAAAAAGCACTGGTAGACTTAGCACAGTATGGTGAAAACCCATTGGTGCAAAAAGCCTATGAAAAAGCAGAAGAAGCGATGAATAAAGAAGATGCATGGTTAGCTGAAACAAGCGCTAAGACGATTTTAAATAAATTAGGTATTCTATTTTTAGATAAAAAAGTATCGGAGCTATCAGGTGGGCAACAAAAAAGATTAGGGTTGGCTCAAGTGTTGATTCAATCACCAGACCTATTGTTGTTGGATGAGCCAACCAACCACTTGGATTATGAAACAATCCAGTGGTTAGAAGATTATTTAACGCATTATCAAGGAGCGTTGATTGTGATTACACATGATCGCTATTTTCTAGATAAGGTCACTAATCGTATTTTTGAGTTAGCAGATGGGAAACTATACGAATACACTGGGAACTATCAATCGTATTTATTACAACGTGCTGAAAGAGAAGAAAACGAAAAGAAAAGCTTACATAAAAATAAACAGTTATTTAAACAAGAGTTAGCGTGGATGCGCGCAGGTGTAAAAGCACGTGGAACAAAGCAACAAGCTAGAATTAACAGATTCCATGATTTGAAAGGTAAAGTTAGTGAATCAACAGATAAAGGTGGTTTAGAATTTTCTGCTGCAACCAAACGACTTGGTAAAAAAGTAATAGAAGTTGAGCATGCGAACTTTAACATCGGTAATCAAGTCATATTAAAAGACTTTGAATTACTTATTCAAGCAAATGAACGACTAGGTATTACTGGAGCAAATGGTTCAGGTAAATCAACGTTACTAAATATTATAGCTGGAAAAATACCATTAGACAGTGGTGTGATAGAGTTAGGTGAGACAGTAAGTCTTGGGTATTATACTCAAGGGAACGACCAGCTAGATGAGAATAAACGGATTATTTCGTTTCTTCAAGAAATTGCGGAAGAAGTTAAGCAACAAGATGGTTCAGTTATTAGTGTGACAGAAATGCTCGAACGATTTTTGTTTCCAAGACATGTTCATGGGACGCTAATCAGTAAACTTTCTGGTGGTGAAAAACGTCGTCTATATCTATTAAGCATTTTAATTCAACAACCGAATGTGTTATTATTAGATGAACCGACGAATGATTTAGACGTGGAAACATTAACTATTTTAGAAGATTATTTATCAGAGTTTCAAGGTGCGGTGATTGCGGTCAGTCATGATAGATATTTCTTAGATAAAACCATGGATAAGTTACTTGTATTTAAAGGTCGCGGTGAGATGACGACGTTTTACGGGTCGATGAGTGACTATGTGGAACAATTAGCTGAAAAAGAAACGCATGAAAAAACGAGTGTTTCAACACCTAAAAAAGAGATTAAAGAAGTCTCTAAAACAAACGACAAAAAGAAATTAACTTATCAAGAGAAAATTGAGTGGGAAACGATAGAAGAAGATATTGCACAACTTGAAACTGCTGTTGAAACACTAAATCAACAAATGCTAGAAAATAACAGTGATGCTGTGAAATTACAAGAATTACAAGCAACTTTAACAGATACACAACAGACTCTTGAAGAAAAATTAGAGCGTTGGGAATACCTAAGTGAATTTGCCGATTAAAAAATTATTTTTTGAGGGGTTATTATGGAAGAATCATATTTAAAACTAGGCCGTGAATTATTAAGTAAGGGCTATGAAAAAACAGACCGTACAGGCACGGGAACCAGAAGTCTTTTTGGCTACCAAATGCGATTTGACTTAAGCCAAGGATTTCCTTTACTAACAACAAAACGACTTCCTTTTTCATTGATAAAAAGTGAGTTGTTATGGTTTTTAAAAGGTGACACAAATATTAAATACTTACTGCAAAATAATAATCATATTTGGGATGAGTGGGCATTTGAGAGATACGTTAACAGTGAAGACTATACTGGTGTAGATATGACTGATTTTGGACGTAGAAGCTTAGTTGATGAGGCATTTAATAAGGCTTATCAACAAGAGATGAATATGTTTATTGAGAAAATATTGACAGATGATGAATTTGCCAAAAAACATGGAGATTTAGGTAATATTTATGGTTCTCAGTGGCGACGTTGGAAAACGTCAACAGGTAAAACGATTGACCAATTAAAAGACGTGATTGATATGATTAAACAATCGCCAGATTCTAGACGTTTGATTGTATCTGCATGGAACCCAGAAGATGTGCCATCAATGGCATTGCCGCCTTGTCACACGCTATTTCAGTTTTATGTAGCAGATGGAAAATTAAGTTGCCAACTCTATCAACGAAGCGCAGATGTCTTTCTTGGTGTGCCATTTAATATTGCGAGTTATGCGTTATTAACACATCTGATTGCGCATGAAACCAATTTAGAAGTGGGGGACTTTGTCCATACACTGGGGGATGCTCACCTATACAATAATCACATTGAACAGATGGAAGAACAGTTGTCAAGAGACATTCGTCAGTTACCAACTTTATGGTTAAATAAAGAGAAACAATCAGTATTTGATTTTGACATGGATGATATAAAGATTGAGGGATATCAGCCTCATCCAAGTATAAAGGCACCTATTGCGGTGTAGGGAAAATTTGGGAGGAAATACAGAAATATGATAGCAGCTATATGGGCTCAAGATGAAAATGGATTAATAGGAAAAGATGACAAATTACCTTGGTATTTGCCAGATGACTTGCAATTTTTTAAACAAATGACAGAAAATAATACTATCGTAATGGGAAGAAAAACGTTCGAAGGAATGGGCAAAAATCTTTTACCTAATAGACAAACGATAGTACTAACTTCAGATCAACAATATGACGGAAATGGCGCTTTAGTGATGCACTCTATCGAGGAAGTATTGGAGTATGCTGAAACATTTGAAGGGATTACCTTTATTACTGGTGGTGGTGAAATATACAAAGCCTTTTTACCACACACTGATGTGTTATATCGTACACTCATTCAAGCGACGTTTGATGGGGATACTTATTTTCCTTATATTGATTGGGGAGAGTGGAACATAGTTAGTACTAGCGAAGGATCTGTCAATGCAGATAATCCTTACCCACATGACTTTGAGACATACCAACGCCATCAATCATAATAAAAAAGACTGTTGAATGTTTTATTCACAGTCTTTTTCGTTAGTCTATGTTTACATGTTGATCTAAATATTAAAAAAAATACAAACCAGCTTTTTTTTATTGAAAAAAAGATTTAAGAATGAGATACTTTAAATCGTGAGTACAATAATGGAGGTATTTTATACCACTATTAATGAGGAGAATTTATGAATGAGTCAAAATAATAAAGGAAAATTTTTATTCAATAAAAACAAACCAGAAAAAAAAGCAAAATCTCATGTTCCGATACGACTAGATATCTTGTTTTTTATCGTGTTTATTTTGTTTACTATGTTAATTGTAAAATTATCCGATTTACAAATAAAAAATCAAGAAAAATATAAAACAATTGTTTCGAGTGGTCAGAAGAAAATTATTGAGGAAAACGCCCCAAGAGGGTATATTTATGACTCTAAAGGGAATATTTTAGTTGATAATAAAGCCACACAAGCAATTCTTTTTACTCGTTCAGCAGGGATGAATGCTAATGATATTAGAAAGATTAGTCAGGATATTGTAAAATTAATCGACATCGAGCCTGATAAACTAACAGATAGAGATAAAAAAGACTATTGGTTGGCAGACCCTGAGAATCTAATTGAAGCTCAAAAGCGATTGACTGTGGGGGATAAAGTAAATGCCAATGGTCAGGAGTTGTCTAACAGTGATTTATATGCGAAAACAGTGGATAAAGTCAAAGATAGCGAAGTAAATTTTAATGATGAACAAATGAAAGAAGCATCAATTTTCAAGCGAATTAATGGAGCGGCTGCTCTACAACCTGTGACCATAAAAAATGATAACGTAACACCCGAAGAAATTGCAAAAGTTGGTGAAAATGCGGCAGCTATTTCTGGTTTGTCAGCGGGAACTGATTGGGAAAGAGACTATCCTGAAAAAGATCAAATCAGAACCATACTAGGAACTGTATCTACTGAAAAACAAGGATTGCCTGAAGATGAAATTGATGAGTATCTAAAAAAAGGCTATCAACGTAACGATCGTGTTGGATTGAGTTATTTAGAAAAATCTTATGAAGATACATTAAAAGGTAAAAAAGGTGAAGCAGAAGTTGTAACAGATAAAGATCAAAAAATTGTTTCGAAAACAGAAGTCAAGCCAAGTGAAAAGGGTGATAACTTAATGTTGACGATTAACTTAGACTTTCAACGAAAAGTAGAAGAAATTGCAAAACGTCAATTTGAAGCGTTAGAACAAGCTGGAAAAGCGGCTTATTCTCCAGGTGTTTATGTAGTGGTGACTGACCCTAATAATGGCGATGTGTTGTCGATGGTTGGTTTAAGCAAAGATCCTGAAACAGGTGAGTTGGTTGATGATTCATTAGGGACAATTAATAAAGCATTTGTTCCAGGGTCATCTATAAAGGCAGCAACCGTTATGGCGGGATATGAAAATGGTGTTATAAAAGGTAATCAGTCAATGGTAGATGAGCCGCTTGTGTTTAGTGATGGATCGATAAAATCATCTTTATTTAATCAATACTCATCAATTTCATTGACGACTGAGCAAGCACTAGAAGTATCATCTAACGTGTATATGATGAAGATTGCTTTAGGTATGATGGGAGCAGAATATGTTCCTAGAATGTCACTTCCAATGGATATTAGTGTTTTTGATAAATTACGTAAAACATATGAAGAATTTGGTTTAGGGACAAAAACTGGTATTGACATCCCTCAAGAATCTGTCGGTGTTTTAAATAAAAATTATAAAGATAAAAATGGAAACTATATTCCTGGCATCATGGCAAGTGCCCTAGATTTATCTTTTGGTAATTATGAAGCTTATACTCCAATGCAATTAGCACAATATGTATCAACTATTGCCAATGGTGGAACAAGATACGCTCCTCATGTTGTGAAAGGAATTTATGGAAACTCAGATAATGGCGATTTAGGGAAAGAAAAAGAATTGATACAACCAAAAGTCATGAATAAAATCGAAGGGCGAGAAAAAGAATTTGAAATTATTCAAGAGGGAATGTATCAAGTTGTCAATGGTTCAATGGGAACTGGAACGATATTACAAGGAGCAAGTTTACCGATTGCAGCAAAAACAGGGACAGCCGAAACATTTGCAGTTGATCCTAAAACAAATAAAACAATTTCTGTTATCAATAGTACGATTGTTGGTTATGCACCTTATAATGATCCCAAAGTGGCGGTTAGCGTAATGATTCCGCAAATTAGCGATGATGATATGGCAACCAATAGATTAATACTAAAAGAAGTTATTAATGCCTATAATGAAGAGTATAATAAACAGTAATAGGATAATATGTTTTTAAAGTTGTAAAGGAGAACTCCTTAACAAAATTGTGAAAAAGACTAGAAATTTTAAATAAAACATGATATGATATTCAAGTGTCAAGTGATACTTGAATATCTAATTTATTTCGGAGGGAAAAATAATGCGCGTAAATATTACTTTAGAATGTACAGAATGTAAAGAAAGAAATTACCTTTCAAACAAAAATAAACGTAACAATCCTGAACGTTTAGAAGTTAAAAAATATTGTCCACGTGAACGTAAAGTAACGTTACACCGTGAAACAAAATAATAGTTTTATATGATTGCTGTATCCCTTGCGCACCAAAGGATACAGCTTTTTTTATTTTCAAAAAAATTTTTTGACGTAGATTTTGACGTAGATGGGGACTAAAAGCCAAAGTGCTGAATCAGTGTATTTATGGCTTTTTTTTCGGTCTGTGATGTTATATGAGTGTAAGTATCTAATGTCATAGAGATATCAGAATGCCCCAATCTGTGTTGAATTTCTTTTGGATTTACACCACTTTCAAATAACAAGGTTGCATGGGTATGTCTAAAGCCATGTAATCCAATACAAGGTAACCCAGCATACTCAGCCAGTCGTCTTGACCTACCATTAATGTTAGGGTGAGTGGTTACTTTGCCTTTCCAATCAGAGAAAATTAGTTCTTGCTTGTTTTTCACACCATATTGTAAGAAAAACTTTGCTTGTTCTATTTTCCATTTTTTTAATATGTCTATCGTTTCTTGATCTAATGAAATTGTTCTCACGGAACTGAATGTTTTAGTAGTAGAAATTTTATAGCCACCTTTTACTTGTGTTAAACTTTTTGAAATATGTAATAGGTTTTTATCAAAATCTAAGTCAGACCAATATAGAGATAGACATTCACCAATTCTTATGCCAGAAAAGGCTAATAATCGAAATATAGCGACATCTAGTTTGGAATAGTATAAATGGACTGGTTGACTATCAGGAGCTTCAGACAGCCTTTTTTTAGTGGAATCAAGAAATAGTCTTAATTCATCAGATGAATAAAATTTAAGTTTCTTTTCTGTTTTTTTAGCTATGCGTTTTGGTTTAATAATTTTTCTAAACGGATTAGAGTCAACGACTTCTAAAAGAACAGCATAATCACATACTTTCGTTAGATAGGTCAATAAAGCAGTATACATACCAAATTGTTCAGCCCATTTATTAATCTCTTTTTGAGCTATTTTAGGTGTGATACGTTCGATAATCATACTTCCAAAGACTGGCAATACATATTGTTTCATTCGTCTGTCTGTTTGTCGATAGGTCGTTTCTTTGACCGTATCTTTATAAGTATCGAACCAAAGTTCGTACATCTCGTTTATAGTGGTTGTTTTTTCATCTTCTTTGGTTATATTATTTTCAAACTCATACATAAGAGTATTCAAAGCAGATTGTGCTTCCTTTTTTGTTTTAAATCCTCTTCTTGTGGTATTTATTTGCTTACCAGTCACGTAGTCAACACCTAGATATGCGTTGAATTTCCAAGCTTTTGAGCCGTCTTTTTTTTCATATTGTTTAAATGTTGCCATGTTTATCTTCTCCTTTATTTCGCAGCGAACGAATTTTCAGAGAATTATTTTGCATCACTCCTTTCAATTTGCTAAAATAGATATAATTAAAGAAACCTATTTCAAATAGGAATTTTTTTTGTTAAGATCGTATATTTCTTGAATTAAATTCTTGAAAACAAATTGTTATATGCTATATATTTACCTTGAAACAAGTGAGTTACTTAAGATTATGAGGGGGATAAATTATGAGAAAAAAAATAACAAATATTATTATTTATATTACGTTTTTCTTGTTTATTTTTGTTTTGTCCCAGTTTATATTGGATAGATTAGCTTCAACAAATAGTAGCATTAATTTTTTAATATCTATATTTATAGCATATCTTTGTTTTAAAAATTTTGAATTTAAAGCTAATTAGTTTTTTGTATCTTGGTCTTCTTCATTTTTTGATGGAGTGGATTGAGATTTTTTTTCTATTTCGTTTTTTATATTTTTTTCTAAAGAATCCACTAATTTTTGAGGTAACTTAATTCCTAATTCAGAGATAGGTACTTTTAACTCTTCAGCTAATTTAACTGCTTTCTCTATCTTTTCCAATTCTTTATTGTCGTTTTCTAGTTTTTTCTTTTCATTTTCTAGTTTCGTAGACTTGTTTTCTTGATGACCTTTAAATAACCCTGGAATTTTTAAGGTTTGACCTAGGAATTTCATTTCTCCACCATAAGGGGCGACTAGGACGATAGCTAGTATTGTAAAAGCACCTAAGCCGTACTGTGCAACATTATTAATTAACTCTATCACACCTTCAGATTGGACATTTACTTTACTAACAACTTTACTTTCAGAATATATGAGTTTATTTAATAATGAGTATTGATAAATAAATTGTCCAAGATATTCACTATCAATATCGTTAGGCTGAGAAACGTGCATCGATAAAAACAGGTTACCATCTTGTAAGTAATAAGGGAAAATAGCTCTATTTATAAATGGTTTATAATCATTAATACTTGATAATGTCGATTGAGCATAGATCATTTTATATAATTTACTATCTGCATCATTTCGATCGAAATAACCAAACCAACTAATTGGCCATCTTTTTTTAAAGTCTGACTTTTTATAATTCGAAGTTTTTTCTTGTTCAGCAATTTGTACATCTGTTAGCTCATAGATATCACCAGTAATTCGTCCTACTAGTAAAAATTCAGATCTTTCTGAAGGAACAACAACAATATCATTTACTTTTAATTTGTTTACAAATCTTAATAACTGTCCGGCCCAAGTACCATATTGTCTTTCTGTTTTAGCGTCTATATCTTCATCCGCAGATATGAAATTATCGAATAAGGCAATTTCTTGAAATTCGTTATCTTCAATAGTTGTAGTTTCAGAAGTCACTAATTTCTCTCGTAAAGTGTTTTTTAGTGTCTCGGTAGAATTATTAGCTTTATAAATGTCTTCTAAGGAAATTTCATTCCAACCAATACCAACATATCCATTGATATTAAAATCGGTATAAAAAGCCCCACCTTTAGCACGTACTAACCAATAATCAACGGATGAATCCAATACAGGAATTTCTTTAAGAGTATTTGTAATCGCATTATTTAAAATATAGCCGTAAACCTCACTGTTAAATTGTTGCTGATTTATCATAATATCCTCCTCTAATATAATTATATTTCTTCCTACACACTATTTCTCTTTGAGAGAAGGTAGTGTGTTTTTAGTTAACTTCTAAGAAAAAATAACTTTTGTTTTTATTTTCTTTGTCTACAAATAAATCAAAGTAAGTGTTTTCTTCTATTTTACGAGTTTCGTTTAGATGCCAGTACGTTTTATGAACAGGCTGTCCATCAATAAAATATTCATATTTCCAAATGACTACCTTTCTTCTTCTAAAGGAATAAGTTTTTTTTGAGATTAATTTTGCTTGAACTAGTTCTGTATTTTCAGTTGCATTTTTTAAATAATTATAACTGTTTTTGAATAAAATTATAGTTAGTATAAGTAGCACGGCAGTTACTATAATTCCGTACAGAGCGTTTGATGAGTTCCAACTAACCCATAATATTTTTGTATAAGTTAGCGTAAACACAACTAAAATTAATAATTCTACTAATACTAGTGATACTAGTAGAGTTAAACGTTTTGATGGTAAATTCTTCATTTTAAAATCCTCCAAATTAAATTTCATTGTATATCAAAAAAAACACACATCATTTTGTAGTGTAAAAACCACTCGTTTGAGTGGTTAGGTGTTTAGAATTTTATTTGATTTACTTCTATTACATTTCCAACATAAAGTTTGTAAGTTTTCTGGTGTAGATAATCCACCTTTAGATACTGGAATAATATGATCTACTTCTAGTAAAAGTAAATCTTGTTCATAAATAGAGGCTGAACACATTTGGCAAGTGTAGTTGTCTCTTTTTTTTATGTTTTCTCTTAATTTATTAGTCATTAAAGCTCGTTGTCCTTCGGCACTTTTTGCAAATTTTATCTTTTGTACTAAAAATTGAGATAGAGCTTCAATTGTTTCTAAATCAAAAGAAATTGTGGTTTTTTGGGAGCTGTTTCCTCCAGCACTTACATATTCAAATATATAAGTAGCGTAGGGAATATTCATACTCGGAATGTTAATCCCAATTTTATTCATTAATTCCTCATGATAGTGTTTAAGAATAAATTTAGGAGGATTGAAGTCTTTTTCAATTTCTTTTTGTCTATTTTTTAGATTCGTAATAGCATTTTCAATTCGTGATATATTTTCTCCAATGGCTTGTATTTGTTTTAAATTTTCTGGAGTGGCATCAATGTTAAAATACTTACACAAATATTTTATAGGTTCTTCTGAAGCTTTTCTTACAATATTTAATGAAGCTGGATAAACATTTCGAGATTCTAAGTTTCTAGAATTTCGATTTCTTTTGTAGTTGTGTTGGCTAGTATTGGTTGTTTTGGCTAAATGTGAGTGGTCGTAATTCTTTTTTGCTATAAATTGATTATTTTTAGGTAAGTTTGAAACATATTGTGCTATTTCATTATAATCATTTATAGTTTCATCAATTTCTTGTTTGTGGTTCAAAAAAGATGTACTTTTAAAATATATAGTCTTTCTTATATATCTTATTAGTCTATATAAAAGATATATAAGTACGACTGCAACAAATACTGGCCATAAATAAGCAAAAAGTATTAATAAAAAAATAATTGCTATTAGTTGCGGCATATTTACTCCCCCTTTTTACCTAGCATACCAAACTAAACGAGGGTTTTGTAGTGTTTTTGGGTAATAATTTACGTTTTTTGAACTAAAAGTTATCTAAAGCGTTGATATTTCGTATCATATCCCATGCCAACACCAAATTCTTCTAACATCATAGAATAGTTATACTGGTAGTTACAATCCTCTAACAATGTATTTATAACATAGCTATCAGCTTCATTCTCAAACTTTGAATGGTAAAAGTAAGAGGCCCTATAAAGTTCCATATAATCTGAATGAGAAAGAATATGCTCAGCTTCATGTAAAATAACTTCTATTGTTCTTTGTTCTGAGAGATAACAATTAACAAAAATAGTCTTACTTTTTATTATACAAAATCCATCATTTTCTAATTCAGTTACAATTAATTCAATATTATTCTTCTTTAAAATCTCCTTAATTTTTTTCAATAGTAATTACCTCACTTAGTACCAAATTTTCCTTCTAGGTACGCTCTAGCAACTTCTCTATCATGGTCAGATAATGGTTTACCATTGAAACTCATTGCATTGTCAATCATTTCTTCTAAATCATCAGAGGTGTATTGTGGTTTTTCTTCACGTCCTAATAGATAGTCTGATGTTACTCCAAAATATTCTGCAATAACTTTTAAATTTTCAGCTTTAGGACTTTGAGTTTTTAATGAATATAAATAATTTTTACTGTATCCCATTTCTTCGGAAGCAGTTTTTAAATTCTTATCTTTCTTTTTTGCTAATTCTTGTATACGCTCAAACATTGTCATAATAGTATTACCACCTTAAATTTTTACGCAAACAAAAAAAGTACACAACTATTTGATTTTAATTATTGACAAGTATTTAGTTGTGGGATATACTTCATTCATAAGCTAATTGATTAGCTAATAAGTACAACAAATAAGACCAATATTTTATACAAACTATCGTTGGGGAACGGTTTAAGTGTATGCTTATAGGCTTTTTGTACGCTTATTTAACTATGACTTAATAGTACACAACTGTGGGATATAAGTCAACAACTATTAGTTAATTTTTTAGCTTAAATTATAAAATTAGAAAGGGTGATTTTGTGTTAATTACAGATTTTTCAGAAATAGTTGAAATCAAAAGACGTCGAAGAGGATTAACTCTACAGGATTTAGCAAATGTTATTGGTAAATCACCAGTGTATACAAGCCAAGTAATTAATGGTTATCAAAGAGGCAAAAAAGCAGATGAATACCGCCAAGAAATTGCAAATTATCTAGACATTGTCATTGCAGAACAGGAGGTCAATTAAATGGAATTACAAGTAATCGAATTAAAAAACCAAAGAATATTAACAACAGAACAATTAGCTGAATTTTATGGGGCTACAGTACAACAGATAAAACAAAATTTTAATAATAATAAAGATAAGTTTGTCGAGGGAAAACATTATTACAGGCTAGAAGGTGCTGAATTAAAAGAGTTTAAGAACTTAGTCGAAAATTTCGACCTAGTTGATAAAAGAAGTCCACAACTTATCCTTTATACAAAACAAGGAGCAGGTCGTCATTCTAAAATGTTAGGTACTGACAAAGCATGGGACATGTTTGATGAATTGGAAGAAAATTATTTCAATCCTAAATCTAAACTCGATACTTCAAATCTTAGTCCAGAACTTCAAATGTTTAACGGACTGTTCCAGTCTCTAGCAAAACAGGAGTTGGCAACTAAGAAACTTGAAACGAAAGTTGATAATATTTCTGACATCGTAGCATTGAATGTAACGGATTGGCGAAAGGATTGTCAAAAACTAATAAAACGAATGGCACAAACACAAGGTGGATTTGGAGCTTATCAAGAAATAAATAATTTGATTTATGAAGAAACAGAACGAAGAGCCAGTGCTAACTTAAGCCAGCGGTTAACTAATAAACGTAGACGTATGGCAGATGAAGGAGCAAGTAAGTCTAAAAGAGACAGACTTAACAAATTAGACGTTTTAAATGATGATAAGCGTGTTTTAGAAGTCTATATTGCAGTTGTTAAAGAGTTTGCTATTAAATATGGCATTAATTTAGACGACATAGCGTAGGAGGTGGCAAAAATGACAGATGAGAAGGTAACTATCGATGTTGAAAGTGAAAATAATTTCTCAAAAAACAAAAAAATTGAAACAGTTTTGAATCAAGATTTGTATACAAAAATGATTGTACAGAAAGATGATGGAACAAAAATAGCAGAAATCACTATAGAAGAAGCGATTCCTGCTGAAGGCTATCAAATTGTTTTAATCCCAAAATATAATTAGCCTTTTGGTGGGTGTGGATCATTTCCATAACTATCTTTGGCTCTAATTTTTCCATCAACACCATGAATAACAACTTCAGATTTTTGATTTATAGCAATTTCTCTAGCTCGTTGTTGCGCTTCACGTTGAGTTGAATGGATGCTCGTAGCTCTTGTATTATTTTCGCCTTTAACATTCCAAGAGCCATCAGCATTACGTGTAACATGTTGGTTTTTACCCATATAATCACCTCCTTAGAGGTAATTATAGCAAAAAATAAAATAGCGTAGGAGGTGTAATCATGGAAGTCATACTAACTAAAGAAGCAGAAGACTCATTGCGGAAATTTATTTTTGATATTGCTTATCAAGAATTTGAAAGAGCTAAAAGTGAAGTCGGAATTGATAGACCGTTGAATCAAACAGAGATTGCTGAATATTTTGATGTATCAACAACTACCATTAGGGTTTGGGAAAATGACGGTATGCCATATGCAACAATGGGTCCACAAACAAAATTTTATGACAGATTGATATGTAAAGATTGGGTTATGAATCAAAAAAGATAAAGAAACGCAGCGAACGAATAAAGACTCACATCATTTAGTATTTTTAGAACTAGCGAAAGGAGTGAGGAAAATGTACGAAAAATTTATAAATGCAGTGTCTTATATGTACGTTGGATTAATTACAGCAACGTTTATGTTAACACTTTATAACAGTGAAAATTGGTGGTTGTTGATTTTTTCTATAGTATCACTGCACCTTGTTATTTACTTTGTTAGCAGAGAAAACAGAAAACAAAAAAAGTGAGGAGGAATTGCATAAATGGTTGAATATGCAATTTATAAAGGCGATACGTTTCTTTTTATTGGAACAGTTGATGAATGTGCTGAACGATTAAATATTAAACCAACGTCTGTTAAGTTTATGACGACTCCAACAGGTAAAAAGAGATTTGAAAATCGTGACGATAAAAGTACAGCAATGACAGCAGTCAAATTGGAAGGTGGTGAGGAAGAGTGGAGAAAATAAAAATAGAATTTACTGAGGACGAGTTAACTACAATCTGTGATTGGTTTAACGGATTTTGCTTTAAAAATTATGGATATGATCTTTCGAAAATAAATGAAAAATTACCAGAATCTCACAAATTACTAATTGATCGTTTATTAACTAAATTTGATGAATTTGAGGAGTGAGGAAGAGTGATAGTTAGTGTAATAAAAGAAGATTTGAATGAAACAGTGGCTAAAAATTTTAGAGTGATGTTGGCTGAAAGGCGATTGAAAATTTCTGATATTTATGAAGAGGCTGAATTATCAAGGAATACTCTAACATCATTGAAAAACGGAAAGTTAAAAGGTATTCAATTTGAAACTATTGAAAAAGTATCAAAGGTTTTAGAAATTGAACCTTATGAATTGTTTAAACCAAAAAAATGACTGATTCGCCTGCAAGCAAAAATCAGTCACAAAAATATATCAATTAAGGAGAGTTTAACACGAAATGACAAAAGAAAACAACTTTGAATTAATAGAATACTTATCAGATGAATTATTTAAAGAGTGCGAAAAACAAGGTATATCATTCGCATTAAGTATAAATGCAAGCGAGGATATTGTAATTGCAAGATCTGGAGGAAATGCTTTTGAAGTAGCTGAATGTATCATCGCTTTACAACAACAAATTGAGGAAGAAACAAATTTACCATTCAAACTAATTGAAGTAGCTATTAAAAAAGAAACTGATTTTAAAACGATTGATAGTGAGCAAGATAACTTGTTTAGATTTTTAACAGCATTATTTTCTATGAAAGAAAGCGGTGATTTAGATGACTAACATAAAGATTAATTCAATTCACTACAAGAACTTTAAAGGACTTAAAGATTACACTTTAGAGCTTAATGAAAAATCTGCAAAAGCTACTGGTCCAAATGGTGCTGGTAAAACATCACTGGGCGAGGGGTTCACATGGTTGTTGTTTGGTAAAGATTTAAACGGAAGTAAATTAAATCCAAAACCAAAAGATAAAGATAAGAATGAAATTTTAGGACTTGACCCAACGATTGAAGCAGAAGTATTAATAAACGGCCAAAAATTGACGTTAAAACGTGTTTTAAAAGAAGTTTGGACTACTAAGCGTGGTGAACTTGAAAAGACGCGTGGGAACGATAAAACAGAGTATTACATTGATTCAGTACCTAAAAAAGAAAAAGAGTGGAAAGAATTTTTATCTGATATTGAGGAAGAAGAACTTTTACAACTTATGATTTCTGCAGGGTTCTTTATGCAGCTTGATTGGAAAGTTAGAAGACAATACTTAATTGGGTTAACTGGTTTAACCGATGATGAAATAATCGCAAATGATCCAGAACTAAAAGAGTTAGAAAAAGTATTAGATGGAAAATCAATTGAAGATATTAAAAAAATACTAGCAAGCAGAAAGAAAAAAATTCAATCTGATATCAAATCACTTCCTGGAAGAATCCAAGAAAATCAAGATATGCTTGATAGATTAGCATTAGACGAACTTGATAAAGAGCAAATAGAAAAAGATTTAAAAGCAGCACAAACAAAACTAGATAAAGCAGAACAAAAGGTTTCAGCTATTCAAAATGGTGATTCAACACTTGATTATAGAGAACAGGTATCTAATTTAAAACTAAAATTGAGCGATGAAAAAAATAAATTTTTAGCAAGCTCAAATTTAGTTACGGAGAACTTAAACAATGATTTATCTGACATTCAATCAGAAGGAACTAAGCTACGAGAAACACAAAACAGTATACAATTTGAAATCGACAAATCATTAAATGCTAAGACGTTGTTAGAAACAACAAAAGATAATTTATTAAAGCAATATAAAGAACTAAAAGAATTATCATTTGATGAACATAAAAAAGAGTGCGCAATGTGTGGCCAAAAATTGCCTGCTGATCAAGTGGACGAAATGATTTCTAATTTCAATCTTGATAAAGCAAATAAAATCGAGAAAAACATTGCTGAAGGTAAACAAGTAGCAGAAGAAATTAAGGCAAATGATAAAGAAATAAGCGAGTTACAAGTCAAACTTGAACAAGTCACAACTTCATTAAACGAAACGATGACCAAATACAATGAAGTCAAAAAAGAGTTAGATTCGCAAAAAGAAGAAACGGGAACGTTTGAAGAATCAGATAGTTATAAAGCGATTAAGAAAGAAATAGACGAGTTACAACAAAAGATATTAGTTGCTAAATCAGACAGCACACAGGCCGTTCAAGAAGTCGAAAAAGAACGTGACACTGTGAAAGAAGAAGTTAACAAATTGATTGAATTGACATTCAAATTCGAACAAGCGACACCAGTAAAAGAAAGAATGACAGAACTAAGAAAAGAAGACGCTGATCTAAAAGAACAAAATCAAACAGTAGAACGTCAACTTTGGTTGATTGATGAGTTTACTCGCAAAAAAGTAAAAATGCTTGAAGAAAGTATTAATAGTCACTTCGAATTAACATCATTCAAGCTATTCGATGTTCAGAAAAATGAAGCGATTAAAGAAATATGCGAAGCGACATATAACGGAGTTGATTATTCAGCTGGCATGAGTACAGGAGAACGTGGACGTTGTGATTTAGATATTATAAACGGATTATCAAAAGGCTTAAATGTATCGACACCAGTATTCTTAGATAACGCAGAATCAATCACAGAACCAATTAAGTTTGACGGACAACTTATTCAAAACTTTGCAGAACAAACTGAATTTAGAGTGGAGGTTGAAAAATAATGTCGAAAGATATCAATTTAGAAAAAACGATAAATATAGATTCAAAACAAATTCAAGATTGTTTGATATACAATGCCGTTCAATTGAACCAACATCTGTCTGAAGAACTATCAAGTTTGCAAAATAAAAAAGTATCAAAAATAACTACTAAAGTCATTAATTTATCTATGTCTACTGCAGTTATTTCTGAATTAGCTTTTTCAAAATTATCTGACACGAATACAATTATCCAAAATAGAGTGAGCCATTGACATTAAAGTAAATGCTGTAACGGCATCGCTCTCAGAAGCTGGATTATATAATTTTGGCTCATGTGCTTTAGGATTTCTATAGAAATAGACAATAGTATTAAGTAAACTCTTTAAACCGTTATACTCACTTTTTTCAGTTAAAGTTTCAATTCTATTGCCATTAATAACTATGACAGGATTCTTATTTATAAAAACCTCATTAATTAAGGTGGAACCGTCAGAAGATGACCCAGATAATTCCCTAATACGCTCTAATAATCCCTTACTAGCTTCTAAAATAGCATGGAAGTAGTTTTTAGTAAAAAGTTCATCATTACAATATTTATAAACTTCGGGATGTATGTCGTAATGTGAAAGTCTTTCTGTAAAAGAAGTTAATCTTTTTTGAGCTTCATTGTAAGAAGTCACACTTTTGATTTTGATAATTTTTCCAGCATCATTAACTTCAAAACCATAAAATATTAGCTTCTTATTTATTGTATTTAATAGTTTTTTCCAACTGTCTGGATTATCAATATATTCCGAAGGTTGCGTAATATATTCAATAATTTTGAATAAGGGATCAGCTTTACCTAACTTTCTACATTCATAGAGTATTGTTTCGTTTAATCGGACCCATTTTGTAGAAGTATAACTTCTATTTAAAGTTGCATCAAAATTATTAAAATTTAAGTTATTAAACATTAAATCAATTTTGGAACCTGTTAATTCCTCTGCAAGTATCTGAGACATAGATTCAATAATTTTATTATCAATTTTTTTACTCATTTATATTCACCTCACTTTTAAATTAAGTATACCAAGAAAGGAAATAATAAAAAATGACTAATCAAAAACAAGTACCAGCAATCGTTCAAAAAGATATTACGGATCAAGTTAATTCAAAAATTACAGTAATGCAAAACGAAGGTCTAGCACTTCCAGCGTCTTATAGCCATGCTAATGCGTTAAAATCAGCATTCTTTGCACTAACTAATCATTCAAGTGGAAATTTATTAGAAAAATGTTCTAGAGAGTCCATCGCTAATGCGTTGTTAGATATGGTTATTCAAGGTTTAAGTCCGGCAAAGACCCAATGTTATTTTGTACCATACGGCGGCACTTTAAAAATGACACGTTCTTATTTCGGGACAATGGCAGTAGTTAAAAGACTGAATGGTGTTAAAAACATATGGGCAAACGTGATTTATGATGGCGATGATTTTGAGTTAGAAATTGACGAATACGGTAAAGAAAAACTAGTTAAACATGAGACGTCATTTAAAAATCGTGATAATGCCATAGTTGGAGCTTACGCAATTATAGAAACAGACGAAGACGAAAGATTTTTAACAGTCATGACTAAAAAGGAAATTGATACATCTTGGAGCAAAGCGAAAACAAAAAATGTACAAAAAGATTTCCCACAAGAAATGGCCAAAAGAACAGTAATTAATAGAGCTGCTAAAGCATTCATTAATACATCTGACGATAGTGATTTGTTGATTGAATCCATTAATAATACAACATCAAACGAATATGAAAATGATTCAGCAAATAGAAAAGAAGTTGAAATAATTGAAGAAATCGAAGAAAATGCCAATTCTGAAGTGTTTGAACCAGTAAAAGAAGAAACGAAACCACCTAAAGAAGTGACAGAAAACGGTGAAATCATCAATGAAGATATTGAACCAGTTGAAACTGAATTGTTACCAGAAGAAGAAACAGGTGATCCGTATTGATTAACATAAAATCATTTGGCTCTAGCAGTGATGGAAATGGCTACTTAATTGATGATGGTAACTCTCAATTATTAATTGAGTGCGGTGTTTCATTAAAAAGCATTTTGCCACAAATGAAACATGACTTATCTCGAGTAGCTGGATTACTAGTATCGCACGAACACAGAGACCATTGTAAATACATAAAAAAAATAATAGATGAAACATCAATAGATATTTATTCGACAAAAGGAACGCGTGAAGCGATGTTTGAAGACGTCGCTTTGCGTTTAGATAAAACAGATGGCTATCGTTTTAACACGATTACATACAAAAAAACAATCACGATTGGTACGTGGGAAGTAACACCTTTTGAATTACAGCATGATGTTAGAGAACCATCGGGGTTTATGATTGATAATTTCGCAGGCGATAGATTAATTTTTATCACTGATAGCTATTACGTTAAATATAAGTTTCCAAATGTCAGTCACTTAATGATTGAAATGAACTATTCAAAAGACATATTAGAACAAAAATTGTTTGATAATCAGAAACTTAAAACAAGAATTATAGAAAGTCATTTTGATTATAAGCGAGCATTAGAATTTATAGAAAACAACAAAAGCACGTATTTACAAGAAGTTTGGCTTTTACATTTATCTGATTCAAATAGCAATGAAAAAATCTTTAAAGAGGAAACACAAAAACTTGTCGGTGTTCCTGTTTATGTAGCGTAGGTGGTGACAAAACTATGAGCAAAGGAGCATTTCAAACAAGTAGAGAAATATTTGAAAATCCAATATGGTCTGATGTCGTAAAATTTAGAATCTTCTTCTACATTTACGGAAATGCTGTTTTTGCAAAAGAGGGCGTCACTATTGCTGGCATACATTTAAAGCGAGGGCAGTATTTAAGATCATATAGAAATTTAAAAGAAGATTTAGCTTATGTCGAAAAAAGAGCGATTAAATATTACTCGTTACACACCATAAAAAACAAGATTGATAAGTTGGTCGAAGAAAATCGATTGAAAATTGAAACTACCGATTACGGAACACTATTTACAGTAGTGAACTACGAGGAATACCAAGGGTTTGAGCGATACGCAAATCCGATAACGGAACAGCAACGGAACAGCAACGGAACGCCAACGGAACAGCAACGGAACAATAATAAGAATGTTAAGAAAGATAAGAATGATAATAAGATAGATGTAGATAGGCCAAACATCGTACAAGCGTACGAATACGTTTTTGGAATGTCTAACTCGTTTATCATCGAAAGTCTGAATCATTGGTGTAACGATCTAAGCGAAGAACTGGTTATCGAGGCACTAAAACAATCAGCAGCAGCTAATGCTAACAGTTTTAAATACACAGAAGCGATTATGAAAAGCTGGGAAAAATCAAATGTTAAAACATTGTCTGATGTTGCAGCGCTAACTAAAAAGCGTGAAGTACAAAAACCTAAATACAACAACTACAACAAACCGACGCGAAAAGAGACTGTACCCGAAGTATTTACTGAAAAAAGGAAAGAAACGCCAGTTAGCGCTGAGGAACAAGCAGAACTTGAAGCCCAGATTAGACAATTTACAGGTGAAGTGTATAAAGGAGAGTGAGTGATATGTGTGAGTATTGTGAAAAAATGATTAGTGATGGGATAAATGTTAGAGGTAGATATTTGGCAGATAGTGGATATGAAGACTGTTGCATAATTATAGATGATGGAAAGTTTTTTATAAGGGTAGCTGGTGCAAATGTTTGTCGAGGGGTTGAAATAAATTGCTGTCCTATGTGTGGCAGAAACTTAAAGGAGAATAACAAATAAACTACAAAAAACTACAAGCAATGCAAATAAAAAAAGCTAACTGTGGAGGGATTTAATTATGAAATCAGATTTAACTTTAGAAACACCTAGAAGCGTTGAATTAATAGAAGTAATTCATACAACAGCAACCAGAGGTAACGGATCAAATGAAAACCCAGTACGATTAGTTCATCAGTACTGGGATAAAAAAGGTGAACTTCTGGCTGAAAAAGACGATTATTAAATTTTTCTTTCTTCTTGCTTAGATTCATTAATATCAATAATCGAAGCGAGCATCAATTCTGATTCATATCTTTGGATATACCATTGCTCCATTAAATATTCAATTAAATTTATTAGTTGTTGCGCCTCATCAGGCTCAATATCTACTATTAAATTTATATCATTCTCCATGTGCGCTCCGATATTGCCTATTTGTCTGACACTATCTAAAACTTTTTTTACTTGAGGGGTGATTTCATCAGCAATAGCATCAATTTCTTGATAGAGATTTTTTTTACCAGAAACTTTCCAATAATCTCTAATCATCCCTTGTAAACATCTTCTTGATAAAGTAGCTGAAGCTTTAGGACTTAAATTGACAATTTTACAAGCTTCTTCATAGTCTTGTTTTACGGATGATGGAATATAATCAGGCAATGCTTTAGCATTGCTATCAGGTTGAATATTCCAACACATGTCTTTTACTTGTGAGCCTTTTCCTAATAATTCGATGGATGTTTTATTACAGTTAGGACAACAATAAAATTTAACAATACATTCATCATTAGGAAAATACCTACGACCATTTCCAGAATTAATTTCATCTTTAAAAATGTTAGAAGCGGCCGCAACTTCTCGATAAGTACTGTCGATTATTGGAAAATATGAATCACAAAATGGACACAAAAATCTACTTGCCATAAAAAAACTCCTTTTATTTTTATTATATCAAATAAAAGGAATGAAAAAAGACCGAATAAAAAATTTAGCCATAAAGTGGACGGTAGGATTCGAACCTACACCTCGGTAAATAGAGAACAAACACACGTTTAGACTCATTGAGTGAAAACACCACGTTCGCCCACAGCTTAGAATATGAGACTAGAGGCAAATGAGCCTCCAGTGCTCAATAATTTGGAAACATTTTTTGACTTTCCTTATAAACAAGAAAAGCAAATTTGATAAAAAGCAATGTGTCAAAAGCTTTAATCATCTCCTTCTTGTTTTGAACTGACTTAATCATATAGTTTAAAACTTAAATTGAAATTAAAAAAATAAGAATGTTTTGTGAACAAAATAAAGAAAAGGTTAAGGAGGAATGGTAAATAATGGCTAAATTGTTTGAAATAGCAAATAGAATTCAAAAACTGGTTAACGAGCATGATGAACCTATATTTTGTCAAAAAGATAATTGTCCAATATGCCAAGAAATAGACGTGTTGCGTTTGCAGTTAGGTATTCCAATTAAGAAGCGGGAGAAAAAAGATAAACCACCGCAACGTGATAAAAGCATTTACGGTAAGAAAAAACCAACCTATGTTTTTTCAGCAGAGAAAGATGGAAACACTGAAATATTTTACAAAACAGATTCACTTGCAAAATATGTGGGGTGTTCACCTCCAACAGCATCAAGACGAGCGGCAGATGGCATTAAGGTGAATGGGTACAAGATAACAAAAACAGCATTTGAGAATGGATCATAGTAATAAACAAACGAAAATTTTAAGGGGTGGTATTTTGAGGTTTCAATGGCTACAGGATTATCAAGAATTAGAAGACCAAATTTTATATCTAAAGTGGAATCTCAATAAAAGCAAGCTAGAGCTTGATAGATGGGTATATGGAGATTTGTCAGAAATTAAAATTGAAAAGAACTCTAGATCATCATCCCTTGAAAACAGTATTGAGAAAATGACAGAAGAAATAGAACGGCTGGAAGAACAAAAACAAGAAATGATAAAGCTCGTTAACTCTTTTTCAGGTATAGAAAACGAAATAGTAAAACTTAAATATGTTGATAATCTGACATTAGAAGAAATAGCAGAAAAAACTGGTTATAGCACGTCTTACATAAGACAAAAACATGCTAATGTCAGAAACATACTAAAATTTGTTGATGAATACGAAGCAGCAAACAATGACAGACAAAAGAAGATTTCAGAACTAGAGTATTTTGAAAATAATCGGACTAAAGATAAACAGATTACTTTATTTTGAGATGTTCACTAAATGTTCGCTCATTGTATGCATGTAAGTATTGAATCATATGCGTTATTCTTATAACGTAGTAATTTTTCAAGAAATAGTTGAGCTGCCATACTCCAACTTACTTGAAGATTTGTCATGTGACCGACTGGCGTTTGCTGGTCGGGTATTGAATGAAGATAGCTTTAATAATCGTAGTGGAGGAAAGGGTAGACGCTAAGTATAGCTTTGGATAAGTTGTTCAATGAGTACAGCCTAGCTGAAAAAGGAAAGCTTAAAAGGGGTAGGGAGAACAACATGCAAGGTTCGATTCCTTGCCTACGAATAAGCAAGAGTTTTCGCCTAGTGTCGACTGATGGCGATGTAATACATTTTCCCTTGTAGCGAGAATGTTCTTTTTAGATAGAAAACCTCTTTCCCCTATCTTAATTGGTAGGGTTTTTGTTATAATTAAAAAAAGGAGGTATTCTATGGGTAATAATACTGAACTAAAATATACAGTAATTTATCAATCAAAAAAAAGACGATTTGATCTTTCAAAAATTTTACCAATCATTATTTCATCAGCAGCTTTATTTTTATCACTAATTACTTTTTATGATAATAAAAATAAAGAAGTATTAACCTATAACATATTAACTACACCAGATTTAACATCCAAGATTACAATTGATGGTGTAGAGTTAGAAGCAATTGTCCCAAGTATTGAAAGGGTTACAGGATTTATTGACAAAACAGCCATAATTTTTTATACAGATGGAGAGTATAAAAAAGTATCAGAAATGCCTACAAGTAACTTCTTAAAAGAAATACCTTGGTATAAAAGAATATTTCCTAACAAATTAACTACTTCTGCGGGATTATCTAAGTTTAATACTATCTATACATCAAAGGACGGTTCTATAAATTATTCATATTATTTTTTATTTATAAAAGGAATAGATGCTTCGAAACATCTACATATGATTACATATTGTTGGGATAAGCAAAAAAATGAAGTATTAACAAGAAATTATTCCAATATAGAAATATTTCAAAATGAATCTGGTGAAGTATATGAAGCGGCCTTTTTAAAAGCAAAAGAGGACTATTTTAAATTACAGAAAGATTTAAAAACAGCTGAATTTTGGTAAAATAAATAATATTCTAACACTCACAATCGTGGGTGTTTTTATTTTGTGAAGAAAGGAGTATTAAGGATGTCAGACCTAACAAAAGATAACAAATATAAAACAACACCAGCTGAGAAAAGGCTTTTGGAAGTGTTGGTAAACCCTGATTATCTTGGAAAATCAATTACTGAAATCTGTAAGGTGGCAGGAATCAGCAGATTTAAGTATTATGATGCAATGAAAAAAGAAGAATTCAGACAATTAGTAAATGATACAACAATGGATTTGATTAAAGGAAAGGCAGCTGATGTTCTTAATGCTACCTATAAATTTGCCATGACTGATAAAGGACATCAAGATCGAAAGATGTTGTTAACAATTGCTGATATTTATAAAGATAAGCAGGAAGTGAAACATTCAGGTGTGATGGATATTAAGCAAGAAAATTCTTTAGTAGGACTATCTTTCGAGGAATTAAAAGAGTTGGCTTCGAGCAGATATGGAAGTGATAAAAATGAATCAACTTGATAAAGATTTAGCGAGGAGCTATTTTTTTCACTATTGTTTTATAATGGCAAAAGAATTTTATAAGCCAAATAGAAATTATTTAGTTTCTTTATGTGATGAATTACAAGGATTTTTAAATGATGATAAGCATGATGTATTAGTTATTAATGAGCCACCTAGACATGGAAAATCACGTACTGGCGGTAAATTTGTGGAATGGACTTTAGGCAACGATCCAACTAAAAAAATTATGACGGGTTCATATAATGAAACGTTGTCAACAGTGTTTTCTAAAAATGTGAGAAATACAATACAGGAAACGAAAGCAGATGAAAATATTATCGTCTATTCTGATATTTTTCCAAATGTATCTATTAAGCATGGTGATGGCGCTATGAACTTATGGAGTTTAGAAGGACAGTATAATAATTATCTCGCCACTTCTCCTACAGGAACTGCAACAGGATTTGGTGCTGACATCATTATTATTGATGATTTAATCAAAAATGCTGAGGAAGCTAATAATGCTATGGTGTTAGAAAAACACTGGGAGTGGTTTACGAATACAATGTTATCTCGTTTAGAGACTGGTGGGAAAATCATTATTATCATGACACGTTGGCATTCAAATGATTTGGCTGGAAAAGCATTAAAAGAACTTCCTCAAATGGGTTTTAAGCTAAAGCATATTAGTATGAAAGCATACGACAAAGAAACAGATACAATGCTGTGCGATGAAGTATTGTCAAAAGAGGAATATTTTAGACGTTCTAAAACAATGGGAGCAGATATAGCAAGTGCTAATTATCAACAAGAACCTATTGATATTAAAGGCCGGTTATATCAAAAGTTATCTACATATGAAACACGTTCAGAATATATCAAGATTTGGAATTACACGGATACTGCTGACGCGGGTAAGGATTATTTATGTTCGATTGTATTCGGTGAAACGAATGACCATATGGCAGAAGTTTTAGATGTTATATATACTAAAGCACCGATGGAAGAAACGGAAATAGCGCATGCAGAGCAAATTAAAAATAATAAAGTAAACCACGTTAGGATAGAGGCAAACTCTGGAGGACGTGGTTTTTCTCGTAATTCAGAGAGAATCGTTAAAGAGCGAGGTTACAGAGGAGCGTATTACGAGACGTTTCACCAATCTGCGAATAAACAATCAAGGATACTATCCAATTCAGCACTTGTTGAAAACAATGTTCTGTTTCCATCTGATTGGAAAATAAAGTGGCCAGAATTTTATGAAGCGATGGTTAGTTATCAAAAAGAAGGTAAGAATAAGAATGATGATGCGCCTGACACTGTGACAGGAATTGTTGAAACATTGTCAGATGATAACAAAGCAGTATTTATTAAATTTTAGGAGGTGAGATTGTTGATAAGTCATGATTTAACGCTAAAAAAATATAAAAGATTAAGAATAAAGCATTCCACACGAATAAAGGACGAACTGTTTAATCCAAATGAATTTATGTCTGATATGAAACCTTATTTTGATGAACGTGAACGTAAATACTTAGCTTATACAAGTGAAGAAAATGAAATAGATAGTCGTCCAAAACCAAAAACTAATATTATTAAGGTTAATAACAAATTACATGCAGGTTTATATAATACAGTCGTTGAACAAGCAGCGGACCATTTTACAGGAATTCCTATTAAATGGGATTATGATGTGTCAGAGCAAAAAAGAACGATTTTAGAGCGTATGAAAGACAAGCTTTTTGGAAATATCATTGAGCAATCTAGTACACCGCAAGAATTTGATTTATTGGTTGACTATATCAGTGATATGAGATTTCCAATGCTTGATTCAGATACAGCAAGATTTCAAGGCGCTTGTGGTCTAGCATTTCGGTTGTTAGAGCCAGTAGAAACTGAAAACGGTTGGGAGTTAAGAGCGTCTAATATTGAGCCTTGGAAGGCAGAACGATTTGGAAATTCGGCGGTGTTAATTAAAGAAAAATATGATTCACATTTGAAGAAGTTTTATGAAGAAATGATAGTTATTACTGTTAACAGTATAACGACATATAATCGTTATGTTGAATACAGCGGATTAAGCGCAAGTGGTATGTTTAAGTTCATGGGAGAAGTGAATAATCCTTTGAAATGTATATATCTGTCAGAGTTTAAAAACAATACAAATCGTTATTGTGATTTTGATGTGGCTGAGGAAATAGCAGATGCATACGATAGGAGCCTATCCGACCAACAGAACGAGATTGAACAGTTTAAGTTAGCTTATATGATGGTGACTGGTTCAAGGTTACACGAAGAAGAAGCAGTAAATATGATGAACAATTTAGGGATTATCAATATGACTGACCCAAGTGCAAATGTTAGTTTTGTTACCAAAGATTTGAATAAAGATTATAACGAATACCATATGTCATTACTTAAAAAGACATTTTTTACAATTACTAAGTCAATTGATTTTAATGATGAGGTATTTAAATCCAATAGTTCTGGTGAAGCTCGTAAATGGCAAATAATCGCTCTTGAAGCTAAAACGAATACTAAAGAGCAATATTTTAGAGAGGGATTGAAAGAAGTAGCAGAAACAATTTCAGCGTTTATGGAATTTAAAGATAAGAAAAAAATAGATGTTAATAAAGTTATCTTTACTTTTAGCAGAAGTTTGCCGACAGATATAGGGTATTTAGCAGATGCCCTACCTAAATTAGCGCCTTATGTTTCTAAAAGAACTATTATGAATCAAATACCATTTGTTGAAGACGTTGACTATGAAATGCAAATGATGGATTTGGAAGGCAAGCAACAATACCCAGACAGCGATTATAGTAATTTAGGTGGTGGGACTGATGTCAAAGAAGCAAAAAGCGAGTGAAAAGTATTGGAATAAGCGAAAAGAGTTAGAAGATAAAATTCGTTTGAAAATGGAGAATAAAACACTTGATTATTTTAATCCAATTTTTCAAGAGGCCATCAAAAAAATACAAGAGAAACTTCTTTCTCAAGCAGATTTACATAAGATAACTTATGAAGAATTGATGACAGATTATAGTTTGCGAGATCAAAAACGGTATCGAGAGTATATTGATAAAAATTACAAAGAATTGATGAACTCCGATAAAAAATACCAAGAATTTATCGACGAGTTCTTTCCATCTTATGATTACGCAAAAATCAACCGATTATTACAATTGCGTTCAGATATTTTTAATATACTAGCAAATGAAGCAATGTCAAAAGATGTTAACTCAAAACTTAAATCTGATTTAGAGGACATTGTAAAACGAATGTATAACGCAAATAGTAATTTGTTTATGACTTTAGTTGGACCAGGAGATTTTCATGTTCTATCTGATAAAGAATTAAAAGCTATTTTAAATTATCCTTGGAGTGGAAAAACATTTTCTAATCGATTATGGGGCAATATATCACGTTTAGAACAGAGTTTGACACAAAGTATCGTTGGCTCTATTCAAAGTGGCGAAGGAGTACTAGAAGCGATTAAGAAGATGAAACACAACAGTGAAATAGCTGACATGTTCAAACAAGATGAAAGTAAATTTAAACAAGCAATAGAAAATCTTGTTAGAACAGAATATGCCCACTTTGCAGTTGAGGGGTTAAAAAAAGCAGCAGACGATGCAGGTATTAAAGATATGCAATCTTGGTCAGCAGAAGATGAAAGAGTGTGTGACGTGTGTGGAGACGGACCCAATGGTCGTCACGGGAAAATTATAAAAGATAATTGGCACCCGCCTTATCACACATTATGTCGATGCACTGAAATACCTAAAATGGCAGATATTAGTGATGATATTGATAAAATGTATGAAGAAATGTTTGGTAATTTGTTAGACGAGTTTGCGATGGATAAATTTGGGGTTAAATTAAATAAAAAATAGGAGGATATACTAATGATTGGATGTTTACATTGGTCAATCGATGGAGAATGTTGTGCATGTTGTGGGGCAAAAGTTCCGTTAACTCATTCTAAAAAAGAAGCACTTAATTACGGAGGGGAAGATTTGAAATCAGGTGGCAATCTTGATAGAAAAGCAAGATCATTGACAATTAACGGAAATTCAGTAGTTGGTACATCTATAATGATAAATTCTAACGGTATTGGAATGAAACAAATTTATGATATCAAAGGTAATAAATTAACGGTAAATTTAGATGGTGAAGAATTGATTCTTACGGAAGAAAAAGTCAAAGGATACATTGAACGAGAAAAAGATATTATGAAACGAATTGCCACAGGTAATTATCTAGATAGGTTTTAAAGTAATCTAACGATTGCTTTTTTATTTTAACTAAAAGTAGAAAGAAGGAATAGAAATGAATTTTGGGCAAGCATTAGAACAAGTAAAGTTAGGTAAAAGTATTAAAAGAAAAGGTTGGAATGGCAAAAATCAATTTGTTTATTTGGTTAAAGGAACTGACCTACAAAGTATTTTACATTACGGGTTCGGAGAATATGAGGGAGAACCTACTATCACTGATGTTTTAGCAATCAAAACAACTAGTAACCAAGTTCAAGTTGGTTGGTTAGCAAGTCAAAGCGATATGTTATCGAACGATTGGGAAATAGTAGAGTAAAAGTAGAGCAGAGCGCAGTAACGACAAAGTCTAATCACTAGGCTTTTTTATTTTGTCCGAAACGACATAAAACTAACGAATGTAGGGGCGTTAGCAACTATGGGCGTACAAATTATATCTAAAACGTAATGCGGGGCGTTAAAACGAATCGTGGGACGAAAAGGAGAATGTGTGATGAAAAACAAACAATTAATACCAGTTAATTTGCAACTTTTTGGTGAAGGTGAGGAAGGTTCGCAAACGCAATTTGGATTTGAGGATTTTAAAACATTTGTAGAGTCAAATGAGGATGCACAAAAATTTATTCAATCTCAAACTCAATCAGTTGCAGACAAACAGTTGGAATCTTGGAAAGCGAATAACTTAGATAAAATCAAACAAGAAATGATTAAAAGTTATGAGGAATCTAAGAATAACAAGACACCAGAACAAATTGAACTAGAACAACTAAAAGCAGTTGTTGAAGAAGAAAAAGCAAAACGAGTTACTAGCGAGAACAAAACTTATGTTGCGACTCAGTTATCAAATTTATCTCTTGATGAAGATTTAAAAGAAACAGTATCCGATTTTATGCTTAATAATCTTGTCAGTGCTGACACAGAATTTACTCAAAATGCAGTAGAAGCTTTCACAGGTGTTTTATCAACAATTAATGAGAAACATGCTGAAGCAATCAAAAGCATGGAAATGAACAATGCTTTTGGTAACAAAAATCAACAGCAACAACAAACAGGTTCAGAACAAGAAATAAAAGACCCGATGGCGCTGTTAGGCGAATCATTAGGAAAATTAAATATATAGGAGAGAAAAAACATGAAAAAAACGAATATTGGAAATTTAGAGTACCTAGACATTTCGCCAGCAATTAATGCTATGCAAGTGCCTAACACACCATTTTTATCTTGGTTACTTGGAGCAGGTAAAACAACTCCTGCTAAATCAACTGAAATTAAATGGAGAGAATACGACATTAATGAAGATGACTCATCTGGTCAACTAGAGGGTGGAAATTACGCTGATGCAGAATCTGGTAGAGTTTGGCTCAACAACTTTACAGAGATTTTCCGTAAATCAACATCTGTATCAGGCACCTTGGATGCTATCGATGTTAATGGCGTAGGTAATGAATTAACTAACCAAGTTGCTCAACGTGCAATGGAAATGAAAATTGATTTAAATCGTAAGTTACTAGTGGGGGTTAAAGCTGATGAGACGGCTTCTAAAGGTAGATTAACAAACGGTATTATGAACTTAATTAATGCAGGGAACATTATTAAGACTGCTTCCGCTACTGCCGTAACTCGTAAGGATATTGATAATATGTTCAAAGCGATGTATGACAAAGGTTATATGGGAGATAAGTTGCTATTAGCTTCACCAGATATGGTTGAATTAATCACAGACGAAGCTGACAAAGGTACTAAAACTTTAAACTTTGGCGAAACAGTTACATTTGGTTTGAAATTAGGAACAATCGTTTCAAACTTTGGTAGTGGTTCAATTTTAATCGAACCGTCTTTACCAGTTGGAACAATCATTGCTTTAGATACTAACTATGTTAACCTACGTCCTTTACGTGAGTGGAGAGCTGAAGAATTAGCTAAAACGACCGACTCTAAACGTATCGGTATCGTTGGTGAGTACACAATTGAGTACACTGCTTCTAACTCAGGAGCAATTTTAAATCTTGCAGAAGGTGGAGAGTAGTTTTAAAGGCTATTCTCTTTTAAATTTAGGAGGAAATTATAATGACTGAAAATAAAAATTTAACACCAGAAGAAATTAAAGCACAAAAAGAAGCTGAAAAATCAAAGAAAGCAGCAGATAAAAAAGCTAAAGCAGAAACTGAAAAAGCAGCTAACAAACTGGAATACCGTACTCACAAAGGCAAAAACTTTGTTGGGTTTGTTCATCCAGAAACTCGTAAATTGATTACTGTGAATGAAAAAGGGCGCTTATTTGTTGATGAAACAGATTTAAAAGCTATTGCTATTTTAGATGAGGCGCAGGATCTATATTTAGTTGAAGAATAGGAAGTGATTCTTTATGACTGATGAACAAAAGAAAGAAATCATTGAGTCACTAAAAAAACAAATGCCAGATGTAAATAAAGACAGAGCTAAATCGGTTCTGTCTTTAATTTTGCTTGAAATAGAATCTTATAACACTTGTGGGAAAGTTATTCCTTGGGGAAAGTTCACAGATGTGGTTGTAGAGGTTTTATACCAAACAATGAAGATTGAGCTGGATAAGTCTGTATCATCTGTCAGACGTGGCGATACGACTATTAGTTATGAATCTAGTAACGGGCAGGTTCAAAATTTATTAAGTGGTCATAAAGATTTAATTAAACGTCTGATTGGTTGTGATAACATGTTGAGGTTTTACTGATGAATGAAGCGGATATTTTAGCAACAACTTATTTAGATAGTTGTAGAATTGAAAGATTTGATGATGTAGAGAATAAGGAAACAGGTCTTACTGAGCAGAATTGGATAAAGATTTATGACGACGTAAGATGCGCACTATCACAAAATACTAGAAAAGATGACTTACCAGTCATTGAAGGAACAAACTCGGTTAATGTAACGTACGATGATCAAAAACTTTTTATAAGACCAGGAATTGATGTGGTTAAAGGTGATAAATTAACCGTTACGCAATCAACAGGCCATAAACACATATTATTTGCGAAGAAGCCCTTCTTTTATCCAACTCATACAGAAATTAATCTGACAGGACGTGATATAAATGGCTAGACAAGGGTATAGTATGAGTTCAAATGCGCAAAAAGTCATTGATAATTTCAAAAAGTGGACTCCTATTGCAGAGCAAGAAGGAATCGCGATGGTGAATGACTCTTTAGGTAAGATTCTAGAATTAATTACGCCACTAACACCAGTTAAATCTGGTAATTTAAGGCGTGGCTACAGAATTATGAAAGCTCGTAGATTGTCTTCAGGCAGAATAGTTGGTGCGTTGGTTAATAATGAAAAATATTTTAAATATGTTAACGATGGTCATAGAACTAAAAATGGTGGGTTTGTTAAGGGAAGATTCATGTTACAAAGAGCAAATAATCTAGCTAACATGACATATATACCTAAAAGATTCAAACAAATGGCGATTATTATTGCTAAGAAAGGATAGTAGATGAAAAATAGAGTAGTTAAGTGCTTGACGGATAAGTTAAAACAGATTGATAAAAGTGTAACTATCTATCTTGATTCTGTTATGCAATCAAAAAAAGAGTTTTACATAGTACTTAGTGTAGAAAGTTCAGGAACAGAAAATGTTGGTATAAATATTCAAAATAAGATGTTTGCTGTTGATATAGCGTTCGTTAATAGAAAAAATAGTAAAGAAATAAGTAAAAAAATTGTAGACTTCACAGAACAATGTGAGGCCTTTTTTAATGTTTTGGAAATTGATGGAAATGAAATATTTCCAGAAGATTATTTAGAGTTTGAGACAGATGGCGTGCAACATATTAATCTCACTGTTGCATTTCCACAATATATCGAATGGAGTGATAAGTGATGGCAGAAGCAAAAAGAAGTTCTACGGGAATCATATCAGTTGAAAAACCAACGTGGTTTCCACTAATAGAAGAAACAAGTGATTTCCCAACATATGGAACACCAATTACGATTGGTACAGCTGTAAGTATTAGCCCGACATTTAATTATGAGACAACGCAGGATTATGGTGACGGTATAGTTCAAGATCAATTTACTGCTTTTGGTGGGGCGGAAGTTTCTTTAACAACAAACGGTTATACAAATAAAGTGCTATCTGATATTTCAGGAGCAACTTTTGTTGGCGGAGGTATATTACGCTCTGGCGATGACATTGCACCAGATGGAGCGTTTGTGTATAGGAGAAAAAAATCCAATGGACATTATCGATACACTATTCTGTATAAAGGACAATTTGCATTAAGTAGTGATGAATCTCAGACGCAGGAAGGAAATTCTATCACATTTACTCATCCAGAATGGACTGGAACATTTGTTGATGTGCCAGGCATTGGGTATATGTGGTCTGTCGATTCAGACGATGATGGTGTTGATCCTGTTGTTATTAAAAACTGGTTTAGTGAAGTAAAAAAACCAGTTAATTATAAAGCTACGAAAAATACAGGAGGCGATAATTAATGGCTAGTAAGTTACAGACAACAATTAAATTAAATATAAAAGGCAAAGATGGAAAATATAAAACAAAGCAATATAAATCTGCTGAAATATTACCAGGATCCGTAATGGAAGATGCAACAGATTTACAAATTAAATTAGAGCAATCAACTCAAACGAACGATATGGAAGAAATTCGACCAGTTCTAAGAGAATGCTACAACTTTATAGCAGAAGTTATTTTTGAGGGTCAATTTACAGGACAAGAGTACCTTGATGGAATGGACGCAAGAGAAATATTAAAAGTAACAGGCCAGTTATTAGGTTCGGTGTCTACAGGGTATGACGCAGTCTATTCGGAACAGAAAAAAAAGTAACTGATTTGTTACAACATCCCTATTTTCCTTATACGCCATTATACAGAGAAATTGAATTAAAGCTAAATCTTCTTGAAAATGGCTGGACACTAAATGAAATAGAGAATACGGATTTAAATGAGTTGATGAAATTGTTCGCTTTTAGAGACGCAGTTAAAGAGCATAATGATGTGAAGTATCTCGATGAAAATACAATGTTCTAAGGGGGTGACACTTTTTGAACAATGAAGATTTAGTGTTGAAAATGATACTCGACGAATCTGGATTTACAGCTGGAATGAATAATGCCATAAAAAACTTAAATAAGTTTGATGGGCAAGTAGATAACGCAGGTCAAAAAGGTGGTCGCTCTCTTGGGGGGATTTGGACATCATTTGTTGGTAACTTTTTAGCTAGTGGTGCAACTAAAATTATTTCAACAGGAATGGGAGCTATTTCAAGTAGTGTTGATGGGGCGATTAGCCGTGTAGATACATTAAATAACTCTAATCGAGTATTTGAAAATATGGGATTTAGTGCTAAAGAAACGTCAAAAACGATGGATGCTTTAAAAGAAAGTATAAATGGGTTGCCCACACCATTAGACAGTGCGATTAAAGGAGTTCAATTAATTGCGTCATCTACCAACGATTTAAGCAAGTCGGAGGAGATATTTTCTGCGTTAAATAATGGGATACTCGGATTTGGAGGTAGTGCTGAAATGGTGGACAACGCCATTATTCAGTTGTCTCAATCTTTTTCTAATGGGAAAGTAGATGCACAAACTTGGAATTCCATGATTAATAGCGGATTAGGTCCTGCGTTAAATGCATTAGCAAAACAAATGGGGATAACCACTGGTGAAATGAAAGAAGGTTTATCGAGTGGCAAAATATCAGTTACTCAATTTCAAGACGCACTTATCGATCTAAATAAAAATGGTGGTGGCGGTCTAAAATCACTTCAACAAATAGCAAGTGATTCAACATCCGGTATTAAAACAGGTATAGCAAACGCAAAAACAGCGATTGTTCGTGGAGTAGCGGATGTTGTAACAAAATTAAATGATGGGCTAAAAGATGCTGGATTTGGAAGTATAAGTGAAATCATAGCTAACTTTGGTTCAAAATTTGAGTCAAGTTTAAAAAAAGTTGCGGAAATAATTCCTCCAACAATAAAAGGAGTAAAAGAGTTCTATGATACATTAGAGCCTTTTACTCCTCTTTTAATTGGTTTGGCGAGCGGTATAGCGACGTTGACTGCTGCTTTGAAGATTCAAAGTATTATTACAGGTTTAGTCGAAGGGTTTAAAACATGGCGCGATGTGACAAAAGGAGCAACTGTAGCGCAACAAATATTAAATACCACGATATTAGCTAATCCATTTGTAGCGATTCTAACAGCTGTGACAGGTTTAGCTGCAGGATTGATTTATTTATGGAAAACGAATGATAAATTTCGAGATATTGTTATCAAAGCTTGGAACTCAGTGAAAGAAACAATCGAGTCAATTTGTACAAGTATTAAAGATTTCGCTTTAGATACTTGGCAATCAATTAGTTCATGGGCCAGTGACTCAATAGCAACAATTAAAGAAGCTTGGTCAGGAATAATTAGCTTCTTTTCAGATATGTGGAATAGTATTAAAACAACTACTTCTGATGTTTGGAATGTGATAACAGGAGCTTTTAAGGAATATGTTACAACGATATTCTCTCCGTTCATTCCAATGATTGAATGGTTTTCAAATCTATGGGAACAGATAAAAACAATCGCAGCTTCATCATGGGAAATTATTAAATCTGTCATATTGGGTCCTATATTGTTATTAATTGATTTAATTACAGGTGATTTTACTAAACTAAAAGAAGATTTATCATTGATTTGGACCACTATTAAAGACAATGCTTCTATCATATGGAGCACGATGAAAGATATGGTAGTAGGTTACGTTAAGGCTATTGTAGATACAGCGGTTAATCTTTGGAATTCATTGAAAGATAGAACAATAAATACTTGGAATTCAACGATTGAATTAGGGAGAAGTTTATGGAATGGATTTAAAAGTTGGTTATCGACACTTATAGATAATTTAGTTCAGGGAACAGTTAAACAATGGAATAATCTCAAACAAGGGACAATTGATACATTTAATAATATTAAGGATGGGGCAAAAAGAGCTTGGGATACAATGATAAACAATGTATCAAATACTGTTGAAAATATTATCAGTTGGTTTGATAAGATTAAAGACATTAATCTTTTTGAAGCAGGTAAGGCTATTATCGATGGGTTTGTAGATGGACTGAAATCATCTTGGGAAGCTGGTAAAGACTTTGTTGGTGGAATAGGCGGATGGATTCGAGACCACAAAGGCCCAATTGAATATGATCGCAAATTATTAATACCAGCAGGTAAAGCTATAATGGATGGTTTAAGAAGTGGATTACAGACAGGTTTTGGTCTAGTTAAAAAAGACATTAAAGGTGTAGCGGGAGAACTAAATAATGAATTTACGGACCAACTAAACGCTCCGACTGTTAATCTATCAACTAAATCTAGAGGTACTGTTGAAAGCAACTTACTCAATACGCAAAATAGCTCACAGGATAAGAAATCATCATCAAGCGGCGATACGTTCAATATTAATTTACAATCATTAGGAGAATTATCTGAAATTCAGTTAATGAGAATGGCAGAACAATTAGTAAAATATATAAAAGATGTAAAAGATAGAGAAGATGCACCAAAAGGAGGGGCGTTCGGTGGAATTTAGACGAGGACAATTTCAAATTAATAATAAAAGCAGTGAAGAATTTAATGTATTTATGAGAGATAGACCCGAACGCCTTTCTTCAGGTCGCGTTATCGAATTGAGAGAAAGACCTGGAAATAGTTCAGCAGTTTTTGATTTTAAGTATTATAAAAATGTTGAATGGAAAATATTATGTTATGCAAAATCTCAATATTTGCATGATGTTGTTCACTTGGAAGAAAAGATTGCTAATTGGCTAGATATGAATTCATATAGCGACTTTTATTATTATTTTGACAGAGAACACATTTATCAAGCAATCGTTGTATCTCCTCCTTCGTTTACAGGTAAACGAGTCAATGGGAATTTAATTCCCTTTGATTTCTCAATCAGCTTAAAGCCGTTTAAAGAAACGTTTACTGGAAGAGAATGGATAGATTTAAAAAATGGGGATGAGTTGTATAATCCGAAAAATTATTCTTCTAAACCAAAGATTCATCTTTTGGGTAAGGGGGATATTTCTTTTTATATTAACGAAAAAAAATATGATTTAAAAAAGATAGATGATGAGATAATTATCGATTCTTTGTTAGAGGAAAGCTATAAGGTTGACACTAATAGAATGATTACACTAGATCACAAGACAACATTTTTAGACTTTCCAATGTTACCAAAAGAATTAATGCAAATAAAGTGGACAGGTAACGTTTCAAGATTTGAATTATTGCCTAGGTGGTGGACAAAAATATGAAACCAAGAATTTACTTGCCAACTGAAAAAGATTTTTCACACAACGGATTAGGTATTTTAACGGATACTTCACGTTGCGATGTGACAGAAGAGGCGAACGGTAAATATGAATTAGAATTAGAATATCCTTTAGAAAGTCGATTTAAAGATTATTTTGACAATGGGTATCAAATTAAGGCGAAACCAAACGATCAAGAAGACTATCACGTATTTGAAATCAAAAACACATATCAAGATACAATTAATAATTCAATTTTAGTGTATGGTCAATCACGAACGTATAAACTTGGGTATCGTGAAATTCAGATATTAGAGATTAGTTCTAAAAGTGGACAAGAAGCAATGAAAATGATTGAGGAAAACATGGATCAAAAATCCGATATAGCGTTATACTCTGATATCGAAACTGAATCATCAACACAATTTGAAGCGAGGAATGTTTTAAATTGTATTGCTGGTGAACAAGGTTCAATGCTCCAATACTGGGGTGGAGAAATAAAAAGAGAGCCTTTTAAGCTGTCTTTATTAAAAAGACGTGGACGAGATAATGTCGGTACTGTCAAATATGGAAAAGATCTCAATGGATTAAAAATAAGGTTAGACTGGTCATCTATTATTACTCGTGTTTTACCCTATGCAGATTTACAAAATGGTGATGATGGACAAACAAAACGAATTTACGGAGATAATGTTGACAGTGATTTAATTAAAAATTATCCAGACGTCTATTCTTATCATGTTCAGTTTACCGAGGAACAAGGTGTAACAGATTTAAAAAGTTTAAATAGAATTGCAAAAAATTATTTTAAATCAATTAACCCAGGTAGTGATAAACCGAAAGTATCAATCGAATTAGACATCGAAAAATTAACGGATTCCGAAGAGCTAAAAGAATTTAGTAAAATGAAGAACTATGGTTTATTTGATACTTTTAGCGTTTATCACAAGCTTTACAATATTCATATTGATAGTAAGGTCACAAGTATTGTTTATGATTCATTGAATGAAAAAAACAAAAAGATTATTGCGGGTGATTCTCGTATGTCCTTTTTTACTAAACAAAACTATGATTTACAAGAAACTATCAAAACTTTAACTAAAAAAGGTTATATGAGTGAGTTTGTAGATTATATAACGGGATTGATTAATGGTGTCGAAGGAGGGAGTATTCTTCAATATCCAAAAAACAAACCACATACACATTATTTTATGGATACGGATTCTGTTGATACGGCAAAAGATGTAATAGCGATTAATAACAAAGGGATTGGTTTTTCTCGTGATGGGTGGTTGGGTCCGTTTAAGAATGCTTGGGGGATTAATGGAGAATTGAATGCTGATTTTATCAAAGTTGGTATTTTAAATGGCGTGCAAATTCAAGCTGAAAACGAGAACTTTTTGATTGATATGTTTGATGGAAAAATCAAATTCATTGATGTAATGTCTGACAAAATATTAGGTCAATTGTTCTCATCAAGTAGTGCTTCCACTGGTAAAGTCAATGGTTTGGCAATTTCACAATATCCAGGGTATATTTTCTCATTGAATTCAGCCGATGGAAATGGAAAATCAACAGCCGTCTTTCAAATACCTGCAGATTCTACTATTGATAAACCGAAAGCAAACATTTTTGGCGAAGTAAACATTAAAGGAAGTCTTTACGTTAACGGAGTGAAGATTGATACAAATGGTAGCGGTCAAGGTGGTGGCTCAACAAGTGGTTCTTGGAACGGTCAATACCCACCAGAATTGACAAACCAAGGTCAAAAGTTTGCTTGGGAGTTATATCAGATTCTTCTTTCTCTTGGCTATACTAAAGCAGCAGCATGTGGAATTTTAGGAAATGTTGAAGGCGAAGCAGGACCAAGTATGAATCCCGATGTTGTACAAGGCGGTGGTAGTGGACCAGGTTATGGATGCGTTCAGTGGGATGGTTCGGCTTATCCATTAGTCGGAAGTCCAACGTGGGATGGACGAGAATATGTTCAGCGTTTAATGGCTAAAGCTGGTATTAAAGATGATTACACTACATATCAAGCACAAGGAAAACTAATTGATTGGTGTATGTACAATGGACAATGGATTGGTAAAGTCAATCCAACTAGTGTGTCAGCTTTTAAAAATTTAACAGACCCACAAGTTGCAGCAACTGCATTCGAATTAAACTTTGAACGTCCTGCAGCCGCACATCCAGAACGTAAAGCGTATGCGTTAAACTGGTTTAATCTATTTAGAGACTTAGATGTACCAAGTAAAAAAGGTGAAGAAGGATTAAACCATTTAGAAAGTTTGGTTGGTCGAACAATAGGCAATGGTCAATGCTATGGACTAACTGCTGAATATTCAGGTTATTTAGGCGGATGTGGTTTAGGTGCTGGAACAAAATATGGATTTAGTCATGTTATTGGCAATACCATGTCAGCGTCAGATATTGGTTCTGCTTATAATTGGTCAGCTGTTGGATGGAAAGTTATTAATAATCCGCAAATCAGCGATTTAGTAGTAGGAGCGATTATTAATTGGTCGCGTGGTGGTCGTGTTGGAAGTTGGTATGCTGATGGTGTTTATGGCCATACTGGTGTCATTAGAGGACTAGAGGGCGGTAAGATTCAAACATATGAACAAAATACCGAGTTAGGACAAGTGTGTGGGAAATTAGAACGTGCTTATTATTCACCAAATGACATTGCTTCAATCGTCATTCCACCTAAATAAATAGATAAGGAGGTAGACAATGACTAAAATAGTAAAATGGAAAAAAACGTTGTCTACAACGGAACCATTTAATAACATTGGCTTGGTTAAAGTCAGACAAGATAATACGTCTGAAACATGGCAAATACGAGTAACGGAAAACAATAGACCTTATGATTTTTCATCACGAAATATCAAAGAGGTCTATTTTAATACAAAGTTTTCAAGAGATAGAGTAGTCGAACAACGTGGTGAAATCATAGATGCTAAAAAAGGGATTATTCAATACACAATGAATAATCATGACATGCAACAAGCTAATCCGCTTCAAGCAGCTTATTTTGAATTTAGAACTGAAGATGGTTCTTATGTTGATTCAACACAAACATTCTTTTATCACATCATTCCATCAAAATACCAAACATGTACTGATGGCAGTTCATATATTATTCGATTAGAAGAATTGTTTAAGTTATACCAAGACTTCTATAACCAACAAAAACAAGATGCGATTGATTATCAAAAAGACCAAAAAGACCTGTGGGAGAAGTTTGTAGAAAGCAACAGAGAAATCTTAGAGTCGATTGATCCAGGCGGTAAAATTCTGATTGAGTTGATTGATGGAAGATACTCAAAAATGTTAGACAAACATTTTTCAAGTTTACAATCTAGAGGTGATTATTTCGATGATCAGTTAGGACTATTGTCCGTTTCAGACAACATCGGGAAATATGAAATTAATCCTGACAATTTAGTAAAACTTGGTGAGAAATTAACTGATTCTCAAATTATGCAACGAGCGATTGATTTTTGTGAACAATATAATCGTGATTACAGTATCCGTTTAGGTCGTTTTTATGAGATAACAGAAACACTAAGAGTTTCAATGAATCGCCCATTTCTATTCATACGAGGTGCTGGTGGAGGTCTGATTAATAAACAAGATGATTTCATGTTTTCTGGGAGAGAAGATAAGTGGTCTGGTGGTTTATATTTTAAAAACGTTAAGTTTAAAGAAGGGACATCAGAACACGCTTTGATTGAAGGAGGAAGCAAAGGAAAAATCATCCAAGTGATTACTGATGGATGTAGTTTTCATAAAACACCAACCTTTATCAAATCAGAAGAATTCTTACAAACAGTTAGAATTTTAAATACTGACATTATTAATATTACAGATTACTTTATCGATGCTCGAAATGTTTATGATGTTAAGTTTGATAATTTCTTACACGAAGCTTCGACAGGTGGACTTTTAAGATTAACAGAAACAAGTACAAGTAATTATGCTGCGATGAGTTTAGCTATTGAAAATGGAGTGATTGAAGGGATTTCTAAGCAACCAGCAATTTCAACAACTCACTTAATACGTGCCAATTTCAACAATCTATATTTTGAGGGCAATGAGTTTCTAGACATGGACTTGTCAAATGGAACAAAGCCACATGTTGGATTATCTATTAATAATTGTTTTTTTGGTGACAATGTTAATCCGGACAAAAAAGCTGGAGTTAAACTTGGTGATATGTACACAGAAGTTTTGTCTTACGATCTTTCTAGCAATACTTCTACAAATACACCGATTTTTGATTTTAGCAAAACGAATAGAAATGTGAATGTTGATGTGTCTAACTGTATGGTGCTAGATGGCAAATCGATATACGCTGAACAAACAGATAAAATGACATCTTTAAATAAAAAGTTAAGAATAAAAAAATTAGCTGAAAAAACAGGTATGAATTTTAGAATTAATTTAGATGAGTATTTTGCCTTTTTTGTAGAAAATGAAATCTATGTTTCAGCAGTTTGGACAAGAAAAGGTAGTCCATTATACAAAAATAAGTTCGTAGGTCATTTAGTTTTTAAAACAGGTATGAAAGATGGAAAAACAATGATAAAAGTAGAATTCAGACCAACGATGTCGTATACAAACACTAATTTTAATGATGATTCGACAGTACAGCTAGAGCCTGTCTGGCAATCAACGCTTAATGAATATTTACCAGTCACGTCAACTTTTCAAAAGGTGACAGACAGTATACTACTAAAAAATATATCAGGAACACAAGAAGTGCTTGATAAGTGTAACTATTTTGTCGTGAGTGATATATTAGGAATATAAGGAAAAACCAGTTGTATTTTATAGTTCAACTGGTTTTAATTTAATATTAAAGAGGTTTTTAAAATACTTATTTTGGATCAAACACATGATAATAGCAAAAGAAAAAACTAGTAATATTTGTATAAATAAATTTGGGGTGGAACTGAAGTAATGCTGAATAGTGAAAACAGGAATAATGTGCCAATAGTATAAATTTAAAGAATTATATGAGAGCCAATTCGTATATCTATTATTTAATTTAGGTAATATTTTTTTATTTGAAATAACCATCCAAAGAATTAAACTCATTAAAACGCCATAAGATAGATAATATGGGAATGGAGGATATTTAAATTGACTAACAGCTCCTCCGTTTGTTGAAAATAATCCTATTATAAAAATAATAAATGAATATAGTAACAAAAGTAAATTTTCTTTTTTTGTCTGTTTGATTATATACATACCAATCAAAGCGACAATTAAGTAACCAAAGGAATTAGAAAGTATAATATCAAAAATTAATTTCTTAATGCCATTGGAGCCTTTGGCATAAGTTGCTAACATGTACTGAATAATTAAAAGTATTGATATAAGAGAGAGTTTTGAATACATTTTATTAGTCAACCGGCTTACCTTTAAAAGCAAGGGATTGAATAGAGCTATTGTAAAAAAAATTCGTATAATCCAAACATAGCCTATACCAGAAATTAGAGAATACGAACCTAAAATGCTTTTTAAATTAAAATTGTACTTCTTGGCAACAAATATATTAATAATAGTAAAAACAATAAAAAATATACTTAAAAAAATCCAAGCTGGAATAATTAACCGGTTTAATCTTTTAATAACATAATCTTTGTAAGTTTCATTAGGCTTGTATGTAAGAACAAATGACATACTCATAAGCATCGTCATGAGAACCACGTCAAACACTCTAATATTAAATAATAAATTCGGAAGATTTGTGTGAGCTAACATGATTAAAATAATGGCTAATGCTCGCAAAAAATCTATCCTATAATCTCTTTTGACTGTCAAAATAACAACTCCTTTTTTATATTATGATAATTATATATTGAAAGGAAAAATAATACTATTGAAATTTGAATTCCTTTAGAGAATGACTATCTTGTCATTCTTTTTTTGTGAGGTGATACAGTGAAATTTTTCAAGGGATTTGGGAATGGCTTGTTACTAGTCATTCCTATTTGGCTTGCATTATATATTTTAACGAGGTGAGTTATGAATGAGATAAGTGAAATGTTGGGACAGATCGTTGGTGTATTAAATCATATCAACAGTATTTGGGTGTTACTTGGTGGTTTTGGAATAAATCAAAGTTACCATATTTTTAAACGATGGCGAAAGAAAGGCGTGATTACTCTAGACGAACGAGTATCACAGTTAGATACACTTGTTAATAATTTAGTAGAAAGCAATCAAGCACTAGCACACGACAAATTATACGAAAAGTGTACGCAATATATTAATCGAGGTAGTATAACAATTGGAGAACTCGATAATTTAGAGTACATATTTACTTCGTATAAAAAATTAGGTGGCAATGGAACTGGTGAGCATTTGTATTTAGAAGCGAAAAAACTACCAATTAAAGGAGGTGAGTAGATGAAAATAGATTGGAAAAGAAAATTATCAAGTCGCAAATTTTGGATGGCGGTCACAGGTTTTGTGGTCGCTATTTTGTTTGCATTTAACGTAGCAGATGTCACAGTTGAAAAAGTAACAAGTATTATTTCTGCAACAGCTATTTTGATTTCTTATATTTTAGCTGAAGGTTTTGTTGATAGCCAAAATGAAAATGATAAAGAAGAGTAGTTGTCATTCATTTGACGGCTATTTTTTATGAAAGAAAGGATGATTAGATGAAAAAGAAAAGTAGGTCTATTTTGTTAGTGGCAATTTGTTTAGGTTTATTAACTCCAGTAACAGTCGTTAATGCTGGCAAAGGTGATCAAGGGGTTGATTGGGCCATTTATCAAGGAGAAACAGGTCGTTTTGGTTACTCAACGGATAAATTTGCAATTGCTCAAATTGGTGGCTATAATTCCAATGGATTATATGACCAGTGGACATATAAAACACAGGTGGCAAGCGCAATCGCTCAAGGCAAACGAGCTCATACGTATATTTGGTATGACACCTATGGAAGCTTATCCATTGCGAAAACAACATTAGATTACTTCTTGCCTAAAATTCAAACGCCTAAAGGGTCAATTGTTGCGTTAGACTTTGAAAGCGGGGCAAGTAGCAATAAAACAGCAAACACAGATACCATTTTGTATGGCATGAGACGAATTAAAGAAGCCGGTTATACACCAATGTATTATTCTTATAAGCCCTTTACACTTCAATACGTTGACTATAAACGGATTATAAAAGAGTTTCCGAATTCGCTATGGATTGCAGCTTATCCAAACTATAACGTCACACCGAAACCGAATTACAACTATTTTCCAAGTATGGACGGAATAGGTATTTTTCAGTTCACGTCAACGTATATTGCTGGTGGATTAGATGGTAACGTAGATTTAACAGGCATTACTGATAGCGGATATAAAAATGGACAAGCATCTAAACCAGTAACAACACCACCAGCAACAGAAGCTGGAGAAGAAGCAAATCAAACGTCTAAAAAAGATATTAAAGTTGGTGATACGGTCAAAGTCAATTTTTCAGCGACAAAATGGACGACAGGTGAATACATTGCAGATTTCGTCAAAGGTTCAAGCTACAAAGTTTCTGAATTATCTGCAGATAAAACAAAAGTTTTATTGGCGGATGTAAATTCTTGGATTAGTCGAAGTGACGTCGAAATACTCATAACAGACAAAACAGAAGAAACATTAAACAAAGAACCTCAAGCACAAACTTACACCGTTAAATATGGCGATTCTCTTTCATCTATTGCGGAAAAACATAATACAACTTGGCAATCATTAGTAAGTTTGAATGGTTTAAGCAATCCTAATTTGATTTATCCTGGTCAAACATTAAAAGTCATTGGAACAGCCACAAGCAGTTCTGTTTACTATCATGTTGTTTGGGGAGATACACTTTCTGGCATTGCTTATAAACAAGGAACAACTGTACAAAAGATTAAATCATTGAATAATTTATCAAGCGATCTAATTTATGCTGGAACAACTTTAAGAGTTAAATAGAAATTTTTACGTACCTTCTTAATAGGAGGTGCTTTTATGAAAACAGGTAAATTAGTAATAGATATGTCTAATCTTAAAGCAGAATTAAAACTGATTGATGATGTGGACATGGATCGTTACAATCGAGCTTACATTAAAGCTATTGATATGATTATATGTAAAACAGGAAATATTAATCATGTCATAGTAGAATATGAGTATTTTAAAAGCCTAGTCCATTAATTTGGATTAGGCTTATTTTTGTTTATTCATTTTATAGTAAATAATATCATTTGCTATATGTGTTCTAGTTTTTTGCTTATTACTAAATAAAATTGCTATTGGTTTCTTTATTTGAAAGAAACGTCCTTTTTTCCCATAAAAAGATAACCTAGTATGAAAATAGTTTATATATTCTAGCAAAGAGAATATATATATAAATACCTGGATTACTATTTGAGATTCAGTAAAACTATCTAGCGTTCCTATGATAATCATTGTTGTAAGCACTAGTAGTATAATATCTATTATTTTGAATAGATGATAAATTTTTCCAATAACATATCTATTGATTACACGTCTTTTTTTCACTCTATTTATAGTCAATTTCCAGTATAAGGCTCCCTCAGCTAAAATGATAGAAATGACTAAAATATTAAAGAATGTTGGTAAATTTATCTTTGTAAGAGAAAAGTCACACAACATGAGATAGAGAAATGGAAACATTATACAACTGAGTAATTCTTCCCAAAAAAGAGAATTGAGTTTTTTTAATAAACTTTCCATAAATACTATCTCCTTTTTAGTAAAAACTATGTGTTGTCCGAATGGTTGTAAGGTGTTTAATAGTCCTATACAGTTATTCAAAATAAAATTGCAAACTTTAATTAAATTGCTATGTAATTCTTATTAATACTTACGTTCTACTTTTTTCTTCTATATTATACACTATACATTGTTATTTATGGAAATAAGTTCGCTGCATTGTTTTTGACATGAAATTGACATAGTTTTGAATTCGAAATTTGTTTAGCTATGCCTAAGTTAATTTGAAAAGTGTTTATTTGTCGGTGTTTAGCATTGCATAATTTAATATGATTATCTGAAAAATGAGCACCGTGAAACAAAATAATTTTTTCTATTATAAGCTAGAAACCTTGTATAGTAAGGGTTCTAGCTATTTTTTTGTGCTTAAATTTATCGAATGAATACGGTTTGTTAAAAATTAACGTAATTAGCAAATCTTTGAGCCGTTTTTTCTTTCGATTTATTTGTTAGATGTGAGTCTTCATATAGAATTGAAGAAATAAGCGAGTACTCAAATTGAAGGTTACTTGAGGTTTTGAAATGAAAAAAGTAGAGTTTATTTAGTTTTGTTAAATCATTTTTTATATCACGTAGAGCTTGATAAATATTTTTATTGGCTTTACTTCATATTTTTGATAACGTCTAGTATTAATCATGTTTATGGTAATAAAAAAAATAATTTTATTTTTAATAAAGGTAAAAATAATAAGTCTTTCATAAGTGAGAACCCCTTTCGTATGAACTATAGTTTTAATTTTAGATATCTTATTAGTAGACAGTATAAACTAATTTTCTTAAACTAATCTAAAAGCCAAAATTTGTTTGTATACTATGAAATATGATATATTTAGTAAAACTGTTTTCTTATTGGAGGTATATATGAAAAAAGCATATTTATTTGTTATTTTAAGTGTAGTGGTTTTATTAGTGGGATGTACTAATAAAGCAACTGGCGATAAAGCTGTTTACGGAGAAGTAAAAAAAGCATTATTAGCTAAAATTAATAGTTTTGACGATGAAAAACAAAAGGAAGTAAAAGAAGAGTATGGTTTAGATAAAAAGACATTGGATGAACTACCTTTAGCTATCTACAACGTGGATGGCCGTTATGTTGGCGTGATTGAACCATCGTCTGATGATAAAGAATATTTTTATTACAGTGTAAAAAGGAAAAAAGTTATCACTAAACTCGATGAGCAAATTGGTTCCATTGATTTTGAACATTTAACGCCGGTTTATAGCCAAAATGATTTTAAGTAATACTAGGTAACGTTTTTCTAAAGTAGTAGTAATATAAAATTTAGGAGGGTTTAATGAAGAAAATAATAGGGATTTCAGCAAATGAAATCATTGATTCAGGGGAAACGTTGCACAATTTACCTATTTCATATTTGCCAGCAGGGTATGTTCGTGCAGTTCAAGAAGTAGGTGGAGTACCTCTTGTATTACCACTTGGAAAAGCAGAAGATGTAAAAAGCTATGTCAGTTTAATTGATAAATTAATTTTAACAGGTGGACAAAATGTGACACCATCATTTTATTTAAAGGATGAGAAAGTACTGAATGAACAGTTGTCATTACTTGAACGTGATTTATTTGAGATGGCATTGATAGAAGAAGCCATAAACCAGCAAAAACCAATTTTTGGTGTATGTCGTGGCATGCAATTAATCAATGTTTATTTGGGTGGATCGCTCCACCAAGATTTGAGTTTACGCCAACCAGAGCCAATCGTCCATATGCAAGCTCCTATTGAACGATGGATCCCAACGCATGATGTTTTTCTTGAAAAAGATAGTTTGCTGACACCGATTTATGGTGAACAAGCAATGGTAAATTCTTTTCACTTTCAAAGTGTGAACAAAGTTGGTAAAGACTTAAAAGTAACTGCTAAAAGTGAAGATGGTGTGATTGAGTCTATCGAATCTTCTTCAGATGCTCATAAAATTTTGGGGGTACAATGGCACCCAGATTTTGCATATCAAACCCTAAAACAAGAAAAAGATGTGTTTGATTTTGTGGTGAATTCTTTTTAAGTTTATTTTACTTTTATTGGTTGACAACGACTCGTTTTTTTTTTAAACTAGTAAGTGAATAAATCGTACAGATAACACAAGAATGACTTGTGTCGAGAGAGAGGCGAAATTTATCTTTAGAGATAAGTTTCGTTTTTTTTATGGAAAAATGGAGGGTATTTTATGTCAGAAAAGAAATTTCATGTTAATTTAGCTGTCTTAGCTACAGGTATGATGGCTTTTTCAGGAGTGTTGATTGAAACAGCGATGAATGTGACGTTTCCAACGTTAATGGAAGATTTTAGTATTTCAACGTCTCAAGTTCAGTGGGTGACAACGATTTATCTATTGATGATTTCAATTGTTGTCCCACTATCTTCATATTTAATCAAAAATGTGAGTCGTCGTAAATTGTTCGCGGTTTCAAGCGGACTGTTTTTATTAGGAGTTATTGTTGATGCTATTGCTAGTGGGTTTATTATACTGCTTGCTGGTCGAGTATTTCAGGGGATGGCAACTGGAATTGCATTACCATTAATGTTTAACATTATACTAACCAAAGTGCCGATGGAAAAAAGAGGGATGATGATAGGTATTGGTAATCTGACCACATCTATTGCGCCAGCTATGGGTCCAACATATGGCGGTGTGTTAACGACTCAGTTGGACTGGACTTATATTTACAAATTATTGATTCCTGTTTTAATTATTTCAACACTTGTTGGATTATATGCCATTCCAGAAGAAAATAAATCAGTCAGCGACTCAATTAATGCTAAAGCAGTGTTCTATTTATCAGTGATGTTTACCGGATTATTAATGTTCTTTAGTTATTTGGAGCAACCTTTAGGATGGGTATCTTTAGTTATTGGTTTAATCAGTGCTTGGTTATTTTATCAAACCAACAAAGATAAAACGTTGCTCAATTTAGTGGTTTTTAAAAATAGACGCTTTACGATTTATTTGGCTTCTTTCTTAGTGTATCAAATTTTATTATTAGGTGTCTCATTTGTTTTACCTAACTTTATTCAAATTGTCCAAGGAGTACCTGCTTCTAATGCAGGGATGATGATGTTTCCAGGTGCTTTAGTTGGGGCATTATTTGCGCCAGTTTCTGGAAAAATCCTTGACAAATTAGGATTTAAAAAGCCAATTGGCACCGGTATTTTATTTGCAGTATTAGGCTGGTTGATGTTAATACTGGTCATTCAAACAGGTAATATGGCGTTAATTATTTTATCGCATGTAATATTTATGGTTGGTGTTGGATTGTCATATAGCAATGTAATGACAGTTGGATTATCCTCTATTAAAGAAGACTTACAAGATGATGGTAATGCCATATTTAGTACATTACAACAATTTATGGGTGCTATATCAACATCATTTGTAGCCATCGTCGTTGGTTTATTTCAATCTAGTCAAAGTAATTTTATTAAAGGGACGAGTATTGGATCAAAAGTGGCATTGGTTTGCTTATTTATGTTACTAATTATTAGTAGTTTCTTCGTTATTAAAACATTTAAATTAACATCAGATGAAAATCTTTAGTGAAAACTAGATGTTTTTTTAATGAACCTATTTTATAAAAAAGGAAGTCATAGTATAGAATCATAAAATTTACTACCGTATAATAGACGTGAGGTGAGGATTATGACGATAAATTTCTGGCAAAAAAAAGTAAATGAAGATTTTCGTGATTCTGAAGAAAAACAATTAGAAGAATATAAAAAACAACTAAAAATTTATGGACTAAAAAAAGTAAAAAAAGAGTTGGAACAAATTAGTCAATCAGTTGAAGCGATTGATTATTACTTGTCTGATAATATCTAGTTTTAAATAATTATCCCGTCATTTGTGTTTAAATAATAAATTGTTTTTGTTAATATTGATATAAATGAACAATTAGCTGTCATTTAGCTGGTATTAGAGTATAATATATAAGCATAAATGAAAGGGTGGATATTATTTCAATGAAGGTTGACTGGAAACGAAATATGTATATTGCGTGGATTGGCTGTTTCTTTACTGGAGCTAGTTACAGTTTAGTCATGCCGTTTATTTCAATATACATTGAACAACTAGGTGCACCAAGTAATAAAGTGGAGTTTTATGCGGGTTTATCAATTAGTTTGACGGCGTTATCAGCCGCCATGGTTGCACCGCTATGGGGAAGTTTGGCTGATAGAAAAGGGCGTAAAATAATGATGATCCGTGCAGCAGCTGGAATGACAATTACGATGGGGTCTCTAGCTTTTGTTCCAAATGTGTTTTGGTTATTATTTATGAGATTTTGTAATGGTCTGTTGTCTGGATATGTTCCAAATGCGACAGCAATGATTGCCTCTCAAGCACCAAAAGATAAAAGTGGTATGGCTTTAGGAACATTAGCAACTGGTGCAGTAGCCGGGAGTTTGATTGGGCCATCACTCGGTGGTTTTTTAGCTGAAACTGTCGGGATTAAAAATGTGTTTTTAGTGACAGGAAGTATTTTATTTGTGACCACGTTATTGACAATCTTTTTTATTCATGAAGACTTTGAACCTGTAGAAAAGAAAGATATGATGTCAACAAGAGAAGTATTTAAAACAGTCAAACAACCAAAAGTGTTAATTGGGCTATTTATTACAACAGCAATTATTCAAATTGGCATGACAAGCATTAGTCCAATTTTAACTCTTTATGTTAGACAATTAGGTGGTAAAACGGGCAACATTTTATTTGTGAGTGGGTTGATTGTATCGGTTGCAGGGGTATCTGAGTTTTTCTCAGCTCCATTTTTAGGAAAACTTGGGGACCGAATTGGAAGTCAGTATGTTCTATTAGGTGGGTTGATTTTGTCTTTTTTATTCATCTTTCCAATGTCTCTAGTGCAGTCGCCGTTTCAATTAGGTGTGTGCCGTTTTCTTCTAGGGTTTTCAACTGGTGCACTGATGCCATCAGTTAACACCTTGATTAGTAAAATTACACCAATGAATGGTGTTGGCCGTATTTTTAGCTTTAATCAAATGTTTACGAGTTTAGGTCAAGTGGCAGGTCCAATGGTAGGCTCACTTGTCGCTAACGGATTTGGCTACCGGTCAGTATTTGTAGCAACAAGTATGCTGATTTTGATGAATATCACGATTAGTTTTTTTAACTTTAAACACCAGTTATCCCTTCGTGAGTTAATCAATGAATTTAAACACTAAATAAAAAACATGTAAGAGAAAATATCTCCTACATGTTTTTATTTTTTAGCTTTTGTTTGATCGCTTGGTGCTGCGGCTTCACCAATAAGCATGACAATGGCACAAGCGATTAAAGATACAATCACCGTTCCAGTGAAGTTATAATCAGAGACACCATGAAGTGCTCCACCAATATAACTAACGACTTGTCCTAATAAAATTGCCCAAATAAACACAACAATTCTTCCCATGTCTAATGCACCTCTTTTCAAAAATTAGTTTACCAATCTTTGCTTTAAAAGTAAAGGATTCACTGAGTTATTTATGAAGTGAGAATCGATTATTATGGTATACTGATTATAGAATATTAATGGAGGGGTTTCATGGATTTGGGACAATTACAAGTTAGAACAGAGTATTCATTATTATCCAGTACCAATCGCATTCAAGAACTTGTAGCTAAAGCAAAAGAACGTGGTTACACAAGTTTAGCGATTACAGATATTGATACCCTTCATGGTGTCGTTTTATTTTATCAGGAATGTCTTAAACAAGGGATAAAACCAATTATTGGAATGACCCTTTCATATAGAACCAAGGAGCAACTGTCAGCTCAAGTCATTTTGATCGCAAAAAATATATCTGGCTACCATCAGTTAATGAAAATAGCCACAAAAAAAGCGATGTCAGATAGAAATAATGATTTATCTCTTGAAGAGGTCTTTGACTATTTTCAAGATTTAATAGTGATACTACCATGGCAATCTAATGAGTTATACCAGCTACAACGAACAGTTGGCAGAGAACAAATGGAAGAACGAACGGTTGAGTTGTTAAAAACCTTTGAAAAGTGTCATGTTTATGGTGGCATAAACATTTTAAAAACAAAAGAGGAAGAATTAGAGTATTGGCGTTATTATTATAAAAAATACAACTTACCGATTGTTCCGTTACAAGATGTACGCTACTTAAATCCAAGTGATGATTTTTCTGTTAGCGTGTTAGAGCATATTGAGAGTGGAAATGTTATTTCACTTGATTTTGAGCAGTTATCAGGTGATTATTACTTGCCTGAATTAACAGATTTTAAAACATGGTATGAGGACAAACAGCTGGAAGAAGCTTTATTAAACAGCCAACAACTGGTTGAGATGGTGGAATTAGAGATTCCTCTTCATCAAAAATTATTGCCAAGTTTTCCTGTCCCAAAAGAAGAAACAGCAGAGACTTATTTGCGCCAGCTATGTCAAAAAGGACTAGATTTTCGTTTGAATGGTCAGATGAATCAAGAATATCAAGACAGATTGGATATGGAACTTGGTGTGATTCATGAGATGGGGTACGATGATTATTTCTTGATTGTATGGGATGTTATGAAATACGCAAGAGATCATCACATTGTGACAGCGTGTCGAGGATCAGCGGCAGGCTCTCTTGTGTCTTATGTCTTGCAGATAACCAACGTGGATCCAATAGAGTACCAGCTGCTGTTTGAACGTTTTTTAAATAAAGAGCGTTACACTATGCCAGATATTGATATGGATCTTCCTGACAATCGCAGAGAAGAGTTATTGCAGTATGTTAACAACAAGTATGGTGAAAATCGTGTGGCCCAAATTGCAACATTTGGAACACTGGCGGCAAAAATGGCAGTAAGGGATGTGTCACGAGTGTTTGGTTTATCACAAAATGAAGCAAACAGATGGGCCAATGCCATTCCAAAAGATTTAAAAATTACATTAGATGCTGCTTATGACAAATCAAAAACATTGCGAGAATTAGTAGCACATTCTTATAAAAATAAATTATTATTTGATACAGCTAGACGTATTGAAGGGTTACCTAGGCATGTGTCGACCCATGCAGCAGGTGTGGTGATTAGCGATCAGGATTTGACAAACTTAATTCCTTTGCAAGAAGGAAATAACGGGATTCCTTTAACACAATTTGCGATGGGAGAAGTTGAAGAAATTGGCCTATTAAAAATGGACTTTTTAGGTCTTAGAAATTTATCTATTATTGGTAATGCGTTAACGTCAATAGAATACCAAACGGGTAAACAATTATCTCTTGAAGATATCCCGCTAGATGATGAAAAAACACTTGACTTATTTAGACAAGGGAAAACTGTTGGAGTGTTTCAGTTTGAGTCAAAAGGGATAAAAAATGTGTTAAGAAAACTAGGACCAACTTCTATTGAGGATATTGCGTCTGTCAATGCGTTATATCGACCAGGCCCAATGGAAAATATAGATGCTTTTGTGCGACGTAAAAAAGGACAAGGGCCAATCATTTATCCGCATGAAAGTTTGAAGCCAATTCTACACTACACGTATGGCATTATTGTTTACCAAGAACAAGTTATGCAAGTAGCTTCTAAGATGGCAGGGTTTAGTTTAGGAGAAGCAGACATTTTGCGTCGAGCTATCAGCAAGAAAAGTAAAGATGTCATCGATACTGAAAGAAAGCATTTTGTGGAAGGTGCCTTAACACAAGGATATACAGAAGAAGTAGCGACAACAGTCTATGATTACATTGAGCGTTTTGCCAATTATGGTTTTAACCGTTCGCATGCCGTGGTTTATTCTGTTATAGCCTATCAAATGGCTTATTTGAAAGTGCATTATCCAACAGCCTTTTATCAAGCCATTTTGCATTCTGTTAAAAATAATCCAACAAAGATGAATGAATATGTCGTCGAAGCCAAGGATTCAGGTTTAGTATTGACACCTCCTGACATCAATAAAAGTGAGTATAGTTTTACTTTTAATAAAGGAGCGATTATCTATGGACTATCATCAGTTAAAGGCATTCGCAAAGATTTTATTCAACATATTTTAACTGTTAGAAAAGAAGATGGCCCTTTTAAGTCAATGGAAAATTTTTTAATTCGGATCAATGGAAAATGGTTGAAACAAGCAAATATTTTACCTTTGATTTATATTGGGGCATTTGATCGTTTGCATCAAAATCGAAAACAATTGATTGTAGATTTGGATAGTATGATACAAAATATAGAATATAGTGGTGGTAGCGTAGATTTGTTAGATATGTTAACCTTAAAGAAGGAAACATGTACAGATTTTACAGTTGAAGAAAAATTAGAACAAGAAGTTGAATACTTAGGGACGTATGTTTCTGCGCATCCAGTAGACTCTTATGTCAATAAATTAGTTAATTTACCAATCACTAAATCATCTGAGTTGTCACCTAATCAAGTCGTTCATGTGGTGATGTATTCGTCTACAATAAAAAAAATACGAACCAAAAAAGGCGAGTCAATGGCCTTTTTAGAAGGAACAGACCAATTGGGAAAACTGTCTGTGACGTTATTTCCAACTATATATAGAACGGCTCAGTCAATTTTAAGGGAACATGAAGTTTATGTCATCAGTGGTAAAGTAGAAAAAAGTAAGTACAATCAAGAACTACAGATCATAGCAAATGATATTCGATTAGCAAAAGATGTAAAGCCAACAATGAAATGTTTCATAAATATAACAGAAGAAAATGACACAAATAAATTGTTAGCAGATTTACAAAGTATATTTTTAGCCTATCCAGGAGAGCATCCTGTTATTCTCATATTTCGTCACAAACAGCGAAATACTTTGATAGATAAGCGATACTGGGTAAATGATACACCAGAATTAATTGATAATATCAGTTCTTTATTAGGTGAAGGAATGATCATATTCAAGTGAAATGTTTCTTAAAAAAACATTAGAGGACAAAATGTATTTTCAATTTTTTTTCAATTTTTATAGGATAGGCAAAGACATTTAACAAAAATAATGGTAGAATAGTCTTTGGATTTAAGTATTTTTTACATAATAAAAAATACAAAAGTAAGTACAACTTAGTAAAGGTGGTTATAACTATGAAACGCATCGCTATTTTGACGAGTGGTGGAGATGCACCTGGAATGAATGCAGCTATCCGTGCGGTAACGCGTAAAGCCATTTATGAAGGTATGGAAGTTTATGGTATAAACTATGGGTTTGCTGGTTTAGTCGCTGGTGATATCCGTAAATTAGATGTTCCTGATGTCGGTGATATCATTCAACGTGGGGGAACAGTGTTGTATTCAGCACGTTATCCTGAATTTTCAACAGAAGAAGGACAACTAAAAGGTATCGAGCAGTTAAAGAAATTTGGTATTGAAGGATTAGTTGTGATTGGTGGAGACGGAAGTTACCACGGCGCCTTAGCTTTAACTAAGCGTGGATTCCCAGCTATTGGTATTCCTGGAACAATCGATAATGATATTCCGATGACAGACTATACTATTGGGTTTGATACGGCGATTAACACGGTATTAGATGCGATGGACAAAATTCGTGACACAGCAACATCACACGTTCGTACATTTATTATTGAGGTAATGGGGCGTGACGCTGGAGACATCGCTTTATGGGCTGGTGTTGCCGGTGGAGCAGATGACATTATTATTCCTGAGCATGATTTTGATATGGCGCAAGTTGCTCAAAAAATTCGTGAAGGTCGCGATCGTGGTAAAAAACATTGTTTAATTGTTTTAGCAGAAGGTGTGATGTCAGGTCACAAATTTGCTGATCAATTAGCTGAGTATGGTGATTTCCATGCCCGTGTGTCTGTATTAGGACATGTGGTTCGTGGTGGAGCACCATCTGCACGTGACCGTGTATTAGCAAGTAAATTTGGTGGATTTGCCGTTGATTTGCTTAAAAATGGTCAAGGTGGTCTATGTATTGGATCATTAAACAATGAAGTTGTAGCCAATGATATTGTTGAAACATTAGAACAAAAGAAACATCAGCCAGACTTGAGTTTGTATGATTTAAATCATCAAATCTCATTCTAATATAAATAAAAAATACTAAGGAGCGTTTTTTACATGAAAAAAACAAAAATTGTTTGTACAATCGGTCCAGCAAGTGAATCTTTAGACACATTAGTTGAATTAATGAATTCAGGGATGAACGTTGCTCGTTTAAACTTCTCACATGGAGATTTTGAAGAACATGGTGCACGTATTAAAAATATCCGTGAAGCAGCAAAAATTACTGGTAAAACAATTGCGATTTTACTAGATACAAAAGGTCCAGAAATTCGTACGCATAATATGAAAGATGGTATCGTTGAATTAACTACTGGGGATATTGTTCGTATTGCTATGAGCGAAGTAGAAGGAACAAAAGAAAAATTCTCAATTACTTATCCAGGTTTAATTGATGATGTTCATGTAGGAAGCCACATCCTTTTAGATGATGGTTTAATTGATTTAGAAGTCATTGAAATTGATTCAGTTAACAAAGAAATCGTCACAAAAGTATTAAACGAAGGTGTATTGAAAAATAAAAAAGGCGTTAACGTACCGAACGTAAGTATTAACTTACCTGGTATTACTGAAAAAGATGCGGCCGATATTCGTTTTGGTATTGAAAATGACGTTGATTTCATCGCTGCAAGTTTCGTTCGTCGTCCAAGTGATGTCTTAGAAATTACTGAAATTTTAGAACAAAACAACGCAACACATATTCAAATTATTTCTAAAATTGAAAACCAAGAAGGTATTGATAACTTAGATGATATCTTAAAAGTATCTAGTGGTTTAATGGTCGCTCGTGGTGATATGGGTGTTGAAATTCCAACTGAAAATGTTCCAGTTGTACAAAAAGAAATGATTAGAAAATGTAATGCTTTAGGTAAACCAGTCATTACAGCAACACAAATGTTAGATTCTATGCAAAAAAATCCTCGTCCAACTCGTGCGGAAGCAAGTGACGTGGCTAATGCTATTTACGATGGAACTGACGCTGTTATGTTATCAGGTGAAACTGCTGCTGGAGAATACCCAATCGAAGCAGTGAAAACAATGAGAAACATTGCTGTACGTACAGAAGCTGATTTAACAGATCGTGATGCTTATGCTCTTAAATTACATAGAAAAACTGATATGACAGAATCAATCGGTCAAGCAGTTGGACATACAGCTAAGAACTTAGATATTCAAACAATTGTTGCAGCGACTGAATCAGGACATACTGCACGTATGATTTCTAAATATCGTCCAAAAGCACACATTATTGCAGCAACATTTACAGATCGTGTTGCTAGAAGTTTAGCGTTAAACTGGGGTGTATTCCCAATAGTAACATCTAAACCAGATTCTACAGATGATATGTTTGTTCTTGCAACTAAAATCGCTAAAGAAACAGGATTCTCTAAAGATGGTGATTTAATTATCATTACTGCAGGGGCTCCAATTGGTGAAAAAGGAACAACTAACTTGATGAAAATTCAATTAATTGGTTCTAAATTATGTGCAGGCCAAGGAATTGGTGACACAGCTGTTTCAGCAAAAGCTATTGTAGCAACATCAGCTGATGAAGCAAACAAAGCAATGGAAGATGGTGCCATCTTAGTTGTGAAAACAACAGATAAAGATTACATGCCAGCTATTTCAAAAGCTTCAGCTATCGTAGTTGAAGATGGTGGTTTAACAAGTCACGCAGCAGTTGTTGCAATTGCTGAAAATATTCCAGTGGTTGTTGGTGTTGAAAATGCTACTTCAGTTATCTCAAATGGAACAATCCTAACTATTGATCCACGTCAAGGATACATCTATGAAGGCGAAACAACTATTTAATTAACAAAATGAAATGATTTATTACAATAAGGGTGGGAGTTGTTGACTCCTACCCTTTATTTGCATTTATTTGTTTAAAAGAAGGTTAAAAAAATATTTTGAAAAACTATGGCTTTTTTTTAGAGCGATAGTGTAGAATAGTCTAGATTAGACTTATAGGGAAGGAGAAAAAAGAGATGATAAATAAAAAAAGTATGATGTATCTAGCTATATCTAATTTATTTTTAGTCTTTCTAGGGGCTGGATTAGTTATTCCAGTGATGCCGATGTTAAAAGAGGATATGCACTTATCTGGTTCAACGATGGGATTGATGATTTCTGTTTTTGCTGTGTTACAATTAATCGTTTCACCGATTGCCGGTAGTTTGTCTGATAAAGTCGGACGAAAGTTGATTATTGCTATTGGTATGTTGATATTTGCTATCTCAGAACTTATTTTTGGTTTGGGACAAGTAGTTAGTTGGCTCTACATATCACGAGGATTAGGTGGTATTGCTGCTGCTTTAATTATGCCTTCAGTTACAGCCTATGTAGCAGACGTTACATCTTTTGAAGAGCGTCCCAAAGCGATGGGATTAGTTTCCGCTGCGATTAGTGGTGGGTTTATTATTGGTCCAGGAGTTGGTGGCTTTTTAGCGAATTTTGGGATGAGAGTGCCATTTTTTGCTGCAGCATTTTTAGCGTTTGTGGGATTTATTATGACGATGCTTATATTAAAAGAGCCTGAAAAACAATTAGTTCATGGGCAAATAGCAGAGAAAGGCTCTGTAATGGATATTTTGAAAGATCCAATTTTTACATTCCCGTTTGTGGTTATTTTGATTTCATCATTTGGGTTGCAATCGTTTGAGTCGATCTATAGCATCATGGCGACCATCAATTTTAATTTTACGACGTCTGAAATTGCTGCGATTATCACAGTCAGTGGCGTATTGGCGCTAATTTGTCAGGTTGTCTTTTTCGATGGAATAATTAAGCGAATTGGCGAAGTTGGTTTAATTAGAGTGTCATTTTTTGCGAGCGCTATATTTGTTGGTGTTATTGCTTTTACAGATAGTAAGTGGGTTGTTGTTTTGTCAACGTTTGTGGTCTTTTTAGCGTTTGACTTATTGCGACCAGGTATTACAACTTACTTGTCTAAACACGCTGGAGATAGACAAGGGACAGTCAATGGCTTAAACTCAACATTCACCAGTTTTGGAAATATTTTAGGGCCAATGGCTTCTGGTATGTTATTTGATATTAATCATTTTTACCCATATTATGTGTCAGCAATCGTGTTACTTTTGACAAGTTTCTTGTCTTTAATGTGGAAAAAAGAATTACCAGAAAAATAAGAGATAATTGAGCAATGACTCAGTTATCTCTTTTGTTGTTTATAATTTGATTGATTCTATCAATTGATTGTTTGTTTTGTATCAATATGGTGATAAAAATAATTACATAAATGACGAAAAAAATGATAAAGGTAAGAATGACTTCTTTAATGGTATAAACAGAAAGCGTTAAGTAATTAGTTGTCACAACAGTCATAAATGTTAGGACAAAATGAAGAGGGAAAAGAGAATAATTAGAGAGTTTATTGCTTTCAAAAAGTAATGTATACCATGAGATTAGTATGCTCATTATCCAATACTGGATTACTTCATATCTGGAAATGGTAGTTGGATTATCTAAAAAGAGTTTGGTCATTAAATAAAAAAATGAGCCAAATCCTAAGCCGATAAACGCTAGATTAATGAGTTTTTTTAGTTGTTTAGTCATGGTTTAATAACCTCTCTTTCACTTTTTTCCAATACCTTCTACTAATAGTTAATGACTCACCATTAATCAGTTGAACACTCATATTACCAGACAAACTATTGTCAATGTGGTGAATCGAGTTTAAATTAATTATAGAATAACGGGAAATTCTTTCAAAATGATGCTTTGGTAATTCTGCTTCAAGTTGCGAAAGACTTTTTCGATAAGTTAAGGATCGATCATTTAAATGAATAGTACAAAAGTCACCTAATACATCAATAAAGAGAATATTTTTGGTATCAACGGTATAGTATCGACCTTCAGAAGAAATGATTAACTGTTGCCGATTGAATTGCCTAATATAATGCTTTAATTGTTTGATATTGTCTGAGTGTTCAGCAGATTCAATTTGAATATTAATATCTTCTTTTGAAAGTTGTTTATTTTGTTTGAAAAAAATATGCACAACAGTTAATTCCTTTCAGATAGAGTAGTTGTTAAAATATATTTACGCATTAAGAATATCATACTAAGGCAGATAAAAGAAAATAAGAAAAGTACAGTAATATTTAATTGGGTAGAGTTTAATGGTGTTTTCCAATCAAAATTTAAACCCAGAAATTTTTCAAGAAAAAGTGATTGATCTTTTGATAAACTGTTTAGTAAAGGGCTCATCAAGGTGTATCTAAACATACTAGACGAGTAAGACAAGGGGAAGAGGCGAATGATATTTTTAGCTGAATCACTTAAAGTGCCTATTGGAATGTATGCCCCTGTCAAAAAACCTGATAGTGCCCCCATGATACTACCGATTGTTCTTAGTGTTGCTTCATTTTTGATAAATGCACAAATCATTAAATTAAAGCTTGTCGAAGTGAGTGACGTTATCAACATGATTGGAAAAAGTGATAAGTATTGATTAATAGTTAAATTTAAAGGTTCGCCAATTATTAGAAAAAATATTATAACAAACAAGAACACAATGCTTTGCATGATGAGTGAAACAATAAATGAGCTGATGAAATAACCATTTAGTAGATTAGTAGCTGAAATATCTGTCATTGTGAAATCAATTAATTTATTAGAGGATTTGTCTTGAGTGAACTGACCAATGGCAGAAAAAGAGGTAGTCAATGAAGTCACTGTTAATAAAGCACCTAGCATCCACAGATTGATTAAAGTTGTCGAAGATGTGATATCTTGGAATTGAGAGACAATATTTTGTTTGATGAATAGTAAGTAAAGGAAAAATACAATAAGGGATCCCAGTAAAGAAAAAAACATATTAATTGGATTAATTAAGTATAAGTAAATACTTCTCTTAGCAATAGCCTTCATATTTATACCTCTTTCGTTAGTTGAATGAACACTTCTGAGAGTGTAATGGGTTGAAATGAAAAATCAAGTATTTGATTGTGATATTTATTTAGTAATAGGATAGCTTCATCATAATTTTTTACAGGGATACCAATACCTTTATATTTATCTATTTGATAGTTTTTAAATTCTAGAGTGTTTAAAAAAGAAGAGTTGGAAGAGGGAACCACCCATAATAATTGTTCTCCATACGTCTTTTTTAAAGTATTAGCAGAGCCCTGTGCAATGAGTTGTCCTTTTTGTAAAATATAAATATTATCTGCATATTCAGCTTCTTCTAAATAGTGAGTAGTTAAAAAAATAGCAAGATTTTTTGTTTGTTGTAACTCTTTTAGCAGTTGCCATATTTCTATTCTAGATTGTGCATCTAGACCAGTAGTAGGTTCATCTAAAAATATTAAAGTAGGGTGATTGATTAGTGCTCTGGTAATATCAACTTTACGTTTCATACCACCTGATAAATCACCATATCGTTTATGAGCAAATTGATTAACACCTGTTTGAGACATTAAGTTTTCAAGATCTTGGGTTGTAATGTGTTTGTACATAGAAGCTCTAGTGGTTAGGTTTTGCCAAACAGTTAGTTTATTATCTAAGATACTGTTTTGAAAAACGATACCAATGTCTTTACTATAGGATTCATTATAGTCGATTTTGCCGGATGTTGGTTGTTGGATACCCGTTAATAAACTGATTGTGGTAGATTTTCCAGCCCCGTTTGTTCCTAAAAATGCTGTTAGTTGTCCTGCATAGATATCCATCGATAAGTTGTCTAGGGCAGTAAAATTTCCATATTTTTTTGTTAAGTTTGATACTTCAATAAGTTTCATAATTATCATCACCTCTAGGACGTATAATAAAATAGGGAGACTAAAAAGAAAATGTTTTTAAGATAAAAGGTCGAAAGAATCAGATAAGTGGTTTGCTATTAACTTTTAATTAATTGGCGAATAAATTATGATATAATGTGAGAACAACGAAAGGATGGGCAAAATACATGAAAGATTTAATAGGTAGCGTGTGGAGCGGATTAATTATTGATGAAAACGATCAGTTATTTTTTGTGCAAAAAAATGGTGTGACGTTTCATTTAAATAAGTCCGAAGGCGATTTTAAGATAGGGGATATGGTAGAAGGATTTGGCTATGAAAATCAAAAGCATGATCGAATTTTTACAACAAACATTCCAGAGATTCAACAACATAAATTTGGGTTTGCTGAAGTAGTTGACTCAAGACGAGATTTAGGGGTGTTTGTTGATATTGGTTTACCTGATAAAGAGGTGGTAGTTTCACTTGATGAGTTGCCAGAGATGAAGCAGCTATGGCCTAAAAAAGGAGACAAGTTGTTGGTTTGTTTATCAGTAGATGAAAAGGCGAGACTTTGGGCGAATTTATCGGATGATATGACCTTTTTAGCGATGTCAAAAGCTGCTGATGAAGAATCAATGAAGAATAAAAATATCACAGGTGTTGTGTATCGACTAAAGATGGTGGGAACTTTTGTATTCACAGATGAGCATTATGTCGCGTTTATTCATCCATCTGAGAGATATGATGAACCACGTTTAGGTGAAGTGGTTAACGGCCGTGTGATTGGTGTGCGCCCAGATGGTATGTTAAATATGTCGCTAAAACCGAGAGCTTATGAAGTGATTTCTGATGACGCGCAAATGATTCTAACTTTCTTAGAACGTTCTCAAGATGGAATGATTCCATTTAGCGATAAATCGACTCCAGAAGACATCAAGCAAACTTTTGCGATTAGTAAAGGGCAATTTAAGCGAGCTTTGGGCTCTTTAATGAAAGAAAAACGTGTCATTCAAAAAGATGGAAACACTTATTTGATTAAAGATAACTCATCTAATTGAGAATGGGTTGATTTTGTACATTAGATAAATTATAATTTAATTGGATTTATTTCGTAGTAATAAATTATAATGATTATAAAAAAGGATGTGCAAACTACTATGGAACAGCAAAGTTTAGCTTTGCAAAGGATAAAAGATCAGTTGCACGAAGCGAACTACAAGTTAACACCTCAACGTGAAGCTACTGTAAGAGTGTTATTAGAAAATGAGAAAGATCATTTATCAGCAGAAGAGATTTATATGTTAGTGAAATTAAAAACACCTGATATCGGTTTAGCAACAGTATATCGTACGTTAGAGATGCTGACTGAATTAAATGTCTTAGATAAAGTCAATTTTAATGATGGATTAGCAAGGTATGATATGCGAAAAGAAGGTGCAAAACACTTTCATCATCATCTTCTTTGTTTAGAATGTGGAAGCATTGATGAAATTGAAGAAGATTTATTGGGTGACGTTGAAAAAATTGTTGAGAGTCATTACTTTTTTAAGGTGACTGATCATAGATTAACGTTTCATGGTATCTGCCAATCTTGTCAAGAAAAAAACAAGTCCTCTAATGTTTAGATGACTTGTTTTTTTATGTGATATAAAGTGGTGCATGTTCTCTTTGCATAAACGTTTCACGGTCCGACACATACAGATGTTTAAAATTGTCTGCATCAATATGAATCGATGGATTGACGAGGTAGTTTTCTTTTTCAAGAAAAATAATTTGCTCACTCACTAATCCTCTAACCAGTTCAAATTCAATGGGAAGAATCACTTGTTTAGACAAGCGTTTGGTTGTCCGATTGACAAGATTTAACTTAACTAATATCACCGGATTTAGTGGTCTTTTTTCAAAAAAGACTCGCTTAGTTTGCTTAAACTGTGGATTATTAATTGTGTAAATAGGGCAGTTTGCCGTAGTGAGTGATTGGTTTTGTAAAATGATGTTTAAATCCTCTCGCGTGGCACTTGTTAAAGCTATAAGCTCAAACTCTTGATTTAGCATGCGTTTAACTTTAGCATCTTTTGTGAAAAATTCCTGTTTAGCCAATTCGGAAAGATGTTCATCTATACGTTGGCAAACATATTGTTCTTCTTCAATACACTCTTTAATAAATGATTGATAGATGGGCAACGAAATAAATAAAAACCCTAATCCTGAAAAGAAGAGTAAAAAAATTGGAAATGACCACCAAGGAACAGGAAAATCAACCATCATAAAAATTGTTAGGATGAGAGAAACAGGGATGAAAAATATTAAAGACAGATAAAAATAATTCTTTTTTTTCTGATAGATGGCATTAAATTCATCTGTATAATGTTTACTATTTATATTTAAAAAATCTAGTAATTCGATGTTTTTATATGTTTCTTTCTTAGGAAACACATATGTTCCTCCTTCCATTTGACCAATACGTTTATTGTATAATTTAACGATTGAAATGTCTATGTAAAATAATAAAAATTCATCTGATATTTTAAAGATAGTATTTGGAGTAGAAAACTGTTAAAATAATTACTATTGACTGGAGGAAGACGATGAAAACTTATATTGAAGAATATTTGCATTTTCTAAAAATCGAAAGAGGTCTATCTGTTAACACGATTATCAGTTATGAACGTGATTTGAACCAATACGTGAGCTACCTAGAGACACAACATATAGATGATTTAGCTGCCATTGATCGATTTGTGATTATGGATTTTCTATCTTATTTAAGAAAAGAAAATAAGTCTTCCACTACTATTATTCGAATGGTTTCAAGTTTAAGGAAATTTCATCAATTTTTACGTCAAGAACGATACACAGATTCTGATCCAATGCTTTATATTGACACACCAAAGAAAAAACAAACGTTACCCAAAACCTTATCGATTGAAGAAGTCGAAAAAATCATTGATGCACCTGATACAACGACGACTCTTGGTATAAGAGACCGTGCCATATTAGAAGTCATGTATGCAACAGGTCTTCGCGTAACAGAGTTGATTACATTAAAACTGAGTGATCTGCATTTATCAATCGGGCTATTAAAAACACTCGGTAAAGGTGACAAGGAGAGGATTGTCCCTCTTGGTGATCAGGCAATTTTTTGGATTAATCGTTATTTAGAAAAATCTCGACCTGAGTTAGCTATAAAAAATAAAAAAGATGCGACAAATGATTATTTATTTTTAAACTATCAAGGTAAACACTTTTCAAGACAAGGGATTTGGAAAAATCTAAAAGTCTATGTGACACAAGCAGGGATTGATAAAGAAGTCACCCCTCATACGTTGCGTCATAGTTTTGCGACACATTTATTAGAAAATGGAGCAGATTTGAGAATTGTTCAAGAATTACTTGGGCACGCTGATATCTCGACCACTCAAATTTATACTCATATTAGTAAGCAACGACTAGCAGATGTGTACAAAGAACATTTTCCAAGAGCATGAGGTAGATAATATATGGAAGAATTAAATGTAAAATTGGCGATCTTTGAAGGGCCACTTGACTTATTGTTGCATCTGATTAAAACATTAGAAATTGATATTTACGATATTCCTATTGCTGAAATTACCGAGCAATACATGGAGTATATCCATACTATGCGTACGCTTGATTTAGAGGTGGCTGGGGAATTTTTAGTTATGGCTGCCACACTGATGTCAATAAAGAGCAAAATGTTATTGCCACAAGAAGTAATAGAATCAGATAATGACAGTGAGTATGAAACATTGGACCCTCGTGACGTGTTAGTCCAACAACTATTGGATTATAAAAAATTTAAGTATGTGGCAACAGTATTAAAAGATATGGAAACAGAGCGTGGCGATTACTTCACAAAAGAGGCAACAGACTTAACTGAGTATGAAAAAGAATGTACACCACTTGAGCCAAACGAAATCACGACCATTGATTTATTTTTAGCTATACATGACGTACTAACACGGGCTAAAGAGATGGAACCAATGGAAACGAGCGTTATCATGGAAGATTACACGATTGACGATAGGATGTCTTTTGTTTTAAGTCGTGTGCGTTTACTTAAGTCTGAGGAATCGCTATGTTTTGATGAACTATTTACAGTCTATACCCGTTCAGAAATTGTGATGACGTTTCTTGCGGTTTTAGAGTTGATGAAAAGTCGTGATATAATAGTAAAACAAGCGACTAGAGAATCAATGATACAGATTTTTAAAAAAGAAGGTACATAGGATGTTAGGAAAAAAAATTGAGGCATTGTTGTTTGTGTCAGGAGAAGAAGGTATCAGTTTAAATGAATTAAGTCATTTAATGAATGAAACAACAGCAACTATCTATCAGATAATAGAAGAATTGAAACAGTCATACGACTCAGATGATATGCGTGCACTGACGATTTTAGAAGCTGGTGATAGGTTTATGATGACGACAAAAAAAGAACTGGCGGCTTTACTAAAGGATTATGCTCAATCATCCATTAATCAAAAATTATCAAAAATTGCATTGGAAACATTAGCAATTATTGCATATAAACAACCAATTACTCGCTCTGAAATTGAACAAATCAGAGGAGTGCAGAGTTCTGGTTCAATCCAGAAATTGGTACATAAACAGTTGATTGAAGAAAAGGGTCGGGTTGATGGACCTGGACGTGCAATCTTGTATGGAACCACGCAGTATTTTTTTGATTATTTTGGGTTAAAAAGTATGGAAGATTTACCGGATATTCATGAGTTGGATGAGGAATTAGATGAAGAGATGGAATCGACAGATTTATTTTTTGATCGGTTTAAAGAGCAATTTGAAGAAGAAAGAGAAGAGTGAAAAATGGAACGATTACAAAAAGTAATGGCACATTGTGGTGTGGCATCAAGAAGAAAATCAGAAGAGTTAATTCAAGCAGGACGCGTGACAGTAAATGGAAAAAAAGTAACTGAATTAGGTGTAAAGGTGAGTCAATCAGACAAAGTTGAAGTAGATGGCGTGCCGATTTACCAAGAGCAACCAGTTTATTACCTGTTTTATAAACCTAAAAATGTTATTTCAGCCGTATCTGATGACAAGGATCGACCAGTAGTGACTGATTATTTCCCAGGTATTCCAGAACGTATTTTCCCTGTTGGACGACTTGATTATGACACGTCTGGATTACTATTAATGACAAATGACGGTGAATTTGCCAACCTATTGACTCATCCTAAGCATGAGATTGATAAAGTGTATGTGGCAAAAGTAAAAGGAATTGCTTCAAAAGAAGTGTTAAAACCGTTACGAAATGGTGTGAAAATTGAGGGAAGAAAAACTGCTCCAGCCCGTTTTAAAGTCATTTCAACAGATATGAGAAAAGGCACATCTGTTGTGGAATTGATTATTCATGAAGGGCGTAATCATCAAGTTAAAAATATGTTAGCGGCTGTTGGGTTACCGGTCATGAAATTAAAACGTGAAAAAGTTGGTACATTGGATTTAATAGGTCTAAATCCTGGTGATTATAGAGAACTAACAAAAAAAGAAGTAAGCCAGTTATATGTTTTAGCTAATAAAGAGTAAGTTTTTATTGCTTTATTTTTAATATACGATATAATGAGCTTATAAAAATATTAAAGGTCGTCTTCACGGGCAGGGTGTAATTCCCGACCGGTGGTTAAAGTCCACGAACTGATTATCCTATGATGATTAGCCGATTTGGTGAAATTCCAATACCGACAGTTAGAGTCTGGAGTAAAGAAGATAGGGCTTATTTGAGTATACAATCAAGTAAACCACTGTTTTTTGCGCGCGTAAACGGCAATAAAACAGTTTTTTTGTGTACTTAATGCAAGTCTTTTCCGGGGATGGTCCTGTATAGGGGGATTTTCTTATGAACACAGGTAAGACAGAAAAAATGGTGACACTATCACTACTAGCGGGGATTGCGTATCTTTTGATGTTTATTGAGATACCAATATTACCAGTATTTGGTTGGTTAAAGCTTGATTTTAGCGACATACCAATTTTGATTGGGACGTTTTTATATGGACCAGTTAGCGGTATTTTAGTGGCATTTATCCGATCAACGTTAAATTTTATCACAAGTGGTGGTAATCTTGGGGCGTTAATTGGAAATGGTGCAGGATTTTTAGCGACAGTATGTTATTTGTTGCCAATATATAGTTTGATGAAGAAAAAACATTCAAACAAAAATTTAGTAAAAGGTATTATCTATGCAACGATTCTTATGACTATCTTTATGAGTGTGGCCAATTACTTTGTTATCACACCATTTTATTTAAACGTGTTAGGCATGAATTTTGGTATGTCTATTTCAACAATGATTCTTTATGGAATTATACCATTTAACTTGATTAAAGGAGCAGCAGTTGGTGTGGCATTTTTCGTAGTTTATAAAAAAGTTATTCCAGTGCTTGAAAAGAGATTAGCAAAAAAAGTAAGTAATTGAACATAAAACAACCAGATGATGGTTGTTTTTTTTGTTTTTAATAAAATAATTTATAAGAAATCATAAAAATTAGACAAATATGTTTGAAATATTTGTAAAGTTAATTTAATATATGTTATATATTGTTTTATTAATATAGAGGAGTATGAACATGCATAAAAGAAAATATATCAAAGGGATTGATGGCTTAAGAGCAATTGCTGTCATCGGAGTGATCCTATACCATTTGATGCCACAATCGGTATCTGGAGGATTTTTAGGGGTTCCTTTATTTTTTGTCATATCAGGGTATTTAATGACAGACATACTCCTATCTGAGTGGGAAAATAGACAGAAGATTAAAATTAAGGACTTTTATTTCAGACGAGCCAAGCGGATTTATCCGTCGCTCATCGTTTTATTTATTGTATCGGGCAGTGTATTTGCGTTTATATCTCGTAAGTATCTACTGAATTTTAAAGCGATTATTGCGTCAAGTGTATTAAATGTCAATAACTGGTGGCAAATTGCTAATGGTTTTTCTTATTTTGATCGTTTTTCAAATGAATCGCCATTCACTCATTTATGGTCCTTGTCTATAGAAGGCCAGTTTTATATTTTATGGCCGATTATTTTAGCTATTTTACTCTATAAATTAAAAGATTATAAGAAAATTAATCAAATTATTCTATTTATAATGGGGCTTTCAGCATTATTGATGATGGCTTTTTACACACCTGAATCGATTAATCGCATTTATTATGGAACAGATACGCGACTATTTTCAGTCATGATGGGATCATCTTTAGCCTTTTTACTAAGAATCTATCATGAAAAACTTGTAACGATTAATTATTGGAAAAAATTATCAGCGTTTATAGTTGGACTTCTTGTGATAGTTGCTTCTATGTTTATTATGTCTGATAGCAACATTTGGGTTTATCGTGGTGGCATGTTTTTATTTAGTTTAGTATCAACGATTGTTTTAGGATTAATGGTAGAGGTAGAAAGTTTTAGTAATGCTCTTACTAACCCTATTATTAGGTGGATTGGATCAAGAAGTTATGAGATATATTTGTGGCAACTACCGGTAATGGTGGTTTATACCGATCAATTAAAGTGGAACGGTTCTAATGCGTTAATGCATGCGCTTATCCAGTTATTGATTATTGGTTTATTATCAGAAGCTACCTATCGATTGGTAAATAAAATAAGACGAATCGGTCGTTTAAGTGAACTATTAAATGTGTCAAAAGTGTACTTCCAACAACATGTGGCATCTTTGGTTGTGGTTGTTCTATTTTTAGGCACTTTTGTGTATGGTGTTGCGGTATCTCCTTCTGGTAAAATGGATTCTGCTGTAGCCCTTCAAAAGAAATTAGAGAAGAATAAACAAGCAGTTGAGGAGCATAACAAACAGCTTGCCAGTTCAACTGAGAGTAAAGAAAAGGTTAAACAATCTAGTGCTACTACAGAGTCAAGTTCTGAATTACCTAAAACGTCAACAAGTTCTGAAAGTACTGAGTCAAAGTCTAGCGAGTTAACGCCTAGTGAAAAAGAGAAAATTGCAAAAGTACCACTTGGTGCTATTGGCGATTCTGTTTTATTAAGTGCTGCGCCAGAGTTGCAAAATTATTTTCCGCACAGCCATATTGATGCTGAGGTAGGTAGACAACTAGTGGATAGTCCAAAAGAATTTGAAAAACTTGATAAAGACCAACAATTAGGTGACGTCGTTTTAGTTGTTCTTGGAACAAATGGTAGTTTCAAGGAAAGCGATGTTGATAAGATAATGAAAATTATTGGTGAACGACAAGTATTTTTTGTGAATACGTTGGTTGATCGACCATGGCAAGCATCAGTTAATGATACTTTAGCAAAATCAACTGAAAAATATAAAAATGCGCATTTGATTGATTGGAAAAGTTATGCTGAAGGACATAGAGAGTGGTTTGATGAAGATGGGATACATCTCGTTCCTGAGGGCGGAGAAAAATTTAGTGAATTAGTAGCAGAAGAAGTACTAAACGTGTTGCCGTAAAAAAAATCTATCAGCCATTAAACAGCTGATAGATTATTTTTTTAATTCAATCGCTCTTGTGGGACATTTTTGGTAAGCTTCAAGTAGAGCTTCGGGTATTGAGTCGGAAACGTTTTTTTCTAATACATCAGAGTCTTTGAATTTTACGATACCATTATCATAATAATCGAAGAGTTCAGGTGCTTTAATCTGGCACAAACCACAAGCAATACATTTTTCTGGTATAATTTTACATAGCATATAAAAACTCCTTTGAGGTGATAGTATTTGTTCATAGAAGATATGATATTATATTTTTTTCATTCGGGTGATGTAATGCGCTACTCGACATTATATCATCTTTTAAAAGGTAAGAAAACAACATCTGTTTTAAGTTATGGCAAGTTACATGTTATTTTGGAGTACTTCAATTTGTTTCCTAATTTGACCAAAGAGCAGTTTGATAAGATCATTGGTGAGTTAGTAGAAAAAAATTTATTAGTACAAGTGGATAAAGAGTTTGCGGTCATAAATGATGAGGGCAAAAAAACATTAGATAATCAGAGTTTTTCTCACTATAAGATTAATGAGTATCGATACTATAAATATGATGAGTCATTTTGGCGAATGTTATTATTTGCGTCACAAGTGATTTCTTATAAAAGTTATAAAGACAATGATTATCTGCCAATTGATAATGACCCCATTAGGCAACTTCAATTGAAAAAATGGTTACAGAAAGTTAACTCTACAACGTTAGTATCTGATTTTTATGAGGAATGGCAACAGGTATTAACGGTTTTAAATGAGAAGGAACAAGACGTATTGGTCTCACAGCTTGTTGGTCACAAAGTCATTGGTTACACACTCCATCAATTAGCACAACAAAAAAATCAAAGTATGCTGTCACTTTATTTACTACATAAAAGTGCGTTACATCAAGTATTAGATAGTATTAATGACATGCCGACGACTTATCCACTGTTTTTCTCTTTATTGCAATTAATTGAGCAACAAAAAGAACATGACACGGTTGATTTAAGCCGTCACTTGTTATCACAAGGTCATTCGCTTGAAGACGTTGCACGAATGAGAAGATTAAAAGAAAGTACGATTACGGATCATTTTATTGAAGCAAACATGATGACACCAACTGATCAATTGATGACTTATCTTTCTGACAACGTGATGTCTGATTTGTCGAGCTATGTCGTAAACTATCCGGATTACAAGCAGTGGAAATACTCGTTTGTCTTGCGGGATATCCCGTCACTAAAATTTTTTGAATTTAGATTCTATCAATTTTATTTGTTAGAAAAAGAGGAGGGGATTAAATGAAGTTAGAAGCCTTTCTAAAACAAACATTTCATTTTGACGCGTTCCGTAAAGGACAAAAAGAAACCATTGAAGCTTTATTAGATGGGAAGCATACCTTATCTATTTTACCAACTGGAGCTGGCAAGTCGTTATGCTATCAATTTCCTAGTTACTATACAAATAGTGGACAAACGATTATTGTGTCGCCTTTGATATCGCTTATGGAAGACCAAGTGTCCTTGTTAAGAAAGCAAGGGCAAAAGTCTGTAGTGGCAATCAATAGTTTACTTGAAAGACAATCGAGGCAATATGTATTAAATCATCTGCAACAGTATCGGTTTATTTTTATTAGTCCCGAAGCGTTAAGTCAAAAAGAGGTATTAGATCGTGTGTCTAAGCTGACAATTGGGTTGTTTGTGGTTGATGAAGCGCATTGTATTTCTCAGTGGGGACATGATTTTAGGCCCAGTTATCTTAATTTAAAAGATATCAAGCGTCAGTTAGGTAATCCTTTAACGTTGGCATTAACAGCTACTGCTACTAAAGATGTTAAACAGGATATTTGCCACCAACTGTTTATGGATGAACCATTTTTAGAAATTTCTCAATCGGTTAATCGTGATAATATTTATTATGATGTCATCGAAACTGAGGACAAACTCAGTTATTTAGAGGATTTTTTAGCGGATAAGAATGTACCTGGTATCATTTATTTTTCAAGTAAAAAAGAAGCGGATAAAGCGTCAGAGTATCTAAATAGTCGGTTACCTTACTCTGTTCAAAGTTATCATTCAGACTTATCAAGTGAGGACCGAGTAAGAATTCAAGAACAATTTATTCGTGATGATATCCGTGTGTTATGCGCAACAAGTGCTTTTGGAATGGGGATTAATAAGCCAAACATTCGATTTGTCATTCATTATCATTTGCCAAATAGTTTAGAGGATTTTGTGCAAGAATCAGGTCGAGCGGGTCGGGATGGACAACAAAGTTTATCTCTTGTGTTATATCAAAAAGGGGATGAATCCATCCATTTTTTTCTACAAGAACAGACTTATCTGGAAAAACAGGATTTGTTGTTTTTAGAAGGCAAATCAATTCAAGAAAGAAAAAAATATGTAGAAGCTATGACAGATACTCAAAAAAAATGGTTACATCAAATTGAGACAAGTCAGGATGATTGGACTGATTATAAACAAACAATGACAACAAAAAAACGCCAGAAAGAACTCAATGTCTTTAAAATGATGGATTATTGTCAGAGTAACGGTTGTCGACGGGAGATCATTCATCGGTATTTTGATGAGTTGAATGTGGAACGGCCGGAATTTTGCTGTAACAATTGTCAAGAACATAGACCAAATGTTAATATAGATAAAGTAGTGGAAAAAGAGACAGAGAAGGCACTAAAATTAAAAGAAAAGTTAGAAAAAATGTTTTTTTTAGCTATTTCAAGCGACAGATAGTGTTAATTATGATAAAATGGTTTCAGATATTTTGAGGAGGTATTATTCTTGAGTGATAACAATATAAATAATAATAACAACGATAACAACGAAAATTGGGATCAAGAAATATATGAAGATGATGGGTCAAGAACCAACCGACGTTCTAAATCAGAAAAGCGTACATGGTTTGTAGTGAGCATCATTGTCATTTTATTTTTAATCGTGTTGATTCCAACAGGAGCTATTCTATACTCTCAAATGAGTGGGAACTTGAATGCAGGTAAAACAGCTGCAACCTCTAGTTCAACAACTGTAGTGAGTAGTTCAACAAAAGAAACAGAATCATCAACAAAGGAATCAAGTTCTTCGACAACAGAGTCATCGTCGACAGCAACAAGTACAACAGAATCTTTTGCTGATGTTGAAGTACCAAAAAATGACCCATCAACAAGAGGTCAAGTGGCACAAAATGAAACAGAACAAAATCAAACGACTCCAAATCAAGGAACACAAGATCAGACACAATCAGCCGGTGGTTCTACCGTAGCTTATGGTCAAGGAGATAGCACACGTTCTTTATGGAAAATCTCTCAAGAAGCGGGTATTACTTTAGACCAATTATATCAATTAAATCCAGGGTTAACACCTGAAAACGTTCAACCTGGACAACCAATTAGAGTTCAATAAACATAATAAAAGTCGTCTTAGGACGACTTTTATTATGTATTGTAGACAAGGAAGAGGAATAAATTAGATGAGTAAATACATTCAAGTAGCTATTGATGGACCAGCATCAGCAGGTAAAAGTACTGTTGCAAAAATTTTAGCAAAAAAAATGGGGTATATTTACTGTGATACTGGCGCTATGTATCGAGTGGTAACACTTTATGCCTTACAACATAATCTTAAGTTAGACCAACCAAGTATGTTAGTGAAGGCATTAAAGCAGTTAGTGATTACGTTTGATTATGTAGATGGTGTGCAACATGTCTATGCTAATGGGATGGATGTGACTGACGATATTCGCATGCCAAATGTGACAAATCATGTGTCAGAAGTCGCCGCGATAAAAGAAATTAGACAAGAATTGGTCAATCGTCAAAAAGCAATTTCTAATTCGCAAAATATTGTGATGGATGGCCGCGATATTGGCACAGTAGTGTTACCTGATGCTGATTTAAAAATCTTTTTAGTAGCGAGTGTAAAAGAGCGTGCGGAGCGTCGATACAAAGAAAATATCGAAAAAGGAATTATGACTAGTCTAGATGAGTTGCAAAAAGAAATCGAAGACAGAGATTATTATGATTCACATAGAAAAGAGTCTCCACTTGTTCAAGCCAGTGATGCAATAAAAGTAGATACCACAGGTTTATCGATAGAAGAAGTGGTAAAAATTATAGAAAATGAGCTAAAAAAAGTAAATTAATCTCAAATCGGATAGATAATACTAGTAAAGTGTTTTTGTTTTAGGTAGAATATAAGTATGTAGTGAAAAATCAAGTAAGTGTTGCATAGGAGGATAAGGATATTATGTCAGATGAAACAATGTTAGATGCAATTGAAAGTGTTCAAGATGTAAAGGTTGGCGATTTAGTACAAGGTGAGATTTTAGCAGTTGACGATAATAAACAAGCAGTCGTTGGAATTATCGGAGCTGGTGTTGAAGGAGTGATTCCTTTAAAAGAATTATCAACTATTCCAGTTGAAAATGTCACAGATGTTGTATCAATCGGTGATGTGATTGATTTAGTCGTTATTTCTGAAATCGGAAAAGATAAAGAAAATGGTAGTTATTTATTGTCTAAACGTCGCTTAGATGCACGTAAAGTATGGCAAGAAATTGAAAATAAATTTAAAGCAGGAGAAACTGTTGAAGGTCCTGTCACTGATGTGGTTAAAGGCGGGTTAGTGGTTGACGTTGGTGTGCGTGGGTTTGTCCCAGCATCAATGGTATCTGACCATTTCATCTCAGATTTTTCTGAATTTAAAGGCCAAACATTAACTTTTAAAATAATTGAAATCGAACCATCAGAAAATCGTTTAATCTTATCTCGTCGTGCACTTTTAGAAGCTGAAAAAGCAAAAGCTAAAGAAGAAGTATTTGGTAAATTAGTAGCAGGTGACGTGGTAACTGGTAAAGTGGCTCGCTTGACAGACTTTGGTGCGTTTGTTGATTTAGGTGGTGTGGATGGATTAGTCCACGTGTCTGAAATCTCCCATGCACATGTTTCAAAACCTTCAGATGTTTTAAATTCAGGTGATGAGGTAACAGTTAAAGTATTAAGTGTTGACCCTGAAAAAGAACGTGTGTCATTGTCAATCAAAGAAACATTGGCTGGACCATGGGATGATATTGAAACAAAAGCAAGTGTTGGATCTGTATTAGAAGGAACTGTTAAACGTTTAACAGATTTTGGTGCATTTGTAGAAGTATTACCTGGTGTTGAAGGATTAGTTCATATCTCTCAAATTTCACATAAACACATCGCAACACCTCATGAAGAATTAAATGAGGGTGACGTGATTCAGGTCAAAGTTTTAGACGTATCAGCAGAAAATAAACGCATTGGTTTAAGTATCAAAGCCTTGCAAGAAAAAGAAGACGAAGTAGTTGTTGAAGAAGAAGACTACGTTATGCCAGAAGAGTCAACAGGCTTTACTTTGGGTGATGTGTTAGGTGAAGATTTAACAGGTAAATAATGAAAAGTCAGCTTGCGAGCTGACTTTTTTTATGAATTATTTAACATTTATCTTGCACCGGCTCTGCCTTCGGGTTAAACTACATAAGGATAAAAAGAAAAAAGGTTAAAGGAGGAATGACTATGTCAATCCCTACACTAGCGATTGTTGGACGTCCAAACGTTGGAAAATCAACTCTGTTCAATCGTATGGCTGGAGAGAGAATTTCTATCGTGGAAGATGTTCCTGGTGTCACACGTGATAGAATTTATGCCCATTCTGAATGGTTGGGACGTGAATTTAGCATTATTGATACTGGTGGAATCGAGATGAGTGATGAGCCTTTTATGGATCAAATTAAACACCAAGCTCAAATAGCTATCGAAGAAGCTGATGTGATTATTTTAGTGACAAGTGGTCGTGAAGGTGTTACAGATGCGGATGAGTATGTGGCAAAAATATTATATAAAAGTGATAAACCAGTCATCTTGGCTGTTAATAAAGTTGATAACCCAGAAATGAGAAATGACATCTACGAATTTTACTCTCTTGGATTGGGGGATCCTATTCCTGTTTCAGGAAGTCACGGTATTGGACTAGGTGATGTGCTAGATGAGGCTATCAAACACTTCAAACCAGTTGAATTAGAAGAAGAGGATGACATTATCCGTTTTAGTTTGATTGGTCGACCAAATGTTGGAAAGTCATCATTAATTAATGCTCTACTAGGTGAAGACCGAGTGATTGTTTCAAACGTTGCAGGGACAACACGTGATGCGATTGATACATCCTTTGTCTCAGATACTGGTCAAGAGTTTATCATGATTGATACAGCTGGTATGAGAAAAAAAGGGAAAGTCTATGAGAATACTGAAAAGTATAGTGCGATGCGTTCTATGCGTGCAATAGACCGCTCTGACGTGGTACTGGTTGTATTAAACGCTGAAGAGGGTATTCGTGAATATGACAAGCGCATTGCAGGATTTGCTCATGATGCAGGAAAAGGAATTATCATAGTAGTTAATAAATGGGATACTTTGGAAAAGGATAATCATACCATGAAAGAGTTTGAAGAAGACATTCGCTCTGAATTTAGATACCTTGATTATGCGCCAATTGTCTACGTGTCTGCTAAAACAAAACAACGTTTAAATCAGTTGCCTGGAATCATTGAGACGGTAAGTCAAAATCAAACATTACGTGTGCCATCATCTGTTTTAAATGATGTGATAATGGATGCAGTTGCGATTAATCCAACACCGACTGATAAAGGCAAACGATTGAAAATTTTCTATGCCACACAAGTAGCCATTAAACCACCAACATTTGTTGTGTTTGTTAACGAAGAAGAACTAATGCATTTTTCTTATGCAAGATTCTTAGAAAACCAAATTAGACGGGCTTTTGAGTTTGAAGGGACACCAATTCGAATTATTACAAGACGTCGAAAATAGTTTATTTTAACATACCGTTTTTGTTTTTGCAAAAAAACGATAAAATCGTAAAATTATTTAGGATTTCATTTAATAACCTTGCTAAATCAATGTTCTTATGGTATCTTTGTTTAAGAAATATTGTAGTTGAATATTTCTACTCACTCATTTTGAGTAAGTCAAAATGGATGATTTAGAAAAGATGTCACGTAAAACATCGGACTGTTTTTTAGGAGGTGAAATTAACAATGGCAAACAAAGCAGAATTAATCGAAAAAGTTGCAGAAGCAACAGGATTAACTAAAAAAGATGCTACAGCATCAGTAGACGCTGTATTTACTTCAATCCAAGAATTTTTATCTGAAGGTGAAAAAGTTCAATTAATCGGTTTCGGAAACTTCGAAGTACGTGAAAGAGCTGCCCGTAAAGGACGTAACCCACAAACAGGTGAAGAAATTCAAATCGCTGCAAGTAAAGTACCTGCATTCAAACCAGGTAAAGCGTTAAAAGACGCAGTTAAATAAAACTGTTTAAACAAGTACCGATTGTTTCGGTGCTTGTTTTTTTTTTAGTTATTCAAAATTCTAGGAAAATACGTAAAAATGAATTAGAATAGATTAGACTACTAAAATAAGGGTGATGAGAGATGCATTGGATAGCAGTGATAATTGTTGGAAGTATTATTGGTGCAGTGGCAACGTTAATAACAGGAAAAAAAGATTCGCAAGGTTGTGTGTTTAACCTAATTGCTGGTCTTCTAGGTTCAGCTATTGGTCAAAAATTATTTGGGGATGATTGGGGAGGCCAACTGGCAGGAATGGCATTAGTACCGTCAATTTTAGGTGCCATCATTATTGTGGCCATTGCATCAATTTTTCAGAAAAAATAAGAGTATGTTAGTTAAGGAGAAAACACATGTCATATAGTAAACAAATGTTAGAGGCACTATCATCTGGTGATTTGGCTCAAGCCACTGTCTATTTTAACGAGGCACTATCAAATGATTTGCCAGAAGAAAAGTTACAACTAGCTGATAATTTATACCAACTAGGATTTTTAGAAGAAGCATCCACATTATTTAAAGATTTATTGAATCTTTATCCAGATGAGGATAGTTTAAAAATTTCTTTAGGAGAAATTGCCATCGAAGAAGATAAACTAGAAGAAGCCTTTGGATGGTTAGAACAAATCAAACCAAGTAGTGACTTGTATGCTCAAAGTTTGTTGACGTTAGCAGATATTTACCAAATGATGGATATTCCTGAAGTTAGCGAACAAAAATTAAAAGAAGCAAAACAAATTCTACCAAATGAACCACTCATTGATTTAGCTTTAGCTGAGTTGTATTTTGCCACAGAAGACTATGCACAGGCTATTACAGCGTACGAAACGATTAAGGAATCTTATCCTACCTTTGAGTCGCCAATTGACTTAGATGAGCGAATTGGTGTGTCACTTTCAAGGGTGGGTGAGTATGAGCAAGCTGTAGCATTTTTAGAGTCTGCTATTAAACAAGGTGAAACAGTAGAAAGACTATTTCAATTGGCACTATGTTATTACCAACTTCAAGAAAATGAGCGAAGCATTCAGTTATTAACCAAAGTTAGTGAGATGAATCCTGAATTCAACCAAGTCTACTACCCACTATCTCAAATTTTATACGATGAAGGAAGATTTGAAGAAGCGCTAGAAGTGGCTGAAAAAGGCATTCACGTCAATCCGTATGATGTGTCAGTCTATCATCTAGCATCAGAAGCGTCTTATCAACTAAATCAAAAAGACCAAGCTAAAATGTACTTAGAAGAAGTGATTGCACTAGAATTAGATAGTGACATTTCAAAATTAAAATTGGCAGAATTACTGTTAAAAGAAGAAGAGTTTGAAGAAACCATTCATTTAGTTTCTACTTTGGATATTTTAGATCAAGGAGAAGCTTATTGGTATTTGGCTCAAGCATATAATGGGTTAGAAGAATATGAGGACGCAAAAAAATATTATGAATTAGCCTCTACATATTTAGATATTGATGCGGACTTTTTAAGAGATTATGGGTTATTCTTAAGAGAAGAAGGACAATTAGAGAAAGCTCGTGTGGTTTTAGCGAACTATCTGACAATGGTTCCAGATGATTTGATGATTGTCTCTTTATTGGAAGAGTAGCGTGAGTCTATGGCTAATTTAGAGGACAAACGAGCATTTGTGAAGTGGCTGATTGAATCAGTCACGTTAAAAGAAAAAGAGGCTTATTGGATTTTAAATTATTTATTAAATCATGATGCTATTTTAAATCGTGTAGAATTGGTTGAAAAAGTTGATAAAACACCTAGAGGGTTAATGATTTCTGATAATTCTACTATGGATCGTGGGATGGTTTTGTTTATTGACAATCAGCCGTTTACTGACGCTCAACAAATATTTCATGATATCAGAATGAAATACAAAGAGCCGTTGTATTTGGAAGTGAGTTTCAGTGACCGAGAATTTAATGAGCTTTATCAAACGGTGCTAGAAGAAAATCCTTTTTTAAGTGTGTTTGATACCTTATCGGAAGAGATGGTAGAAAAAATTGCGAATGATTTTAGGGAAAAACAATATCAACTGAAATTAAATAATATTTTAGAAAAATTAAATTCAGCCATTGATACTGGTGATAAAGAAGCATTTATTTATTGGTCAAGTGTCTATCAAAAAGAAAAAAACAAAAGTGATAAGTAACCTCACTTTTGTTTTTTTGCTTGTTGGTGAATTTCTTGTAACTCTTTGTATGTAAAACCTTCACCCGTCACTTCATTGATATTAAAGAAAGTCATAAATGCTGTTGGATCAATCTCATCTGTGATTTCTTTGATACGACTCATTTCACTAATACTTGCCACACAATAAACCATTTGACGTATCTCTTTTGAAAATCCACCTTCACTATTGATATATGTGACACCACGGTCTAATTCTTTCATGATTGTTTCACCAATCAATCGGTCATGATCAGACACAATGAAGACGCCTTTTGCGCCATATGAGGCATCTTGGACAAAATCAACGACTCGACTAAACACAAAGACTGTAATCAAGGTGTACATCATTTGTTTTAACGATAAATACGTCAAAGAAAGAAGAAGAACACCAACATCTAAGGCAAAAAGTGATCGACCAATTGTCATACCAAAACGTCTTTCGATGATTCTAGCGATAATATCTGTTCCGCCAGTTGTCCCACCGTACTTGTAGACAATCCCACTACCAAAGCCACCACAAATCCCTGCTAAAAGTGCCGCAATTAAAATATCATTGTCGACAGAAATGGCTAAAGGAATTTTTTGCCAAACCCATAAATTAAGAGAGAGTGACAGTGATCCAACTAGTGTTAAAATCAGTGGTTCAAGACCTAATAATTTTAAACCAACTAAAATCAGTGGAACGTTTAAGACGAGTGTTGTTAACGCAGGATCGACATGAAACAGATTATAAATAATTAAGGCAATCCCAGTCATTCCACCTTCTGCTAACTTATTTGCCATGTTAAAATTTACCAAACCAAAACTAAAAATGCTCGCTCCAATAAAAATCATGATACAATTAATAAAAAATTGCTTAGTTACACGCATAATATGCCCCCACAAACCAAATTTACTGATACCTAAGTTTCATCTTATCATTGTCTATAGAGTCCAACAAGGGATAAGGGACTGCAAAAACTAGGTGTATTTTATAATATTTTAAAGGAGTTTAACATGAAATCAATTAATAAACTATCAGATATGCAACACGAAGTAGATGACTATATTTCGCAATTTAAAGCAGGCTATTTTTCCCCTTTGTCGCAATTAGCTAGACTGACAGAAGAAACGGGCGAATTAGCACGTGAAATCAATCATTATTATGGTGAAAAAGCAAAAAAATCATCTGAAAAACCAAAAACAGTGGAAGAAGAATTGGGTGATGTGTTTATCGTTTTATTAATTATGGCAAATTCTTTGGACATTGATTTGACAAAAGTATTTGAAGATAACATGAAAAAGTTTTATGCTAGAGATAGTCATCGCTTTGAACGAGTAGATGAGGCAAAAAGTATGGAATAGAAAGTAGATAATTATGAAAATTAATGACTTACCGTTAGAATTTAGACAAGCATTACCAGTTATGGACATTATTATGGAGCATCATTACGAAGCCTATTTTGTTGGTGGCAGTGTAAGAGATGTCATACTAGGTCATACTATTCATGATGTGGACATAGCCACAAGTGCTTTCCCTCAAGAAATTAAAGAGATGTTTCCTAGAACCATTGATGTAGGCATTGATCATGGTACCGTTTTAGTTTTGTATGAGAATGATCAGTATGAAATCACAACCTTTAGAACAGAATCAACCTATCAAGATTACCGACGTCCGGATAGCGTCACATTTGTTCGGTCTCTTGAAGAAGATTTGAAGCGCAGAGATTTTACAATGAACGCACTAGCTATGACGTGTGATGGAGATGTCATTGATTTATTTGATGGGATTCAATCCATTCATCAAAAAGAGATAAAAGCAGTTGGTAATCCTGATGAGCGTTTTAGTGAAGATGCTTTACGTATGATGCGCGCCTTACGTTTTGCTAGCCAATTAGGTTTTGATATAGAAAAAGAAACAGAACAAGCTATCTTAAAAAATCATCAGTTATTAGATAAAATCGCGATTGAAAGAATTTACATAGAATGGGTAAAATTATTGATGGGCCAACAAAGAGCTCGTGGTATTGTCCCATTCGTTGAAACAAAATGTTTTGAGTATTGCCCAGGATTAAAGGATAAAAAAAATGAATTGATGGTATTTGCCAAACAATCGCCAAATAAATTATTAACGAGTGAAGAATTAGCTTGGAGTTGTTTGTTGGTTGCAATTAATATATCTGACGTTAAAATGTTTTTATCAAAATGGAAAGCATCAAAACGATTGACGAATTTATTAGACAGTGTGATGTATTATTATACAAAACGTTTAACAAAAAGTTGGTCAGCTAAAGAGTTATATCAGGCTGGGCCAGAAGTGATTTATTTAGTAGAGGAAACACGAGAGTTTTTTGGGTTAAATAATGAAGCTAAACAATATTTAATGACATACGAAGAGTTGCCCATTAAAAATATGGCTGATTTGGCGGTTTCTGGTCGTGATGTGTTAGCTGATAGCGACAAAAAACCAGGTCCTTGGTTAGGAGAAACACTAAAGCATGTTGAATATCAAGTAGTTGAAGGATACTGGCAGAATGATAAACAATATTTATTGGAAAAAATAAAAGAAAGGGAAGGTGCATTCTACGATGAATTATGAAATGACGTTTGAAGTAACCACAAGATACACTGCAAAAGAGCTTGGTTCTGGTACACTACAAGTACTAGGAACACCTGGATTAATAGCAATGGTAGAGAATGTTTGCATGAACGCTATCGAAAAAGATCTTGAATCAGGCACAACATCTGTCGGCTCTTATATTGATATCAATCATTTGAAACCATCTTTGATGGGGGCGTTAATTAATATAATTGTGAGTTTAGATAAATCAGATGGAAAGATATTTAATTTTTCATATAAAGCATACGATGGAGAAACACTCATTGCATCGGGGAATCACTCACGTGTAAAAGTTGATGTGATGTCATTTATGGAACGTCTAAACAAATAATAGTTATAATTTGTGAAAAGTTTAATAAAGTTGTTTATTTTTATTCAGTCTCGTGTTACAATAAATGTGTAAGAAAGATGATAAGTTTCTAATTGGAAAGAGGAGATCATTTATGGCAAAAACAATGACAGGTTTTAAATTTTATTTTAGAAATGGTGAAACATGGACAATAGACCGTGAATGCATTGGCGATTTATGGATTAGTAAAGTATCAACAAGTTATGGTCGTATTAATGGAAGTGACTTCCAAAAAATTAGACCGTGTGAAGGATTTAAAATAGAAATTTTAAGTGAAGCAGATCATGTACAGACAGATGATATTAATTTAGGTGGTTTAGAATCAGGTATGTTTGAACGTGCGACAAAATATCAAGATATTGAGAAAATGGATATTATGTTTGATGATGGTGCAAGTGATTTAATTTACTTCCCATACAAAGACAAAGAAACTCCAGGTCAAGAAGGACTAGATAACATCTACCAAACAACCAAAATTTCAAAAGATAATCGTTTATATATTGTTATCGATGAAAATAAATCAGTAGACGAGGTTTATGGCGAGTTTTTATAAAATTAAATAATAATTGTTAAAGGAGTTATACCAAATTTGGTATAACTCTTTTTTTGTATATAAGTTCATAAAAAATTCTAAAAAAAACAACAAAAATTCAATTTTAAAACACACAAAAAATAGATATTATGTTATATGTGTTTAAAAAATGTATGTAAGGAGAAAGATAGTGAATAGTAAGCAAAAAACAAGATTTTTACCTATTATATTGATAACAATGGTTATTTCTGCGTTATTAATTAGTGGGGTATTGGTTATCGCAAAAACAAAAAAAGTGTTAAATGGAGATCAATATATTACAAGAATTGAGTTATTCCATGGTGATGGAGAAAAAATAGTTGATGGAGATACTATGTACATCAATGAAAAGTATAGTTTAGAGTACGATTGGGAAATTCCTGATAACACATTTAAACAAGGGGATACATTGGATTTTTCAATTCCACCAGAATTTATAATTGTTGATCGAATGAATATTATTTTGAAAGATGGGTCTCAAGAGGTTGCAAGAGCAGATGTTGAAGGAAATGATACGGATGGCTATTATATTCATATGACTTTTACAACGGATTACGTTGAGACACATTCTTTAGTTTCTGGAAAATTTAATTTTAACTATATTTTAAATGAAAAATATATTAAGCAAGGATCTGATAATACTATTTTATTACCAGATAAAGAGATTACTGTTAATGTACCAGAAAATGATGGGTCATCTGAAGGTGGTTTAGAGGGTGTTGATGCTGGTGATATGAATGCAAATAAAAAAATGGGACAAGAACCTGATATTACAACAGCAGAGCATCCGGTGATATTTAAATGGCAAATTGATTTAGGAAAAGAGAAATTATTAGGGAAGGCAGATTCTTTTGATGAGATTGAACATATTTATATTGAAGACACACCAAAAGAGCAAAAATTAATCCTATTTTCTGAAATAAATAGTTATTGGCAAAATTCATTTGCATTTGACGCTGCTTTTTTTAAAAACGCTGAATGGCAATATGAAGGTTTACCAACAAAAGATGTAACTCTGAACAAAAGCAGTCAAGGTGAGTATTATGAATCATTTAAAGTTGATATTTTGCCAAGAATTGACCATTTTACTGAAAAAGCTAAGCCGGTAGATGGTAGTGAAAAAGCAGATTTCAAGCAATATAAAATAGAGTACTATACAGAACCTTTATATGATTTAATAGAGGACACTGAATTTGAAAATAATGCTACAATCACAATTGAGTATAAAAATGGTGAAAAAGATTCTTGGAAATTATCTCACTCTATTATGTATAATGTTGCAGAAGGTAGTATCACTGGTCAAACAGGCGGTGTGTCGTTTAAAAAAATTGATGGAGATACTAACCAAGCATTAGGCGATGCAGAATTTGATTTGTATCAAAAATTAAGTGGAAAAGATGATAAAAAAATTAAAAGTAGTATTAAGTCGGACAATAATGGAAAAGTAGAAATAGATAACTTAACTGTTGGAAATTACTATTTTGTCGAAACAAAAGCACCTGAAGGGTATGAGTTATCAAAAGAACCTTTAGAATTTACATTAACCAGACAAGATATGTCGGAAGATAATCAAACCATTAAAATAAAAGATATAGGACAATTTAAAAACCATCAAAAGAAAAATGTAAATGTGAGCGTGACAAAACGATGGGAAGACAATCAAAATCAAGATGGATTACGTCCAAATAGTATCCAAGTTCAATTGTATGCCGATGGCAAAGAAAGTGGCAAAGCAGTTGAGTTAAACGAAGCGAATAACTGGAGTCACACCTGGGAAAACTTAGCCGAAAAAGCAAACGGGAAAGCTATTGTTTATACTGTCAAAGAAGTGTCTAAAGTGCCAGGTTACACGACGACAATAAATGACAGTGATTTAGGTAATGTGGTCATCACGAATACACATACAACAGAGTTGACACAAGTATCGGGTGAAAAACATTGGGATGATGCGAATAATCAAGATGGCAAACGTCCGACATCTATCGAAGTGAATCTATTAGCGGATGGAAAAGTGGTCGATACAAAAACAATCACAGAAAAAGAAAACTGGAAATATAGCTTTACAAATTTACCAAAATACGACAACGGTAAAGAAATTGTCTATACAGTGACGGAAAATAGTGTGCCAGATTACACAACGACTATAGACGGAACAATGATTACTAACCACTACACACCAGGAAAAACAAGTGTGAGCGTCACGAAACATTGGGAAGACAATCAAAATCAAGACGGCAAACGCCCAAATAGTATCCAAGTTCAATTGTATGCCGATGGCAAAGAAAGTGGCAAACCAGTTGGGTTAAACGAGGCAAACAACTGGAGTCACACATGGGAAAACTTAGCCGAAAAATCAAACGGGAAAGCTATTGTTTATACTGTCAAAGAAGTGTCTAAAGTGCCAGGTTACACGACGACAATAAATGACAGTGATTTAGGTAATGTGGTCATCACGAATACACATACGCCAGAGTTGACACAAGTATCGGGTGAGAAACACTGGGATGATGCGAATAATCAAGATGGCAAACGTCCAACATCTATCGAAGTGAATTTATTAGCAGATGGCAAAGTGGTTGATACAAAAACAATCACAGAAAAAGAAAACTGGAAATATAGCTTTACAAATTTACCAAAATACGACAACGGTAAAGAAATTGTCTATACGGTGACGGAAAATAGTGTGCCAGATTACACAACAACGATTGACGGCACGACCATTACTAACCACTACACACCAGGAAAAACAAGTGTGAGCGTGACAAAACATTGGGAAGACAATCAAAATCAAGACGGCAAACGTCCAAATAGTATCCAAGTTCAATTGTATGCCGATGGCAAAGAAAGTGGCAACCCAGTCGAGTTAAACGAGGCAAATAACTGGAGTCACACCTGGGAAAACTTGGCCGAAAAATCAAACGGGAAAGCTATTGTTTATACCGTTAAAGAAGTTGGAAACACGCCAGGTTACGCAACGACAATCAATGACAGTGATTTAGGTAATGTAGTCATCACGAATACACATACGCCAGAATTAACACAAGTATCGGGTGAGAAACACTGGGATGATGCGAATAATCAAGATGGCAAACGTCCAACATCTATCGAAGTGAATTTATTAGCAGATGGCAAAGTGGTTGATACAAAAACAATCACAGAAAAAGAAAACTGGAAATATAGCTTTACAAACTTACCAAAATACGACAACGGTAAAGAAATTGTCTATACAGTGACGGAAAATAGTGTGCCAGATTACACAACAACGATTGACGGCACGACCATTACTAACCACTACACACCAGGAAAAACCAGTGTGAGTGTCACGAAACATTGGGAAGACAATCAAAATCAAGATGGATTACGTCCAAATAGTATCCAAGTACAATTGTATGCCGATGGAAAAGAAAGTGGCAAACCAGTTGAGTTAAACGAAGCGAATAACTGGAGTTACACATGGGAAAACTTAGCCGAAAAAGCAAACGGGAAAGCTATTGTTTATACTGTCAAAGAAGTGTCTAAAGTTCCAGGTTACGCAACGACAATCAATGACAGTGATTTAGGTAATGTGGTCATCACGAATACACATACGCCAGAGTTGACACAAGTATCGGGTGAAAAACATTGGGATGATGCGAATAATCAAGATGGCAAACGTCCAACATCTATCGAAGTGAATTTATTATCAGATGGCAAAGTGGTCGATACAAAAACAATCACAGAAAAAGAAAACTGGAAATATAGCTTTACAAACTTACCAAAATACGACAACGGTAAAGAAATTATCTATACAGTGACGGAAAATAGTGTGCCAGATTACACGACAACGATTGATGGCACGACCATTACGAACCACTACACACCAGGAAAAACCAGTGTGAGTGTCACGAAACATTGGGAAGACAATCAAAATCAAGATGGATTACGTCCAAATAGTATCCAAGTTCAATTGTATGCCGATGGCAAAGAAAGTGGCAAACCAGTTGGGTTAAACGAGGCAAATAACTGGAGTTACACATGGGAAAACTTAGCCGAAAAATCAAACGGGAAAGCTATTGTTTATACTGTCAAAGAAGTGTCTAAAGTGCCAGGTTACACGACGACAATAAATGACAGTGATTTAGGTAATGTGGTCATCACGAATACACATACGCCAGAGTTGACACAAGTATCGGGTGAGAAACACTGGGATGATGCGAATAATCAAGATGGCAAACGTCCAACATCTATCGAAGTGAATCTATTAGCGGATGGCAAAGTGGTCGATACAAAAACAATCACAGAAAAAGAAAACTGGAAATATAGCTTTACAAACTTACCAAAATACGACAACGGTAAAGAAATTGTCTATACAGTGACGGAAAATAGTGTACCAGATTACACAACGACTATAGACGGAACAATGATTACTAACCACTACACACCAGGAAAAACCGGTGTGAGCGTGACAAAACGATGGGAAGACAATCAAAATCAAGACGGCAAACGCCCAAATAGTATCCAAGTTCAATTGTATGCCGATGGAAAAGAAAGTGGCAAACCAGTCGAGTTAAACGAGGCAAATAACTGGAGTCACACCTGGGAAAACTTGGCCGAAAAATCAAACGGGAAAGCTATTGTTTATACTGTCAAAGAAATTACTAAAGTCCCAGGTTACACAACAACAATTAATGATTCTAATATCGGTAATATCATTATTACCAACACTTTAACAGAACCATCAAAAGACAATAATGTACCAGGAACTGGAAATAATAATAGCTCGTCATCTGGAAATAAACCGTCAACAGGTGGGAAATTACCATCAACAGGTGAGAGTGATCATACTATTTATACTTTATTAGGATTGGCAGTGCTACTATTTGTAACAAGTACTTTAGGTTATTTAAATATAAAAAACGATCAAGATAACATAATTTAATTGCAGAAAACAGATGACACATTGTGTTGTCTGTTTTTTTATCAAAAAACTTTATAGTAAAAATTTATGTATGGTCATTTAATTTTTTAGTAAAATGGGTAATGTAATGATATAATGAGTGAGACAAATTAAGATGAGGTGACAAAATGGGTTGGAAAGAAACATATACCACATGGCACAACTTTGAAGAGTTAGAGCCAACATTAAAACAAAATTTATCTGAGATAGAAAAAAATGAAAACGAATTACAAGATGCGTTTTATGCACCATTAGAGTTTGGAACAGCTGGTATGAGAGGCATTTTAGGTGCGGGAATTAATCGCATGAATATCTATACGGTTCGACAAGCGGCAAATGGGTTAGCATTATTTATAAATACATTGGGTGAGGAAGCTAAAAAACGTGGAGTGGCGATTGCCTATGATTCAAGACATCAATCACCTGAATTTGCAATGGAGTCGGCGAAAACGTTGGCTAATCATGGCATTGTATCCTATGTCTTTGAAAGTTTACGTCCGACTCCTGAATTGTCGTTTGCAGTGAGACATTTTAATTGTGTGGCTGGTATTATGATTACAGCTAGTCATAATCCTGCAAATTACAATGGTTTTAAAGTTTACGGGGCAGATGGAGCTCAAATGCCACCACAAGATGCTGATAAAGTCACAGAATTTGTTAGAAGTGTTGCCAATCCATTGATGATTGATATCATTTCAGAAGAGAAAGCAGACGATTTTATCACGATTGTTGGCGAAGATATTGATACAATTTATCTAGAAAACATGTTATCTGTCACAATCGATCAAGAGTTAATTAACAGAAGTGGCGCGAAGCTTAACATGGTATTTACACCACTACACGGGACTGGCAAGATGTTAGGTGAAAGAGCGTTGTCTCAGATTGGTTTTACTAATGTCTCCCTTGTAGAAGAACAAGCGATTGCCGATCCAAACTTTTCTACAGTTAAATCACCAAATCCAGAAGAATTATCGGCATTTGAATATGCGATTCGTTTAGGAGAAAACTTGTCGGCTGATTTGCTTGTAGCGACAGACCCTGATGCTGACAGATTAGGTGCAGCGGTGAAACTTCCTAATGGTGAATACCGAGTATTGACAGGCAACCAATTAGCTAGTTTGATGGTTCACTATATTTTAACTAAAAAGAACGACTTAAATGAATTACCACAAAATGGCTTGGTTTTAAAATCCATTGTTTCAAGTGAGTTGCCAACAAAAATTTGTGAATCATATAATGTTGAGATGAAAGATGTTTTAACTGGTTTTAAATTTATCGCTGAACAAATCAAAGAAGTTCAAGCAAATCATTCGGCTGAATTTTTATTTGGTTTTGAAGAAAGTTATGGTTACTTAGTGAAACCATTTGTACGTGATAAAGATGCCATTCAAGCCTTAGTCATGTTGGCAGAAGTAGCGACTTACTATATGGAAAAAGACCAAACCTTATATGATGGGTTATTAGAGTTGTATAAAGAATACGGGTATTTTGAAGAAAAAACGATATCAGTAACCAAATCAGGAATGGAAGGCCTACAAGAAATAGCTAATATCATGCAAAGTGTACGAGAAAACCTTCCAACATTATTTGGTGGGGTATCTGTTAGATATACTGAAGATTACTCTGTAGGAAAACGATTTTTAGCAAATGGACAAGAAGAATTACTTGAACTTCCAAAGGCTAATGTTTTAAAATTCTTTTTAGAAGATGGCAGTTGGATTGCTATTAGACCTTCAGGAACAGAGCCAAAAATTAAATTTTATATGGGGGCAGTGGCTGAAACGAAAGAGGCTGTCGCACAAAAAATTGAAACATTTACTCAAGAATTAGAAAAATACAGTGCTTAAAGGGGGATGTCTAGTTGAAAGAGTTAAGTTCTCAAACGATTGAACAAACAAGTCGTTTCTTTAAAACGATAGGCGATCCAACCCGCTTGAAAATTTTGGTGGCTTTGTCCGAAAAAGAAATGAATGTGAGTAGTATTACAGAATTTCTTAATATGGAACAATCAGCCGTGTCTCATCAGCTGAAGTTGTTACGAGACAATCATTTGGTGAAATCACGTAAAGAAGGGAAAAGCGTTGTTTATTGTTTGGATGACAAACACGTTAAAAGTATTTTATCCCAAACATTTGACCATATGAATCACATCAATCATGAATAGCAAAAAAAATCCTCAGACAAAACAGTCTGGGGATTTTTCATTACTTGTTATGAATATAATACTCTAAAATTTGTACGGCATTTGTGGCTGCTCCTTTTCTGACTTGGTCTCCACAACACCATAAGGTTAAAACCGATTGATTGCCAACTTTACTTTTACGGATACGTCCAACATAGACTAAATCTTGGTTAGATGTATCAAGAGGCATAGGGTATTCTTGTTGATCTAGGTTGTCGACTAATTTTACGCCTTTTGTTTCACTGATAATTTGACGGGCTTCTTCCACACTAACATCATTTTCCAAAAACAACGTAATCGCTTCTGAGTGTGAGCGAATGACAGGGACACGAACACAGGTACATGTGACATCAAGTGTTGGATGGTGAAGAATTTTGCGTCCTTCATTTTGTAATTTCATTTCCTCACTAGAATGTCCTTCATCGTTGAATCCACCAATTTGTGGAATCAAATTGTAAGCAATTTGATAGGGGAAGATATGTGGTGTCACACTTTTTCCATTTACTACGTCAACCACTTGAGTTTCTAATTCTTCGATCCCTTGCTTGCCAGCACCTGATACGGCTTGGTAAGTTGACACAATCATTGAGTTAATGGTTGCTTCTCTATGTAATTTAGCAATCGCAACAAGGGCAATAATAGTCGAACAGTTAGGGTTAGCTATAATTCCTTGATGGTTGAAGATATCTTCTGGGTTAACCTCTGGAACGACTAAAGGCACATCATCATCTAATCGGTAGATACTAGAGTTATCAATAATCAGACACCCTTGTTTTTTGGCTTCAGGTAAATATATACGTGCGATATCATCATCCAATGCACATAAGACAACGTCAATTCCTTCAAAACAGTCTGTTGTTAGTGTTTCAATGACTAACTCTTTGTCCCCAAACGCCATTTTTTGTCCGGCGCTTCGTTTTGAAGCAAATAATTTTAGTTCCTTCACTGGAATATTGTATTCTATCAGAGCATTTAACATCTCTTTTCCAACTTCTCCAGTGGCTCCAAGAATTGCTACAGTTAACTTACTCATAAGCTATCGTCTCCTTCAAATTCATAATAAATAGTGCGAATTGTAGTGTTGTAATCGTCATTTTTCACGCCAATAATAATCGTTAACTCATCACTTGTTTGAGAAATAAGTGAAATATTAATTTGCTGTTCACCAAGTGCGCTAAATAAGCGACCACTCATGCCAGTTTTGTTTTTCATAAACCGAGAAACAATCGCAATCAGCGCAATATCGTGTATAACTGTTACTTTATCGGCTTGCGTACTAACCTTTAAGTCGGACATGACTTCATAGTAAAATGGTTTTAATTTTGCTGTTTCAACAACCAACGAAAAAGAATCAACACCAGTTGGGATATGCTCGACAATGATGCGGTACTTTTCCATGCACTCTAACGCCTTTCGAATTGTTCCAAAGTCATTTGACATATGTGATTTGACCACTGTAATAATTGAAAAATCTTTTTTTCCGGCAATCCCAGTGATGGCTTGACGTTTTTCTGAGTTATCTTTGGCTGCAATGACCGTTCCTTTATTTGCCGGGTCATTTGTATTTAAGATGTGAATTGGAATATTTTTTTGTCGGACAGGGTTTACTGCTTCCTCATGGATAACATTTGCCCCCATATACGCTAATTCTCGTAGTTCTTCGTATGTAATGGTTTCAATCTGTTTTGGATTTTTAACGATTCGTGGATCAGCTTTTAAAATACCTGATACGTCCGTCCAGTTTTCATATCGTTCAGCATCCAAGACATTTGCTAGAAAGCTCCCAGTTATATCACTTCCTCCACGAGACATCAGATGAATTGACTTGTCTGGATAGGCACCATAAAATCCTGGGACAACAATACGATCTGATTGTTTAATAAGAGATTGGATGGCCATACAAGAACGCTTTTCATCGATTTGTCCGTTAGGCTTAAAGATAATAATGTCTTTGGCATCGATAAATTTAAACCCGAGATAATTGCTTAATAATTTAGCTGTTAGGTATTCACCTCGACTGACAAGATAATCAATATCAATGGAATCGGATAATTTTTGATATAAATAATCTAAATCTTCTGAAATAGTTGATGTGAGTCCGAGTTCATTTTCAATTCGAGTTAATTTATCTCGAATCATCTGAAATAAATCATCAAACGGCATCCCGTAACGTTTGTGCTCATAACATAAATAGAGTAAATCAGTCATTTTATGGTCATCGGATTGTTCTTTTCCACTCGCACTTGTCACCACAACTGTACGGGTCGGGTCGCTGTCAATAATGTCTTTTACTTTTTTAAATTGAGTAGCATTTGCCACACTACTCCCACCGAATTTTGTTACTTTAATCATGCCAGTCCTCCTGGGTAATCACTCTAACAATAAGAGAATCGTTTAATTGAGTTTGTTGTCTAATGTCAGCTAACGTGATGGGGTGGGTGATGAGATAGTCACCGTCTGCTTCTTTTATTAGCTGAGAATCAACTGACTCGTTTGTTCGAATAATGAATGTATAACGATTTGTTTTGTTTTCAATTATAGCATTGTTTTCTTCTTTGTCAGTATCTATATAGGAAATATTTTTAGAAATATCAATAATATCTTGGACCACCGCATTTGCAGTCGGTAGTTTTCCTGCACCTTGGCCATAAAATTTTAAGGTACCGATTGTTTGCCCTTCAAGACTTGCGATATTGTTATTACTTGGAATAGTCGCCTCAATACACGTTTCAGGGACAGCATGAAGAGTAATAACACCTTCCTCATGAGTGATTTCACCAATATACTTAACAATATGACCTTTGTCTTTAAAGTAATGGATATCATCTTTTGTTATTTGTTTCATAGAGTGAATAAAGAAGTCGTCTGGTGTTAATTTTTTATCAAAGGCTTTTCTAGCTGAGATAATCAGTTTATTTAACACATCAAAGCCATCAATATCAGCACTTGGATCAGCTTCAGCATAACCTAACTCTTGCGCTTCTTTTAATACATCGTCAAAATCTTCGTCTTCTTTTAACATTGTATCCAAAATAAAATTAGATGTGCCATTTAAAATACCATAGCATTTTGAGATGGTGTCGATTCTTGAAGCCAATTCAACATTTTTTATCCAAGGAATTCCTCCACCAACACTTGCTTCAAAGTTTAAAGAAACACCATTTTCTTTTGCTAGTTGAGTTAGTTCATCATAATGTTTAGCAATGACTGCTTTATTGGCTGTTACGACATGCTTTTTACTTTTTAACATACGAGAGATTAACTCAAAAGGAACATCGATGCCACCAAGTACCTCAACCACTAACTCAATGTCTTTATCGTTTATAATGTCTTCGATATTAGAACAGAAGTTTGGAATCTCAATCGTGTCACTCGGACGTGACCATATTTTTTCTACGCTAAATTTTTTTGCTAAATTTTTTTGCTGTAAAATTTCATAAACACCTGAACCAACAGTTCCAAAACCAAGGATTGCAATTTTCATAATAAGTCCTCCTGTAAAATACACTTGTTTTTATATGGTGAACATTGTATCATAGACTAAAATGAAAGACAAGGAGTGTTATGATGGAAAAAAAATATCAAAGTACACGAAATAAAACAATTAATTATTCCGCTAGCCAATCGATTTTAGCAGGGTTAAGTCCTGATGGAGGATTGTTTGTCTTGCCTAACTTAGATGATGTCAATTTGGATGTGGCGACTGTTCTTGATAAAAATTATCAGGAAATTGCGACGTTAGTGATTACCCAATTTTTCAATGAGTTTTCAGAAAATGATATCATTGAATGTGTCAAAGAAGCTTATACTGATACATTTAGTGATGAAAAAATTACCCCACTTAAAAAAGTTGGTGAGGATTATGTTTTAGAATTATTCCATGGACCAACTTGTTCATTTAAGGATGTGGCTTTATCGCTTTTACCAAAACTAGTTAATTTATCTGCAAAAACACAACATAATACCAATAAACATTTGATTCTAACAGCAACTAGTGGCGATACGGGAAAAGCAGCCTTAGAAGGATTTAAAAACGATCCATTGGTTGACATTATTGTTTATTATCCGAATAATGGGGTATCAACCATTCAAGAAAAACAAATGCAAACACAAGATGGAGATAATGTGGCTATTGTGTCGATCAACGGAAATTTTGATGACGCACAAAGTAATGTGAAACGCTTATTCCATGATAAAGAATTGGTGTCATTACTAAAAGAGCATCATATCGAGTTTTCAAGTGCGAACTCTGTTAATATAGGTCGGTTAATCCCTCAAGTGGTTTACTATTTTGCCTCATATGCAGAATTAGTTAACACGGGAGACATCACATTAGGTGAAAAAATCGACTATATCGTGCCAACAGGGAATTTTGGTAATATTTTGGCTGGATATTACGCGCAACAAATGGGTCTGCCAATCAACAAATTGATTTGTGCCTCAAACGAAAATAATGTGTTGTATGATTTCTTACAAACAGGGGAGTATGACACAAATCGTGAATTTAAAAAAACTAGCTCGCCAAGTATGGATATTTTGATTTCATCTAACTTGGAAAGAATGTTGTTCCATTTAAGTGGTGGAGATGCTGACTATGTATCTGACTTGATGAATCAACTAAAGACAACAGGGAAATTTAAGATTTCTGATGAGTTATTGGGCACTATTCAAGAGACGTTTGGTACAGGATTTGCCACTGATGAAGAAGTCGCTAAACAGATCGATAAGGTTTATCGAGAAAAAGGGTACTTACTTGATCCACATACAGCTGTGGCTTCTTATGTATTGGATAATAATCCAGAAAAGAACGAAAAAACGGTGATTTTATCAACAGCTTCTCCGTACAAATTTGTGCAAGAAGTGAGCAAAGACATACCAGAACTTTCTATTGATAGCTCACAAGATGAGTTTAAACTTATTGATGAGTTAGAAGACAAAACAAACGTGTATGCGCCAAAACAATTAAAAGACTTGAAAGATGCTCCGATTTTACATAATCAAGTGATTGATATTGATCAGATGAAGGATATTATTATTAAACAGGTAGGTGAGTAATCAATGGTTCGCATTAAAGTTCCAGCAACATCTGCCAATGTCGGTGTTGGGTTTGATACTTTAGGGTTAGCAGTCACTTTCTATGGTTACTGTGATGTGACGTTATCAGATACATTGACTATTACAGGCTGTCCAAAAGAATTTCAGACAGAAGAAAACTTAATTTTTCAATCATACAAACATGTATTAGAGGATTTGCAGCGTGAAGTGACACCAATTAATTTGGTGATTGATAGTGAAGTTCCGTTTGCTAGAGGGTTAGGAAGCAGTGCTGTTTGTATTGTTTCGGGTGTGTTAGCGGCAAACGAATTGCACGAGTTAAATTTAAGTGAAAGTGAACTAGTCACATATTGTACACAAATTGAAGGTCACCCAGATAATGTGGTGCCAGCCTTACTTGGTGGTTTGAGTGCATCTTACCAACTTGATGAACGTATTTTTTATCAGCATTACCCAGTTGACAATTCCTACCGTTTTGTCACGTTTATTCCCGATTTTACACTAGAAACCTCTGTTGCTAGAGGCGTTTTACCAGAAAGTTATCCCTTAAAAACTGTGGTTAGCAATCAAGCTAAGTTATTGTGTTTGTTGGAGGCATTAAAAACAGGAAATGCTTCTCATTTGAACGATTTTTTAGCTGATGGGATTCATCAGCCGTATCGTAAAAAATTGATTGACGAGTATGATATAGTAGAGAATATTGCAAAAGAATCAGGAGCAAAAGGATTTTATATTTCAGGAAGTGGCTCAACGTTGATGGGGATTTTTCAAAAAACAGTTGATATAGAAGCACTCAATCAATCGTTGTCTGGATTAAAACATCGTTGGAAGGCTCTTGATTTAGTGGTAGATTATAAAGGAGCAGAAGTATGTCACAGAACTATCTAATTGTTAATCAGGAGGTATTACCTGATGTATTTTCAAAGGTTATTGAGGCAAAAAAGTTACTTAATTCGGGAGATTACAAAAACGTTAGTGAGGTCGTTAATGAAGTTGGCTTGTCACGAAGTGCTTTTTATAAATACAAAGACCATGTGTTTGTAGCCGATAAAACCGCACAAATTAGAAAAACACTCATTTCGTTTAATTTAACGGATAAGAAAGGCTTGTTGTCATCTGTTTTAAACCGTTTGTCAGAACTTGGTGGAAATGTGTTAACCATCAACCAAAATATTCCCATTCAAGATACGGCAACAGTCGTTATGGGGATTGATATCGAAGAATTATCTGTGTCGGTGAATGATTTGTTAGTTGAGTTGGAAAAACTAACAGGGGTTAACCATTTGCAGTTACTATCTATTGAGTAACAAAATGAAAAGCCAAAGAGCAACATACTTCTTTGGCTTTTTTTGTGTTTAGTTATTTTCTAATTGAGCAATACAGTGAGAAATATGTTCAATTGTTTTATCGATATCTTCAAAAGTCGTTTCTGGTGAGATGGTACACATGCGTAACACAGTTTTGCCATGTAGTTTTGTGGTTAAAATTTGCGCGAAGCCTTCATTTGAAATCCTATTTGAAAGTTGAGTATTTAGTTTGTTTAAGCTATCTTCATCTAAATCATCTCGGTAGTATCTAAAGTTGATAATGGCTGTTTGAGCGGGTGTTACTATTTCAAGTCGTGGTGCTTTTTCTACCACAGTTTCAGTGTATTCGGCTAACTTAATGCCGTAATCAATAGTGTTCCCTAATTTTTTTGTCCCAAGAGCTTGTAGGGATAGCCATAATTTTACCCCACGCGCAGGACGTGACAAGTCCAGTCCTAAATCCCATGTATTGATATGCTCGTTTTCTGAAGCATCTTCTAAATATTCTGGTGTTTCACTAAAACTTCTAAGTAAATCTGTTTTATCTTTCACTAAAAGCATGGCACAAGAATAGCTTTGGAACAACCATTTGTGAGCGTCCCACGTGATACTATCTGCTTGTTCAATTCCTTCAAGTAAGTGGGCGTGATTTGATGATAATAAAACAGATGCCCCAAACGCGCCATCCACATGTAACCACACATCTTCTTCTTGACAAATCGTTGCTAACTCAGGTAGCGGATCAATGACCCCAGCATTTGTTGTGCCAGCAGTTGCGATGACAATAAACGGCACAAGACCCTCTTGTTTATCATTTTGAATGGCTTGTTGGAGTGAAGATGGCACAATTTTTAACTGTTCATCAGTTGTGACACGTCGAATTCGTTGGTCAGGAATTCCGATAACATGTAGTGCTTTATGAACACTATGATGAGCTTGATCAGAGATGTAAACGACACCTTTTGTGATGTTATCTAAATCTAAATATTTATCCCTTGCGGCAATCGTAGCATTTAAGTTAGCCATAGAACCGCCAGATAAGAAAGTTCCACTGGCTTTTTTAGGATCAAATCCTGCTTTTTGACAAAGCCAGGCAATAAGTTCTTCTTCAATAATCGCGGTCCCAGAACTTGAGTAAAATCCTGCAGCATTTGGGTTATAAAATGATTCAAGTAAATCTCCTAATTTTGAAATATCGACCACAGGAGCTGGAATAAACGCAAAATTACGCTTATGTTCACTAACATTTCTAAAAGGATAGACAGTTTCTTCTAACATTTTAAGTAAACTAGCTAAATCACGACCATCTTTAGTGATAGTCATGGATTTAATATCATCAATGTTGTTTTCAGTTATCAACTCAATAGGCTTATCTTGTTGAATGTCTTCTTTGTTCTCGTAAAAATAATCAATAAAAGCTTTCATATAATCTTGAATTTCCATATTTTTTCCCTCCACTATGTACTTGTCATATGCAACAATATTCTAACATAGTTATGAAAAAAAGTGCCGTTTTTTGTTATAAAAATAAGATTATTTATGTTATTTTAATTGAGTGATATAAAAGTAAACGTCGTTCATCTAGGAAAAAATAAAAATGAACAAATATTTTGTTTATGTTATTTAAATGTCATAAAATAAAGAAATCCCTCCTATTTTGTAATGAAAAAAGCCTGAAAATTTAAAACATTTTGAATGATTACTGTTAGAATAGAATTGTTATATTTTAGAAAGGTGTAGATTTGAAAATTGATTAAACAAAATAAAAAGCCATTGATTTTAATTTTTTTATTACTTATTTTAGTGGTAGAAGTTGTATTTTTAGTTCGTCGAATGACTTTAGATAAGCAAGCCATACAAACGCTTGCTGGTGTGATTAATGAAAAAAAGGTGGTTGATCAATCCATTCAAGAGTTGAATCAACAAAATTTGGAGAACTTTGTCACCAATAAAGAATTATTAGCGACAACAACGAAAGCAAAAGAGCAAGTTGATAAAAGCATCAAAACGGTTGAGGGAATTTCTAATATTTCTGGAAAAGTTAAACATCAGAAAAAAAGTCTGTTGGATGAATTGACGAAAGATTCGGTTACAGTTAACGCCATACAAAAGAAAATAAAAACCTCGCAAGAAATGAATGATATTTTTGGTAAAAAACCGTTTAATAAAAACAGTTTGGTTAAAAATTTATCAATTGCTCAATCCTTAACGAAGTCAATGGAAAATGAATTGAGTAGTAGTGTAGCAAGCTTACCAAAAGATGAGCAAAGAGCGTCGTTAGAAGAGGGAGTAAAACAAATAACAGAGCAAAACAAATCGCTTGTGTTACTTGATAAAGAGTTATCAAATTATATACAAGATAAAAAAGTAAAAACTGTGCCAACGTCTGATGTCTATAAAAAATTAAATAAAGAAGTAACAAATCTAAAAAATGAAAAACTAAGACAAACATACGAGACTCAGTTGTCTTTACTTGAAAAAGAAGTACTAAAAAATGACCCAACCATCTTAAATGATGATAAAAAAGTGGCTTTAACGTTTGATGATGGTCCTAATAATACGAGTTCACAGCAAATTTTAGATATTTTAAAAAAATACAATATTAAGGCGACTTTTTTTATGTTAGGGTCGATGGTTGACAATTATCCTGACATGGTCAAAAAAATTCATGATGCTGGAAACGAAATCGGTAATCATACTTATGATCATAAAGATTTAATAAAATTAGATGATGCTAGTATCAAACAAGAAATTGAGTCCACAAATCAAAAAATTGAAAAAATTACAGGTGAACGTCCAACGTTACTACGTCCGCCTTATGGCTCATATAATGAGCGGGTGACACGCATTGAACCTGATATGAAAATTGCGTTATGGAATATTGATACACTTGATTGGAAAACACACAATCCAACAGCCATTTTAGGGGAAGTAAAAAAAGAATTGCAACCTCACAGCATTGTGTTGATGCATGATATCCATCAAGAATCAGCAGACAGCTTAGAAAATGTGATTAAATTTTTGAAGAGCCAAGATTATACGTTTGTGTTAGCAAATGAACTAATAAATTAACTTGTTAAAAAGATGATTAAAGGCATATTTAATCATCTTTTTTTATGATTTTTTATGACTAGATTTTACTTGTGGGTCAAAACACTGTATAGTACTTATGGAACTAAATTTTAAAAAATGAGTTGTACAATAAGGGAGAGTATACTATGTCAAGAATTATTGGAACTGTATCAAGGGGATTACGTTGTCCAATTATTAATGAAGGAGACGACTTGGAAACTATCGTAATTGATAGTGTGATTGAAGCATCTAAAGAAGGAAACTTCTCAATCCAAGATAAAGATATTGTTGCGGTGACAGAATCAATTGTTGCTAGAGCACAAGGAAACTATGCATCTATTGATCAAATTGCAGAAGATATTCGTCAAAAATTTAACGAGGATACAGTTGGTGTTATCTTCCCAATCTTTAGTCGTAATCGTTTTTCAAATTGTTTGAGAGGGATTGCTAGAGGAAGTAAAAAAATTGTTTTAATGTTAAGTTATCCATCAGACGAAGTGGGAAATCACTTGATTTCACTTGATGCATTAGATGAAAAAGGCGTGAATCCTTGGACAGATACGTTAACTGAAACAGAATTTAGAGAGTTATTTGGTTATCAAAAACATACCTTTACAGGTGTTGACTATATTGAATATTATAAAGAATTAATCGCAGCTGAAGGTGCTGAGTGTGAAGTGATTTTCTCACAAAAACCTAAAACGATTTTATCTTATACAAAAAATATATTAACATGTGATATTCACACACGTTACCGTACAAAACGCATATTAGAACAAAATGGTGCGGAAAAAGTGTACACATTGGATGATGTTTTATCTGAATCAGTTGATGGAAGTGGCTTTAACGAGCAATATGGTTTGCTTGGTTCAAATAAATCAACAGATGATGGCGTAAAATTATTCCCAAGAAATTCGCAAGAAACAGTGGATAATGTTCAACGTAAATTAAAAGAGTTAACAGGTAAACAAGTTGAAGTTATGGTATACGGTGATGGCGCGTTTAAAGATCCAGTTGGAAAAATTTGGGAGTTAGCTGATCCAGTGGTATCTCCTGCTTACACATCAGGCTTAGAAGGAACACCAAATGAAGTGAAGTTAAAATATCTTGCAGATAACAACTTCTCTGATTTACGTGGAGCTCAACTTGAAGAAGCGATTAAAAAACACATTGATTCAAAAGCAGATGATTTAACAGGATTAATGGAAGCACAAGGAACAACACCAAGAAAATTAACAGACTTAATCGGTTCATTATCAGATTTAACATCAGGTAGTGGTGATAAAGGAACACCAATTGTCTTTATTCAAGGGTATTTTGATAACTTTACTAACTAATCACAGCTAATAAAGGGGATGTGTGCGTATGACACAAGAAGAATTGGACATCTTAAAACAACATTTATCCGAAGAGAAACAATTTATTCATGATGGGTATTATCGTTTAAGAAAATTGGATGAGATGACTTATGAACTTGCTTTCTTAGTAGCGGATGCGTGTGGCGCAACGAGTGTTCACCCACAAATTACGTTTGAAAAGCAAGGAAATACGTGGCAAGCAGTCAAGTTGCTAGATTTTATCTCCACGCCAGTTGAAACGATTGTCTACTCAAATGACAGGTCTCACGAGTTATCTGATAGGCTAGAAAAATTATATCAACAAACAGTACATGCCATAAATCAATAAAGAAAAAGCAAGAGAACAGCTCGTTCTTTTGCTTTTTTGTATGCACAGATAGTGAGTTTGTCGTTGCAAAGTAGATACAAATCCTATATAGTGATTAAGTGTACAAAGTAGAAAAGAGGAATGAATAATGAAACCATCTATCTATGATTCAACGCAACCTCAACTTGTTGATTGGTTTGTGAAAAATGGTGAAAAGAAATTTAGAGCAGCCCAAGTGTGGCAATGGCTATATGAAAAACGTGTGACAGATTTTTCTGAGATGAGTAATCTTTCTAAACAAACAATTGAATTATTAAATGAAAACTTTGTGTTAGACCCTCTGAACGAAGTCGTTGTCCAAGAAGGGCAAGATGGAACGGTAAAATATTTATTTGAATTGCCAGATCATCATATGATCGAGACTGTTTTAATGCGCCAAGCATATGGTTTATCTGTTTGTGTGACGACACAAATTGGTTGTAACATTGGCTGCACGTTTTGCGCAAGTGGTTTATTAAAAAAACAACGTAATTTAACGACCGGTGAAATTGTCGCTCAAATTATGAAAGTTCAACATTACTTAGATAAGCAAGGAAACGGTGAACGTGTGAGTCATATCGTCGTGATGGGGATTGGCGAGCCGTTTGACAATTATAATAACGTGATGGATTTCTTACATATTATGAATGATCCAAAAGGCTTGCAAATTGGGGCAAGACATATGACCGTTTCTACAAGTGGTCTTGTACCAAAAATCAAACAATTTGCGACAAATGGGTTACAAGTCAATCTAGCTATTTCACTTCATGCCCCAAACAATGATACACGGACATCTATTATGCAAATTAACCGAGCGTACCCATTAGAACGTTTGATGGATGCGGTGGATTATTATTTAAAAGAAACCAATCGTCGTATCACTTTTGAGTACATCATGCTTCAAGGAGTGAATGACACACCAGAGCATGCACAACAACTGGCTGATTTATTGAAAGATAAGAAAAAATTGACTTATGTCAACTTGATTCCTTATAACACGGTGGAAGAACATGACTTGTACCAGCGAAGCACAAAAAATGATACTCTAGCCTTTTATGATATTTTGAAAAAAAATGGCATCAACTGTGTTGTCAGACAAGAGTTTGGGTCTGATATTGATGCAGCGTGTGGACAGTTAAGAAGTAAACAAATGAAAAAAGAGAAGAGTAAATAAAAAATTTTAATAGGCTGATAGGGTATTATTCCATTCTATCAGCTTATTTTGTGTCTTTTGTAATAGTTAGTTCTACCCATCCTAGTTTGAAACCAGAATTGATGGCAACATTAATAGAAGTTGTATGGGAAAATGAAGTACTATAAACAGGAATAATGTGCTTTTCAGTATGTTGGATTTTTGATGTCAATGTCTCAATTAGTTTCGTTGCGATTCCTTGACCACAAAATTTTTTATCTAAAATTTCTACTCCCATTTCCCATGTATATTTTCCATTTTTATTAGCACCACAGATAGCTACTAATTTATTGTCATAGTAATATCCGAAACCTAGTTGATCTGGGTCTTGCTCAGAGAAACAAAAGGCTTCAGATTTAAAACCTGTTACTTTTAATTTTTCAATATCATAAGGAGTAAATAACTTAAAATTTGTGTCTATGTCATTCTTTTTTATAATTGCTTTAGGTATAAAATATGGTGCCATTCTTCCAATTTTAAGATGATATTTTTGAAGCAAATGATTTAGATGTAAAATATTATCTGGTTCTAGAAACCATTCATTATTTTTATTCGAGTATAATTCTTTTAATTCATCTGTTAGTTTGTTATTTTCGGTTCTTACTAGAAGTTTATTCTTGAAACAAACGATATCTGCTTGACCTCTAGCCCAATACCTAGAGTCAATGGAGCTTTTTTCGGTGACAAAAATTGACTGTTTCATTGGGTTTTCGTTGCAATTAAAGTCAATTTGAAACTGTTTTTTTAAAAGTTTGTTATACAATTTTTCACCTCTTTTTTTAATCAGTTTAACATAGATTTAATAAATAATGATATATTTATATAAAAGGAGTGAAAATATGATTATTTATCGAATGATTTCAAAAGAATAATGGCATATAATTAAACAAAAAGAATATTATAGTCCGAAAGAATTGGAACGAGATGGCTTTATTCATTTCTCTTTTAAAGAATAAATTATTGAGGTTGCTAATGCTATTTATAAAGAATTTGATGAATTAATTGTTTTGGAAGTAGATGTCGATAAATTAACATATCCGAATAAGTTAAAAATAGAAGATTTGTATGATTACAAAGTGGACTATCCACATCTTTATAGCATATTAAATATGTCGGCAGTGATTTCAGATTTTCTATTGGTAACTATAGATAAGGAATTTCAATTTGGCTCATGTATAAGGAAAAAATAGAGTTGACACTATCTTCACTGTTTATTTCATTTTTCGAGTAATTAACTCTCCAAAAATAGCCACCACAACGGCGATTGCTATCCCAATAAATAACCCAATAAATCGGTTCATAATTGATACGCCACTTGGAAAAAGAACAAGCGCAGCGTTCATGGCAGCAATCGAATTAACAATGGTTTTATGTTTGTAATCAACTAAAAAGTAACTGATAAATCCCACGGTTAGTACGAATACCATCGCATAAGGTGTGGGAATTAGTTTGACTAAAAATAAATAAAAGATAATCACGCCAAACGTTGTTCCAATAATGCGTTCGCGTGTTTTTTTGACTGTCTCGCTAAAATGAATTTCTGTGAGTGACATAGCTACGATGCTAATCCAAAGAGGTTTTGGTGCATTGATTAAAATAGCGACTGTCATAGCAATTGATACACTTAAGGTCATTTTTGTGATGTACAAAGGGTGTGTCAATGAGCGTTTCATTTGTTCTTTTAATCCAAGAGGTTGATTAGTTGATAAAGGCTGTTTTTTCTTTGATATGACTGCTAAAACACTTAAAAAAATACTTCCTACCACTAAACAAATGATTCGATTTAGTACTTGCGATGTAGCAACAGGAGTGGATTGACAGAACAAAAAATTAATCAAATAGGGAATAGAATATTGAAATGCAATCGGCTCAGCTGTTAAAACTAAAATGAGTAATGTGAACGCGCCATAAATAAAAAATAAAATAAACGGATGACTATGTGGCAGTTGTGACAGGATTCCTCCAATCGGGAATAGTAATAAGTTAGTCATGACTAATACACTATTTTTTACACCAAAATTAATTTTGGGAAACATCAGGTATCCGACACTAAGTGCGACGATGGGTAGAAGATTTTCACTTCCAAAAATAAGAGTAAAGACTAAGATAAACAGTAAATTTGTTGTATAATCAATTAGATTGCTTCTGAAATTTTGCTTTATATGTGTGTTTAATGTTGTTACCATGTTTATCATCTCCAATATATTAGTACACAAATGCGTACTAATAAGGTATCATAAGGAAAATGGAAAAGTCAATTAAGGAGTGTGAATGATGGACGATATTACAAAAAAACTATTAAAATTATTGCCCTATTGGCATTTTAATGTCGAAAGACGCATCAAGCAAAAAAATGAGTTAGAAATTACTTACGAAAGTTATTACTGTTTATTAGGATTAACACAAATTGATTCTTTAACTATGAAAGATATTGCTGAGGATTTTTATTTTGGAAAACAGCAGACAACACGCATTGTGAACCAGCTGCTTTCTCATAGTTTTGTGGAAAAAAAGATTAGTGAGACAGATAAACGGGTAACAGAAGTATCTATTACACCTCAAGGAAGGATGTATTTAGAAAAAAATCCGTTTGATACAACCTATCTTAAAGATGATTTATCAAAAGTGCTTAACGATAAAGAAATCGTTGCGCTTAATCAGTCACTAGACGTCTTATTGACAACTTTTAAAAAATTATAATATTTATATTAAAACCTCCTTAATATAACTTTTATATAAAGTTCATAAATAACTTGTGTTATAATATTTAGGTAAACTGTTGGAGGAGGTGTTTAGATGAAGCAAGAGATTAGGCAAGAAGTGCTTAGTCGATTAAAGCGCCTTGCAACACAAAAAAAAAAAAAAATTATCAAGAAGAAGAATTATTGTCTTATTTATATGCCACGTCACAGTGGAAACAAGCTAAGGTTATTGCAACAACGTATCCGATGGCTCATGAGTTTGACACAACGAAGTTAATAAGACGAGCATTTAAAGAGGACAAGATAATTGTTATACCAAAAACGAGGAAACTCGGGGAAATGGATTTTCATCAGTATGATCAAACAACTGAGTTAGAAAAAACTAAATTTGGTGTGTATGAACCAGTGAACAGTGAAAAATATGATAAACAATCAATTGATTTAATGATTGTTCCTGGCGTAGGATTTACGCGTGATAAAAAAAGAATTGGATACGGTGGGGGATTTTATGACCGTTATTTAACCAACTTTTATGGTGAGACAATCAGTTTAGCATTTGAAGAACAATTAGTAGAAACGCTAGATACTGAACCACATGATAAAAAAGTAGATACATTAATTTGTATTAACCAGGGGGAACTATATGAGGGAATATAATACGACACGTTGGATGCGTTTCAAGCGTGGGCCGTACTTTACTTATTTATTTTTAGCTATTCAGATAGTAATATTTATTTTGATGGAGCTGGTCGGACTTAAGCAGGGAATAATGTCAGGATCAGAAGATGTCAATATATTGGAAAAATTCGGAGCGATTACACATTATTCAATTGTCTTAGATGGTGAGTATTGGCGTTTTATTACACCGATTTTTGTCCATATTGGTTTTTTTCATTTATTACTTAATTCATTAGGCTTGTATTTTGTTGGACGTATTCTAGAACCGTTAATTGGGCATACACGATTTTTTATTGTGTATCTTTTTAGTGGCATTTTTGGCAATTTATGGAGTTTTGCGTTTGGTTCAACTAATTCCATTTCTGCTGGAGCAAGTACGTCACTTTTTGGTATTTTTGCGGCATTTATTATTTTGGGTCAAATTTATAAAAATCACCCTGCCATAAAATACATGTCTCGTAACATGACACTCCTTATTTTAATGAATTTAGTGATGAATTTATTTGATTCAGGAGTGGATATCATGGGACATTTTGGTGGGGCTCTTAGCGGATTGTTATTAATGGTCATAGTTGGTGTGCCATCAAATAAACTTGGATTTAATGGAAACATTGATAAGAAAAAAAGAATTTTGGCACTCATTGTCTTCGTTCTGTTATCAGTAGGGTGTCTTTACAAAGGGTTTAGCATATAAAAAATTAAAATAAATACAGAGTTGACTAGGAAAACTTAGTAGTTATCTGTATAATAAGGTCGGTAGTGAAAATTGAAAACAATGTATGATGTGCAACAGTTATTTAAACGTTTTGGTATTTTTATTTATGTTGGAAACAGACTGTGGGATATTGAATTAATGATGATAGAATTAAAACAGCTTGAAGAAGCAGGTTTGATTGATAAACAGGAGTATATAAAAGCCATGCTTGTTTTAAAACGTGAGCATCATCTTGAAGAAGATTATCAGGAGGGTCAATAATGACAAATAAATTAATAGGTATTGATTTGGGTGGTACAACGGCTAAATTAGCTATTTTAACAGAAGATGGTGAAATTCAACAACGATGGAGTGTTGAAACCAATATTGAAGACAACGGATCTCATATTGTGCCAGATATTATTGCATCCATTAAACACAGATTAGATTTATATGATATGGAACCAACTGAATTTATTGGCATCGGAATGGGAACACCAGGAACTGTCGATAAAGAAAACGGCACAGTCATAGGTGCGTATAATTTAAATTGGTCAACGCTTCAAGAGATAAAAAAACCAATGGAAGAAACATTTGGCATTCCATTTGATTTGGACAATGATGCCAATGTGGCCGCACTTGGAGAACGATGGAAAGGTGCTGGAAATAATGCACCTGATGTGACGTTTATTACACTTGGTACAGGTGTTGGTGGTGGGATTATTGCTGAGGGTCACCTACTACATGGAGTCGCTGGTGCTGGTGGTGAAATTGGTCATATTACCGTAGATCCAGATGGTTTTGAGTGTACATGTGGTAAAAAAGGTTGTCTTGAGACAGTGGCATCAGCTACAGGTGTGGTTCGTTTAGCTAGAGAGATGAGTGAAGAATTCTCTGGTGAATCAAGATTAAAAGATATGATTGATGACGGTCAAGCTATTACTAGTAAGGATGTTTTTGATTTAGCGAAAGATAATGATCACTTTGCACTATTGGTCGTTGATAAAGTTAGTTTCTACTTAGGATTGGCATGTGGTAATATCGGCAATATGTTGAACCCAAATGATATTGTCATTGGTGGTGGGGTATCTGCGGCTGGTGAGTTTTTATTAGAAAAAGTTCAAATGTATTTTGATCAATTTACCTTCCCACAAGTAAAAGATAGTACCACTTTGAAATTGGCAGAATTAGGTAATTCAGCCGGCGTCATTGGAGCGGCATCATTAGCATTAAAGTTTAAAAAAGATAAATAATAGATAGAAAGGTAAATGTCCCGTGGATTTATTAACAACTATATTAATTATTATTATTGCGAGTTATGGATTGTATAAACTATTCTTTTTCATCAAGAGAAAACGTTCTGCTGAGTGGATTGATCAAGATAAATTTCAAGAAACAATGAGAACAGCTCAAATCATTGATGTGCGAGAAAAAGAGGACTACAATCGTGGTCATATTTTAGGAGCAAGAAGTGTGCCGTATACTATTTCAAGAGCGCACAAAGAATATTTACTTGCCATTCGTAAAGATGCACCAATCTATTTGTATGACAACCGCACAAGTATGGCGATTTATATGGCTGGTTTGCTTAAAAAAGAAGGATACAAAGATATCTATATTTTAAAGGATGGCTATATGAATTGGACTGGGAAAACAAAGAAAAAATAACTAAAAAGATGTCGGAATTTTTTCCGGCATCTTTTTTAATTGACTGATTGAATGGTTGAATTCATCACTAATGGGTAGTGAATTAACTCTGTTGTGTCGAGAGCTTCATTAAAGAGATGAACACCGTTTATTTGAGTATTGTTATATGTTTTATAGTAATAGCTACCAGTTGTTGTGTCGCAACAAGAAGAATAAATAGTGTATTCAAATTGCGAGTTACCAACATCACACAGGCCTTTAGTTTGTTCGACAGAAGATAAAATATGGAAAAACTGAAGAATATCTTCTTCGACAGTGTCACCTATCAGACAATTTTCTTTTGTAAAACTTGCGCGAACAAAGCGAGACATAGAAGACAAATCACCAGGAAGTCCCAAACCACCTAAACCGTTGCTATAGTCATCTAATGATAAGTGACTAGAAAAAGTATTGTCTGGAGTTTTAGTTGTTAAGTGTCGGTAATTGTTTAAATTAAATAACTGCTTTGGAAAAGGTGGATTATTGGTTAAGACACCTACAGGATTATCGTAAACATGTAACCCATCTTCATCTGATTCAATGGTTAAGGAAGACACACTGTCAGAAAGCATCCAATGAAGTGGTGAATTTGGCATGTCTTTACTAAAGGGTTCCTCAGTAATCGTTAAATCACTTAACAACCGTTTTGCTTCCTCGACTGTGCCACATTGTGACAATAAATAAGGAATGAATTCAAATGTTGTGATGTGCTCGTCACTATGATTTAGTGGAGCAAAGTGTGCGTTTTTTGGATAATTTAGTCCAGCCATACTTAATCCTTTTTCATTGGTTGCATCAAAGTACAGCGGGGTATCATCGACGATAAGCCCCATGCCGATAATAGCGTAATGATTGCTAATTGTCAGGCCATTTCTAAAGTTAAATGGATAATGTCTAGGTGTAATAACCACTTCTTGATTAAACGTGTAATGCAAATCGAGATTTCTCCCAAAAAAATGATGATTGCCGTTAAAACTGACTGATGTACACATAGATGTTTCACTCCTGTCGTTATTTTAAATTAGTATAACTCGTTTTATCCCTTATTTAGGTGAATTTTTTATGATATTTTAGCTAGTTAATATAGAATGCACTATTTTTTGTAATTCGGGCACAATCTTTTTTTCAAAGTCAGGATTTTTAGCAAACCAACGAAAGTTTAGCGGAGAAGAATGTACAATCGGAAAATAGGTTGGTAAGTAATCTTGATATGAAAATACCGTCTCCGTTAGTGTGTGTTTCATCGATGATTTTAAGTAATATTTTTGCGCGTAAGTCCCCATTAAAATCGTCAGCTCGATATTTGGCATACATGCTAGTAATTTAGGATGCCAATTGGCTGTAAAGTCTTTTCTGGGAGGTAAATCCCCGTGAGTTGCTTTTCCTGGAAAGTAAAAATCCATAGGAAGTACTGCGATTTTTTTTGAGTCATAAAACGTTTCTTCTGATACACCCATCCATTCGCGAAGTTTATCGCCACTTTTATCTCGAAAGACTTGGTTTTTTTCTTGTGTTTTAATCCCAGGTGCTTGACCGATAATCACTATTTTTGCTTCTGGAGAGGCCATAAAGATGGGTTGCCATCCCTTATCTGTAAAGGGTTTATTTTCAGGGTCTGACATAATTTGTTTTTTTATACTGTTAATAGACATCGTCATATCCTCCTTTCATCGTAAATAAAAAACCAAAAAATAACAATGAGTCATTTTTTGGTCAATGAAATATTATCTTGCTCTACTTTTACGCATGGCTTTTTTGCGGTTATCGTCAATCATTTCTTCTTTTTCTTCGATTGGTTCGATAAGTACTTTTTTAACGCCTAAAGCAACCCCTGTTAAAGCAGCTAAAGTTGTTGCAGTACCTACTAAAAATCCTTTTGAAAATTTCTTCATAGTCAGTCACGTCCTTATCTGAATTTATACCTTTATTATACGCATTTTACAATAAAAATCTAGTGATAAGGCATACAACGACTATTAATTTTACATAAAAATGGTAGAATGAAACAGAATGGAAGTGATAAAGATGACAAAAATAATCGCCCACAGAGGTAGTAAAGGCACACATCCGGAAAACACATTACCGGCATTTCAAGAAGCTATCGATGTAAAAGCAGATGGCATTGAGCTAGATGTGCAGTTAACAAAAGATGGTGAACTGGTGGTTATTCATGATGAAAAACTTAACCGGACAACCAACACTAAGGGTTGGGTTAAAGATGCGACATTAGCAGAAATAAAACAGTTAGATGCTGGCTCTTGGTTTTCTGAATCTTATCAAGATACACGTATTCCTACGTTAAACGAGGTACTTGATTTACTTAAGTCTAATCAATTTACGGGGTTATTAAATATCGAATTAAAAACAGATAAAATAAATTATGTAGGAATCGAACAAAAAGTATTGCATGCTCTAGAAGAAAACAAAGTCACCTATCAAGTGGTGTTATCAAGTTTTAATAAAGATACTGTTAGACGGTTGCGAGCCATAACTAAAGACTACGAGTTAGCATTTATTGGCTTTGGGAGTAAGCGTGAGGTGGCATGGGTTAATAATCAACGAGATATTAATAGTTTTCATTCCGACATTCGCTGGCTAAAGCGTCATATCGATCAAACAAAAGACATACCAACGCTTCGTCCTTGGACAGTCAATAAAGAATCAGACATGATGTTTTGTTTTGACCGTCAGTTAACAGGAATATTTACTGATTTTCCGAAAAAAGCACTAGAGGTAAGAAATCATGACTAAGCAAAAAGTGTTGGTGATAGTTGGCCCAACAGCTGTAGGGAAAACTAGTCTAGGGGTTCGACTAAGCCAACGATTTAACGGAGAAGTTATTAGTGGAGACTCTCTACAAGTATACAAGACATTAGATATTGGTACCGCAAAAGCGACAAAAGAAGAAATGCAAGGTGTGCCACATCATTTAATAGATATCAAAGAGCCAACAGACAGCTACTCTGCCCATGAATTTAAAACACAGGCAACTGAATGTATCGATGAGTTAGCAAGACAAGGTAAATTACCCATCATTGTGGGAGGAACTGGTCTTTATATCCAATCACTCATCTATGATTTTCAGTTAGGGTCATCTGAGTTGACAGATAACGAGAAAAAAAGTCGTAAAAAATGGGAGAGCTATGCAGAAAACTTATCCAATGAAGAAGTGTGGCAAGCTTTAGAAAAAATGGATAAAAAAGGGTCAGAGACAATTCACCCGAATAATCGAAAGCGGGTGATTAGAGCGCTTGAAGTTTTTGATTTAACAGGTAAAAGTATTAGCGAGCAGCAACCTCTTGATTTGATGGATTTGTCAAAAAGTGCGTTTGATGTGAAACTTATTGGGTTAACCACAGATAGAGAAGTTTTATATAATAGAATCAATCAACGAGTGGATATGATGATGAATGACGGATTACTTGATGAAGCAAAGATGGTCTATGAATTAGAATGTCCGCAAGCCAGTCAAGGAATTGGCTATAAAGAATTTTTTCCGTATTTTGAAAAAAAATACTCACTGGAAAAATCAGTGGAAGACGTCAAACAGCATTCAAGGCAATATGCCAAACGCCAGCTCACTTGGTTTAGAAATCGGATGCCAGTTGAATGGTGGGATATTGTGTTGGACGAAGCTAACGTCAGTCTACTTGAGCGTGAGATCGCCGATTGGTTAGATGAGAAAGAAGGAATGACATGATAGAACGTGTAATCACAGTTGGGGTTGAAACCCAAGAAAATTTTTACTATTTTGATGAATCAATGAAAGAATTAGAAAACTTAACACAAACAGCTCAAGGTGAAGTGGTTGGGACGATGACACAAAAACGGCCGACTCTTGACCGCCGAACCATTATTGGAAAAGGAAAATTAGTCGAATTAGAAGCGCTTGTTGCGTCAAAAGATGCAGATATGGTGATTTTTAATCATGAGTTAACAGCTAGACAAACAGCGGTTATTGAAGAGATGGTGAAAGTAAAAGTTATCGACCGTGTACAATTAATTTTAGATATTTTTGCACTCAGAGCCAAATCAAAAGAGGGGCAACTTCAAGTCGAGTTAGCTCAGCTATCGTATCTATTACCAAGACTTAGTGGACAAGGGGCTAGCATGTCGCGTCTTGGTGGTGGTATCGGAACGCGTGGGCCAGGTGAAACAAAACTGGAGACCGATAGGCGCCATATTAGATTTAAAATGACACAAATCAAGCAAGAGTTAAAAGAAACAGAAAAACATCGTGAGAGAAGTCGTAAAAAGCGTCAAGAATCAAATACTATGCAGATTGGTTTGATTGGTTATACGAATGCTGGTAAATCAACTATTATGAATTTATTGACACAAGCAGATACGTATTCTGAAGATCAGTTGTTTGCAACTCTTGACCCATTAACGAAAAAATGGGAATTACCAACAGGGACGCAGATGACATTAACTGATACCGTTGGGTTTATTCAAGATTTACCAACACAGTTAATTGAGGCATTTCAATCAACACTTGAAGAAAGTAAGTCGATGGATTTTTTACTTCATGTAGTCGATGTGACGTCCACTAATCGTGATCAGCAAGAAAAAACAGTGCTAAAATTATTGCATGAATTGGATATGGACCACATTCCAGTGTTGACTGTTTATAATAAAGCGGATCTGTTGGATGGTGATTTTGTTCCAACATTATTTCCAAATCGTTTAGTATCAGCTAAACGAGTGGAAGATAACGAGGTGTTGACACAAGCAATTCTGGCGTTTTTAAAAGAAAATCTGACGCAATATCAGTTACAATACACACCAGAAGAGATGAAAGATTTTAATCAATTAAAAGAAGCGACAATACTAGAAAGTTATGAGTATGATGAAACACTCAATGAATATGAATTAATAGGGTATGCCAAAAATGTGGCACGTTGGGAAAAAGGAGTTAAGAAAGATGAGTTGGAATGGTAAATTTCATCCTGAATTAATTGAAAAAATAAAACTGGTAGACAGTGATATATACGAAGAACGTCAAAAAATGCAAGATGTGGCCTTAAGTAATCAAGCAAAAGTATTGGAAGCTTTTAGAGAACATCATGTATCAGAAAGTCATTTTGCCCCGTCAACTGGATACGGGTACGATGATATCGGAAGAGATGCGCTAGAATCGGTTTATGCCTCAGTATTTCACGCAGAAAAAGCATTAGTGAGACCACATATCGTCTCAGGAACACATGCGATTTCGACAACCTTGTTTGGGTTGCTGCGACCTAATGATGAATTGATTTATATTACAGGAACACCCTATGACACATTACTTGAAGTGATTGGTGTAGCTGGCAATGGGATTGGTTCGTTAAAAGAGTACAACATCGGCTATAAAGAAGTGGCGTTAAAAGAAAATGGCTTAGTTGACTTTGAAAAAATTAAAGAAGCCATTTCTGATAACACAAAAGTGATCGCGATTCAACGCTCACGAGGCTATGATTCACGTCCGTCATTTACGGTGGAACAAATTGGTGAGATGATTTCTTTTGTAAAAAATATTGATGAAAACTTATTAGTATTTGTTGATAATTGTTACGGTGAATTTGCTGAAGAAATCGAACCAACAGATGTTGGAGCAGATATCATGGCAGGATCTCTAATCAAAAATCCTGGTGGTGGGATTGCTAAAACGGGTGGCTATATTGTCGGAAAAGAAGCATTAGTTGATAAAGTATCTTACCGTTTAACCACACCTGGTGTTGGTGGCGAAGGTGGCGCGATGATTTATAGCACACATGAGATGTTGCAAGGATTTTTCTTAGCGCCACATGCAGTGAGTCAAGCCATTCAAGGGGCGATTTTTACTGCGCGCTTATTGGAAAGTTTTGGCGTGGAATCAACACCTAAGTGGAATGATAAACGCACGGATTTAATTCAGATGATTGAATTAAATGATAAAGAAAAGATGATTGCGTTTTGCCAGTCAGTTCAAAAATTTTCGCCAATCGATGCGCATGTTTTACCAATTCCCTCATACATGCCTGGTTATGAGGATGATGTGATTATGGCAGCTGGAACGTTTGTGCAAGGCGGTAGTTTAGAATTAACAGCAGATGGACCAATAAGAGAACCATACCAATTATATGTTCAAGGTGGGTTAACTTATGAACATGTCAAAATTGCGGTCTGTGAAGCTGTAAATAGTATCTTTTTTTAACCATTAAAAAAGTTGGTTAATCGTGTGAGATAATATGACATGATTAATTGACTTTATTTTTTTTTACTGTTATTCTGTTTTTAACCTTTTATGAAAGGAGAAGAAAAATGAATAAAAGAGAATTAAAACGTAGTAAATCTGTGTTTCCTATTGGATCAGTGATGTTGTTAACAGAGCTCACAGCTAGACAAATTCGTTACTATGAAGAACAACAATTAATTCATCCTGAAAGAAACGAAGGAAACAATCGATTATTTTCTCTCAACGATATTGATCTTCTACTGGACATAAAAGACATGTTAGACGATGGGTATACCATTAAAGATATCAAAGCATCTTTTGATAAGGAAAAAAGAAAACAGGAAAAATTATCAGAAGAAAAGATTCGGATTGCTTTGTATAATGATTTAATGAAAGAAAGTCGCTTTAACAGATACTAGGTGTTAAAACTTTAATAAAAGGGTGGAAATCAATGGCAAACTATTCAACAAAAGAAGAAATCAAAGAACTCGTAGCAAAAGAAAATGTTCGATTTTTAAGACTGATGTTTACTGATATTTTAGGTAGAATAAAAAACGTAGAAGTTCCAATTAGCCAATTAGATAAAGTTTTAGACAACAAAATGATGTTTGACGGTTCTTCAATCGAAGGATTTGTTCGTATCGAAGAAAGTGACATGTATTTGTATCCAGACTTGTCAACATGGATGGTTTTTCCATGGGAGAGTGAGAAAGGAAAAGTGGCTCGTTTGATTTGTGATGTATATGGTACAGACGGCAAGCCATTTGCAGGAGACCCACGTAGTAACTTAAAACGTATTGTAAAAGAGATGAGTGAATTAGGGTTTACAGGATTTAACATAGGACCTGAACCTGAATTTTTCTTATTTAAATTAGATGACAATGGAAATGCAACGAAAAAATTAAATGATCAAGGTGGTTATTTTGACTATGCCCCAGTGGATTTAGGTGAAAACTGCCGTCGTGATATAGTATTAGAATTAGAAAGTCTTGGCTTTGAAGTTGAAGCATCTCATCATGAGTGTGCTCCAGGACAACATGAAATTGATTTTAAATATGCTGATGCGATTGAAGCGTGTGATAACATTCAAACATTTGAATTAGTTGTTCGTACGATAGCCAGAAAGCATGGGTTACATGCAACCTTTATGCCAAAACCATTACATGGTATTGCAGGTAGTGGAATGCATATCAATATGTCATTATTTAATGATCAAGGAAATGCATTCTTTGATGAAAACGGAGAAGATCAATTAAGCGAAACAGCGTATCATTTTTTAGGTGGTTTATTAGAACATGCTAGAGGGTATACAGCTGTATGTAATCCTATCGTGAATTCATATAAACGTTTGGTACCTGGCTATGAGGCACCAGTATATGTGGCTTGGAGTGGTAAAAATCGTTCTCCACTAGTTCGAGTACCTAGCTCACGTGGAGCATCTACTCGTTTAGAATTGCGTTCAGTTGATCCATCGGCTAATCCTTATCTTGCTATGGCTGTGTTGTTGCAATCTGGATTAGATGGCATCAAACGTAAAATTGACCCACCTAAAGCAGTTGATCGTAATATTTATGTTATGACAGAAGAAGAACGTGAAGCGGCTCATATTACTGATTTACCATCAACATTGCACAATGCTGTTAAAGCAATGAAAAAAGATGACGTAGTGAAAGAAGCACTAGGAAATCATATTTTTAATAATTTTGTGGAAGCAAAACGTATGGAATGGGATGCTTATCGTCAATCAGTGTCTGAGTGGGAACGTGAACAATATTTAGAAATGTATTAAACAGGAAAAAAGTTTGTAATCTTTATTAGGTTACAAACTTTTTTATTGGAATAAACTAGTTTTTTATGAGGGTAAGTAATAAATGGATCATCAAATGGTACTAGGAGGTACGTGAGTGATTATTAAAATTTATGAAGAAGTCTATTTAAATCAAATTATTGCAATGATTAAAGACTGCATTATAAGTGTTAATATAAAAGATTACACTGAAAAACAAGTATTAGCATGGTCGGATATTGAGATGAATCAGTTTAAAGTATCTATACCGGTTAACGCTAGAGTAGTTTTAACGAATGATAATCAACTTATTGGGTATGGTGATATGACCGATGCCGGATATTTAGATCGATTATTTGTGCATAAAGATTGGCAAAATCAAGGAGTAGGTAGGTTGTTAATAGAAGAACTAGAGATACATTGTTCATCAGCTATTATTTCTACGTATGCCTCTATTACAGCAAAATCCTTTTTTGAGTCTCAAGGATATAATGTGATCAGAAAAAATAACGCCCATTTACGAGGAGAAACTTTCTTAAATTTTTATATGGAAAAGTATAGATAATTTTTTTATTAAATATGGTTTGTAGATAAACACATGTAGCGTGCGATTTTAGTGTTTTTAAAATCCTTTTACCGTATAAAGTGGTCATCGTTTTGTTTAATGAGTGGGGTGTCAAAAAAAATCAATTTGTTTAAAATTGCCACTAATTCTTCTGGCGATTCTTTTTGTCCAGAGTGAATCCATTCTTGTAGCACACCAAAAAGAGCATTTGAATAAAAACTCAAAAAATATCGAACGTACGTATCGTTTGGCATGTTAGGTAAGAGGTAAGGGAGTATATTTTTTTTTGCGTTCTCTTTCATGAGTTGTTTCATTGTTTGTTGGCTTTCAACTACCCAATTATCTGAAATCAATAATGCTAATAACTTTCCCTCATGCATCAGCATATTAACCATGTACTCCATCAACTCTTTTAATGTTTTAAATCCTTTATTTGATAATATTTTCATTCCCTTAGCCATAAATTCTTTTTGATAGCTGATGACTAAATCGAATTTGTCTGTGTAGTGTAGATAGAACCCGCTTCGACTAATTTTTGCTTTATAACAAATCATTTTAATAGTGATATCGTTGAAGTTCTTTTTTACTAATAATGTTTCCATCGCCGATATAATCGCTTTTTTTATTCCGATTATTGTAATCCCACAAATTTTTTTCTCTGGGCTAATTCCAATAGAGTCCATGCCATCATGGTTACGAAATATCGGTTATATTTTTCCCCTGAGCTATGCTGGAGAGGTACTTAGTAATGTCATGATAAAAGGCGAAGGGCTATCAAGCATTTGGATTAACCTATGTGTGTTAGTGTTATTTATCATAGGCTTTACAGCACTGAATATTATCGGGTTAAAACGATATAGGAAAGTATAATTATAGATTATAGTCGCTTAATATATTATACCTCTGTTGGATGTTATTACATAAATTCAACAGAGGTATGTTTTTTTGTATTTAGAAATACTATGATAAAAATGTTACGGCTGTGCCATATGCTGCAACTGATTGCATATCTGTCCCGATAGAGCCTGAGTCAAAACGCATCATCACAATCGCGTCGGCACCCATTTTTTCGGCATTTTCTTTCAATCTTTGAATCGCTAATTCACGGGATTCTTCTTGCATTTCAGTATAAGCTTTAATTTCTCCGCCGACAAGATTTTTAAAACTTGCCCCGATATCACGGACCACATTTTTTGAATTAGTAGTTAAGCCAAATACTTCGCCAATGATTTCGTATGTTTTTCCAGGAATAGTTTCTGTTGTTGTAATGAGCATGTTATTAATCTCCTTTGATTGTATTATTTTTACATTGTTTATTTTATAACTAAAATCTTGTGATTATATCCAACTAAGGTTGTATCTTTATGGTTAAATTCGTCAGAAAATTAATTGAATGGTATAATTTCTAAAAAGGTTTAGTTTTTAGGAGAGATAAAATGGACTATTTATATGTTTCTGGCCTCTGGTTAATCGTTTCTATTATTTGTTATACGGTGTTTATGAAAGATTGGAAAAAATTAACTAGGATTCAGCAATGGGCTATTCTGATTAATATGGGATTAGGTATTTTTTCAGTTATTAATTATTTTTTTTAAACTATTAATGAAAGATTAAGGGAGTTAAAATAATGAAACTAAGAACTATCCAAACTGGAGATTTTCAGTATGTAAGAGAGTTAATCATTCAATCTTTTGAACAAAGTGAACATGGTTATAATGATGAAGCATCATTAGTTGAAATGATTAGAGAATCACCAGCTTACAATCAAGCGCTTGAAGTGGTAGCTTCGATAGATAAAAGTATTGTGGGGCATGGCTTATTAAGTGAGGCAGTAATAAAAAATGATATAAATGCTATAGATGAGTTAAAAGGATTAGTGTTAGCTCCTTTATCAGTGTTACCAAGTTATCAAAATAAGGGAATTGGTACTCATCTCTTGTTAGAGTTGGAAAAAAGAGCAATAAAAACTGATTATGCGTTTATTACGATTTTAGGTGAACCAGCTTTTTATAGTCGTTTTGGTTATGTACAATCTGACACGTATCATGTCTCTAGTGAACTCGATGTGCCAACAGAATACTTGCTGATGAAAAAATTAAAGCCAGAGATGATAGAAGGCACACTATTTTATAATCGTGCGTTTGGTTAAGACAAACATTGATTTTATTAATTAATACATTGGAGAATAACAGAGAGGATAAACATTCTTTAGAAGAACGGATAAGTTTTAGGGAAGGTGATCTACTACTAATTGTTCAATAAAAGTATGTAAATTATGTGAGATTCGGAGAGAAGTACAAACAAGACAATGGATTTATAAACACTGAAAAGAAAGCGATGAAACAAACGAATGATACGATTCATAATTTAACGTTTAAATTCGGAAGTCCACGGGTCCAGTTTTTGTTAGAAGATTATTAGTATAGCAATTAAAGATATTTTCATAAACTAAATACAAGGATTAGGTAAAAGTAAATGAGTAAAAAGATTAAGTATAATGAGTTAAGTAAAGAAGTGTCCTATGCACTAAGGCATGTTCCATGGGAATTTGAGTTAGAGCTAGATGAAGAGGGGTGGGTACCTGTCCATCAGTTATTAGATGCTCTAAATCATAAAAAGGAATGGGAATTTATTGAATTATCGGACTTAGAGTACATGATAGGTACTTCGGAAAAGAAACGACACGAGATTAAAAATAATTATATACGGGCTTATTATGGTCATTCTATACCCCAAAAGATAAAAAGACAACACGCCACACCACCCGATATTTTATATCATGGAACGTCTACCGAGGCTTTAGAGGGAATCAAAGTAGAAGGAATTACACCAATGAATCGTCAATATGTTCATTTATCAGAGGATGTTGAAACAGCTGTATCTGTAGGCAAAAGAAAAACGTCAAAACCGGTTATATTGGCAATTGACACTCAGAAAGCTTTATCACAAGGAAGTAGTTTTTATGTAGGCAATGAAAAAGTCTGGTTATCCGATTATATTTCAAATAATTGCTTTACGATTGAAGGGGATTAATGGCAGATGAGAGAAATAATTAAAATAAAAGAAAATAAGAGGAAAATATATGATTTTAGAATTAAACCATATTGAAAAAGTATTTGGGGAACATATAGCATTAAAAGATATTAGCTTTAAGATTGATGAGGGTGAAATTTTTGGGTTTTTAGGACCAAGTGGTGCTGGTAAAACGACAACTATCAAGATTTTAACAGGTCAATTAAAACCAACCAGTGGAAAGGCAACAATACTAGGCAGAGATTGTCTAAAAATTAATGAAGAGATTTACGAGCAAATTGGAATTGTATCTGATACAAGTGGGGTATATGAACGTTTCACCGTGTATGATAATCTTAAAGTATTCGCTGATATTTTGAGTGTGCCATACTCTCGTGTTGATGAGTTAATCGAAACAGTTGGATTAGCAGATCAGAGAAAACAAGTTGCCGGAAAGCTGTCTAAAGGACAAAAACAACGATTAGTGATTGCTCGAGCGATATTACATGCACCAAAAGTATTGTTTTTGGATGAACCAACTAGTGGATTGGACCCTGCTACAGCTAATCAAATTCAAAATTTATTTTTAGAATTAAAAAAACAAAGGGTGGGTATTTTTTTGACGACTCATAATATGGAAGAAGCAACAAAATTGTGTGATAGAATTGCTCTTTTAGATAAGGGGCATATTATTGAATCTGGCGCACCAAAAGATATTTGCTTGAAATATAACAATGATAAAGCTTATAACATAACGTTAGATACGAAAGAAAATATCGTATTAAAAGAGACGAAAGAAAACATAGAAAAAATAAATCAGTGGTTGCTTGAAGGAAGGATAGAAACCATTCATTCTTGCGAACCAACATTAGAGGATGTCTTTATTGAAGTGACAGGAAGAGGGCTAGTATGAAAAATAATCATATCGTGAAAACAAATGCTATTATAAAATTAAAAAGTAAAATGTTGTTAAAAAATACGGCGGCGCTTATTGGTCCTTTAATGGCTATTGCTATGACTCTTCTGATGAAATTTTTGTACAGTTCAATGACTGAGAGTCCGGAAGAGACAAAACTATTTATGGGGATGGCTCTTAAGATGGGCGTGGCTTTTAATATAGGCATGGGAGCCGTTATGATGACTGCCTTACCGTTAGCAGAAGACAAAGAAAAGAATACGCTGAGAGCATTGATGACGTCTTCTGTTAATGGCATTCAATTTTTTATTGGAAGTCTCGTTCCTCCTTTTCTAATAACGATTGTTGTTAATTATATTCTGCTATTTGTAAGTGGTGTAGATTTAGCAAATGTTAACTGGTTGCAGTACACCCTCATGACGATTGTTTCAGCACTCATTAGTTGCATGTTAGGATTATTATTAGGGATTGTTGCAAAATCTCAAGTTAATGCGAACAATATTATGATGCCGTTTGTTTTGATATTAACGATGATTCCAATGTTTTCAGATTTAAATGAGTCAATGGAAAAAGTATCACATTACTTGTATACAGGTATTATGTTAGATGTAGTGGCATCTTTTGTTCAGGGGAAAACGTATGACTTTAGTTTTCAACAATTTCTTATTTTAGGACTGACCATGATTGTAGTCGCAGTTTTATTTGTTATTTATTATAAAAAAGTGATTGTTGAGACAGAGTAATGATTGGTAAGAGTGGTGAAACGTTCATTTGAGTTAGTCATTTTTACTATAAGAATATTTTATTATGGCTCATTTTATGCTATGATACGTTTAGTAACTATTAAGGGAGATTGAAAAATGATATCAGCAGTTGATTTAAGAGCAGGAAACACATTTGAAAAAGATGGCAAATTAATCAAAGTTTTAGAAGCAAGCCATCATAAACCTGGTAAAGGTAATACGGTTATGCGTATGAAATTAAAAGATTTACGTTCAGGCTCAACCGTTGAAACAACGATGCGTCCGGATGAAAAAGTGAAAAAAGCACACATTGATACAAAAGCTGTTCAATACTTATATATCCAAGATGATATGGCAGTATTTATGGACTTAGAAACTTATGAACAATATGAAATTCCAGTATCAGTGATTGAGCATGAATTAAACTACTTGTTAGACAACATGGAAGTATCGATTCAATTTTACGACACAGAAGTGGTTGGGGTATCTTTACCAACATCAGTTGTTTTAACAGTTGCAGAAACTCAACCTTCAATTAAAGGGGCAACTGTTTCAGGTTCTGGTAAACCAGCGACTATGGAAACAGGTTTAGTAGTAAACGTTCCTGACTTTATCGAAGTAGGCGACAAGTTAGAAATTAACACGTCTGAAGGAAACTACATGAAACGTGCGAAATAATTTATAAATCAGCAGACTGTGACTAAACAGACTGTTGATTTTTTTTGTGGTATAATAAATGAAAAAAAGTGAGGTGTTTTATAATGGAATGGAACACAATGTACGATTGGAAAATTATATTTGATAATAAATATGAAGACCATTTTACCTTAATGTCAAATGAACAATACGTTACAGTTATTTGTTTGAAAACACAATTTAGTGATTTTTCACCTATTGTTTTTGAGTTAACTGAGTCTTCGGCTAAACTAATGAGTCAACCTCATTTTGTCGAATCAGTCACGATTGGTTTAGACAAAATCATCACCATTGAGTTTAATGAATTCTTTGGTTTTCAAGATTTAGAAGAAAACAACATAGAAGAATAAACGTGAAGAGATATCCTATCTGTTAGATGGTAGGTATCTTTTATTTATGATAGCAGAGAAGCACCATGGCTGGCATGTCACGAATGGATAGAAGGCGTCAAGAAGAAGCAAAAAAGCAGGTATCAAACGATAAAAAAAGTAACATAGAAAAACATACGACACCAACACCACCAACGAATCAAGGGATACCACAAAAAAAGAAACGTAAAAAGAAAAAATCATGGCTATTCTGGGTGTTCATGATTTTAGTGGCAATCATTGGCTTATCTGCTGTTGGATATGCCAAAGGGTATTTCACAGCTAAAGCTGATAAAGACAATAAAGAATTCGAAATGTCAGCATTTAATGGTCAAAAAAGTCAAGATGATAGTATTAATGTCTTACTTTTGGGTAGTGATTCGCGCGGAGAGGATCAAGGGCGTTCGGATTCTATCATGATTGCACATTATAATAAAAAGACAAAACAACCTCAGATTGTTTCAATCATGAGAGATACGTTTGTTGCTATTCCAACACAAGACGGGATTGAGTATAATAAAATCAATGCAGCCTATTCTTATGGTGGACCAGAGATGGTCAGACAAACGATTGAGAATAATTTTGGTGTGTCGATTCAATATTATGCGGTGGTAAATTTTGATTCATTCCCTAAGATTATTGACGTGTTGGCACCACGAGGCTTACCTATTACGGCTGAAAAAGATTTAGAAGTCGAAGGTACTGTGATTAAAAAAGGGCAAACCAACTTAACAGGCCATGAAGCATTACAATATGCTCGTTTTAGAAAAGATGCTGAGGGAGACTTTGGTCGTGTGAGACGTCAACAACAAGTGATGAGTGCTATTACAAAACAGGCAACTAATCCGCTTCATGCATGGAAATTACCAGAAATGTTAGGAGCAGTTGTTGGATACACTCAAACAGATGTTCCAGTGACAACTTATTTATCTGTTGGAAGTAGTTATGTGTTTAGTTCGCACAAGTCACTTGAGATATTGACAGTGCCTGTTGAAGGCTCATGGAATGATGGATACTATGATTATGCGGGAAGTGTGTTGGAAATCAACGAGGAAATGAACAAACAAGCTATACAGAAATTTTTCAGTAAATAAATAGTGTTCAGGCTTTACTTTAAACCTTAAGAAAACTATAATGAAAGATATGAACTTTAGCGTAGTAAATAGAATTGAGGAAATACACAATGAATATTGCCATAGTGACGGATAGCACCGCTTATATACAAGAGCAGTACCATAATCATGAAAACTTATTTGTCCTATCTGTTCCATTAATCATTGATGATGTTGTTTATCAAGAAGGAATTGATATTACTGATGAAGAATTTTACGAAAAACTAAAACAATCAAAAGAATTTCCGAAAACAAGTCAACCAGCTTTAGGTGAAGTATATGAGTTGTATGAAAAATTAGCCGCATCTGGCTATGATGCTGTGATAAGTATTCATCTATCTACTGGTATATCTGGGTTTATTACCACGTTAAATGGTATGTCAAATGATTTTCCAAATATTGAGATTTATCCATTTGATTCATACATCACAAGTGGTCCAATGGGTAGAATGGTTGAAATTGCCTTAGAAATGTCGGAAGATAAAAATGCAGATCCAAAAGCAATTATTAAACATTTAGAGGGCATGAGAAGTTTGTGTGAAGGCTACATTGTCGTGGACGATTTGAATCATTTGGTTCGTGGCGGACGTTTAAAAAATGGGGCAGCAATTATTGGAACATTATTAAAAATTAAACCTATTTTACGTTTTCAAGATGGCGACATTATTTTATCAGAAAAAATTCGTTCTCAGAAAAAAGCCTTGTCTCGCGTGATTGATATTGTGCTTGAGGAAGTTCCTAGTAAACCACAGGATAGTATGTTTTATGTGATTCACTGCAACAATCTCGAAGTAGCCACTCATGTAAAAGAGGATATGTTAGCAAGAGATGCTGATTTAGAAGTTATTTTATGTAATTTTGGTCCAGTTATTGGGACACATCTTGGTGAAAAATCAATTGGAATAGGTGTTATTCCTAAAAAATAGTGACATGGTAGGAGGATAATTTAAATTATCCTTCTTTTTTAATAAATTTGAGAGAAAAGAGTGACGTAATATGATAGAAAGTATACATAGACCAAGTCAAGTAGAGGTTGATTTATCGGCCATAGAATACAATGTCAAACAAGAATTAGCTAGATTAAACGCAGATCAATCGTTATTTGCCGTCGTTAAAGCAAATGCTTATGGTCATGGTGCAGTCAAAGTTGCACAAGCAGCCCAACAAGCTGGCGCAAAAGGGTTGTGTGTGTCTAACTTAGATGAAGCACTCGAATTAAGAGAAGTTGGACTCACCTTACCAATTTTAGTGTTAAGTTATGTTTCACCTAATTACATTGACCTAGCTATCTCACAAACCATCTCTTTAACTGCACCGTCATTGGAATGGCTAAAACAAGTAGAAGAATTATTAGCAGAACATCCTGTAGTTCATCCATTAAGTGTCCATTTAAAAATTGATACAGGTATGGGGCGTATTGGCCTAAGAGATGAAGATGAAATGATTCAAGCAAAAGAATTATTTGTTTTATCAAATCATATGACATTAGATGGTATTTTTACGCATTTTTCTTGTGCGGATACCAAAGATACCACTTATTTTGAGTTACAACAGAAACGTTTTACACGTGCAATGGAAATTTTTTCAGATTTAGAGATTCGCTACATTCACACATCAAACTCTGCGACAGCTTTGTGGCATGATGCATGGCATAGTAATTTAATTCGTTTTGGAGATGCATTATATGGGTTAAACCCTTCTGGAAAAGCTCTTGCATTACCTTATGAGTTAAAACCAGCACTATCGCTGACAACAGAACTCATCCATGTTAAACAAGTTTCTGCTGGAGAAAAAATAGGGTACGGAGCTACTTATACAGCTGAAAAAGAAGAATGGATTGGGACGTTACCAATTGGGTATGCAGATGGATTGATTCGCAAGTTTCAAGGCTATCATGTCATTATTGATGGACAATATGCTGAAATTGTGGGGCGTGTGTGTATGGACCAATGCATGATTCGATTGCCTAAACGCTACGATGTTGGCACACCTGTTACCATCTTTGGGAAAAATGGCACACTAGAAAATACGTTAGATGATGCCGCAGAATTTATTGGCACGATTAACTATGAAATCGTGTGTGGCTTAACGGATCGATTGCCAAGAGTATATGAGAATGAGGAGATTAGTCATCCATGATTGCAGCTTATTTAAATATCTTGGTTGTGTTTGCGATTATCTTTTTAGGTTATATGCTAACCAAGAAAAAATGGTTTGATAATCATGTAGCAGATGTGTTTTCAAAATTGGTGTTAAATGTCACCTTACCATTAAGCATGTTTTTAAACATGACACAACAGTTTACCAGAGATGAGTTTTTAGAATTATTTACTGGTTTAGCGATTCCTTTTTTCTCGATTATTATCACCTTTGTAATTAGCATTGTTTACTCAATAATCACGAAAGTGCCAGATACTAGAAAAGGGTCATTTCGCACCATGTTTACCGCAGCCAATACGATTTTTATGGGATTGCCGGTCAATATGGCAGTCTTTGGTGAAAAGGCTATTCCTTATGCGTTATTGTATTATATTTGCAACACGTTATTTTTCTTTACGATTGGTATTATGATGATTAGTCAAGATAATCCAGACAATCGGTTAGAAACATCAGGTGTTAGTTTGGAAAAATTATTAAAACAGTTGTTATCTCCAGCTATTTTAGGTTTTTTTGTCGGAATGTTGTGGATGTTAACAGGGATAGCAGTACCTAAACCAATCGTTGATTTTTCAAGTTACATTGGTGGCATGACGACAGGATTATCATTATTTGTTATTGGAATTATCGTGTATCAAACTGGTTTTAAAAATATTAAATTGGATAAAGATGTGGTAGGCGTGATGTTGGGTCGCTATATTATCTCACCATTGATTGTTTATGGGTTGTCTTTTTTAATACCTGTTCCACCATTAATGTTAAAAGTGTTTATTTTACAGTCTGCGATGCCCGTGCAAACGTCTATGCCTATTATTGCAAAAGGGTATGGCGCAGATGATAAATTTGTGACGACTTCTCTGACGTATTCGTTAATCAGTTATATTGTCTTTATATTTGTCATTTTAACATTATTTTTTTAGATGAAACTGTGCTATAATGCCAAAGGAACGTAAAGGAAGGTGAATACAATGACAACATTTAATCAATTTGGATTAAACGATTATTTAATTAACGCATTAAATGACATAGGTTTTAAAGAAGCAACAGAAGTACAAGAAACATTGATTCCAGTGATAAATAAAGGAAAAAGTGTTGTAGGACAATCGCAAACAGGCTCTGGTAAAACACACACATTTTTATTACCATTGATGAATAAAATAAATACGCAAAAAGAAGAAGTTCAAGTCATCATCACAGCGCCAAGTCGTGAGTTGGCTGAACAGATATATCAAGCAGCTAACCAGTTAGCTCGTCATTATGATGATGAATTACGAGTGAGTAATTATGTCGGTGGTACGGATAAAAAACGCCAAATGGACAAGTTAGCAAACCAACAACCGCATTTAGTGATTGGAACGCCTGGTCGTATTTTAGATTTGATTGAAAGTGGCGCATTAAAAACACATACTGCATTTGCTTTTGTAGTAGATGAGGCTGACATGACACTAGACATGGGGTTCTTAGAAGATGTCGATAAGATTGCGGCGACACTGCCAGGAAACTTACAAATGTTAGTGTTCTCAGCAACGATACCAGTGAAATTAAAACCATTTTTGAAAAAGTATATGGAAAACCCAGTCGTTGAGCATATTAAACCAACATCAGTTATTTCAGACACGATTGAAAATTGGGTTATCCCAACTAAAAGTCAAGATGTTGAACAAGTAGTGTATGATTTGTTAACGATTGGGCATCCATTTTTAGCGATGGTTTTTGCTAACACTAAACAAAAAGTTGATGAGATTACTGAATTCTTAAAAGAAAAAGGCTTAAAAGTTGCAAAAATTCATGGAGACATTCCGCCACGTGAACGTAAACGTGTGATGAAGAGCATCCAAAACTTAGATTATCAATTTGTGGTAGCAACAGATTTAGCTGCTAGAGGAATTGATATCGAAGGTGTGTCTCATGTAATTAACGCTGAAATCCCCAAAGATTTAGAATTCTTTATTCACCGCGTGGGTCGTACAGGTCGTAATGGGCTTCCGGGTATTGCGATTACGTTATATGAGCCAAAAGATGAAGCAGCTCTAGCAGAACTTGAAAAACTTGGTATCAGATTTGAACCAAAAGCCATTAAAAAAGGTGAAATCGTGGACCACTATGATCGCAATCGACGTGATCAACGTCTACGTACACAAAAACAATTAGACCCAACAATGATTGGCATGGTAAAAAAACAGAAGAAAAAAGTGAAACCAGGTTACAAGAAAAAAATTCGTTACGCTATTGCAGACGATCAAAAACAGAAACGTAAAATTGAGCAACGTCAATCAAATAGAAGCAAACGTAAAGCAAGAAAACAAGATTTTTAATTTTTTAGTGTAGAAATTTGTTATTTTTTAACAGATTTCTACACTTTTTTGTTGTATCATTATTTCAGGAGGTTAAGCACATGAGAGAAAAAATTATTGCATATTTAGATAATCAAACGTCTTTTTTTAATTTTAATTATGTCAGTGATGTGTTTACAGCTTCTAAAATAGCTGAATTATTTAATGTGAAAAGAAATACAATAAGCCATTATCTCAATCAATTAACATCTGATGGCATATTGATAAAGATTAACACTAGACCAGTTGTCTACCTTAGTAAACGTATATTTGAAGAAGAAAATTTTAAGCTTCAACATAATATCTATGCTTCTTTTCAAGATATTTTAAATGAAAAGCCTTACTTTAAAAAAGAGAAGGATTTTTTTTCATTAATGATTGGTCATGACAAAAGTTTAAATAGGGCAATAGATCAAATAAAAATGTCTTTAAACTATCCAAATAATGGACTACCGGTTCTGATTACGGGAGAGAGCGGTACAGGAAAAAGCTATTTAGTAAAACTAGTGTATGAATATTGTATTGAGAATGATCTCATTAAAGAGGATGCGCCATTCATTACGTTAAATTGCTCTCAATATGCGAATAATCCTGAATTATTAACAAGCAATTTATTTGGCTACGTTAAAGGTGCTTTCACTGGAGCAAATGAAACACAAAAAGGAATATTTGAATTAGCTGATGAAGGAATTTTATTTCTTGATGAGGTACATCGGTTAAATCCTGAGGCTCAAGAAAAGTTATTCACTTACTTGGATCAGCATATTATTTACCGAGTAGGTGATAACAGTCATCCCATACAGGTAAACACTCGGTTGTTCTTTGCCACCACCGAAGATCTTGAAAGCAATTTTTTAACGACATTCATTAGAAGGATTCCCGTTCAAATTACATTACCTTCCATAAAAGAAAGAAGTCGAAATGAACGTATAGAATTAATTTACTCATTTTTTATTTCGGAAAGGCGAATTATTCAAAAAGATATTAGTATATCGCCACAAGTAATAAATTTATTAGCTGGGAATCATTTTAAGGGGAATATTGGAGAATTAAAAAATTGCGTGAAAGTTACTGTTGCTAAAGCTTTTATGGAACAAAAAAGCAAAAACGTTGTGGATATTTCTATCTATTATTTACCTAGTTATCTTGTTAAACATACTGAACAGTTAGTGAATAGTTTTGACGATCATAAATTGTTGATTAAGCAACATACGGGTTTAAAAGAAATGGTAAAAGATAGTCAAAATAATCAAAATAATGTTATTGAAACTTTTGAGAATATAATTGGTCTCTACCAAGAACATAATAATCAATTGTTGTCTTGTGAGGATGAGTTAAAAGAACGAATTAATCATTTGTTTGATCAGTTATTATTTTCTCACAGACGACAAACGCATTATGAATTATTAGTGTATATAACTCAATATATTAGAGAAACATTTCGGCAAATGCAAACAGCCTATGGTATTCAATTTAATGGTAATAGTGTGTATGCATTGAGTTACTATTTACTTCAACGAGGATCAACAAAATGGTATGCCGAAAACAAAGAGCTATCGATCATCATTGAACAGTTGAATCAAGAAGTTAAAGAGTTCTATCCAGATAGTTATCATTATGTTAGTCGTATTTTAACTATTTGCCAACCTCTTATTGATTTAGATATTACCTTAATGGATTATATTATTTTAACCCTCTATTTTAAAAGAATTGATTGGAAAAAAGAAGAGGGGGTACCAAAAGCTATAATAGTGGCTCATGGTTATGCAACAGCTAGCAGTATTTCAAATGTGGTGAATCGGTTGCTCGAAAAAGAAGTTTTTGAGGCGTTTGATATGCCATTGGAAACAACTACTAAGCAAATTTCAGAAGAAATTATTGACTATTGTACGCGAAATGATTTGTCGAATGGACTAGTTATTCTTGTTGACATGGGATCTTTAAGAGAATTATATCAATATTTCCCTAACCAAATTGAAACGCCCATTGTGGTTGTTAACAATGTTAGTACGCCATTAGCGTTATCTATAGGAGAAAATATCCAAAAAAAATTACCATTTGAGGAAATGATTGAACAATCTGTTGAATCAGCAAAACTTGATTGGGAAATTATCTATCCTAAAGAGAATAGAAAAAAAGCATTGTTGACAGTATGTCAAACGGGCATCGGAACTGCAAAGCAGATTAGTCAATTACTTGAAAAAAGTTTACCCCCTTCATGTGATTTAAAAATTATTCCTTATCCTTATGATTTCCTATCTGTCAATAAAAAAGAGGATGGTATTTTTTCAATTTATGATGTATTAGGAATAGTTGGAACAGAAAACCCTGACATTAAAAACCTAATGTATATCTCGCTTGAAGAATTAATATCTGGGCAAGATACTAGTCGTTTATTAGAGGGGTTATCCTCCGTCATGACAGAGGAAGAAAAGGTTATGTTCAACAAACAAATTATTCGCCTATTTTCTTTAGAAAAGGTGATTCAATCTGTCACAATTTTAGATACAGATAAAGTGATTCATGAAATTGAAGACTTCTTTAGAGAAGTAGAATTTCAATTAAATATGACTTTGAGCAATAATGTTAAAATTGCTTTATACGTACATATTAGTTGTTTAATTGAAAGATTAATTAGGAATGTGCCTATAGAAACATACAGTCAATATGATCAGTTAGTACAGTGTCATGAAAACAAGCTATGTTTAATTAAAAAGGCTTTTAGTGTCATTGAAAGCGATTATAGTGTCAATGTCCCAAATTCTGAAGTTGCATATGTTTACGATATTATTTTTAAAAAGACCGATAAATCAATGATTGAGTCTGATTTTTAAAAAAGCAAGTAGCTGTCATATATTTTTGGCATGCTATTTGCTTTTATTTGTATGTGAGGAGGTGGGACATTGGATAGAAAAATAATTTTAGCATCTCATGGTCAATTTGCATCAGGAATTTTATCGTCGTTGGAACTAATTTGTGGTAAACAACCAAGTATTGCAACATTGGATTGTTATATAGATGAGTCATTTGATTTAGCTACTGAAGTAAATAATATAATAAACCTTAATCAAGGAAAAGAAATCATTGTGGTAACCGATATTTTTGGTGGAAGTGTAAACAATGAATTTTTGCAGTACATTGATACGCCAAATCTTTTTCTAGTTGCCGGTATGAATCTTCCGTTTTTAGTTGAGTTAGTGACCCAAATTGAAGGAGGGCAACCAATAGAGTTATTAATTGAAGAATCATTAGAAAGTAGTAAATGTATGATTCAGTTTTGCAACAAGATGATAAAAAATAATCAACAAACAGAAGAAGAAGAATTTTAGGAGGAGATTGCATGATATTACTAACGAGAGTAGATCATAGATTATTACATGGTCAAGTTGCTTTTACATGGACACAAGATTTAGGGACTGATTGTATTTTAATTGCCAATGATGATGTACCAAATAATGAACTGAGAAAAACGACAATTAAATTAGCAAAACCTCAAGGTGTTAAGCTAGTTATAAAAAATATTGATGACTCGATAAAAGCATTACAAAGTGGAGTAACTGATAAGTATAAATTGTTTATCGTTGTTGAATCAATTAAAGATGCGTATAAATTAGCCAAAGCCTATCCTGACATTAAACATATTAATTTAGGTGGGACAAAAGCAGGTGAAGGGAAAGAAAGTATCTCAAAAGCTGTGAACGTAACAGCTGATGAAAAAAATCTATTAAAGGAACTAATTGAGGATAATATTGAAGTAGAAATAAGGCAAGTGCCATCTGATAAAAAAATATTTGCTCAAGGTGTGCTTTAAATGACAAAATTTGATTGGTTTTCAAGATTAGCTGGAATGAATTATTATTATAGATATTTCCCGATTGATTACTTTTATGAATCTTTAAAAAAAATGGGATTAAACATTTAGAGCTATGGACATGTACCCATCATTTTGATGTTAATCAGTGTACGTATCAAAATACAAAAGATTTTATTCGAAAACAGAAACAATATGGTTTAACGACAATTTGTGTTACTCCAGAGCAGAGTAATCCAAAACCATATAATTTAGCATCAAGGGATATATACTTACAGGAAAAAGCAATTCGCTATTTTGAAAATGTGATTAGAGTAGCCTCTGAGTTAGAAAGTCCTTATATTTCAATGAATTCAGGATGGGCTTACTATAATGAGGATATTAAGGAAGCATTTAAACGCTCTGTAGATAAAATGAATTATCTTGCCACATTTGCAGAAAGATTTGGTGTATCTATTGTTTTTGAAGCATTACAACCTGAAGAATCAAAGCTAGTCAATACATTGACAGATATTCAGCTGTATTTACATGAAGTCAATCATGATAACTTGTTTGTTAATATTGATTTTGGCGCAATGGCACGAGCAGGTGACACAATCGAGGATTATTATCGAATATTTCCACAAAAAATTAAACATTGTCATTTTGTTGATGGTAAGCCGACAGGACACCTTTCTTGGGGAGAAGGGTCAAGAGATGTATCAAAAGATATTGCAACATTAAAAGAACATGAATATCAAGGCTTTTTGACATTTGAATTTGCTCAAAGTAATTATTTTTTAAATCCCTATGATGTTGATAAGAAGGCTATTAGCTATTTGAAGAAAACAATACAATAATTTAAGGAGGAATTAGTAATGGGAGACATTATGCCCGCGCTATTAATTGGATTAATTGGTTTTTTAGGACCAATGGATTTTGCGATTGGGTCCAACTTATTGAATCGACCAATTATCATGGGACCACTTGTGGGACTAGTATTGGGTGATTTGACACAAGGCATTATTATTGGTGCATCTTTGGAATTGATTTTTATGGGTGCGATATCAGTGGGTGCGTATTTGCCGCCGGATGTGATTGTTGGTGGGGTTCTTGGAACGGCATTTGCGATTAGTTTAGGAAAAGGTGTAGGTGCTGCAATTACAATTGCTATGCCAATTGCTATGCTGTCTTTAGCTATTGGAAACTTATTAAGTATTATATTTCCGATGATAGCACATTCCGGAGACCGTGCAGCATCTGATGGACGGGCAAGCGGGATTACGAAATCTATGTGGATAATTGGATTGTTAGAGTGTACTAGACGTGGCGTACTATGTTTCTTGGGCTTTTATTTAGGTAGTGCTCAAATTGAGCGTGTATTGTCTATGATACCAGATAAAATCATTACTGGGTTAGAGGTATCAGCTAATTTATTACCTGCTATTGGGTTTGCTATTTTATTGCAAATGATTCTAAACAAATCTATTTTACCTTACTTCTTTTTAGGATTTTTGTTGTCATCATATCTTAATATTCCAGTTTTAGGTGTGGCAATGTTTGGATTGGTTTTAATTTTTATTACTATGAAATTTAGTAACACAGGATCAAACGGTATGATGAGTACTACAATGAGTCAAGGAGTGGAAGAAGATGATGATTTCTAACGAGAAAAAAGTGACTAAGAAAGATTTGATGCGTATTTTTTGGCGCTCTTTACCGATGGAATTTGGATGGAATTACGAAAGACAAATGCACTTAGCTTTTGCTTATATGATGTCACCTTTAATGAAAAAATTGTATGGTGAAGATCAAGAAAAATATGCAAATTCTTTAGAAAGACATATGGAATTTTTTAATTGTACACCACAAATTGTTCCTTTTATAGGTGGAGTGGTTGCTTCAATGGAGGAAACAAACGCTAATAGTGAAGATTTTGATATTTCTTCAATTAGTTCAATTAAGACAGCTCTGATGGGTCCTTTATCAGGTATTGGAGATTCTATTTTCATAGGAACCATCCGAGTGATTGCAACAGGATTAGCTGTTTCATTGGCTGAAAAAGGAAATATACTAGGCCCTATTTTGTTTATCTTGATTTATAACATTCCAGCTTATTTATTGAGATACTACGGCATGATGTCAGGTTATAAATTAGGGGTGGGTTATTTAACCAAAATCCAGGAATCTGGTTTGATGGAAACATTTAAAAAAGCTGCTTCTATATTAGGAGTTATGGTCATTGGTGCAATGACTAATGAAATGGTCGCTATTAACTTTACATTGAAATTAGGTAGCGGTGAAGAAGCGCAAACTTTACAAAATGTTTTAGATGGTATGATGCCAGGATTAATGAGTTTAGTTGTATTATATATTTTCTATAAATTAAATAAACGTAAGGTCAATGTGTTATGGCAAATTTTAGGTGCAGCGATTATCGGTGTCCTACTTACTTGGTATGGCATTTTAGGATAATAAATAATTACAAATGAAATATTAGGAGGAAGAGTAATGCTTAAATTTAATGAACAACAACAAATTGATACAATACAAGGGGCTTTAGAATTAAGACCTGTGGTTGAGGAAATTGTAGATAGCGTGTGGGATAATGGGTTTGACAATATTTTTTATCTTGGAATCGGTGGAACATATGCTTCGGGTATGCAAGCAGTAACATATATGAATGGGAGAAGTGATTTACCAGTTTATATCCAGCATGCAGCAGAGTATTATACAACAGGAAATAGACGATTAACTGAAAAATCTTTAGTGATTCTATCTTCAGTTACAGGTACGACACAAGAGGTTGTTCGCGCAGTAAAAGAAATAAAAGACGTTGGAGCAACACTATTTGGCTTTATCGATAAAGCAGATAGCACTTTGGCTGAATTATGTGATTATGTCGTTAGTTACGAACCATTAGGAACAGAACAAATTAAATATTTTATGGTAGCTGATCGTTTAATGAATAGAAATGGCGATTTTGATGACTATGAAGAGTACTATACTGAATTAGATAACCATTTAGCAAAAGGCTTAGTTGAGGCTGAAAAGAAAGCGGATAGTTTTGGGTTAGAATTTGCCGAAAAACACCGCCATGATAATATTCACTATTTTATTGGAGCGGGTAACCAATGGGGGGCAGTATACTCATATGCAATGTGTTATTGGGAAGAACAAAGTTGGCTACGTTCTAAATCGATTCATTCTGCTGAATTTTTACATGGTACTTTAGAAGTCATTGATGAAACTACTCCTGTAACATTATTTTTAGGGGAAGATGAGCAGCGAGTATTATCAGAACGCGTAAAAAATCTTTTGCCTAGAATTTGTGCTAACTATACTTTTATTGACACAAAAGATTATCCAGTAGAAGGTATAAGTGAAAAAAATAGAGGACGTGTCTTGTCATATTTGTTAATGCACTGTGTGACACAACGTATAGATGCTTATGTTGAAAAACTGAACTGTCATCCATTAGATATTCGCCGTTATTATCGTCAATTTGATTACTAAAAGAAAAAGATCCATCAAATCTTGTTAATAGCAAGGTTTGATGGATCTTTTTATATTAATCTTCTTTTACTAAAAGGATACCTGAACTTGTTCCAAGTCTGTCAGCACCCATTTCAATCATGGTGAAGGCATCTTCTTTAGAGCGAACACCACCAGAAGCTTTAACAAACGCATTATCTTTAACAGTGTCTTTCATCAATTTTACATCTTCAGGGGTTGCACCACCTGTAGAAAATCCTGTAGATGTTTTAACGAAATCAGCATTTGCTGCGACTGATAATTCACACGCTTTAACGATTTCTTCGTCAGTTAAAAGACATGTTTCGATAATTACTTTAACAATCGCTTTTGGATGACTTGCTTCAACAACTGCTGCAATATCTTTTTCTACGATGTCATATTCTTTATTTTTTAGTGCACCGATATTAATCACCATATCAATTTCTTCAGCACCATTTTCAATAGCATTTGTTGTTTCAAATACTTTAGTTTCTGTTGTGTTTGCTCCTAGAGGGAACCCAATAACTGTACACACTTTTGCTTTTGCGTCGGCTAAAATTTCCGCTGCATAACTTACCCAGAAAGGATTGACACAAACTGAGGCGAAATCATATTCTGCAGCTTCTTCGCATAATGTTTTGATTTGCTCTCTTGTGGCATCTGGTTTTAATAATGTGTGGTCGACATATTTTGCTAAATTCATAAAATTAGCTCCTTCAAATAATATTTGTAAACGCTACTGTATTACTACCTTTATATTTTACAATGATTAGTATAGAATAGCAATCCAAACTCTACGAGTAAAATATACAATTATCTCACAAAATAGTTGACAATAAAAATAACGTTTGATAATATATGCTTTATATAAATCATTGCTTTGAAAAGAAGAGTATATTTTTGGACTGTATAAAGAGACCTCGGATGGTGAGAAAGAGGAACAAGAAGGAAATAGAAGATGGTCTTTGAGCATAAAAGTATGAGCGCGTTTTGCTAGTATTTTTCGGGAGTTCCCGTTACTGGACAACAGTATTTAAAGCAATCAGCTTGCGTACTGGGTAAGATTATTATCGTGAGGTAATAATAAAAAAAGGTGGTAACACGAAACAATGCTTTCGTCCTTTGTTTACTTGTGTAAAGTAGATAAAGGACGGAAGCTTTTTTGTTATCAGTATATAGGAGGTAAAAACGTGAGTGAAATAGAATTAATGAATGTATGTAAAACATATAAAACCAAAAAACAAACCGTTGAAGCAGTTAAAGACGTTAATTTATCCATAAAAAGTGGTGATATTTTCGGAGTAATTGGTTTTTCTGGAGCGGGTAAGAGCACACTGATTCGTTTATTAAACCTACTAGAACAACCATCTAGTGGTGTGATAGAAGTAGACGGTGAGGATATCACGACACTTAAAGGAAAAAGTTTAAGAGATTACCGAAAAAAAGTTGGCATGATTTTTCAACATTTCAATCTTTTATGGTCAAGAACGGTGTTAGACAATGTCTTATTACCATTAGAGTTTAGTCATGTACCAAAAGCTGAACGTAAAACAAAGGCACGTGAATTGATTAAATTAGTTGGTCTTGAAGGCCGAGAAAATGCGTATCCAAGTCAACTTTCAGGTGGGCAAAAACAACGTGTGGGGATAGCTAGAGCATTGACTAATGATCCAGAAATTCTATTGTGCGATGAGGCAACAAGTGCTCTTGATCCACAAACCACAGAAGAAGTGTTAGATTTGTTGTTAGACATCAATAAACAACTTGGTTTGACGATTGTGTTAATCACGCATGAGATGAATGTCATTCGAAAAATTTGTAATAAAGTCGCTGTTATGGAAACAGGTCGAGTGATTGAAACAGGGGATACGTTGTCTGTCTTTAGACACCCGGAACATGAAGTGACAGCTAGATTTATCAAACAGGATATTCAAGAAGATAGTGAAGAAAATGAAGAAGCGATTCAGTATTTGTTAAAAAACTACCCAGAAGGTATACTCGTTCGATTGATTTTTGAGGGAGACAAAGCAAAAGAGACTGTTATCTCACAAGTCATTCACGAATTTAATATTAACGTCAATATTTTACAAGCCAGTCTTAGACAAGCTCATAATTCTTCGTTTGGTACCATGCTTGTCCAACTAACAGGTGATGAAGCAACAATATCAGAAAGTTTGGTTTATTTTGAGCAACACGGCGTAGGAGTTGAGGTGATTTAACATGGAAAAAGGATTAGTAGAAACTTATTTTAATTTTAGTGAAATTAATGTGGATGATTTTATCAAAGCAACCAAAGAAACATTGTATATGACGTTTGTTTCAACATTTTTCGTGGTAATTATCGGCCTGATCATTGGCCTGATGCTTTATTATTTTGGCAAAAGTAACAAACCTCTTGGTAAGACACTTTACGGTATTGTCTCAATCATTAGCAACACGTTTCGTTCGATACCGTTTATTATATTGATTATCCTATTGTTTCCTATCACAAAAGCCTTAATAGGGACAATGTTAGGACCGACAGCTGCGCTACCGGCATTGGTGATTTCAGCCGCGCCGTTTTACGCACGACTTGTCGATATAGCATTTCGTGAAGTGGATCCTGGTGTACTTGAAGCCAGTGAAGCAATGGGGGCAACGCAATTACAGATTATTTTTAAAGTATTGATACCAGAAAGTGTGCCAGCGTTAATCTCTGGTATCACAGTGACAACTATTACCATGATTGGTTTCACAGCAATGGCTGGGGCGATTGGTGCAGGTGGTTTAGGCTCGCTTGCTTATCAAGGTGGTTTTATGGGCAACAAGCACACTATTATTATGGTAGCAACGGTATTAATCCTAATCATTGTATTTATTTTACAATGGATAGGTGATTTATTAGTAAAATTAACAGATAAACGAAATTAAACATTAGGGGGAAAAGTAAATGAAAAAAACATGGATTAAATTGGGTGTGGCAGCACTAGTTGTCTTGACATTAGTAGGATGTGGAAACAGTAGTACAAAAGATAGTGCCTCTTCAAGTAGTGCGAAAGACAATAAAGTGATTAAAGTCGGTGCGTCTCCAACGCCACACGCAGAAATTTTAGAAGAAGCAAAACCATTATTGAAAGAAAAAGGGTATGATTTAGAAATCGTGACATTCCAAGATTACATTTTGCCAAATAAAGCATTAGCTGAAAAAGAAATTGATGCCAACTATTTCCAACATATCCCATACTTTAATAAAGAAGTAAAAGAAAAAGGCTATGATTTTGCCAATGCTGGAGCGATTCATTTAGAAAAAATGGCACTCTATTCACAAAAAATTAAAGATATTAAAGACTTAAAAGATGGTGCGACTGTTTTAGTGAGTAACTCTCAAACTGATTGGGGTCGTGTGATTGGTATGCTTCAAGAAGCTGGACTTGTGAAAGTAAAAGATGGGGTTGATTTAACCACAGCAACATTTGATGATATTATTGAGAATCCTAAAAAACTTGTTTTTAAGTATGACATTGATCCAGCAATGATGGCAACGACATACCAAAATAAAGAGGGAGATTTAGTTGCAATCAATGCTAACTTTGCTGAAGGTATTGGGTTGAATCCTGAAAAAGATGGTATTTTAGTGGAAGATAACAACTCACCATATGCAAATATTATCGCGGTTCGTACAGAAGACAAAGATTCAGATAAAACAAAAGCATTAGTCGAAGTGTTACATGATAAAAAAATTGTTGATTTTGTTAATAAAAAATGGAATGGTACCATCACAATAGTGAATCAATAACATGAAAAAGCATGAGTAGCAAAGGATAAGTTGCGACTCATGTTTTTTTATGTTAAAAGCCTACATATTTATATGTAAGGGTTCAAACTTGAAATCATTTCTTATTTATTATACGATTAATTGTGAGAGTAGTGTTTGATTAAAAAAACTAAAGCGAGGTGAAATAAAAAATGTCAATGATAACATTATGGAATCGTTCATATAACGAAATTAAAAATGAAAAGAGGTAGATTATGGATATTTTATTAGTTTTAGGGTTAATCATTTTATTTACAAAAATTGCGGATAGTGTCGCACTAAAATTTGGGCTTCCATCGGTGGTCGGGAGTTTAATTGTTGGTATATTAGTCGGACCATCTGTATTTAACATTATACAAAACAATGCATCAATTGAGTTATTATCCCATTTGGGAGTTATTTTACTGATGTTTATTGCTGGAGTAGAAAGTGATTTAAAAATATTAAAAAAGTATTTTAAACCATCACTCATCACTGGTCTTCTAGGGGTTTTAATCCCATTCATAGTATTTTTCTTTGCTTCAAGGTCGTTTAGTTACTCTCAAGACACATCAATGTTTATCGGCCTAATCTTCGGAGCGACTTCTCTAAGTATTGCCATTCAGGTACTCAAAGAGTTAAATTTCATACAAACTAAAGAAGGATCCATCATTATTGGATCATCTATTTTAGACGATATTATCGTCGTTATCTTGTTGAATTTAGTATTAAATCTAGTCAACCCCAATACAACTACTGCAGATGTATTACCATTTCTTTTTAAAAATGTGTTGTTCTTCCTATTTATTTATATCTTCGGAAAATTTATTTTACCAATTATTCTTAAAGGATTATCATACTTTATCGTTCCAGAACGAGATGTTGCTTTTTCTTTAATCATGGTATTCTTACTCAGTTTTCTAGCGGATTGGATTGGTATGTCGGATATTATTGGTGCCTTCTTTGCAGGTATCTTAATCTCACAAACACCATTTGCTGAGTATGTTGAAAGAAAAGTAACAAGTATTACTTCCGCGTTATTTGCTCCAATATTTTTTGTTAGTATCGGATTAAAATTAACGTTAGATGGATTAAATGAAAACATATTATTAATTGTTATATTTAGTGCTCTTGCTATTGTTACGAAATTTGTCGGTGGATTCATAGGTGGGAAAATCGAAAAATTTGATAACAACAGCAGCGCTATTATTGGTGCAAGTTTAATTTCACGTGGAGAAATGGCCTTGATTTTAATTGCTTTAGGACTTGAAAAAGGGTTTATTGATCAAGGAATGTATGCGTCCCTTGTGTTAGTGATTATCTTTACCACAGTTATTGCCCCAATATTGTTGAAATGGACAATTTCTTTGGGAGATAAATCACATGATGAATTAGAAAAATCAGTGCATGAATCATAGAAAAGAAAAATGTAGACAATATTGTCTGCATTTTTTTGTTATTTAACAAAAATATTAAATGAGAGTGATTCTTATGTGTGTATTTTTCAAGAAACATCGCAATTTAAGAACATTTGAATTGAAGTCCATTCTCAATTAGGTTAAAATTGAACCAGAGTAAATTTTTAATAAAGTAATAATTTGGAGGGAAAAACATGTCCGTTTTAGAAATAAAGGATTTACATGTGTCAATAGAAGATAAAGAAATACTAAAAGGTGTTAATTTAACCATGAAAACAGGTGAAATTCATGCCATTATGGGACCAAACGGAACAGGTAAATCAACATTATCTGCTGCAATTATGGGGAATCCAAATTATACTGTCACTAAAGGAGACATTCTTTTAGATGGTGAAGACGTATTAGAAATGGAAGTTGACGAGCGTGCACGCGCGGGTCTATTTTTAGCAGTACAATACCCAAGTGAAATTCCAGGGATTACAAACGCAGAATTTATGCGTGCGGCAATGAATGCAAAACGTGCGGATGATGATAAAATTTCAGTCATGGACTTTTTAGATAAACTAGATGAAAAAATGGCATTATTGGATATGCCAGAAGAGATGGCTGAGCGATACTTAAACGAAGGATTCTCTGGTGGAGAGAAAAAACGTAATGAAATTCTTCAATTATTAATGTTAGAACCAACGTTTGCGATTTTAGATGAAATCGATTCAGGTCTTGATATTGATGCCTTACAAGTTGTATCAAAAGGCATTAATGAAATGCGTGGCGATAACTTTGGGTCACTTATCATCACTCACTACCAACGTCTATTAAACTATATCGTGCCTGATGTGGTTCATATTATGATGGATGGCCGTGTGGTGATGACTGGTGGCGCTGATTTAGCTAAACGTCTTGAAGAAGAAGGATACAAAGGAATCAGTGAAGAATTAGGAATTGATTACGAAGAAAACGAAGAATAATGAAGGAGACAAGATAAATGAAATCTGCAAATGTAACTGATTATCTTGACGACGTGACATTATTTTCAGCTAGTCAGGAAGAACCACAATGGATGTTAGAACGTCGTAAAGAGGCTTTAAATAAAATCGATGACTTAGAATTACCAGCGATCGAACGAGTAAAATACCATCGTTGGCCTTTAATGAATGTCGGTGAATTAAACAATGAAGTGATTAATGAGGAAATTTTGCCTTCTTTTACAGAACTAGAAGATAATCCATTAATCATTCAAGGTCGCACGACAACTTATTTTGAACAAATGCCAGTCGAATTAGCTGAACAAGGCGTGATTTTTACTGATATTTTTACAGCCATGAAAGAGCACAGCCACTTAGTTGAAAAATATTTCATGACAAAAGCTGTACCAAGTGATGAAGATAAATTAACGGCGTTCCATACAGCCTTTTTAAACGGTGGGGTATTCTTATACGTACCTAAAAATGTGGTCGTAAAAGACGCATTTGAATCATTGTTTTATCACCAACTAAACGACAGTAGTGCCATGGTGAAACATGTACTTATCGTCGCTGATGACAACAGTGAGTTAACATACTTGGAAAGATTCCAATCAGTTGGTGAAACAGCTGAAAAGTTAGCAGCGAATATCGTGGTTGAAGTGATTGCTAGACCAGGAGCAAAAGTAAAATTTGCTGCTATTGACCGTCTAGGCAAAGAAGTCAACACATACTTAAATCGTCGTGGCTACATTATGCGTGATGCGAGTGTCGACTGGGCGTTAGGGTTAATGAGTGACGGTAATGTTGTCGCTGATTTTGACTCAGAACTTGTGGGTGAAGGCTCTCATGCGGAAGTGAAAGTTGTCGCGATTGCAACAGGTCGTCAAATTCAAGGAATCGACACACGTGTGACAAATAGAGCGTCACATTCAATTGGTCACATCTTACAACATGGTGTGATTCGTGAGAAAAGCACGTTAACCTTTAACGGAATTGGTCACATCATCAAAGGAGCAAAAGGCGCAGACGCACAACAAGAAAGTCGTGTGTTAATGTTATCTGATAAAGCTCGTGGTGACGCGAACCCGATTTTATTAATTGATGAATTTGAAGTAACAGCAGGACACGCAGCAAGTGCTGGTCGTCTTGACCCAGAAGAATTATATTATTTAATGAGTAGAGGACTTCCTCAAAAAGAAGCAGAAAGATTGGTAACACGTGGATTCTTAGGGTCTGTGATTACGTCAATCCCTGTTAAATCTGTTCAAGAGGAGTTTGTTCAAGTAATTGATAGAAAGCTGGCTGATTAAATGACTGTATCTAAACGCAAACAAGATTTTCCAATTCTTTTTCAACAAGTAAATGATGAGCCACTTGTCTATTTAGACAACGCTGCGTCAACACATGTGCCAACGCCTGTTATTAATGACTTGGTTACGTATATGCAAACCAGTCATGCAAATGTACATCGTGGGGTGCATACACTGGCAGAACGTGCGACAAGTCAATATGAAGCAGCACGAGAAACGGTGCGAGCATTTATTGATGCGAGTAGTGTGAAAGAAGTGTTGTTTACACGCGGGACGACAACTGGATTAAACTGGGTGGCACGGTCACTTGGTGAGTTAGTTGTTGAAGCTGGTGACAAAATTGTGATTAGTCGCATGGAACATCACTCAAATATTGTGCCGTGGCAAGAGTTAGCCAAACGCAAACAAGCTGAACTCATCTATATTGATTTGACTGAAGACGGTGAGTTGGATATGGCTGATGCGAAAGAAAAAATCGTATCCGGTGTGAAAATTGTGTCGATTGCCCATGCATCGAATGTCTTAGGTGTGGTCAATCCTGTCAAAGACTTAGCAAAATTAGCTCATGAAGTCGGTGCTGTGATGGTTGTTGACGGTGCGCAATCAACCCCTCATATGACAGTATCTGTGCAAGAGTTGGATTGCGATTTTTATGCCTTTAGTGGTCATAAAATGTGTGCACCAACTGGTATTGGCGTGTTATATGGTAAACAAACTTGGCTTGAAAAAATGTCACCCATCGAGTTTGGTGGTGAGATGATTGATTTTGTCTATGATGATTACAGCACGTGGGCAGAGTTGCCGTATAAGTTTGAAGCCGGCACACCGAATATTTCTGGTGCAATAGCATTAGCAAGTGCGATAAAGTATTTGGAAGAGATTGGTTTAGATACGATTACAAAGCATGAACAAGAATTAGTCGAGTATGTGTTGCCAAAATTACTAGCGATTGATGGGTTTGAGTTATATGGGCCAAGAGATGCGAGTAAACATACTGGTGTGATTGCCTTTAACATTAAAGGTGTGCATCCGCATGATTTGGCAACCGCACTAGACATGCAAGGCGTGGCGATTCGAGCGGGACATCATTGTGCTCAGCCATTACTTCGCTATTTGGCTATTCATTCAACAGCAAGAGCAAGTTTTTATTTTTACAATACAAAAGAAGATGCCGATTCATTAGTCGAATCAATCATCGCAGCAAAGGAGTTTTTCTCAAATGGCTTTATCTAGATTAGATAATCTTTATCGACAAGTGATTTTAGATCATACCAATCATCCTCACAACAAAGGGATATTGGATCAAGCAACGAGTCAAATTGAGTTGAATAACCCAACCTGTGGGGATGTGATTCAATTACAACTGGTGATCAAAGATGGGGTAATTGATGATATCGCCTTTGACGGACATGGCTGTTCAATCAGTATGGCAAGTGCCAGTATGATGACAGACGCGGTAAAAGGAAAAACGGAAAAAGAAGCCATTGAAATCATTGCGGACTTTTTAGAGTTGGTGCAAGGTGAGAACATTGGCGAGAAGAAAAAAGTCTTGAAAGATGCTCAGATGTTAGGTGGCGTGGCAAAATTTCCTGCTAGGATAAAATGTGCGACGTTAGCGTGGAAAGCATTAGAGCGAGGGATTATTGAAGAAAATCAAACGGTTGTAACCGAAGAACTACATAGTGAAGAATAAGGAGTGTGACCCAAGTGAGTGAGGTACCACAATTAGAAGAGTATAAATTTGGTTTTCACGACGATGTGCAACCGATCTATACAACAGGTGAAGGATTAACGGAAGACATTGTCCGTGCCATTTCGGCTAAAAAAGAAGAACCAGAATGGATGTTAGAGTTTCGTTTGAAATCACTGGAAGCATTCCACAAGATGCCAATGCAAACATGGGGACCAGATTTATCCGACATGGACTTTGATAGGATTAATTATTATCAAAAACCAAGTGATAAACCAGCCCGTGATTGGGATGAAGTGCCAGATAAAATCAAAGAAACCTTTGAACGCATTGGGATCCCAGAAGCAGAACGAAAATACCTAGCTGGAGCAAGTGCGCAGTATGAATCAGAAGTGGTGTATCATAACATGAAAGAAGAATTCCAAAAATTGGGAATCGTCTTTACTGATACTGATACCGCATTGAAAGAGTACCCAGATTTATTTAAACAATATTTTGCCTCTTTAGTGCCACCAACTGATAATAAATTAGCGGCATTAAACTCAGCAGTATGGTCTGGTGGAACATTTATCTATGTACCAAAAGGCGTGCGAGTAGATGTGCCATTACAAACTTACTTCCGTATTAACGCTGAAAATACTGGACAGTTTGAGCGTACGTTGATCATTGTTGATGAAGGCGCAAGCGTGCATTACGTTGAAGGATGTACCGCACCAACTTATTCAAGCAATAGTTTGCATGCGGCGATTGTGGAAATCTTTACCTTAAAAGATGCGTATTGCCGTTACACAACTATCCAAAACTGGTCTGACAACGTGTACAACTTAGTAACAAAACGTGCTCGTGCAGATCAAGGTGCGACAGTGGAATGGATTGATGGAAACTTAGGGGCTAAAACAACAATGAAATACCCAAGTGTTTACCTTGAAGGAGAAGGCGCGCGTGGAACCATGTTATCTGTTGCGTTTGCTGGAGCCAATCAAATTCAAGATACTGGAGCAAAAATGATTCACAACGCACCAAACACATCAAGCTCGATTGTTTCTAAATCAATCGCCAAAGATGGCGGAGAAGTGAATTATCGTGGACAAGTTACCTTCTCTAAACAAAGTGAAGGATCAATTTCACATATTGAGTGTGATACGATTATTATGGATGAGTTATCAAAAAGTGATACGATTCCATTTAACGAAATCCACAATAGTCATGTGGCATTGGAGCATGAAGCCAAAGTATCAAAAATCTCTGAAGAACAACTTTACTACTTGATGAGCCGTGGCCTGTCAGAAGAAGAAGCGACAGAGATGATTGTGATGGGATTTGTGGAACCATTTACGAAGGAATTGCCAATGGAATATGCCGTTGAATTAAATAGACTGATTTCATATGAGATGGAAGGGTCTGTGGGATAGATTAATAATAAGTGCTAGGAACATTGATATAACGGTGTTCCTAGCCTTTTTATTTTGTCTGAAAAGTGTGGGGTCTGTGAAAAGGTCTGTATTTTTGAGAGTGTAATATAAACTGTGTAAGTAACCTACCATCCTAGGTAGTGGGTTGCTTCGCGGTTTTTCTTTTTTTACAATAGATTAAAGGAGTGAGAAGCTGTGGCAAAAAAGAAAAGAGACCAAAAATCAGCGAAGTTAGCTCAATCAATTATTGACATCTATCAACCAGAATCGGTTGAAGATATTCTATTTATTTCAATGGACGGCGTATCAGGACTTGAAAATGGTGCTAAAGCTATTTTCCCAGGCGTTGTGGTTCAACGTTGTTTAGTTCATTTAGTTAGAAATGCCCTTCGCTATGTACCAAGTAAGAGTTATAAAGAAGTTTGTAAGGATATGAAGTCTTTTTACAGCGCTTCTTCTTTAAAAGCTGCTCAAACAGCTTTTGATACCTTTCAAACAAAGTGGGCTATTTATCCAGGAGCTGTTGATGTTTGGAAAAGAAATTTTCAACATGTTGAACAACTATTTGATTATGGATCAGCTATTCGAAAAATAATGTACACAACAAATGCTGTAGAGAGTGTTCATTCAAGTTTCCGTAAGGTAACTAAAAAAGGCGCTTTCCCTAATGAGAATGCCCTTCTTAAGCTGCTATATCTTCGAGTAAAAGAACTTCAAAGTAAATGGGAAGGTGGACACGTTCACAATTGGGCTATGGTGCTTAATCAATTAACTGTTAATGATTCTTTTTCAAAACGAGTTGAAAAATATAATCGGTACTAATCAAAATAGGTTGGATATATATAATTTGACAACGAGTCTCTCGTCCTGTGAATTTTTATCGGGACAAGAGCTTTATTAAAAATGCCCTCTTATCCTCGAAGATTATCACAGGACGACTCATTGTCAAATTGTCGTTCTATTATTATTTAAAATTACTTACACACTTAACTTGACAAACCCGATTTTCTCGGAATCTTATTTCTTTTTGATGCAATTGATTGAATAAAAGATTCATCAACGCTGTTGAAATCCATATGTTTCAGTAATCCATCTTTACGTAATAATCCATTAGAATTTTCGTTTAAACCTCGTTGTGACGGTGTCCCTGGATCAGCAAAATAGATATCAATATCATTCAAGTTACTAACTGATTTCCAGTTAGAAAACTCTTTTCCACAATCAAATGTGATGGATAGTTCGTTTAAAGGCTTGTTTTCCTCTTTTTTCTTTATGACCATTTGATTTTCTTTTTCCCTTCATAGGTAACGATGACACGTCAAATGTTCCCTGTTTAAATAATCTATAAAGAGTTCTAACAGAGCATGAAATAGGAAACTCCGCACGACCAATAATGACATCTGGAGTCCACCCTTGAACCACTTTCTTTTGAATATATTCTGTTTCATCATCAGGTAAAGAAATAGGACGTCTACCACACTTCTTTTTATTGTTTTTATATCTTTTATAGTAATCTAGTGCAGATAACCCGTCATCAAAAGCTTTGTAAACATTATAAATAGTCTGTTTTGATCGTTTTAATAACTTAGCAACAATTATTCCTTTTTTATGTATATGATAATAAGATTCTATTAAAACGAGTTCATCTGTAGTAAGATGTGTATAGGTCATTTGTGAGCACTCTCCTTGTTTTCTTTTGTCGGAATTACAATTTGAGTGTATCACAAATGATTTTTCATTTGTCTAGCTTAATTTTACAATCGGCGTAGTAAAAAAGAGATAAAGCCATCTAGCAAGGATAGTAGTATTCGTTTATAATTGAAACTATGTGTGTAAAATCACTATGATGGAGTGGAAGCATGATTACATCTGAAGAAATAATTAATTTGAGATGCTCTATCATAATTTTGAAGAATAACCATTATCTTGAATATTTAGTGATTTTTGTTAAGCTTAGAGTATAAATATAAATAAAAGGGAAGTATTTTACTAATGAGAAAATCTATTAAAGAGCGTATAACAGAGTGCGAAACTATTGAAAATCTTTTACAAATATCTAAAATATATTATTTGAACATTCCGATAGACAAAAGATCAATAATTTTCAATCAACTTATTTTTCAAAAAAAGATGAACTCTGAAGATGTGTATCTTTCATTAAAATTAACAACTAATCTAGCTTTGCTGTTCATGGCGTATTCTTTCAAAAAAAAGAAGTTTACATTTTTTTTGCATAATAAGGGGCTTAGCGATGAAATCTTGGTGTTTAGAATGTTTGTTATGAAGTTTCATGAATTATATATTAACCAACAAACACAGCAGATGTTAGATTCTGATGGGAAGTTTTTTTCTACGTTTTTAAATTTTCATTTTCATTATCCATCAATATCAGCTGGTGATTACCTGGAAATGTTCTCTATTTTTGAAGAATTATCAAAAAAAATATATGGTTTTTCAATCTACGATATCAGTAAACTATTATTATTTTTCACTTCGGACACTAGACAGAATTCTAATGGAGAAATAGTAGATTTAACTAACGATTGGGTAGATAGAGAACAGATGAATAATATTTTTAGTGGCAACCCGCCTATTGAAATTCTTTCAGGTTTATTTATTGATAGTTCAGAAATAAATCCGGATAAAGTTTACCCAACAGATATTCCTAAGATTTTTAAAGGAAAAATTGGAATAGCATTTGAAAACGGTTATTTTATACCTCAAAGCCAATTCATTTTTGAAAATATATTGAGACATTTAATAGAAAATGAAAAGTCAAATAATGTCAAGGGAGATATTTTGGAAGATCACTTAGAAGAGATTTTGGCAGATTTTTTCGGAGAAGAGTCTGTCTTCAAAAAATATTTTGATGATCAAGGAAATGAACAGGATATTTTTGTTAGATGTGGAGACATAGTTTTAGCTGTTGAATGTAAAGCACAAGATTTCAAGGAAGTATATAGAAATAAAGAGAAGGCTGTTAATAGGTTAAATAGACATTTTAATAAAATAATAAAACATGCTTGTAAGCAATGTGACCGAGTAAAAAAAAATATTGTTAACAATAAATCGGTTATTTATTATGATTCAGAAGATAAGAAATCAAGGAAGAAAAAAATAGATATACCTGATACTTCCAAAATTAGAGTTCTCAAGGTGGTAGTAACTCTAGATGATTATTTAAACCTATCAGAGTCACCTCAAGAATTTTTAGATACAGAATATAAAGACACATGGATAGTCAATATTTTTAATCTAAAGAGAATACTTTGGATATCCCAAAAGGAACAATTTATAGAATATATTCAGTATAGAACATCTTTAATTGAGACGATTTCATCACTAAATGCTGATGAATTGGAACAATATGGCTATTTTATAAGTCCTAATTTTAGATTTTATCCCCAAAATGATATTGGAATAAGTATAAGTCTCAGGAGTGGTTTTTCAAAAGTTTTTGATTTGTATGATGATTATTCTAATAACAAAGAGATAAAAAAGCTAGACAATTATTTACATAATTTAATAAGTAAAAATTTATAGGTAAAGCCAAACAGAAAATATGCTTCTCATAGAGGATAAAAACTAAAAAGGAGTGAGAAAATGCAATTTTTTTCATTGAAACCTAAAGAGAAAAAGGCAGACATAAAAAATTATAACACATACAAAAAAGCGTTAGATTTTTGTTTTAAAGATGAGAATGGAATTAATAATATTGGTGTTATCGGAGACTATGGCACTGGAAAGAGTACAATAATTGGAACATATGTAGAAAATGAAATTAAAAAAAACGAGTATGACATTATCAATGTCTCACTACTTACTCTAGAGGATGATGTAACAGATAGTTTAGTTCTTTTGAAAAATATAATTAAACAGATTGTCCAAAATCCAAAAAAAGACTTAGAATATAATATCCTGAAGTTTAATGGTTTACATTTGAACTTGAAAACATTCGGAGCTATTTTAGGATTTCTTTTTTCTATACTGGTTGTTTTTTTTACAAATAGGGATTTAATCTCTCAAATACCATTTTTAAAGAACATACTTTTGTTGGGCATTCCAATTGAACTTTTTAGGATACTAAAATATTTTAGCTTGATTGTAATTTCCGTTCTTTTTGTAATGTATTTATACCCTAGACTATTATCAGGTTTTAAAGTGAATAAATTCAATATTGCTTCGACAATAGATGCAGAACTAGCAAAATCTACAGAAATCATAGCAAGTGAAGAGTTTGATTATTTAGAGTATTTGATATATTTGTTAAAAAGAGAAAAAAAGAATTTATTATTGATCATTGAAGATATTGATAGGTATGAGAATCTAAAAATATTTCAGCAGCTGCGTGAAGTAAATAATTTGCTCAATGGAAATGATGAAGAAAATTCATATAAGTTTATCTATGCTGTAGGAAACAGTCTATTCTCTGAGTACTCTAGGAACGATGAAGTAAACATTAGAAAAGTATATCAATCGGATTTTAAAAGTAGAGTAACTAAATTTTTTGATTTTGTAGTAAACGTTACCCCAGTAATGGACAATCAAAATAGTTACGAATTTATAAAAAATCATTTCCCACATATTCTTGATGGCAACAACATGGTGGATGAAGATTTATTTATGATTTCTCAGTATATAAACTCACCTCGTATCTTAATTGATGTTGTCAATGACTATCAGATTATGAAAGATATGCACCATGAAAAAGAAGGTTTTCAAGATTTAAAGCTGTTTTATTATGCCATTCTTAAAAGTAGATTCTACAATTTTTATGATTTGATTCATGAGATATTTTCAGATTTAGAGTCTATAGCGAGGCTATATGATATAAATGAAGAGTATGAGTTGCTTGAAAACAATCGAAAAGATGAATTTATTTCACGTGTATTACTGTATATAAATACACAAAAAAACAATATGAACATTTCTGTTCAAGCAATTTTAAATGTCTGGAATATGATTAAGGATGAACCTAACTATACTGCCGTCAAGGATAATAATTCAGATAGAATTATATACAATAGTCACTACTCTAACAATCTATATTTGTATGAAATATTAGATTATTTATCTGAGCTTCAAATGGAATATCTTTTCTCTGCGAAGGAATATAGGAAACAAAGAGGAAGTAAATCCCCATCAACCTACAAAAGTGTTTCAGAAATTATTTCTTCATACTATCAGGAGAATAATAATCTCATTTTAAGAATTATCAAAGATGTTGAAAATGATAGAGTATCGAATCCTAATAGACCAAACTTCTCAATCAAAGAATTCTTGGATATTGATTATATTCAACTGGGGATACGTGAAGGTATATTAGATGCAAATGACTATAATATGTATATCTCCAGTAATTACCTTGAAGTTAACGATGCAATGTTTATTAAAAGTTTTAACCTATACGATGCTCAAACGAATTTTTTTACTTTAGTACTTTATGATTTTAATACGATACTCTCAAAAATGAAGTTAGAAAAAATTGTTGAGTCTAATGGTTTGAACGTGTTTATTCTTGAATGGATATATACTAAAGACTTGCTTTCTGATAAAACCACTCAGTTAAAAATAAATGCAGTTAATCATCCAATCTTTTTGCAAACTTTTTTGGATTTTAATTTCGAAAATGGAATGGATAAACTCGATTTTATTTTAAAAAATGTTACTGAATTAAATAATAAGAAAGCCTTACTAAAATTAATAAATTGGCTGAACGATAATTTTGAAAGCATTAATAATATTACTATTGAAGGTATATTAAAACAAATTTCAATAAAAAATACTGTTCCTCTTACAGGTACTGAATTCAAAGAATTTTTTTACCTAGTATTGATAGAGCAAAGCATAGCTAATTTGTCGACACCATTAACGCTTAGCTATATATTAAATAAAGTTAAAATAGGGTATAGAAGTTTACTCAATCCTATTCTAAAGAAATATGAAGGGTTAATTTTTAGAAATGAAAATTTTGATAATCGTGAATGGCTAACTACTCTCAACAATGATATTGGCAGCTTCATTCCAATTTTTGATGATGAAAGTTCTGATATAGTAAAAAGAGCTTATAAGTTGGTTGATGAGATTAAAGTGAAAGAACTTTCAACTATCAATGATTCAGATTTCTTAATGTTTATTTATGAACATAACTATTATGAATTTTCATACGAAAACATTACATTTATTCGTCGAAAACTTGAGTCAAAATCTATAAAGAAATATGAAGTATATATAGAATACCTCATACAAAATAGTATTAAACTAAGAGAATTTATCAAAGGAAATGGAGAGCTCCTAAATCTATCAAACAAATGGGATGAGGATTTTTTGTTTAAATGGCTTAGAAGCTGTGATGAGGGAGAATTTGAAAATGTTATTCAATTTATTATTTCATTTAATCCAGTTATTTTCCCGTCATTAGAAGATTTGGAATTAAGTTTTGATAAAGTCAATAGGATTTCCAAGCATGTTAAATTATACGAACATTCATATAAAAATATTCTTTTTGTTTATGAATCGCTTATCGAAGAAGGTGAGACACAATTTGAGCTGATTGATAGTATTTTAGGAAATGAAGAGTTTGATTTTGAACTATTGTACAAAGATCAAAACTTATTTAACCAGAATGAAGAACTTGAATCAAAAATTTACATTGGAATTCTCAAAAATGATGCAATTCAAATCGAAATGTTTGAAAGATATATTGTACTGTATGATGATCGGTTAGAAAGCATTGAGCATATTACCTCAAAAGAAAAACTTGTTATCTTGTTTAAACATGATAAAGTTGAGTACTCTTTCGACAATATTTTATTATGCGATTCGGAAGTACTTTTATATCTATTTGAAGAAAAGAAAAATGAAGTTTATTCTGAGATGCTAGGTTGGAATACTGATGAAGTCATTAAAATACTGAAAAAGATTGATAATGTTGAGAAGCAGAGAGAAGGTATCTCATTATTATTAAATGATAGTAGAGCAGGAAAAGATTATTCAATAGATTTAATAGTTAATTACTTGAAAGCTTTAGATATTCCAATCACAGTCAGTAAATTTGAAAATGAAGTTAGCAGGATGTTGAATGAGTTGAGATTCAATAAGAAAGAAGCCGAAAAAATTGTATCTCTAATTGCCAATCGTAAGGGACAAAGAACCCTTTCAGTGGACTTTTTGGCTATAGTAAAATTACTAAATGAAAAAAAGCTTATTGAATATGAAATTAATTCTGATAAAGTTATAATCAAGTATAAAATGCAATAAAGTATAATTTTAAAATTCTGCCAAAAATTTGCACGCCCATGCTATTTTGATTTAACTCCGTATCTAACTACGATTGAACTTTTGTTCTTTGATTGAGGCTGACCCAAAAGTAAGTTTTTAAATGAAAATCACTAAATTAACAAAACAGAAATCCCATGAAATCAGTGTTTTAGTAAACTGATTTCATGGGATTTTTCTATTTTAAGACGTAAGCGGGAAGTAATAGAGTATATGCCAAATAGGGATTCGCTGTGTCATGCTATGACAAGTGGATCCCTATTTCTATCGACAATTAAGTTGTACTTGATCTGACCATGGTAAATAAGCTTCCAGTATGTCAGAGTCTGATATATCTTCGATATTTGGAAGTTGTTTAAACAGATACTGTAAATATTTAGTTGGAACCAAGCCGTTGGCTTTAGCTGTTTCAACGATACTGTATGCAACACCATTAGCTACTGCTCCGCTCTCGCTAGCTGAAAATAGCCAGTTCTTCCTCCCTATAGTCATAGGTCGAATACTTCGCTCTGCTAAATTATTGGATAGCGCACAACGACCGTCCCTCATAAAAGCCATCAAACCTTCTTTCATGTTAAGAGCGTAGTTAACTGCTTTGCCTAGTTTTGATCCAGGTAAAGTGACAAAAGAGTCAATCCATTGCCAAAAGTCATCAATAATTGGTTGGCTTTTAGCTAGTCGTAATTGATATTTTTCTGCATCATTTAATTCTCTTATCTCTTTTTCAATCTGAAAGAGCTTGTCGCAGTAAGCAGCGCCTTGCTTAGCGGGAGTCTCTTTTGAAGATGAATCTTTTGCTTCAAAAAATTTTCTTCTCACATGAGCCCAACAATTCACAAGTACCACATTATCTACAGATCTATAAGCATTATAGCCATCACAATGAAGATAGCCTGAAAAATCATGTAGAAAATTTTTGGCCACGCTACTTTTACGACTAAGTTCATGATGATACAAGATAATAGGGTGTTCAGTTTGTTCAATCGTTCGAAATAGCCAAAAGTACGATTTTTGTTTATCGCTAGATAAAACATTGTAATGAGTTTCATCTGCATGAATGAATTTCTCTTTTACAAGTTGTCTCTTTAACTCATTCCAAATGGGAGTCAACCACTTCTCACAAGAGGTAATGAACCAATTAGCCTGTGTTCGACGTGGAACACGTAATTCGTAGGCTTCCCATTCTTTTTCTTGACGATAAAAAGGTAAACTCATTTCAATTTTTTGATGAATCAATTGGGCTAATACAGACGGAGAAGCTAAACTATATGTTATCGGTTGTTTAGGTACGCTTGCTTTCTTTATCGTATCAACACCATCTTTTTTACAAGTGGGACACTCATAAGCGTGTTGATAGTAAACTTCTTTATACATCTTTGCAGGAACAAAAACGACTTCTTCTCTTATTTTAGTTTTACCTATGTGCTTTAAAGAGGTACAACACCAATCACAGGTACACTCGTGACCCTGAAGGTCACAATGTATCTCTTTTATGGGTAAATCCTTTGTTAGTTCAGCTTTATAACCTTTTTTCTTTTTTCGTTTATACTTAATTTCCTCAAAGACGGTTTTTTCTTCAGTTGTCTCTGCTAGATTAAAAGACGAGTCATCATCAAATAAATCTATTTGATTTTTATCATCCGTATTTCTCTCAGACGAACGACCAAATAGTTTTTTCATTAGGAATTCATTTTGCTCTCTTAATAGTGACAATTCATTAGATAATGCTTCAACTTGTTTTAAAAGTTTTTCTTCTAACTCAGACAAAGAAATCACCTCAAATCATTATATTCTCTTAGTTTCTTTCATTGTACATTTTTTAAAACAAATAAGCATCTAAAATGACAGATTTTTATCATTTTAGATACTTATTTAGCTGAGGTAACCTGGAATAGCTGGAGCTATCTTTTTGCTTTGATCAATTTGTAAACCTTCTAACAACCAACGAAGTTGTTGTTTAGTTAATAATCTTAGTTCAGATTCTTTTCTGGGCCATTGCAGTTTACCATTTTCAAAACGTTTATAGAGTAATATAAAACCATCACCATCCCAATATAAAGCTTTAAAGCGATTGAGACTATTTCCGCAAAATAAAAAGAGTGAATCAGAATAGACATCTAAATCAAATTGATTTAAAACAATAGAAGCTAATCCATCTATACCACGTCTCATATCTGTTTTTCCACAAACCACATAAATATTCTTTACAGTTGAATAATTAATTAGCATGAGAGTTCAACACTCCTAGTGCAGCATTTAAAATATAATTATTACAACCATTGTAGATGGTGATATCCATCTGATCTCGTTTGACCCTAATCGTAACCTTTGGTTTAGTAACGTTGGTAGTTGATTGCGGTCCATCATTTTTTTGTTTAAACTTTGAATCAAATGTAACTGGAACAATATCTTGTTTTTCTGGCATTGAAAATACCTCCAATCTTTCTTAAGTAATTTAAGAATAACCGAAGGTATACTTTTATCATAGATACCCTATTACTTCCCGCTTACAGAATAAAAATTTATCTGTGGGCAGATACTGAAGGAATGATAAAAGAGTAAGTGAATAGATTTATGCAATCTTATAAGTCTATTTTAAATCTAGTGAAAACAAAAAATCACCACTAAACTAGTGATGAAGGTAACTAATGCTTATCAATGGAGCAGGGCGCATACATTTCATTATGCCTAGTTGGGCAATTCGGACCCAAGCCACTGCATTTATGTGTTCATTATATAATTGGTTAGTTTTAAAATCAATTAACCAAGAGGGGAAGCTCAACACAATTTTGCGTTATGACTAAGGGGAGTGTTGCTTTATGAACTCTTAATTTTTTTGCGTTGGGTAAAATTGTCTGTTGTATTGTTAGGTATTCTTAATAATGAGGGGGCTGCACAAAATTATGCTACCCTACAAACAGGGTATAATTAGTCACAAGTACTAGCTTATACTCAACTGCCTATCTGTTACTCATTTTTGAGTAACACTTTAATAAGTCAGCACAGAGTTGTGCTTGCTAACTGTTAGTCTTTATTGGCTAAGAGATGAATAGCAAAATAACCAAGTCGATTTTGAGTTCGTTAAATTATTGGTTGTTTAAAAATGACTGACCAATCAACTGAATTCATCTTACTGTTTCCAAGTCATAATTAATTCATTTTCATTGGTATGCTCATCAATATTTTCTGATTGAATTATAAATTCTTCTCTTTGGTAAAAAGAAACTGCTTGTTTATTTTTTTGAAATACACTTAAAGATAATTCAGATTTAAATTGTTTTATATAATCTATTAACTGTTTTCCTATACCTTTGGATTGCATATCAGCTCTTACAAATATACCTGCAATATAATTATTTGTTAAACCAATAAATCCTTCTATCCTATTAGATTCAACATCTTGAAACACATATAAATCTGATTGTGGTAATAATTCTTTTACATTTTCATAGTTCTCAATCCAATATTTTTTAGATATAAAATTATGACTTTGTATATTAGTGTCCATCCATAGTTGCATAACTTCATTTAAATCAGTTTGTTTAAATTCTCTTATCATAAATCTACCTCTTTAATTTTTGATTTTCCTAATTATAACAAAAATAAAATGGAACACCAAAGTTCTGTATAATAAGACTGGTGACATACATTTCTAATAATATTAATGTCTGAAAGCATTAATATAAAGCTTGGTAGTCCTATATTAAGATAAGCTGAATTTTCCGCTGATTGAATAAGTAGTTGTAAATAGTGTCATCTCTTGTTACCAGTAATATTAACTACACTGAAAATATCGGTTTATCTAGAACGTGGTTAGTATTTCTTACCTGGTTAAATAAGGTTACTATTTGATATTCTGTTAGTTAGCCGAAATTTCGGCCATCTTAACTAGGTCGAAATAATTGACTTAGTTAAAATAGTATCTAGAATACTTAATATTTGAAAGCTCACTTTAATTAGGGGGCTTTTTTGGTATAATCTTAATTATATGAGTTGCAAGGAGTGGGTATAAATGTCTGAGGGAATATTTACAATGATAGGAGCTTTGATTGGTTTTTTTGGAGCAGTGATTACTGCGAGAATAGGGAGAAATAAAGATTTAACTGAATCTGATATAAAATCAGCAATTGAGGGAGCAGATAGACAAATTTACAAAGAAGTAGAAACGCTAAATAGGCAATTAAAAAAAGAGATATCCGATGAAAATCTAAAGTTTCAAAAAGAATGGGAACAGAAAAAAATAAATGCAGATCTCATTTCTAAATCTAGGATAAAATGGATAGATGATACAAAAAAGCTGACATCGGAGTATATTACGGATTCAACCAATTTATTTACAGAAATACATGCAGCGATTTTTTTAGAAAAGAATTATTATCAAAAATCATTAGAAAACAAGGATAATAAGGAGATGTTTGAGCTAGATCCATTGACGATGTCAATTAAGAATGACATAGGCAGAAGGAAAATTATTCAAAATGAATTGATGGAGAAGTTAATCTTAAAAAGCACATTGATAAGATTACAGTTTAGTGATAATGATGAGAATAATAAGGTTGTAGACGAAGTGATGAGTAGTATAAGTGTTGGTAAGAAGTTTATTAACGAAATATCTTCTTTAGATACTTTTAAGAGAAGTGATTTAGAAAACATTACTATATTTTCTGAATATGAGAAATTGATAGTTCAATTAAACCAAGAAAATTATCAAAGGCTTGAAAAATTAACTAATTTGTTAAGAGAATATTTTAAAAATGAATGGGAAAAAGCAAAGTTAGGAGAATAAGCGAGGTAGATTATATGAATAAAATAATCAAACAGAAAATTAAAGAAGTTGAAGAAAGAGAAAACGTCAAAGTTATTCTAGCAGTTGAGTCAGGTAGTAGAGCATGGGGATTTGAGTCACAAGATAGTGATTATGACGTTAGATTTATTTATATCAGAAATAAGGATGATTATTTGAAGCTAGAAGGGCTAAGAGATGTCATAGAATGGCAACTAGATGATACTTTAGATATTAATGGTTGGGATATTCAAAAGGCTTTAAGATTGCTATATAAATCAAATCCAACTCTATTTGAGTGGTGTTCGTCTCCAATCGTTTATCATGAAACGTCTGAAGCTGACGAATTAAGAGAGCTATTACAGATATATTTTTCAGACAAGAAATTACTTTATCATTATTTGAATATGACAAAAACGAATTATCGAGAATACTTAAAGAACGACAAAGTAAAAGCTAAGAAATACTTTTACGTGTTACGTCCAATTTTGGTAGCTAATTGGGTACTAGAATACAATAGCAACCCACCAATGGAGTTTGAGAAACTTGTTGATGACCAATTAAGAGATGACTTAAAGCCAATTGTTTATGATTTGTTAGAGAAGAAAAAATCAGTTAACGAGTTGGATTTGGTTGATAAAATTGATGTGTTAAATCAGTACATCGAGGAAAGTATCGATAACTTAGAAAAACAGGCACAAAGTTCACTAGATAAGAATGATAACGCTTGGGAACCGTTGAATGAGTTTTTCTTAAAAATGATAGGTCAATAGTCATTTTTATGTTGATAAATGACTATATCGAATTAAAATGAGATAAATACGAAAAGAGAGCGTATAAGCCTATTAATTTTATGGGTTTGTGCGCTTTTTCGTATCAATGCAATTGAATTACAAGAAACAGGTTGTTTTTGCAACTGACATCTTTATCGGTCACAAGGGCGATATGATTTAAGCATATCTAATCCAAGTTATAGGTAAGGTTTTGGCAAGCTGAATTAGATTATAGGATGACGGAACGGATTGTTACGACAGGTTAAAATGATTTGGTGGCGTAATTTTGCGCTCTCTTAATTATCGTAATATACGACTCCACAGTTTTATTTTGCACAAAAATATTTTAAATCAAATGTCATTTATTGTGTATAATGTACATTAAATGAATTGGGTTAGGAGAAATATTAAATGAGTGACAAGGATGGGCTAAAGAAAATATGTAATAAAAAATATATTTATTTAATCGAAGGGAAAAACGAAGGAAACAACGTGGAGATAAAAACAAAATTTGATTCTAGAGATGAAGCAAATCTTTTTCACGAAAAGATGATTAAAGATGAAAAATTTAAAAATCTAGAGTTTTCCATCAGAAGAGAAAAAAAGAAAATAAGCAAAATAATAATGAAATATTTAAAAAATGTAACAATAATTTTATTATTTCTATTCGGAATAATCAATATCCAAGAAATATTTCCATTTATCGGAAAAGTTAGATTACCACAAGATTATGAAGTTCTTGTCACACCACCAGAATTACTTAAAATTAATAAAAAAAATTTAGAAGTGTCATTTCCACCTAGTGAAGTAAAAAAAATTATAGACAACGATGAAATAAAAAAAGATGGAGATATAGTTCATACAGGTTTTTCAATGAAGCCTTTCATCGAAATGAGAGTCGAGAACAAGAATCATTATTTAAATTCAATAACTAATATCGAAATATATGAATATGAAAAAGACTATGCAGTACCTTTAAAGGTAACTAAAATTAAGACTGATAATGCAGCAGATTTATCTGTTTTGAATATTTCTACATTAGGAAAAAATCCTTATGACATGAAATCATTTTTTTATTTGTTTAAAAATATAGATGATTCGTTTATTATAAAATATTTTAATCCTAGAAGTGCTTTTGTTAATCTTGAAATATTTAATGATGAAAAGTTAATGGATGAATTGAATAAATTAGACGGTGAATTAATCGAAGAACTAAGCGGTTTAAATAAAGACTTCATTGAGGAAGTAAAAAAAACGTTGCTAGGTGAAAAAGAAAAAAAAATTCCAAATATTTATTTTGTTGTCATCAGTCAAAAAATCAACGGATTGTATAGTGATGATTACATAATTAGTTATTATCATGATGTGAAAAATGAGATTTTTGAAAAATTTGAGAAAAAAGATTTAAACGATTCTGAAATATTATCAAAATTTAATGAGAAGTATGGTAGTTCTAAAGAGACTAATATGAACATTCTAGTAGATGTTAAAACTGGTTATGATAGATTGCATGAAGAATTAACTAAAAAATAAAAAAGATAATATAAAAGCAAAATTGATATTTCAAGTCAATTTTCTTTAGTAAATGCTTGTTTAAGTAATTGTATTGATAATTCAGTAACCAACATGTTACAACTGTACTGTATAGAGTACATATTGTATTCGAATAGGAATGAAATTTTAGGAGGGATTTGTGATGACTGTCTTAAATGTTGCAAGATATATTATTGAACAAAAGGGCGAACTCACCACAATGAAATTACAAAAACTTACATACTATTGTCAAGCATGGTCTCTAGCATGGGATGGGGTACCTTTATTTGATGAGGAGTTTCAAGCGTGGGCAAATGGCCCAGTATGTACAGAGTTATTTAAAGAACACAGAGGTATTTATAAAGTAGAAGCTGATTTTCTCGAAGGTTATGACACTAGCAGTTTTACTGATGAACAAATTGAAACCATTAATGTTGTCTTGGATGATTATGGAGAAGAGACTCCACATTATTTAAGCGAACTTACTCATAAAGAAAGACCTTGGAGAGAAACAAGGGGACAGCTAGCTGATGGAGAAAGCAGTTCAGATATTATAGAAAAAGACTTGATGCAAGAATATTATGGTGGGTTAATTTAGTAATGAGTAGAACCAAGAGAACAAACCAAGGTAAAAAACGTAGTAGTAATCAAAAAGCAACTAGGCAACAAGAAAATGCGAATACTTATTTATCGAAGAATCCGGTATGGCGATTTAAAAGAATTGACCATGCCCATGATAAATGGAGCTTAAAAAATTGTTGTAATTTTAATCAAGATATACTTGATAAACTTATAAGCTTTGAAGGTATGACGTGGTCCCAAATAAATCAGCAAACTTACGGGAAGGACAATAAGTCTAGTAATCATTTTATTGAGGTAGAACAATTAGATAAAGTCGCTAAAGAGCGTTTAAGTGAATTAAAAATTTTTGATGACGAGATATATTCTCTAAGGTTACAAGGTGAGGTAAGACTTTTTGGTCTTTTAACTAATGGTGTTTACCATATTTTATGGTACGACAGTAAACATGAGGTTTGTAAATCAAATAAAAAACACACTTAAATATGGTTATGCTGCACACTCTTAACAGAGTGTTTTTTTTGTGTATAATTAAACTTGTTAAAAAAGGAGGAGTCTTATGAAGATAGACGGTACGATAGAATTAGTAAAAGAAGGAAGTAAAGGGATGAGTACTGGTGATTGGGTATCTATTATTGTTAGTATTCTTGCGTTAGTAGGTATTATTATTTCTACAATAATTACTGTGATATCTAATAATAAAAATCAAAGAAAAAGAATGGATTTTGAAAAGAAACTTGGAGATAAAGAGATTAATGCAAATATAAGGTCTAGTGCAATAATAGATTGGATGGGTAATGTAAAAGATATTACCACTAATTTGGTTACAAGTTTAACCGAATTTTCGGAGAATGATGAAGAAGTTCAATGGATAACGGTTTATCGATACATTAGTTTATTGATTTTACAGTTTGGGCCAAATGATAAAAAACATAATACGGATAAATTAGAGGGTAAATTAATTGATTTACCTAGTAATTACAAAACTATTTTGTATAATCAAAAAGATAATCACAACAAAAATGATTACATAGTTGATTGGTTGAATGAGTTAAAGAGCCATGTTAAGAGAAATAAACTAACTTTTTCAAAAACTTATCAAGAAATCGAAGTTATTAGAGATGCAGCAGCATTTAGATTGTTTCAGCTTGATTTGTTAGAAATTGAAGTAACTGATAAAAATATAAACGCTGAGAACATAAAAGAAACCATGGACAAAGAAGATTATACATTGATTGATATCAATGAAGAAAAAGATGACGATGATGATATTGATTTCGAAGAAATCGTTGGAGGTAATAATGTTATTGAAGCGATTGAAAAGTATAAAGAATATGAAGATTGTATTGTCGCACTAGAGAATTATGAGGAAATCCGTGAGTATTATCAACTTGCTAGTGATAAAATTATCGAGATAATAAGAATTTACCTAAAAATAGAGTGGGATAAAGCTAAAAAATATAATTTTGAAAATGAAGAAAATAACAGTAGCAATAAAAAATAATTAAAAAAAGAGATGATATATCTGGGTTTGCCAAGTTAAGTGTGTAAGTAATTTTAAATAATAATAGAACGACAATTTGACAATGAGTCGTCCTGTGATAATCTTCGAGGATAAGAGGGCATTTTTAATAAAGCTCTTGTCCCGATAAAAATTCACAGGACGAGAGACTCGTTGTCAAATTATATATATCCAACCTATTTTGATTAGTACCGATTATATTTTTCAACTCGTTTTGAAAAAGAATCATTAACAGTTAATTGATTAAGCACCATAGCCCAATTGTGAACGTGTCCACCTTCCCATTTACTTTGAAGTTCTTTTACTCGAAGATATAGCAGCTTAAGAAGGGCATTCTCATTAGGGAAAGCGCCTTTTTTAGTTACCTTACGGAAACTTGAATGAACACTCTCTACAGCATTTGTTGTGTACATTATTTTTCGAATAGCTGATCCATAATCAAATAGTTGTTCAACATGTTGAAAATTTCTTTTCCAAACATCAACAGCTCCTGGATAAATAGCCCACTTTGTTTGAAAGGTATCAAAAGCTGTTTGAGCAGCTTTTAAAGAAGAAGCGCTGTAAAAAGACTTCATATCCTTACAAACTTCTTTATAACTCTTACTTGGTACATAGCGAAGGGCATTTCTAACTAAATGAACTAAACAACGTTGAACCACAACGCCTGGGAAAATAGCTTTAGCACCATTTTCAAGTCCTGATACGCCGTCCATTGAAATAAATAGAATATCTTCAACTCCACGCTCTTTAATCTCATCAAAAATCTGCATCCATCTGTTTTTTGATTCTGTTTGATTTAACCAAAGGCCTAAAATTTCTTTATTTCCTTTTAAATCATAGCCAAGAATTGTATACACTGCACATTCTTTCACTTCATAATTTTCTCTTAGAGTGACATACATACAATCAACAAACAAGAAGGCATAGCATTTGGCCAGAGGTCTGATTTGCCATTCCTCAAGTTCTGATAATATTTGATCTGTGATATCCGACACCATGTCATGAGAAATAGTAAAGCCATAAATATCTTCAATTGTCGAGGCAATATCTCGTTGACTCATGCCTTTGGCATACATAGAAAGAACTTTACTTTCAATACTTGAAACGTCTTTGCTTCTTTTAGGAATAATTTCTGGTTCAAAAGAAGCATCTCTATCTCTTGGAACCTGAATGTCTAATTCACCGAAACTTGTTTTTAACTTTTTATTTCCATATCCATTCCGTCTGTTTTGAGTTTCTTTTTCTTGTCTTGACTGATTCTCATAACCTAAATGATTATCTAATTCTCCACGTAGCATAGCTTCAAACATCGGTCCAAAAACATCTTTTAAAGCTTCTTGCATATCTTCAACCGATTCTGGTTGATAGATGTCAATAATTGATTGAGCTAACTTCGCTGATTTTTGGTCTCTTTTCTTTTTAGCCACAGCTTCTCACTCCTTTAATCTATTGTAAAAAAAGAAAAACCGCGAAGCAACCCACTACCTAGGATGGTAGGTTACTTACACAGTTTATATTACACTCTCTGATATCTCATCTCTCAATCTATGTAAACTTACATCTCACACGCCCAATTTTTTTGACCTTGATTTTGACCTTGATAAAAATATACTGATTTGATTATCAATGATATTTATTAATTTAAGAACATTGATATATCAATGTTTAAAACGTGTAAAAAGATTGAGTGATGTCATTTACTTTAAATGGAAGGGTCAGTGGGGTAATAAATTGTTAAAAAAATAGATTAGAAGGTAAAATCATAGACGTCTGATTTTACCTTCTAATCTTAGTATTTTTTTGTTAGCATATAAAACTAATATTAATTGATATTATAGTGTCATTTTTTATTCATGATTTGTATTACTTTTGTTGTTAAAAATAGGTAAAGCGTAGAATATTAAAAAGGCTAAAGCTACTTCTGTGATATCCATAGCTGTTTGTTTCCCATTCCAATCTTTTGATTGCCACATAGCAAACCATTCAGACCCTAATATTGCGAAACCACCATACCAAAGAGCTAAAGCTAACCCAAACATATAGTAACCAAAAACTTTGGCATTAGAAAACTCTTCTAATGAATTATTGATATTTTTTAACATTTTATAGACAGAAACATACCCTAGGAAAGCGACTATTCCTTCTATAAGAATTAAAATCCAGTAGGCAATCAACCACAATGATTTATTGTTTATGGCTCGCCACATCAGTTTATTACCTGGAAATGTTGTATCCATAGAGAGTACATGTTTAACGAATTCGTAGTTGGAGTCGAAATCCATTAGATTACCAATAAACACAAATAAGGCAAATGTTGCGAATAAAAAAACTACGAAAATTTTTAAATATTTTTGAACTTTTTGCTCTGTCATAAATAAACCTTCTTTCTAAAAAACTAGGTTTATTATAATATATTTTTTTAAATAATTGAAAAATTTTGACTCTATATGATATGTTTAACTCATATACTCACCTTCTTCCTATCCTTCCTTCAACCATCTCTCCAGTAATAATCTTTGAACTTTCATTGTGGCAGTATGAGGTATCTCATCAAACGATTTGATGATAGGTTCATTTAAGTGAGGTAGGTCTGCTACTTGCATCCACCACGCGTCCCAATCCATTTCTTTTCCAGGCACAACAGCTAAAACAGGTTGAGGAGAGTTATCTTTTCCACGCACAATCACGACTTCTTCCAAGAAATCCAAGGCATCTAATAAATAGTCTTCCAGTGCAAGAGTGCTATCAATGTTTTCAATCAAATCGACTTGGCGATCTTTTAAAAATAAATGCCCACGCTCATCCATCATGCCGTAGTCACCACTGTCCCACCATTTGCCATAAACATTTTCTTCAAAACGAGCATCTTCTTTATAGTAAGTTAATGCACGGCCTTTTGATAAAAATTGGATGTGTCCATCTGTCATAACAGGTAAGAGTGTCCCATTAGCATCGGTGATTCTTGCTTTTGTTAAGCCTTCCAGTCCAACACCCATATCACGAGCGTCAGAATGTTTTAAAGACTCTATCGTATGGGCACGTAGTATCATTGGCCCACATTCACTTTGCCCATAAACTTGTAAAAAGATGGGATCATTGTCACGTGATGCGTTTAAAAAGGCTAACATCGTCGCATTATTTATCGCATCAAATGTGGAGTGATAAAATTTAACACTATCAAATGTTTTCGGTTTTTCTTTTGCCAGCCTTGCCCATTGGACAAAATTATTCGGGTGCGTCTCTAATGCCATAGGTTGGTGTTTTTTAATCATGTGTTCGACAGATTCAGGTGTCGCGTTTGCCAGTGGCATCATTGGAAATCCCATGCTCATTAACGAAGATACCCCAATATTAAACCGAGAATGAACAGGTGAGATGTGGAATGCAACTAGTTGTCGTTCCGTCATTTTAGTAAAAATTTCGCGTTGCCATTTAGTTCGCCATCCCATGGAATAATAAGAGTGGCAAATTAATTTTGGAATACCAGTCGTGCCAGATGTATGTGTCATGTATGCTATGTCGTTTTTGTCTAATTCAACTTGTGCGACAGGTGTGGCAGGAGCAGCTAACAGTGTGTCTAGAGATATCTTTTTATCATCTGAAGAATTTCGCACAATCTCGACATTTTTAGCAGTCATGTCATCAAATAATATGAATGGATTTTCTAATCTTTCGCAAAAAACTTCAATTGTTTCATGAGGAAGATGGTAAGACACCATGACAGGAATGGCACCTAGGTATGAAGCAGCTACAGCTAGCAAATAGGTGTCAAATGTTGGACTTTTATATAGGATGATTTTATCGCTTTTTTTAACCCCTAAACTAGCTAATTGATACGCTTTTTTTAGGATGTCCTCATGACTTTTGCCATATGTTGTTTCCAAACCAAGGTTAGCAAAAGCAGGTAATACTTCATCAAAAATAATCGGAACATTAGGTGTATTTTCAGCTGATTCCTTGTAGTTTGTGTAAAGATTTAATGGTTGATAATCAAGTATATTTCTCATATAAAAAACCCCTTTAATGATATTGTGTAAACATGAACAATTAACTGAGTTATTTTATCATAAAATAATGGGTTATTCTATATCAAAAGAATAGGTTATGTAAAAAATTTAAGTTTTTTTATTCCATCATCCTTAATGCTTCATACCACTGCTTTTGACGTTTTTTCATCTGTCCATTTGCAGCGCCACTAGTAGATATGCATGGTATGATAGGAATATTAGAAAATAATTGATGGCTTATGATTTCATCGTACGCTTTTTTACCATTTGTGATGATTAATTGGATGTCAGCTTCTGTCAAAATTTGGCTAAAGTCATTTAGCTCGACTGTTTTTATGGCAGTATCCAAGCTTCCTTGTCGGTCAAACGTATGGTAGACATCCCATAATCCCAGATGATTGTTTAGTAGTAGAGCAATTCTTTTGTCGTAATCTGTTTCAAATGGCTCATCAAAGTAGCTAAAAAGAATTTTCCAAAATTGATTGCCATTATTTCCATAATATTGCTGTTTTTGTAATGACTGCTCACTAGGGGCACTTCCTAAAATGAGTACTTTAGTGTCTTGATTAAAAATTGGTGCCAGTCCTTTTTTCATTCTTATTCTCCTTAATTAGTATCATTTATAAAAAAATACACTGATAGTTAAATTCATATCAGTGCATTTTTTAAATTGTTTGCTTATTTATCTGATGTAGCTTTCTTTTTAGACTCTTTTATTTTTTCTTTCTTGATGTAGCGAATAGTAAGTGGACTATAGCTACCATAAATCATTTGATGATTAGCCTGTAATTCTTGTTCTGTTACCCCATACTCCAAGGCGAACAGTCTAGTAGTATTATCTAACACAACATCTGTTTGGCGGATGATATCATCAGAAATTTTATCATGATACTCATCAAAATCGATGGCAAGAGTTAGTAAATTAATTAAGTCTACTTGGTCTGGGTTATTGTTTGAGCTATGTAATTTGATATCAAACAACATGTTTTTTAACTCATTTTTATCATTTGTACCATTATATTCTAGTAGGAATAGAGTAATTAATTCTCTGTACTCTTCTACCCAAACAAAAATATTATTTGAGACTATTTTTTTATAGTCATTTTTTTTCGCATGTAGTAGTTGGATACCAGTAAATAGTACACTTGCTATCACACCAATACCAATTATACATGTCATTAGTAAGTTCACATCCATCATTATCTCTCCTTAATCAATCTGTGTCATATAGTATATCATAACACAGTTAAATAATAGTTGGTTAATAAAAATCAAGAAGATTGTCTGTTATTTGTTGTGAGTTAGGTTAACGATTATTTCATTATTTTAAAAAATAAGGTGACAGAATTGAATTGAGAATCGTTTATATAAGTGTAGAGATAAAAAAAGATAGGTGGAGAAAAAATAATGACTGATAAACCAAACTACTATTGTATTATTCCAGCTAAGGTGAGATTTGCTAAAACGATTAGTGCCAACGCCAAATTATTGTACGGAGAAATCACAGCACTTTGTCATCAACAAGGGTATTGTTGGGCGAGCAATGATTATTTTGCAACACTTTATGGCGTAAGTAAAACATCCATATCAAAGTGGGTCAATCAATTAAAAGCAGAAGGGTTTATCACTGTTGAGTTACACTATAAAAATGATAGTAAAGAAATTGACAAGAGGCATATAAGATTAGTTGAAGAGCCTACCCAACAAAAAGAGGCGCCCTCACAAACAAACGTTAATGACCCTATGATAGAAAAGTGTAGAGAGAATAAGACAACTAATACTAAAAAGAATAGGACAAAGAATAAACAGAGTGCTCTAAGTTATACGGATCGTCAATTAGATGTAGCCAAGCAATTTAAAGAAAATGTGTCAAAAGATTTTCCTAAAGAGATGAGTGAGGTGAATTTATCTCAATGGGCAAATGACGTTCGTTTGATGGAAGACATGGGGATTAAGTTAATAGAAATTGAAGAGATGATTGACTGGTTGAAAACCAATGAGTTTTGGGCACGACATATTAGAAACCCAAAAACCTTAAAAAATAAATTTGAGCGACTACAAGTTGAAAAAAGACAGACTAAGCCTAAAAGAGTATCCCAGTCTAACATAAAAACAGAATCTATCCCAGATTGGTTTAATAATAAAGTCATCGAAACAAAATTAAGTGCACAAGAAGAAGAGGAGCTAATCAAAAAAGTTTTAGCATTTCAGAGTTCCTAAAAAAATAGACTAGCTATAAAAGCCAGTCTGTTTATTAAGAGAATGTCGTTGGTGTTTCTTAAAAGCCCAAATAGGAGCAGTGAGGAGAGTAGCGACCGCTGCAAAAATGAGTGTTTTTTTCTTCATAAAAATCATCCTTTCGATTGTTAATTAATTGGTACTAAGTGGACGGTAGGATTCGAACCTACACCTCGGTAAATAGAGAACAAACATACGTCTAGACTCTTAGAGTGAAAACACCACGTTCGCCCACATGGTATAAAAGAGTGAGAGGCAGATGAGTCTCTCACACTCAAAAGATTCTGGCTCTGTTTTTTTGTGATACCATCTTCTTTCTTTGAACTGTCTTAATCATAGTCTTAAAACCTTAAATGAACGCTAAAAATATAAGAATGTTTTATGAACTTGTGTAAGAAAATGCTAAGACTAAAATAAAAAAATATGAATTTATTGAATATAAAATACATTGTTTTTATGAATGTTTTATGACATAATTTAAACTGATTGAAATTGATAAAGGATGAATAATATTGAATAATTTTCAGAAGAACGTCTTAATTTTATGCGTGTTGTTAATAACAAGCGTATTTAGTTTAGTTTTATTAATAAATAATAACAATTCAGATAGTTTGGCAGCTAGCAAAGAAGTTAGTATTTCTGAGATATATGAAGAGAATGGGATATTGCCCAAATCAAATCATGCCATTCCATCGCCAGAATTAATGACATTAAAAGAAATTAACGAACAACAAATTTTATTTATTGGCGATTCGATTACTTGGCTGGACGGCAATGTAATAAAAAATGGATCAAAAGATACTGGGAAAATCATTGGATATCAGGAAGAGTTTCGGAAAAAAGGTTACAATGTATCCAGCTATGGTGTATCTGGTTCAACACTAAGCTATAAAAACAACAAAGATTCTAAGTCACTATACTATGATATTGTTGAAAACAAAAAAGTAAATGTTTTAAATAAAGATATAATTGTTGTTTTTGCGGGAACTAATGATATTATGATGGAATGTGAGTATGGGGATATTAATAATCCTGATTCTCGCACAACTCTTGGGGCATTAAATAGGATACTAAATTACATTAATGAAATGAATGATCAAGCGAAAATTTATGTTGTGTCACCGATTTATTCTTCCCTTAATAATAGACCACCGGAAAAGATTCAAGAATTAACAAATAAATTTAGATTAGTGTCGAATAACGGTAACGTGAGATTTATTGATTTATATGATGATTCGCGAATTAATAAGGAAACGACTGAAAAATACCTTTATGATGGTTTACATCCCAATAGTGAAGGTATGCAAGTAATTGGTGAAGACATGTTAAAAGTAATAGGTAAAGAATGGTAGCTATCGTGTTTATTTTTTTCATGGCTAACTTTTTATAGATGAACATTACATAAAATTTGTTAGGTGAGACTCTATACAACCATAGGCTACTGTCCCAAATTGTTGAAAGACGTCATGGGTAAAATAGTAGTTACTTTAGTCAGATAGCAAGTGAGATACAAAGGCAACAGGTGTTAAAAACAGATTATTATTATTTATTTGTTTTTAGCGCCTTAAATAAAGAAAACCTCTCTCAGTGTTTGAGGGAGGTTTCTTAATATCCTAAACTAATTTTTTGGCTTCTCTGACACGTTCGTTTAAATCAATGGCTTCACCAGATTTTTTCTTGTCATAAAATTCGGCGGTTGCTGCAAATAGTAAGTCAGCTGCTGAGTTTAGTGCTGTTTCAACTGAATCTTGCACCACACCAATGATGAATCCTATACCAACCACTTGCATGGCAATGTCGTTAGAAATATTAAATAAGCTACAAGCAAGAGGGATGAGTAACAAACTTCCTCCTGCGATACCTGATACACCAGTTGAAGAGATGGCAGCTAATAAACATAATAAGAAGGCAAGAGGAAATGGTACAGTCATTCCCATTGTGTAGGCAGTCGCTAAAGTCATGATAGAAATAGTAATTGCCGCACCACCACTATTAGCTGTTGCACCAAGTGGAATAGAAATAGAATAAGATTCTTTATCTAATCCTAACTTTTCACATAATTCCATATTAATCGGAATATTAACGACAGAGCTACGAGTGAAAAAGGCAGGGATACCACTTTCTTTCATACAAAACATGGTTAGTGGGTATGGGTTTTGTTTGAGTAGTAAAAATACCATCAGAGGATATATGATAAATGATACAAAAAACATTGTCCCAACTAATAGTAAAATTAATTTACCGTATTCAGCTAAGCCTTTAATCCCAATTTCTGAAATAGAGTTAAACACTAATCCGACAATTCCAATTGGAGCAAGTTGAATAATAAGCTGAACAACTTTAGAAATTGTTTCAGAAATATCTGCAATCACATGTTTGGTTGCTTCAGACGCACTTCTCATACAAGTTCCAATTACAGCTCCCCAGAAAAGTAATGACAAATAATTTCCTTCGATAATAGCTTGAACTGGATTCATAACAGCGCCAATGATAATATCAGATAGAATTTTCCATAAGTCATCTGGTGCTTGTTGATTCACCGTGACATTAGGTAAGACTAGTTTGACTGGAAATAACTCAGAAGCAAATACAGCCACTAATGCCGCAATAAACGTTGCGCTTAAGTATAAAATAATGACGGTTTTCATATGTGTTTTAATGCCTTTTTGGTGCTTAGACAATGATTCAATAATTAGGAAAAATACCAATAGTGGCGCAATTGCCTTTAGTGATCCAATAAAGAGATCACCTAATATCTTCAACCAAGTCCAGGAAGGTACCAACATCCCTAAGATTGCCCCAACGACAATACCGATACAGATTTTTTGGATTAATGATAACTTTCTAATCTTTTTCATATTGTTCTCTCCTTTTTATAATATTTATCTAATATACTTCAAATTTTCAAAAAAAGAAATACTCATTTATAAAATAATTAAATTTTTTATGCGTTGAATTTAAAAAGGTCATCTTAAATATATTTGAAGTGCCATAGTTTTTGGATACACTGGAAGTCTAAAAGATTTAGTAAAAATAAAAAAGAATATGTTGGTGATTTAATAAGAATCACTTTTTTTAAATGAGATGAAACGTTCGTGAACGTATGTTTGTTTATTTTGTAAAAGGTGAAGAAAAACTTTAGCAAGTATAGTATAATATGAGTGATGAATTAAAGGAGAGAGATTATGGCGAAAAAGAAAACAAAAAAAGCTCCTACGAAAAAGCAAAAAGAACAACAAGAAAGAACCACCTATTTCTTAATCGGTGTATCATTTATTATATTTGGTATTTTAGGAGGTTTAAGATTAGGTTTTCTTGGAATGCTGATGACTAATGTGTTCCGTTTTTTTGTGGGGAACTTGCATCTAGTGATGGCTCTTTATTTAATTATTTATGGGGCCTTATTGATGTTAATGGGAAAAGACCCAAAATTTAAGCGAAAAAGTTTAGTTGTGGGACTGATGGTCTTTTTCTTAGGGTTATTATTATTTTTAGAAATTGGCTTGTTTAAGCAAATTAGCCGTGACACAAATATATTAGGAATGACATGGCAAAAAATTTCTTCCGACATAAAAGCAAGTGGTGTGACTCAGTCTGTTGGTGGTGGAATGATTGGCGCGCTATTATATACTGTTACTTACTTTTTAGTGTCAAAAGCTGGTTCTTATGTTGTCGCGGTATTAACCATGGTTGCAGGGGGCTTGTTAATCTCAAATATTGGTGTAGCACAAGTTGCTGATAAAGTAGTTGAATTTGGTACCAATTGGCTTCATTCGCTTAAAGAAAAAAAGATAGAGCGTGATGAAAAAAAAAAACTGAATGAGAAAAATCAACCAAAAGTTTCTGAAAATCGTGTCAGAGAATCATCTGAGCATGAGAAAAAAAAACAACAGAATTTGATAATTGAAGATGAAGAGGTAGAAAAAGAGCAGTTAACACTTGAAATTGATAGTTATCAAGATCATTACAAAAAACGTGACCAACAAACAGTTGAACGTCCTAAAAAAGAGAAAAAAAATTCCTCAGAGGAGACCGAAAAAGAACAACCACTCTTTTTTGATCTGCCTGAAGAAGAAGAAAACGAGGATTATGAACTACCTCCAGTTGAGTTATTAAATGATATCCCACTGACCGATCAAAGTGCGGAGTATAAGTTGGTTGAAAAAAATGTAAAGGTATTGGAGCAGACATTTGATAGTTTTGGTGTCGATGCTAAGGTGGTTCGCGCTAGCCTTGGGCCATCTGTTACTAAATTTGAGATTCAACCTGCTGTAGGAGTAAAGGTTAGTAAAATCGTTGGTTTAACAGATGATTTAGCATTAGCGTTAGCGGCAAAAGATATTCGGATGGAAGCCCCAATCCCTGGGAAATCATTAATTGGTATTGAGGTGCCTAATCAAACAACGAGTATGGTATCGTTTCGTGATGTCGTCGAATCAGAAAACAATCACGATGAGTTGCTGCTAGAAGTGCCACTTGGTCGCAGTATCTCTGGTGAGGTGATGACCGCCGATTTAACAAAAATGCCGCATTTACTTATTGCCGGTTCAACGGGAAGTGGAAAATCAGTCTGCATTAATACAATCATTTCAAGTATTTTGATGAAAGCTAAACCACATCAAGTGAAAATGATGATGATTGATCCGAAAATGGTTGAGTTAAATGTTTATAACGGGGTCCCACATCTATTAACACCAGTTGTAACGAATCCTCGAAAAGCCGCTCAAGCATTGCAAAAAGTGGTAGAAGAGATGGAGCGACGCTACGAATTATTTGCTGGATTTGGTGTGCGTAACATGAACGGATACAACGATATGGTTAAAAAACATAACCAATCGACCGGTGAAAATAAATCAAGTTTACCGTATGTTGTGGTCATCGTTGATGAGTTAGCCGATTTGATGATGGTAGCAAGTAACGAAGTCGAAGATGCGATTATTCGTTTGGCGCAAATGGCACGAGCTGCTGGTATTCATATGATTTTAGCCACACAACGACCAAGTGTCGATGTTATTACAGGGATTATAAAAGCCAATGTGCCATCTCGTATTGCATTTGCCGTGTCGAGTGGGATTGATTCACGTACCATTATTGACAGTAATGGTGCTGAAAAACTACTTGGACGAGGCGACATGTTGTTTGTGCCGATGGGTGAAAATAAACCAATTCGTGTGCAAGGAGCGTTTATATCAGATGAAGAGGTCGAGCACATTGTAGAGTTTGTGACAAATCAACAAGAAGCAGACTACCAAGAGCATATGATGCCATCAGACACACCAACTAGCAGTAGTTCAACAGAAGAGTTGGATGAGTATTTCGATGAAGCAAAAGCTCTTATTATTGAGATGCAAACAGCCAGTATATCACTCTTGCAACGTCGTTTTAGGATTGGTTATAACCGAGCCGCACGATTGATTGATGAATTAGAAGAACATGGTGTTGTCGGAGCCTCAGAAGGAAGTAAGCCAAGGAAAGTATTAATGACATATAGTGATGATGAACCAACTGAGGAATAGAAGAAAAGACTTAGACAGTAAATAATACCGGAACTGACCCCAAAAGATGAGACAAATATAAAAACACCCCTGTTGAATTCATGTAAAATGAATTTAACGGAGGTGTATTTTTTATGGTTAAAAGGATTGCTTATCCAGTAGAAGTAAAAGAAGAAGCTATAAAAATGAAACTTGAAGGTAAAACAACATCAGAAATTATGAATAAACTCAACATTCGGAATAAAACTCAGGTGAAAACATGGTGGAAATGGTATAGAAATGGAGAATCTTATCGATTCTCTCAAGGTGTGGGAAAACAATATACTTATGGAAAAGGTAATGAACACTTTTCACCTTTAGAAGTTCTAGAAAGAGAAAACAAGTACTTGAAACAGGAAATTGATGTTTTAAAAAAATACAAGGAGTTGGAAAGGATGTGGAAAAAGAAGTATTCATAAATTTAGTTGATTCTTATAAAGGAAAACTATCTATAACATGGTTATGTCACTATTTTGGGATAGCTAGAAGTACTTACTATCGTTGGTCTAAGAAAGAATATGTTGCCGATAATCGAATTAAAATGATTGAGCAGCTGTGTAAAGAAAACAAGTTCACTTATGGTTATCGAAAAATCACTTTTTTACTTCGTAAAAAGATAAAAGTGAATCATAAAGTTGTTCAGCGTATTATGCAAAAATATGGATGGAGTTGTCAGGTGAAAATAAAGAAAGAAAAACGTCCTGGTTCTATTTATTTTAAAACTACTAATGTAATTGATAGAGACTTTAGTTCAAGTAAGCCACTAGAAAAACTAACAACAGACATCACTTATCTTGATTATGGTCCTAAAAGACTCTATCTTTCTAGCATTATGGATTTGTTTAATGGAGAAATACTTTCTTATACAATAGAGAGTGTAATATAAACTGTGTAAGTAACCTACCATCCTAGGTAGTGGGTTGCTTCGCGGTTTTTCTTTTTTTACAATAGATTAAAGGAGTGAGAAGCTGTGGCTAAAAAGAAAAGAGACCAAAAATCAGCGAAGTTAGCTCAATCAATTATTGACATCTATCAACCAGAATCGGTTGAAGATATGCAAGAAGCTTTAAAAGATGTTTTTGGACCGATGTTTGAAGCTATGCTACGTGGAGAATTAGATAATCATTTAGGTTATGAGAATCAGTCAAGACAAGAAAAAGAAACTCAAAACAGACGGAATGGATATGGAAATAAAAAGTTAAAAACAAGTTTCGGTGAATTAGACATTCAGGTTCCAAGAGATAGAGATGCTTCTTTTGAACCAGAAATTATTCCTAAAAGAAGCAAAGACGTTTCAAGTATTGAAAGTAAAGTTCTTTCTATGTATGCCAAAGGCATGAGTCAACGAGATATTGCCTCGACAATTGAAGATATTTATGGCTTTACTATTTCTCATGACATGGTGTCGGATATCACAGATCAAATATTATCAGAACTTGAGGAATGGCAAATCAGACCTCTGGCCAAATGCTATGCCTTCTTGTTTGTTGATTGTATGTATGTCACTCTAAGAGAAAATTATGAAGTGAAAGAATGTGCAGTGTATACAATTCTTGGCTATGATTTAAAAGGAAATAAAGAAATTTTAGGCCTTTGGTTAAATCAAACAGAATCAAAAAACAGATGGATGCAGATTTTTGATGAGATTAAAGAGCGTGGAGTTGAAGATATTCTATTTATTTCAATGGACGGCGTATCAGGACTTGAAAATGGTGCTAAAGCTATTTTCCCAGGCGTTGTGGTTCAACGTTGTTTAGTTCATTTAGTTAGAAATGCCCTTCGCTATGTACCAAGTAAGAGTTATAAAGAAGTTTGTAAGGATATGAAGTCTTTTTACAGCGCTTCTTCTTTAAAAGCTGCTCAAACAGCTTTTGATACCTTTCAAACAAAGTGGGCTATTTATCCAGGAGCTGTTGATGTTTGGAAAAGAAATTTTCAACATGTTGAACAACTATTTGATTATGGATCAGCTATTCGAAAAATAATGTACACAACAAATGCTGTAGAGAGTGTTCATTCAAGTTTCCGTAAGGTAACTAAAAAAGGCGCTTTCCCTAATGAGAATGCCCTTCTTAAGCTGCTATATCTTCGAGTAAAAGAACTTCAAAGTAAATGGGAAGGTGGACACGTTCACAATTGGGCTATGGTGCTTAATCAATTAACTGTTAATGATTCTTTTTCAAAACGAGTTGAAAAATATAATCGGTACTAATCAAAATAGGTTGGATATATATAATTTGACAACGAGTCTCTCGTCCTGTGAATTTTTATCGGGACAAGAGCTTTATTAAAAATGCCCTCTTATCCTCGAAGATTATCACAGGACGACTCATTGTCAAATTGTCGTTCTATTATTATTTAAAATTACTTACACACTTAACTTGACAAACCCATACAATAAGTGAAAAACAGGACATATCTTGTGTTTTAGACACACTAAATAAATTACCTAAACTTCCAGATAAATGTATACTTCATTCGGATCAAGGTTCTGTGTATACTTCATATGCTTATTATCACGCAACAAAAGAAAAGAGCATTACCAGAAGTATGTCCCGAAAAGGGACTCCTGCAGATAATGCTCCAATAGAATCGTTTCATTCCATCCTAAAGTCTGAAACGTTCTCATTACACCCAGAGCTTGGAAGCTCTACAATTAGTGTAATTGAAACTGTACAAAATTTCATCAACTATTATAATAAAGAAAGAATTCAACAAAAATACGACTACTTATCTCCAGTTGACTATCGGAAAAAAGTAATCGCATAGGTGTTTTTATTACTGTCTCATTTTAGGGGTTCAGTCCCACCATGTCTAAGTCTTTTTTATGTTTAATAATTTTCAGCGCCCTTTTTAAGAAACATTAAAGAAATAGTTGCTAGAATACCAAGAGCTAGAAAGTAAATAAATGCGGATAAATAAGATCCAGAGCTATCCACTAAAGCACCGATAATAATTTGAGCAGTGGCACCACCCAAAATACCACCTGTTGAGATAGTAGAGTAACTTGGTGCAAAGTTTTTACCTGTAAATACTTTTAGTGGAATGGTCATAAGTGTGACAAACGCAACAGTCATTGATAATGTTGCGATTCCTAATACTAAAATAAATAGAATCAGTGAGTGAACGTAGTAAGATAAAAAGACAAATACAGAGCCAAGTGTTGCCATAATCATGATCACTAGTGTGTCTTTTTCAGCAAAGAATTTACTAACGACTAGACTCCCACCAATTGCACCTACCAATGCAAACACTCCAACAACTGAACTCACAAATCCTGATTGGGTTAATGTAATTCCACGTTGACTTGTTAGAAAACTTGGTAGCCAGTTGTTAATACCGTAAAGTAAGCTATTAACAAAAAAGGCTGCTGCAAATAACGTCCAAATATTTCGGTTGTTCCAAATTTTTAATAAAGAAACTTTTTCTTTGTCTTGCTCGCTTAGGTCGTCATTCTGTTGTTTTGCCGGTGTTGGAATGCCTTTTGCTATAATAAATGACGCAATAATAGCAATCACTGTTAAAAGCGTGTACGCAATTTTCCAATTATATTTGTCAATGATTGGCGAAAGTAAGATTGGGCCAATCACTCCCGCAATACCAGAAGAAGAGATTAAAACCCCTTTAGCAAACGTTCTGCGCTCAATTGGGAAATGATCGATAATCTCCTTACTTGAAGCGGATGGGTAGCCAGAATGAGCTAACATTCCTGTTAAGAGCCTAATGGCTAACAACATGGTGACTGTTTGGCTAAAGCTAAAGATAAAATCGAATACCCCAATCATAAAGATTGACCAGATGAGTACTTTTTTTGCTCCAAATTTATTAATCGCAAAACTCATAGGAATTTGCATAATAGCATAACCAATAAAAAAAGCACTTAAGATGAGTCCTTTTTGGCTTTCAGTCATTGGGATATCTTTACTGATTGATATGATAGAGATTCCCACAGATAATTTATCAATATAGACTATCACATAGCCTAAGAATAACGTAGAAAGTAGTAGTGATAAATTAACATCTTTGTTTGTTTGATTCATACGCATGTCCTTTCTTAAAAAATTTAACCATTTATTAAATATACAGTTTTTTTAAAACGTTGTAAATTAAATTTAAAAAGTTCATATATTTTTCTTGAAAATCTCACTTTGCAAGAAATCTTGTTTTATTATAGAATAAGGGATGTTGCCGTTAGGATGGGGGAATACCTGTTCTTTACATCGGCTAAAAGATAGCCTATTATTGATAAGGACAAGCATGAAACTTGTTTACGTTATGATGGTAGAAAAGGAGTTTACCTATGTCAAAAGAAATAAATAGACAATACGATGATTCATCCATTCAGGTATTAGAAGGTTTAGAGGCGGTACGAAAACGTCCAGGGATGTATATTGGATCAACAGACTCTAAAGGATTACATCATTTAGTATTTGAAATCTTTGATAATGCGGTTGATGAAGCATTGTCTGGTTACGGTACAGAAATTGATGTCACAATACATAAAGACAATAGCATAAGCGTCAGAGATTATGGCCGTGGTATGCCAACTGGGATGCATGCTTCAGGGAAACCAACGATAGAAGTTATTTTTACGATTCTTCATGCCGGTGGAAAATTTGGGCAAGGTGGCTATAAAACATCTGGAGGTCTTCATGGTGTGGGAGCTAGTGTTGTTAATGCTCTATCAAGCTCACTAACAGTTGAAACAATAAAAGATGGCCAACTGGCGACTTTATCATTTAAAGATGGTGGTCATCCTGATGGGAAATTCAAAAAAACAAAAACATCAATTAAACAAAATGGTTCAATGATTACATTTAAACCAGATGCATCAATTTTTTCGACAACTGTGTTTTCATATGACGTGTTATCAGAGCGTTTGCGTGAGTCAGCCTTTTTACTAAAAGGGATCAAAATCACACTAACAGATGAGCGTGACGGACAAGAAAAAGAAAATGTCTTTTTATATGAAGATGGGATTAAAGAATTTATTGCTTATTTAAATGAAAGCAAAGATGATTTATCGCCAGTTGTTTATTTTGCCGGTGAAAAAGAAGGCATTGAGGTTGAGTTTGCGTTTCAATACAATGATGGCTACTCAGAAAATATTTTATCGTTTGTTAATAATGTGCGTACAAGAGACGGTGGAACGCATGAAGTTGGGATGAAAACTGCGTTAACAAAATCGTTTAATGAATACGCTAGAAAAACTGGCTTGTTAAAAGAAAAAGATAAAAATTTAGAAGGCAGTGATTTTAGAGAAGGACTATCAGCAATTATTAGTGTGCGTATTCCTGAAAATCTTCTTCAGTTTGAAGGACAAACAAAAGGAAAATTAGGCACACCAGCTGCAAGAACCATTGTTGAAACAGTCATTAGTGACCAACTAGGGTTTTATTTATTAGAAAACAATGACTTGTCTCAAATGTTGGTTAAAAAAGCGTTGAAAGCTCGTGAAGCCCGTGAAGCGGCACGTAAAGCCCGTGAGGATAGTCGTAATGGGAAAAAACGTCGTAAAGGCGAATCGTTATTATCTGGTAAATTGACCCCAGCGCAATCACGTAATCCAAAGAAAAATGAATTGTATTTAGTCGAAGGGGATTCTGCTGGAGGTTCTGCCAAACAAGGACGTGACAGAAAATTCCAAGCGATTTTACCGCTTCGAGGAAAAGTTATTAATACAGAAAAAGCAAAATTACAAGATATATTAAAAAATGAAGAAATCAACACGATGATTTATACCATTGGTGCGGGTGTTGGCCCTGATTTTGATATCGAGGATGTTAATTACGATAAGGTGATTATTATGACCGATGCGGATACAGATGGGGCGCATATTCAGGTGCTTTTATTGACATTTTTCTATCGCTATATGAAACCATTGATTGAAGCTGGAAAAGTGTATATTGCCCTACCACCACTTTATCGCGTGAGCAAAGGTCGTGGTAAGAGTGAGCAACTTGAATATGCTTGGACAGATGATGAGATGGCTGATATTACAAAACGCATGGGTAAAGGGTATTTAATCCAACGATACAAAGGGCTTGGTGAGATGAATGCTGATCAGTTATGGGAAACAACGATGAACCCAGACACACGTACGTTGATTCGTGTGACCATTGATGACTCTGCTCGAGCAGAACGTCGCGTCACAACGTTAATGGGTGATAAAGTGGAGCCTCGTCGTAAATGGATTGAAGAACATGTTCAATTTACACTAGAAGAAGATGGCAGTATCTTAGAAAATCATGAGGTGATGGAAGATCACTCAAATCAAGTATCTGAAGACATAGAAGACATTAAATTGTTTGATTAGTTAGTACCTATAAAAGGAGAGAACCAGAATGAATCAAGAACATGGGATTCAAAATCTTAGTCTTGAAGATGTAATGGGAGATCGTTTTGGTCGTTATTCAAAATACATCATTCAAGATAGAGCCTTACCAGATATCAGAGATGGGCTAAAACCTGTGCAACGTCGTATTTTATTTTCGATGAATAAAGACGGCAATACATACGAAAAAAGTTTTAGAAAATCAGCAAAATCTGTCGGTAATATTATGGGGAATTACCATCCTCATGGTGACAGTAGTATATATGAAGCAATGGTTCGAATGAGTCAAGATTGGAAATTACGCGAGCCCTTAATCGAAATGCACGGAAATAACGGGAGTATGGACGGTGACCCACCTGCTGCGATGCGTTATACGGAAGCACGTTTGTCAAAACTTAGTGGTGAGTTATTAAAGGATATCGAAAAAGAAACGGTTGATTTTGTGTGGAACTTTGACGATACAGAGAAAGAACCGACTGTGTTACCAGCTGGTTTTCCTAACTTGTTAGTCAATGGGTCAACAGGAATTTCTGCTGGATATGCAACAGAAATTCCAACGCACAATTTAGGTGAAGTTATTGACGGGACGATTTATTTAATTGATCACCCAAATGCTTCAGTGGATAAACTCATGGAATTTATTCCTGGACCTGATTTTCCGACAGGTGCGATTCTTCAAGGGAAAAAAGAATTGAAGAAAGCCTATGAAACAGGAAAAGGCCGCGTGATTATTCGTTCGAAAACAGAAATCGAGCCGTTAAAAGGTGGACGTGAGCAAATCGTCATTACTAAAATTCCCTATGAGGTTAATAAAGCGAATCTAGTCAAAAAAATGGATGAACTTCGCTTAACAAAACGTGTCGAGGGGATATCTGAAGTCAGAGATGAAACAGATAGAACAGGCTTACGTATTGTGGTTGAGCTTCGTAAAGAAGTTGACGCAGAAGGGATTTTGAACTACTTACTTAAAAATACAGAACTTCAAGTCAATTATAACTTCAACATGGTGGCTATTAATCAATTAAGACCACAGCAAGTTGGTTTAAAAGACATATTAGAGGGCTACATTACCCATCGTAAACAAGTGATTATTGATCGTAGCCAATTCGACTTAAACAAGGCGAAAAAACGTGAGCACATTGTTTTAGGGTTGATGAAAGCTTTATCCATTTTAGATGATGTGATTCGTATTATTCGTCAGAGTAAAGACAAAAAAAATGCGAAAGATAATTTGATTTCAGCGCATGATTTTAGTGAGGAGCAAGCAGAAGCTATCGTCTCACTTCAACTTTATCGATTGACTAATACGGATATTACAGCGCTTGAACAAGAAGCAGCTGAATTAGAAGAATTAATCAAATCACTGGAGTTAATTATCAATCATCCAGGCGAATTATTGAAAGTCATGAAAAAAGAATTACGTGAAGTGAAGAAAAATTATGACACAGATAGACGCACAGTGTTAGAAGATAAGATTGAAGAAATTAATATCGAAACAGCTGTGATTGTCCCTCAAGAAGATGTGATGGTTAGTGTCACACGCGAAGGGTACGTCAAACGCAGTAGCCTACGTTCGTATGGTGCGTCAAAAGATGATGATATCGAAATGAAAGACACAGACGAGCTGATTTATGCGTCACAATTAAACACACATCATCACGTGTTATTTGTTACAACAAAGGGGAATATTATTTATCGACCTGTGCATGAATTAACAGATAAGAAATGGAAAGATGTTGGTGAACATTTTTCACAAACTCTAAGCACGTTGTTACCAAATGAGCAGATTTTAAAAGTCTTTCCTTATGAAATGCTTGATGAGACGAAAGAATTTGTGTTTGTCACTAAAGAGGGCATGATTAAACGCACATTGATGAGTGAATTTGCTAGCTGGCGAACGTATAAGAGCCGTCCGTTAATGTGTATGAAACTAAAAACAGAGACTGACGAGTTAATCAGTGCGAATCTGATTGATTCAAAAACAGAGTATGATGTCACGTTAATCAGCCATTTAGGTTTTGGATTACGGTATGATTTAAGTGAAGTGCCGACAGTCGGTGCTAAGGCATCAGGAGTAAAAGCTATTAACCTCAAAGAAGGCGATTATTTAGTAGCAAGTCATATCTTTAAGAGCAATGAAACCTCACATCTGGCAACTATTGTGACACAACGTGGGTCAGTGAAGAAAATGGACTTATTGGACTTAAGTAAACTTGGGCGAGCGAAACGTGGGTTAATGGTATTACGCGAGTTGAAAAGTAATCCTCATCGTGTGTTCTCGAGCGTTTCAAGTAATGACAATGACGAGTTAATAATAGTAGAAACAGAGAATGGGCAACTCTATGAATTAGACGTTAAAGATATACCTTTAAATGATCGAACATCAAATGGTTCCTTTGTTTCAAACGAAAAAGTAGATGGTGAAGTCGTCAAAATAAGTATGTCACAAAAAGAAAAACAAGATTAGCTGAGCAGGAGAAATCTTTCGGGATTTCTTCTGTTTTCTGTTATAGGACACATATAAAAATGTAATCGCTGTTATAACACAGTTTAAGATGGATATTGAAACAGTTTGGCTTCTAAATACTCTTAATAAAATATTAAGAAAGTCTATTCTCATAAGCTTAAAGGAATTTTGTGTTTTTTTTAACAATAATTGTAATTTTTTTCACTATAACACTTGCGTGAAACTGTTTTTGTGTTATACTGAGCATGTAAAGAAATTAAACATTAAAACTTTGAAACAACTAACTTAAGGAGGTTCTCATATTATGGGATACTGGGATGGATTTAAAGGTAGTAAATGGCGTACACAAGTGGATGTTAGAGATTTTATTCAAGCAAACTACACAGAGTACAAAGGTGACGACAGTTTCTTAGAGCCAGCTGCTGATAGCACAGAAAAATTATGGACTAAATTACAAGAATTATTTGAAGTGCAACATGAAAAAAATGGTGTTTACGACATGGATAACAATATCCCTGCAACAGTAACATCACATGAACCTGGATACTTAATTAAAGAAGAAGAAAAAATTGTTGGTTTGCAAACAGATGTACCATTGAAACAAGCATTTATGCCATTTGGTGGTATCAACATGGCAAACAACGCATTAGTATCAAACGGTTATGAAGTTGACGATGAAATGACAAAAATCTTCTCTGACTGGAGAAAAACACATAACCAAGGTGTATTTGATGCTTACACTCCTGAAATGAGAGCCGCTCGTAAAAATAAAATTATCACAGGTCTTCCAGATGCTTATGGCCGTGGACGTATCATCGGTGACTACCGTCGTTTAGCTTTATACGGAATCGACTTCTTAATCGCTGAAAAGAAAAAAGACTTATCTAACGTTGGTAACAAAGTAATGACAGATGATGTGATTCGCTTACGTGAAGAAGTATCTGACCAAATCAAAGCATTAGTTGACATTAAAGAAATGGCTACTTACTACGGATTTGATATTTCTAAACCTGCTAAAAACGCTCAAGAAGCTATCCAATGGGTATACTTCGGTTACTTAGCAGCTATTAAATCTCAAAATGGTGCAGCTATGTCAATCGGACGTATCTCAGCTTTCTTAGATATCTACATCCAACGTGACTTAGAAAATGGTGTAATCAACGAAGCAGAAGCTCAAGAACTAATTGATCACTTAATTATGAAATTACGTATGGTTAAATTCGCTCGTACACCAGAATACAACCAATTATTCTCTGGATACCCAATTTGGGCAACATTATCTATTGCTGGTATGGGAATTGACGGACGTTCATTAGTGACAAAAAATGATTTCCGTATCTTACATACATTAACAAACATGGGACCATCTCCAGAACCAAACTTAACAGTATTGTATTCTTCTCATTTACCAGAAGGATTCAGAACTTACTCTGCTAAAATTGCGAAAGAAAGTTCTTCAATCCAATTTGAAAATGATGATTTATTACGTGCTAACTGGGGATCAGATGATTGTGCGATTGCTTGTTGTGTGTCTGCTACAGTTATGGGTAAAGACATGCAATTCTTCGGAGCTCGTGCTAACTTAGCAAAAGCTGTGTTATACGCAATCAACGGTGGGGTTGACGAAGTGACTAAAGCACAAGTTGCACCTCGTTTCCGTCCAATGACTGGTGATACATTAAACTATGATGAATTTATCACTCGTTACAAAGATATGTTAGATTGGTTAGCTGAGTTGTATGTTAATACATTAAATGTTATCCATTACATGCATGATAAATATGCTTATGAAGCACCACAATTAGCATTTATGGATACTCACTTGAAACGTACATTTGCAACTGGTATTGCAGGTATCTCTCATGCGGCTGATAGTATCATGGCTATCAAACATGGTAACGTACAAGTTATCCGTGACGAAGATGGTTTAGCAGTAGACTATGTGCCACAAAATGAGTTCCCAACTTATGGTAACGACAATGAAGAAGCAGATGATATGGCAAACTGGATCTTGGATTACTTCATGACTCAAATCAAACGTCAACACACATACAGAAACTCAACACCTACAACATCATTATTAACTATTACTTCTAATGTTGTTTATGGTAAAGCTACTGGTAATACACCAGATGGACGTCGTGCTGGTAAACCATTAGCACCAGGTGCTAACCCAAGTTACCAAGATGGCAAATTCTTAGGTGAGAAAAATGGTCTTTTAGCATCATTAAACTCAACTGCAAGACTTGCTTATACATCAGCGTTAGATGGTATCTCAAATACTCAAACTATTAACCCTAATGGTTTAGGTAAAGATGATGATACTCGTATTAACAACTTACGTAACGTAATGGATGGCTACTTCGACAGAGGTGGATACCACTTGAACGTGAACGTCTTTACAACAGATTTATTATTAGACGCTCAAGCTCATCCTGAAAAATATCCAAATTTAACTATCCGTGTATCTGGATATGCTGTTAAATTCCGTGATTTAACACCAGAACAACAAGCTGACGTAATTTCTCGTACAGCTCATGATAGAATGTAATTAAACAATTAGTAAAATAAAAGGATGGCTGTTTTAGCGGTCATCCTTTTTTTAAAGCAAAGTTAGGAAGTGACTAAAATGACAGAATCAGTAACAGGAAGAATTCATTCGACAGAAAATTTAGGGACAGTTGATGGTCCTGGCGTTCGTTTTATCGTATTTATGCAAGGATGTAAAATGCGTTGCCAGTTTTGTCATAATCCTGACACATGGAAAATCGGTGGGGGACGTGAAGTGACGACTGATGAGGTATTAGAAGAAGCGTTACGTTATAAATCTTACTGGGGTGAAGAAGGTGGTATCACGATTAGTGGTGGTGAACCATTGCTTCAACTTGATTTCATCATTGATTTATTTAAAAAAGCTAAAAAGCATGGTATCCATACAACAGTCGATACATGTGGGAAACCATTTACGTTTGAGGAACCTTTTTTTAGTAAATTTAATGAGATGTTGAAATACACTGATCTGTTTTTATTCGATATTAAACACATCGATCCACAAGGTCACAAAGAACTAACCATGCACACAAATGATAATATTTTAGAGATGGCGAAATATCTATCTGATATCGGGCAACCTGTTTGGATACGACATGTCTTAGTGCCTCAAAGAACAGATTATGATGAGTATTTAATTCGTTTGAATGCATTTATAGAAGAGCTAAAAAATGTTGATAAAGTGGAAGTGCTACCTTATCACACGATGGGATTGTTTAAATGGAAAGATTTAGGGATAGATTACCCATTAAAAGGCATTGACCCACCAACACAAGAACGTGTTAAAAATGCGCAAGACTTACTGCACACATCTGCTTATACTAAGTACAAAGAAAAACGTCCGGTTAAATAATAGATGAAAAAGATTAGGAGCTAGTTTCCTAATCTTTTTTGTTGAGAAAGGCTTCAACAGATAGTCTGATAGAAAATCGTTCTTAAGTTGGATTTGAATTATATGTGGCATCCTTTATAATAAAAGTATGTTAAATAAAGAAAAGGGAGAACAATACATGAAAAAAATAATTTTATTAAGTAGCGCAGTATTATCATTAGGGGTATTTGCAGGTTGCTCATCTCAATCAGCTAATTCGACAAACACAGGAAAATCATCAAGTTCACAAGTTGCTAATTCAACTAGTCAAACAAAGGTATCATCAAGCCAATCAACAAACAATTCAACTGCAAGTTCTGAGGGAACTGTTTATAATGTGAGTTTATCTGATGCAATTGATACTTATAAAGAAAACTATCCAGACACAGATATCACATCTATTAGCTTGGACACAAGCTTAGGAAAAACCTTTTATGCAATTGAAGGGGTAGATGATAACGAAGAATATGAATTAAAAATTAATACGGATACCAAAGAAGTGCATAAAGAACGTTCTGAACAGCTTGACCGTGATGAAAAGAATGGTGTAAAACGTAAAGAAAACAAATTAAATTTAACGGATATGAAAGATATGTCAGAAATTTTTGATCTTGCGGTTAAAGAAGCAGGTTTTGGTAAAGTAGTGGATTGGGAAATCAAAGAAAAATTAGGGATTACTTATTGGGAAGTCTCAGTTGAAGAAGGAATGACGAAAGAAGTTGAGTACAAAATAAATGCTCAAACAGGCGAAATTATCGAGAGAGATGCTGATTAATGGATTTAGAGAGATTAGAGTTTATCTAATCTCTTTTTTACATGAGATAGGCTTTTTGTGTCGTATGTAAATTTAAATTTTTACCAATCCTTTATAAAAATTGTGATATAATGTATCATGTATGACATTAATTGGAGGGATACATAACTATGACAAAGGTATTAATTTTTGGTCATCAAAATCCGGATACAGATGCGATTGCTTCAGCAATTTCATTTGCTTATCTACAAAATAAACTTGGTATAGAAGCCGAAGCAGTGGCTTTAGGCACACCAAATGAAGAAACAGCTTACGCACTAGATTATTTTAAAGTTGAGGCACCTCGAGTAGTTGAAACGTGTGCAAGTGAAACAACACAAGTGATGCTAGTGGATCACAATGAAGCACAACAAAGTGTGAGTGACATCAAAGACTTAGAAGTATTGGCAGTAGTCGATCATCACCGTATTGCTAATTTTGAAACAGCTAACCCACTTTATTACCGTGCAGAACCAGTTGGATGTACTAATACGATTATTTTAAAAATTTACAAAGAACATGGTGTTGAAATTCCCAAAAATATTGCAGGGATGATGTTGTCAGCAATTGTATCTGATTCATTGCTATTTAAATCACCAACTTGTACACAAGAAGATGTCAAAGCAGCAAAAGAATTAGCTGAAATTGCTGGTGTGGACTTAAACGCTTATGGATTAGATATGTTAAAAGCTGGAACAAATCTTTCGACAAAAACAGCACTAGAATTAATCAATGCAGATGCTAAAACTTTCCCAATGGGCGATAAATCAGTGCGTATTGGTCAAGTAAATACGGTTGATGTGAACGACGTATTGGCTCGCCAAACAGAACTTGAAGAAGCAATGGCAAAAGAAAACACAGAAAATGGCTTTGATTTATTTATTTTAGTTATTACAAACATTTTAGACAGTAATTCTGTGGCTCTTGTTGTTGGTGAACCAAAAGAAAAAGTGGAAGCAGCATTTGGTGTGACGTTAGAAAACAATACAGCTGAATTAGCAGGCGTCGTGTCACGTAAAAAACAAGTGGTTCCACCATTAACAAACGCATTTAATGCATAAAAAAATAAAATCTCTGAGGAAACTTGGAGATTTTTTTAACCTGAGGAGGTCGGCTGTATGTATCGGTTGGTTACATTAAGTAAAACACCAGCGAAAAGACAGTTAATGAATGATGACGCATTTGATCAAGTCCTTAACTTCCTCATATCTGAGTCAAATGATGTGACATTACGAGAAATAAAAAGAGCATTGCCACAATTCAGCAATATCGAGAAAAAAATGGAAGATTGGGTCAATCTTGGGGTTATTTCTCGACATCATGGTCGATATAGTTTAATTGGTGATACCATATCTAGTAGTCAACAGTCTGAGCGAATGGCGATGCTTGAAGTATCTTTTAAAGACTGGATAAAAGTTGCTCTTGAGCCGATTAATACACTTGAAATAACAACTAAAGAGAGAAGTTTTTATTTAATTCATGCGTTGATGAGTCAAATAGAATGCAATGAACCAAACATTTATTTTATTGAGCAATCACCCAAATTAGATGATATTCTTTCACTACCAGTTTATCTTCAAAAATTGACCGGTATAAAAACGGAGATTTATTCATATGAACGACTGGATGAATTAGCTGGCACACATACGCTAGCGTCATATTTTTATGAACAACGGTATCAAGTATCAACTAACAGTCAAATGTATACAACGATAAATCGTTTGCTAGGAGATGTTAATCCATCGTATTTTATTCATTATGTCGAACGAAAACTACGTCGAATCAAAAAAGGGCGTCAGATTCCTATTGCATCACGAGATATCTTTTTAGAAAGTTTGTTAGCTTTAAATTATTTGACAGATAATGATGGCTACTATGATTTAAATCTTACGGTAATCACTGACGACTTGCTTAATCAGTTTAAAACGATTGTGCAACCTTTATTTGATGACTTACCACTTAATGAGATTGACTTGTTGTACTTAGTGGGATGGCTAAAAAGCAAAGATTTAGTTGATGACGAATCAGTACTCGTGGGGGTATACGAATTTTTAGGCATAAAAGTTGGATAAACCGATTTCTCTTTATATAATGATAAAGAGAAAAGAGGGAATGTAATGTTTAAACAAGTAAAAGAAATAAATGAATTAAATGAATTGGTACAAAAAGAAGGATTGACTCTAGTTTATTTTAGTCAACCAAATTGTAGTGTGTGTCATGGATTAAAACCACAAGTGGAAAGTAAATTAGCTGAGTTTAGTGAAGATATCACATTTTTAGATGTCAATACATTTGATATTCCAGAAGTTTCAGGTGAATATCAAGTGATGACTGTACCAGTTATTTTATTGTTTTTAAACGGCAGAGAGTATTTAAGAAAAGCAAGGTTTGTTCCAGTTGTTGAACTATATAATGACGTCAAAAAAATAGTAGACGGTGTTAATAGTATGGGCTAATCTTTTAAGGAGATAGTATATGAAAACTTTTAAACGAATTTTTTCTATTTTAATTTTATTAATCATTATTGGTGGTGTGGGTTACTACTTTTATACTGAGCAAGTAAAAGGTGGTGCACCAGATGTGGTTGCTAAAGATACAGGAAGTATTGATTTATCAAAAGTTGAGCAAACAGATGATTCTAAAACAACTGAAGGAAAATATAAAGAAGAATTTGAGTCTTGGGATGCGTTAGATGAAAAAGAAAAAGATGATACATATGTATTAGATCAGTATCCCGATAAGACGTTGTATTTGATATCAGCAACCAAACAAGCTAATGGAAAAGTTTTAGCAGTGTTTGATGATCAACCAATTAAAGACAAAAAATGACAGTGTCTATTTTTAGGCAGTGTCTTTTTTATAGGAAAAATTTATGTATACCACTTTTATAAAAAATAGGTTTTTAGTTGATGTCAGAAAATAATGATAAGGGTTTCATGATTAGTTAAAATTAAATAAGCAAGTATTCATCCGGTGGTGTGGGTGAATACTTGCTCTAATAACTGGATTCGTCCAATGTCATTACTCCTTAATTAATAGATTTAAGTTGTTTTTTGCTTCTTCGATAGTAGCACCAGTTGCAAAGACGTCATCGTTTGTTGCATCAAATACAATAAAAATGTTTTCATCTGTATTTAAAGTAACACGATATGAAATAGCTTGTTGTGTAAATACCATTATGTCATTCCTCCTTTTCAAAAATGTATGGAAGGTATCGCCCGACCACATTCTTAATTTAACATATACCAATTTATTAATCAACAAAAATAGCGTGAAGTTTATGAATAGTTTGTAAATAATGTGTAAAAAAACATCAAGTAGACACTTTGTGTTATTAAATGATGTTCTTTAGATGAAGATGATGTCACTTAAAAAAATAACTCACTTATGTAAAAACTATTTACAATCTTTAAAACGTTACTTATACTTCTAATTATTGTTAATTTTAGGAGGGATTTTATGGAATGGATTAAACTAATTGGGATTTTAATTATTTTAGTCGGATTTATGTTTAAATTTGATACAATAGCCGTCGTGATTGTCGCAGCACTTTCCACTGCTCTTGTATCAGGCATGTCGTTTTATGAGTTTTTCACGATGCTAGGAGAAGCATTTGTCAACAATCGATTGGTGACTATTTTTTTACTGACGTTACCGATGATTGGGTTATCAGAACGTTTTGGCCTAAGACAACAAGCAGTTATTTTGATTAAAAAAATAAAAGGTCTAACGCCTGGTAAATTCATTACGCTTTATACAGCTTTACGTGAATTAGCTGGATTATTTGGTCTTCGTTTGTCTGGACATCCTCAATTTGTGCGACCAATTGTTAATCCAATGGCTCAAGCTGCTGCCAAACATACTTATGGTGAGATCACAAGAGAGGACGAGGATAAAATTAAAGCACGTTCAGCTGCTAGTGAAAACTTTGGGAACTTTTTTGCTCAAAATACATTTATTGCCTCTGCTGGTGTGTTACTTATTTATGGTACGTTAAAAGATTTAGGCTATGAGGTTAGTGATGCCAGTATTGCGCGTATGGCACTTCTTGTCGCAGTGATTGCATTGGTATTATCCGCTTTATCAAATTGGTTATTTGATAGAAAATTAGCAAAAAAATATAAAAAATGAAGGGAGAATAGAAGATGGCTCAATATATTCCAGCAATTTTAGAATTCTTTTATATTTTAATCGGTTTATTATCCATGATGACAGCCGTTCGTTGTTTTAAAGATGAAACAAATGACGCCCGAATTGGAACAGGGTTGTTTTGGTTAATACTAGGTGTTATATTTGCAGCAGGTAAACTTATGCCCTATGTGGTATCTGGGGTATTGCTAGCTGTGATTGGAGTGTTAACATTATTTAAGCAAGTCAAAATTGGTAAAATAGCCGAGTTAGATGAAGAACAAGGACAACGCTCGGCTGAAAAACTTGGCAGTTGGGTATTTTTCCCGTCAGTGTTATTAGCGATTGTTGCGGTAGTTATTTCTTATACCCCGCTTGGAGGACAAGTTGGGATTGGTGTGGCTTCTATTGTGGCTTTGATTGTGGCGATGATTATCACAAAAGCACCACCTAAAGTTGCCTTAGAGGACACTGATCGTATGTTCCAGTCTGTCGGAACAACAGGGATTCTCCCTCAATTATTAGCAGCACTTGGTGTGGTGTTTAATGCAGCTGGTGTAGGAGAGGTGATTTCACAAGCCATCTCAGGGGTTGTACCAGAAGGCAACCGTTTAGCTGGAGTGATTGCTTATTGTTTAGGGATGATGATTTTTACCATGGTGATGGGAAATGCGTTTGCGGCGTTTACTGTCATTACAGCAGGAATTGGAGTGCCATTTGTCATGATGCAAGGGGGCGATCCAGTTGTAGCAGGTACGCTCGCTATGACAGCAGGATTTTGCGGGACGCTATTAACACCAATGGCAGCAAACTTTAATGCGTTACCTGTTGCTTTGCTTGAAATGGACGATACAAATGGCGTGATTAAAGCGCAAGCTCCGATGGCTATTGTGATGATAGTTATTCATATTGTGTTAATGTACGTATTAGCATTTTAGTTAAGGAAAGGAAGAAAGTAGATGAAAATTTTAGTTACCGGATTTGATCCCTTTGGCGGAGAATCAACTAACCCAGCGTTAGAAGCAGTTAAAAAATTACCAAATACTATTTTGGACGCTGAAATAATAAAACTTGAAATACCAACTGTGTTTGTTAAATCAGCAGATGTGGTTAAAGAAGCTATTTTAATCCATCAACCAGATGTAGTGGTTAATATTGGTCAAGCTGGAGGACGTTTTTCAGTGACGCCTGAACGGGTGGCAATCAATGTCGATGATGCAAGGATTCCTGATAATGAAGGCAATCAACCAATTGATGAACTGATTCAAAAAGATGGTCAATCAGCTTACTTTACACAGTTACCTGTGAAAGCCATGGTTAACGCAATGAAAGAAGCAGGATTACCTGGTGCTGTATCGAATACAGCAGGAACATTTGTATGTAACCATATCATGTATCAAGTGCAATACATGATTGATAAAGAGTTTCCTAAAATGAAAGGTGGCTTTATCCATGTGCCATTTATTCCTTCGCAAGTCGTTGATAAGCCAAATCTACCAAGTATGAGTTTAGATGATATTGTACGCTCGTTAGAAAAAGCACTTGAAGCCATTGTGTTGTTTAACAACAAAGAAGATATTCGCACGATTGGTGGGGAAACACACTAATCGTAACAAGAGAAAAAAGCGAGAAGAAAACGTGAAGTTAATTTGCGCTTATCTTCTCTTTTTTTGTTGTTAACTAAACAAAATAGAAGAAAACATGTCAAAAGAATGAAACAAGTAAATGAAAGTTAAATATTTACTTAAAAGAGATAAATCAATATTGAAATAAATGAAAGACTTTTGTAAAGTTATTGAGGTGCTTATTTAATTATTATGTCCATTTTAGTTTCATGTACGTTCTAAAAAGAGTATACTATTAGAAGAAATGTAAGGTAGGTGTTATGTTGATATTTAGTTTTGTTGGAATGATAATGACCGTTTTAGGAGTCATCTATTTGATTTTTCCTTCGAAAAGGCGCGAAAACAAGTATGGGTACCGCACGCAAAGAGCAAGATACACAGATGCCTCATTTAAGTATGCTCAAAAAGTGGCTGCCAGAGTGTTGCTTTTAATTGGAATTGTCACATGGTTAATAGGTTTTCTAATAAAGAGTAGTGGTATCACACAATTCTTTATTTTAGAAATATTTTTGATAGGCATACCGATAGTTAGTGTGTTCTATCAAATTGAACGACGTCTTGAGTTGTTCAATGACGAGTACGACCGCGAGATTGGTAAAAATGAAAAGGGGGATACACATGAAATTATTAATGATTGAAGACAACGAGTCTGTCTCAGAAATGATGAAAATGTTCTTTTTAAATGAGGAATGGGATGTGACCTTTAAGGACGACGGAAAAGAAGGATTAGATGCTTTCATGGAAGACCCAGCTTCTTGGGATATGATTACACTAGATTTAAATTTACCGACCATGGATGGTGTGACGGTTTGTCGTGAAATCCGTAAACAATCATCTAGTGTCCCAATAATAATGCTGACAGCTAGAGATTCTGAAAGTGATCAGGTGATTGGACTTGAGATGGGAGCAGATGACTATGTAACAAAACCATTTAGCCCAATTACTTTAATTGCTCGAATTAAAGCACTTCATAGACGTGCACAAATGACTGAGGACAGTGATGGAAGCGCTGGACGAGGTAGTGGTGAAGAATTTGATGTTAAAACAGATCATTTTAAAATTAACGTGAACACTCGTGAAGCCTATTTTGATGATCAGTTAGTATCAGGTCTAACACCAAAAGAATTTGATTTATTATTAACATTAGCTAGAAAACCAAGACAAGTATTCTCGCGTGAAAAATTATTGGAATTAGTTTGGGATTACCAATATTTTGGCGATGAACGTACGGTTGATGCGCACATTAAAAAATTAAGACAAAAAATCGAAAAAGTTGGTCCACAGGTGATTCAAACAGTCTGGGGCGTTGGGTACAAATTTGATGATTCAAACATCAAAGAGTAGCATACTATGAAATATCTACTTCAGCAGATGCTTGCGTTTGTTGTGATCATTTTGACAGTGCTGATTATCTTTGGTATCTCGTTTCGTTCGTATACCAAGCGAACAGTGACAGAAACTTCTTACGCACAACTTAAAGGGTATTCAGATACTGTGATTGAAAACATCAAACAACAAAATTGGACGCTTCAACAATCACTCGATACGTCGCAATCTGTACTAAAAAAACAAAAAGTGGCATTTACAGTGTTGAATCCTGATTTGACAGTAAGTTATCCGGTGGAATTTGAAGGGCAAAGTGGCTCAAGTTATGTGACGAAAACAGAATTGGAATCATTAAAAAATGGAAATACGATTAAAAAAACGGTAAAAAACACGCATTTATCAAATAGCAGTCAACCGACTTCGTTATTCATTCAACCACTGTTTTCTTCACCTGACTTAAAATTTATTGGCTTACTTCTTGTATCTAGACCTGATAGCAGTATCGATGCCAGTTTAAAATCACTAACCAACGATTTATTTAAAGGATTTTTAATCGCAACCATTATCGCGATTTGGTTAAGTTACTTTTTAGCGAAATTCCAAGTAAAACGAATTGATCGCATGAAACAAGCCACTAACCAATTAGCTAATGGTAATTATGATGTGCAAATCAAGGTAAAAGATAAAGGTGATGAGTTGGATGAACTAGCATCTGACTTTAATTTATTAGCTATTGCGTTAAAAGAGTCGCAAGAAGAAATTGAGCGTCAAGAAGAGCGCAGACGAAACTTCATGGCAGATGTGGCCCATGAAATGCGCACCCCTTTGACGACAATAAATGGCCTATTAGAAGGTATAGCTTATGGCGCCATTCCAAAAGATCAAGAAGAAAAATGCATTACGCTAATGCAGAATGAAACAAAACGACTGATTCGTTTAGTTAATGAAAATCTTGACTATGAAAAAATCCGAACCAATCAAATAAAAATGATTATTCAACAATTTGACGCCACAGAAGTCTTAGAACAAATCATTGAACAACTAAAAGGCAAAGCAACGGACAAACGTAACCAGCTTATATTGGAAACAAGCGAGCCTATTATGGTATGTGCCGACTATGACCGATTTGTTCAAGTGGTTGTCAATATTACGACGAATGCGATTCAATTTACAGAAGATGGCGAGATTAGGCTATCTCTTGAAAGATTGGAAAATGCTACGGTGGTATCAATTGCTGATAATGGCATTGGTATGGATAAAGAACAGCAAAAAAATATGTGGGATCGCTACTATAAAGCTGACCCATCACGTAAAAATACGAAATACGGTGAATCTGGTTTAGGGTTATCCATTGTTGATCAACTAGTAAAACTTCATAAAGGTTCTATCCAAGTATTTAGCGAACCAGGTGTGGGAACGACATTTAAAGTGACTTTCCCAGATCATGACATAAAAAAATAAACGATAAGCCAAAAAAGGAAATTTATACTGTCTTTTTTTGGCTTTTGTTCGTTTTTACTATCGTTTTGCCTTTTTTTTTGATACACTTTTAAATGAAGCGAAAGATTATAAAAAGAACAGGTGAGCAAGTGAAAGAGAATTTTAGCTATCCAATGAATCCAGATTGGACAACAGACGAATTAATCCAAGTGATGGGGATCTGGCAAGCAGTCGAAACAGCCTATGAATCTAAAATAACGGTAGAGGATTTTTTAGCGACTTACAAGGAATTTAAGTCAGTGGTAAAAAGTATTGGTGAGGAACGTCAATTAGGTCGTGAATTTGAAGAACTGACAGGCTATTCATTGTATAAAGTAGTCAACGTTGCAAAGAAAAAGCAAACAGGACTCATCAAAAGAAAGGACTTAGATTATGGAAACTAACGAATTAATGCAACAAGTTAAAAGCTGGGTGGAAGAAGCTGGCGAATACATCAAAAACGAGTTAAAACAAGTAGTCAAGGTAGAGGAAAAATCACATCGTAGTGACTTGGTAACAAATGTTGATAAAGGAACAGAAGCTTTTTTAGTTAATAAAATAAATGAAGCGTACCCAAATGATCGAATCATTGGTGAAGAAGGAACAGGAAGAGATGTTTCAACTATCGATGGGCGTATTTGGATTATCGATCCAATAGATGGGACGCTAAATTTTGTTAAGCAACAGGAAAATTTCTGTGTCATGGTTGGTATTTTTGAAAATGGAAAACCGCTTCTAGGGTTTATTTATGATGTCATGAAACATGAATTTGCATATGGTGGACCAGAAATTGGGGTTTTTCTAAATGATGTAAAATTAGAGACACCCGAAAATCTACCTTTAGAGGATGGCTTGATGGGGTGTAATGTGGGAATGTATTCAGCTAATTATGAGCACAGTAAAGACATTGCTTCAGAGGCTATAGGTGTGAGAATGTTAGGATGTGCTGGTTTGGATTTTTTAAATGTCATCTGTGGCAAACAAAATGGCTATATTTCAAACTTAGCGCCATGGGACTTTGCAGCAGGAACAGTGTTAGCTGAAGCATTAGGACTTGTATGTCGAAAATACCCAGATTCTGACTATGATATTTTAGGTGATCGTCAGTACTTTGTTGTAGCAACACCACAGACATTTAGTGATATACAAAAATTTTTTTAAAAATAAATCAAAAATGAAAAACTTTCACTTTTTTTCATGGAATTTTTTTGTTATACTGAATAGTCGGTTAATTTAAGCGATAATCAATTGCTTATGTTTTTAAACAGTAAGGAGAGTATATAATAGTGAAATTAAGAGAAGATATTCGTAATGTGGCCATCATAGCCCACGTTGACCATGGTAAAACAACTTTGGTAGACGAGTTGTTAAAACAATCTAATACATTGGAGGGTCATACACAGTTACAAGAACGTGCAATGGACTCTGGTGATATTGAAAAAGAGCGTGGTATTACGATTTTAGCTAAAAATACAGCGATCAACTATGCTGGAAAACACATCAATATTCTAGATACACCTGGACATGCGGACTTTGGTGGAGAAGTAGAACGTATCATGAAAATGGTAGACGGTGTGGTTTTAGTCGTTGATGCGTACGAAGGAACAATGCCACAAACACGTTTTGTGTTGAAAAAAGCGTTAGAGCAAAAATTAACACCAATCGTGGTTGTCAATAAAATAGATAAACCAACTGCTCGTCCAGCTGAAGTAGTAGACGAAGTATTAGAGTTATTCATCGAACTAGGTGCAGATGATGACCAATTAGAATTCCCAGTAGTATATGCGGCAGCAGTAAACGGAACATCAAGTTTATCTGATGATCCAGCTGTTCAAGAACACACAATGAATCACGTACTAGACTCAATTATTGAGCATATTCCTGCTCCTATTGACAATAGTGATGAGCCACTACAATTCCAAGTGTCATTACTTGATTACAACGATTATGTTGGACGTATTGGGATTGGTCGTGTTTTCCGTGGAACAATCAAAGTGGGTGACCAAGTTGCTTTAATGAAATTAGACGGTTCAGTTAAAAAATTCCGTGTGACTAAATTATTAGGTTTCTTAGGATTAACTCGTGTGGAAATCAATGAAGCTAAAGCTGGTGATTTAATCGCGGTTTCAGGTATGGAAGATATCTTCGTTGGAGAAACTGTGACACCAGTTGACAACCAAGATGCATTACCAATCTTACATATTGATGAGCCAACATTACAAATGACTTTCTTAGTAAACAACTCTCCATTTGCAGGCCGTGAAGGAAAATACGTGACTGCTCGTAAAATTGAAGAACGTCTACAAAACCAATTACAAACAGATGTGTCTCTTAAAGTAGAAGAAACTGAATCGCCAGATAAATGGATCGTTTCTGGACGTGGAGAATTACATTTGTCTATCTTAATTGAAAACATGCGTCGTGAAGGATACGAGTTACAAGTATCTCGTCCAAGCGTTATTTATCGTGACGTTGATGGCGTCTTATGTGAGCCGTTTGAACGTGTACAAATTGATACGCCTGAAGAATACATGGGTGGCGTTATCGAGTCATTAGGTCAACGTAAAGCAGAAATGCAAGACATGATTAACTCAGGTAACGGTCAAGTCCGTTTAATCTTCTTAGCTCCAGCTCGTGGATTAATTGGTTACTCAACTGAATTTATGTCATTAACTCGTGGATATGGTATCATGAACCACACGTTTGACTCATACTTACCAGTAATCTCTGGTTTAGTAAGTGGTCGTCGTAACGGTGCATTAGTATCTATCGACCAAGGTAAAGCAACAACTTACTCTATCATGAGTATTGAAGAACGTGGGACTGTCTTTGTTGAGCCAGGTACAGAAGTATACGAAGGAATGATCGTTGGTCAAAACTCTCGTGAAAATGACTTAGGTGTTAACATCACAAAAGCAAAACAAATGACTAACGTGCGTTCTGCAACAAAAGACCAAACATCAGTGATTAAAAAACCAAAAATCTTAACATTAGAAGAATCATTACAATTCTTAAATGATGATGAATACTGTGAAGTAACACCAGAAAGCATTCGTTTAAGAAAACAAATCTTAAACAAAGCTGAACGTGAAAAAGCAGCAAAACGTAAAAAACAAGCAGACAATGCTTAATTAAATTGAAAGGACTGGCAAGTTATCTTGTCGGTTCTTTTTTTATAAATAACAGAAATCATACTGTTAATATCATTTAAAAAAATATGATTAGTGTTATAATAAGATTAATGATGAAAAGTGAGGCGAATATATGGATTATCAACAATTATCAAACCGTTTGGAAGCAGTAGCAAAGTTAGTACCACAGGGTAGCTTTTTAGCAGATATCGGCTCTGACCATGCTTATTTGCCTGCTCATTTAATATTAAACCATCAGATTACAGGAGCTATTGCCGGAGAAGTCGTCAAAGGTCCATATGAATCTGCTGAAAAATTAGTCAATGATTTATTACTGACAGATAAAATAGATGTCAGATTAGGAGACGGCTTAGAAGTCATCAAACCTTATGATGATGTGAGTGCTATCACAATTTGCGGGATGGGTGGCACACTCATTCGCGATATTTTAGAACGTGGCAAAAACAAAAAATGTTTGACTCGCAAAGAATTGTTAATCTTACAACCAAACGTTGGCTCTCATGTCTTAAGACGTTGGTTAGTTGAAAACTATTACGTTATTCGAGACGAAAAGATACTGAGTGAAAACGATAAAACGTATGAAATAATTGTAGCAGAAGCTTCTGAGAATCAGGTGACATTAACAGAATCAGAAGAATTATTTGGCCCATTTTTGATGAAAGAATCTTCTGATGTTTTTAAGAAAAAATGGCAGTTTGAATTAGAACAATACGAACGTGTGATGAATCAACTTTCTCAATCTAAAACAAATCAAGAGGAAAAAATCGCACAAATCAATCATCAATGTGATTTAATCAAGGAGGTATTATCTTGAAAATAACAGGAGCTGAATTTATTCAGCAGTTTGAATCAGTAGTGCCTTTAGAGTTAGCTGAAGACAAAGACCCAGTTGGGTTACATATTGGGACACTTAATAAACCAATTAATCGTGTGATGATGACGCTCGATGTTAGACCGGACGTGGTACAAGAAGCGATTGATAAAGACATCGATTTAATTATTGCTAAGCATCCACCTATTTTTCGACCAGTGAAGCATCTATTAGTTGATGATTTTCAAACTAAAATGTATGCAGACTTATTAAAGCATGACATTGCTGTATACGCTGCGCATACGAACATGGACATCGTGGATAATGGATTAAATGATCTGTTTTGTGACATGTTGGATGTGTCGCCTACTGATTATTTGCGAAAGACACATGAATACTTTTATCGTAAGTTAGTAGTTTATGTACCAAAATCCCAGGCTAACGCACTACGTGAAGCATTTGGTGAAGCAGGTATTGGGGCGTATCATGACTATGATTCCACAAGTTTTTCATCAAATGGAACTGGACGTTTCCGACCACTTGAAAACGCCAATCCAGCAATAGGTGATATTGATGACTTAACCAGTGTGGAAGAGGAAAAAATTGAATTAATGTTCTTACCACACCAATATCAAACAGTGTTATCAATTATTTACGAAGTACATCCATATGAAGAGCCTATGTTTGATATTTTTCCGTTAGAGAATTTATCAAAAACATATGGGATTGGTCGTATTGGAAAACTATCTCAACCTATGTCATTACTTGATTTTGTTGAAAAAGTCAAACAAACCTTTGGCTTAAATGCGATTCGTTTAACCACTGACACAAAAGACAAAGAAGTAAAAACAGTGGCTATTTGTGGTGGTAGTGGTGAAAAATTTTATAAAGATGCCCTTAAAAAAGGGGCCGATGTGTATATCACTGGAGATGTGTATTACCATACAGCGCACGATATGATGGAAGAAGGGTTATCAGTGATTGACCCAGGACATTACATTGAGTCTGTTTGTAAAAAGTATTATGTCGAATTATTTAATCAATGGAAACAACAAAACGATTGGGATGTCACGTTTATTGAAAGTGACGTTGATACCAATCCGTTTGAAATAATATAAGGGAGTGTCATTTATGTATACAAATTTAGTGCCAAGATTTATCAAATATGTTAAGACAGAAACAAGATCGGACGCAACAAGTAACACCACACCATCAACACCCACACAAATTGCGTTTGCTAAAGAATTGAAAAAAGAATTAGAAGACATTGGCATGTCTGATGTGTTCCATAACGAAGAAAATGGTTTTGTGATTGCCACTTTACCAAGCAATACGGATAAAGACGTGCGTAGCATTGGATTTATCGCGCATATGGATACAGCTGATTTTAACGCTGTTGGTGTGAACCCACAATTTGTTGAAAATTATGATGGTCAAAGTGATATTCCATTAGATAAAGAAGGTAAATTTAAATTAACAGTTAAAGATTTTCCTAACTTAGTTAACTACAAAGGTCAAACATTAATTACAACAGATGGCTCAACACTTTTAGGTGCAGATGATAAATCAGGAATTGCTGAAATTATGACTGCGATGGAATACCTAGTGAATCATCCAGAAATTAAACATGGTAAAATTATGGTAGCATTTGGCCCAGACGAAGAAATTGGCGTTGGGGCAGATAAATTTAACGTGGAAGAATTTCCAGTTGATTTTGCTTATACAATGGATGGTGGACCAGTTGGTGAGTTACAATTTGAAACATTTAGCGCCGCTCAAGCTGAAATTTCAATCGAAGGTAAAAATGTTCACCCAGGTACAGCAAAAGACACAATGATTAATGCTTTGCAAGTAGCGATTGATTTGCATAATAAATTACCACAAGATGAAGTGCCTGAAAAAACAGATGGCTATGAAGGATTCTTCCATTTATTACAATTAGATGGTGTACCTGATGAAGCCACTATGACTTACATTATTCGTGATCATAACCGTGAAAAATTTGAAGCACGTAAAGCGTTGATCCAATCAATTGTGAAAGAATTAAACGATGGATTTGGTCAAGAACGTGTGTCATTAAACTTATTTGACCAATACTACAACATGCGTGAAATCATCGAAAAAGACATGAGTATCATTGATTTAGTTGATGAAGCAATGCGAAATCTAGACATTGAACCTAATAAAGCACCTGTACGTGGTGGAACAGATGGTTCTAAAATTTCTTATATGGGCTTACCGACACCAAACATTTTTGCTGGTGGAGAAAACATGCATGGACGTTTTGAATACGTAGCAGTTGAGAGCATGGAAAAAGCGACTAGCTTAATTGTGGAAATTGTTAAACTAAATGAAGAAAAAGCATAAAAAGTTTGAAGACTCGATGATATTCGAGTCTTTTTTGTGTTTTTTAGTCGAAACTGTCTGTTTGAAACTCAAAAAAATATCGTTCTGTGCTAAACTAATAAATATAATAGAATTATAAAAAAATTGTCGAGTCTTTTTGTTTGACCAAATTTGACCAATGATGTAAAATAATAATTGTAGTTGAGAATAAGGGGGTAATGATATGAATATAGAAAAAATGACTACGACATTGCAACAAGCTATTGCCGAAGCACAACAAGTTGCAATCACTCGAAAAAACCAAGACATTGATATCGTCCACTTGTGGAAAATATTTTTACAACCCAATCATTTTGCAAGAAACTTATATGCTGGTATCGGCTTAGATGTTGATGCATTTGAAAGAGAAGTAGACAATGAATTAGATAAATTACCAACTGTTAGTGGCAATGTCCAATATGGTCAAAATTTAAGTCAAAACTTATTTAATCTATTACAAGAAGCAGACAAAATTAGAGAAAGCTTTAATGATGATTATCTTTCAACAGAAGTCGTTGTTTTAGCATTAATGAAACTTAAAAACTTTAGCTTAACTCGCTTTTTAATGGCTCAAAAAGTCACTGAAGCTGAGTTAACAGAACGTATTAAAGATTTGAGAGGAGGAGAACGTGTGACTAGTCAAAATCAAGAAGAACAATATGAAGCACTAGAAAAATACGGAACAAATCTTAATGAAGCAGTAAAATCAGGAAAACAAGACCCAATCATTGGACGTGACGAAGAAATTCGTGATGTGATTCGTATTTTATCACGTAAAACAAAAAATAACCCAGTATTAATCGGTGAGCCAGGTGTTGGTAAAACAGCGATTATTGAAGGGTTAGCACAACGTATCGTGAAAAAAGACGTTCCTGAAAACTTAAAAAACAAAACCATTATTTCTTTAGATATGGGCTCGTTAATTGCTGGAGCGAAATTCAGAGGAGAATTTGAAGAACGTCTAAAAGCTGTTTTAAAAGAAGTAAAAAATAGTGATGGCGAAATTATTTTGTTCATCGATGAAATTCATACCATTGTCGGAGCTGGTAAAACAGAAGGTAGTATGGACGCTGGTAACTTACTTAAACCAATGCTTGCTCGTGGTGAGTTGCATTGTATTGGTGCAACAACTCTTGATGAGTACCGTGAATACATGGAAACTGATAAGGCCTTAGAAAGACGTTTCCAAAAAGTATTAGTGAAAGAACCAACTGTTGAAGACACTATTAGTATTTTACGTGGACTAAAAGAACGTTTTGAAATCCATCATGGGGTAAACATTCATGATAATGCGTTAGTTGCAGCAAGTACATTGTCTAATCGTTACATTACTGATCGTTACTTACCTGATAAAGCGATTGACTTAGTCGACGAAGCATGTGCGACTATTCGTGTGGAAATGAATTCTATGCCAACTGAATTAGACCAAGTAACCAGACGTTTAATGCAGTTAGAAATCGAAGAAGCGGCTCTTAAAAAAGAAGATGACGACGCAAGTAAAAAACGTTTAGATATTCTTCAAGGTGAATTAGCCGAATTAAGAGAAGAAGCCAATACGCTTAAAATGCAATGGGAAACAGAAAAAGAAGAATTAAACAAAGTAAACGAAAAACGTTCTGAGTTAGATCAAGCTAGAACACAACTTGAAAACGCAGAAAGCAACTACGACTTAGAAGAAGCTGCTGTGTTACGTCATGGTACTATTCCGAAACTTGAAAAAGAATTAAAAGACTTGGAAGAAAAAGAAAAACATGATGGACGTATGGTTCAAGAAGTCGTAACGGATAAAGAAATCGCCGTTGTTGTGGGTCGATTAACTGGTATTCCAGTGAAACGTCTTGAAGAAGGCGAAAGAGAAAAAATCTTGCGCTTAAATGAAACATTACATAAACGTGTGATTGGTCAAGACGAGGCAGTTGATGCGGTATCTGATGCGGTAATTCGTTCTCGTGCTGGATTACAAGATCCTAATCGTCCACTTGGTTCATTCTTATTCTTAGGACCTACTGGTGTGGGTAAAACTGAGTTAGCTAAATCATTAGCTGAAAACTTATTTGATTCTGAAGATCACATGGTACGTCTTGATATGAGTGAGTACATGGAAAAACATAGTGTGTCTCGTTTAGTCGGAGCTCCTCCTGGCTATGTTGGTTACGAAGAAGGCGGCCAATTAACAGAGGCTGTAAGAAGAAGTCCTTACACAATTGTCTTGCTTGATGAAATTGAAAAAGCTCATCCAGATGTGTTTAACATTTTACTTCAAGTGTTAGATGATGGCCGTTTGACTGACTCTAAAGGTCGTGTGGTTGACTTTAAAAACACTGTGTTAATCATGACAAGTAATATTGGGTCACAATTATTGCTTGATGGCGTAGATGAAGAAGGAAACGTATCAGAAAGTGCTAAAGAAGGCGTTCTTGAATTATTACGTGGTCACTTTAAACCAGAATTCTTAAACCGTATTGATGACACTATCTTGTTTAGCCCACTTAGTCTAGACAATGTTAAAGACATTATTGTTAAAATGACTGAAAGCTTAACAAGACGTTTAGCTCATCAAGATATTCAATTAACAATCTCTGATGATGCCAAAACTTGGATCGCTGAACAAGCCTATGATCCAATCTATGGTGCTCGCCCAATCAAACGATTCTTAACAAAAGAAGTAGAAACACCTTTAGCTAAAGAAATCGTGGCAGGAAAAGTTGGACCAAAAACAGATGTGATGATTGAAATCGTTGATGGTAAACTGACATTTACTGCATTAAAAACAGAAGAGTAGTATAATATAAAGCAAAGATGCTAAGGTGTCTTTGCTTTTTTTAGTTTTAGGAGGAACGAGATGAAAAAGAAGAAACAGTTAATGGTCGCAGGCTTACTTAGTGTCATGGTGATTTTGTTATCTGGCTGCCAAGATATTATGAATTCATTTAAACAGTTTGAACAAAGTTTTAAAGGATTAGAGATGACTGTTAGAACGTATGACGAGCAAAGTCAAGTCATGGATAAAGTACAAGGTAAATCAGTGAAGATTGAAAGAGATGATACCTTTGATACTGATGAAGACAGCAAAGACTCAAGTGTCATTCAAATCACTGTCGGACGTAATGAAATGCATCATGTGGGTTCATCCATGATTATTGAAGAAAAAGGATTAACTAATATTTTTGATGAGTATGCTGATAAAGTCGATATCAATAATACAAAAAGAAGTGTTCCGATGATTAACTCAATGGTGAACGATTTTAGTAACTCGTTTAAAGGAAAAGATAAAGTGATTTTGATTCGTAGTCAAAATGGGACACCACTTGCTACTTATGCTGGAAATAAAGTGTCAATGTATTCAACTGACGTCCCAAAGAGTACGGGGATTTTAATTGACGGAAAATATTTGTTTATTTACCGATGTGATTACACGATTTACGATAAAGCTCTGATTGATTAATAAAAGTTTGTTAAAGAAAGAAGCGATGAGTTTGTCTTCTTTCTTTTTTAGGATACAATGTTCAAAAAAGATACTTAAAAAAGGTGGTGCTTTTTGATGGACAAAGATGTTTCAACGATCAATACAGAAACGCGAGTGGCACTTTTTTACGGAAAGTTGTTACTTGAAAATAATTACGCAGTAGTAGAAGTCAGAGAGAAGTTAACAAAATTACTAGGTTTCATGAATTTAAGTAATTTTTCTATTTTCATGACACAGACTGGTTTGGTGCTAATTAATCTTGATACAAATGAAGTAAAAATGATTAATGCGACCAAAACCTCCTATAATTTTGAAAAAATAGGCAAAATGGAAGAAACTATTAAGTCATTTTATGATAAAAAACTGTCTTTAGAAGATTTTTATGAATCATTAAAACAAATTGATCGAAACACGTATGCTTTTTCCAAGGTATTTCAGATTATCAGTGCAGGGGCGATTTGTTCGTCAATGTTTGTGTTAATCAGTGGTTTGTCCGCAAAAATGTTTGTGGCGTTTGGTGTTGGGGCACTAGCTTACTATATTTATATGTTACTAGATGCGTATGTTGATGTTCAAATATTCTCTGTTTTTGTGGCCTCTTGTTTTATTTCTATAACTGCAAAATTTTTATTTAGTCACCAAATCATCGATAGTGAATTTTCGATTTTTCTCGCTTGTATTATGCCATTTTTACCAGGAGCGTCATTGGTCAATTCAATTCGTTCGAGTATCCAAGGGGATTATATCACTGGTTTGGCTCAGGGAATTAGTACAATAAATACAGCAGTGATGTTGACGTTACCGTTTATTTACTTATTATAATTTGAAGGAGTGGAAGTATGTTGATTACAAAAGTACTATTTAGTTTTTTTGTGAGTGCAGGTACCTCGGTGTTGAATAATATAGAAAAACGCTACATTGTGTTATGTGGCCTGTGTGGTTCTTTAACGGCTTTTTTGTATAACTTTTCAGAAAATTTTGTCAGCCCAGTCATGGCTTCCCTGATTTCTTGTTTTTTACTTGCCACAGTTTGCCAGTTTTTAAGTTTTAAAACCAGTCGTCCAGACACAAGTTTTATCATTCCTGGTATCATGCCAGTTGTCCCAGGGTCATTAGTATTCCGAGCATTTGATGCGTTAGCTGAGTCGAGTTATTTGAAAGCACTCGATTACGGCACGCAAGCCATAATGGTAGGGGTATCGATTGCATTAGCCCTTGTTTTCAATGAAACAATGACTACTCTTTTCATAAATATTAAACATAAAGCTATTAAGTAAGCAGAACGAATCGTTCTTAAAAAGCTAGTATAATAGTAAAAAATGACAAAACAACTTCTCAAATAACGAATATATGATACCATAAGAGGTATAATGAATGAGGAGGATGTTATTATGGCAGTTCAAACATTTAAAACAGTGGCAGAAAACACACAAGGCGTACAAGTTTCAGTGAAATCACGAGATTTTGAATTTGTATTAGACGAACCAAAAAATCTTGGTGGAAATGATACAGGAATGAACCCAGTTGAAGCATTATTAGGGTCATTAGGGGCTTGTAAAGTGATTGTGGCTAAAAGTTTTGCAGCTTATCATAAGATCAATCTTAAATCAATTCGAGTTGAAGTAGAGGGAGAGTTAGATACTGACGGTTTTTCTGGAAAAAATCCAAATGCTAAAGTTGGTTTTTCTAAAATTATTTCAAATTTCTACATTGATGCAGACAATACAGACGAAGAAATCGCTGATTATGTGCGTTTTATCAATAAAACATGTCCAGTTGCTGACACAATTGAAAACGCTCCTGTAATGGAATCGTACATTATTAAATAATTTTTTCACTAGACTAGTCTTTTAGGCTAGTTTTTTTGTATGACTAAGGTTTATTAGGATTAACAAATCGTGTGAACTTTGGTATAATGCGTATTGTGTTATGTAGAAGGGAGGAGTGAATTAATGGCAAATAATCAGTCGAACAATAAATATCGCTTATTATTAAAAGGATTTTTTGTTATCTATGTGATTGAATTAATTTGGTTCTTGTATTCTCAAATTATTAAACCACTAGTGGATGGCAATCCTTTAAATATGGGCTCAGTCGAGCTAGCGATTTTATTGGTAGTTGCTCTTATTATTGTATTAATCGTTTATACGTTGAAAAAATCGCGTAAAGTTAGCGGTATTGTGTTATCTATTTTTGGTGTTAGTTTAATTCTTTTTGGTATTCTTGCCCCACTACTAGATGTCTACATTCCATTTTTATGGCATTTATTCCATTAAAAAAATGATGAAAGTACAGAGTCTTTACTTTGTGCTTTTTATTTATTTAACGTTAAATTAGTGTTTTCTCACAGGAGGTATGTTAAAATAAATAAAGTGAATTTAAAGGAATGATAGATGATGAATTTTTCAGATAAACGTAAACATTTTAGATTTCCTGCTTACGATGATGAGACAGGAGTTAAATTAAATAGACAACCTCAATCTATATCAAATACTAGGAAAACGTTTAGTAGTCAACATAATGATAAAGTTATTTTAGATCCTGTAGAGATGGTGGCTGAACCAACATATTTTGGTGAGGACGGATTACCAGAAATGGAAATTGAGCGTGCAGAGCCTAACCGAGTCGTGCAACGTAAAATTGAGCGCAAAAAACCAACTCAAGCTACGGTTAAACAACAACCAACGCCACAACCATCACCAGAAAAAAAGGTGAGTTTAAATAGTGAAGATGTGGCAATTAAAACGATGAATAACCAAGTTTACGCAGAACCTGTGGAACAAGAATATAATGCGCCACAATCTTCTTTTTCAAATAAACTTTACGAAACGGATCGAAATGGCCAAGCGAAATACCGTAAAAAGTATAATAAGCGTAAGCCGTTTGAGTCTTCATATCATTTACCAGGGGAAAATCCGCAAGAATTATTTAAACCAAAATATATTCCGGCATCCCTGATTGAAGATACACCAGCTAAAAAAAGTGACATTGAATCAACCGAATTAGTAAAAGAACTAAGAAAAGTATCAGAGGAAAACCTATTATTAATGGATGAAATGGATCCAGTTGAGATGATAGATGATGATACGAGTGAGAAAAAAGTTGAGAAGAAAAATCATCGCTTAGAAAAATCGTTGTCTGGTATTATGAAAGATGAGTCAAGTCAACACTTAGACAACTATTATTTTGACTAAGGCAATACTTACTTGGATCAATTGATTCTTGTAAGTATTTTTTATTGAATTGTTATCTTAATTGTAAGATAATACATGATAGTTATAATTAATGAATAGAGGAGTTTTTTTATGGAACTGCATAAAAATAAGATATACCATTTTGTCGGAATTAAAGGAACAGGGATGAGTGCGTTAGCTTTGATTTTGCATCAAAAAGGATACAACGTTCAAGGGTCTGATATCGAAAAGTATATCTTTACTCAAAGAGAATTAGAATTAGCCAATATTGAGATTAAACCGTTTCAAGAAATTAACATTCAAGATGACATGATCGTTATTGCAGGAAATGCATTTCCTGACAGTCATGTTGAAATAAAAGCAGCCTTAAAAAAAGGATTACCTGTCATTCGTTATCATAAATTCTTAGGTGAATTTATTAAGCACTTTACAAGTATTGCTGTAACAGGTTCACACGGAAAAACAACGACTACAGGTCTGTTATCTCACGTGTTTTCAGGAATAGAACCAACAAGTTATTTGATTGGGGATGGAACAGGTCATGGCGAACCAAATGCCACATTTTTCTGTTTTGAAGCGTGTGAGTACCGTCGTCACTTTTTAGCGTATTCACCAGATTATGCGATTATGACAAATATTGATTTCGATCATCCTGACTATTATCACGGTATTGACGATGTGTTTGATGCGTTTCAATCATTTGCCAAACAAGTTAAAAAAGGGATTATAGCTTTTGGTGATGATAAAAACTTACGTCGTCTAAAAGCTGATGTGCCAATTTATTATTACGGATTAAACGATACAGATGATTTCCAAGCAATCAATATCGAACGTACGACAGAAGGGTCATCTTTTGAGATTGTCCATAAAGGAAACGTTATTGGTGAGTTTAAGGTTCCAACATATGGTGTTCACAATATTTTAAATGCATTAAGTGTGATTGCTATTTCTTATCTTGAAGGTTTTGATATGAGCCTTGTTGCACAAGAAATGTTGACATTTAGTGGAGTGAAACGTCGCTTTAGTGAAAAACGAGTGTCTGATATGGTCATTGTTGATGATTACGCACACCATCCTGCTGAAATTAAAGTAACAATTGATGCAGCAAGACAAAAATATCCAGATAAAGAGATTATTGCTGTATTCCAACCTCATACTTTCACTAGAACCATTGCGTTAATGGATGAATTTGCTGAGTCATTAGATCATGCAGACCACGTTTATTTATGTGATATTTTTGGGTCTGCTAGAGAGGAAGCAGGATCAGTAAAAATTGAAGATTTAGGGGATAAAATTTCAAAAGGTGGCGATTTAATCACTTTAGAAAATATGTCACCATTGCTTGACTATAAAGATGCTGTGGTTATCTTTATGGGAGCTGGAGATGTCCAAAAATTTGAAGTAGCATATGAAAGTTTACTAGGAAGTACTCGACCAAATACCATGTAGTTGGGGAATAATTAGGAATATGATAAGATAAAGCAGAAGGGAGAGGTAATCATCGATTCGTCAAAACACAAAATTAAATTGATATCTGAATTTAAAGAAGGAGAAATATTAAGTATTACAGAAACATTGGAAGACAGTCAGATCCTTCTATATCTGGGCTTAACAAAAGATGCAAATCCGTTATTTATTCAAACAGAATTTGCCGAAGAAACTATCAATGATGCACCAATTGTTCCAAGTATAATGCTGATGGGCATTATTTCAAGTAATGTGTCAAAGCACTTGCCAGGACCTGGGTGGAATATTGTAAACGTCACGTTTAACTTACTTAGAAATGTGTATCACGGTGAAACATTAACATTTCACTTTGAAATCATTAATATAGATGAGCTAAAACGTACAATGACTCTTTCTGTTAAAGCTTACGATTATGATGACGAGCGAATTCTAAATTCGGTGGTTATTGTCGAACTAAATACAAAAGAGAAAGTGAGAGATGTCAATGAATCAACAACATCAAACAGTTGAAAATACAACAGGTTTAGCCAAGTTTTATAGTAAAGTTTATGGGTACTTAGGTGTAGGCTTAGGTATTAGTGCGTTAATATCGTTTTTAGTACTAAATGTGTTTGCCGAATCAGTTTTACCCGTAATTTTTGGAAATCCGTTACTCTTTTGGGGAATGTGGATTGCCCAACTTGTACTAGTCGTCTATCTTGGGAAAAATGCATTTAACGACTCAGCAAAATCGCTTATTGGATTTATTGCCTACTCAGCTTTGACGGGTGTGACGATATCAGTGACACTTGCTATGTACAATCAACAAGCCATTGTCAGAGCATTTGTCACAACAGCAATTATGTTTGTTGGGATGTCTCTACTAGGTGTGTTTATCAAAAAAGATTTAAGTGCGATGGGTCATGCATTATATAGTTTAGTTATTGGTGTGATTATTGCAACGTTAATCAACATCTTTTTCCTAAAAAGCGCGCCAGTTGATTACTTTATTTCATATTCAATGGTCGTCATCTTTTCAGGATTGATTGCATATGATAACCAAAAAATCAAATTAATTTACCAAGAAAGCGGGGCAAAAACCGCATCAGGATTGGCAGTATATTGTGCTTTAAGTTTATATCTTGATATTGTCAACTTGTTCTTAGCTTTAGTAAGAATTTTTGGTAGAGATTAATCACGTTTAAGAAGTCCATTTTTAGGGCTTCTTTTTTATTTTGAAAAAAATTTTAAAAATTATTTGACAAATAGTACTGTTTATAATATAGTAGTGGTGTAAGGATAATACATAAAATTTTTAGGAGGAGTTATAAATGTTTAAAAAGAAATTTACAAAAGTTGCGACACTATCATTACTAACTATTTCATTGGGAGGATCTGCCTTAGTTGTTAATACTCAGGATGTAGATGCTAAAACAGTTGTTTCTCAAACAGCTAGAAAATCAGTGATTACTTTTACGAAAGCAGACTTAGAAGATGCTACTAACGTGAAATTATCAGCGTTTAATGTTCAAAAAATGTATGATTATTTATCTAAAACAGATGCATGGACAGCTTTAGGCTATAATGGGTCTCAAGCCACTAAAATTGCCCAACGTGTGTCTTTAAGTTCACGCCAAGCTCAAGGGATTTTAAAAGATATGGTAAATAACGATAATCTAGAATTTAAAGTGGTTTACATGAATACTGGATGGTTCGAAAGAGTTAACATCGGATCAGAAGTTGTAAAAGGTGAAACACCAGAAGTAGAAACACCAGAAGTAGAAACACCAGAAGTAGAAACACCAGAAGTAGAAACACCAGAAGTAGAAACACCAGAAACTGGAGCGCCAGAAACCGAAACACCAGAGATTGATGTGCCATCAAATGGTACATTAGATAAAAATATTAAAGAAATCGAAATCGAAGTTGAGTATCGAGCGAAAAATAAAGACATTGAGTTAGATGTTGATGTCAAAAAAGATGGACGAGTAAAAGCTGAATTTGAAAATGAAGCGACACTTACAAAAGTTAAAGGTGATAAAGCAGAAGCTATCGCCGTTGACATATTTGATGGCGTAGACGTTCGTACGATGTCAAAAAATGACATTAAAAACCATGTGTTAACTAAATTAAATGCTGATCAAAACGTCAAGAAATTTGATTTTAAAGTAAAATATTTTGATGGATCAAAAATCGATTTTAAAATTAAATAAGATAGACAATTAACAGTTTTATGAAACACTTAAAATATAATAGTAATCTAAAGCACTCTTTAAGTTGGAAATTTTATCTGACTTTAGGAGTGTTTTTTTTTGCAAGTAAAAAAAGGAATGATATTTTGTTATAGTTGACATATAACAATTATTGTTATAGTCTATATATAACAAAGAGGTGAGAATAATGATAGAGATTGATACAGAAAGTCTTGCCCCGATATACAGTCAATTGATGTTTCAAATAAAGCGAGCGATTGTTCGAGGAGACGTAGAGAAGGGGCAGTCTATGCCAAGTGTTAGGTCGTTAGCAGGTGATATTGGTGTCAATTTGCATACGATTAATAAAGCTTATAAATTATTGGTTGATGAAGGGGTGTTAGTTCAAGAAAAAAAAGGATTTAAAGTGGCTGAAACAGAGAAAATTAATACAAGTATTGAGAATAAACAATCTATTCAGCAAAAGTTAGATGAGTTGTTGGTGGATAGTCTAATTTTTGACATTGATATTGCAGATATGATGGAAAAACGCTTAATTGAAATAAAAGGACGTGAATAAAATGATTTGGATGATGAGTGTATTATTATTATTTTTAGGCTTTAGCATGGCGATGACACCATATATCGCTCAACGTGGCATTGTTTTTGGTGTCACAATGCCCCAAAAAAGTGGGCACGTAGCGAAGTTAAAGAAGACCTACTTTTTACAAAATATGCTTGTAGCTTTGCTATTTATTATATTATCGGTGATGTTTGATGGAGTATTTTCAGTAACAGATGAAACCTTAAGTATGTTAATAATTGTATTTATTTCATGTCAGCTTCTTTATGGCATTATGAGTTACTTTGTGTGTAATCGTCGAATGCTTCGTTATAAAGATAAGATAATTTCTGAAGGGTACAAGCCCAATAAAAAAATGTCACTGGATTTGTCATTTCGTGAAAACATGTCGATATTTCCAACGTGGATTTTAGTTGCAATTCAATTCATTATTATCGCATTTGAAATAATTATAACAATTAAAAACCAAGCAATTATCCCGGATAAAATTATTATGCAATGGGACTTTCAAGGTAATCCAACAACTATAGTAGATAAAACATGGTTTAATATTTATTCTGCACCTATTATTCAGTTAGTCTTAGCATTTATTTTAAGTGTCACAAATGAATCTTATAAGCGTGGAAAACAACGTGTAATGGATAAACAATCAGTTAGATGGAGTCAATCTTTTAGAAAAATATCATCTTATATGGGTGCTGTGATTGCTGTATTAGTCCAAATTACGATATTCGTTATTCAAATGACAAGTGTGGTGCCATTTCTATCAGAAAAAACAATGTCTAAAATTTTGATGATCATTATAGGGTTAATGCTTTTAGCGATTATAGGATTGATGGTTATCTATGGACAAAGTGGTGCCAGATTACATCAAGAAAACGTTACACCACCAAGTTACGATGATGATAAGTATTGGAAGTGGGGCATGTTTTACTTTAATAGAGAGGATCCATCTTTTTGGGTAGAAAAACGAATGGGAATTGGTATGACGATTAATTTTGCAAACTGGAAAGCGGTCGCTTTTATGGTTGTGCCGATTGTGTTTATACTAGTTATTTCTTTTTTTATTGATAAATGAACTAATGAAGCAAGTGAGAAATCATTTGCTTTTTTTTTTGAAAAAAATTGAAATTATCAAATTATTTGCAATCATACTTTCACTATTATAAAATAATAAAAAATTTATTAAAAAAAATGAGAGGTGATGTAAATGAAAGTGGATATTGTGTTTATACTAATGTGTTCATCGATGGTATTTTTGATGACACCCGCATTAGCCTTTTTCTACGGGGGATTAGAGAGAAGAAAGAACATTATAAATACTATGATGATGGTTTTTTGTACGACAGGAATTGGGTCAATTATTTGGATTTCTCTTGGCTATTCATTGTCTTTCGGGGGAGAAGGAATGTTTTTTGGCAATTTTCAACATTTATTTCTAAATGGCGTATCTTTGGAAGAAGGAAATGGAATACCAGAAGGATTATTTGCACTTTTTCAAATGATGTTTGCGTTGATTGCAACTGGAATTATGACAGGATCTGTGGTTGGTAGAATAAAATTTTCTGCCATTTTTTTATTTATTCCTTTTTGGTTAATCTTAGTTTATGCACCATTAGCCCATATGGTTTGGGGTAAAGGGTTCCTTGAACAAATTGGTTCCATTGATTTTGCTGGTGGAAATGTTGTTCATGTTAGCTCAGGGATTTCTGGTTTAGTATTGTCAATGGTTATCGGAAAAAGAAGAGAGTTTCATCTTCAAAATTACAGACCACATAATATCCCTTTCGTTGTGTTAGGAACTGGACTATTATGGTTTGGTTGGTTTGGCTTTAATGCAGGTTCATCATTAACAGCAGGAAGTTTAGCGATTCATGCTGCATTAACAACTCACATTTCAGCAGCATCAGGAATGCTTTCTTGGATGTTAGTCGAAAAATACTTAAATGGAAAACCGACCATTGTTGGAGCATGTACGGGAGCAGTCATTGGTTTAGTAGGAATAACTCCTGGTGCAGGTTTTGTATCTTTATTTTCTAGTATGCTAATTGGATTGGTTTGCAGTCCCATTTGCTATTTCTTTATTGCAGTTATTAAAAGAAAAATTAAAATTGATGATGCACTTGATGCTTTTGGGTGTCATGGACTTGGTGGGATTGTTGGGGGTGTTTTGACAGGAGTGCTTGCCGATCCCGAAATTGGTGGTAAAACAGGATTGATTTACGGTGGAGTTGATTTATTTATCGCGCAGATAGAGTCTATTGTATTTACGATTATTTATGCAGGTGTTTTAAGTTTTATTATTATTAGTGTAATCAAATTATTTATGCCCATACGTACAACAGATCAACAAGAACTAATTGGTATGGATATTGGAGAACATGAAGAAACGGCATATCCAACATTTATGGGAATGGATTCTTAGGAGGACTTTATGAAAAAAGTAGAAGCAATTATCAAACAAGAAAAATTATCGGAAATTCAAATGGCTATTGATTCAGATGTTGAAATAAAAGGCATGACAGTTGTACAAGTATTGGGCGTGGGATTACAAAAAGGGCAAGTGAATCATGTGAGAGGAAATGAAGTCATTACAAATCTTATACCAAAAGTATCAGTTAGTTTTATTGTAACTGAAAAAGATGTTGATTATATTGTGGATCTTATTATGAGAATATGTCAATCTGATGAAATTGGGACTGGTAAAATATTTATCTCTCCAATTGAAGAAGTGATTAGAATTAGAACAGGAGAGAGAGGATACAAAGCCATTTCTGAATCAGTACATGACCTCTAATCATGATATAACGAAACTATTATCGCAAATAAGATAATTATGAAAAAGTAATTTGCAACTAGGAAAAGAATACCTCCTAGCGTTTTTAACTTTCGCAATCACTCTTAAAATTTGATAGAATAGTTAGTAGAAGAATAGAAATGGAGTGTCACGATGGCGAAGAAAAAATTATTATTAGTCGATGGAAATAGTATTGCATTTAGAGGATTCTATGCACTCTATCAATCATTAGAACGTTTTAAAAACAACAATGGGTTACATACAAACGCATTATATGCGGTTAACAATATGTTAGAAAATATCTTAGCAAAAGAAGAACCAACACATGTATTGGTTGCTTTTGACGCTGGAAAAACAACTTTTAGACATGCCTTTTATGATGAGTATAAAGCAGGACGAGCTAAAACCCCAAGTGAATTTAAAGAACAGATGCCATATTTAAGAGATTTAATTGAAGGGCTTGGAATGAAACACTTTGAATTAGATAACTATGAGGCAGATGACATCATCGGAACACTTGCAACGAAATATGCATCAAATGATGTTGATGTTGTGGTTTTATCTGGAGACAAAGATTTAACTCAATTAGCAAGTGAGCATACAAAAGTAGATGTTACTGTTAAAGGGGTCAGTGAAATTGAGAGCTACACACCTGAACATATTTTAGAAAAATACGGGTTAACACCATCTCAAATCGTCGACATGAAAGGTCTTGCTGGTGATCAATCAGATAATATCCCAGGTGTAACAAAAATTGGTGAGAAAACTGCGATTAAGTTGCTCAAAGAGTATGGCTCAGTGGAAGGCGTTTATGACCACATTGATGAGATGAAAAAAAGTAAAATGAAAGAAAATCTTATCAATGAAAAAGATATTGCTTTCTTAAGTAAAAAATTAGCCACGATTGACACAAATGTACCATTAGACATGACACTTGATGATTTAGCTTATAATGGAAAAGATTTAGAAAAGTTGATTCCTTTTTATAAAGAAATGGATTTCAATTCATTTCTTGCAAAACTAGATACTAGTAATGTTGAAAGTGATTTAGTCGAAAAAGTGGCGATTCATTATGACGTGATAACTGAGTTGACTGAGGAGATGTTTCAATCTGATATGTCCTTACATGTCGAAATGCTAGGTGAAAATTATCATACTTCTCCAATCGTGGGCTTTGCTTTTGGAAATAAAGAAAAAGTTTATGTGTCCGATGATATTGAATTACTCTCTCATCCTTTAATGGGTCAGTGGCTTGAAGATGATAATAAAACGAAAAAAGTATTTGATGCCAAAAGACAATATGTGGCACTAAATCGTTATGGCGTTAAATTAAATGATATCAAATTTGATATGCTATTAGCAGCGTACTTAGCTGATTCGACAAATAACAGTGAAGATTTAGCACAAATCGCTCATTTCTATGATTATTATGATGTCGATCGTGATGAAGTTATCTACGGAAAAGGAGCAAAAAAAGGTTTACCAGAATCTTCTGAGGTGTTTTATGAGCATTTAGCAAGAAAAGTGGTGGCGATTGACTCACTTTACGAGACAATCATGACCGATTTAGACGACAAAAATCAATCTGATTTATTTTATGATATTGAACTACCAATTGCACTTATTTTAGCTGATATGGAGATTGAGGGCATTACGGTAAATGCGAGTCGTTTACAAGAAATGAAAGGTGAATTTGCTGAGCGACTTAGCGAAATTGAACAAACAATCTATAACCTAGCTGGCGAAGAATTTAATATCAATTCACCAAAACAATTAGGTGTGATTTTGTTTGAAAAAATGGGACTGCCTGTTATTAAAAAAACAAAAACAGGGTATTCAACCGCTGTTGACGTGTTAGAAAAATTACAAGGTGAGTCACCTATTATAGATAGTATTTTATCTTATCGTCAATTAGCAAAAATCCAGTCAACATATGTGGAAGGTTTACTGAAAGTTATTTTTGAAGACAATAAAATCCATACTAGATACATCCAAACATTAACACAAACTGGGCGGTTAAGTTCTGTGGACCCTAACTTACAAAATATTCCAATCCGATTAGAAGAAGGCCGTAAAATTCGTCAAGCCTTTGTTCCACGAAAAACAGGTTGGAAATTATTTGCATCTGATTATTCTCAAATTGAATTACGTGTGTTAGCAGCGATTTCAGATGATGAGCATTTAAAAGAAGCATTTATCGAAGGGATGGATATCCATTCTAGTACAGCCATGCGTGTGTTTGGCATAGAAAAAGCAGAAGACGTCGATAGTAATATGAGACGTCAAGCAAAAGCGGTTAACTTTGGGATTGTGTATGGGATTAGTGACTACGGTTTATCACAAAATTTAGGCATTACTCGAAAAGAAGCACAAGAATTTATTGATAGATACTTTGCCATGTATCCAGGGGTTAAAAAATACATGGAAGACATTGTTCGTGAGGCAAAAGACAAAGGCTATGTTGAAACGTTGTATCATCGCCGTCGTTATTTACCTGATATCAATGCTAGAAACTTTAACTTGCGTTCATTTGCTGAAAGAACAGCGATTAATACACCAATTCAAGGAAGTGCTGCTGATATCTTGAAGATTGCGATGATTAAAATTAATAAACGTCTTAAAGAAGAAAACATGCAAGCCACCATGCTATTACAAGTGCATGATGAGTTAGTTTTTGAAGCGCCAGAAGAAGAAATTCCAGCCTTACAAAAACTAGTTGAAGAAACGATGAATCATGCTGTTGATTTATCTGTGCCACTTAGAGCTGATAGTAGTTACGGCGATACATGGTATGATGCAAAATAAGTTAAAGGGGTCGAACGAATGCCTGAATTACCAGAAGTTGAAACAGTTAGAAAAGGACTGGTTCAACTTGTTAAAGGAAAAGAAATAAGCAACGTCATTGTTGACTGGGGACGAATTATTGAATCGCCTGAAGTAGATGACTTTATTCATACGTTGGTTGGTCAAACCATTTTAGATGTTGATCGACGTGGAAAGTTTTTAATTTTCAAACTGAGTCATAATGACATGATTAGCCATTTGCGAATGGAAGGAAAATTCGAGTATCACAATCAAGCTGACGATATCCAGAAACATACGCATGTTAGGTTTCAATTTACAGATGGAACAGAATTACGGTATTTAGATGTGAGGAAATTTGGTCGTCTATCACTGGAGTCAAAAGGCCAGGGTGAAGAGTATAAAGGAATCAAAAAACTTGGGCCAGAGCCTGTTTTACCTGATTTTGATTTGTCAGTTTTTAAAGAACAATTAAAGAAAAAACATCGTGCAATAAAACCATTATTATTAGACCAAACACTTGTGACTGGTTTAGGAAATATCTATGTGGATGAAGCATTGTATCAATCTTGTATCCATCCAGAACAAGTAGCAAGTCATTTAACCGATAAAGAAATTACTACGCTTCATACGGCGATTATTGATGTGTTGGCGACTGCTGTTAAAGCCGGTGGCACAACGATTAGAACGTATAAAAATGCTTTAGGAGATGCTGGGAATTTTCAAGTTTATTTGTCTGCTTATGGCAAACAAGGCGAAGCGTGTAAGCGATGTGGTCACACAATAGAAAAAATAAAAGTCGCTCAACGTGGCACGCATTTTTGTCCGGTCTGTCAAGTGGTACATGATTAGGGGGAAATCATATGACGTATTTATTAGGACTAACTGGGGGGATTGCTTCTGGAAAATCAACCATCAGTGATTATTTTAAAGCAAAAAATATCCCTGTGATTGATGCAGATTTGGTCGCTAGAGAAGTTGTTGAACCAGGCACTAAAGGACTTGAGCAGATTGTTCAAGACTTTGGCCAGTCAATTCTTTTAGCTGATGGCACACTAAATAGAAAAAAATTAGGGTCAATGATTTTTGAAGATAGTAAAAAGAGAGAGAGACTCAATGCTATTTTGTCGGGTGCTATTAGACAGAACATACTGGATAAAATATCAGAGCTAAAAAAATTACAACGTCCACTGATAGTGCTTGATATTCCTTTACTATATGAAGGTGGATACCAAGAGTTAGTGAATTCAGTGATGGTGTGTTATGTGCCTAAAGAGATTCAACTATCTCGTTTGATGAAACGTGACAAGTTGACAAAACAAGAGGCAATGAAACGAATCGATAGTCAAATGACTCTTGAAGAGAAGAATAAGTTAGCTGATGTTGTAATAGATAATAGTGGTCGAATTGATGACACCCTAAAACAAGTACAAACTTGGCTTGAACAAGAGAGATAAAAAAACCACCTGAGAATTTTATGCTCAGGTGGTTCTATTATTATTTAGTGGCTTTGTCTTTGCGTTTATACAAGCCAAATGTTAACACAAAACTAATTAACATAATGATAGATGCAATACCAATTGTTTTGACAACACTGTTTGTAAAGTTATTATCAAGTTTTGCCACAATGTTATTTTGGACATCTTTTGTTAAGTGTAATTCAGCAGGGTTTGATTGTTTTAATACACGAATAGAAGAGCCAGCACTTCCGATAACACTGGATTCCAATGATTTTTGGACTTGTGTTGGTAAGCCAACATTGTCTAAAGTGTGTGGAATATCATGTTGTAATTGTAACCCAAAGATAGTTCCGATAATCGCAATCCCTAAAGCTGAGCCGATTTGACGGACAGTAGATTGAATACTTGATCCTTGTCCAGATTGTGCAGGCGGTACATCTTTTAACACAATTGATGTTAACTGTGCAGAGGCAAATCCTAACCCAATGCCATAGACAACTAACCAAACAATAATCCAAGTTAATCCATTATTTGGGTCAACTGTTTTAAAGAAGCCGAAAAACCCGAGAGTCTCTAAAAATAATCCAAGAGAAACGACAAATGATGCCGATGTTTTCTGAACTATAAAGGATGCCATCCCGCCGGCTAGAAATGCTCCAAGTCCCATAACGGCTAAAATTCCACCAGCTTTGATTGGGCTTAGTGTTAAAATATTTTGTAAAAATAGTGGGAGTAAAAATAGTAACCCCGATTCTCCAATTGCCACAATTCCAGCAATGGTGTTTCCTAAAGAAAAGCTTTTGAATTTGAATAATGATAAATCGAGTAAATGGGATTTGTTTTGTTTAATCATGTGTGATTCCCAAACTAAGAATAGAGCAAAGAATAAGGCACCGACTACTAACAAAGTAGGAATAATAGATAAGTTAAATAATGTTGAATGATCGCCTTTAACATGCCACCAACCATAATTACGTCCTTCAATAATACCAAATACAAGTAAAATTAAACCAATGGTTGATAAAATAAAACCAACAAAGTCAAACCCACTTGTCATTTTTTCACCATATGTTTCTGGTAAATATTTTAATGACGCAAGGATAATAAACAGCCCAATCGGTAAATTAATCCAGAAAATCCAATGCCATGTCATGTAAGTTGTAAAGTATCCACCTAATAAGGGACCTATAGCTGCCATTCCAGAGATGACTGATCCCCAAACAGCAAAAGCGACGATTCGATCTTTTCCAAAGAAAAGAGCATTTACTGCTGAAAGTGTCGTCGGTAAAACGGTCGCACCACCAATCCCTTGAATGGTTCTAGCAGCCAGCATAAAAGTAATATTTTTAGAAAAGCTTGCCATAATCGACCCGATTAAAAAGACTGTAATCCCAATAATCAGCATTTTTTTTCGTCCGAAATTATCTGCGACACGTCCCATAGTAATCAATAATGAAGAAAAAATTAAAGAATAAAGAGTAATGATCCACTCAGCATCTGTAAATGATAATTTCAAATCCTTCATTATGACTGGTATAGACACATTAACAATGGTTCCGTCGATAACAACAAGTGAAACTGATAATGCTAAAATAGCTAGGGCCCACCATTTGTGTTTTATTGTTTTTTGTTGCGTAGTTGTTGCATCTGTCACTTCAAACACCTCACTTATAATTTTAGTACGATTGTATCTTACACCTAAAGTGACAACTTGTCACAAGAAAAGCAACGAAATCACAATTTTTTTACAAGTGTATAAAAATTATTAATTTAGATGCAAAATAGTCACTAGTATACTCAAAATATTCTAAAGAAATTCTTAAAATGACAAACAAGCTATGAGCAAGTTATCAGAGAATACCTAACAATTACGTGTTTATCTATACCAATAGTGGTGTTACATGTTATAATAGTGCTACTATTTCGTCTATTGAGACAGTTTTAAGAAGAGGTGAAGCAAATGCAATGTCCAAAGTGCCAGTATAGTAGTTCACGAGTGGTGGATAGTCGTCCTGCTGATGATAATCGTGCGATTCGTAGAAGAAGAGAATGCGAAAAGTGTGGTTTTCGTTTTACGACGTTTGAACGCATAGAAGTCTCACCGTTGCTTGTAGTAAAGAAAAATGGAGCACGTGAAGAATTTAACCGTGAAAAAGTATTAAGAGGGTTAGTGCGCTCAGCTGAAAAGCGTCCTGTTTCCATGGATCAGATGGAACAAGTGGTTGAGCGGGTTGAAACAAGAGTCAGAAACATCGGTGACAATGAAGTGTCTACAAATTTAATTGGCGAATACGTGATGGAAGAGTTAGTTAATTTAGATGAGATTGCTTACATCAGATTTGCTAGTGTTTATCGTCAATTTAAAGATATGAGTGTCTTTTTAGAAGAACTTCAGGAAATAATCGATAAAGAAAAAAACGAGTAATGTTATTTATAGAAAGTGATGTGAATTAGGTGTCTAAAACACAGACCCATTTAAAGCCTAAAGATACCTTTGAAGTTCATTATTATAGCCTACTAAATGGTGAAGATATGCGTGTTTTAAACCTATTGTACCAACCGATTATTGGTGGAAATGCACTAGTGCTGTATCAACATTTGATAACTAATGCAACAATGTTTAAAGAGCCAACGCGACATTTTACGTTGCAGGATATGATGAGTTATAGCTTACAAGAGGTATCTGAAGCAAGAGTAAAACTAGAAGCAATCGGTTTAGTCAAAACATATGTGCGTAAAAAAGATGACGGGTATCATTATATTTATTTTTTAGAAAATATTTTACCGCCTCATGTATTTTTATCTGATGATGCTTTATGTTTAATGCTTCTTGATCGTGTTGGTGAAGAACGTTTTAATTCCTTGATAGAGTTGTTTAAACCTAAAAAAATAGATTTGGATGGTTACACGAATATCACAAGTAATTATGTGGATGTGTTTCATATTTCTCAAGAAAGATTAGTTCAAGAAAATAGCATCTTGTCAACAGCAAGTAATGAAATGAAACACGTACCAAGCACTAAAAAAACAGTACCTGAAACAGACAGTTTTGATTGGCAGTTTTTCTTGGACAGCATATCTGGACTAAAATTAGATCAAGATTTCTTAGATAACGAATTTAAACCAATTGTTTTAACCGTGCATGGGTTATATGGTATTAATGAGTTGGAGATGAGCCAACATGTCAAGTTTTGTACAGACTATGTGACCAATCAAATTGACGTTAAGGCATTTAAACATCGAATTTATAAACAATATCATCAGTTAAATCAGTCAAGTCAACCTAATAAATCAGTCAATCAGCCAGTTACATATACTATGCAACAGCTTGATAGACATAAAAATGATTTGAAACATCAAGGGTTTACAACGCCTGAAATAGAAGTAATCGTTTCTTGTGAAAAAATTCCACCGCTTGTTTTTTTAAAAGCTATCAAAGAACAAAAAAATGGATTTGTGGCTCAAAATGAGCGATGGACAATTGAAAATTTAAAAACGCAATCGCCATTACCAGATGAAGTGATTAATATGTTGATTCACTATTCATTAGTCGTGTTGGACAATCCATCAATCAATCAAAATATGGTGAATACGATTGCCAATGATTGGGCACAACATAAAATTACTAAGGCTTCTGAGGCACTGAAACAAGTTAAAAATCACAAAAAAGAATCAGTCAATAAACAGGTTAAAAAGTCATATAATAAAAACTATACAAAAAAACCAATTCGAACTGAAACTCTGCCAGAATGGGCTAAAGAGTCCTCTACTCGTAAAGAAACCCCTCTCTTAGGAGATGAGTTATTGCAGTTAGAACAACAACTAAAACAATTTAATCAAGGTGGTGAGTCATCATGAAGCATATTAATCAACATCTCAATCGAACGGTAAAAAACCAAAATATTAATGATAGATTGATTGAATTGATGGATATTGTCCAAAAAGATAACGATGTTCAATCGTTTATTCAAGAGCATCGTGATAAACTAACTGATGAAGATATTTTAAAAAGCTCAGCGAAATTATATGAATTTGTCAAGGAAAAAGAAAAATTTCTAGCAAATGATGCGTCAATGATTGCTCCTGGATACGAACCAAAACTATTTTTAAATTACCATTTCATTGATGTAACGTATGTACCAACAGAAGAGCTAATTCGTAAAAAAGAATACGAAACGATCCGTAATCGGGTACACACCATTTCTATGCCAAAAGATATTAAAGATGCGTCATTGGACCAGTTTAACATCACTGCCGAAAGACGAGAAGCATTGAGTGAAGCTATCACATTTATGAATGACTACTCTAATGACCCAGATAATTTCCATCAAGGCTTATATTTATATGGAACGTTTGGTGTAGGTAAAACGTATTTGCTAGGAGCAATTGCTAATGGCTTAGCAACAAAAGGAGTAAAGAGTACCATTTTACATTTTCCAACATTTTGTGTGGAGATGAAACAATCAATAAAAGATGACAGTGTGGCATCTAAAATAGATTCGGTTAAAAAAACACCTATATTGATGCTTGATGATATTGGAGCCGACTCTATGAGTGCTTGGATACGAGATGATGTGTTAGGTGTTATTTTACAGTATCGTATGCAAGAAAAGTTACCAACGTTTTTTTCTTCGAACTTAGATATGAGACAATTAGAAGAAGAACACTTGCGATTTTCACAAAAAGGGGACGACGAGCCACTTAAAGCAAAGCGTATTATGGAACGTATTAAGTACCTATCTAAACAAATTACGATGATAGGTGAGAATCGCCGAGAGGATAGTGACTTTTAAAGAATGACTCGTTATCAAAAACTGATTGACAAAGGAATTACAGACTAGTATAATTATTTTTGTTGCTTAAGGAGTGATAGAATGAAATGGGCATTATCAGAATTAAATAAGTTTCGTGGAAGTCAATTAGATTTCTCTGAAACCATTGATTTAAGCGCCTCTCTAAAGAAAAGAGAGCCATCTATTATTGATATTTCTCCAATTAAAGTGAATGGGTTTTTAGAAGTTGATGAGCTGGGTTATTACGCTCATATGACTGTTGAAACCATTCTTACTGTACCATCATCTCGTTCGTTAGAACCTGTTGAGTTACCTCTGAATCTAGTAATAGACGAAGAATATATGACACTAAGACAGTATGATGCATTGAAAGATGTACCAGAAGATGATAAAAGCTTGATAATCGTATTGGAAAAAGATTTAATTGATTTAACAGAAGCAATTGAAGACTTTATCTTACTTAATTTACCATTACAAGTATTAACAGAAGAAGAAAAGCAATCAACAGAATTACCAAAAGGAGACTTTTGGCAAGTTGTTTCAGAAGATGACATCATCGAAGAATTAGACGCTGAAACACAAGCAACTATTGATCCTCGTCTTGCTAAGTTATCTGAGTTTTTTAACGAAGATAACAACTAGTAAGATTGGAATATATGTGACTTGTCACGTATTTAAGTTAGTAGGGAGGTGTATCTAAATGGCAGTACCAAAAAGAAAAACGTCAAAAGCTCGTAAAAATAGACGTCGTACTCATTACAAATTGTCTGCACCAGGTTTAACAGCTTGTAGCAACTGTGGTGAAATGAGAAAATCTCATCATGTGTGCCCTTCATGTGGTCATTATGATGGAAAAGACGTTATGACTAAAGAAGCATAATTTACATTTTTAATAGAAAATGTAAAACCGTTAGACTAACCATGGAGTCTAACGGTTTTTTGTTTTACGTAACCCAAAATTTATTTTGTTTTCTGTTCCAGTCCTGATTCGTTTAATATTATCTCGGTGTCTAATGATAATAAATAACGTGATGGCAACAGCTAATGATGTTAATAGCCAGTTTTGTTCTGATAGAATAAATGGTGCATAAATCGGTAAAACAACGGTTGAAATAGTAATAATTACTGCACTAATCATACTAGCTAAACTCACTGTACTCGTTAAAAATAAAAATAAGATAAACAAACTAGCAGAGTAAATAAAAAATGTTGGCGAATAAGCCAGCAACATCCCAGCGCTTGTCGCAACAGCTTTACCACCTTTAAAGTGTCCAAATATGGGAAACGTATGGCCAAGTATGGCTGCTACACCAAACCATAATGGGTCAATTGATAAACCAAACCACATCGGTAAGCTAGTCGCAATCGTTCCTTTTAAAATATCCATAAACAATACAGTGGTTCCAGCACGTTTTCCTAGTACACGAAACGTGTTGGTTGTTCCAGTATTGCCACTGCCAAAGTCCCTAATGTCTTTATGATAAAAAATCTTTCCAATCCACACGCCTGATTGAATCGAGCCTAATAAATAAGCTAATAAAAATAACGATAGTGTCTTCACATTGTATCCTCCTTAAGGTCAGTCATATTTTACCATGAAATAAGGGAGCGAACAATTAGGATAGGCACTTTAGGAGAAGTAATTACTAATTTTTGTTATAATTAGGACATAAATTAAAGGGGGTCTGTATTATGGCTTATAAAGATTTAGGCGATAAAAAAGTAAAAGAAATTTTGACCAATGCGAAAAATATAGCGGTGGTTGGTTTAAGTGACAATCCTGAAAAAACAAGTTATCAAGTAGCAGAGGTGATGCAGGCAGCAGGTTATAAAATTATTCCTGTTAATCCAATGAAAGTTGGTCAAACAATTTTAGGAGAAACCGTCTATCCTTCGATTGAGTCAGTTGACCAACCAATCGATATTGTCGATGTGTTTAGACCAAGTACAGCTTTAGTTGATGTGGCAAAAGATTTCTTAAAATCAAATGCGCCTGTTTTTTGGGCTCAATTAGGTATAGAAAATGACGAAGCTGCCGACCTTCTATACGAAAATGGTATAAGTGACGTTATCATGAATCGATGCATCAAAATTGAATTACGAAAATAAGGAACAAGTGCAATATTGCACTTGTTTTTTTAATCTTCCTTTTCCGTAAATTTTGTGTAAAATGATGGTAAAATATTCGTTTTTAAGACAAAAAACATGAAATGTAATTGCTTTTACAAAATGAAATGCTATAATTTAAGAGTATTCAAGGAAGTGGGTACACACACATTAAAAGGAGGAACAGTCGTTGTTTAAGAAAGTTTGGAAGTATACAGGTCTAGTTGCGTTGGTAGCAACATTAGGCGCATGTAGTAGCGATTCTGCTAAGGATAAAGGTAGTGAATCAAACAAAGGTAAGGATGATAAAACCATTGAAACATTATCAGTTGGTTTTGTCCCATCAAGAGACCCAGAGGAAATTGTTTCAGCAACAGAACCATTGAAAGAATTAATGCAAAAAGAGTTAAAAGAACAAGGATATGATGTTAAAAAAATCGATATCACTGTTGGAACTAACTTTGAAGCTGTTGGAGAATCTTTAGATTCAGGTACTTTAGACATCGGATTTATTCCTGGTGGAACATATGTATTATATGATGAAGGTGCTGAACCAATCTTAACAGCGACGCGTGCTGGTTTATCAATTGATTCAGATGACGCAAAAGTTTGGAATGAAAATAAACCAACTAAGCCAACTGACAAACAAGTCGACTCTTACCGTGCATTGATGATTGCTGGTCCATCTTCAAAAGGACAAGCAGTTGCAGATAAAGTAAATAAAGGTGAAAAAGTATCATGGAACGATTTAAATAACCTTTCATGGAGCGTGATGAGTTCTTCTTCTCCAGCTGGATATATCTATCCAAGTTTATGGTTAAATGAAAACTATGACAAAAAAATCACTGACTTAAAAAATATCGTACAATCAGATTCTTATGGTAGTGCCTTTGCTCGTCTAGCTTCAGGTCAAGTGGATGTGGTATTAACTTATGCTGATGCTCGTCGTGATAACGAAGAAAACTGGAAAAAAGAATTTGGTCGTGACAAATCAATCTGGGATGAAACAAACGTTATTGGTGTGACACCAGCAATCTACAACGACACAATCTCAGTAAGTAAAAACTCTAAAACAATGACAGATGAGTTGAAAAAAGCGTTACAAAAATCATTTATCAACATCGCTAAAACAGATGAAGGTAAAAAAGTGATTGGAATCTACAGTCATGAAGGATATGTAGAAGCAAATCCTAAAGACTATGACAATGAACGAAAAGCACAAAAATTAGTTCAAGACGCTAAATAAATATAACAAAAGGAAACGTCAAACTGCGATCATCTCTTTTGATGATGGCAGTTTGTTTTTAGAAGGGGTTTTAAGATGATAAAGTTTGATAATGTCCAAATGGTCTATCCAAATGGTTATGTAGGATTAAAAGATATTAATTTAGAAATTGAACAAGGTGAATTTGTTGCCATTATTGGTCTTTCAGGAGCAGGTAAATCGACACTTATTCGTTGTGTCAATCGTATGCATGACGTCTCTAGTGGGACGCTAATGGTCAATGACACGAACGTTGGAAAAATTAAAGGAAAAGAAGTAAGAGAGTTTCGCCGTAAAATAGGAATGATTTTCCAATCATTTAACTTAATTACACGTGCAACTGTATTAAAAAACGTGATGATTTCTTCAGTACCCGAACTTCCTTGGTGGAGACGTGTGTTTGGTATTTTCCCAGAAGACGTTAAAGTCATTGCATTAGAATCACTAGACAATGTTGGGATTTTAGATAAAGCGTTTGTCAGAGTGGATCAACTATCAGGTGGACAGCAACAACGTGTGGCTTTAGCAAGAACTCTAGCTAGCCATCCAGAGGTAATTTTAGCGGATGAACCAGTTGCAGCACTAGACCCTGTTACAGCAAAAACAGTGATGGATGACTTTAAACGAATCAACAAAGACTTAAATATTTCTGTATTAATCAATATTCACCATGTAGATTTGGCGTTAGAATATGCTGATCGAGTAATAGGTATTAGACAAGGACAAATTGTTTATGATGGTCCATCAAAAGATGTGACAGAAGACGTCTTATCAACTGTCTATGATGGGAATAAGGAAGGAGAATAACTATGCGTAAAAAAACGATCACTTTGCCAAATGGAAAACAAGTCGTTCAAAAAGCATCTTATACTCCGTTAATTGTGCTACTGGTATTGGTTTTTATGTATATTTCTATTCAAGTGACACAGTTTAACTTCACGCAATTAATCACTCGTGGCGATCAGTTTTTTGTGATGCTAAAAGCTATGTTTCCACCTAAAATGGACTTTTTAGATAAAGTTTGGTCTCCGTTATTTGACACCATTAAAATGTCATTACTGGGTTCACTCATCGGGGCATTATTGGCTGTACCATTTGCTATACTGGCTTCTAATAATATTGTAAAAAATCGCTTTGTGTCTTCATTGTTCAAACTTATTTTGAGTTTCTTAAGAACGTTACCGACAATTGTTATTGCGTTAATCGCTACGTTTGTCTTTGGTTTAGGAACAATGGCCGGAACGGTTGCTATCTTTATTTTTACCATCTCTTATGTGGGAAAACTAACGTATGAACAAATTGAAGCACTTGATATGTCGACTTTTGAAGCGCTAGAATCAATGGGCCTAACACGATTACAAGCCTTTCGTTATAGTGTCATTCCAGCTATTTTACCCTCTTATTTATCGACATCGCTATTTAACTTTGAAGGAAACTTACGTTATGCCTCAATTTTAGGATATGTTGGTGCTGGTGGGTTAGGTATTTTACTTAACGAACAACTAGGATGGCGTGATTACGGAAACGTTGGGACGATTCTTGTGGTATTAGTTATTACAGTCGGAATTATTGAAACAATTAGTGAGTATTTCCGTAAAAAATTACAATAGAAAAGGAAGACATATATGAATCAACGTATTTTAACTGAATTAAACAAAGAACCAAATAAGACGAAGCAATACGTGATCTTATTAGCTGTCTTACTTGGGGCATTTATCTGGTCATTGTCTGCATTAAATTTTAATGCTATGGATGAAGGTGGCGGAAAAATTGCTGTAAACATCCTAAAAGGGATTGTCCAACCAGATACTAATCTTTTATTTAATGGTACCAAACAAGGTGTGCCATACTTATTATTCGAAACCATTTGTATTGCCTTTTTAGGGACGATTTTTGGCGCGATTTTATCTATTCCAATTGCCTTTTTAATGTCACCAAGTATCATGCCAAAACCTGTTTATTTATTTATGAGAGCTTTTGTTGTCATTATAAGAACGATTCCTGCGTTAGTGTATGGATTAATGTTTATTCGTGTGACTGGACCTGGGCCATTTGCTGGTGTGATGACGATGTCTTTAACATCAATAGGGATGGTTTCGAAACTCTATGTTGACGTGATTGAGGAAATTGACACCGGGATTTTAGAATCAATGGATTCGTTTGGCTGTACAACATTTGAAAAAATTCGTTTTGGGATTATTCCGCAGTTAATTGCAAACTTTACGTCAATAACAATTTACCGTTTTGACATGAACTTACGTGACGCAACGATTCTTGGTTTAGTAGGGGCCGGTGGTATCGGTGCACCACTTATCTTTGCGATGAATTCATATCGTTGGCATCAAGTAGGCTCAATCTTAATTGGTTTAATTGTGTTAATCTTAATTGTCGAAGTGATATCAAACTATTTGAGAGGAAAATTAGTCAATGGATAAACTAACTATTTTATCAACCAGTGATACACATGGTTATTTATACCCAACCGATTTTCGTGCAATCAACCAAGATTTACCATTTGGTCTATCTAAAGCTGTCACAGCCATAAAGAAAGAACAACAAAAACAAGATAGCTCAATCGTTTTAAACGACAATGGTGACTTTCTACAAGGCTCACCAATGAGTTACTATCTATCAAAGAAAGAAAACAGCAAACAAGTCGCTGACATCATGAATTCCGTTGGGTATGATGTTGGTGTCCTTGGTAACCATGAGTTTAATTACGGGGTAGACTATTTACTTGATACAGTGAGTCAGCTAAACTACCCAATCGTTTGTGCAAATATTTTAAATGAAAATAATGACCCACTGACTGGTCAAGCTTATGTGATTTTAGAAAAAAACGGGTTAAAAATTGCCATATTAGGCTTAACGACACCATATATTCCCAATTGGGAGCAACCTGAAACCATCAAAGGTCTAACCTTTTTATCAGCGCTTGAAATTGCAAAACATTATGTGCCAAAACTAAGAGAACAAGCTGATGTGGTTATTGTGAGTTATCATGGTGGATTTGAAAAAGATTTAACAACTGGTGAACCAACTGAAAACTTAACTGGTGAAAACGAAGGCTATGATATTGTGACACAAGTTGAGGGCATTGATGCGTTTGTGACAGGTCACCAACACCGAGTGATTGCAGAAAAAATTAAAGGAACCCCCGTTACCCAACCAGGCGATAAAGCCAAACATGTTGGGAAAATAACCCTGACATTATCTGACGACAATACAGTAACTGGTTCAACAGCTGAGTTATTGACAATGGCTGATTATGATGCAGATGCTAATATTGTCACAACATTTAAACCAGTTTTAGATACAGTCGAGAATTGGTTAGATCAACCACTTGGACATATTGACGGTGACATGACAATTACTGATCCAATGACTGTACGAACAGATGGACATCCTTACATTGAGTTTATTCAAGATGTGCAGATGGATGCCACAGGTGCGGATATTTCTGGAACTGCTTTGTTTGATAATGACAGTAAAGGATTTAAATCTGACGTGACGATGCGTGACATAGTGACAAACTACATTTATCCAAATACATTGGCAGTCTTGACTGTATCAGGACAAGACTTGAAAGATGCTTTAGAGCAAAGTGCGGAATATTTTGCCCTTAATGAAAATGGCGAGATTGTAGTGAGTGATAAGTTTTTATACCCAAAAACAGAGCATTACAACTATGATATGTACAGTGGTGTGGGCTATAAAGTCAAAGTATCCAATCCAGTAGGTGAACGAGTGACTGAGCTAACTTATAAAAATCAGCCTGTACAGATGGATGACTCACTGGATATTGTTATCAATCAATACCGTGCAGTTGGTGGAGGAAATTACGCGATGTTTGATGCGTCAAAAATTATTAAAGAAGTGACAGTGGATATGACAGAACTCATTTCTAACTTTTTACAAACTCATCCAACCTACAAAGCCAAAACAAGTGTTGATTTTAAAGTAGAAAAATAATATTTTATACCGACTAGAATGACCTAGTGGGTATTTTTTTATCTCAATCGTTCCTTTTTGACAAACATGTTAAACCTAGTTATACTTGATTTAACAAATGACTAGGAGATGAGAGCTATGGAAACAGTTGTTAGAAAGATTGGAAACTCTGTTGGCGCGATTTTTCCAAAAGATATTTCTCCAGAAGTCGGAGACACGTATATGATTTCAAAAGTGGGGGATGCCTATATTTTGAAACCAAAAAAAGAAGACATTTTTAAACATGCAGATGACTGGGCAGGCTTTAGAGACTCAGTGACAGAAGAAGACACTGAGTGGGATATTATGGGTGCTGAAGGAGACGAACATTAGATGGAAGCTCCAAAGCAAAAAGATATTGTTTGGATGGATTTTGACCCATCAAAAGGCAAAGAAATCAAAAAACGTCGTCCAGCTTTAGTCGTAAGCCGTGACGAATTTAATCAACATACAGGTTTTTGCCTAGTCTGTCCTATTACCTCAACTAATAGAAAATATTCAACTTACATCACCATTAAACACCCACAAAAAATTGCTGGTGAGGTGGTGACACACCAACTGCGTTCGATAGATTATACAACGAGACACTTAAAAATCATCGAACAATGTGATATGTTAACTTGGATAGAGGTCACAGAAGTGATTGACATGTTTATTTAAGGATTTCATCGTCGATTTTATATATGATTGAATGACTACTAAAGGGATGGTTAATACTATTTAGTAGTCACTTGGGTTTGTCAAGTTAAGTGTGTAAGTAATTTTAAATAATAATAGAACGACAATTTGACAATGAGTCGTCCTGTGATAATCTTCGAGGATAAGAGGGCATTTTTAATAAAGCTCTTGTCCCGATAAAAATTCACAGGACGAGAGACTCGTTGTCAAATTATATATATCCAACCTATTTTGATTAGTACCGATTATATTTTTCAACTCGTTTTGAAAAAGAATCATTAACAGTTAATTGATTAAGCACCATAGCCCAATTGTGAACGTGTCCACCTTCCCATTTACTTTGAAGTTCTTTTACTCGAAGATATAGCAGCTTAAGAAGGGCATTCTCATTAGGGAAAGCGCCTTTTTTAGTTACCTTACGGAAACTTGAATGAACACTCTCTACAGCATTTGTTGTGTACATTATTTTTCGAATAGCTGATCCATAATCAAATAGTTGTTCAACATGTTGAAAATTTCTTTTCCAAACATCAACAGCTCCTGGATAAATAGCCCACTTTGTTTGAAAGGTATCAAAAGCTGTTTGAGCAGCTTTTAAAGAAGAAGCGCTGTAAAAAGACTTCATATCCTTACAAACTTCTTTATAACTCTTACTTGGTACATAGCGAAGGGCATTTCTAACTAAATGAACTAAACAACGTTGAACCACAACGCCTGGGAAAATAGCTTTAGCACCATTTTCAAGTCCTGATACGCCGTCCATTGAAATAAATAGAATATCTTCAACTCCACGCTCTTTAATCTCATCAAAAATCTGCATCCATCTGTTTTTTGATTCTGTTTGATTTAACCAAAGGCCTAAAATTTCTTTATTTCCTTTTAAATCATAGCCAAGAATTGTATACACTGCACATTCTTTCACTTCATAATTTTCTCTTAGAGTGACATACATACAATCAACAAACAAGAAGGCATAGCATTTGGCCAGAGGTCTGATTTGCCATTCCTCAAGTTCTGATAATATTTGATCTGTGATATCCGACACCATGTCATGAGAAATAGTAAAGCCATAAATATCTTCAATTGTCGAGGCAATATCTCGTTGACTCATGCCTTTGGCATACATAGAAAGAACTTTACTTTCAATACTTGAAACGTCTTTGCTTCTTTTAGGAATAATTTCTGGTTCAAAAGAAGCATCTCTATCTCTTGGAACCTGAATGTCTAATTCACCGAAACTTGTTTTTAACTTTTTATTTCCATATCCATTCCGTCTGTTTTGAGTTTCTTTTTCTTGTCTTGACTGATTCTCATAACCTAAATGATTATCTAATTCTCCACGTAGCATAGCTTCAAACATCGGTCCAAAAACATCTTTTAAAGCTTCTTGCATATCTTCAACCGATTCTGGTTGATAGATGTCAATAATTGATTGAGCTAACTTCGCTGATTTTTGGTCTCTTTTCTTTTTAGCCACAGCTTCTCACTCCTTTAATCTATTGTAAAAAAAGAAAAACCGCGAAGCAACCCACTACCTAGGATGGTAGGTTACTTACACAGTTTATATTACACTCTCAGTCACTTTTTATTTTGTTGGGGTTATTCATTTTAACTTCAGCGATGTTTTTAGTCTCGTCAATAATTAAATACACCAGAGTAAACAACTCTCCTTAAAATAAGTTTAGTTTTTGAGGGTTAATATCATCATCTTCTATCTTATCAAATTTTAATTTTATTTTATCTCCTTTTACTAATTTTTCTGGAGAACTAGTGTCTTCTTCTAAAGTAGCTATTATCTCAGTTTTAGTTATTTTTAACACTGAACACTTTAATTCCCTTAAATATGTTCCGTATCCTCCACGCATAATCTCTGGTGGTTTAGTTGTTTGTATTAAAATAATACTGAATATTAGAACCATTAAAAATAGTGTCATTATTTTTTTCATTAGAACCCTCCACGCTATTTTTAATTCAACAGGTTTAGTTAACTTTGTTATGTTTTAAATGGTTAGTCCACGTTAGCTGTAACACTGATTCAGCGATAATGACATAGATAAAAAAAGCTAGGAAAATATATCTGCTATCAATTTGTATAGTAACAAAAAAACTCAGAATCGAACATAATAGTGATACAATGCCTGAAATAAAAAAGTAGTTCCCCCTAAAGGCATTACTAAATGCCAAATATTCATTTTTATCTTTTCTAAAAAAATAAAAAATGTCTTTCCATAGTATATTAGGAGTCCATCGAGATAGACTACCAAACAAACTAACAATCGTTATGGCAATAAACATCCCTTTCATCTGATTCACCCTCACTTTCCCTTTTTATGATTATATCATTTTACCTACATATTTTTAACTAATTCGTTGTACAATCAATCTAACAAAAACGATTGTAATAGGTTATATATAATAAACGAAAAAAGGAGGGTTAAAATGACGATCGAGCGATTTTTTAAAGATGGAAAGCTAACGGCTATTCCACGAAAGACAAAAGATAAGACGTTGTTGTTTGAAAAACTAAGTAGTGAATTTGAATCAAAGAAAGATTATACTGAAAAGGAAATCAATGATGTGCTAAAAATCTATTATGATGATTTCGCTATTTTAAGAAGGTTTTTGGTGGATAACCAATACCTTGTCAGGGATGATTATGGGAAAATTTATCGAAAGAATAGTGAGAAAGAATAAAAATTATAGATGGAAACAAATGTACACATGATGTTAAATAGCTATTGTCACGTTATATAGATAGACAACAAAAAAGTTATGGTCTATTCAGGAGGAAAGCAAATGAAAAAGAAATGGTTAAAGTGCTTAGGCTATGTTTTTGTATTTTTCATCATTGTTTTTATGTTTTATCACATTTTTCCAGTTATAGTTGAAGCACGAGCTGGTGGTGGTGGGAATACTGGGGGAAGTTCTGGTGGAGGAAATGGAAGAAATAGTATTTTCGGAGCTCTTTTATTTATTTTACTCGCTCCTCTAATCCTATTGAAAAATTTTCTAACATCCATAAAAGAAAATACTATGTATATGGATGTCGATGATTTAGAATTATGGGAATACAAATCATTGTTTAGAAATATCCAACTTGCTTGGAGTCGTGGAGATATGACAGAAGTCAAAGATCAAATGGATCCAACACTATATGAAGATTTCCAACAAAAACTAGCTGAATATAAACGGTTGAATAAACAAAATATTGTCACTAATATACAGATTGATAAAGTCAAAGTAACACGTTCGACACAAAATAAAGCCTTAAAAAAAGTGTTATTTGCAGGGACACTTATTGACTATTTTGAAGAAAATGGTGTACCACCAAGTGGTGATATTGAGCCGATACCATTTAAAGATATTTGGATTATTGAAAAGGTGGGAGACAAAATTATCGTCAGAGACATTCAAAATCTATAATTTTCTAATTTCTTTTAATAAAAAATTGAGGTGGGACTAATGACAGAAAAAAAGTTATTAAAATCAGAGAAAATACGTTTAAAAAATGATAAATTGCGAGCTAAAGGCAAAGATCCACTAAAAGGTTGGGGAAAGATGGTCAATACTGGATTAGGTGGTATTAATAAAGGATCTCCGATTGATACGAAAGATTTTGTCAAAGATTTGCAGAAAGATATAGCTAGAGAAAATGAACGAAAGAATGTAAATCAATGAAAGGTTTGAAATATGATTAAGGAGTTTAAATAATGACAGACTATTTGTTAAATTTAAGAAAACAAGTTGGTAATAGACCATTAGTAGTCGCAGGTGTACTAGGAGTAGTTACTAATGAAGGAAATATTTTATTAGTTAAAAGAGCTGATAATGGTTTTTGGGGACTTCCAGCTGGCTCGATTGAACTTTATGAATCGCCATATAAAGCTATGTGTCGAGAACTTTTTGAGGAAACAGGATTAAAGACAACAGAAAAAGATATTGAGTTATTGAATGTTTTTGGTGGGAAAACACACACTTACACATACCCTAATGGAGACATTTGTTCATTTGTTTCCATTGGTTTTTTTATAAAATCCTATACGGGAAATATCATCAAAATAACCAATGAAACGAATGATTGTCGCTTTTTTTCTTTAAAATACTTGCCAAATAATATTGCTTGCCATGAAATGGAGATTATTAAGGAATATTGTATTCAACACCTAACATGATGACGATTTTTAATCGTGTTGGTTTAGGTGGTTGAGATGTTTACATAATCTTTCATACTCATTAAATAGTTTATTGTTTGACTAATACTTTGAGGTAACTTATTATTTTTCTTTGGAGTATTAATTATGCAAAATGAAAGGAAGAGTAATATGTTACAACCATATGAATACAACAAAGTTAAGCAAGAAATTACTCGATTGATTGATATTTATAAAACAGTTAATGATAAGCAAGTTATAAAAACATCTCAACTTATGGTAACTAACACTATTGAGACTATACTCGGTGTAGAGTTACATGAAAAAATTTATTCTAGTTATATGGATACTAAATTGACAAATTCAAAAGCAGAGAATTTATTTACTATAATAAAAGCGGATGTAGTGCCATTTCCTCTTGTTTCAGACTCACAAGTTAAAAAGTCATTTAAAAAAGTTAAAAAAATGACCTATCCGAAATTAGACGAGTATGATTTGCAAGAAACAACTTACCTTGCATGGAATGATATTGGTGCACAAAGAAAATATGTTGTGTTTTATCGAAATGGTAAACTGGTCGGGTTAAGTGGAACTATGTCACCACAAGTAAAAAAAAACGTATGTACGATTTGTCATACCATTAGTAACGTCTCAATGTTTTTGACTACGACTAAATCAGCAGGGGATGGAACATATACCAAAAAAGGAAACTATATCTGCGTTGACAGTGAAGAGTGTAACAAACGATTAAATGATTTAACCCATTTATACGATTTTTATGATACAATATCTCATTGATAGACTTATTTTTTGGATTTATCATAGAAAGTTATTTAATCAAAAAAGTTGCCATGATTAATTGGAAATTTCTCAACAAATAAAAACCATTGAAATCAGGTTACCAAAACACTGATTTCAACGGTTTTTTTAATTTAAGTCTCTTTGTATTTTATATAACAACAATGTTAACCATATAGCTTTCCATTAGAAATTCGATAGGTGATATCAGCTATTTTTTCTAGCTCTAAATCATGGGTCACACAGATAACGCATTTTTGTTCTTGGTGAGCTAAATCTTTAAGAAGCTTAATGATTAGTTGACTTGTTTCTGTATCTAAACTCCCTGTTGGTTCATCAGCAAAAATGATTTTATCATCACTTGCGATAGCACGAGCAATAGCAATACGTTGTTGTTGCCCACCAGACAGCTCAGCACATTTACGAGTCATTTGCTCATTAGTAATATCCACTTTCTTTAACATCTCTTTAGCTTTCTTTTTCTTATTTCCCTTATACCCCTGTATGTCCAATGCTAGAATAATATTTTGAATGGGCGTTAGGTAATTGATTAAATTGAATGATTGGAAAACAATGCCACAATTTTTACGATATTGTCTCAAATTCATTTGTTTTAGCGATGTTCCTTCAAATAAAATATCCCCATCTTGTAACGACGATAGACCAGATAGTAGTGAGAGCAGGGTCGTTTTTCCACTACCAGATTTTCCGATAATGGCATACATACTTCCCAATTCAAACGTGGCACTAATGTTAGTTAAAACATCAGAGTAATGGTATTTAAACGATATATTTTTTGCTGTTAACATAATATTCCTCCTATAATAAGTAATTTATTCCGTTCGAAGTAAGATTGTTTTGGGGTCTTTTCTTAATAATAGTAGTAGTGGCACACATGTAGAAACTAGTAAAATAGAAAAGATGATACCTAAAGAAGTCAAGATAATATTTGATTTTAATGTGGTAATTGAAATAGTATCAATTGGCTCTTTTTTTTCTTCTTGAATCATATTAGGTTGAACTATCATTTGTCCGTTATTAATTTGGTTATTATTAGTAGTTGAGTTTTCTTTTGCTTGTTCTGCTGTATTAGAAAGTATTTGGTTTCCAACTGTATTTGCAATTGGTTGGCTAGCCCCTACAGCTATGGAAAATGATATTAATAAGACAAAAGTAGACTCTAGTATAGTTTGCATCATGATTCCAAATGACGATGCGCCGAGTGAGGAAAGTAAGCCAAACTCAAATATTCTATCCTTAAATGAAAATAACATAAATAAAAATAAGATAATGAGTGTCGCCACTGTACCTAGTAATATCACTATGTTAGCAATGTTTGATAATTGATCAATAGAAGCTGTCATATTAGAAATCTGATCTTTATCAGAAATAAAATTTGTATACGTCCAATTATAGTTAAATTCTTTTTTTATTTTTGAAATAATTGTGTCAATTTTGTCAGAGTTTGTTAATTCAATTTTGATAAAATCATACGTCATTTGATGTTTAGACGGATCGTCTAATTTAATTGTATTCTCAGCGACTTTTGTTGTTGTATAGATTTTATTTTCTTTTTTTTCAAGTGGGTCTACAAAATTCATTGCATTTGAATCAGTTTGCTTTTTAGGTTCTAAGTAGTCAAATAGCCCAACAATAGTGCAGTCAACGGGTTTACTTGAGGAGTATCCTCCATTAATTTTATAAGTGTCTCCAATCTTTAATTTGTTTAATTCTGCTAATTTTTTTGAAATGACAACTGGATTTTTTTTTGTTGATTTATAAGGAGCTTCTCCTTCAATTAAAGATGCTTGTCCTTTGTTAAATGAATCAATTTGGTTGAAATTGTCTACACCAAATAAATACTGAGTAGGTTGTTTATACCCATCAGGCATTCCAGCATCTTGTACATTACCCATCATTTTCTTTTCTTCTTCAGTCATAACCATCTGATAGTCAGAATTTATGTAACTCTTACTCTCTACAATTACATTTTTTACTTCAGGCATTTTTTTTATTTTATTGACCATTGATGCATTAAATTCAGGAGTTTCCTCAATTTTCCCTGCATTTTGAGCCGTCATAAGATCTGTTTGTAAAGTTACCTCTGCTTTAATTTGTTTTTTAGCATTAGCAGATGATTCTTCAACCACTAGTTTTATTGAAATTCCTGTAATCACAACAATACTTATTAAGAAAAACAATAAAAATAAAATTACATTCTTTTTTTTTTGATTGGCTATGTTCCACCAAACTCTTCTAAATGTTTTCAAAAAATCACTCCTTTTTTATTGGTGAATTGATAATATCAAATGAATTTGTAGTTTTTATAAATCCAATCTGTAGATTGTCTGTAGAATGGAGGTGATGTCGTTCATATTAGATATATTTTATATATTATTGACAACGCTTTAATAAAGTGATATTCTTTAGATGAATTCATTATGTTATTACTTAGGGTAAGCATTGATGGATACTTAAATTTTTTTTCTTATAATAAATTGGAAGTTATCACGAGAGTGAGCTGAGACCTATTTACATCATTTTTTGAATGATTAAATGGGATTTTTTTGTTTAAAATAGGAGATTGACTATGATCATAGAAAGAGTATTAAATAATAATACCGTTATCTCGTCTAATGGTAAGGGTTTAGATATATTGTTAATGGGTAAAGGTATCGCTTTTGGCAAAAAGAAAGGTTCCGAGGTCGAGATGGACCAAGTGGAAAAAACATTCATTTTGCAGGATAAAAATAATCAAAACAAATTTACAGAATTGTTGATAAATGTGCCGATGGAGTATGTTTTAGTTTCTGAAAAAGTTATTAATTTTGGAAAAATTAAATTAGGAAAAGCTTTGAATGAAACAATTTATATTAATTTAACGGACCATATTTATTCGACAATAGAAAGATATAAAGAAGGCATCGTTCTAAAAAATCCATTAATTTTGGATATAGCAAGATTTTATCCCGATGAATACGCGATTGGAGAAAAGGCGTTATCTATCATTAAATCCGAATTAAATACAGAACTAGAGATAGATGAAGCTGCATTTATTGCGTTGCATTTTATCAATGCTTCCGATAGTAAAACGAATGAATATGCCTATGAAATTACTAGCATTACAAAGAAAATTGATGAAATTGTAAAAGCTCATTATAATACAGAATTTGATGAGACGTCATTAGACTATTATCGCTTTATTACTCATGTTAAATTTTTTGCACAAAGGCTATTGGCAAAAGAACATTACGATGATGAGGACGATGACTTGCTAGAGACATTAAAGACAAAATATGAAAATGAGTATGCTTGTTCTTTAAAAATAAAAGAGTATATTTTGCAAGATTATCAATACGAGTTAAGTGCAACGGAATTAGTTTATCTAACGGCACATATAAGAAGAATAACCAAAAATTTAAATTAAAAAATAGGATTGTTATCTTAACAGAGCATGACCTATTACTAGAATACTAGTGATGGGCCATGCTTTTAATATTTTATGGAGGGAAAAATCAATGAATTACAAGAAAACATCTCAAGATATATATCAAGCTCTAGGGGAAGATAAAAATATTACTTCGGTAACTCACTGTATGACACGTCTGAGAGTAAAATTAAAAGACTCTACTTTAGTAAATGATGATGACGTTAAAAATATTCCTGGTGTTATGGGAGTGATGAAAAAAGGGGGACAATATCAAATTGTTTTAGGGAATGATGTTAATAAATATTATAAAGAATTTATCAAACTAGGTCATTTCGAAACTGGTGAATCTGACAACGAACCTAAAGAAAAAACTTCAGTTTTAAATAGTATCGTCGATGTTATCACAAGTTGTATGTCACCACTTATTCCAGCATTAATTGGTGGTGGTATGATTAAAGTGTTATTAATTGTTTTACCAATGATTAATCTTTTAAGTAAAGACTCTCAGACTTTTAATATCTTGACTTTCTTCGGGGATGCCCCATTTTATTTTATTCCCATAATGTTAGCCTACACTGCAGCACAAAAATTTAAAGTTCAACCTATGCTGGCTGTCACTGTAGCAGGTATTATGCTACATCCTAATTTTGTTGCGATGGTTGCTGAGGGTGATCCCCTAAGTATTTTTGGTTTACCTATTACTTTAGCATCATATGGTTCATCCGTTATTCCAATTTTGATTGTAGTATGGCTCATGAGCTATATTGAAAGATTTTTTGATAAGATTATTCCAACAGTTATTCAAAGTTTTGCTAAACCTTTATTAGTCATTATTGTTTCAGGAGTATTAGCTTTAGTTGTCATTGGTCCATTGGGAACATTTGTGGGTGAGGGATTATCTACTATTATGATTTGGCTTCAAGATAAAGCTGGATGGTTAGCATTAGGATTGATGGCAGCCTTTATGCCTTTGATTGTCATGACAGGTATGCATTGGGCATTTGCACCAATATTTCTAATTGCATCATTTCAAAATCCAGACATGCTTATATTGCCAGCGATGTTAGCTTCAAATATTGCGCAAGGAGCTTCTGCTCTTGCTGTTTCATTTAAATCAAAAAACAAAACGACTAAACAAACGGCTTTAGCTGCAAGTTTATCTGCATTGATAGCTGGGGTAACAGAACCTGGTTTATATGGTATTGCTTTGAAATTTAAGAAACCATTATATGCTTCAATGCTTGCTTCAGGAATAATGGGTGTATTTGCTGGTTTTGTCAATCTGGAATCATATGCCTTTGCAGTTCCATCTTTTGTGTCGATTCCTCAATTTATTGGTGAAAATGGAAATTCAAATATTATTAATGCTTTGATTGTGGCTATCGGTTCGTTTATTCTGTCATTTGTATTTACATGGATTTATGGGTTTAATGAGGATAATACTGTACAAACTAAAAAAGAAAATAATGAAACTAGTAGTAAACAAGATATTCCAGTTAGTAGTGATCCAAAAAAAGTATACTCACCAGTTGTTGGTCAACTAACTTTACTAGAAAAAGTCAATGATCCAACATTCTCAGAAAAAATAATGGGAGATGGTGTAGCAGTTATACCAGAAAATAATACAATCGTATCACCTTTTAATGGAACGGTAACAGCTGTTTTTCCAACGAAACATGCTATAGGTTTAACAAGCGACTCAGGTATTGAATTGTTGATTCATATAGGTATTGATACTGTTGAATTAAATGGACAACATTTTGAATCATTCGTTGAGTCAGGTGATAAAGTTGAACGAGGACAAAAATTGATTGAAGTAGACATAGAAAAGGTTAAGGAAGCCGGTTACGAGATTGTTACACCAATTATCGTGACAAACACGTCTAACTATATTGATGTTGTCGTACCAAAAGATTCAGGCAAAGTATCTAATAATGATGCTATTTTATATACAATATAAGGAGGAATAGCTAAGATGAATTTTCCAAAAAATTTTTTATGGGGCGGTGCAATAGCTGCCAATCAAGCAGAAGGAGCTTATAATGAGGGAGGAAAGGGCTTATCTGTTCAAGATGTTACACGAAAAGGTTGGCAAGAGCCACCACAAGAATTTCCAACTGAAGATAACTTAAAGTTAAAAGGGATAGATTTTTATCATAGATATAAAGAAGATATTAAGCTATTTGCTGAGATGGGTTTTAAAGTTTTTAGACTCTCTATTTCTTGGCCTAGAATATTTCCAAATGGTGATGAAAGTACCCCAAATGAGGAAGGGCTAAAGTTTTATGATGATGTATTTGATGAATGTTTAAAATATGGTATTGAGCCTCTTGTCACCTTGTCTCATTACGAAACGCCACTTCATCTAACTCGAGAGTATGATGGATGGAAAAATCGAAAAGTAATTGATTTTTTTGAAAAATATGTAGAAGTGGTTTTTAAACGTTATAAAAATAAAGTGAAATATTGGCTAACATTTAATGAAATTAATTCTATTACTCATGTGCCCTTTTTGAGCGGAGGAATCAATACACCTATAGAAGAATTAACAAAAGAAGATATCTATCAAGCGATTCATCATGAATTAGTTGCTAGTTCTCGTGCTGTAAAAAAATGTCATGAGATTATACCAGATGCTCAAATTGGTTGTATGATTTTAGGTGTCCCTATTTACCCATTAACACCTAACCCAGCTGATGTTTGGAAATCTGTTGAGTCAGAAAGAGAAAACTATTATTTCTCTGATATTCAAGTGAGAGGGTATTACCCAAGTTATACGAAACGATTCTTTAAAGAAAATAATATTAATTTAACTATCACTGAACAAGACAAAGAAGATTTAAAAAATACGGTTGATTTTGTGTCATTTAGTTATTATATGAGTGCCTGTGCTTCAGCAGACCCTACAAAAAAACATGGTAAAGGAAATATTATTGGTGGGGTTCCAAATCCATATTTAGATGCTAGTGAATGGGGTTGGCAAATTGATCCACTTGGCTTAAGAATCTATTTAAATCAATTATATGATAGATATCAAAAACCTGTTTTTATTGTTGAAAATGGTTTAGGTGCCATTGACGAATTAGTCACGTTAGATGATGGGACAAAAACAGTTATTGATGATTATAGAATTAATTACATGAATGATCATCTTGTTGAAGTAAGTGAAGCGATAGAAGATGGTGTTGAAGTTATTGGATATACTTCTTGGGGCTGTATAGATTTAGTCAGTTTTACAACTGCTGAAATTCGTAAACGTTATGGCTTTATTTATGTAGATAGGAACGATGATGGAAGTGGCACAATGACGAGATATAAAAAGAAGAGTTTTAATTGGTACAAAGATGTTATTGCTACAAATGGAGAATCTCTAGAACAAAAATAATATAGAAAGCCGTGTCTCGATAGATGCGGTTTTTTAGTATCCATAGTTAGTTTAAATATACTTAAAATAAACTCTGTATTATAATAAACGTGTATTGTTCAACAGTGATAACATCTTTTTTAGATTTAAAATATTGTTTGATAAAAAGGAGGGGCATTATGAATCAAGATGATTATAAAAAATATGTTGAAGAGACGTTTAATAATGTAAAAAAAGAAAATAAAGAGTTGAAAAATGTTAATTTACTCATTGCTGGAAAAAGTGGTGTTGGAAAATCGACATTGATTAACACAGTTTTTGGGGAAGAACTTGTCAAAACAGGTGTGGGAAAACCAGTTACCGATAGCATAGATTTAATCGAACAAAAGGGATTTCCAGTTCGAATATACGACACTGTTGGATTTGAAATTAACTCCATGGGATTTGATTTTAAAAACGTCGTGAAATCATTAAAGCGCCATCCTATTCAACAATTAATTAAAAAAGTTCAGTTTACTGAAACCATGGATGATGATATTCATGTCGTTTGGTATGTCATTTCAGGCTCTGGTTCGAGAATTGAAGAGGCTGAAATTTCATTTATCAAATGGTTGGTTGAACAAAAGTTACCTGTAATTATTGTCCTGACCAAATGTTTTGATATAAATGAAGCCACTTTATTAAAAAATGAAATAGAACAAATGATTGATTTAGCTAATGATGTCGTGTTGGTATTGGCTAAAGCAACAGAATATCAAGCAATTTTTGGTATTGAAGAATTAATAGATACAACTGTTACAGTATTACCAGAAGGGTTACAAACATCATTTATCCACTCACAGGAAGCTTCTATAAAAGTAAAACATGATCAAGCTGTAAAAGTCGTCACAGCAACAATGGCAGCTAACTTTACTACTGGATTTAGTCCTATAATTGGCACTGATTCAGTTGTTATGGCAGCAAGTCAAACAGCAATGATGACAAAAATCACATCAATATATGGGATTGACGTCGATAAACAAAAAATTGAAACAGCGTTAGCAAGTATGTTAGGTGTTTATACTGCGATTGTTTCTGGGAAATCGATTGCTGGTGGTATTGCAAAACTCGTTCCTGGAGTTGGAACCATTGGTGGAGGGTTGATATCAGGTGGGGTAGGCATGGTCATCACTGGTGCTTTAGGTTATGCTTACATCGAATTAATGGAGCTTGTTCTTAAGGGACAAGTGGACTTAAGTACGATGACTCCTGATGCACTAACCGATTTATTATTAGAGCTATTACCAAAATATTTACCAAAACATTAGAAATTTTTTTCTTGTGATAAAAATTATAGCTGATATTCCAAATAGCCAACTTTTAAAAAACATCTGTTATATATAATTTTTATCCATTAAGCAGACAAATATTTGACTATTATTCGGTTTTCTTTACAATGTTTCTTAGGAGGCGATATGATGTTTGAAGCTTATAGAGAATATTGGCGTAACATTACAGTGATGAATGCATCATCGACACGGGCTCAATATTGGTGGCCACAAGTTGTCAATTACTTTGTATTAGCTCTATACACTAGTTTGACAGGAGCTTATAAGTACATTGACTTTATGTCAGATGGCACAAAGGTGATTAAAGAATGGAATTTGGTAACCATCATATTTATTGGCTTAACCTTTTTAATTTGGTTAGCTAATTTTACTGTCAGAGCAAGAAGACTTCATGACAGAGACCATAGCAACTGGTGGATTTTATTTTATCTTTTACCGGCAATTGGAAATATTATTATCTTAATTACGTTGATTTTACCAAGTAAACAGTCAACAAGATGGCCAGTGAATCAATCAGAAATATAAAATTATTATAAAAAATAAGACAAAGATTTTACCAAATTTATGGTGCTATCCTTGTCTTATTTTTTATTACCTACTGTTTAAAAATACGAAAAATGGTAAAAATACTCTTTTTTTAGATATGTTAAAACGCTTTCTTGAACTGTATTCTTAGATTATGGCAAACATAAAAGAAAGAAGGAATTTATATGATGATACAAAACCCTATTATACCTGGTATGGCTCCAGACCCATCTATAATAAGAGTAGAAGACACATACTATATTGCTACTTCAACATTTCATTGGAACCCAGCGATTCAATTATTTGAATCAAAAGATTTAAGCCACTGGAAATTAATAGACTATGTATTAAAGGAAGACGAAATTGATTTACGTGGAACAAATACACCTGCAGGAATTTGGGCTCCGCATTTATCATATGATGAGCGGACAAAAACATATTGGTTAGCGTACTCTCACATGTTAAACATGGCTGGTAGAGAATTTAACTCAGACTCTTATCTTATGTCTTCAGATTCTATATATGGACCTTGGAGTAAACCATTATTTATTACAGCTATTGGATTTGATCCAGCAATTTTTCATGATGATGATGGCAAACATTATGTCACTATTTTAGAATGGGAAACACGAGAAGGATATCAAGCTCCAGGACATATTGTTATTGCTGAAATTGATCTTGAAACTGGGGATTTGTTGACTGAATGGCATAGAGTTACTCATGGATTTACTACTAGGGGATGCGCTGAAGCGCCACAAATTTACAAACGTAATGGATGGTACTACTTAATATTAGCAGCTGGAGGAACAGGTTATGGCCATGGTGTTGAAATCGGAAGATCAAAGAAAATTTTTGGACCGTATGAACCTCATCCATCTAATGAACCTATCATCACCTCTTCTCCTAAGCATTTGTTTTCTTTAGGTGATCCCGATGCTGGACATTTTGAAATGTACAATCCAAAATCGATGATGCAAAAAGCTGGCCATGGATCATTAGTTGAAACAGAAGATGGTGATTTCTATATAGCTCATTTGATGTCAAGGCCACTTCCTAATACACTTTTAAATCCATTGGGAAGAGAAGCAAGTTTACAAAAAATGAGATGGACCAGTGATGATTGGTTGGAACTTGATAGTGGAAATAATCTTGCCTTAATGCAAGTAGGCAAAAGTAAACAACAAAATAATGCAGAGAATAAGGAATTTGATATTTATGATGATTTTGAACACGAAAAATATGATAGGGCCTTTATGACACCATACAGAAGACAAGAAAATAATTGGGCGAACACTACTACAAGAAAAGGTTATCTCAGAATTAAAGGGGAAAACTCTTTCTTTTCTCAAAATAATCCAGCAATTCTCGGAACTAGAGCTACCAATTTTAAATATGATCTTATGACAAAAGTTGAATTCCATCCAGTACATTATTCACAAACAGCAGGTGTAGGACTTTATTATGATTCAAATAATTGGGTTTATCTGCACCTTACATATTCTGAAGAATCAAATACTCCCATTTTAACTATACTACAAGCTAAGTTAGGAGAAAGAATTGAATTCCCATACAATAAAATTAGTCAGTCAACAGGAATATGTGAATTAAAAATATGTTATGACTTCGGGAAAGCCAACTTTTATTATAAAAATAACGATACCTGGTTAATTCTTTGTGAGGGTGTTGATGTGAGTTACTTATCTGACGAAGGTGTGAATGGTGCTCCTGGAGAAATAGGTGGTTTTACTGGATTATTTAACTTTATAGGTTCAGTCGATGCGTACCAACATGAGTCATTTGCAGATTTTAGTTATTATCGTGTAGTATCAAGAGAATAAAAAGAATAAGGAGATTGGGAGTTATGAATAAAAAACCTATTTGGTTAGAGTCAATCGTAAATTTACCTGACATAGATATAAATATAAAATCATTTGGTGGTCATAAGCAAGAGGTTACATATCCTTGGTCCGTGGAAACTGAAACACATTTTGTTTTTGAAATTATGTTAATCATTAGTGGGCAGCAAAAAACTACTTTTGAGGGATTTACAACTTACTCAAGCGAAAACTCAATCATGCTAATTCCACCAGGTATGGCACATACTAATTCGTGTGAATCTAAAAATGGGTTGTCTTATTTTTGCTTACATTTTGATATAAGTGACCCAAGTATTCAACAAGCATTATTGATGTACTGCCCAATCTCTTTGGATAAAAATAATAAATATTTTGAAGATATTAAGAATGTGCTATATAACTATGTTTTTTTGTTAGAAAGACAGGAATTTAACTTACAGGATAAACTTTATGTTGAGAAACAATTGATTGAATTAATTCTTTCTTTAGTTAATTATGCTGATTGTGAAGAAAAAAATGAAAATGTTTCTAATGGTACAGCCTTAGTTTTAGCTAAACAAATAGGAAATTGTATTCAAAGTAATTTTAGAAAATTTACTGAAGCTCCTACTGATGAAAATCGCTATTTATTATCAATTCCTTACGTAGCTAAGGAACTAGGTATGAGTGAGAGCATGATGTTAAAAGAATTTAAAAAAGTCTATTTTATCAGTCCAAAAAACTATTTGGATAAATTACGATTTAATGAAGCAAGGTTTTTATTGCAACAGCCTAAGCTCAGCATAAATGAAATATCAGAAATTGTAGGATATCAAAATGTATCACATTTTTCTCGTCAATTTAAAAAATGGAGTGGTTATTCTCCTAATAAATATAAGAGAGAACTGTTTAATAATTTTAAATGTAAATAATGAGATGTGAGGAGTGGTTAAAATGAGTCAAGAAATACCTTTGAAAAGATTGGTTCCAGGATTAATTATAGGTCCTGCGTCGTGGTTAGGTCCTTATATAGCAGCTTCAAGCTTATTTTTGCCAGCAATTATTCAAGAAATTGATGCCAATAAAAAAATTGAATTAGTTGCGTTGTTTGCAACATGTGGAATGATAGTTGCAGCACTTTCCAATATGATAGCAGGTTTTTTATCCGACAGAACAAGAAGTCGATTTGGTAAAAGAACACCGTGGATTATGATTGGTTCCACTGGTTTTATGTTTGCGATGATACTAGCTTCACAGGCTACTAACATACCATTTTTATTAGTATCATGGATGCTTGGGCAAATTTCTCTTAATTTTATAGTAGCTCCAATGGTTGCATGGATAGATATGGCTCCAGAAGAAAGTCAAGGTACAGCTTCTAGTGCTTATGGTGGTTTAGGTATGGCACTTGGTAATAACGGTTTTACAATATTTGCTGCTATGTTTTTAGGACAATTTAGACTAGGCTTTATTGTATTCGGTATCATTACGTTTATTGGGACACTAATTGCGGTGTTAATTGTACGGGAACCATCCAATAAAGATGATGAAGTTGACCTTCCTAAAAAGGAATCCAAACAAAGTTTTAAGGATTCAATCGCAATTTTTCCATCATGGAAGATAGGTAGAGATTATTATTTAGCTTTAATCGGAAAGATATTTCAAGGTATCGGTAATTTTGCAATTACGGGGTATTTATTATTTATACTAACTGATTTCATGGGGAAAAATACTAGCCAAGCTCAACATTCGATTCAAATTTTAAATACGATTATGTTGATTTTTGGAATAGCTATGGGTTTATTTGCTGGTCCGATTTCTGATAAGTTTAAACTATTAAAACTACCAGTTGCGTTATCAACTATATTAATCGGAATTGGAGCACTAAGTATTTTCTTTTTACAAAATGATCTTTCAATCATTATATATGGATTTATGGCTGGTTTAGGAATGGGTATTTGGAATTCTTTAGATAATTTATTGAACTTAAGAGTTATCCCTGATAAAGAAAGAGTTGCATTTTTTTTAGGAGTTTATAATTTGGGAAATACTGTTACTCAAGCTATAGCCCCTGTTATTGCAGCTTTTGTTATCTCTGTATTTGATTTTTCCATGATTTTTATAGTGTCATTCATCTGTTCAATGATTGGTGGAATTTCAATATTAAAAATTAAATCTGTTGATAAGTAACCAAAGGAGGAATATAAAATGTCTTACGTTTTGGGAATAGATTTAGGCACTGGTTCACTCAAAGGTATCTTAATAGATAAATTAGGCAAAATAGAATGTGAAGCGACGTCTACTTACAAAACATATACGGAAAATAACGGAAAAAGCGAACAAAATCCATCAGATTGGATTCAGGCACTTGAAAAAGTATTTGAGGATTTACTTATTAAATGTCCTTCGATGAGTGAAGAGTTAGAGGGAATTAGCTTTTCTGGCCAAATGCATTCACTGGTTTTATTGGATAAAGATAATCAAATCATTCGACCAAGTATTTTATGGAATGATTGCCGAACAACTAAACAATGTAAAGAATTAAATACAACGTTCGTTGATAAATTAATAAATATTACCGAAAATAGAGCTTTAGAAGGATTTACTTTACCCAAAATACTATGGCTACAAGAAAATGAACCAGAAAATTGGAAAAAAGTCTCTAAAATACTATTGCCAAAAGATTATTTATCATTTTATTTAACAGGGAATTTATATACTGACTTTTCTGATGCATCAGGTACACTATTACTTGATGTGGACAAAAAAGATTGGTCAATAAGTATACTGGACGAATTTAATATTAATATAAATCAATTACCTAAAATAAAAAAATCAGATGATATTGTTGGTTCTATTAATCTATCTTTTATTGAAAAGTATAACCTTAAACACTCAGTAAAAATAATTACAGGTGGAGCTGATAATGCCTGTGCTGCATTGGCGTGCGGAGTCGTTGATAAATCTGATGCTCTACTATCTATTGGAACAAGTGGTGTTTTTTTAACAAGTGATACACAAAAAGATCCGACAGGTTCAATTCACTCGTTTTATCATGTGCTTAGTGACAAAAAATATAGTATGGGAGTGACCCTGTCGGCAGGTAAATCACTTTCCTGGTTTCAGCATACATTTGCATCGAATAAACAGATAAAAGATTTAATTGAAGATATCGAAGTGATAAAAGAAGGAGCAGATGGTTTATTGTTTTCACCCTATATTATGGGAGAAAGAACGCCATACAATGACGGTGAAATTAAGGGAAGTTTTATTGGTATTGATGCATCACACACCATGGCACACTTTACTAGAGCTGTGATTGAAGGAATTACTTTTAGTTTAAAAGAGGTTAAGGATGAAGTGGAAGAACAAACAAATCAGCATTATACTCGGATTATTTCAACTGGCGGAGGAGCGAAAAGTGAACAATGGTTACAGATTCAAGCCAATATTTTAAATGCAACAATTATAACAATTGATAATGAGCAAGGACCTGGAGTTGGAGCTGCAATGCTTGCAGCTAAAGGATTAAAATGGTTTAAAACTGATGAGGAACTTTTATCGGTTTTTGTAAATTATAAAAAGAAGTATTATCCAGAAAGTGAAGTAATAAAATCCTACCAATTAATTTACCAACTATATAAACAAATATATCCATCAACGAGAAAATTGTGTCATGAATTAATGACCATTAATAAAGAAGAGGAGAGAAAAAATGATTAATTACTTTAATATGAATCCGATAAAATTTGAAGGAAAAGATACTAATAATAAATTTGCTTTTCGTCATTACAATCCAGAAGAAGTAATCAATGGGGATACAATGCGACACAATATGAGATTTGCTTTAGCATATTGGCATACAATGACTCAGGATGGATCAGACCCTTTTGGACAAAGTGTTAATAGACGGAATTGGTTTGGAGATACACCAATGGAGACAGCGCTAAATCGTGTAGATGCATTTTTTGAGCTATGTGACATCTTAGGTGTACGTTATTTCTGTTTTCATGATATTGATGTTGCTCCAGAAGGTGATAGTTTACAAGAGTTTTTTGAAAATTTAGACACAGTGACTGATAAAATAAAAGAAAAAATGAATCAAACAGGAATTAAGCTTTTATGGAATACAGCTAATATGTTTTCGAATTCTAAATATAATAATGGAGCTGGTTCGACAAATGATGCGAATGTTTACGCTCATGCTGCAGCACAAGTAAAAAAAGGCCTTGATATTTCTAAAAAACTTGATGGAGAAAATTTTGTTTTTTGGGGCGGTCGTGAAGGATATGAAACACTATTAAATACAGACATATCATTTGAACAAGATAATATTGCGAGATTATTCAATATGGCAGTTGATTACTCAAAAAAAATTGGTCACAAGCCACAATTTCTTATTGAACCTAAGCCGAAAGAGCCATCTACTCACCAGTACGATTTTGATGCTGCTACAACTATGGCTTTCATCCAAAAATATGGTTTGGAAAATGATTTTAAACTAAATCTAGAAGCTAATCACGCAACATTAGCAGGACATACATTTGAGCATGAAATTGCTATTGCAAGAAGTTATAACTCATTAGGATCTTTAGATGCTAATCAAGGCGATCCTTTATTAGGATGGGATACTGATGAATTTCCAACCGATTTACGTAATGTTACCCTTGCTATGTATGAGGTTGTTGAAAATGGAGGAATTGCACCAGGAGGGATAAACTTTGATGCGAAGGTTAGGCGTTCGTCCATGGAAATGGAAGATTTAGTCTTAGCTCATATAGCTGGAATGGATACATATGCTAGAGCATATAAAAATGCTGTTCGATTAAAACAGAATAAATTTTTTGACCGCATTAAACAGGAAAAATATGCTTCATTTCAAAGTAGTATAGGGAAAAAAATAATTTCTAATCAAGAAACATTAGAAAGTCTATCAGAATATGCATTGTCCATCGAATCTCCAAAACTAGAATCTAGTCATATTGAATATATAAAATCAATTTTAAATGATTATATTTATTAATTTATATAAAACAATCCCACTAATTCGTGAATTAGTGGGATTTTATCAGAAATAATCACTAAAGTATGCTTCTTGGTCTGGAATAATTCTCTCTAACGTTCTAAGTGTTTCTTTATCCGTTTTTAATCGTTCGATACGGTACAGATAAGACGGACGTTTGTAGCTCATAAGTAATGCTGTCAGTGTTTGGATATCAATAAACACTGGGTTGCCAATGACTTCATTTGTTACGGTCAACTCATTGTCCTCATCCCACATCAAACTAAAGGTATTATTATTCCATTCAGCAATAGGATCTGTCACAACAAAATGGAAAGGTTTACCAGTGGTGATAAATGGATACTGCTTGATAAATTGTTCTACGTCGACAATTCGTGCCATAAAATAAGGCTCAATCGATTCTTTGATTTCACTATCTTCAAATAAAAAAGCGATAGGTTCATTTTTATAGGTGGTACCATCGACATAATCAATCATCGAAAAATGAGCCGACACAAAATTCCAAAGGCCTTTTCTAGCTTCTTGGTTTAAATAAAACATCTCTTTGATGTGAAATACTTCTTCCGCTATCCAGTAAAAGCACACCCCGCAAGGCTCACCATCGGCACTGTAATAGATGGCGGCTGTTCGTTCTTCTTCATTTTCCCAACGCCAGTATTCTTCCCAGTTTAAGTCTGAGCGAATCATTGCCCCATGATTTTGTTCGGCAAAAGCTTCATAGACTTTAAACACATCTTCATGATCGATGTCTTCACGTTCGACATAGCCTGGTACATCAGCAGGTTTTGGTAATTGTGTGTCTTTGATTTGAAACGAAATTTTATCAGACATAATCTCCCAACCCTTGCGACGATAGTAGGGAATATTATAGGGATAAAGGTAAGAAATCCATTGTTTATTCTCACGCATTTTGTTTAAACCTAATTTGATTAAATCACTCATTAATCCCATATTAGTGTATTCTGGATACGTCCCAACACCTGTCAATCCAGCCATATCATACACAGTATCATGGATATTTACCTCACAAGGATAAATCGCCAACTGTGAGATTAATTCATCATCTTGTGTGAACCAACCGTAAACATCCGCTTCCCTTAAAACTGGACGCTTGGCACGGATAATTTCTGATTCATCTTCGTAGCCACTTTCTTCAATATCCGAGTCAGTGACTTGAAACACATAGCGAAGCAATTCATTAAACTGTTTCAAATATTTTAGTTCGACTTTCTTTAATGTTAAGTCCTTATGTGCATCTTTTGATTCCATATATCTTTCTCCTAAAGTTTTATACTGTTTATTATATCAAACATATTTTGAAAATACTTTAAAAACACTCAAAAGATTGGTATAATTGAAAATGCTGATTAATAGAAAGTAGGAGATAACGATGAATTTTGATGAAATGAAAAAGAGACAAGAATCCATTCGAAATTTCTCCATCATAGCACATATTGACCATGGAAAATCAACGTTAGCTGACCGTATTTTACAACAAACAGAAACCGTTTCTGATCGTGAGATGCAAGAGCAGTTACTTGACTCAATGGACTTAGAAAGAGAACGCGGTATTACCATTAAACTAAATGCCGTTGAATTAACTTATAATGCGAAAGATGGAAAAGAATATATTTTTCACCTAATTGACACACCAGGACACGTCGATTTTACTTATGAGGTATCTCGTAGTTTGGCAGCGTGTGAGGGAGCTGTTCTTGTGGTTGATGCCGCCCAAGGGATTGAAGCTCAAACATTAGCAAACGTGTATTTAGCGGTTGATAATGATTTAGAAATTTTACCAGTTATTAATAAAATAGATTTACCTGCCGCTGATCCTGAGCGCGTGAGAAAAGAAATTGAAGACGTGATAGGGATTGATGCAAGTGAAGCTGTCCTCGCCAGTGCCAAAGCAGGGATTGGGATTGAAGATATTCTTGAACAAATCGTAGAATATGTCCCAGCTCCAGATGGTGATTTAAATGCTCCATTAAAAGCATTGATTTTTGACTCAGTTTACGACTCGTATCGTGGGGTTGTTTTAAACATTCGTGTCTTTGATGGCGTTGTAAAACCTGGAGACACCATTCAACTGATGAGTAATGGCGTAGAGTATGAAGTTAACGAGGTGGGAATCTTCTCACCTAAAGCTGTCCCAAGAGATTTCTTGATGGTGGGAGACGTTGGGTACTTAACTGCAAGTATTAAGAATATCCAAGACACACAAGTAGGGGATACGATTACTTTAGCTGACAACCCAGCAAGCGAGCCACTAGATGGTTACCGTAAGATGAATCCAATGGTGTATTGTGGGCTGTATCCAATCGATACATCAAAATACAATGACTTACGCGAAGCACTTGAGCGTTTGCAATTAAATGATTCTGCTTTAGAATTCGAACCTGAAACGTCTCAAGCGTTAGGATTTGGATTCCGTTGTGGTTTCTTAGGTTTGTTACATATGGATGTTATCCAAGAACGTTTAGAGCGTGAGTTTAATTTGGACTTAATTACAACAGCGCCATCAGTTATCTATCATGTGAATTTAACAGATGGCACTCAAATCGTCGTTGATAATCCAGCAGAATTTCCAGAACCGGGTGTGATTGAAAGCGTAGAAGAGCCTTATGTGAAAGCACAAATCATGGTACCAAATGATTATGTTGGGGCTGTCATGGAAATTTCTCAACGTAAACGTGGCGAGTTTGTCACAATGGATTACCTAGATGATTACCGAGTAAATATCGTCTATAATATTCCACTATCTGAGATTGTCTTCGACTTCTTTGATAAATTAAAATCAGGGACAAAAGGTTATGCGTCACTTGATTATGAGTTGATCGGCTATAGAACAAGTAACTTAGTTAAAATGGATATCTTACTTAATGCTGAAAAAGTCGATGCCTTGAGTTTTATCGTCCACAAAGAATTTGCGTATGAACGTGGGAAAGCCATCGTTGAAAAATTACGTAAACTAATTCCAAGACAACAATTTGAGGTACCTATCCAAGCTGCGATTGGTGCGAAGATTGTTTCTCGTACCGATATTAAAGCCTTACGTAAAAACGTATTGGCGAAATGTTATGGTGGGGACGTGTCTCGTAAACGTAAATTACTGGAAAAACAAAAAGAAGGTAAGAAACGTATGAAACAAATCGGATCAGTCGAAGTACCACAAGAAGCCTTCATGGCCGTTCTTAAAATGGACGATGACGAGCCAAAGAAGAAATAAGGATAAAAGATTAAAGAATAAACCCGAAAAGAAGCCATCTTTTCGGGTTTTCTTTATGTAAGTTAGTTGGCATTAATTCTATAATGTGATATATTTATATCATAAAGATATAAATATATCACATCAGGAGGAATTTATTATGAAAAAAGAGTTAACAAATAAAAGTTGGTTGCTTGGCTTTTTAGGTTGTTTGGGGATATTAGGTATTTATGGTGAACCCAATTTTTTACTATTCTTTTCATTTTTTGGTGGATTCCAATATATCTGGTTATACAAGTTAGGAACAGTGTATGATGAAAGACTCATCGAAAATAAAAACAAAGCGGCAGTAAGAGCTTTTCAAATTGCTTTAATTTTTGGTCTAATAGCCAATATCATTAGCGGGTTTTTGTTTACAGACTATGAGAGATTATACAGAGTGGCATTAGCTATCTTTTCTTTCACTTTTGCTCTTGGTTTAAACAGTTGGGCTTATTTAACTTACAAGTATGATAAGGAGGACTAATGATGGCATCTTTTGAATCACACGTAAAAAAGTATCGATTATTAAAAGAGCTGACACAAGACGATTTAGCTACAGCTGTAGGGATACGCCGAGAAACGATAGGAAGACTTGAACAAGCAAAGTATAACCCTTCGCTTGAATTAGCGGTTAAAATTTCAAGAGTATTAGAAGTGCCTATAGAGGAACTATTTGTCTTTGATTTTTAAATTGGCGATTTTTTATTAAATAAATAAGGAAAAAGGGATTGAATTAACTTACTCTTACAAGTTGATTTAATCCCTTTTTGTGCAATAACATCAATCAAAAATTATATGTGAGTCTATAAATTTCCATTTAAAAACATGATAATTGAAAATTATTTTGTGAATTTCACTCGTATTAACTCTATAAAACAAACCTTAAAATATTATGTCTATTTTATGTCTTCATTTTTTTACTGTATCTAAAGCATTTAGAGCGGTTACTGAAAGTTGATGACAATAGAAGTACTAATCAGTTGTATAAAAAGTTTCACAAAAAAGACTACCAATCGTCTTTGATTTTAGTGTGTCTAAGGAGTATGATTTGTTTATATTTTAAGTCACTTAAAATAAATATGTATTATTAAAATCGGAGGAATAAAATATGACGGACAAAAGATTAGAACCATTCAGAGAATCAGATGGTAAAGGATGGGTGGATCATGGACCACGTAATCTATCAAGAGATAAAGAAAATCCTGATATTTTAGTTCCACCTTCAACTGACCATGGAACAGTTAATAACTTAAGATTTAGTTATTCTGATGCACATCAACGATTAGAAGAAGGCGGATGGACAAGAGAAATTACCAACCGTGAATTACCAATATCAGAAGATGTGGCTGGTGTTGACATGAGTTTAGAGCCTGGTGCTTACCGTGAAATGCATTGGCATAAAGAAGCGGAATGGGGACTAATGCTTTATGGTAACGCTCGTGTGACAGCGATTGATGAACACGGCCGCAGTTTTATTGATGATGTAAAAGAAGGAGACCTTTGGAATTTTGAAGCAGGGATTCCTCATTCTATACAAGCTTTAGATCAAGGTTGCGAATTTTTATTAGTATTTAGTGAAGCTGACTTTTCTGAAAATAACACCTTCCTTTTATCTGATTGGATTGCTCATACACCACAAGACATTGTTGCAGCTAACTTCAAAAAGAAATTAAGTGATTTAGAAAGTTTACCAAAATCTGAAAAATATATATTTAAAGCCAATGTACCAGACTCTATTGAAGATGTGAATCGACCAAGTAGTCAAGGTGAAGTGCCATCACCATTTACGTTCCATATGGATAGAGCAGAACCTATCATCTCAGAAGCAGGGAATGTCCGTATCATCGACCAATCTGTTTTTCCTGCCGCAAAAACAATCTCTGCTGCTTTTGTTGAAGTTGAACCAGGTGGCATGAGAGAAATGCATTGGCATCCTAAATGTGCTGAATGGCAATACTATCTACAAGGTGAAGCAAAAATGACTGTGTTTAATTCATCAGGATTAGCCCGTACGTTTGATTTTAAAGCTGGTGATGTTGGTGTTGTACCAATCGTTGCTGGTCACTATATTAAAAATACAGGAACTGAAACACTACGCTTTATCGAAGTCTTCAAAAATCCTGATTATTCAGATATTTCATTAAATAAATGGTTAGGTACCTCTCCAGCACAAATGGTTGCAGATCACTTAAATATGACAAAACAATTTGCTGAATCATTACCAACTCCTGATAAACCAGAACCAGTTATTTGGTATAAACAACCTGAATAATCACTTATTTTACCTGGAATGACGATAACAGTTTTTCCAGGTTATTTATTTTAACTATAAGGAGAGATAAATTTATGGATAATAAAAAAATTCCAACTTATCCAGTGATGGAATTACCTTGGATGGCCTTTTTACTTGCTATAGCAGCAGGTTCAATGGATGGTTACACTTATTATATTGGAAAAGCATTTAGCACTGTACAATCTGGAAATATCATTTTACTCGGACAAACGATTGCTACAAAAAACTGGGATCATTTTGGTACAGTTGTTGCAACAATTTTATTTTTTGGGTTAGGTTCAATGGCAACAGCCGTATTAGAAATATTAGGTGTTAAAAAGAAAAAGATTTGGGCATTTGAGATTCTAATTCTTGAAGCGATTATTTTATTAGGTTTAGGTTTTACGCCCATCAATCATTATTTTAGTATCGTTCATTTATGTATGCTCATTTCTTTTATTGCTGGGATGCAGGGAAATGCTTTTCATAAAATAGATGGTTTGCTTTATGGAAATATTGCGGTGACACTTAACGTTCAATTAGCTTTTAATTATGTTATTCAAGGTCTTACTGGTGTAAAAGATGGCTGGAAAAATTGTTGGTTATATACCGCTGTTTTAATCGGATTTGCTGGTGGTGGTTTAGTGGGAACAGGACTAACATCACTATATGGCGATAAGTCATTGTGGTTTACAGCTATTTTATTAGTGTGTATTGCTTTTTATACCAAAGTAATCAAAATTGAAGATAAAGTCATTGATATAGATCCAGAGTAATGAGCAGATAGGAGTGAACGTAATGGATTTTGACGTAATCGTTATTGGAAGTGGTGTGGCAGGATTAACTGTTGCAAAAGGCCTAAGTAAAGCTGGCAAAAAGGTCGCTATTGTAGAAAAAAGATATTTTGGTGGCGTCGTTTATAATGTTGGTAGTACCAGAAAGAAAGAACTTGTCACACTAGCAGAACATCTTTTACAGAATCAGCACTATGCAGAACATGAAATCATTCCTCCTACTCACCTAGATTGGCAACGCGCCATTGAATGGGTTGACACATTAGAGGCAGACGAAGATAAAAAACATCAACAGTCTTTGAAAAAGGAAGGTGTTACGACAATCTTTGGTGAGGCTGTATTTACTTCTCCAAATGACATTAAGGTTGATGGGATTAAGTATAGTGCCACACAATTCGTGATTGCGACTGGCGCTAAACCGAGACCTTTTTCTTTTGAAGGACACCACTATTTATCTGATAGTTCAGACTTTTTAACACAAAAAACATTACCTAAAAAAGCATTATTTATTGGGGCTGGGATTATATCCTTTGCTTTTATGACAATTGCTAAAGCGTTTGGTTGTGATGTGACTGTTTTACAACATGATGAGCTCGCACTGAAAAATTTTGATCAGGAGTTTGTCAATGAATTGATTGAAATAAATAAAAAACGAGGGGTAAGATTTTGTTTTAACGATGAAATTAAATGCATTTCATCTAAAGATGACTGCTTAATCGTTCAAACAACAGCTGGACAAACAATTGAAGTAGAAAAAGTTTATAATGTCGCAGGAAGAGTTCCTTTAATTGATTCACTACAATTAGAACAAGCAGGGGTTCTAGTTGATTCACACGGTATCATCACAACTGACTATTTACAAAGCAGTCAACCTCATATATTTGCGTGTGGGGATTGCTCCAATGCCCCTGTTCCTAAACTTGCTACTTATGCAGCATACCAAGCAAACTATTTAGTCTCTTATTTACTAGAAAAAGAGTTTTCTCCAATAAAGTATCCAGTGTCAGCTATGTCGATTTTTAGTGAGCCTCGTATTGCACAAGTAGGGGTAACAACTGCAGAAGCAGAGTTACATCCAAATGAATTTGCAATAGAAACGTATGATATGTCGAATTGGTTAAATTCTAAACGAAAATCAGAAAACCTTGCCTATATTAAAACAATCATAAGAAATAGTGACAATCGTCTAGTTGGCGTGACAGCTATATGTCAAGAGGCCGATATACTAATTAATGATATAGCACTTATGCTTGGTAAAGAGATGACAAAAGGTGAACTTGAAAAACAAATCTTCGCATACCCATCTCTTTTAAATGATTTAATTCAAATCTGGAAATGAGGGGTTAACTATGACTCAAATTGATTTAAAATCCATTTTATCATCTCAGCGACACTTTTTTGACACTAACCAAACAAAAGAGCTTACATTTAGAAAAGAACAGCTCACTAACTTAAAAAAAAGTTTAATCAAGTATGAAGAGGCTATTTATTGGGCTTTTGAAAAGGATTTACATAAATGTTCTTTTGAAACTTACTACACAGAATATGGTCTTGTTCTATCATCAATTGATTCAATGATAAAAAATATGGATAAGTGGTTAAAACCGAAGATAGTTAAACCAGCAATCCATTCTTTTTTAGACAAAACAACGATTTACAAAGAGCCTTTTGGGATAGTTTATATAATTGGACCATTTAACTACCCACTACAACTTATCATGATTCCATTAATTGGCGCACTTGCATCAGGAAATTGTGCGGTTGTTAGACCGTCGAAACGGACACCGAATATTGCTACAGTGATAGACGTTATTTTAACAGATGCATTCAACTCGCACTATGTAAAATCAATCAATCCTATGCAAGTTCCAAATAAAGATGTTTTAGCTTATCCATTTGATTTTATTTTTTTTACAGGAAGCAGTTCGGTTGGAAAAATCATTTTAGAAGCGGCATCAAAAAATTTAACACCTTGTGTTTTAGAACTCGGTGGTAAAAGCCCTAGCATTATTACTGATGATGCTAATATTAGCCATGCAGCGCAACAAATTGTATGGAGTAAGTTTTTAAATGCTGGACAAACGTGTATCGCTACTGATTATGTTTTAGTCAATAGAGGAAATCTTCCTTTACTCATTGATGAAATAAAAAAACAAATCATTGCTCTTTATGGTCAAGATATACGTCATAATAAAGACTACGGCCGACCAGTTGACCAAGTAGCATTTAATCGTTTGATCCATTTATTAAAGGATAATCAGGAAGAGATCATCGTTGGTGGAAGTTATGATATCACTGTCAATTTTATCGAACCAGCTTTGTTTCAATTACCCTTAAACCGAAATAGTTCGTTAATGAAAGAAGAGATATTTGGCCCACTACTTCCTATTTTAATATACGATACACTAGATGAGGCAATAGGTTTTGTTAAATTAGGTGATAAACCATTAGCTGCTTATTTATTTTCTGACAATAAAGACTACAAAAAACGCTTTGTTGAGGAATTATCCTTTGGTGGTGGTGGCATTAATCAAACTATTTTACAAATTTCAAATGAGGATACACCTTTTGGAGGTGTTGGTACATCAGGTATGGGAAACTATCATGGTCAATATAGTATTCAGACCTTTTCACATGAAAAAACAATATTACATGCCAATCAACTAACACAAACGTTTGAATCACTCATTATGCCTCCTTATACTGCTAAAAAATGGAAAATCTTAAAGGACATACTGAATTAATGCTATTTTTAGACAATCAGCTCTTGACTGGTTGTCTATTTTTATTGTGCTTTTTATGGCTATATGATACATTTAACCAAATAAAAAAAGAGGAGTTCTAAATGAAAAAAATAATTTTAACGCTTGGCATGATAATATTTGGCACAGGTCTTTCTGTTAGCTTTTTTGAAAAATCATTGCATGTAAAGCCAGTGGATAATCAACCAAATTGGTTTTTATGGCTTTATTTACTAGGAATGATCTTCATTATGGTGGGATTAATTTTAGGTACGCGAGAATTAATTAACTATTTATCACAAAAAACGGATTTTCCGTTCCATACATCTCTGCCATATTTTATACTTGGCATGATTACGCTTGGTCTCACGTACAATGGCTTAATGAAAGTAGAGCTGTTAAATTTCTTGATTGACCCTTATTTTTTAATGTTTCTTTTTGGTTTAGCTATGTTGGCGTTAGCCCTTGTTTCATTAATTATCGAATTATTTTCACTTTATAAAAAAACACAAACAAAAGAATAAAGGTCATTCTTTTGTCTCAAGCTGACAACTACGATATTCTTACTTTATGTAATTTTATGTTCAAAAAACTAACTTTTTGTGTTATGCTATACATGAAAAACAGTTAAAAAGGGGTTTTGTTATGAAGAAAAGAATATTAATTACAACATTTGCAAGTTTATTGTTGTTATCGGGTTGTGGGAGTAATAAAAATACAGCGACTACTAAATCAACTGAAAGTAGTCAAGAAATAGCAGAGAATACTGCAGAAAAAAACGCTAACGCTATTTTGGGATACGTTTATGATGGTAAATCAACAGATGTAAAAGATGTTACAAACCAAACAAAAGAAGAGCTAGATCAATATATTATTGGGCAGTTGAAAGAAAAGCAACTAGAAAACTATAATCCCGATAATAAACTTGATGATTACTACTTAATCATTGATGGTTCTGAATATTACGCATCAGAAATTTTAGAAGACTATGCTAAAGCTTATTTAAAAACAACACATTCTTTAGGTGAATATAAAATAAAGAATATAACAACCACTAACGACGAAGCTCAGGTGACTGCTGAAATTACGCCTTACGCCGGTTTAAGTGAAGCAAACCCTATAGGCACGATGCGAACTGAATTATTTGGAGGAATCGATGAAGAAGAATTCATTAGACAATGACAGAATAAAGATATTAAAGCAATCAAAAATTTAATCACACTTAAATTATATTCAATGTATTATGGAGATGCTGCTTATCTTCCTGAAAAATCAAAAGAGAAAAAAGAAATTACATTTACTATGAAAAAGAAAGGTAATTCATTTATGGTTGGTAATGACGTTATTTATCAACTTGTAAAAGATTCTAGAGATTCGACATACGGTGATAGTAGCAATGATGACAGTTCGAGTTCTACAAACATAGATGATGAAGGTTCTAATATTTAAAATAAATAGGTAAAAAATAACTCCTCTATACAAAATAAGAGGGGTTATTTTTTGACTTTTCTGACCATAAAACATAGGATAAGAAGAACGACTGACATATTATGGTCACTGTTGTTCTATAAAATTATCATAGATTTAACATGGTTTGCTAGAAGTTTTTGGTATGATTTAGGAGTTAACAATACTAGGAGGGATATGTATGTGTACAAGTATCACATTTCAATCAGAAAATAAATTAAATTTCTTTGCTCGCACAATGGATTTTGGCTTTGAGCTCAATGGCATGCCCATTGCGATACCGAGAAACTATGAATCAACGTTTCATTTTGAAGGAACATTAAAAACAACTTATGCGTTTGTAGGAACAGGTCAAAAAATGGGAGAGTACATGTTTGCTGATGGGGTTAATGAAAAAGGTCTATCAATTGCAGAATTGTATTATCTCAATGAAGCAAGCTATAAGAGTGCCCCAGTTGATGGGAAAACTAATTTAACACAGGATGAGTTTCTAACTTGGGTGTTGGGTCATGTTGGAAGCATTGATGAGTTGAAAGAACTAAGTGAAAACATCGTATTAGTCGGCGTGACAAACGATTTGGTGTCAGCAATAACCCCACTACATTTCATCGTATCTGATAAAACAGGTCAATGTGTCGTGGTTGAAACAAATAATGAAACACTCACGATAAAAGATAATCCTGTTGGTGTGATGACAAACAGTCCAAATTTAGAGTGGCATTTAACTAACTTGAATAATTATCTATTCATCCAACCAACCAACTATCCATCTAAAGACTTAGCCGGATACACAACGAAACCATTTGGACAAGGTTCTGGAACTTATGGCTTACCTGGTGGATTGACCTCTCCAGAACGGTTTGTTCGTGCCACTTATATGAAAACTTATACTGAAAAAGGCAAAACAGAAGCTGAAGCTGTCAATAACATTTACCATATTTTAAATACATTGACGATTCCTAAAGGTGTCAACGTCAAAGATGACGGTCATGATGATTATACACAGTATCGTGCAGTCTTTAATTTAACCGATTTGACCTACTACTTTAATCCTTATTACACACCTGAAGTTTTTTCAGTGAAATTAACAGAAGAACTCGCTACGGCACAAGAACCAACAGTATTTAACGTATCTCATGACTATACAGTGACAGAATTAAACTAAAAAATAAAGGACGTTACATTAAAATAACGTCCTTTTTATGTTATAATGTTAAGTACAAGGAGGTCCTCACATGCAACTAGAACACATCGCACTATATGTTAATGATTTAGAAAAAATGAAAGCCTTTTATGTGACATATTTTGATGCCACAGCTAATGAAAAATATTATAACCCAAAAACAGGGTTAGAAACTTATTTCTTATCTTTTGAAACAGGCGCACGCGTTGAATTAATGACACGACCGGACAAAAGAGATGAGGAGAAGCATTTATATCGAACTGGATTGACTCATCTAGCGTTTAAAACAAACTCAAAAGAAAAAGTAGACAGTCTAACAGATCGGATGAAAGAAGATGGCTATACTGTGTTAAGTGGTCCAAGAACAACAGGTGATGGGTACTATGAGAGTTTGCTTTTAGATCCTGAAGACAATCAAATCGAAATCACGTGTTAACTAGTCAATCAATCATTGGCTAGTTTTTTATATCCCCAATCTGAAATCAGCCAACGTGTTCCCAATTTCATCTGTCGTAATCCCAATATAGCGTTTCGTTACTTTTTCTGAGCTATGGTTAAATATTTCCATAAGCGTTGCAATGTCCCGTGTTTTACGATAATAATGATAGCCAAATGTTTTTCTGAGTGAGTGAGTTCCAATATCTTTTCTACCTAGATTATCGGCAATTTTCTGATATTGTTTATACACGGTATTCACTTTTAGATGGCCACCTTGTTGACGACTAGGAAATAACCACTCATCGTCTTCTTTTCCCTCGATATATTCTGCTATCACATCTTGTAAATTGTCTAAGTAGAGAACTTTTCGTTTTCCAGTTTTTCTCTCAACGATAATTGGTCGCTTTTCATATTTTATATCTCGTACTTTTAACTTCACGATATCTGACATTCTAAGTCCATTGTTTATTCCAAAAATAAATAAAAAGGTATCACGTTCAGGATGATTGGTTCGTCTTAACCAAAATAAAAAATCATCTATTTCAGTTTGAGCCCGCAAAGGTTGGACGTTATATGACATATTTTATCACTCTTTTCTCTGAATTTTACAGTTCACTATTTTTATTATATAATAACATAATAATGAACTTATTAATATAGAATTTTAAACCCTTGATAAATCAGGAGTTAAGTTCATTATTTTACATAATATAGTGAACTAAAATTAACAAGTCAAAAAAATCATTTTGGATTTAAAACGATTCTAAGCACTTTAAATTTATTTTAGTGGGTCATTATCCAAACAAAGCCTTAAAATCGAAAATTAAAAAATGGGGTGTCTCAATGAAATTAATTAACTTAGAAGATGTTCCTTTGCCAATTATTCAGGCATTTAAAGAATCGTTCAATCTTTCAAAGGATATTATCCATGGTTCATATCAATTACAAACTGCTACTGATTTAAAAAAATGGCAAAGAGAATTAATTATAGTAAAAGAAAAGGATTATAAACAAACAGTTAGAACCTCTCACTTTGGGTTAATTGACGAGAATGGGGTGATGATAGGCCTCTCAGATATTAAACATCATTTAACAAACTACTTACAAAAAGAGGGTGGCCATATTAGTTATTCCATCGCACCATCATTTCAGGGATACGGTTATGGAAGTTATCTTTTAGATTTGACATTAAAAGAAGCTAAGAAATTTGGATTTACTCATGTGTTGCTAACTTGTCGTAGTGATAATCCAACATCTATTAAAGTAATCGAAAAAAACGGTGGTGTGTTCATCAGGCAACTGACTATTAATCGATATAACGTCAATCACTATCACATTTATTTAGATAACGATAATTTTGTTATGTAAACCAATATAGACAATTTTCAAAAAATATAGAATAAATCCAATGAAATTTTAATAATATTATTGACATACTCTCATTTTAAGACTATACTTAGTTCAATCTTACATCAGGAGTGGAAATATCATGAAAATAAAACAGATTATTAAAAGCCCACAACTGAATAATTACTACTTTAGCTATTTTAGATAAGTTTGTATTCATCAAGAGTATGGATGCAAACTACCGAAGTTTGTATCTATGATGGCTAAGGAAATTTAGATTGATTTCAAAACCCACATAGATCTTAAGAAAATCTATAGTGGTGTTTTTTATATACTGTATATTAAGTATAAAGATGTTCACTGTAGAGGTTTTTAAAATCTACGTGAGCATCTTTTTTATTTAGGAGGAATGTGAACACTATGACACAGATGGAAATAAACGGACAAACCAAATTAGCTGGATTTTTTGCAAGTCCTGCTAGACATAGTTTATCACCAACACTACACTCGACATCTTTTGAATTGACAGGTATCAATGCAGTTTATTTAGCGTTTGATATTGTACCAGAAAAGTTAGAAGATGCCATAACCTCTATCCGAACCTTAAATATGTTGGGTGTCAATCTCTCTATGCCACATAAGGTAAATGCGATACCTTATATGGATGAGTTATCAGAGTCAGCCAAATTAATTGGTGCGATAAATACAATTGTTCACTCTGATGGAAAACTAATTGGGCACAATACTGATGGATTTGGTTTTGTCGAAAGTCTTCGTGTAAATAACGTCCCTATTAAGAATCAATCGATGACAATGTTAGGAGCAGGTGGTGCTGCCACAGCCATTTTGGTTCAAGCAGCTTTAGATGGTTTTAAGGACATTCACCTTTTTAGTCGCCCTGGCAAACGATTTGATGAAATGGAAAAAAAGATAAAGGAACTGTCTAATATCGTAACATGTAAGATAACGTTAACCGATTTATTTGATACTAAAGCTTTAAAAGAAGCGATTAGTCAGTCACAACTACTCGTCAACTCAACAAGTGTTGGCATGATAAATGATGAGTCATTAATAGAAGATGACTTGCTGTTTAGAAAAGAGTTAGTGGTGTATGACGTGATTTACAACCCAAGACAAACCAAATTATTAAAACAAGCACAACAAAAAGGCTGCCAAACCATTAATGGTCTTGATATGTTATTGTATCAAGGGGCAAAGGCATTTAATCTTTGGACAAATAAAGATATGCCAATAGAAAAAGTCAAACATATTTTAGAAAAAGCATAGAAAAGAGGAAAATAAGATGATCGTTATTATGAAATTAGGAGCAACAAATGAACAAATTGATAAAGTGGTACAACGTATTGAAGAAAGTGATTTAGAAGTGCAAGTCAATACTGGAGAAGAGCAAGTAGTTTTAGGCATTAAAGGGGATACTAGAAATATTCAAGATATCGCGTTTAACAGTTACGATGGGGTCGATAAAACTGTTCGTATTACCAACACATACAAACTAAGTTCACGTGAATTCCACCCAGACAATACGGTTGTTGATGTTGACGGATTAAAAATAGGTGATGGTAGTTTTGTTACGATGGCAGGTCCTTGTTCGATTGAAGGGCTAGATCAAATCCGTGAAACGGCACGTATGGCAAAAGCAGGAGGCGCAACAGTGCTTCGTGGTGGAGCGTTTAAACCTCGTACCTCTCCTTATGCGTTCCAAGGGTTAGAAGAAGAAGGATTAAAATACATCCGACAAGCTGCAGATGAATTTGGCATGAAAGTGATCACTGAGGTAATGGATGAAGCCCACATTGATATGGTCGCTGAATACAGTGATATCTTACAAATTGGTGCAAGAAACATGCAAAACTACAAACTGTTAAGTGCTGTTGGTCAAACTGGGAAACCAATCGGATTGAAACGTGGTATCTCAGGAACGATTGATGAGTGGTTAAATGCTGCAGAATATGTGGCTATTTCTGGTAAAAGTGATGTTATCTTTATTGAACGTGGTATCCGCACTTACGAAACAGCGACAAGAAACACCTTTGACTTAAGCGCTATTCCTATTATTAAAAAATTGAGTCACTTCCCTATTATTGCCGATCCAAGTCACGGAACAGGGGTATGGGATTTAGTGCCACCAATGGCAAGAGCAAGTGTCGCTGCAGGAGCAGATGGCATGATTGTAGAAATCCACCCAGATCCAGCAAACGCTTGGTCAGATGGGCAACAATCACTTAATGAAAAAACGTATTTAAAAATGATGGATGAAGTAAACATTATGGTCAAAGCAATGGAAGAAATTAAATCACTAAACTAAAGGAGTCTTTTGCATGATTGAAGTAAACTTACCAAATCACCACTATAAAATTGACGTGAAACGCGGGCTACTAAACTCTTGTGGACAATGGGTAGCAAATATTTGGCGACCACAACGAGTAGCTATTATTACAGATGACATAGTAGAAAATTTATATGGTGACGATGTCATTGATAGCTTGATAGAATTTGGGTTTGATGTCACCATGCTGGTTGTTCCAAATGGTGAAGAAAGCAAATCGCTCGAAAAAGCCACTTATCTTTATGACGAGCTAGCGGACAAAGGATTCACACGAAGTGATGGCGTGATTGCTTTGGGTGGTGGAGTAATTGGCGATTTAGTCGGATTTGTTGCCTCTACATATATGCGAGGTATCCATTTTTTACAAATTCCTACAACTCTTTTAGCGCAAGTGGATTCAAGCATCGGTGGAAAAACAGCTGTAAACACTGGTAAAGCCAAAAACTTAGTTGGAACATTTGCTCAACCAGATGGCGTGTTGATTGATCCAAACGTTCTTAACACGTTAGAAATAAGACGTGTTAGAGAAGGAATTGCTGAAATCATTAAATCAGCAGCTATTGCTGACAAGCAGCTATGGGACCTCTTAAACACATTAAAAAATGAACAAGATTTGCTCAATCATGCAGAAGAAGTGATTCACGCGTCACTTGATGTGAAACGTCGGGTTGTCGAAGAAGATGTCTTTGATCATGGCAATCGTTTGACTTTAAATTTTGGACACACCATTGGTCACGCAATCGAAAAAACGTCGGGTTACGGTGTCGTCAGTCATGGTGAAGGTGTTAGCCTTGGTATGGTGATGATTTCTACACAAGCAGAAAAATTTAATCAAACACCGCAAGGCATTACGGATGAATTGATTCAGATGCTGTCAAAATTTCATTTACCAACATCAATTTCACTAAATAAAGAGACTATTTTTGAAACCATTACTCATGATAAAAAAGCACGAGGTAATACACTAAAAATTATTTTATTAAAAAAATTGGGACAAGCAAAAATTGTTGATATTCCAATAGATACTATAAAAGATTACATCATTGAGGAGGAAATTTAGTGAGATATATAACAGCCGGTGAATCTCATGGTCCAGAGCTGACAGCAATTATCGAAGGACTTCCTGCAGGATTACCACTCACTGCAGATGACATAAATAAAGAATTAATTAGACGACAAACAGGCTATGGTCGTGGTGGCCGTATGTTGATTGAAACAGACCGCGTTCGCATCACATCAGGCCTACGTCATGGAAAAACGTTAGGGTCTCCTATGACGCTAGTTGTTGAAAATAAAGATTGGAAAAACTGGACAAAAGTCATGGGAATTGAAGAAGTTCCTGACAAACAAAAGAAAATTCGTCGTGTTGCTCGACCAAGACCAGGCCATGCTGATTTGGTTGGTGGGATGAAGTATCATTTTGATGATTTGCGTAACGTATTAGAACGTTCATCGGCACGTGAAACAACCATGCGTGTTGCCATTGGTGCCATAGCTAAAAAAATTCTCTCTGAATTAGATATCAATGTAGCAGGACACGTAACAATGCTCGGAGGGATTCAAGCGACCGTTCCAGACGGTTTGACAGTGTCTGAAATCAGAGATATTTCTGAAAAATCGGACGTGCGTGTCGTTGATGAGTCGGTCGAACAAGACATTCGTGATTTAATAGATGAAACGAAGAAAAAAGGTGACACAATCGGTGGCGTTGTAGAAATTTTAGTTGGTGGAGTACCAGCAGGGCTTGGAAGTTATGTCCAATGGGACCGAAAACTTGATGCCAAAATCGCACAAGCTGTCGTTAGTATCAATGCCTTTAAAGGAGCAGAATTTGGTGTGGGCTTTGAAGCTGGAAAGCTACCTGGCTCACAAGTAATGGATGAAATCCTTTGGGATGACAAGAAAGGCTATACTAGACGAACAAACAATCTTGGCGGATTTGAAGGCGGTATGACAAACGGTGAGCCAATCGTTGTCCGTGGCGTGATGAAACCTATTCCAACGCTATACAAACCACTTCAAAGTGTCGATATTGATACAAAAGAGCCTTATAAAGCAAGCATTGAACGTTCTGACAGTACGGCTGTTCCTGCAGCAAGTGTTGTTGCTGAAAACGTGGTTGCTACGGTGGTTGCTAATGAAATTTTAGAGAAATTTGAAAGTGACTCTTTTGAAGAACTCGTTCAATCTGTGAAAGACTACCGAGAGTATACGAAGAACTTTTAGTTGTAGGAGGGGACTTATGGCCACAAAAAGAATAATGATAGTTGGTCTTGGGCTAATCGGAGCATCCCTTGCCAAGTGTATTAAAAAAGAATTCCCAACTGATACTATAGTAGGTTGGGATTATTCTGAAAATACTAATCTAATTGCTAAAAAAACGGGGATTGTGGATGAAGTACCTGTATCCTTTAGTGATGGTGCGATAAGAGCAGATATTGTTATCTTGGCGACACCTGTATCCATATCAATGAACTATTTAAATGAATTAGCTCGCCTACCATTAAAAGAAACAGTCCTTGTTACAGATACAGGTAGCACAAAAAAAGAACTCATGACACTTGCAAAGACCATGCCATTTGACTTTATTGGTGGTCACCCTATGGCAGGATCACATAAATCTGGTGTCACTGCGGCCAATGAGTTGTTATTTGAAAATGCTTATTTCATCATAACAAACGACTTAGATGTTCCTCGAGTGAATGAATTGACACAGTTGTATAATGGCACGAATGCTAAGTATGTCGAACTATCATCAACTGAACATGATGCTATTACGGCCATGCTATCTCATTTACCACATATTATTGCTTCTGGTTTGGTCAACCAAGCTGATGTGTTTAATCAACTTCACCCGAGAGCCAAACAACTGGCTGCCGGTGGGTTTAGAGACATTACACGAATTGCTTCATCTGATCCAAAAATGTGGACAGATATTTTGATGAGTAACCAAGAAACATTGATTGGGTCTATAAACGATTGGCAAGAACAGATGGATGAGGTGAAAGAGTGGTTGATAACCAAAAACTCTCAAGCCATTTATGATTTTTTTGAGCGAGCAAAAGAAACACGTGATCATTTACCCATTCACCAAAAAGGGACTATTCCAGCCTTTTACGATTTATTTATTGACGTACCAGATAAGCCTGGGATTATCGCTGAAGTGACTACTCTATTGGGGCAAGAAAAGCTATCGATTATTAATTTAAAAATTTTAGAAACCCGTGAAGATATTATTGGGGTCTTACAAGTGAGTTTTAAAAGTGATAAAGACCTATTAAAAGCAAAAGCTTGTATTGAAGAACAAACAGAGTATCTCTGTCGAACACAGTAGGAGGAAAACAACGATGAAATTAATCTCTAAGCACCCATTAAAAGGGACCATTCAAGTTCCTGCTGACAAATCTATTTCACATCGAAGTATTATGTTTGGTGCCATTTCTAAAGGGACAACAACCATCAAGAATTTTTTGCGAGGAGAAGATTGTATTAGCACACTTAATGCCTTTAAATCGTTAGGAGTTCCTATTTCAGATGATGGGGATGTCATTCGAGTAACAGGTGTTGGCTTTGATGGGTTAAAAAAACCAGAAACTGATTTAGATTTAGGTAATTCTGGAACAACCATTCGTTTGATGATGGGGATTTTAGCTAAACAACCATTTGATACAGTCTTATTTGGTGATACTTATTTAAATAAACGCCCGATGAATCGTGTGATGATTCCTTTAAACGACATGTCAGCCTCTCTAAAAGGACATGACAATAGTGAATTTCCACCTATTTCTATCTCGGCAAATAATCATTTAACACCAATTACCTATCATATGCCTGTTGCAAGTGCCCAAGTAAAATCAGCTATTTTATTTGCTGCGCTTCAAGCTGACGGGGAAACAACCGTTATCGAAAAAGAACCCACACGAAATCATACAGAAGAGATGATTAGACAATTTGGTGGGACAATAGAGACTGATGGTAAAGAAATTCGACTATCTGGGCCACAAGAATTAGTCGGACAAGATCTCATTGTACCTGGAGACATCTCATCAGCAGCTTTCTTTTTAGTTGCTGGAGCTGTTGTACCTGATAGTAATATCATCCTAAAAAATGTCGGTATCAATCCGACAAGAACTGGGATATTGGATGTGTTAAAAGAGATGCAAGCAGAGGTGTCTTTAAGTGACATCGATACAGCTAACCAATCAGCGACTATCACAGTTAAAACAAGTCAGTTACAACCGACAGAAATTGGCGGAGATATCATCCCTCGACTGATTGACGAAATCCCAATCATCGCTCTTTTAGCCACACAAGCACATGGGACAACTGTCATCAAAAACGCAGAAGAACTAAAAGTCAAAGAGACGAACAGAATTGATGCGACAGCTGAAGAACTACAAAAACTCGGGGCAGATATTATACCAACTGAAGATGGATTAATCATCAATGGGCCAACCGCTTTACATGGGGGAAACGTCTCCAGTAGGGGCGACCATCGTATTGGCATGATGCTCCAAATTGCTGCATTGCTAACTGAGGATGTGGTGAGTATGGATAAATCTGACGCTGTTTCTGTGTCCTATCCAACATTTTTCGATGATGTTAAAGAGTTGACCTTAGGTAGAGGGGGAAACTAATATGCCCATTGTTTTAATAGGTTTTATGGGTGCTGGAAAGTCAACGGTTGGAAAACTTCTAGCCCAAAAGATGAAACAACCTCAAATTGATTTAGATGAGCAGATTGTTAAACATATAGACATGCCCATTTCTGAGTACTTTGATAAATATGGAGAAGAAGCATTTAGAGAGATGGAAACAACTCTCTTAAAAGATTATTTAACCTCACCAGGTGTTTTATCGCCTGGTGGAGGAGTCATCTTAAAAGAAAAAAACCAAGTGTTATTAAAAGAACATGCAACTATTGTATATCTCCAAACAGATTTGGATGAATTGCTACGTCGAATTGCACAAGATGACATCAATTATCGACCATTGATTCATAATAAAACATTAAAAGAGGTAAAAGATATTTTTTTACCAAGAATACCAATTTATGAAGAGATGGCTGATTATATTGTCAATACAACAAATAAAACACCAGAAGAAATTACTGATGTTATTTTAAAAAAAGTAGGTGATTAAATGGAGGTTGGTTATTTAGGACCAAAAAATTCTTTTACTTATAAAGCTGCGGCAAGTTATTTTGATGACAAAGAATTACAACCTTACGCAAGCATTACCAGCTGTATTAAAGCACTAAAGAATAATCAAGTTAATTATGTCGTTGTTCCAATTGAAAACTCTTTAGAAGGGTCTGTTCACACAAGTATTGATGGACTTTTCCATCAAAATGATATACAAGTCTACCGTGAAATTATTTTACCAATTGAACAGCAGTTGTTAGTAAATGATTTAACCATCATTCCTAAAAAAATAGTGTCACATCCTCAAGCTTTAGCACAATCTCAACATTTTTTAGAAACGTATTACCCAGATGTTTTGATTGAGCAAGTTCAATCGACAACGTTTGCAGCAGAATACGTCGCAGAAAACCCAGCACAATCAGTTGCTGCAATTGCCTCAAAAGAAGCAGCAATAGAGTATGGATTAGAAATACTCGCCTCAGATATTCAAGACAATCGATTTAATCAAACGCGTTTTTGGTTATTAGGAAAACAACCCTTTAAAAATGATGACCGAAAACCTGAAAAATTAACCTTATTTATCACATTGCCTAAAAATGCACCAGGAATCTTGCATAAAGTATTATCAGCTTTTGCATGGCGAGAAATTGATTTGAGCAAAATCGAATCACGTCCACTAAAAACAGAGTTAGGTGAATATTATTTTATTATTGACGTCGAGATTAGTGGTAATATTCCATTAATCGAGTATGCTTTAGAAGAAATTACCTTACTTGGTGCAACGTATCAGCATTTAGGATATTATCCTATTGATATAAAGGAGTGATATAAATGTTAATAAATTGTCAAAACGTGTCATTTATTAGAGAGAAGCACCCCATACTACAACACATAGACTGGCAAATGAGAAAAGATGAAAACTGGGCGATATTAGGACTTAATGGCTCTGGTAAAACCACTTTATTGAAGTTAATCACTGGTTACGACTGGCCATCAAGTGGACAGTTAACGATTTTAGGCGAAACATTTGGTAACACTTCCATTCCAGACTTAAAAAAGAAAATCGGATGGATCAGCTCAGATATAAAACAACGTATCAGACCATATGATGTTGCCGAGGATATTGTGCTAAGTGGAAAGTTTGCAAGTATCGGTATTTGGGAGAAAACCACAGCTGAAGATAAACAGTTAGCAAAAGATATACTAATTAACCTTGGTGGCACTTTGATTATTGGAAAGAAATTTGGTGTCTTGTCACAGGGTCAACAACAACTTGTGTTAATTGCTAGAGCATTGATGGCTCAACCAGAGTTATTGATTTTCGACGAACCATGTAATGGACTAGATTTATTTGCTAGGGAGTTTATTCTGTCTCAAATTAACCAACTAGCATCTAACAAGACGACTAAAGGATTAATTGTTGTAACTCATTATATTGAAGAAATACCAACCAGTGTGGATCACGTATTATTGCTTAAACAAGGTCAAATATTTGCACAAGGATTAAAATCAGATTTATTTAAACCAGATATCTTAACAGAATTTTATGATCACAGTGTGGATGTCATTAAACTAACTGATGAACAGTTTACTGTGATTCCTAAAAAGTTCTAAGGGCTAAATAAACCTTTAGAACTTTTTATTTAGTCAAAGAGAAAGAGAAAGAGAAGAGCTAACTATCTTACTGATAGATAAATTATTTTTAATTGGTTTACATAATATATATTAAACGAAGTTAATTTTTGATACATAATCATAGTTGATTAAAGGTATCTACAGCTCATGTCACTAAATTTCACTGATATATCTGATGATATTTATTTGAATAATTCATTTATCTTAGCATCTTACTACAGTTATGATCCAATACATTGTAACCAAATTGATTAACAAAATGAATCAATTAACTAAGCATCATTAATAATGACTAAAAATACTATCAAAATATATTGTTATTTATAATGAATGAAAAATATATTTAATTATCTAAATTATATATCTGACTTAGTTTATCTGTTATATACCAATACAACAAGAATGTGTTCTCTCTTATTTTTATGTTTCTTGAAAGTATTATCTTTCTTGAAACATAGACATATTTATATAAAAAACATCAATAAATTATATTTTATTGACATTATTATAAAATAAGCATATTATTAAAACAAACATATGTTTGGAGGTTATTTTATGTCACAGGAAAAATTAATTAATAGATTAGAACAAGAATTATCAACTCTTCCCTTTTTTGTAAAAGAATACATACAGAAAAAGCGGATTGTCCCCTATTCAATCACAACTCTATACGAGTACTCAAAAGAGTTTCGTCGTTTTTTTGAATGGCTTGCTAAAGAATCACGCATTGAAAGCTCCCCTGCTCAAATTTCTCTCTCTGAGCTAAGACAGCTATCTTACGAGGATGTTGAGTTATATAAAGGATTTCTTTTATCCTCTCCTCGCCTTGGGACAACATCTGATGGACAACTGAGAAGTTATGTCAGTATTCAACGATCCATTACTGCTTTAAAATCATTGTTTCATTTTTTATCACTACAAACATCAGATGAGCATGGCCAACCATATATAGCCATTAATATTATGGAAAAAGTGGATAATGTAAAAACTGGACGAACACTTCAAGATCGTTCACGATCGATTGAGAATAAATTATTCATTGGTGATGAATCACTTGAATTTATCTCTTTTATTGATGAAACGTATGAGAATTTACTGTCTAGTCACCAAGCAAAACATGCTTTTAGAAGAAATAAAATCAGAGATATTGCTATTATTTCCTTATTTTTAGGTACTGGTATTCGTTTATCAGAGCTAGTAAACATGAAAGTGTCAGACTTAGATGTGTTAAATATGGAAGCTACAGTGATTCGTAAAGGTGGATTTAAGGATACGACAATGATATCATCTGTGTTCATGCCATATATTGTGAGTTATCTCGAGCAACGCTCACAACTTTATCAGCCTAGCGAGACAGAAAAAAGCTTATTTTTATCCTATTATCGTGGTACGTCTCAACAAATTGATCAATCGACCGTTGAAAAACTTGTCGGAAAATACAGTGAAGCATTTAAAGTGAGAGTCACTCCGCATAAATTGCGTCATACAGTTGGTACACAACTTTATAAAAAAACGAATAGTCTACTGACAGTTTCGCATCAACTAGGTCAAACTGGAACAAGTGCGACTGCCATATATACCCATATTGTTGATGAAGAAAAACGAGAAGCTATCAATGATCTATGGACAACGTAAAGTCATTCACGTGGTTGAATGGCTTTTTAAATGTTTTTATGTCTACTTATTTGATATACTAATCCTTATGAAGGAATGATATAAAGGAGGCGTACTATGTCAAAAAAAACATATACAGTTGATTTACCTGCTTCTTTACTAGATGATGTTAAAGATGAAACTGGTACTATTCAGATAAAAAAAGAGGCGAATCGTCTGATTATCGAAAGGCCTACAACGATTAAAAACAATGAATCCATTTCACTAAAGTATTTTATCTACCCATCGATGATTGTTACAGTTCTATTTTTTTACTCGATTATAAAAAAAGGACTTACTCAAATTCCATTAACGGGCAATTTTTCTATTGCCAGTCATTTAATTACTTTAGGATTAATTAGTGGCATGGTATCTTTTACGTATTTTTTCATTAAAGGTAAAAAAAATCCAAAAAATCAATCCACACAGGATATTTATTGGCGAAATGTGCCGACGATTATTTTTTCATTTACCGTAGCACTTGCTTTACTATTATCAGCTTTCTTTTGGATGATGAGTAAATTATTTGTTGGCGCAACTTTAGATGTTTATACTGCCAGTGCTCTTTTTCTATTTTTTGCTTGTGTCATTAACTATTATATGATTTATTCAGCTAATATTTTCACTTCTTCAATGATTGTGTCTCTTTTGATTGCAGTTATTATTGGTGGCGTATTTTTTGCAATGCTAACCAATAGTCAGAGCAAATGGTGGCAATACAACTTTAGCTACTTAGGAACAAATGATGCTATGCGGAGTTGGCCATTTAATTTAACGTTGATCTTAGCTTCTTTATTAATGATTGCTTTAGTTGACTATTTGTTTGTCAATCTAAAAAATCATGACTTTACTGGTATAAATATTACCATTTTACGTGTTTTGATGACTGTCTTGTCCGTGTCTCTTGGTGGGGTTGGTTTCTTTCCAAATAATAAAGGAGTATGGCACCAAATGCACGACAGAGCAGCTAATTTATTGATTTTTCTCATAATTTTATTAATTATTGGTATTAAATGGCTCCTACCAAAAGTGACCAAAGAGTTTTTAGTCGTGTCCTATGCTATTGCTGTTTTTCTAGTTCTTGCTAATTTTTTATTTGAAACAGTGGGTTATTTATCATTAACTGTTTTTGAAATTATTGCGTTTGGTTTGGCGTTTAGTTGGATACTTCTTCTATTGCAACAAATCAATCGATTAACATCATATGAAGATAGCGTGACACGTATTCACCTAAATGACTTGAATAACAAGAGGCTGACCCAAAAGTAAGTTTTTAAATGAAAATCACTAAACTAACAAAACAGAAATCCCATGAAGTCAGTGTTTTAATAAACTGATTTCATGGGATTTTTCTATTTTAAGATTTTTGGGTCAGCCTCTTATCTTGTTTAAATGTTTGGTAGTAATCATTTAATAATTCCAACATTTGTTCACCAATCTTTTGATAATCATCTGTTGGTAAGTTTGCTTCAGAAACTCTTAAATCACCTGGATTAGCACCAAATCCAACCCCATCCATGAGCACAATGCCATTTTTTTTTGCGAGATTAACTAAAAAATCGATTTGCTCATAGTGTGTCATAAGAAATTTCTTAAAGTCTGTTCCGTATTTTTTCTCAGCTAATTCATAAATGTTAATCATCGAATAATACTTAGCGTTTTTCTGACTTTCATCTGTTTGATAATTTAGAGCTGTATGAAGATTTTCATAGCGCTCATTAATTAATTTCTTTGATGATTCAATGTATTTATCAGTTGTATCGCTGATTACCAAATGAGTCAAGCTAAACAATGCTTCCATGATTTGTGACGGCGTAGATAACCCAGCTATATGATAAAGTCCAATCGAGCGGCTATCTGCTACCATGCGATCAATAAAACTCATTTTTTCAGTATCCAACACCACTAGATTATAACGTTTGTCGAGTTCGGCAGACTCTTCCTCTGATAGTTCTGCTATTAATGTATCAAAAACATTCTCTTTATGAAGAGCAATGACTCCTAATCGCCATCCAGTAGCACCAAATAATTTTGAATATGAATAAACTAGTAATGTATTATGAGGTACCACAGAATAGACTGTTTGAAAATCATCGACAAATGTGCCATAAACATCATCTGTAATTATCATCAATTTGGGATTATTCTCAACGGCTTGTTTAATCGCCATTAAGCTTTTTTCACTTAGAGCCTTTGAACCTGGGTTACTTGGATTAACTAAGAAAAAAGCTTTTAAATCGGGGTCATTTAATTGTTTAATAGTCATTGGATTCATTTCCCAATTGTTTTCTTCTTTTGAAGACAAGTCTACCTCAACTAATTCATAATCATTTAACATTGGAATTTGTAGATAAGGCGTAAAAATAGGTGTGTTAATGGCTATTTTATCACCAGGATGAATTAATTTATTTTCTTTCAATGATTGGAACGTGTAAACAATTGCAGCACTTCCTCCTTCTGTCGGAAATAATGTGGTGTCTTGTGCTAAATCAATTCCATGATATAACACACTTTGTAAGTATTGATTTATGATAATTTCTGTGTGTTTTAACACGCGATTCGGTGAAGGATACAAATTACCTAATACCCCATCAACAAATTCTTTGATTACCTCATCTAATACTAAATGTAAATCTTGTGATAAATACTCTAAACAAGTCATCAAAAAAGCATCCGTATCATTATTATCAGGAGATAGAAATTGTTTAAATCGATTAGCAATCCCCTCTAACTCAGTATACCCAACTAAATCTCCTTCAGAGATGGTTCTTTCTGATTCTTCAATACCAAATTCTACTAGTCTTGAAAAAGCTAGTCTTGCCTTTTTGTTTATCCAATTTGGGTTTCCGCGTCCTGCATTTAAGTAAGGATTTCCTTTACTATTTTCTTTAGCCAGTTCAACCATTTTTTTACTAATTTCAAATGCTCCAAGTGTTTCTATTTTCTTTTCTTCTGACTGATCCATCATCGCTTTTCCCTCCACGTGCTATCTAATAATATAATATATTAAATCATCATAAACTTGCTTTCTAGCTATTGTAAGGAAGTTTCTCTAAAAGATCATGTGTTTCATACTTTTATCATAGAATAAACGCAATAAAATAAGACTAATTAGAAATTAAATTCTAACTAGCCTTATTTGGTTAACATAATAAATTTATTGTTGATTCGTTATATTGGATTCAGTGATTGTAAAGTCACCTAAATAAGGAACATCTTTACCCTCTATTTTTTGGTATAAATCTCGCCCTTTTCCTGCCAAGATAACAGTATCTTCTGGACGAGCCATATCAAGTGCCAGTTTTATTGCTTTTTCTCTATCTAGTTCAATGATTTGTTCTACAGACTCATTGACAATATAGCGACTGATTTCTTCGGCGATAGTTTTTGGGTTTTCATACCCAGGATCATCAGATGTTAGAACCACTACATCTGTATACTCATTTAGTACGTCACCAAAGTCTTTACGTCTGGAAATTGCTTTATCTCCTGTACTTCCTATAACAGTAATAATTCGTCCGTTATTATGTTCACTTTTTGCAAATGACAATAAACTGGTTAAACTCACTTTATTATGGGCATAGTCAATATAAATCGTTGAACCATTTTTTTGAGTTAGTTGCTCCATTCGACCAGGAACAATGGCTTTTTTTAATCCCTTTTGACATATTTCAACGGGCACATCTAGTAATCTGGCTGCCATAATACTTGCTAAGGCGTTGTCTTTATTAAAATCACCCATTAGACCTAATTGGTAAGTAGCGCACAGTGACAACTTATCCTGTGCACTTTTTACAGTAAAACGCGTCGAATCATCTTGTCCTTTTTCCCAGTAATAGTCAGCCGCTTGATTGGTCGCACTATAGGTTAAAGTTGGAATCTTTTTGTCTTTTGCTTCTTCTAAAATTAACGTGACATTAGTTGTATCTAAATTAACAATAAACGTTTTTGAATGACTGATTAATTGTCTCTTACAATAATAGTAATCATCAAACGTTGGGTGTTCAATCGGACTAATATGATCAGGTGAAATGTTTAGAAAAATTCCCACATCAAAACGAAGATTATACACACGATTAAGTTTATATGCTTGAGAAGATACTTCCATCACTAAATGACTCATACCATGTTTCACTGCTTCATGCATCATTCGATACAAATCAAGTGATTCAGGTGTGGTTAAATGAGATTTAAAATATGTTTTTCCATCAAGCGTTGAATTCATCGTTGAAAGCATCGCTGTTTTTTGTTGATTAAACTCATCTAGCATGTATTTTAGAAAATAAGCAGACGTTGTTTTTCCTTTTGTCCCCGTAAATGCGACTAACTTTAATTTTTCTTGTGGGTAGTCATAAAAAGCCATACTCAAAATCGCCATTGCTTTTCGTATATCTGTCACGATAATACCAAGGTATGCAGGAACCTCGAAAGGTGTTTCAGAAACATAAATTTTTAAGCCACGATGAATGGAATCTTTTAAGTACTCTTCCTTAAATCCAGCCCCTTTACAAAAAAACAATGTGTCTTTTGAAACATTTCTAGAGTCATAAGACAAAGATGTTAAGATATCATCATCCACTGGTAGATTATAGTACCATGAATGATTGTATGTAAATTCTTTTAATAAATTTTCCTGTTTTAATAGTTGTTCAATTTGTTTCAAAGCAATTGTCAAAAAAATCACGCCTTACTAATATAATTTAGTGCTATTATATCATAGAATATTAAAATTAATACTAGTCTAACTTTTTGTGATATCACGTTTGTGTATAAAAAAGGATATATTATTGCGATTTCCTTTTTATTTATGATTTATATGCTCACAATATCTCTCAAATTTATGATATAGTATACATGTAAAAATATTTTTATACGTATCTAACGATTCGGAGGAATGATAATGAAATATATCAAATCAGCGGTCATAATGATCATTGCGAGTCTCTTTTTGGTTGCTTGTAGTCCGTTAACTTACCAACAAGAGTTAACTAAACGTGATTGGACATTAATTAGGGAGTCTGATCAACAACTACCTCCCCTAAGTGTCAGATTTGACCATGATAAATTAATCTCAAAGCTTGATACTAAGTCATTTAATAAAAAAGACAAAGATTATGTTGGCGACGAACTCTATAAAAAATTTGCCAAACAATTATCAAATAACACCGATACAGTTTCTCGCTACTCAATTGAAGATGATGAAATCACCTTAAAAACAGACCAATTAGATATTAACGGGGTCTTTAAAATGGAAAAGGATGGAAAAGATATTATTTTAACGCCTGTTGACAGTGTAGAAAATACTGATGTGATCATTAAATTAATCCCCAAAAAATAATCAAGTTAAACCAGTGCATAGTAAATGTCATTGGTTTTTTTGTTTTTATTTTTAGTTTTACAATAAATGGCGTATTATTATAATAAAGAGACATTAGAAAGGACGATTATTATGCCTATAAACCCTAGTAAAGCGCAAGATGTATGGAAAGATGTTGGTGAGCATGTTCAATTTACTATTTTAAAATTAAATCGAAAAAATAGAGAATTAGATAAGGAGATAATCAGCTCGTTTGTAGATAGATCTCAAGCGATTATTCGATCTCTAAGAATCAGAGATGCTAGTTTAACGGCTGAATCTGGTTTAAAAGTCGCCATTGGATTTAGCAATGATGCTTGGGATTACTTATTTGAGGGAAAACAAAAACCAAAAGAACTGGAAACCTATCAAACGTTAAAGAACGAAAAATATTCAATGCCTGCGATAACGGGAGATTTATTTTTCCATATCCGCGGAGAAAATGAAGCCGTTGTGTATGAAGCACAAACTCAGTTTATGCGATTTTTAAAAGATAATGTCACTGTTGTTGATGAAACAAAAGGCTTTCGCTATTTTGAAGGACGTGCCATTATCGGTTTTATCGACGGTACTGAGGCCCCTGCTGTGGAGGATGCTGCGGAGTATGCGTTAATTGGTGAAGAAGATAGTCAGTTTATCAATGGTTCATATGCATTTGCTCAAAAATGGCATCATAACATGGATAGTTGGAATCAGCTAGCCACAGAAGATCAAGAAAAAGCTGTTGGACGAGAAAAATTTACTGATCTTGAATTAGAAGATAAGGATAAATTTAAAAATGCTCATAATGTTGCATCAAAATTTGATATAAATGGTGAAGAACAAAAAATTATTCGAATGAATGTTCCTTTTTCTAATCCAGCATCGAGACAAACGGGTACCTACTTTATTGGCTATTCTAGACATTGGACAGTTACTAAAGGAATGTTAAAAAATATGCTTGATAAATCAGATTTTTTACTCAGTTTTTCTGATATTTTATTTGGTCAGTTGTTTTTCATTCCATCAAGAGATACTTTGGCTCAAATTGCTGACGACACATTGAAATAAAAAAAGAGACTCTACAAAGGGTCTCTTTTTTTACAACACATCAAAAAATGTTAATAAATCTGTCATATCAAGTTCTTTTTTACTTAATTGATTAAAATCTTCCTTGATGCTACCAGAATCTAAAACAATCAGACGATTGCCATATTTTAAAGCATCTTCCATACGATGCGTAATCATTAAACAGGTTAAATCATTTTCTGCGATGGTCTTCTCAGTTAAGGCCATTAGTTGTTTACTTGTTTTTGGATCAAGGGCAGCTGTGTGCTCATCAAGTAACAGTAAATCAGGCTTTTGAATAGTAGCCATCAATAAACTTAATGCTTGTCGTTGCCCTCCTGATAGATTACCAGTTGGTGTATCTAAATGATTTTCAAGACCATTACCAATTTTTAAGCATTGTTCAAAGAATGCTTCTTTTTTTTGAGAAAGTTGACGTTTTTTAAGCCCTCTTTTCTTTCCTCTTAGTTCTGCTAATAGCAAATTCTCTGCAACAGTCATTCGTGGGGCTGTTCCTAATTTAGGATCTTGAAATACTCGGGCAATATATTTTGCACGGTACACTTCACTTTTAGTTGTCACATCTTCATCATTTATAGTGACTGTCCCACTAGTTAAACTCAACTGGCCAGATATTGCATTAAATAAAGTTGACTTACCTGCACCATTTCCACCTAAAATAGTAATAAAGTCCCCAGTTTCTACTAAAAGATTAAGATGATTCATAATGTGACGACCATTTGAGATTGTTTTGACACCATTTTTAATTTCTAATGCGTTAGTCATTTGACGATCCTCCTTTTGCTGTACTGAACTTTCTACTCAGCTCAGGAATGATTAAACAAATACCTAAAATAACTGATGAATAGAATTTTAAATAAGTCGTATCAAAACTTAACTTAATTACGACTAAAATAAGTAGCTGATAAATAATACTACCCACAACAATAGCTATAAAGCGTTCCAACATAGTCAATTCGCCAAATAAGAGTTCACCTAGAATAATAGATGCAAGACCAATTACAATGACGCCAATCCCTTTGTTGACATCAGCATACCCATCACTTTGGGCAATTAATGCACCTGACAAACCGATTAACCCATTAGAAACCACTAAGCCTAAGATTTTCATCTTATCAGTATGAATACCCAAAGATTTTGCCATTATCTCATTGTCTCCAGTTGCAATATAAGCTTGACCTAAATCAGTATTTAAAAAACTCAATAAACAGCCAATAACAATAGCTATAATGATTAATCCAATAAATACCACGTCAAAGTTTGCTGGTAAATGGGCAAAATTGAATAAAGAAAATAGTTTTGGTTTATTTAATAACGATAGATTGGGGGACTTCATCACAAATAGCATGACAGAGTTTAATGCACTCATCACAAGAATCCCTGATAAAATAACAGGTATTTTCCCCTTTGTATACAAAAGTCCTGTTGTTAACCCAGCCAACATGCCTCCAACCATGCCCAGTAACGTTGCAATAATCGGTGATACACCACTTGTAATGGCTGTCACGCAAATTGCGCCTCCCAGAGGAAAACTCCCCTCAGTTGTTAAATCTGGAAAATCTAAAATACGATATGTTAAATAAATCCCTAAGCCAAGTACTGACCATAATATCCCTTGTCCAATCGTTGAAACTATCATTTTTTTGCCTCCTCTTTTAAGTTATTTGGTATGCTAATACCTAGTTTAGCAGCCTTTTCTTCATTGATTACTAAATCCCCTGTATCAAATGTATAAATTGGTGTATCTTTTGTTGTGATTTTTTTATCTAAAATATCTGCCACCATTTTAGCGGTTTGCACCCCTAAATCATATTGATTAATTCCTATGGTTGCTACACCGCCTTCTTCTACCATGGTATCAACCGATGGGAAAATAGGAATCTTCGCGTCATCTGCGATTGAGACAATCGTTTGAAAACCATTTGCAATAGTGTTATCTGTTGGGGTATAGATGGCATCAACTTCTCCTGTCATGACATGAGTCATTTGCGATATTTCATTGGTTGATGGAACAGAATATGTTTTAATCGTTAAGCCTTCTTTTTCAGCCACCTCTTTAAAACGATTCACTTGTGATAATGAATTATCCTCTGCAGAAGAATAAATGATACCGATTGTTTTTAGGTTTGGTAAAAGTTGCTGCATAAGTTTTAATTGAGCTTCAACGGGGGCTTGATCACTAACCCCTGTGATATTACCTCCTGGATGATTATTATTTTTCACTAATCCAGCTGCTTTAGGGTCACTAATAGCACCTAAAACAATAGGAATATCTTTTGTTTGATTAGCCAAAGATTGAGCAGCTGGTGTGGCAATCCCCACTAAGACATCTGGTTTTTTACTGATGAGTTGTTGACTCATACTTGAGAGCTTACTCTGATCAGCTTGTCCATTTTGAAAATCTATGGTCAACGTGTCTTTATCTTTGTAGCCCTGTCTTGCCATTTCTTCTACAAACCCTTTGTAGATTAAATCAAGAGATGGATGACTAACAAATTGCAACACCCCGACTGTTGGAATTTCTTTTTTAACTTTAGCCTCTTGTTTGTTATATCCTATTACAAAAAATACTGCCAAAACTACTAGAATCATGTAAACCGTGTATTTTAATCGTTTATTTTTCATCGTGTTTTCCTCCTAAAAATAAAAAGACAATAAACCTTTTTACGGTTTATTGTCTTTGTTTAATCACAAAAAAACCGCATAGATAGTACGTCTATGCGGCAGAATAGATAGATTATTCACTAGCATAGATACTGTTTTAGAATGTTTTCTAAAAGTCGTATCTATACTCAATTAAGTGTACACATACAACTACCTACGCCAAGTTTGCCATGTTTTTCTATTTAAGTGACTTAGTTGATTTACAATAGATTGTTTCATGGCAATTTCCTCATTTCTCTTTTAAGTTGTTATCATAATACATCTTAATTTTGATAGTGTCAATCATTATTCAAAAAAAACTTCTTTTGTTGTTTTACGTGTTTGATCGTTTGAAGATGAGCTTGTCAAACTTTCATCTACTTTTTGAGCAACTTTGATTCGTTTTGGTTCTTTTCTAGCTATTTTTGGCTGGATAATATCGACTAATTTTTCATCTAATGTGTCAAATCCACCTTTTAACGTATTAAATGAATAACGTCCTTTTTCTTTTCCATCTTCCATCACAATAAAATTATTTTTTGCTTTCAGTCCATAATCCTTAGAAATATCTGAAAAATTATAGATTGGTTGGATGTAATCAATCTTCCAGTCAATCGTCACTAATGGGGATTTTTTCGTCAAAAGCTTTTCAACTTGATTAATGCTTGGATTATTTTTTGAATCAATAATGGCAATGATATGAGAACTTTTATCCGAAAATACTTGTTTAATATCAGTTTCTTTTATCGGCACAACTTGTTTATTCTCCGATTGAATACCAGTAATAGCATCTAATTGTTTTTCTCTGATATTTGGTCTGACAGCAGACACAATCGCTGACACCACTAAAAATAAAACGGTGATGAAACTGATGATGATAATAAATTGTTTATTACTCTTAATCATTTCTAGCCAATTAACTTTTTTTAGAGAACGAAAAAGTTGCTTTACTCGCCCTTTTAACTCAGTCATCTACTCCCCACCTTACGTATTCTAGAAACATTATAACGTAAATTTAACACTTTGAGAATAGTACATAACGAGATTCATAAAATTGATTCTTGTTTTTGACTACTATTTTTACCTCTAATGGTTTATAATATATAGGTTAATATAATTATTCAAACTAATAAGGAGCGATTTCTTTTGACCAATAATATAAAAAAATGTCCGAATTGTGGTCATGTATTCAAACCTGGAGAAACTTATTGTCCTAACTGCGATTTATTTGTCCCAATTGATGAACAAAATAATATAACAAATGACACGGTAAATGATAACACTGAATCAAGTAAATATAGTAAAGAAACACCTAGTGAACCTACTCCTTCTATTCCGACATTCAAACATCGTACAAGATTAGAAGATGACTTATCTGAAGAAGAATCTGAGGAAATAACTGAAGAAGATAAGACTAGAGATGAAACAAACGAATCTACTGAAGTCTTTCAAGAAAGTATCCAAAGTCAGGAGCCAAAATCAAGTTCAACGGATTCAACAGAGTTCGAAGAAGAAATAGAAACTCATGATGAACCAATCCAGTCAAGAGTGAAAGAAACACAAACACCATTGCCTGTCGAACCTCCTAAAAAGAATAATAAAAACAAAATTTTAGTTGGTATTATCGTTCTGTTAATCGTTTTTGGTGGTGGCTATGTCTACAATTCTCAGAAAAAACAAAACGAATTAGAAACAACCTTAAAATTAACAAACAGTGCTGACGATGCTATTCAGAATTTATATATGAAAAATCAAGGCGACGTTTTTCTTAAAAAAGGAATTACTCAAAAAGATATAACTGATGCCGAAGAAAAAATAAAAGAAGTTAAAGGCACTGAGCAGTATGATAAATTAAATGAACGCATGCAACACGCGATTAAAACGTTCGCTCGATTAACAGCTATTAACGAAGCATTTAAAAAGCCTGTTATCGAAGGAAACCAACTAATTAGTGATGCGTATGTTAAAGATGATAGCAAATTAACTGTTAAAGCGATTGATCCAGAAGAAACAGCTTTTGATAAACTTTATAATGAAGCGATAAAAGATGCGACAGATCAAAAGACTTCGATTAAAGACTTCACGACAACGCTAGAAAAACTATACCGTGAAGATAAAGTCGTCAGTGAACCAAGCAAACAAGTTTATAATGATGCGGTCAAACAACTTTCTGCGATTAAAGATCCTGAATTAAAAGATCGCTATCAAAAAATCCTTGATGACGTTAGCAAAGTGATTGATGAACAAGAAAAACAAGCAGAAGCAAAACGTAAAGAAGAAGAAGAACAAGTAGCGGCAGCTAAAGCTGAAGAAGAAAAAAATACACAACAAAATAATAATACGAATTCAACTCAAAATGGCAGCTCATCTACTCCATCAACTAACGGTGGACGTTGGGGAACAAGACAAGATGCAACAATTGACTTATCTGATCCTGCATGGGCATGGAATGCAGGGATACAGGAAAAAGTGATTGCAGAAGTGATTAAACGTGGCTACGTTGTTGAAGGTGGCTATACATTAGTCCCTAAATTCATCGAAAATGGTGTAGGGTTCTACGACTTGTATGCAACAAAAAATTCAAAATTATTCCCAAATAGCAAGCCAGAAGAATTCCCTATTTATGTTGTCACAATCAATGATAAAACTGGTTGGTTTAAAGGAAACGGACCAAATTAAAAGGAAAGGAGAAATAACAAATGTATTGTTGTTTCTCCTTATTTATTTCGAAATGAAAAAGGAGGATTTATTATGTCATTTGACGGTATATTTACCCATTTGATGGTAAAAGAATTATCAGAAGCACTAATTAATGGTCGATTGTCAAAAGTGCATCAACCATATGATAATGAGTTAATGTTGGTGTTTCGTAACAATCAAAAAAATCATACTTTACTATTATCGGCTAATCCAAATTACGCCAGAATTCAATTAACAACGATAAAATATCAAAACCCTTCTACCCCACCAAATTTTTGTATGACGATGCGAAAATACCTTGAAGGGAGCATTTTACAGGACATTCATCAAACTAATAATGATCGAATTATTTCATTTTCATTTGAAAGTCGCAATGATTTAGGTGATTTAGAAAGCATCGTTTTAATCGTTGAACTGATGGGAAGACACAGTAATATCATTTTACTCAATAAAAAGACGAATAAAATCATCGACACCATTAAACATGTGGGAATGAGTCAAAATAGTTACCGTTTACTTTTACCGGGAGCAGACTACATCACTCCCCCATTAAAAAATACGCAAAATCCTTGGACTGTTGATAAAGAAATTTTATTTAGAGAGCTAAATAGCATGGCTGACATCACACCACAAGCTATTCAACAGCAGTTTGAAGGGTTTGCAACAGACACAGCTAATGAATTGGTGTATCGTTTAAAACACCATGATACAGATAAAGTCACAACATGGACGAATTTTTTTGACGAGATGGAGAACCATATCAAACCCACAATAGGTTTAATCAATAAAAAAGAGCGATTCTCCCCTATTGGTTATCAGACTTACGACGATGTTCTATTCGATTTTGATACACTGAGTCATATGTTAGATGCATTTTATGAAGGAAAAGCCGAAAAAGATCGTGTTAAACAACAAGCTGGTGAACTCATCAGAAAAGTGACTAATGACATCAATAAATTAAATAAGAAAACAAAACTTTTAGAAAAACAATTAGTTGATGCAGATAATGCTGAAATTTATCGTATTAAAGGCGAACTATTAACCACTTTTTTACATGAAGTCAAACGTGGGGCAACAAGTGTTGAGTTGCCAAACTATTATGATAATGATGCACCAATTACCATTAGTTTAAATGAAGCTCTCACACCAAACCAAAATGCGCAAAAATACTTTCAACGATATCAAAAATTAAAAAATGGTGTTGCAGTCGTTAAAGAGCAACTAACAATCGCAAAATATGAGCTACTTTATTTAGAATCAGTTTTAGCTCAGCTTGATATTGCTTCACCTAGTGATGTGCAGCTGATTAGAGAAGAATTGATTGCCGAAAAATATATCAAAAACAAAACAAAAGATAAGAAAAAACAAAAAAACAAACCATCGAAGCCACTCCAATTTATTTCAAGTGATGGCGATACTATTTTTGTTGGAAAAAATAATATCCAAAACGATCAACTCACTCTAAAAACTGCCAACAAAAATGATATATGGTTACATACGAAAGATATTCCTGGTTCTCACGTCATTATAAAAAATAGCAATCCTAATGAACAAACACTTCTTGAAGCAGCATTGCTTGCAGCGTATTACTCTAAATATCGTTTGTCAGCATCTGTCCCTGTTGATTATGTGGCAGTAAAACATGTTAAAAAACCAAATGGGGCGAAACCAGGATTTGTGATTTACGAAAACCAAAAAACACTATTTGTGACCCCAGATATCAATGAGATTAAAAAAATAAAGGAGTTATAGTATTTTATGTTACGTTTTAGAACGGTTCTTTTAGCTATAGTTGGAATAAGTTTAGCTGTATTTGCATTATCTTATTTCATCTATCGTTATCTGTTTAAAAAGGAACTAAAAAATAATAAATTAAATGGTTTAATGCTTGTCTTAATTGTTGCAGGTGGTGTACTAACTTATAATCCGTTGAAACAATACATTCAATAAAAAAAAGGAACGATTGATCATAGCAATATCGTGACTTACAATGGACGAAAGATTAAGACAGAAGCAAATGCAACAGAAAGACTTACTTTACCTTCTGTTTATGGGAGTATAGAAGCAACACATCCATCTGTTGTCGCACTTGACAAGCCGCTAGATGGCTATAAGTATTGGATGGCTGTAACACCCTATCCAAAAGGAAAAGCTATCTATGAAAACCCGCATGTTTTTAAATCAAATGACTTAGTTTCTTGGATACCTAATGAAGCAAATCCTTTAGATGAACCAAAAAGTGAGAAATTCAATGAGAATAATACACCTATGCAATATGATTCTGATACACATATTCTCTATGATAAAGAAAATAATCGACTAGAAGTTTTTTGGCGATATGTCGATGACATTAATAAAAAATCAATTATTTACAAACGAACATCAACAGATGGCAAATCTTGGACACCAAAAGAAATTGTTTTTGACGGAACAAAACCTGGAGAAGATTGGATATCACCAGTATTTATTAAAGATGACAACGGTTATAAAGTATGGTACGTTGCACACGGATATAAAATTTGGACTAGAGATAGTAAAGATGGTAAAACATGGAGTAAACCAGTCGAAGTGAATGTCCCGTACGAAGAAGAAAACATGCATCACTGGCATTTGGATGTCCAAAAAACTGATTTAGGTTACGAAATGGTGGTTGTCGGATTTAAATCAAGTGGTGAGTATAAACTATCCGACCGACATGTTATGAACCTATACTATTCTAAATAAAAGGATAACAAAACATGGGATACACTAAAACCAATCATCTTCCCTTCAGGAAAACGTATAGGATTTGATGGTAAAGGATTATATCGTAGTGCGATGTTAAAAGAAGGCAATACATATCATATTTTTTACAGTGGAATTGGATATGATGACACACGAGGTGTTGGAATTTCAACGGGCACAGATATTAATCACTTAAGAGGATTGAATCTTTCTGATTATGAAGGAAAAATTAAATTAGATAATAAAAACGAGTAAGCTATTTTACTCGTTTTTATATGTGCTTTTTCGTTCTTTTATGTTCTTGTCGATGAGTATCATACTCTTCTTGTAATACGAGTAATGATTCATATACCCAATCCATCGATTTTCCTGTAGCTAGTGATAAAGAATAAATAAACGACACTGGCAACGACTCGATACGTCGTTCTCGACTCACCCATGTGGCTACAGTTGACTGGGGGTATTGAAATTGTTCGCAAAATTCTTGAACTGTATACTTTAAATGCTTAATAATAAATGTATTGATTGGGTGTGGATAGACAAATTTATTTGTAGTCATGGTGGGAACATTCCTTTTTTATTTTATTTCATTTGCGATAATATCATTGTCTTCTCTTATAGTATAATAAAAAACTGCCAATTATCCTAATCATAATTAGCAGTTTTTATTATAAATATCGATTGACTTGAATGATAAATTCTTCTTTGCCATAAAATGGCTTATCAAATAATTCTGGAAAAATCTCTTCAAAAAAGTACTGTACTGAAGGACGATGGTTGTATCCTTGTATGGTTTGAACCGCTTCTAAAAACATTTCTTTGTAGACACTTTCTGGGTTGTTCTTGACGATTTCTTCAAATGATTCATACAACAAATCAACTTTATCAGCAATCGATAATATCTCCCCTTCTACGGTATCATCTTTGCCTTCAAACAATCGTCTACGATAAATAGCTTGAAATTCTTCCGGTATTTCTTGAGCGATAAACTCATCGGTCATTTTTTCTTCAACTGTCTGTAGCATTCCACGTAATTCTTTATTGGCATATTTCACAGGTGTTTTAATGTCTCCAATAAAACGTTCTGTATAGTCATGATTTAAAGCCTTCTCATATAAACTTTTCCAATCAATCTCTACATCATTGTATTCTTCAATATCTCCTAACACTTGGGCAATTGAAGCAACTCGATATGAGTGTGCAGCCACAGTATGTTCAGTAAACTTAAAGAAACCAGGTGCACGAGTGATTTTCTCTAAGTTATTTAGACCTGCTATGTAATCATTTAACCCCATAACATCACCATCCTTTGTTATTTGTTTTTTCTAATCTTTTCTTTCGCTTTAATTAACTCAAGTAAATAAAGTGTCAGTGTTAGTGTCAAAATCGCAATAGTTAAAAGTAACGTCTGCCCTCCGTTGTTATGGACAACAAGCAACTGTCTTAGAATCGCTGTAATACTAATCAGCACAAGGTATTTGATTGGAACGTTGTGAGCATCCTCAATGTATTTTAACGTCATAATAATAAACTCAAACAACATGAAGAAACCAAGTATATAATCAGCAATTGAATCAATTGATCCCATATCATTTTGTGTAAAAATTAGTTTAAAAATGTTCACTAAATCAAATCCCATATAAATAACAATGAGTAATGCTAAGATGGCTAGAAAAACATTCATTATTATGCTTAAAACTCTTTTTAATTTTTCTTCCATAAATCCTCCTAAATGAAATAGTATATCTATTAAATAATAAAGTATCTAATAATGCAACTATAAAACTCTGTAAAAACGTCCTTTTAATACCTTGCCATAATTGATCACAAAAAAAGAGCCACATTTTTGTGACCCTTCATCTTATCAAAGAAATCTTTCCACGAATTTTCGTTAAAAAAAACATGTTATTTTTCTTACTTTAAATGTTTTCAAGATTACCTTTTTTATCTTTACCTATTAAATAATAAGTACATGCTGCTATAGACCATGCCCAAACAATATGACCAAAGAATTCAGAAAAATGTTCATCAAATGGTTGATTCCAAGGTGCTGGCATGCCTCCTATTGCAGGTATCAATAAAATATGAAAAACAATCCACACAATAATTCCATAGGCGGCCCCTTGCCAAAGAGCAATTTTTTTCCAATACTGTGCAACAAAAATAAATAAAGCAGAAAACACAATTGAAAAACTGAAATGTAAGCACAAAGAAAACCAAAAAACTTTTTGATCCTCAGAATACAATACATAGGCATGAGTCAATGACTCAGGTACTCCAAATAATTCCATAACTTGCTGAGGAGGGTTGGTTAAATTTCTTGCAATAGTTCTAGGTGGTAAAATTGCTTCCCATCCAATTTTTACCATGCCTGAAATCATACCTGAAATTATTCCAAACCAAATACTTTTAACAAATATCTCCTTAAATGAGGCACGAGGCTTATTCAATTCAAACATTTAATCCTTCCCTTCAAAAAATAATTAAATTATTCGAAACAACAATATAATACTAATAATAAATCCTTTAAAAAAACTTTGTTTATTTTTTTACTATCGCATATAATTATTATTTGTGATTAATTTCACTTTAAAGTGCAACGAATAACTTTCCAGTATAATATACGATATATTTTTGAACATTTCAACTATAAATTTAACCTTTTTTATAATACTTATTTAGTATATTGTAGCTTTTTGTTTTATTAGTAGCTTTATGAATATCGTTTTGTTGGGATATTTTTGTTATGTTAATAGCTATAAAATGTCGTTGTAATAATGTTTATTCATATGGGTAACAATTCTAAGTATAAAGAAATAAGATACTAATAAAAAGTCTTTGAGTATCTTATTTCTTTATACTATGTGCGTTTATAATTGATCTCTTTAGCTTAACCAAGAAGCAGGATCTTTTTTCCATTCTTGTAGTAACAATCGGTCAGACTCGGTTATATAATCATTTTCAATGGCTACTTCGATTAATTCGTCGTAATTTGTTAGTGTATCAAATGATAAATTAGCTTCTTTAAAGTTTTCAACACCACTTGGTAACTGATAAGTAAATATTGCAGCCACTCCTAAAACATCAGCACCTTCACGTTTTGCCGCTTCTGAGGCTTCAATTACACTTCCACCAGTTGAAATCAAATCTTCAATAATCACCATCTTCGCACCATTATCAATGCGTCCTTCGATTTGATTTTTCTTTCCGTGATCTTTTGATTTTCCACGAATATAGACCATTGGTAACCCCAGTTCTTCTGCTACCCAAGCTGCATGTGGAATCCCTGCAGTCGCTGTACCAGCAATCACTTCCACCTCTGGATAATTTTCTTTAATTAAGTTTGCTAAACCTTTTGCGACTTGTTTACGCACATCAGGGTAGCTCATCGTTAAACGATTATCACAATAGATAGGGCTTTTGATACCACTTGCCCATGTAAAAGGGTCATTTGGACTTAAAGATACGGCTTTAATTGAGAGTAATTCTTTAGCAACTTGTTTCATTAATTTATTTCTCCATTCCATTGTTTTTTTATTTCTAAATAAGCATCATAGGGATTTTCAGCTTGTGTAATCGGTCTTCCAACAACGATATACGTTGCCCCATTTTCTCTTGCTTTACTTGGTGTCATCACACGTTTTTGGTCGCCTACCTCATCACTAGCTAAACGAATACCTGGTGTTAGACAAACAAAGTCTTGGCTCGTATGAGTTTTAATGTCTTTTGCTTCATGAGCCGAGCATACAACACCATCCAATCCAGATTGCTGAGTCAATACCGCATAATGACGCACACTTTGATTTAAGCCAACAGAAATGAGTTGTTCTTCTTTGACCTGTTCATCACTGGTTGAGGTTAATTGAGTGACTGCGATTAATTTAGGAACAGATTGTCCGTTAGAGGTCCCTTCTTTTAATCCTTTGTACGCTGCTTCCATCATCTCTTTGCCACCAGCAGCATGAACATTCGTTAAAGAGACACCAAGTTTAGCCAATCCTTTCATCGCAGAATACACGGTATTTGGAATATCATGTAACTTTAAATCTAAAAAGACATCATGCCCCATACTAATCAACCATGTCACGATACTTGGTCCCTCTTGATAAAATAATTCCATCCCTACTTTAACATAAAGTGATTCTTCTTTAGGAAAATTAGCTAAAAATAATTCAATGGCTTTTTTACTTGGTAAGTCTAAAGCAATAACTGGTCTTTTTTCTCTCATTGTCTGCCCTCTTTCACTTCTCTAATTAGTTGTTCGATTGATTCTATTCCTAATTCATCCATTCTGTTAGGCAATTCATCGATTAATTTTGGACAAATGTATGGGTCTGTAAAGTTCATTGTTCCAACTGCTACAGCACTTGCGCCAGCTAGGTACATTTCGATAGCATCATCAACCGTTGACACGCCTCCCATACCAATAATAGGGATATCTACTGCATGTGACACTTCATGAATCATTCTAATAGCCACAGGTTTAATTCCTGGACCTGATAATCCTCCTGTTCCATTAGCAAGAACTGGTTTTCTGGATTTTAGATCAATTCTCATACCTAATAATGTATTAATCATTGTGATACCATCTGCTCCAGCTTCTTCTACTGCTTTAGCGATTGGCACAATACTTGTCACATTGGGAGATAATTTGATATATACAGGGACACTTGCCACAGATTTAGCTGCTGCAGTCAGCTCAGCTGCTACCTTAGCGTTTGTTCCAAAAGCAATGCCACCTTCTTTAACATTGGGACAAGAAATATTTAATTCAATAGCTTTAACGTTTGGTGCGTCGCCGATTTTTTCACACACACGTTTGTAATCATCCACTGTTGAGCCAGCCACGTTTGCAATGATTGGCACATCATATTTTTCTAAAGAGGGTAATTGCTTCGTCATCACTGTATCTAAACCAGGATTTTGCAACCCAATCGCATTTAACATCCCACTTGGTGTTTCCGCGACACGCGGCGTGGGGTTACCATAACGCATGTCAGCGGTTGTTGCTTTAACCATGATAGCGCCTAGTTTACTTAAATCAAAGTACTTCGCATACTCATCACCAAAACCAAAACAGCCACTTGCTGGCATAATAGGATTTTTTAACTCTAAACCGGGTATAGTTACGCTTAATCGACTCATATTATCACCTCTCCAGCTTTAAATATCGGCCCTTCATCACAAACTTTTTTATTGATGTTAGGGTCTTTTTTAGATTGACAAACACAGGCATAGCATGCACCCACGCCACATGCCATTCTCTCTTCCATTGAAAGGTAGACATGAGGATGATCTATAAAGCTATTTTCTACTGCTCTAAGTAAACCTGGCGCACCACATGCATAGATTGCTTTAGGTTTTCCAACAGTATCTGTCACCTCATCTATTAACATTCCAACATGACCTTTTGTTCCATATGAGCCATCATCTGTTGCGATACGTAATTGTCCTAGATCACTAAATTCTTTTTCATAATACATCACATCTTTTGAGGCAAATCCATTCAAAAAATAAATAGTCGCACCCTTTTCTTTTAATCTACGACCTAACTCATAAAGAGGAGGAACACCTATTCCTCCACCTATGACATACACAATATCATCAGCTTCTACCATACTAATATCAAACCCATTGCCCAAGGGACCTAAGCAATCAAGTTTCTCTCCAACCTGACATTGGCTAAAGACTTTGGTTCCATCGCCTTCCACACGATAAATAATTTTACACGTTTGATTATCATGATTGACTTTTGCTAAACTGATCGGTCTTCTAAGCAGTAAATCTTGTCTTGGAACACGAATATGAATAAATTGACCTGGTGTTACCATCTCTTTTGTTAAGTCACCTCTTAACGTCATTTCGAATATACGTGGTGCTAATTCAACTTGATTGACAATCTCCATCATCTCTTGCTTCATATTCAATCTCCCTTTTTATAATGATATTGCTGTAAAACTTCTAGCTTCTAGTACTTTCAAAATCGCTTCTGCCGTATCTAGTGATGTCATCAAAGGCACACCATTTTCTACAGCAGTTCGGCGAATTCTAAATCCGTCCGAAGTTTCTTTAGCGCTATTTCCAGTGGTGTTAATCACTAAGCTGACTTTACCTGTTCTAATGCTATCAATCACATTGTAATTAGTCGTATCAGCAATTTTTGCGACAGTTTCAACGACTAAATCATGCTCTCTTAAATAGTTACTCGTCCCTTCTGTTGCCAATATACCGTAGCCGATATCAGAAAAACGTTTAGCTAAAATTAGTGCTTCTTCTTTTGCATCATCCGAAATAGTAAACAGAACATTGCCGTAGTCGGGTAAGTGCATGCCACTTGCTTCAAACGCTTTGTAAAGAGCATTTTCCATTGTTTGATCCGTTCCCATGACCTCACCTGTCGATTTCATTTCTGGTCCTAATTGAGTATCCACCTCATGTAATTTTGCAAATGAGAACACCGGGGCTTTCACATGAACCATTGGACTTTCTTTATACAATCCAGGCTCATACCCGAATTCTTTTAAAGTGTGGCCTAAAATTAATTGTGTCGCAAGTTTTGCCATTGGAATATCTGTCACTTTACTTAAAAACGGCACAGTTCGACTGGCACGCGGATTCACTTCAATCACAAACACTTCTTCATCTTGCGCAATGAATTGGATGTTCATAATCCCCTTACAGTTTAACCCTCTTGCTAATTTTTGAGTGTAGTCAACAATCTTATCAATCACTCGTTGAGAGATGGTTTGTGGAGGATACACTGCCATTGAGTCACCCGAATGCACACCAGCTCGCTCGATATGTTCCATTATACCAGGGATTAATACATCTTGACCATCACATATCGCATCCACTTCACACTCTACTCCAACCACGTAGCGGTCTATTAAGATTGGGTGCTCTGGTGAGGCTTTTACCGCTTCAACCATGTAACGTTTTAAGTCTTTGGTACTCCACACAATCTCCATCGCACGACCACCTAAAACATAACTTGGGCGAACTAACACTGGATAACCAATTCTTTCTGCAATGGCTATCGCGTCAGATTCATTTGTCGCAGTAGCTCCTTCAGGTTGTGGAATACCTAATTCTTGTAAAGCATGTTCAAACTTATCACGGTTTTCTGCTCTGTCTAAATCTTCTAACGTTGTACCAATGATTTTAATACCATGCTGTGTTAAACCTTCAGCTAAGTTTATCGCTGTTTGTCCACCAAATTGAACAATTACCCCTTTAGGCTGTTCTAACTCAACCACATTTAAGACATCTTCTAACGTTAACGGTTCAAAGTATAGTTTGTCTGAGATAGAAAAATCTGTCGACACGGTTTCAGGATTACTATTAATGATGATTGCTTCGTACCCTTCTTCTTGAATGGCTTTCACCGAATGCACTGTTGCATAATCAAATTCTACCCCTTGACCGATACGTATTGGACCTGAGCCCAATACGATAACCGATTCTTTATCCGTTCTTACACTTTCGTTTTCTTCTTCATAAGTACTATAGAAGTATGGGGTTTCCGAAGCGAATTCTCCAGCACATGTGTCCACCATTTTATAAACCGGTAAGATGCCATACTCTTTTCTTAAACTTAATACTTCTTCTGTTGAGGTGCCCCATAACGTTGCAATCACACTATCAGCTATTCCATAACGTTTAGCTTCTTTTAATGTTTCTAAGTTTTTTGGTTTTTCTGATACTAATGTTTCCAATTCTATGATTCGTTTAATTTTATCTAAGAAAAAGATATCAATTTTTGTGTATTGGGCAATATCTTTGATAGACATTCCTCGTCTAATTCCTTCAGCTACTCTGAATAAACGGTCATCTTTTGCTTCCACCATTTGTTTGATTAACTCATCATCTGACAGGTCTTTTGATTCTTCTGAGTCAATATGATGTAACCCAATCTCTAAAGATCTCACTGCTTTTAGTAATGATTCTTCTATCGTACGACCTAACGCCATCACTTCTCCGGTTGCTTTCATTTGGGTACTTAATAATCTATCTCCGTGTTCAAACTTATCAAAGGCCCAACGCGGAATTTTTGAAACCACATAATCAAGTGCTGGTTCAAACATCGCATAAGTCGTTTGTGTCACTGGATTTTTCATTTCATCGAGTGTTAAACCTACTGCAATTTTTGCCGCAATTTTTGCAATCGGAAATCCTGTTGCTTTACTTGCTAGAGCGGAAGATCGACTCACTCGAGGATTTACCTCAATAATATAATATTCATAACTATTTGGGTTTAAGGCTAACTGAACATTACAACCACCTTCTATTTCTAGTGCTTTAATAATTTTTAGTGATGCATCTCTTAATAGCTGAACTTCAACATCAGATAATGTTTGGCAAGGAGCAAAGACGATTGAGTCACCTGTATGAATGCCTACTGGGTCAAAGTTTTCCATATGGCACACCACAATGGCTTGATCTTTTTTATCGCGCATCACTTCAAATTCAATTTCTTTGTAACCTGCAATACTTTTTTCAATTAAACATTGGTTAACAGGAGATAAGCTGATTCCATTTTTCGTAATAGCAATAAGTGACTCTTCATCATCACACATACCGCCACCTGTTCCACCTAAAGTAAATGCTGGACGTACAATTAATGGGTAACCAATGTCACGGCCAAACGCTACAGCTTCTTCTACTGTATGAACAATCACACTTTCAGGAATTGGTTCATTAAGTTCTTCCATTAATTGTTTAAACAAATCTCTATCCTCTGCTTGATCAATGGCGCTTATCTTCGTTCCCAAAAGCTCTATCCCAAGTTCTTCTAAAATACCTTTATCATTTAGTTCAATAGCCATATTTAAGCCTGTTTGCCCACCTAAAGTTGGTAAAATCGCATCTGGTCTTTCTTTACGTAAGATTTTTGTGACAAATTCAAGAGTGATTGGTTCGATATACACCTTATCAGCAATGTCTTTGTCTGTCATAATGGTTGCTGGGTTAGAATTAATTAATACGACTTCATAGCCCTCTTCTTTTAAAGCAAGGCATGCTTGTGTCCCGGCGTAATCAAATTCTGCTGCTTGTCCGATGATGATTGGACCTGATCCAATCACTAGTATTTTTTTAATATCGTCTCTTTTAGGCATGTTCGTTCCCCCAGTTTTCCATTAATTCAATAAACTCATCAAAAATTGACTCTGCATCATGTGGCCCAGGTGCAGCATCCGGATGGAATTGCACGGAAAATGCCGGATGATGTTTATGTTTCACACCCTCAACCGATCCATCGTTAATATCAATATGTGTTAACATCAATTCTGTGGTATCAAGACTATCTAATGACACCGCATACCCATGATTTTGAGATGTAAAGTAAACTAAGTCAGAAGCAATCTCACGAACAGCATGATTGCCACCTCGATGACCAAAACGCATTTTATACGTATCTGCCCCATTAGCTAAACTTAATAATTGATGTCCTAAACAAATACCAAAGATTGGAACAACTTCCTGAAGTTTTAAAATTGTTTTTAATGCCAGTGGTAAGTCTTTAGGATTACCAGGCCCATTTGATAGCATCACGCCATCTGGACGATAAGATAAAATCTCTTTTGCGGTTGTGTCATAAGGAACCACAGTGATGTGACACTCTCTTTTAATTAATTCACGCAAGATACTTTGCTTCATACCAAAATCTATAATGACCACATTTGCCCCAGTTCCTGGAATACTATATGGCTTGGCTGTTGATACTGCTTGAACTTGTGTTGATGATAGCACAGTTGCTCTAAGTTGATCATACGCATGATGCAAGTCTGGCACAACGTCAATAATGCTTGCCTTCATGGCTCCTTTTTCACGAATTTTTTTGGTTAAGGCACGAGTGTCAATCCCACTGATCCCCGGAACACCTTTATCTTTTAGGAACTCATCCAATGTTGCTTGTGAGCGCCAATTTGATGCGACTCTAGCAACATCTCTTACAACAACAGCAGAACATGCTGGAGACATGGATTCAAAATCATCTCGATTAATCCCATAATTTCCAATTGTTGGGTATGTAAATAATAAAATTTGACCTTTAAAACTTGGGTCTGTCATCATTTCTTGATACCCACTCATTCCCGTTGTAAATACTAATTCCCCTGTTGCAGAGTTTGAAGCGCCAAATCCTTCACCCTCATAACACGTTCCATCTTCCAAGATTAACAATCGTTTCATACCCTTATACCTCCTCTTTATTCCAAACCATTTGACCTTTTACAAATGTGTATAACGTATCACCTTTAACTCTTTCACCGCTAAATGGTGTATTGTGTGATTTTGATACAAATTCTTCCGGTATCACCACTTCTTTATCTAAATCAAAGATGGCAATATCAGCATCTGCTCCTATATTTAGTGAGCCAGTTTCTAAATTAAATATTTTTGAGGGAGCTTCTGTTAGCCAATACACCACTTGCTCTAATGTAAAGCGATTTGTTTCAACAAAGTGAGTGTACATTAAAGAAAATGCCGTTTCGCTTCCCACAATACCAAAAGGTGACTTTATCATACTTTGATTTTTTTCATCATGTCCATGTGGTGCATGGTCTGTTGCGATACAATCAATCGTACCATCAAGCAACCCGTCAATTAATGCTAGTTGATCATCACTTGCTCTTAATGGCGGATTCATTTTAAAGTAACCATGATCATGTGTAATATCACCATCTGTCATGATCAAGTGATGTGGGCACACTTCGCATGTCACGTGAATACCGTTCTTTTTCGCTTGTCTAATCACTTCGACACTTTCTTTAGTCGATACATGGCATACATGGTAGTGTACGCCTGTTTCTTTTGCTAATAACACATCTCTTGCAATTTGTGATGATTCTGTTGCACTCATAATACCGGGTAAACCTAGTTCTTTTGATTTTTCTCCTAAGTGCATCACACCACCAAACAGTAAACTTTCATCTTCAGTATGTGCAACGATTGCCATATCAAGTGCAGCTGCTTCTTTCATTGCTTCATACATCACACCAGCAGTTTGAACACCAACACCGTCATTAGTAAATGCAAAGGCTCCTGCTTTTTTTAATCCCTTAAAATCAACTAATTCTTCTGTGTTTAACTCTTTAGTAATAGGAGCATACTGTAAGATATTAACCACACTGTCTTTTTCGATTCGTTGATACATCTCAGTTAAAAGCTCTGGTGTATCTGGCACTGGATTAAGATTCGGCATAGCACAGACTGTTGTAAATCCACCTTTAGCAGCTGAACGACTTCCTGTTTCGATAGTTTCTTTATACTCGAATCCTGGTTCTCTAAAATGTACATGAACATCCACAAAACCTGGTGTAATTAATCCATTTTTTGCATCCACTACTTTATCAAAATTAGTTGATAAGTCATCAAACGTACCAATCCCTTTAATTTTTTCATTTTCTATCCATACATCTACTGGAATCAACTGATTTCTGCTTGTTACCACTCGCCCATTTTTAATTAATGTGTTCATCTGTCTCCTCCTATGATTTTCCTTGTAATATTGCTTCTAAGATTGCCATTCTCATAAAAACACCATTTGTCATTTGTTGCGTAATCCGTGACTGATAGCTTTCAACCAACTCATCTGCCAACTCCACATCCCGATTGACTGGTGCTGGATGCATGATAATTGCTTTTTCTTTCATTTTTGTTGCTCGTTCATTCGTTAAACCATGTTGCTGATGATACTCTTCTTTAGAAAAACTTTCACTATCATCGTGACGTTCGTGTTGAACACGGAGCATCATCATAACATCAACTTTATCTAATACCTCATCTATTGGTAAATAAGTTCCATAAGCCTCATATTTTTTGTTGTACCATTCTTCTGGACCACAAAAATAAAGATTAGCTCCAAGACGTTTTAACATTTTCATATTTGAGTTTGCTACTCGTGAGTGTGTTAAATCCCCACAAATCGCAATATTTAAGTTTTCAAAATGACCAAACTCCTCGTAAATGGTTAAAAGATCGAGTAAGCATTGTGTGGGATGATTTCCACTTCCATCTCCCCCATTAATAATTGAGGTGGTGATGGTTTTACTTTGAATTAATTCATTGTAGTAATCTTCTTCCCAGTGACGAATCACACAGGCTTGCACACCGATAGCTGACATGGTTAGCACCGTATCATAAAGTGATTCTCCTTTTGAAACAGAACTTGTTTTTGCATCAAACTCTATTACATCGATGCCCATTTTTTTCTCTGCGACTTCAAAACTTTTGTGTGTTCTCGTGCTATTTTCAAAAAATAAATTGGCAACAAAATATTGTTGATGGGGTAACGTCGAAGTAGCCCCTTGTTTAAATTGTTGTGCTCGTTTAATTAATCCCATTACTTCTTGATCGCTTAATGATTCTGCAGTTAATAAATGTTTTAAACTTATCTTTTCCGATGTAATAATCATTTGAGCCTCTCCTTTTATTCTAATTCACTTTTTGCTTTCTCAGGTAAAATCAGGTTTAAAATGATACCAAACAATGTGGCAAGTGCCATGCCAGATACTGCTACTGCTCCAACTTGGAAGGTTAATCCGCCGATTCCCACTACTAAGATAACTGAGGCAATCAACAAGTTACGTTTTAAGTTAAAATCAATTTTATTATCAATCAAGATTTTCAATCCGCTTGAAGCAATCACTCCGAATAGGATAAAACTAATTCCCGCAATAACTGGGTTAGGAATACTTTGAATAATCGCTGTTAGTTTTCCAACAAAACTTAATCCCATTGCTAAGGCTGCCGCTCCACCGATGACAAACACACTGTGTACGCGAGTAATCGCTAGTACGCCGATATTCTCACCATAACTTGTCACAGGAGGGCCTCCGACTAAACCAGCGACGATTTGTGCTAATCCGTCACCTTTAAGTGTTTTATCTAATCCTGGCTCTTTGAAGAAATCTCGTTTTGTTAATTTGTTTAATACCATCAAGTGACCGATATGCTCTGTCATTGTCACAAACGCGATAGGGGCCATTGTCACAATTGCTGTTAAGTAAAATTTTGGTGTGTAAGTCACAAATGGCGCTTGAAAGTCAGGTAAAGCAAACCATGCTGCTTGTCTAATTGGCTCAACATCGACAATGCCAACTGCTAGTGCGATAAAATAACCACACACAATGCCTAATAAAATTGGAATTAGTCCCATAAATCCTTTAAGATACATATTAAAAAATATTGTTAAGGCCATGGTTACTAGTGCGACGGCAATGTATTTTACACTGTAAATTTGTTCGCCATTTGCTCCGACTGCATACATTGCTTGGCTTGCAGCATTTCCTGCTAACCCAAGACCGATGACCATCACAACTGGTCCAACCACAATCGCTGGAAGCAACTTATCTAACCAAGCAGAACCTGCTCGTTTAACAATTGCTGACACAATTAAGTACACAATCCCTGTTGTAATCGCACCTAGTGCCACAGCTGGATACCCATCATCTTTCATTAACATCTGCATCGCTGCGATAAACGCAAAACTACTTCCTAAGTAAGCCGGTATTTTTCCTTTTGTGACGATTAAATAGACTATTGTTCCTAAACCTGAACTAAATAGAGCGATGCCTGGATTAATTCCTACTAGTATTGGTACCAAAACTGTTGCACCAAACATGGTAAACAAATGCTGTAAGCTAAGACCTAGCCATTTAATTCCTTTGGGTTTATCGTGTATATCCAATACAACATCTGGGTTTCTATAATTTTCTTTCATTTGACAGTCTCCTTTATAATAAAAAATCCTCGTTTCATTGTTAGAAACGAGGCGCACGAAAACAGATTGGTGTTTGACTTTTTCCACCAATTGTTACTGCTTTTCCTAGTCTCTCTGTACTCGATTAAAAAGCTTATTTAATTAAGTTGTTTGATTTTTATTTCATCTTTATCATCGTATTCTTTTACAGAAACAATAATTTGTTCATCTTTTGAGGTTGGAATGTTTTTCCCAACATAATCTGCACGAATGGGTAATTCTCTGTGTCCTCTATCGACTAAAACGGCAAGTGAAATTTTTTCAGGACGACCAATGTCCATAATCGCATCCAGTGCGGCACGAATGGTTCTCCCTGTATAAATCACGTCATCCACTAAAATAACTTCTTTGTTTTCAATTGAAAATGGAATATTTGATGCATGAACTTCTGGTGTATCATGTTCGTTAACATGGTTATCATCTCTGTATAATGTAATGTCTAATTCTCCAACCGGAATGTCTTTTCCCTCAAGTTGTTTTAAGCGATCGGCTATACGATTGGCTAAATAAATGCCACGTGTTTTAATTCCAATTAACACAATATCATCAATGCCTTTATGACGTTCGATAATCTCATACGTGATACGTGTCAATGCTCGTTTCATTGTCATTTCATCAACCACTACCTTTTCAGTCAATGTCTTTCCCCCTTATTTTTCCAACAAAAAAACCTCTTACCCATGAGAGTTAAGAGGTTTGTGTTTAGTCACAATTATATAAGGATACACTTATCCCTATCTAAAAATATTACACGCTCCTTCTTAGCCTCTCTGGACTACTCTTAAAGGACTATTCTGTTTTATTGTACTGAGTATAACGTAGCAACCAACAAATATCAATCATTATTTTCGATTTCTTTTAAAGTTTTTTTAAATATTTCTGGCAACTCAGAATCAAACGTCATCAACTCACCTGTTGTTGGATGAGTGAAGGCTAACGTTTTAGCATGTAAGAACTGCCCATTTCCTTTAATGGTTTTCTTTGGACCATATAAAGGATCGCCAACAATCGGATAACCTATGTAATCCATATGCACGCGAATTTGATGCGTACGACCTGTCTCAAGAACACATTCAATCAATGTATAATCTAAAAATCTTTCTAACACCGTGAAATGCGTCACTGCTTCTTTCCCATCTGCGACAATGGCTTGTTTTTGACGATTGTCTTTGCTTCGGCCAATAGGTGCATCAATCTTTCCTTTTTCATGTGGAATAACACCATGAACAAGTGCGACGTATTTTCTTAATGTTTTTCTTTCTTTTAATTCATCTTGTAAAGCGATGTGAGCCGCATCATTTTTAGCTACCATTAATAATCCAGATGTGTCCTTATCTATTCGGTGGACAATCCCTGGTCGTATCACATCATTAATACTAGATAACGAATCCGCATGAAATAATAAGGCATTAACTAACGTTCCGCTAGGGTGCCCCATAGAAGGATGAACCACCATTCCTTGAGGCTTGTTTACAACAATAACATCATTATCCTCGTAAACAATTTCAATGGGAATGTCTTGTGGGTCTAATGTCAATTCTTTTGGTGCAGGAACATCAACATCAATAACGTCCTCATTTTTAACTTTATAATTGGCTTTAACGATGTCTCCGTTGACTTTCACTGCTTCTTCTTTTAACCAACTTTGGATTTGAGAACGAGAATACTCAGTATAAACATCAGCTAATACTTTATCAATTCTTCCCTTTTTATCTTGTACTACATAATTTAGTTGTGTCATGTATTATCTCCTTCATTCAACTTGCTCACTTAGTTTATCACAAAATGAAGTGCTATTCACTAGCGCAATGAAGAATTTAAAATAAAAAAGAGACGATAATCGCCTCTTTTACAAATTATTCATTTATTTCAGTTGGTGTTGATGGGGCATTAAATGCCTCTTTATTAAATGACCCTTCCCATTTGTCAACGACTATAGCTGACACCATGCTTCCAGTTACATTTAACATTGTACGTCCCATATCAATAATCGGATCAATACCAAACACGGCACCAATACTAGAAATAGCAGAACCATAACCTAAACCATTCAATGTAACGGTTGCGGCAACAGTTGCTGTTCCTGGTACACCAGCAATTCCGATTGAACCAACTGTTACAACAACAACGACTAATACAAAGAATGAAAAGTCCATTGTCGCTCCAGCTGCTGCTGCAACAAGAGTTCCTAACATTGCCGGGAATACACCCGCACAACCATTCATCCCAATTGTTGTCCCTAGTGTGGCCACAAAATTTGACGTTTCGCCAGATACGCCCATATCATCTTCCAATGTTTTTAAGGTGTAAGGTAGTGTTCCGACACTCGAACGAGATGAGAAAGCAAACAATAACGTGGTGAATGCTTTCTTGTAAAATGTCACAGGATTAACTCCCATAAATAGAAGAATAACCACATATACAAGAAGCATGATGATAACACCAGTATATAATGCCGCAATAAAACCTAACATACTAACAATTGATTGAACACCATTCGTAATAATTGTATTACTTACTAGTGCAACCACACCATATGGCATCAACTTAATAACGTTAGTTAAAACGGAGTTCACTGTTACTCGGAGTGAATCTAAAAATGAAACAAAAGGTGCTACTTCTTTTGGTTTTTTTACCTTCAAGAAACGAATTGCACTAGCAAACATCGCTGCAATAATCACAACGGATACGATACTTCCATTATCTCCCATAACACTGGTAATATTATTTGGAATCAAATTTAAGAAGAACTCTGGAAAACTTTGTGCTGCAATGTTATTGATAAATTCAGATTTTTGCTCAGTTAAATCTCCAGCAAAACTAACAGCATTAAGATTATATAGTTTTACAACTAAAATACCAACAATGGCTGAAACTGCTGTGGTACTTAATAATGTAATGAATGTTCGTGTCGTCAAACTTTTAATCCGATTCCCTTGTACATCCACCACTACCTTTATAATAGAAAGAAAAACAACTGGAATCGCAAGTAACTGAACGAGTTTTAAAAACCCTGTACCAATTAAGCCAAACCACGCAGATATTTCTCCTCTAGCATGATCGATATAAATTCCGTTCTTACTACTTATCACATCGATACCAATTCCTAAAACAAGTCCGATAACTAAAGCGATGATCATGCGTTTTGAAAAGCTTACTTTTCTATTTTTGAGTATTCTTAAGCACATGATTGCACCACCTAACAATACAATAGCAATCAACGTGTAAAAATTACTCACTTTTAAAAACTGTGAGAAAAATGGAACATCTATCATGAATATCATCTCCTTTTTTATCAGTCTTAACTGACTCTTCTATGTATCCTACACCACATTATTTTTGAATAATAAATTCAACTTCTAATAAGGCGTTTTTTGGTAACTTAGCTACTTGAAACGCTGATCTAGCTGGCGTCTTATCAGTAAAATAGCTACCGTAAATGTCATTAAATGTGTTGAAGTGTTCTAAATTTTGTAAAAAGCAAGTTGTTTTAATAATGGCATTAAAATCAACTCCAACCTCATCTAATATCAGCTTGATATTTTCCATCACTTGTGTTGCTTGACCTTCTATTGTTTCTGAAACAATCTCTCCTGTTTCAACATCAATTGGAATTTGTCCGGAAACAAAAACTAAATTTCCTGCCTCACGAAAAACAGAATAAGGTCCAATGGGTTTTGGTAATTTCGACATAATCATCCTCCATTCCTAATTTATAGTTGTCATTATACACAAAATATCCTTCGATTAAAAAAATATGCTCTCGAAAATGCCAATTTATTTGAAATTTTATTCATATGAACGTTTTTTAATACATAGAAAATATAATTAAGTTGTTGACAACGCATACATTATAGTGTTACTTTCAAGTTATATTATGACTGTTCAAATATATTGGAGGGGTTTTATGAATATCAATACAAAATTATTACACGGCTATTCTGTCATAGACAAAGAAACTGGCGCAGCATCTATCCCAAAATATCAAACATCCACGTTTCATCAAGACGATGTGTTTCATCACACGGGATACAACTACACACGATTTGGTAACCCAACCATCACAGCTGTGGAAGAATGTATCGCATCTCTTGAGAATGCAACATTTGGTTTAGCTTTTTCATCAGGTATGGCCGCCATCAATTCTGTTTTATTTATGTTATCTCAAGGAGATCACTTAATTTTAGGAAAAAACATTTATGGTGGCACTTATCAGATTGTGACGGAATTTCTAACACGTTTTGGAGTGGAACATACTTTCGTTGATGAATCTGATGTTTCAGCATGGGAAAATGCCATTCAACCAAATACGAAATTATTTTATTTAGAAACACCATCGAACCCTTTATTAACGATTACAGACTTAAAAGCTGTCTGTCATTTAGCACAAACACACAACATTTTAACGGCATGTGATAACACATTTATGACACCTGTTCATCAACATCCTCTTGATTTAGGCGTTGACATTGTCATTCATAGTGCGACAAAATTTATTAATGGACACAGTGATATTTTAGCTGGACTCATCGCGACAAATGATGAAGAACTATATTTTATTTTGAAAAAACATCAAAAAGCTTTAGGCAGTATTTTAGGTGTGGAAGATGCTTGGCTACTTCTTAGAGGGGTCAAAACAATGGGATTGCGTATGGAACAATCCGTTAAAAATGCGGCTAAAATTGCCGAGTTTTTATCACAGCATAATGAAATAAAATCTGTTTATTATCCTGGATTAGCAACTCATCCTCAAGCAAATGTTCATCAATCACAAACGCAATCTGGTGGTGCTGTGTTAAGCTTTGAATTAAGTTGTGAAGACAAAGTGGCAGACTTCTTTAATAAATGTCAAATTCCAATTGTCGCTGTCAGTCTGGGTGGTGTTGAGTCCATTTTATCTTACCCTTGGACGATGTCACATGCCTGTATGCCAGAAGAAGAACGTATCAAAATGGGCGTTACCTCCACATTAATTCGTCTATCTTGTGGAATTGAAGATTGCGATGATTTAATTACTGATTTAGAGAGTGCTCTTAAATAAGCAAAAGACCAAATCGCAATCGACTTGGTCTTTCTTTTGTACTATTTACTGTAGTTTTTCACTTCGGCAACCACTGATTCAACAAATAATGGTAATTTCACTGTTTCAGTTTCTTTGCTTCCGTATTTACGGACATTGACTTCACCGTTGTCTAACTCTTTATCTCCCACAACGATTTGATATGGAATTTTTTGAGTTTGAGATTCACGAATCTTGTAACCCATTTTTTCATTACGATCATCCACTTCAAAACGTAAGCCTAAACTATTTAGTTGTTCTTTGATTTCAAACGCATAGTCACTATGTAAGTCTAAGTTAACTGGAATGATTGTTCCTTGAACGGGTGCTAACCAAGTTGGGAATGCTCCTTTGTATACTTCAGTTAAGTAAGCCACAAAACGTTCCATTGTCGACACGATACCACGGTGAATAACGACTGGACGATGAGTGTTTTCGCCATCTTGTCCAACATAAGTTAAGTCAAAACGTTCAGGTAATAAGAAGTCTAACTGGATAGTAGATAATGTTTCTTCCATTCCTAAGGCAGTTTTTACTTGCACGTCAAGTTTAGGTCCGTAGAACGCCGCTTCGCCTTCTGCTTCAAAGTATTCTAAACCTAATTCATCAATCGCTTCTTTCAGCATTGTTTGAGCTCTTTCCCACATCTCATCATCATCAAAGTATTTTTCAGTATTTTCTGGGTCTCTGTAACTTAAACGGAAACGATAATCTGTAATATTGAAATCTTCATACACGGCAACCATTAATTCTAATGTACGTTTGAATTCATCTTTGATTTGATCTGGACGAACAAATGTATGACCATCATTTAATGTCATTTCACGCACACGTTGCAATCCTGATAACGCACCTGATTTTTCATAACGGTGCATCATACCAAGCTCAGCAATACGAATTGGTAATTCACGGTAACTATGAACATCGTTTTTATAAACCATCATGTGGTGTGGGCAGTTCATTGGACGCAATACTAACATTTCACCGTCCCCCATGTCCATCGGTGGGAACATGTCTTCATGGTAATGATCCCAATGACCAGATGTTTTGTAAAATTCCACATTTGCCATGATTGGTGTGTATACGTGTTGATAGCCTAAGCTGATTTCTTTATCAGTGATGTAGCGCTCGATTGTACGACGAATTGTTGCACCTTTTGGTAACCAGAATGGTAAGCCAGAGCCAACTTCAGGACTTAACATAAATAAGTCTAATTCTTTACCTAACTTTCTATGGTCACGTTCTTTCGCTTCTTCACGCATTTTGATGTATTCTTTTAAGGCTTTTTTATCAAAGAATGCTGTTCCGTAAACACGTTGCATCATATGGTTATCAGAGTTTCCTCTCCAGTATGCTCCAGCAACCGATAATAATTTGAAGATTTGGATACGACCAGTAGATGGCACATGCACCCCACGACATAAATCAACAAAGCCACCTTGCTCATAAACTGTAATCACTTCATCTTCTGGTAAGTCAGTAATTAATTCCACTTTATATGGGTCTTCTTTAAACAACTCTAAAGCATCGGCACGAGAAATTTCTTTGCGAACGATTGGGTTATTTTCTTTTACAATCGCCATCATCTCTTTTTCAATTGCTTCTAAATTTTCTTCAGAGATAACATTTTCGCCATTGTCAGTGTCATAGTAAAAACCATTTTCAATCGCTGGACCAACACCAAAGTGGATATTTGGATACAAACGTTTCATGGCATTTGCCATTAAATGAGCTGTTGAATGACGTAAAATTCCTAACGCATCTTCATGGTCTGGTGTCACGATTTCAATTGAACCATCAACTTCGATTGGTCTCTCTAAATCAATCAACTCACCATTTAATTTACCTGCTAATGCTTTTTTAGCTAAAGAATTACTGATACTTTTTGCAATATCTAATGTTGATGAGCCACTCTCAAATTCTTTGACAGCGCCATCTGGAAAAGTAATGTTAATCATACTATCGTCTCCTTTTAATTGTTTAAATAAAAAAAGCCCTAGTAAGTCATAACGACCTACTAGGACGAATCATCGTGGTTCCACCTAATATTTAAGACACTACTACATGTCTCCTCTAGCGTGTTAACGGTACGACCGGTCAAGTTTCAACTCAACTTTCGAAAGTGGTCAACACATGCACTTATCTAGAAAACTCTCAATAATGTTTTCCTCCCTGTCAGATAGCCCTCATATATCGGTGTCTTTCTCAACAATTATCTTTTATTTATCTATATGTATAGTTATAACACCTTTAGAAATAGAAAACAAGTGTAAACATTTAATTTTTTAATTTGAATGTTTTTGGTGCTACTTTTTTTATGACCATTAAACCAATCCCAACATACAATAGTGACACAATCGATAAACCTAACGCATAGTAAAGACCAGTTGTTTTTAGTTGTAAATTAATATAAGCAAATAAATAGAATATACCATTCACTGCTTTATAAACTGGATTGACTACTTCAAAATCACTGGTAAAAGGTTGAAGGATATAATAAACAAACAACTCGTGAAATGAAAAAAGCAAGGTCAAACTAATCATCACTAAAAGGACAAGACCAATTAAATAAATTGAGCGTATCCCCATGACTATCAAATTAAATAGAACGAGCCAAAATAGTAACGTACCGTTTACAAGGCTATTGTAGTAAAGAATTTTTTTAAATCGCACAAAAAATCCACTAATGATAGCTTCTTTTGTTCGATAGAAGGGAAACGATAGCATAGAAATATCACAGTTCATAAACAAACTTTGAACCACACTTTTTCCAACAGACGTTAAATATAAAACAAAGAAAAGAGATGGTACTAATCGATACATAAATGATTCTAGTTCTGATAGACCTGAGAGCATGGGAAAAAATTGACTGACAACAATAAGAATTAATCCGATAGTGCTAATGATAGCAAGTTTAATGATAACTCCTCGACTGAGCCCTTTTTTAAAGCGACTAAAAAACAACGCATTAAGATAAGCATTACCAGACAAATGCTCAAACGACACATTTTCGTCAATACTCATTTTTTTAGTCAGTCCGACTCCCTCAGTAAAGTTTGTTGTCTTATTTTTTAGCTCCATATCATCCGCTTCAAAAAAGTACATAGCACTTTTAAATTTTTTCCCTACAACTGATAAAAAAGACTCATAATGCCAGTAACTTTTAATCAAATACCAACTCAATACACAATTAATAATGATGAGTCCCACAATAATGAGCGGATGAGCAAATAATAGTTTCATTATCGGAGACAGGATGGTCAACATCACACCAAGTGTCACAGCAAACATCGCTACTAAGAGTATAACTTTCATTGTCCATTGTTTATGTTTCAGTGATAGCGGCAAATCAACTCTCATCCATAATGCATTAGATACTAAGTATACACTTAGACCAAATAATGTTGTTAAAAGTACTGGTAAGTTGTTTGATTTACTCAAAATAGGCAAAGCAAACCCGATAATTACTAAATCTCCCACAAGTATTAACATCGACATTCGTTTTAAATAAGACGCCTTATTTAATCGAAAGTTGACAACAAATAGGACTTCTTTTTTATCAGGTAAGGAAAATAATGCACCAAATAACGGTAGATACCAAGCAAAAACCAGCAACCAGATATCAACACTGGTTAAGTTAAACGATTTGAAGACCACATTAGATAAAAATAGACTAATAAAAAACGGAACAATGCCAATTGTGATTTTAATCGCTAATGAAATAAGTAACTTAATTAACGTAAAAACTCTTTTTAAAGGATAATCAGCGTAGACCATTCTCACTGGAACAAATTTTCCAATGAGTGGTATTCTACCGATAAAATAGAACAACCCATTAACAAATGTCGTTCCTTTAAATAACTGAAAGGAAAAATACTCACTTAGTATTGGCTTAACTTTATTGATCATGGGCATCACCATCTACGACAACTTCTTCTATCACATCATCAGATAACATTGCGACAATATCTGATTCAAAACTATTCGTGTGAATTTTACTCGGATCAAAACCAGTAAGTTTACCATTATGTAAGACCACGATTTCATCACATAAGTCTTGTGCTAATTGTAAAATATGCGTAGAAAAAATCACAACAGAATCTTTTTTTATGGATAATATCAATTCTTTCATCTCATGCGCTGCGACCACATCAAAACTAGTCAACGGCTCGTCTAATAATAGGATAGGTGGTTGCACCATCATCGTCGCAATCATTTGCACTTTATTTTTCATCCCATGGGAATAGTCTTTTAATAAACGATGTCTATCCTCCTTTTTTATCCCTACTTTGGCCAAATACTCATCAGGTGTTCTGACATGTAACATTTTTTCTTTATTCATATCAATGAAAAATTTAATAAACTCATAACCCGTCATGAAATCTGGTACAGTTGGTGTCGCATGCACTAACCCCACTTCTAAATCTGAAAAATAATGCAAATCACCATCATCACTTATTTGGATGTCCCCTGAATCTATCGATAAATCTTGCGAAATACAATTAAACAGAGTTGTTTTTCCTGCCCCATTTCTTCCTAAAAGACCATAAATTTTTCCCTTTTCAAAAGTAAAACTTGCTGAATCTAAAATTAATTTATCGTCAAACTTTTTTACCACATTTTGTACCACTAACTCCACCCAACCCACTCCTTTTATTTAAATTTAATTTAGTATATCATAAAGCGATATAGTATGATATTAGTTGTCATTAAATATTTTTAGCTCTATACTTTAAATAACTATAAAATAAAAACAAAGGATGGTACTATCATGAAAATTGGTATTTTCGGTGCTGGTCATATGGGCGGCGCTATGATAAAAGGTTGGGTACATTCACAAAAAATCCAACCAACTGATTTACTAGTAAAAGGAGGACGCGGAAACACTGCAACTGACTTACAAAAAGATATTCCGTTTCATCTAACCACTGAATTATCTGATTTTAATCAAGTTGATATTATTTTTCTAGCAGTTAAAACACCTATTATATTACCTGTTATCAATGATTTAAAATCTGTTTTAACATCAGGAATCCCTATTATTTCAGTCTCTGCTGGTGTTCCTGTTAAAGAGATGCAAAAAGCATTAGGTGAAAACTATCCAGTTGCCCAAGCCATACCTAATACACCTGTTCAAATCAATCAAGGGATAACTGGCATCGTTTACGCTGACTCTATAACAGAAAAACAAAAAGAACTCGTACATGATACTTTGAATATTCTTGGATCTGTAGAAGAAATCACAGCAGATAAAATCGATATTTTTGGTACCTTGGCAGGTTGCGGTCCGGCATTTGTTGATGTATTTATGGAGGCGCTTGGTGACTCTGCAGTGATGTATGGTATGGATAGAGAGTTAGCATATAATGTTGCGGCCAAGATGGTGAGTGGTTCAGCAAATTTACTATTAGAGTCACAAAAACATCCCGGAGAACTAAAAGACCAAGTAACGTCTCCTGGTGGAACAACTATTAAAGGAGTTGTTGCTTTAGAAAAAAACGGCTTTCGATATGCGACTATTTCGGGTATTGATACCATTATGGAAAGTTATAAATAAAAGAAATATCCCAGAAAACCACATATTGGTCTCTGGGATATTTTTTAATCTGAGGTTATCTCATGATACAGTTTTCTAAAATAAAACTCGCGTGCGACTAAATAGTAAACAAGCTGAATCATGATAAAAGCACCAATAACGACAAAAGCAGTTGATTGAATGGTTTCGTCAAACATAGCGTACATTGCTTTTAATGCAACTAAGCCATGAATACTAGAAACAATGATTGGTGTAAAGAATAAAATAGCTACTTGTTTATATACGGTTTTTTTCATCTCTTTTCGACTAAACCCTAATTTATACACAATCTTAAATTTTTCTGTGTCAACAGCCATATCGCTATATAATCTAAAATATAAAAAACTACCTGCTGAAACAAAGAAAATAGCCCCAATAAAAAATCCAACAAACAAGACTGGCGTATAAATATCAGTAATGGATTGGATGATTAATGCTTTACTTTGCAACCCTTCAATATCTTCTAAACGATTCGCAACTGAAACTTGTTTACCATGTGTTTTTTTATCTGCCAACCATCCTATTTCTTGTTGAACACCATATGTTTTAATATAAGATTGGTACACAAGTTTTGGAACAACATAAACATTTTGAAAACCTGGTATTACCTCTTTTTCAACAGATAAATTTTCCACACTAACTGGCTCATTATCTGGAACAGGTAATTCTTTTAAATAATGTTGTTTATAGTTAGATTGTAAGCGACTATTTTTAGCATCTACTCGGTAAGTTTTATTATCATCCACTAATTTTTTATTGCCAATAAAGTTAGCCAATTCATTATAAGTGGAATTACTTATCACTCGGTAACCGTTTAGCTTTTCGGTTGATGGGACATTAACAATCTTCATGCGAAGTTCTGTCATGTCTAATGACTGATTATCGACTTCAGTCTGGACAGCCTCCAAACTTTTAGCTAACTCCTCTTTTTTTCCATCAATATCAGATAAATAAAAATCATAGGTCATTGCATTAGCCGATGAATAACTCATTTCTTTAAATCCAGTTAAAGAACCAATAGCTGCAAACGCAACAGTCGTAATCACTGAGACTAAGAAAAATGAGCGAGCATTGTCTTTCATACGAAATCCTAAATCAGAATAAACCAACATATTTGTTTTTTTCCAAAAACGATCTTTTCTCTTCTTAAAAAAAGAAATCATTAACACACTAAATTGGCTAAAAAGAAAATGGCTCCCTAAAATAACTAATGCTGTAACAGGAATCAACACAATAGCCACTTGTACTCCCTTAACATTTAAGGCAATAAAGTATCCTAGCCCTATCATTAAGATAGCCAGTAATGATTTAATTTTTGATGGTTTTAATAACCCTTTTCCTAACTCATCACTTTTTAATAATTCTTGCACGTCCATTTTTGGAATTTTAAATTGGATGAAAAATGAAATAATAACAAATAGCAAAGTAAATGCAATAAACGTCATAATTATGGATGTTAATGGAAAATAAAATGGCAGATAAATTCCTAGTATTGATTTACTTAAAAGCAACAGTATTTGTGAAAATATTAAGCCAACTAACATCCCAATTACTGTGGCAAAAAATCCAACAATCATATTTTCTTGGAACACCATTTTTCTTAGTTGTTTTGGAGACATTCCTTGAATTAATAACAATCCAAACTCTTTTTTTCTGGACTGTAAGAAGATATCCATTGAGTATAAGACATAAAAAAAAGAAAAAAGATAAATGATGGCTGATGCAACATTCATTCCAACCACAACAACTTGATTCATGTCAGATGATTGAAGGATTGGATGATTAGAAAACACAGAAAACGCAAAAAACGTCATAACCGTTGTTAACGTGCTCAAGAAATAAGCCAAATACAACGATTTATTACGCATGGTATTCTTAAAAATAAAATCCTTAAAAGTCATCGGCTTCACCTTCTAACTGCTTCAAGTTTACTAAAATATCATCATAAAACTCACTTTGAGTGCCATGACGATGAATCTCATCCGTTAATTCACCATCCTTAATAAAAATAATTCGTCTGCAATAACTCGCGGCAAATGCATCATGAGTTACCATCAAAATTGTTGAGTTTAATCTTTCATTTAAATCAGATAACAACCGCATAACATCTTTTGAAGCCTTTGTGTCAAGATTTCCTGTTGGCTCATCAGCTAGTAATAACTTAGGTTGATGAATCATCGCCCTAGCAATTGCCACTCGCTGAGCTTGTCCACCAGATATGTTAGCAATTCGCTTAGTTAAAAGAGAATCAATGCCTAATATTTCTGAAATATCGTTTAATTTTTTTGTCATTATATTAACTTTTTCTCCATCGAGTGTTAATGGTAAGACAATATTTTCACCAACAGTCAGCGTTGGCATTAAATTAAAATCTTGAAAGACAAAACCTAATTCATTTCGTCTAAATTTTGCTAAGTCTTCTTGAGTCAATTCTGAGGGATTAATCCCGTCAATCATCAATCCACCCGAAGATGGCTTATCAATCGTTCCTATCATGTTTAAAAGAGTTGACTTTCCACTACCAGAAGGACCCATAATACCAACAAATTCCCCGTCTTCAACAGATAATGATACCCCTTTTAGTGCTTGAAAGAGCAGTTCTTTGGTACCATAACTTTTTGTTATATTATTTATTTCTAACATTGTATAGCCTACTTTCTTTTTCTCAATTTCCTTAATAATAGAGTAACATGTAAATATGTTTATTTAAACGAACAATAGTGTAAGTTTGTTAACAAACTTCAAATATTAACACAATTTTATTAAAAAAGACTATTATTTGTACATATTTTTGCTATACTTAATAATATAATAAAAAATGGAGGTGAACAAATGGCCGTTTTAGAAGCGACTATTTTATTTATAATACTTGTTATTATATCTAATATTATCAGTCATTATCTCGTATCAATCCCGACTGCTTTGATAGAAATCGGTGTCGGTGTCATTGTTGCGTTATTTTTACATATAAATATTGAATTACAAACAGATTGGTTTATGCTGTTGTTTGTGGCACCGCTTTTATATAGCGATGCCAAACATTTCCCTAAAAGAGAGCTGTGGGAATTACGAACGCCAATTTTTGCAAATGCAATTTTATTAGTCTTTTTAACCACAATTGCGGGTGGTTTATTAATCAATGTTTTTATCCCTCAAGTAAGTTTACCGCTTGCTTTTGCCCTTGCTGCAGTCTTATCACCAACAGACCCGGTAGCTGTACAAGGAATCGCTGAACAAGTGAAATTACCCAAAAAGATCATGACGTTGATTAGTGGCGAAAGTCTTATTAATGATGCGAGTGGCTTAATTGCATTTAAATATGCACTTGCCGCGTTTTTAACAGGTTATTTTTCTTTAAAACAAGCAACAGGTGATTTTATCTATATGACTTTAATCGGTGTCATTGTTGGCTATTTAATTAACAAAATGATTTACTTAGTCCAACGTAGTTTACTTAGACAAGGCATTCAAGATGTGATTCTTCACTCTTCTTTACAAGTTATGACACCTTTTATCATTTTTATCGCCGCAGAGATGCTCCATGCCTCAGGTGTTATTGGTGTTGTTGTTGCTGGGGTACTATCTATTCAGCAAGAGCCTTTGTTTAGGGGACGTTTCTCTGAAATTAAAATTGTCACCAATAAATTATGGGATATCATTATTTATTTATTAAACGGTATTGTGTTTGTTGTACTTGGTTCAACTTTGCCTTATGCTATGCGAGCAGCAATCGTGGACCCTAGCATAAATAATGGGTTACTCATTCTTTATGTGATAATTGTTTGGGTGATTTTGATGAGTATTCGTACATTTTGGTCCTATACTTACATGTGGTATGACTATTTAAAATCAAAAAAAACATTGGAATTAAAACCAAAATTTTCCGTAGCAGTACTGACTGGACTAACTGGTGTTAGAGGGGCAGTTACAATGGCGATGGTGCTATCTATTCCCTTCTTTTTACCAGATGGAAACCTCTTCCAAGAAAGATACCTCATCATCTTTTTAGCTAGTGGCGTTATTTTAATGAGTTTACTCGTTGCAGTCATCACTTTACCTATATTCACTAAGCAAAAGAAACGTCTAGTCCTAACAGGTGATGAAACACTTCAAGAGTCAATTGACACATTATGCGACACATCTGAATTACCAGAAATCGAAGCTAGAAAGCTCATTACAAAACAAGCGATACATTGTTTACAGCAAGAATTAACACCTGAAAATGAATTAATAATCAATGATATTTTACAAGATTTAGATAAACAATTACGGTTTCTTTACTTAGATGATGATTACACATCAAACGAAATCTATTACCAACTCGAAATAGAATACCGACATTTAACTGCCGAATATGAAACAAAAAAAGTGATGGAACAGCTTCCTACACTAGATATTCCTAAAAACATCGAAAAGAACTATTTAAAAATGTTAAAATACAAACAACGCGCTCACTCAAGTAACTTTGCGATTATGATGCAACAATACTTATATAAAGCACAAAAGAAAACAAAAAAACTCGTCTATCATATGTTTTTGAAACGACAACCAGAAACTTATCAATTAGAGAATATAAAGAAAATTACACTCCTTGAAGTACAAAGTTCTGAAGCTACTATTAGTATGCTAAGTGATTGCCAAAATAATCTAAACAGATCAGATAAGTATTTTGCTGTAAGATATAATATTCTAAACCAGTTGATGATGGAATATCAAAGTAAAGTTCATCGTATTGAGCACTATCATCTAGTCCAAGAGCTAAGCTATCAAGAATTGTATCAAGATTACTTTTTACGCGTACTTGATGAAGAACGTGGCATGATCCAAGCCTTACTTGAACAAGGTCGTATTTCAAATACTATGGCAAACCAACTTCGTCAAGGGATTAATTATAGTGAAACATCCTTCTTACAAACAAATATTGAAGACTAAAAAACCAGTTTAAGAGATTTTCTCTTAGACTGGTTTTTATGTGATAGATCCTTTAAAATACTGGAAGAAAATAGCTAATAATACCTTCTTTACTTGATTTTTTTAAACAAATCATTCACTACAATTCAGTTCATACTCATTACCAAAATCATCAATCAATCGTTTGTCATTGGTATCTGACATAGTAAATGTCTTTTTCACATCTTTTCCATCAATGGTCACTTTTTTCTTTTCTTTATCTACTGTAACTGTAACATTTTTAAATGTTTTTTCTAATTTATTGTCAAAATTGTCTTTTGTCATGTTCTCATTTGGAAATTCTTTGTTTAAATTAGCGATGACTTCATCTAACTTTTTATCATAATTAGAATCTGAAGGACTAGTATTTGGATTTTCAAATGGTGAATAACTAATCATCACATCCAACTTACCATTATTAAAATTATAAAAAGCATTTTCTTGTAATCCCTCTTTATTATTCACAACCGACGTAATTTGAGCAGATGTTACTTCATTCTTATTAGTTGAACAAGCTGTTAATGCAATTATAAAACACATCATGATACCTATTAAAACCAACCCTTTTATTTTTTCATTTTAACCACCCTTTTTTTATTTATCATACCATAAAAAAACCAACCTTCTATCAAGAAAGTTGGTTTAATCGATTATTCTACTGTGACACTTTTAGCTAAGTTACGAGGTTTGTCAACATCTAACCCTCTTTGTAAACTTGCATAGTATGCTAATAATTGTAAAGGCACCACACTAACTAGTGGTGTTAGTAGTTCATGAACTGGTAACAATACTAACTCATCACCTTCATGAGCAACATTTTCAAGAGAAATAGTTAAAACATTAGCCCCACGACTTTCAACTTCTTTGGCATTTCCACGCGTATGACTCGCTGTTTTCTCATCTGTGATAATAGCGATAACAGGTGTGCCCTCTTCAATCAATGCAATCGTTCCATGTTTTAATTCGCCCGCAGCAAATCCTTCAGCTTGAATGTATGAAATTTCTTTTAATTTAAGCGCAGCTTCCATAGATACGGCATAGTCTAAACCACGTCCAATAAAAAAGGCATTGCGAGTGTGACCCAAGAAAGATTCACTTAAGTTTGCGATTAATTCTTTTTCACTAATCATTGAATCCATTACTGATGCGATAATCGCCATTTCATGAGCTAAATCAATGTTTTTAGCTAGTTCTATGCCTTTTTTCATACCCATTGCTTGTGCTAAATAAGCAATAACTGCAATTTGAGATGTATAAGCTTTTGTTGATGCAACCGCAATTTCTGGACCTGCATGCAGCAATAACGTATAAGTCGCTTCACGAGATAAAGTTGATCCTTTAACATTCGTAATCGTTAGTGATGGTAAGTTCAACTCATTCACTTTAACTAACACTTGGCGACTATCTGCTGTTTCACCACTTTGGGTTAAGAATATGAAGAAAGGTTTTTCTGATAAAATTGGCATATCATAACCCATTTCACTAGCCAAGTGAACTTCAACTGGAATATTTGTTAACTCTTCAATGATTTTTTTCCCAACTAAGCCGGCATGCCAACTTGTCCCACATCCAACGATATAAATACGATCACTAGAGGTCATATGAGACACCATTTCATCATCAATGGTTGATACGCCATCTTCTGTTAAATACTCAGAAATTAACTTTCTCATGACACTAGGTTGTTCATCAATTTCTTTTAACATGTAGTGAGGGTACAAGCCTTTTTCTGTGTCTGTGGCATCTATATCAGCCACAAATGGTTCACGACTTACTGTATTTCCTTCCTCATCAAATATTGTTAACGTACTTGGTGTTAATTTAATACGCTCGCCATCTTTAATTTCAATAAATTGATTGGTTTCATTAATCATTGCCATTGCGTCACTACCTACGAAATGACACTCTTCACCAATACCAATTAATAATGGACTTTTATTTTTTGCCAAGTATAATGTGTTATTATCTTCAACATCCATTAAAGCAATGGCATAAGACCCTTCTACCTTATCTAAGGCTGCTTTAAACGCTTCAAAGGAAGAGTTTCCTTGACGATAAAAATAATCTACTAATTCAACAACAATCTCACTATCAGTATCACCTTTTAAGGCTATTTCTGATAGATAATCATTTTTTAATTCCAAATAATTTTCGATAACCCCATTATGTACTAAACAAAATTTTTCACTGGTTGATTGATGTGGGTGTGCATTTTCAACGTTTGGCACGCCATGAGTCGCCCAACGTGTATGGCCGATTCCAATATGACCTTCAGGAACGTTATTAGCTAAAGCTCTTAGCTCACTCACACGACCCGGTGTTTTAACTAAGTAAGCAGTCGAATCATCTGCTACCATAATCCCTGCTGAATCATACCCTCTATATTCTAATTTTTCTAATCCTGTTAATAAAATATCTTTCGCTCGGTTATGACCGATTACTCCAACTATTCCACACATTTATTATTCCAACTTTCTTTTAAAATAGTTGTTTCTATTTATTTGCTTAGGCAAAGTTTTGTATGACAAATTGCTTTGTTTTTTGTCTTTACCTTTAAGAGTGCACATCCCTATGAGTCACCCGCCGAATTTTCGATAAACTCATTCCTCGTCACCTATAAAAGGTCTGGCGCTTTATTGGTATAGATTAATTAAATAGTTATATAAAATAGAAACAAGAACATAATAACCTTTAATACAGTTTCAGTCAACATTAAAATAACTTTATATAAAAAAACTATACAAATTGGTATATACATAATATTTATCACATGATACGATAACAAGAAAATTTGATTTATATAAACAAATACTTTTTATTAAATAGGTTTGTCATCACTCACCTGTTTTATCGCTTCCGATAATTCTTTATAAATTTCACCATACATCCGTTTAATAAGCAATGTTGCGAAAAAAAATACCACACTACGGGACTGAACCCCTAAAATGAGACAGTAATAAAAACACCTATGCGATTACTTTTTTCCGATAGTCAACTGGAGATAAGTAGTCGTATTTTTGTTGAATTCTTTCTTTATTATAATAGTTGATGAAATTTTGTACAGTTTCAATTACACTAATTGTAGAGCTTCCAAGCTCTGGGTGTAATGAGAACGTTTCAGACTTTAGGATGGAATGAAACGATTCTATTGGAGCATTATCTGCAGGAGTCCCTTTTCGGGACATACTTCTGGTAATGCTCTTTTCTTTTGTTGCGTGATAATAAGCATATGAAGTATACACAGAACCTTGATCCGAATGAAGTATACATTTATCTGGAAGTTTAGGTAATTTATTTAGTGTGTCTAAAACACAAGATATGTCCTGTTTTTCACTTATTGTATAAGAAAGTATTTCTCCATTAAACAAATCCATAATGCTAGAAAGATAGAGTCTTTTAGGACCATAATCAAGATAAGTGAGGGTTTGTCAAGTTAAGTGTGTAAGTAATTTTAAATAATAATAGAACGACAATTTGACAATGAGTCGTCCTGTGATAATCTTCGAGGATAAGAGGGCATTTTTAATAAAGCTCTTGTCCCGATAAAAATTCACAGGACGAGAGACTCGTTGTCAAATTATATATATCCAACCTATTTTGATTAGTACCGATTATATTTTTCAACTCGTTTTGAAAAAGAATCATTAACAGTTAATTGATTAAGCACCATAGCCCAATTGTGAACGTGTCCACCTTCCCATTTACTTTGAAGTTCTTTTACTCGAAGATATAGCAGCTTAAGAAGGGCATTCTCATTAGGGAAAGCGCCTTTTTTAGTTACCTTACGGAAACTTGAATGAACACTCTCTACAGCATTTGTTGTGTACATTATTTTTCGAATAGCTGATCCATAATCAAATAGTTGTTCAACATGTTGAAAATTTCTTTTCCAAACATCAACAGCTCCTGGATAAATAGCCCACTTTGTTTGAAAGGTATCAAAAGCTGTTTGAGCAGCCTTTAAAGAAGAAGCGCTGTAAAAAGACTTCATATCCTTACAAACTTCTTTATAACTCTTACTTGGTACATAGCGAAGGGCATTTCTAACTAAATGAACTAAACAACGTTGAACCACAACGCCTGGGAAAATAGCTTTAGCACCATTTTCAAGTCCTGATACGCCGTCCATTGAAATAAATAGAATATCTTCAACTCCACGCTCTTTAATCTCATCAAAAATCTGCATCCATCTGTTTTTTGATTCTGTTTGATTTAACCAAAGGCCTAAAATTTCTTTATTTCCTTTTAAATCATAGCCAAGAATTGTATACACTGCACATTCTTTCACTTCATAATTTTCTCTTAGAGTGACATACATACAATCAACAAACAAGAAGGCATAGCATTTGGCCAGAGGTCTGATTTGCCATTCCTCAAGTTCTGATAATATTTGATCTGTGATATCCGACACCATGTCATGAGAAATAGTAAAGCCATAAATATCTTCAATTGTCGAGGCAATATCTCGTTGACTCATGCCTTTGGCATACATAGAAAGAACTTTACTTTCAATACTTGAAACGTCTTTGCTTCTTTTAGGAATAATTTCTGGTTCAAAAGAAGCATCTCTATCTCTTGGAACCTGAATGTCTAATTCACCGAAACTTGTTTTTAACTTTTTATTTCCATATCCATTCCGTCTGTTTTGAGTTTCTTTTTCTTGTCTTGACTGATTCTCATAACCTAAATGATTATCTAATTCTCCACGTAGCATAGCTTCAAACATCGGTCCAAAAACATCTTTTAAAGCTTCTTGCATATCTTCAACCGATTCTGGTTGATAGATGTCAATAATTGATTGAGCTAACTTCGCTGATTTTTGGTCTCTTTTCTTTTTAGCCACAGCTTCTCACTCCTTTAATCTATTGTAAAAAAAGAAAAACCGCGAAGCAATCCACTACCTAGGATGGTAGGTTACTTACACAGTTTATATTACACTCTCATAAGTGATGTCTGTTGTTAGTTTTTCTAGTGGCTTACTTGAACTAAAGTCTCTATCAATTACATTAGTAGTTTTAAAATAAATAGAACCAGGACGTTTTTCTTTCTTTATTTTCACCTGACAACTCCATCCATATTTTTGCATAATACGCTGAACAACTTTATGATTCACTTTTATCTTTTTACGAAGTAAAAAAGTGATTTTTCGATAACCATAAGTGAACTTGTTTTCTTTACACAGCTGCTCAATCATTTTAATTCGATTATCGGCAACATATTCTTTCTTAGACCAACGATAGTAAGTACTTCTAGCTATCCCAAAATAGTGACATAACCATGTTATAGATAGTTTTCCTTTATAAGAATCAACTAAATTTATGAATACTTCTTTTTCCACATCCTTTCCAACTCCTTGTATTTTTTTAAAACATCAATTTCCTGTTTCAAGTACTTGTTTTCTCTTTCTAGAACTTCTAAAGGTGAAAAGTGTTCATTACCTTTTCCATAAGTATATTGTTTTCCCACACCTTGAGAGAATCGATAAGATTCTCCATTTCTATACCATTTCCACCATGTTTTCACCTGAGTTTTATTCCGAATGTTGAGTTTATTCATAATTTCTGATGTTGTTTTACCTTCAAGTTTCATTTTTATAGCTTCTTCTTTTACTTCTACTGGATAAGCAATCCTTTTAACCATAAAAAATACACCTCCGTTAAATTCATTTTACATGAATTCAACAGGGGTGTTTTTATATTTGTCTCATCTTTTGGGGTCAGTTCCCTACCAATCATCCCAAATATAGACCCTTTATAAAGAGACACCATTAAACCGAAAGAATCATGATTCCATAAAATATTTTGATATACCATCTAATCCTTCTTAATAACATACTATCCCTCCTCATTTTATATATTATTATCTTTCTATTCTTTAAGTTCTTAATTGTCAAATTAAGTTGGACAAAATATCATGATCGACATAACTCAAAAATACTTCTAATGGTGTTAGGTAATTTAGTGATTTTCTCGGAATCTTGTTTCTTTTTGATGCAATTGATTGAATAAAAGATTCATCAACGCTGTTGAAATCCATATGTTTCAGTAATCCATCTTTACGTAATAATCCATTAGAATTTTCGTTTAAACCTCGTTGTGACGGTGTTCCTGGATCAGCAAAATAGATATCAATATCATTCAAGTTACTAACTGATTTCCAGTTAGAAAACTCTTTTCCACAATCAAATGTGATGGATTTAAAAAGATGATTGGGCACGTTATCAAACCAATTATTTAGACTATTTTCAATGTTTACTGCCTTTCTACCCGTTGGTTTTAGTGTAATAATTACTTTTGAGAGTCTTTCAACGAGTGTGATGATAGCACTTTTATGATCTTTTCCAACAATAGTGTCACCTTCGAGGTGACCAAACTCATGATTAAAGTGTTGATAGTCCTCATTACGTTGATGGATAGTTCGTTTAAAGGCTTGTTTTCCTCTTTTTTCTTTATGACCATTTGATTTTCTTTTTCCCTTCATAGGTAACGATGACACGTCAAATGTTCCCTGTTTAAATAATCTATAAAGAGTTCTAACAGAGCATGAAATAGGAAACTCCGCACGACCAATAATGACATCTGGAGTCCACCCTTGAACCACTTTCTTTTGAATATATTCTGTTTCATCATCAGGTAAAGAAATAGGACGTCTACCACACTTCTTTTTATTGTTTTTATATCTTTTATAGTAATCTAGTGCAGATAACCCGTCATCAAAAGCTTTGTAAACATTATAAATAGTCTGTTTTGATCGTTTTAATAACTTAGCAACAATTATTCCTTTTTTATGTATATGATAATAAGATTCTATTAAAACGAGTTCATCTGTAGTAAGATGTGTATAGGTCATTTGTGAGCACTCTCCTTGTTTTCTTTTGTCGGAATTACAATTTGAGTGTATCACAAATGATTTTTTATTTGTCTAGCTTAATTTTACAATCGGCGAGTAAAAAAACAAGTGAAGTAATTACAACCCCACTTGTTCTTCCCACTACATTCCAATTTCTTGAACGACTACATCAGCAATTTTATCGACATAATAATTTACTTTATCTTCCGTTGGTGCTTCAGCCATGACACGTAATAGTGGCTCTGTTCCTGAAGGTCTGACAAGAATACGACCATCTCCGTCCATTTCTTTTTCAACTTCTTCTATCACAGCCTTAATAGCTGGAACATCCATTGCACCATATTTATCTGAAACTTTTATATTCACTAATTTTTGTGGATATTCTTCAATATCTGCTACTAATTCTGATAATTTTTTACCAGAATCTTTCATCACTTGCATCAATTGGATACCTGATAATAAGCCATCACCTGTTGTATTGTGTTGTAAAAATACGATATGGCCTGATTGTTCTCCTCCTAAGTTGTAACCAGATTTTCTCATCTCTTCTACCACATAACGGTCACCAACTTGTGTGGTTATAGCTGTTAGGCCAGCTTCTTCAACTGCTTTATGGAAGCCTAAATTACTCATTACTGTAGCAACAATTGTGTTTTTGTTTAATTCATCTTTAGAAGCAAGGTATTTGCCACAAATATATAAAATCTTATCTCCATCTACAATTTGTCCATTTTCATCAATGGCAATCACTCTATCTCCATCACCATCAAAAGCTAATCCTAAATCTGCTTCTTTTTCAATAACAAACTGTGCTAAAGCTTCAGGATGAGTTGAACCGACCCCATCATTAATATTTAAACCATCTGGTCTAACACCCATTGTGTAGAAATCAGTATCTAAATCTGCAAACAACTGATTAATTAAAGGTGTTGTTGCTCCATTTGCACCATCTAAACAAACAGTCAAGCCAGTCAAAGGCTCCTCAACAGTTTTCTTTAAAAATTCAATGTATTTCTGTGCACCTTCTCTATAAACATTTAGCGTACCTAAACCTAATGCTGACGGACGAGGTAACACATCTGTTTCAGCATCCAACAATACTTCAATTTCTTCTTCTTCATCATCAGACAATTTAAAGCCATCTGGGCCAAAGAATTTAATGCCATTATCTTCTGCTGGATTATGAGAAGCAGAAATCATGACACCGGCTGCTGCTTTTTGAGTTCGTGTTAAATAAGCTACTCCAGGTGTAGAAATAACACCTAATTGTAATACTTCAATACCAACTGATAAAAGACCTGAGATTAACGCTTGTTCTAATAGCTGTCCGGATATACGTGTATCTCGACCCACAAGAACTTGTGGTTTCCCTTCAGTTAGGTGACTATGCTGACATAATACATGTCCTCCACATCGACCAATTTTAAACGCTAACTCTGGTGTTAGTTCTTTATTCGCAATACCTCTCACACCATCAGTTCCAAAATATTTACCCATTGTTCTATTCTCCTAACTCATTTTACAATTAATATAATTGTTATTTGCTATCACTAGACGACGATTTTGATTCATTTGGTTTCACTGTTACTGAGACTGTTTCAGGTGTTACTTTCACACCATTTGGTACAACAACTGCATACGAACTTGTCGTTGTTTCTCTAATATTTGTCGTATCTATTTTTAAATCAATCCCATTGATTTCATCTAAAACTTCCTTGGGTCCCTCAATATCTACCATGTCATCTTTTATAGTAAATGTGAAGTCTTTAATCCCTTTTGGAATAGTCCCAGATTGTACTGGGGTCACTTTAACTCGCTTACTTGGAACATTAACTTTCACATTAACACTCACTGTTTCTGGCTCTATTTTAACGTTTAGTGGTTCTCCCGCCTTATTGACTGCATAAGGTTGTACTTTTTCAGAGAAATTACCTGTGACATTGGTTTTTTCACTCACTCCAGCAATCACACGATCTATCTCTTTAATGGAAGACTCAGCTCCACTAACTTTTACCATTATTGGATCTATAGTGGCTTCTTTTGTTGAATACCCATCTTGATAAATTTTATTATCGATGGCCGGCTCAACTTTAAACGTATTGCTATCTTTATTTTCTATGACAACAGATAATTTACTTGGTTTAATTGTTCCTTTTACAGAATTTGGTAAACCAACGATTTCAAGTGGTACTTCATGCGTTCCTACATTATATTTTGTCAAATCCATGACAATTGAAAAACCACGCGTTTCAGCATTCGATTCTTTATCAAGTAATATTTTATTGTTACTTGTCAAATCAACAGAAACACTTTCTTTATAACCCGAAATAAAATATTTATCTTGATTGTATGTAACATTGACTGGAACATTTTCAGCTGTTGCTTCAAGCTCAGTTATTGTATTAACTTGTTTATTCGATATTGCAAATGAATTGGCGTTATAATACAAGAGGATAGCAAAAAACAAAGATAAAATCCTTATAAACCAAGGAGATTTACTATCATTTTTCATCTTTTTTGCCTCCTTTTGTAAAATTTTTCTTCATGTCATCAATAAGTAAAGCAATGCCTGATTGTTTTTCTTCTTCATGCTCATCAGATAGTTCTTGTCTTAATACTTCTAAATAAGCATCCCTTTGTAGTCCCGGTAAAAAAGTTTTATTATAAGTAATACTTACCTCGCCAGTCTCTTCAGAAACGACTAAAGTCAAGGCATCAGATGATTCACTCATTCCAATAGCTGCCCTGTGTCTTGTGCCAAATTCTTTTGGTATTTTATTGCTTTCTGATAAAGGCAAGTAACTTGAGGCAGACGCAATTTTATTATCCTTAATAATCACCGCACCATCATGTAGAGGTGTATTCGGAATAAATATATTGATTAACAGTTGGCTAGAAATGTCTGCATCAAGAGGAATACCTGTCTCAATGATATCAATCAAACTATCATTTTTTTGTATCGTAATGAGTGCGCCAATTTTTCTCTTAGACATATACTGCAATGATTCATCCAGTGCAGTAATAAATGATTGTTGCATACTTTTTTGCTTATTTGAATGCGTTAAAGCAGCTCCTCTACCTAAATGTTCTAACCCTCGACGAACTTCCGGTTGAAAAATGACAATAGCTGCAACAACACCATAAGTAATTACTTGATTCATCAGCCAAGAAACTGTATTTAATCCTAAAAAGTCACTGATAATTCTTACTATGATAATCACTGCAATCCCTTTAAATACTTGAATCGCCTTTGTATCACTTAGTAACATTAATAGTTTGTATACAACATACCAAACCACTAAAATATCGACAATATGAACCAATACACTCAGCGTAAAATATTCATTTAATAAGTTCTGCCAAATTTCAGGTCTGAACAAGTTCATTACTGTTGATAGCATCTTGCTCCTCCCCCTTCATTTTTTAAATATTGTGCTCTTTTGTACTGATCCCCCCAAATGATAGATGCTTTATAATACTTTTCCTATTATAACATAGGATGATATTTAGAAAACAAAGAATGACATTTTTTAATATTTAAATAAAAAAAGTATCTAACAAATAATTTGCTAGATACTCGTTTTTTATTAATTATAGAGTAGCTAAGACCACAAAATTTATAATAAATAATGCAGTAACTACCCATAAAACAGGTGATACTTCTTTTACTTTTCCTTTAACTACTTTAATCAGTACATAGAAGATAAAACCAGCTGCAATCCCATAAGAAATACTATATACAAGACCCATAAAAATAGAAGTAAAGAATGCCGGCACTGCTTCTTCTAAATTCGTCCATTCAATTTCTTTGAAAGATGCCATCATCATCACACCAACGAGAATCAAGGCTGGCGCGGTTGCTTGAGCTGGTACTGCACCAACAATAGGCGATAAGAAACTACTTAATAAGAACATTATAGCAACAACCACAGATGTTAGTCCTGTACGTCCACCTGCTCCAATACCAGCCGCACTTTCCACATAAGTTGTCACATTACTTGTTCCAACAACTGCTCCAGCTGTTGTAGCAATAGCATCTGCAAACAAGGCCTTATCCATTTTTGATTTGATTCCTTTACTTGTCATCACTGAATCTTCTTCCTCTTTTGAAAAAATCCCAGTACGACGACCGGTTCCAATAAATGTTCCAATCGTATCAAAAATATCAGAAAGACTAAATGCCAACACTGTTAAAAGGACTTGTGGAATTTTCGACGCATCTGAGAATAGAGAAGACATACCATTAGGACCAAAAGCCGCACCAAATGTTGTGCCTAACTCTTTAACTGAATTACCTAATGAATTTTCTTGGAAATTGATACTACTGAAATCAACAACACCCATTGGAATAGAAATGATAGTTGTTAAAATAATGCCAATCAAAATAGCCCCTTTTACGTTTTTGATTACTAACACGGTTGTAATGACTAAACCAATCAACGCTAAAATAATAGCTGGATTATTAAAATTAGCAAGTGCTGGTACAATACCACCATTTGAAACAACATTTGTTGCTTTATCGCCATCTACAACTGATGAAACAATTGATGCCTCATCTGATGTAAATTGTAATAATCCCGCGTTTTTAATTCCAACGTAGGCAATAAAAATTCCAATCCCACCACCAATAGCATGTTGTAATCCTTCAGGAATTGACTGAATAATCAGCTTTCTTAAATTTGTAATTGTAATAATAATATTGATAATACCACATAAGAAAACCATTGCTAAAGCTTGTTCCCATTTGTAACCTAACCCCATAACTACTGTAAAGGTAAAGAACGCATTTAAGCCCATACCAGGTGCTTGAGCGTAAGGAACGTTTGCAAACAATCCCATAACTAAAGTTCCTATTGCTGATGCGATAATAGTTGCTAAAAAGACTGCTTGAAATGGCATACCTGATAAAGATAAGATACTTGGATTAACAAAAAGTATATAGCTCATTGCAAAAAACGTTGTTAAGCCCGCCATTATTTCTGTAGAAACTGTTGTATTGTTTTCCTTTAATTTAAAAAACTTTTCCATTTCCTAACATTACACCTTCCATAATATAATTTGTTCGTCAATATCACTAACAGACTTGATTATAAAATGAATTTTTAAGAATAGCAACAATTTATTGATATTAATTTATATTTTTCTGTGTATTGTTCGTGTTTTTTTCGATAACTTATAAAAAAACACCTAATTTGCTTGATAAAAACAAATTAAGTGCGTTTTTTTATTGATAAATGGCTTTAATTGGATCCAGTTTTGCTGCATTGATGGCAGGTATCACACCAAATATTAATCCTATCCCCGCAGAAATAGAGGCTGAGAATATAGCCATGCTTGGACTCACGATTGCAGTGATTCCCTCAGCAAAACTTGAGATAAGTGTCGCTAACCCCCATCCAAAGAAAATACCGACAACCCCACCGATTAATGTGATAAAGGCTGCTTCTAATAGAAACTGTAGCAAGATTGTCACAGGTTTTGCTCCAATAGCTCGTCTAATTCCAATCTCTCTTTTTCTCTCTGATACTGAAACGTACATGATGTTCATTACACCGATTCCACCAACAAGTAAAGAGATAGCCGTAATAAACAATAGACCTGTTACGACAGCTTGAAGCATTGACTCGATTTCTTGACGTGCCTGTTCATTTGAACGGTCTTCTTCAAACATACCAACTAAATCTGGATGTTGTTGTTTTAGTAACGTATTTGCCTGTTCAATAATTTGTTGTCTATCTTTTGTTCCAGTTGCTTTTAATTTAATAGCATTGATTGGTTTATTTTTTGATAATTCATTAAATGCTTTTTTAGGTACCTCATTATAAAACACTGAATCATCCATAATCATAGCACCATCATCTAATTTATCTTTTACACCTACTACGACAAACTTAATACCATCCACATCAATTGCGCGACCAATAACGTCTTTTGCTTTTCTAATCCCCAATGATGTTTGCATAGTATCGTAAGTAATAATAATACTATTTGATTCTAGTTGATTGGTGGTAAAGCTATTACCAAAACCAACTGGAGTGTCTGTTTTACTCGTAGCAACAACCTCACCACTACCAGATGTATCAAAAAAATCAAATGTACTTGTCACAGATTCTCTAGCCCCAAAACCAAAACCATAATCCGCACTTATTGTATCAACACCTTCAAGACCACGTAATAATTTTAAGTCTAATCGGTCAAAAGCAAACGGTTCTTCATCCTGAAAGCCGATTGTCTCATCACTATAGTCGACTTTATATACTAAACGAATGACGTTTGCATCTGTTGACTCTAAAACTTTTAAGCTACTTTGTTTCATTCCTTCCCCAATGGCAGATACAGTAACGACGGCTGTAATCCCGATAATAATTCCGACCATCGTCAAAAAGACGCGAAGTTTATGCGCACGTAAACTTAAAAACGTGCTCAATAGTAAATTTTTAAGCATTAATAAACTCCTCCTCTGATAGGAATAATCCATCCTTCATATACACAACTCGTGTCGCATACTTTCGCATATCAGGATCATGCGTTACCATAACAATAGTTTTTCCTTCTTTATTTAAATCAGATAAAATTGTCATAATATCCTCGCTTGTTTCGCTATCCAATGCTCCAGTGGGTTCGTCTGCCATAATTAATAATGGATCATTTACTAATGCGCGAGCAATAGCTACACGTTGTTGTTGACCACCTGATAGTTCTGTCGTTTTTGAAAATTCTTTTCCTTCCAGTCCTACCATCTTTAAGTAGTCAGACGCTATTTTTCGTCGTTCTTTTTCTCGTTTTTTACCACCATAAACCATTGGTAATTCGACATTTTGAACAACATTTAACGATTGAATCAAAAAGAACTGTTGAAAGATAAATCCAATGTATTCATTTCGAAGGGTCGATTTTTCATTTTCAGTTAATTTAGAAGCGTCTTTTCCATCAAAAATGTATTCACCATCTGATAACTGATCCAAAAAACCAATAATGTTCATTAAAGTAGTTTTCCCACTACCAGATTTTCCCATAATCATTATAAACTCACCTTGATGAATCGATAAATTTAGTTCTTTTAAAACATGTAGCTGAGATTTACCAACGGGATAGTATTTATTAATATCATTTAACTCAACTAGCACTTGGTTATCTTGAGTCATTACTGATTCCCTCCTTCAGCTGATGATTCACCACCAGGAGTTGGCTCACCTACAACTAATTCAGTATCAGAAGACACAATCACTTTATCTAATCCTTCTAGTCCACTAGTTATAATGACTTTATCTTGTGACGCTCCTTGATCACTTGTTTCAACTATTCGCTTTTCTATTGTTCCAAAGTCGTCAACTAACACATAGACTTCTTTTGTTTTGTCATCCACTTTTACAGCCTTTTTAGGAATCTCAATTTTTTCATCATTAAGTTTCACAGATGCTTGTACGTGAAACCCCTTGCGTATCGCTTTAGCATCTTTTAAGCTTAACTTAACAGTGTAAGTCGATAACGAGTTGCTAGTTCCACCCCCGCTACTGCCTTCTGATGACTGCTGAGTATTCGGTATATTAGACACATAGGTCACTTCACCTTTGTATAACTTATTATCTGCTACTGTTTTTACATCTGCTTGTTGTTTTTCTTTCACTTTATCTAAATCTTTTTCATTTACACTTCCTTCAACATAAAAGTCAGTTGAAGATAAGGTTAAGATAGCACTATCTCTATTTTGATCTTGTGGGATAATCACTTGACCATCGAATGGTGCTACCACTTTATTGATTTGTTTTTCACTTAACTCATTTATTTGTGTTTGAAGTTGATTGATTTTTATATCATAGCTTGCTAAATCATACTTTAATTCAATACTTTCTTTTGAAACAGGCATACTTTGTGTGTCACCAGACTCTGTTGTTGAGACATTATTCATTTCGTTTATTTCTAGTTGCATCTGTCTTGCAGCTTTTTCTTTTTCTGCTTGGGTTGATTCTATTTGAAACTTCAAGTCTCTAATTTGAGAGTCTGTTGTTTCATCCAAGTACTGATATAAAACTGTGTCTTTAGTGACATTTTCGCCATTTTTTACATTTAAATCACCAAGTTTTCCCAATGTCGTGTCTTTAGTAAATTCTTTTGACATGACAGGGGTTACAACACCATTTATAAAAACTTGATCCACATTTTCAACAGTAAAAAATTCAATCTTTGGTTCCTTAGTTATTTCTGTTGGTTCTTTTTTAGATAGAAGTAACTTGCCTCCAACAGTCGATACAACTACTAAGCCAACAATACTACCAATAATCCACTTTTTCTTTTTTGCCATTCTTCCGAACTCCTTTTATTTTAGTAATTTTAGTATACAAAAAAAAGACGTGATATAAATCAGTCGATAGACCTATTGCCACCTTAATAAAAAAACTGCCTAGTAAAATACTAGACAGTTCACTTTATTATTTAAATAGATTGCTAAAGAAGTCTTTGATTTTTTGCCAGAATCCTTTTGCTTTTTCTACATTTTCATCAGAGAGTAGATTATCTTTAAATTCTTTTCCATTTTTCACAATATCATCTTTAAAGCCAGATAATTGACTGGTTAATTCTTTGTCAGTAATGGCACTGGTATTAGAAAAATTAACCATGTTATTAACTACTTGAGTTTTTAACTCAGGAGTAATAGCATCTTGTAACCCATTTTTTTCAATTTGTTCATCAACCACTGTGGTTACTTCTTGTTTCTTTTGCTCATCAGACATTTCACTTAGTTTTTTATTAATTTTTTGAAGCTCCATTTGGATATCGGCTAGCATAACTAAAATATTTTCAGAAGAGTAATCCTTGTTGTCCTGATTTTGTTTGTCAATGGCTGAAACAACTTGCATTTGATCTTGAGCCACTTCACGTTTTTCATCACGTTCTTTTTGCTCGGTTTGATCAGAAGCAGGTGCTACCTCATCGTATATTTTATAAATCCCTGCTAATGCTCCACTTCCATCCATGGGTCTCACACTTGCGATTCGTATATAAGCATCATACACACCGCTAGTTATTGCTGCAGAGCGGTACATTGCTTCAGTTCGTGCAGTTATTTTATCAGGCGTCACGATATCTACGGTCACACCAGAGCCACTTTTAGTACGTGCAATCAACGCACTTGAATAAGCTTTAGACGAGCTTGTAAATTCAGGAACATCTGTCACATATTTCACTAAATCATTGCCATCAACAATATATTCATTAATGTTACTAACATTTGTCCCTTTTAACATTGAAACTTGTGACAAATCTTTCGTAAGGATGTCACGTGTTTGTTGTTTTTCAGACTCTGTTAATCCATTTCCCAATGCAATATTGGGAATATCCCAACCTTCATCTTTCGTTTTTTCGGCTGCTGAAACGGTTGTTGCTAATCCAACTGTAGATAATAGAGATAAGCTCAATAGTATTTTTTTAAATTTATTCATAAAATCACCTTTTCGTTTTTTAATTCACTACAAATGTATCATAAACTAAATAGATTTCCATCAAACTTTAGGATGAATTTACTTTTTTAATGATTATTTAACATTCTTTTTATAAAAGTTCATAGCTAAAATGAAAGACACTAGCGTCAACTAGTGCCTTAGCGTGTTTTATTCTAAAAAGTCTTTTAATTGTTTAGAACGTGATGGATGGCGTAATTTTCTTAAAGCTTTTGCCTCAATCTGACGAATTCTCTCACGAGTAACACCAAATACTTTTCCAACTTCTTCTAATGTTCGAGTGCGGCCATCATCTAATCCAAAACGTAAACGTAACACATTTTCTTCACGATCAGTCAATGTATCAAGCACGCTTTCTAATTGTTCTTTTAATAATTCATATGCCGCATGTTCTGCTGGACTTGTTGCTTCTTGGTCTTCAATGAAATCGCCTAAGTGAGAATCATCTTCTTCCCCAATTGGTGTTTCAAGAGATACTGGCTCTTGAGCAATCTTAAGAATCTCACGAACTTTTTCAGGCGGTAAATCCATCTCTGCACCAATTTCTTCTGGCGTAGGTTCGCGTCCTAAATCTTGAAGTAATTGACGTTGAATACGAATCAATTTGTTAATTGTTTCAACCATATGAACCGGAATACGAATCGTTCTCGCTTGGTCAGCAATCGCACGAGTAATCGCTTGACGAATCCACCAAGTCGCGTAAGTAGAAAATTTGAATCCTTTTTCATGGTCAAATTTTTCAACAGCTTTCATCAGACCCATGTTACCTTCTTGAATTAAATCAAGAAATTGCATCCCACGACCAACATAACGTTTGGCAATACTTACTACTAAACGTAAGTTAGCTTCAGCTAATTCTTGTTTTGCTTCAGGATCACCATCTTTAATTCTAAGGGCTAATGCCACTTCTTCATCAGCTGTAAGAAGAGAGACACGACCGATTTCTTTTAAATACATACGAACAGGATCATTAATTTTCACACCAGCTGGTGCAATTAAATCTTCCTCTTCTTCTTTTTCTTTTGTTTTTTTAGATTCTTGATTTTTTTTGGCTATACGCAAACTATGTTCACTAGGTTCACCTTTTTCGTCGACAACACTAATTCCTGCATCCTCAACTTTTTCAATCAATTCATCCATATCATCTGCATCTAATTCATAAGGAGTAGCTAATTTGTTGGTTAATTCATCATAAAACACTGAACCTTTTACTTTGTTTAATTTGATGAACTTGGTTACTTCTTTTTTGTATGCTTCATCTTTTACCATTTTTGACACGATGGACTCCCCCTTATATTATCCCCCAGCTACTCAATTCTTTTTGTAGCTGGATAATTTCTAATGTTACTTCCATTTCTTTTGTTGCATTTCCTACCTGTTTTGCCTCTTTTTGTTGCGTTTTTAAGGCGTTTATTTTAGTTTCTATCCCTGCTTTTTCAATGATACTCAAACAATCGTTTATTTCACGATCATTGCTTTGTTCACTAAAGCTTTGCATGGTAATCGTAATTAATAAATTACGTAACTTATCTTCCTTCAAGTAATTGATAAAATCAGCTAATTCGACCTGTCCATATAATTCATAAAAACTAGCAATGTGTTGAAATAGTTCTTGGTAATCATCATGAACAAACGAAAAATTCTCAATTGCACTAATTTTACTGAATGTCGCTTTTTCTCTAAGTATTCGATAGATTAAAAGCATTTCAGCCTTTTCTACAACTGTTAATTTTCTAACTTGCTGTACTTGTGGAATGACTTGTTCTACTTTTTTAGGAATAACCTGTTTAAACTGGTGACGTTTGTGAGATTGGATGTACTCATTTAGCTGAACTTGTAATGTCTCTTTTGACAATTGAAAGTCATCTGCTAACTGAGTCAACGCAAGGTCTTTTTCAATCACTGAAGGTACTTTGGCTAATTCCTGTAACACAAGGTCTAAATAAGCAATAACATCAGATTCATTTTCAAGGTTAAACTCTTGTTGCAAATAGAACTTTTTAAATTGAAAAATCGTTTGTTTATGGTGAAGCAACTCATTTTCTAACGCAGTTTTCCCATAAGTCATCCGATAATCATCTGGATCAAGTTTATTGGGTAGTGTCACGACTTGAATACCTAGTGCTGTGTTGTTAGTTAACAACTCAATCGCTCGATTGGTTGCATTTACCCCTGCACTATCTCCATCATAAACAATAGTAATCTCTTGAGATATTCGTTCTAGCTTATGTATTTGTTGTTCAGTTAAACTGGTCCCCATGGTTGCTACACCATTTTTTACACCTGACATGTAAGCAGCCATTACATCCATAAAACCTTCAAATAAATAAACGTCATTTATTTTGCGAATATGAGGACGAGCTAGATGGTAATTATAAATCACATCACGCTTATTAAAAATAGGTGTTTCAGGACTATTTAAATACTTTGGTTGGTTGTCATGATGTTGATCGCCTGTTTGTACAGGTAACTTTCTTCCTGAAAAGCCAATCGTCTTTCCTTGCTCATCTTTTATTGGAAACATGATTCGATTGACAAATCGGTCAAAAAAAGTCCCATCTTCTCTTTCAACAAACAAACCAGATTCAGAAAACAAGCGTTCATCATACTCTTTTTCCATAACTTTTAGTAAAATCGTTCGATTATCTGGAGAAAAACCCAGTTCAAATTCTTCAATCATAGCTAGCGGTATGCCTCTTGAATCGAGGTATGCTAAAGCTTCTTTACCAGCTTCTGTATTGACTAATATATGATGAAAAAATTTTTTAGCATGCTCATGCATATCGATCAACGTTTCATGTGTCGAATTTCTCGACATTTGGTTAGTCGATGTGAAAGTTGTGCTAGGTAACGTCACGTTCAGAGGTTGTGCTAATTTATTAACTGCTTCAGGAAAGCTTAACCCATCAATCTCTTGAATAAACGTAAACACATTTCCACCTTTACCACACCCAAAACAATGAAATATCTGTTTGTCTTCAGCTACGGTAAATGACGGTGTTTTTTCATTATGAAAAGGACATAATCCTAAATAATTTTTACCTGATTTTTTTAGTTGAACATAATTTTCAACCACATCAACAATATTTGTTTCTTGTCTGACTGTATCAATTAATTCTTGAGGGATTAATTGTGACATAATCGTCATCCCCTTTTTACATAATTAAGTCAGAAAAGTCGCACTGAATCCAGCGCGACCACGACATAACTTTTCATAATAAATTATAACATAATTCAGTGACTTTGCAACAATTAGCGCTTAGTTAAATGAGCCCATTTTTCCAGTAATTAATTTATCTAAAATTAACTTACCTATTATTGAACAAATAACTAGTACCACAAATACTGGTAGAGTCGTTGCATTAAGCCAAGTAATCTCTAATAATGATTTAAACAACATGGCTGCAACAAAAGTACCCACAGTTGTTGTTACTGCTAAAAATAAGCGTAATGGATTAAATGGTAGACAAGCTTTTATGACTGCCATCGCACTCACTGCTATTAACATGTAATACATTAACGTTGTTTGATCAATCCCACTAATCCCAAATTTAGGCGAGATAAAGTAAATGACTAAAATATTGATGATCACTAATAATGCATTTGGCAAGGCTCTTCTTAAAGCAGTTGGCAAGAATTTTGTAGTTATTTTTCTTTTATCTGATTCAAATGATAAGAAAAATGTTGGGTATCCTTCAATCGCTAAATCAAGCAACGTAATTTGAATTGGGATAAACGGAAAACCAATTGCTGCCACCATACAAATGATTGACAAAATAAATGAATAAATTGTTTTAATAAAGAAAATACTTGCGACTTTTGTCACATTATTTACCACACGACGTCCTTCAAATAATACATCTGGTAATGTAGTAAAATCTGAATTTAGTAACACAAGATTAGCCATTTGACGAGTTGCGTTATCTCCTTCAGCCATAGCAATACTACAATCTGCTTCTTTCATTGCAAGGATGTCATTTACCCCGTCACCTGTCATAGCCACAATATGTTCTTTTTGGCGTAATGCTTCAACCAACCATTTTTTTTGTTGCGGACTCACTCGGCCAAAAACTGTATAGTCATCAACCAATTTTTTAACCTCTTCTTCTGTGTCAACAGTTGATAAATCAATAAATTGGTCATACTTTTTCAATCCCGCACGACGAGCAACGTTTGAGACTGTCACTGGGTTATCCCCTGATATGACTTTTAAAGCAACACCTTCACTATCTAAGTAAGCCAATGTTTGTTCAGCATTTTCACGAATGGCATCTTCAATAACCAAAACAGACAGTGCTTCAACATTCCCCACACTATCACTTATACTTGTAACCTCTTTATCTATCCCAATCAGTAACACACGACTACCTTGTTCTTGGGCTTGATTAACTTGCGTTGGAATTGAATTTTCAGCTACCAAACGTTCTGGTGCACCTAAATACACACAGCCGATTTCTTCAAATAAAACAGCTCCCCACTTTCTATCAGAAGAAAAGGGTAACACATCAATCACTGTCAAATCACTTGATGGCTCAAAGTAAGAACGAAGAGCCTGCATCGTTAAATTATTATCCTCTGTTGCATTGATATAATTTCCCATTATTTTTTTTGTATTAATATTAGACTGGTGACTACTTAAATCAATCATCTCTGAAACAATCATTTTACCCTGTGTGATTGTCCCTGTTTTGTCTAAACAAAGAACATCCACATGTGCTAGGGTTTCAATGGAATGCATGTCTTGAACCAATACTTTTTTCTTAGTTAATTTAACCACACCTGTTGCTAAAGCAATACTAATTAAAAGTACCATTCCTTTTGGAAGCATTCCTAATAGAGCTGCCGCTGATGATACAACAGATAACTTTAAGTCACTCTGTCTTAAAAAGTACGCTTCTAAAAAGAGAATCACACCTAGGGGAATAATAATATAACTCGTAAATTTAGCGACTTTACGAATAGATAGAACCAATTCTGATGTGACTGGTTTATGAATTTTAGCTTCTTCAGCAATTTTTATTGCGTAATTATCTTTACCAACATGAATCACTCGCCCCACACACTGACCGCTTGTCACATAGCTTCCTGACATTAGTTCACTGTTAACTGATTTTTTGATTAAATCAGCTTCACCTGTTAAGAGTGCCTCATTTACTTCAATGCTACCTGAAACTATTTCCATATCTGATGGCACTTGTTGTCCTGCTGAAAGAACGACTAAATCATCTAACACTAATTCAGTTGTTGGGATACTTACTTTCTGATTATCTCGGTAAACATCGACATTTTCCTCATTAACAATAGATAATTGGGCCACTAAATTTTTTGCTCGTATTTCTTGAGACACACCAATTACTATATTTAAAATAATAATAGCCATAAAAAACATATTACTATAAGCACCAACAAGTGCTAAACAAATAGCAATAATAACATTTAATAAATTAAATAACGTAAAGACATTATCAAATATAATATCTTTGTTACTTTTTGATGTATCAGATACATAATCATTTACTTGCCCTTGTTTAATTTTTTGACTGACTTCTTCTTGCGTCAGACCTTTTTCATTCATTTTCATTCCATCTACTCTCTCTTTTCATTATTTCTTCCATTATTATATAGATAAATCAGGGCAATTTAAAGTGTTTTAACAAATAATTAAACTCCTAACTATAAAAGCTTAGGAGTTTATCATATTACTCATTTTCACTGTCGTTAGATTCTGTCGGTAACGACGCATATTTCCCGTTACTAATCGCAAAAACTAAATGGGCATTAGTCGCAATATATTGATTATATGCATTAGTGTTAACGATTTGACCTTTTTCTTTATCAGAGTCAATATAGTATACCTCATAAGTAACATTTGCTCCTTTAGAATTAAAGTTATCATAGATTAGTTTAGGAATGTCACCTTCGAGTTGACCAAAGAATGATTTTATATAAGGTCTTCCGGAAGAATAAGTTAAGTTAATAGTTTTATTGTCGTCCCCAGTTAACTTTTTGCCAGCTTCTACTGATTGAGAAATCAGCTGACCGAATGGGACACTGTCTGAGAAAACTTCTTTCGTAATAACTTGTAGATCTCCTGACACATTTGCTGCTGCCTCAGCTGAATAATTAGCAAAGTTTGGAACAACAACTGCCTTGCCGACAGAAATAGAAACACCCATCGAATCATGTTTAGCAATTTTTGTGTCTGCCGCTACTGTTTGAGACACTACTAATCCACTCTCAATTTTATCAGAGTCAACTTCTTTGTACTCAACTTTTATTTCGTTTTTCTTTGCCCAATCTTCAACATCTGATTTTGCCTTTTTAATAAAGTTAGGAACTGAGATATTTTTTTCAAACACTTCTTTTCCTTTTGAAAAATAGACATTGGCAATATCTTGACGTAAATAATTATCTTTATTTACTTCTTTATCAGTAAAGTCTAATTTAATAAATTTGCCTTTTTCAATTTTATCATTGTATTCTTCAATAATGGTCACATTTTCAGCCTTATTTTTGGAGATCCATTGTTCTACCTCTGATTTAGACATTTTTTCAAATTCTGGAAGCTTAATCTTCTCTTTCGGATCAGCCCCTTCACTGACTGTAAACACTAACTTTGAGCCTTTTTTTATTTTTTTATTAGGTGAAACAGACTGACTCATAACGCCATTTGCTTCAACTTTTGTTGAATATTTTTGCTTAATTTCAGGTTTAATGTTATTTTCAGATGCCCAATTTTTTGCATCAACCACTGTCTTGTCAGAGAAATTTGGAACAACGACTCGCGTAATTTGATAATAAATCCCATAAAAAATTAATAATAAGACAACAACTGATATACCTATGACAACTCTACGTTTCATTTGTTTTTTCTTATAGTCAGGATCAATTTCTACGTCATGGTCTGGCAAACCATCTGATTGGATACTGTCAATTGGCTGCTTATTGTTTTTTTTTCGTTTTCTTTTAACTTTTATTTTTGAATCATTTGAATAAGTTTTTTCTTCTTGAAATACATCATCTACGTCATCAAACTCTTGCTCATCATATCTTGAGAAGTCACTTAATGGTTCTGATTTTGACGTTGTATCATTTTCTTCACCTGATGATAATTCTTTTCTATTCTTTTTCTCATTTAACATATTTTTATAGTTCTCACTATCAAAATTCGATAAAAAATCAGACATTCTCTTTTAATGCTCCTTTTCTTAGAAGATAGGAGTGATCCGATTGCAAGGCTATCTCAGGCGAGTGTGTAACTACGATCACACATTTATTGTGTTTATGAGCTAGCATTTTAAATATATTCACAATCTCTTGTTCCATCTCTTCATCCAAATTACCTGTTGGTTCATCAGCTAGGATAACATCTACATTCGTTGATAAGGCTCGTGCTATTGCCACTCGTTGTTGTTCTCCACCTGATAATTGAGTCACCAATCGTTTTGATTTTTCATTTGATATTCCCATATAATCCAACAAATTGATTGCGACTTCCTCTTGATTTTCTGGTATTTTATTAGTTGTTATTGCCATTGGAACCATTACATTTTCGACTGAAGTTAAATATGGAATCAAATTATAATTCTGAAATATAATACTGATATAATCTCTACGATATTCATCATAGCCAATTTTTTCAATATTTTTTTTCTGGTAAAAAATTCGACCCTCTTGTGGTGTATCTAATCCTGCAAGTAAAGATAGTAAAGTGGTTTTTCCAGAACCAGACTGACCAACAATCGTATAGAATTTGCCTTTTTCAAATGACACATTTGTATTTTTTAAAATAAAACGGCGAGTGTCACCATCTTGATAATAATAATTCAGTTTAGTGGCTTTTAATATTGACATGACTTGGCTCCTTTACATCATAATTTTTTTCGGATTGAGCCTCATGATATAAACAAGAGGAACAACAGTTGAAAGCAACACAACAACTAGTCCTAGCACATAATAAAGAACAATATAAGATGGTGTCAGTTTAATTTCATATGCGCTAATAACATCATCTTCTGTGACATTAACATCACTTATTGCACTCCCATAATTATACATTACCATGTTCTCATCTGTGGTCTCTGGTTGTTCTGTGGCCATTAATGAATCAGAAAATCCTTGTGCTAGCATATTACCAGAAAAAACTGATAGCGTCATAGCTATTAATGCAACCAATACTACTTCAATCGCAATCTGTGCTACAACTTTTATGCGTTGCTCACCCAATGATAAATAAATACCTAGTTCATGCTTTCTATCTCTTAAAAATAGAATTGTTACCAAAGTGATGATGAAAATTGATGCTATGACAGAAACAATTAACACAATACGAGAAATTTTTGCCATGCCTTTAATGGGACCAGCTATCGAGTCAAATTGGTCTGAACTTGCTTCAATTTTATAATAGGTTAACTCATTATCTTTGAGTATCTGATCTCCAAGCAAGCGAAAATCTTCAACGTCCTCTGGTTTATTCAACACATAAGTCGCTTGGACAGATTTGTAAGCAAACTCTTTTAAAACAGTTTCTTTATCCATTACTTTTTCATTTTCATCTAAGTAATTATCAGGAAAGCTATCATAGGAGAACTCCAACATTTCTGTTTGTGTTTTTTCAATGTAATCATTCGGTAAATAAATAACATTTAACCTTTCATATAAATCAATGGTTTGGTCCATCTTTTGATTGGTATTTTTTTGGTCATTATTTGTTTCTTTGTCAATATTTAATTCCTTTACACCAAATAACCCAATAATTTCAATTGGATAATCTTTTGATTTCGTTTCAGTAGCCATTTCTCCAGATTCTCCAGAGTTTCCTTGACTGATATGGACCACTTGCCGGTCAAATACGACTTTATCACCAACATGTATATTATTTTCTTTGGCAACTTTATCAGAAATAATCGCTACAGCCGCCCCTTTTTTTATTTCATCTGCCTTAAAATTACGTCCATCTACCAAATTAATTTTTTTCGATTGTTCATCACTTAATTCTGGACGACTAGCTCCTTTAATATTAAATGAATACATTCCCTCAGAAGCTCGGCTATAACTACCATCAGAAGGCTCGACATTTTTAATATTTTTAGTCTGCATGATATCAATGATTGAATAGTCATAAAATTTTACTTGCTTTAACTCACCAATTTCTTTATAAACTTTAGAATCTGGTTCTTTAATATCAAAATCTTTACCAGATTCTTCTAACTCATTTATTTTATCTGAATTAAACGATACAGTAGCATTGGCACCAAGTTTTGTTTTGATATTATTTTCAACGTTTTTCGTTGCCTGTTGAATGGCTATCGCTCCTGCCATTACGTTTCCTAAAATAAATATAACTAAAAATAAGATCAATGATTTCCCTTTTCTTCTTTGAATACTCAATAAGGCTCTTTTAAAAAAGTTCACTTTTTCACTCCCTTTTTAATAATTGTCTTATTAATCATTTTATCATCCTTTATTATAAAATTCATTAAAATTTAATATTTTCGTAAAAAATAATTTAAACTTTCTTCCTACATTTATTAGTTGTCTAAATAAAAACAGATGGCAGACCACAATTATCGGCCTAACCATCTGTTCAAAGTTAAATTTGATTATTTTGTAATCGGTACATATCATAGTACAATCCTTCTTTTTGGATCAACTCATCGTGTGTTCCTTTTTCAACAATGTGTCCTTTTTCAAGCACTAAAATAAGGTTTGCGTCTTTGATAGTTGATAGCCTATGAGCTATCGCAATCGTTGTGCGACCTTTTCTCATTTTTTCAAGTCCTTCTTGAATCAGTGTCTCAGTTTCAGTGTCAATGTTAGCTGTTGCTTCATCTAACACAAGAATTTTTGGATCAGTTACAATCGTTCTTGCAAAGGAGATCAACTGTCTCTGACCCGATGAAAAACTTGATCCCCCTTCTAATACAGGTGCATGATATTTTTTAGGTAATGTTTCTATAAATTTATCTGCCTGAACAAACTCTGCTGCCTGAACAATTTGTTCATCTGTAATTGATTGATTTAATAGGCGAATATTACTTGAAATATCACCATAAAACATAAAGGCATCTTGTAATACTAACCCCATCTTCTCGCGCAATTCATCCATTGGGTAATCTTTTATATTCACATCATCAATTAAAATCTCACCATCATAAAATTCGTAAAAACGCATTAACACATTAATAATGGAGCTTTTTCCACTACCAGTATGTCCAACCAATGCCACTGTTTCACCAGGGTTGGCTACAAAACTAATATTATTTAAAACATTATTTTTTCCATCGTATGAAAAGCTCACATTTCTAAATTCGATTTTTGCATTAGTGATTGTCGCGTTAGCTCCTTCATTTTGTTGAGGAACTAACTCTTCATGATCTATAATACGCATGATTCGGCTACCTGCCACTAATCCATCTTGAAACGTACTTAAAAAGTCCATCATTTGTGTCATTGGATTAAAAAATTGTTGCACGTATGAAATAAACGCATAAATCATGCCGACTTCAACTAGCGAGTTAAATGACTTAAATCCAAAAAATGCTAGTATCATTGCCGTTGCCAACGCAAATAATAAGTTAATAATTGGTGCAAGAAGTAGTGAATTTGTACGAATCATCGCATATTTTGTTTTTAAGTAATCATTATTATTTTCTTCAAATTCTTCTTCCAATCGATCTTCTTGTCTAAAATACTGAACGATTTGCATACCTGAAATGGACTCATTTAATTTCGTATTGAGTTGACTTAATCTCTCGCGCATGCCACGGTAAATTTTAGAACTAAATTTTTGATAATACCAAATAATTATAAGAAGTATTGGGAAAAATAATAAACAAGCAAACATTAATTGAATATTAATCGTCGCCATCGCAATAAATGAAGCAACAATACCAAATAAAGCTGATAATACCATTAAGAACACTAACCAAAAATCAAATAACGTCTCTGTATCGTTGGTTACACGAGAAACAATCGATCCTGCTGGTGTTTGGTCAAAATAACGCATCCCCATTGTTTGTAATTTAGAAAATAATTTTACTCGAATGGATTGATATGTTTGCAATGACCCTTTGTAATATAAAATCCACTGGCCAAACCAAACAATGGCTTTAAACAATGTTCCTAATCCGTATAGACCAGCAAAATAAAGAATCGTTTTGGTTGCAACGTTTGTATCAGTTAAATGATTATCCATAAAAACCTGTAAGATTTTAGGCAAGATAATATTAACTACTGCAAGTAATACAGCAAAAATTAAAGAGCCATAAAAGTATTTCCGAAACGGTTTTGCAAAAGATATCAATCGTTTGACGATATCTTTTTGTTCTTTCATCGTAAATGATTTGGACCATGCTGATTGCTCTTCTTCCATTAACTTATCCCCCCTTCTATTTTTTGTTCCAGTTGTTGATGGTCGTACATTCTCTTGTACCAACCATTTAAGGCAATCAATTCACTATGTGTGCCACGCTCAATAATTTTTCCTTCGTCGATCACGATAATTTCTTTCGCATGTTTCACACTACTTAATCTGTGTGTCGTAATGATTGTCGTTTTATTTTGTCTTGTTTCTTTTAAACCAGATAGAATAAGTTCTTCCGTCTTTGCATCAACTGCTGATAAAGCGTCGTCCAAAATCAGTAACTCTGGCTCTGTCAGTAAAGCTCTGGCAATTGATATACGTTGCTTTTGTCCCCCTGATAAAGAAACACCACGCTCACCAACCATTGTGTCATATCCTTTAGAAAAACCTAAAATATCCTCATGAACAGCTGCTTGTTTAGCAATTTTTTCGACTAATTCTTGCGTTGCTTTTGGGCGACCAAATCGAATGTTGTCTCTTACTGTCATTGAGAAAAGAAAATGATCTTGCGGAACATAACCAATAGAATGCAATAAAGCATCTAGTGTATAATGCTGAATTTTATTATCACCAAATAATATTTCGCCATTATAATCATCGTATTCACGCATTAAAAGTTTCAATAATGTCGTTTTACCTGCACCTGTTTTCCCAACAATGCCTAGAGTATCTCCTTCATGCAATGTAAAATCAATATTTTCTAAGGCAACTGTCTCATCCTCTGGGTAATTAAATGACTCAATATGGTAATGAATATCTCCTTTTGCTGGTTCCTGTACCCCTGTTTTCATTTCCACAATCGCTGACTTTTCACTTAATAATTCGTTCACGCGGTCATAACTTGCATTACCGCGTTGTAGTATGTTAAAGAAACGACCTATTGCGAACATCGGCCAAACCAACATCCCAATATAATTAAAGAATGAGATTAATTGACCAATAGAAATACTACCTGTTTTAACTAAATACCCACCTAATGAAATCGAGATAATATAACTTAACCCAATTATAATAGTAATTAATGGATCAAATAAAGCATCCAAAAAGTTCACACGATTATTCTTTCTAACCGAATAATCAACTTTTTCTTTAAAATCTTCTATTTCTTCTTTTTCTTGACCAAATGTTTTAATGACTTTAATACCAGTAATTGTCTCTTGTGTTTTATCATTTAAACGAGAAAAAGCATCTTGCGACTCTTTAAATGCTCCATGCAATTTATCGCCAAGTTTACTAGACAATACTGCTAGTAAAGGGAATGGTAGTAAAGCAAGTAATGTCAAACGCCAATCAATAAAAATTATCATTGCGATTACTGTAATTGCCCCAGTAATAAATGCATCCGCAAAAGTTAAAATCCCACCACCTGCGACGTTTTGGATAGCATTCAAATCATTTGTAGCGTGTGCCATCAAATCTCCTGTACGATAGCGTTGATAAAACGTTTGATCCATTTTAGTGAAGTGATGAAACAATCTTTTTCTCATTCTTTTTTCTAGTCGAGCTGCACCGCCCCATATATGCGTCCTCCAGACATAACGTAATAAATAAACAACAATCGCTGCAACAACCAATAAACTTACCCAAAATAATAATTTCTGTTTTGTTAATGTTTTGTCAGCAATTGAATCGACCACTATCCCTATCACTCTTGGTGGTAATAATTGAATAATAGCCACTAAAATTAATGCCCCTACACCAATAATGTAGTTTTTCTTTTCCTCTTTGAAAAACCAAGCTAGTTTTTTAAAAACGCTCAAGTTAGTCACTCCTTTTTTCCATAAAAAAAACAGGTGCGAAAAAGCACCCGTTTTTTATGTTTTTATTCATTCCAAAACAAAACAACTTATTTTTTCTTTTTGTTATTTTGTGCTGTCATGTTTTGCATCATTTGACGTATTTTTTTCTCTGATGGTTTTTGTCCCATCTGTGACATCATCATACGCAACATATCCTCATTAACGGGAGGATTTTTCTGTAATTGATCTTCAAATGTTTTCTTTGCTAAAAAGAATCCACCGACTGCTCCTAATAATAGGGCAATAATAATGAATAAAATAGCTAATCCAGTATTCATCTTTTCGACGCTCCTTCCTCCAATTAATCTACTCCACAATATGTAATTGTACTAGAAAACAACGCTAATGAAAAGAGTCTTTTAACAAAATTAGGCATTATTTTCAATATCTATGAGTAAATTAGGATTAAATTTTCCTTCTTTCAACATTTTTATCTCATGGTAGTATGGTGCTTTAGCTGTTTTCTTATCATCACCAACAAAAGGTGTTTCCAAAATCTTAGGTAATTCTTTTAATTGATCATGATGAACCACATAATTTAATGCGTCAAAACCAATAGTCCCAAACCCGATATTAGCATGGCGATCTTTATGAGAACCTTGATCATTTTTAGAATCATTCACATGAATCACTTTTAATCTATCCAATCCTATGATTTTGTCAAACTCTGCTAGCACACCATCAAAATCTTCACGAACATTGTATCCAGCATCATTAATATGACAAGTATCAAGTGTGACTGATAATTTTTCATTATGTGTCACCCCATCAATAATTCGCGCAATTTCTTCAAATGAACGGCCAATTTCAGTTCCTTTACCTGCCATGGTTTCTAAAGCGATTTGTGGTGTTTGATCTGATGTCAGTACTTCATTTAGCCCTCTAATGATTTGGTTAATCCCAGCATCAACTCCAGCACCAACGTGGGCGCCAGGGTGCATCGTTATTTGTGTTGCACCAATAGCAGAAACTCGCTCAATTTCTTGACGCAGAAAATCTACCGCAAAGCCAAAATTTTGCGGTTTAGTTGTATTACCAAGATTAATAATATATGGTGCGTGAACCACTATTTTAGCCACATCTAAATTATTATCAACCATAAATGCTTGTCCTGCTTCAATGTTTAACTCTTCAACTGGCTTTCTTCGTGTATTTTGAGGTGCACCTGTATAAATCATAAATGTCGATGCCCCGTACTCTACTGACTGTTTTGCTGAACCAAGTAACATCTCTTTGCCACTCATACTCACGTGAGACCCTAATAACATAACATAATTCCTCATTTCCTATTAACTTACTTTATAAATTGTAGCGTTTTATTTAATCGACTACAAGATAATTGCCTAAAAAAATAACCGAACACAATTGTCCGATTATTTTTGATAATTTAATTCAAACCGTTTTGCAAAACTTGACAATGAATAACAAATAACAAAATAACAAACGGTCATCACAATAAACATCACTAAAACAGTGCTTGGGTACTGAGCGTAAATAATTTTAGAATTATGTGTCAGCTCAGGCAATGATATCACTACAGCAAGTGATGTATCACGAATTAATGATACAAATTGACTAACAAGCGGCGGCACCATTAACTTTATTCCTTGCGGCAACACAATATAGTACATTGTTTGAATAATGTTAAGACCAGTTGAACGCCCAGCTTCCATTTGACCTTTAGGTACAGCTTCAATTCCTCCACGAATAATTTCTGACAACATCGCAGACTCAAATATCGTTAAGGCAACAACAGCTGACCAAAAAATACTAAACTGTATACCGATTTGTGGTAGCGCAAAATAAGTAAAGAAAATGATTAATAATAGAGGTAAATTTCTAATAATATCAACAATCAAACCAACGATTTTTGACAGGAAGGGGATTCTCAAAAAACGAATGACCCCTAAAATACCACCAATGATAAAACTCAGTATAATCGAAATGACGGCTACCTCGATTGTGACAAGCAAGCCATCAAAAATAAATCTTAAATTTGGTAACGTTAATGCTTGAGCAAAATTCATGTGATTCACTCCTTTTTAGTTTGTTGCAACTCGTGTTTCAATATATCTCATCAAGTAAGATAAAGGCATGGTCATTAATAAATAAATTAAACCAATCAGTGTATATGTTCCTAGTGTATTAAATGTTGTGCTAGCAATTAAATCTCCAGCATACATTAAGTCTGCTCCGGTAACCATAGCTAGTATAGATGAATTTTTTACTAGGTTGATAAACTGATTTCCTAATGACGGTAGCGAAATTTTAAATGCTTGAGGCAACACGATGTAAAACATGATTTGAATGTAACTAAGTCCTTGTGACATTCCCGCTTCTTTTTGTCCCTTTGATACAGCTTCTATACCAGATCTAACAGTGTCTGCAATAAAAGCTGACGTATAAAGAGTTAAACCAATTGTCCCTGAAGTAATGCCATCAAATTTAAACCCATATAAAGGTAAAACAACGAAGAAAAACATCACGACGATCAATAGGGGAATATTCCGAAAAAAGTTAACATATATATTTCCTATTTTTTTAACCCATTTTTTAGTGGAAACTTGTAGCATCGCCATAATCGTCCCAATAATCAAACTACATATCAATGCAATAATACTAGCTGTCAGCGTGACTTTTAATCCAGCTAAAATATCTTGATGGTAGTTATTCCAAATTTCTAACATGTTCTCATCTCCTTTGCCTGTTAGTCTTTAATCCATTTTTTATAAATTTTGTCGTATGTCCCATCTTGATGCATGTCTGCTAAGATACTATTAACTTCTTTAACAAGTTGTGTTTGACCCTTATTAAACGCAATACCATATGGCTCTTTGGTAAAATTACCACCGACTAGCTCGTAATCAGGATTCTCTGAAGCCATCCCTAAAAGTATACTATTGTCCGTGGTCATTGCATCTCCTTGTCCTGATTGAAGAGCAGTGAACGCTTCAGCATAGTTTTCTAACTCTAATACTTTGACATCTGGCGCTTTTTTCTTCACATTAATGGCAGAAGTTGAACCTTTTACAGCTAAGACTATTTTATCTTTTGTTAAATCATCGACGCTTTTTATGTCACTCCCTTTTTTTACGAGTAATGATTGTCCAGCATCAAAATAAACATCAGAGAAATCAACCTGTTTTTTCCGTTCATCACTAATAGTCATAGTTGCTATAATGGCATCAATGTTTCCATTTTTTAGTAATGGGATTCTTGTTTTTGAGGTTACCTCAACAAATTCAGCTTTTTTCTCATCACCTAATAAACGTTTAGTGATTTCTTTTGCAATATCAATATCAAATCCCTCAACTTCTCTTTTCTCAATATTCATCAAACCGAAAAGCTTGGTATCGTATTTCACACCCCAAACCATTTTATCTTTTTCTTTAATCTTATCTAATACATTCATTTCAGAGACACTCTTAGCCCCGCATCCTCCAAGTAAAAAAATAAATGCAAGGAAGACTGACATAATGTAAACACCGTACTTTCTTTTCATACGCCTTTCCTCCTAATGACTAATAATTTTACTTAAAAACTGTTTTGCTCTCTCATCTTTAGGATCATCAAAGAAAGCTTCTGACTCACGGTCTTCTAAAATTTCGCCATCAGCCATAAATATCACTCGATCAGCTACTTCTCTAGCAAATCCCATCTCATGAGTCACGACAACCATCGTCATACCAGAATCTTTTGCTAATGATTTCATAACATCTAACACTTCTCCTACCATCTCTGGGTCAAGTGCTGACGTTGGTTCATCAAATAACATGTAATCAGGTGTCATAGCTAAACTTCTAGCAATCGCCACACGTTGTTGTTGACCACCTGATAGTTGGGATGGATAAGAGTCTTTTTTATCAAACATCCCCACACGTTTTAATAACTTTTCTGCTCGTTCATTAGCCGATTGTTTATCTAAGCCTAATACTTTAATTGGTGCTAGAGTGACATTTTCTAGCACGGTCATATTGGCATATAAATTAAAAGACTGAAATACCATCCCTAAGTTCTTTCTTACCTCATTTAAATTAGTTTTTGGATCAAAAATATTTGTCCCGTCTACAATCAATTCACCTGTAGTGATTTCCTCTAACGCATTGATACAACGTAACATCGTACTTTTCCCTGATCCTGAAGGACCTAATACAACAACCACTTCGCCTGTCTCTATGGTTAAATTAATATCTTTTAACGCATGAAACTCCCCGTAATATTTTTCTACATTTTTAAATGTAATCATTGTTAAAACTCCTTTCTTACATCATGATGATAAATAACCATCATTTCTCATTAAAAACTAATTTATTTCTATTAAGAATTAATTATATACTCAAAACTTTATAGTTGTAAAGGTTTCTTAAATGAAAATTTCTGAAAACTTTATTAAAATGAATGTTTTTTTTAAAACATTTTATTTAATAAAGATTATTAAATAAAATAATGAAGTACTTATTTATCATTATTCTCTCTATATTATCTAGTTAAAAAAAGAAAAAACTTAAGAAAAAAAGATGTTTACCATCATTTTTTCTTAAGTTAAATGAAGACACTATTGACGAAAATTACTTAAAATTTTAAAAGAAAATATTTTTTCTTTCCACGTCGGACAACAATAAATTCATTCTCAATTTTATCTTGATCAGATAATACATAATCTAATTCTTGAATTCTGTCACCATTAATATAAATAGCACCATTCTGCACATCTTCACGTGCTTGACGTTTTGATGATTCAATTCCAGAATTCACAAGTAATTCCACTAGATTTAAATCATCACTAGTTGTTACTTCATAACTAGGAACATCTTTAAATCCTTGTTTAATTTCCTCACCAGTCAATTCTTTGATGTCTCCACTAAACAATGCTTTGGAAATTTTGACAGCTTGTTCATACGCTTGCTCACCATGTACTAAGATAGTAACTTCTTTAGCCAAAGCTTTTTGCGCCGCTCTTTCATGAGGTGATTCATTAAATTCTTTTTCAATTTCAGCTATCTCATCTAATGATAAAAATGTAAAATATTTTAAGAATTGAATGGCATCGCGATCATCTGTATTCAACCAAAACTGGTAAAATTCATATGGAGATGTCTTATCAGCATCTAGCCACACAGCATTTCCTTCTGTTTTACCAAATTTTGTTCCGTCAGCTTTTTTAATTAATGGCATGGTTAAACCATATCCTTGGACTTCTTTTTCACGACGTAACAACTCAATTCCAGATGTAATATTTCCCCACTGATCACTACCACCTAATTGAAGTTTTACGCCTTCAGTCTCATATAATTTTAAGAAATCATATGCTTGAAGTAATTGGTAAGCAAATTCTGTATAAGAAATTCCAGTTTCAATACGACGTTTCACACTCTCTTTACTCATCATATAATTAATTGTAAAGTTTTTACCAACATCTCTTAAGAAATCAATCATAGTTATATTTGTTAACCAATCAGCATTGTTCGCTAAAATTGCTGGATTAATATTATCCTCAAAATTAATAAAACGAGATAATTGATTTTTTAGACTATTTGCCCAAGATTGGACAATTTCTGTAGAGTTTAAACTGCGTTCAGCATCTTTAAATGACGGATCTCCAATCATTCCTGTTCCTCCACCGACAAGTGCTACAGGAACATGTCCTCTTTCTTGAAATCGTTTTAACGTTAATACTGGTAATAAATGACCGATGTGTAAACTATCTGCTGTCGGATCAAAACCAATATACAACTTAACAGACTCTTCATTCAATAATTTTTCTAATGCTTTTTCGTCAGTCATTTGATAGACCAGACCACGATCCTTTAATTCTGATAAAAAACTCGTTGTCATATTAGTTCCTCCTTATTTTTATTCATCTTTAATCTTAACCTATTCAATTCATAAAAGAAAGATGAAAATACCATTTTTATCATTGAAAAATAAAACAATTTGACTAAGTATAATAAATAATTGTAAAATAATATAATTGAGCACATTATTTTAGATGAGGTGATAAATTGAATGAGGACAATAAGTTTGATGGTCCAATTGAGGAAGAAAATCAAATAAGTTCAACCGAAACACAGCATCATTGGCCCTTTGTCGTCAATGTTACATACAGAGTGTTACGGTCATTGTTTATAGTAGCCATTATTATTATCCTAGCAGTAGGTACACTTGGCATCGGAACTGGTATTGGCTATTTTGCATCCCTAGCCAAAACTGTTGACGTTCCTGATAAAGAAGATTTAACAAAAAAAATTTCTGATTTAGATCAACAATCCAGCATAACCTATGCAGATGGTTCGCTCATCTCAGTCATAAAATCTGACTTGATTAGAACAAACGTAACATCAGATAATATCTCAAACTTTATTAAAGAAGCCCTCGTATCAACAGAAGATGAAAACTTTTATCAACATCATGGTATTGTCCCAAAGGCAATTGCTAGAGCAACCTTATCTGATGTAATTGGTATTGGAAGTAAATCTGGTGGGTCTACTATCACTCAGCAATTAGTCAAACAACAAGTGCTGACAAATGAAACATCTTATAGAAGAAAAGTATCAGAGATTATGTTGGCTCTCAAAACTGAAAAATTTATGTCAAAAGATGACATATTAAGTGCTTACCTTAATGTGTCGCCGTTTGGTCGAAATAATCATGGTGAAAATATCGCTGGCATTGAAGAAGCAGCTCTGGGAATTTTTGGTGTGCATGCCAGTGAGGTAACTTTGCCGCAAGCCGCCTTTTTAGCCGGACTACCTCAAAGTCCGATTGAATATTCACCCTACACTAACGATGCCCAGTTGAAAGAAGATTTAACACCTGGATTAACTAGGAAAAATGACGTTTTATTTAACATGTATCGTGAAAAAATCATTACAAAAGAAGAATATGAAGCTGCAAAAAATTATGATTTAACAAAAGATTTTATTGCACCAAGTCCTAAAGTAGATACAGAAAATGGATTTTTATATACTTACTTATATGATGAAGCTGCACGTGTCTTAATGCCAAATTACTACGAAGCTGATGGTTACTCAAAAGAAGATATCGATGCTTCCAATGAACTATTTAACCAATACTTTGAACGGGCAAAAAAAGATATTAGTCGTTCTGGTTATACCATTCACTCTACCATCGACAAAAACACTCATGATGCTATGCAAGATGCCGTCGCTAACTTTGGCTACCTACTAGATGATGGTAGTGGAAAGTTACTTGAAACCGGTAGCGTGCTAATGGACAATCAAACTGGAAGAATTTACGGATTTATTGGCGGTCGGGATTATAGTCAAAACCAAAATAACCATGCATTCCAAACAAGACGTTCTCCTGGTTCTACGATGAAACCAATATTAGCTTATGCGCCTGCGATTGATAATGGAATCATTGGTTCCGAATCAAAATTATCGGATTATCCATTAAAATATAAAAATGGTCAAGAAGTGAAAAATTATTCTGACACAGGAAGTAACTCCTTTAAATCCGTCAGAGAATCGTTAAAATGGTCGCTTAACATACCAGTAGTTAACTTATACAAAGATATGTTAGAACATGTCGATCCAAAACAATACTTTGACAAAATGAATATTGGACTAAATCCGGATGAATTTTACCGAGAATCTATTCCTTTAGGAGGAACGGACTACGGTTTAACTGTCTTAGAAGAAACCGAAGCTTATGCAACATTAGCTAACAAAGGTGAGTACAACAAAGGATACTCCATTGAAAAAATCACGAATGAAAAAGGCGAAACTGTTTATGAGCATACTAAAGAACCAACCCAAGTCTTTAAACCAGCTACAGCCTCCATTATGAATGATATGATGAGAGATGTTTTAAAAAGCGGAACAGGGAAACCAGCACAAGAAGCTTTACAATCTGTTAACCCAACACTTGCACGAGCAGACTGGGTTGGAAAAACAGGAACATCCGAATTAGAAAAAGATTATTGGTTTACGGCTTCAACTCCTGGTGTTACAATGAGCAGTTGGATTGGTTATGATGATAATACAAAAATGAATTCAACTTGGAATAAACAAAACATGGTTTACTGGTCTTATATGACTAACTATGTTTACCAAAGAAACCCTGATATTTTTAAAGCTAATGAAAAATTCACACTTGATTCTTCTGTTAAGAAAGAAAAAGTTGTCGAATTTACTGGTGAAAAAGTTGGAACAGTTAAAGTTGATAACCAACAAATAAATTTAAAGGGGGCAAAAGAAGTTGACAGTCTATACGCCACAGACGGAGCAAAAGACAGCACATTTAAATTCGGTATTGGTGGTACCGATGCGAACTATAAAGATGCATGGAAATCATTTAGTAAAACAACAAATAGCAAACGATAAATATAATTAATTGGAGAAATAAAGGGAACTGTAGTGAGCCCTAAAAATTATACTTTTTGGAGTAGAGAAATCTACTCCTTTTTTGTATGTTTTGAAAAAACCACCCGTATAACAGGTAGTTTTCAAAACATACAAAAAAACACCCCAAAAGTTAGATTTTTTGGTCTAACTTTTGGGGTGCACTACAAGTCCCACTCTTTTTCTATTTCACAATTAAACGATCTAAACTAGCAAATGACAAAGCGATATTAGCAATAATTTTTAATTGATTCAAACGATTATTTCTAACAGCTTCATCTTCTGCCATGACCATTGTGTCTTCAAAATATGCTTCAATCAATGGATTTAAGTTGCGTAACTCTTCATACAATTCATTAAGTGTCAAGTCACCAACTTTTTCAGAAACTGAAAGAATGGCATCATATAATTTTTTCTCTGATTCATTTTCAAACAATTCAGGATCAACAATACCGATTTCTTCATCTTCAGCCTTATTAGATAAATTAATTACACGAGTTAATGATTCTATTGTTGGTCTAAAGTCATTTTCTTGGGCATGATTAACAAGTATATCTGCTGTTTCAAACATAGTATGCAAGTTTTCTTGTCGACTTTCTAATACCGCTTCAATAATATCGTGGCGAATGTGTTTCCCACCAAACCATTGTTTCATACGACCTTTAATAAATTCTGTTAATACGTCATCATCTGAATCAATACTTAAACCAAATCGTTCACTATCATTATTGATTAATTCTTTCATTTGTTGTTGTAATCGGACAATCGGGAAATCCCAACCTTTGGCTTCAATGATGCGAATGATGCCATAAGCTTGTCTTCTTAGCGCGTATGGGTCATTAGATCCTTTAGGCATTAAACCAACTGCAAAGAAAGATAATAAAGTGTCAGACTTATCTGCGATAGCTAACACAGCTCCTACGTTTGTTTCAGGCAACTCCCCATCACTTGATTTTGGCAAATAGTGTTCACGAATCGCTGTCGCAACACCGTCACTTTCACCTTTTAATTTAGCGTATTTTTCTCCAATAATTCCTTGTAATTCTGGAAATTCATCGACCATTAATGTCACTAAATCAAATTTATAAATTTGTGCGGCACGTTTTAAATCGTTCATCTCTGCATCACTCAATCCAACAGATGTTCCGATTAACTTAGAAATAGCTGATACACGCTGCATTTTTTCATACATTGAACCAATTTTTTCATGGAATGTCACTGATTTTAATTTTTGCACATAATCTTCAATAGATGATTTTAAATCTTCTTCATAGAAAAACTCCGCATCTTCTAAACGAGCTTGAAGTACTTTTTCGTTTCCTTTTATAACATTGTCAATATAATCAGAGTTTCCATTTCTAACAGACACAAAATGATTTAATAATTGACCCTCATTATCCAATACTTCAAAATAACGTTGATGTTCTTTCATTGATGTAATCAACACTTCTGACGGTAAAGATAAATAATTTTCTTGGAAATCCCCCACAAATACAGTAGGGTATTCAACTAAATTAACAACCTCTTCTAATAAATCAGCATCTTGTGGAATCATCCATTGGTTTGCTTCTTCAATCTCTATAATTTGTTTACTAATTTTATCTTGACGAATCACAGGATTCACAATAACAAATTGCTCTTCTAAAGATGTTTCGTAATCAGATGAGTGATTAATTGTCGCAACTTTTCCTAAGAAACGATGTCCACGAGATGTGTTTGAACTATTGATGCCAAACAATGACATAGGGATAATTTTATCTTCAAGTAACGCCACTAACCAATGTACTGGACGGATAAAGCGGTAGTTCCCTTCTCCCCATGTCATACTAATCGGAAATGTTAGGTGTGCTGCAACATCAGTTAACCCTGGTAAGATAGTTTCTACAGATTGTCCTTCAATAAATTTATCAACAAAGACATACTCAACATCTTTAATTGTTTCAAAATATAAATCCTCTGTTGTGGCACCTTGACCTTTTGCAAAACCTATTGCTGCTTTTGTCCAATTGCCATCAGCATCTTGTGCAATTTTTTTTGCAGGACCTTTTGCTTTTTCTTCGATATTTTCTTGTTTATCAGCTAGCCCATTAACACGAATCGCAAAACGTCTTGGCGTAGAAAATACTTCTATATTGTCAAACGATACACGGTTTTCATTTAAATAATCTGCCGCTTTTTTAGCAAATTGTTTTGATGTTGGTGTTACTAAATGAGCAGGTACTTCTTCTAGTCCTACTTCTAATAAAAATTGTTTACTCATGGTTATCCCCCTCCACTGATCCTTTTAATAATGGGAATCCTAATTTTTCACGTTCTTCAACAAAACCCTTAGCCAATGCACGTGCCATATTACGAATTCTCGCTAAGTATCCAGCTCTTTCAGTAACAGACACTGCACCTCTAGCATCAAGTAAGTTAAACATATGACTACATTTTAAAACATAATCATAAGCAGGGTGAATCAAACCTAATTCTATCGCACGTTTTGCTTCCTTCTCATAACTATTAAACAACGATAATAATAAATCTTGGTCACTTTGTTCAAATGAATAAACTGAATGTTCATATTCTGGCTGAACAAAAATTTCGCCATATTTAACGCCTTTTGTCCATTCTAACTCATACACACTCTCAACTTCTTGAATATAAGAAGCCAAACGTTCCAATCCATATGTAATTTCTGATGTGACAGGTTTACATTCTAATCCACCCACTTGTTGGAAATAAGTAAACTGAGTGATTTCCATGCCATCTAACCAAACTTCCCAACCTAATCCAGCACAACCCATTGATGGATTTTCCCAGTTATCTTCAACAAAACGAATATCGTGTTGCAATGGGTCAATCCCCAATACCTTTAGACTATCTAAATATAATTCTTGGATGTTTTCTGGTGAAGGTTTCATCACTACTTGAAATTGATGATGTTGGTACAAACGATTTGGATTATCTCCATATCGGCCATCAGCTGGTCGACGTGATGGTTCAACATATGCTGCATTCCAAGGTTCAGGTCCAATCGCACGTAAAAACGTATACGGACTCATTGTACCGGCCCCTTTTTCCGTATCGTATGCTTGCATCAACATACAACCTTGATTTGACCAATAATTTTGTAGAGCTAAAATCATTTCTTGTATGGTTAATTTTTGACTCATTGTTTCTCCTCCTATTTTTTATATAATAAAAAGCCCCTATGCTTGATAATAATCTATCAAACATAGGGACGACTATTCGCGGTTCCACCCTACTTCCGTTTTCACGGCAGCTTCATTTCAAACACTCCAGAGTGCCTTCAAAATGTTTACTAATACTTGGCTCACACTACCCCAAATTCGCTTCATTTAGTCAATACATTTCTACTTAGTTCTTTCAACGTGTCTATATAAGTTGTCTTTATTTTAATGGGTATTGTCTTGTTTGTCAATTTTGTTTTCTCGTTTTGGAATCAATTCTTGCCAATTTTGCATGTCATCAATAAATTTCTTGCTTTTTAGATGTATTCCCACATACTCTTCATAGATTGAATCAATCACTTGTCTTATTTGTTGCTTTGTCTTATCAGATAAATTAATACTTTTTATCTGCTCAAAGCTGATATGATTAAACAATCTGATAAAATGCAACGCTCTTGGAGAATAATGAAATCGTCGTTCATCCATCAACCAATGTTTTTGGCACAAGACACCATGATATTTATCAGAAAAATCAAAAGGCTCTTCTTGGCTCCCACAAATGGCGCACGACGTAAAATTAAGTTGTATGCCAAATCGTTGAAGGAGTTGAATTTCAAAAATATTAGTGATAATTTCTGCGTCATAACCTTCATCAATAAGGGTCAAAGAATCTTTTAAAAAACCAAATAAGAAAGGGTCATATACATTATCATCAATCGCAGCATCACTTAAATTAAGAATATATGTCGCATAAGCTGACAAAAAAATATCTTGTTGAATCGAAAAAAATGGGTGAATATCCTTGGCTGAATTTAAAAATGACAGCCCCTCATCTTTTAAATCACCAATATAAGTTGCCATAGTAAAGGGTTGAACAGCTGAGTTGATTTGACTATTCTTTTTATTCGCATGACGGACAAAAAACATTCGTTTTCCACTAGATTCCGTAAATATTTTTACTAATTTATCACTTTCACGGTAATTCCTAGAAAATAAAACTAGCCCATTTACTTCTTGCGGACCTCTCACCACAGCACCTCCTTAAAGAATAAAAAACATGGAAACATCCATGTTTAATAATCTGTTTCTCTATAGCCGTAATTTTGTAAATCACGACGTTTGTCTCGCCAATTTTTTTGAACTTTTACCCAAAGTTCTAAAAAGACTTTATCGCCTAATAAATTCTCGATATCTTTACGACTTTTTGTTCCAATATTTTTAAGCATTTTACCGCCTTTACCAATAATAATCCCTTTTTGGCTATCTCGTTCGACGATAATTGTTGCTTGAATGTGGATTTTGTCATGATCATCACGTTTCATACTTTCTGTTACTACTGCAACAGAATGGGGTACTTCTTGTTCTGTTAACTGCAATACTTTTTCACGAATAAGTTCTGACACAATAAAGTATTCTGGATGATCGGTTACTTGATCCTCTGGGAAAAACTGAGGACCTTCTGGCATATCATTCACCAACGTTTCAAGTAGTCGCTCCACATTATTTCCTTCTGTTGCAGAAATCGGTACTATTTCTTTGAAGTCTAATTCTTGACGATAATCATCAATAATTGGTAATAAGTCATCTGGATGAACAGTATCAATCTTATTAATGACTAAATACACTGGTGCATCAGCTTTTTTTAAACGCTCAATGATAAAATCATCTCCACGACCTCTTGGCATATCTGCACTTACCATAAATAAAATAGCATCCACTTCTCGTAACGCACTATAAGCTGTTTCCACCATAAAGTCACCTAATTTATTTTTAGGCTTATGAATTCCTGGTGTGTCGATAAAAACAATTTGTGCTTCTTTTGTTGTATAGATTCCTTGAATTTTATTTCGCGTTGTTTGAGCTTTATTACTCATAATAGCAATTTTTTGAGCCACTATTCTGTTTAATAATGTTGATTTTCCAACATTTGGTCGCCCAACAATAGCGACAAACCCTGATTTAAAATTTTGTTCTGACATGTATACTGTCCTTTCTTATTACCTAATCCATTCTATTATTTTTGGTAAAAATACGATACTTCCAACAAACACAGCGAAAAAAGCACTAATAAGAACCATTCCCGCAGCCATGTCTTTCACTTTTTTAGCTAATGGATGATACGTTTTTTCTGTCACCAAGTCAACTAACACTTCAAAGGCTGTATTAATCATTTCAGCCATTAAGACTAAGACAATAGCAAAAACTAGCCATACCCATTCGTTTAAAGAAAGATGACATAATAACCCTAAGATAATTGCTCCACTTCCTAAAAGTAAATGGTATGTCATGTTTCTTTCTTCTTTGACAACAGTTTTGAACCCATTTAACGCATGAACAACTGATTGAAGAAAACATCTGTTTTTTTCCGTTTGCTTATCGTTCCAAGCCATAATCATCCAATATCTTTCTTTGTAAGTCAAACATCTCTTTCTCATCTTCTTCGTTCATGTGATCATAGCCATTTAAATGAAGAAATCCGTGTACTACCAAAAATCCAAGTTCTCTATCAAATGAATGATTGTATTCTTGCGCCTGTTCTTTGGTTCGATCAACTGAAATAAACAAATCACCGATATTTCTTGGTAATCCAAGCTCTTCCAAATCAAATTCAAAACCAGATAAATCATCTTCTTCTAATGCAAAACTGATAACATCAGTCGGACGATCTTTTTGACGATGTTCTTTGTTTATTTGATGAATTTCTTCATCATCAACAAAAGTAATTGACATTTCAGTATTTTCAGGTAATTGTATCGCATCATTTTTTGCTGCAAATTCAACAATATTTGACACAAAGTCTAGTTGATTTTGTGAAAGTGACTCTGTTTTATCTAGGAGTACCAAGTCCATAAGTTAAATCCTTCTTTCTTCTTGTTCTTGCTTCATTTTTTCTGCTTCTGATTTCATTTTCGGATATTTAATACGAGAATGGAAGGTTGAACACAAGCCATCTACTAGTGATTTCTCAATAATCGCAATTTCATCAAGTGTTAGGCCTGATTCATTTAACTGACCATCTTCCAATCGTGATTGAATTAAATTATGAACAAATTCCTTAATCTTATCATTTGTTGGATGATCCATCGCTCTAACAGCCGCTTCAGCACTATCTGCAATATTTATGACTCCGGCTTCACGTGATTGTGGTTTTGGTCCGGGATATCTAAAGGCTTCTTCAGTTGTTTCTGGGTTTCTTTCCTGCTCTTTAATAAAGAAATATTTCATCAACGTGGTTCCATGGTGTTGTTGACATACATCAATGACAAATTGTGGCATACCGGCTTCTTTTAAAATTTTCACACCATCTGTCACATGACTGAATATAATTTCTTTACTATCTGATGGTAACAAGAAATTATGAGGATTTTCTGCGCCATCTGGTAAATTTTCAACGAAAAAGTTCGCGTGTTTTATTTTTCCAACATCATGATAATAACTAGCCACGCGAGTTAAGAGTGAATTACCACCAATTTGCGCCACAGCATTTGCACTTAAACTAGCTACCATCATACTATGATGATATGTTCCTGGTGCTTCTTCCAACAATTGTTTCAACAATGGTTGATTTGGATTACTTAACTCGTTTAAAACAATCACACTATCATCTGTTAAAAGAAGTTCAATGTATGGGTATAAACCAATGGATAAGATAAACGAGAATAACCCACTACCTGTTGAAATAAACAGCGTAGTAATAGAACGACTATCACCAATATTAAATCCTTGATAAATAACTAATACTGCCATAAACAGAATAGGCATGATAATAAGTAAAAAGAAAGCTTCTTTTAACTGTGCTCCTATTCGTTTATTAACTAAAAAGGTCGAAACAAATGCAGAAAACATATAGAATAATGAAATAACTAACAGTGAAGTTGTCCCAGCCAAATTATAGAAAATAAAAATAGAAAAAATGGCTTGAAACATTCCCATTAGTAAACCCCATCGCTTATCTAAGAACATGTATAAAATAACTGAGCCAAATGCCGCTGGAAATAGTAGTGAGACATTACTTAAACTATCCTTTTGGAACAAGTATAACAACTTCATAAATAGCACACTGACAGTGATAGCTATTGCATATAGCGTCACACTTTTTACATGTAATTCTCTTGGCGAATGGCGCAAAATATAAATCACTAATATAGCCTGTAATAAAATGGCTAAAATCATAGATAGTAAGGGAGATGTTGACGTCGATTGATTGGTTAATCCAAGTAACTTGATTTTCTCCATTGCTTTAGAATCAATCTGTTCTCCTTCACGTACAATAATTTCACCTTGATAAATCATCACAGGAAGCACATTGTTTTTTGCGCTCTCTTTCATTGCTTCCGTGGTCTTATCATTCACCACTTCATTGACAACGATTGCTTTATCAAAGATCATCACAAGTAAGTTTAGCTCTTGTGAGTCTAATTCATCATACTGCACTAATTCTTTAGCATTTTGTTTTTCAGCCTGTAATGTTGAATTTCTAATATGTTTAGATAAAATGGTTTGTAACGTCTCCTCTGCAAACTTTTCTAATTTATCTAAATCGCTGGTAGATAATTCTAGCAATTGCTCATAAAATGTGTCAGGAAAAGATTGAAAAAAAGCAATATCATTTTGATTAAACTTTTCAAAATTAGATTTTAGCATGGGTAATTTATCTTCAACTGTTGGCTTTGTACTAGTTTTTTTATCGGTGTATTGCTTTTCAGCTGTTTCATTTACTTGCTTTACTAAGTCAAAAATAGTTTTGACATATTCTATTTGTTTGGCTTCAACATCTGGATTATATGTGTACTCAGGTGTCACGCTTTCCATCGCTAATTTTTGTTTTTCCTTAGTTTCATTCTTATTCTCAATTGTTTTATTTGCACGAATGGTTTCACTAGACAGTTGACCAACTTTATATGTTACTTGTTTTTGTCTAACGCTACCAAACATTAAACCAAACATGATTAAAGACATCAAAAATAGAATTAGAGGTGTATAGTATTTACCAAGTAAACTAGGTACTTGTTGTATTTTTTTCATTTACCTCACTCCTTTTTCCCCTTTAGTTGTCTGCATACGCCTTAATAATATCAGCAACAACCGGATGTCTCACAACATCTTCAGCTGAAAATTCAATAAATGTGATATTTTTAATCCCTCTTAAAATTTTTTCTGCATGAACAAGCCCACTTTCTACCCCACGTGGCAAGTCAATCTGGGTTTTATCTCCATTGATAATCATTTTAGAACGATTTCCTAGACGTGTTAAAAACATCTTCATTTGAGCATTTGTCGTATTTTGAGCTTCATCTAATATGACAAACGCTTCTTCTAACGTACGTCCTCTCATATAAGCTAAAGGAGCTATTTCAATTACTCCCCTATCCATCAAACGTGTCGTATGCTCCATCCCTAAAATTTGATATAACGCATCATATACTGGCCTTAAATATGGATTAACTTTTTCTTGTAAATCTCCAGGAAGAAATCCAAGATTTTCACCCGCTTCAACGGCAGGTCGTGTTAAGATAATTTTCTCTACCTCACCTTTTTTAAGCGCACTCACAGCCATAACGACAGCTAAAAATGTTTTTCCTGTCCCAGCTGGACCAATACCAAATGTTACATCATTTTTCTTGATGGCATTTATATACCTTTTCTGTCCATCATTTTTTACTCTGATTGGGTTTCCTTTATTGTCCTTTAATAAAGCATGTTCATACAGACTAAAAAATGTGTCTAATTGACCTTTTTTAGCGAGATGAATAGCTGTTAGCAAATCGCTACTTGTGATTTTGTGTCCTCTTAATATAAGTTGTTGTATGGCTGTTAATATGTCTTGAACCATAGAAACATTTTCTACGCTTCCTGATAAATGAACAACTTCTCCTCGCGAAGAAATCGATACATGTAAATAATCCTCTAGTAATTTGATGTGTTTATCATGTGTACCAAACAAATCATTGCTTTCAATATTTTTATCTAACATAAAAACTAGTGTTGTTTCTGACGTCAATAACTACAGCTCCTTCATTATCTTATACCCTAAATAATACCATAATATACAAATAAAAAAAATAACGACGGTTGTTGTACTAAAAGTATCATTTAAATAAAAAAGAAGATAGTGACTAAATATCACTATCTTCTAAAAAATCTTTTCATACACAAACGATAAAGAAACTTAATGACCTATGCTAGGCTTGCTTTTACTAAAGAGTTGACAGTTTGACCATCAGCTTTTCCTTTAATTTTAGGCATAACAACACCCATTACTTTTCCGAAATCTTTCATTGATGACGCACCTGTTTCATCTATAGCAGATTGAATAATTGAACGTAATTCATCTTCAGTTAATTGTTCAGGCATATAGCGATCAACAATTTTTATTTCAGCAGAAACTTTTTCAACTAGATCATCACGATCAGCATCCTTAAATTCCTGTAAAGAATCTTTACGTTGTTTCATCTCTCTAGATAACACGGTTAATTCTTCATCGGGTGATAAAGAATCTCCCTTTTTGATTTCCTCATTTTGAATAGAAGATTTCATCATCCGTAAAACAGATAACGTTTCTTTATCTTTTGCTTTCATCGCTACTTTGATATCATTGTTTAACCTATTCAATAGAGTCATAATATCAGATCCATTCATTAAAACTAGTATTTTTTACGTTTTCTTGCAGCTTCAGACTTTTTCTTGCGTTTAACACTTGGTTTTTCGTAGTATTCACGCTTGCGGTACTCCTGTAAAGTACCAGTTTTTGAAACGGAACGTTTGAAGCGACGAAGAGCGTCATCTAATGATTCGTTTTTACGAACAACAGTTTTTGACATATAAATCCCTCCCTCCAAACTTTTTGGTAACCGTTTTTTATATAAAGTAATATTAAACAAAAAACTGTTCACAATATATTATATCTAATTGAGTTTTTCTCGTCAACTACCTATTGTTAATTTTTTAAACAATTCTCGCATTTACCTAAAATTTCAAACTTATGACCTTCAATTAAACAGCCCGGAAGTTGTTCTTGAAACATATCCATTGGACACATATGTATTTCACGAGTAGCTCCACAAGATGTACATATAAAGTGATGATGGTGATGTTCACCGTGAACATCGCAATGAAATCGATATCTTTTTTCACCCTGTAGTTCTGTTTCTTCTAAAATATTTAATTCAGCAAAGTCACGTAAATTTCGATAGATCGTATCATAACTAACCCCTTGATATTTACTATTCATAAAATTAAACACATCAAGAGCTGCAACATAACGATTTTCATCGATGAGAAAAGAAAGGATATCCGAACGTTTTTGAGTATACTTTAATCCATTGTCTTTCATTATTGTTATGGCTTGTTCTAATTCTTTTTGCAAATCTTTCCCCTCACTTTGTAATAATCACCGTTTAGGATATATTATATGCTATAATTTATATAAAGTAAAAACATTAAGGATGTGACGTGCTTATGACCGATCAACGTATCAGTATATTTATTATTTCTGATTCGGCAGGAGAAACGGCTTCAAAATTAGCTCAGGCTTCTATGGCTCAATATGAAGATGCTAAGATAAAAATTCAAATCGTTAAACGTGCGTTTATTTATCGAGAAGATGAACTAATCAACGCTCTTGAAGAAGCAAAAGCAGTTGATGCTATCGTATTACACACACTCGTTTCTAAAGACTTAGTTAACATTGCCAATAATTATGGCAAAGAACATCATCTTTTTACTATTGATGTTCTTTCAGGGCTAGTAGGGGAACTATCAAGACGAACTGGATTAGAACCAAGTCGTTTGCCCGGTGCTATGCACTTTTTAAGCAAAAACTATTTTGAAAGAATTAGTGCCATGGAGTTTGCAGTAAAATACGACGATGGAAAAAATCCTAAAGGATTTTTAGAAGCTGATATTTTGTTATTAGGTGTTTCTCGTACATCAAAAACACCACTCAGTTTATTTTTAGCCAATAAAAATTTAAAAGTCGCTAATTTACCTCTAATACCTGAAGCTCACATACCGCCTCAATTATGGGATGTTGACCCGAAAAAAATTGTTGGTCTGACAAATAATCCTAAAGTATTAAATCGTATTCGTCGTGAACGAATGAAATCGTATGGTCTAAACCCAGATACTGCATATTCTGACATCGATAAAATAAAACGCGAACTCGATTTTGCCAATGATTTATATAAAAAATTAGGATGTTTAGTTATCAATGTGGCTCAATTATCAATTGAAGAAACGGCTTCAATCATTCTAAGTGAATTAAATATTGAAGATACCAGTTACTTTGGATAAAAAAGGCTAATAAAAAATGGCTTAATTAACAAAAAATCACACGAAGTCAATGTTTAATTATACTGATTTCGTGGGATTTTTTATTTATAATTGTAGAAACATTCTTTTTACATGATTGTCATAGTATAACTTCTGTTAAATGTCTCATCTTTTGATAATTTATTGATGCCTATTTTATCTTCTAATTTACCAGAACTTGACACATCATCTGCAATTCCACACCAAGGTTCTATACAGATAAATGGCGCTTCCACTGTATTCGGTGTCCAAAAACCAACAAATGGAAATTCTTCATAACTTAATGTAATACCATGAGAATGTTTTTCAGAGAGAATAGAAAAAGCATTTTTTCCTTTTGTTTCCAAAATTTGTGCATCTTCTTTAAACAATCCATGATTTAATTGAATAGATGTATTTGTTTGAGCCAACGTTTTTCCTTCACTATCAATATAAGCACCTTTTAAAGGAATCTTGATTCTTGATTTCAAGGGTGAAAAATGCAAATAATAATCTTCCATCGTTGTACCTTCTACTAATGGCACATTAAAGGCAGGGTGTCCACCAATAGAAAAATACATCACATCAGAGAGTGTTGACACCTCATAACTTACGGTTAGTTCATTACCAACTAACCTATAAGCTATCAATAATCGAAATTTAAAGGGATATATTTTTAGTGTATCATCATTATGTTTTAGCTCAAATATAGCCGTTGAATCCGTCTTTTCAACCACATTAAACATCATATCTCTTGCAAATCCATGTTGATTCATGTGATATGTTTTACCATCGTATTCATACTCATTTTTCTTTAGTCTACCGACTATCGGAAATAATATAGGCGCATGCCGTGCCCAAAAATTTGGATCAGCTTGCCAAATATATTCAACACCTGTTTCTTTTGAAATAAAACTTGATAATTCAGCACCAAACTCTTCGATTTTCACTTTGGCTGTATCTGATTCTAAATATATTGTCATGACAAGACTCCTATACAACAGTTTCTTTATCTAATAAACTAATTAATTGCTCATTCGTTATTTTTATAAATGTCCCTTTCATACCAAGTGAACGTGTCTCAATCACACCTCCTGATTCTAATTTTCTGAGAGCATTAACGATAACTGAGCGTGTAATACCGATTCTATCAGCAATACTTGACGTGGTTAATATACCCTCTTTAGCATCGAGTTCTTCGAAAATAGCTTTAATGGCTTTTAACTCACTAAATGACAATGATTTAAGAGCCATTTGTACCATACTTGTTTCTCGTACTTGCTTTTCGATGTCACCAGATTTTTGATAAAGCATTTGCATCCCAACTACTGTGGCACTATACTCTCCTAAAATAAAATCTTCCGTATTGAATTTTTTATTAATTCGGCCTAACAGTATAGTACCTAATCTTGTACCCGCTCCAAATATAGGGATTAAAGTCGTATAAGAGTTGGTTAACTCTGCCTTTAATTCGAATGGAAATACAGTCAATTCTTCTTCAATTGGTATATTTTCAACTGTTTGCTGAATATCTTTTAACAATGTTGTGTAAGAATGAGGAAATTGATGATTGGTAATCATCTTTTTAATGCGTTCATTGTTAAAATCATGTACCGCCGAATACCCTAACAATTCGCCTTCTTTAGACAAAATATAAGTATTACAATCCATAACATCAGATAATACTTGCGCCATTTGTAAATAAGGCAATTCTTTTTCTTCTTGAATGGTATTTTCTTTTTGTAGCAATTCATTTATCATCCGTGTTTTTTGCAATAAATCATTCATACCACCACTCCTAAACGATTCTTATAAGATGTAACGACTCAAATCCTCATCTTCAGATATCTTACCTAATTTTTCATTCACATATTGTTCTGTAATAGTTATTTCTCCCATTGACATATCAGGCGATTCAAATAATAAATCTTCCAATAATTTTTCCAGAATCGTATGTAAACGTCTTGCTCCGATGTTGTCTGTTTCACTATTGACATTGTAAGCAATATTTGATAAACGCTCGATTGCTTCTTTTGTAAATGTCACATCAATATTTTCTGTTTTTAGTAATGCAATATATTGTTTGATTAACGCATTATTTGGTTCAGTTAAAATACGAACAAAGTCTTCTGCTGTTAAGTCATCTAGCTCAACGCGAATCGGAAATCGACCTTGCAACTCAGGTATTAAATCACTTGGTTTACTTAAATGAAACGCTCCTGATGCAATGAATAAAATGTGATCAGTCGCAATCGTTCCATATTTAGTATTGACAATTGATCCTTCAACGATTGGTAAAATATCACGCTGAACGCCTTCACGAGATACTTGGCCATTGCTTTCAGATTTAGACGTAATTTTGTCAAACTCATCAATAAAAATAATCCCATTGTTTTGAGCTAATTTAATCGCTTCACTATGAATATCTGCACTATTGACTAATTTTTCTGATTCTTCATTAATTAAGATTTCACGTGCTTCTTTTACAGTGACTGTTCGTTTAACTTTTTTCTTAGGAGTTAATGAATTTAGAGCATCTCCTAAATCAATCCCCATTTGTTCCAACCCATTATTCATCGTTGGCGTTTGCTTTTTCTCTTCGACTTCAATCGTAATTTCTCTGTCTTCAAGTTGACCTTTTTCAAGTTGAGATTGAACTGTTTCACGACTTACTCGGATAGAATCGGTCACTTCTTCTTTTTCTTCGTCATTATTTTGTTGGAAGCCGTTCATCATTTGCATCATCATATCAAATTGATTGGTTGATTGGCGTTTTTCTTTTTTAATACCTGGTACTAATAATTTAACCAATCTATTCTCAGCTGCTTTTTTTGCTTTTGAATAAACTTGACTGTACTGGTCTTTTTTCACAATCGTGATACTTGCTTCAACTAAATCACGAACCATTGATTCTACGTCGCGACCAACATAACCCACCTCAGTGAATTTTGTTGCTTCAACTTTAACAAATGGTGCATTGACAATTTTTGCCAGTCGTCTAGCAATTTCTGTTTTCCCAACACCAGTTGGTCCTATCATTAATAAGTTTTTAGGGGTAATATCTTGTTGCATTACTTCATCTAGTTGCATACGACGATAACGATTACGTAAGGCCACTGCGACAGATTTCTTTGCTTTATTTTGTCCAATAATATATTGATCTAATTCTTCTACTATTTGTCTTGGTGTTTTTGTTACTGTACTCATTAAAGTCATCTCCTATAATTCTTCTACTATAATGTTATGGTTTGTGTAAACACAAATGTCACCTGCAACATTTAAGGCAGCTTTAGCGATTTTGCCAGCCGTTAAATCTTCTCGACCATCTCGTTTAAGTGCTCTTGCAGCAGCTAAGGCGTAATTTCCACCGGAACCAATTGCTAATATGCCATCATCTGGTGCAATGACTTCACCTGTACCAGAAACAACTAGCATCTCTTTGTCATTCATCACAATAAGCATTGCTTCTAATTTTTGCATGGCACGATCACTACGCCACTGCATTGCAAGTTCTACTGCAGCACGCATTAAGTTACCTTTATATTGATTTAATTTTTCTTCAAATTTCCCTTCAAGATTAAACGCATCTGCTACGCTTCCCGCAAATCCTACAACAACCTCGTCATTGTATATACGTCTAACTTTTTTGGCAGTTCCTTTCATTACAACTGACTCTCCCATGGTTACTTGACCATCACCAGCCATTGCAAATTTGCCGTCTTTTTCTACGGCACATATCGTTGTTGAGTGAAATGTTGTATATCCCATAAATCATTCTCCTATTCTAAGTTAAGCTCTCGGATGAAAATTCCGATAATTTTTTTGTAACGCACTTGTTGTAACGTGCGTATATATTTGTGTAGAGGACAAACTTGAGTGCCCTAATAATTCTTGGACTGTTCTCATATCTGCTCCATTGTCCAATAGATGTGTAGCAAAAGTATGTCTAAAAATATGTGGATGAATATTCGTTGTCAAACTACTTTTTTTAATTAATGTATCCAATATATATTGCACACCTTTTGCAGTAAGTGGCTGTCCTCTATGATTAATAAATAATCGTTGATGGGTTTCATTGTATTTTTCCATCAACTCTTTTCGTGTCGTGGATAGATATTCTACCAATGCATCATGACAAAACGACCCAAATGGCACATAGCGTTGCTTGCCACCTTTCCCATTGATTAACACAATCGAATGATCCATATCTATATCAGATAACTCAATTGCGACACATTCCGACACACGAATCCCTGTCGCATAAAGTAACTCTAAAATCGCTCGATTGCGACTATCCAGTGGTTTCTCACCAGATGCTGATTCAAATAATATCATCAATTCTTTTTCATATAAAAAGCTTGGTAACTTTTGCTTTTTTTTCTTCATTTGTATATAACTAAAAGGATTATCTTGAATCCATTCATTTTTTATTAAAAATTGATAAAATGACCGAAGACTCGAAATTTTCCGACTAATTGTGTTTCGACTATACTCTTTATCATGAAGATAAGCTAAATAAATTCTAGCATCTTGAAAAGTAATCGTTAAATAGTCAGAATTTCCTGTTTCTTCCAAAAATTCTAAAAAATGTGTAACATCATCCTCATAAGCTTGTTTTGTTTGTAATGAATAATGTCGCTCATCCATTAAATATCTTATAAATAACGCTAAGTGATCAATCGAAATCAACCCCTTTCATTACAAATTATAAAATTAATGTAACATACAAAAAATTTTTTTACCAATATATTTATATGTTTTAAAAAAATTATACACATTTTTAAACAAACCATAAAAAAATAGCATGTCAGATGACATACTATTTTTCAAATAATGTTAGCGATTCTTTTGTTGCTTCAAGCGCACGGTTAGCAATTTGTGTGTAACGCTCTTTTTTATCACGAATTCTTTCAGGTAACTCTGGAAATAGTCCAAAATTGACATTCATTGGTTGGAAATGTTTACCTGATGTGTGCGTAATATAATGAGCCATACCACCAATCGCTGTTTCTTGTGGTAACACAATTGGCTCTTTACCTTGGGCAAGTCTTGCCGCATTTCGTCCTGCTAAAATACCACTTGCCGCACTTTCAACATAACCTTCCACTCCCGTCATTTGACCAGCAAAGAATAACGTTGGCTTTTTACGTGATTGGTACGTTGGATCAAGTAATTCTGGCGAATTCATAAACGTATTTCGATGCATCACGCCATATCGCACGATTTCAGCATTTTCTAATCCAGGAATCATTTGAATGATACGTTTTTGTTCGCCCCATTTCAAATGTGTTTGGAATCCAACAATGTTATAAAGTGATGCTGCTGCATTGTCTTGACGAAGTTGAACAACCGCATAAGGACGTTTACCTGTTTTTGGATCTTCTAATCCAACTGGTTTCAACGGACCAAATGTCATTGTTTTTTCACCACGATTTGCCATAACTTCAATCGGCATACATCCTTCAAAGAATTTTTCTTTTTCGAATGATTTTAAAGGTGCTACTTCAGCGTTAACAAGCGCTTCTCTAAACGCATAGAACTCATCTTTTGTCATAGGACAATTAAGGTAAGCTGCTTCACCTTTATCATAGCGAGATTTTAAATACACTTTATCCATATCAATAGACGATTTTTCTATGATTGGTGCTGCTGCGTCATAAAAATATAATCCTTCTGACTCAGTAAATTCTTTAATGCTTTCTGCTAAAGGCTCACTTGTTAAAGGACCAGTCGCAATCACTGTAATACCTTCAGATGGAATTTCTGTGATTTCTTCATGATGTACAGTAATATTTGGGTGGTTAGACACTTGCTTTGTTACTTCTTCAGAAAAACTTTCTCTATCTACTGCCAATGCCCCACCAGCTGGAACTTGTGTTTTATCTGCTGCTGCGATAATAACTGAACCAAATTGTCGCATCTCTTCTTTTAACAACCCAGCAGCATTTGTAACACCATTTGCTCTTAATGAGTTAGTACAAACTAATTCAGCAAATTGGTCAGTATGATGTGCAGGTGTTTTTTTTATTTTTCTCATTTCATATAAATCAACTTGGGCGCCTGAGCATGCTGCTTGCCATGCCGCTTCACTTCCAGCAAGTCCTGCCCCAATAACGGTTACTCTATTTTCTGTCATTTAGTTACCTCTTTCTCAGTAATTAAGTAAAGGACAAGAGTGAGTTCTCTTGTCCTCTTAAGCATTATACACAATTTAGAAAAAGATGCCTAACATTATTTTTGGACATCCTCTTGATAATCGCAATGACTACAAATAATTTGCATACCACCACGAACTTTTTTCTGCACAAGATAGTGATGACATTTAGGACAATCACGTCCAATTGGTCTATCCCATGATGTAAATTCGCATTCAGGGTATCGGTCGCATCCGTAAAAAATACGATTCTTTTTCGTTTTCTTCTCGATAACATCGCCTTTTTTACACGTTGGACACGTTACGCCGATTTTTTTCACAATGGCTTTGGTATTTCGACAATCAGGAAAATTACTACATGCATAGAATTTCCCATATTTTCCAAGTTTAATCACCATTGGAGAGCCACATTCTTCACAGTCAAACCCGGCCGGCTCATCTTTAATTTGGATTTTTTCCATTTTTTCTTCTGCTGTAGCCAATTCTTTTTCAAATGGATGATAGAAACGACTGATGACATCAACCCATTGGTCTTTATGTTCAGCAATAGCATCCAATTCTTTTTCCATTTCAGCTGTAAATGTTGTGTCAACAATTTGTGGGAAATATTCACACATAATCGTATTCACAATCTCACCTAATTCAGTAGGCTCAAAACGTCTAGCATTTAATTTAACATAATAACGACGCTGAATCGTTTCAAGAGTTGGGGCATAAGTTGATGGCCGACCAACACCTTGTTCTTCCAACGTTTTAACTAAAGTTGCTTCACTGTATCTCGCTGGAGGTTGCGTAAAGTGTTGTTTTGGCTCAATATCAACTGATTTAACCACATCGCCCACTTCTAAATCAGGTAAGATATTATCTTTTTCTTCTTTGCCTTCATCTTTTCCTTCAACATAAACTTTCATAAATCCAGGGAATTTCACTTTAGATCCATTTGCAACAAATAAAACACCGTTTTGCGTTAAGTCGACACGCATTGTATCCATTACGGCGGGTGACATAAGACTTGCTACCATACGAGACCAGATGAGTGAGTACAACTTAAACTGATCTTTATCCAAATACTCCTTAATAGAATTTGGCGTACGCATCACACTTGATGGACGTATTGCCTCATGGGCATCTTGTGCGCCTTCTGCTTTTTTAGCTGGTTTTTTCTTAGAATCAAAAAACTCTTGGCCATATGTATCTACAATAAAATCATACGCTTCACTTTTAGCCGTATCTGACAGTCTTGTTGAGTCAGTTCTCATATAAGTAATCAAACCAACCGTCCCTTGTCCTTTACCTAACTTTATTCCTTCATAAAGCTGTTGAGCCACCATCATCGTTTTTCTGGTTCTAAAATTTAGTTTGCGAGCTGCTTCTTGTTGTAGGCTACTTGTGGTAAATGGATTCGCCGGATTTCTTTTACGTTCCTTTTTAGTTACTTTTACCACATCATAATCTCTACCAGTTAACTTTTCTGTCACTGCTTTAACATCTTTTTCAGTAGATAATTTCACTTTTTTTCCATCTACACCATAAAAATTAGCAGAGAATTTCGCTTTGTTTTTTAAAAATGTTCCAGGTATACTCCAGTACTCTTCAGGTTTAAAATTTCTGATTTCTTCTTCGCGGTCAATAATCATTTTTAATGCGACCGATTGTACACGACCAGCACTCAGTCCTTTTTTAACTTTCTTCCATAATAAAGGGCTAATTGAATAACCAACTAAACGGTCTAAAATACGTCGAGCTTGTTGCGCATCAACCAAATCTATATTAATTTTTCTCGGCTCTTTAAAGGCTTGTTTAACAGCCTCTTTTGTGATTTCATTAAATACCACACGATTTTTATCATCTAAATCAAGATCTAAAATATGAGCTAAATGCCATGCAATCGCTTCCCCCTCGCGGTCCGGATCGGCTGCGAGATAAACTTTTTCCGCCTTTTTTGCATGTTTCTTTAAATCCTTTATAACAGGACCTTTTCCTCGGATATTTATATAGTGAGGTTCAAAATTATTTTCAATATCAATACCCATCTTACTTTTAGGTAAATCTCTAATATGTCCAACGCTTGCTACGACCTTGTAATTTCTTCCAAGATACTTTTCTATCGTTTTAGCTTTAGCAGGGGATTCCACAATCACTAAATATTTGTAACTCATGCCCCTCTCCCTCTCTCTTTTTACATTTTATGCTTTTATATATACCACTTCGGCAATCGTTTATCATATTATCTATTGATTTTGGATTTGTCAAGGATTTCTATAGTTCTTCTAAAATATCTTCTACACTAATAACACATTTTGCCCCTTCTTGAATAAGACTTAAACAGCCTTCAGACTCACTTATCAATGGGTTATTCGGAATGGCTAAAACACTTCTACCCTCTTCAAGTGCAAGGCTTGCGGTGATAAATGTCCCGCTTTTTTTCTTAGCTTCAATCACTAGCGTTGCCAAAGACAGACCAGCGATAATTCGATTTCTTTCTGGAAAGTGAAATGCTAGAGGTGATTCATTGGGTAGATATTCTGTCACGACAAGTTGTTTGTCATACATGTATTCTTGCAACCGTTTATTTTCTTTTGGGTATACTCTATCTAAACCAAATCCTAATACACCAATCGTTTGTCCTTGCCGCCTAATCGCTAATTTCTGAGCACATGTGTCATTTCCTTTAGCTAAACCACTAACTACTGTTAGATTATTATCGACAATATCTGGAACGATTGTTTCTATGATGTTTTTGCCAAAATGCGTTTGCTCTCTTGAACCAATAATTGAAATCATTTTTGTTTGTAACAACTCTTTTCTTCCTTTGTAAAACAAAGCTATAGGTGGATTATATATTTCAGATAAGGACGTTGGATAATCATCATCCAAATACGTGATCATGCCATATTGTTCTAAAAATAAGTCTAAGTCTTGTTGTGTAATATTTTGACTTTCTGAAAAACTTTCTAAAAATATCTCTTGATACTGTGGTTTTACTTGTGCTATTTTTATCATCGTTTGCATACAATAGGTTTCTTCATTATTAGACATATAGTCTAACAATTTTAACCGACCAATATTGCCAATTCCTCTCACATGCTTCAATCTAAAAATTATTAACTTATTCATAAAAAATCCCCTTTACCATGTTTATTAAAACATTCGCAAAAGGGAGTTAATTATATTAATTTATCATACTCTTAATCGGTTCAAAAGATTTTCGATGAATAGGTGTGATGCCTTCTTTATCTAATTGTTTTAAATGTTCTTTAGTGCCATATCCAGCATTTTTTGCAAACCCATACCCTGGAAACTCTTTATCATACTCAACCATCAATCTATCTCTAGTCACTTTAGCGATAATACTAGCACTAGCAATTGAAATACTATTAGCATCGCCTTTTATGATACTTTCTTGAGGAATATCTATAGGTAATCGCATGGCATCTATCAATAGATAATCTGCTGAGATAGACAACTTATTTACTGCTTCTATCATAGCTAATTTGGTTGCTTCATAAATATTTACTTGATCAATCATCTCTTGGTCAACAAATCCAATGCCAACTGATAAAGCTTCGGCCATTATTTTATCAAAAAAGCTTTCTCTTTTCTTTAAGGATAATTGTTTCGAGTCATTAATCCCAACGCCATCAAAGTCATCAGGTAAGATGACTGCTGCTGCAACAACTGGGCCTGCTAACGGACCTCGACCGACTTCATCTATCCCGGCAATCACTTTATATCCCTGTTGTTTTGCACTTTTTTCGTACCGTGTCATCTCTTGAAAGTGTTCTTGTAACATTTTTTCTTTAGCCAATCGATTATGCGTTTGTTCAATAATCTTTTGGACACCTTTACGCTCATCAGAGGCATACTCTTGAAATAAACAGTCGTCAGTCTTTGTTACAACAGAAAATTTTTCTTTTATTGATTGTATTGTCTCACTCATAGACTGTCCTCAACTCTATCTAGTGTGTATTTGCCTAATCTACCATCACGAATCTCTTGAACAATCATGACACTTCCTCGCTCATAGTCATCTTGAAATCCTCTTTTTTTAGTGATTAATAAAAGCATATCAACATTATTAAGCGTCATATCTTCTTCAGTCAATTTATAGCGTTCTGCAAGTTGCTCAGGATAGTATTGTTTAAAAAACTCTAAGCCATATAAAGCAAGGTCATCCATATGAAGAAGTGTATCTTTAATAGCACCAGTTAACGCTAGTTTTTTACCAATTTCTTTGTCTTCAAACTTCGGCCATAAAATTCCTGGCGTATCTAATAATTCGAAATCTTTTCCTGTCTTTAACCATTGTTGTCCTTTTGTTACACCAGGCATATTACCCGTCTTAGCCATATTTTTATTAGCTAACCGATTAAGTAACGTTGATTTACCAACATTAGGGATACCTATGCACATCGCTCTAACAGGTCTAGGTTTCATGCCTCGAGCACGTTGTCTCTCGATTTTTTCCGCTAAAATTTCTTTTACTTTAGGTGTAATTTTATTTATGCCTTTTCCTTCATTTGCATTAATCGCTAAACAAGAAATGCCTTGGGCTGCAAAATACTCATGCCATTTTTGCGTTTCTTTCACGTCTGCTAAGTCAGATTTATTTAACAACATTAATCTTGGCTTTTGTTGAATAAGTGAATCCAACATCGGATTACGACTTGAAATTGGTAATCTAGCATCAACTATTTCCAACACAATATCTACTAATTTTAATTTTTCTGCAACCTCACGTCTTGCTTTTGCCATATGACCTGGAAACCATTGAATTGTCATCATAATACTCCTTTAATCTTTAATAATCTTCATATCTTTTATCGGATAATAAACAAGACGAGCTTTTCCTATAATCGAATAGGATGAAATGGTGCCAAAAGAACGACTGTCTTTACTTACTCGCCTATTATCTCCCATCACAAAATACTGATCTTTTGGTATAGTTTTAACACCCAGTAACTCTTTTGTATCAAAATCTGACGTTAATACATACTCATTTTTTTTCTTTTTTATATCTTTTAAAAAAGTTTCTTCTACTTTTTTTTCATTAACATATAGTGTGTCATTTTTATACTCAATACGATCACCAGGAAGTCCAATAACTCGTTTAACATACGTATTTCCATCTGGTGCATGAAACACAATAATATCAAAGCGTTTTACCGTTGAAAAATTTTCTACCACAACAAAATCATGTTCTTTTAAAGTAGGAGACATCGAGTTGCCTGTGACTTCTAATGGAACAAAGATAAATGCTCTTACAATAAATATAATGATTGTACAAAGAACAAACATCTTCAGCCAATGCCAAATTGTTTCAACTATCTTTTTTTCCACTAGATTCACCCTTTCTCTCATACTAATCATATATAAAATGATAAAAGAATGCTATAGTATTCATCACTTTCTTTTATGATATTCCTGAAAAAAGACTAGTTTTCACTAGTCTTTCGAAATTGTTTCAATCGCTTTTTCATATTGGGTATCATGTGATTTCCAATACTCTACAATCTGTTTTTCTAACTCATTCACTGTTTCTTTGTTTGCTTCACTTGTTACATCAAGTTTATTCTTTTCTTGAAATTCTTTAATTGCTTTTTGCGTTTTTTCATTAAATGTATCAGATATATCAACATCATACCCTAATACGTTTAAGTATTCATTAAGTACTTTAACATTTTCATTGATAGATCCTAATTTATAAGTTAAAGATGTATCAATTAATTTATGGTCAATATACGATGGTTTAGCAATTTCAATTGATGGCTCTACTCCTTTTTTATTAATCCACTTGCCTTTAGGTGTTAACCATTTTTTGATGGTTAATTTAACTTCAGCACCATCATTTAAAGGAATCACTGTTTGTACTGTTCCTTTACCAAAAGTTTTTGTCCCAATCACATCAATATTAGCAGAGTCTTTAAATGCTGCCGCCATAATCTCTGAAGCACTGGCACTATTCTCATCCACTAACAATACAGTTGGTTCAGTAATTTTTTCGCCTTTATCAAGTTTTTTACTAGCAACATGTTCCTCATTACCTTCAAGTTTACTTTCAAATTTCACTATCGGCTTACTATCTTTTAAGAAACGACTAGTTATCTGTTCAACCTGGTCAAGCATACCTCCTGGATTACCTCTCACATCAATCACAAATGATTTTGCACCATCTTTTCTTAGCTTTGTGACGACCTTATCAAATTCTTCAGACGTGGTTGAGTTGAAGCTACTAATTTGTATATAGCCAATGTCTTTATGACTTTTATCAAGGTTACCGGTAACAGACTCAACAGGAATCACATCACGGGTAAGAGTCACTGGGAAAGTGTCAGACCCACGTTTTATATCTAACGTAACATCCGTTCCTTTTTCCCCTCTCACTAGCTTAACAACTTCACTTAACGTTTTTCCCTCAATACTTTTGCCATCAACTTTTAAAATAACATCCCCTGCTTGTAATTTAGCTTTTTCAGCTGGAGAATCTTTTATTGGTGGCTCAGCAACAGTTGGCATATCATTTGTCATGGTCATAACAGCCCCAATGCCCTCAAAGTTTCCACTGATATCGTCTTCAAATCCTTTTGCTTCATCCGCATTAAAATAGGTTGAGTAAGGGTCATCAATGGCTGCAATCATTCCCTTCATCGCACCTTCATACAATTTTTTCGAATCCACATTTTTGATATAACCTTGTTGAATCAATGTTGCTAAATCTGATATATTATCAAGATCATCTTTTGCAGAAACAGAAGAAACACCTGATTTGGATTCATAAATGAATACAGTTCCACCAATGGCTAAAATAGCCACAATGACGCTAGTAACAATATATTTGGTAAACGAAATCGTTTTTTGATTTTTTTTAGGTTTACTTTCTTTCATATAAACACTCCCTATCTAGTAGCTTCTTGGTACATACCCCATAATTCATCAAAAACATCCATATTAGGAACGTAATAAGCGTTGGTTTCTAAGTAATCAGAGAGTACATGATAATCCGTTTCTTGTTTAGGAAACTGAATGTCATCAAAAATATTTTCAGCTAAAAGTGAAATAGCATCTTGTTGCAACTTTCCTCTATGAATTTGAATGTATTGATAAAAACTCATAACATAGCTCCTTTACTTTTTGTTATTTTCAGCTAGATATAAATTAAATCTTATTTGATCATTCAATAAATTGATTTGTTCTGCTTTGACTCTCATACCATTTGCTAGCTTTAATTGTTGCAAATGCAGCGTGATATATTTTTCGTCAGAATTAATTTCGACCCATTTAGGAAAATCAACCGAATGAGAAATATAATTAATCATAGCAGGTATAGGAACGTTTAATGTTCCAACAGTCAAGTCTTTTGCTTTTAACTGAACGTCTCCATTTGCCAACACAAATGGCTCAAAATATAAATAAAAATGTGTGTCATGTCCTAATAAAGAAAATGTCCCATCGATTAAAGCTTCCTTATCTAGATGAAAACTGTAATCTACACCAGAACTATCAAGTAAATCTTTTATATAGTAGTTCACAGCACGTGTCACTTGATCTTTAGTCATAGATACTTCTAATATCGGGTCTTTTACGTTAACTTTTGTTTCTTTTTTTGCATCATAATTCATCCTTGGCGTACTTACACGGTAACCTATTACAAGTACTAGCGCCACAATGATTGCTAAAAGAGAAAGAAATGCGACTTTCCACGGATTTTTAAAAAAATTTATCATTTTATTTTTCTTTTCTGCTTTATTTTCTACCAATGTCTCACATCTCCTACTTTAACCATTTGTCTTTTGTGGCAGACATTTTTAATTCAAAGGCATTTGCAATAATCTGATACCCTAAATTATTAGGATGAAACGTGTCTTCTGATGATATTAAATCATTTAGTGATGGATCTTTTTCAGCCTTGATTTTTTCTTCCGTCGTTTTTGATATTTCTGGAATCCCTTGATAGATGTCATCATTAATAGGAACAAAATAAGCATTATTTTGTTTTTTTACAAACTCTTGAGAGCTTTTATTCCAAAAATCAACAATATCTTGTAATTCAGTAATCTCAGAAAAATTTAAATAAAATGGATTATAAATACCTAATTGATAAATAGGTGCTTCAGGATTCAATGCCCGAATTTCAGTATACAGTCCCTCTAATCTATCATAATACTTCTCTTTTGATGACTCCATTTTATTCGTTGTTATTTTACTAAATAATTTAGGTTGAAGAGCGTGCATTAGGTCATTGCCCCCAACGGTCAATAAAATAGCATTTGCTTTTGAAACCGATTGTTGCATGTCTTCATTTTTTTTTAGTCTCTTTAAAATTTGATCACTACGATCACCAGACTTACCAAAATTTTCTATCTGAAACACATCAACAGGGTACGTATCAGATAAATCTTTTTGCAATAAGGGAACATAACCACCTGATTTCGTCGTATCTCCAACTCCCTCAGTTAGCGAATCCCCAATAGCACTTAAGCGTATCATTTCAATTCGTTCAGTAGTCTCTGTTGTCTCTTTGGTTAGATGGATATTATCAGCTCTAGGAATCAATAGTAATCCCACTAGACTAAAAATAATAACCAAAATAACAAAAAATAACAAACTTCTTATATGAGACGCTATTTTTTTCATCTAAATCCCTCATTTAAAAAAGCAGACCATAGTTGATCTGCTATCATTCTCTTAATCTGTATAAAACATCACAGCAAACGCACCTTTTCCAGTGTGCGTTGCCACAAGGGGTGTCGTGTGTACGATTGGAATACTTAAGTCAGGCAATGTTTGTTTAAAAATGACTTTCATTTCTTCACAAATATCAACACCAGAGGCTTCTGACATCCCTAAGTACTCTACCGATAAATCAGACAATTTTTTTTCCAAATCCTTTGCCCATTTTATAAATGTTTTATTTCCACGACCTTTACTTACAACTTCTAACTCACCATTTTTTAGTTGCATCAATAATTTCATATTTAAAAATCCTGATACAGCACCGACAAGTTTTCCTATACGTCCACCTTTTACAAGATTTTCTAGTGTTGCTACACCAATATATAATTGGGTATTATCTTTCACATGCTCTACTGCTTTAACAATCTCATCAACCGTATATGTTTCTTCTTTAGCCATTTTTGCTGCTTGATACACTTGGAAACCTAAACCTTGATCAATGTAATCACTGTCAATCACTGTGACATTAGATTTAGATAATTGAGCGGCTTGTCTAGCTGTATTTACTGTACCACTTAATTTTTCTGTTAAATGGATAGAAATAATTTCACTACCATCTTCACCTAATGAATCATACAAGTCAACAAACTCGCCAATCGGTGGTTGACTTGTTTTAGGTAATGTTTTTGAATTAGACATCATCGTCATAAACTCAAAAGGATCTAGTTCATTTTGATTGGCATAGATTACGCCATCAATCATGATAGATAAACTAATAGTATGGATATCAATTTGTTTTAATCTCTCTTCTGGAATAATACAAGATGAGTCTGTCACTATTTTAATTTTTGTCATCATCAAACCTCTTTCAAAACCAACAATATTCATGTACAATTATATTAATCTTTTCTGTTTATTTAGTATAACAGAAAAGAAAATATTTTTCACTAAAAAACGAAAGGGCGTATGCAGTATGCACAATCCATCTTTTTCAAAAAAATATCTTATTGTAAACGAGGTTTTTAATGCTATTACCCATGGAATTGGTACTGGACTTAGTATTGCTGGTCTTGTCTTACTTATCATAAAAGGGGCTCAAATGCACTCGCCTATTCGAATCGTTTCGTACTCTATATTTGGTGCCTCGATGATTCTTTTATTTTTATTTTCAACTTTATTTCATAGTTTAATTTTTACTAAAGCAAGAAAAGTATTCCAAGTATTCGATCATAGTTCGATTTATTTATTGATTGCAGGAAGTTATACACCCTATAGTTTAGTTACGATTGGTGGAAAGCTAGGTTGGACGATGTTTATCATTATATGGGTACTTGCTATTTCAGGGATTGTTTACAAATCTATTTTTTTACAAAAACGGGGTAAAGCTGACTACTTTCTTTATATATTAATGGGATGGCTATGTGTGATTGCTATTAAGCCACTTTATGAAGGGCTTGGTTTTAACGGTTTGCTTCTATTAGTACTGGGCGGGGTATCTTATACAGCTGGAACCTTCTTTTATAGCAAACAACATTTGAAATTTATGCATGTCATTTGGCATTTGTTTGTATTAGCCGGTGCTATATTTATTTTCTTTTCAGTTTATCTTTATACATAAAAAAGAGTCTGACCAACAAACAACTTTTTAAATAAAAATCACTAAACCAATAAAACAAAAATCCCATAACATTAGTATTTTAATAAACTGATGTCATGGGATTTTTCTATTTTAAGACTTTTTAGTCAGCCTCTTTTTTATTTTGTTGATTGTTTTTGAATTAGACCATAAGGTAGTACAATATCTTTTTCTTCAATATCTTCTTTATTCATTAATTTAGTTAACAATCGCATTGAAACAGCGCCAATATCATAAAGTGGTTGTGAAATACTTGTAACACTTGGTCTAGCAATATCTGTAAATAAAGAATTATTGCTTGTGATAATTTCAAACTCCTCCGGTACTTTTACGCCATTATCCGTTAAGCTATTTAATAAACCTACGGCTAATTCATCATCAGCAACAACGGCCGCACTAGCCCCACTGTTAACTACTCTATCATGTAGTGCCAGTCCTGATTTATAGTTATATTCTGCTTCAAATACTAAACCTTCGTTAAAATCTAAACCATTTTCTTTCAAAGCTTCTTTATATCCTTTTAATCGTTGGATACCATTGATTGGGTCTAATAAAGAACCAGAAATAAAGGCCACTTTTTTATTCCCAGATTGAATTAATTGATTTGTTGCATCTTTTGTTGCTGCTTCATAATCAATATTCACTGATCCAACTTGATTGTCTGGATCAATTGAACCAGCTAATACAACGGGTGTTTTTGAGCGAGAAAACTCTCCTCTAATTTGTTCTGTCAAATGGTGTCCCATAAAAATAATACCATCTACTTGTTTTGCCAGTAACGTATTTAATACATTAACTTCCTTAACGTCATTACCATCAGAGTTAGCTAGAATAATGTTGTATTTATACATTGTTGCTACATCGTCAATTCCACGCGCCAAAGAGGCAAAATAAGCGTTACTTACATCTGGAATAATCACACCCACAGTTGTCGTTTTTTTACTTGCTAATCCTCTTGCCACAGCGTTTGGTCTATAATCTAATCTTTCAATTACTTCTAACACTTTTTTTCTTGTTGCCGGTTTTACATTTGGGTTCCCATTAACAACACGAGATACTGTTGCCATCGAAACTGCAGCTTCTCTAGCTACATCATAAATGGTGATTGTTTGTTTTTCCATATTTATGTTCTCCTTTAATAGTTTACTGTCAATTTATAAGTCACAAATAGATTATCAGAAAACAAGAAACTTTGCAAGCGTTTTAAAGATGTTTTCATGAAAAGTTTTGAAAATTACAAAAAAACGATAGAAATTTAAACCCATTATTTACTTTTTAAACAAAAAACTCCTTTGATAAAAATGCTTGCATGATTTTTATCAAAGGAGTTAGTTTATTTTAATCATCTAAACTACTTAAATAGTTGTAAACTTCTTGACCGGCAATACTTCCATCTCCAACAGCAGTTGCAATTTGTCTTAATACAGTATCGCGAACATCTCCAATGGCATAAATACCAGGTAGAGCTGTTGACATACGAGCATCAGTTGTAATCCAACCGTGCTCCGTTGTAATACCAAGATCTTTAACAAAATCAGTCAATGGATCAAGGCCAATATAAATAAATACACCATCAGCTAATAAATCTTCAACTTCATTAGATTTTGTATCCTTTAATTTTATTGATTGGACACTTGTATCATTCCCATTGATTTCAATAGGGACTTTATTCCACATGAATTCAATTTTGTCATTCTTAAATGCACGTTCTTGTAGTATTTTTTGAGCTCTCAATTCATCTCTACGGTGCACAATTGTTACTTTACTTGCAAATTGTGTTAAATATATTCCCTCTTCAATGGCAGAATCTCCCCCACCAATAACCACTAGATGACGGTCTCTAAAAAATGCGCCATCACATACGGCACAGTAAGATACACCACGTCCAGCATATTCTTCTTCACCGGGAATATTTATTTTACGATGTTCACTACCAGAAGCGATAATCACTGTTTTCCCTTCATAGGTTGCATCATCACAAATCACTTTTTTAACAGTGCCATGATTTTCAACATTAACAACATTTCCGTAAACATGTTCAGCCCCAAAGTTAGAAGAATTTTCATACATTTTAAGTGCTAAGTCAGGACCAGAAATTAAATTAAACCCAGGATAGTTCTCCACCTCATCAGTATTCATCAACTGTCCACCAGGTGCGCCACGTTCGATTACTAAAACAGATAAACCAGAACGAGAAGCATATAGAGCAGATGTCATCCCTCCTGGACCAGCTCCAATAATAATTACATCATACATTACTAATACCCCCTATAGTTTCTACTCATACTTTAACCTTTTCTTTTTTTATTGTCTATTTATACGTCTTGATACTTAAATTTTTGGACCAAATTTCTTCAAATTTGATTATATAACAACAAAAAGATTAAAAATTCATTTAATTTCATTATTACTATATACTAATATAGTTAAAAGTGGTAGCTTATTACAAGTATGAACCATGATTTTTTAATATAACTGAATAAAGGACTAGATAATGGCATGAAGCGACAAGAATATCAACAACAAAATAATTTTAACTATGCTCTACTGCTTCCGATTTTTTTAATGCTTATTTTAAGTATTTGGCTACAATATTGGGTAGCATACTATGATCAAAACAACCCAGTCAAGCAGGCATTAAAACAACTTCTTTTCGTTGGAATAGGCACTGTTTTAATGTTTAGCGTCAAGTATATCAAACGAGATTTTATTTGGAAAGCTGTTCCCTGGTTCTATGTATTTTCTCTTCTTTTAATGGGGTCCTTGTATTTTTTCTATGACCCACATATGTATGAATTGACTAATACAAAACGATGGTTGGACATCTTTGGTTTTCAATTTCAACCTTCTGAAATTGCAAAAACAGCATACATTCTGTTTATGTCAAAAGAATTAGTTAAGTATAACAAAAATGTCCCTGTTAAAGATATTCATACTGATTTAAACATGATTAAAAAACTATTTTTATATTCATTACCTTTATTTTTTCTTATGTTTGTCCAAAAAGATTTTGGAACCAGTCTGGTGTTTATTTGTGTTTTGGGAGCGTTAATTATTGCTTCTGGCATTAACTGGCGAATTGTGGCTGTTTTAGGTGGAATAGCTGCTTTACTCGGAGGAACGTTAATTTTTCTTGTATTTACCGATTTTGGTCAATCTATTTTATCATCTTTGCATTTCAAAGAATACCAGTTAAATCGTATTAGAGCTTGGGTTGATCCTTTTGAATACGCAACATCGATTGCTTATCAACAAGTGCAAGGACTTTTAGCTATCGGTTCTGGTGGAATGTTTGGCACTGGTACAACAGGTGTTCAAGTATACGTGCCTGTCAGAGAATCAGATATGATTTTTACTTTTATTGGAGAAGCATACGGATTTGTTGGTGCGACAGCCGTTATTTTACTCTACTTATATTTATTCTTCCAAATTTTTTATACAGGTATTCGTAGCAATTCAACATTTAATATTTATATTTGTGTCGGTATTGTGTTCATGTTGGTGTTCCAAACAGTCGAAAATATTGGTGCTTCCATTGGACTGCTACCTCTAACAGGCATTCCTCTTCCTTTTCTTAGTCAAGGGGGAACGGCTCTTGTCTCCACAATGTTAGCTTTAGGGTTAATTTTTGGTATGGACTCAAAACAATAGTCACTATTTAAATAAACCTAAAAAATCCTAGAAAATTTGAAGTAGTCCCAAGGTATAGATAAAATCTAAGCTTTGGAAGTACAACAGTTTCTAGGATTTTTTAAAGATTTAATTTTGATAAATACTTGTTCATCGTCATAACTCCTATGATACTCAAATGAAGTAATAAAAATAAACAAACTATTTCTAACTTAATAAATGACCAATCTAAAAAAATGGTTTTAAACACATACCAAGGTCTTACAAAAAGGTCTATGGAATGAAATCTAGGTGGAAATCTCCCTGCATAAATACCTAATGACGATAAAAAACAACTGATCACTAAACCGATACTGACTTGTATAGTAGATAATTTAAATCTTTTTTTAGCATACGACATAAGTTTTAATAACTGACCAAAACCAATCAAAACAAAACTAAAGACTGATAAAAATAGTACGATTGTTAAGGTCCAGTCTCCTAAATTTTTTATACTATCCCCTGTAAAGTGATTATATATATCTAAAATGTCCATATGTATAATGTCCGTCACAAGATAAGGTATATTAGGAAAATAAAGCATAAATAGTGCAGCTAAACCCATTTTAATATAACTATTTTTTGTTTTAAAAAATTGAAATGACACCTCTAACGGAATATAGGCTAATAAGATATTTAGTGATAAAAACGAAAAACGTGTACTGTACATCCCTATGATTAACAATAAACTCATAAGTCTAACAATATTTTTCATATAGTACCTCCTTACTAAATAGTATTTATTATCTTATTACTTTATTTGATTACTAAAATAAATAAATTCTTCCATCATTTGTTTATCAATCTGCTTTCCTTCTATCATACACTGTATTGCCTCATTGTAAAGTTGATTGAAGCGTTCCATATCTATCCCTCGCTTTAAAACAAGAATAGTTTTTAAATGTGATAATTCATTGACAAAATCCTCAACTGGCATATTACTGCCTCCTTACTTGCTAATAAATTCTGTATCCCTATATTATACCATTTTTTTTAACACAGAATAATTAATTCACAAAATAATCATAAAAAATAATTTTTATTTCTTATGACATTTGATATAATGTATTCATTATTAATTAAGATGGGGTGAGAGATATGATTTATATTGATAAAGAAAAATTTGCTCAAGCTGTTTTAGTTTCTGAAAAAAAAGAGTTAACCCTTGAACAAAAGCTCGATTTATATGTTAAAGCAATGGAGTTGGCAGCTCAACATAATAAAGAAATTCCTAAACCTAAAATGAACATGTTTGGGACCAAAGCTCCATAAAAAGCTTTCCATTCAATTGGAAAGCTTTTTTAACGTCTTTAAATAGGCTTTTACTTCTGGTGAAATTCGTAAACTTTCACGTGCCTTTTGAATCGTTTTTAAGTGTGTCCAATCGTCTAAACTATGATTGACAATATAAGGAAGCGTTGTATCGTATTGTTTCACTAAACTTGTCGCAAAAAACCAGGCGCGCATCATATTGACGTAATACGCGTCACTTTTTACGTCACACACTCGGTCCAAAATCGAGTGATTAAAAGTCTCACTTGCTAGAAAAATAGTCATTAATTGAAGAATAGCAAAACGCACTGTATAGTCTTGATCTGAACTCAACCATTCATCAATAAAAGGAAGCAATTTGACTGGATTCTTTTTAAAGATTACCGGTGTTTGACAATCAGTCACAGCCCAGTTATCTGCATAAGGTAAAAAGATTTGATAGGCTTTGATAGCATCATCAAACTCTTTTATATTGGAAATAATCAACATGTGCAAAACATTTTCTTCATGGTATATATGAGGTAAATCAGCTAGAAATTCTTCTGTATTACCTTTTCTTATCATTTCCTTAGCTAATTTTCTAAGTTGAGGCATTCTTACTCCAATAATTTTATCTGGATCTATCGTGGGGATTAGTCTAGCATTAAATTCTTTATAAGTTGTGTCTTGATAAGAAAATAATTGTTCTTGTATAGTTGCCATAAGATTCCTCCATTAAAAAAGCACTCGACAAATTTGTCGAGCACTCGTCATCTATCTTATTTAAGGCGTTCGTTTAACTCTTTTGCTAACTCTTCAAAACCAGGTTTACCTAAAAGTGCAAACATGTTTTTCTTGTATGCTTCAACACCTGGTTGGTCAAATGGGTTTACACCATTTAAGTAACCAGAAATACCAACTGCGATTTCAAAGAAGTACATTAAGTAACCTAATGTGTAAGCATCAGTTTCAGGAATATTTACCACAAAGTTTGGTACGCCACCATCTGTATGTGCTAAAAGTGTTCCTTCAAATGCTTTTGTGTTAACAAAATCAATTTCTTTTCCTTGAATGTAACCTAAACCATCTAAGTCTTGATCAAGTACTGGGATTTCAACATTTTTACGAGGTTTGTCTACTTTAATAACTGTCTCAAAAATGTTACGACGTCCTTCTTGAATGTATTGACCTAATGAATGCAAGTCAGTAGAGAAGTTCGCACTTGATGGGTAAATCCCTTTTTGGTCTTTCCCTTCAGATTCACCGAACAATTGTTTCCACCATTCAGAGAAGTATTGTAAGTTTGGTTCGTAATTGATTAATAACTCAGTTACTTTTCCTTTACGGTATAAAATATTACGCAATGCCGCATATTGATAGGCTTCATTTTTCGTTAAATCATCAGAGCTATATGCTACACGAGCATCAGCTGCACCTTTCATTAACTCATCAATGTTAGCACCAGTTACAGCGATTGGAAGTAAACCAACTGGTGTTAGAACAGTAAAACGTCCACCAACATCATCAGGAATCACAAATGTTTCCCAGCCTTCAACGTCTGCTTCTGTTTTAACAGCACCACGCGCTTTATCAGTTGTCGCATAAATACGTTTGTTTGCTTCTTCTTTACCATATTTTTTCTCTAATAAATCTTTAAATACTCTAAAAGCAATGGCTGGCTCAGTTGTTGTACCAGATTTAGAAATAACATTCACTGAGAAATCTTTGTCACCAATAATTTGGATTAAATCAGCTAAATAAGTTGAGCTGATAGAGTTTCCAGCAAAAAATACTTGTGGTGTTTTTCTTTCTTCATTGTCTAAAAGGTTGTAGAATGAGTGGTTTAAAAAGTCAATAGCAGCTTTAGCTCCTAAATATGACCCACCAATTCCAATGACGATTAAAATATCTGAATCTGATTGAATTTTTTCAGCTGCTTTTTTTACGCGAGCAAATTCTTCTTTATCATAGTTTTCTGGTAAATCAATCCAACCACGAAAATCATTTCCTGGCCCTGTACCCTCACGCAATGTGTTGTGTGCTGCAGTCACTTCTGCTTGCATGTAACCTAATTCATGGTCACTGATAAATGTACCAACATTTGAATAATCAAAACGAATATGTGACATAATCATCCTCCTAATATATGTGATTCTTCGTACAAGAATACATATCTATTCTACCATTTTTTTATTTTTTTCACATCTTTTTCAGGTAGATTCTAATAAAAACGTGGAGAATTTTTATTAAACAAGGCCTTGAGCAAGCATTGCTTTAGCAACACGCTCGAATCCAGCGATGTTTGCTCCAGTTAATAAATCGTCTTCTTGTGCATATTCTTTTGCCGTTGTCGCACATGTTTCGTAGATGTTTTTCATGATGTTATCAAGTTCTGAATCAACTTGTTCGAAAGTCCATGGTAAACGTTGTGCGTTTTGAGCCATTTCTAGAGCTGATACAGCCACACCACCAGCATTAGATGCTTTACCTGGACAATAAACCACACCGGCTTCAGTTAATTTATGTAAAGCTTCAAGTTTTGTTGGCATGTTCGCGCCTTCTGCTAGCACTTTTACGCCGTTTTTGATTAATACATCCGCTTCATCAAGGCCAATTTCATTTTGAGTCGCACATGGTAAAGCTACTTCATAATCAATGTCTTCTGTCCAAATCGACGCATTTTCAACATATTTTGCATTTGGTTTAGAGGCTATATATTCACTTAAACGACCACGTTTTACTTCTTTGATTTCTTTGACTAATTCACAGTCTACACCATCTTCATCAATAATATAACCAGAAGAGTCAGAACAGCCAAGAACTGTTGCTCCTAATTCTTTTGCTTTTTCAATTGCATAAATGGCCACGTTACCACTACCTGAAATCATGACACGTTTGCCTTTTAGTGAATCCCCTTTGTCTTGGAGTAAATACTTAACAAAATACACTAAACCATAACCTGTTGCTTCTGTACGAGCTAAACTTCCCCAGAAAGAAAGAGGTTTACCTGTTAAGACACCTGCTTGATAACCATTTAGGCGTTTGTATTCCCCGTATAAATAGCCAATCTCACGGCCCCCAACACCCATATCACCAGCAGGAACATCAAAGCTTGGCCCGATATGTTTTTGTAATTCTTGCATGAAACTTTGACAAAAACGCATGATTTCACCATCTGATTTGCCTTTAGGGTCAAAATCACTTCCCCCCTTACCACCGCCGATTGGTAGAGAAGTCAAACTGTTTTTGAAAATTTGTTCAAACGATAAGAATTTCATGATACTTTGGTTCACAGATGGGTGGAAACGTAATCCGCCTTTATATGGTCCTAAAGCTGAGTTATATTGAACTCGGTATCCTGTATTAACCATCCATTCACCTGAATCTGACATCCATGGTACGCGAAACTCGATTAAACGCTCAGGCACAACCAATTGACCTAAAATGTTTTTTTCACAGTACACCGGGTTTTTCTCTAAAAATGGTGTAACTGAAGGTAGAAATTCTTCTACCGCTTGGATATACTCTGGCTGATAGCCATACTTACCTTTTACCTCATCCAATAATTGTTTCACATAGTCTTTTGCTGTCATAATGTATCAATCCCTTCTTAAACTTAATTAGTATTATATATTATTTGATTAAAAAAAAAAAATAATTTCTCATCAAATTTTAAAAAAAGTATGATAGACTAACAATTCAATAACGAAAGGAGTGACAATAGATGAGTGTAGATGTCATTGTCATTGGTGGGGGAACAAGTGGTATGATGGCTGCTGTTTCTGCAGCAGAAAAGGGCGCGCGCGTCATGATAATAGATAAAAATAAAATGCTTGGAAAAAAATTACGGCTGACTGGTGGAGGTCGCTGCAACGTTACAAATAACAGACCCCCTGAAGAAATTATTTCTTTCATTCCTGGTAATGGGAAATTTCTATATAGTACTTTCTCACAATTTAACAATTATGACATCATGGAATTTTTTGAAAGCCATGGCGTTCATTTAAAAGAAGAAGACCATGGTAGAATGTTCCCTGTAGCAAATACCTCAAAAGCGATTGTTAACGGGCTATTTGATAGGTTAACAGAATTAAATGTTGAATTAAAAATGAAAACTACTGTGAAGAAATTATTAGTGACTGATGGTAATATTACAGGGGTTATAACCGATACAAAAGAAGAAATCAACGCACCTTGTGTGGTTCTTGCCACTGGTGGTAAAACATATCAATACACTGGTTCAACAGGAGACGGCTACACGTTAGCTAAAAAAGTTGGGCATACAATTACCAAACTTTTTCCAACTGAATCACCCCTTTTATCAGAAGAGTCATTCATCCAAAGTCGAGAACTTCAAGGGTTATCTTTACGAGACATTGGATTATCCGTCCTAGATGACAAAGGAAAAGTTGTTGTCACACATGAAATGGATGCTTTATTTACCCATTCTGGCATTTCTGGCCCTGCAGCACTTCGATGTAGCATGTTTGTCAATCAGCTACTTGAAAAAGGACAAAAAAATGTGACAATGTCATTGGATTTATTCCCGTTAAAATCGGATGAAGACATTAAATATCAAATTACTTCTATACAAAAAGAAGATGGCAATAAATCAATTAAAAATGCGTTGAAACCACTCATGCAAGAACGTTATTTAGAATTTTTACTTTTGCGTTGTGGGATTGACACGCAAACACCCTTCAAACAAGTGACGGAAAAAGAAATCGATGCACTTGTTGGTGAAATCAAACATCTTACCTTTACAGTCAATAAAACATACCCACTAGATAAATCGTTTGTCACTGGTGGAGGAATCAGTCTAAAAGAGGTCAATCCAAAAACTATGGAAAGTAGATGTGTTAATGGCCTATTTTTCTGTGGGGAGTTATTAGATATCAATGGTTATACTGGTGGCTTTAACATTACTGCTGCTTTTTGTACAGGTCATGTAGCTGGAGAGCACGCTGCAGAAATTGCAAGCTATTTTAATTATTAAACACTAAAAAACGGGACTGAACCCCTAAAATGAGACAGTAATAAAAACACCTATGCGATTACTTTTTTCCGATAGTCAACTGGAGATAAGTAGTCGTATTTTTGTTGAATTCTTTCTTTATTATAATAGTTGATGAAATTTTGTACAGTTTCAATTACACTAATTGTAGAGCTTCCAAGCTCTGGGTGTAATGAGAACGTTTCAGACTTTAGGATGGAATGAAACGATTCTATTGGAGCATTATCTGCAGGAGTCCCTTTTCGGGACATACTTCTGGTAATGCTCTTTTCTTTTGTTGCGTGATAATAAGCATATGAAGTATACACAGAACCTTGATCCGAATGAAGTATACACAGAACCTTGATCCGAATGAAGTATACATTTATCTGGAAGTTTAGGTAATTTATTTAGTGTGTCTAAAACACAAGATATGTCCTGTTTTTCACTTATTGTATAAGAAAGTATTTCTCCATTAAACAAATCCATAATGCTAGAAAGATAGAGTCTTTTAGGACCATAATCAAGATAAGTGATGTCTGTTGTTAGTTTTTCTAGTGGCTTACTTGAACTAAAGTCTCTATCAATTACATTAGTAGTTTTAAAATAAATAGAACCAGGGAGAGTGTAATATAAACTGTGTAAGTAACCTACCATCCTAGGTAGTGGGTTGCTTCGCGGTTTTTCTTTTTTTACAATAGATTAAAGGAGTGAGAAGCTGTGGCTAAAAAGAAAAGAGACCAAAAATCAGCGAAGTTAGCTCAATCAATTATTGACATCTATCAACCAGAATCGGTTGAAGATATGCAAGAAGCTTTAAAAGATGTTTTTGGACCGATGTTTGAAGCTATGCTACGTGGAGAATTAGATAATCATTTAGGTTATGAGAATCAGTCAAGACAAGAAAAAGAAACTCAAAACAGACGGAATGGATATGGAAATAAAAAGTTAAAAACAAGTTTCGGTGAATTAGACATTCAGGTTCCAAGAGATAGAGATGCTTCTTTTGAACCAGAAATTATTCCTAAAAGAAGCAAAGACGTTTCAAGTATTGAAAGTAAAGTTCTTTCTATGTATGCCAAAGGCATGAGTCAACGAGATATTGCCTCGACAATTGAAGATATTTATGGCTTTACTATTTCTCATGACATGGTGTCGGATATCACAGATCAAATATTATCAGAACTTGAGGAATGGCAAATCAGACCTCTGGCCAAATGCTATGCCTTCTTGTTTGTTGATTGTATGTATGTCACTCTAAGAGAAAATTATGAAGTGAAAGAATGTGCAGTGTATACAATTCTTGGCTATGATTTAAAAGGAAATAAAGAAATTTTAGGCCTTTGGTTAAATCAAACAGAATCAAAAAACAGATGGATGCAGATTTTTGATGAGATTAAAGAGCGTGGAGTTGAAGATATTCTATTTATTTCAATGGACGGCGTATCAGGACTTGAAAATGGTGCTAAAGCTATTTTCCCAGGCGTTGTGGTTCAACGTTGTTTAGTTCATTTAGTTAGAAATGCCCTTCGCTATGTACCAAGTAAGAGTTATAAAGAAGTTTGTAAGGATATGAAGTCTTTTTACAGCGCTTCTTCTTTAAAGGCTGCTCAAACAGCTTTTGATACCTTTCAAACAAAGTGGGCTATTTATCCAGGAGCTGTTGATGTTTGGAAAAGAAATTTTCAACATGTTGAACAACTATTTGATTATGGATCAGCTATTCGAAAAATAATGTACACAACAAATGCTGTAGAGAGTGTTCATTCAAGTTTCCGTAAGGTAACTAAAAAAGGCGCTTTCCCTAATGAGAATGCCCTTCTTAAGCTGCTATATCTTCGAGTAAAAGAACTTCAAAGTAAATGGGAAGGTGGACACGTTCACAATTGGGCTATGGTGCTTAATCAATTAACTGTTAATGATTCTTTTTCAAAACGAGTTGAAAAATATAATCGGTACTAATCAAAATAGGTTGGATATATATAATTTGACAACGAGTCTCTCGTCCTGTGAATTTTTATCGGGACAAGAGCTTTATTAAAAATGCCCTCTTATCCTCGAAGATTATCACAGGACGACTCATTGTCAAATTGTCGTTCTATTATTATTTAAAATTACTTACACACTTAACTTGACAAACCCGAACCAGGACGTTTTTCTTTCTTTATTTTCACCTGACAACTCCATCCATATTTTTGCATAATACGCTGAACAACTTTATGATTCACTTTTATCTTTTTACGAAGTAAAAAAGTGATTTTTCGATAACCATAAGTGAACTTGTTTTCTTTACACAGCTGCTCAATCATTTTAATTCGATTATCGGCAACATATTCTTTCTTAGACCAACGATAGTAAGTACTTCTAGCTATCCCAAAATAGTGACATAACCATGTTATAGATAGTTTTCCTTTATAAGAATCAACTAAATTTATGAATACTTCTTTTTCCACATCCTTTCCAACTCCTTGTATTTTTTTAAAACATCAATTTCCTGTTTCAAGTACTTGTTTTCTCTTTCTAGAACTTCTAAAGGTGAAAAGTGTTCATTACCTTTTCCATAAGTATATTGTTTTCCCACACCTTGAGAGAATCGATAAGATTCTCCATTTCTATACCATTTCCACCATGTTTTCACCTGAGTTTTATTCCGAATGTTGAGTTTATTCATAATTTCTGATGTTGTTTTACCTTCAAGTTTCATTTTTATAGCTTCTTCTTTTACTTCTACTGGATAAGCAATCCTTTTAACCATAAAAAATACACCTCCGTTAAATTCATTTTACATGAATTCAACAGGGGTGTTTTTATATTTGTCTCATCTTTTGGGTTCAGTTCCGCTTTTTTTTCTGTTTTTAAATAAGTAAATAGCATACATAACAGCAATGACCATAGAAAAAACAGAACTATATTTAATAATAAATGGTGGATCATAATAAACAAATAATTTATGATGTCCTCTAGGTAGGATAAAAGATAATGTTTTCCCTGAAGATAGCATCGTTTTTAATTGGTTACCAGTCTCATCTCTTATAACAAGGCCGCTATATCCAATGATAGGTGTTACAACATTTGTTACTTTATCTTTTGTGGTTAACTCAATTAACACCGAATCTTTTTCAAATGTGTATGGCATTAACACTTCTTTTTGATTTAATAAACCTATTTTATTTTTAATTCGTTTGGTTTGTGTCTCACTTAGTCCTGCTGGAAAATAGTCTTTATTTACAGACTTTTGATATCTCTTAGTAGTGACAATATCTTGCTCGCCAAACATAAGCGTGCCAAGTGACCGACGAATCATCAACTCATTCACACTAATTGTTGACATAACAACTAAAAATAAACTTAAACTAATCACCCATTTCTTAGTTGAGCTTTTTTCATTATGACTTAAATAATCTGATAATAACACTGCTCCTAAAAAACTACCAAAAAGTGTCAAAAAAGGCATCAATCTAAAAGGAAATTGAATAATGGACAAAGGAGTATGTTGAACAATTCGCCACGGAAATAATTTTGTCGTCATTACTAGTAAAATAAGTGATGCAACAAGAGACTGTTTGACTATAGGTAGTCGTTTAACAATGGACTCGTGTTTAAATATAATTTGGATCACAGCTACTATTAAGGAAGATAGTAGCATAAAGCCAATACTCGTATAAGTTAAATTATTTATACTAGAATTTTCAATCATAGCTATTATATCGCTTGCTTCTTTACTTAAATCATGTACACTCACTGATCGAATAGGAAAAGTTATCATCTCATAAACGATTGGTAGTAATGCTCCGCTTGATAAAAAGCCTGTCATCACAGCACTAATTAGAAATTGCTTAACTATGTTGAATGTTAGTTTTTTTCTTATTAAGCTAATTAAAAATAATATAGCTAAGACAACGACTACCAGCATTAATGATAGTAAATGAGAATAGGCAATCAGCGTCATACCAATAATCAGCCAATGCTTTTTATTTCCTTTGTCTTTTATGATACTGTAAAACCCAGCAAATACTAGTGGGTACATACTCAAAACAAAAAACTCTCCTAAATCAAATCGTTGATAAAAACAAATCATACGATAATGTGAAAAGACATAAAACACAGAAAAAACATAAGGTGTTAATATTTTTAAACGTGAGTTTTCATTAGTAAAACACAACTGGCAAATATAGTTTGAACAACAATAAGCAATATAAAAAGTTAATACATTCATAAAAAACAAGTACACATATACCCCTGCAACCACTGAATGAAATAACATAGTTAACCCAGCAATTGGTAAAACGGTTGTCAATGTTGGGTAAAATATATTTGCCCCATAAAAAATATCATGCTCTCCGAATCGGCCTAAAGCTTGAATAGATTCCGTCTTACTTAGTTGGTCAATTGCACTAAATATTCTAGAAAAATGAAAAGGATAATCATCTCCTCGAATGATGGCAAAATGCAACCCACTCAAATCAATTATTGGTAATAAATACAGTAGTGACAGCACTACCCAGGCAATCACTACTAATGCTCGTTTTTTTTTCATCTTAATTCCTTCTTCTGTTTTTATAAATCATTCTCAGAATAATACAATATTAGTTTAACAAACATTAAATAACAAACAAATCAACTTGATGGTATCTTTTAGATATTTTTATGAATATTATCATAAAAAAACGATTCTAGGATTATCCTAAAATCGTATCATTTTCTGTTAAATCTGCATAGTTCCCTCGAGTAATTGTTAATAAATCTTCTGGTGAAACACTCATTTGAAGTCCTCTACGGCCTGCTGAAACATGAATCATATCAAAGGCTTGTGCTTCACTAGCATAATACGTTGGAAATAATTTTTTCATTCCCACGGGAGAACAACCTCCATGGATGTAACCGGTTAGCTCTTCCAAATCTTTCATTGGTAGCATCTCTATCTTTTTATTACCACTGACTTTAGCAAGTTTTTTTAAATCTAGTGTTTTATTTCCAGGGATGACTGCTACCACAGAACCAGTTTTATTACCTACAGTGACCAGTGTTTTAAATACTTGGTTTTCATCAATACCTAAAGCATGAGCTGTTTCAAGAGCTGCTGCATGAGAATCACTGTATTCATATTCTCTCGTTTCGAACGCTATTTTTTTTTGTTCAAGTTGTCTAAGTGCATTAGTTTTAGATTTTTTCTTTGACATCTTTCTTTACCCCTCGTTTGTAACCTATTACTTCCATTCCTTCTCTGACAACGGATATCGGCAATTGTCCTGGAGCTGATAAATATTTACCATTAGAAGCATACGTTAAAACAGAACCATATAGTTCACCTGTCATACGAGACAGTTGTCCCAACTCACCCATACTAATCATCACAAATGGAATCTCTGGATGATGTTCTTTGACTTTATTCGAAATTTCAAGAACATTTAATACATCTTGTTGATTATTTGGTGTCACTGCTAATTTGCATAAATCCCCACCTAATTGATGCATGTCTTTAACTGTTTCATACATATGGTTTTTTTCTGGAGTAAGTAAGTGATTATGTTTAGACAACAATACCTTAACATTTTTTTCTTTAGCATGAACCATAATATCAGATGGTTTTTCTAAGACCATTTCAAATTCTAAATCGACAATATCGACCAATCCAGTATCCATCATCATACGGTTTAATTTAATATAATCATCAAGCCCAATATGTTGTCCGCCACCTTCTTGAAGCGTTCGATAAGTAAAAATTAGTGGCTTATCATCTATCGCATAGCGAACAAAATAGGCAGCTTTTTTCATAAAACGTTCATCATGGACATACATAAAATAATCAGCACGCCATTCGATTACATCACAATCTAATTTGCTAATGCGAAGTGCTTCTGAGAATAATTCTTCAAAATTTTTAGCCACAAGAGGCACACAGACTTTTGGTTTTCCTTTTCCTAATTCAAGGTTACGTACTTTTAACTTAGACATCAAACCCCACCTATCATTTCGTAATCACTACTATTTCACTCGATAAAAGAGCACTTTTAAATAATTTCCCTCATTAAATTCTTTTATTACTCGGAAATCTTCCGGTAATTGATATAATTCTAGATAATCAAATGAACGATTGGTCTTGCGTATTCCTGTTTCAACCATTTGTTTGAATTTATCTAATGATACATTAGCTGCATTTGTTGATGCAACTAGCAACCCATCGTCTTTCAATAATTGAACTGCTTCAGTTGTTAATTGCTGGTAATCTTTTGCAACAGAAAAAACTTTCTTTTTATTTCTAGCAAAACTTGGTGGATCCATTACTACTATATCAAATGTAAGCTGTTTTTTAAAAGCATATTTAAAATAATCAAATACATCCATTACTATTATAGACTGATTATCAGTTGTAAGTCCATTCACAGCAAACTGCTCTTGCGTTTTTTCTAAGCTTCGCTTGGCTAAATCGACACTAGTTGTCGCAGTCGCACCACCCATCGCACTAGCTACAGAAAAAGCACCAGTATAACTAAACGTATTAAGAACCGTTTTTCCACTAGCAAATACATCTGTTAATCGACTGCGAACATCTCGTTGGTCTAAAAATATACCTGTCATTAATCCATCATTTAAGTAAGTTGCATAGGTCACATTATTTTCCTTTATTAAGAGAGGCTCTGGTGCTTGTTCTCCATATAAATAGGTAGATTCTGGTAAACCTTTAGCTTGGAATCGAACCTTTTCATAAACACCTCGAATAGCTATCTCTGATGATAATAAAGCATCCAAAATGTCTTCCTTTAATCCATAAATGGTTTCATTATACCAAGAAACTACTAAAAAACCATCATACCAATCAATGGTTACACCACCCAAGCCATCCCCTTCACCGTTAAACAAGCGAAACGCTGTGGTTGCCTGGTCTTTAAAAAAAGAGGCGCGATAATTTTTTGCTTCATTAAACAGATAAATTAAAAATTCTTTATTGATTGGTTGTTGGTCAGAAAAACTAACCATCCATCCTGAACCTTTATGTTGTTTACCTAAATAACCGTAAGCTAAAAAGTCATCTTTTTCTGAATAAAAACTTACCCAATCTTTACAATTGACTTTTTCATCTACCAAATCTTCCGCCTTAACAAGAGGATAGTGTCCTTTGTATTTTTGACTTTTTTTTTGTTTTATATATACTCTTTTCATGCAGTCAATCCCTTTAATTTCTATCATTTATTGTATGATACTACTATATCAGTTTTTAAGTTTTTTTTCCCCTTTTTTTTAAAGTTATTAGTTCTATATTTTTTTTTAAGAAAAATGGACATAATTGACAGACATGTAAGGAATATGTAAAATGTAACTTGGAGTATTCATCTTAGTAGTTGTCATGATACTAAGTTGTTAAGAAAGGATGTTTATTTTGAAACATAAATATAATAAAAACTGGATTAACACCAGAATGGGTTTTTTCACCCTAATGGTTGTGTTATTTTGGTTAAAAAACCTACTAGCGTATACAGTAGACTTTAATTTAGGTATTGAAAGTTTTTTCCAATATGTCATTTTATTTATTAGTCCAATAGCTACAACTGTCTTTTTATTCTCTGCGGCTCTTTATATAAAAAGTCCAAAAAAAGCATATATCACATTGCTAATCATATCATCACTAACAACCTTGTTACTTTTTTCTAATGTCATTTATTACAGAGAATTTACAGATTTTATCACTGTAAATACCATGCTTGGGGCAGGAAAAGTTGCATCTGGTTTGGGTGAAAGTGCTCTTCGTATGTTTAGACCGTACGACTTACTTTATTGGATTGATATCATTGTTGTGATTGTCCTATTAGCCACAAAAAAAATTAAGATTGATGAAAGACCTATTCCCGCTCGATCAGCGTTTGCAGTGACAAGTTTTTCAATCTTACTATTTTCAGCTAATTTGACTTTAGCAGAAACAGATAGACCAGAATTACTAAAACGTACTTTCTCAAGAAACCATATCGTGAAATACTTAGGAATGAACGTCTTCACTGTGTATGACGGAGTACAAACATACAATGCCACTCAACGTCGTGCTCAAGCGAGTCAAAATGATTTAGTTGACGTCCAAAAGTATGTGGACTCACATTACGCTAAGCCAGATGATGATATGTTTGGAATTGCTAAAGGACGTAATGTTATTTATATCCATTTAGAGAGTTTCCAACAATTCTTAATTGATTACAAATTAAAAGACGAAAATGGTGTGGAACATGAAGTCACTCCATTCCTTAATAGCTTGTTCCATTCAAATGAAACATTTAGTTTTGATAATGCTTTTCATCAAGTCGGTTCAGGTAAAACAAGTGATGCTGAAACATTGTTAGAAAACTCATTTTTTGGTCTAAGCCAAGGTCCTTTATTCACACAATTAGGCGATAAAAATACGTTCCAAGCAGCACCAAATATTTTAGAACAAACCCAAGGGTATACAAGTGCTGCCTTTCATGGTAACGGTGGTTCATTCTGGAACCGTAATGAAACATACAAACGTTTAGGGTATGATTACTTCTTTGATGGTAGTTACTATAATGTAAATGAAAGTAATTCATTCCAATATGGATTACATGACAAACCGTTTTTAGAACAGTCTGTGCAGTACTTAGAACATTTGCAACAACCATTTTATTCTAAATTTATTTTAGTTTCTAACCATTACCCGTATGCGAAATTCAAAGATGACAATGCTGGTTTTCCCATAGCAAAAACGTCTGATGCGACAATTAATGGATACTTTGCTACAGCAAATTATTTAGATACAGCTGTTAAAGAGTTCTTTGATTACTTAAAAGCATCTGGACTCTATGACAATTCAGTCATTGTGCTGTATGGTGATCACTATGGTATTTCAAATTCTCGTAACAAATCATTAGCTGAATTACTTGGTAAATCAAAAGAAGAATGGAACGAATTTGACGATACTGCCGTTCAACGTGTACCTGTTATGTTCCACATACCTGGTCAAACTAAAGGTGGCGTAAATCATACATATGGTGGACAAGTTGATGTACTACCTACATTACTACACTTATTAGGAGTTGATACTCAGCCATATATTCAACTTGGGCAAGATTTCTTCTCTAAAGATAAAGACCAAATTGTTGCCTTTAGAAATGGAACGATTGTTACACCAAAATACACTATTTTAGGTGACTCAATTTACAATACTACAACTGGCGAATTAATTGTTACACCTACAGAAGAACAATTAGCTGAGGTAGCTGAATTAAAAGAAAAAGGAAATACACAGCTTCATATGTCAGATGCCATCACTAATGGTGATTTGCTAAGATTTAATACAGATAGCGGCTTAAAACCTCTTGATCCAGCTAAGTTTGATTACAAAAATGAGTTAGACAAACTCCTTAAAGTTGAACAACAAAAAGGTGATAAATCAACAAGTGTCTATTCATTACATAACAATCAATCAACTGTTAACCTATTTAAAACACAAACATATAAAGAAATAGAAGCAGAAAAAAATGGAACCACTCAAAGCAGTGAAACCACAGAAACTTCTTCTACAGTAGCTAAATAAAAAATAAAAGACACACAAGATTTAATTCTTGTGTGTTTTTTTGTATGCTTGTTTTTGTTTGACTAATAATTGAAACTCTTTTTCTAATTCATCATTTACCTCTAAACTAAGTTTCCCTAACACTTCTGTAATCTTTGTTTCAATCACTAACAGTTCATCTTTCGTTATTGCTCTTTCCTTACTTTTTTTCCTAGATAAATAACTATTATAATTCCCTTCAAACATATGAATTTGTTTCTCTTCAATAGCAAGTATTTTAGTAGCTACAGACTCAACAAAGTGTCGATCATGAGAAACAAAAATCACTGTACCATCAAAAGCCAATAATAGTTCTTCCAAAGCATTTAATGCATTAATGTCTAAATAATTTGTTGGCTCATCTAAAATTAGTGTATTAATATCACTCAATAATAATTTAGCTAATGTCACTTTTACCCGTTCTCCACCACTTAAGACACTGACTGGTTTTACTATATCCTCTTCATAAAAGCTCATCCTTGCTAACACAGTTCTTATTAATGTTTGATTGTTACTACGAGACGTTGATAACACATTTTCTAAAATCGTTTGATTTGTTTCAAGTAAATCAACTTCTTGTGAAAAATAACCTATTTTCACAGATGGCGAAATCTGTATTCCATGATGTTTAGTTAATATCATGCGTAACAAAGTGGTTTTGCCCACACCATTTTTACCAATGATAGCTACTTTTTCTTTATTTTTGATATAAAAGTCATTTTTAGAAAATAATTCTTTCTTTCCAACAATTACTGACACATCTGTTCCTCGAATAATAATATGCTCGCCTGAAAGGTGCGACAAGGACGTTTCCATTGTGAGCTTTATTTCTTTTTTTGGTGCATCGACTCGAGTTAGTTGAGATAATCTGGTTTCTAAAGCTTTTGCTGATTTATCTAATTTTTTTTGTTTTTTTGCATAGTATGGCTTAGTTCCACCGGTTCTTTCTCTAGCCATTTTTTTATTTTTTGGTACTGACGTTGCTCCATTAGCTTGTCTCTTTTTCGCTCGAATCGCTTCTTCTAATTCCTCTTTTTCTCGACTATATATTTCATAAGATTGTTCGCTTTTCTTTTTCTTTTCTTCATATTGAGTTAAAAAAGATTGATAGTTCCCTTTATAGATTGATAACTCTCCATCTTTTAAATGCCAAATTTCATTGCAGACTTTTGTTAAAAAGTAGCGGTCATGTGACACCACGACCACACCTTCTTGATGGTTTAACACCTTTTTTTCAACCCATTCAACATGAGTGTCATCTAAATTTGTTGTCGGTTCATCAAGTAACCAGACGTTTTGTTTCTTAAATGCTTCTTGCAAGTAGCGTTGTGTCTTCTCTCCCCCACTTTTATCATTAAAACCTTCTTTAAATTGTTTGACCAATGTTACATCAGAATAGTGTCTCACAGGTACTTTTTCAGAAGTAAACTCATTTGCTAAAATATGCAGTAAGGTTGTTTTTCCACTGCCGTTTTTTCCGATTAATCCAATCTTATCTCCTTGTTCAATAGTTAAATTGGGTATGCTTAAACTTAAATTGGCATTAATATGGTAGTTATTATTTTTTATTTCTAGTTGTTTCATCATATCATCTCCTTATTTTTAGGAGAAAAAAATCCCTCCTATAGTTTGAAATAGGAGGGGTTAAACGTGTTCAGGGTAAGCCAAAAAAACTTTGAACCCACATTTATACAACCACACCTATTTCACAAATAAAGATAAACGCATAACAAATAAGCTTGTCATTTCATTTTCTTCACTTGGCTTAATAATAGGATTTAGTTGTACATGTATTTGGGTCACCCTTTCATTGATTAATACAAATACTATACCACTTAAATAGTATTTTTGACAACTTTTATTAAATTGACAGACTTGACAGATAATTCTAACAACTGTATGATAAAAAAATATTCATTAATTTTGGGGGAGTTTTATGAAGAAAAAAGCGTTTGAAATAGCTCTACCTTATACACTACCAATATGTGTTGGGTTTTTATTTTTAGGGATGTCCTATGGATTTCTAATGCGAAGTATGGGATTTAGCGTGTGGTATCCAATGCTCATGAGTTTTTTTATCTATGCAGGTTCAATGGAATTTGTGACTGCTAACTTACTTATGTCTGCATACAACCCACTTTATGCTTTTGTTTTAACACTTTTAGTTAATGCTAGGCATATATTTTATGGGATTTCTATGCTTGAAAAATACAAAAACACTGGGTGGAAAAAGTTTTATTTGATTTATGGCATGTGTGATGAGTCATTTACAATTAATTGTACGGTCATACCACCCAAAGATGTTGATAGAGGATGGTTCATGTTTTTTGTGACTTTATTAAACCAAATTTATTGGGTTGGTGGTGCAACATTAGGCGCTCTTCTTGGTTCTGTCCTAACCTTTGATACAACCGGCATTGAATTTGTGATGACTGCTTTATTTGTTGTTATGTTTATCAATCAATGGGAAGAAACAACTGATCATAGACCTGCTCTCATTGGACTGATTAGTTCGTTTATTTGTTTGATTTTATTAGGAGCTGATAACTTTATGCTTCCTGCAATGGCACTCATTGTGGTTATTTTTACCTTAGACAGAAAAAATTTAGATAAACAGGAGGTCACTAGTTTATGACAAACATGTCATTTCCACATCAACTCATCACTATTGGCGTTGTCGTACTTGGGACAATGATTACTCGTTTCTTACCATTTATTTTATTTCCAGAAAATAAAACTCCTCCTGCTTATATCACATACTTAGGAAATGTGTTACCTTACGCAACTATGGGCTTGTTAGTTGTCTTTTGTTTAAAAGAGGCAGTCACAAGAGCCTTTGCCTTTCCTGAAATTTTAGCTATTCTATTTATAGTTATTATTCATAAATGGAAGCACAGTACGTTTTTAAGCATTGGATTAGGAACCGTTTTTTATATGGTATTGGTACAAAACATTTCATTTTAGAGAGTAGGCAGTATCATGAAAAAATTTTTGATTAGTATCTGTATCATCTTACTTATAATTGTTAGTTTCGTTGGATTTAAGAAACATAAATTTAACCAACTTGTTGAAAAGAAAATGGCTGACTATGTATCAACTCAAATAGTAGATGAAAAATCAATCGATACATCATCCTTATCCTATAATTGGTTTGATAATACTTATAAATACAACATAAGTTTTTCCAAATCAACAGACTCTTTTATTTCAGTAGAGTATAAAGTACCAGAGCCTATCATGAAAGCAGTTTTTGATAAGACCGTTAAAGATTTTTATCCAGTTGTTTATACTCATTTCAATGGAACGTCAATTGAATTTGACAATAAAATAACAGAAACCATATTCAAAGAAATCCCATTTAAAAAATCAGTGTTTTCCAATAAATAAAATAAGCCATCTATCCATAATAATATGGACAGATGGCTTTATGTTACTCACTAACTAATAAGTCTATTTTAATACCTGATGGATCAATTGCCACATATTCTCCATCTTTTTCAGTTACATTTGCACCTATGTTTTTTAGTGAATTTATTTTGTTATCTCGACTTGTCGTATCTGGAAAAATAATACTATAACTCTCAATCCCTGTTTCTAATGGTTCTGCGTTTCTAATAGATGTTCCAGCCCATGTATTAAAAGCAATATGATGGTGATATTTTGAATCTGAAAGAAACAACGCATTGCTTCCATATCGACTCACTACTTCAAAACCTAATCCCTCACAATAAAACCCTTCATTTTTTTCTAAATCGTTAACTTGTAAATGAATGTGTCCCATGACTGTTCCAGCAGGCAAACCATTCCAAGGAGAAACAATAGGTTCTTTTAATAAATCTTCAAAATTAACAGGATCTGTCATCATCACCACTTCACCGTCTGTCCATTGCCAAACACTGTTATCTCTATCTGTATAAATCTCAATACCATTGCCATCTGGATCATTTAGATATAATGCTTCGCTGACTAGATGATCTCCCCCACCAAAACGAATACTTTTTCGAACAAAATGTCTAACGACTTGAGCTAAATCTTGACGCGTTGGAAGTAACAAAGCAAAATGATACAATCCTGTCGTTTGTTCTCGTTTAATTTTTATTCCTTTTGGTTGAAAAATAGTCAATAACACATCCTCACCATTTGTCGTAAATGACACTTTTTCTGAAGTTTCTTCTTTTATTTTAAGTCCTATTACATCGGTATAAAATTGAGTTGATTTTTTTAAATCACTGACTTTTAATTCAACATCTTTAACATAAGTAACTGGTTTTTTATGAAATTTCATAATATCTACCTCTTTTTCAGTATAATTCTTACTTTATGTAAGCAATATACTACGAAAATAATTAATTAACAAATCATTTGCTTAAACCCTATTTTTTGAAAAACATACTGACTTTTGCACCAATCTGATTTTCCTTATAAAGTTTTTCAATAGGAAATACTATATTTAAGTGAATTATAGCGATAGGAAAGTTTCTAATACGAAAAGAGACCTAGAAAATTTCTAAGCCTCAAAACGTTATACTTAATATTTTATTTATTTAGTCAGCACTGTCACACACTCAATATGGGTTGTTTGTGGGAACATATCGACTGGATAAACTGTATCAGTTGTGTATCCTAAACTAGCAAACAGTTTCATATCACGTGCCATAGTACTTGGGTCACAAGAAATATAAACAATTTTTTCAGGTTCTAGTTCCACTGATTGTTTGATGAAGTCTTCAGTCAATCCTTTTCTTGGTGGGTCAACCACAATTACATCAAATTTAATGCCATCTGCTGTCCAATTTTTTAGAACTTTATCAGCTGCTCCAGCTTTAAATTCAACATTTGTGATGTCGTTTATTTCAGCGTTATGAATCGCATCTTCAATCGCTTCTGGCACAATTTCCACGCCATACACTTTCTTCACTTTATCAGCCAAACTTAGACCGATTGTTCCGATACCACAATATGCATCAAGAACCACATCATCTTTTTTCAAGTCAGCTAACTCGATAGCCTTTTTGTAAAGATTTTCCGCTTGCTCAGTGTTTACTTGATAGAATGACTGAGCTGAGATATGGTATGTTTTACCTAACAATTCATCACTGATACTATCTTTACCATATAAAACGCTCAAACGCTCGTCTAAGACTTTATTTGTCACGTTTGGTTGAATATTTTGCATAACAGATACCACGTTTGGATATGCTTCAACTAATTCTGTCACGATATCATGTAAGTAGAATATTTTCTTTTTACGTGTTACAAATGTTACCATCACTTCGTTTGAATAATGGCCTTTACGAATCACGATACTTTTTAGATGCCCTGAATGTTGGGCTTCATCATATGGTTTGATTGAGTATTTTCTTAATCTATCTTTCAAGAATAACAAAATCTCATCAATCATTTTATCTTGAATTAAAAAGTCTTCTACCACAATTAAATCATGACTATTTTTTCTAAAGAATCCAAGTTCAATTTCAGCACCAATCATACGTACTGGAATTTGCGCTTTATTTCGATAAGCAAATGGGTGCTCCATTCCTAAAACGTCTGCAACCTGTAATTCTTCAAACCCACCAATACGTTTCATCGCCTGAGTCACTTGATTTTTCTTAAAATCTAATTGTGCATTGTAACTCATATGATGTAGTGGAGCTATTCCTGTACGTATCAAATCTTTTTCAACAGATTCCACACGATTTTCACTTGTTGTTTCCCAAGTCATAATTTTCGCAAATGCAAATTTTTTCATGACTTTCATCACATGAATTTTTACTCGTTCGCCTGTAATTCCTTCTTCAACAAAAATAGGAAAACCATCCACTTTTGCTACGCCTCGTCCGTCATACGTCATATCAATAATATCAACAACTAAACGCTCATTTTTCTTTACTGGTGCTTCTATCTTTTGTTTTTTCATAAAATCCTCTTTCTATTTTAAACAGTGCACGTACTACTCTTTATTGCCAAAAATATTGCCATCTTCATTGATGTCTTCTTGAGTGAGTTGTTCGACTTGTTCGATAAATCGATCAGACGCTTCTTCTTCTTCAATTGAAATAGCCGAGTCAGGTATTGCATCCAAATTAGCATAAATTTCTATGTGTTGTTTGTAGTTTATAAATTCCATTGGTGCATCACCACCATATTCACCATCGAGATTAATCATCATTCGGTAATCATCGTCAAATGCTTCCGCATAGAGTTTCGATGTTTTGATGTATTCAATACGTGGATCATCAACGTGTTTCCCACCGTTCAGCATTAGAGCCACTAAATGCATAATTTCTAATACATTAGCGGTTTTAACAATAATTAATGAAAATTTTCCATCATCTAATTGGGCATCCGGAACAATTTGTTCAAAACCACCAATTGAGTTCGTTAATCCTAAAAAGAACATTGAAGCTTTACCATCGAACTCACCACCGTCATATTTCAGACGCATTTTGATTGGCTTCACTCGCGGTAGCATTTCCGCTCCTTTTGCTAAATAGGCAAGATAGCCAAAAACACTTTTCAGATGTGATGGTACTTCATATGTCAATTCAGTTAAATAACCACCTGCTGCTATATTCATAAAATAAGTGTTTCCAGCTTTTCCAATATCTGATTTTATGGTCTGATTTTTTAGAATAACCTCTGCTGCTTTCACAACATTATCTCTAGGAATTCTTAAAGCACGTGCAAAATCATTAGTTGTGCCTCCAGGTATAATCGCTAACTTGGGACGGTTCTCAAGTGGTGCGATACCATTGATCACTTCATTGATTGTCCCATCCCCTCCTGCAGCAATTAGCAAATCAAATCCTGCTTTAGCTGCTCTAGCTGCCTCTTTTTTAGCTGAAAAAGGTTCAGGAGTCGTTGCAAATGCACTGGCCTCATAGCCTGCTTTTTCAATTACCATTAAAATATCTGCTAAATTTCGTTTTAACAATTCTTTTCCAGATGTTGGATTATAAATTAATCTTGCTCTCATTTAACATGCTCCTTCATATAAAACGCCTCTTTAACGTTTTAACAATTCCTCTTTTAGTAATTTGTTCACGACTCCTGGATTTGCTTTCCCTTTGGTTGCTTTCATAATTTGACCAACTAAGAAACCAACGGCACGATCTTTTCCATTTTTAAAGTCTTCAATTGATTGCTCGTTTTTATCTAATACATCGTTAATCATTGGTAATAATTGAGCAGGGTCAGATAATTGGACTAATCCTTTTGCTTCAACAACTTCTTTAGCATTTCCACCATTTTCAATTAATTCTTTAAAGACTTTCTTCGCAATTTTAGAACTAATTGTGCCATCAGCAATTAAATTAATCATACCAGCTAGATTTTCTGGTGTTAATTTTGTTTCAAGTAATTCTAAATGCTCACTATTTAAGTAAGCTGATACTTCACCCATTAACCAGTTAGAGGCTTGTTTTGCATCTGCTCCGTTATTCACTGTTGCATCAAAGAAATCTGACATATCACTTGATAGAGTTAGTACCATCGCGTCATATTCCGGTAGACCTAATTCATTGACGTAACGTGTTCGTCTATCTGCTGGCATCTCTGGTAACGACTTTCTAATTTCTTCTACCCATTCTTCACTAATATCAATTGATGGAATATCTGGTTCTGGGAAGTAACGGTAATCACTTGCCCCTTCTTTAACACGCATCAAGATAGTTGATTTAGTTGATTCATCATAACGACGTGTTTCTTGTTGGATAATACCACCTGACATTAACACTTTTGCTTGACGTTGTTCTTCAAAAGCAAGTCCTTGTTTCACGTAGTTTAGTGAGTTCAAGTTTTTAAGTTCTGCTTTTGTTCCAAACTTTTCTTGTCCATAAGGTCTTAGAGAAATGTTTGCGTCACAACGCATTGATCCTTCTTCCATTTTCACATCACTAACACCAGTAAACTGGATAATTGAGCGAATGGCTTCTAAATAAGCATAGGCTTCTTCAGGTGAACGCATATCTGCTTCAGAGACAATCTCAATAAGCGGTGTGCCTTGACGGTTTAAATCAACATATGAATAACCATCAGTACCATGAATATTTTTACCCGCATCTTCTTCTAAATGCACACGTTCAATACGGATTTTTTTCTTTTTACCTTCTACTTCTATTTCAACCCAACCATCATAGCCGATTGGTTTGTCATCTTGAGAAATTTGGTAAGCTTTTGGATTATCAGGATAGAAATAGTTTTTTCTATCAAAATTTGTGTGATGGTTGATTTTACAGTTAAGTGCTAAAGCTGCTTTCATACCATATTCAAGTGCGCCTCTATTTAAAACAGGTAAAACACCTGGCATTGAAAAATCAATCACGTTTGTATTAGTATTTGGATCTGCACCAAAGTGAGCGGCAGACGTTGAAAAGATTTTTGATTCGGTTTTTAATTCCACATGGACTTCTAACCCAATGACTGTTTCAAAATTCACTATGCTTTACCTCCTAAAATAACAGGTTGTTTTTTATGGAAATCAGTTGCTTGTTCAAACGCATACGCTGCTTGATACATTTTTTCTTCATCAAAATGATTTCCGATTAATTGAATCCCAATTGGTAATCCTTCAGAAAATCCGCCAGGAACACTCATCCCTGGTAGGCCAGCTAAGTTAACTGGAATTGTCAAAATATCACGCATGTAAGCTGTGATTGGATCATCTTGAGCAGCACCAAATTCAAATGCTACAGTTGGTGATACTGGTCCTAAAATCAAGTCGTAGTTTTCAAAGACTTTTTTAAAGTCATTGATAATCAAGGTACGAACTTGTCCAGCTTTTCTAAAGTATGCATCATAAAATCCAGAACTTAGAGAGAATGTTCCAAGCATAATACGACGTTTCACTTCGGAACCAAATCCTTCAGAACGTGAGTTAACATATACGTCTTCTAAGTTTGAAATATTTTCTGAACGGTAACCATAGCGAATACCATCAAAACGTTGTAAGTTTGATGACGCTTCTGATGAAGCAATAATATAGTAAACTTCCACGCCATAAACCGCATTTGGTAAACTAACTTCGTCCACTGTTGCACCAAGCGCTTCAAATGTTTTCACCGCTTCTTTTACTGCATGACGAATATCAGAATGAACCCCTTCACCCATGAATTCTTTTGGTACACCAATTTTCATTCCTTTGATGTCTTGACCAATTAAGTTTGTAAAATCTGGTGTGCCACGACGAGAACTTGTGCTGTCTTTTGCATCATGTCCAGAAATGGCATTTAAAATCATGGCGTTGTCTTCCACCGTACGAGTCATTGGCCCAATTTGGTCTAAACTTGATGAAAAGGCAATTAACCCATAACGAGAAACGCGTCCATAAGTTGGTTTCATCCCCACGATACCGTTAAATGACGCTGGTTGGCGGATACTTCCACCTGTGTCACTCCCTAATGATGCAGGAACTTCTCCAGCTGCCACACTCGCAGCAGACCCTCCTGAAGAACCACCAGGTACTTTTGTTTGGTCCCATGCATTTTTTGTTTTCTTGAAGTAAGAAGTTTCAGTTGAAGACCCCATCGCAAACTCATCCATGTTTAATTTACCCATAGACACAAGTCCAGCTGATTCTAATTTTTCTACTGCCGTCGCAGAATAAATTGGGTTAAAATTGTACAACATTTTACTTGCTGCGGTTGTTAACACGTCTTTTGTCACGATATTATCTTTAATCCCAATTGGAATACCAGCTAAAGGTGTTAATTCACTACGTGGTGAGTCATCAATTTTTTTTGCTTCTGCTAATGCTTTTTCTTCACTTAATGTGATAAACGCATCAATCGTTGGCTCTGTTTCTTTGATGTAATCAAACCCACTTTTGACAATCTCTTGTGAGCTTAATTCTTTTTTATTTAATGCATCACTTAGTTGTTTTACTGTTAATTGTTGTAACTCAGTCATTATGCTCCTGCCTCCCCGTTATCCATGATTGCTGGCACTTTAATGTAACCATCTTGTGTTTCAGGAACATTGCTAAATAATTCGTCACGGCTTTCACCTTTAATGGCGATGTCTTCTCTAAAGACATTTGTTTCTTCTGTCACACTTGAAGTAAATGGCACATCTGTTGTGTCGACTTGGCTTAAATTTGCCATCATGTCAGTAACTTTCCCTAAATGTTTTGTCATCTCATCTAATTCACTATCTGAAAAACGTAATTTCGATAATTTTGCTACGTGTAGTACTTCTTCTTTTGAAATTGCCATCAAAATTCTCCTTTTACTCTGTTTTACGTGACGCGTTTATGGCATCAACCATTTGTTGTTCGCTCCAAACGTCAATTCCTAATTCTTGTGCTTTGGTTAACTTGCTACCAGCTTCCTCGCCAGCAACAACAATATCCGTTTTTTTCGACACACTACCCGTCACTTTTCCACCTAACGACTCAATCTTTTGTTTGGCTTCAGCTCGTTTAAATTGTGTCAAACTTCCGGTTAAGACAATTGTTTTATCTTTAAACGGGGACTCGATTGATGTGATGTCTTCTTTTGTCACACCAAGATACGTCATATTCACCCCAGCTTGTTTTAGTTTGTCAATTTGTTCCAATGTTTCTGGAATCGAGAAATATTTGGTAATACTATCAGCCATCACTGGTCCAATCGTATCAATCGCAAAAATCTCTTCTTTATCTGCTTCGATAATTTTATCAATCGTACCAAATTCACTTGAAATAATTTTAGCGGCTTTTGAGCCAACATGTTGAATCCCTAAACCAAACAACAATCGCTCTAATGAATTGCCTTTGCTATTTGCAATGGCTTCTAAAATATTATTCGCTGATTTTTCTTTGATTTTATCAAGCGTTAATAATTGCTCTTGTGTTAGATAGTATAAATCAGCGGCTTGTTTTACCAATTCTTTTTCATACATTTGCTCTAACACACGAGGACCTAAGCCATCAATATTCATCGCATTTCGCGACACAAAGTGATTCAATCCTTCTTTGATTTGAGCTGGACAGGCTGGATTTAAACATCTTAATGCCACTTCTGACTCGATGCGTTCCAATTCAGCATCACATGTCGGGCAATGTGTTGGAAACTCATACGGCTGACTATCTTCAGGTCGCTTATCCAACACAACTTGTGTGACTTCAGGAATAATGTCACCGGCTTTATGAATCACAACTGTATCCAATAATCGAATGTCTTTTTCAGCAATCAAATCACAATTATGTAAGCTAGCTCGTGAGACGGTTGTTCCAGCTAGTTGTACTGGATCCATCACCGCAGTTGGTGTTACAATCCCTGTTCGTCCAACTGTCCACTCAATATCTCGTAAGACAGTTTGCACTTCTTCGGCCGGAAACTTATACGCAATCGCCCACTTAGGTGCTTTTACTGTATAGCCCAGTTCGTTTTGTGCATCAAAATCATTGACTTTTACCACAATGCCATCAATTTCATAATCGAGTGTGTGACGTTTATCGCTAAATTCAACAATGTATTGCCACACGTCATCAATCGTCTCACAAAGCTCGCGTTGATGATTGGTTTTAAATCCTAGACTATCTAAGTAATCTAAAGCATCTGTTTGCGTTTGTAATCCTAACTCTTCAGGATTAGCAATCGTATATAAAAATGTACTCAATTGACGTTTTGCTGTGATAGATGAATCAAGTTGACGTAAACTACCCGCTGCTGCATTACGCGGATTTGCAAACACACTTTCGCCGTTTTTATCACGTTCTTCGTTTAGTCTCACGAACGACTCTTTAGGCATAAAACACTCACCACGAACGTCAAGTGTCACAGGTGTTTGCAGTGATAATGGAATAGAATGAACGGTACGTAAATTTTGCGTGATATCTTCACCAACCACACCATCTCCCCGTGTCGCACCTTGAACAAATTGTCCATTATCATAAGTCAAATTAATCGCCAGGCCATCAATCTTTAATTCTACCATGTAACTAATTGATTTGCTCGTGCCTTTTCTCACACGTTTATCAAAATCACGTAAGTCTTGCTCGTTAAAGGCATTACTTAAACTCATCATCGGTGTCGTGTGCTCGACTTTTTGAAACCCGTCTAGTAATTTTCCGCCCACTCGTTGTGTGATAGAGTCACTTGTTATGAGATTAGGAAACTGTTCTTCCAAACTAACTAATTCTTTGTATAACTTATCATATTCATGGTCACTAACTAGTGGCGCATCTTTCACATAATAAGCACGTGCCCATTCATTTAAAGTGTGACGTAACTCGCCCACACGTTTTGTTGCTTCATCAATACCCAAAATGGTCACCTCTTTTTAATCTACTTTTGTAATTGGTGCAAAAGCAGCCAATAAACGTTTAATCCCTTGAGAAGGAAATGCCACATCTAACTCCATATCTTTGGCGTCCCCACTGACTTTTACAACCGTTCCAACGCCCCACGCTTTGTGTTCGACTTTATCACCTGGTTGCCATGGTGCTTTTTCGCCACCAGTTTGTTTTTTCGCCGTAACGGCTGTTGTCGTTGGCTGTTGATACGTTGCACGACGGTATTTTTCACCAATCGGTTTTTGGCTAGCGACTTTATGCACTGCCCCGACTTTTTCTAATACATCATCGTCAATTTCTTCTAAAAAACGTGATGGACGGTTGTATTGCGTGCGTCCATACAGCATACGACTTGATGCGTTCGTTAAGAATAATTGTTTTTCAGCTCGGGTAATTCCAACATAAGCCAAGCGACGTTCTTCCTCTAGTTCATCGCTTTCTAAAACTGCACGAGATAGTGGGAAAATACTTTCTTCCATTCCAACTAAAAAGACATATGGAAATTCTAGACCTTTAGCCGCATGAAGTGTCATAAAAGTTACTTGACCTTGGTCGTCTTCTAATGAATCAATATCAGAAACAAGCGCTAAATCATTTAAGAATAACGCGAGTTTATCTTCATCGTTTTCACTTTCGTCTTCATAATCTCCCGCTTCATAACGCTTGTCAAATTCTTTGGTTACAGTTAAAAACTCTTCCAAGTTTTCTAAACGTGAATGAGATTCAAGCGAATTTTGTTTCACCAAATCTTCTTGATAACCACTTTTATCTAAAACTTGTTCGACTAACTCTGTAATTGTTAAGAATGGAATCATCTTTCTTAATTGCATAATCATCTGACCAAAATTACCAAGCTCTTTTTTAGCTTTTCCCGTAATTGGTGTCAAGTCAATGTCAACTGTTGCTTGTAGTAATGACCAACCATGCATATCAGCAAATTCTCTGATTTTTTCAATGGTTCCAGGACCAATACCTCGTTTTGGACTATTGACAACACGCTCAAAGCTTAACGAATCCATTTCATTTGAAATCACTTTTAAGTAACCTAAAATGTCTTTGATTTCTTTACGGTCGTAGAACTTATGTCCTCCCACCATTTTATAAGGAATATTTGCTTTTAAGAACGTATCCTCAATCACACGGGACATCGCATTCGTCCGGTATAACACACAAAAATCACCATATGAGCGTTGTTCTTGTTGTTTTAATTGTTGAATGGTGGTCACAATGTACTGTACTTCTTCTCGTTCAGAGTTGGCACGGTAATACACGATCTTTTCGCCTGATTGATTATCCGTCCATAATTCTTTTTTCTTACGGTTTTGATTATGGTTAATCACACTGTTGGCCGCTTGTAAAATATGTTTTGTTGAACGATAGTTTTGTTCTAGTAAAATCGTTTTTGCATCAGGATAATCTGATTCAAAATCTAAAATATTTTGCATATCAGCCCCACGCCATCCGTAAATACTTTGGTCAGCATCCCCAACCACGCATAGATTGTTAAAGCGTTTTGCCAGTAAATTAACCAACGTATATTGCGCGTGGTTTGTATCTTGATACTCATCCACATGAATGTATTGAAATTTATTTTGATAATAAGATAATGTTTCAGGACTATCTTTAAACAAGCGAATTGTCAGCATAATCAAATCATCAAAATCCATTGACTGATTGTTTCGAAGTTCTTTTTGATATCTTTTGTAACACGTTGCCACAATTTTTTCAAAATAACCCGTATAACGTTCTTCATATAACTCAGGCGTTAGCAATTCGTTTTTTGCTTGACTAATCTGAGATAAAATACTACGTGGATCATGTTTTTTAGGATCAATGTTTTCTTCCTTTAAAATCCGTTTAATCAATGTTTGTTGGTCGCTCGCGTCCAATATTGTAAATTGACGATTGTAACCAATCAAATCGGCATCACGTCGTAGCATTCTGACGCACATAGAGTGAAACGTGGATACCCACACATCTTCACCAACGGCACCAAGAATCGAAACCACACGTTCTTTCATCTCTTTTGCCGCTTTATTTGTAAAGGTAATGGCTAAGATATTCCAAGGATTAACCCCTTTCTCATCGATTAAATACGCCACACGATGAGTCAAGACTCTTGTTTTCCCACTACCAGCACCAGCCATGATTAATAACGGGCCTTGTGTTGTTTGTACGGCAGCTTGTTGTTTGTCATTAAGACCTGCCAATAAATTATGTTTTTGCGTCATTTGGTACGAACACCCTTTCTGATCAAATCCTTTTCCATTATAGCAAATTCTTAAGATAATTTCTTTCTATTTTTCTTTTTGAATTGCTTAATTTCATTTTTTCGATTACAATTTTATCAAAAAGGAGACTATTAATGAGCCGTTTAATAAACGTCACCATAGATAGACCCCTTGGATTTACCAATAGCCAAGGGACAACCTATCCAATCAACTGTGGCTATGTCAAAAATATTCTTGGTGGGGATGGTGAAGAACAAGATGCCTATATTATCTCACAAACAGTTAATGGACCAATCGAAACATTTGAAGGCGTTCTAATTGCCATTGTCAAACGACACGATGATAACGAAACCAAGTGGATCATCTCTTCTCCAGGTGAATTCTACACAGCTGAGGAAATATACGAACAAATTAAGTTTATCGAACAATACTTTAATTCATCTATATACCTTGTTGACTAATATCAAAAAATTCCTACTCATTAAAAAACGAGTAGGAATTTTTTGATATATTCATGAACCTTCTATTTATTTTTAAGGCTGGCCTTCCATAATTTTCCAAGTAATTTCACCGGTATATTGCCCCGTATATATATCCCCAGAAGAGCCTATCTCTAGTTTAATACCATCTGATTTAGGTTTATCTCCCCAATTATCACTGATATCATAAGTTCCTGCTTTATTCTCTTTGTAACTAAAAATAGCTTGAGAATTTTCTGATAACACCTTGTCCTTTCCACCAGAAACATAATGAATGACATCTTCTAACGTTTTGCCATCTGGTGTTTGGAGTGGCGAACTGATTTGAGCGTACATACTCCATCCACCTGTTGTATCAGCCCTTGTATCACTTACAATTAGTGGCTTGTCATATGTCGGTTTCTCAATTCGATTGGGACTTGCAGTATAAGTTAGTTTTCCAAAATCTAATACTGTAGGAACCGATTTAATCATAACTGTCCCTTCAACGTGATACACAATGGTCATCTCAGTATTATTCACTTTAAAAGCTGTTTCTTGTTCAGGACCAGCTCCTAATAAATACCCATTAGACTCTAGAAGAGTTTGTTTTTCTTTTATATTTTTATCTTTTGTTAAATCAATTGTATCACCAACTAATGCTTTAACAGTTGTCGTATAGTCATCTAAAACTTTACCCGCTTCATTAATGAAACTTACTGTTAAAACAGCATCAATATCAGTTACCTTAACAGTCATTGTTCCCGTAATGTCCTCAGTAACCCCGTCACCCGCATCTTTTGTTGAAACAACTAAAGAAATAGTATAAGGAGTTGATTGGATATGGTCGATATCAGCTAAACCGCCTAAATCTTTTACAGAAACAAACTGATTTAACTCAATTTTTTTACCATTTAACAATTTGTACGCTGATATATTTCCTTTAGACAATATATACTCTTTCATTTGTTTTTCAGACATATTACGTAAATCTTTAAAAGAAATAGACAACTCATCTCCAGAAACATGAGTAGATGATTCAGCTACGGAAAGGAGTGTATCAACAGTTGTTGTATTCCCCGCTTCATCAGACACATCAACCTTAACTTTATGATCTCCTATCTCAGTCATATACTTATCAATTGTCTCTTTTGAAGTAGACTCATTATATTTATATGTGAAATTTTTATTATTAGGATTCGTGTCTGAGACATTTTTTACTAGTTTATCAGGAGAAGGTGATTTACTATTAACAGAAATATAGTATGTTTCAGCCTGAGCCGTTGGTGGCGTCTTATCTTGAACGGTATTGATAACATAATCATCTTTAGCATTTAAAAACCCGTAAGCTTTGATTTTATCTCCAGCAACTAATTTAGTATCACTTGGAATACTAAATTCATATGTCCCTGCATCATTTGCTACAACATGGTATTTTTTAGATTCACCTTCAACAGGAGATGCTATATTAGCATTTGATAATAAGACATCTTTACTTGAATCTTTTTCATCAACAACCTTATAAAACGCAACACTAGATCTATTATTCACGAATCCCTTGAACACTTTACCACTTGATAAATTAGGGTTGTCACTCACTTCATCAAGTTCTATATGAACATCTGGTATATACGTAAATAACACACGCGACATATCTTTTGTATTATAATTTTGTATAAAATCCTCACGTGTTTTATAAGTAAGACTGTTACCAACCACCTTGCTAGTATTTGTTCCACTGTAAGATATCTGTATACCATACATTGGACTCCAACTATAAGTAGGTGTTTCTTTATCTGCATCTTTTTTAGTCCATGCCTCAACTGCTTGAATATCTGCTAAAAAGGTTCCTGTATCCATACTAATCAAGAAAGCGTTTGGATTTCCACGAGCATCCAAATCAATTCGTCGGGCATTAGCAAATTTAAAATTAGCACCTTTGTCAAATTTTAGCATCGTACGCTCACCTGTACCATTCTTGATTTGTGACGTAAAAATACCACGCTCATCAATAATGAAATTTGATTTATTCCCACCATTTATCATAGGACTAGTCGTTGTTTCTTCATTATTCGATACAAATCCTGCCGACCCTTCATCCGATACATTGAAAATAGAGTCAGCTGACAAATCTAAGATGCTTCCCATACCACCCGTTTTATTAATAGTTAAGTTACCACTTTTTTCAACATCTATTAAAGAGCTAGTACCCATAGAAATAACGGGAGCACCTGTTGTCATATTTCTAGCATTCACATTTAAACTGGCATTTTGCCCAATATTAATTTGAGAATTGTCACGCAACATAAAAGCTGCTTTTTTATTATTATTAGGAATAGGCCCCCCAACATTAACAGTAAATTGGCTATCAACTCCCAAATTGATACTAGTAATCCATTTAGATACAGATGAAACATACCCTAACTTAACTGGAACACGTGTTGTTCCTTCACCAGTTTCGACTAATAAATTTGCTTTATTACCAATATCAATTTTTGCATTATTCCTAAGGCTTAGAGTAGATGGAGCAGGATAGTCCCCGCCATTCCAATTTGTTTGCTCTCCATCATTTCCTAGAGTACGAACTACAACTTTTGACCCTTCTAGCATAGTCAATGAAGGTTGAATATTACTAACGGGGGCAATATTAGAATAGTATCCTCCTACTACCACACCATCACCTTGTTCAACTTCAATTAAAGTGTCCGTATTCTTTTCAAACAGCAATGTGTGAGATTCTATTCCAGCTTGTTTAGTATCAGCCATTGTTCGTTGTGTTCCATCATATGAATTATAATAAGTATCTTTAGAACGAATGTTATTTTTTCCTTCAAAAATAATTTTAGCCTGAAAAGAAGCCGTGACTTGTGATCCTGTATAATTTACATTTCGATAAGTTACACTTGAATTAGGTCCAGCAAGATTCCACATTGTCACCGGCCCATAATAGTTTCCACCATACAAATCAATATTATCAACAATTGGTTTACGTGTATTAGAAGCTGATTCGGGCCATCTATAACTATACCCTATAAAATCTATCGAATAGCCATTACCCAGTAACACATAATCCTTTTTATTGCTTGATAATAGAACATCTACTCTACCTTTACTTGTATTAGTTATATTACTCTGCACATCAATAATAGTCGTGTCATTAGCTCTCAAAGCACTATCCAACTGACTCCAAGTACTAACTTTCGATACTTTTCCTGTATAAATTATCACATTGGTAGACAATTCTTTTCCTGTACCTGAATACTCAGCTGGAACCGTTAATGTCACATGATGTTCTGTCAAATCATTAGAAGACGTTGAAAACAAATCTCCCAAGTTTCCCACTTGAATTTTGTCCGTTACATCCCCAAATAATCCATGACCAGTCGCTCCGCTCTCATACAAAATCATCTCTTTTGCAGCTTGTTCATCACTATTAAGAGCTTTAATATCTTCCATGCTTTTGCCAAAATTATAAGCAATAATCCCTGTTTCTTGACTATCTAAACTGAATTCTCTCAGATTAGACAAGCTACCAAATTCTTTCTTAGTACTTACTGTTTGCTTTGATTCAATTAATTGATCTTGATTCTCTAGTGCAGTTACTTCTATTTGTTTTCCAACCATAAAAATTAAGCAAACTATAAAGCTAATTGAAAAAAAACATCTTTTTCTTATCACTTGTTCATACTCCTTTCTCTACAAATAACACTCACCCCTTTTATTTTTAAATTAAATAATTCAATGTTTTATCAAAAAACTAAAGCCATGTAAACTGATAAAAATACATTGCAAATAAACTAAAATTACGTATATCTTTTTACAAAAACCAATTAAAAACTTTTAAAAGATGGTTACTAAATAAATTTAAAAATTATACAGTGACATATTATGATTATTTTGCTTGAATTAAAACGGACTTATCTACTTTATAATATCTAAAAACGTCTCCTTCATAATCCTTGGCACTTTTAATATCCTTTAAGAAATCATTTACTAATTCACTATTCCCATAAAAATTTTTAGTTTGTGTACTAGCATTTTTCCCAAGCTGTGTAACAGAATTATAATAACGATTTAAAGTTAATTGTCCGTCTACTGAGTTAAGAGTATTTGCTTTTTTCGTTCCATAACTTGCCATTGAGGTGGATAACTGACGAATATTTTGTTCTAATTTGATTTGGTCATCCTTCTTATCTTTTAACAAGTTTAATTGATCCTCAAAATCACGAATCAAATAATAAGATGTCACAATCGACTTAGAATCTTCTGTTGTCAAATTCATTGCTTGATAGTATCTAATATAAGCAGAAACTCCAAAAAATAGAAGCGAAGAGACTAAAGATATAATAAATAAAATAAAAATAGAATGTTTCTTTCTGTTCAAGACTATCTTTTGTTTTTTCTTATTACTTTTTGCTTTTCTACCTTTTAATTTATTATTATTTAACGTCTTTAAACGTTTTTTTAATGCAGCTAAACGAAAAATAAAATAACATAAACCAATAGTAGACAGACTGCCAATTGATAAAGCCCCTATATAAAACCATTCCAAATATCGTACCATACCCTATACCCCTATAACTTATCTATTTTTTACTGTGTCGCTTACTTTTACCTTTTTTATTCTTTGCTTCTTTTTCTTTTTTTTGACGAACAAGCCACACAATAATCAACACCAATAATAACAGGAATATCACAATAATTAAGACTAGTTTCCAATTAAAGCCTTTTTTTTGGACCAATCCCACATCCCTATTATTAAATTTATCCGCTTCTTCGCTTGTAATTTCAAAACTTTTTTTCCAATGCCATGTCTGATTTCTTTCACCAGAAGTAACTAGAATATCTGCTTCATAATTTCCTGGTTTCATCGGTTCCCCATTCATACTAACAGGGTAATTGATAAATGTATTAGGAGCCATTCGCATAGCTGTCTGTTTTTTTTCGTAGAGAACTGTCTCACTACCTTTTTTCATAATTTTAACTTCTGTCGTCATATCATTAACATATGATGGCAAAACATTTGAAAAGTTAACAAAAATCGCATTACGGTAATTGGACTGTCCGGCTTCTACTTTATTTAATTTCAATTCAGGCGGAACATCTTTATCACTTTCTTGTAAAACAACCCCTACAACATAAGCGTATTTATTAACAATTCTTGTTCCACCTTGTTGTGTCTGGTTCCCTTCTTGATTCTCTTTCTGAATCTCAATTCCTCCAGCAATCACACCATCATAAGCTTCATTAGGCATTTTTACCGTAAACTCAACATCTTTTGTTTCACCAGCTGCCAAATCAACCGATTCAGGACCCTTTAATATATCTTTCAAATCATATTTCAAAGACCCATCGTTCGATAATTTAGATACACCATACTCAATAACCCCATTTTGATTTGTTTTCGCGCTATTGACTGATACAGAAATGGTGATTTTTTGATTACTAGGATTATTAAAAGTCATCGATAGTGTTTGCTCTTGCCCAGGTTCCATTTTAAGTTTAAAATAACCCAAACTCTTATCTACTTGATTATCAGGATAACTTATTTTATAACTAAAACCTGCTGAATTATCTTTTTCGTCTGCTAATGCTACATTAGATACACCTAATACTAAAACCACTACCATACTTAAAACAATGATTATTTTTTGACCGATTCGTAATTTTCCCCTCATAACAAACTCCAAATCTACCTTTATTTTATTTCTTTATATAAACACATAAAGTCAAAGTCGGTTTTGACACTGACTTTGACATTTTTTAACTATCTGTAAAAGAGATGATTATTCAGCTGCAGTAATTTTCCATGTTACTTCAGCTTCATAGTCTCCTTTAACCATATCAGTTGCAGTGGCTGCTGGTACAGTTAATTTAACAGACTTATTATCTGTTGCTTTATCTTCACCTTGTGATGTGTAATCTTTACTTTGACCAAATTCCATCACTAAACGACCTTTACCTTCTTTTTTGCTTTTATCGGCTGTTACAACAGCAACCGCTCCACTAGATTCATCTAATTTAAATCCAGTTTGAACATTAGATGGCACAATATTCGAATTAGCAGTAGAATCGTTTTCTTGTTTTTGAACTGAAATCAAACCGTTCGCAAAATCAATAGTAGAACCTTTTAATACATTTTCACCTGAAGTGAATTGTTTTGTTAGTTCAGCTGTCACTTTATAACCATAAGTTCCTCCTGCACGAACATCCGCCCATTGTACATATGCTCCACGTGTTTTAGATCCACTTTCAAATGACATTGGTTTAGCAAAAGCTTCCACATCATTTGCTGACGTTTTAATTGTCCCAAAATCCAAATCTGTTGTTTTTTCAATAGTTAGTGCACCTGAATTTTCATTAGTGTTTTCATTTGGTGACTCTGGATCTGGCTTTGGTAACGGTTTGTCAGGGTTCTCTGGATCGACGGTTGGTTGATCTTTACCACCAGCAGAACCCTCTTCAACTTTGACTGAACCTTTAGATGTTAATTCTGTTGCTGATGGTTCAGCTGATACTAATAAAGGAGTGCCTAAAGCTGTGACTCCTAATACTGCTAATAAAGCTGATGAATATAATTTTCTTGCTTTCATAATATATTTCTCCTCCTATTTTATATATATGTTAAGGCAATTTACCTAACACCCAAGTTAATTCTGTTTCATAAGAAACAGGGTGAATCTTTACTGAATCAGGTACAGTCAATGTCACAGCTGAATTTTTCATCAAAGGCTTTTTCGTTTTTGCATCAATCAACTGATTATTATGATCATCAACTACTCTTGATAAAGTTGGTGCCTGATTTTTACTATTTTGATCAGATGCCCCAAATGAAATAACCCATGTACCACGCGCCTCATTTGGTTTTGCTGATGCTACTTCATAAGCCGTCTCCATCTCATTAATCGCGATGGTCTCTCTTGTAACAGTAGGAGGACGGCTCTCGCTTAACGAATTAGCCCATCCCTTGTCTAACGATAAAATAGCACCCGTTAGTTCTTCAGATAGACGTTTATCATTTGTTACACTCGTAAATTGACGATTTTGTTTGACTTGAAGCGACCATCCAGCTGTTGATTCTTGCTGATTTGTTATTTGAATATAATTGGCACGGGCATCTATATTTCCTTTAAATTGTTGTGCTAATGAAGCATATTTACGATTCGTTTTTGTAATTTTATTCGCACCAAAGTTTATCGGGGAGACAAAATCAATTCTTAAATCCCCCTTTGTCGAATAGTCATTATCTGGATTAGTTGGTTTATTAGGATTTTCTGGATCAACAGGATCTGTTTTATCATTTGTTTCTACCCGAACAGCTCCACTATTATTTAGTTCATCTGCTTGAACTAAATAGCCGTTGTCTATGCTAAGTAGCATGCAACAGAATACCATACCTGAAATTATCTTATATTTCATTACCGTCACCATTCCTAATTTTTCGTACAAAGAACAATAATAATCCCACTAAGACGATTGTTAATCCAATAAATTCATAATTTCTTTCAGATTCACCAGTTTGAGGTAAAAAACCTTTTTTATTAACTGAATCACCAACAGTGCTTTGATTATTTTTTTTGTTGCTTCCAGATTCAACCAATGATGAATCGTTTGTTGTCTGCTGACCTTCATAAAAAGATATCTCACTGGGCACAACCACCTGTGCATTAGTAGAAGCTCCAAATACTTCAACTGAATGGTTAATAGCAACGGTTAGTACAACCATCAAACAAATTAAAAAGTGATTACAATTATTTTTCATCTTCTTCATCTCCTTAAGGTTGCACTCCATTATTTTTCAAGTAATTCATCCCGTATAATAATAAGTATCTTTGTTACTTGCAAAAACAAATTGTGGTTTAATACAACCAAATCCTTGTTTATTATCCCAGTTTTTGGGTTAGATTATTTCATCTCCTTTCGTTTATAAAAAATCGCATAGAAACCACCATTGTTGAAACTAAATTATTTCTCTTTTTTTGATTTAGTTGCCTGTTACTATAGAAAATTTACAACTTATTCGTAATTTTATTAATACTATATATAACCGTTTATCCAGCATATGAAATATATTCAGTATGACCTTCACCTTTCTCTTTTCACATCAACATGACAACCGATTAGTATGCGTATTACAATAGACACTAGTTATCTAAATAGGTTGATAGAGTACTGTACTATCCTTTTATATATCCCATAATAACCTAGCTATCTTTTTATCAAACTCTTCTTTGATTAATCAATCTTTTTATATAAAAAAGTCATCAAAAAAACATAATTCATAATTTTATGTTTATTATATATAAATAATGACTAAAAAACAATTTTTTTATGTTTTTTGTATCTTTTTTTATTTAATACGGTCATTTATTATACAACAATATCCATTAATTACATTTTAAATGACAAAAAAAAGCCTATGAAACGGGACTGAACCCCTAAAATGAGACAGTAATAAAAACACCTATGCGATTACTTTTTTCCGATAGTCAACTGGAGATAAGTAGTCGTATTTTTGTTGAATTCTTTCTTTATTATAATAGTTGATGAAATTTTGTACAGTTTCAATTACACTAATTGTAGAGCTTCCAAGCTCTGGGTGTAATGAGAACGTTTCAGACTTTAGGATGGAATGAAACGATTCTATTGGAGCATTATCTGCAGGAGTCCCTTTTCGGGACATACTTCTGGTAATGCTCTTTTCTTTTGTTGCGTGATAATAAGCATATGAAGTATACACAGAACCTTGATCCGAATGAAGTATACATTTATCTGGAAGTTTAGGTAATTTATTTAGTGTGTCTAAAACACAAGATATGTCCTGTTTTTCACTTATTGTATAAGAAAGTATTTCTCCATTAAACAAATCCATAATGCTAGAAAGATAGAGTCTTTTAGGACCATAATCAAGATAAGTGATGTCTGTTGTTAGTTTTTCTGGGTTTGTCAAGTTAAGTGTGTAAGTAATTTTAAATAATAATAGAACGACAATTTGACAATGAGTCGTCCTGTGATAATCTTCGAGGATAAGAGGGCATTTTTAATAAAGCTCTTGTCCCGATAAAAATTCACAGGACGAGAGACTCGTTGTCAAATTATATATATCCAACCTATTTTGATTAGTACCGATTATATTTTTCAACTCGTTTTGAAAAAGAATCATTAACAGTTAATTGATTAAGCACCATAGCCCAATTGTGAACGTGTCCACCTTCCCATTTACTTTGAAGTTCTTTTACTCGAAGATATAGCAGCTTAAGAAGGGCATTCTCATTAGGGAAAGCGCCTTTTTTAGTTACCTTACGGAAACTTGAATGAACACTCTCTACAGCATTTGTTGTGTACATTATTTTTCGAATAGCTGATCCATAATCAAATAGTTGTTCAACATGTTGAAAATTTCTTTTCCAAACATCAACAGCTCCTGGATAAATAGCCCACTTTGTTTGAAAGGTATCAAAAGCTGTTTGAGCAGCTTTTAAAGAAGAAGCGCTGTAAAAAGACTTCATATCCTTACAAACTTCTTTATAACTCTTACTTGGTACATAGCGAAGGGCATTTCTAACTAAATGAACTAAACAACGTTGAACCACAACGCCTGGGAAAATAGCTTTAGCACCATTTTCAAGTCCTGATACGCCGTCCATTGAAATAAATAGAATATCTTCAACTCCACGCTCTTTAATCTCATCAAAAATCTGCATCCATCTGTTTTTTGATTCTGTTTGATTTAACCAAAGGCCTAAAATTTCTTTATTTCCTTTTAAATCATAGCCAAGAATTGTATACACTGCACATTCTTTCACTTCATAATTTTCTCTTAGAGTGACATACATACAATCAACAAACAAGAAGGCATAGCATTTGGCCAGAGGTCTGATTTGCCATTCCTCAAGTTCTGATAATATTTGATCTGTGATATCCGACACCATGTCATGAGAAATAGTAAAGCCATAAATATCTTCAATTGTCGAGGCAATATCTCGTTGACTCATGCCTTTGGCATACATAGAAAGAACTTTACTTTCAATACTTGAAACGTCTTTGCTTCTTTTAGGAATAATTTCTGGTTCAAAAGAAGCATCTCTATCTCTTGGAACCTGAATGTCTAATTCACCGAAACTTGTTTTTAACTTTTTATTTCCATATCCATTCCGTCTGTTTTGAGTTTCTTTTTCTTGTCTTGACTGATTCTCATAACCTAAATGATTATCTAATTCTCCACGTAGCATAGCTTCAAACATCGGTCCAAAAACATCTTTTAAAGCTTCTTGCATATCTTCAACCGATTCTGGTTGATAGATGTCAATAATTGATTGAGCTAACTTCGCTGATTTTTGGTCTCTTTTCTTTTTAGCCACAGCTTCTCACTCCTTTAATCTATTGTAAAAAAAGAAAAACCGCGAAGCAACCCACTACCTAGGATGGTAGGTTACTTACACAGTTTATATTACACTCTCGTTTTTCTAGTGGCTTACTTGAACTAAAGTCTCTATCAATTACATTAGTAGTTTTAAAATAAATAGAACCAGGACGTTTTTCTTTCTTTATTTTCACCTGACAACTCCATCCATATTTTTGCATAATACGCTGAACAACTTTATGATTCACTTTTATCTTTTTACGAAGTAAAAAAGTGATTTTTCGATAACCATAAGTGAACTTGTTTTCTTTACACAGCTGCTCAATCATTTTAATTCGATTATCGGCAACATATTCTTTCTTAGACCAACGATAGTAAGTACTTCTAGCTATCCCAAAATAGTGACATAACCATGTTATAGATAGTTTTCCTTTATAAGAATCAACTAAATTTATGAATACTTCTTTTTCCACATCCTTTCCAACTCCTTGTATTTTTTTAAAACATCAATTTCCTGTTTCAAGTACTTGTTTTCTCTTTCTAGAACTTCTAAAGGTGAAAAGTGTTCATTACCTTTTCCATAAGTATATTGTTTTCCCACACCTTGAGAGAATCGATAAGATTCTCCATTTCTATACCATTTCCACCATGTTTTCACCTGAGTTTTATTCCGAATGTTGAGTTTATTCATAATTTCTGATGTTGTTTTACCTTCAAGTTTCATTTTTATAGCTTCTTCTTTTACTTCTACTGGATAAGCAATCCTTTTAACCATAAAAAATACACCTCCGTTAAATTCATTTTACATGAATTCAACAGGGGTGTTTTTATATTTGTCTCATCTTTTGGGGTCAGTTCCAAACTAAATGATAGTCATTTCAAGGCTCTAATTAATTTATTTTTAAAGAATATACTTTATACAAACATCATAAAAATATCTCTTTTTGCGCTAGATTATTCAAACACTCTTCTAAGTAGGCTGAATTATGTTCTTTATAAATTGGTATTTCCATAGGATATTCTGGTAGATACGTATACGACTCTATCGATTTTCCTCTATACAATGGATCCCTCCATAATTCATCTGGTTTATAACCTCTGTTATTCATCTCATCCATTATCAATTGATGGTATTGTACTAACTTGTATGGTGTGTAATCAAACACATAATTCACTGTTGAGTGTGGTTTACCCCATCCTTTCCCTCGTAAAGCACAACACTCTCTATGTTGACCTAACAATTGTTGTCTAGGTAGTTTTGGTATTAATGTTTCATGCCATAATCTCATAAAAGATCTCCTCAGTCATTTTTAAAAACATCGTACCACAAGTTAGATAATAGCGTTAATTATTTTGTATTAGTTTGCTTTCTTTTTATTAAAAAATAATCAATAAAAAAATCAGTTATACACTTAAGGTAATGGCTATTACAAGGCACTTAGCAGATAAGTCTGTGTTATCTTCTCCTAAATGATCAACTCAATTACTTGCTTAGCTTATTTTTTACCTCAAAATCATTTTCTAACACTTATTGAAGTTTTTGTCTTTCTTTTTAATTCAGTTCGACAATCAAACTAGATACAATTTTTTTTATAAATATATTCGCGACTTTCTAATTTTTTACTTTTTCTAAATTGCAATATTAAGTTAGCCACCTAGGTAAAAACATCTAATTTTTTGTGTTATTCTATTAAAATCCATCCTTACCAACATGTTTTGATTTTAAGCTTTTGAATTTCTTCTAAAAATAATGTAGCTGGTTGTCTATAATTTAAGATTTTACGTGGTAAAAGATTAATTTTTTCAGTAGCCAGTTGAATGAATTGTTTTGAGTAGTTACAGATTGGAGTTCCTTTCGGAATAAATTGTCTTAATAAACCATTATGTCTTTCATTTGTACCTCGTTCCCAATAAGAATAAGGATGAGCAAAATAGACATCCGTTATTTGTTGGAGAGTATCATGAAGCGAGCTAAATTCACTACCATTATCAGCAGTAATTGATTGAAACATCTTGCTAAAATTAACTTGTCCGAACTCAGATTTTAATCGATTAACAGTATAACAAACAGACTCTTCTGTATGATCATCTAAAACAACAGTGATCATGTAACGCGTTTTTCTTTCAACAAGAGTAAGTATAGCATTATCATCTTTAGATTTTGAACCAATAACGCTATCTATTTCCCAATGACCAAAGTTTTTTCTATCATCAACTGTACTTGGTCGTTCATCAATCGATTTTCCTAGTTCTTTTTTATACTTACGACTTCTTTTCTTTTTAGGTGAGAGTCTGATCTTCATCTTGAGATGATGGTTTCTAATAGGTAAAAAGCCACTATCAATATAATTATAAAGTGTCTTAGTAGAGACAGTAGGTGTATTCCAAGTCCTCATGGACTTGATAAAACCAACAATTGCATCTGGTGACCAATTAAAATCAATAATCTGTTTACAGGCATAATTAATAAAGTCAACAGCACTGGCTAGCTTAGAATTAGCACCACAACGCTTTCTATTTTCTATATATTTAGCTTGTCCTGTCTCAGCAAAATAGAGTTGTCTAGGCTTTTTATTTTCTTTGATTTGCGTTGTTGTACCACGTTTTAGCTCATTGTTTATTGTTTGATGGTGTCGACCTAATCGTTTACCGATTGCTCTATTAGAATCACCTCTATTATGCCAAACTTCAATAAGTTGTCTTTCTTCAAAGGAAAGATGTTTATAAGTCAATTTTTGTGTGGTATTCTGAATTTGCGCCATGATAAAAATTCCTTTCGTTGTTGGGTGGATACTTCAATGATACATGAATTTTTACCATGGTGTTTTTTTATTATTTTAGGGTGGCTAACTTGATTCTACAATTAACCATTTTTTACTTTTTCATTTGTCAAATTAAGTTGGAAAGTCAAGCATCGACTTATGTATCATTTACATATTTTCTTTTTTTCATGTAAAAAAGGACGACTTTCACTTCTTTAGTTATGGTTGTTTGAAAATTCACTTGATTTAAATAAACTATGACGTTTTTTAGTTTGCTTCGACAATTTCTTCTTTAGAATGAATTAAATGAGTTAAAAATTCACAATAGGGTGTTGGAATACCGTATTCTTTTCCTTTACGTACAATCGCCCCATTGATGTAATCAATCTCAGTCAAACGATTATTAATGATTAAATCCTGATACATGGATGGATGATGTAAACCAATAGTTTCTCTATTGAAGCAGCCGTTAATTTGTTCTAAGACAGCCTGTTCATCCAAGAAAACATTCTCTGCTCTTGCAACGGCTAAAAATTCTGAAACAATTTTTTGAACAATTGGGTTGGCACTTGTCGTATCACCAAAATCGGCCATATTAGAATCTAAAATAGTACATAGACCATTCATTGTGCCATTAACGCATGCTTTACGGTAAATTGACGTTAAAATATCAGGAGATACTCGCGCGTTTAAATTAGCATGAGTTAGCACATCTGCTACTTTTTGGGCCACATCTTCTTTTCCTTCACCTAAGTTTTGTAAGTCAACGCTACCATTACCAAACAAAGTAACTTTGCCAGGACCTTCCATGCCCGCAGTCCACATTGTGTTACCTAATAAAATGTTGTCATAATCAACATATTTTTTAATAACATCTTCATGTCCAATACCATTTAATAGGCATAAAACAATCGTATCTTTGCCTAGCATGCTATCAATTGATTGAAGCATATTGTCTAGTTGCATTGCTTTCGTAAACAAAATCACTAAATCAGCTGAAAAATCAACGTCTGATAAATTATTTTGATTATACGCTGGAATCAATTCAACAATTTCTTCCCCATTAAAATTTGCTTTTAATCCATTGTTATTAATTTCATCAATGTGTTGTTGCCAACCATCAACTAAAATAACATTTTCTCCGGCTTGTTTTAGCATAATACCAAAACGACTTCCCATCGCTCCTGCTCCTGCAATAACAATATTCATTTATAATTCCCCCAATGTTTTGACTATTAATTTTTTTCAATCTTTATGTTATTATATATATAAATCGTTTACAAATGTATTGTTTTATATTATATATTTAATATAATAAACGTATATTTTAAAATATGAACATTATTTTGAAAAGAGGTCCATGATATGAATATTCAACAATTAAAGTATTTTATTGAGATTACTCAAACACGAAACTTGTCTAGTGCTGCACGAAATTTATTTGTCACTCAACCAACTCTTTCTCTTTCAATAAAAAAACTAGAAAGCGAGTTAAACACATCTCTGTTTGTTCACTCTGATGAACCTTTCCAACTAACCACTGCGGGTGCTTATCTCTATGAAAAAGGCACACATATTGTGGAGCAATTTGATCAACTAGTTGAAGATATTCATCAAATGAATGAACGTACTGAAAAAAAACGGATAAAAATCGGATTAACAACCCTTTTTTCTGTACAGTTTATGAAAGAAATCTCAACATTTTTGCAAACGCATCCATATATTGATCTAAATATCATTCAAGATGGCTCTCCAGAACTTCAAACAAAATTAAAGAATAAAGACATTGATATTGGTTTAATTTCTTTTCCAAACAATCATCCGGAGCACATTACAATTGAACCATTAGAAACCACAACAAAAGGCTATAATGTGTATGTCGTAGTTCCTGAAAGTAATCCTTTGTCTGAAAAAGATGTGCTGACCTTTAAGGATTTAAAAGGTCAACGTTTTTCATCTTTATCAACAAAATATATGATTGGACGACTATTACTCGAACGAAGTCGTGCGTTTGGTTATGAGCCCAACATCGTATTGCAAAACGACGATCTACAAGTCTTAATTCATAGTGTTTCTAAAAATGATTCAATTTGTTTACTACCAATTGAGTATGAAGTGGTTGGTAAGAGTGATGATGTCAAATGGATTCCTCTAAAAGACAAGTATGCACACTTTCCAATTGGCATTGCTTTACGAAAAGACTTCAACATCACACCAGACATTGAAGATTTTATCGAAGCAATCAAGACAAATTAACCTTGGTAAGAAAAAACTACTTTACTATCATAAAGTTTCAATACTTTTTCAAAGATAAATTTAGACAATAAACCTGCAGCAATTGGAACCACAAACCAACAAATAATTAAAAGGATAATATTTAATCCTGAATCAAGTGAAGCAAGAGGCCCCACAAGTCCAACTAATCCAAACCCTGCTGATTGTGGCGTACCAGACACATTTAATAAAGCAACTGGAATTGCTGAAATTACCGCTGTAAACAATACTGGCACAAGTATAATTGGGTATTTAAACAAGTTAGGCATCATCATTTTCATTCCACCTAAAGCAATGGCTAATGTTACCCCAGACTCATTTATCTTCCATGAATTAATCACTAAAACAATCGTTGTAGCTGCTATTCCCATAGCGGCTGCACCGGCTGATACGCCGTTTAATCCAATGGCTAAACCAATTCCCACTGTTGTGATTGGTGAAATAATCAGTGCCGCAAAAGAACATGCGATTAAAATACTCATCACGATTGGTTGGAAATCAGTAAAGTTATTAATTAATTTTCCAATTGCTACAGTGATTTGTGTCACGAATGGATAAGTTAACATACCAATTAAACCTGCACCAATCCCTACAACAATAGGCATCGCAATAATTTCAACAGAACCAAATTTACTTCCAATATATAGCATCATTAAAACAGCGACAGAAGCTGTAATCATAATATTAATGATGTCACCTGTTCCAGCTCCAACATACGAACTCACTTCAGTATTAAATTTAATCACACCTGATCCAGCAAATGCTGCACCACCTGCTATCATCATTTTTGCCGGACTAAGACCAAATTGATGAGCAATTAACGCACCAATAATCAGTGGTGTCGCTAATTGGAAAATAAGTCCTGCATGGATAATCATTTGTATAATGTCATATTGTGAGAAATATTTTAAAATTGCTCCTAGTACCGCGTTTGGAATCAAGGCAATAATCGTCCCTTGAGCTGTACCTGCTAAAACCTTATTAAGAAATAGGCGTGGGGTTAATGTTGTTTCTTCTGTTTTTGTCATATCAAAAACTCCTATTAATATTATTTTTAAATTAGTTTGAGAATGATTGCACTTACTTAAAGAAAGAAGGAGATTTCCCAAAGTAAATTGAGAAATCTAATTCTTTACATGACAGTTTAATAGATAATGATAGTTTTTTTAGTAGATATCAGATTCAGATGAGAAGTTAGCTAGGTTTTCTTTCACATCTCTTAAGAATTGACCTGCTTGTTGTCCATCTAAAATTCTGTGGTCGATTGACAGACATAGGTTAACCATATCCGCTGTTTTGAATCCACCATCTTTAGTTGGTACAATGCGTTTGTTGATTGACTCAACTTGTAATATCGCTGCTTGAGGGTGGTTGATAATTCCCATTGATTGAACAGATCCTAAAGTACCTGTGTTGTTTAAGGTGAATGTGCCACCCTGCATATCTTTACCTTGTAATTTTCCTTCTCTCACATCAGTTGCTAGACGATTAATTTCTTTAGCAATACCAGCTAGAGATAAATTATCAGCATTGTGAATGACCGGAACATATAAATGCTCGTCAGTTGTCACCGCAATTGATAAGTTAATGTCTTTATGGTAAACAATGTTTCCGTTATCCCATGATGTATTGATTTTGGGATTTTTTTTCATTGCTTGAACAACAGCTTTAGCAAAGAATGGGAAGAAGCTTAGAGACATACCTTCGTTTTTCTTAAATTCATTTTTCGTTTTGTTACGTAAATTAACAATATTTGTCACATCTGCTTCGACCATAATCCAAGCATGAGGAATTTCATTCACACTTTGCACCATTTTTTTAGCAATTGCTTTTCTCACACCATCAGCTGCCACTACTTCTTGAGAAGCGTTTGACGTTGTTGCAGGGGCTGGTGCCGATTTTTCTGATGGAGCAACAGTTTCTTCGACTTTAATCACTGTTCCTTCGACTACTGGGTCTGATTTAACCACTTTAGAAGGATCAAAGTTCATGATATCTTTACGCGTAATACGTCCTTCTTTTCCAGTGCCTTCGACATCATTTAAATCAATGCCTTTTTCTTGTGCTAAACGAACCACTGCTGGAGAAAAACGACCTGCAGCTTTATTAACTGGTTTTTTTGCTTTTGAAGCCGGATTTGCCTCAACAACCTCTTCTGCTACTTCCTCTTTTACTTCTTCCACTTCTTGTGTTGACTCATCTTCTCCTTCAACTTCAAGTGTCATAAGCGATGTTCCAATTGGGACATCAACATCTAATTCAACTAATGTCTCTTTCACTACCCCGGCAAAATCTGAAGGAATCTCAGTTGTTACTTTATCTGATACAACTTCCATTAATGGGTCGTATCGTTTTACTGTGTCACCTGGTTTTACAATCCATGAAACCACACTTGCTTCTGTCACACTTTCCCCTAAATTGGGCATTTTAATTTCTTTAATAGCCATAACTAACTTCCCCCTAAATTTTTAATACTCTGCCAATTCTCTCATTGCTTCGATTACTTGGTCTTCATTTACTAAGAATTCACGCTCTAATGTTAAAGCATATCCCATACCTGGTGCATCAGGACCAGCTAAACGTTTAATTGGTGCATCTAAGTCAAATAATGCGTCTTCAGAAATCATTGCTGCGATTTCACTCATGATGCTTCCTTCTTTGTTGTCTTCAGTCACTAATAACACTTTTCCAGTTTTTTTAGCAGCATTAACGAGTGTTTCTCTGTCTAATGGATACAATGAACGAACATCTACAACTTCTGCATCAATGCCCTCTTTAGCTAATTTTTCAGCAGCAGACATTGCGTATTGTAACATCATGCCATAACTAATAACGGTAATATCGCTACCTTCACGTACAACATTAGCTTTATCGATTGGCACAACATAATCATCCGTTGGAACATCCGCTTTTAACAAACGATATAGACGCTTATGTTCGTAGAAAATTACTGGATCGTCTGAACGAATTGCTGCTTTAATCATTCCTTTAGCATCATATGGATTTGATGGTGTAACCACGCGTAATCCTGGTTGACCAGCAAAGATTTTTTCAGTTGATTGAGAATGATACAATCCACCACGAACACCACCACCATAAGGCGTACGGTAAACAATTGGCGCCGTCCAATCACCTTTTGTACGGTAACGCATTGTTCTAGCTTCAGATAGAATTTGGTTTGTCGCTGGTAAAATGTAGTCAGCAAATTGGAATTCGCCAATTGCACGGTATCCCATAACACCTAAACCGACTGCTAAACCACCAATAAGTCCTTCTGTTAATGGTGTATTGAAACAACGATTGTCACCATATTTGGCAGCTAATCCTTTTGTTACACCAAACACGCCACCTTTATCGCCACCTACGTCTTCACCAAAAATTACTACTTTTTCGTCACGAGCCATTTCTTCAGATATTCCTAAATTAATTGCCTCTAAATATGTCATTTCAGCCATTGTCATTCATTCCTCTCTTTTTCCTAAAATTATTTCGCGTATACTTCGTCTAATAATGATTCTGGAGCTGGATCTGGCATTGCTTCTGCTTCGTCAGTTGCTTTGTCGATTTCAGCGCGAATTTCTTCATCCATTTTGTCCATTTCGTCTTGTGTCAGGTAACCTTCATCGATTAATTGTTTTTCAAACACATCTATAGGATCACTATCTTTCATTTTTTCAATATCTTCTTTAGAACGGTAAATTGTTTGATCATCATCAGCTGAGTGAGATGTTAGACGATATACTTTTAATTCAATTAATTTTGGTCCTTTTCCACTACGAGCATCTTTTACAGCTTTTTTAAATGTTAGATACACTTCTGTAAAGTCATTTCCATCAACAGTGATTCCTTCAAAGCCATAGCCATGTGCACGATCTGACATGTTCTCATTTGCATATTGTTCTTCAATTGGCACACTGATTGCATAGCTATTGTTTTCAACAACAAAGATAACTGGCAATTTTTTTACTCCAGCAAAGTTCATGGCCTCTTGTACTTCACCTTGGTTGGCAGATCCTTCACCTGTTGTTGTTAATGCAATATAGTCTTTTCCTTCTAATTGTGCTGCATATGCTACACCAGTTGCTAAAGGCATTTGTGTACTTACAGTAGAAGCAAATGACACAATATTATGTTCTTTTGAACCATAGTGGTTAGGCATTTGACGACCATGTGAAGAAGGATCTGCATCTTTACCAAATGAACCTAAGATAATGTCTTTAGAAGTCATCCCCCATACTAAACAAGCAGTCATATCACGGTAGTATGGTAAGAAAATATCTTTATCATGTTCAAAAGCCATAGCCATAGCAACTTGAGCAACTTCTGCTCCTTGTCCTGAAATGTTAAATGACGTTTTACCAATACGAGTTAATTGCCATAAACGTTCATCTAAACGACGACCTCTTTTAACCTCGTAATAAGCTTGTATAATTTCTTCTTTACTTAAACCTGATTTTTTTAACGTTTTCATTTTTCATCAACCTTTCCTTTATTTATGAATTGCTTTTTTATATGTATCGAGTGCTGCTTCTTGAATTGCTTCTGACAATGTTGGATGTGGATGAATCGCCTCCCCTAATTCAATTGGTGTTGCATCTAAATAAATAGACGTACTTGCTTCAGAAATTAAATCTGTCGCATGTGGACCGATAATGGATACACCTAATAAATCATCTGTTTCTTCATCTCTTATAACTTCAACAAATCCACCTTCGCCGCCATAAACAAGTGCTTTTCCGTTTCCAGCAAAACTAAATGTTCCAACTTGTGCTTTCACACCTTCTGGGACATTATCTTTTGAGTACCCAACACTTGCGATTTCTGGATTTGTATAAACACAACGTGGAACGTTTGTATAGTTGATTGTGTCAACGTCTTCTTCTAGTAGGTGACTAACGGCAATTTCTCCTTCTTTCATCGCAACGTGTGCTAATTGAAGTGTATCAATACAATCTCCTACTGCGTAAATATGATCTTCAGTTGTTTGGTAGAACTCATTTACTTGAATGCCTTTATCATCAAACTTAACTGATGTGTTTTGTAAGCCAATACCGTTTACATTTGGCTTGCGTCCGATAGCAACCATAACTTTATCAACTGTTAGACTATCTTGGCCTTCTATATCAACCACAACTTCTTTGCCTTTGATGTCTGCTTTAGATACTTTGCTACTTAGAAGTACCTTAATCCCGCGTTTTTCTAGGCTTTTCTTCAATTCATTTGAAATAGCTGGGCTTTCATTAATTAACAAGCGATCTAAGAATTCAATAATGGTTACTTCAACGCCTAAACTATTTAATAGAGACGCCCATTCAACACCAATTACGCCACCACCAACAATCGCAATTGATTTAGGTAATTCTTGAATGTCTAACATGCCGTCTGACGATAAGATAAACTCTTCATCTAATGGAAGGTTTGGCAATGTTTTTGGTGAAGATCCTGTCGCAATAATGACATTTTTAGGAACAATAATTTCTTCTTCTTTTGATTTATCATTAAATGTCACAGCAACTGCTCCAGATACTGGTGAGAAAATAGATGGACCTAATATAGCTCCTTCACCTTCCAGAACTCGGATTTTATTTTTTTTCATTAATCCTTCGACACCTTGGTGTAGTTGATTAATAATTCCTTGCTTTCTTTCTTGTACTTTCTTAAAGTCAACAGAAAAACCGTTTATATTTTCGATACCAAACTCACTAGCATCTTTGATGGTGTCAAATACTTCTGCACTTCTTAATAAAGCCTTTGTTGGAATACACCCTTTATGCAGACATGTTCCACCTAACTTACTTTTTTCAACAATCGTGACATCAAGCCCCTTTTGAGCCGCTCTAATTGCAGCTACATAACCACCAGTTCCGCCACCTAAAATAAGTAAATCTGTCTGTTCTGCCATTTTATCCACTCCTTTTATTTGTTACACTAAAGCATAGTCTTTTGCTGTTTCTTTACCGTTTAGTACTCGCCAAGCACCCTCATAAAGAGCTTGCATTTCCATCTCTCCAGGAAACGCTCTAACTGGCGCTATCCAGTCAACACGAGAGGTAATTTGTTCCCTAATTACCTTAGAATAAACAGCTCCTCCAGTTAATACGATACTATCTACTTGACCTTTTAAAACTGCAGACATTTCAGCAATACTTTTTGCGACTTGATAAGACATCGCTTCTTCATAAAAAGCAGCCTCTGTGTCGCCATTTTCGATGCGTTTTTCGACCACTCTTAAATCTGTTTCACCTAAGTAAGATTTCAAGCCACTATTACCTGCTATGATTTTTTTCACATCAGCTAACGTTAGATTTTCTTTAATAATCAGATTGGCGAAATCAACTAGTGGTAATTCACCACTTCTTTCTGGAGAAAATGGGCCTTCGCCATCAAGTCCATTTACCGCATCAATCATTTTTCCATTTTTATGAGCTCCGACACTGATTCCCCCACCTAAGTGAGCAACAATCATTGAAGAGGTTTCATATTCTTTACCTAATTCTTCTGCTGTCACACGTGCAACAGCTTTTTGATTAAGTGCATGTGTCACACTTCGTCTAGTAATACCTTTTAGACCCGACACTTTTGCGATTGGTTCCATTTCATCAACTACAACCGGGTCAACTATATATGCTGGAATATCATATTTCTTTGAAAATTCATTCGCTAAAATTGCGCCTAAGTTTGAGGCATGCGTATTGTATTTTTCTGAAATCAAATCGTCTAGTAAAGCATCATTTACCATATATGTGCCACCTGGGATTGGTTTTAACAAACCACCACGACCTACAACAGCAACTAAATGATGTTCCACTTGATGTTTTTTAATAAATTCTGAAATCAGATTCGTTCGAAAGTCTGTCTGACTAATGACATTCTCAAACTGCGAAATATCTTCTACTGAATGCCTAATCGTTTCTTCTGCTTTTAATTGATGATTTGAAAAAATCGCTAATTTTGTCGAAGTCGATCCAGGATTTATGACTAATATATTATCCATTAAAAAATCCCCTTTTAAATTTGTTTCATAGCAAACTCTAAAGAATCAAGTTTACTTTGTGTTGCATCACTTCTTGATGTCAAAACAACCGGTACTTTTGTTCCGACGATTGTCCCGCCAACTGTTGCATCAGCAAACAATGTCAACGACTTATACAAACAATTTCCTGTGTCAATTTGTGGAACAACTAATACATCTGCATCTCCAGCGATTGGGCCGTCAAATCGTTTATGTTCTACCGCATCTTTTGATATAGCTAAATCAAACGAAATTGGGCCAAATATAGTTGCCTCTTTTTCCTCTTTGAATGCTTCAGTTACCTCTGTTGCTAACACTGACGAAGGCATTTTAGGATTGTAATTTTCTGCTGCACTCAATAAAGCAATTTTAGGGTGAGCTAGTCCAATTTTATGTGCGACAGATTTTACATTTTCTACTATTTCAACCATTGTTGGTGTATCAGGTGCAATATTCATTGCACAATCTGTTAGTAGAAATGTTTGATTTTTTGAAGGAACTGTTACCATTGCAACATGAGATAAAACAGATTGTGTTTTTAATCCATATTCTTTTTTTAATAATTCTTTTAATAATGTATGCGTTTGAATAATACCTTTGAGGAGAATTTGAGCATGTTCGTCTGCCACATATTGCACTGCCTTTTGAACAATTTCAGCCTCATCTTTACAGTAAACATATTCCCATATATCAGAATTACCTATATCTTCTGCTGTATCAAAAACAACAAAATGCAATTCTTCTTTATAACGATTTTTTGCTTCTTTTACCAACGTTAAAATTTCTGGTTGGGAACCTCCTGCGATTGATACTGTTACCATTTTTTATTCACCTCATTTATTTCTTTGTGACTACACTCATACTGTATCAACCAATGTAAACGCATACAATTTGTTGTTTTTTATCTTACTATTGATTAAATTTATAGGTTCCATAAACTTTGCTAATACAAGGTTTGACGAGCTGTTTTTTTGCTCACTCATTGTATTCTCATGCAAAACTAATTTATTTAATTATTTTAAATGGGTGATTATTTCACAAACATCGCGTTTTCAGCCCAAAAAAAGACCTCGAAAAATCGAGATCTTTGTTTATCTATATCATTTTTCCTAAAGCGACATCATAGACTTGATCCACCAAATCTTCTAAGAAATCCATTTCATGAGAAACCAGTAGGACTGTTCCTTCAAATTGATTAAGTGTATGTTTCAACGAATCTTTACTTTGTTGATCTAAATGGTTTGTTGGTTCATCTAGTACGAGTAAATTACTTTTAATTAGCGTTAAGTGACATAATTTTACTTTACACTGTTCCCCACCACTTAATTGCGATAGTGGCTTACTCATATTATCATCATTAATACCACTTTTTGAAAGGACTCGACGGACTTCTTTATTAGATAATTTAGGATGAACGACTTGCAACCAGTCAATAGCTGATTGATTCGGGTGTTCCCAGTTTAAGTCTTGTGAAAAGTAATTAATTTTTACATCGTTACTTATTTCAATAGTCCCCGACAATTTATCAATTTCACCTATTAACGTTTTTAATAAGGTTGATTTTCCGATTCCGTTGAATCCTTTTATCGCAATTTTTTCACCTTTATGAAGTCTAAAGTTAATGTCTTCTAATAAAGGAAATTCATACCCTACTGATAAATCATTTGTTTCAAGTACTAAATGACTGTGACTCATCTCATATGGAAAGTCAAATTTACCAGGTTTTCCACTTGGTGGTGCCGCTAATCTATCTATTTTATTTAATTGCTTCTCACGGCTTTTTGCCATATTTGAACGGCTTCCTGCTTTATATTTTCTAACATAAGCTTCTAATTTATCAATTTCTTTTTGTTGTTTTTCATAATCACGTTGATGTTGTTCAGCTTTTGCTTGTTTTTGCTTCATCGCTGATTCAAGATTACCGTTATATTTTGTCAATGTATGGTAATCAATGTCACATATACATGTCGTAACTTTATTTAAAAAATCTCTATCATGTGATATAACTATATAGGTACTATCTAATTGATTCAAATAATCTGATAACCAATCAATATGAGAAACATCCAAATAGTTAGTTGGCTCATCTAATAAAAAAACATCTGCTTTTTCAAGAAGTAACTTAGCCAAACTTACTTTAGAGCGTTGACCACCACTTAATTTTGCAACTTCTTTATCTAATCCAATAGCCGTTAACCCCAGACCGTTTGCTACCTGTTCAATCTGTGTTTCAATCGAATAAAAATCACTTGCTTCTAATTTTTCTTGTTTTTTCCCAATTGTTTCAAGTAATTCATCATCATAAGTTGTCGCATATTCTTCATACATTTCTTGAATCTCGTCACTTATTTTATACAAGTGGCTAAATGCTTGTTTTAAATAATCAAACATGGTGTCACCTTCTTGATAAGTCAGTTGTTGCTCTAAATACGAAATCGTAATATTATTTTGCCATACAATTCGTCCCTCGTCTGGCATAATGTCTCCTTGAATCATCTTAAGTAAGGTCGATTTTCCAGCACCATTTTTTCCTGTTAACCCAAGATGCTCTCCCTTATTTAGACGAAGTGATCCATTTTCATACAACATTTTATCTGGTAATTCATACTTTAAATCATCAATTTCTAAAATACTCACTGTCGATTCTCCTTTTTGATTGACACATCATAAAAAAAGAAAACAATTGAAAATCAATCAATTGTTTTCTAGATAACACTTTATGATTCTACGTAAATTACTTAGTCTTTATTCCTGGTAAAATATATCACGCATACCTTTATAAGTCAATTTTTAGCGTTGGATGACTATTATCATCATCGTGCTTATTAAACTTAGATTTTGGTAAATTCCAATTATAAGTTAAACCAACTACTCTAAGCAATACGGTTAATACAATGATAAACAAATAGACAAGTGATTGCGTTGGCTGATAAACATAGATAACTATAGCAATTAAAATAGACCAGCCACCATATATTTCAGCACATAAGACACTGGGCTTTTTACCAGCTAGGATATCTCGAATCAATCCCCCACCAGTACCTGTTAATAACGCTGCCATTATGACAGGACCGACATGTCCATTAATACCTAATCCATACAAGGAACCTTGAATACTAAATGCTGCTAATCCAATTGCATCAGATATTAGTTCCACCATCTTCATCGTAGACAGTTTTTTAGGAAATAGATAAACAACACCTATTGTCGCAAATGATACATAAAATAAGGTTGTTTGTCCCCAAAAAATATCCATCGACAACCCTAGTATCAAATTGCGTAGTGCACCACCACCAAATGCTGTCACAAAGCCTAAAACAGCTATTCCCAATACGTCATATTTTTCTTCTATAGCAACAAGCGCGCCAGAAAACGAAAAAGCGATCGTTCCTATAATGCTTGTAATTTCTAAAATATCCATTGTTCCAACCCCCTGAAACAGTTTTATCTATCAAAATAGGTAATCCATTTCATATTATAACCAGTTCAGGGCAAATTTACGTCAATTTTAGAATTTTTTGGTTTAATCTAAGTTTTTTACTACAACGCGGTTAAAAATGTGATGATTCCAAAAATTATCCCAGGAAAGTTAGCTAATACCAGTGGCCAATCTCTTGGCGTTTTGAAAAAACCATATGTAACCCATAACGTACAATTTATTGCTGCTACTAATGGCTGGATAGGACTTCCCTTATGACCAGCCAGATTATTACTAATTTGTGGAATATATGACACATACATTAAAATCGCAGTGACTGTGGCAATCCAACTAATATATTTAATTATTTTTGAATCTGTCTCTATTTTTCTATTGTCATCATTATTACTCATCTTTTATCCCCCTAATAAGTTTGTCACAAACATGTTACACCTTATATAAAAAGGATAACACAAATTAAAAAATAGAGTAATTATAAACCATTCAAAAAAACTACTAGCCAATCCTGACTAATAGTTTTTTTCGTAATTAAAGAATGTCACCATTTGATTCAATGACTTTTTTGTACCAATCAAATGAATCTTTTTTATAGCGATTCATTGTTCCGTTACCTTCGTTGTCACGGTCAACATAAATCATGCCATAACGTTTTTTCATTTCTCCAGTGGTAAATGATACCAAATCAATAATTCCCCAAGGAGTGTATCCCATAACCTCAACACCGTCATACTCAATCGCTGTTTTAATTGCTTCGATATGTTTTACCAAATAATCAATTCGATTTTGATCATGAATTTCGTTCTCTTCTGTCAATTCATCAATCGCTCCAAAACCATTTTCTACTATAAATAATGGAATTTCATAACGATCATATAGACGGTTTAGCGTGTAACGTAGCCCTTCAGGATCAATTGCCCATCCCCAATCGCTTGTTTCAATATATGGATTTTCTACACTATTTGATAATCCACCATTCACCACATTGCCTAAATTATCATTGTTAACATCGGCTTTCACGACTGTTGACATGTAGTAACTAAATCCAATATAATCTACAGTTCCCTTAGCTAAAATAGCTAAATCTTCTTCTGTAATATCTAAATCATAACCTTCACGTTCAAATTCTTTTATGGCATACCTTGGATAATGTCCTCTAACATGAACATCGGCGAAAAAGAAACGTTGATGCATCGCTTCTTCAGCTGCCATAATATCAGCTGGATTACATGAATATGGATAGATTGGCACATGAGATACCATACAACCTATTTCAAATTCAGGGTTAATTTTCTTACCAGCAATCACAGCTTTGGCACTGGCAACCAGTTCATTATGAGCAACCTGGTACATCACTTCTTTTGGATTTTCATCTTCACCAACTGTCACTCCAGAATTAGTCCATAAAAAAATGGGGTTATTCGTATCCATTTGATTATTAATTTCATTAAACGTCATCCAAAATTTAACTTTGTCTTTATAACGTTCAAAACAAGTAATCGCAAACGTCTCAAAAAAATCAATGACTTGACGATTTCTAAATCCACCATATTCTTTTGCAAGGTGTAATGGCATCTCAAAGTGAGATAATGTAATCACTGGTTCAATCCCATGTGATAGTAATTCATCAAATAAATCGTCATAAAATTTAAGTCCTGCTTCATTTGGTTTTTCTTCATCACCTTTTGGATAAATTCGTGACCAAGCAATAGATGTTCTTAAACATTTAAGACCCATTTCTGCAAATAAAGCCACATCTTCTTTGTAACGGTTGTAAAAATCTATTGCTTCATGGTTAGGGTAAAACTTACCTTCTTCGATGGTTTCCGTAATTTCTCTAGGTACACCATGTGCACCGGCTGTCATGACGTCAATCACGCTTGGTCCTTTGCCATCTTGATTCCATCCACCTTCAAATTGATGAGCAGCTAAAGCGCCACCCCATAAAAAATTTTTATCCATTTTTTTCACCTCTAATTAAATTTTAAAAGACTATCATTCAAGTCGACTACGTTATTCCCTTCCGTTTTTATCGTTTTAAATTCAAAAGAATTAGTAATAATTACAGGAGTAATGATTGAATAACCAGCTTCTTTTATTTGTTCTGCGTTAAAATCTAACAACAAATCACCTTTCTTAACAGACTGGCCTTGAACAACATGACAATTAAATGGTTTACCCCCCAATTTAACTGTATCTAGTCCAACATGAATCAATAGCTCTATCCCTGTATCACTAGTTAGTCCAATAGCATGTTTAGAATCAATCACTGTTGTTACAATCCCATCAAAAGGTGAGTATACTTTATTATCTGTTGGGTTAATAGCAACGCCAGACCCCATTGATCCACTTGCAAAAACTTCGTCAGGAACATCAGTTAATGCAATAACTTCACCCTGTAATGGAGAAGGCATATCATAATTTATTACTGGTGTTTTTTTAACTTTTCCTTCAATATCTTCTGACAATTCTTTATCAGATTCAGCTGTTTCCCCAAATCCAAATACCATCACTAATGTAGCTGATCCTATTAATGCTATTAAACAACCAATTACAATTCCTATAAATGAAGTTGGAAATTCACTATTAATACCATTTACTATTGTTAATAAACTTGGAAGTCCAGCATAAGCAAAATAATATGGTTGGAAAAAGCTGGCAACGATAGCTCCTATTGCACCAGAAATACAACCAAAAATAAAAGGTTTTTTAAATCGGAGCGTTACACCATAAATTGCAGGTTCTGTAATACCGAATAAACCTGTAATAAAGGCTGACAATGATACACCTTTTAACTCTTTATTTCTAGTTTTTAAGAATACTCCTAAAACAGCTCCAACTTGTGCCACAACTGCAATCGTTTGAAATGCTTGAAATGAATCTCTTCCATACATATCAAAATTTGCCATAACAACAGGAGTAATTCCCCAATGGACACCAAAGATAACAATAACCTGCCAAAATCCACCTATCAATGCTCCTGCTAGTGGTGGTGCGACCTGTACTAAGCTGTTATACCCATTAGCAATCGCATTTGCTACAAAAGCTGATACTGGTCCAAAAATGAGTATAGTAACGGGAACCATTATAACCATACAAATCAAAGGAGTTAACAGCGGCTTAACTACTCCTGGTAATTTTTTTTCAACAAATTTTTCTAAATAAGATAGTAACCAGACCATTATGAGTGGAGGTAAAACTGATGATGTATAAACTGTTTCACTTAAAGGAATTCCTAATAAATTTAAATGTTTACCTGAAGCAATTTCCCCAGCCATCGTTGCCCAATCTGGAGACACTAACGCCATAGATATAGCAACAGCAATATACGTATTTACTTTAAAATGTTTGGATGCTGTAATTGCTATAAAAATTGGTAAAAATGTAAACGGTGCCCAAGAAATGAAACTAAAAACACGATAAGTATCTGTCAAAGCAAATGAAGGATATGCAAGATTAATTAATATAAGTGCCCCTTGTAGAATTCCCGCAGCAGCTAAAATATAAACAAATGGTGCAAATACTGCTGACATGGTTGCAATAATACGATTTAAAATACTTCCTTTAGGTTCTTCTTCACTTGTATCTACATTTACTAGCTCAGTAAATGAATCATAGACTTCTCCTACATGTGGACCAATAACAATCTGAAATTGTCCATTATTAATGACTACTGATATAACTCCTGGTAATGTCGAAATTTTTTCTTTTGCGTCAGTTGGAATATTTTTTAATACCAATCTTAATCTTGTTGCACATCTTGTAGCGTTTAGAATATTGTCTTTGCCAAGTATATCGACAATATCTTGTGCCAATTTTGAATAGTCTCTTACTTTACTCATCGTTACCTTCCTCTCTAAAGTTTATATATAAATAATAATTGTGAATGCACAATTTGTCAATAGCTATCTTTTTTATTTTTTTATGATAAAATAATGAATACAACCATGTCAAAACTATAAAACCATACCATTAATGAGGGAAATATTATGTTAAAATATGAAAACATTGCATTATTAATCGAAGAATCAATTGTTGATAGCAATTTAATACATGGTAGTAGACTACCAAATTTTAAAGAGTTAATGTCAACGTATGCTGTTAGTAAAAGCACTATTGTAAAAGCCTTGGATTTATTAGAAAAACGGGGAATTATCTATCAAATACAAGGAAGCGGTGTATTTGTTAGAAGAAAAAAAAGAAATGGGTATATTAACTTTAGTGAAAACCAAGGATTTACTGCTGACCTTGATCAATTTGAGATTACATCTAAAGTATTAACATTAAAAGAAATAGTACCCCCTCTAGAAGTAAGTGAACATTTAAGCTTAAATGATAAAGAAGTAGTCTACTATGTTAAAAGAATACGTTATATTAATTCTCAGATACTCTGCTTAGAAGAGTCTTATTACAAAAAAGCAATTATTCCTTACCTAAATGTTGAAATAGCAGAACATTCCATCTTTGATTATTGTAAAACTGCATTAAAACTAAATATTAGTTTTTCTGATAAGTATATTCATGTCATAAAATTAGACAAAGATAAAAGCGAATTACTAGATTTAAATGTAGGTGATCCAGGACTCCTAATTGACGAATTATTTTACTTATCATCTGGTGAAGCTTTTGATTTCTCTAAAACAATTTATCATTATATTAATTCTCAGTTCTTTTTACAGAGTACAAAAGTATATTCTTAAAACGATAAAACCGAGGATAATAAGCCCTCTAATCAAAACCTCCAGTGAGAACTGGAGGTTTGTTCTTCGGCTGAAAGCCTCTATTACCGGCTTGAGCCTGAAAGGCTCACTGAAACGGTTTCCCTCATGCACCACATTCACTCGCTGATCCTAAAAGGATCTATTATTTCTTTTTATTTTTCTCTCCTGTAAACGGATCATATTCTTCAAATAATGTTAGTTGATCTGCTACATAATCTTCTCGAATTTGATTTCTTATGTATTCCTCAATTTGTTTCTTATTTCGTCCTACTGTATCAACATAGTAACCCCGACACCAAAATTTTCTGTTACCATATCTATATTTCAAATTAGCATGTCTGTCAAAGATCATAAGACTGCTTTTTCCTTTTAAGTAACCTATGAATCCTGAAACACTTAATTTTGGTGGAATACTTACTAACATATGAACATGATCTTTACATGTGCTAGCTTCAATTATTTCAACACCTTTTCGCTCACATAATAACCTTAGTATTTCTCCGATACTTTGTTTGTATTTTCCATAAATAATTTGTCGTCTGTATTTAGGTGCAAAAACTATATGATACTTACATTTCCATGTTGTGTGTGATAAACTTTGATTGTCCTTTTTCATAAGGAGCCTCCTATATGATTGATATTTTGTGGTCGGGAAACCAAATTTATCTTATCATTTTAGGAGGCTTTTTTAATACCACGCTGAAAGCTCTTTAGAACCACCCGCATAGCAGGTGGTTTTCAAAACATATAAAAAATAAAAAAGACGAAGCGTTGAGTTATTCAACACTTTGTCTTTTTTACTCATTAAACTTAACGCTCTCTTTACACAATAGCGAATGCTCGAACGGTAAAGCCTGGGGATTCTTCAATCTTTGGAATTCCTATAACTATTGCCCCACCTGTACTTGGAACCTCATACAATTTGTTTAATGCTTCTAGCTGAAAATTACCGGTTGATAACCAATACAATTCACCTAAAAGTCCGTTATTTTTAGCAAAAGCTTTGCCGCTATCCGTATCAAGTGTCTCATGCCCTATCGCTCGAACATGTCTTTCCTCGTTAAGAAACGTTAAAGCCTCAATAGACCAACCTGGCGTATGGGCAACACCATTTTCCTCTTTATTGTAATAGGCTTTATGATTCGTCCATTTTTTGGACCAACCACTTGCAAATGCAACAAAACTACCTGGTGAAATTTTTCCGTATGTTTCTTCAAAAGATAAAATATCATCAACTGTTAACTCATAATCAGCATTTTCCTCTACTTCTTTTTCCTTATGAATCACATAAAGAGGTAATATCGCATCTTTTAATATGAGACTATCTAAAAGTCCATCTCCTTTAGAAAAATGACCGGGTGCATCAATATGAGTACCATACTGAGTTGCTAAAGTGTATTCTTTGGCAAAAAAACCATCAGATTCAATAGTGAATAACGTCTTTTCTTTTAGTGGAGAAAAAGCTGGAAAATATGGAATGTTATTTGATAATGTATGAGTAAGATCAATCCATTCCTTTTGTTTTAACTGATTAATTAGTTCGATTGTTGTCATATTACATCTTCCTTTCTAAAAAACTTCTTTTGCAATGTCTACCACAAGGGATAATTTATCCCATTGGTCTTTTTCTGTGACCTTGTTACCCTCATGAGTTGATGAAAAACCACATTGAGGACTTAGGCATAATTGATCAATGGGAACAATTTTACTAGCCTCGATGATTCGTTGTTTAATTTTATCTTTATCTTCTAATTCTGGGGTTTTCGTTGTGATTAAACCTAAAACAACTTTCTGGTTTCCTATAAATCTTAATGGTTCGAACCCTCCTGAGCGTTCATCATCAAATTCAAGAAAGAATCCTGCAAATTCTTGAATACCAAATAACCGTTTTGCAATTAATTCATAAGAGCCATTATACAACCATTTGGATTGAAAGTTTCCTTTGCAAAAATGAAACGTCACATCTAAATCTTCTGGTTTTTCTGCCAATATTTTTTCTGTAATATCTCCAAATTCTTGTATCAAATCATCTGGATTGTATCCATTGCTTTTAATTAGTTCTCTAAACCTATCATCAAACAACGCTCCCCAACTAGTATCATCTAATTGGAGATAGCGACATCCCGCATCGTAGAATGCTTGCATCGCTTGTTGGTACGTCAAAATCAAATCATTAATAAAGTCAGATGGATTGTCATAAACAGGATGTTCATTGTATTGTTTTGATAAAATAAATGAATCTAGGTAAATCATATTTGGTCCTGGAATTGTTTGTTTGGCTATGGCGTCCCCAGCATGTTTTTTTGTAAATTTAAAATGATCAATGAATGAATGGGAAGAATTAAAGGATAATCTACTAGAGACATACGTTCCTTGAGCTTCTGTTTTGATACCGAATGCCGTTGTTTCAAAATCATATACAGTTATCCCATTTAAACCAGCAATAAAATCTAGATGCCACCATCTTCTTCTGAACTCTCCATCAGTCACGGCTTTTAACCCAATATCCTTTTGCTTTTGAATAATCTTGATAATTTCTCGGTCTTCAACTTCAGTTAACTCTTCCCTTTTTATCTCACCTTTTTTAAACAATTCACGAGCACGTTTTAAAGCCTCTGGTCTCAACAAACTTCCTACTTGGTCATAACGAAATGGTATTTTACTCATACTTTTTCCTCCTTTTATAATAAAAAAAGCCCTTAAATATCTCTAAAGATATTTAAGGACATGAATATCACGTGGTACCACCTTTTTTTATAGTTTTCTCACAAAAACTATCTCGAACAGTACCCAATATACTATTGGAAACTGCTGTTTGTTAACGGAACATACCGTATTTTCCTAAACTATTTCAGAAAATCCACTTAAAAGCCATTTTCAAATTATGTTATTAACATCTCTTTTCAGCTACCGAGACTTTCTGTTAGAAAATACCATAACCTTACTTTCTTTCTCATCGTGTTTTAATCATTTTGTTAGAATTAATATATCTCTTTTCTAATGGCCTGTCAATAAAAATAATGATTTACTCAATTTTTTTATCAATGATTGCCATTATTTTCTCTACAAAAACGTCTTTGTCTTTTTGTGTAAAAGCTTTTGTTCCTTTAGTTTTTTTTCCTGCTTTCCTCATTTGAGACCCTATAAAACGTTGATTAAGCAACGTATCTATGGTTCGTGACGTGTATTCTTGTCCACTATGATGAAAGACACGCACGTTTTTGGTAAGCAATAATGAAGCTAAGCCATAATCTTGTGTAATTATAATATCTCCATCCTTAACCTCTTTAACAATCCTATAATCAGCACTGTCACTGCCTTTATCGACATATATAAACTCAATAAAACTGGGGTATTCTTTATTGGTATAATGGTCAATACTTGTCACAATAACAACAGGTATAGAAAATTTTTCACCTAATTTTATCACTTCATTTTTCACTGGAGAGCCATCTCCATCGATAACAAAACGCAACAAACCACCTCCTATATCACGTTTTATCTAAAATCAGTCATCAATCCTTTTAAAAAGTGACGCGTGTAATTGTCGCCACATGCTTTATAATTTCTATGTCCTTCTTTTCTTAAAAAGGCACCCAATTCACTTTTAGAAATCTTTGATTCAGCTCTTGCAAAATAGTCAAGCATGTCATCAGTTGTCAAAGAAAAAGCAATCTTTATTTTTTTCAAAAAGATATTATTAGCATTCTCTGGATGAAGCTCATAAATAACTGTTTCATTTTCTTTTTTACCACGTTGTGAAATAATTAAGCCATTTAGAAAACGTTCAAACGGCTCATCTTCTAACATAGTTTCATACAGGTCATCATCTATTTTATTCAACATAGTTAAATACTCTTTCTTACTCACTGTGACACCACCAAGACGAAATAGCTCAACCATATCATCATCCTTAATATCTAAAGCATATCTTAAACGTACTAATCGATCATTATTATTCATATCTTACCTCTTTTTTTGTCATACAGTCATTATAACACAGTACATATACTATATTTAGATGGTACCATTTCACTTATTTTTTTAATTTTAAGTTTGGATAATTCTTTAGCAAACGATTTAAGTTATGATGTCTTAAGTTTAATGGCTTGTTTTTTAAATGATGTAGTAGTTTTAGTCGATTATGATCAGACTCTTTGTTTTCAAATAAATGTTTCAATCGGTATTCTTTAATTCCTGCGTTTTCTTTATCACTAGTATCAATAGATGCTGACACTTCTTTTTTTGTTGTCGCAGTAAATCCAAGAGTGGTTATAACATCTGTGATAAATAAGATAAACAAAAGAATCGGCCCAATACTATTAGTTGCTCTTATGAAGTCCTGTATCCCATCTTGGACAACTGGATTAATCACTTTAATTAAAAATAAACAACCGATTCCCCAAAACATGGACACTGGCACAGCCACACGTCCTTCAATATTAAATGGAACATTTTTATAATCCCATAATGACATATTAAATAATTTTTCTAACAGCCAACTCGTTATATACTCAATAATTGTCACGATAACCACCGAATTAAAGTATAAGTTCAATAATGTTCCAGATTTATCAGGCACTAAAAGCAACACCGCTGTTACTCCAAAACCATATACCGGACAATATGGACCTAATAGAAATCCTCGGTAAACATAATGTCTTGCCTTAATTGAACAATACACACTTTCCCATAACCAACCAATAATCGAATAGGTTATAAACGTCATAAATAAATTCTCCACTATCAATTCTCCTTTGTTTACACTTTATGTCTATGTTATAATCATTTAATTACATTCTATCATGATGATGGATAAAATACTTTTATAATTACAACTAAATATAGAAAGAAGAATAAACATGACAGTTATAGGGAATATTATTTGGTTTATTTTTGGTGGTCTAGCTGGAGGTATATCTTGGTTTGTAGCTGGTTGCCTATGGTGCCTGACAATCTTAGGGATTCCAATTGGTTTACAATGCTTTAAAATTGCTGGTTTATCACTTTGGCCTTTTGGAAAGGATGTTGTTTACAATGGGAGTGGCCTGTCATTTATCGTAGACATTATTTGGCTAGTTATTTCCGGCCTTCCTTTAGCATTTGTTCACCTTACAAGTGGTATTTTATTATGTATCACAATCATAGGGATTCCTTTTGGTAAACAATCTTTTAAACTAGCAAAACTTGCTCTGATGCCATTTGGTGCAGAAGTAGTTTATAGATAAAGGTTTACAAAAAAATATATTTTAAAAATCAAACCGTTTTTTAGTATTTTTTGTAAAAAGCACATATTCTATGTTAGATTATATGACATAAAATTTGTGTTTTTCTATTTTTTTAATTTATAATGAAAAAAATAGAAAAACATAGAAAAAAAGGAGAAACTTTATGAAAAATAAATATTCTTTATTTTCAATCATTGCTTTATTTACCACTCTACTGTGTCTAGTAGTTGGAATAAATGTCAAAGCAGAAGAAAAAACATACACAATCGGAACAGATTTAACATTTGCTCCTTTTGAATATCAGAATTCAAGTGGAACATATATTGGAATTGATGTAGACTTAATCAACGCGATTGCCAAGGACCAAGGATTTAAGGTTGATTTAAAACCCTTAGGCTTTGATAGCGCTGTTCAAGCTGTTCAGTCAAATCAAGTTGACGGGATGGTTGCTGGAATGAGCATTACTGATGAAAGAAAAAAATCATTTGATTTTTCAGATCCTTACTTTGATAGTGGTATTTCTATGGCTGTTAAAAAAGGCAATACCTCTATTAAGAGTTATGATGATCTAAAAGGCAAAACCGTCGCAGCAAAAGTAGGAACTGAGAGTGCTGCATTCCTTGAAAAAAATCAAAAAAAATACGGTTACACAATTAAAAATTTTGACGATGCGACTGGCCTTTATAAATCACTAGAAAATGGTGAAACAGTTGCTATTTTTGATGACTACCCTGTGTTAGGATATGCTATCACTAATGGACAAGCTTTAGAACTAGTTGGCGAAAAAGAAACAGGTAGTGCTTATGGTTTCGCTGTTAAAAAAGGGCAAAATCAAGAATTACTTGAAAAATTTAACGCCGGTCTTAAAAATCTTAAAGCCTCCGGAGAATATGACAAAATTATCGACAAGTATATTTCAACAGGTAAAGATACTGCAAGTGAGGAAACTGTTGTTGATGAAACGAGTTTTGCTGGTTTGATAAAAAATAATTGGAAAAGCCTACTAAATGGTTTGTGGATGACCATTAAACTTACTCTGATATCATTTATTTTAGCACTAATTATTGGGATTATCATTGGACTGTTTAGCGTATCACCATCCAAAGCACTTCGTATTATCGCTACTATCTATGTTGATCTTATTCGTGGTATTCCACTTATGGTTCTTGCATTCTTTATTTATTTTGGTATGCCTGGTATTTTAGGATTCAACATTCCTGTCTTTTTAGCCGGAGTGATTACGTTGACACTTAATTCAAGTGCGTATCTATCTGAGATTGTACGTGGGGGGATTAATGCTGTTCCTAATGGTCAAATGGAAGCTTCTAGAAGTTTAGGGTTATCTTATCATAGAACGATGCAAAAAATTATTCTCCCTCAAGCAATCAAAATTATGATCCCATCATTTGTTAATCAATTTGTTATTTCATTAAAAGATACTACTATCTTATCTGCCATTGGATTAATCGAATTGCTTCAAGCAGGAAAAATTATTGTTGCGAGAAACTTACAAAGTACTATGGTTTATTTTATGATTGCTGTGATTTATTTGGTACTTATTACTGCTCTGACAAAATTAGCTAAAGTTTTAGAAAAGAAGGTGAAATAAATGGCTGAGAAAATATTAGTTGAGCATCTAATAAAAAAATACGGTGAAAATACCGTATTAAATGATATTAATGTTTCTATTAAAGAGGGCGACGTTGTTTGTATTATCGGGCCATCTGGTTCTGGTAAAAGTACCTTTCTACGTTGTTTAAATCAATTAGAAGAAATTAGCAGTGGAAATATTATTATCGATGGCGCAAATCTAACAGATAAAAACACAAATATCAATAAAGTTCGTCAACATATTGGAATGGTATTTCAACATTTTAATTTATTTCCGCATTTAACTATCTTAGAAAATATCACATTAGCTCCAGTGGATTTAGGAAAATTATCTAAAAATGAAGCCAACGAAAAAGCCATTAGTCTACTTGAATCAGTTGGCTTAGCTGATAAAAAAGATAGCTATCCTGAGTCATTATCTGGTGGCCAAAAACAACGTGTGGCGATTGCCAGAGCGTTAGCAATGAACCCTGATATTATGCTGTTTGATGAACCAACGTCTGCTCTTGACCCAGAAATGGTCGGTGATGTACTAAACGTCATGAAAGATTTAGCAAAACAAGGTATGACGATGGTCATTGTTACCCACGAGATGGGATTTGCCAAAGAAGTAGCAAATCGAGTGATGTTCATTGATGGTGGTAACTTCTTAGAAGATGGTTCACCAGAACAAGTCTTTGAAAACCCACAACATGATAGAACAAAAGATTTCTTAAATAAAGTACTTAATATATAGTAAAAAGGAATGACATTAAGGATAATCCTGAATGTCATTCCTTTTTGTTTAATCCCCTTTCATAGCTGCTTTTAATGCTGCCGCAAGTGGACTTTCGATCTCTTCTGATTGCTTGTATTTTTTAATCAATTTTCTTTCTTCATGTTTCGAGATTTTTTTCTTGCCTTTTGAGCCACTTTGCATTTTTTCGGTGTATTGACAGCCACCACACTTGAAATATGATCCATTTTTGTTTTCTAATATCATCATTTTCTTTTTACATTGTGGGCAACGCTTATTAGATACTTTTGGATCTTTACGTCGTTTGTAGTGACACGTTTCACTACTACACACGTAAATTTTTCCATCTCTTGTGTTCTTTTCTTTCAACTGACTACCACAATCAGGACAGGTTTTATTGGTTAATGAATGATCGACATACTTTTCTTCACTCATCTTGATTTCTTTAACCAAGCGAGTTGTTTCTTTTTCGATATCTTTTATAAACACTTGATGTTTAAGATCACCATTAGCAATCTTTTCTAAAGAAAGCTCCCATTGTTGTGTCAACTCTGGTGTCACAAGTGATGGGTTAACTAACTGCAGAAGCTGTTTTCCTTTTGCTGTGACCACTAAACGATTGGTTTGACGTTCAATTAAATCTGAGCTGATTAGTTTTTCAATAATTTCGGCACGTGTTGCGGGTGTTCCTAAATTATGTTTTTCCATTTGGCCAAGTAGAGTACCCTCAGACAAAGGATTAGGGGGTGTCGTTAACTGTTTATTAATTTTATAAACAGCTTTAATCGCCATTCCTTTTTTAAAACTGACACCCGTTTTAGGCGTATCTTGTGTTTGCTTCCAACCTGGCTCAAGTATTCGTTGCTGTTTAAATACAAACACTGATTGTCCAACTTTGGCTGTTATTGTTTCAATTGATACTTTATACGGTGGTAAAAACAATCCTAAAAATCTTTCGACAATCATACGATAAATTTTTAACTCATCATTGTCTAATTTTTCAAGTCGAGCTGATTGTTCAGTTGGAATCAGTCCATGATGGTCTGTTACTTTCGCGTTTTGAAAGACCTTTTGTTGTTTAACGATTGCACCATCTTTGACTAATCGTTTCACTAATTCAGGTGACATCTGTGTGACTGCGGTCAATCTTTCTTTCATGGTTGATTTCATATCAGTGGTCAAATGTTTTGAATCTGTTCTTGGATAAGTCACAATTTTATGCGTTTCATACAATCGTTGAATAATTGATAATGTTTTTTTAGCAGAATATTGGTAACGTTGATTTGCTTCACGTTGAATTTCTGTTAAATCATATGGAAGAGGCGCATGTTCTGTCTTTTCTTTCACTTTAATATCATCAACTATGAGTGACTGCCCCTCAAATGACGAAACCAATTTTTCTAACTCTTCACGTTCTTTATATTGACGTGGATTTTTAAGTTCTAGATGACCAACAACACCTTCATAATCAGCATCTAACGTAAAATAGGTTTCCGGTCTAAATTTTTCAATGATTTCTTCTTGCTTTCTTACCATTGCAAGTGTTGGAGTTTGGACACGTCCTGCTGATAGGCTGTCTTTATATTTCACTGTCAAAGCACGTGTCACGTTTAGGCCAACTAACCAATCAGCTTCAGCTCGCGCAATAGCTGAATAAAATAAATTATCATATTCTTTACTTGGTTTTAACTGTTTAAACCCTTGTTTAATCGCTTTATCTGTTTGCGAAGAAATCCATAAACGTTTCACTGGTTTTTTAAATTTAACGTACTGTAAAATCCAGCGTGCAACTAGCTCTCCTTCACGCCCTGCATCTGTTGCAATAATCGCTTCAGAGACATCTTTACGATTAGCCAATTGACTAATTGCTTTTAGTTGTGGACGTGTCTTAGGAAGTGGCTTGATGCCTACACGTTCTGGTATCATTGGCAGAGTATTCATATTCCACTCTGCCCAATCTTTATTATAATCTTCAGGCATTTTTAAGCCTAATAGATGACCTAATGCCCACGTTACGATATATTTATCGCCTTCTATATAACTTTTACTTTTCTTTGTTGCCCCTAGCACTTTGGCTAAATCTCTGGCAACACTTGGTTTTTCTGCTATTACCAGTTGTTTCATCTGAATTATTATCTCCTAAATCAATTTTTTTATACTCACTTACAAGCATTAAGCCTCTATAAGCTTGTAAATCTTCATCACAATCTTCACAATACACATATTCTTCATCGTTCCAAAACGCAACGAGATAAGGATCTTTACATCGAACCTCTTCATAGTTATTTTTTAACGTGTCATATTGTTTCATGAATTCTTCTTCTGCATCATGAAATTTATCAAACATCATTTCTGATTTTATGTTTTTTTCCCATTCTTCAAAAAACCACCAAGGCTCATCTTCACTATAAGTCTGAATAACTTGATACATCTATATATCCGCCCTTCTTTTACTCTTTACATATAGACTATGTGAAAATGTTTAAATTGACAAATCTTACGACTTATCTATTTTAACGTGTTCAAAAAAAAGAAACAAGCTCTCGCTCATTTCTTTTTTCTATTATAATAATTCTCCGAAACGTTTTACATAGATTTTTTTGATAACCATAACTAACATAAGGTATGCAACGATTGTTAACGCTAAATAACCCCAGTATTGACCCGGTAAAGGCATTAACCCTAAGTCTTGCCCAAATGAAGTAAATGGTAAGAATGAACCAATTGCAATACCGATTGATGTAATAGTTGTTAAAATAAATGATGCTCTACTTTGAATAAATGGTAATTTTGGTGTTCTTAACGTATGAATAACTAAGGTTTGAGACCATAATGATTCTACAAACCATCCAGCATGGAACACAGCAATAAACAATGCTTGTTGTTCAGCACCTAAAGAGTGATATGAGCCACCAACAACTGCTGGACAAATAACAAAATACATTAATATATAGGTTGTTATATCAAAGACTGAACTAGTAGGCCCAAGCCATTTCATAAATGATCCGATACGACTTGCATCCCATTTTTTTGGTTCTTCCAAGTACTCTGCATCCATGTTATCCCAAGGAATTGACATACAAGAAATATCATAAATTAAATTTAAGAATAATAATTGTAGAGGCAACATTGGTAAAAATGGTAAGAAAATACTTGCCACAACAACGGAGAACATATTACCAAAGTTTGAACTTGCTGTCATTTTGACATATTTCATAATGTTACCAAACGTTGTACGTCCTGCTAAAATACCTCGTTCTAACACCATTAAGTCTTTTTCTAATAGAATAACATCCGCACTTTCTTTAGCAATATCAACGGCTGTATCTACTGAAATACCTACATCAGCTTCTTTCATAGCAGGTGCATCATTGATACCATCACCCATAAAGCCAACTGTATGACCAGCATCACGTAATACTTTAACTAAACGTGTTTTTTGAGATGGTGTCAACTTAACAAAAATATTGTACTTTTCAGCGATTACTTTTAATTCAACATCGTTCATACGAGATATTTCAGTTCCTGTTATAAGTTCTTCATCTTTTAATCCAACTTGTTTACACACTGATTTAGTTACTAACGCATTATCTCCTGTTAAGACTTTCACTCCCACACCATGTTCTTTAAGTGCTTTTAAAGCATCTTTCGTTGTTTCTTTTGGTGGATCAAGGAATGCAAGATAGCCTATTAACACCATGTCACTCTCGTCTTTTACCGAAAACTCACCGACGACACTTGGATTTGTTTTTTGAGCGACGGCAATCACACGTAACCCATCTTCATTTAATTCATCCACTGTTTTAAGAATGGTTGACTTAATTTCTTCTGTCAATGGTACCACACTACCTCGATAGTCAACGTAGCTTGATACTTCAAGCATCTCTTCAACAGCACCTTTAGTAATCATTTGTGTTTTTCCAAACGCATCTTCAATCACAACACTCATACGACGACGTTGGAAATCAAATGGAATTTCATCAACTTTTTGATAAGCTTTCACATTCATGTTTAATTCTTCTTCAGCTGACTCAATAATTGCTTTATCCATTAAGTTTTTTAAACCTGTTTGATAATAACTATTAAAGAAGGCATGTCTTAAAACTCTATCATCTTCTTTTCCATCAACATCTAAATGGTATTCTAAAATAATTTTATCTTGAGTTAATGTCCCTGTCTTATCAGTACACAACACATCGATGGCACCAAAGTTTTGAATAGAGTTTAAATTTTTAATGATTGTTCCTTTTTTTGCCATAGTTGACGCACCTTTTACAAGGTTCGTTGTCACAATCATTGGTAGCATTTCAGGTGTTAATCCTACTGCAACAGATAGACCAAAAAGAAATGCTTCTAACCAATCACCTTTTGTTAAACCATTAATTAAAAATACAGTTGGTGCCATTACCATCATAAAACGAATTAATAACCATGATGTTTTTGAAATGCCAACATCAAAACTTGTAATCGTGTGCTTTTCAGACACATCTTTGGCAATTTGTCCAAATAAAGTGCCATTTCCAACAGCAATAACAAGGCCAATCGCGCTACCGCTGATAACATTACTCCCCATAAATGCGATGTTTTCATAATCTGTTTCAGCATCTTTTTTACTCATAGTAAATGTATCTTTTTTCTCAACTGGATAACTTTCACCTGTCATTGCTGCTTGAGATACAAACAAATCCTTTGTTCTTACCAAACGTACATCCGCTGGCAACATATCTCCAGCTGATAATTTCACAATATCTCCACATACAATTTCTTCGATAGGTAACTCTAATTCCTCACCTTTTCTAAGAACAGTCGCCGTAACTTTTACCATATTGCTAAGTTTTTCAGCTGCATTGTTAGACTTGACTGATTGTACAAGTGTCATTGTTCCACTTAATACAACCATTGCAACAATAATTAATACACCAGTTAGATCCTTTTCATCTACTGGAACAATCACATAATCTGTAATGAATGAAATAATGGCTAATGCTAATAAAACTGTCGTAAACGGTGTAAAATATGCTTTTAAAACTTCAACAAAAAATGGTGTTTTCTTTTTATGTGAAATAACATTTTCACCAAATTCATCTCTTAATACTTCTGCTTCGTTGTAATTAATACCACTAAGGCTTGTTTTAAATGTTGAAAATAATTTTTCTATACTTGCTTGTGCAAAAAATTTGTAATTAACGATTTCTTTTCTTTCCATTGTTGTAACCTTCTTTCCCACTTGTTGTATCCATAAGAAACACCCGATCATAAAAAAGAGCATGCCACTCCAATTTGTATGTATCATGTGTCTTCCCCCTTAATTTATGGGTCTTTTTGAGAAGTGGGTTACAAGCTATGACTTATCTTCTGAAGGTAGAAACAGATAGATAATAATAAACTTGTTTGTGATTCCACTTTTCTTGACCCTTGTAACTTCGACCGTGACTACTATCTTCCATGTGTTTCCATCTCCTTTGTTTGTTATTTTTTAAACTGTTAAGATTTATCTCCTTTCTTGATTAGACTACGCAAAAATGCCTCTCGTCAAAAAACTCGACGAAAGGCATGAAGACACATCAAAAAAACTTGTGAGATCCAATCGTTGAGTTTTAGCACTATACAACGTAAAAGTTATGACTAACTTTAGCTACGTTAAAGAAAACCTTATATCGATCATCTCTGTTATACCCATTGGCGTCTCTCGACATTTTTGGGCAGTAGCCTATGTTTGTATAGGAGCCTCACCTAACTAATCTATTTTTCTTACACACAAAACTATATCGTATTAAAAACATTCTGTCAAATGTTTTTTTAACTAAATATAATGACGTTGTTTATTTTCAAAATATGCTACATCAATTAAACCGCCACCTAAACACTCCATTCCATCATAAAAAACGACTGCTTGACCTGGTGTAATCGCTCTAACTGGTTCATCAAAATATACTGTCGCCTGTGTTTGATCATCTGATAACACAACTCGTACACCAATATCTTGTTGTCTATATCTAAATTTAGCGGTACAATTAAACTCTTTTGGTATAGGTGTCTCTTTGGTGAAGTGAATTTGACTTGCTTCAAGGTGTGTTGAATACAAATTATCATGATGAAAACCTTGACCAACATACAAAGTATTTGTTGATAAATCTTTTCCAACTACAAACCATGGTTCACTTGACTCACCTTGTCCTCCACCAATTCCTAAACCTTGTCTTTGACCAATGGTATAGTACATTAATCCAGCATGATCTCCTTTAATCTCACCTTCTAATGTCATCATTTTTCCAGGTTGAGCAGGTAAATATTTCCCTAAAAATTCTTTAAAATTCTTTTCACCAATAAAACAAACGCCCGTTGAATCTTTCTTTTTCGCTGTCGCTAATCCAGCTCTTTCAGCAATCTCACGAACTTCTTTTTTCTCCATATGTCCTAAAGGAAACATAGTTTTAGATAATTGTTCTTGCGATAATTGGCTTAAAAAATAAGTTTGATCTTTATTTTGGTCTACCCCGCGTAACATATGAGAAACGCCCTCTTCATCCCTTACAACTTGAGCATAATGACCTGTTGCCACATAGTCTGCTCCTAATTGCATCGCATAATCTAAAAAGGCTTTAAATTTAATTTCTTTATTACACATCACATCAGGATTTGGTGTTCTTCCACGCTTATATTCAGCTAAGAAATATTCAAATACTCTATCCCAATATTCCTTTTCAAAGTTTACAGAATAATAAGGGATACCAATTTGATTGGCCACTTTGGCTACATCCTTATAGTCTTCAGTTGCCGTACAGACACCATTTTCATCCGTGTCATCCCAATTTTTCATAAACACACCGATGACATCGTAACCTTGTTCTTTTAGTATCAATGCTGTAACGGACGAATCCACGCCACCACTCATACCTACTACTACTTTAATTTGACTATTATCTGTCAAACGTCTCACCATCATTTCTTTTTATAGATTCTGAAAATCTACTACGATTTGAAGGTCGTATTTTTTTCAGTCACTATATTATAGCGTTTTTGTTAAATAAAATCATCTCTTAAACACAAAAAAAGAACTGCCCTATGACAATTCTTTCTATCTGTATTATGCTTTTTCAATGCAATCAAATGATATTAAATCATCCATAATATAATAAAATTGATCTTGTTTATCTTTTTGATCATCAGACTTAAAGATATTAATCGCCTTTAAGCCATTAGGTGTGGTTAAAGACATCTTCAATGTTTTCAAATCTTTGGCCACTGTTATTTTTAATTTTGGACTTTGTTTTGCTTGTGGCGAAATATCTAAATGTCTGGTTAATTGTAAATTTCCAGATGATGTTACTTGAAACCCATAATCTTTAAATGTATAAGCACGTGCCTTTGGATTAATTTTATAAAACTGTGGACATCCTTCCACTGTTGCTTTTTCTAAAAATGACATATTTATCCCCCCTATAAACTTGATACCCTTATTATAATGAATCTGTTTACAAATACCAACTATTTTTTCAAAATTGATTGAATCGTTGTTATTAAAACCGTTGAAAAATCCTGTATATTTTCTTCCGTTATATTTATACCAAAACTAATTCTCACTGATTCATTTGGTGCTAGATAATTCTCTGGATGTATCGCCTGTATAACACGAGAAGGTTTAACATCTCCAGCACTACATGCTGAACCGATTGAAATAGCAAAGCCAGATAAGTCCAAACGAGATAATAAAATGTTATTTGGAACGTCTTTAAACCAAATATTTAAAATATGAGGTAGCTTATTCTTTAAATCGCCATTTGCTTCATAGGTGATATCATTATCCTCTAACATTTTTAAAATAATGTTTTGGAATAGCTGATATTTTTCCTGGTTAAGCTTTTTTTGTTCTGGAGTCAGTAGAGAAATAGCTGTCTTCATCCCAACAATTCCAGCTAAATTTTCAGTCCCAGCACGTCTTTTTTCCTCTTGGTCACCACCTTGGATTAAAACTGGCGTTGGTCTGTTACTTTTAATGTATGTAAATCCAACACCTTTTGGCCCGTTTATTTTGTGAGCCGATACTGTCAGATAATCAACTAATAAGTCATCAACATTTATCAATTCTGTTCCAAATGCTTGTACAGCATCAGTATGAAATAACACATCTTTTTCGTTTAATAACTGACCTATTTCTTTTATTGGATTAAGTGTCCCTATTTCGTTATTACCATACATCACTGATACAAGTATTGTCTCAGGTCTTAACGCTTGTTCTAATTGTTCCACTGTTATTTTCCCACAACTATCAACTGGCAAAAAAGTCACGTCAAATCCTTCACTCATTAATGTCTCTAACGGTTTTTTTACAGCCGAATGCTCTATATTTGTGGTAATAATGTGATTACCTTTTTCTTTTAATTGCCTAGCAACTCCTAGTAAAACTGTATTGTCACCTTCTGATCCTCCACCGTTAAATACAATTTCTCTTGGCTTTGCATGGATTGATTTTGCAACAACTTCACGAGCACTATCTAATTCAAATTCAGCTTGTCGTCCAAACTGATGAACACTGGAGGGATTGCCATAAATCGTTGACATAACACGCGACATTTCTTCGATAACGTCCTTTGCCATTGGCGTTGTTGCTGCATGATCTAAATAAATTGGTTGCATACTTTTTCTCACTCTTTCGCTTTTATATAACAATTTAATCACAATAATGGGGCAAAAACAGATAAACATGCACGCACTATTTTCCTTGGAAATGATACGTTAGTTGCTTGCTCTAATGTGATTAACTGACTTAATTTTTCAGTTTCTAGATGATCTTTCAAGACTTCATCAACACCATTTGTTTTATACATCCACACACCACATTCAAAATGTAAAAACAAACTTCTATAATCTAAATTAACCGTTCCTACTGTTGCATATAATCCGTCTACCACACACGTTTTCGAATGGATAAAGCCTGGCGTATACTCATATATTTTAACACCGGCTTCAATTAATTGAGCATAGTTGGATTTTGTCACTGCATGGACATACCATTTATCTGGAATATGTGGGGTAATAATGCGCACATCAACCCCACCTTTAGCCGCATTACATAATGCTTCCATCAATAAATTATCAATGACCAAATAAGGTGTTGTAAAATATATATAATCTGTCGCACGGGTAATAAGATTAAGATAAACATTCATACCGACTGTCTCTCTATCAAATGGAGAATCAACATACGGTTGATAGTATCCTTCATTTTCCGGCAATTCTGCTGGTTTGAAGGCTGGAATAAATACCTCAATATCACTTTCTGTCGAGTTTACAAAATCCCACATTGAGAGAAATAATAATGAAAATCCCCATGCAGCTTCACCGACAACTTTAATTGAATTATCTTTCCAGTGGCCAAAGCGCTCAACTGTATTAATGTATTCATCGGCAAGATTGATACCTCCTGTATAGGCAATTTTTCCATCAATCACAGTAATTTTCCTATGATTTCGATTATTAAATATTGGCGACAGTACAGGGATGAAAGGATTGAAAACACAGCATTTTATTCCTTGTTCTCTTAATTGTTTATCATAATTATGAGGTAAATTAAATAAGCAACCAAAATCATCATAAATAAAACGCACGTCTACCCCTTCTTTTGCTTTTCGTATCATTATTTCAAGGATAGTGTCCCACATCTTACCTTCTTGAACGATAAAATACTCCATAAAAATATAACGTTCCGCTTTTTCTAAATCATCAATCATCGCCTCAAATGCTTGTTCACCAAGTGGAAAATACTGACTTGTTGTATGTTCAAATAAAACAGCCTCTCCATGCTTAGTTAAATAATTTGACTGAATAACAGCATTTTTATTTCCATCATCAATAATGGTCTTAGGAACAGTATACTCATTAGCTAATCGTTCGCGTTCTTGAATAATAGCCATTTTCATTTTTTCTTTTTTACTAAAACGAACACGCCCAAAAACTAAATAAATAATCGTTCCAAAAATTGGTATCAGCATGATGGGTATAATCCAAGCGATTTTATATGCTGGATTACTTCGACTATTAATTATTTTTATAACAACAGCACTAGATACAATCAAATAGAATGTATAAAAATAAACGAAATAATTTTGGAACCTAAAAACAATCGCAAACAAAACACCTAACTGTAAAAGAATTAATAATACAATGATGACTGCCCGATTGGATATAATTTTTAATAACTTTTCCATCAATCTCTCCTAACCCACTCTTTTTTATAAAAAAATGAAGAAAAAAGGCTCTCTAGTAAAGAGCCTTTTAAAACGATACTTCATCAGGATTTCTAGCTGATCCTGCTTTGCCTTGTAATGAATCAATTATCCCCATATCAAACTCAGATAACTCAAAATCAAACAACTCTAAATTTTCTTTAATACGACTTGCTGTCACTGATTTGGGTAATGGTAAAAAGCCTTTTTGTAATGACCAACGTAATACCACTTGTGCCACAGTTTTTTCATACGTTTTGGCAATCTCTTCTATCTCACTTAATTTAAAAATATCACCTGTACCAAGTGGACTATAAGCCTCTAATAAAATATCCTTGTTTTTACAATAAGATACTAATTCCTTTTGCTGGTCACTAGGATTCAAATAAATTTGATTCACTACTGGGTGAATCTCTGCCGTTTCTTCTAGTGCTTTTATATGATGTGGTAAAAAATTAGATACACCTATACTTTTTATTTTGCCTTCTCGAACAGCTTCTTCCATTGCTCGCCAAGCACTCGAATTAGCTTCTTTCCAGTTTTCACGATACTCAATAGGATTAGGCCAGTGAATTAAGTATAAGTCTAGATAATCTAATCCCAATCTATCAAGTGACTCATCTATCGCTTCTTTTGCTTTTTCATAAGAATGATCGCTATTCCATAATTTCGTAGTAATAAATAGATTACTACGTGAAATACCACTTTCTTTAATCGCTTCACCAACACTTATCTCATTGCCATAAATCATAGCCGTATCAATGTGACGATAGCCTACATCTAATGCTGTTTTAACAGCTTGCTTTGCCACATCACCATTTTCTGCTTGCCATGTTCCAAAACCAACTACTGGGATAGTGTTACCATCTTTTAGAGTATAGTAAGTCTGTTCAATCATCATTACATCCTCCTTATTATTTCGACAAATTAGATACGTCGTTTTCCTCGATTTCTAGCATCTAATCTTTTTTGTCGATTCCTCTTTTTAATATACCATAATATTAAAAATAGTAAAAAAATTACGCTGAGAAGAGCAACGATACTCAGTTTCCAATGTTTTTTTAACACATTGATCACCCCATCTTTACTTGTTGGAACTTTTTTGGCAAAGTTCTCACCTGTCGTTTTCTGTAAAACCTTTTTTACAGTATGTTCCTTTTTTTCCTTATAAGAAACACTCACATTAGGAATACGATCAGAAATTTTTTCAAGCCCATTATCAACAGTTAATTGAGAGTTATCCTTTAATGATAACGTATATGATTTATTTTTTTGGATGATATCATACAATCCTTTATCTATAGTAACCACTTTATCATCAACTTCGTGCTCGCCACTACTTAATAATTCTTTGTATTCAAACTGGTTAAATCCGTAATTAAGCATTGCATTAGCAAAAGGATGTCTTTTGTACTCACCTGTTTGATCTGCCCAATCTCCGACACCTAGCACAATAGCAATTAATCTTAAATCGCCTTGTTTTGCTGTCATATCTATATTAAACCCACCAGATGGACTAGAGCCTGTTTTTAGTCCATCAACACCTTCATAAGCATACTCTAATCCCGGTAATGAGTAATTATACGTATCAAACGTCTCTTCATAAGGTGTACCTGCCATTGATGTTACCTTTGGGGACTGTGTAATAGCTAATACATCTGGGTATTTTGACAATAAAAAATAGGTAAATGTCGCCAGATCTCTTGCTGTTGTGACATTAGATGCCATTGGTTCAAGCGTTGTTGTGTCAACGCCTTGTGCTGCATACATTCCTTGAAATGCACTAATTTCTGCTCCAGTTATATTAACTATTTTTGTATTTGTCATACCTAGTTCTTTAGCGGTTTGATTCATTTTTTCTAACATTAAGACAGCGTTTGGCTCAACCAAATCCGCCAACATAACAGTCGCCACATTGGAGGATGGAACCACCGCCATTTTTAGTAACTCCTTTATTGGATATGACACACCTAGTTGAATTTTGTTATTGCTTAACTGATAGATTTGAGAAATAGCCACATAGCGTTCAGTTGCTTCAACTGTTGTATCGAGTGTCATTTTTCCTTCTTCTATCGCTTGATATACTAAATAAACGACCATTAGTTTCATAATGCTTGCTGGATTATGAGTCGTATCTGGGTTTTCCCCCCATAGAAAATGTCCAGTGTTCGCATCTATTAGTACTGCTCCTTTAGGTTTATCAGCCTCATTCACCGTAAATCCTGACTCTTGTACCAAGTCCATCATACTAGGCATTTCTTGTGCTTTCGTTACATCTCCCAACATAAAAAAACTTAAAAAGATTATTCCCACAAATAATCTCCTAAAAACTTGTCTCATCTCCATTACATTCTCCTTTAAATTTTATCCTACTATATCATACCAAATTTTTATTGGATTTTCTTTCATTTATAAAAAAACAACTAGTACACTTATCTTGATGTACTAGTTGTTTTCTTATTATCTTACTTCTATTGATAGCTCTTCAACTAACGATTTTTCTACTTTTTTCATCACAGAAACGACATCATCTTCAACTAATGTTTGATCATCATTTTGGAATACTAAAGAATAAGCCAATGATTTCTTCCCTTTACCTAGTTTTTCACCAGTAAATAAATCAAATAGGTGAATCGATTTAAGATTTTTTCCACCATTTTTTTCAATAACGTCAACAATTTGTTGATGTGACACTGAATCATCAACCAATAAGGCGATATCTCGTTTGATGGATGGGTATTTTCCAACTTCTTTATAGTCATTATCTTGTGGAACAAATTCAAATAATTTATCTAAATCAAGTTCAACGACATATGTTTCTTTCAAATCCATCTCTTTTGAAATTTTAGGATGAACTTGACCAACAAATCCAACCTGCACATCATCAATAATGATATTAGCTGTACGACCTGGGTGCATCTCTTTTAAACTATGTGTTGGTTGGTAAACTACTGATTTCTCAAGACCTAAGAAGCTCATCAAGGAATCAGTGATACCTTTGATTGTGTAAAAATCAACCACTTCTTGTGATTCTTTCCAATCTTTTTTTCGTAAAACGCCTGTCATAGCCATGGCTAAATGAGTCGTTTCTTTTGGTAAATCAGATTTGTCTACCCAGTTGAATACATGACCTATTTCATAGAATGCCACACCATTAGCTTTTCTAGCAATATTATAAGACACATCTTTTAACAAACCACTCACTAAACTTTGTCTTAAGACTGAATGTTCCTCACTCATTGGAAAATCAAGAACTACCGTATCATCCTTATCCTCCGACTCAAGTTTAAATTCAACTGCTGAAGCAGGAGAAGTTAAAGCATAACTAATTGCTTCAGTTAATCCTTTTCCTTCAAGTAATGTTCTTGTATGACGAATCATTTGTTGTTTAAACGTTAATTTACCTGGTAATGAAGAACCACTTGGTAGTGTAGACGGTAAATTATCATAGCCATAAATACGAGCCACTTCTTCCAATAAATCAGCAGGAATCGTAATATCCCATCGTCTTAATGGAATCGTCACATCAAATGTTTTCCCACTTAAAGACACTTCAAAACCTAATTGTAAAAAGATTTTTTCAACATCCATGGCAGTTAAATCCGTTCCTAATGAACGATTGATTTTTTCTAATGTGATAGATACAGTCGGCTCTTTTGGTGTCTCAGATTGAACCAATGCCTCACCTGTTACAATCGTCCCTCCACCAAGTTCAGCCATTAAATTGGCAGAGAATTCACTTGCCTGACGTATTACTGACCAGTTAATACCACGCTCAAAACGTCGACTAGATTCGCTTGATAAAGCAAGTCTTCTAGCTGTACGACGAACACGAGTAGCGTTAAATACAGCTGTTTCTAAAGCGATAGTTGTCGTTATATTGGTTATTTCAGTATTTTCTCCACCCATCACACCTGCTAATGCAACCGGTTGATTATCGTTAGTTATAACTAAGTCTTCTGTCGTTAACTCACGCTCAACACCGTCTAGTGTGGTCAATTTTTCCTTGTCAGTTGCTCGTCGAACATAAATTTCTTTTGATGTTAACTTATCATAATCAAAGGCATGCTGTGGTTGACCAAATAATAATAACGTGTAGTTTGTTACATCAACAATATTATTAATTGGGCGAATGCCTTCATTCATTAAACGAGTTTGTAGCCACATTGGACTTTCTTTAATTGTCACATCTTTAATGATTTTCATGCCATATGATGGAACATCTTCTTTATCGTCAATGTTAATTGATACATAATTTTCAACTTGTTCATCTGGGTTTTCGTTGATAGAAACAGTTGGCAATGTAATGTCTCGGTCATAAATGGCCGCAACTTCATATGCCACACCTATCATACTTAAAGCATCCGCTCTATTTGGCGTAACAGACAACTCGATAATAGCATCATCCATGTCTAAGTATGAAAAGACTGGCTCACCTGGAATCGCGTTATCTGGTAAAAAGTAAATTCCTTCTGAATATTCTTTTGGAACCACGCTATCAGCATATCCCAATTCTTGTAGTGAACAAATCATTCCTAATGACACTTCGCCACGCATTTTTCCTTTTTTAATTTTCACATTACCTGCAATGCGAGAATTTGGTAAAGCTACGATGACTTTTTTACCTGCAGTAATATTTGGTGCACCACAGACAATTTGATATAGCTCATCCTCTCCAACGTCTACTTGACAAATTGATAGATGGTCACTGTCAGGATGTGGCACACACTCCTTAACATCTCCAACAACAATTTTTTTCAATCCGTTTTCAGGAATCGTTACATCTTCAACTTCTATCCCTGAACGTGACATTTTATCAGCCAACTCATCAACTGAAATATTTTTTACATCAACTAATTCTTGTAACCATTTATAAGAAACTAACATTTCACTCTACCCCTTTACCTTAAATTGCTCTAAGAATCTCACATCATTTTGATAGAAATAACGAATGTCATTTACGCCATATTTCAGCATTGCCACTCTATCTGGCCCCAATCCAAAGGCAAATCCACTATACACATTTGAGTCAATACCTGACATTTCAAGCACACTGGGATGAACAATTCCAGCACCTAGAATTTCAATCCAGCCAGTGTGTTTACAAACGTTACATCCTTTTCCACCACATTTGAAACAGCTAATATCCACTTCAACAGAAGGTTCTGTAAATGGGAAGTAGCTTGGTCTTAGACGAATATTACGGTCTTCACCAAATAATTTTTTAAGTAATACTTCCAATGTTCCTTTTAAATCAGCCATTGTAATATTTTTATCAACAACTAATCCTTCAATTTGATGGAACTGATGGCTATGAGTCGCATCATCACTATCACGACGATATACTTTACCTGGACTAATCATGCGAAGTGGTGCTTTTGAAAAGTCATGTTTTTCCATAGTTCGTGCTTGTATTGGTGATGTATGAGTACGTAACAGCATATCATCAGTAATATAAAATGAATCTTGCATATCTCGAGCAGGATGATCTTTTGGTAAATTCATTCTTTCAAAGTTATAATAGTCTTTTTCTACTTCATAACCTTCAATGATTTCATACCCTAAACCTAAAAAGACATCTTCAATCTCTTGCATCACTTGCGTTAAAATATGAGGTGTTCCTGTGTTAGATACTTTTCCAGGAAGTGTCACATCGATTGTTTCATTTAGCAATGCTTGATTTAATGCTTTTTCTTCAAGAGATTGTTTTTTTTCTTCGATTTGAGTTGATAACATGTCTCTAATCTCATTAGCTAAACTTCCAACAACAGGACGTTCTTCATTTGATAAATCTTTCATCCCTCTTAAGATTTCTGTCATTGACCCTTTTTTACCCATTACCTCAACACGTATTGTATTTAAGCTATCTAAAGAGTCTACCTGAGAAATTTTTTCGACAAACTCTTTACGTAATGTTTCTAATTTTTCTTTGATCTCCATTTTTTTCATCCTTTCTTAATTCAACAAAAAAGACACCATTCCTTTGTATAAAAGGAACGATGTCTCGTGGTACCATCCAATTTTTATGCTGACGCATCTTTATTTGTTAACGATGATACTCATCACCGGTTTGCTATTCAAACAACTAAGGAAGTGAACTTCATCTAGTGTTTTCACAGCTTGTTTTCAGTCTATGACAAGCCTCCCTGAATGAGAAACATCCTAAATTACTCTTTTCCTATAACGTTTTTACTATATAATTAGAGTGTACAAGAAATAAAATCGAACGTCAAGATGATTCTTACATCCATTTTTCTCCCCAGTTTTGCACTTCCATCATCACAGGTCTTAAAGACTCACCTTTTTCAGTTAATGAATAGTCAATTCGTTTCTTCTCAATAGGGTGAACTTGTCTCAATACAATCCCTTTTTCTTCAAGCTCTTTTAATCTTTCTACTAATACTCTATCACTAACTTCTGGTATTTTATTTGCTAATTCCACAAATCGTTGTGTCCCATCTTCAAGCAAGACGTCAATAATTAAACCATTCCATTTTTTTCCTAACATATCAAATGTTTTCTCAAATTTTGGACACAGCTCAAATTGTCTTTTCTCACACGAATTCATAAATTGCCCCCTTTACTCCAGCTTTACCACCCACTATTACAGTATAAAACAATAAGCTGACAAATACTATCTGTCAGCTCATAAATGTACAACTTTTGAATATTTAACTGCTTTTACTTTAGCTTTCTTAAATAAAGGTTTAATGACTTCTTCACAAGCACAGTATTTATCAACTAATGTGACAATGTAACTTTCTTTGTACTTGGGTGGTGCGATGGTTGCACCAAACATGTGTTTTACAATGATATCCTCTTCTAATGGAGAAATATCAGTTAATTTTTTAGCATTTTCCAACGCAATTCTTGGATGAACATAAGCATGAGTGCCCTCACCCATTTTCGTGTTACGCCAATCGTAGAAAAACAAATCATGAAGCAAGCCTGCTCGAGCAGTAGCCCTAACATTTCCACCCCATTTTTTTGCCAGACGGTAACTTTTATATGATACTTGAATTGAATGCTCTAAACGATTTGAATAATGATGTTGGGTATATTTTTTTAGACTCTGAACGTCCTCTGTGAAAATAAGATCGTCTACAAGAGCTAAATAATCATCATCTTCTTGCCAATTTAATGACATATCTCATCACTTTCTTTCTTAAACAATAACTTATTGATAGTTCATGATAATAATATATCAGTAAATTTTCAAAAAATATATCAAAAAACATGACTTTAATAAATTTATAATATTTTATAAGTGAAACATAACGATTCCTGCAGCCACTGCAACATTTAGTGATTCAGCTCTACCTTTCATCGGAATGTAGACTTTCTTATCTACTTGATTTAATATCTCTTGTGATACACCCTGTCCTTCATTCCCCATAACAATCGCTAATGATTCTTTATCATCTAATTCTTTGTAGGACATTGCCGTTTCATCTAATGCTGTAGCAATCGTTAAAATATTTTCTTGCTTCATCTTGCTAATCCAACTAGACAACTCAACATTTGTTACAATCGATATATGAAACTGGCTTCCTTGAAGGGCGCGTTGAACTTTTGATTGGTAAACATCGACACATCCTTCACCTAATACAACTTGATCAAATCCTGCCGCATCAGCTGTTCGTATCATCGTCCCAACATTTCCTGGATCCTGTACGTTATCAAGTACAAGTATTTTCTTTCCAATTCTATCCGTTCCTTCTGATTTATTTATAATAGCTAGTATTTCCTGTGGTGTTGGTAATTCAGAAAGTTGTTTAAAAATCTGTTCTGTTACAATAATTAACTTATCATCAGATATTTTTTTTATCAATTCTGCATATTTTATCAATCCACTCTCAGTTGTGACAATTGTTTCTATCGATGCATTATTTTCAAGTGCTTCTTGAACAGAGTGTTCCCCTTCGATAATATAGTGGCCGGTTAAATCTCTGTATTTTTTTTTATGTAATTTTTTCGTGTCTTTTACCCATTGATTTGTCAATGATTCAATTTGCTTCATTTTTATTTCATTCCTCTCGATACTTGTTTTATTATATCAGATTTTTAAATTGTTTAACTCATTTACTTATAAAAACTGTATAATATACTTAAGAAAAGATTAAGGATGTGATGTTATGAAAATATCTATGACTGTTTATGGACGTGTACAAGGTGTAGCGTTTCGTTATATGACAAAGATGGTAGCCGATGAACTCGGAGTACATGGTATTGTCAAAAATTTAGATGATGGTGGCGTTTATATCGAGGCAAATGGTGATAAACTCGCTGTTCAACAGTTTATCGAAGAAGTTAAAAAATCACCCGCTCCAATGGGGAAAGTAACAAACTCCACAATTGACTTTAATCCATCTTTTAAGGAATACAAGCATTTTAGCGTAGTTTATTCTTAATTTCTTTCCATAAATTAATTGAATTATACGCTAAAATTCGTTATAGTATTGCTTGTGTAGATTTTATGAAGATTATAGTAAAGGAAGAAATAAATGAAAAATTTAAAACGTTGGATGATTGGTTCAGGCCTATTTGGCTTACTAGTCTTTTTATCCGGATGTGTCAAGACTGATTCAACAGGTACTCCTACAGGCGAGGGAATTATCTATAACTTGTTAGTCAAACCAATGAGCCATTTAATTACCTTTTTCGCAGAAAATTTGGGGTTAGGATTTGGTTGGTCAATCATCTTACTAACAATGATTGTCCGTTTGATTATTTTACCACTTGGTTTAAATCAAATGAAAAAATCTATGGTTCAACAAGAAAAAATGGCTGCTATTAAACCACATATGGATGTTATCAATGAAAAAATGAAAACAGCGACATCTCCAGAAGAAAAAATGGCTGCTCAACAAGAATTACAACAGTTTTATAAAGATAATGACATCAATATCATGGGTGGTATAGGGTGTTTACCTTTATTAATCCAAATGCCTATCTTTACCGCACTATTCTTTGCTGCTAAGGTAACTCCAGGTATTTCAGAATCTGTTTTCTTTGGTATTAACTTAGGAAAACCTAGTTTAATCCTTGTTGCACTTGCGGGGATAAGTTATTTCTTACAAAGCTATATCAGTATGATTGGTATGAGCGACGAACAGAAAAAACAAATGAGAATGATGACTTATATGTCACCTCTTATGATTATCTTCTTCTCATTTAAAGCGCCCGCTGGAGTAACGTTATACTGGGTTATTGGTGGTATTTTCAGCTGTATCCAATCTTTAATCACCAATCTTTATCACAAACCAAAAGTGAAAAAAGAAATAGCTGAACATTTTGAAAAAAATCCAGTTAAAGTAGTTAAGCCAACTGTTACAAAGACTGCGCCTAAACAAAATTTACCCAAAAACAAAGCAAACAACAAAAATATTGGACGTAATCAAGGCAAACAAAATAGAAAATAATTAAAAAAGAGGCTGGCCCAAAAGTATTAGAATATAAAAAATCCCATGAAATCCGTTAATTACAACGTTGATTTCATGGGATTTCTATTTTGATAGTTAAGTGATTTTGATTGAAAAAGTTACTTTTGGTTCAGCCTCTTTTTTATATAAACATCCAAAAAACTTAACTTTTATTTGCATTTTATTTTTTTTGATGCTATACTAAGTTACGGAATTTCGTTATGAACGTTTTAGTTGCCTTTCGTTACCACAAAGAAAGGAGAATGCTATATGACATTCAATAACACTACAATAGAGTACCGTGTAACATTAGACACAGAGTTAAACTTATTTATCGTTTTTCTAAAAGATGATGAAACAAAAGTGGCTACTGGTACTACTATTCAAAACGCAGTACATGAATTACAAAAAATTGCATAAGGAGTAACGACCTAATGGATGACACCAGTTCGTACTGAAAGAGCATTTACCTTTTAACTTTAGATTAATGGTAGATGCTTATTTTTTTGTCTATAAATATATTCATATTATAAATTTTTTAACCATTAGTTCATAAAACAAACATATTTTTTTATGTCTACTTTAAGTTTTTAAACGTATGATAAGTATATCAATTAAGAAAGAAGGTGATGATCGCTTTTGAAACAATTATATTTTGCAAATTTATTTTCCTAATGTACAGAGAATCAAAGAAATCATCACCAAACTATTGAATACTAGAGGCTCATTCGTCTCTAGTTTCATATTTAATTTGTGGGCGAACGTGGTGTTTAAACTCTAAGAGGCTAAACAGATGTTTGTTCTCTATTCATCGAGGTGTAGGTTCGAATCCTACCGTCCACGTTTTTTAACATAAAAAAGAAAAACCACTCAAAAGAGTGGTAAAACAGTGGTTATTTCTTACTATATCTATTTTTGTAGATATATGTTTCTTCATCTACTTCAAATCCATCTTTTTCGACAGTTTTAATCAATACTAAGTGAGTTTGCTCAAACTTGTCTCTGATTAGTATCGTATTTTTCAAAATCACTTCTACTCTACCAATCACTCTTTTATGATGAACTGTTGGATAGTCAATAATTGAACCTATAGAAACTAATGTCTTAGACAAATTAAATCAATCCCTTCTACTTCTATTATACCACACTTCATAAAATGTTTATTTTTTATAGCTTTTATTTTAAAAAATAAGACTGCTAAACTCTGACATATCATTGATACATCAAGGTTTAAACAGTCTTATCTTAAAATTGGAATGGAGGCGGCGGGAGTCGAACCCGCGTCCAAACATATCGACACCTAAACATCTACGCTCATAGTTACTCAATTTAAATTTCGCTCAAGTCTCTGCCGAGCAACTGGCCGTAACTTTCGCTAGTCTGATAATCTCTTCTAAACTTTACAGACGGAAAAGTTTAGTGTATCCCACTAAATTTGAGACCCTTACTTGAGCACATGGGCGATGCCAAGAGGATCTTTACCCGCTGTTTTTAGGCAGCTAAGGCAAAAGTATTGTTTTCGTTTTTAGCAGTTATATTTAACTGTAACGTTTTAACGTAGACGTAACCTACGAAGCGCAATTCAAGCTCAAACTATGCCTGTCGAATCCGTAACGCCCCCTTATGTATTAACTAAGTTATTATATCATATATTATTACGTGTTTCAATTCTTACAACATATGAAAAAACTGAGGCTGACCCAAAAGTATTAGAATATAAAAAATCCCATGAAATCCGTTAATTACAACGTTGATTTCATGGGATTTCTATTTTGATAGTTAAGTGATTTTGATTGAAAAAGTTACTTTTGGGTCAGCCTCAGCTAATTATTATTTATGTTCTTTAATCCATAACTCTACTGCATCGATTGCTGATTGTAACCCTTCTGGATTTTTGCCACCAGCTTGAGCCATATCAGGTCGTCCACCCCCGCCACCACCAACAAGTGGCGCGATTGATTTGATTAAGTCACCTGATTTCAATCCTTTATCATTCATCTCTTTTCTCATACTTACAAGTAAGTTAACTTTCTCACCTTGTACTAAACCTAAAACTAAAATATCAGATAATGATTTTTGTTTCCATTGATCGGCCAATTGGCGTAATTGGTTCATATCTTTAACCGCTACTTTTGATGCAATATAGGTCACACCATCTACTTCTCTTATGTTTTTAAACACATCTTCAGCTTCAGCGTTAGCCAGTTTTGCACTTAACTGCTCTACTTCTTTTTGAGCTTGTTTTAACTGCTCTTGTAATTGTTCCACACGTTGAACGGTATCTTTTAATTGAGGAGCTTTCACAAATTTTGATACTTCACGAAGTAATCCTTCTTCTTCTCTAAAGGCTTCATAAGCTTCTTTACTTGTCACAGCTTCGATACGTCGAACGCCTGCACCAATTCCAGATTCAGAAACAATTTTGAAAACACCAATATCAGAAGTGTTGCTTACATGAACCCCACCACATAATTCAATAGAATAACCATCGACATTTACCACGCGAACATCTTTACCATATTTTTCACCAAACAATGCCATAGCACCCATCTCTTTAGCTGAATCAATGTCTGTTTCAACTGTAACAACTGGTAAGTGTCCCCAAATTTTTTCGTTCACGATTTCTTCCATTTGTTTTAGTTCTTCAGGGGTCACTTGCTCAAAATGAGTAAAGTCAAAACGTAAATAACCTGGTGCCACAAGTGATCCTGCTTGATTAGCGTGTTCACCTAATACATCTTTTAACGCGCGATGTAGTAAATGAGTTGCTGTATGATTTTTTGTGATGCGTTGACGTAACTCTTTATCAATGACTAATTGATACGTATCATCTGTTTTTAATTCACCAAAAACATCTACTTGGTGTAGTGATTGACCATTTGGTGCTTTTTTAACGTTCACCACATTGGCAACTAAATCACCTGATGCATTGTAAATTGACCCCTTATCAGCCACTTGCCCACCCATCTCAGCATAAAATGGTGTTTGACCAAAAATTAACTGGGCACTACCTTCTGTTGTCTTATTTTTAATCTCATCATCTTGGATAATGACCATTAATTTAGCATCAACTGTGTCTTCAGTATATCCGACAAATTCACTGACTACTTTAATATCAGTTAGTAATGAAGATTGAACAGACATTGATTCTTCTTTAGAACGAGCAGCACGTGCACGATCTCTTTGAGCCGTCATCTCTACTTCGAATCCTTCGTGATCGACACTTAGTCCTTCATCTTGGGCCATTTCTTCCGTCAATTCAACTGGGAATCCATATGTATCATATAATTTAAAAATAGCTTTACCAGAAAGAACAGTTTGATTAGCTGCTTTCAACTCTTTAATTAACTCACTAATAATAGATAACCCATCATTAATTGTTTCGTGGAATCGTTCTTCCTCAGTTTTAATGACTTTTTGAATAAAGTCTTGTTTTTCAACTATTTCTGGATAATAACTTTCCATAATTTGTCCAACAACTGGTACTAAATCAACTAAAAAGGCTTTATCAATCCCTAATTTTTTACCATGCATAACCGCGCGACGAATTAATCGACGTAACACGTACCCGCGACCTTCATTTGACGGCAATGCGCCATCACCAATCGCAAATGATACTGCACGAATATGGTCAGCAATCACTTTAAATGACGTATCTGTTGCACTGTCTTGGCCATAAACTTTTCCATCAGACATTTTTTGAGTCGCTTCAATAATTGGAATAAAAAGGTCTGTTTCAAAGTTTGTTTTAGCATTTTGGAAAATAGACACCATACGCTCTAATCCCATGCCCGTATCAATGTTTTTATGTGGCAATGGTAGATACTCATTGTTTTCAGTGTGATTAAATTCTGAAAATACTAAATTCCAAATTTCTAGATAACGTTCATTTTCGCCACCCGGGTAATTTTCTGGGTCATCTTCTGCTACATCATTATATTCTTGTCCTCTATCAAAGAATATTTCAGAGTTTGGACCACATGGACCGGCACCAATATCCCAAAAGTTTTCTTCTAATTTAACAATAGACTCTTTAGGTAATCCTACTTCTTCATGCCAAATACGAAATGCTTCTTCATCATCAGGATGAACAGTGACATATAGTCTGTCTTTATCCAAACCGAACCATTGTTCACTCGTCAATAATTCCCAAGCCCAATGAATCGCTTCATTTTTAAAGTAATCCCCCACTGAAAAATTACCTAGCATTTCAAACATCGTATGATGACGAGCTGTTTTTCCAACGTTTTCAATATCATTTGTTCGAATACTTTTTTGAGCATTCGTAATTCTTGGATTTTCTGGTACAACAGATCCATCAAAATATTTTTTTAAAGTAGCGACACCTGAGTTAATCCATAATAATGTTGGGTCATCAATTGGTACAAGAGACGCGCTTGGTTCAATTTTATGACCTTTTGTTTCAAAAAAATCTAAAAATAATTGTCTCACTTGACTACTTGATAATTGTTTCATTCATAATTCCTCCTAAAAATAATAAAAAAGCACCTCTGCAGTCAAGGACGTTTACCGCGGTACCACCTTGATTGCAATGATGCTTTGACAGTCATTACCTCTTTTACTTCCTTAACGCGAAAACACGTGATAGTTTTCTATCAAAATCATAAGGGAGCATTTTTAAAATAAGCTGTACTCTTTCAGCAAAATGAGTACTCTCTTTTTCAATATTTTAAAAATATATCCTTAAGTTGCACATAAATTATAATTAAAAAATGATGTCGTGTCAATGCTAACTGTTATTTTGGAAAATAGGTTGCTAAAAAGTTTTCAATCGTTTTTTTGTATTTTTCAGGGTCTTTTTTTAAAGAATCTGCATGTTTTGCCCCTTCAAAAATAACTAGTTCTTTTGGTCCTTTTGTGGCATTATACACCTCATAGACCATATTTTTAGGAACAAAATCATCCTTATCTCCATGAATAAACAACATTGGTAACGTATTTTTTTCCAACTGTTTAACCGCACTTGCCTCACCAAATGAATAACCAGCACGAAGTTTAGTATAAGCTGAAGCTAGTGGAATCATTGGAAATGCTGGAAGATTAAACATATCATTTAGTTGGAAAGCTAACTCATTTTCAACCGAATCATACCCACAATCTTCAATAATCACTTTGACTTGGTCTGGTAAATCCTCGCCACTTGTCATCATAACAGTAGCCGCTCCCATGCTTAATCCATAAAGAACGATATCAACCTCTTCACCATACTCTTTTACTACGCTATCTATCCATTTAACGTAATCTTTTCTATCGAGCCAGCCAAACCCAACGTATTTGCCCTCACTTCTCCCATGTGAACGATTATCCGGTACTAACACATCAAACCCTTCATCATAAAACAATTGAGCATACTGCCCCATAAAATCACTTTTACCCATATAACCATGAGCGATAATAGCAACCTTTTTACTAGGCACATCATGTGTGACTTTTTTTGCAACTAGTTTTAACCCATCATCACTTGTTAACGTCACATCATTTAAATGTTTGTCTGAAAATTGCCAGTCCTTTTCAATTTTTTCTTGTTTAACATCATTAATAAAATCTTTTTTCCCGGCAACGATGGCATAGTTAAATAAATAATTAACGCCAAATCCTAATCCGATAATAATAAAAACAACTACCACTACTAATCCATAAACGAGTACCTTTTTCATAATTACCTCCAACATAAAGATAGTTGTATGATACACTGAAACCATCTATTTGAAAAGGAGATATCTATATGATTCAAATTATCTTTAATAACAACCCTTGGAACAAAGCTGCTGCTTTTTATTTGCGAACACTCGTTTTTGTCCAAGAACAAGGAATCTCACCCAAATCAGAATTTGATGCTTTAGATATAGATAGTACTTTCTATCTTGTTATTTATCATGATAGCGCCCCAATTGCTACTGCCAGATACCAACAAGATGATGAGCACACACTAAGACCTGATAGATTATGTGTCCATAAAGGTTGGAGACAGCAAGGAATTGGTCGACGTGTTATTTTAGAACTAGAACAAATCGGAAAAAAACAACACTGTACTTTATCCCGTATTCATGGAGAAAAACAAGCGATTGGCTTCTACAAAAAATTGGGTTACCAAGTCGTTTCAGATGAGTTTATTGAGGATGGCATTATTTGTGTGCTATTAGAAAAAAAACTTCAATAAAAAAGTGAGCGATATGACATTCGCTCACTCACTTTTATTTAATATCTTCAATCGCATCATATACATCGTCTGAGATATCATCTGTACTTAAAATAATATCCTCTTCAACAACAGGTTTAACAACTGATTTTAATTTCTCTGAATTAGCTTGAAAATCTTCACTCATTGTTTGCGTTTTATCTTTTAGGTTATCAAATAATTCACTAGAATTATCCTTTACTTGTGATAGTTGTTCTCCAACCCACGGGTACTCAGCTGACTTTTCTTTAGCGAGTTCACTTAATTCTGACGTTTTTTCTTGTGCTAAATCAACAAATTCACTTGCTTTGCCATCTGATAAATCATCTAGCTGTTCCATCAAATCTTTTCTTAATTTTTTTCCACTAGTTGGTGCTAGTAATAATGCCGCCGCTGCTGCCGCTGCACCTCCTATGATTGCTCCTGCTAAAAAACCACTTGATTTTTTTGACATGTCGTCTCCTCCTAATCATCATTCAGTAAAAGTATTATTTATTTTTTTTAAATAAGTGCGATGCCGTTTGAGCTGTTTTACCTACTACAGTCGCAGTAGCAACTGTTTTACTTGCTTCTCCCACTTTTGCTAACACTGCTTTACTAGAGTCATTCAACTCAGACACACTTTCACTTAAGTCTGCGACTGCATGAAATAATGGATCAATCGTTTCAACTTTTTGGGTTACATCAGCTAATAAATCGTTACCAATTACTAATAAATCTTCGCTTTGTTTTAATAATATATCAACATCTTGAGTTAGTATGGTAACTGTTTTATCCGTTTGGTCTAAAATCCCGTTGACTTTTTCCATGGACTTCGTTATATTTTTCTTTAATTGTAATAAAAAAATAACTAGTGCTACAACTAAAACTGCAAATGCCACAGCAGCAATGATTGCAGCCACTTCTGTACCTGTCATATAAAACATCTCCTACCTTTCCTGTAAATTACTAACATTAGAATACCATTATCCACTTGATTTCACAACAATTTATACATTATTATAGTAACCAAAAGATAGGAAGAAAGGAGCGATATATTTGCAAGAAACAACAACAAGTACACAAACACCAGAAGTAATAAACGAAGCAGCAAAAAACGTCAGAGGTCTTAATCGCTTTTTAAATCAATTGGATTGGAATAAAATAATTGCTTCTGTGATTAACAAAGCTATTCTTATCCTTGTTGTTATTATTTTTCTATCTATTATTAGAAAAATTTTACTTAAACTAATAGATAAATCATTTACAAACAAGAAAAAAGATAACTATAGTGAAAGCAGGATGCATACCCTGAGAACTCTGACAAAAAATGCGGTTCAATATACGTTATTTTTTATTGGTCTCTATTCTATTCTGACCATTTTAGGCGTTCCTGTCGGGTCATTAATCGCTGGTGCTGGGATTGCTGGGATTGCTATTGGTCTTGGTGCACAAGGGTTTATTAATGATGTATTAACTGGCTTTTTCATTATTTACGAAAGGCAACTAGACGTAGGAGATCATGTAGTCATTGATAACATTGAAGGAATTGTCAACGATATTGGATTACGTACAACACAAATTAAAAGTTTTAATGGAACAATGAACTATATACCTAATAGACAAATTTTAATCGTTAGTAACCTATCGCGTGGAAATCAATTAGTCGTTGTTGATATAAGAGTTGATCCAACTGACGATATTGATCATATTATGGACATTATGAAATCAATTAATGAAAAAGAAGTCATTAATATTACTGATATACGTTCTGAGCCTACAATTGTTGGATTAGTTGATTTAGGAAGTGGAAATTTCGCGATTCGGTCAACTGTTTATGCCGTAAGCGGTTCTCAATTTGGTGTAAAAACTCAAATGATGACTGCTTATATTGAAGCTTTAACAAAAGCAGGAATTAAACTTCCAACAACACCTATAAACTTAAAAGTATAAAAAAGAGGCTGGTCTAAAAGTCTTAAAATAGAAAAATCCCATGAAATCAGTTTTTTAAAACACCGACTTCATGGGATTTCTATTTTATTAGTTTAGTGATTTTCATTTTAAAAGTTACTATTTAGTCAATCTCTTTTAGTTGTCTCTTGCTTCAAGAAAATCAGCAACTAATTTAACTGCTTTTTTCAGTGCTCTTTCATCTGGATTAAACTTAGGATGATGTAACCCATACTTACTATCAACGCCTAACCAAAACATCGTTCCTGGTATTTGTTTTAATATATACCCAAAGTCTTCAGCTGTCATGAGCGGTGAAGCGAGTACCAACTCAATATCTTCTCTTTCTTTTAAAAAATTCATAAAATATTTCGTTGTTAACTGATTATTTACCACTGGAACATAACCTAGATCGTCTCTTTTTAAAATTACTTCACATTCAAAACTCATAGCAACTCCCTTAGCAATAGACTCGATACGTTTCCATAACAAATCTGTCATCTCGTGGGTTAAGGTACGTGCTGTTCCCGTTAAATAAGCGTTACCCGGTAAAATATTACTAGCTACTCCTGCTTTTATTTGCCCAAAAGTTATCACTGCTGATTCCATCGGGTTAACATTTCGACTAACAATGCTTTGAACTTGTTGTATAAAAGACGCAGAGGCCACAATCATATCATTGCCTTCATGAGGAAAAGCGGCATGACTTTCTTTTCCAATAAATGTTACATTAAAACTACAATCTCCAGCAAAAAGAGTTCCTGGACAGGTAGAAACCATTCCAACAGGCAAGTCTGGATGAACATGTAAACCATATATTTCATCTATTGTGTCGACATCCAAAAATTGATTATCTGTATAAATTTTTGCGCCACTCTTATTTTCTTCTGCAGGTTGAAAAAAGAACACTATATCATTTTGTAATGGGGTGTGTGCTACTTTATATAACACGCCTAAAGCAATTGTCATATGAAAGTCATGACCACACGCGTGCATTTTTTTAACGTGAGTAGAAGAGAATGATAAGCCTGTTTCTTCTGACATAGGTAATCCATCCATATCAGTGCGCCAAGCTATTGTTTTTTTAGACTCGCTACCTTTTACTTTGACTATTATCGCCGTATTTTGTGTCAAAATAGTGAGATTTTCTTGTGGTAACTCCTGTATTTTTTCCAGTAAATAAGCAGACGTTTTAACTTCTTCCAACCCAATCTCAGGGATTTGATGTAACTGGCGTCGTATATGTATTAATTCTTCTTCTGTCATACTATCCATTAATCTCTCCTCGACGGCATCAATTTTTCCGTCACCTCGTATTCCGTTTCTAATTCATGTGCTAGATGATTAACAGCTTTTAATATTTCTTTTCTTGTGATAATTCCTGAAAACTGATTTGCCTCATTCACCACTGAGATAAAACTATGATTAACTAAGAGATGTAACGTTCTTTCTAAATCAAGTGGTAATAAAGTAGATGGGACATCTTTATCCATGACATCCCCGACTTTTTTGTCAGCCAAATTTTCAGGCTCTAAATTTTCAATACCAAACATTTGATCCACCACTTGTGATAAAGATACCAATCCGACAAGTTGTTCTTCTTTATTTAACACTGGAACACGAGAGTAACCAATTTTTGTCAACACAAGCAACGCGTGCTCTAGTGAATTTGATTCGCTAAGTGTGGCTACATTATCAGATGAAATTAGAAAATCATCTTCATTTTCAAGTAACATTTTTTTTACTGTCGATCCAATCATTGTATTATTTCCTCCGTACTACATAAATATTTTAATTCATCGAAAAAAAGTGAGTCAACTCATCTTGTAAAAGATGTTTTTCATTATAATACTCAACTAAATAGCCATCTGATTGATGCGTAATTATCGCATACGTTTTTAAGTAGCTGTACTTACCACGAGGCTGAGAAATACTACCAGGATTCAGTAATAAAATGTCATCTAACATCGTTGCAAACAATTGATGTGTGTGTCCGTACAAAATAATATTAGCTTGCATCTCTTCTGCCTGATACAGTAACTTTTCAGCTGTCATGTTAACATTAAACAAATGACCATGAGTCAATAGAACGTTATCTTCTCCTGTTTCTATTAATTTCACTGTATCATAGTCACTATAGTAATCACAGTTTCCTTTTACCACCTCAAAAGTGGACCAAATCTCATGGTCTGGAGATAACTCAGAATCTCCACAATGAAAGAAATAATCAACCTCATTCATCCATTTATCTCTAATGTCTTCTAAATAAGACTCTACCCCATGATTATCACTGACAACTAAGTATCTCATTGACGTTTCTCTCCTAACCAAGCATCGATTTTTTTATCTAATTCTTCTAAAGCTTTTGCACGATGGCTAATTTTATTTTTTTCTTCAGAAGATAGTTCTGCCATTGTTTTATCAGTTCCAGGAATAATAAATAATGGGTCGTAACCAAAACCATTGTCCCCTCTTGGTATACGTCCTATCACTCCAGGTAACTCACCCGAAACAACCAAACTTTCTTTACCAGGTTCACTTAAAACTAACGTGCAATGAAATTGAGCGGTTCTTTCTTCCATAGGCACATCTGTTAGTTCGTGTAGTAATTTAGCGTTGTTTGCTGCATCACTTTTTCTTTCCCCAGCATATCTCGCAGAATAGACACCTGGTTGACCTCCTAAAGCGTCTACCTTAAGACCTGAGTCATCTGCTAAAACCAAACAATTTAATTCTTTAGCAATACCTTCTGCTTTTAATCTAGCATTTTCTTCAAACGTTCTACCCGTTTCCTCAATATCTGCAATATCTGGGAAATCCAACAAGGTTTTTATTTTATACCCTCTTGCTTTAAACAAATCAACAAATTCTTTGGCTTTTCCTTCATTTCTTGTAGCAATTAATAATTGATTTTCTACAACCGGCTCGTCATTTTTTTTCGTCATGTTACGTAAAGCTAACGCATTTTTTTGCAAACGAATTAATTCAGTCACACTTTTTTCAGCAACATCTAAGAAAGCATTTAACTCACCACGAGTAAACGTTGCTTCTTCCCCAGTCCCTTGAATTTCAATTAATTCTAGTTTATCCGTCATCACAACATTACAATCAACTTGTGCAGTTGAATCTTCAGGATAATCTAAATCAGTAATAACCTCTCCATATGAATTTAAACCTACACTAATCGCAGCTAAATGACTTAAAATTGGACTTTCTTCTATTTCTCCATTTTGAACCAACAAATCTGTCGCTAATTTTAGCGCTAGAAAAGCACCAGTGATACTGGCTGTTCTTGTGCCACCATCTGCTTGAATAACATCACAATCAACCACAATAGAACGTTCACCCAATTTTTCTAGGTCGATGACAGAACGCAAACTACGTCCTATTAAACGTTGGATTTCCATTGTACGACCTGTTAATTTTCCTTTACTACTTTCACGTCGATTTCTTGTATGGGTTGCTCGAGGTAACATACTATATTCCGCACTCACCCAACCAGTGCCACTATCTCTTAAAAACGGTGGGACATTATCCTCTACTGTAGCATTGACAATTACTTTGGTATTGCCAAAAGTAACGAATACTGACCCTTCTGGATAATCCAAATAGTCAAGTTCAAAAGAAACTTTTCTCATTTCATCATTTTTTCTACCATCATGTCTCATAATTTTAGTCTCCTATATTTGTAATATCTACATGCGACACATCTATGTTTTTTATCGGCAACCAATCAGAACTAATCGTTTCAAAATTACGCACAGAACCTGTGGTAAAAAAACGATGTTCTTTTTTCTTTGATGATGGTGGAGCTGATATCTCATAATAATCTAGCAACACACTCACCTCAGTCACCGTTTCTGCTCCAGAGTCAATTAATTTCACATGTTCTCCCATAGCATCTTTAATAAATGGCTTTAACAACGGATAATGTGTGCATCCCATAACTAACGTATCAATGTTTGAGTTGTTAAAATAACTTAATGTGTCATTTACAACTTTTTTTGCAATATCTGATTGATACTCGTGACTTTCAACAATGGGAACAAACTTCGGACAAGGTAACCCTATAACATCGACATCTAATGATTTTCGCTGGATTTCTTTGGTGTACTCTTGACTATGTATTGTTCCAACTGTTCCTATAATACCAATTCGACCATTATGCGTTTCCCGTAACGCAGCTCGAGACCCTGGAATAATAACACCAATCACTGGTATATCTAATGACTCTTTTATCTCCTCAAGGGCGACTGCTGTTGCAGTATTACATGCAATAACGATCATTTTAACGTGTTTTTTTAATAAAAAACGAACCATATCCCACGTGAAACTTTTAATTTGTTCAATGGGACGTGGACCATATGGGCATCTTGCAGTATCCCCAATATAATATACGGTTTCATTCGGAAGCTGTTTTAATGCCTCACGGACCACCGTTAATCCTCCTACGCCAGAATCCAAAAAACCGATTGGCTGATTGTTCATACCTTTTACCTCATTCTTTATATAATTCACCTATTATCTATTTTCCCTTTATTTATCTTTTATTTCAAGTTTAACCTCTAAAATTTAATGCTTTATTATGTCTTTAAACACAATAAAAAGAAGTAACAGTTTCCTGTCACTCCTTTTTATAAAGTTAATGATGGTTTCGCATTTAAATGCCAGTCTGCTACATGCCCCTTTTTATAATCAACATATCCGGCTGCTCCTATCATCGCAGCATTATCCCCACATAAACTAATCGGTGGAACAGTTAATTTAACATGAGGTAATGTGTTTTCCAGTTCTTTTGCTAGTTGAGTTCTTAACCCCTTGTTAGCCGCGACTCCTCCAGCAACAATTAATTGTTTAACTTGGTATTCTTCACAACCTCTAAGTGTTTTTTCAACTAATACATCAATAACACTTTGTTGAAAACTTGCCGCTAAATCAACATCACATAATACTTCATCTCGTTGTTTAGCATTGTGCACCATATTAATCACAGAACTTTTAAGACCACTAAAACTAAAATCATAATTGTCTTCTTTAATCATTCCTCTTGGAAAATGATAGCTATCTTTGCCTTTATGAGCCAATTCATCTATTTCTTTTCCACTTGGGTATGTTAACCCTAGAACTCGACCGATTTTATCATATGCTTCACCAGCAGCGTCATCTCTCGTTTCACCAATTATCTCAAAGTCTCCATGACTTCTCATATAGACTAACTCAGTATGACCCCCACTGACTAATAAAGCCATTAAAGGAAATGTCATCTCTTCCACCAATTGAGCAGCATAAATATGACCTGCCATATGGTTCACAGGAATCAATGGTAAATCATTAGCCCAAGCAAAAGCTTTAGCCGCTGTTATCCCTATAAGTAGCGAACCGACTAATCCAGGTCCATAAGTTACGGCAACTGCAGATAAGTCTGAAACACTAATACTAGCTTCCTCTAAAGCTAGGGACATACAAATAGTTATTTGTTCTACATGATGGCGACTAGCCACCTCAGGTACGACCCCACCAAAACGTTTGTGACTATTTATTTGAGACGCAACTATATTTGACAGAACCTCGCGTCCATTTTTTACAACCGCAACACTTGTTTCGTCACAGCTACTTTCTATTGCTAAAATATAGATTTCTTTATTTTCCATTTTTTCACATCCTAAATATCTAACTGCATCATCACTGCATCATCTTTTGGTTTATTATAGTAGTCTTTTCTAATGCCTATGTCTTTAAATCCGTGATGGTTATAAAATGATATAGCAGGTACATTTTGACTCCTAACTTCTAAAAATAACCGTGTCACATCATATTCTTTTAATCTTTCACAAGATGTTTGTAATAAATTAGAAGCAATTCCTTGTTTTTTATAAGGTGGTAACACACCTAGTAATAATATTTCTGCCTCATCAAAGATATATTGACTGATAATAAAACCAATTAAAAGATTCTCTTGGTATTCATAAACTAATTCCACATTTTCTTGACATAATTGTGAAGCAAACTGCTCTTTAGTCCACGGACTCGGTGCAAAGATACTATTACTCACACAGAATAAATCATCTACTAAATCAATTTTAGCCATCTATTTCACATCCTATAATGTCAAAGTCATCTCAACAGCATCTTCTTTCAAAGAACGATAGTAGCCTTCTTTCACCCCAACTTGTTGAAAACCAAAATACTCATAAACTTCAATTGCTCGCTTGTTTGAAGCACGTACTTCTAAGCTCATTGTATGACAATCAAGGTCTAACGCCTCTTTTTTTAATTGATGCAATAATAATGTTCCTATCCCTCTTGATTGATAGTCTTTTAATACAGCTATATTCGTAATATGAGCATCATCACATTCAACTCGTATTCCTGCAAATCCCACTAACACTTGATTAATCTGTGCTTTAACATATCGACCATATTTTTTTTTGCTTAATTCTAACCATAGAATTGCTGTACTCCAAGGTGATTCTCCGTCATAAACATCTTTTAGTACGTGTTGAAACGCCATAATATCCGTTACTTTTGCCAATTGAAACTCTACATTACTTTCAATCACAACGCCACTCCTCTACTAAATTAACTTAAACGTTCAACGTAGTTTTGCGCATTCCTATCTTTATTGGTTTGTTTCTTTAACCATTCTTCCTCAGCTTCCACTCTTTTCAAATATGTTGGAACAAAAGCATCCACATCATCCACTTTTTCCATCAAATGAGACAATTTTAGCATAACCGCTGGATCAGAGGGCTGTATTTTCACAGTAGCTTGATGATTGCTGATAAAGTCATCCAATTGTTTATCTAATTTTCCAATGTCTTCACCAATAAAAACAATGTCTTTAGTCATTTCTAATAATTTTTTTGACCATTCTTCAAAAGCGATGTATCTATCAGATAACACATTGATTAATCGACCATTTTCATAGGCATAAGCACCCGTATATAAAAATCCACGTCTAGCATCTATAAATGGCACAATTAATTGTTTCGTCTCTTGTATATTTTGAGCCAAACAAGCCAATGACGAAATCGAAAAAAGTGGTACATTAAGTGTCCAACTTAACGTTTTTGCTGTTGTGACACCGATTCTTAAGCCAGTATATGAGCCAGGACCTCTGGCTACTAAGATTTTCTCGATTGTTTGTGGGGTTAACTTACTTTCTTTCATACAAAAATCAATTGCTGGCATTAGGGTTTCGCTATGGTTTTTACTCGCTTGACTATAGTAAGAAGAAATAATTTTCTCCCCTTCTCCAAGTATGACACCTAATGATTTATTTGATGTATCAATACCTAGTATTGTCATAATTATACCCATCCTTTATTTATTTTTCTGTTCCATTGTAGCACAAATGCATGCATGCTTGTGTGATTTGCAAATAAAAAAGAAAAAGAGTGCTAAGCTCTTTTTCTTTTAACGTATTATAGCAAAGGAGTACCTAATAAATAGGATAATAGTAGTGCAACTGCACCTAAAATATTATTGAAAAAATGGACTAACATAGAATCGACAATTCTTCCTCTCGAGCAATACGCCCAATACATCAACGCACCAAGTGAAGCATACATCGCAAAAGAAATAATATTTGATGATAAATGTACACCTGAAAAAGCAAGTGACGTTAGTATCATTGGTACCCAATAAGGCATATTTTTAAACAATAACGTAGTTGGTAATCCTCTAAATATTAACTCTTCTAGTATCGGTGCTTTGATTGCCACGGTTATCGTCATAATCAAAATATAATAAATCGATTGTTCTGGACCAAATAACTTAGAAAGAGCATCATCATTTGCACTTGTGGCATTACCATAGATTTGTTCCATCAAACCTGTGCCGATAATAACAATTAATCGACCCACTAAAAATATTTTAAATGCTCGCCAAATGTCTTTTCCAGTAATCTTAGTATCAACATCATGTGATTTTTTTTGATAATATCGCCAAATAAACCAAATAATACCTGATAAGATTAATAACCAACAAACAAATAGTAATAGACTCACTACATTTGATTTTTTATTAAATATTGGTTCAAATAATCCTAAAACAATCGTTGGTAAATCATTAATTAATAACATAGCTAAAATAATAATAATTCCAGCAATAAACGCCCCTACTCTTTTTATAACAGACTCTTCTTTATTCAATACCTAACCTCCAACTCATTTGACAACAATTCCATTGTATACAACCAATTATCGGTTGCTTTTTGACTAATTTCTTCTGATAGTATAACAACTAATTGATAGTCTTTTTCTGTTTTTAGTAAATAATAAGTAAAATCTTTCGTATACAAACCTTTTTTTAGACTAACAGTTAATGAAAACACATAACTTAGTATCATCCATAAGTCATTATGTTTTGATGTTCTAATGACTAACTCATTTTTTTCAAGTGAATTATATGATAAAAAAGAATCTTTAAAAAATGGCAGTATTTGGTGGCACTCTATTTCTCGACCTTTTTTCACTCTATGACCTAAAATATAACTGTGACCATCAAAATAATAAGATTCCGAAAACTTCAATTCATAATGTGTATACAAATCAACTATGGCGATCATTTTATTTATTAAATAACTATTCATAAATAAATAAGTATGTTCTTCTGCAAAAAATAATCCGACTTCCTTATTTTTTTCCATTGGATTTAGTTGATAGCCCCAACTAGTATTATCCAAATTTAAACGAATAAATCGTCTGGTCTTTTTCAAAAATGCCGAATTAGAAACATACGCACCCTCATTTTTAAAACATAGTGGGCATAGACTATCTTCAGTTCCAATTTCTTGTTTGCCACCTGAAAGGTAACCATTTATTTGATTTAACCAATATAAATAATTGGTTGCATCTGTTGGCGAAGATTCAAATTTTTTGGCAAACATAGCATTCACTACTGATGGTGGTGGCGTTAGTAAATCGAGTATACTTTGCGCCAACCTATCCATGTCCTCATTTGTTTGATAAACAGATGGTTTATTTTTTTTTGCAATTTTAACTAATTCTTGACACAATTCCTCAGCTGTTAGGTTAGAAACTTGATTTTTATAGTCGATGGTTTCACCACAGCCAACCATGTCAGCTAATTTATTCTGTAAAAATGCACGATCCAAACGCATCCATCCACCTGATTCAATGGCTAGACTAATAAAATCATAAATTATTTGAGAGTCGTTCATATTGATTCTCCTTTATTATTTTGACTAAATCATATTATAAACTATTTTTATAAAAAAAACCTATTTTTTTAAAGAATTTTCTCCTTTAAAAAAACAGATCTTCCTTTATAGTTTACTTGCTGCTTCTTCATCAACAATAATAGTCACATCTGGGTGAACTTGCAAAGCAGATGCAGGAACTAGCTCTGATATGGGCCCACTAACTGTTTTTTTGATTGCTTCAGCTTTTTTTGGCCCATATGCTAGTAAAATAATTTTATTTGCTTGCATAATTGAACCAATCCCCATCGAATAAGCTTTAGTTGGTACATCAGATATGTTGGCAAAGTTACGACTATTAGCTTCTATTGTTGATTCTGTTAAATTCACTTCGCTTGTTTTTCCGTCAAATGAAGAACCAGGTTCATTAAATCCTATATGTCCATTTTCACCAATTCCTAAAATTTGAATATCAATTGGATGTGTATCGAGGATAGCATCATAACGTTCGCATTCTTCTTTAGCATTTTTGGCTAATCCATTTGGTAAGAATGATTCTTTAAATGGCTTTTTACTAAATAAATGTTCCTTCATAAAATAGTGATAACTTTGTGGGTCTTCAGGGCTCAAACCAACGTATTCATCTAAATTAACTGAAGTTAATTGACTAAAATCAAGATCACTTTCTATCATTTTTTCATATAGTGTTTCAGGTGTACTACCTGTTGCTAGACCCAAAGTATTTATTCCCTTATCCATGCCTTCTTTAATCAAATTAAATGCAGCCTCTGCTCCTTCAATTTGATTTTGAACTTTAATGATTTTCATATCTATCCCTCCAATAATGGTATAGTCCAATTATACTATTTAAGTTTTCTTTTGACAAGATAAGTTTATTATCAATATTTTAGAATAAAAATTTAATCCATAAAACGACATGTCTTCTTTACCAGTTTTTCGGTAACCATGAACTAAAATAGCCCATTTATTCGAGTTTTCTTGTAAAAACTCCCTTACATAAAGCTTTCCTCTATCTGTTTTTAGATAAGTATCCTCATAGTTACCCGAATCCCAAAACTCATATCCTAAGTTTTTTTGATTTTTTTCAATAATGTCATACTTGGTTTTTGTTGTTGTAAAATTAGAGACAAAAACAGTCAAAAATATGAAAATAACGATTATTAGAAATACCCATGTCATCATCTAGCACTCCTCATCTATTTAACATTTTTCTTTCTAAATAAATAGTAGCACATTCTAATTGACTCCCCTAATACAAACATATGTTATTTAGTAAAATAAATGTAAAAAATCATCTTACTTTCTACAAAGTAAGATGATAGTGACCTTAATAACTATACTGTCCAAATCCATCCATGTATCTCATAGCTTGCTTTTGAACTAATTCTATATATATGTCTTCTGCTTCTTCTAAACTAGCACAATTAATCGTAATTTTTTTTCCTTGTTTAATTAACTTATCTTGGACTAATTTTAAAGCAACTTGTTTATTTAATGTTTTTGATAATTCTCTATAATCATTTTCCATCTCTCTTCAACCTTTCTTAAAATAATGACTCACAACCACTGTTCTATTATATTTTATCATGTGACTACTGAACATTTATAATATTTTTATAAAAATATAACGTTTAAAAAACTAATTAATACATAAAAACTATAAAAAAACAAAGTATCTTAAATAGACACTTTGTTTATCGATGATTCTCTTTTTAAGCAATAAATTGAACACTGCTTTCAATTGCTGAAAGATTTTCTCTGTATATGTTTAGCTCTTGACGATTCATCTTGCCGTTTTCAAAAGCACTTTGAATGTAATCACGTTCTAACTGAATAGCATAATCCAACCAATCATCAAGTGTCTCTTCACCTCTATCATCAACTAAAGAAACGGTCTTCTCATAACGCGTTAAATAAAAATCAATTAATTCAGGCGGAAACTGTTTACTATCTAGTTGACTGAGCTGTTCAATAACATAATCACGATTGCTTTCTTTTAATAGTCGTCTTAATTCAACTCGTCGATCAAAACTCGTTAATCGCATACCTAAAAATTTAAGATGCGTTCCAATAATGTTTTTATAAAATGCATTTTTACTATACTCTGGTTTACGAGTTAAGCGAAACAAGCGTCTATCCAATACTTCTAATCGTCTAAATACCATTTGTAAACTCACTTTGCCTGATTCAACAAGATTTAATGTATCCTTTAATTGCCATAAAAGAACAAGCTCCATTAACTCTTTATTTTTTTCACTAAATTCTTCATGATTAACCAAAGAAACGATACGCTCGTTATACATTTGAATTACTTTACGAATAGCCACTGAGTTTTGTTCTGTTTGTTTGCGTTTCAGTTGTTCAGTAACACGTCTTAAAATTTGAACTTCAATTTCTGTATTCGTTTCGATAGAATCATCTACTTTTTTATCCGCTAATAAAGGCATAGTAAAATTGGCTAATAATAAAGTCACAATAATAACTCCTGCAGCTATACTAATTAATAATTCACGCTCAATAAACGTTTCTCCAGTGCTTAATACTGTTGGTAAACTTAGCGCACTGACTAAAGTGATTGTTCCTCGAACACCTGATACTGTATAAAGCAACGATTTTTTGATATCACGCTTCCCTTTAATCCCATCAAAATTATTGCATATCAACACACATATCAAACGAATTCCTAATAATACAGTTGTCACAATTAAGACGTATCCTAGAATAGTCCAGTTGTTTATTTGATTATTCTTCCATACATAAGTAGCTAATTCAGGTAATTGAGTCCCTAATAAAACAAACACTAAACCATTTAAACTAAAGCTAAAAATAGACCACGTATTTTTTGACAAGATATTTAACTGAGCAACTTCTGGATTAATTTTTTTATAATTCCAGGAATATATTAATCCTGCACTCACAACAGCTAAAATACCGTTGACTTCTAACGTTTCAGCTGTTAGGAAAACAATAAAAGGGAGTAATAACTCAAATAATATATAGGAAACATTATTTTCTATCCCTAGAGACTTCATCCAACGAATGAACCATAAGCCAAATAATCCAAGGACAATCCCAACTAATACACCACCAACTGATATTAAAACAAAACTAACTTCAGCATCTACCATCGAAAAAACACCTGTGAGTAAAGCAGCTGAAGCAAATTGAAATGAAACCAAACCAGATGCATCATTTATTAACGATTCCCCTTCAAGTGTATGCAACATTCTGTGTGGAATTTTTACTTTTTCTGCCAGCGCGCCGACTGCTACAGCATCTGTTGGTGCTAGCGCCGCTGCTAACGCAAAACAAGCAGCCCATGGAGCCAAGGGAACGATAATATGTATAACATAACCTAAAACTCCCACTGTAACAAAAACTAAAACAATCGACAATGTTAACACTGCTTTTTTTTCTTTCCATAACGCTTTTTTATCCACCATCTGTCCTTCATTAAATAATAAAGGTGCTAAAAAAACTAACATAAATAATTCTGATTCTAACTCAAATGAATGCACAAAAGATAGCAAAGCTATAACAAAACCAAGTACAACTTGTATTAGTGGTATAGCTATATTAGGTAAAAATCGACTGATAATATTTGATAACAATACCATCAATAACATTATTAAAATACCTTCAAATAATTGCATATAACCCCTCACTACTTCTATTCAATTTTAAACATAGTTTTATAATATGTTTATTGTTTCTATCTGTCAAATATCTATAAAAAGCATTAACTTTTTTTATATTTTACAATTTCCTACGAATTCAAGTAAACCTTTTGTTACTAAAACATTAATAATCAAAATTTTTCAATATTTGTATTTTCTCTATAAGATTCTTTATGATGTAATAAATTTTATTAAATAGAATAAAAGACTTTCTCTACATTCTATAAATGTAGAGAAAGTCTTTCTTCTATATAATATAACTGTTGCCTCTGAGTACCCACCTAACTATCTGTAATTCAGAAAGTGGCTGAGATACCTGAGTAACTGTTAAAATATTCTATTCTATACTGTTTAGATTACTGATAAAAATCTGTTAAAACACTGTCACACCAGTCTTATCTTATCCCTAAAGAAATTCTGGCATATCTACTCATACGATCAGTCGTCCACGCAGGATACCAAACTAATTTTACTTCTAATTTTTTGATTTCATCTATATCACTTAATGCATCGTGAATTTGTTCTGTGATAACGTCTGCTAATGGACATTGATATATCAACATTTCTATGACAAAAAGTTAATAAAAAATCTTTCATTAACTTATTATTTACTTATTCATTTTACCACGGAAAAAGTGAATATTCTAGCTAAATTAGGCTTGGACTACATACTAGGAAGAGTATTAATTTGTCATTTTGGTTTGTTATCCACTATAAAAATCAGTATATTCTATATTATCAGAGTTTTCTGGATTTCCTAATTGATCAAAAAGAATATCTCGTTGTAATTTTCCAAGTAATCTATTTTTATCTTCTAATTCCATAAAATCCATAAGTGATGGATTTATTGCATCAAAATCATTTAAATCAGACAGTAAACTATTTATAAAACTATTCATACTTTTAGTATGATTTACTTTATAATAAATTTCTTCATTTAAATGATTTTTAAAATAATTATACCTTTCATTCAAATGAAAAGAATTTAAAAATTTTATTAATCTTTCACGATATTCAAAGTACTCAGAAACATGAATTTTAATCTCATAATTACTTGATTTACCAAGTAATTCATCTACCCCTTTTTTTGATTTAATATAAAAATGGTATTCATCTTGTATAGACTCTGTAAATAAATTAATTACGTTTGATAACTTTACTTCGTTATCTCCTTTAATAGAACTGTTACATTGACTACATGATGGAATTAAATTAAAAATGGATACCGATAGAAACGGATAAACACTTTTAGGAAATAAATGGTCAATTTGAGGTCTTACTTTCCCCTTTTTTTCCCCTTTTTCTTTAAAATAGGTATAAATAAATTGAGAATTACAATAAGGACATACAATCGTATCTAAAAAGAGAGTATAGAGATAAACATTCCAATATTTCAAAACGGTTTTTTCAAATTTTTTATCTTTGAACAGTATAGAAATGTCCTTCAAATCATGAAATGTATTTTCAATCTCCTGAAATTTCGTATACCTAATTTCTCGTGTAAACCTTTCTTTATATAAATCTAAAAATACTTTTTCAAATGTAGGTAAAAATTTAAATATTGAAAATTTCTTTTTGAGATTATCTTTTCCTTTTTTCTTTTTTAAATTCTTATTTAATTCTGCTCTATAAATCCTATAACTTGTTATTTCACAAAACAAAGCATTATCTAAACTTGATAACTTATCAAGTTTAAATAGATACTCTCCAAAATCTTCCTCTAATTTTAAAAGTTCATAATAATTTGACTCATCTAACAAATTAATACTTAATCTAATCATTTTTTTTAAAATAATAGTATCTTCTAGAAGTTCTATTTGCTTCTTAATCAAATCTTCTCTTCTAAAATCTTTCTTACTCAGTTTTTTCGATATTATTATTTGATTCATTTCATTTAATATTTCGAAAAAAGTACCTTCAGCATTTGTCATTTTTGTCATATCAATAACAAAACTATTCTCGGATGAAATTTCCAGAATCATATCAGTATATTTTTTTTTAATTTCTTTAGTGAAAAACTTTTTATGAACGTCAACAACTTCTTTTGGCATTACAATATTAATCATTATTTTTGTCCCTATCTTTTAATATCTGAATTTGTTTCTCGATTTTCTCTTTCTCCTCTTGTAACCTGTTAAGCTTACTTTGTCTATTTTCTGCCTTAACCATTAAATTCTTCATTGAATACTTCAAAGACTTTCGAATGACTACTTCTCCAATTTCGTTGATTATACCTTCCAACTCTTTTGATCTTTTAGTCGTTATAACTCCATCATTTATTTCTTTTATTATTTCTTTTATTTTATTTGAACTAAATTCTCCCATTAACCCATTTTCTAAAAAAAAACTTTCAGACATCAGCTCATTTAAATTACCACCGAATGTGTTTATACTATTAGGTAGCATGTCATTCTTACTTAGAAAATTTACATCCATATTTCTTATATCTGACAAAATAAGAGGAGAGTGAGTAGTTAAAATAATCTGAAAATCTAAAGAAGTACTATAATGAGTATTGAGGAACATAAACAATGAGTTCATAAATTTTCTTTGCCATTCAGGGTGTAACGTTACATCAATTTCATCTAGTAAAATTAAGACGTTACTTTGAGTAATGTCTTTAGTACCCTCATAAATATTTGAGAAAATACTTAATAATGAATTTTCTCCTGAACTAATAGCTTTCCATTTTTTTTCTAAGAAAAAGAAAATATCTTCACTTAGTTTTTCTTCGTTTAACTTCGTCAATTCAACATCTTCCAATTCTACTAATTCCGAGATATCAAACTGTAAGAAGTTGTTATCTAATTGAATTGATGTTTTTTCTAAATTTTTTAAAAAGAGTTTTTGTTTTAATAACTGTAACTCTTTTTCCTCATTATCATAGAAATATGTTTTATTAAAATAATCAACAATCGATTTCCTAGTGACTTTTTTTACTAGCGTTTTCTCTGGTTTGAGAACATTGTATCCAAGAAAGGAAGCTAAAGAATCTCTAAAAACCAGGTGATTCTTCACGTTATCTTGGTAAAGATAATTACAAACAAATTGTTTATTAATATCAAAAAAAATACTAGGACTATTAAAATCGTGTTTAGTTAAATTACTAACTTCTTCCATTATTTTTTTATATATTATACTATTCGATTTAAAATAGTCATTATAAGCTTCATCTACTGAAGGTTTAAATAAATTTATTCTGCTGTCAAGTTCAAATTTTTTTACAATACCATTATCAAAATTTTTCTCTAAATCTTTAAAAATAAACTCCATTTGTTTACTCATTAAATTATTCCGATAAGTCTCTAGATTAGTATTTTCTAATATTGTAGTCACTGAAAAGTCACTAAATGAATTTTCTTTTTCAATTAAAAAATAATTATTATACTCCAAATTATTAGAAAGAAATATAATCTTTGTATCCTCAAGTGGATTAACATAATTACCATATTGTATCTCTATACCTTCTTCACAAATAAAGTCAAGCTGTAAGTTAATAGAAGACCAATAAAATAATTTTTTATTTATTTCAATAATAAAAACAAAATTCATATCGTAAAAATTCTTATTTGAATAATTGACTAACTTTGTTAATAATCTTGTCTTACCACTTCCGTTTCTTCCCACACACACCGAAAGTGACTTTATTTTATTCTCATAAAACTTCTCTATATGTCTAGCGTTTTTTTTTATACTTATTTCATAAATATCAATATCTTTTTTTTCAATACTTACTATGTATCTAGAATCAAAAGAATATTTATCAATTTTGTCAGAAAATTCAATAATTGAAATTACTTTCATAAATTATCCTCCAATTTATCAAATTTTTCAGGATTTAAAAAATAATAAATAGGAAAAGATTCCCAAAAATTTATTAGACGTTTTTCATCTAACTTAAATAATCCTCGATAAATATATCGTTTTCCGTATCCATTAATCAAACTCATTTCATTTGTTGAAATTTTTATTTGCCTAACATCCTTCAAAGTAAAAACTAATCCCCAACTCAAATCTTTATGATTACTATTATTATTCCAAAAATTTTTATTCAACATTTCAGCTTCTTCTCTCTCAAATTTATTGGATATTTTTGCCATGTAAACAAAGCCCATTCCATTTTTGGTAAAAAATATCAAATCGTCAGTCTTCATTTCACTCCACACACTTCTCATTCCTTCTGTTGTTCCCCAAAATGATACTTCAGAAACTGATGAAACTTTATACTTATTTATTAATTTTTCTTCATTGTCCTTAAAATAATCTTTTGCTTTTTCAAAAGTTTCATTACTATATTTAATATTAACAGTATCTGTTATCATTTCATTATCTCCCATTGGGCAGAAAAAAACAGATGGATATGTATCGGTAATCATTTTTTCCTCAACTCCTAATTCTTTTTCCCCTTACTCTTCTCAACAGTATACTTCTCACCATTCTTCTTAATTTTATTCCTAATAATAGCCTCAACACTTAATCCTAAGTCATCTGCTAGCATCAATGAATAAATCATCACATCGGCTATTTCATCTTTTATATTTTCTAAATCATCCGCAATTGCTTCTTCGCTTGTTTTCCATTGAAAGTTCTCAAGTAGTTCTGATGCTTCTAAAGAAACTGATAAAGCTAAATCTTTAGCGTTATGGAATTGTCTCCAGTCTCTTTCATCTCTAAACTCATTAATTTCTTTTATTAAATCGTCCATCCTAAATTCCTCCTACAAACCTACTCGTTCTTTGAATAGTTTCTCTACACTTTTATCTTCAAAGTAAACGGCACATCCATCAATTCCTCTTGAGAGTAATACATAATAAATATTTAATATGTACTCTGTTAACTCTGATAGGCTAAATTCCTCTTTCAGCGGAGTTCCACCAATATCTTTATAATTTTCAGGTACAGCTACAATCTGTCCATTCTCTACGGTAATATCGCTACCTATGATAACGCCAGAATAATTTAAATCATAACCTTGAATAGCATGAATCGAGCCTATTTCTTTTTCTGAATTTGGTTTCTTTACCCAATCTTCATAAGTCGAGTTCCATCTCTTTTGAATACCATCTTCATTCCAATCAAATGGTAATTCTTCTGCTTTCTTACCTTTGTTCTCTTTCTTTCCAGTATTGGATGCCCATTCCCTACAATAACCAGCAATCACTCTATTTGTTGTTTTAGGATAAGCATGTGAGTGGTCATCTACATAATCAATTACTTCTTTAAAAGTATCTACGATTTTAAAATAATCATCTTCAAAGACTTTTGAATTGAAATTTTTATCATCACTTAATTGGAAGCCGTATAAAATTCCTTTTAAAAAATCCTCTCCTGAAAAATCTCCATTTCCGCCAATTCTAAATTGTTGCATTAACAATAATTTTTTATAATCTTTTGTAAGTTTTCTGATTTCTGAAGGTCTAATGTTTTGAGGTTTAATTCCTTGATATGGGTCATACAGTAAAACCAAACCATCTGTTAATTCTTCAAGGAGTGTAATTTCTTCATCTCCTTCATTGAGATGCCTTCTTGCATTCGGATGTCCTTTACGATAATGTTGTTTCAATTTATGAGCTTCATCTACAATGATTACATCAAATCTCTTATCATTGTTCCTTGCGTCTACTATAAGTTGTGAACCTGTTTTAACAGTTAATCTACCATTCAATCCGATTGATTTAAATATCAAGTTAAACTGTCTTGTTAGGTTACCAGTAGTTATTAAGCCTATTCTTAAATCAGGGTTTTTCTCAGCTAAAGAAAATGCTAAGTTTGTAAACAGCACAGATTTACCTGAGCCTGCTGGAGCCTCTATTAAATATTTTTTGGCTACATCTTTTTCAATTTCATCACAAATTAGTTTTTGTTTAGGTGATAACTGTTTAAATGGTGAATACTTAAATAGTAAACTCTCTCTTAATTCCTCAATATTAGGATTATGAATTAATCCTAATTGATGTAATTCATTACCCCATAGTTTATAAAATACTTCAGTTAAGATTTCTTCTTTGTTTTTATAGACCAATTCAGTTTGACCATTGTTTCCATTAGCAAATATAAATTTTGTTACATCTGATTCAGCAATCATATAGTTTAATAACAATGACTCCAAATCAAGAATCGATGACTTATCAAATAGATTGGAATAAATAACTAAGCAGTTTGTATACTCTTTGTAATCTACTTTAGGATTTAATTCTCCTAAATGCTCATTATGTCTTCTAGTAAAACCATTTGTTTCACCAACGTATATTTTTTTCTTCTTAAGGTTATAGTAAACATAAGTAACTGGGTTATTCTCCAAAACATTTGTTTGAAGTTTTTCAAATTTATCTACTATTTCTCCATTTTTTAGTGTTAAATTGATAACTCTGTAACTCGACATTTTCTTCACTCCATCTATTAATTTAAAAACTCCATTACTTTTTCTTTTGTTTCATTATCTTTAAACCAAATATAAATTCCTTTTCTTGCTCGTGTCATTAATACTCGATACGTATTTAAAATGAGTTCTTTTACTTCTTCTGGATTTCCAAATTTAGCAATAAAAGTATTTAATTTATATTCTCTACCATTTCGATTAACCACCCAATACTTATTATTTTTATCAAAATATTTCAATTGACCTCCATATTTTTGAACTATTTCTCTAATAAAAATGATATCCTGACTTTTATTCAAATTAACAATCCAATCATTTTTTTCTAACGACCAAGATAAATCTTCCCAAAAAATATACCCAACATAGTCAAAATCCAGTCCTTGGGCTGTGTAGATACAACCAATCCTATCTTTATGGTGTTTCCCTATCTCAGAATACCATTCAAATTGTTCGTTCTTTGGGTTCCAAGGTTTAGTAAAATTTTCTTCTAGAATTTGTACATCATTATTTCTTATATTCCTTGTCCATTCCCAACAAAATGGAGCAAACCATTGAGCCTTTTCGTTATTATTTACATGATTATCTAATAATAAATCAATATCATTTAGTTTATTTATCACTTGTATATCGTAACCATCTATTTTGGTATATTCTTTCATAACTGGACTCAAGGAGAATAAATCATTAATTCTATCTACATAACTACTTTCATACATAGACCTTTTTTGAATGGATAAGTATTCTTGATGTAACTCGATATTTAATGGACTTTTTTCAACATAATCATAAAAATTTTGTCTAAGCCCTTCCTCATTAATTCTAACTCTCTGTCTGTCGTCCTGAAGCACAATGACAAATTTCACTTTATTTTCGTTATAAAGTTTATCTAAAACCTTATTCAATTCTGGAAGTCTATGCGCTTCATCAATAATAACTAAATCAAACTGTCCTCTTAATCCATTAACATAAGGAATATCGTTTTCTGTATGTCCGTTAATAATGGCATTGAGTATTTTACTTGTAACAGTAAAAACTACTTGTTTAGATTTCGTTATATCAATAAAAAGTTTGAGTAAGTATAAACCTAAATAAGTTTTACCTGTTCCACAATCCCCACTAATAATAATTAATTGTTTGTCTTTACTTTCCCTAAATAGTTTTGAAACTCTAACAGAAACATCTCTCTGTTCATCTAATAAAGGACTGATTTCCTGTGAATTTAGAGCTTTAGCTAAGTTTTCGTATCCTTGTTTCTCCATAGAATATTGACCAGTAACAATTAAATTTGTAATTTCACCTGATTCTCTATTATCAAAAGTAGTACGTAATAACTCGATTAATCTATTTTCTTCTCCTAACACAAAACAATTTTCTCGTTTCGAGTTATAAATATCATATTGATTGCTGAATAATTCACCTTTATTTTTAAAGTTATGTAAATATTGTACCTCTAAAATATCGACTTGATTATCACCTAAATTTGAATGATTACATTTCAAATGATTTCTATACGTATGTGTTTGGGCAATAGGGTGACTACGAATACTTGATTCTTCTTCAACTTTATTTAATTTTATAAACGTATTAGACTCAGTAAATTCTGTATCTATTGACTGCCATTGCTTTAATTCAATAATCATAGCTGTTGGTCTATTAGTTAGTTTATTATATCCAACTAATAACGCATCAATTCTTGAATTTAAAGGAGTTTCATATTCCATGATTAAATCTAACTCTGTTAAACCAGCTTGATTAATCAACTTAATCAAAATAGGTAAAGAGTTTTTCCAAGACAGAACTTCGTTATCATTGAACTCTATTTCGCTATCTTCATCGAATGACTGAAATTTATCTAACATTTTCTCTACTAACTCATCACTAGACATCCTAGTTAAATTAGAAACTCTATCGTAAAAAAACAACACCATAATCACCACTTTTTTATAATTATAATAACAATTGTATCATATTAATATTCAAATATTAGGATAATTTTTAAACAAATAAACTCCTAAAAACGTCAGAGTATTTTATTTAGTTTTTATCTTTAATTTTCTATAAATTATCTTAGACTTTGATATAATAGATAAAAAAGGGGAATGGAGAAAAGAAATTGAGCAATTCGAATACTAAATTAACCAGAAGTTTAAAAAACGATAGGTCTAATAAAGAGTTACTTCGTACAGAAATAAATAATGCCACTGACCCAAATGTCAGACTGGAATTAACTAAAATGGTGTTAGAAATTGAAAAAGAAGAAAAGAAGAAAAAATTCATTAAATGGCTAAGTATTATTAGTATTTTAGTAATTATTCTTCTAACTCTTTTATATTTAGGGAATAACTCTTCTAAAGAACCAACTGTTGAAAAGATAACTGAATCAACATCAACTACAAGTCAGCAAGTTAGTAATAGTGATACATCAACTTCTGTTTTAAAAGAAACAAATTTGTCAGATGAAGAATTAAAAAGATGGGTTATGGCTATCTTAGACTTAACAACTCCACCACCAACTAAATATATTTTAACTGTAAAGATTGATGAAACAGATAATTTAGCTTATATCCATGTTGGAGTAGACCAACTTGATGGTGCTGGGACATTTAGAGTAAATGCTAAGGGGCAATTAGAATATATGCCATATATGGGGAAATACAGTGGTGTTGATGAATGGATTTTAATGTCTGATAAATATATGGATACTACTATCGCTGAAGAATACTATAAAGAACAAGCAAAAAAACAAGCTAAAGCAAATGACGATTTAAATAAAATAAAGAGTCATCTTATTGGAAATAAATATGTTATCAAACCTATTCTTTATGATGGAATGGATTCTGAACAAGCAATGGATGAGAACAAAGCACCACAAAGTTTAATACATGATGGAGTTCAAATTGTTTCTTTTAAAGATGATACTAATGTTCATATAGAATTGGCTGGAACATATAGACCTGATTATGATGAAACTTACTCATTGTCCCCAGATACTATTAATTTTAAAGACTACTATATCCCATATAAATATAATGATGGAAATTTGTCATTTGATACATGGACAACTGATATAGATGGACATACTATAACTTGGACTATAACACCACAATAACGCAAAAAAACTCAGTAGACTTAGAAAAATTCTACTGAGTTTTAGGGTTTGTCAAGTTAAGTGTGTAAGTAATTTTAAATAATAATAGAACGACAATTTGACAATGAGTCGTCCTGTGATAATCTTCGAGGATAAGAGGGCATTTTTAATAAAGCTCTTGTCCCGATAAAAATTCACAGGACGAGAGACTCGTTGTCAAATTATATATATCCAACCTATTTTGATTAGTACCGATTATATTTTTCAACTCGTTTTGAAAAAGAATCATTAACAGTTAATTGATTAAGCACCATAGCCCAATTGTGAACGTGTCCACCTTCCCATTTACTTTGAAGTTCTTTTACTCGAAGATATAGCAGCTTAAGAAGGGCATTCTCATTAGGGAAAGCGCCTTTTTTAGTTACCTTACGGAAACTTGAATGAACACTCTCTACAGCATTTGTTGTGTACATTATTTTTCGAATAGCTGATCCATAATCAAATAGTTGTTCAACATGTTGAAAATTTCTTTTCCAAACATCAACAGCTCCTGGATAAATAGCCCACTTTGTTTGAAAGGTATCAAAAGCTGTTTGAGCAGCCTTTAAAGAAGAAGCGCTGTAAAAAGACTTCATATCCTTACAAACTTCTTTATAACTCTTACTTGGTACATAGCGAAGGGCATTTCTAACTAAATGAACTAAACAACGTTGAACCACAACGCCTGGGAAAATAGCTTTAGCACCATTTTCAAGTCCTGATACGCCGTCCATTGAAATAAATAGAATATCTTCAACTCCACGCTCTTTAATCTCATCAAAAATCTGCATCCATCTGTTTTTTGATTCTGTTTGATTTAACCAAAGGCCTAAAATTTCTTTATTTCCTTTTAAATCATAGCCAAGAATTGTATACACTGCACATTCTTTCACTTCATAATTTTCTCTTAGAGTGACATACATACAATCAACAAACAAGAAGGCATAGCATTTGGCCAGAGGTCTGATTTGCCATTCCTCAAGTTCTGATAATATTTGATCTGTGATATCCGACACCATGTCATGAGAAATAGTAAAGCCATAAATATCTTCAATTGTCGAGGCAATATCTCGTTGACTCATGCCTTTGGCATACATAGAAAGAACTTTACTTTCAATACTTGAAACGTCTTTGCTTCTTTTAGGAATAATTTCTGGTTCAAAAGAAGCATCTCTATCTCTTGGAACCTGAATGTCTAATTCACCGAAACTTGTTTTTAACTTTTTATTTCCATATCCATTCCGTCTGTTTTGAGTTTCTTTTTCTTGTCTTGACTGATTCTCATAACCTAAATGATTATCTAATTCTCCACGTAGCATAGCTTCAAACATCGGTCCAAAAACATCTTTTAAAGCTTCTTGCATATCTTCAACCGATTCTGGTTGATAGATGTCAATAATTGATTGAGCTAACTTCGCTGATTTTTGGTCTCTTTTCTTTTTAGCCACAGCTTCTCACTCCTTTAATCTATTGTAAAAAAAGAAAAACCGCGAAGCAACCCACTACCTAGGATGGTAGGTTACTTACACAGTTTATATTACACTCTCGAGTTTTATTTTTTTTGAATCTATTTACTCAAAATTATCTCTCCACTTTGAGCTGTAATTATTATCTCGCCATCTTCTCTATCAAATATACTTACAGGTTTACCACTTGTTAAATTACTTGTTTCAATGGCTTTATTTAGAAATTGTTGATAGTAATCTTCGTTTCCTTGACCAGATATATAAATCTGTAAATTTTGAACTGTCGCAGCCATTAGCGGTATTAGATTAACTGTACTTCCATCATCTACAATATAACATCCTAAGTATTGAGAATTTGCTTGAATTGGGTCATTAATGTCTAAATCTTGATAATAGATTGTTCCTAAGTTAACCATTTCATTTTGTACTGTTGTACTTTTGGATTCTGACTCTAATCTAGACGAACTTGTATCTGTTACAACTGATTCTGTGCTTGAATAATTTATATCAGAACTTGTAATTTCGAATGTACTTGAAGTAATTTGAGTTTCCTTTGATTCCTCTACTCTCTTTTTTGAGTTGCTACTGCATGCTGATAGATTAACAAATAATAAGAAAAATAAGCAGACCTTTAGTTTTGCTTTCATAAATCCTCCTTAACCAATTGGCGAATTACGTCATTCCCGAGTACCCTAGTTGTTTTTAAATTACCATTTCCATTATTAATATCCACACCTATTTCTTTTGCTATTTCTCTAAGAACAGGTTTAACAATAGGAACTTCATTCCCTTCACGAATAACCCTAATTGTTCCACTTTCTAATTTTTGAACTGTATAATTCTTGTACTCTGTTTCTTGCATAACAATTGACCTTATTTCTATTGTAGAATTTTTAAGCACTTTGCTCTGAGATATAGATTTGTCTCTACCATCTTTAGTATCAATCATTAATTTTTTTGCTTCATTAATAAGTCCATCGTAAATAATTTGAACTTCCAAATCTTCAACATTCACATAAACTAATACTATTCTGTCAACTTTTGTTAGAGTTTTACTATTAAATCTAAATTGATGACTTCCACTTTTTCTAGTTGTAGCTTTAACACTAATACGTTCCCCAGACTCAGAAACAACATCATAACCTTCTTGATTTGTTTCCGTAGCCATTTGACCATTCGTCATAATTGCTGTGTATAGCTCTCCAATACGACCAGTAATAAATCTTAACTCCCCAGCATTAGTTCCCCCATTACTTTCTTGTTCTAACCAATCTAATAATTTTGATAGTGAATGAATCATATCTTTTTGTGTTATTGACATTCTATCACTCCTATTTTTTCTAATTTTATAAATTAGTATTTCAATTGTACCATTCTTTAAACTGGCAAATGATAATAAAAAAGCTCTCACAAAATTAATTGTAAGAGCGATTTATTATTCACGTAAATTGTGTCTGTATTTAGCAATACGGTCAGTACGGACTTTTCTTTTATTTGAAGAAAATCATATCACATAAAGCTTTATATATCAACATTCTTAAAAATAGATTGTTATGTACTACTAACTAGGATGCACATTGTAGTTAGCAATATCTTACCTTAGTTCATTCTCAACTCTTTCCAGCTTACTTAAAAACATATAATAATCATTATTAATAATTTCTATGTCCTCTTCTTTCGAAGTAATTCTTTTATAAATATCTAAAGAATTTAAAAAGTTTACTTCCATTTCATTAGACATAATAAAACTCCAGATTTCAACAGGATTATTTTTTTCATCAAAATATAACTTATGTAATTCAATTAATTTATTCCAAAAATTTTTCTGATTTATATTTATATCTTCTCGCATCCTCCACTTTTTAAGAGAATGGTTTACAAAACCAATCAACAAATCTGACATTTGCAATAATAATTCATCTAAAGAAGTTTGCATTTCTAAAGAATCAAGCATAAAATAATTTCCTAACATAGGGTTACCGTTAATCATTTTAATACTGTTGGGTACTCCCCCAAAGAATTGTTCAAATTCAATAAAAATTTGCTTATATCCTCTTAACTCATCATGAATTATAGAAATTTTAGAATCTAATATATTATTTGCAAATAAGTTTAATTTTGAAAATAAAGTATGGAGGTATGGCTCTGTTAATGTAAGTTTTGTCTTGTCTTTGCCAAAATTAGATACACTTTCAAATTCATCTACTAGTTTTAATAACCCATCGTCAGGTATCCCTTCTAATGATGCAGAAACTTCTTCAAAATTAGATTCTTTAAATAAAGTTATCAGTTTATCATTTATATTCCTTATTTCATCAAGACTAATAGTTCCATTTTTTATTAAGTACAAAAAATCCTCCATTAACTGATAATTATCATTTTCCATAATACAATTTGCTAAAGCCCTTTTAATAGGATGTGGATGAGTTAATCTAACATTAACATTAGGATTGTACGCATAATCAAAGAAAGATTCTACAATTTTAGCAGCTACCATAAATTTTTTTTCTGTTATTATAAAAAAAGGAACACACTTTTTTTCAACCATATAATTTAATAAAAACAAAGCATTTTCTGCTCCTTTTACACTTTTAAACATTTTAGATGATTTAAATTCTGGACCTTGTTGTTTTTTTAATTCTGCAGAAATATATTTTTCAATCTCATCTCTACTACTATCTTCAACAATCCATCCACCATATACAAAATTTTTTTGTATATCATCCAACCAATTTGTTCCAGTATTTCCACTTTCATCAATAAAATAAGAAAAACTCATTTTCTCACTCCTAAATAATGTTTTGAAAAATAAAATAAAAATCTTATAAAGTAAAGGTTTATTGTGTTCTTTCAATATCTATTGTTTTTTCTAAAGAATCTAATAATTCAGTTAATAACAATTTTTGTAAATATTGAAAGCAATCTTCCAACACATAAGGGAAATAAGAATTAAAATCTTGTCTCGAATATTCATAATAGTATTTTTTAAAATGATTATTGAGTTCTGTATGTCCAAAGTAATTTCTGTAAACCCTTATTCGATTCAATGATTTATATAACTCTGGATATTGTTTTTCAAATTCTTTTTCAAAATACTTTCTTTTAAACTGCTCCGATTTCTTTTTAAATTGTTCAACAAATGTTTTAGAAATATTAAAGACAAATGTTTTAAAACTCTCAGAATCTGTACAAACTTTAGAGTCTAATATTAGATTTTTATCATATAGATCTGGCATAGATTCACTGGTCCATCCCAATCCCTTTTCATCGAAAATCTCGTCTAAAGTATCAATTTTTTTAAATATTTCTTTTAAAAGATTACTAATTTCCAACTGAGAATAAATATTTATATCATTGAATCTTTGTTTAGAACAATCAACTATTTCAGTGTATTTTTCAAATGCTTCTCTCTCATTCAAATATAAATTTTCTCTTGTTACTAAATATTCTTTTTGACTCAAATTTGAAGGTATCTCACATGCTATATATTCTTTCATTAAATATTTATAATCGTCACAAATTAATGTTCTAGGAATAAAATCATTTAGGGAATATATGTTAAAATGCTCAAATTCTTTCGCAAGTTTAGTCAGTCTGTATATTTGTCTTGATTGTGACTCCAACGGATAACCTGTTCCCGATATAAAAATATTAATGGGTAGTTTAGAATTGTTTACTTTTTCTTCGATTGTTGCTAATAGTTCGTTTGATATATTATCACATTCAAGCATAGGTAAAATGAAAATAATATTAACCTTCGCACTACTTATCAATGTAACTTCATTTTCATCTGATATTGGGTAGTCACTAATATTCTCAAAACTAGTATTTCTTTGGATATTTTGAAATATATTATCAACTGTATACATATCTGTAAGAGAAGTATACAGTCTTTTTTCCTTATGTTCTGTATTATTAATAAATTCTTCTATTTTCTCATTTCTACTAGATTTGTCATAAACTAAAGTTCGTAGTTGATTATTTGTATCTAAAATCAAAATAGATTTAACTTTTAAGTAAACTGTTTCTTTACCTGCTACTTTCAAAATTTCAACTAATTTTTTTTCTTCGGTATTAAAAAGGTTCATTTCAATCTCATTTCTTCTTTCATAAATATCTACTACATTTTTTAGATTAACTTTCTCTTCAACATCAATTGCACTGTTCTCAATAAAAGGAACAAATATTGATTGTTTTCTTATATCCTTTGCACTACTAAATTGATTAGAGTCTTTATAAATCAATTCTCCTGTTATTTTGTTAACAAGAATATTAATATTACCTTTTTTCAATGAAGAAATTTTTTGTGAATTTATATAGTTTTTTCCTTTATCCGTAATCGAATCATTAAAATAGTCAATATATCCTTCACTAGATAATCTGGATATAATAGCAATCACTAAATTTGTTTCAATTCCCAAATTATTGGATATTTTCTCTTCGTCTTTTTCAATTTGATACATTCTAATTACAGCATCAATAATGCTTGGTAATTTTTCCTCATGATTAAAGTAACAAGAAACTTTTAACTGAGCTATAGGTATAGCAATCTCTCTTTCAGAGATTATTTTAACATTCGGAAATTCATTATTTATTAATTTTACTAACTCTTTATCAAGCAAATTAGTTACTCCTTACTATAATGTTAATTTATCTGACAATTTTCTGGATTTCTATTAATATAGTTCAAAAGTCTTGAGAAAGGATTTTTATTTCTATTCCCATATTGAGCTACTTCTGTATTACCAACAATAAAAAGTTGCTCTTTAGCTCTCGATAATGCGACGTTCAACCTTCTTTCATCCTTCAAAAAACCAATAGTTCTTTTTTTATTACTTCTAACAATACTATAAAAAATTATATCCTTCTCTGAACCTTGAAATGAATCAACATTATTTACATCTATCTCTAAATTTTTTAGTTCCTCTCTTTGCTCCTTTATATTACTTGTTATCAATTCAGTCTGAGCACCATATCCTGAAATAATTCCTACTGTATATTTTCTATCTAACTTTTCAGCAATATCATTTAACCTTATTAATTCCGTAACAATTACGTTTGATTCAGTATAATTTAAATACGATGTTGATTGTTTATATTCATTTGATTTTTCAAGCATCCCTGTATCTACCCAAGTAACTGGCTTAAAATATCTTTCTAATAAATATTCATTACTAGTTGTAAAACTTTCAATTTCTTCTTCAACATAATAAAGTTCATTTATCATTTCTGATATTGCAGGGTGCATACGAAATTGAGTAGTTAATGTACATTTAACATCTGAAGTCATTTTGTTATATAAATTTTCAAAAAGACTTTCTTCTAACTTTTCTTTATTCTCTATATATTCATCTGACTCTGAATTAATAACTGGAGGTAGCTGTTTATGGTCGCCTACTAGTATTGCTTTTTTTCCTTTGACTAATGGTATTAATAATTCAGGGGCAGTTGCTCTAGCTGCTTCATCAATAATAACCCAATCAAACATTAATTCATTAACATTTCCTGAAGCAATTCCAGTACATGTTGATGCGACAAGAAAAACATCTTCAACTGCATGTAAATTAAACTCTTCTTTGAAATAAAGACTTCTATACCAATCTTTTAATATATATGTTAACTTTGCTAATTTTAAATTCTCATTCTCTAATAAATTTTCTAATAAATTTCTGTCAGTTACTAAATCATCAGACAAGATATTATAAACTTCTTCTCTTTTTGTTTCAGAATTTATTTTCTGATTCAATTCATTTTCAGTTACATATACCAATGATTTTTCTTTTACATTTTTTACCCATCTATTAGTATGATTTTCTAGCATTAATTCTTCATTTTTTATAGAAATTTTTTCTTCCATTCCCATCCTTAAAATCATTTGTTCAACGCTAGCATTTTTAGGAATGCAGTCTTCTAAAACTTTTTGAATATTATTTATTGCATGGTCAACAGCTACATGTGACGGCGATACAAATAATATTTTACTATTCCTATTCATTAAATAAATCTGAGAAACTATTTCTGTTATAATTGTTGTTTTTCCTGTTCCTGGAGGTCCTTGAATTAAAAAGATGTCATTTGTAGATAGAGCTTTTTCAACAATTTTTTTAGTACTTTCTAAAAATTTTTTGTTAACAGTTTGTTTTATTTCTATATTTTCAGATAATGAAATTTTATTTGGTTCATTTAAAAGATTGAGAAGGTTTTTATTTACAGAGCTTTTTACTACGAGGTCTTTTATTGCATTACTATAACGATTTGTGACAATTGAATCTAAATAAGTATTTACTCCAATTACGCCTCTCTGATTATATCTTTCCATATCAAAGTTTGGAATCGGACGTACTATAATTATTTTTTCTTCATAATAATCATAAAAGTCTCCAACTACTTCTTTCTTTCCATTCTTTGTTGTTATTTGAATTTTATCAGTTTCTTCAAAATTTAATTTACTTTTAGTAATAATGTGTAGAAAGTTACCTGACTCATCAAAATCAATTCCAGTATATACTCCTAGTTCACCTTTTTTAAAAGCAATATCTTTTTTATAATTCAAATAGTTATTCCAAATTTTCAATTGAGAATTTAAATTATTTTTTTGTTTCTTTATCTCATTAACTTTCTTTAATTCCTTTTCAATTTCTTCTAACATATAATTCAAGTATTCAGTTTCAGTTCTATAAGAAAAATCTTTATCATTGATATGAATATTTATTTTAGCTTTTATTTTTATTCCCTTTTTTTGTTCATAATCTATTTTATCGATTGGAATATTTTTTACTCCTACTAAAACAAATTCTTCTTTACTAGAATTAATTTTAACATCATAACTAACTCTATCTCCAATCAAGTATATCTTATTAGAACTTCCTTTATAAAGATTACATTTCCTTATCGATTCAGAAACAAATTTTGCTGTTAGAGCATCTGATAGACCATCTATTTTAGATAAATTATATAAATCTCGAGTTATAGCTTTAGTAACAATAATATTTAATTCAAATATTTCATGCTCTAAGTTTTCTTTTACTCTTAATAATGTTTCCAATACTTTATCACAAGATAATGGTCTTTTTTCTATATCATCTTGTGTCATTTGATAAATCATACTTTTTATCTCTTTATTAGTATTTAGAGAACCAATTTCAAATCCTAAATTACTTTTGTCGGTGGGTGGTTCTTCTCCACTAAATAAAAATATGAATAAACATCCCAGTGAGTAAATATCACTTTTTTCAGTATATTCTCCCCTAGATATTTGCTCAGGAGAGGCATAATTTATAGTCATATAATCCTTTAACGTAACAGATTGCTTTTCTAAAAATATCGATTTAACTTTACTAATTCCAAAATCAATTATTTTAATCATATCATTATCTAAATTAAACATAATATTTTGAGGCTTTAAATCTCTATGAACAATATTCATCTCATGACAAGCAATCAATCCTTCTGTAATTTCAATAGCCATAGAGATTTTTTTTCTTTCACTAAATTCTTTATTTTTTTTAACAAACTCTAGTAAAGTTTCACTATTATGTAAAAACTCCATCACTATATAAAAATAATCATCCATAGTTCCTGACTCATAAAATCCTACTACAAATGGACTCTCGATAGCCCTGAGAGCCTTCTCTTCTCTAGCAAATATCTCATTAAGTACTAAGCGTTCTTTGTCATCCATTTTGTTTACATTAAAAACTTTCATTGCATATCTCTTATTGTCTAAAATATTCTTTACTTCATAAACATTTATATTACTTGCTTGTCCTCTATAAATCACATCAATAATTTCATAACTTTTATTTATTATATCTCCAATTTCAATCATACTACTCTCCTTTGATTCTATAAATCGTATTTCTAGACACATCTAACTCTTTTGAAATCTGAGTTATTGGAACATCTTTTTCCAACATCTCTACGATCTTTTCATACGTTACACGTTTCTGCTTATCAGCTGAATCAGCACTATAAGCCAAAGGACGACCTTTATATTTACCTTTTTCTTTCGCCAACTCAATACCTTGTCTTTGCCTTTCACGTATCTGTTTACGCTCATTTTCAGCCGTATACTTAAACAACTCAATGATTAGATTATTTAGTAATCGTCTCAAGTTATCGTCCTGTATACCGTTCAGAGATGGCAAATTAAGGATTTCAAGTGTTGCGCCTTTGTCTTGTATCTGATTCATGATACTAGTTATTTCTTTATTATTTCGACCTAATCTGTCTAATTCCGACACAACTATTATATCATCTTCTCTAATATAGTTAAGCATCTCTTTTAATTGTGGACGATTATTATCTTTACCGCTTAATTTATCTGAAAAAATCTTTTTAACTTCTGCATTCTCTAATAATTCAAATTGTCTTTCTAAGTTTTGTTCTTTGGATGAGACTCTAGCATACCCGATTTTTGTCATGGTAATCCTCCCTAGTGTGATTTATATATAATGAACATGTATATTGAACATATTAGAATCATTATATATCAACGACCACTCATTGTATAGTTTAAGTGTACTCAAAAAGAACAAAAGAACTGAGGTTTGACTCTTAGTTCTTTTGAAATTTAATTAAAATTTATATTTGAAAAGTATTTATTTCTAATCTGTTCAGAAAGTCTTCTTTCTTGTTTTAATTTGACTTTTGCTTTTTCTATATAATTGCTATCAAGGTATCTATTAGCTAATCCTTTTGAGACACTTTCTTTCTGAGGTGATATTTTTAATAAATCATCGTAACTCTTACTATTAATTACAGTTTCAAACTCTTCTGATATTCTTTTTTCCAAGTTTTCTAACTCTAAGCTATCTAACCAAATTCTTACTTCTTCTAGCATTCTTTCACTTGTTACTTCAGTATTTTTCTCTAAATTTATTCTATATCTGCTCAAATTATTATCAATAAATTTTTTCATTTTCTGAGAGACGATTTTTTTTATATCTGAACTAACTACATTATAAAATTGATTTTTAAATATTTCTATTTGTTTTTCAGTATCTAAAATAACTATTTCTTTCATAATTTCAGGTGTGAAAAATAGCATTTCTATTTCATTGAATGGTAATGAAAAAACGTTATCTTCTTTTAAAGCCATAATTTGTTCTTCATTCATTAAATCATTATCAACAATTCCATAAGCTTTATTATTATCCATTATGGGAGAGTTGTTGTAAGCTCTAGTGTATTCAATAACTTTATTATGCCCTTCAACAGGATAAACTACTACTTCTTCTCTGAACAATATTGAATATACAAAATAATCTAAAGAACTTTTTTTGCCTTCACAAAAAAGTATTGGCTTCCTTGCTCCTAGTATTTCTGATAAGAGTTCTTTTGGAAATTTTCCTGTTAACTCAGAATTTTCATCAAGTCGTTCAATTATCCAATCATTTGGATATTCAAAAGATTTGCACCATAATAAATCTACATTAGACCTAGTTGAAATAAAGTCTATAACATGTGAAATATAAATAAATTTACAACTTTTCTTGTACATTTCCAAAGTATCCCACAAACGGTTGTAATTAGATGTATTTATGAATGTTTCTGGTTCATCAACTATAATAAAACTATTTTCTTCAGCTAAAAACACATGACATATATAATATAATATTACTTTTTCTCCATCACTAAGAGAGTTTATAGAATATTTCTCCTCTCCCTTAACTGCTTTTAATGTTCTATTAGTTTCATCTAACTCAAGTTTAATATCTGGTATCAGCATACTCCATAAGCGATTGATTTCAGATAGAGTTGTTTCCTTTTCTATCTCACTCAAGCTTCTAGTTTCATCTTTATTTCTAAATGCTTCGGTCATTTCAGTAACTTGTTTATTTGATACTGCAGTGATTAACTTAGAAAATATCTCAGACATTTCTTTCACATATTTTTGAACATCATATTGATTAGAAATATGATGAAATTGTCCTCGACCAATTAAATTAGATTGTTGAATATTATTCACATGATGTTCATCGGTTAAATGTAAAGAATGAATCGTTATATCATAATACAAAAATTTTTGTGCTGGGATAACAACTATATTATTTGATAATGATTCTTTTAAAAAACTTGCAAAGCTAGATTTCCCGACTCCGTTACCTCCAACTAAGATTACATTATTATCCTTAACAACTGTTAAATATTTATATCTTTTAAATTCTTCTAGTACTTCTATAATTAAATTATCTAGTTCTGAATATTTATTTATTTTATTTTCATAATAACCTGTTTTTATATTTTCAAATCTATAAGAATTATTTTGAATTAAATTTTGAATTAGCATTTTTGATTGCTCATTATCAAACGATTCTATTTTTAGTAATTCATTAAAATTATCTATCATTGTTAATATTTTTTCTAAACTTTTTATTTCTACTAGATAACTAGTCAGTTGAGTATCTTCTACACTTCCTACTTCATCCTTTAAGGTATTTAAAGTATCCAATATTTCAATTATTGAATTTTTAAATTCCATTATTTCACCCTCCAACATTTCATTTTCTACCACTCTAAAACTACTGTGAATTAATCCTTAATTATTTCAAATTCATAATAATCCTCTTGTTTATTTTTTAATATAAACTCAAGTCCTCTATTCAATAAAAGTTCATATTCTTTTCTATAAAAATCATTTCCAATATATACACAACTAGTTCCTTTAGGAACTCTTATTTTAGCTATAGAATTACACTTATTTATATTTGAATGTAACACTCTTTTTAAGCTATTTTGTGTGAGACTAGTTGAAACGAATCCTTATTCTATTAAACTTTGACCAATTTCTATATTTGACAAAAATTTTGAATTAAATCTTCTGTAAACAACCAACTCTTCATTTGTCGACAAGTTTTCAAACATTCTATCTAATAAAAAAATATTATATGCGAACTGATTATATTGTGCGTTTGAAGTATAATTAGCATTTTTACCATAAAGGTCATATGTCTTTTTATCAAATTCTTCTTTATCACCTATGTCATATCTCAGAATTATATTTATATCTCTAAACTGATTAAAGCAATAAGCTTTCAATACAGATATATAATCATGATTGTATGTTTTTGGTAGATTCACTGGTTTTCATCCTTTATTCACAATAATTTAAACCAAAGAAAACAACTTACTATTACTAACTTTTTGTAATTAGCTTACTAAAAGAATCAACTAGTTCTTTCATTATTAATCTATCAAGGTTATCATTCTTCAAATAGATATACTGTTGGTTTATTTGTTTATTCATACTTTCTATAAAACGATTTTTCAATAAATTTCTAAGATTAAATTTTAGCTCAGATGTGTTTGGATTTCTTTTAATTTCGAGACAATCACAAACATATGAAGAATAATCACTATATATATTCATATTACTATTAAATCTATAATATTTTGTAAAGTATGAGATTTCATAAAATTTATGATTAATTGGATTTTTTAATCGATAATATTTTTTCTTATATTTATCTAAAACTTTTAATCTATCTTGAAATGACATATCACTTCCATTAGTACCAATATAGTATTTATAACCTCTATAATCATATTCTTTTTCCTCATTAAAATACTGTCCTAAAGCTTTAATTTTATCAATTTCTTCTTCCAAAAGTTTTCCTTCAAGAAGCTTTCCATCATGATCAAAAAATTTAAAATCTTCAGTTTTTAAGTAATTCGGTTTTTGTTTACCATGAAATTTTCTAATTAAATTCAGTTGTTTTTCTTTTTGTTTTATTTTTTTATTAATACTTTCAAATATGATTATCGGTATTTCAATATTAATTTCATCCCCATCATTACCTAAAAAGCTAATTTTTTCGAAACTTTTCCCTTCAATGTTAAATACATCTCGAAAAAATAAATTTTTTTCTAACGTACTATTTATACTATCAATAATAACGTCATGTTGTTCTGACATCACTGAAGATAAATTTTCATATCTTCCTCTTAAATCATAAAATAGTTTACCTTCCTTACTTTTATTGAACGATGTATTTTCTAATCTAACAACAGCACCTTGAATATTTTCTATTTTATATAAATCTAATTTTGTTGAAATAAACATTAAAATTCTTTCTCTAAACCTATTAATAATTGCGGATAACTCTTCATGCATAACTTTAAATAAATGAAAATTTTTATCATCAATTTCCAGTAATGGAAATTGTTTTTGTAAATATAAAAAATCTTTATTCACTATTGCTAGCCCTGTATTGTACTTTACAAATTGACGTGTAAAATTAGTTAAAATGTCAAATTTCGATTCTAAAAAAGGCAAATTATAGTATTCACTTTCAGATAATTCATTTGTCTCCAAGAAAACTAGTATATATTGTAGTAATAATTGATTTAAATCATCAATAGTATTATTCCCAATAACGTTTTTTTTATTTATCATAGGAAATATCTTCTCTCTGGGATTATCAATTTTAATTATTATATGACCTAACTGATCTTTAAAAAACTCAACATATTCAAATTCGCATAAAATTATTTTTTTTATATCCATTTTTTGTTTTTTATTTAAACTATATTTTTTTTTATATGTTCTTTTATGACTCTCAGTTCCATAATATTCAATTGCTTCCTTCAATGTTAACTGTTTCATATATTTTTTCACCTCATATATTAATACCCCCTACCTTTGAATAAGCATATACTCATTCTAACTAACATTATATATACATTTTCAAAGGTAGGGGGGCATATAATTCAATTTTTGATATTAACTTTGTGGATGGTGGTAAACCACCACCACTTACTGACGCCAAAATTCGCAAGCTCATTTTGTTTGTCACACGGTGAAAGCACTGAGTGCTCTCACCGTGACATGGACATGTGTATAAATATTATATAGTAATTAAACACATTATACCAAAAAAACTATACTAAAATAGTAAAAAAGACACGTCTATATCTTAATAGGAGTGTCCTAAAATTTTTCACTGTACACTTAGCACTACACAAGTTATTGATAAGTCTTTTATTAGGAATTTTATAAATATAATTGGGAGAATTTATAAAATAAGCAACTAAAAAACAAGTGTCATTATTTATCGTATATCTTCGAAAGCTATCAGTAATACATTCTTATTGAATTTCAATCTCTTCATTTGAATAGAGAGAGTCAAATACAAAATCCTGTTTTTTATCAGAAAATTTTACTAAATACCTTAATCTATCTTTCTCTCCATCTCTTTGGACTCTAAATCCAACCAAATATAAATTAGTTTCATCATTTACAGTAAGTTCAACATTAATTGCATCATTCACTACTTTAAAAGATACTGTCCTATAGTTAGATAACTCTTCATCAAAAAAAAGATCTTTACCAACAAGTACAATTGTTTGAGTTAATTTTTTAGTCTCAGAATCAAGATGATGTTTAAAATTTAATTTTTCAGTATATATATATGATGCTCTACCTGTACCAAAATGTTCATTATCACGCTCAATAAATGATGCTTCTCGGTCAATAAATGCTTTATATAATTTTTGATTTAAAACTCCTTCGTTGTAGTATAAATAAGCTTTCATTAATGTTGGTCTTGTATCAAATCTATTATTAATTGGTCTTGCTAAATCTGTCCAAATATATCCTTTTTCATCAGAACTGTAGGGTTCAAATCCTTTATAAAGTTCAGATTTGTAGCTCGTATCATTAGTGATTAAAAAACCAGATATTCTTGATTCTTGATTAATTATTCCACTTTCATCAGATTCTACTTCAATCCATATTTCATCTGTTAAATCTTCTGTAAAATGTTCATAAATTGTTTCACTATTTTCTTCCTCTTTTTCTATCATTTTTGGGCTATTTTTTTCATTATAACTAGAACTATCTTGCTCTTCATTTTTATCATTACTTAAAGTTTTCCCACAGCCACTAACTAGAATTAGTCCTACAATTAAAATATTTAATAGTTTTCTCTTTTTCATTTGCTTCTCCTTACAAATCTTGTTATTGTCGAAAGTTATATGTGGTAATATATTTTCAATAATTTGAACTCTCTATTTTGGTAATAACATACGCCCTTAATAAATCAAACCAACTCCTTTCACTCCTTAATTTCACTATTACTAACACTGTATTAGACTGTGTCTAAAACGAACGAATTAGATAATAATGAAATATATAGAAAAAGAACCTTACAAAATAACCAAAAGGTTGATTTCATAAGATTCTTAGTGAGTCAGCTTTGTATAATTTTATGTCTGTCAAAAACGTTCGTTTCTGATTATCATTATACGATACTTACTAAAAGTTTATCAACCTTTGTTATTCTTATATTTAAATTTTCTGAGTATCCTATAAATACTACTCTCACTAATGTTAAGCTTGATAGCCATCTGCTTCACTGTATAAGCCTGTTTTTGATACATCTCAAGGACTTTAACTTTAGTTGTGTTATCTAGTCTTGGTCTTCCACCTTTGTTCTCAGACACCGCTAAAGCCTGTTTAGTGCGTTCGGATATAAGTGAAGCTTCCATTTCTGCAACAGCTGAAAGGATTGTAAAAATAAGCTTTCCTGTTGCTGTTGAGGTATCTATTCCTTCTGTAACAATGTTTAAATGGATTCCATTGTCCTCTAACTGACTAATGAGATTAACCAATTGTTTCGTGCTTCTCCCTAATCTATCAAGCTTATAGACAATGAGTGTATCTCCTTCTTCTAATATGTCTAAAGCTTTGTTTAATTGCTCTCTGTTCTCCTTGCGACCACTAACCTGTTCAATGAACCAATGAGTAGGTTGATAGGCTTTTAGAGCGTCTTTTTGGACTTCTATGCCTAGTGTTTGTTTGCCTGTTGATGTTCTGATATATGCTACTTTCTTCATTGCTGACTCCTTCTACTTGTTTAATAATAAGTAACGTCAGTAATAGTGTTTATAGTAAGCTTATGAACTATTACTGATATTGTCAATACGACTCTACTTAATTGTTTGCAATGGTGAGTGCTTGACTGCTCTCTCTATTGAATCATCAATATTTAATGACCTTAGATAGACTTCAGTCGTTTTAATTGAGGCATGTCCTAATAATTTTTGAATCATATAAATATCTGCACCATTTCTAACAAGTTTCTGCGTAAAGTAATGTCTAAAAGTATGAGGGCTTATTCTGATGTTTGGATTAACATCACTAGCAACACCAATTTTCTTAATTTCTCTCTCTGCTGAGATGTAACTATATTGTTTACCATTTTTCGTAAGAAATACATATTCATCTCTCGTAATCTCATAGTATTCAAAAAAATTGTTCGCTACTCTGAGATACTTTAAATAAGCTTTATAAACTGTTGGCGAACAATGAACTACTCTATCTTTCTTCCCTTTGCCATTTTCCACCTTAATTTGCGATTCTTCAAGATGATAGTGTTTAAGATTCATAACCTCACTTATTCTGAGACCAGTATCAACTAATATCAGTAACAGTAAGTAATTTCTCTCATTTGTAAACTTTGTCTGAAGCCCTAGATGGTATTTATCTTTACGTTTTACATTAGTAAAAGTTCTTTGTTTAGCATACTTTAACATCTGTTTTACCTCATCATCAGAGAATGTATTGATAACAACTTGTCTTTCTTTTACCCACTTTACATACAAACATGGATTTTCTTTTTCTCTCATGTAATTCTCATCTACACAATACCTAAAAAACGCTCTAATGCTACGTAAATGGCTATTTACGTAAGATGCTGCTTTTCCTTCTTCAATATTTTTAATCAAAAAACCGCGTACGTGAGATACGGTGACCATACCTAGTGAGTCAATATTTTTTTCCTCTAAAAATTTCAGAAATAAACTCAAACTTTTCCCATGTTTTTTTATCGTCTTTGGAGACAATCCTCTTGCCCTATCACTAAATGCCAACTCCTCTACTAAATCCTTTAATAACAATCTTTCCATAACAAAAAAGCTCCTTCGCTAACATATTAGTTAACGAAAGAGCTTATTAATTCTTGTCACTTTAATTTGGGATTCATTCAAAATTTGACTCTTTTAGTCAGTAATCCAAACTATGAGAAATTCATCTTGGACACCATACTAGGTGAGTATTTCACTCATCAAATTCTAATCAAAACACCTACAAACGTTGATATATCGCTATCTAATCCCTAAAGATATTCTGGCATATCTGCTCATACGATCAGTTGTCCACGCAGGGTACCAAACGAGTTTAACTTCTAATTTTTTGATTTCATCTATATCACTTAACGCGTCGTGAATTTGTTCTGTAATAACATCAGCCAATGGACATCCCATTGTAGTTAACGTCATCTTCACTTCGCAGTAACCATCTTCATCTAGATTCACCTCATACACTAATCCTAAATTAACAATATCGATGCCTAACTCAGGGTCAATGACAGTCTCTAATGCAGCAAGAATGTCTTCTTGCACTTCTTTTAATTCTTCTTCTGTCCACTTCGATTCACTCATATTCATTCTACCCCCTTAATATAAACTCACTTTTATATTAACCGAGAAACGATTTTTTGTAAATGACTTAGATAATCGAACGCCAAATTAAAATTTTCTAAATCTGTCATAGCGTTGGTTTTTCAATTCTGATGGAGTAAGTGTTTGATAGTAATCTAATTTCTGTATAATCTCTTGTTTTAGATTCGCAGATAATGTTTCTTTACTTAGCCACTCTGAATCTTTAGTTTCTAAAATAACCTTATCTACGACACCTAAATCTTTTAAATCGTTTGGTGTTAACTTCATGATTTCAGCTGCTTCAGAACTTCTTGAGCTATCTTTCCACAAAATTGAAGCAAATCCTTCTGGTGAAAGGATAGAGTAAATACTATGTTCTAATATCCATACATCATTTGCGACCGCTAAAGCAAGCGCCCCCCCACTGCCACCTTCACCCGTTAAAATAGAAAGAATTGGAACATTTAGTTGGCTCATTTCATACAGATTTTTGGCAATCGCTTCTCCCTCACCTCGCTCCTCTGCTTCAATCCCACAAAACGCTCCAGGTGTGTTCACTAACGTAATCACTGGTCGATGAAATTTTTCTGCCTGTTTCATCAATCTTAATGCCTTACGATACCCTTCAGGTGTTGGAGAACCAAATTTTGTTTTGACATTTTCTTCCAGTGTTTGTCCTTTTTGAATGCCTATCACAGTAACAGGTCGATTATTTATTCTTCCAATCCCACCAATAATTGCATGGTCATCTCCATAATATCGATCACCATGAAGTTCTATAAAATTATCAGTCACACCGTTGATTATTTCTCGAGTGGTAATTCGATTGTTATCTCGTGCGAGTTGAACGATTTCATTGGCTGATTTCATGTGTTTCACCGCCTTCGTGAAGTTGAAGTAACTGAGTCAAGGTTGCCTTTATCTCTTGACGCTTGACAATTTTATCAACAAATCCATGTTCTAATAAAAATTCAGCCCGTTGAAAATCATCGGGTAACGTTTGCCTGATGGTTTGCTCAATGACACGTCTTCCGGCAAAACCTATTAGAGCTTGTGGTTCAGCTAAAATAATATCACCTTGCATCGCAAAACTTGCCGTAACACCACCTGTTGTAGGATCAGTTAAAACTGTAATATATAAAAGTGCATGATCACTATGTTTTTTTACAGCGCCAGATATTTTTGCCATTTGCATCAAGGAAATGATGCCTTCTTGCATCCGTGCACCACCCGAAGCTGTAAACATAATAACTGGAAGTCTTTGTTTTATCGCTAATTCAAACAATCGCGTAATTTTTTCACCGACAATATGGCTCATGCTTCCCATGATAAACTGACTATCCATCACACCTATGGCAACTGGATATTTATTTATCTCACCTAATCCTGTTATCACTGCTTCATCAAGTCCCGTTTTTTCTCTCGCACTATAAAACTTTTCTTCATAATCAGGAAATTCTATATGATTTTTAAACGGTATTTCAGTAAATTTCTCATCAAAAGTTCCTTCATCAATAATCATCTTTAGTCTCTCAGAAGCGCTTAAACGAAAGCAATAACCACAATGTTGACAGGTTCTTTCTTGTCCCATTTCTTTTTTATGTAGCGGTTTTTGACAACTCGGACATTTTTCCCACACACCATCTGGTACATGAGGTTTGTCTTTATTTTCTTTGCTTTTCTTTAAGGGAGTGATACGTATATATTCTCTTTTTTTAAATAATCCCATACCTATCCTCCTTGTTACTTATTATTCTATTGACCAACTTGGTAAAAATGTTTTTTGTAAAAAGGATGTGTCATACTCCCCTTTGATAACAGAGGGATGAGTTAACAAATCTAGTTGAAAGGCTTGATTGGTTACAACTCCCTCAACAACTAGCTCAAGTAATGCTCGTTTCATCTTTAAAATGGCTTCTTCACGAGTTTTTCCGTGAGTAATAATTTTAGCAATCATCGAATCATAAAATGGTGGAATACTATAACCTTGATAAACAGAACTATCCACCCGTAATCCTAAACATCCAGATGGTAAAATTAGTGAAGTGATTTTACCGGGGGATGGAGCAAAGTTAAACGCCGGATTTTCAGCATTTAATCGACATTCAATAGCATGACCATTAAAGGTAATATCAGATTGCTTTAAAGTTAACTTTTTATTAGCTGCTATTTTTAATTGCCATTTGACAATATCGACACCAGTAATCATCTCTGTCACAGGATGTTCAACTTGAATACGCGTATTCATTTCCATAAAATAACAAGTGTTAAACTCATCCACTAAAAACTCAATCGTTCCAGCATTTTGATATGAAACAGCTTTTGCAGCTTTTATTGCAATATCTCCAATAGTTTTTCTTAAATCAGAAGACAAAGAAAAACCTGGTGCTTCTTCAAATACTTTTTGATTATTTCGTTGAAGCGAGCAATCTCTCTCCCCTAGATGAATCATATGACCATAATGATCGCCTAAAATCTGAACTTCAATATGCTTAGCTGGATAGATTATTTTTTCAATATACATTTCCCCGCTACCAAACGCGGCAATAGATTCTTTTTGCGCAGAAGAAAAATGAGAAGACAACTCATCCTCTGAAAAAACTTTTCGTATCCCTTTTCCTCCACCACCTGCAGCAGCTTTTAGCATAATGGGATAACCTATTTCATCTGTAATTTTTTTAGCATCTTCGATTGAATCAACTGCCCCATCACTCCCAGGGATTACTGGAACACCAGCATCCAACATGATTTTTCGAGCGTTTACCTTATTCCCCATCTCATCTATTATTTGTGAAGATGGGCCGATAAACGTTATTTGACATTCTTCACACATTTCTGCAAACAAACTATTTTCAGCTAAAAAACCAAATCCCGGATGAATGGCCTGTGCTCCTGTAATAATTGCCGCACTTAAAATATTATGCATGTTTAAATAAGATTCTGTCGCTTTAGCTGGTCCGATACAAATCGCTTCATCTGCTAACGCTACATGGAAAGAATCTTTATCAGCCTCTGAATAAACCGCCACGGTCTTTATCTCTAACTCTTGACACGCACGAATAATCCTTGTGGCAATCTCCCCTCGATTAGCTATAAGTACTTTATCAAACATCATTACGCACCAATAATAAATGTCATCAATGCTTGGCAAACAATCTTATCTTCAACTTTTGCTGTTGCTTTTCCTACGCCAATGTTTCCTTTTTGCTTGATAATCTCCATTTCCATCACCAAAACATCTCCTGGAACAACTTTTTGGCGAAACTTCACTTTATCAATTCCTCCAAGATAACCAGTTTTTCCTTTAAATTCCTCACTTTTTAAAAGTGGAATTGATCCCGTTTGTGCTAGTGCTTCTAAAATTAACACGCCTGGCATAACAGGTTCCCCTGGAAAATGACCTGGAAAAAAGTGCTCATTGTAAGTAACATTTTTTACAGCCTTAACATAACTGCCAGGTGTCAACTCTAATACTTTATCAACCATCATAATTGGGTAACGATTTGGAATAATTTCCATAATTTCTTGTACATTTAATTGCATCTTTTTTCCTCCTAAGAAATTCTAAACAAAGGCTGTCCGAATTCTACAATTTCTTCATTTTCAATCAATATTTCCGTAACAATACCTGAGACATCACTCACGACATCGTTCATAATTTTCATCGCCTCTATAATACATAAAGTATCTCCAACAGACACTCTATCACCTACCGAAATAAAATTAGGTTGCCCAGGTTCACTGGCTGTATAAATGACTCCAACAATTGGAGACTTAATCACTGTTTCATCATTACTTACAATATTTGTTTCAATTTCTTTAGGTTCATCATGTTCTGCTATAGGTATTGCCATTGATGAGTTATTTGTCTCTACAAGCTGTGTTGTTGATGTAACCTGTTGGCTAGTTTCGTTTTTACTTAGATACAATGACAACCCATCAATCACAACGTTCATTTCACGTATGTCACTGTTTTCAAATTGATCCACCAACTCTTTCACTGTTTCATAACTCAAAGCTACTCACCTCGCCATTTTTTCATTGCAATAACGGCATTATGACCACCAAAACCTAATGAATTACTTAACGTGTAATTAACTGGTGCAAAGCGTTTAACCTGTGGCACATAGTCCAAATCACAAGATTCTTCTGGTTCTTTTAAACCAATAGTGGGTGGGATAGTATCTGTCATTAAAGCACCTAAACAAGCCAATGCCTCAACTGCTCCAGCAGCTCCAAGTAAATGTCCCACCATACTTTTTGTACTAGAGACTGGTATTTGATACGCTTCTTCTTTCATCGCGTATTTTATAGCGGTTGTTTCAGCACTATCATTCGTCGGTGTACTCGTTCCATGAGCATTAATATAGCTCACATCTTTCGGTGTAATCCCTGCTTCTTCCATAGCCAACATCATACACTTTCCAGCTCCAGACCCATCGCTACTTGGACTAGTAATATGGTTAGCGTCACAATTAGAGCCATAGCCAACAACTTCGCCATATATTTTTGCGCCCCGTTTTTTTGCATGCTCTAACTCTTCTAGCACTAAAACAGCGCTACCTTCTCCCATTACAAACCCATTTCTATCTTTATCAAAAGGAATGGATGATCTATCAGGGTCTTCTGATGGACTGAGTGCCGTTAACGCAGCAAAACCAGAAATACCAATTTCACAAATTGTTGCTTCAGCTCCACCAGCTAAAATAATGTCTGAATAACCATGTTTTATGTTTCTAAAAGCTTCGCCTATCGCATTTGTTGATGAAGCACAGGCTGTAACAATAGAAGTACAAATACCTTTAGCACCAACTTTAATCGCAATATTTCCAGCAGCCATATTACTAATAGCCATAGGAACAAATAAGGGAGCGACACGTTTTGGTCCTTTCGTGTGCATACGAATCACTTGATCTTCTATTGTTTTCATCCCACCGATTCCAGAACTGACTATAACACCAAAACGGTCGACATCTATTTCATCTAGATTGATTTGACTGTCTTCTACTGCTTGTTTAGCCGCTGAAATACCATATACCGAAAACATATCCATTCGTTTAATTTCTTTTTTCTCCATATAAAGGGTGGGATCAAACTCTTTGACCTCAGCAGCTACATGAATACCTGTCTGTGTTGCATCAAATTTTTCAATTGGCGCTATTCCGTTTTTACCTTCTTGAACATTAGTTAAAAATTCTTCTGCTGTATTACCAATAGGAGTCACAGCACCTATTCCTGTAATAACCACTCGTTTCATCATTTATCCTCCTAGCCGTTCATTACCATACCACCGTCAACATTTATCACTTGTCCAGTAATATAGGGTTGACTAGCTAAAAATAGAGCAGTATCTGCAATGTCATCTGTCTTTCCTAAGCGCTTTAACGGAATATGAGACAGTGTTGTTTCTTTTACTTTCTCTGATAAACTATCTGTCATATCCGTTTCTATAAATCCTGGTGCAATCGCATTACAAGTAATCCCACGTGATGCTAATTCTTTAGCTACTGATTTTGTTAACCCAATAACACCCGCTTTACTTGCTGCATAATTTGCTTGACCGATATTTCCTATTTCTCCTATCACACTAGATAAGTTAACAATCGTCCCTGAACGTTGTTTTAACATGATTTTTGATGCATGATGAATCGTATTAAATGTTCCTTTTAAGTTGACTGAAATCACCTCATCAAACATCTCTTCTGACATTCTCATCAATAACATATCACGTGTAATTCCTGCATTATTAATTAGCACATCAACTGTGCCAAAAACGTTTTTTGCTTCATTGACTAATCGACTGGCTTGCTCAAATTCTTGAACATCACCAATCACACAATGGCACTTCACTCCATAAGAAGTAATCTCTTCAATTAAGTCTTCATCAATATTTTTTCTAGCATTTAAAACAACGTTTGCTCCTTCTTTGGCAAAACGAATAGCAAGTTGCCTGCCTATACCACGTGAGCTTCCTGTCACAATAACTGTCTTATTTCTAAACATCTAGTTCCCCCATTTTGCTAATTTCTTTTCTAATTGATCCAATGTCTTTTTATTTTCAACATGTTGCACATTCAATTCACGGTCTATTGATCGAACAAATTGCGACAATGTTTTTCCAGGTCCTATCTCTACTAAAGTATCGATAGTCTCTCTCTTAAATGTGCGAATCGTTTCTTCCCAATAAACAGGTGACATCATTTGTTTGGTTAAATTCCCTTTTATATCAGTTGTGGTATCAAATAACTCTCCAGACACATTGGTTATAAATGGGATAACACCATTTAAAAACTCGATTGAATCTAGTTCTATGGAAAATTTTTCAGCTGCGTGACTGAGTAAAGGGGTGTGAAATGGGCCACTAACATTTAGAGAAACAACCTTTTTTGCTCCAGCATTAATCAGCTCATCTTGTGCGAGTTCTACTACTGACTTATTTCCTGCTATCACGATTTGGCTTGGTGTATTATAGTTAACAGGTAACACAATCTCTGATGATTTAGATAGTTTTTTACAAATATTCTCTATGACTTTTCTATCTAGTCCAATCACAGCTGCCATGGCCCCTTGACCAGTTGGTACAGCATCAGCCATCAACTCGCCCCTTTTATAAACCAGTGATACAGCATCTGAAAATGATATTGTCTGATTTTCAACTAAGGCGCTATACTCTCCTAAACTGAGACCAGCTACTAAATCAGGTGTTATGCCTAATTCTTTTTTTAAGACAGCTGAGGTAGCACAGCTCATCGTTAAGACAGCTGGTTGTGTGTACTTTGTTTGATGTAATCTTTCATCTTCATCAAACAACAATTTAGCCATATCAAAGTTTAATTGGTTACTTGCTATATCAACATACTCTTTAAAAATAGGATATTCTTGATACAAGTCATACCCCATCCCATGATACTGACTGCCTTGACCACTAAAAATAAATCCTATTTTCATGTTTACTCCTTTTCCAGTACCCATTCGTCGTATCGATTTGTTAATACTTCTTTTGTTTCTGACACTAACTCCAAGATGATTTCTTCACAACTTTGTTGATCTGTTTTTATCATCCCAGCTATTTGTCCAGCCATCATCGAACTATTTTTTATGTCACCATCAATCACTGCTCTTTTTAAAGCACCTTTCCCTAAATCTTCTAATCGATCAAAATCAGGGGTCTCTTTTCCTCCCTCAAAACGCTCAGCTTTCTCAAACGTTTGAGTTAATTTATTTCTAAGTCCACGAACTGGATGCCCTGTTAATGTGCCTGTAACAACTGTATCAATATCTTTTGCTTTTACCACTTTAGTTTTAAAATGGTCATGAGCGATTGATTCTTTTGATACTAAAAATCGCGTGCCTAATTGAACTGCTTTAGCTCCAAGCATGAGTGCTGCAGCAACACCTCGACCATCTCCTATACCTCCAGCTGCAATCACAGGGATACTTACAGCATCAACCACCTGTGGCACAAGTGTCATCGTGGTAGACTTACCGATATGACCGCCACCTTCCATTCCTTCAACAACGACTGCATCTGCTCCTTCTTTTTCCATTCGTTTCGCTTGAGCAACAGACGCAACAACTGGGATAACAATAATGCCAGCCTCTTTAAAACGTTTCATATATTTACCTGGTGATCCCGCGCCAGTAGTAATAACTTGTACTTTTTCTTCAATGACTAAATCAACAATATCTTCCACAAAAGGTGACATCAGCATAATATTGACCCCAAAAGTATTTGTAGTCATTTTTCTAGCTGCGATGATTTTTTCCTTAATTACTTCTTTTGGTGCATGTCCTGAAGCTATCAAGCCTAACCCGCCCGCATTAGCTACTGCACTTGCTAATTTCTCCTCTGCTACCCAAGCCATAGCACCTTGAATAATAGGGTATTTTATATTTAAAAGTTCACAAATTGTCGATTTTCCCATCGATTCACCTCTTTTTTGGTTTAAAAAAATAGCTATCAGCATTTAAATGCTGATGCTATTATCATTTATTTATTTTCTGCGATTTGTTTATCAACAAAATTTACTAAATCTTGTACGGTAACTAACCCTTCATCTGTCTCAATTTTTACGTTATCATCTTCAAACGCATCCTCAATATCATTTAAAATTTGAAATAAATCAAGGCTGTCAGCATCAAGTTCTTCTCTAAAATTAGTTGTTAATTGTACCTCTTCTTCTTCTTTTCCTAATTGATCCACAATAATTTCCTGTATTTTTTCGAATGTTGTCATTTGTCTTTCCTCCAATAATTTTATAATTTCATTAATAAACTTCCCCAGGTTAACCCTGCACCATATCCTGTTAATAGGCACATCGATTCTCCCATTAGTTTTAATTCATTTCGTTCAATTGCTTCATCTAATAAAATTGGAATAGAAGCAGCTGATGTATTACCAAACCTTTCAACATTTGTCATAAATGCTGAAAATGGAATACTCGTTTTCTTTGAAAGAGCCTCTAAAATACGATAGTTGGCTTGATGAGCAAACACAAAATCTACCTCTTGTGCCTTAATAGATTCTCTTTCAAGTAAATCAATCATATTTTTTGAAACATCTCTTAAAGCAAAATCAAAAATCTGTTTTCCATTCATCATTAAGTATGGCTTATCATGTGCCAATTCTCGAAATCGATTATCTTTTGTTGTCAAATGACCAGATAAAGACTCACTTCGTTGTCCGTCTGACTGAATGTATTCTCCGATAAAACATGGCATAGTAGATTTTTTTTCAATCAATACACCACCGGAACCATCTCCAAATAACACAGCTGTCGTACGATCTGTCCAATCAATCAAGCCACTCATAACGTCCGTTCCAATCACCAATGCACATGAAAAATCAGTATGTGTGACATATTTTTCTGCAATAGATAATCCATGAATAAAACCAGCACATGCAGCATTGACATCAAAACACATAGCGTTAGTTGCCCCAATTGCCTCTTGAACTTGACAAGCAACAGATGGTGTTGAGTACTCCGATGACATCGTCGCAACAATGATTAAATCTATCGACTGCTTATCAATTGATTTAGTTAGATTTTTCCCAACTTCGATACTAAGTGACGCCACTGTTTCATTTGTTGCAATATGGCGCATCTTAATACCTGTTCGTTTGAAAATCCATTCATCATCTGTCTCCAAAAAAGTTGCTAAATCAGCATTTGTCACAATTTTTTTTGGTAGAGCTTTTGCTGTTTTTGTTATTTTAGGGTATAGCATCACTAACTCCCTTACGACTTAATAATATTTTTTTAAAAAATGATGTAAGCTACTTAATCCTTTGACTAGTGCCTGTTTTTCTTCTTCAGACATATCTTCTAGTACGGCTTCCACCATTTTTTTATGAAAATGTTGATGTACCCTGTAAAATAGACGACCTCTATTTGTCAGCTTCAATCGAACAATTCGTCGGTCACTTTCACTACGTACTCTATCAACATAGCCTTTTTTTACCAAATTATTGATTGCCACTGTCAATGTTCCAACAGTTATTGACAGTTCTTTTGCTACCTCACCTGTTGTTTTATTTCCACCCATACCAATGGCTTCAATTGTGTGCATTTCTTTTATCGATAAATCAAAAAAATCACTTTTTTTTAGTTCTGTTTCTTCTATCGTTAAAATATCATTAAACACTTTCACCAGTTGCGAATTGACAATTGTTATTTTCTCATCCATCTACTTGCCTCTTCCTTTAATTGTTTGATAATCAAAGTATATGGGTAAAAAAAAGAAAAAGCAATGTGAAATAGTTTGATAATCAAATGATTTGATAATCAAAGTATATGGAATAGTTTTATAAAAAGCAAGCATTTTTTTATTAATTTTTTATCTAAAACTAAAAAAACCTTACTACTCACTGATTTAACAAGGTTTTTGATATAAAAAAAGAGAGGTTACAACCCCTCAATTTTTGATGCCTTTATTTTTTTCTGATCGTCTTCTGTCCAAAATTGTCCATAAACAGTTTGAGTTGGAATAATATTAATAAATGCCTTATCATCCGCATTGTAAACAGCTTGTTCTAAGTCATAAAGTTCATAACGAGTGACTACCATCATAATAACAGATACATCTTTACGTGAAAACACACCGGTTCCAGGTAATAAAGTCATACCACGAACAATAGATTGTTGAATAGAAAAAATGACTTCTTCTGTTCTATTTGTCATGATAAACGCGGTCACTTTTTGATGACTAGTATGAATTTTATCAACTACTTGTGTCGTACAAAAAATCGAAATAATTGTATATAGCGCAGATTCCCAACTAAATAGAAATCCCGCAGCTGCAATAATAAATAAATTAATAGTAAACATCAATGATCCAACTGTTCTTCCTGTTGTTTTAGAGAGTACAAGTGAGACAATATCCATTCCACCAGTGCTAAAACCATACTTCATTGTTAACCCAATCGCAAGTCCTGTTAGCACTCCACCAACAATCGCATTCATTAAGGGATTATCTGTTACTTGAACTACTGGAATTAAAATAGTCATGACCGACACCGAAACCACTGTCAACAAACTTAAAATGGTCGCTGATTTCCCTAATTTTATCCATCCCAAAATAGCAATTGGCACATTTAAAATAAAAATCCAAACCCCTGTACCAATATTTATACTAAACGCTTTTGCTAATACACCTGAGATTAACTGTGAAATACCATTAACCCCTACTGAAAAAACATCAGCGGGAATTAAAAACATATTTAACCCAACCGCGATTGCTAGTCCTCCAAATATAACAATAAATCCCTTTTTGATTGCTTCGTTTTTACGATACGCTTCAGTAATGTTTCCCAAACCAACTGCCTCCTTTTATATCATCCTTTTCATTAGTTGTATATAAAACCTTTGTTTTCTAAATCTTTTTTTATATTTAATCGCTTTTCAGGTTTTCGGTTCATTCCTGTAGTAATTTGATTCGTAAAAGAATCGATGCGGTTATTAGCATCTCTTAAATCATAGTAAGTCGTTACTAAGTCATCATATTCTTTTAATCGCTCATTATAATTGTCAAATGTTTGATAAGTTTCCTCAAAAAACATCATTTCTCTGGGTAATCTAGGTTTTACTTGTGGCTCTTGATCTTTGTACCCTATTGCTAAACCGAGTACTGCAAAAGTCAATTCTGGTAAATTTAACAAATCTGATGTTGCTTTATTGTCATTTAGGATGCTTCCTAAAAACACCGTTCCTAAACCTAAACTCTCCGCAGCTAAATTAACATTTTGTGCTGCTAGTACAGCATCTGTCATCGCTACCATGTAACGATCCATATTATTTAAAACACTTGCTTCTTGATTATTTTCAGTTGCTATATGTTTATTACGAAACTGATCTGCCACAAAAATAAAAATATGACTAGCCTCTGCAACATAAGGCTGATTACATATTTTAGCTAATTTTTCTTTTTTCTCTTTCGATGTTAAACAAACAATACTGTATGACTGCATAAAATTACTTGTTGCTGTGTGTCTAGCAACATCAATTAATGTATTAATCACATCTTGAGGTATTGGTTTTTGTTTGAACTTTCTAATACTTTTATGATTTAATTGCAAATTAATCACATCATTCATAAAAAAACTCCTTTTCTATAAAAATTTCATGTAACTATTCGTAGTATAACATTGGATGGTTTAAAAATCATGATGAACAGGTTAAAAAAGCAAAAATAAAAGCAAGAGAAACAATCCCCTTACTTTTATATTTCGTTTAATTAAGATGCTTTATTTTTAAATACATAAACAGCTGATGCAATAGTTGTTAACATCAAACCAATTCCAACAAATTTAGAAACAGTTTCACCTGTTTTTGGAAGGTTACCACTTGTCTCTTTTTTCGTTTCTGCTGTACTTTTTACTAATTCTTTCATTGCTTTAGTTAGTTGAGCTTCAACTTCATCGACTGTTTCATTCGTTATTTGAGACTCAACTACCTTAGCATCTTTTAAAATATTCTTAGCTTCTGTTAGATTTTTTACTAAATTATTCCATGAATCTTTCGTGTAATCTGATTCTTTTAATTTTTCAGCTTCTGCCACCAATTGAGTTAAAGTTTTGATAGACACAAGTTGTTCTTTAGCCTTTAATAACGCACTATTAACTTCTTGTGCAACTGATTCATCTTTTTCCGATAATACATTTTCAGCGACTACTAATGCTTTATTAAAAGCCGACCAACTATGGGCAGTATACTCTGATTCTATCAATTTGTGACTGTCTTTTATTGTTGTTTCAAGCACTTCAAGTGGTGTTTCTTTTTCGATTATTTGCATTTTTCCTGGAATAATTCGTTCATATGGTGTTGGATTTTCATAATGTGAGATATCATACTTCACTGCTGAAAGTGGTGTAACTTTTTCTTTTGTACCTGTCACAATATTATTTAAAAATTCCGTGAATACCCCATCCATGGATGGACCTTCTTCTCTAGCACCACCAAGCATAGTGTACCCGTCACCTCCAGCAGCTAAAAAGTCGTTAGTTGCTAATTTATAGGTTTTATCTTCAACAATTGGTTCAAATTCCCCAGTTGTTTTGTTTTTTATTTTAATGCTCCAGATACGTTGGCCAACTTGGTTATCAGCCGCTTCATTTCCAGCACCTTGTTTGGTTGGGTCATAATCTATTTTCACTGAATCTGACACTTGTAAAAACCCACCATTTTGTCCAAGGATCGGTTGTTTGGTTATATCATCCACTATTGGATTTCCTGACTCATCTTTTTGAATATCTGAGCGCAATGAATACTCAAACATTTCTTTTAATTGTTTTCCTGTTACATCAATTTGGGCTATCGTATTTCCAAAAGGTAACACAGCTAAAATGTCTCCTTTAGTTACTTTACCTTTATTGATATCTGTTCGAATACCTCCGCCGTTAATTACAGCTACATCGGTTTGTCCATTCTTAAAACCAGTTTGACCATAGTTATAAAGAGAATCTGCAATAATATTTCCTAAATTTGTTTCTCGTGTTCGAGCATTTTCTCGACTACCATCAAATTTAATTGGATTATTTTCAATAACGGTTTGTCCCATTTCAGTATCAAATTTTACTTTAGTTTCATCTACTACTTTTTTGATGGTAGCATCCTCTTGAATATCTTTAAACTCTTTTGCTGGAATCAATTCTGCTTTATAAGTTGGTTTATTATTCTTATAATCAACGGTAATATAGCCAACATTATTCAAATGGTTTCCAGTTTGAGCTAATAGCACATTACCATATGTTTTTCCTGACGGTAAGGCTGTGTGAGAATGCCCATCTAACACAATAATTTTTTCATTAGGATAGGTTGTTGATAATGTTTCAGCTAGCTTATCTCCTCTCCATTTATCTGGAGTAGTATCATCCATTCCCAAATGACCTAAGAAAATAAAAACATCAGCTTTACCCTTAAGAGAATCAATCACTTCTTTTGCTACAGGAATAGGGTCTTTAAAAGTCACACCTTTAACATTGTTTGGGTGCGTTTTAAAGGCTGTTTCAGGCGTAGAAAGACCAATGACTGCAAATTTTTTACCGTCTTTTTCGATTATTTTATAAGGTTCAAACGATGACTTAGCACCTTTTTCAACGTTAGCAGAAACCATAGGCAACACTTCTTTATATGCCATAGCTTGATTATAACCAAAATCAAACTCATGATTTCCTACGCCAACCGCATCGTAAGGTAACTTACTCATAGCTTTTGCCATATCCATTCCTTTTCCAAAATTCGAAATAGCAAGACCTTGCATCGCATCGCCACTATCTAACATTAAGGTTGGATTTTTAAGTTCTTTAAAAGTTTTCAACTTAGCTAATCCAATCACTTTTCCATCTTCATACTGCATACGTCCATGCATATCATTTGTATGTAATATCGTAAAGTTAAACTCTTCAGTTTTATTAGATGACTCTTTATCTGGTGTTTCAGAAGATTCTTGTGTTGATTGTTCTATAGACTGTGAACTCTCTTCTACATTTGTTTCCATCGTGGATTGTTGTGTCGTTTTCTGTATTTCCTCAGCATTTACTAATGTAGTAGGCAATAAAACACCTAACAATGAAATCGAACAAAACAGCCTCATAATTTTTTGCGACAACCCTTTTTTACTCAAATCAACCGCTCCTTTTAGTTAATTTTTTAAGCTTTTTCATAAACTTATTATACCAAAAGTAAACGAATAGTCTATCAATAACAAAACATTTTTAGTTTAAAAGTAAAAAAAGAAACGTTATTTACCATAACGCTTCCTTTAAGATGCCCCTATAAAATGTCCTAATAGCCGAATGATAGCAATCATGACAAAAATACCAATAAAAATAAAATGCTTTTTCTTAGTCATGACTAGATAACCAACATACTCTCTAATAAATGCTGTTGGTAAATAATATAATTTTGTTTTTGATCCAACACCTCTAGCATGAATGCCTAATCTAGTCGCTATCTTACCAGCTCTAAGTAAATGATAATTATTTGTAGCTATCACAATATTTTTATCATTGAAATTTTTAATGCCATCAACTTGTTCAGCCAGTTTTTCCGAAAAAAGAATATTTTCTTGCGTATTCGTTGACTCTGTCTCCAAATACACAGTCTCAATCACAACGGGTAATGAATCCAAATAATTTTTCATAGCTTGTGCTTCAGATATTTTTTCATCTCTTCCCTGACCACCAGAAAATATGATAATTGGTTTATGCCCAAAATTTCTTTTTTGTTTCAAATATAATTTGATACCCGCATCAATTCTACTGGCAAGTAAAGGTGTCACTTTTTCGCCATCGATTAATCCTGCACCTAAAACTATTATGTAATCCACTTTTTTTCTTATAGGAAAGTGATTGTATAAAATAGCTGTCACTCCATACATCATAAATAAAAAAACCAAATATGATAACGTTGCAGTCGAAAACCCTAACAATGTCGTCAAAAATATATTTTTTGAATAAAATGTGACAACAAACATCAATAATTGAATTCCGAGTAATCCCAAGGCCACAATAAGAGGAACTAAATTATTTAAAGACTTTCCCTCTCTTTTTAATAAAACTTTTTCATTCCAAAAAAGACCAACAATACTTGCACTTAAACCTAAAATACTTAAAAAGACAAACACTAACATAACTGGTAGCAAAAATGCTAAAGCTAGGCTTTGATTAGCTTTTTCTATCATTAGAATAAATGACGCATATAATACACTAAGAGAAATTAAAAAGAAAAAACCATTCCATAAACTGGTAGGACGAAAATAATTTAAATATAAAAAACATACTAATGGAACTCCAACAAAAATGACATAAAAAAAGACTGTCATACTTAACAATGAGTACACTCCTCTCAACTATTTTTCAATTGACTCATTAACTATTCTACCCTTATCCAACTGAATAATATTAGATGTAGTCAACGCTAAAAATTCATTATCATGACTAATAACCAACACAAACAAACCGTATGACTGAACTTTTTTAAGTAACTGGCTAACAGAAAGCATATTTCTATAATCTAAACCACTAGTTGGTTCATCTAATATAATCCACTCTTTCCCTGATAATATAGCACTAGCAATGGCCACACGTTGTTTTTCTCCACCTGATAAATTTTGCGGATGGGACGTTAATAAGTCAGTTAAACGTAATTCTTTAACCACCTCATCAAATAACTCCTTACGTTCAGATTGAACTAACAATTCTTTTTCGACCGTTTCAAAAAATAACTGTAAATTCACATCTTGCATCACTAAAAAACTACGTGCTAAACGCTGTTTTGCAGATAATGTTTCATGATTAAAAGAAAAACACGACCGCTTTTCAGCCAATAGACCTGTCAACAACTGAACAAATGTTGTTTTACCAGAACCATTAGTACCAATTAATCCTATAATATTGCTTGTATCAATCCTAAGAGAATCTATACCAACTGCCGGACTATTTTTTTCATATTGAAAATATAACTGATTGATAGATAGGTATTGAGTACTATCAACATTTGTATCCAACTTTATGTTAGGAGTGATTTTTTTAGGCTCTGTTAAACCACGTAATCCATAAGTTTTTTGAATTATCGGAAAAGTTGATTCAAATTCTGGAGCCAATAAATCAGATACGACTTTTCCTTGATGCAAAACAATATACCTATCAGCAAGCTCTTTCAAATAAAACAATCGATGTTCAGATATAATCATCGTGCACCCTTGTTTCTTCAAAATACTCATATAAGAAAATAATGTATCTATCGTATCATAATCTAAATTACTTGAAGGTTCATCGAACAAAAATAGTCTATGCGGTAACATACATGCTGATGCAAAGGCTATTCTTTGTTTTTGCCCACCAGATAATTCGGTAACTCTTTTTCCTAATAGATCATCCAATCTAAATAAAGAGATGATCTCTGACATTCTTTTTTCAATATCATTAGGTGAAAATCCATAGTTTTCCATGGAAAAAGCTAACTCGCTAAAAACAGACGTCGTAAAAAATTGTGTTTTAGGATTTTGAAAAACAACACCAATATCCTTTACATAATCATTAAAATTTATTGGAGGAAGTTCACTGCTTAACACAGTTACTTCACCTGTTACTTCACCCTCATACAATTCTGGAATAAGACCATTTAGTACACTAATAAGCGAGCTCTTTCCACTGCCACTCTCACCTGTTAAAATAACGACTTCACCTGAACGAATAGTTAGATTAATATCATTTAATACTTTTTTTTCATTGCGTAGAAGGTTTAAATGATTAATAGAAATCATAAAATAACACCTCCTTCAATTAATAACAATACCAATAAACTACATATTAGTAAATAGTCTTGCAGCTTTAATTTTATTGAAATAACACTCGTATGCTGCCCCTCATAACCTAACCCTCGAACTAGAGCCGCTGCCGATAATTCTTGCGCGGTATAATCGACTTGTTTTAGTATAGGAACCAAAAAATACTCCATTGTTTGAATAGGGTGTCTAACAACTTGTGACACAGATAAATAAATCCCTCTAAACTTCATTGCTTGCCTTATCGATTTGAAATCATGGCGAAGTGTCGGAAAAAAACGGCATATCACAATAAAAGGAATAACTATAAAATTGGGTAGATGCCATTTCTTCATTGCAGCAACCCATTCCCCAACAGACGTATTTTGCGTTGCAAACATACCAGCTGAAATTGGTGGTAGCAAACTTTTATAAACGACTAAAACAAATGAGACAATCGCTGATAATACCCCTGTAATTTCATAAAAAAAGGTGGTTGTTAATATATATAACGCAATATAACTCGTAAATATAATCAACCCTTTTTTTACAGAGCCACTTATACAAAGCAATATGGTTATAAATACCATGAAAACAAGTTCCATCGATGGGTTAGCTCGCGAAATCAATAGCAAACTTGCAAAAATAACTGTTAATAGTTTACTTCTCGGATCAAATTTAATAAATCGCTTTTCCATCACTAACCCACCTCCATTTGTTTATTTATTTGGCAAAATGCTTATTGTAAATAACTTGACCAATTTTTAAACCAATCACACTAGTAATAACTACTAATATCATAGATACAAAAAAGCTTGCAGTACTAACACCTTCAAACACACTATTCACATAGGTCATATCTTTTCCTTTAGCTAATAAAGAGTCTGTATAAGCGTCTTTCATAAACCATAATGGCAAAATAGGTCCAGTTAATCCGAAACTAAATATAGTATAACTTAACAACAATCTAGGTTGTTTTGCTATATTTGTTTTTGTTTGGACAAAATCAGCTAATAAAGGAAACAAAAAACTAGGTAAAAAAGCTAACGGAAAATAACCAAATGCAAAGAAAAAGACCGCCATCACTGATCCGACAATTGTAATAGCACCAAATTTAGGTATTTTATTCGCTACCATAATGTAGAGTGTTCCAGAAATTAAAGCTGACATACTTGGTACTAGTAAACTGTGGAACACCGGAACGGTCAATCTCATCAGCATAGTTGCTATAAACACCGTAAAAAAATAGACTGTTGTATAAACGCCTATTGAAATCAAATCTTGAACCTTTAACTTTTTCATCTTAATAAACTCCTCAATATTAATTTTTAACCTAGTCATTATAACACAGTTAAAAAAGCTGAGACATTTTTTTACATAGAAAAATTTATCGTCTTATCTAACCATACAAAAAAGCCCTTTACCACCAATTTATTAATGTGGTAAAGAGACTAATACTAAATACCTAATTCATGATAAACACTCAATGCTGCTTGTGTTGCGGCTCCTTGATTAATATCAACATTGTGATAAATCAATACAGCTTCTAGCGCTGTCAAGACATGCAAAACATTTTCTTTGCGACTACTGAATCCCATATTTCCGATACGCCATACTTTGCCAGCTAAAGGACCAAAAGATGAAGCAATTTCAACACCGAAATCATCAAGTAACATTTGTCTTACAGATTCACCATCAACACCATCAGGAATAATAATCGGTGTAACAGTTGGCATCTTTGTTTCTTCATTGCCGTAAATGTCTAATCCCATAGCCCTAATGCCTTCTACAATTGCTTTATCATGTATTTCATGACGTTTAGCACGTTCAGCCAATCCTTCGTTACAATATAGTCGTAAGCCTTCATGTAAAGCATAAATCATACTAGTTGCTTCTGTATGATGATTAATTTTATCCTTACTCCAATATCTTTGAAGTTGTGTTAAATCTAAGTAGTTACTAGAAATAGGATTGTCATTTCTACAATCATCACCAAGGCCTAATTCTTTTTGGTATCGTTTATTAATTTCTGTTTTCACACGATGATTATAAGTAATTAGAGATAAACCTGATGGTACACTTAAACATTTTTGCGTTCCGGCAATGGCAATATCAATTCCCCAATCATCAACCTTGATTTCTACTCCACTATACGTTGCCACGACATCAACAACGAAAAATATATCATGACTTTGACAAAATTCACCAATTTTACTTAGGGGTTGCATTTGACCGTTTGCTGTTTCGCCATGAATCATAGCAAGTATTTTTGGTTGGTGTTCTTTAACAGCCTCAATGATTTCTTCTTCAGAAAACACGCTATCCCATGATTTTTCTAATAATACAACTTCTGCTTGCGCTCGTTCACAAATTTCAACAAGTAAATAAGCAAAACGACCATAAGCTGGGATTAACACTTTATCTCCTGGATTGATTAGTGAAATAAGAGCCGCTTCAATACCTGAACGACTTGTTCCATCAACAACGAACGCATCTTCATTCGTTGTTTGAAAACTTTCTCGGATCATGTCTTTAACTTCATTCATTATGTCTACAAACGCGGGATCAAATTGGCCTAAAATAGGTGTTGCCATCGTTCTAAGCACTGATGGATACGCTTCTACTGGACCAGGTGTCATAATTGTTCTTATTGGATGATTTAATGGTTGTCTCATAAATATCTCTCCTTTATTTTATTATGAATGAATCAGTTTACGATGCCATTATACATTTTATACAAAATAAAAAAAGAGTTGTTCAAATCGCACAAAAAACGAGTTGTTCTTTTTTTTTTCAATTAAACTCTCTATAATAAAGAGTAGGAGGTTCATTACATGAAAACATTAGAACAAGTTCTATCAGTTCCAAGATTTAACGATTTAACATTAGTAACAATCCACACAGATTTAAATAAAATCATTAACAATGTAGAAATAACTGAAACACCAGATATAGCTAATTATATTTCAAGTCACTCATTAATTTTAACGACTGCCATGTATTATAAGGATAAAGAAAATGAGCTTTATCAACTGATTGATTCTCTAGCAATCATTCAATGTGCTGGATTATGCATCAAAGTTGGACGTTTTTTAGATTCTATACCAATAGAAATTATTGATTACGCTAACAAACGAGATGTGCCTATTTTACAAATTCCAGCAACTAAGCCACTAGGTACTATTTTAAAAGAATTAATGAGCTATCTTAGTGAAACCAAAGAAGCAGAGATTGCTTACGCTCTTGATATTCAGCGTAAATTTTCAACTATTTTTCTAAATGATGCTACCCTACAACGTATTATTAAAGACTTTGGTGACTTGACCGATGTGCCTATTATGTTACTAGATCCCTTTAAAGAAAACGTGGCTACATCAAATAATTGGAAACAACTAAAAGATAAACCTGAAACCATCATATCGATTTTATCTGAAAAAGACGTTTTCCAAAGCAATAGAAATACGACAATTATTATTGATACACCCACATGTAAACAATTAGACATTGCTGTATATCCTATAAAAAGTCACACTTACTTTCCATATTATTTAGTGATTCTATCGCCAAAAAAAATTCTATATCCCGTGACAGAATTTGCAATTGATCAAGGCTTAATGGTTTTGAGTTTTACTATCTTAAAAAATGATAAGCTTTACGAAGTGAACAAATTACGAAAAAGTGATTATTTATCAAACTTAATCGATAGACAAGAACGTAGCCTTTTTAACGAAAAAGAATGGTTTAAATATGAAACAGATTTTGGCATAAAAGTAGCTTCTTTTTATCAAGTAATCTATGCTAAAGTTCAGGAGAATTCTAACCATACATACACATCAAAAAGACAAGAAGAAAAACAAAAATTAGCGTATGAGTGGCTAGATCATCATATTGAAAATGATATTCCAAATGCAATTGTATTCTTAGATAAATTAACCAATGATAGTATTATTCTTTTGCAAAAAGACATTACTGCTACAAAATTAGAAACGACATTAAAAAATATCAACAAAAAAATCAACAACTCATTACCAATGAATCTTTTATTTAGTTGTGGTCAACCATACACTCACCTTGACTTCTTAGCCAAATCTTTAAATGAAGCAAAAATAATTGATAAAGAGAGAACGGAACATAACCAAAAAGAAATTGTTGAATTTTACCAACCAAAGGGTATCACAAGATTATTAGAAAACATAGAAAAAGAAGAAGCAAAATATTTCTGTCAGGATTGCCTGAAAATTTTAAGCTACCCTCAGAGTGACATGGATATTGAATTAAGAAAAACACTCAAAACATTTCTAGACAATCAATGTGAAATAACAAAAACCGCCAATGAATTGTTTATCCATCGAAATACTGTGAAGTACCGTATAGATAATATAGAGGAGTTATTAGAATGTAAAATTGACACTCCTGAAAATAGCTTCAAATTAAGGCTAGCTTTAGAATTGACTGAACCATAAACATGCACAAGTTATGACAGTTTTTTTGGACTTTACGCATAAAGATAAAACACAACTTTTCAGATAATATGGGTATAAAGGAGTCGATAATATGAAAAGTTATGTTTACACTGATAGATATAATCACGAATTAACTGCAACATTTCACAAGGGGGAATCTGTAAATCAGGATAATCCTCTCATTATTTATATACACGGTGGAGGCCTAATTTATGGGTCACGTGATGACTTGCCCTCTGTCCATATTGACAAACTGACTCGCGTTGGCTTTAATTTATTATGCCTAGATTATCCCTTGATCCCTGAAAGTACTTTACCAGTAATGATGGATAGTTTACAAGATAGTATTGATTGGGGTGTTTCTCAGTTCTCTACTGATGACAATTATATCTTGTTCGGCCGTTCAGCTGGAGCGTATTTGTCACTAATACTGACAGCAAAATTTTTAAAAACTAAACCTGTTGCTATTGTGTCGTTTTATGGATATTATTCACTTTATGATCAAGGCTTAGTTGGAAAAAATACTTTTTATAATCAATATCCATTGCTTGATGATACAATGATTGCACCGATTATTCAAAAAAAACCTTTACTTAATGCACCGATTGAACAGCGTTTTCCTATTTATTTATCTTATCGTCAACGGGGTGTATGGGTAGAAAATATGCTTAAAGGTGCCAGTTCTAAAGAACAAGCTTCTTTAACAGATAAGGAAATATCTAATCTCCCACCGTTGTTTATTGCAGTAAGCACAGATGACCAAGATGTTCCACATGAACAATCTTTCTACCTAAACAACCTAGCTAGTCAATCTGAATTAGTTACCGTTAATAATCTACCACATGATTTTGATCGATTATGTGATGATGTACAAACAAAAAAAGTTTACCATCAGTTAGTTAATTGGTTAATTTCTCTTGCTAAATAAAATCATGCAACTAGTTTTAATGCAAAAATACACCGACAGAGTCACTAACTAACGTCACTCTGTCGGTGTATTATATTATTTTCCTACTACCTGAGTACCAGCATTACCATCAAGAGCATCTGCTGCATCTTCTAAAGAACAGATAATTGCCGTTTTCCCTAATTTCGCAAATTCAATACATGCTTCCATTTTAGGTCCCATACTACCATCAGAGAAGTGACCCTCATCATAATATTGTTTTGCTTTATCAATTGATAATGTAGTCAATTTTTCTTGGTTTAGTTTGCCATAATTAATATAGACATTTGGAACATCAGTTAGAATCATCAAAACATCTGCATCTAATTCTTCTGATAGTTTTAACGCTGATAAGTCTTTATCAATAACTGCAGCAATTCCAGTTAATTGATTTTGTTCATTTTTTACAACAGGTATACCACCACCACCTGTTGATACAACAAGTACGCCACTGTCCATCAAGGTTTTAATCGTATCAACTTCAACAATACTTTTTGGTTTTGGCGATGGCACTAATCGACGGTACCCTCGACCAGCATCTTCTCCCATAGACCAACCTTTTGTTTTTTCTAACTCAGCGCTTTCATCTTCAGAATAAAATGAACCTATTGGTTTTGTTGGATGATTAAAAGCTTCATCAGTTGCATCAACCTCTGTCATTGTTAATATAGTAGCCACCTGTTTAGATGGCAACATATTTTTAAGAGACTCTTGCATCATGTAACCAATAAATCCTTGCGACTCAGCACTACATACAGGCAATGGCTGCTCCGGTACTTCTTCTTTAGATAACTCATTTTGTCTTAAAATCTGCCCAACTTGAGGACCATTCCCGTGAACTACCACTACATTATGTCCTTCATTTACCACTTTAGCAATACTTTTTGCACTTGTTTCAACATTTTCTTTCTGAACACTATATTCACCCACTTGACCTGGTTGTAAGATAGCGTTACCTCCCAATGCTAATACGACTTTTTTCCCCATAAGTTCCTCCTATTTTTGAATTAATCTTAACCCATAATATATTCCAGCTATTGTATCTATTCCTGATGAATGTCCCATTTTTGCTAATAATTCAAGCGCTTTAATTAGTTTAGATGGATCATCTAATGAGGAAATCACATCAACAATCATCGAACTGTACTGTTGATTCAAAGCTGATTTTAAATAAGCGATTGATACATCTGTTGTATGCTTTTCAGTAATTTTATATCGTATCGTTTGAAAAACAGTTTCAGGTAAATAATTTATTCGACTATTTAAGGCCAATAGACCAACCACAAAATCATCCCCAGAAGGTGTTAATCCCTGTCCAAAACCAATGACTTTAGATATAAGCTGATTAATGTCTCCATCAAACAAATAATCCATTAGTGGTGATTGTTCGGCATATTTCTTTAATGTGTCCATAGAACAAATACACTCAATGTTTTCCTTCTCTATATGAGTCTGTACTTTATGACTCTTTTTATACGTTAAATGAAAATCATTAACGATGATCTCTCCATGTTGCATACGTAACTTACCAGTATTAAAAACTGGCTTCAATACATCCATCGTATTGGCTGATAACATCATTCCAAAAGGAGGTAATTGAAAGTAGGGATAACTTAGGTAAACTAAGTCATCTCCTACTTTTAAATTTACCCCAGATTTAAATTCACTATGAAAAGACACAACCTTGGAACAATCTGATAAAATTTTTTCTACTTCTTCGCCATGATACTCACTAGAAAAAGTATTTTTCATCATTAGTTAGACATTCCTAATTTTTTAGCGTAGGCTGTAATAGCTTTCTCAAAACATGTCAATGGCGGACGAACAGTTCCTGCCCCAATTTGACCTATACCAGCTTCTTTATGAGCAATACCAGTATTTATTACTGGTGTGACACCTGACTCTACAACTAATCGTGCATCAATCCCTAAACAAATCCCTCTAAAATCCCAAGTAGGAACTGGAAAATTAGTATTTTGACTGATACAAATGTCAGACATTTCATTTGATGTATTCAAAGCATCATAAAATCCACCTGAACCGACAAATCGAGTTACAGCAGGTGCTGCAATCATGGCCATCCCACCAACACCAAATGTTTCTGTAATAGCAGAGTCACCAATATCCGTATTAGCATCTTCACCGCTATATCCAGCAAAATATAACCCTTGTGGTGTATTAACTGGTCCAGTAAACCATTCATCTCCCATACCACTAATACGAATACCAAAATCTTTACCATTACGACACATTGCTGTAACAACTGTTCCTTCTTGAATCATTCTCGCGCCGTCCATCACAGCTTTTGCTGCTGCCATCATAATATTTAAAAAGAATTGATCCGTATCAGCTAAAAATTGAGATACTTCCTCTTTTTCTTTTTCATCGATTTCTAAACGAGTGATAATTGGGCCAACTTCTTTATAAAATGCTAATGAAGCAGCAATATTTCGTTGATGAAACTCATCCCCCATGGCAATTGCTTTTGCCACTAGTACATTAATATTTAACCCATCTTCCATGGTTTTTATCGCTTTACTTAATACTGGTCCTAATGTATCTCTCATCCAACGTAGGCGATTAATCACTTCATCTGAATAAGCGCCAAAACGTAATACAGCTCCAATACCTTCATTCATTGTACAATATGCTCTATTACCATCTGTTTTATTTTCAACAACTAAAACAGGCATATTCCCTGATGTGATTCCACCCATAGGACCTACGGCATCATAATGATGACAAGGTGCAAATGTGACTTCTCCGTTAGCTAGCATTTTACGAGCATCAGCTTCATTTTCTGCCCATTCCTCAAATAATACAGCTCCGACACAAGAGCCTTGCATTGGATCAGTCATATCTTCCCATGCAATTGGTGGTCCTGCATGTAATAACATGTGACCTTCTAATTCTTTGATAACACTTTTTGCTGGTACTACATCTAATAAAAATGGTGCTGATTGAACAATTTTATCAATGACTGCTTGATTTGCTTCGTCGATTGTTTTAAATGACATCTTTTATCCTCCTATTAAAAAGTATAGTGATTTAAGAAATAAAGAACTTTTTGTAATTCAACATTTCCACCTGCCGTTGGTCGCCAATCAAATTGCACGACATCTGCTTTATTATCAATAATTGATTTAGTAAAGCTTTGTAAACCGACATTGATAATTTTAGGATCTTCTGTTAATAATTCTGCTAATTTGATAGATGTTTCTGGTAAGTGATCTAAATTACTTGTTTGTTTTGGTTGCACATCTTTTTCAATCAAATCAAGAGTTGCACCTACTTGATTTAAAGCCGTACGAATGGCTTGAACATTGTTTTCACAAACCGTTACACCGATTTCTTCCAAAATACGTCTTTGTTCATCCATACCTTGAGGATCTTCATCAGTTCCAACAAGAACACTTACAAAATTAACTTGTCTATTTTGTTTTTCTAATTCTTTTTGTGCTTCAACAATTGCTGGTTTTAATGCAGTTGCCATATCATCATGTGCCCCATAACCAAGTACAACATCAAAAACAACCACTCCTGTATCCTTATCATCAACGATTGATTTAATTTTATTAATGCGAATTTCTGGATCAATCATTGGATGCGGTTTACCTTTTGTATACATGTCATCCCCTAAATCAATCACTTCATGGCGATCAGTTTTTAAAGTAAACCCTTCTGGTGATGACCCATGAGGAATATTTAAAGCATCTTCTAATAAAAATGCTGCTTCATATGCTAATGTACCACCTGAATAAAACCCTTTAATCCCTTTACCAATTGGCTTATCACTTATTTCTATAACTGGAGACGGTGTGTAAATAACCTCTTCTTTTGCTAATAGTTTTGCACTTAATTGAGCTGTTTCTTCTAACGTATAGGCATGATATAAGTTTTCTTCATGGAATGTTGGTTTTGTTCCAAGGAATAAAGTAACAACAGGTTTATCAATTTTTCGTAACACGTTTAATACTTTTTCTTCTACTTCTTTTGCAGGTGGTTTTGAAATAACCACAATAACTTCTGTGTCAGGGTTATCATTTAAAGCGATAATACTATCTAACATAGAAATTGCTCCAACTTCTGTAGACAAGTCACGACCACCCGTACCAATAGCGTTTGTTACCCCTTGTCCATAACGATGGATCAATGTTGTCACTTCTTGAATTCCTGTCCCAGAAGCACCAATAACACCAATTTTTCCTTTACGAATATTGTTAGTAAAAGCTAAAGGAATACTATGAATTACACCAGTACCACAGTCAGGACCCATAACTAATAAGCCTTTATCATGTGCTTTTTCTTTTAATCTTCTTTCATCTTCGATAGCCATATTGTCGCTAAATACAAAAGCATGTAAATCATTATCTAATGCTTGTTCTATTTCAAGGGCTGCATACTCACCAGGAACAGAAATCAATGCAACATTTGCATCAGGGGCTTTTTTCATTGCCTTAGCCCATGAATTAATTGTCTCTTCTACTTCTCCACTACCATCTTGTGTGCTACTAAGCTCTTCATCAATAATCGTTAAAACCTTTGCTTTATCATCTTCACTTGAAACTTCTAACATAATAACCATGTCATTAGAAGAAGCTTCTGATAATTCAGGTGTATCAAACCCACTTGCTCTGAAGATATCAATATTAGATGGTGTTCCCATCATAATTGATACACGTTCTACCTCATCTAATTGGTTTAATTTACTTGTTAATAACATTAAAACGACTGAATCTTGATAACTATTTTTTTTGATAATTGTTTGTAGCATTATCTTCCCTCCACTGTCTTATTTTTCAGCAAACGCATCAGAATTGTCATATTGGTTGTAATGAACCACGTCACTGTTTAAATATTCATAGATACCTGTTGGAATTGGCACACCCGTTTCTTCATTATTCTTATAGCGAATCTCTGATAATTCACCAGGATAATAGACTTGATCAAATCCAGGTGCCGGACTATTCGCATGTAGTTCATCAATCATTTTAGATAAATTTTGCTTAAATGCCTCTAAATCTGTGAAATAACTTGGGTTAATTAAAATAAACAATTGACCCAGGTTACGGCCAGCAGATAAATCCGCATACATCGAACTAACATGTTGGCCAAAAGGTAGGCCTAATAAAGAACCTGATAAAATATCTACCATCATCATTAATCCATACCCTTTAGGTCCAGATATTGGTAATAACCCACGTACTTTGTGCGGATCTGTTGTTGGAGCGCCAGTTTCATCTACTGCCCATGTTGGTGGTATTTCATTGTCTTTACTTCTTGCATCAAGAATCTTCCCCCAAGCTTGTACAGTTGTTGCCATATCAAAAATAATCGGACGTTCTCCGTTAGTCGGTGCACTAAATGCAATTGGGTTTGTGCCAAAATACGGTTTAGTTCCACCAAATGGTACTGCCATTGGATCTGATTGACAAACTGTGATAGCAACTAAATCTTGCTGAGCTGCAAGGTCCACATAATAAGATAACATACCACTATGTCCCATTTGTGATACCCCAACTACGGCAACCCCATTCTCTTTTGCCATATCTATAGCATAATCCAATGCTTTTCTAGCTGCTACATGCCCTATAGCATTATCTGCATGAAAGACTCCCGTACTTGGACCAGTTTTTTCAAATGAAAAATTTGGTTCGATTGTTGTTCCACCTTTTGCAATCCGTTCTGAATAATATTCAACACGAACCGCTCCGTGCGAATGGACTCCTCTCAAATCTGCATATGTTAAATGTCTAGCTACTTCTTTGGCGTGTTCAGGTAATAATCCTGCACGCTCAAATTTCACTTGCATTAAATCTTGGAGGTCTTTTGCTTTTAAATAAACTAACTCTTCACTCATCGTATGTTGTCCTCCTTATTTTTAAATCTCTACATCTCTGTTACAATCTTTAGAATATAAATAACTTAATGGTGCATGACGTCCTACTGAATAGCAAGCTTGTAAATTATAGGCACCCATAAAGATGTAGTCACCTTCTTTTACTGGAATCCAGTTATTGTCTAAGTTATACATACCTTCACCACTTAAAAGTAATGCTCCATGTTCTTGGTAGTGTGTTTCGATATAACCGTGAGACCCCCCCGTAGCAAAGCTTAAAATATGGAAGTTCATATCGAAATCTAAATCAGATGGTAATAATGTTTTAAAATCAACATCTGTCATATCTTCATAATCAACGCCCTCAACATCGTTAGAATTCCCTACATATGTATACGCTTTTAATCCTTCAACAAATTGATAACGTTTTTTATAAAGGAATGTTTCTGTTGGATGATTACTGTTATTTTCAAATGTTAATGTTTTATATTCTGGAACATAAATGTAGCCACCAGTTGTTAATTCATATGATTTTTCTCCATCACTTACTGTCAATTCTCCATCTAAAACATATAGAAAAGTTTCAATGCCTTTGTCACCAAAACCAACTCTGTTTCCTCCACCAGGTAACACACGACATAAATAATCAACAAACTCAGCACCTAATTTGGGTGTAGCTAAAATTGTCATTTCACAATTAGCAAAGTTTGGTAACATATTTTTCACTAATCCTTGAGGTGGAATTAAAGCAAAATTCCCTCTTTCAACAACTGCTCTTGATTGTAGTAAGTCTGTTGGATAACCCAACTCATTTGTACGATATCCCATTCTGTAAAACCTCTTTCATATTATATTATTCTTGGTAAGCTAATTTATATAGTGATGCAATCAACGCTTTTACTCCCTCAGTTAAATCTTCTAATTTAGTCGATTCATCTGGATTGTGGCTGATTCCATTGATACTTGGAACAAATAACATTGCTGTTGGAACATGTTGTGCAAAAATTTGAGAATCATGTCCTGCTCCACTATGCATCGTAGTGTAATTAAGATGTGCTTCTTCACAAGCTTCTTGTAAAACCGAAACAATATTTTTTGACATAGGAACAGGTTCTTCATCCATCCAGTTTTCTATCTCAATTTCCACATCACAATCTTTTGCAATCTGTTTAAATTTTTCAGTCAATTCTGATGTAAATTTATTTAAAGCGTCTCCATCTGTGTGTCGACAATCCATTGTAAAAAATGTCTCACCCGGAACAACATTGACTGTATTTGGTTTAACAGATACGTGTCCAAATGTTAATACAAGTGGATCACCTTCTTTTTTAGCATCATCAATACCTTCACTAATCATTTTACTCATAGCATAGACTGTATCTTTTCTATATCCCATTGGGGTCGTACCTGCATGATTGGCTTGACCTTTAAGTGTGATATCATATCGTTTTTGCCCAACAATACTATCAACAACTGCCACTTGTTTTCCTGTATTTTCTAGAACATTTCCCTGTTCAATATGGATTTCAACAAATGCATCGATGTCTTCTCTGATAGGTTGTTTTGTTTCAGGAAATTTAAAACCAGCGTTTTCCATCGCAACAGAAAAAACAACACCTTCTGAATCAACTGAATACTTCACTTCTTCAGGCTCAACCAACCCAAAAATATTTTTACTTCCCCAAAAAGCAAATGGAAAACGACTTCCTTCTTCTTCAGCCATTGCTATCACTTCTAAACTTTTAAGTGGCTGACCATATGTTTCTTTTAAATGTTTAATAGCAATAAAAGAAGCAATAATCCCAAATTGCCCATCTAAAGCACCACCATTGACCACTGTGTCAACATGTGAGCCAGTTAATACAACTTTTTCAGGATACTTACTTCCAACTAACTTTCCTGATAAATTACCAACTGCATCAAAGGAAGTATCTAATCCTGCCTTTTCAAATTTTTCTTTCAAACCATTTTGAGCCTTCACCCAATGATTATCATACAACAATCGAGTGGTTCCTTGTTTATCATCTAAACCTATAGAAGATAGCCACGTAATTTCTTGATCTATTTCTCTTTGTAAGTCTGTCATTATTGTTTGTCCTTTCTAACTACGTTTTTTTTTCGATTAACTATGTAAAAAATGGCTGTTCCTATCACTAGAATAACTATGGATAAATAAAAGGCATTAATTTTTGATCCAGTTGTATCAGATATAATTCCTGTCAAAGAAGGAGCAATCACTGATGAACTCATTCCTAAAAAGTTAAACACACCAAGTGTTGTTGCTAATCCTTTAACTGACACATTTTCACCAAGCCAAGAGATAATAATAGGCTCAACAGCAACCTTTCCAAAAAAACCATATAATACTAATCCGACTAATAATACCGTTTTACTTCCAGCCATAACAGTTAAAAATAATGTTATCGCTGCCATAATTTCTAAAAATACCACTAAATCTATTTTTCTATCACTAAACTTGTCTGCTAATCGACTAAAAATTAATGCGCCTGGAACGGAAGATATAAAAATCAAAGATGTTGCTAATCCTATGGTCGCTCCTGTAAATCCACGTTCTGTCTCTAAAAAGTTTGGCAACCAAGTATTTACAAGATAATAGGCATAACATGTTGAAAAATAAACGGCATAAGCGCCAATCATTTTAGGTGCCATCAGCTTTTTGAAAGTCATTTTCTCTTCTGACGATACACTCATATTGCTAGACTCTATTTCATCATTATGTTTATCCTTGTTTAGAAATAAGATAAATAATAAAATCATTACTAGAATAGTACCAAACGACACATACTCAATAATTTGCCAATCCATTCCTTGTTGCGAGATGAAATAGCTAGAAGCGATCATACCAATGCCACTACCTACAGCAGTCCCACAATTGACAATAGCTGTTGCTACACTACGATGTTTTTTGGGAACATATTCATTAGTTAATGAAAAAGCAACGCCATAGAATGTTCCACTACCAATTCCAGCTAAGACATTTCCAAAATACATCACATTCAATGAAGTTGACATTGCTAATAGTAACGTTCCTATCCCAAATAAAGCAAAACCTGGAATCAAAACAGTTTTCTTACCAAATCTATCCACTAACAGACCTGATGGAATCTGCATTAATACATAACCCAAAAAGTAAAAACTTGAAATGGCTCCTATTTTAGCATCGCTCGCATGATCGAAAAAAGCACTCAATTGCGGATAAATTGGTGTTAGTGCTGTCCGATTAAACCAAACAATAATCCAACCCAGTGTCGAGATTAAGACGACTTGCTTCCAATAAGGACGAAGTAGAGTTCTTGACGATTGGATTTCTTTTTCTGTCACTCAAAAACCTTCTTTCCTATTTTTGTTATGTTTATGATTTAATCATAATACACTATCTTATCTTTTACATTGGTTACTCTTAACCAAAACCATTATTGTCTTTGTCCAAATCTAACGAAGAAAATAGAATCTATCGCTAGACTCTATTTTCTAAAAAACTATTTTTTAATAAACACACCAACTGCCTCTTCACTAACACCTGTTTCTTGAGAATAAATTGTTTTTCCTCTTAAAATAGTCGTATCAACTTGAGCACCAATTGTTCTACCAATATATGGGCTAATTTTATTTCTATACTCTAAGTCTTCTGCTTGAAGTGTGTATGGAGCATTTGGTTTGATTAACACAAAATCAGCGTCCTTGCCGATAGTAATTTCACCTTTTTGATCTAGTCCAAATCGTTTTGCTGGATTAGTCGCAATAATATTAGCAAAAGTTGTTAATGGTAAGTTACGTTTTTGGACACCTTCGTCAAACAGAACATCTACATTATTCTGTACACCTGAAATACCACCCCACGCTTCAAAAGCATTTTCTTTATCTTTTAAATCTGGTGTACACGGTGAATGGTCTGACGTAACAAATGATAGTCCGCCATTTTTTACGTATTCCCATAATCCATCTTGAGCTTTTTGGTCACGAATTGGTGGTGAACATTTTACAACAGGTCCAATTGAGTCCAGCTCATCCGTTGTAAAGTATAAGTAATGAGTACATGTTTCACACGTGACATCAACACCTTCTTCTTGTGCTTTAACAACTTCTTCAACACCTTCTGGACAAGCAATGTGACAAATATGAATACGACAACCTGTTTCTTTAGCAAATAATATAGCACGACGAATAGGTTCAACTTCAGTAAATACTGGACGTGTCGCTACATATGCCGCTAGCGTTGTCTCACCATTTTTATAAGCAATATCGCCTAACTTATCAGTAATCGCTGCATTTTCTGCATGAATAGCCAATACTTTACCAGTTTTAGCGACTTGTTTCATCCCTTCATATAAAGAATAGTCGTCAACATTCATGAAATCTCCGTCAATCGTACGATCTCCACACGTAGCCATAAAGCATTTGTAAGCTGCTACACCACCTTCATCTAACTCTTGAATACCACCTTCAAGGTTATAAGGAACTAATCCACCAAATGATCCAACATCTGATAACAATTTTCCTTTTCCAGCATCATATTTTATCTCTAATGATTCTTTATCAACTGTTGCGGGCACTTGATTTAAAGGCATCTCCATAAATGATGTAACACCACCTTTAGCACACGCTTTTGTGCCAGTTACATAACCTTCCCATAAATCACGATAACCTCCACCTGGATCTGTAATATGCACATGCGCATCTACCATACCAGGACTTACTATCAAGCCTGTTGCATCAATCGTTTTTTTTGCCTCACCTAAATTTTCACCAATTGCCGCTATTTTTCCATTGGTTACAGCAACATCTGTGTATACTTCTCCACCATTTAAAATTACCAATCCATTTTTAATAATTAAATCAAAAGTCATTCTTAATTCCTCCTATTTTTTTAATTTTAATAACAAATAAATCCCAAAAGATAATCCACATCCTATTAAGAATGATAGACTTGAAACCATTTTTAATGATGAAATAAATTCACCACTAATTGAGATGATCAGTGCAATAATAGTCGCAATATATGCTGCTTTATTCACGCCGTAATAGGAATTTTTACTATTATTACTTTTCGTATCCATATAAAGAGCATCTAGATTAATTTTTTGCTTTGCTACAAAATAGTACTGAGCTAGCATCACACCGACAACAGGGCCAATGACTGCACCTATCATGTTTAAAAAGGTATAAATACTCTCCTGATTTTCCATTAATTTCCACGGCATAATGATATAACTAATCACACCAGCAATTAATACACCTTTTTTGTAATTAATTTTTTTAGGAAATAAAGCTGATAATTGATACGCTGCAGGAACAATATTACCAGTTGCATTTGTTGAAATAGTTGTCATAAGTAGTACTATAATACATAGTATAACTGCTGGTAGATTTCCCCATTTGTTTACAATATTCAATACATTCCACTCTTCAACGCCATAATAGATTGACCCACCGATTAAAATAGACACACTTGATACAGCAAAAATAATATATCCTACTAATAATCCTAAACCTTGTCCAAACACTTGGTCTTTCATAGATTTTGCATTTTGAGTAAAATCAGACACACTTGAACTTGGAGCTGCCCATACAGCAACCACAGAATTTATAATCATCAAGTAAACTAATACTGGAGAATATGTTTTTACACCTTCTAAGTTTGGTTTATAAGCTAAAATATTTCCAAAACCACCTGCAGCGTTAACCGCCCAAACTGTCATACCAATGAATACTACATAAATTAATGGATTAAGAATTGCTGTAAATTTGTTTAATACTTTTCCACCTCCCAAACCAATTAAAACGTTAATTGCCCAAAAAATGGTAAATGCAATCAACCCGGGTAAACTAATTCCAAAGAAACTAAAGTCGCCACCCAATGTTAGAAAATCTGGCCAAAATTTACCTATAAGAATTAATAATGCCAATGATGCTGTATAGTTTTGTAGACCAAACCAAGCAATTGCCGCTACAATTCCTCTTAAAAAACCAGGAAGTTTTGCACCTAATGTCCCATACGTTGCTCGTAAATGCATCGAAAATGGGATACCATATTTTGCTCCAGCACGACCATTTAATGTCATCAACCCTGCAACAACTAGACTGCTTAAAACAAGTGCTAACATGATATTTACAGGAGATAGTCCTAAAAAGAGAAAACCTCCTACCGCCGCATAGTTTGGAATATTATGTACAGAACCCATCCATAAGGTAAAGTAATTCTTCCAACTCATCGATCGTTGATTTTCTGACTTTGGTAGTAAATCTTCATTGTACCCTCTTTGTGAAATTTTATTGATTTCACTTATAGGAACATCTATACCTTTATCAGCTAACACCATATCTTTCTTGTCCGGTTTCATAACGTCCTCCTCAAACCTTTTATTTATAAACCCATAATACACACATGAAAAAGCGTTTACATTGTCTAGTCTTACATTTATGGTATTATATTTGTGCAATTTAACTATTTATAAGGTAAAAATTTCACAAATTATTCTTAAGCTATGTTTTTTGAACTATTTCATAAAATGTTTATAGTAAACACACCTATATATTATACGGTGATTATACGAACCATTATAACACATAGAACTAGAAAATGAAAAATATATAACACACCCCTATAAATAATAAAACAATTATAGTAAAATGTTTAACTTCATATTTTTATCAATTCATTATATAAAACACTTTAACTAAAGTATTTGTGTGGATATATTTAGTAAAAAAACAATCGATTAATAACGCTTATAAATCGATTGCTTATATTTTTATATTATAATATCCATTAAATTTCACTCATATATTTTTTTAATTCTTGTAAATCAAGTTTCGCATTTAAGCCTACTAACAAACGTAATCTAGCTTTTGGTCCAGTAATCCCTCTAACAAACATCACGCCCATTTTTTTTAACTCAACACCACCACCAATATAACTATAGATGTCTTCTGCTATACCGTTTGAACAGCGAGAAACTAATGCTACGGGTATATTCTTATTTAATAGTTTTTCCAAACTAGTCAAAACAGCTGGTGGTAAATTTCCTGCGCCAAGTGCTTCTATAATAACGCCATCTACATTCGCTTCTAATAACAAGTCAAACATCGTTCTATCCATACCCGCATAGGCTTTTACGATAGGAATGATTCCATCTGTTGTTTGAATGTCATATACTTTTTCTTCCATAACGTCTTTTAAAAAAATAGGCTTATTTTTAGACAAAATACCGATAGGACCAAATGTTGGTGCTCGAAAAGTATCGACACTAGTCGTATGCGTTTTTGTCACAAATCGAGCTTCATGAATTTCATCATTCATGACAACTAAAACACCTTTATCTCTAGCAGATTCGTGTGAAGCAGTAATAATAGCTTGTCTAAAATTATAGAGACCATCCGATCCAATTTCATTGCTACTTCTCATCGCACCAGTTAATACCATAGCTAAATTATTTTTTAACGTTAATTCTAAAAAATAAGCTGTTTCTTCAAGAGTATCTGTGCCATGAGTAATAACAACTCCTACGAAATCCTCTGTTTGAGCTCTCACAATACGGTTTTTCAACACCAACATCTCTTTTGGTGTAATATGTGGTGATGGTAGATTAAATGTTTCTTCCACTATTAATTCAATATCTTTTGGTAAGGGTAAAAATTTATCTCCTAATGGATGCTTATTGGATAAGCTAACTCCACCATCTTCTTGTGTCATTGAAATTGTGCCACCTGTATGTAAAACTAGTACTTTTTTCATATTCTCACCTCATCAACTTTCTAACCGTATTATAAATCACTTTCTGTTGGAAAAACCTAAGACACAAAAATTCTCATTTTTCACTCATGAATTTTTCAATTTTCTGATGATTTAAAAGAATAATGGCAAAAATAACACTATAAAAAATGGTAAAGCACACAAATGGAAAATTTAAATTATCAACATGAAATAGCTTATTTAATAGACTCATAATAATTGGCGCAAGAAGAACGCCGATATTACAACCAATAAAAACAACTGATGTTGATTGAGTACTATCTATTCCTTTGGCAATCTGTTCAATATGATTGAAAATAAAAGGAAGTATCCAGGCAACAGGTACACTTGAAATGAATAACCCAATCAAAAGTAACGTAAACGATGTATTGGATACATACACCAAGACGTTAAATAAAATGTTAATAGCTAATGCTAAATAAATGGTTTTAAAGGCAAATATTCGAATTACTTTTTCAAAGAAAAAACCAGCAATAATCCCTAAAATAGGCATGATTGATAAAAACAAACTCGTATTGACATGTTCACCTTTTAGCTCAATCGCCAGAGAGGGAAACCTAACTGCCACAGCAATAGAATTCAATACTAAACTAGAAGCAAATAGTGTTGTTAGTAATAAAGGTATACTCATTTTAAACGCTTTATTTTTTTTATGTTGTTGTTGTGATATTTCTGGTACAAAGTTATAGAAAAATAACGCTATCGGTATACTTAAAAAATAAATAAAATAAGCATTTGTCCAATCATTTTTTATAAGTATACCTGCAACAAACGTTAAAACCATTTGACCTAAGCCTTCAATTGCATTTCTAATTCCTAAAAGATTAGAGCGTTTTCTACCACTATATAATCCATTTATAAAACTTACTGACAAGGCATTATACATTCCAAAACCAGCACCTAATAATAATCTGCCAACAAAAATTATACTATAACTATTTGATGCAAATTTTGGTAAAACACCACCGATACACACAAATAACAAACCAATAATAACAGTTGGTTTCATGCCTATTTTTTTCGAAATATTCGATGATAACAAAATGAATAAAATAACTGTAAAACTTGGAATCGTACTTAATAACTCAGTTTTCACTTGACTAAGTCCCAACGTTTCTTTAATAAATGGCAAAGTTCCATTTATCGAGACACCACTTGTTAAAATAAACGAAATAGACAAAATAGCTACAGACGTCAAAGGATTCATGCCAACATTTTTCTTCAATCGATCACTCCTTACTTATTAACAACTTATCATACCATTATTTTTTCTATTCAGATAGACCGACACAATCAATCTTTTCTAAAAAAATGATAATTATAAAATTATTATTTTTTGTTAAAGTATCTTTTTTTACCGTTATTTTTTGTTATACTAGCTTAGTATGTATCAAAATGTATATTTGAATAGAGGAGATGACTCCATGAGAAAAAAGCTACAATTTATTGATTTTAAAATACTCATTCCATATATTGTCCTAAACATAATCGGTATTATAATGATTTTTAGTGCGAGTTCATATAAATTAAACCAACAAGGTAAAAGTATTTTTTCGATAGCAACTAAACAAGGAATATTTTTTATTATTTCACTGATATTAATTTCTATTATTTATAAAACAAAATTACGAGTCTATCAAACAGATATTTTTCAAAAAATTATGCTAACTGTCACCTACAGCTTGTTAGTGGCGACTAGTATTTTAGGTCTAGGAAAAACCATCAGTGGTGCCCAACGGTGGATTTCAATTGGAAGTTTTAGTTTTCAACCATCAGAATTTGTTATGATTGCTACTATTCTATATTGTGCATTTATTTTTTCGAAACGACAGGAAACCATTAATCAAAACTTTTTCAAATCTGTCATGATACCAACAGCTATTGTTGGTGGGATGATTCTCTTGGTCTTGATTCAGCCCAATGTTGGTGGTGCTGCCATTATCTTTTTCTTATTTGCGATTCTTATTTTATCGAGCGGTATTCCAGCCGGGTACACCTTTCTAAGTTTTGGTGGTTTAGTCGTCTTTATTGGTCTAATTTGGCAAATAGTTATGTTTAATGGTGGGATGCTAATTCCTGAGAGATTTTCTCATGTCTACAAACGTTTTTCTGTGATGAGTAACCCTTTTGAAGATAAACTTAATAACGGTTTTCAATTAGTAAACTCTTATTTTGCTATTTATAATGGTGGGTGGTTTGGTAAAGGTTTAGGGAAAAGTATTCAGAAAAAAGGGTTTCTACCCGTTGCAGAGACTGACTTTATTTTTTCTATCACCATGGAAGAACTTGGTTTAATTGCTAGCATTATTATTTTAATGATTCTCTTTTATTTAATACTACGAATTCTCTCAATTGGGATAAAATCAAAAAATGCTTTTAATTCTCTGGCTTGCATTGGTATTAGCACAGCTATTTTATTACAATTATTTGTTAATTTAGGTGGAATTCTAAGCATCATGCCAATGACAGGTGTGCCGTTTCCTTTTATGAGTTATGGTGGTTCTAACCTAATGACCTTATCCATTTTAGTTGGGATTGCATTGAATATTAGTGCTGAAGAAAAAAGAAAAGCACTTTATGGTGAACGTTCAGTAAACTACCCTCCAATTAATCAATTAAAACTGACGAATGAGATGTAATGTCTCACTCGTCAGTTTTTTTATTGATAATATTTGGGTAAAATAAATTGGTTGTGTTTTTCAAATAATTCACCAATTTCCAACAATAGTTCATCATTTCCTTTAGCAGTCATAAATTGAACGCCTAATGGCATACCGTTATCTGCAACATAAATCGGCAAACTAATTGCAGGCTCTCCAGTTAAATTGGCTAATTGTGTGTATGGCGTTATTCTTAAGCTTTTATCAAACATATCATAAACTAGTTTTGATAACTGTTTTTTACTTAATTCATGAGCAAAAGACATCTGATAGCGAATATCCTCACTTTGTAAATCATCTGTCAATTTTGGTGCAGTGGTCGTTGTGCTAGGCGATAAAAACAAATCATATGTTTCAAACAATGTTTCCATTTTTTTCGTTGCCTCATCCCAAGGATAAAAACTTTCCACATAATCTGCTGCAGATAATTTTTCTCCGTATTGATATAAAGTCCACGTCATTGGTTCCATATCTTGATATGTTATTTCTTTGTTTAAAGAGCTTTTTATAGCAGACATCATAGCCGATGTTTCGCCACCGTTCATCGTATAGTAACTCCTAATTAATCGCTCGCCATCTACCGGATACTCTATCTCTGTGACACAGTGTCCCTGACTTTCTAAAAAATCTATCGCTTTTTTGACTGCTTTTTTTGCATCTTTTGAAACAGCATTTCCTACAGGTGATTCAATACAAACGGCTATATTTAATATTTTTTTAGGCTGATAAGTTTGTGATGGCATTAAAAACGGAGAAATTTGTTGATTCGGCCTTAATAAGGACAACAAACCTCTAGCATCCCTGATAGAAACTCCTAACGCAAAATTAACAGAGGCTCCTTGCCACGCTCGCCATTCAGTTGGACCAGTTACAATAGATCCTCGACTAGGTTTTAAACCAATCAATCCAGAAAAACTAGCTGGAATTCGGATTGACCCTCCACCATCACTTGCTCCGGCAATCGGAACAATACCAGAAGCAACGGATGAAGCAGCACCACCACTACTTCCTCCTGCATGGTATCGTTTATTCCACGCATTTTTTGTGACACCATACTCTATTGGATCTGTCACATTTTTAAACCCAAATTCAGGAGCATTTGTCACACCAAATGGAATGAATCCAGATTTTTCAACTTGTTTCACATAATTATCTGTAATCATTGCTTTGTTTTTAGTAAATAATCTCGAACCAGAAGTGTTTAACCAACCCTTTTTTTGCTGTCCTATATTTTTCAATGGAAATGGAACACCATAAAATAATCCTTCCTTATATAATGAATGAATGCTATTTTCTAAAATTTGTTCCTCTTCTAAAGAGATAAAACAATTTAATTCTTCTTTTCCACGCGCTTTTCTAATAGTATCTTTTAATAATTCATCAATAGATACTCGTTTTGTTTTAATTTCATTGGCCAAATATGTTGCATCTTTCACTTAAACATCACCTCATTAAAATGTCTTTTCTTAAGTGTATCCTTTATTGAAAGAACTTACCAAAAAAATCAAGTAATGATACAAAAAACGATAGATTAACTAGTCTTTTATCTCTTAGAAGTACAAATTTGTTTATATGAAAAAAGAAGGCTCTCAGCCTTCCTTTATTTTTTCTTTTTCTTCTTATTTTTGTTTTTCATTTTTTTCTTATTTTTCTTAATCATTTTGTTCATGGCCATTTTTCCAAGTTTCCCTTGAACACCACTACCCATCATATTTTCAAGACCAGCTGGCATATTACCTTTAGACATTTGTTGCATCATTTTACGTGATTCATTGAACTGTTTTATCATTCGATTCACTTCTACAACCGAATTTCCAGATCCAGCAGCGATACGTCTTCTACGACTTGGGTTTAATAATTCAGGGTTTTCTCTTTCTTCAGGCGTCATAGAAAAAACAATTGCTTTTTTACGTGCCACATCTTTAGGGTCAACTTGTAATTGATCTAAACCTGGTACATTGTTCATCCCAGGAATCATCTTAATCAAGTCTTCCAAAGGCCCCATACCCATTACTTGGTCCAATTGCTCGATAAAATCATTAAAATCAAAATTATTTTCACGCATTTTTTGGGCAAGTTCTTCAGCTTTTTCTTCATCATACTCTTTTTGAGCTTTTTCAATCAGAGTAAGCATATCCCCCATACCTAAAATTCGACTAGACATTCTATCTGGATGGAATACTTCGATATCTGTTAATTTTTCACCTGTACCAATAAATTTGATTGGCTTACCTGTAATGGCACGAATAGACAAGGCAGCACCACCACGTGTATCACCATCAAGTTTAGTTAATACAACACCTGTAACATCTAATTGCTCATCAAAACTCTGCGCAACAGTCACTGCATCTTGACCAGTCATTGCATCAACTGTTAGTAAGATATCGTTTGGTTGGGCAAAATCTTTAATGCGTTTTAATTCGTCCATCAAAGTTTCATCTATATGCAAACGTCCAGCCGTATCGATAAACACATAATCATTTTTATTTTCTTTTGCTTGCTCTAACCCTTTACGAACGATTTCTACTGGATCAACATCTGTTCCCATTTCGAATACTGGAATATCCAGTTGCTGACCAATCACTTTCAATTGATCAACCGCTGCTGGACGATACACGTCAGCTGCAATCAATAACGGTCTTGCTTTTTCGTTTTGTTTTAAAAAATTTGAAATTTTACCGGTAAATGTTGTTTTACCTGCACCTTGTAAACCAACCATCATCACAATTGTTGGTATTTTCGGTGATTTGTTTAAACCGACTGCTTCAGAACCTAATACTTTTGTTAATTCTTCGTCAACAACTTTAACAATTTGCTGAGTTGGATTTAAAGATTCTAAAATTTCAACTCCTACAGCACGTTCTCCAACACTTTTAACGAATCCGCGAACGACTTGTAAGTTAACGTCTGCCTCAAGTAACGCCAGACGAATCTCGCGCATCATGTCTTTTACGTCTTCTTCTTTTACCGTCCCTTTTTTCTTTAATTTACTCATCGCTACCTGTAAGCGATCTGTCAAACTTTCAAAAGCCATATTTATAAACTCCTACTCTTCTTCAATTTCTTGAATCTTATCCAATAATATGTTGATAGAATCTGTTTCAGGATATGATTCTTTTAACATTGATTTAATCTCATCAATAAGTTCTTGTCGAACAACATAATTAGAATACAAATGTAATTTTTTCTCATAGGTTTCAAGTAATTTTTCTGTTCGTTTAATATTATCATAAACTGCCTGACGACTGACATCATATTCTTCAGCTATTTCACCTAATGAAAAATCATCTGCGTAATACAATTCAATATAGTTCATTTGTTTTTCAGTCAAGAGAGTTGAATAAAACTCAAACAAAGCATTCATTCGATTGGTTTTTTCTATTTCCATTATATCCCTCCTTCAACTGATGTATCATGGCACAATCACTTTCACATTATATCATATTTATAGCGAGATATTTAGCGTAAAAACTAAAAAGCCTTATCTGAAAAATACTCTTTTCATACAGATAAGACTAAATGACACTTGATAAGCTTAATTTAAACTAATGTACTCGCAAATTCATTGATTTTTCGAATTCGATGGTTAATACCAGACTTTGTTATTGGACCAGATGGAATCATCTCTCCTAATTCTTTTAAACTAATTTCTGGGTTTTCTAATCTTACTTCAGCAACTTCTCTTAATTTTTCAGGTAATTGCTCTAACCCTACCGTCTTTTTAATTAATTTAATATTTTCTATTTGTCGTTTGGCAGCATCAGCTGTTTTATTCATATTAGCATTTTCGCAATTCATTAGTCTGTTAACTGAATTACGCAAGTCTCGAACAATTCTAACATCTTCAAATTTTAGCATGGCATTAGTTGCTCCAACTAACACTAAAAAATCTGCTATTTCTTCAGCACCTTTTAAATACGTAATAAATCCTGTCCGTCTTTCAACCACACGGCCATTTAACCCATAAAATTTCAACATATCACACAAGTCTTGGCACTGTTCTTCATACATGGAATAAATTTCCAAATGGTAACGACTTGTTTCCGGGTTATTAACCGATCCTCCAGCTAAAAATGCTCCTCGAAGATATGATCTCATTTTTTGCTCGTTTCCCATAATACTTTTTGAAACACGAGTATTAAACATGACACCATCCATGATTTCCAAATCATTTAATATCTCTTTTGTTCCTTGTTTTAACCGAACAATGTATACATTATTTTTTTTTAGTTTCATTTTTCGACGAACTAGCAACTCACTATTCACTTCATAATGATCTTTTAGCAATGTATAAATTCGCCTAGCAATTGCTGCATTTTCTGTTTGGACATTCAACACAAATTGTCGATTGGCTAATGTCACAGAACCGTTCATTCGAATTAAAGCTGCCAATTCGGCTTTTGCATGTTCCTTATGAACTTCCAAAGTCGTCAATTCCTTTTTGACGTCCGAGGCAAAAGACATGTTGACCACACCCCATTCTTTTAATATTTAGCTCCAAAAACCAAACGAAAAAGCTCATCTACCACTTTTGTCCGGTCGTGAAAAACACCGCCATTTTTTAGCTCTAAAAAGTCTGCAGAAATGACGCGACACCCTTCATCCCTTAGCCCTTTAAAATCGTGTTTCACTTGTAATAAATACTCATCATAAATCTCAGGATCAAGATAATCATCTGGAACAGGCTCAGTATTTACTAGTACAGTGTCTATAAATTGTTTTCCAAGATGATTATGTAATACCTTAACATGCTCAGCATCAGAAAAATGTTCCGTTTCACCCTTTTGAGTCATGATGTTACAAATATAGACCACCTCTGCTTCCGATTTACACACTGCTTCACCAAGTTCTTTAATCATTAGATTAGGCAGGATACTAGTAAATAAACTTCCCGGACCTAAAACAATCATATCCGCATCACGTATGCTCGAAATGACTTTACGTGCTGGTTTAACAGGTTTTCCATCTGCTGTATTGGTGACATAAACGTAATCAATTTTTTTTCGTTCTTTCGCTATTGAACTCTCACCAGTTGCATCAGTCCCATCAACAAATTTAGCATGAAGGGTCATGGACTGCTCACTTGCAGGATAAATATGTCCATCAACATGCATAAATTTACTCAACAGCTGAATTGCTTCATAGGTGCTATTTTTCATCTCTGACATAGCTGCTATGATTAAATTGCCAATAGTATGATTAGCTAAAAAATTATCTTCTTCTTTAAAACGATATTGAAAAATATCCTCATACATTTGCGGCATGTCTGATAAAGCAACAAGTACATTTCTTAAATCACCAGGTGGACTCATATTGATACTTTGACGTAGAAGCCCACTACTTCCACCATCGTCAGCCACTGTTACAATTGCTGTAATATCAGCACTTTGATCTCTCAAACCATGAAGGATGACCGGTAGCCCTGTTCCGCCACCAATCACGACTATCTTTGGTTTTCTTATGCGATATGTCTTCATGAGCGATTAATAGACTCCTTACGCTTCAACATATCTCTGTGGGTAATATTTGTTTTATAGTTTTCAGAAATTTTATTGCCAAGTCTTTCAGTTAGTGCAACTGAGCGATGTTGTCCACCTGTACAACCAATTGCAATCGTTAAACTCATTTTTCCTTCTTTAATATAGCCTGGTAATATATCTAAAATCAAGTCTTCATATTTTTTATAAAATGATTCTGTCATATCATAGCTCATGACATAATCATAAACAGGTTTATCTTTTCCTGTTAATGGACGCAACTCATCAACGTAGTGAGGATTTGGTAAAAATCGAACATCCATAACAATATCAGCATCTATAGGCAAGCCATATTTAAAGCCAAAAGATACCAATTCTACACGGAATGTATTTGTATCATGCTTCTTAAAATTTTCCATGATTTTCTCTCTTAACTCACGTGGAGCAAGCTCTGTCGTGTCAATCACTAACTGGGCCTCTCCTTTTAATTCTTCTAATAATGCACGTTCTTTTTTTATTCCTTCAGTCACTAAGCCATCCATAGCAAGAGGATGTGCACGTCTAGTTTCTTTATAACGAGACACAAGTTCCTGATCTGAGGCATCTAAGAACATTACAGTAGTATCCACTAATTTTGTATTTTCTATTTCTATTAACATACTCTGAATTTCTTCAAAAAAAGCACGAGATCTCAAATCTATAACTAATGCAATTTTAGTGATTTTCCCTGATTCTTTGATTAATTCCCAAAATTTTGGAATTAAAGTTGGTGGTAAATTGTCAATGCAAAAATAACCCATATCTTCAAAACTCTGAACTGCGACAGTTTTTCCTGCACCACTCATTCCAGTAATGACTACTAATTGTAGACTATCAATCTGGTGATCAGTCATTTACATCACTCCTTCTAATTTTCTCTATCTTTCATTATAACATACCTGGTGTATCATCACTAAATGAAATACAAAAAAAGAGGAACAGATAAACAATCTGTCCTCTTTACTAAATTATATTTTTAAGAATCGTCTCATAGACATTACGGAACCCATTGACCCAATAACAACACCAACAACAATTAACAAAGCATTTAATTGCCAGATTAAATTGTTTGGGGTAATTAAATCATACGAAGCATTTGCTATCATACTTTTTGTAAAAATAACATAAATTTGTGGATAAACAAATGTCACTAAAAGCACAGGAATAATTGATCCTAGCATTCCAATAAATGCTCCCTCTAAGAAGAAAGGTCCCTTGATATAACTATTTTTAGCCCCAACAAGTCTCATAATTTGAATTTCACGTTTTCTTGAAATAATAGTAATTCTAATCGTATTAGAGATTAAGAACACTGCTACACCAAGTAAAAAGATAGCTGCAATTGTTCCCCAAAGTCTAACATCTTTTGAAATTTTAAATAACTTATCAGAATTTCTACCGCCATAATCTGCCTTAGAGACACTTGGTAAATCTGCAGCAGCTTTTTGAATAGAAGGAATATCCTCAGCATTTTTAGCGGTTAAAACATAGACATCATATAATGGGTTTTCGTCTTCACCAAATAATTTCCACGTATCACCAAGCTTGTCAACTAATTTTTTGTACTCATTTTGTTTACTTGAGAAAGTTACCTCTGAAACCCCGTTAATACCTTTTAGTTTCTCACCAAGTTCTTTCACTTCATTTTCAGAAGTACCAATATCAATAAATACTGACACATCAACGTTATCTTTAATATCATCAGCAATTTTAGCAACGTTTAAAATAACTCCTAGAAAAATTCCAACCAGTGTCAAGGTTACTGTAACGGCACTGACTGAAGCTAAAGTCATCCAACCATTTCTCTTTAAATTCTTTAATGCACTACCTATGTGTCTAAAAAAATTACTAATCATCGTAGCCATAATCCCCCTCATCTTGGTCTCTTGTAATACGACCATTTTCAATAGCTAACACGCGATGACGAATTTCATTTACTATCGTGCTATTATGTGTTGCCATAACAACCGTCGTTCCTTGGTTGTTAATTCTTTCTAATAATTCCATAATTTCCCAAGAATTCTCTGGGTCTAGGTTACCAGTTGGTTCATCAGCAATTAGTACTTTTGGTGTATTAACAATTGCCCTAGCGATTGCCACACGTTGTTGTTCTCCACCAGATAACTCATCAGGGAATACTCGCACTTTATGTTTTAAGCCAACTAAGTCCAATACTTCTAATACACGTCGTTTCACTTCACGTGGTTTTTTTCCAATAACTTGCATCGCATAAGCAACATTTTCATAAACTGTTTTTTGAGGTAGTAATTTATAGTCTTGAAATACAATACCAATTTCACGACGTAAATAAGGAACATTGCGATTTTTTATTGTCAACAAATCGTAGCCACACACATTAAGTGATCCTTTTGTTGCCAATTCTTCGCGATACATCAACTTTATAAATGTTGATTTACCTGCCCCACTTGGACCAACGACATAGACAAACTCACCTTGATTTATCGTGATAGATAAGTTACGAATTGCTGTAGTTCCATTGGAGTATTTTTTTGTTACTTTTTTCATTTCTATCATAAGTTTATCTCTCCAACTTGTTATTTTGACTGTTCTTAAAGTCAATCCCAATACAGTATAACATGTCTTCTTTAGGATTTGATTACAAATATATATCAATTAGTTATTAAGTGTCAACTATTAATATTACAACTTCCATCTAAGATAAGCATCTATAAACCCATCCAAATCTCCATCCATCACGGGTTGTGTATTACCAACCTCATAATTTGTACGGTGGTCTTTAACCATCGAGTACGGATGAAAGACGTAAGATCTGATCTGCGAGCCCCAACCTATTTCAAGTTGTTCTCCCTTAATTGCGGCAGCTTCTTGCTCTTTTTTCTCGATTTCTAGCTGGTATAACTTTGCTTTTAACATGCTCATAGCCTGTTCTCTATTTTTTAATTGGGAGCGTTGCGCTTGACTAGACACCACAAAACCTGTTGGTATATGAGTAATACGAACCGCTGAATCCGTCTTATTAATATGCTGACCACCTGCACCACTGGCTCTAAAAGTATCAACTTTGATATCATCTGGCTTAATCTCAATATTAATATCGTTGGTCAACTCAGGCATAACATCCACAGAACAAAATGATGTATGACGTCTAGAATTAGAATCAAATGGTGAAATACGTACTAAACGATGAACGCCTTTTTCTGATTTTAAATAACCATAAGCATTATATCCTTTGATTAATAGTGTCACACTTTTGATTCCTGCTTCATCGCCTGCTTGATAATCTACTGTTTCAACAGTAAATCCTTTAGACTCTGCCCATCTCGTGTACATGCGAAGTAACATGCTTCCCCAATCTTGTGATTCTGTTCCGCCAGCGCCTGGATGAAGCTCTAAAACAGCGTTATTTTTATCATATTCTTCATTTAATAATTGAGCTAATTCGTATTCTTCTACAATTTGAATTGTTTTAGTTAACTTTTCTTCCAACTCTTTTTGTGATTCTTCATCGCCCTCTTCAGCCATCTCAAGTAAAATTTCTAGTTCTTCATAAGCTTCTTCAGTCTTTTTAAACGTATCATACTGCCCTTTTAATTGATTCACTTTATCAATAACTACTTGAGCTGACTCATTATCATCCCAAAAACCAGGTGTCGCCATCTCATATTCACCTTCAGCAATTTGCTCTTCTAAAGATTCTAAGTCAAAGAGACCCCCTAAAGTTATTAATCTTTGTTTCCATTTTACTCAATTCATTTCTTATATCACTTAATTCCACTACTAGTCATCCTTTCTGCAAACAAGTGAAGCGACTCAGTTAAACTAAGTCGCTTCTTGATTTATTATGATGGTTTACCATGACAATTTTTATATTTCTTGCCACTGCCACATGGACATAAATCATTGCGTCCAATTTTTTCATCTACACGAATTGGTTGTTTTTTTTCGTCATTAGATACTTGACCTTGCTCTATTGTGGGTTTAACAGCTTCACCTTGAGCGACTTGTTCACGTTGAACATTTTGTCTAATTTCAGATTTCATAAATAGACGAGTGACTTCATACTCAATCGATCCAACCATGTTGTTAAACATGTCATATCCTTCAGTTTGATAATCAACTAATGGATTATTTTGTCCATAAGCACGTAATCCAATAGATTCTCTTAATTGATCCATCGCATCAATATGATCTGTCCACTTTGTATCAACAACTCTTAAGATAACCACTTTTTGGAACTCTAATAACTGTTCCTCACTGCTTAGAATTTCTGCTTTTTCTTCATAGATAGCTTTTGCTTTGTCATAGATCAATGTTTTCATCTCTTCAGGTTTTTTGCCCTCAAAATCAGCTACGCTAATGGCATCTTCATGAGTGATTGTTGACCCAACAAAATCAACTAATCCTTCAAGATTCCAATCTTGTTTTTCTCCTTGAGTATGACCATCGACATAACGACCAATTGTTCTTTCAACCATACCTAATAATACAGGCTCTAAGTCAATATCAGACATGATAACTTCACGACGTTGTTTATAAATCACTTCACGTTGTTCACGCATGACATCATCATATTGTAAGACATTTTTACGTGTGTCATAGTTATTACCTTCCACACGTTTTTGAGCTGATTCAACTTGTTTTGAAAGCATTTTACTTTGGATGACTGCATCATCTTCTTCAAGTTTCATACGATCCAAGAATACTTTAATTCTCTCAGAACCAAAACGTTTCATCAAATCATCTTCAAGTGATAAATAAAACTGTGACATACCCGGATCACCTTGACGTCCTGCACGTCCACGTAGCTGGTTATCAATACGACGAGATTCGTGACGTTCAGTACCAATAACGGCTAATCCGCCAACCTCACGAACACCAGCTCCTAAACGGATATCTGTTCCACGACCAGCCATATTTGTCGCAATCGTTACCGCACCTTTTTGACCAGCATTCATAATGATTTCTGCTTCTTTAAAGTGATTTTTCGCGTTCAAAATTTGATGTGGTACTTTTGCTTTATTAAGTAAATCAGATAATAGTTCTGATGTTTCAACAGCAACTGTTCCCACCAATACAGGTTGTCCATTTTCATGACGAGTTTTAATATCTTTTACAACTGCTTGGAACTTACTTGATAGTGTTGGATATAATAAATCTGCTCTGTCATCACGAATAATTGGTTTATTTGTCGGAATCTGAATAACTTGCATGTTATAGATTTCTCTAAATTCTTCTTCTTCTGTTTTGGCTGTACCTGTCATACCAGATAATTTTTTATACATACGGAAATAGTTCTGGAAAGTAATGTTTGCCATTGTTTTTGTTTCATCTTCAATTTCTACGCCCTCTTTGGCTTCAATTGCTTGGTGAAGACCATCTGAATAACGACGTCCATCCATAATACGTCCAGTAAATTGGTCAACAATTAATACTTTTCCTTCTTGCACCACGTAATCAATATCACGTAACATGATATAGTTAGCTCGAAGTGATTGATCTATGTAATGTGTCAATGACGTGTTTTCAATATCATAAAGGTTTTCAACGTCAAAATATTTTTCTGCTTTATTAATTCCCTGTTCTGTTAAACTAATTGTTTTTGATTGAACATCTATTTTATAATCTTCCTCTTCAGAAAGTGTTTTAATAAAATTGTCAACTCTTGTATAATAAGCTGTTGATTTTTCCGCTTGTCCAGAAATAATTAATGGTGTTCTTGCCTCATCAATTAAAATTGAATCGACCTCATCTACCACGGCAAAGTTTAATGGTCGTTGAACCATTTGTTCCTTATAAACAACCATGTTATCTCTTAGATAGTCAAATCCTAACTCATTGTTTGTTGAATAAGTAATATCACAAGCATAAGCTAAACGTTTTTCATCCGAAGATTTTGAATTGATATTCAAACCTACCGTTAGGCCAAGGAAATTATATAATTCACCCATTTCACTTGCATCACGTGTTGATAAATACTCATTTACTGTAACAACGTGTACCCCTTCACCTGACAATGCATTTAAATACACTGGCATTGTGGCAGTCAATGTTTTACCTTCACCGGTTTTCATCTCAGGAATACCGCCTTCGTGTAATACGATACCACCCATCATTTGTACTTTATATGGAAACAGACCTAAAACACGTTTTGCTGCTTCTCTTACAACTGCGAAAGCTTCAAAAAGTAAATCATCTAACGTTTCACCTTTTGTATAACGCCCTTTAAATTCCTCTGTTTTTGCCTTAAGTTGTTCATCTGTTAGTTCTGACATTTGTGGTGCTAATTTATCAATATTATCAGCCATATGCCCTAATCGTTTTAAATCTTTTTTATCATTTTCAATTAATTGCTTTAAAAAATTAGCCATGAATTTATTCCTACCCTCTCATCCTTATTCTCCTAGAAGTACTGACATCTTACATAATAAGGTCATCTTATACATTCTATCATTTGTTTATGAAAAATAAAACTCTTTAAGAAAAAAAAGGGGCGATTAAGGGATATTTCTTTGAAAATTTCTAACTCTTAAACAAAATGACCATTAAAAGTATTGTTTTCATATACTCAAACGGTCATTTTGATAACATATTTTAATATTGTTTTAATAGTTTCAGAATAGTTTCATAGCCCTTCTCTGAAGCATAATCTTCTGCTGTTCGTCCTGAATTATCTTTTAATGTTTTATCAGCTCCATTTTTTAACAGTTCAGAAACGATTTGTTGATAGACTTTTGAACCATCTCTTAAAGCGACTGCTTCTATTAACGCAGTATAACCATAATTATTTTGATGGTTGATATCTACCTTACCATCATCTAACAGTATTTTTACATTGTCCAAATGTCCTTTTTCAGCAGCCGGTATGATAGAATTCCCTCCAAATCGATTGTAAATAGATTGATCAGGTTCAGTATTTTCTATAATATAATCTAAAATTTCCGTCTTACCTTGTGCAGCTGCATATAGATAAGGACTATCTTCTATATTATCTTGTTTATTCACATCTGCTCCTGCATCGATCAGCTTCTTAGCAATATCAACATCATTGTTATGTGTCGCTATTAATAAGGGAGTCTCACCTTTTTCATTTTGTTCGTCAATAGGATAACTATCACTTGATAGTATTTTTTCGACTTGATCTATGTTTTTAGTTTCTACCGCTTGAATCAATGATCCACTCTGATATGTCATAGTACTCTCCTTTGTTCGAGAGTCAACCTTACTTGAAGTCTCACTACTTTGTCTGACTACACGTGAATCATATAAACTGGACGATTCACTATCATTTGACTGAACATTTCCTTTCGAACAACCTGATAAAATAGCCAACATTAAAAATATTTTTAGTATGTTTTTCATACAGCACCACCTTTTACTTACTTTAAGTAACTATAAAAAGTGTAACATACTTTCATTAAACCACCAATTTATCTGCCTAATTATCTATTTTATTTAAAAAATGTGCAATGCCATCCATATCATTAGAGAGTGTTATTGCATCAGCACCTTGTTTTAAATCATCCACTGCATTTTCCATCGCTACACCAATACCGGCATAATCCAACATCGTTTTATCATTGTGGCCATCTCCAAATGCAATCATATCTTCTGGAAAAATGTTTAATGGTCGAAGCACTGTATCCAATGCTTTAGCCTTATCAATGCCTTTAGCTGTAAATTCAAAGTAAAAATCTGCTGTAAAAACACAATTCAGTTTTTCTTTAAACGGGGCCATCATTTGTTCATAAACAGAAGTTAAATAATCTGGATCTCCAGCCGTTAGAATTTTATTAATCGGATAATCTAAGAATCTAGCAAGGTCTTCTTTTTCACATAATTTATAATTTCCACCCCTAGACTCATATTCAATGATATTAAGTAATGAACCTTTATAGTCTATGACACAACCAAACACATCATTTACATACATATAATCATCTTTATCAATCATTGGTGAGACATCAAATTGTTTCATATGCTCTAGTACAGCTTTGCCATCTTCTATACTCATTGCTTGATTGAAAAGTTCCTCATTATTTGAACAGTCAATCACTTTTGATCCATTGTATGAAACAAGCAAACCATGATGTTCATCCATTTTTAACTGTTTCGCTAAATCAGTCATTCCTGTAGTAGGTCTACCTGAAGCTAAAATTAATTTGTTCCCATTTTTTTGTAAATTAATCAAACACTCTTTTGTTTTTGCAGAAATTTCTTTTTGTGAGTTTAAAAGTGTTCCATCTATATCTAATACAACTGTTTTCAAATAAATCATCTCCTTTACAAGATAATATTATCACGACTTTTTTAGTTATAGTTTAATTTGAAACATATTGATAAAGTTCTATCAATTTCTTTTTAAACTCTAGTCAAACATGATAGATTTATATCAAATCAGTATTCATTTTCTGATAATTTGTTACTTTATACTCTAAATTTCTTTCATAATCTCGACTAAATAGTTCTGCATATAATAAATCAAGAGTCATTAATAGTGAAAATCGTGTCGAAAATGACGACAATTTATTATAATGATTTTCAACGGAACTCATATAAAGTTTAATATCAGCATATTCGACTAATCGGTTTTGTTGAGCTGATGTTATCAAAATAATCGGCGTCTGATTGTTTACTAATAATTCAACAACTGCTTGTGTTGTATGTGCTCTTCCTCCGTAAGAAATGACTAGAGCGACATGTTCAGGTGTACTATTTGCCGCATATAAACGTTGTAGATAATCTTCTTCGGGAACTTGTATCACATGTCCTATTTCTTGTACTTGAAACTGAAAATTTTGTGCAAAATATATATTACCAGCTGATGTATATATATCTACTTGTTTGGCTTGAAGCATTAAATCTACTGCTTCTTTTAAAGAAGAAGCATGACTCATTTTTTTCGTCTCTAATAACGTTTTCTGATAAAGTTTATCCATCGCTTCAATCATTGATTCCGTAGACTCTAATTTGTTAATTGGATAGTCAATATTTATCTGATGTAAATCACTTGACTCATCGGATATAGACTGTGCTAAAGCCACTTTAAACTCATTAAATCCAGGTTGATTAATCTTTTTTAGTAATCTATAAACCGTTGCAATCGAAACAAACGACTTTTCCGATAACTCCTTGGGTGATAATTCAATAACTTCTTTGGAATGAGTCAATATATAATCAATTAATGCTTTTTCATTTGGTGTTGTATTGCCCAAACCGTTTAATTTTTCTAAGATTGCCATACATCAGCCTCCTTTTTTATTCACTGTAAAAATTCTATCATAAAATTTTGATAAACTATTTTTTAATTGTCAAAATAATCGATAAACTAATCAAAACTCTTCTAAAACATCTTTAATTTACATAATTCAACTTCCTTTATCCAAATTATTATAAAAAAAAATAAAAAGTTCTGTATTTCTAAATAGACGTATTCCTTATTTAACAATACATATCATGTCTATAACTAATAAAAATTGGTATCATTTATATAAAAAAAGACCCTTCAAAAGAAGAGTCTTCATTACGTCCGAACAGTTTTAATTCCATTAGAATAAGCTTTATTTAAACTTTTAATTATTTGTTTTTTAAGTTGTAGAATGAAGCTAAACCTTTGTATTCAGCAACTTCACCTAATTGGTCTTCAATACGTAATAATTGATTGTATTTAGCAATACGGTCAGTACGAGAAAGAGAACCAGTTTTGATTTGTCCAGCGTTTGTTGCAACTGCGATATCAGCAATTGTTGAATCTTCAGTTTCACCAGAACGGTGAGATACAACAGCTGTAAATCCAGCTTCTTTAGCCATTTCGATAGCATCAAATGTTTCTGTTAATGTACCAATTTGGTTAACTTTGATTAAGATTGAGTTACTTACGCCCATTTCAATACCACGAGAAAGAATTTCAGTGTTTGTAACGAATAAATCGTCACCAACTAATTGAACTTTTTCGCCTAAACGTTCAGTCAATAGTTTCCAACCATCCCAGTCGTTTTCATCCATACCATCTTCAATAGTGATGATTGGGTATTTGTTAACTAATTCTTCTAAGTAATCTACTTGTTCAGCAGCAGTACGTTTTGCAGCACCTTCGCCTTCAAATTTAGTATAGTCATATACACCATTTTCGTAGAATTCTGAAGCAGCACAGTCAAAACCAATTCTAATGTCTTTTCCTGGAACATATCCAGCAGCTTTGATTGCTTCTAAAATTGTTTCAACACCGTCTTCTGTTCCTTCAAAACGAGGGGCAAATCCACCTTCATCACCAACAGAAGTTTCTAATCCACGAGATTTTAAGATTTTAGCTAATGCGTGGAATACTTCAGCACCCCAACGTAAAGCTTCTTTAAATGTAGGAGCTCCTACAGGAACAATCATAAATTCTTGGAAAGCAATTGGTGCATCAGAGTGAGAACCACCATTAATGATATTCATCATTGGAGTAGGTAATACTTTAGTATTAAATCCTCCTAAGTAATGATATAAAGGTACTTCTAAGTAGTCAGCTGCAGCGCGAGCACATGCAATAGACACACCTAAAATAGCGTTAGCTCCTAATTTTCCTTTGTTTGGAGTTCCGTCTAATTCGATCATACGACGGTCAATTCCCATTTGGTCTCTTACGTCGTAACCAATTAATTGTTCTGCGATGATGTTATTTACGTTATCAACAGCTTTTAAAACACCTTTACCTAAATAACGAGATTTATCTCCATCACGTAATTCAACAGCTTCGTGTTCACCAGTTGACGCACCAGAAGGCACCATACCGCGACCAAAAGCACCACTTTCTGTGTAAACTTCTACTTCAATAGTTGGGTTACCACGTGAATCTAAGACTTCGCGAGCATAAATATCTGTAATAATTGACATTAACATTTCTCTCCTTTAGGAATATTGTTTTTATAGCTATGGAAGGAATCTTCCATAATCATTGTACCATTTTCACGTATACTTTCAATTAAAAGCCCGTGAATTATTTAATTAATGACTCACCTGTCATCTCTTCAGGTTTTTCAATACCTAAAAGATCTAACATTGTTGGAGCCACATCTGCTAAACGACCACCATCTCTAAGAGTTGCGCCAGCTTTTGTAACAATTACAGGGACTGGTACAGTCGTATGAGCTGTATGTGGGTTTCCTTCTGGTGTTGTCATTGTTTCTGAGTTACCATGATCGGCAAATATGATAGCAGCTCCACCTTTAGCAATGATTGCATCTACCACTTTACCTAAACATTCATCAACAGCTTCAATGGCTTTAATCGCTGCTTCTAAAATACCTGAATGACCTACCATATCAGGGTTGGCAAAGTTTAAGATAATCGCATCATGTTTATCTGCTTTAATATCTGCAAGTAACGCGTCTGTTACTTCATAAGCACTCATTTCAGGTTGTAAGTCATATGTTTCAACTTTTGGTGAGTTGATTAAGATACGACTTTCGCCTGGAAATTCTTCGTTACGACCACCATTCATAAAGAATGTTACGTGAGGGTATTTTTCAGTTTCAGCAATTCTTAATTGTTTTAAGCCTGCATCTGATAATACTTCTCCTATCACATTTTTCATTTCAATTGGAGGAAATGCTACTTCTGCTACAATGCTTGGATTATATAAAGTCATTGTCACAAATTTAACATTTTCAGGATGATTTTTACGTTCAAAGTGTTCCCACTCTTTATCAGTAAAAGCATTTGATAATTGAATGGCGCGGTCTGGTCTAAAGTTAAAGAAAATAACAGAATCATCATCTTTTACTTGTCCGACTGGCTTACCGTTTTCTTCAATTACAACTGGCACTAAGAACTCATCATTTACTTTATTATCATAAGATTCTTGGATAGCTTGTAATGGATCAGTCGCTTTCACGCCAAGGCCATCAACAATTGCTTCATAAGCTTTTGCTACACGTTCCCAACGTTTATCTCTATCCATTGCATAGAAACGTCCAGAAACTGTCGCAACTTTTCCGTAATCTAATTCTTTCATGACTTTAAGTAATTCTTCCATGTAGCCATAAGCTGAAGTTGGTGCTACGTCACGACCATCTAAGAAAGCATGTACGTAAGTTTCTTTTACGCCGCTATCTTTTGCCATTTTTAAAAGGGCGTATAAATGGTTTTGATGACTATGAACCCCACCATCAGATAATAGACCAAATAAATGAAGCGCAGAGTCATTGTCTAACGCATGTTGAATCCCATTATTTAGGGCAACATTTGTTTGAAACTCTTTGTCCTCGATTGCTTTGTCAATACGAGTTAAACTTTGATAAACTATACGGCCCGCACCAATATTAGTGTGTCCAACTTCAGAGTTTCCCATTTGACCATCAGGTAATCCTACATCTAAACCAGATGCTTTTAATGTGTTGTGAGGATAGTTATTCCAATAACGATCAAAGTTAGGTGTATTCGCTTGTGCAACAGCATTACCTGTAACTTCATCACGTTTACCATAACCATCTAATATAATAATTGCTACTGGTGCTTTTTCCATATTAGTTTAATGCCTCCAATAATGCTAAGAATGAATCAGGTTGTAAGCTTGCGCCACCTACAAGTGCTCCGTCAACATTTTCTTTAGCCATGTATTCAGCGATATTTTCAGGTTTAACTGATCCACCATATTGAATACGAACTTTTCCAGCTACGTCATCTGAATAAAGATCTGCAACTGTTTGACGAACAACACCACAGATATTATCAGCGATTGTTGCGTCAGCAGATTTACCAGTTCCAATAGCCCAGATTGGTTCATAAGCAATAACTAAGTTAGATACTTGGTCAGCTGTTAAACCTTCTAATGCTGCAGTAATTTGTCCTTTAATCCATTCAGCAGTTTTACCTGCTTCATAAGTTTCTAAAGATTCACCACAACATACGATTGGTGTCATGTTGTGAGCGATGATTGCTTTTGCTTTTTTATTGATATCTTCATCAGTTTCGTGGAAATACTCACGACGTTCAGAATGACCAATAATCACATAGTCAACACCTAAATCTTCTAGAGCTGCTGGAGAAGTTTCACCAGTGAACGCTCCATTGTCTTCAAAGTAACAGTTTTGTGCGGCAATTTTTAAATCAGTTCCTTTAGCAATATCAACTAAATCTGTTAAAAATAAAGTTGGTGCACCAATCACTGAATCCACTACATCGTTACTTGGGATTTTATTTTTTACTGCTTCAGCAAAATCACGTGCTTCTGAAACAGTTTTGTTCATTTTCCAGTTTCCTGCAATAATAGGTTTACGCATGTTCTCGACTCCTTAATTAGTCTTATTTATCTGAGATAGATTCTACACCTGGTAATTTTTTACCTTCAAGGTACTCAAGTGATGCGCCACCACCTGTTGAAATATGAGTGAATTTATCAGCAAATCCTAATTGAATTGCAGCAGCTGCTGAATCTCCACCACCAATAATAGTCGTAGCATCTTTTAAGTTTGCGATTGCTTCACATACACCAATTGTACCTTTAGCAAATGTAGGTAATTCAAAGACTCCCATTGGACCATTCCAAACAACTGTTTTAGCACCTTGTAGTTCTTTAGTGAATAATTCAATTGTTTTTGGACCAATATCTAATCCTTCTAAGTTATCAGGAATATTACTTTCATGAATTTCAGTTGGTGCATCATTATCAAAGTCTGGTGCACATACTGTATCCACTGGTAAGATAATTTTTCCGTTTGCTTTTTCAAGTAATTCTTTTGCTAAATCAACTTTGTCTGGTTCACAAATTGATTTACCGATATTTTTCCCTTGAGCTTTGTAGAATGTATAAGTCATCCCACCACCAATAAGAATTTTATCCGCTTTGTCAATTAAGTTTTCAATGACACCAATTTTATCAGAAACTTTTGCTCCACCTAAAATTGCCACAAATGGACGTTTAGGATTATCTACGGCTTCACCGATAAATTTGATTTCTTTTTCCATTAAATAACCTGCCGCTGAAGGTAAGTTAGATGCAATACCTACGTTTGAAGCGTGCGCTCTATGAGCCGTACCAAACGCATCATTTACAAATACATCACCTAATGAAGCCCAGTATTTACCTAATTCTGGATCATTTTTGCTTTCTTTTTTGCCATCAACATCTTCAAAACGAGTGTTTTCAACCACTAACACATCGCCATCTTTCATTTCACTGATTGCTTTTTCAAGTTCAGCGCCACGAGTTTCAGGTACGAAAGAAACTGGTTTATCTAGTAATTCTGATAGGCGAGCAGCAACTGGTTCTAATGATTTGCCCTCTTTATCCTCTTCAGTTTTTACACGACCTAAATGAGAGAAAAGAATTGCTTTTCCTCCATGTTCGATAACGTAATTAATTGTTGGTAAAGCAGCAACAATACGGTTATCATTTGTAATTTTTCCATCTTTAATTGGAACGTTAAAATCAACACGTATTAAGACTTTTTTACCATTTAATTCTAAATCTTCAACTGTTCTTTTTGCCATGCTTATTGACGCCTCCTTATTGAATTAACAAAAAAAGCGAGAAAGCGCGATTGCTTCCCCGCTTCGATAATCTTGATAGGGTGTATTAAGATTAAGCTAATGATGCAAAGTATTGTAAAGTACGAACTAATTGAGCAGTGTATGACATTTCGTTATCATACCAAGAAACAGTTTTAACTAATTGTTTGTCGCCAACTGTCATAACTTTAGTTTGAGTTGCATCAAATAATGATCCGTAAGTCATACCAACGATATCAGAAGATACGATTGGGTCGATTGTGTAACCGTAAGATTCGTTAGCAGCTTTTTCCATTGCTTCGTTAACTTCTTCAACAGTAACTTGTTTGTCTAAAACTGTAACTAATTCAGTTAAAGAACCAGTTGCAACAGGAACACGTTGAGCAGCTCCGTCTAATTTTCCATTTAATTCTGGAATAACTAAACCGATTGCTTTAGCAGCACCAGTTGTGTTTGGTACGATGTTTTCAGCCGCTGCACGAGCACGACGGAAGTCACCTTTTGGATGTGGTCCATCTAATGTCATTTGGTCACCAGTATATGCGTGAATTGTTGTCATTAACCCTTCAACAATACCAAAGTTTTTGTTTAATGCGTCTGCCATTGGTGCAAGACAGTTTGTTGTACATGAAGCACCTGAGATAACTGTTTCTTTACCAGTTAAGATTTCATGGTTAGTGTTATAAACGATTGTTGGAACGTCATTTCCACCAGGAGCAGAGATAACAACACGTTTAGCACCAGCTTGTAAATGTAATTCTGCTTTTTCTTTAGATGTAAAGAATCCAGTACATTCTAAAACGATGTCTACGCCTAATTCTCCCCATGGTAATTCAGCTGGGTTAGCGTTAGCAGTTACTTTAACTTCTTTTCCGTTTACTTTGAAAAATCCGTCATGAACTTCAACGTCACCATTGAAACGTCCTTGAGTTGTATCATATTTTAATAAATGAGCCAACATTTGTGCATCTGTTAAGTCATTGATTGCTACAACTTCTAATCCTTCAACTTCTTGAATACGACGGAATGCTAAGCGTCCGATACGTCCAAAACCATTAATACCTACTTTAACTGTCATGTGAGATTTCCTCCTTTAGAAAATCGAAAAAAATTTATTTATTTTAAAGAGTTTCCTCTTTTAAAATCTGTTTAGCAGCTCCCTCATCTGTGATTAGCCACGTTTGTTTAGGAGCGTTTTTGATGTATGCTTCAATTGCACGAGCTTTTGTTTTACCACCAGCAACGGCAATCACATACGGTATTTTTTGAAGATCTTTCATTTGAAGACCGATTCGAGGTATTTTATAGACGACCTCTCCGTCTTGGTTGAAGAAGTAACCAAACGATTCGGCAACTGCTCCTTCATTAGAAAGCATTGCTAAATCACTTGCACTCATGTTACGGCGTTTTGCCATATGGAGTGCTCTTCCTATACTGTGAATGACAACGTTCGATTTAGAAATCAATTCCAAAACACGCTGGACTGTCGGTTCATGTAAAAGTAACTCATAAGTTTCAGAACTGACTTGCTCTGGAACATATAGAACTTTAAATTCACCACCAGTTTGTTCTGCCATGGTTGCACTTATAGAATTAGCTTGAGTTTGGATAGTTTCACCAATCCCTCCTCTTGCTGGAACAAAAATATTATGTCTTTCAGGTGTTTCTAGTTTGTACATGGATTGACTAACTGTTGCCATTGTTGTCCCACCCATAACGGCAATTACATTTTCACCATCTGGTAAACGTGCCGAAAGAATATCGGAAATTAATTCTCCAAATTTTTCTAACACCTTGCTTTCAACATCGCTATCTCCTGGTGTAATCAAACACCTTTCGATTCCAAGTTTACTTGCAAGTTTTTTTTCAAGGACACGATTGCCCGTTTGCTCTGCCATGACTATTTCTAAATCACTATAAAGACTTAACCCTTTTTCAGTAAGCGACATCCCAATTTTAGATACCTCTATCAAACTTAGCTGTTTTAAAACTTCTGTTTCACTTCGAAGTATCCGCTCAGTTAAATTTACCTTTTCAGATAACTTTCTTCGTCCAACTGGTTGATTCCAATAGATATTCCGTAATATACGAAACCGTTGTTCAATCACTTGAATCATGTCAGGAGCAATCTGTTCAATAATATCAAAATCATTGCTCATAGATTATACTCCCCAACCTCAGGGACATTTAAAGTCCAATGTAGACTTTTTTTGACCCACATATTGTATTTTTATAGGGCTGATGCAAAATACTTAACTATTTCGTCCAACCCTTACACGCTTATAATAACAAGTCTTGATAAATAATACAAGTCTGACACTCAACTTTTTTATATTAATCATCAAATCTCTTTCGTTTCGATGAAGATTGAATCCCCAATTCTTCTCGGTACTTGGCAACAGTCCGCCGAGAGATATCGATTCCTTGTTCATGTAGATAATTTACAATTTTTTGATCTGACAAAGGTTTGGCTTTATTTTCACTATTAATTAACTCTTTTATTGTTTCTTTTATCCTGCTAGTTGCCACAAAACTTTCCGAATTTTTTTGTTCTAACCCTGTCGTAAAGAAACTACGCAATTCAAACACACCAAAATCTGTTGTCAGATATTTACCATTAACTGCTCGGCTTATAGTTGATTCATGTAACGATAGTTCAGTGGCTAAATCTTTCAGCTTCATCGGTTTAAGAGGATGCGTACTTTCAAAGAAAAAATCAGATTGCTTTTTAACAATCTCTTCCCCAACTCTGAGTATTGTATCGCCACGTTGCTCTAAAGATTTCTTTATCCATTCAAATTCTGATTTTTTTTCCTTTAAATACGTTTCTACTTCTTTTCCACCTTCTCGTGACATTTTTTCAAAATAACTTGATTGAAAACTGACTTTAGGTTTTCCTACTTTAGTAGATGAAACAGAAATATTCTTATTTTTTTTATCTACTTTAACCACCAAATCAGGATATATCAGGCTATTTTCATACGATTGACATATTGTTCCAGGATTTGGATCTAATTTTTTAATATAGTCAAATATTTCTTGTATATCTGATAAACTAATCCCTAATTTTTTTTCAATTCTTTGCCATTTACGGTTTGCTAACTCGTCAAAGTATTCTTCAAGGACTAGATAAGCTTGGTTAGGTGCTTCATCATCTCTCTCGGTTTGAAGCATTAAACATTCTTGCAGTCTCCTAGCCCCAACTCCAGCTGGTTCTAACATCTGTATTAACGTGAGTGCATCTAATACTTCAATATACGAGGCTTGCGTTATTTTTGTTGCTTCTTCTATAGATAATGTTAAATAACCATTTGTATCGATAAACTCTACTAAAAACAAACTTAGCTTCCTTAATGGTGTATCTCGATAATTTAAATGGATTTGTTCAATAAGATAATGAAATAATGATTGAGTACTTTCTGGAATTTGATTCATCCAATCCATTTTGCCATCATCTTGTCCATTAGTAGAATAACTTGATTCTAATATTGGAAAATCCATTTCGGTAACGGTTACATCAATTAGTGGATTTTCCAGCGTTTTTTCGTTTAAAAAAGTTAGGAGTTCTTCTGTACCAAATTGCAGCATCTTTATTGATTGTTGAAGTTGTTGTGTCATTGCAAGCTTTTGAGTTTGGATCTGGCTTTGACCTTGTCGAAGATTTTGCGTAAACTTCATTATCTTTTCCTCCAATTCATCTTGCTATTTAAGTTTTTTTTGGTAAACTAGTACAAGTAGATGCGCCCTTAGTGTAGTGGATATCACGCAAGATTCCGGTTCTTGAGACGGGGGTTCGATTCCCTTAGGGCGTGTTGCTTTTGTTTTATGAAAGTATATCATATTTTAGCACACTATTTTTGAGGACAGATGTCCTTTTTATTTACTTTTAATTTTTTTGACCTTTGTTGACCTTTTTTGCGCTAAATTCTAGGTAGATTAAAAAGAGTGTGTTAAAATAATACAAGTAGCGTTACTTATAGGAGGAATTTATATGAATTTAATACCAACAGTTATTGAACAATCTGCTAGAGGTGAACGTGCTTATGACATTTATTCTCGTTTACTAAAAGATCGTATTATTATGTTAAGCGGTCCTATTGATGATAACGTCGCAAACAGTGTCATTGCACAGTTATTATTTTTAGATGCACAAGATCCAGAAAAAGACATCTATCTTTATATTAACTCACCAGGTGGAAGTGTTTCAGCAGGTCTTGCAATCTATGACACAATGAATTTTGTTAAATCAGATATTCAAACAATCGTACTTGGAATGGCTGCTTCAATGGGAAGTTTCCTATTATCTTCTGGAACTAAAGGGAAACGTTTTGCTTTACCAAATGCGGAGATCATGATTCATCAACCTTTAGGAGGAGCACAAGGACAAGCAACTGAAATTGAAATTGCTGCTCGTCACATTCTTAATACCAGAGAACGCCTAAATAAAATTCTAGCTGAAAACACTGGACAACCAATCGAAGTAATCGAAAAAGATACTGATAGAGATAACTTTATGTCAGCAGAAGATGCTAAAGAATATGGCTTAATTGACGAAGTTATGGTAAATAGTGCAGCACTTAAATAAGGAGATATTTTATGAGTACTAGTCAAATAGATACATCAAAGGTAAATAGCTCTGTTGGCATTAAAATCGGCAATGAACAAGCACAAAATGTCTTAATCGAATTTGTGAACCTACGTTGTCCATACTGTAAACAATGGTGGGAAGAAAAATTAGACTTAATCTCGCATGAAGTATCTATTGATAATCTTCATTACGTGATTAAATTATTTAACAAAACATCACCTAGCTTAATGTTAGGGAACGTTATGCATCAGTATGTCCCTACAGATGATTCTGCCATAGAGATAATCACTAAAATTTACGCCACACAAAGTGAGTGGGGCAACTTAGATTCTGTTAAAGAAGTTGAGACATTTGCCGAATCAACGTTAGGCTTAAAAAAACAAGACAACACGACTATGTTGCAAAATATTGTTAAAGAAACAATAGATGCTAACATTCGTTTTGTTCCAACTTTAATTGTAGATGATATCGATTTTGATCAAAAAATATCAAATGATGACTTTATCTCTTTATTTAAACATTAAAAAAACGAGGCTGACCCAAAAGTAAGTTTTTAAATGAAAATCACTAAACTAACAAAACAGAAATCCCATGAAGTCAGTGTTTTAATAAACTGATTTCATGGGATTTTTCTATTTTAAGACTTTTGGGTCAGCCTCGTTTTTTTATACTATCACTGTTAAAGTTGCTGCAACTAGAATTAAAACAAGTCCTAAAATAGTTATTTTCATTTCTTTCGATGTTTTCTTTTGTCCTAAAACCCATATACCAGTTAACGTTGCTAAAACAACAGAAGTTTGGGATAAAATAAACCCTGTTGCAAGACCATTCATATTAGGTTGAGCTGATATCAAATAAGTAAGAGCAGCAAAAGCAAAGAAAAAGCCTGAAATTATTTGTTTATATGATACAACTTGTGTTAAAGCATTCTCTTTTTCTTTCACAGCTATTATCAAACTATAAACAACCGCTACTAAAACCATACCAATAGCTTGAGGTAGAAAAGCACTTAAACCAGTTAGACTTGTTTCTTGTGGTGCAGCAGAATACAACCAATACCCTATTTCACCAATCGCTAAAATTATTACAGCTTTTTTAATATTATTTGTTTCCGTTGTATCTTTTTTCTCTGACCAAACCGTTAATCTGGCACCAATAATAATCAATACAAGTGCTAAAACGCCAACCAACTTATCTATCATTGTCGGCCAATTGCCTAGATGAACCACTCCCCATAAAGAAGCCACTATCAATTGAAATGCAGTTGTAATGGGCATAGCTCTTGATGAACCCACTAGCTCAAACGATTTAAATGTCAATATTTGAGCACTTGCCCAACCGATGCCAGATAAAATACCAAGAACCAAATCCATGCTTGTTGGTAATGTTACATCATTGACAAAAAATAATATAATCGCAAAAATCAGTGTACCTAGTGTAGAACCTACTATCTGATTGACTGGCTTTCCGCCAATTTTTGAAGCAATCGTTGGGTATAAACCCCAACCTAGTAATGGTCCTAACCCTATCAATAATGCTGTCATTTTTAAAAAATCCCCCTGGTAAATGTTTTAATTAAAATGTTACGCCACTTTCCAATAATATATTTGCGTAAGGTGTCATTTCACCTGTACGAATAAATGCATGTGTTTCAGACAATTTTCCCTTCATATCATTATGAGGTATGAATTCAATAGGTACATCTTTGAATCTTTCTTCAATGCTTAATAAAACAGTTGGATTAGCTGTCTTAATTTCTTCAGCTAGGAAAATTTTCTGTACCTCAAGTTCTTCTAAAACATTATCTAACACATCTAAAAAACTCGGAACGCCATTTGTTACTGCTAGATCAATTTTTTTAGTATCACGTGGCACTGGCATACCAGCATCTCCAATACTTAACAAGTCAAAATGACCCATATTAGCAATAACTTTTGATATTTCGCTATTAATAACAGCTGATTTTTTCATTAGTTAATCTCCTTTATTTCATTTTCAAATGGTATGGAAGGTTGTGCCCCGTATCTTTGAACAGTAAGCGATGAGGCCTTATTTCCATAATCAATCGCTTCAGCAATATTAGAAAAATCAGTTTCTAACCGACTAGCTAAAGCTCCAATAAATGTATCTCCAGCAGCAGTCGTATCAACTGCTTTAACTTTATATGCTGGGACAAATCCACAATGGTTATTATAATCAAAATATGCACCACGACGACCTAATGTGATAATCACTACCTCAATGCCTAAATCGTGTAATTTTTTTGCGGCAAGTTTTATTGATGTATCATCAGTTAGAGTAACCCCCGTAATTAGTTCAGTTTCTGTCTCGTTTGGAATGATTATATCTGTCAATGCTAATAGTTCTTTTGATATATCTTTCACAGCTGGTGCAGGATTTAAGATAGTCTTTACGTTTGATTTCTTGGCTAATTTAAAAGATTCGACTGTTCCAGTGATAGCACTTTCAAACTGTGAAATTAAAAAGTCACTCGATGAAATAGTGGATTCATATTCATTGGCCATGGCACCATCAATCTTGTTATTGGCTCCAGCATAAATCATGATACTATTTTCACCTGATTCATCGACCGTAATAAACGCTTGACCTGTTGATTCATTATCAATGGTTGTAATTCCAGAAACATCTATTTCTTCACCTTCAAGTAATTCTAACATCACTTTTCCGGCAGCATCGTTTCCTACAGCACCAATAAAAGATGTTTGCGCTCCTGAACGCTTGCTAGCTACAGCTTGATTAGCACCTTTTCCACCACCAGCAGTAAAATGTTCCATTGCATGAATTGTTTCTCCTGGCTTAGCCATTTCTTTAACTCGTAAAGTTGTATCAAGGTTAATACTCCCTATAATCGTTACATGATTCATCACACAGTTCCCCCTATTCATTTTTAATTAAAACGTTTTAGTAAAACGTTTTAATTTATCTTTCGAAAAAAATATAGCACACTTTGAAATAGTTTTCAAGGGTGTGCTACAGAAAAACGTTCTACTAATGAGACTGGTAATATAATTTCTGAAGATTCTTCATTAGGGGACTCTATCCGACTTATAAGAGTATTTGCTGTCTGTTGTCCTAGCTCAAAAATAGGTTGAGAGATTGTTGTTAATCCTGGTGAGACATATTCACTCATTTCGATATTATCATACCCCACTACACTATAGTCTCTTGGGACTTGTTTACCAGCATCGGTTAATCCAGTATAAACACCAAATGCAATTTCATCATTAGCAGCAAAAATAGCTGTTACGTTAGTCTTTAATAGTTGTTTAACTTGATTTTTACCACTTATTTTTGACAACTCTGTTGGGAAAAACTGAACGTCTCCTTCAAAGTTTTCTAAAAATCCTTGATATCTTTTTAAAATATTTGGGCTAGTTTTTTCAGGAAATAAAGCTGCTACAGATGTATGTTGGTATCTATTTAATAATTCAGCAACCAACATTCCTCCTTGGTAATCGTCCGTCCTAACAGAATCAATGGTTTTGGTCGTAACTTGTCGATCTAATTCGATTAATGGAATCTTTTGAAATAGCTCTTGATTTGATAATTCATTTAAAGAAATACCAGAACTGGCTAAAATCAATCCATCGACTCCTCGATGATTGAGCGCTTCGATAGCTTTTTTTCCTTTATCTAAATTCATATCTACGTTGCATAATATAGTCATAAAACCTGCACTAAATAATACATCTTCTATTCCTTTTACTAACGTTGCAAAAAATGGATTCGTTATATCTGGTACGATAATACCTATTGTTTGACTCTTTTTCATCACCATTCGGCGCGCAAAATAATCCGGTTCATATCCTAATGCATCCCGTGCAGTCATAACTTTTTTTACTGTATCTGGATGAAATTGTCTATTTTTTCCATTTAATATTTGAGAGACTGTCGTAATAGATACTCCCGAATATTTTGCGACATCTTTTATTGTTACTTTCTTATTCATCATATTTTTTTCCTTTACGTTATGCATTTCTATCAAAATGTGATACCCTGTATAGTATAATATAATAAGGAGATTAATTATGGGATGTCATTGTAAAAAAACATTGCCCTCAAAATTATTAATTGGCTTATCACTTATCATTATGACACTGTTTAACGACACGTCATATAGTCAATTAGCATTTAAAATAGGTGGAATTCTACAAGTAATAGGTATTCTTTGGTTTATGACGATTTATTTTTTTAATAAGAAAAATACTTGTCAAATAAAACAGATAACTAAGCGTTAATCACAAATTGATAACGCTTTTTATCTTTAACTGAAATAATCCTCATACGTCATACCGTATTTTACTACCTCAACGAATGGTTTATTTTTGAAATCAAAATAATAATCTTTTCCCAATAAAGTCATACCTATTTTTTTCATTACTTTTCCAGAACTAACATTAGAAGGATGATGACTCGCATAAACGACTTTCAATTTTAACTTTTCAAACGATAGCTCTAATAATTTTTGAGACACTTCTGGAACAATGCCTCTCCCCCAAAATTTTTGAGATAAAGCATAACCTATCGTAGCACAATGTTCGTCAAGCGATATATAATCAATTGTTCCAATTAATTTGTTGGTTTCTTTTAAAACAATGCCCCATTTCGTTAAATAATTTGGGATAAATATTTCCTCTATCACTCGTTTCGTTTCTTTTTTTGACTGATGAGCATTAAATTTGGTATACCTACTCACTTCTTCTACTCGACAATACTCATACATATCATCAATATCTTCTAACGTGATATTCCTCAAAATACATCGGGTTGTTTCCATTACTTGATTAGCCATTAGTATTTGATTCAATTGTTTTGTCATATTTTAATCCCCTTTTTTCAGCAAGATTGGTCAAAAAAATTGAGTTTTCTTGTGTTACACTTTTTTTATGGAGGAGGAAAGATGATGAACTATTCCAACGATGTATCTAAAGCCATCAAATACATCCAGCAACATATTTCAACAAAACTTACACTACAAGAAATATCCGAATTTGTAGGGTACTCTAGTTATCATTTTCATCGGCTTTTTAAGCATGAAACCGGATTATCTCTCTATGATTATATTAAACAACAACGATTAATACAATCAGCTATTTTATTAAAATACACAAATAGAAGGATTTTAGACATTGCTTTACAGGCTCAATTTACATCGCAAGAATCTTTTACACGTGCATTTAGAAAAGTATTCAACTTACCCCCTAAAAAATATCGTAAGCTCCATCAAACCATTATAAAACGAGGAGAAGAAGCTATGGAACAAACTAATAGTAATATAGATGGATGGTTTTTATCTGGAAATGCTAGAGGCAAATATCAAATAGACATTGATTCAAGTATGACACATATCAGCCAACAATCAGCCAAACTATTTTCAATTGCAGACAATTTTGAAGCAGAAGAGTTTGGAACGATTATGCAACAATTTAAAGCTAAAACATTTCTTAATAAACGGATTAAATTTTCCGCCTTTTTAAAGGCTGAACTAACAGCTGGATCTAGTGGCTTGTGGGTTCGAGTTGATTCGAAATATTATGATATGTTGGCATTTGATAACATGCAAGATAGATTAATCACTCAAACATCTGACTGGAATTATTATTCTTGTGTTCTTGATGTTCCTCTACAAGCTGATGTCATTAATATTGGTATTACTTTAGTTGGATCAGGATGTGTCTGGGTGAACGCCTGTCAATTTAAAGAAGTCTCCTTAAATGAAGACGTGACAGAAATTGCGCCTAGTCAATTTGTCCCAGATTTACCTGAACATCTAGATTTTAGCTAGATATTCTTTTTAATTTAATTAATGTCTTAGATAGTTTTAACATATCTTGAGCTTCTTGAGTTGTTAATCTTTCATCTTCCTTAGATCCGTAAACTATCCTCTCATATAGTTGGGTAAACTGAGAAAAAACTATTTCTATATGAGGATATTTCTGTCCAATATCCTCTGTATAGGCAGTCAAAGTCATACCCACATCTCTAGGTAAAAAGCTTTCTACTTGTTTTAACAGGATGGAATAGACTTTAGTGAGCGGCTGTTTTAGAATGTTTAAACTAACCCATAGCATGATGTAATAGCGGTATGTCAGACAGAATAAAATCATCGCAATAATTAATATCCACGCAACAATAGTACCTAATAATTTCATAAGACGTGTATTATCTTGAATAAGACGTTTTACTTGTGTCCACAAACTAACCTGTTTTTCTTGCTTGCTTTCTGTCGATTGAGTGGTTGACTCATCTGTTTGAGTCGTTGATTCTTTCGTTTTTTCTTGACTATTAGAAGGGGTTGTTTTTATTTCTTCTGTCTGTGTTTCAACTGTCTGAGCTCCATTGAATCTTGGAGTGGGCTCAAATGGTACCCAGCCACTGCCTTCAAAATATACTTCCACCCACGAATGGGCATTGGAATTTCGAATATTATAAACTTTGTCATCTCCATCACTTTCTCTTACTTCTCCTTGGTTAAACCCTTTTACCCATCTAGTAGGTATACCAATGGTTCTTAACATCACGCTCATGGCACTTGAAAAGTTATTACAGTAGCCTACTTTTGACTCAAATAAAAAAAATGAGACATAGTCAGAGTTATCTGGAACATGGCGCGTACCTGATTTTGAATAAGTATATTCACTCGATGTTTTTAAATGTGTTTCGACAGCCTTTACTTTATCATATAATGTGTCTTTATCTTGTGTTATTTCTTTTGTTAATTCTTCTATATTTTTAGATAAATCTTCTGGTAGCTGAAGATATTGATCATCTGGAATCACTAGTTCTGACTTTTTTAAGGATTCTTCAGTGTATATAGGAGAATAGATTGTCATAGAAATATCTCCAGAGTCTGACTTTTTACTCATATTGACTCGTCCTGATACATCATTATACTGATAGGTGGTATGATCCTTATTTTTTGATAAATCTATTTTCCCATAAGATATTGGTAAATAATTATCATTGTCATAAAAATGCATGGTTATTTTTTCGGGAGACATATAGTCATTTTTATACCCAGATGGCTCAATTAATAATGACTCAACTGATTGAAATTCAGGTATACCACTATCTGAATTTATCCAACCTTTTCCAGTATATTCAGCTTTACTATCAACGCGCCAGTACCGTGATTTTTTTTGCTTCACATCAAAAACTAAACTTTCATCATCTTTCACAGGCCCTCCTAACAAACTATCATCTTCACCAAATCCAGTCGTTGCCATAAACCTTAATTTATTATCATTAATAAATTTATAAAGCCCGCTTTCATCCACTCGCTGTCTTAAAGGAGTACTCAAACTAATAAGTGAACTTTTTATAGTAGAGGATTGCCCATAAATACTGATTAAACCAATAAAGACAACAATCGCTATATTTAACACGAATAACACATTGATTTGTATTACACTGCCAACCACTAATCGCTCTAATAAGTATAAACAAACAATTAACACTATGGGAATAGTTACTGATAGGTCGTTGAATTCATTTAAAAACAACAAATATCCCACGAAAAACACCATCTGGGGTGTGATTGTTTCTGTTGATATCTGCCACTCAATCATTAAAACAATCACTAATAAAATAATAGACATGACGATTAATGAATAGTGTTCTGTATATTGTTTAGTTATAAATGCCTGTAAATTACTTATCCAGTCAGTTATAAAAAAAGAAGAAGAATAAAAATAGCCAGAAAATGATAAACTATATAAACTAAAAATATAGATGGGTATATACAAAAGAAAACGTACCACGATGTAAGGAATCACACAGGCTACCACTGTCAAACTTCCCACAAATAAAAAAATTGCTTGGCTATTTTGAACATCAAAAACAGTCGCTATCTCATTAAGTGCAATTGAAAATATAAAAAATGTCAAAATGCCTAAAGGTAGATTTTCCTTAAAATACTTAATCATCACAAATCCCCACCTTCTTTTAAGTCTTTATAGGTAATCACTTGTATTGATATGTTTTGACTAGCTCTAACTATATTAATGTTATGTTGAATAGATTCTGTCATCTCTGGGATAAATAAAACCACATCGTTATTAATCCTGTTTAAAATGACAGATAAATCAATGGTTTCTGTTTTTCTAATAAGAGCAAAGGGAGTCATAGTTTCAACTGGTGTACTTTCTACGCCATCTCCTATTAAATAAAATGAAGTAGAATATGTATCAAATGATTCAAAAAACAAAAAATACACATCTAATAATACTTCAAAATAAAAACTAGCTTGCCCGAAAAAAACAAATACAGGAACTTCTTCTGTTTCGTTAGAAAATTCTTTCACCATTATTTCTTGATGTTTACTTGAGACTTTCCAATCCACTTGCTTCATCGAGTCACCATGATTATATGAACGGTATCCTTTTATATTAAATGACACATCACCAAATTGCTTAGCCACTACTGAAAAATCAATCATTTCTATTAAAGATTGAGGATTTTTTATGTATCTTGGGAGTATATACCAATCAACTGGTACTTTTTTATGATAACTAGACAACAATAAGTAAAACATATCACCAGAAACCAGTTCAATGTTAGCTAATTCATAATGCCCTCTCTTAGTCATTTTTATATGAAGTGACATCGTTTTTGTTTTTCCAGTATAACCATATAAATATTTTTGAAAATCGAGTTCTTCTATTGAAACTTTCAACACAGGAAAAAAAACAAATTTAGGCGTATTTTTTTTAACCGTTAAGTTAATTGATACCACATCATCTTTATTAATAAGTAAGTAATTATCAATTTCTACATCTACTTTTTTCACATCTGCCAGTTTAAAGCTGATTAATGAAGTAATCATAGTCAATAGCATGAACATTGTTAATATCCATCCAACCGTTGTCAAAAAAATTAGCGTGTAACACAAGACAATAAGAAAGATAATAAAGCATATGATGATGCTAACTGTATTTTTTAATTTATACGACATGACTCACCTCTTAACTGGAATATCAACTTTTTCTAAGATATCTTGTATAATATTATTTTGGTCTATTGACGTGACGTGTTTAAATTTTAAACGATGAGAAACGACAAAAGGAAAAATATATTGTAGATCATCTGGTAAAACAAAGTCCCGTCCATTAATTAGCGCGTATGCTTTAGCCGATTGGACTAAATCTTTACTCCCTCTTGGACTAACACCAAGCTCAATGGCTTGATGGTGCCTCGTAGCATGCACCAACTTTAAGGCATAGGTTGCTATCAACTCATTGATAAAAACACCTTCAACTTGTTTTTTTAATTGTTCAATATCAGATACATCAACGACTGGAAAAAGTTTAACTTTAGTTCTATCGTCACCCATTACTAATTTTAATTCATCTTCAAACGTTGGATATCCTATACTTAACTTCATCATAAAACGATCTAATTGAGCTTCGGGTAAATGATACGTTCCTTCATAGTCAATAGGATTTTGAGTTGCCAATACAAAAAAACTATCAGGTAGTGTATAGGTATGATTATCTATAGTAACGCGTTTTTCTGCCATTGCTTCAAGTAAGGCTGATTGTGTTTTTGGTGTGGTTCGATTGATTTCATCAACCAAACAAATCGTTGTAAAAATTGGTCCTGGATGGAAAACAAATTGTTGCTCAGACATATCAAAAATAGACACGCCTAAAATATCACTTGGTAATAAATCAGGTGTCGCTTGTATTCTGGTAAACTCAGTTTGTATTGTTTTGGCTAACGTTTTAACTAGCAGAGTTTTTCCAGTTCCTGGGACATCTTCAAATAACGCGTGTCCCCCAGCAAGTAAACAGGTTAACGTCAATTTAATAACATCATCTTTTCCTAAAACAACTTTTTTAACTTCATTGATTACTAAATTAATTTTTTCGATTGATTCTTGCATCAATTTTCTCCTTTAATTTCGTTAGCTTTAATATAGCATATTTTTAATTAATCATCATTTTTTAAAAGAGGCAAGCCATTATAAATAAAAGAGGCTGACCTAAAAGTTAGTTTTTAAATGAAAATCACTAAACTAACAAAACATAAATCCCATGAAATCAGTATTTTAATAAACTGATTTCATGGGATTTTTCTATTTTAAGACTTTTGGGTCAGCCTCTTCCTTATATATAAGATATTAATTCATCCACATTCTCTTCTAAGGTTCCCCAACACGTTACAAATCTCACGACCATATGATTTTCATCATACTGCTCCCATATAGCAAAGGATACAAGTTTTTTAAGTTTTTCAACTTGATCATTACTCATAATAATAAATTGTTGATTGGTTGGTGAATCAAAATACAATTGATACCCTTTATCTAAAAAAGCTTGTTTTAACTTTTGGGATAATCTTACAGCATGACGACTGATATCAAAATATAAATTATCTGTAAACAACTCTAAAAATTGCACCCCTAATAAACGACCTTTGGCAAGCAATCCTCCATGTTGTTTAATAATTGAAACAAATTGTTTTGGTTCATTATTTTTAGTAAAGACAACTGCCTCACCACATAAAGCACCAATTTTTGTCCCTCCAATATAAAATATATCACTCAACCGAGCAATGTCTTGAATGGTAACATCGCTTTGTTCACTAACCAATCCATAACCGAGTCTCGCCCCATCAATAAATAAAGGTAAATTATTTTCCTGACAAACAGAAGACAGCTCTTCAAGTTCATCATATGAATAAAGTGTCCCATATTCTGTAGGGTAAGAAATGTATACCATTCCTGGGGTCACCATATGCTCTTTCGTTTCATCTTGATTAAATCGCCTCAAATAATCCTCTACATCTTTAGCTGATATTTTTCCATCAATTGAGGGTAATGTTAAGACTTTATGCCCACTATATTCAATCGCTCCAGCTTCACGAACATTGATATGACCGGTCTCTGGTGCCAAGACTCCCTCATATTTATTAAGAAGCGAATCAATCACTATCTGATTCGTTTGCGTTCCACCAACTAGAAAACGAATGGAAGCATTTGGACACTCAATTAGTTCTTTTATTTTATCACTGGCTTTTTTTGAATAGGAATCTGATCCATAACCAAATTCTTGTTTCATGTTTGTCTCAATTAATCGATTTAGCACTTTTTCATGAGCACCTTCAAGGTAATCATTTGCAAATGATATCATCCAGGTACCTCCATTCTTTTTTATATCAAATTATAAAAACATATAGATATGACATATAATTTATATTTCTATATATTTAACAAAATTAAAAATATTTATTTTTTTGCCATCAAATATTAATTTTATGTTAATTTATTTACTGAATCAAGTCAAATCATTTTCATAGTAAAGATGGTGATTTCGATATTCTGAATAAGTTCTAAATGAACAATTATACAACAATATAATGTTGATACAATGGAAAAACACTCTCTTACTATGGAATTGAAATCAAGTAAAAAGACAAGTCAGTCGATTGATTTGTCTTTTTCATTACCTTTCCAACTTATTCCACACTTTTAATGTATCACACATTCCTTTTACATTATGGACTCGAACAATCTCAACGCCTTTTTCTATTGCATACAATGATGCTGCAACCGTACCAAAATCTCGTTCTTTGGGCTTGTCCTCATCTATTAAGTGAGCGATGGTTCTTTTTCGTGATACGCCATAAAGTAGAGGATAATTATTACAACGACACTTTTCTGGAAATGATAAAATTAACTCGTTATCCTCCATAGATTTATGAAAGCCAATTCCAGGGTCAAAGCAAATATTATCGAGCGAAATCTGATTCTCTTGACACTGTTTTATTTTTTCTTGATAAAATTCTTGTAAATCTGCAAAAATAGATAATTTCTTTTGACGCTCTCTTGAGTGCATAATAATTACTGGCACTCCATATCGTGAAACAACGTCAGCCATCCCTTCCATATCCATCCCTTTTACGTCATTAACAATATCAGCACCAGCTTCTATTGCTGCTTTAGCTACTTCAGGAAAATATGTGTCGATGGAGATTGGTATGTTACTAAAATGACGTATCTCTTTAATCACTGGTATGACACGTTTAACTTCTTCCTCAGGTGAAATTTCAATATAACCAGGTCGAGTAGATTGACCCCCAATATCGATAATATCAACACCATCCTCTATCATCTCTTTAGCATGAGCGATGGCTTGGTTGACTTGACTAAAGTCACCACCATCAGAAAAAGAATCAGGGGTTACATTTAATATCCCCATGACTGGTTTATCTTTAAACATCTTACCGCCTCCGTATTAACTCTTTAAACGCTTGAATTCTAGGACTTAATTCTTGTCGTTTCAAATGATTCATTAACGACAAGGCCCTATCGTAGCCTGTTGGAATTAAAATGGAATCAAATCCATACCCTCCACCATGTTGGATTGTTTTCGACACGATTCCTGTCAATTCTTTTTCTATAATGATCGGTTTATTTTCATTGGAATAAAAAACCAAACAGGCATAAAGCTTAAATCGTCTGTTTTCTTGATTTTCTAATAACATTAACAATTGTTCATTCATTTGTTCATCAGTTAACCCTTTTTCAAAAAAACGCGATGTCTGTATACCTAACTTATCTGGAAAAGCCAATAATTCAAGACCACCGTCATCACCAATAACTGGCTTATCAATCGTTTGTGATACTGTTTTTGCTTTAATTAATGCATTCTCTTGATAGGTTGAGCCGTTTTCTATAATAGTGATAGGATCACTATATAGACTATAAGATTCAATGATTTCTTTTGGAAAAGCTAACTGTAACTCCTGTATTTTTTTATGATTGTTACTTGCCATTATAAAACCCATGATTAGTCCAATGCCCTTAAAAAGTCATTTTTGACCTCTTTATCTTCTTTAAACACTCCTTGATAATGGAACGTTTTCGTCACGCTACCACGAGCCTTTACACCACGCATTGCCATACACATATGCTCAGCTTCTATAGATACAGCGACTCCTTTTGTTTTAACCTTTTCATTAATCAAATTAGCGATCTGAATGGTTAAATCTTCCTGAACATTTGGTCTTTTGGCACAAAACTCTACCATGCGGGCAACTTTACTTAATCCTAACACTTTATTGTCACTTGGAATGTAAGCAACGTGAGCTTTTCCAAAAAATGGCAATAAATGATGCTCACACATTGAATAAAACTCAATATCTTTCACTAACACCATATCGTCTTCATTTAAACTTGGAAACACTTTGTAATTTGTAAATTCTTTTTCTTGAACAGAGGAAAATACTTCAGCATACATTTTTGCGACACGTTTAGGCGTTTCTTTTAATCCATCACGATTAACATCTTCACCAATCGCTGTCAATATTGTTTTGACTGCTTCTTCTATTTGAATTTGTTTGTCCCGTTCCATCCTAATCCCAACTTTCATTTGTCTGTCTGACTTCACTAGCATTGCCTGATTGTTCTATCCATTCCTCAAGTGTTTTTCCTTTTAACGTCTTCTGTGAATACACATCTCTTAAAGGAATTAACACAAATGATCTTTTAGTGATTTCTTTATGTGGAATGATCAAATCAGGTGTATTAATGTCTAAATCTCCCATTAACAAAATGTCTATATCGATTGTTCTTGGTCCCCATCGAATTAAACGTTCCCTATCTAAATCAGCTTCTATTTCATTAACTGTCTTCAATAATTCAGTTGGAGAAAGTGTGGTATCCACTTTTATCACTGCATTTAAATAATCATCTTGTGGCACATCTCCATAGGGATCAGTTTCATATATGTTTGATTTACTTAACACACTTATTTCTTGTCGATTATGTAATTGTTCGACTGCCTGTTTAAGATAATTTAAAGAGTCACCCATGTTACTCCCTAATGCTAAATATGTTTCCATGTTAATAATCTCTTTCCATTTCTATTTCAACATTATCAAAAAATCCTGCAATAGGAACATGATATTTTCTTGTTCTAACAACAGCATGTTCCAACATATCACCATATTTTTCACCTAAAATATCTAACACATAATAAGTAACTGCTTCAATCAAATCAAATGATTTTGATTCTAAAGCTGTTTTTACATCTGTATAAACATCTGCGTAACTAATTGTTTGATGTAAATCATCTGTTTTACCTGCTTTTTCAAGAGGTAGAGTTAATTCTATATCTAATTCTAGTTTCTGACCTAAAACTTTTTCTTCTTTAATTACACCGTTGTAGGTATACACAAGCATATTATTAATTCTAACTTTTCCCATCATGTTCTCCTTGTATAAAAAGTATCGTCAATCCTTAGTGCTATTATACATAATCTTGTCAAAAAAGAGTCATTTTTCTTAAATAAACATAAAAAAACCTTATCTAAAAATTCATTCTTTTTTAGATAAGATTAACTTGTTATTTTGATACATCCAATTGTAACATGTATCCATCAATAATAGCTGCCAAATCTGAAATAGACTGCTCACTATAAGAACTATCGTAGCCACTCGTCATGATAGTTATAAAGTACGGATTTTTTTCATCTTTGACAAGTGCAATATCATTACTAACGGTATACATTGGCATCCAGCCCGTTTTATGAGCGACATCCACACCAGGTAGTCCAACCGCTACTCCGTCATCGAAAATACTATCTTGTAACCAACCATAAAGCATGTTCATATTTTTACTTTTATTTTTTTCTTGATAAACATATTCCATTGACTTAGTCAAAATTCGTGCAGTTGAAAACACACGATTATTTGGTGACTGAGCATCTAATTCTGATAAAAATTGAACAAAATTTGGTTCACCTATATAATTCAATAACATCAAATAGGCTACATTATCGCTGTAACGAATAACTAATTCCGTTAACTTTTCAATTGTATACTCTGTTCCAATTGGTTCAAATTGAATAATACCAGTGCCATCAATTTTGAAGTTTGCCGTATAAGTCAGTTTTTTATTTAAATTCACTTGACCTTTGTCAGCTAAACTCATCACATAAGTAATAAACGGTAGTTTTATACTACTTGCGGTTCGTCTTACCTTATCACCATCATAACTATATGAAAAATCATGATTGACAGTTTCTAGATACACACTTATGTCTCCACCATTACTAAGGATAAACTGCTCTATTGCTTCATTAATCTGCTTTTTAAATGCTTTTGAGGTTAATTTTTTTTCACGTTGACTCTCTCTTTTATCAATGTATTCCTGTCGATGGTCTAGATATTTTGTTTCAATGAACCCTTTTGGTGGGTCACTAACTATTTCTACCCATGCATCATCACCTTTTACAGGCTTAACTGATACGACTGTTCCTTTTGGTAATTTGTCCTCGCTAACTTGTCGACTTACTAAATCTTTTATAGGGTATATCGGTTCAGACACCACTTGTTCTACATCAAATAGGCTCTGACTTTTAGATGACATTTTTTTGGGTTTTGCCACCTTTTCATCTGTTGCCACAACTCTATTTGTCTTATGAACATTCTTTACTAGATTAATTGAAAATTTTGTTACTATTCCTAAAACCAACAACATTCCAACCAGTACAACAACTTTTTTCTTCAATGAATACTCTCCCAACTATTATGAAATAAATACGTCTTACATCATGATAGCACATTCAATTTCAATTTATCTATGATAATAAATAATAACTGTATAAATTATTACTATTTCTCAGGTTAAAATACCTTTTAAACATTAACATAAAAAACCAACTATTCGATTTAATAAATAGTTGGTTTTTGGTTATTTTTTTATCACTAAATCTATCGCTTCTTTAATCTTTTCATCACGATCTTCTGCTGTAACAGATTCTTCTTCGATACAATCAATCAAATTTTCAGCAACGACCACACCAATCGCACGATCAATACTAGATCGAATAGCAGATAATTGGACCACAATATCACGACAGCTCTTGTCCTCATCTAACATTTTAAGAACCCCTCTTATTTGCCCCTCAGAACGTTTTAAACGATTACTAACTTTTCTTTTTGTGTCTTCCATTGTGACCCACTCCTTATTTTTTATGAAATTCCATTGATTGCTTTATACAATAGATACGATCCATCTAAGTTTTTCACGTCATAACCCATTTGTGCAAGCATACGTTGCGCAATATAACTTCTTTGCCCACTTTGACAGCTTAAAATGATTTCTTTGTCTTTTGGTAATTCATTTGCACGTTGACGAATTTTATTCAGTGGTAGATTAATAAACCCTTCAATCGTTCCTTGTTCAAACTCTTCAGGTGTTCGTACATCAACTAATACTGCTCCATTTTCTTTGGCCTGTTCTAATTCAGATAATTGGATGTTTTCGGCTAATCCTTCGATAATGTTTAACGCAGCATAACCAACCATATTCACAATATCTTTTGCTGATCCAAATGGTGGGGCGTAAGTTAATTCTAATTCTGGTAAATCTTCAACAGTCAATTCGCCTTTTAACGCAGTAGCTAACACATCAATACGTTTATCAGCACCATCTTTACCTACAGCCTGTGCACCATAGATTTTACCTGTTGTTGGGTTAAATATCAACTTTAAGAAAATCATGCTAGCACCAGGATAGTACCCTGCATGGTTTTTTCCGTCAACATGAACGACATGATACTCGTAGCCTAAATCTTTTACTTGTTTTTCTGTTAAACCTGTTGAAGCAATCGTTTGTTCAAACACTCGAACTATCGCTGTTCCGATACTTCCTTTATTTTTACGTGGCATACCAGCAATCACATCAGCTACCTGACGACCTTGACGATTTGCTGGGGAAGCAAGTGCAATCATAGCATCTTCGTTATTAATTTGATTTTTAACAATAATTGCATCTCCAACAGCGAAAATATCTTTAACGTTTGTTTCATAAGAGTCATCAACTAAGATACCCCCACGCATACCCAGTTCAATCCCAGCTGATTCAGCTAAGCCATTTTCAGGTCGTACGCCGACAGACATTAACACTAAGTCTGTTTTAATTTTATCTCCATTATTAAGCACCAATGTTTGACCGTTATCTTCCATCGCCACCACACCTTGACTTGTCAGTACTTTAACACCTTTAGCACGTAGTTCGTTTGTAATAAATGATGCCATTTCTGAATCAACTGTTGGTAAAACATGTGGTGCCATTTCAATAATTGTAACTTCTAAACCTCGGTGAACTAAATTCTCAGCCATTTCTAGTCCGATAAATCCTGCGCCGATAACAACTGCTTTTTGGGGTTTATGACTATCTAAATATGTCATCACCTCATCAACATCAGGCACATTTCTTAAAGTAAATAAATTTTTAGCATCATTTATCCCATTTAATGGTGGAATAAACGGTTTTGCTCCAGGTGATAGAACCAATTTATCATAACTCATTACTTCTGTTTGACCGTTATGTGATAATGTCACTTCTTTTTTATCTGCATCAACAGAAATCACTTCTGTTTCAACTTTTACATCCAAATTAAATCTAGCTTTTAATTTTTCAGGCGTTTGAACCAATAAGTCATCACGATTGCTGATTTCACCTGATACATAATAAGGTAAACCACAGTTCGCAAATGATACATATGGTCCTTTTTCAATAATCACAATGTCCATTTCTTCATCTAAACGTCTTAATCTTGTTGCTGCAGACATTCCACCTGCAACCCCACCGACAATAATTGTTCTCATAATTATTTATACCCCACTTTCAATGTTCCATTCCACATCATCATGCCACCTTCAATATTGTAAGCATCATAATTTTGACTAACTAAATATTGTGTCGCACGTTTACTTCTTGGACCAGACGCACAGACAACATAAACAGTTTTTCCTTTTGGCTTATATTGTTGAATCGTATCCAATGGAACATTTTTTGCTTTAGGTATATGACCTTGCGCAAATTCTTCCGGACTTCTCACATCTATTAACTCGATCGTTTTTTTCAATTTTTCCTGTAGTTCTTGTGCTGTAATGCTTGGTACTTTTTTAAATAAAAACATATATGCCTCCTAGAGTTTTGTGTCTTACAAACTCAATATACCCCCTACCCTATAAAAAAGAAAGTATTTTGCTCATTTTTTTAATGTATTTTTTACCTATTTCGACTCTTAATGGGTTTAAAAATCACTTTTATCTGATAAAATAGAGAAAGATTAGTAAGTTTGAAAAGAGAGGTAGTTATATATGTCGTCTTTCGACAAAAAAACAACAGAACAACACTACTACGAAACGCAAGTTAGTGAAGAAGAATATTTAAATTGGTACAAAAAACAACATTTCCCTACACAAGATATGCCATCTGTTACCGTGGACAATGTTTTATTTTGTTATAACAAAGAACAAGATGCGTTAAAAGTTTTATTAATAAAACGTAATACTCATCCGTTTAAAGATTCGTGGGCATTGCCAGGTGGGTTTGTTATTCCAGGTGAAGCAACTGCAGATAGTTGTATTCGTGAAACAAAAGAAGAAACAAACGTGACCATTACTCGTGAACATGTAGAACAACTCCATACATTTAGCACACCTGGACGTGACCCTCGTGGTTGGGTTATTACAGTCAGTTACTTAGCGTTTATTGGAGAGGAACCGTTAGATGCAGGAGATGAAGCCGCACAAGCATCTTGGTTTGATTTAACACGTAAGGATGATTTATTATTTTTAACCAATCATTCTGATGCATCAATTTGTCTTAATTTGTTAACTGGTGACTCTATCGGAGAGGACTCCTTAGCATTTGACCACGCCAAAATTATTATTAAAGCATTCAATAGAGTGTGTAATAAAATGTACCACGAGCCTCAAGTGTTGCGTGTATTGGGAAATGATTTTACAATAAGTGAAGCAAGAAAAGTTTATGCCAAATTTTTAGGGGTAGACTTTAAAGATATCGATCACTCAAATTATAAAAAAGCCATGCTTCCTTACTTTAATGAAATTGGAGAGCGTGCGACTGGTGTCGGTCGTCCATCTAAAATTTATGAATTAAAATCTTAATCAATTTTTTGGGGGAATCTTGTATGGAAAAAATCGTGTCATCGAATGATGGTAGCCATATTTTTTATCAAGTTGTTGGACAAGGGACACCTATTTTCTTCATCCATGGAAATAGTGGGTCACACCATGCTTTTCAAAAACAAGTAGATATTTTTCAAAAACAACATCAATTAATTTTAATGGATACAAGAGATCACGGGAAATCATCAAATAATAGTGCTTATCTTGATTTTAAAGATATATTTAGTGATATTTTAGCCATTCTTGATAGTGAAAAACTAGTAGATGTCTCAATGGTTGGCTTTAGCGATGGAGCCAACATTGCATTATCTTTTGCAAATTACTATCCTGAGCGTGTAGCAAAGTTAGTACTTATCTCTCCTAACATACGGTTTGATCAATTGAAAAAGAGTAAACAATTTCTTTATTCATCTTTATATACCATCAGTAAACAATTTTTACGGTTAAAAAAAGGGTCCAGAGTTCTGCGTTTAGCCATGAAAAATCTACCTTTAACGGCAAATTATCGTGAAAAATTAAAAATGCCGATTTTGTTTATCTTTGGAGACAGAGATATCATTGATCTCAATAAAGTCACTCCTTTTATTGACTCTTTAAAACAAGCGAAGTTAGTTATTTTAGATAAAACAGGACACTCAATTTTGCGTACAAGACCCTTATTAGTCAATCAAGAAATTCAATCCTTTATATAAAAAAGCGATACGCCATACGCATCGCTTTTTTATTTACCTATTTTTATAAGACTCCTCAATCAATTGTGCAGATTCTTCGATTGAACGATTTTCTACATTAATCACAATAGCACCCAATGAATCATATAATTCATGAGCAAAGTTAAGTTCGTCTTTGATTCTATCTAATGACACATAAGAAGAACTGCCGTTTAATCCTAATGAATCTAAACGAGATTGTCTCACTCGCATAATATATTCTGGGCTTGCTGTTAACCCAATAACCGGAACATTGTTTAACTGAAATAATTCTTTTGGTATAGGAACTTCAGGGATTAACGGTAAGTTTGCCACTTTGACTGAGCGATTGGCTAAATACATGCTCAGTGGTGTTTTTGACGTACGCGAGATACCTAAAATCACTAAATCTGCCTTTCTAAACCCTTTTGGATCTTTCCCATCATCATACCTTACCGCAAATTCTATTGCCTCAATACGTTTGAAATATTCTTGATCCATTAAATAGAGTGAGCCACTTTCATGTGTTGGCTCCATATGTGTTCGATGAGAAATTTTTGTCATTAGTTCTGACATATAGTCAACATACTCAAGTCCTGTACTTTTAGAAAAATCAGCACACACTTTATTTAATTCACCATCTACTAAGGTTGTCACCACAATGGCTTTTTCATTTAACGCATCTGATAAAATCTGCATTAAGACTTCTTTTGAATCAACGAAAGGAAATTTTTTAATATCATAATTATCTAATTGCGGAAATTGTGCTAATACAGCATTAATAAGACGCTGAGCCGTTTCACCAATCGAATCTGATATCACAAATAGTTGTAATTGTTTAAATTTACTTTCTCTAAAGTTGTTCATGTTTTAACTCTCTCCCTAACTTAATAAAGTGCTGTACCACTTTAGTTTTTGATAATTTTCCAATAACTTGATTGGTTTCTCGACTTAAAACCGGTAATGAATCAATTTCATGGGCGCTCAATAAACTACCAGCTTCTAAAATGGTCATATCTGGATATGCCACAACGAGATTTGGCATACGTGTCATAATAATCGCAATAGCTAACTCTAAGTCTTGATTATTTAATAAACTACGTAGTAAATCTTTTCGTGAAACCAGTCCAATCAAGTCTTTTGTTTCTTCATCAATGACATAAAGTGATCCACAGTCATACATAAATAATGACGTTGTCGCATCTTTTATGGTTGTATGGGGATAGATTATTACAGGATTTGACATCACCTCATCTACTTGTACATCAAATAAATGCTCTTGTAATAATGGATCAAATGGCAATCCTGAATAAATATAACCAACTTTTGGTCTAGCATCCAGAATACCAGTCATCGTTAAAACGGCCAAATCACTTCTTAACGTTGGCTTTGTCAGCCCTAATTGTCCAGCGATCTTGTCGCCACTTATCGGCTCATTTGTTTTGACAATATCGATAATTTTTTTTTGTCGTTCGCTTAGTTCCACAAAGACACCTCTTTTATTTGTTATTAGACGCACGACGGATGGTACTTTGAGCTGATGCAATGTAGGCAATTGGGATTCTATATGGTGAACAAGACACATAATCTAAATTAAGCTCATCAAAGAACTCAATCGATGTTGGATCTCCACCTAGTTCTCCACAAACACCTATTTTAAGATTTGGTGCGGTCAAACGTCCTTTTTCAACAGCGGTTTTTATCAATTCTCCTACCCCTTCTTTGTCGATAGTTTGGAAGGGATCAACTGGTAAAACAGCTTTTGACACATAATCATTAATATATTTTGCTGCATCATCTCTTGAAAACCCAAATGTCATTTGCGTTAAATCATTCGTACCAAAACTAAAGAAATCTGCTGTTTTTGCTAATTCATCAGCAATCAGACAAGCTCGTGGAAGTTCAATCATTGTCCCGATTCGGTAAAAGACATGAATATCTTCTTCTTCCATCAACGCATCTAAATACAGCTCAATTTTTTCTTTTAATTCACTTAGCTCTTTTGTCGTTCCTACTAATGGTATCATAATTTCAGGTGTCACGTCTAAACCTGTTTCACGTTTTAGATTAATTGCGCTACGAATGATTGCCTCACTTTGCATAATATATAATTCAGGATAAGTCATCCCCAAACGACAACCACGATGACCTAACATAGGATTCACTTCATGTAATTCTTTCAATCGTCGTTCTATTTCAGATTTGCTGACACCCATTTCTCTAGCTAATAAATCAATGTCTTCTTCTTTTGTTGGCATAAATTCATGTAATGGTGGGTCTAACAATCGAATGACACCCGGTAAATTATTTAAAGTATCAAAAATTTCTTTAAAGTCTTCCATTTGATACTCTAAAATAACCTTAAGTGCTTTCTCTCGTTCAATATAACTATTAGATAAGATAAATCTACGCATTTGAATTAATCTTTCTGCACCAAAAAACATATGCTCTGTACGAATTAAACCGATACCATCTGCACCAAAGTACAGTCCTGTTTTGATATCACTAACTGTTTCTGCATTCATACGGACATCTAATCTGGCATGTTTTTTTGCCCACGCCATCACGGTATCAAAATAACTAGACGTTCCAGTCACTTCCACTTCCAATTCTCCTAGATATATCACACCATTTGTTCCATCAACAGAGACAACATCTCCCTCATTTAATTGACCATCTGGATAGATAACTCTTTTTATAAAATCATCAATTTCTAATTCACTACAACCTGCCACACAACATGTCCCCATACCACGTGCCACAACAGCTGCATGAGATGTCATACCACCGCGACTGGTCACAATTGCCTCACTAGCTACCATCCCTTCAATATCTTCAGGAGACGTTTCCTGACGCATTAAAATAACCTTTTCACCTTGTGATGCCCATTCTTTTGCAGTTGCAGCATCAAAACAAATTTTCCCTACTGCAGACCCCGGACTAGCTGGTAATCCAACATCAGAGACCCTTATTGCTTTTTCTAATGCGTTTTTAGAAAACTCTGGGTGTAACAAATGACTAATCATATCAGGGTTTAGTGTCATTAAAGCATCTTCTTCACTAATTAATCCTTCTTCCACTAAATCAACTGCAATTTTAACACTTGCTTGGGCTGTTCGTTTACCGTTACGTGTTTGTAAAATATATAATTTTCCTTTTTCAACTGTGAATTCTATGTCTTGCATGTCTCGATAATGTTGCTCTAGTAAATGAGCTAGACGGGCAAATTCTTCATATACTTTAGGTAAATCCGTTTTTAACTTTTCAATTGGTTCAGGCGTTCGAATACCTGCTACAACATCCTCGCCTTGGGCATTAATTAGATATTCTCCAAATAATTTGTTTTCACCTGTTGCTGGATTTCTTGTAAAAGCTACACCTGTTCCACTTGTCTCTCCACTATTTCCAAAAACCATCAACTGTATATTAACCGCGGTCCCAATATCATCCGGAATACGATTTAATTCTCTATAAATATGGGCACGCTCATTATTCCAAGAATGAAAAACAGCTTCAATTGCCAAGTATAACTGTTCTTTAGCTGATTGAGGAAACGGTTTCTTTTTTATTTCTAAAATAATACGTTTAAATTCTTTTACAATTTGTTTTAAATCATCCCCTGATAATTCACTATCAAGTTTAACACCATACTTTTGTTTATAAAAAGTTAAGTAATTTTCAAAATACTGCATATCAATTCCAAAGACAACGTTTCCAAACATTTGTAACAAACGTCGATAACAGTCATACGCAAAAGCATCATCATTAGTTAATGCTGCTAGTTGTTCAACTGTGTCGTCGTTTAATCCTAAGTTTAAAATTGTATCCATCATACCAGGCATCGAAAATTTTGCACCACTCCTGACTGATACTAACAATAAATCATTTTCTCCTTCAAACGATTTATTGGTTTTTTTCTCCAATAAACTCAAATGCTCATCTATTTCTTTTTTTAAGTCTTGTGATAATTCTTTTGTTGTATTTAAAAATGACATACACGCTTCTGTAGTAATCGTAAATCCTGGTGGGACTGGTAATCCTAAGCGTGTCATTTCTGCCAAGTTAGCACCTTTACCACCTAATAAGTCTCTCATATCTGCGTTGCCTTCATCAAATTGATATACTTGTTTTAACACACTAATTCCTCCAATTAACTTTAATTAGTACCTGCTAATTATTATATAGTACGTAATATATAAAATCAATAGATAATTAATAGGTTTTATTTGAAATATATTTTGTAAATAAAATAAAAACTCTTTTAAATTTTTCTGAAATAAGTTACGATATGATTTCAAGGAGGAGTCTATATGGTACAAACTTTACAAAAAAAAATAGGACCACGTTTTAGCGATACGCTATTTATCATCATTGGAACACTTTTTGTGGCATTTGGTTTCAATGCTTTTTTATTGCCCAATCGAATTGTTTCTGGTGGAATCAATGGATTAACCATTATTTTATATGAAACACTTCATTTAACACCAAGCATTGTTTTATTTTCAGTTAATTTTATTTTATTGGCCTTATCTTTTTTCTTATTAGGAAAGGAAGTATTCTTTAAAAGTATCTTAGGGAGCTTTCTTGTTCCGTTATTCGTCTCACTTTTACATGGTGTCGCGTTAAATAATATCGAACCAATACTTGCTGCTATATTTGGTGGAGTTACGGTTGGTCTTGGTGTTGGTTTAGTCTTTCTAGGCAAAGGTTCTACAGGAGGTACAGCTTTAATTGCGCTGATTGTCCAAAAATATATTCCAATCAAATTAGGAATTATCTTAGGTATTTGTGATGGGTTAGTTATTTTAAGTGCCCTTTTTGTTTTTGATGTACAAACAGTATTATTTGCGCTGATTGCCTTATACTTGACTAGTCGGATGGTTGACACAGTCCAAGTTGGCCCAGAATCATCTAAAAATGTTATGATCATTTCTAATGATTATAAAAGAATTCGCGAACAAATTATTTCTGATCTAGATTTAGGAGCGACACTTATTCCAATCGAAGGTGGATTAAATTTAGAAACAAAAAAAATGGTTATGGTCGTGATACAAGAGGATCAGTTTATTACATTAAGACAAGCTATTCTAAATATTGATGAAGAAGCTTTTGTTGTTGTAACAAGTGCTCACGAAGTCGTTGGAAAAGGTTTTACAGCCTATAGATAAAAAAAAGCAAGCACTAGATTAACTCTAATGCTTGCTTTTTAACTATTATCATCAAGTATGTTTAAACGAATTCTTTTAGAATCATTCGTACGTACACTGTAAACAATTGTTCGAATTGCTTTTGCAACACGACCTTGTTTTCCTATAATACGACCAATATCTTCTGAAGCCACGCTTAAGTTATACTCCATAAATTCTTCAGATTCTTCAACATCTAGATGAACCAAATCGGGTTGACTAACTAACGGACGGACAATGGTTAATACCAAATCTTTTGCATCAGTCATTCACAAACCCACCTTATTTTTTAGTATATTTAGCTTCGTGATGTTTTTCCATAATTCCTTCACGAGATAAAATGTTACGTACTGTATCAGAAGGTTGAGCTCCTTTTGATAACCAGTCTAAGATTAAGTCTTCTTCAACTTTTACTTGAGCTGGTTCTGTTAATGGGTTATAAGTTCCCACTACTTCGATGTAACGTCCATCACGAGGTGAACGAGAATCTGCTACTACCATACGATAAAAAGGTTTCTTTTTAGAACCCATACGTTTTAAACGAATTTTAACTGCCATTATTAAGGCACCTCCAAAAATTTTTAATTTGTTTTAATCACAAAGCATAGTTTATCAGTTTTAAGTAGTCTTGTAAAGTGTTTTTTCTTTACAGGCTAATCTTTTTTATTTTGATAAATATTTTACTGAAACTGGTGCAGCAAAAGTATGGTAAGTTAAGCCTTTTATGTCATTATTTTTTAATACTGCATTAGCATTTTGACTAATGACTATCATACCTGCTGTATCTTCCATAATAATTTTTTCAGCTTTAATTAAATAGTCCCATCTTTGTGCTAGATTATTATCGTTTGATGCTTTTTCTAATAAATCATCCACTTCTTTATTGGCATAATTTCTATTATTAGGACTCTTCATTGTATTTAAAGTTGAGATTGGGTCTTGATAATCAGGCGTCCAATAAATTAAAAACATATCATAATCACTTTGATTACTTATATTTAATGCAGTTTCAGTAGGCAATGATTTCACTGTAATTTCAATACCATCCAGTGTTTCTTCCCACTGACCTTTTAGGTTTTCTGCCATTTGTTTATACGAATTTTCATCTACCGTCATTAATTCTAACGTAATTTTGTCGCCAAGCTCTGTTTGGGCTTTTTTAAAATATTCTTGAGCTTTTGTTTTATCATACTTCATCAGATCACCAGCCTCATCACGAAAATCTTCTTTCGTTTCTGGATTATAAGCAAATCCTTTGATAATTGCACCATTTAACACTGTTGAACCATCAGAAATAATATTATTAACCAATGTCTCTTTGTCCACAGATAACGCCAATGCCTTTCTTAAATTTTCATTTGATAAAGCTGTTTCTTTGTTATCTCTTTTTTGATTTAACCTTATATAATTCATTGTAGAAGAAGGATGCGCTTCAAAGTTTTGATTATTTTTATTTTGGTTAGCTATCACTCCTGATAGGTTAGCAATGTCTAACTCGCCACTTTCAAATAAGTTAAAAGCCGTTGATGGTTCTTTGATTACCTCAAAATTTATTTCATCTGCTTTAACTTCTTTTGCATCCCAATAATCTTTATTTTTTTCTAGCTTGACAGTTGTTTTCGCCTGATTCCAGTCTTTCGCGACAAATGGGCCATTATAAACAACTTTTTCTGAACTTGTTCCATAATCTTTTCCATATTCCTCTACAACAGTTTTATTCTGAGGGAAGAATGGTGAGAAAGCTAAAAGAGAGGTAAAGTATGGAGTTGGTTTTTCTAAATCAACTTCTAATGTATAATCATCGATTGCTCTAACACCTAACTCATCTACTTTTAACTTTCCTTCATTTACGTCTTTCGCATTTTTTATGATGCCTACCATTAGAAAACTATAAACATATCCTCTATCAGGATTGATTAACTCTTTCCAAGAAAATTCAAAATCTTGTGCTTTAACTGAATCGCCGTTACTCCATTTCGCATTATCTCTTAGTTTAATCGTGTATTTTAAACCATTTTCAGAAATTTCTGGTAATTCTTTCGCTACTGCTGGAACTAATTCTTCTTTATCATTTAATTCATATAGTCCTTCAAATACACCTGTATGAATAATGGTATCAGGTGTATTTAATATTGCCGAAGTATTTAACGATGATAATTCAGAATTTAACATCATATTAATACTCATTTTATCACTACTTTTTTTGCTTTCACTTTTTTTAGTTGTTGAGCAGCCTGAAATAAATATGACTGATACAATTGATATCATTAACCCTAATTTTTTCTTCATTATTTTTCCTCCCTGTCAACTAACATCCAAACAACCTCTGCTACTTCATTGCTTGAATTATAGTTAATATGGCCTTCATTGGCTTCAATAAGTTGAGCATCCCCTGGTAAAGCTAATATATCTTGACCATCCTCTAAAATAGTATGACATTCCCCTTTTAAAACATAGGAAAACTCATCTTGCTCATGTCTTGAATACCCTTCATCAGGTATTTTTTCTCCAGGTTGTAATCGAATTAACCCCATTTTAACTCTTTTATTTTTTTGATTAGTTTCATCAAAAAAAATGTTCATTACTTTGTCTTCTGTTTTTTTAACTTTCATATTAACCCCCTTTTTTAGTATTATCCTTAAATTACTTCTGTAAGTCAATCATAAACAAAGAAAAACACATCTCTATAAAAGATGTGCTAATCACTGATATCTTTATTATTTTCTTGTTTCTTTTTTTCCAATTGTAACCAAGCATCGATAATCTCTAAATCATCTTCACTGAATCGTTTTTCTTCCAGTAATTCTTGAATAATATCATCCGTTTTTTTATGTTTTGATTTTTTAGAGTGACTGAGAGCTCTTGTCAAACTACTTGTAAATGTTGAAATAATCCCTACACCTAAAATCATCAAAATGCCACCTATAATTCTACCTAGAAGAGTTTTAATAACGATATCTCCGTAACCAACAGTAGTCACAGTCTGCATCTCCCACCAAATCAAATCTTCATAGTTAGTAATCTCTGGTTCAATCCACAATAATGGCAAAGGTAGAAAAATAAATATAACTAAAAATATATTAAATAATTGCCCCGTTCCTGTTTCTCTTAATCGAAAAAATACCGGTAACACATATTTTTGTCCTAATGAAGTTAACTGAATTGCTTTAATAACTAAAGGAAAAAATTTGACTAAGCGAAACATATGATGAAACGGAATTATAGCTATAAAGTCAAAAAAATGATGTTTTATATAATCCTTTTTATCTTCTGTTTTAAAAAGCGTGTAAAATGTATCGATTGTAAATATGATTAAAATGATTGTATTGATAACTTCTTTGTGGCGAATATTTACAACATTCACCACAAAAGAAACAATCACTAAAAAAAACATCATAAACAAATAAAGTTTTTTAACCTTATGTGAATTCATTATCGTCTCCTATTTAAGTTCTAGACCTCAACTGTTGGCTGTAAATTCTTTTTAGCTGTTGCAAGCATCAATCGAATACGGTTTAGCTGATTCACAACTGATACTCCTGGGTCATAATCAATTGCTGCAATATTTGCTCCTGGGTATTGATGACGTAACTCTTTTATGACTCCTTTACCTACCACATGGTTTGGCAAACAGCCAAAAGGTTGCATACACACAATGTTATTCACACCTGTTTTAAGCAAATCAATCATTTCACCAGTTAAGAACCATCCTTCTCCCGTATGATTTCCTATTGATAATACTTTACTAGCATCATCTGCTAATTGTTTAATTGAATGAATACCGTTGAAACGCTTAGAGTTATTCAGCGCTTTTGACATTGGTTTTTCGATTTTTTCAATTAGTTTTATCGCAAATTCTGCATATGTTTTATTTTTCTTGGGCATACCTAGATTTTCATATTTCCATATTTGATTGTATAATGAATAATTCATAAATCCAATCAAATCAGGTACAACGACTTCTGCTCCCTCTTCTTCTAATAATCTAACTATATCATTATTAGCTGTCGGTGAATATTTAACAAAAATCTCTCCTACTATCCCTACTTTAGGTTTTATTGTTTCATGAAGTGGAATATTATCAAAGTCTTTAATGATTTTTTTCATGTTTTGGTTAAATAAGGTCAGTGAACCATTACGAACATTTTTTTCTACTTTCTTTAGCCATTCCACATGCAAGGCATCTATTTCCCCTTTATTAATCTCATATGGTCTTGTGCGGTATACTAATCGCTCAAATAAATCACCATATAAAACTGCGACTGCGATGCGTTTTAACATTGGTAATGTGAACTTGAATCCTGGATTTGTTTCAACACCTTTATTTCCTAAAGAAATAGAAACAATAGGAATTTTCCCAAAACCTGCCTCTTTTAAAGCTTTTCTTAATAATGGAATATAATTAGTCGCTCGACAGCCTCCACCAGTTTGTGTCATCATCACACTGACATTGTCTAAATCATATTCACCACTTTGTAACGCTTCAACCAATTGTCCTATTGATATAATAGCTGGATAGCAAGCGTCATTGTTAACGTATTTTAATCCAACATTTACGGCTTCTTTATCCATCATTGGTAAACAAACGACATGATATCCAGAAGACTCTAATGCTACATCAAATAAACCACTTTGATGGATTGGACTCAGCATTGGCATCAACAACGTGTGTTTTTTTCTCATTTCTTTAGTAAAGACTATTTTTTCAGGTTCTTCAAAATGAATGTCTGGTTCATATTTATTTTTTTCACGTTCCTTCATAGCTGCTTTTAATGAACGAATTCTAATTCTGATTGCTCCCAAATTAAGACCTTCATCTATTTTTAGGACTGTAAAAATTTTCCCATATTTATCCAATATTTCTTCGACTTGGTCTGTGGTGACTGCATCAATTCCACAACCAAATGAATTGAGTTGGACCATCTCTAAATGTTTATTTTTTCCTACAACTTTTGCTGCCGCATATAAACGAGAATGATAGACCCATTGATTAACGACACGTAAGTTATCCATCTCTTCTAAATGAGAAATACTGTCTTCAGTTAACACATGGAACCCTTCTTGAGTAATAATTTGTGAAATACCATGATTAATCTCAGGATCAATATGATAAGGTCTTCCTGCTAATACAATTCCCTTTTCGCCTTTTAAAGTTAACATACGTAACGTTTCTTCACCTTTTGCTCGGATATCCTCTTTAAAAGTCTCTAATTCATTGTAACCATGTGTCAATGCACTTTTTACCTCTTCTTGAGTCACACCAAAATCTTTAAAACATTCATAAAGCACAATAGCCACAGAATATGGATTGGCTAAATTTAAAAATGGGTTTCGGTAATCAACCTTACCTTCTCTAATGTCGTCCATATTATTACGTAACACATCAGGATAACTTTGTACAATCGGACAATTAAAGTGGTTATCTGCCGATTTTTCCTCTTGTCGCTCAAAAATCACTCCTGGATAAAAGATTAATGGGACCCCGTCATCTATCAAGGATTGAACATGACCGTGTGATAATTTGGCTGGGTAACAAACAGTATCGCTTGGAATAGTTTCCATTCCTCTTTCATAAACTGATTTATTAGATCTTGGAGATAATTTTACTTGGAATCCTAAATCCGTGAAAAATGTGTGCCATAATGGATAATTTTCATACATGTTTAACACACGAGGTAAGCCGATTTCTCCACGAGTTACTTCTTTTTTACGTAAAGGTTTATATTTAAATAATCGTTTGTATTTATAATCGACTAAATTTTCCTTTTTATCTTCTTTTTTAACTTTTATTCTAGCACCACGTTCGCACCTATTTCCTGTAATAAACTGGCGTCCATCTGAAAACAAAGTAACTGTTAGCATACAATGATTTTCACAAAGACCACAATCCATCCGATCTTTTTCCACTGATAATTCGTCAAGTTCGTCCAATGACAACAAAGTTGACTCGTCACCAAGTTCATAATCTTCAAGAGCAATCAGTGCCGCTCCAAAGGCTCCCATAAGACCAGCAATAGAAGGTCTCACCACTTCTCGTCCAACAAGTTGTTCAAACGCACGCAAGACTGACTCATTATAAAATGTTCCACCTTGACAAACTATTTTCTCACCTAACTCATCAGGACGTCTGACTTTTATTACTTTGTATAGGGCATTTTTTACTACTGAATAAGATAATCCGGCTGATATTTCACCAACAGAAGCCCCTTCTTTTTGCACTTGCTTAACTTTTGAATTCATAAACACCGTACATTTAGACCCTAAATCAACTGGGTGATTGGCTTCAAGTGCCAAGTCAGCAAAATCTTCCACACCATAATTCAATGATTTAGCAAACGATTCTATAAATGACCCACATCCAGACGAGCATGCTTCATTTAATTGAATAGATGACAAGACTCCATCTTTTATGGTCATAGCCTTCATATCTTGACCACCAATATCTAAAATAAAGTCAACTCCTGGGTTAAAATAATTTGCTGACTTATAATGAGCTACTGTTTCTACTTCACCTATGTCAATTTTTAAAGCATGTTGAATTAACTTTTCGCCATAGCCAGTAATCGCTGATTTTGCAATATAGGCAGTCTCAGGTAATTTTTTATAAACATCTTTAACAATACGGATGGTTGTCTCTAATGGTTCACCTTCATTGTTACCATAATACGAATAAAGTAAATTCCCTTCATCATCTATCAATGTTAGTTTGGTCGTCGTAGACCCTGCATCTATCCCTAAAAATACGGCTCCTTCATGAGTTGATAATTCTTTTTTACTGACCGAAGCTTGGGCATGTCTTTGACGAAATTCTTTCAAATCTTCAGTTGTTTCAAATAATGGTTCTAAACGATCAGAAGTTGATAATTCAGACATATTCTCTGTTTCCAACAAGTGAATAAAATCACTTAAACATCTAGACTTAGTTCCTTCTGAATCTAGTGCGGCTCCCATAGCAACAAACAACTGAGGGTTATCTGGAAAGATGACGTCTTCATCTTTGATGTCTAACGTTTCAATAAACCGTTGACGTAATTCTGACATAAAATAAAGAGGACCTCCTAAAAATGCAATTTTTCCTTTAATTTTTCGTCCAGAAGCTAAGCCAGCTATTGTTTGATTAACAACAGCTTGGAAAATACTTGCTGCAATATCTTCCTTTGCTGCCCCTTCATTAATCAAAGGTTGGACATCTGTTTTTGCAAATACTCCACACCTAGAAGCAATCGGATAAATAGTATGATAATTTTTTGCAAGTTCATTGACCCCATTAGCATCTGTTTTTAAAAGAGTCGCCATTTGATCAATAAACGCACCCGTTCCACCTGCACAACTACCATTCATTCGTTGTTCCATAGCACCATCAAAAAATGTAATCTTGGCATCTTCTCCACCTAGTTCAATCGCAACATCCGTTTCTGGAATAATTTCTTCAACGGTTTTTGTACAAGCAATGACTTCTTGGATAAAATCAATTGATAAAAGATCTGCTAGTCCAATCCCACCAGATCCAGTAATATTCATTGTTAACTCTTGATCACCAATCACTTCTTTAGCTTCTTTTAAAATAGTAATAGCTGCAGTTTTTACGTCGGAATAATGGCGTTCATATCTAGAAAATAAAACGTCATTTTCTTCATTTATCACAACTAATTTAACAGTGGTTGATCCCACATCAATCCCTGAACGTAATGCCATTAATTTCCCTACTTTCTTTATCTCTTTGATTCAACAGTTTCATAAATACTAGTTTAAATCAATTAATAAAAAAAATCTAGCAAAGTCCTAGTTTCATACCATCCATAATACAAAAAAAGCGCTTAGCGATTAACACTAAGCACTTTTATTTTAATAACGTTCTACATGTTTATTAACAACAATTGAATTAATTAATGATAATAGTAAGGAAATAAAAACAGCTGCACCTAAACTTGAAAAGGCAAAATTTTGCTCCCCTACAATCACTGATGTAAATTTTAGCATGATACCATTTATAACAAAGCTAAATAATCCAAATGTTATTAACGTAATAGGTAAAGATAAAATATGCAAAATCGGTTTGACTAAAAAATTTAATGCTGACAACACGATACTCGCAACAACAGCAATCATAAAACTATTAACGTAGAACATTGATGGAAATAACACTGACAAAGAAATAAATGCCAGTGTATTAATAATCAGACGTTGGAAATACGTCACTAAAAGTCACTCCAGTCATCTTCTTCTACTTTTTTAGCTTCTTTACGCGGTCTTTTTGTTCGATATTTTTCAGAAGAATCCTCATAGGGATGAGAATATCCTTCATAAGGAGAACGTGGTTGACGTGGCTTGTTTGAAGCTGGAACTATTAATGCCAAAATAATGTACAAAACGATTGGAGAACCAAACGTAAACATAGATAAAATAACATAAATAATCCTTACTAAAGTTGGGTCAATATTAAAATATTCTGCAATCCCCGCCAACGTTCCTGTTAAAACAATGTTACTATTTGATTTAGTTAATTTTCTACTCATTTTAATCACTCCATCTATTAGTCATTATCCTTTAAGTAAATACTTCCTGTTGTTGTATTTAAAGATAATTGAACTATCTCTTCTTCTTGACGAACGAAATCAACTAGTTGATTCATACGTTCTTTCTTTTCTTTCAAAATATCAATTTTTTCTAATCGATTTTTTATCGAACCAAAGTTAGTCTGACAACTTGCTTGAACTCCTAAATCTTTTGCTAATGACACTTTGATATCACCGTTCACTACAGTTGCTTTAATTTTTTTTGGCGTTGCATCTTTTGATGTGATTTTTATTGCACCATTAATAAGTGACATGCTTGTATGTACAATAGATGATTTACTTACCACTTCACCGTTGACCGTTTGACCTATAAAATCAACAATTTCGCTTTCTTCCACTTTGATGTCCCCGTTAACACCTTCAACTTCTAACATAGTTGCTTTCACACGATTAATGGTCATTTTTCCATTAGTTGATTTTAAGAAAATATCCCCAAGTAACATATCTTCCACTTTGATATCACCATTTAACATTTTTACTGATACATGATCAAATAGATGTTTTGGTAAGAAAAATTCTAAATCACAACTTAATCGTTTGTTAGGAATCTGGAATGAAATATTTTCTTCATCCACAACGATTTCACTGCGCTCGATAAATGCTTCAAATGGTGTATTGTTATTTAATTTACCATAGAATTTAATATTGGCAATAACCTTTACATCTGGTTGATTCCACGTTTTAAACGTCACTTTCCCATTAGCAACTTTTACATCAATTAATGTCGCTGTACTATTTGGGTATAAAAATTCGTGAGTAAACGAATGACTACTTACTCCTGGAACTTTAATATTGACGTCTTTCCATTCAACATTATCAGAAACTGTTGAGCTGACAGCATCCACAGTTTTCTTTAAAAACTCACCAAAGTATTTTCCAGCCTCTTCTACTTTTCCAGTTGCCTGATTCAGTTTCTCATTTGTTTGTTCTTTCCACTCTTTTGGAATGTCAAAGCCTAAGATTTTTTCGGTATTTTGTGTTTCTTTTCTTTCGTTTTTAATGTGTTTTAATTCTTCATTTAATTCTGCCTTTTCTGCTGTAAGTTGTATATCAGTTTCCTTCAAATACGCTAAATCTTTCTTTAATTGTTCACGTTCGGCTTCTTTTTCCGGTGGCAGTGTATCTAAATCTTCCATTGTATCAAATACCATTAACTGTTCTTCAATTTCACGAATGTCTTGTCTAAGGCCTTGAATTTCAACTGTCAGTTCATCATATTCAACTGATTTTCTATTTTCCTCTTCAGCTAATTTTTCTAATATTTTTTCCAATGCTTTACTATCGTTATAACTAGCTTGTTCTTTTTCTTCAGACGTTTTATAATTTACCAATTTTGCTTCATTATCAATTAATTTCTCATCTTTTTCAGTTGCGATATTTTCCAAAAGAACTAATGCCTCTTCAGTAGTTAAGATACCTTGTTTTACTAATTCTAATATTCTTTCACGTTCGTTCATAATATATCCTCCTCTTGAGTTCTTTATCTAAGCATTTCTAACCTACACTCATATTATGTCTCATTTTTAAACAAATGTCATAGGACTTGAGTTGGATTTATCACTGTATACCAAGACTTATTATGCTATCATCCTAAAAAATAAAAACCTTAAAAACTAAGTTTAAGGTTTTTAATATCGGAAATTAAAATGACAAAATTGAAGAAGGATCCATAAATCCACTCCATAAACCAGAACTAATACCAAAATGTAAATGGGCACCTGTTGAGTTACCGGTTGATCCAACCGTTCCAATCGTTTGCCCTGCTTCAACAACAGAGCCAACACTTGTTCCAATACTTGTCATATGCATATAGTAAGTATATAAGCCGTTATCATGTAAAATAATCACATGGTTACCAGCACTTGGATGGTAGCTTGCTTCCACGACTTCACCCGCTCGAGAGGCTAATATTGGTGTCCCTGCAGAAGTCGCTAAATCAATCCCATCATGTTGACTACCTGAATAACCTGTAGGATCTGTTCTTGATCCAAATCCACTTGTAATGGTGTAACCGCCCGCTAATGGAAGTGAAAAACCTCCTTGACTAGGTAAAGAGACCACTTCTTTTTCTTGCTCTTCTGATTGAGAATTATTGCTCTTTCCAATAGCACTTGATTGTTTAGACGGAGAAATACTATCATTCGCCTCAAGTTGTTTCGCTTCAGCTTCTTTTTGTTCTTTTTCACGTTGTTCTTTTAAGGCTTTTTCCGCAGCCGTTTGTTTTTCAGCTAATTCTTTTAGTCGTTTCTTATTTTCAGCTGCAATACGCTCCGCCTCAGCTTTTTGGGATTGTAATTCAGATTTATTACTTGACTCTTTTGACAACTCCTTAAGGATTGTTTCAGCTAATTTTACTTGAGTTGCTTTATTTTGTTCTAATTCATTTTGTTTCGTTTTTAATTTTTCAGCGGTTTTGTTGACATCCTCAACTTTTTTGTTTAATGTCTCTTTTTTCTCCGCTAAAACTTTTTTATCTTTTTTTTGTGCTTCCATCACATCTTTGTTAGCTGACACTAACTTTGTGTACGCCATTGTACGACTCAATGCATCAGAGATTGATTCTGATTCTAAGATAACACTCATCAAATCTTGATCTTCCTGATTAAGTTGGGCAGAACGCGCCTGACTTTCAATCTGTTTGTTACGTTTTTCAATAATGACAGTTAAATCATCAATTTCTTTTGTTAAAGTATTAATTTCTTTTTCAAGTGACACTTTTTCAGATAAAACATTATCAATATCTGTATCTAAATTTTTTATAGTCGTATTTAATTCTTCTAACGTTCTATCTGATTCATTTTTCTTTGATGTTAACTCATCTATTTTCTTTTGAGAGTCTTCTATTTTTTTATCAACATTATCAGCATGAATAACAGCTGGACAAACAAATCCAGATAGGGTTGTTGTTAACAAGGTTACAGCTAAAACTTTTTTGAATTTCATATATCATTTAACTCCAATTCTATCTATTATATTATAAACTATAACATAAAATCTCCATTAATTTGTTACAAAAAAATTACATTTTTTAATCAAACTGAGATATCATTACTTTTTTGAAACATAATAAAAAAATCGCTATTAAATAACGATTTTTCTATAACTTTCATTCTTTTTTTGCTTGTTCAATTTGCTGATATACTTGTTTAAATCCTGTTCCACCATAACTATTTCTTCTTGCTACTGCAGTTTTTGAGGTTAATATTTCAAATATATCTTCATCAATCAACTCAGACAATTCTCTATACTTACTTAACGAGATATCCTGTAAATAAATACCTGATTGTGTACATTCTAAAACTAATGAGCCAACAATTTCATGTGCTTGTCTAAAAGGTATCCCTTTTTTAGCTAAATAATCGGCTAACTCAGTTGCATTTGAAAAATCTTTTTCTGTGGCATGAAGCATTCTTTTTTCATCAACACTCATTGTATCAAGTATTCTTGCTAAAATATCCAACGATACACTAATCGTCTCCACAGTGTCAAACATTCCTTCTTTATCTTCTTGTAAATCTTTATTGTATGCTAATGGTAATGACTTCATGACCGTTAAAAGTGACAATAAATTCCCATATATCCTACCAGTTTTTCCACGAATCAACTCAGCCATATCTGGATTCTTTTTCTGTGGCATAATAGAAGAACCTGTCGAAAAGGTGTCTGACAATGACACGTATTGATATTCATTAGAACACCATAAAATAATTTCTTCACACATTCGCGACATATGCATTATTAAAATGCTAGCATTTGATAAAAACTCTAGTATGAAATCTCTATCTGACACAGCATCTAATGAATTACTATAAATATCCGAAAATCCCATTAATTCAGCAGTTAATTCTCTATCAATAGGAAAAGTAGTGCCTGCCAAAGCTGCTGCTCCTAGAGGCGATATGTCAGTGTGCTTAATATTAAATTCAAATCGCTCACTATCTCTTTTAAACATGCTCTCATACGCCATAAAGTAATGTCCTAAAGAAATAGGCTGGGCATGTTGTAGATGTGTGTAGCCTGGCATAATTGTTTCAACATGTTTTTCTGCTAAACTCACCAATACTTGACGCAAAGCCTGTATTTTTTTAATAATGATATCAAGATGATATTTCAAATATAGATGCATATCTGTCGCTACTTGATCATTTCTTGAACGAGCCGTATGTAGCTTACCTGCTATCTCGCCAATCTTTTTAGTTAGTAGAACTTCAATATTCATATGAATGTCTTCATTAGTTACATCAAAAACTAACTTTCCCTGCTGATAATCATCTAGCAATTCTTTTAAACCATTGACTATTGTATTGGAGTCCTCTTCGGAAATAATCCCTGTTTTTCCAAGCATGGTTGCATGAGCAATAGAGCCTTTTAAATCAAATTCTGCCATTTTTTGATCAAATAATATAGATGCACCAAATTCTTCTACCCAATCTTCCAAGCTTTGCTCAAATCGGCCACCCCAAAGTTTTTCATTTTTCATAAAATCACTCCTTCGGGTCGTTAACTTCAGCATTAACTTTTGTTGGTAGTCCCCACAACTTAATAAATCCTATCGCTGCATCTTGATCAAATGTGTCTGAGCTTGTGTAAGTTGCTAAGTTTTCATCATACAATGAATTGGGTGATTTTCTTGCAACAACTGTCGCATTTCCTTTGTACAATTTTACTTTAGCTATTCCATTAACAACTTTTTGGGTTTCTTTAATATAGGCTAAAATGGCTTGTGTCGCTGGATTAAACCATAAAGCATTATAGATTAAATTTGATAACTCATTTTCTAAAATAGGTTTAAAATGAGAAACCTCACGAACTAATGTCAAATCCTCAATTTCTTTATGAGCAGTTAACAAAGTGATTGCTCCCGGGCATTCATAAATTTCACGAGATTTTATACCAACTAAACGATTTTCTACATGATCAATTCTTCCAACCCCATGTTTTCCAGCAATCTCATTTAATGTTTGAATCAGCTCAGCTAAACTATAATTTTCCCCATTAAGACTCACTGGAACGCCTTTTTCAAACGTAATGTCAATATATTCTGGCTTATCTGGTGCTTTTTCTGGAGATACTGTCAATGCAAAAGCTTCTTCTGGCGCTTCATTCCATGGGTTTTCTAAAACACCACATTCATTCGCTCTGCCCCACAGATTTTGGTCAACAGAATAAGGATTATCTAAATCAGCTGGGACAGGAACGCCATTTTCTTTTGCATAATTAATTTCTTCTTCACGTGACCACTTCCACTCACGCACAGGAGCGATGACTTTAATTTTTGGGTCTAGTGATGCGATGGCTACTTCAAATCGTACTTGGTCATTTCCTTTTCCTGTACAGCCATGAGCAATCACTGTTGCATCAACTTGATGTGCCAACTCAACTAATTTTTTTGAAATAAGCGGTCGACTTAACGCCGAAACAAGTGGGTATTTTTGCTCATAATATGCATGAGCTTGTAGTGCTGGTAAAACAAATTCTGTGGCAAATTCTTCACGTACATCGATAACGTAAGATTCGATGGCTCCAACAGTTAATGCTTTTTCTTTAATAAAGTCTAAATCTTTGCCTTCACCAACATCTAAACAAACAGCAACGACATCATAATCTTTTTTTAACCAACTTATCGCAACGGAAGTATCTAATCCTCCAGAATATGCTAATACAACTTTCTCTTTTACCATATATTATCCCTCCATAATTACTTGTTAAATTATGTTCAATAATATACGTTTTACTTTCTAAAGTCAACATAAATATGCATTATTTTCAAATTAAATTAAATATTTATTCTTAAAAAAGACCTTTTAAATCATAAAAAAAGGATAAAACGCATAAAAAACCACTGATACATAAAATACATCAGTGGTTTTTATTTATATTATTCATCTTCATGCATGGTTGCGGCTAATTCGGATATTTTACCTGTTCGTAAATAAATAATCCATTCACATATATTACATACATAGTCACCAATACGTTCTAAGTAACCTGCTACTTGTAAATAATCAGCCCCTACAATAACTGTTTCAGTATCTTGTTCCATTGCTTTAATTGAATGACGATAGATAGATTTAAAATAATCATTCGTCACTTTATCGCTTTGAGCAATTTTGATGGCTTTATCACTATCTGTGTGAATATAAGCATCTAAAACTGTGCTAACCATTCCCATAACGTGTGTTGCCATATCTGAAATTTCTTCCTCGATTGATAACACTCGTTTATTCCCTTTTAAACGAATTGTTGCTTTAGCGATGGAAACGGCATGGTCTCCCATACGTTCTAAGTCTGAGCTTGCTTTCATGATTGTTACAATACGTCTTAAATCTGTTGTTACAGGTTGTTGCAAAGCAATCATTTCAAAACTCTTCTTCTCAAGCCCTAACTCTTGGGCATTAATTTGTCCATCAGCTTCTATGACATCTTTAGCCATTGATTTATCGTGGTCAATAAATGCGCGCACAGAATTACTAATAGCCGTATTAACATCATTTCCCATGTGTTCAAATTTATCATGTAAATTTTGTAAATCTTCTTCAAACTGGCTTCTAAGCATGTTCTTCATCTCCTTTATAAACATAATTATCTTTAGTTTATCCAAATTTTCCAGTAATATAATCTTCTGTTTCTTTTTGACTTGGGTTTAAGAATATTTTTTTTGTTTTATCATACTCAATTAAATCACCGTTTAAAAAGAAAGCTGTTTTATCAGATATACGAGAAGCTTGTTGCATGTTATGTGTCACCATAATCATTGTGTAGTCATCTTTTAATTCTAACAGCATATTTTCTATTTTACCACTAGAAACTGGATCCAAGGCACTGGTTGGCTCATCTAATAAAATAACTTCTGGTTGAACAGCTAATACACGAGCTATACAAACACGTTGTTGTTGCCCACCTGATAAAGACAAAGCACTTTTATTTAACTTATCTTTAACGTCATCCCAAACAGCGGCTGCTTTTAAGCTTTCTTCAACAATTCGGTCTAGCTCTTCTTTTGTATGTTTTCCTTCAAGTCTTAGTCCATAGATAACATTTTCATATATACTAAATGGAAATGGATTTGGTTGTTGAAATACCATCCCAATTTGTTTACGTAGCGTTACAATGTCTGTTTTTGGACTATAGATATCATTATCCTTATATGTAACTTTCCCTGTGATGGTCACTGAAGGAATTAAGTCATTCATGCGATTTAACGTTCTTAAAAAGGTCGATTTACCACAGCCAGACGGTCCTATCAGTGCAGTGATACCGCCTTGATCAAAATCCATTGTGATGCCTTTTAACGCTTCATTTTCACCATAATATAAATGCAAATCATTTGATTCAATAATAGACATATTTTTTCCCCCTAACCAAAGTGACCTGAGACATAGTCTTCGGTTGCTTGTATTTTTGGACGAGTGAATATTTTTTTAGTTTGATCATATTCTAACACTTTTCCCATGTAAAAGAAGGCCGTATAATCGCTAATACGAGAAGCTTGTTGCATATTATGCGTTACAATAACTATCGTGTAATCTTCTTTTAAGTTAATTAATGTCTCTTCCACTTTACTTGTTGAAATAGGGTCTAACGCACTAGCGGGTTCATCTAACAATAAGATATCTGGTTTCATAGCAATCGCACGTGCAATACATAAACGCTGTTGTTGTCCACCTGATAAAGCTAGTGCACTCTTATGTAAGTTATCTTTTACTTGATCCCATAAAGCCGCTTGTTTTAAACTCGTTTCGACTGCTTCATCTAGTTTTTTCTTGTCTTTTAAACCATGTCTTTTTAAAGCAAAGGTAATATTTTCATAAATTGATTTACTGAATGGATTAGGTCTTTGAAATACCATCCCTATATGCTTTCTCATCTCATATACATCAATTTTTGATGAATTAATATCAGTATTTTTATATATAATATCACCAGTTACTTTTGTGCCATCTATCTGGTCATTCATACGATTTAATGATCGAAGGTACGTTGACTTACCACAACCAGATGGTCCTATTAGTGACGTAATCTTATTTTTTTCAAATTGTAATGACACACCTTTAATGGCTTCATTTTGACCATACCAAACATGTATGTCTTTGGTCTCTAACGCAATCTCTTGATTTGTTGGATCCATTGTAATGATATGCGTCTCATCAGTATTATAAGTTTTCATCTAAATCCCCAATCTAAGCTGATGTAATTTTTTTATGAAGTTTCTTACCTAAAAATCGTGCTAAAAAGTTAAACAGTAAAACAGCTATAATTAATACTGCTGATGCTCCAGCAGATACCTGTGCACCGTCTGGCATATTCCCTTCACTGTTAATTTTCCAAATATGAACAGCAAGTGTTTCTGCTTGTCTAAAAATATTTAATGGACTAGAAATACTCATTGGGTTCCAATTTGTAAAGTCTAAGGCAGGCGCACTTTGTCCAGCAGTATAAATCAATGCGGCAGCTTCACCGAAGATACGACCTGCTCCTAAGATAACCCCTGTTAAAATACCTGGTAGTGCTTCTGGAATAACCACACGAGTGACTGTTTCCCATCTTGATAAACCAAGAGCCAGTCCAGCTTCACGTTGTGTATAATGTACAGCTTTTAAAGATTCTTCCACATTTCTTGTTAAAAGTGGCAAGTTAAAAAACGTTAATGCTAAGGCTCCAGATATAATAGAAAATCCTAACCCTGCCTGAATAACAAATACTAAAAATCCAAATAAACCAACTACTACTGATGGTAGAGAACTTAATACTTCAATAGCAGTACGAATTGCACTGGTAAAAAAGTTTTTCTTAGCGTATTCAGACAAATAAATTCCAGCACCTAATGAAATAGGAATACTTATCAACATTGTAATAAACAATAAATAAAATGAGTTAAAGAGCTGTATACCAATTCCACCACCAGCTTGGAAACTTTTAGATGGTGTTGTTAAAAAACTCCAACTGATATGTGGTAACCCTCTAACTAAAATATAAAGAATTAAACTAGCAAGGATTAATATAATAATACCTGCAATGGCGTACAAAGCACCTGTTGCAATTTTATCTGCCTTCTTTGCATTCATTATTTCATCTCTCCTTTTTTACCAATCAATCGAGTCACAATATTAAAGAACAATGACATAAGTAATAGTAATAAAGCTAATGACCATAGTGCATTATTTTCAAGTGTTCCCATCACCGTATTACCTATTCCCATCGTCAATACACTGGTTAGTGTAGAAGCTGGTGTAATCAGGTTATGAGGCATTAGTGAGGCATTACCAATGACCATTTGAATCGCCAAAGCTTCACCAAAAGCTCGAGCCATACCAAACACAACAGCTGTTAAAATACCTGGAATCGCTGCACGTAATACTACTTTATAAATAGTTTGCCAACGCGTCGCACCTAAAGCTAACGATGCTTCACGATAATGTCTAGGAACAGCTTTTAACGCATCTACTGTCATAGAAGTAACAGTTGGTAAAATCATAACAAATAACACAAATGTTCCGGCTAAAATACCAAATCCAGAACCTCCAAATACGCTACGGACTGCCGGTACAACAACAGACAATCCTATAAAGCCATAAACAACAGAGGGAATACCAACCAATAATTCAATAACTGGTTGTAATACTTTTGTTCCTAACTTTGGTGAAATTTCTGTCATAAAAACAGCTGCACCAATGGCAAACGGTGTGGCAATAATTGCTGATAATAGTGTGACAATAAATGAGCCAGCTATCATAGGTAAAGCACCCACTAATGGTTTACCAGACTCACTCACTGAACCTGGATTCCACTCTTTACCAAATAAAAAATCAAAAATATTTACTTTATCTTTAAAAAATGTAGCAAATCCTTTACTGGCAACAAAGTAAAATATAGCCACTACGACAACAACAATAAATAAGATTGCGATAAAACTAATTGTCTTACCAAATTGTTCTAACTTCGCCTTCTTCGACTTTTTTAGCAATTTGCTTTGAATATCTTCCAAAATTTATCCTCCTATTGAAACAACAATTTTTATTTGGAAATTTTTTCTATATTACCTTCAACATCTCTTTCAACCTGCATTTGCGACACAGGGATATAACCTAATTGTGGAACAATATTTTCTTGTACCTCTTCTGAGAGCATATATTCAAGGAAGTCTTTCGTTAATCCTTGTGGCTCTCCTTTTGTATACATGTGTTCATATGACCAGATAACCCATTTATTATCTTTTACATTATCTTCAGTTGGCTTAACCCCATCAATGCTCAACGTAGCAACATCTTTATTGACATAAGAAAAGGCAACATAACTAATTGCTCCAGGTGTCGTACTTACAATTTGTCTCACCATTCCTGTTGAATCTTGTTCTTGGGAACCTTTTGCTTTTTTACCTTGTAATACCCATTGTTCAAACGTATGACGGCTACCACTACCAGCTGCACGATTAATCAATACAATTTCTTGATTTTTACCGCCAACTTGTTTCCAGTTAGTTATTTCTCCAGTAAATATTTTCTTTAAATTTTCCATACTAATATCAGATACACCCACTTCTTTATTAACAATCGGCGTTAATCCAACAATAGCAACTTTATGATCAACTAATAATTTACTATCAATGCCTTCTTTTTCTTCTGCAAATAAATCAGAATCGCCTATTTGCACAGCACCAGCTTGAACTTGACTTAATCCTGTTCCACTACCGCCACCTTGAACATTAATAAATTTACCTAAATGATTACTACTATATTGTTCACCAGCAGCCTCAACAAGTGGTTGCATAGCAGATGATCCCACAGCATTTATCGATTCACCATTGTCAACTGCACCACATCCAGTCACAGTTAATAGAAAACCAACTGATGCGATCATTTTTAACACTCTTTTCACGAATGTCCCCCCTAAGTTTTTACAAAAAATTTACACAATGAAATAGTACCTGACTTATCTCATGATAAACATATAATTTAGTAACATAAATTGCAAGTCTTTTTACATTTAATTTACAATGTAAACGCTTTATAAAAAATGCGATATAATTAAGCAATTATTAATGAATACATAACAAAAAAAGACAGATAAAATTCTGCCGTTTTTTGTCATAATAGTCAATATCATTATCGTTCCATAACTTCTTTTAAATAATATCCTGTATAACTTTCTTCCACTTTTATAATATCCTCTGGTGTTCCTGTAGCTATAATTGTTCCACCACCATCGCCACCTTCTGGACCCAAGTCAATAATGTAATCAGCTGTTTTTATCACATCTAGATTATGTTCAATCACTAATACTGTGTTACCACTATCAACTAAACGGTTTAAAACCTCAAGTAGACGACTTATATCTTCCGTATGAAGTCCTGTGGTTGGCTCATCTAATATGTAGAAATTTTTCCCAGTTGATCGCTTATGCAGTTCGCTCGCCAACTTCATCCGTTGTGCTTCTCCACCTGATAAAGTGGTCGCAGATTGACCAAGTTTTACATAACCTAGTCCAACATCAACAATTGTTTGCAATTTACGATGAATTTTAGGAATCGCTTGGAAAAATTCAACAGATTCCTCCACTGTCATCTCCAATATTTCAGCAATATTTTTACCCTTATATCGAACCTCTAATGTTTCAGAATTATAACGCTGTCCATGACAGACTTCACATGGAACGTATACATCTGGTAAAAAGTGCATTTCTATTTTTATAATACCATCTCCACGACACGCTTCACATCTCCCACCTTTTACATTAAAACTAAATCGGCCTTTTTTGTATCCACGGGTTTTAGCTTCATTTGTTTTAGCAAACAAATCACGGATATCATCAAATACGCTTGTATAGGTAGCTGGATTACTTCGAGGTGTTCTACCTATTGGACTTTGATCGATATCAATAATTTTTTCAATCGTTTCATAGCCGGTTATCTCCTCAAATTTCCCCGGCTTGGCAGAGTTTCGATTAATTTTTTGAGCTAAAGCTTTTTTTAAAATCGTATTCACCAATGTACTTTTTCCAGAACCAGACACGCCTGTCACGGCAACGAATTTACCCATAGGAAACTCAACAGAAATATTTTTTAAATTGTTCTCTTTTGCTCCCTTAATAGTCACGCTCTCTCCATTACCTTTTCGTCGCTCTTTTGGCACCTCAATTTTTCGTTTTCCTGAGAGGTATTGTCCTGTTAAAGAATTTTTATCTTTTTCTACTTCTTTTGGAGTCCCAGCAGAAATAATTTGTCCGCCTTGTTCACCTGCCCCTGGTCCAATGTCAATCAAATAATCAGCCGCTCTCATAGTATCTTCATCATGTTCAACTACAACTAAAGTATTTCCTAAATCTCGCATTTTTTTCAATGAATCAATTAAACGATTGTTATCACGTTGATGTAACCCTATAGATGGTTCGTCTAATATATAAAGTACACCAGATAAGTTTGACCCAATTTGTGTTGCTAAACGAATACGCTGTGCTTCTCCACCTGAGAGTGTCCCAGCAGAACGACTCAGTGTTAAGTAGCCTAGACCAACATTTTCTAAGAAACTTAAACGATCCTTTATTTCTTTTAGTATCGGTTTTGAAATCATCGTATCTTGTTCACCAAATGTTAATTCTGACATATAATTAAGTGATTTATTAACGGACAGCTCACTGATTTCTCCAATATGTTTCCCATCAATTTTTACCGATAAAGCTTCTTTATTAAGACGATAACCATGACATGTTTCACACGTTAATTCAGTCATATATAGTTTCATTTGTTCTCTAGTATAATCACTGTTGGTTTCATGATAACGTCGATTAATATTTGTTAAAATACCTTCAAATGGAATATCCACATCACGTACGCCACCAAACTCATTTTTATAATGAAAATGAAACGTTTTTTCTCCAGAACCTCTAAATAATAACTCTTTTTGTTCTTTCGTTAACTCTTTAAACGGCGTATCAAAATCAATACCAAACTGCTCACAAGCTTGTTCTAACATATTAGGATAATAATTAGAACTAATCGGATTCCAAGGTGCAATAGCTCCTTCTCTTAGTGTTTTCATGTCATCTGGTACAACTAAATCTGCATCCACTTCTAATTTAACACTTAACCCATCACACTCAGGACATGCACCAAATGGCGTATTAAAAGAAAACAATCGTGGTTCAATATCTCCTACAGTAAAGCCACAATAAGGACAAGCATAATGTTCGCTAAATAACATCTCTTCTTGACCAATGACATCAATCAAAACATACCCATCAGCCAAACGTAGTGCTAATTCTAAAGAATCAAATAATCGCGACCGCACACCATCTTTTATCACAATACGGTCAACAATAATTTCTATGTCATGTTTTTTATTTTTTTCTAGTTCAGGCACCTCAGAAATATCATAGGTTTCACCATCTACCCTCACACGAACAAAACCATCTTTTTTTATTTTCTCAAACACTTTCTTATGTTGGCCTTTTTTTCCGCGAACAAGAGGAGCTAAAATTTGAATTCTAGTTCGTTCTTCTAATTCTAACAATTTATCTGCCATCTGTTCAGGCGATTGGCTACTAATTTTAGTGCCATCATTTGGACAAATCGGCTCTCCCACACGAGCATAAAGCAGCCTTAAATAATCATTTATTTCTGTTACCGTCCCAACAGTTGAACGAGGATTTTTACTTGTTGTTTTTTGGTCAATCGAAATAGCTGGACTTAATCCATCAATACTGTCAACATCCGGTTTGTCCATCTGACCCAAAAACTGCCTAGCATAAGATGATAAACTTTCAACATATCGTCTTTGTCCTTCAGCGTATAATGTATCAAACGCTAACGAGCTTTTACCTGAACCTGATAATCCGGTAATCACAACTAATTTATCTCTTGGTATCGTCACATCTATATTTTTTAAATTATGTGCTCTCGCACCGTGTATCACAATTTTATCATTTGCCATATGTCATATCTCCTATTTGCTTGCTTTAAGTTCTAATAACGTGTCACGTAATGTGGCCGCTTTTTCAAAATCGAGCGCCTTTGCTGCATCTTTCATTTGGAGTTCAATATCGAGTAACACTGCTTCCTTACCATCTCTATCCATTGCATTGTATTGCTCTTTAATAGATACTGCTCCAACAGATTCTTCATCACTTTCTTTAGTGATACGGATCAAATCGCGTATGTCTTTTTTGATTGTTTTAGGAACAATTCCATGTTCAGCATTATATTCCTCCTGAATCGTTCGACGACGACTTGTTTCAGACATTGCTTTTTCCATTGAATCCGTGATTTTATCAGCATACATAATTACTTTACCATCTGCATTTCTTGCAGCACGACCGATAGTTTGAATAAGTGAGCGTTCACTTCGTAAAAATCCTTCTTTATCTGCATCAAGTATTGCAACAAGTGACACCTCTGGCACGTCTAACCCTTCACGCAATAAATTAATCCCAATTAAAACATCAAATTCACCCAAGCGTAAATCTCGAATAATTTCTGTTCTCTCGAGAGTTTTTATGTCACTATGAAGGTACTTCACTTTAATACCTAATTCTTTAAAGTAATCAGTTAAATCCTCTGACATTTTTTTTGTTAAGGTCGTGATAAAGACGCGTTCGTTTCTTTCCGCTCGCTCGTAAATTTCACCAACCAAATCATCAATTTGTCCCATAATTGGTCTGACTTCAATCACAGGGTCAAGCAATCCTGTTGGTCGGATAATTTGTTCGACAATTTCTTGTGTTTGTTCCATTTCATAAGGACCAGGTGTTGCTGATACATACATAATTTGATCGACTTTTTCTTCAAATTCTTCTAGGCGCAGTGGACGGTTATCCAGCGCACTCGGTAATCTAAATCCATAATCAACTAACATTTGCTTTCTAGCCCTGTCTCCATTATACATCCCACGAATTTGTGGCATAGTTACATGTGACTCATCAACCATAATTAAAAAATCATCCGGAAAAAAGTCAATCAATGTATAAGGTGCCTCGCCCTCACTTCGTCCATCCATATGGCGCGAATAATTTTCAATGCCTGAACAATAACCCATCTCACGCATCATTTCGATATCATAATTGGTTCGTTGTTCGAGCCTCTGAGCTTCTAATAGTTTCTCCTCACTTCTGAGTTCTTTTAATCGTTCATCCAATTCTTTTTGAATTTTTGCAATAGCTTCTTCAAGATGTTCTTCATTTGTCACAAAGTGAGTCGCAGGAAAAATAGCAATATGTTCTCTTTCCCCAATAATCTCACCTGTTAACGCGTTAAATTCTCTAATTCGATCAATCTCATCACCAAAAAATTCAATTCTTAAGGCATAATCATCTTTTGAAGCAAGAAAAATCTCTACGACATCCCCTCTTACACGAAATCGTCCACGTTGAAAGTCGATGTCATTTCGTTCAAACTGAATATCGACTAAATTCCTAAGTAATTGGTCCCGCTCCATTTCCATACCTTCACGCAACGACAAAACTTGATTTTGATATTCTCTAGGATCTCCCAATCCATAAATACAAGATACAGATGCCACAACAATAACATCGTTTCTTTCTAATAAAGAGCTTGTAGCCGAATGGCGTAATTTATCAATTTCATCATTAACACTCGAGTCTTTTTCTATATACGTATCACTTGATGGCACATACGCTTCCGGTTGATAATAATCATAATAACTAACAAAATATTCAACCGCATTATTAGGGAAAAATTCCTTAAACTCACTATACAGCTGTCCAGCAAGTGTTTTATTATGTGCAATAATTAAAGTTGGTTTGTTAACTTCTTTTATCACATTTGACATCGTAAATGTTTTACCTGATCCTGTCACTCCCAGTAGTATTTGAGCTTTTTCATTATTTTCTATATTCTTAACTAATGTTTTTATTGCCTCAGGTTGATCACCCGCAGGTTCGTATTTTGATACTAAATCAAAGGTATTATTTGTTTTTCTTTCAATCATAATGAAACTCCTTTAGATTTACTTATTTTCTCAATTTTATCATACCGAACATACTTTCGCAAAACAGGAGCATTCAAAAAAACAATCGATTTAGTGTTATTTTCTCTTTCATTGGAGTAGAATAGAAACAAAAGAAAGGTGTGTTTACATGGTAAAATCAATTTCAACTGAACAAATTAAACAAATGGAACAAAAATATGTTTCAAATCGTGAGCACTTATTAAGTCAACGTGCTGTCATGAAAAATGGTATTTTAGCATCATCAGAAAATCAAAAAGCAGTTGTTGAAAACAATCCCGTCTTCTCTATCGACTTAGATACAGGAAACGTCACAAATCAAAAACAAAGTGGTCGTTGTTGGATGTTTGCTGCACTCAATACATTCAGACATGATGTCTTAAACAATCATCACATTAAAGACTTTGAGCTATCTCAAAATTACACATTCTTTTGGGATAAATTTGAAAAAGCAAATTATTTCTACGAAAACATCATCAAAACAAGCAATCAAGAGTTAACCAGTCGTGAAGTCGCATTCTTACTAGCAACACCTCAACAAGATGGTGGACAATGGGATATGTTAGTAGCAATTATCCAAAAATATGGCATTGTGCCAAAAACAATCATGCCTGAAACTAAAAGTAGTTCAAGCAGTCGTGAGTTAAACACTTATTTAAACAAAAAACTAAGAAAAGATGCCTTAACACTTAGAACATTAATTCATAATGGAGCTTCTGAAAAAGAAGTTGAAACTCGTAAAGTTGAGTTATTGCAAGAGATTTATAACTTACTAAGTACTTCTCTTGGTACGCCTCCAACTGAATTTGACTATTCTTATTACGATACTGATGGAAACTATCATATAGAACAAGGCTTAACACCAACTTCTTTCTATGATAAATACATCGGCACTGACTTAAATGATTATGTCAGCATCATCAACGCACCAACTAAGGACAAACCTTACAATCAAGTTTACACTGTAGATATGTTAGGAAACGTGGTCGGTGGTAAAGAAGTACGTCATTTAAATGTTGACATTGAAACATTTAAACAACTGGCTATTAACCAATTAAAAGATGGCGAAAGTGTTTGGTTTGGTTGTGATGTCGGCCAGTCTTCTACAAGAGATACTGGTATTATGGCAACAGATATTTACAGTGTTGAAGATACTTTAGACATCAACTACACTATGAGTAAAGCTGAACGCTTAGATTATGGTGAAAGTTTAATGACCCATGCTATGGTCTTAACTGGTGTTAACTTAATCAACGACAAACCAACTAAATGGAAAGTTGAAAATAGTTGGGGAGATAAAGTTGGAACAAAAGGTTATTTTGTCATGAGTGATGACTGGATGAGTGAATATACTTATCAAGTTGTGGTTAACAAAAAATACCTTTCAGATGACTTGAAAAAAATCGTTGAACAAGACAATGCCACTGTTTTAGCACCCTGGGATCCAATGGGAGCATTAGCTTAATCAAAACCTCCAGTGAGAACTGGAGGTTTGTTCTTCGGCTGAAAGCCTCTATTACCGGCTTGAGCCTGAAAGGCTCACTGAAACGGTTTCCCTCATGCACCACATTCACTCGCTGATCCTAAAAGGATCTATTATTTCTTTTTATTTTTCTCTCCTGTAAACGGATCATATTCTTCAAATAATGTTAGTTGATCTGCTACATAATCTTCTCGAATTTGATTTCTTATGTATTCCTCAATTTGTTTCTTATTTCGTCCTACTGTATCAACATAGTAACCCCGACACCAAAATTTTCTGTTACCATATCTATATTTCAAATTAGCATGTCTGTCAAAGATCATAAGACTGCTTTTTCCTTTTAAGTAACCTATGAATCCTGAAACACTTAATTTTGGTGGAATACTTACTAACATATGAACATGATCTTTACATGCGCTAGCTTCAATTATTTCAACACCTTTTCGCTCACATAATAACCTTAGTATTTCTCCGATACTTTGTTTGTATTTTCCATAAATAATTTGTCGTCTGTATTTAGGTGCAAAAACTATATGATACTTACATTTCCATGTTGTGTGTGATAAACTTTGATTGTCCTTTTTCATAAGGAGCCTCCTATATGATTGATATTTTGTGGTCGGGAAACCAAATTTATCTTATCATTTTAGGAGGCTTTTTTAATACCACGCTGAAAGCTCTTTAGAACCACCCGCATAGCAGGTGGTTTTCAAAACATATAAAAAAATAAAAGAGTTAACCATCTATTAATTAGGTGGTTAACTCTTTTTGTTATTTAAGTTGCGATTTTACTAAATTTTGAACACGAACCAATTCTGTTTCAGGTATTTCTTGATAAGAAATACCGTCAATCATTACACCTTCTCCTTGTAATGTTTCACTTTGAATATGCTTAAAGCTATCACGATATTTCATCGCTATTTCAAACATTTCGTCTGGCTCTAAATCTGTCTTCATATTGTTCTCGATTGCTTTTAAAATATCTTTATATCGCTTAACACCCGTAAATCCTAAAGCTTTATTAGCAATAGCTTCAATCACTTGCTGTTGTCTCGCTTGACGCCCATAATCACCATTTGGATCTTCATATCTCATTCTTGTATAAGCTAAAGCCTCTTTACCATTTAACTTGATAGGACCTTTTTTAAAAGTTATGCCATCTTGAGCAAATTCAAACTTATTCGTCACTTCAACACCATCCACAGCATTGACTAACTCTTCAAATCCCATCATATTAATCCACACATAATGGTTTAATTGCATATCTAGCAAATTATCAACAGTATCCATTGCCATTTTAGCTTGCCCATAAGCGTATGCATGAGCAACTTTTTCTACCGTATCATGTCCAACAATCTCAGTTCGTGTGTCTCGTGGAATACTTATTAATGTTGTTTTTTTCTCTTTCGGGTTCACCGTTGCAACTAACATCGTATCCGAACGTCCCACATCATTTCGTCCAAAATCACCTGTATCAATTCCTAACAGTAATACTGAAAATGGTGCACCCTCCTGAATATTTTTATCATCAGGTCTTCCATCTACTGGGGCACTGACTTTATCAGCAACATTTTTTACATCAAAATACGTTTTTGCTAAAAAAATTCCAGCGCCTGCGATAATGACTAATAAAATTGTTAGTAATACTATGACTGTCTTTTTCAATCCGCTCGATTTCTTTTTTACCTTCTTGTTTCTTCTTGACTTATTATCCATTATGCATCTCCTAAAACACCATATTTATAACACTAATATTACCATATTGACTAATATAATTCTCAGCATTTTAGGGAAACCTTAAATAAATTTTAAAATTTACTAATTGTTTAACACATTTGCTAAATTATTTACAGCTATGTCAATATTTTTAGGATGTGTTGCTAAATTAACTCGAATAAATGTTCCATTATTTTTACCAAACCATTCACCGTAATCTATAGCTATTTTAGCTTCTTCTTGCATTACTTTTTTTATATTTTCTTGTGTAACATATGATGATAAATCAATCCATGACAAATACGTTCCTTCTTTCTCATAGACAACTGCATCTGGTAAAAGAGTTGAAAATAATTTTTTCATTAAGTCAAAGTTCTCATCAATCGTTTCATTAAGTTCATTTAACCATAGTTTACCAAACTCATAACTAGTTTGTGTTGCAATAACTCCCATCAAACTGGTTGGGTTACTAATTCTTGTCTTGATAAACTCATCATAAGTCTCTCTATTTTTTTGAGATGGAATAAAAATATGCGAGTGTAATAAACTGGCTAGATTAAATGATTTAGATGCAGCATTAACTACTATCAACTGGTCATAATCGATATCACTAACACTCAAAAAACTATTAAAAGATGTGTTTTTACTAGTAAAATCTTGATGTATTTCATCTGAAATAATCAAGACACTATGTTCTTTACAGATTTCTTTTACTTTAGTCAATTCTTCTAATGACCACACTCTACCAACTGGATTATGAGGTGAACAAAAAATAATCGCTTTTACCTGATTTTCGATAATCTTTTTTTCCATACTGTCATAATCGATTTTATACTTTCCATCTTCCACTACTAATTCAGACACCACAAGTTGTCGATTGTTCTGATTAATGACATCATAGAATGGGTAATAAACTGGTGAAAAAATCATCACTGCCTCACGTCCTTTAGTAAAACATTGAATCAAATAATGTAGTGAATTGACCACCCCGGTAGAAAAACGTAGCCAATCTTTATCAATTGATACATGATGTCTCTCTTTTTGCCAAGAAACTACAGCATGATAATAACCTTCAGGGACAAGTGAATAACCAAATACCCCATGGTTAATTCGTTCTTGCATTTTATTTTGTACCTCATGTGGGATTTTAAAATCCATATCTGCTACCCATAATGGCAACAACCCTTTGCTTCCATACCTATCAGAAACCCCATCCCACTTCAGAGAATCCGTATCATAACGGTCAACATAGTACTTATCATAAAATTTTTCCATGTAATCCACCCCTTTATATTAATACCTCATTTTAGCACAAATAAAACATAATAAGAAAAGAGTGATATCTATATACAATTCAGAAAGGATTGATTAAATAGTATATTAGGTATAAAATAAAGATAAATTAGGCTAACCTAAAAAAAGGAGTAAAAATATGAAAACTTTACTAAACTTAGAACTTGATGATCAGGCAACTATCAGTCATGTCATTCACCCAGATGCTGATATGAAACAACGACTTTATGATTTGGGATTTTATCCTGGAACAACTGTAAAGAAAACACTTGTAAGTCCCAAAAAAGACCCTATTGCCTATCGTCTACGAGGAACAACCATTGCTTTAAGAAATTCAGATGCTCAGTATGTGGAGGTATATTGTGATGACAAATGAAGAAAGAGATATGTTTGTAATCGAAAGAAAAAAAGAGTCCGATGTAGTGATTACTCTCGCCGGAAATCCTAATGTCGGTAAAAGTTCTGTTTTTAACGAACTGACAGGACTAAGACAACACACAGGAAACTGGCCCGGGAAGACAGTTGATTTGGCTCAAGGTCGAACAGAATTCGATGGTCAAGGCTTTATTCTAGTTGATTTACCCGGTACCTATTCTTTATCTGCTCATTCTGCTGAAGAAGAGGTTGCACGTGATTTTATAAAATCTAATGAATCACAAGCAACCATTGTTGTTTGTGATGCAACCAGTTTAGAAAGAAACTTAAATCTTGTGTTACAAATCATGCAACTCACACCAAATGTTGTTGTTTGTGTTAATTTGTTAGATGAAGCTAAAAAGAAAAAAATTCATATTAATTTAGACAAATTGCAAGAACTACTTGGCGTGCCTGTTGTTGGAACATCGGCTGTAAAAAAACAAGGTCTAGATACACTAATGAAACAAACCAAAGCCGTGATTGATGGTGATATAACATCCAATCCTTTTATGATTGAAGCCTTACAACAACTGCATGAAGACAAGGAAACTGAGACACTAGCAATAGTCGATAGAGCAAGTGTGATAGTAAAAGAGGTGACTATTTTTGAGGATAAAAACTTTGATTTAAAAGATCAAAAATTAGATAAACTGTTAACACAAAAAAGTACAGGTATTCCAATCATGATTCTATTATTAATGATCATCTTTTGGTTTACAATTGAAGGAGCTGACGGCCCCTCTGATTTTTTAGCAGATAATTTTGATAAATTTGGGAATTGGCTGATGAGTATCACTACAAGTTGGGGTGTGCCAGAAATCATTCGAGATGTTTTAATTGATGGGGTATACAAAGTTCTTTCAACCGTAGTTGCAGTTATGTTACCACCAATGGCTATCTTCTTTCCATTGTTTACTTTACTAGAAGACTTTGGGTATCTCCCAAGAGTTGCTTTCAACTTAGACAAGCATTTTCAAAAAGCTGGTGCATGTGGTAAACAAGCATTAACCATGTGTATGGGATTTGGCTGCAATGCGGCTGGCGTGGTTGGCGCAAGAATTATTGACTCACCTAGAGAGCGACTTATTGCTATTATTACAAATAATTTTGTTCCATGTAACGGTCGTTTTCCTATTCTTATCACTGTCATTACAGTATTCTTTACAGGAGGTGCCGTGGGACTTCTTGGGTCAATTAAATCTGCAACCTTTTTAACAGGTGTCATATTACTCGGTGTTTTTACGACGATTTTTGTGTCACGTCTACTATCAAAGACTGTCTTAACAGGGATTCCGTCATCTTTTACTTTAGAATTACCACCTTATAGAAAACCACAAGTTGGTCAAGTCATCGTTCGCTCGATTTTTGATAGAACATTATTTGTCTTATGGCGTGCTATTATTGTCGCGGCTCCAGCCGGATTAGTGATTTGGGTATTAGCCAATGTCTCTATTGGAGATCAATCTATTTTGCAAAGTATCACTAGTTTTATTGATCCATTTGCTAGACTAATGGGACTAGATGGCACTATCTTTATGGCTTTTATTCTAGGTTTACCAGCAAATGAAATTGTTATTCCTATTATGATTATGGGTTATATGGCAACAGGAACAATCACAGATTTTAGTTCTTTAGATCAATTTAGACAGCTATTATTAAGTAATGGTTGGACTTGGCTCACAGCTATGAATGTAATTTTGTTTACTCTATATCATTGGCCTTGCTCAACCACATTGCTAACTATTTATAAAGAAACAAAAAGTAAAAAATGGACATTTGCTTCCTTTATCATTCCAACCATTATTGGTGTTGGTATCACAATGCTAACAACTGGTATTGCTCATTTATTTCATTTAGTTTAATACAAAAAACTCGACTTTTTTCAGTCGAGTTTTTAAATAGTTGGTATATAACCTAAATCTTCAATTTTATTTACTAAATCTTTAATCGCTACTTTTGATTCGTCAAAAGCCACATCAGCCTCCTTATTTTCTAGTGAGACGTTGACATCACTAACCCCATCGATTTCTGACAATCCTTTTTCAACGCGACTAGAACAGTGTCCACAATTCATCCCATCAATGTGTATTTTTTGTTTCATATTTTTTCACCTCTCATTTATTAATGTAAGGTTATGACTTTTTTTATATTATGTCAAACAAAAAAGCCCCTTTAAAGGAGCCTTTATTGCTTTATGGATAAATACGGTGTAACAAACGTGGGAATGGACTAGCTTCACGAACATGTTCAATACCACATACCCAGGTTACTGTTCTTTCTAACCCCAAACCAAAACCAGAATGAGGAACAGCACCATATTTTTGTAAATCTAAGTACCACTCATAATCTTTACGATCTAGACCATCTTTTTCTATTTGAGCTAATAGGTAATCGTAACCTATTGCCCTTTCACTACCACCGATAATTTCTCCATACCCTTCTGGAGCGATTAAATCAGCACGAATCACTACATCATCTCTTGTTGGATGTGGTTTCATGTAGAATGGACTCATTGATTTTGGATAGTTTAAAATGAATACTGGTTTTTCAAAATGGTTTGCGATAAACGTTTCATGTGGTGAGCCAAAGTCATCACCCCAAGTAATATCTTCAAATCCATTTTGTTGTAACAATTCAACCGCTTCATCGTAAGAAATACGTGGGAATGGTAGTTCTGTGTATTTTCTCAATAAATCTTTGTCGCGCTCTAAAACGTCCAAAGCATAGTCACAATTTTCTAACACTTTTTCAATCATAAATGCCACATATTGCTCTTGGATTTCTAAACTTCCTTCTTGATCAACAAATGCCATCTCTGGTTCCATCATCCAAAACTCAGTTAAATGACGACGTGTTTTTGATTTTTCTGCACGGAACGTCGGACCAAAAGAAAATACTTTTCCAAACGCCATTGCAGCTGCTTCAAGATATAGCTGACCAGTTTGAGATAGGTATGCAGGAGAGCCAAAATAATCTGTCTCAAATAATTCTGTTGTTCCCTCTGGTGCACTACTTGTTAAAATTGGTGGATCGATTTTAATAAATCCACGGTCGTTAAAGAATTCATATGTCGCACGAATTAATTCATTTCTTACTTGCATAATGGCATGTTGTTTTGATGAACGCAACCATAAATGACGATGATCCATTAAAAAGTCTGTTCCATGCTCTTTCGGTGTAATTGGGTAATCATGACTTTCTCCGACAACTTCAATTCCTTGAATACCAATTTCATATCCAAATTTTGAACGAGTGTCTTCTCTGATTTCACCAGTCACAATCACTGATGTTTCTTGATTTAAACTTTTAGCTAACTCAAAAACTTCATCGCCTACCTCATTTTTGACAACGACTCCTTGAAAATAAGCTGAACCATCTCTTAATTGTAAGAAAGCTATTTTACCGCTAGAGCGTTTATTGGCAACCCATGCACCAATTTTAACAACTTCTCCAACATGTTTTTTTGAATCAATAATATTTATTGTTTCCACTTGAACACCCCACTAAATTTTATATTAAATTCGTTTACTATCAATAAATTGGTTTATTTTTTCGATTGCTTGAGTTAATGTTTTTATATCTGTTGCATAACTAAGTCTGACATGATGGTTCGTTCCAAAAGCTTCACCTGTGACAACAGCTACATGGACTTCTTCAAGTAAATCGTTGACCCAAGTAGTCACATTATCGTATCCACATATCTCCATAGTTTCCTTAATATTAGGATAAAGATAAAAAGCCCCTTGAGGTTTTTCTACTTTAACACCTGGTATAGCTTTAACTAAAGGATAAATCTGATTTAATCTTTCTTCAAATGTTTGACGCATCAATTCAACAATGTCTTGATCACCACTTAACGCTTCAATTGCTGCATATTGACTAACTGTAGTCGGATTTCCTGTCGACTGAGACATGACTTTTGATACTTGTGATGTTATCTCTTGGTTACATAAAGCATAACCAATTCGCCAACCTGTCATAGCATATGCCTTTGATACACCATTAACCACAATGGTTTGTTGCTTAATCTCATCAGATAAACTCACTATTGATGTAAATACATTACCATTATAAACTAGTTTCGCGTAAATATCATCGGCAATTATATAAATGTTATGCAAAACAGCCCACTCACCAATGCTTATTAATTCTTCTTTAGTATAAATACTACCAGTTGGATTAGAAGGAGAATTTAAAATAATCGCTTTCGTACGCTCTGTTCGTACTTTTTCCAGTTCATCTACAGTAACACGGTAATGGTTGTCTTGTGTCGTCTCTGCAAAAACCGGCTTTCCCTCAGCCAGTTCAACCTGTGCACTATAGCTTACCCAATAAGGTGTTGGAATAATCACTTCATCACCTGGATTTAAAATTGTCTGAAACAAAGAATATAAAATAAATTTGGCTCCCGTACCAACAAATACTTCATTTAACCTATAACTCACGCCATAATCTTCTCTTGTTCTATCTATAATTGCCTGCTTCAACTCATTAAGACCTGTAGCTGCTGTATAAAAGCTTGATACTCCCTCTTCTATCGAGCGGATGGCTGCTTGTTGAATCGAGTTTGGCGTTGGAAAATCAGGTTCACCAACCGTTAAGTTTAATACATCTATTCCTTGTTCTTTTAATTTTTTTGCTTTTGCTGCTGCTTGAAGTGTCGCTGATTCTTTTAATTGACTAACTTTCTTTGAAAACTCCATTTTTTCATCCCCTTAAATTTTTAATGCTCCATTTTTTATCTCGCCAGAATAAAAATCAACTAAGTAATACACCAAATGATCATCTTTACTTTTAGCAGTTATTTCCCAAACAGGTTTCTCATCAACTAATCCCAACGATACTTTTTTAATCATTTTTGTTTCATTAGTCTTGAGTACAGTTTGTATAGCATCATCTTGTTTAACTCCTTTATCTGCGTAAATCACCAATGCTCCTTTTCCATTCTCTGGAATCATAACAATCTTTTCTTGATTGTTATCATCTCTTCCAACAACACTGTAAGTATTCTCCTGCCTTGTAAACCAATAAAATTCATCAACTTTATTGATATGACCTAAATTTTTTGCAATCGCCACTGCTTGACGCTTAGTTGAACGATAGGTGGACGTTGAACGATAAAAAATAGCACTTATTACTACAAGAATGGTGATAAGAGTTATCGTCAAATATTTTATTAGTTTATTTTCACGCATACACTTTCTCCTATACTAAAATTTATTCACAGCTTTTGCCTAAAAAAACAACCGATTCTCTCAACAATTCAGATAAATTAACAGAACGAATTGTCAATGATTTTGGAAGATAAGATTGTAGCTCATGACTGTACTGACTAGATACTAATCGATCATCTAGAAGAACCAATACTCCCTTGTCATCTGGACTTCTTAACAAACGACCAATCCCTTGTCTGAGTGTCATCCCTGCTTGTGGTATAGCATCTTCATAAAATGGGTTTCGTCCTTGTTGCTCGATATAACGATATCTCGCTTGAACAATCGGTCGTGTAGGTGGTTCAAATGGTAACTTAGTCATGATAACAATGTCAATTGATTGTTTATTAAAGTCCATTCCTTCCCAAAAACTGTTAGCACCAAGAATAATACACTTATTACCTTGATTGATTTTCTTTATAATCTTCTCCTTAGTCCCCGAAATACCTTGTGCTAAAACTAAAACGTCTCTTTGATTAAAGTAATCGACTAAGTTTTTATATACCAACTCTAATAATTGATGTGATGTAAAGAGAACAAGCATTGTTTTTTCATGAACATCATACAATTGTCTCACAGACTTGGATATCCGCTTAGAAAAATCTTTTGTCGATTTAATTGAGTAATATGCTACATCATTTAATAGAAATAATCTTGCCTGTTTACCATAATTAAATACTGTTGGCAAAGTTTTTTTCTCTATGTTATTAATACCAAGCTTACGTTCAAAATAACTAGAATCATTATCTAATTGTAAACTACCACTAGTATAGATAATTTTTTTAGCTTTTTTATACCATTCATACTGTTCGACTGTCAAATCAGAAAATTGAATCATCGACAAAATGACATGAGATTTATTACTATAAACCCATCTGACTAGTTTGTCATTATTATCATAGAAATAAGATTGAAATAGACCATAACTAACTTCCACATCGTTTCGTATTTTATAAAAATCCTTATCATTTAATGTCACATTATTTCGATTTAATTTAATAAGTTCTAACAACTCTCTATACAAAACATTTATTTGTTTGATACTTCTTTTTACAATAGGTACTTGGTCAAACAGTTCTCGAATACTAATCAACTGTTCTTCATTTTTATGTTGAATATCATAATACGTTAGAAAAACTTCTTCAAGCCATAATAAGGAATCTCGTAATTCTCTATAGATTGTCACACTCATCTCAACATCATCTTTCTGATGACTATTGATAATTCCAAAAATCTCCACTAAACGATTTAATTCAAATAACCATGAAGACAAAGATAATTTTTTCGTAGAGGAAGATTCAATCAGCCTTGGTAATTGATGTGCTTCATCTATGACAACTGTATCAAATACAGGTAAAAAACGTTCCTCTTTTTGACTATCTGCTAACAGGAACGAATGATTTACTATTATAAAATCAGCAAACTGACATTTGTCTGTTAAATAATGATAAAAATCTTCTTCAAAAAAAACGGAAGACTTTAGTAACTCTTGTTGTCCAAAATGACTAACCTGATGATAAAATATATTGTTTTTAATCACATTAACTTCATCTAAATCACCTGTGTTAGTTTCTAAGAGCCAAACCAATATAGCCATCTGACACATTGCATAATTTTTTTGTGACACTGGCTGTTCAAGCGTTTGTTTAAATGACTCTAAACTAATATAATGTGATGCACTCTTTACAACTACTCCTTGCTTATTCGCGTTCGTTAATTTATTTAACAAAGATATATCCTGATACTCAATTTGGTTTTGTAGCATTATAGTAGAAGTTGAAATTAAATATTTCTCTTTATTAGAAAAAAATGCCAAAGGATATAAATACCCTAACGTCTTGCCAGTACCTGTTTCAGCTTCAATAAATAAATTTTTAAAGTCATTTTTCTCACTCAGAAATTCATAAATATCTGTTGCCATCTCTTTTTGTGTTAGCCGTAAACGAGCTAAAGAATCATCAAAACTTTTCAATTCATCTTTTACTCTAAAACGATAACTATACGATTTTTTCTTTAGAGCGATACCGTCTACAATAGTATAATCATCTGTGGGTAAATAATCTTTATCAACCGATTCATCTAACACCATTTGAAATAAATCCTGATTGTTAACACTCAAATCTATAGACAAACTTGCTAATGTTTCTTTTGTGACTAATGGTAGAGCCCTAAGCTTTTCTATCATTAATATAAATCCTTGTGCTGTAACATAAGCATCACTTAATGCTTGATGAGGATTAGAATGAATGATAGATAGTTCTGATGCCATATCACTTACCCTAAAGCCACTTGAAGTTGGAAATAATATCTGAAATAACTCAACTGTATCAATGCAGGGAGTCTTTAATGGCTCTATTCCCGCTCTAGTCAGCTCGCTATTTAAAAAATTAAAATCAAAAAAAACATTGTGTGCAACAAACACACATCCTTCTAATAGTTGCTTAATCGTATATGCCACATCTTCAAAATAAGGAGCATTTGCCACATCTTTATTGGAAATACCAGTCAATTCTGTTATCTGTTTTGGTATTGAGCGTAGTGGATTAATATCAATAGATAGCTGATTAACAATTTGTTGATTTTCAATAATCACACAAGCAAATTGAATAATTTTGTCTGTCTGTTGATTTGTACCAGTAGTTTCTATATCAACTACAGCAAATAAATTGGAAGCTTCCATTACCTCAACCCTTTCTAATTTTTACTCACCATTGTATTATACTATATTCTATTAATAAGTCATTAAAGAAAAACGCTATAAAATTTATTGAATACGTTTGTTTTAAACATCAAACTATGGTTAAATATAATTATATCAGTTTGTATTTTTTTATAGAAAGGTACCTAAAGCATATGAAGCATTTAAAGACAATTGGCATATTGATTATTATATTTTGGATTATTGCTCTTTTTTTGACATATACTCCAAGTTTCTTTTGGTTTGCTTATCTTTTTATATCATCATTAGCCATGCTACTAGCCATTATTCTTATCGTCTATTTAAATCCAGAAATATATTATCAAATAGAAGATTTTATCAATAACAGGTTTCATCATTCTATTACTGACTCTATTGATAATGAAGATAACGAAGATGACTATTATATCGTTCCAACCAAAAAGAAAAAAAAGAAAAGAAAAAAGAAAAAAAGAAAACAGTTCTACGATATTACAACGTTGAGACAAAGAAAAGATACTCACTCTGACTATATGATTATTAATACATCGTCAGCGAATATTAGACATAAGGAGTATTTGCATACTACTATTCCTGAAATCAAGAAAGAAGAAAAGCAAAAAATACTATTTGAAACAATCTTACAACTAAAAGAAGATCATTTCTTTTCTAGCCTATACGCTGGTCTATCTGATGATGATTTAAAGACTCACTACAACGAGTATCATTCAAGAAAAATATATGAACTCTATGACAACATCATACCTAATACCTATGCAAAAATGCTTTATGATACACATTCAAACACTAATAGACTTAGCATCTTTATACCAAATAAACAAAATTCTGATTCTGATTTCAACTTAGGTTTTATTTCTATTGAAGATAGTTATAAATCAGATATCTTAATTAATAAGTATACCAATATACAAGTTATCCCTACTATTCTAGGTGGTACTTATAAAGAAGTCTATAAAGATGAAAATAATAACATACATGTTAAAACAGCTTTTACACCTTATGATTTAACCGTGTCTTTAGCTTTTTACAATATATAACAAACCAAAAACTAGAATTCATAAATATTACATGTTACTATGAAAGTAATCTATGAGAAAAGGATGTTGATACAATGAAAATGGCTCATACATGTGTACGAGTAAAAGATTTAGATGCTTCACTAAAGTTTTACAAACAAGCTTTTAATTTTGAAGAATCTCGTAGAAGAGATTTTCCTGAAAATAAATTTACCTTAGTTTATCTAACTTTACCTGGTGACTCCTATGAATTAGAATTAACTTACAACTATGATTCAGAAGGTTATGACTTAGGTAATGGTTATGGTCATATTGCTATATCAACTAATGACTTAGAAGGTTTACATGCAAAACATACTGAAGAAGGTTTTAACGTTACAGAATTAAAACATTTACCAAATGTGCCACCTTCATATTATTTTATCATCGATCCTGATGGCTATAAAATTGAAGTTATTAGAGAAAAATAGTATAACATAGACTCTATAATTTGGACTGTACACTAAATCGTATTGATAGATTAAATTCTATCAATACGATTTTTTATTGGCTCTTTGTCAAATCGGACTGATGAGTTGGATTTATAAGATGATATATTTGAGATTATTCTCAGATTTATCATCTTTTTTAGTTATTTAATTTTAATAAGGTCGTTGATCAAGAAAATTCTTATGCGCATATTTGTAAATGAGTTGAATCCATAGGAAACTCTCTTAAGAGTTTTTATATGAGTATTCTTAGCCTCAAGTTTTCCATTGGAAAAACTGTATTTTAGGGCGTTTCTAATACCTACTTCATAGGAAATCAGATTTTCTATTTTATCTCTAAATTGTGTATCCAAGCTATCAGGTAGATTTTTCAATAGTTCGAAAAAGGAATGCCCATCTTTGTTTCTAAAGTGATACATTAGTAAATGGAAGATGTCATAAGCTTCTTTTAGATCAGAAGAGAATGACAGTAGTCGATCAATCACCATAGATTCCGTTAAAAGAGGATACTTTGGAGAAGGAAAACTTCTCCAGGTCTTGAAATTTGAAATGGAAATATTTGTTTGATTTTTTAGAAGTAATTTCCAATTTGATTTTAATTTATTTGCTTTTGACTTTTTCTTGTTGGTAACTAATCTCTTCATTTCTCGGATTCTAAAATCATTAAAAGCGGTGTTCAAATGCTTTACAATATGGAATCTATCAATGATTAACTTAGCAGTAGGAAAGACTTTTTTAATTAATTGAAAATAAGCTGCATTCATATCTGTTACTAAAAATTTAACTTTTTCCCGTTCCTCCAACGGAGAGCGATTGAAGTAAGGGATTATTTTATCTAATTTCCTACTAGGTAAAATGTCCACTAATTCACCTGTTTTTCCATCAGCACATATGAAGCTCATTTTATCTTCATAACTAGCGTGAGATCTAAATTCATCTACCATTAAAACTTTTGGAAAGGACCGTGGTTTAAGTTGTTGTGGGAGTTGTGATTCAACTGACTTAAGAACTCTTAAAACTGTCGTTAAAGAAACGTGGCATTGTTTAGCTATAAATGTCATAGAGACTTTCTCAGTTAATAATTCTAAAATCTTCAAAGTAATAAATTTACTGATATGACAGTTTTTTTCAACAATAGAACACTGTGCCGTCCAATTGTGCGAACAGCTTTTACAATGGAATCGTTGTTTCTTCAGTTTTAAAATAGTGGGCATATTTTGATAAGAATCTAAAAGTTTTTTCTATCAGCAACTGTACTTGGTCGTTCATCCATCGATTTTCCTAGTTCTTTTTTATGCTTACGACTTCTTTTCTTTTTAGGTGAGAGTCTGATTTTCATCTTGAGATGATGGTTTCTAATAGGTAAAAAGCCACTATCAATATAATTATAAAGTGTCTTATTAGAGACAGTAGGTGTATTCCAAGTCCTCATGGACTTGATAAAACCAACAATTGCATCTGGTGACCAATTAAAATCAATAATCTGTTTACAGGCATAATTAATAAAGTCAACAGCACTGGCTAGCTTAGAATTAGCACCACAACGCTTTCTATTTTCTATATATTTAGCTTGTCCTGTCTCAGCAAAATAGAGTTGTCTAGGCTTTTTATTTTCTTTGATTTGCGTTGTTGTACCACGTTTTAGCTCATTGTTTATTGTTTGATGGTGTCGACCTAATCGTTTACCGATTGCTCTATTAGAATCACCTCTATTATGCCAAACTTCAATAAGTTGTCTTTCTTCAAAGGAAAGATGTTTATAAGTCAATTTTTGTGTGGTATTCTGAATTTGCGCCATGATAAAAATTCCTTTCGTTGTTGGGTAGATACTTCAATGATACATGAATTTTACCATGGTGTTTTTTTATTATTTTAGGGTGGCTAACTTGATTCTACAATTAACCATTCATATCTGTTACTAAAAATTTAACTTTTTCCCGTTCCTCCAACGGAGAGCGAAAAAGTTAAATTTTTAGTAACAGATATGAATGCAGCTTATTTTCAATTAATTAAAAAAGTCTTTCCTACTGCTAAGTTAATCATTGATAGATTCCATATTGTAAAGCATTTGAACACCGCTTTTAATGATTTTAGAATCCGAGAAATGAAGAGATTAGTTACCAACAAGAAAAAGTCAAAAGCAAATAAATTAAAATCAAATTGGAAATTACTTCTAAAAAATCAAACAAATATTTCCATTTCAAATTTCAAGACCTGGAGAAGTTTTCCTTCTCCAAAGTATCCTCTTTTAACGGAATCTATGGTGATTGATCGACTACTGTCATTCTCTTCTGATCTAAAAGAAGCTTATGACATCTTCCATTTACTAATGTATCACTTTAGAAACAAAGATGGGCATTCCTTTTTCGAACTATTGAAAAATCTACCTGATAGCTTGGATACACAATTTAGAGATAAAATAGAAAATCTGATTTCCTATGAAGTAGGTATTAGAAACGCCCTAAAATACAGTTTTTCCAATGGAAAACTTGAGGCTAAGAATACTCATATAAAAACTCTTAAGAGAGTTTCCTATGGATTCAACTCATTTACAAATATGCGCATAAGAATTTTCTTGATCAACGACCTTATTAAAATTAAATAACTAAAAAAGATGATAAATCTGAGAATAATCTCAAATATATCATCTTATAAATCCAACTCATCAGTCCGATTTGACAAAGAGACAAAAGACCTAATAGTTATATTAGGTCTTTTGATAGCTCCGGCAGTAGGACTCGAACCTACGACATCATGATTAACAGTCATGCGCTACTACCAACTGAGCTATGCCGGATTATTTTTATTTAATTTGACTCCGGCAGTAGGACTCGAACCTACGACATCATGATTAACAGTCATGCGCTACTACCAACTGAGCTATGCCGGATAAAAATAAAAGCACGGCAACGTCCTACTCTCACAAAGGGAAACCCTTCACTACCCTCGGCGCTAAGAAGCTTAACTTCTGTGTTCGGCATGGTTACAGGTGTATCCTTCTTGCCATCGCCACCGCACTTTTTATTTCTGTTGAGTGTTTATTCACTCAAAACTGGATGTTTTGTTAGTATCAATATATTCTTCCACCGCTATCTTGGTTAAGTCCTCGACCGATTAGTACTAGTCCGCTCCATACATCACTGTACTTCCACTCCTAGCCTATCTACCTGATCATCTTTCAGGGGTCTTACTTCCTTAAAGGAATGGGAAATCTCATCTTGAGGGGGGCTTCACGCTTAGATGCTTTCAGCGTTTATCCCGTCCATACATAGCTACCCAGCAATGCCCTTGGCAGAACAACTGGTACACCAGAGGTATGTCCATCCCGGTCCTCTCGTACTAAGGACAGCTCCTCTCAAATTTCCAACGCCCGCGACGGATAGGGACCGAACTGTCTCACGACGTTCTGAACCCAGCTCGCGTGCCGCTTTAATGGGCGAACAGCCCAACCCTTGGGACCGACTACAGCCCCAGGATGCGACGAGCCGACATCGAGGTGCCAAACCTCCCCGTCGATGTGAACTCTTGGGGGAGATAAGCCTGTTATCCCCAGGGTAGCTTTTATCCGTTGAGCGATGGCCCTTCCATGCGGAACCACCGGATCACTAAGCCCGACTTTCGTCCCTGCTCGAGTTGTAGCTCTCGCAGTCAAGCTCCCTTCTGCCTTTGCACTCTACGAATGATTTCCAACCATTCTGAGGGAACCTTTGGGCGCCTCCGTTACCTTTTGGGAGGCGACCGCCCCAGTCAAACTGTCCATCTGACACTGTCTCCCACCACGATAAGTGGTGCGGGTTAGAATGGTCATAACACAAGGGTAGTATCCCACCAGCGCCTCCATCGAAACTAGCGTTCCGACTTCTACGGCTCCTACCTATCCTGTACATATGTCACAAACATTCAATATCAAACTACAGTAAAGCTCCATGGGGTCTTTCCGTCCTGTCGCGGGTAACCTGCATCTTCACAGGTACTAAAATTTCACCGAGTCTCTCGTTGAGACAGTGCCCAAATCGTTACGCCTTTCGTGCGGGTCGGAACTTACCCGACAAGGAATTTCGCTACCTTAGGACCGTTATAGTTACGGCCGCCGTTTACTGGGGCTTCAATTTTGAGCTTCGCTATTGCTAACCCATCCTCTTAACCTTCCAGCACCGGGCAGGCGTCAGCCCCTATACGTCATCTTTCGATTTTGCAGAGACCTGTGTTTTTGATAAACAGTCGCTTGGGCCTATTCACTGCGGCTGAACTTGCGTTCAGCACCCCTTCTCCCGAAGTTACGGGGTCATTTTGCCGAGTTCCTTAACGAGAGTTCTCTCGCTCACCTTAGGATTCTCTCCTCGACTACCTGTGTCGGTTTGCGGTACGGGTCATTTGTTTCTAACTAGAAGCTTTTCTTGACAGTGTGACATTGAGACTTCGGTACTTTATTTCCCTACTCATCACAACTCGTCCTTAAAGATAAAAGCATTTAACTCTTATCAAGACTTGTTGCTTGAACGTGCACTTCCAGTCGCACGATCCCATAGCCTCCTGTGTCCCTCCATTGTTCAAACAAAACAAACGAGTACAGGAATCTCAACCTGTTGTCCATCGCCTACGCCTATCGGCCTCAGCTTAGGTCCCGACTAACCCTGGGAGGACGAGCCTTCCCCAGGAAACCTTAGTCATTCGGTGGACAGGATTCTCACCTGTCTTTCGCTACTCATACCGGCATTCTCACTTCTAAGCGCTCCACCAGTCCTTACGATCCAGCTTCAACGCCCTTAGAACGCTCTCCTACCATAGAACCAAAGGTTCTATCCACAGCTTCGGTAACATGTTTAGCCCCGGTACATTTTCGGCGCAAGGGCACTCGACTAGTGAGCTATTACGCACTCTTTAAATGGTGGCTGCTTCTGAGCCAACATCCTAGTTGTTTGTGCACCCTCACATCCTTTTCCACTTAACATGTATTTTGGGACCTTAGCTGGTGGTCTGGGCTGTTTCCCTTTCGACAATGGATCTTATCACTCACTGTCTGACTCCCGGATATAAATGAATGGCATTCGGAGTTTATCTGAATTCGGTAACCCAAGACGGGCCCCTAGTCCAAACAGTGCTCTACCTCCATCATTCTCAAATCCGAGGCTAGCCCTAAAGCTATTTCGGAGAGAACCAGCTATCTCCAAGTTCGTTTGGAATTTCTCCGCTACCCACACCTCATCCCCGCACTTTTCAACGTACGTGGGTTCGGTCCTCCAGTGCGTTTTACCACACCTTCAACCTGGACATGGGTAGGTCACATGGTTTCGGGTCTACGACAACATACTCATCGCCCTATTCAGACTCGCTTTCGCTACGGCTCCGCTTCTTCAGCTTAACCTCGCATGCTATCGTAACTCGCCGGTTCATTCTGCAAAAGGCACGCTATCACCCATTAACGGGCTCTAACTTCTTGTAAGCACACGGTTTCAGGTTCTATTTCACTCCCCTTCCGGGGTGCTTTTCACCTTTCCCTCACGGTACTGGTTCACTATCGGTCACTAGAGAGTATTTAGCCTTGGGAGATGGTCCTCCCGGATTCCGACGGAATTTCTCGTGTTCCGCCGTACTCAGGATACTCATAGGTGTGTTGTCAATTTCGTCTACGGGGCTTTTACCCGCTACGGCTGACCTTTCCAAGTCGATTCGACTATCCACAACAGCTACCACAGCTGAGTCCTACAACCCCAACAAGCAAGCTTGTTGGTTTGGGCTGTTTCCGTTTCGCTCGCCGCTACTAAGGAAATCGATTTTTCTTTCTCTTCCTGCAGGTACTTAGATGTTTCAGTTCTCTGCGTCTACCTTCTAATAGCTATGTATTCACTATTAGATAATATCCTATAAAAGATATTGGGTTCCCCCATTCGGAAATCTCCGGATCATAGCTTACTTACAGCTCCCCGAAGCATATCGGTGTTAGTCCCGTCCTTCATCGGCTTCTAGTGCCAAGGCATCCACCGTGCGCCCTTATTCACTTAACCTTTTCTAACCTAACGGTTAGCTTGTTTTTTATTAATAACTACCTAGCGATAGATAATTATTAACACATTTCACAGTTCTTTAAAAGAAACTATTCAACGCGGTGTTCTCGGTTTATATTGATATCTAACTTCAACTATCCAGTTTTCAATGAACAAAACATTGGTGAGAATTCACCAATGGAGCCTAGCGGGATCGAACCGCTGACCTCCTGCGTGCAAGGCAGGCGCTCTCCCAGCTGAGCTAAGGCCCCGTTTATTAAGAGTAGACCTCTCAAAACTGAACAAAGTAAAGACAAAATGTGTTTTCCGTAATTATCCTTAGAAAGGAGGTGATCCAGCCGCACCTTCCGATACGGCTACCTTGTTACGACTTCACCCCAATCATCTATCCCACCTTAGGCGGCTGGCTCCAAAAGGTTACCTCACCGACTTTGGGTGTTACAAACTCTCGTGGTGTGACGGGCGGTGTGTACAAGGCCCGGGAACGTATTCACCGTGGCATGCTGATCCACGATTACTAGCGATTCCGGCTTCATGTAGGCGAGTTGCAGCCTACAATCCGAACTGAGAACAGCTTTAAGAGATTAGCTAAACCTCGCGGTCTCGCAACTCATTGTACTGTCCATTGTAGCACGTGTGTAGCCCAGGTCATAAGGGGCATGATGATTTGACGTCATCCCCACCTTCCTCCGGTTTGTCACCGGCAGTCTCGCTAGAGTGCCCAACTGAATGATGGCAACTAACAATAAGGGTTGCGCTCGTTGCGGGACTTAACCCAACATCTCACGACACGAGCTGACGACAACCATGCACCACCTGTCACTTTGTCCCCGAAGGGAAAGCTCTATCTCTAGAGTGGTCAAAGGATGTCAAGACCTGGTAAGGTTCTTCGCGTTGCTTCGAATTAAACCACATGCTCCACCGCTTGTGCGGGCCCCCGTCAATTCCTTTGAGTTTCAGCCTTGCGGCCGTACTCCCCAGGCGGAGTGCTTAATGCGTTAACTGCAGCACTGAAGGGCGGAAACCCTCCAACACTTAGCACTCATCGTTTACGGCGTGGACTACCAGGGTATCTAATCCTGTTTGCTCCCCACGCTTTCGAGCCTCAGCGTCAGTTACAGACCAGAGAGTCGCCTTCGCCACTGGTGTTCCTCCATATATCTACGCATTTCACCGCTACACATGGAATTCCACTCTCCTCTTCTGCACTCAAGTCCTCCAGTTTCCAATGACCTTCCTCGGTTGAGCCGAGGGCTTTCACATCAGACTTAAAAGACCGCCTGCGCTCGCTTTACGCCCAATAAATCCGGACAACGCTTGCCACCTACGTATTACCGCGGCTGCTGGCACGTAGTTAGCCGTGGCTTTCTGGTTAGATACCGTCAAGGTGATAACAGTTACTCTATCACTTGTTCTTCTCTAACAACAGAGTTTTACGATCCGAAAACCTTCTTCACTCACGCGGCGTTGCTCGGTCAGACTTTCGTCCATTGCCGAAGATTCCCTACTGCTGCCTCCCGTAGGAGTCTGGGCCGTGTCTCAGTCCCAGTGTGGCCGATCACCCTCTCAGGTCGGCTATGCATCACGGTCTTGGTAGGCCGTTACCCCACCAACTAACTAATGCACCGCGGGCCCATCCACCAGTGACACCCGAAAGCGTCTTTTATACTTTTGCCATGCAGCAAAAGCAATTATGCGGTATTAGCACCTGTTTCCAAGTGTTATCCCCCTCTGGTGGGCAGGTTGCCCACGTGTTACTCACCCGTCCGCCACTCATTTCTTTTCGGTGGAGCAAGCTCCGGTGAAAAGAAATGCGTTCGACTTGCATGTATTAGGCACGCCGCCAGCGTTCGTCCTGAGCCAGGATCAAACTCTCAATAAAAAGTTGATTAACATCTTACGATGTTTAAGCTCATTTGTTTAAAACTTGCTAGCGAATATTATTCACTAAATATGGTTTGTTTCTACATAGTAGAAACGCCCTACACATTTGGTTTATCTTACTTTGTTCAGTTTTCAAAGGTCTAAACTTCGTCGCCGTAACAACTTTTATATCATAACAAGAATCAATTTGTTTGTCAACATTTTTATGATATTTTTTTAAAATATTTTTATTTGATGTCTTTATGACAACTTCTATATATTATAACTTTATTAACTCATTGTCAATACTTAATTTAGAAAAGGAACACCACTAACATTGAAATGTTGTAAAACCATTCTAAGTGTTGCTGGCTCCTCCCACAAAAACTCTGAATCTAATGAGCAGTACTTAATATCTTCTTCGTTTAAGCTAAAAACAAAAAGTGGTAACTTATCATTTTCAATATTAATATTAGTCAACTCTACTAAATCCATCAAATCAGAATCCAATCCAACTGACTGATTTAACTTTTCTAAAATACATGCTAAACTCGTGTAATTATTATCTATTGTTGTTTGAATAAAACTAACATTTCCATCTTCTTTTTGTACCAAAAATTTTTTATGACCATCTTGTAAATTAAGAATGACTGTCCCAGCTACTCTAGACTGTTCCAATATTACACACCTCTTATTTAATAGTTATAATAAATCGACAAATGTCATTATAACATGTTTTCTGAAATATATCAGTTATTTTCCGTAATATCATCTAAAAATTCATCAACCCACTTAGATAAGTTTCGATCAATACTATCAAATCCAATGTTTTTATAACGGTTAGTAAAATATTTTTTCTTTTTATACAAGACAGGTGGCGCATCTAAAAATACTCTTAAGGATAAACTAATTTTTTTGGTGTACTCATCAATATCAATTACTTGAACTGTCACACTTTGTCCAACTTTCAATTCATCTTCTATGTTTTTAATAAATCCATGTTTTACTTCTGATACATGAATTAGTCCTTGCTGGTTGTCGCCAAGTGAAACAAATGCTCCATAAGGTTGAATACCTGTAATTTCACCAGTTAACACATCACCAATCTTTATATCCATTATTAATTCTCCTAATTCTTCTCATTCTATATAGCATTTTAACATAAAATTTCTGACTATATACTTGTAATTCTCTATAATAGCATTAAGAGGCTGACCCAAAAATCTTAAAATAGAAAAATCCCATGAAATCAGTTTATTAAAACACTGACTTCATGGGATTTCTATTTTGTTAGTTTAGTGATTTTCATTTAAAAACTTACTTTTGGGTCAGCCTCTTTTTATTTATTCTTCTATTATTACTTCATCAATTGTTACATCGTGTGTTGGTCTATCTTGCGAATCACGACTCACTCCTGCAATCTCATCGACAACGTCCATACCTTCTACTACATGTCCAAATACTGTGTGTCTAAAATCAAGCCAAGGTGTTCCACCATTTTTATATGCTTCAATGATTTCTTCTGGAAAACCAGCTCCCTCTAATTGTGAAAGCATATTAGAGGGGACATTTTGATTTTGAACAATGAAAAATTGGCTTCCGTTAGTATTTGGTCCTGCATTGGCCATAGATAACGCGCCTCTTAAATTGAATAAATCTTTAGAAAACTCATCTTCAAATTTTTCGCCATAGATACTTTCACCACCCATACCAGTTCCAGTTGGGTCGCCACCTTGAACCATAAAATCAGGAATAACACGGTGGAAAATCACTCCATCATAATATCCTTTTTTACTTAACTCAATGAAATTTTTAACAGTTTTAGGTGCTTGTTCAGGGAATAAAGCAACTTTAATGTCACCTCTATTTGTTTTAATTGTTGCTGTTACGGTTGATTTTTCTAAATTTAATTGTGGAAATGTTGTCATACTATCTTCCTCCTATTATTTTTTCTATTTATCAAGTATACTTCTAACTTTTGTTGTTAACAAGTCTATTGCTACTTGATTTTTTCCACCCTCAGGTATGATAATATCTGCGTATTTTTTTGTGGGTTCTATAAATTGTTGATGCATTGGTTTAACAACACTTAAATATTGACCAATTACTGAGTCAAGCGATCTACCTCTATCATGCATATCTCTTTTAATACGACGAATAATTCTGATATCATCTTCTGTATCGACATACACTTTGATATCCATTAAATCTCTTAAACGTTCATCCTCTAGAATTAAAATACCTTCAAGAATAATTACTTCTTTTGGCTCTTGATAAATCACTTCTTTACTACGGGTATGTGCCTCATAGTCATAAACTGGTTTTTCAATGGCTTTATATTCCATCAAATCTTTTAAATGTTCAATTAATAAATTTGTATCAAAAGCAAATGGATGGTCATAATTTGTATTTAATCTTTCTTCAAATGATAAATGACTTTGGTCTTTATAGTAAGAATCTTGTTCGAATAACAAAATAGAATGATTAGGCAATGCTTTTAAAATCGCTCGACTAACACTTGTTTTACCGCTTCCAGAACCTCCAGTAACACCTATGACAATTGGTCTTTCTTTTGTTGCCGTCATTAATATCCCCCGCTCGTTTTTTATTCCTTCTTTGATATCCTACTCTATAAGCTAACTGATTTCAATACAAAGTCAGTTATATCTTTAAATGAAACCGATTATCAATTAAGCGTTTATATTAAATAATAATTATTATAATGATATACTATAGCTAACACATAAATAAAGGAGAATATCATGACATCATTATTTAACTTAGAAGATATTGGTTTTACTGTTGAAAATCAACCTATTCTAACTAACATTAATTTAACAATTAATTCAGGGGACTTTATTACTGTCAACGGACCCTCTGGAAGTGGAAAGAGTACTCTATTAAAAATACTCGCATCAATGATCACACCAACTTCTGGCATCTTTAAATATAAAAATAAATCTATTGATAAAAACAAAATCACTGAGTATCGAAAAGAAGTCTCTTATTTCTTTCAACAACCTACATTATTTGGTGAGACTGTCATGGATAATTTATCATTTCCTTTCGACATTCGAAATGTCCCTTTTGACAAAGATAGGGTAACAAAATTGTTAGAGAGATTCAAACTTAATGAATCTTATCTAATTAAAAAAATCATTGATCTTTCTGGTGGTGAAAAGCAAAGAATTGCATTTGTAAGAAATCTTATTTTTGAACCTGAAGTTTTATTATTAGATGAAGTAACTAGTGCTTTAGATGATGAAAACAAAACGATAATTCAACAATTCATTTTAAATGACTTAAAGGAAAAGACAATTGTTTGGGTAACCCATGATTCCAATGAGTTTAATCTAGGAAAACGTCAATTAAATATCACTAATGGCATTTTGGAGGAAAAATAGATGACTGATTTAAATATTTCAAATACTTCGCTTCTTTTAGCGAGTTTATTAATTGTTGTTGCATTGATTATTGATTATAAAGAAAAACTAGGACTTGGTAAGGATATTTTTGTTTCTGCTTTTAGAACTGTGTTGCAATTATTTATTATTGGTTACGTTTTAGGATTTGTATTCCAGTTAGATAATATCTTGTTGACGTTAGTTATGGTCGCTTTTATTATTTTAAACGCTGCTCATCACGCTGGGAAACGAGCCAAAAATATAGATAAAGCCTTCCAAATTTCTTTAATTTCTATTGGATTTGGTACAATTTTATCTCTAGTCATCCTTTTCTTATCTGGTACTCTAAAGTGGACTCCTTCTCAAATTGTTCCTATCACTGGGATGATTGCTAGTAACGCGATGACTGCTGTGGGTGTCGGTTATCGAACCATGGCAACCAAATTTGAAGATCAACGTCAACAAGTTCAAGAAAAATTAGCTTTAGGTGCTACTCAAAAACAATCGACACTTCCTATTGTTAGAGAAAGTATTAAATCAGCTATGTCTCCAAGTATTGACCGAGCTAAAACTGTTGGACTAGTTAGTTTACCTGGCATGATGTCAGGCTTAATGTTTGCTGGAATCAATCCAACTACTGCTATTAGATATCAAATTGTTGTCATGTTCATGCTGATAGCTACAACAGGTTTTTCAACTATGATTGCTAGTTACCTTTCATATAAACACTACTTTAATGATTATTCACAACTAAAATAGCAAAAAGAGGCTGACCCAAAAGTAACTTTTTAAATGAAAATCACTAAACTAACAAAACAGAAATCCCATGAAGTCAGTGTTTTAACAAACTGATTTCATGGGATTTTTCTATTTTAAAGACTTTTGGGTCAGCCTCTTTATTTTTATCTTTCTTGTACGTATTTATAAGCAGTCCCTAAAGAGATATTACACTCTTCAGCAATTTGTCTTAGTGTATAACGATTATTATTGTATAAGAATCTAATTTGATCAATTGTTTCTTGAGATATTTTTGGGCGTCCGCCTACACGTCCTTTACGGCGTGCTTCTTGTAACCCTTTAGTTGTTCTTTCTCTAATGATCAATTTTTCCATTTCAGCAATTTTTAAAACCATTTCTAAGTAAGCAGCATCATCAATGTCGCTATATGCCTCACCTTTTTTAACAACTACTAGTCCTATTCCTTTATCTTTTAGTTGCCCTAAAAATTCAGCTAATTGAATGACAGATTTCCCTAAACATCTTAATTCATAAACGACTAATTGATCCCCTGACTCCAAATTTTCTACAATATCAGTTAAAACAGTATCACTTTGAGATATTTCCTCATTTGTTTCCTTTTCGATAGATACAGTTTCAATGTTTAAACTGTTTAATCCATCAATTTGCTCTCTTACATAATTTTCCTCACTAGAAGCATAAACGTATCCTATTTTTTTCATAGCTCCTACCCCCTGTTGTTTTTTAATTTTTTGTTTTTTTATTTCTTGGCTATGTTCATACTATATCTCTTTTTTAAAAAACCCGCCATATCAAACTTTTCCTAACAATACGTAAAATCTGACAATTAATCATCTTTAAATGAAATTTCATAAAAATAGTACATTTAGTTATTTAAAACTCTCAAATAATTCATATCTATATGTAAAATATTAATTATTTTTTCGCTTTTTTTACATATTTAAACCATTGACAAAGACTTTTTTTATTTTTTTATGTTCACATTTATAATAAGTTGCTAATTACAAATAACATATTATACTTTCATAAAAAAAATAAATATAAAAAAATGCGACATTTGAAAATGATTCAAATATTGCATCTTTTTATATTTATTAGAAAGCGGATAACTCGTTAGTACGGCTTTTTAATTTATTTAGCTTATCTTGATATCCTTTTACATCAGACTCACTACAGTATACATAGTGTCCTTGACTGATTTCACGCAATATTAAATCCGTTGCATCAGACATTTCAGGATGATAGGTTGTTCTTACTCTATGTCGTTCATACTCTGGATCAGGTAAAGGAATAGCAGATAGTAAACTTTCCGTATAAGGGTGTAACCCATATTTATAGATTTCTTCTGCACTTCCCACTTCCACTAATTTTCCGAAATACATCACACCTATTCTATCACTAATATATTTTACCATTGATAGGTCATGTGCTATAAACAAATAGGTCAGATTCTGCTTTTCTTGAAGTTCTTGCAGTAAGTTCACTACTTGAGCTTGGATAGACACATCAAGTGCTGATATGGGTTCATCACAAATAATAAATTTAGGTTCTACTGCAAGAGCTCTTGCAATCCCTATTCTTTGTCGTTGCCCCCCTGAAAACTCATGAGGATAGCGTGTACCATGACTAGAATCTAATCCGACAAGTTTTAACAATTCATTCACTCGTCTATTTCGTTCTTCATTATTTTTAGCTAAATTATGGATATCAATACCCTCAGCAATGATATCTCTAACTTTCATACGTGGGTTTAAAGAAGCATAGGGGTCTTGATAAATCATTTGAACATCTCTTCTAAACTGATTCATACGATCTCGACCTTTTATTGCTGCAATGTTTTCACCATCAAAATTGATTTCACCACTAGTAGGATTGTATAAACGGATAATACTTCTACCTGTTGTTGATTTACCACAGCCTGATTCCCCAACCAGTCCAAATGTTTCACCTTCATTAATATAAAAACTAATATCATCAACTGCTTTGACTTCATCCGCTCGGCCAACATTAAAGTATTGTTTTAAATGTTTCACTTCTAAAAGTTTCTGTTTGTTCGCTACTGTCATATCTCATCCTCCTTATGCAAACCTTTTTTTGTATTCTTCTTGGCGTTTAATAATTTCTAAAGGAGGAGTCACTTTCGGTGCTCCTGGAGCTAGTAACCAAGTAGCTGCATAATGCGTTGGCGACACTTCGAAAAATGGTGGTGCTTCTATTGTATCAATTTCCATTGCATACTTGTTTCTAGGATAAAAAGCATCTCCAGTAGGTGGATCTAGTAAATCTGGTGGGGAACCTGGTATAGCATAAAGTTTTTCCTCTTTTGTCTCAAGAGTTGGCATTGAGCTTAAAAGTCCCCAAGTATATGGATGTTGTGGATTATAAAACACTTCATCAGAAGTCCCTATTTCAACAATTCTTCCCCCATACATTACTGCCACTCTATCAGCCACGTTTGCTACTACCCCTAAGTCATGAGTGATGAAAATAATTGATGTTTGAATTTTTTGCTGAATGTCTTTCATAAGCTCAATAATTTGTGCTTGAATCGTTACATCCAAAGCAGTTGTTGGCTCATCAGCAATCAGTATCTCTGGATAACAGATGAGTGCTATCGCAATCACAATCCGTTGACGTTGTCCGCCTGAAAATTGATGGGGATAGTTTTTTAATCGTTTTTCGGCATTTGGAATACCAACTAATTTCAACAAATCCAACGCTCGGTCTAATGCTTCTTTTTTACCGATTTTTTTATGTTTCATAAGCGATTCAGCTACTTGGTTTCCTATATTCATCGTTGGATCAAGAGAGGTCATAGGGTCTTGAAAAATCATTGCTATATCCTTTCCCCGAATAGATTGCATCTCTTTTTCTGTTTTATTTAATAAATTTTCACCTTTAAATAAAATATCACCATTTGTAATGCGTGCATTATTTGCTAACAAACGCATGATTGCTCTAGAAGTAACAGATTTACCAGACCCTGATTCTCCTACAATAGCAAGAGTTTCTCCCTTATGTAAATCAAAGTTAACCCCACGAATCGCATGAACTTCACCAGCAAAAGTATCAAATGATATATTTAAATTTTTTACTTCTAATATCTTATCCACTGTCATCTTGATTCCTCCTGTTAGTCGTTCATTTTTGGATCAAATGCATCACGTAACCCATCAGCCAATAAATTAAAGCAAATCATAATAACTGATAATGTAATTGCTGGTGCCCACATTAAATGAGGTAAAAATCTAAATGTTTTGTATCCTTCATTAAGTAATGTTCCAAGAGAAGCTGTTGGTGGGGTTAACCCTAGACCAATAAAACTCAGAAACGCTTCAAAAAATATGGCAGATGGAATACTAAACATCATTTGAACAATAATAACCCCAGAAATATTTGGTAAAACATGTTTAAATGCAATTTTCGATTGACGCTCTCCTAATGTAGTTGCCGCCAAAACGTACTCTTGATCTTTAATTTTTAACGTTTGTGCCCTAACGATACGCGCCATCGTAATCCATCCAGTAATAATCATAGCTAATATAATAGACAACATCCCTGGTTTAAAAATCATTAGCATTAAAATCATCACAACGAGATTAGGAATACCTGATAGAACCTCCAATATACGCTGCATGACAGTATCCACTCGGCCACCTTTCATACCGGAAATAAGCCCGTAAATCACACCAAAAGTTAAGTCTAAAAATGCTGCAGTTAATGCAATAATCAGTGACATTCTTGTTCCCATTAATAAACGAGATAATTCATCACGTCCCAAACCATCTGTCCCAAGTATAAAATACTCTCCTTCTGGCACCTTAGCTTGTTCATATTTATCAACTCGTGTCCCACCAATGACCGCAGTCCCGTTAAATCCATTAATCGAAACACCAGGGATTTTGGGTGGTAGGTTAATATATTGTGGATTTTGTTTGGTTGGATTATGTGGTGTAATCCAAATTGATCCGAATGCCACAATAGCAACAATAATTAGTAATATCATAGAAACCACAGCTGCTTTATTCTTTTTTAATCGTCGCCAAGAGTCTTGCATAAAATTTAAAGAGGGCGCACTGATTTTTTCCCTTTCCAAATCTTTTGCTGGAGGTAATGGTTTAAATAAATCTTTTGGTATGTCTTTTATATTAATTTTTTCCATTATTCTTGTCCTCCTTCTGATACACGAATTCTCGGGTCAACAACCCCATATAATAAGTCAACAATTAAGATAACTACGACTAACATCGTTGAGAATAAAATAGTCACAGCCATAATTGTTGGATAGTCATTTGTCATAATTGACTTAACAAACTGTTCCCCAATTCCAGGAATAGCAAAAATATTTTCAACAACCAATGATCCTGTCATCAGTGATACGGCTAAAGGTCCAAGTAAAGTAATCAGTGGTATCAAACTATTTCTCAGTCCATGTCTAAAGACAACTTGCATTCGACTAAGTCCTTTTGCTTTAGCCAACTCAATATAATCACTGCTTAAAACTTCTACCATTTCAGTTCGAATAAAACGAGCAGAATCGGCAAGCGGAGACATGGCAAGTGCTAACGTTGGGAGAATCGTTGATGAAAAGCCTTCCCACTTAGCAATTGGTAAAATACCAAGTTTAATCGCAAAGACATATTGTAGTAAAACGGCAAAGACAAAGTTTGGTATTGAGCGACCGAGAATAGCGATTAATGTAGCTATCGTGTCAACCCATGTATTCTGCCGCATCGCTGCAATAGCACCAAGTAAAATTCCTACAAGCGTTCCAAAAATAATAGCCTGAGCACCTAACTGAACTGATGGACCGATACGTTCTTTAAGTAATTTAGAAACTGGTTGATTCTTAAATTGAAACGATACTCCAAAGTCTCCCTTTGCGACGTTTCCAATATACAATGCATATTGTTCAATCACTGGTTTATCTAATCCAGCTTGTTTATCTAGTATTTCTCTTTGTTCAGGGGATAGTTTTTCTTGATTGGCATATGGTGATCCTGGTAATAATTTCATTAAAAAGAATGTTATTGTAATAATTAACCATAATGTCAAAAGCATGTATCCTACCCGCTTAAGAAAGTATTTCGCAAAATTCCCCATTTAATTTCCTCCTATAAGTAATTAAAAACACATTGACTTTTACTTTCATCTTCACTTAAAATGATATTTATTATACCTTTTCAAGAAAGTGGTCACTATGTCTAAAAAAACTATCATTACCTTGTTTAGTTGTTATATTGTTGTTCCAGTTTTTTATTTAATCACAGGGCAATCTTTAACAAAAATAACCTTATCTAATGGCTATTTTTTACTGTCTCTCTTTTTCTTAATTATTGCTGGAATCATTTTTGTGCTTTCTTCCGGATTTTTCGATCGATTTCAAGAACACATGCACCAGTTAATACATCGTAGAAGAAATAGAGAAAAGGAAGATTGCACTCCCTTTTCTACGACATTCTCTTTTTCTCCAATATATTGGTTAACAGTTGGATTAATCCTTCTAGTGAGCAGTGTTCTACTAATCATTCTTTAACCCAATAGTCTAGCGTTAGAAGCGTTAGGCTATTTTACTTTATATGCCCATTTATAATCGTATCTCGCTCCTGCTGGATGAACCACAACATTTTTTATTTTTGATGATCTTAAATGAGCTTCTGCTGATTGAATCAATGGAATCATTCCCATATCATTCATAATGATATCTTCCGCATCCACCATATCTTGCCAACGCTTCTCAGGATCAGATACATTTGTTATACTTGCAGATTTGATTTTTTGATCATATTCAGCATTAGAGTATTTCCCTCTGTTATATGAGCTTCCTGTTACAAATAAATCAACAAAACTGCTAGGATCAGCATAATCTGCTATCCATCCACCATACACTGTACTAAAGTCTCCAGAATTAGAACGTTCTAATCTAACGGCAAATGGTACAGGACTTAATTCAACTTTCAATCCATCTAATTCATCCTCTAAAGACCCTTTGATAAACTCAGTAGCCTTTTTCGTAGAATCATCATCTGAAGATAAAATATTAAATTCAAATTTATCTTTTCCTAACTCTTTTTTAGCTTTTTCCCAGTAATCTTTAGCTTTTGTTGCATCATAAGATACTTTATTCTTCGTTTCTTCTGTAAAGTCTTTTTTAGTCGATGGACTTTCAGCTACCCCTTCAGGTACTAATCCAGTAGCAGCAACAGACCCATCTGATAAAATTTGTGTGGCTAACGCTTCACGGTTGATTGAATAAGCAATAGCTTTTCTAAAATTTTCATTTTTGAATGGTGAATCTTTCTTATCTTGATTTAACTCTAAATATCTAACTCCGGCTTCTTTATCCGTTACAAAATCTGGACTATTAGCCATTTGCTGTGCCAATTCTCCATTTAGCTTGATGTCTTCCACTTGCCCATCTTCATATAGGCTCAAACTTGTAGCGTCAGATTTAACTACGCTTACTTTGATTTTATCTAACTTGACATTATCTTTGTCCCAGTATGTGTCATTTTTCTCATATGCCCATTCAGTATCAGTCCCAGGACCATCAAATTCTGCTAAGACAAATGGCCCGTTATAAACAGCATTCTCACTTGTAGCAGCATACTTGTTACCATATTTTTCAACAATATCTTGACGCTGTGGTAAAAATGTAGAAAATGACAATAACTTTTCAAAATAAGGAGTTGGTTGTTCTAATGTTATTTCAAGCTCATAATCACCGATTGCTTTAATACCTAACTCGCTTTTATCTTTATCACCAGCTGTGATAGCTTCAGCATTTTTGACAGGCCCATGTAGATAGGCGTACTCTGATTGCGTTTTAGGATCAACTGTTCGTTGCCATCCATACACATAATCTTTAGCAGTCACTGGTTTTCCATCCGACCATTTTGATTCTTCACGAAGTTTAACTTTATAAGTCAATCCATCTTCACTAATCTCAACTTTTTCTTTTGCACCAGCTGGCTCTAGTTCTTGCTTATCATTTAAGCGATAGATTCCTTCATAAACATTGTTTAAGGCTACCGAGCTAATAACATCTGTACTAAGAGATAAGTCTGCAGTTGGCATTTCTTGAGGCACATTAACAGTGAAAATCTGTTCATCGGCTAATTCTTCCGTACCACTACTATTCCCCTTACCTGTATCTTCTTTTTTCGCTGTATTATTTCCACAAGCCACCAATGTTAGTACTGTCGCTGACATCAATAGATACTTTATTTTCTTTTTCATATTTCTTCCCCCTTTTTAAAATTAAAAATAAATTAGAATAATCTAATAATATAATGAATATAATATATGATTGTGATGGTAAAATCAATAACTTTTCACATTTATTTTCATAAAATAATTGTTTTTTGTACTAAAAATAACAAAAAATACTTTTAAATCAAGTTTGAATAAAAAAAACTTTCGATAAAATGAGTCATAACTCATTTCTTCGGAAGTTTTTTCATTTGTCTTTCTTAAACTTTGATTTTATTCCTCTTTTTACCACATCCATAAAGCTAAGCGAGTGAACCATACGCTCTGGATCAACATACTCTCGTATTGCACGTAAAACAACTTTTGGCTTTTTAGATGAAAAAGTGTACGTACCACTTTTTTTAGTTTGAATCGCATACCTTGGAATCCATTTACCTTTAAACATGACTGAAGCCACTACATAATCGACTTCCTCCCATGGTATTTGGATAAATTTTCTTGGATCTCTTCCATGGTAAAATTCAAATCCTTTATCACCTATCATGATTTCTCCATAATCTGTCAAACCCGTATAAGCAGTTGCTGCAATAACTAAATCAATTTTTGTGTTTAACGATTGTACCACATTCTCACGTCCCTTATGATCATTATAACATAGACTCTTTTAGTAAAAAAAGAGGCCAATATTGACCTCTTCTTAAATCTTATAATAAACCAATTACGTGTCCTAAAATACCAACAATGAATAAACCAATGATGATAACGATTGGACTAACTTTTTTCTTAAGTAACCACATACAGAAGAAAGTTAATAGCAACGGTGCTAAACCTGGAATTAATTGATCCAAGTTGTTTTGTAGTGTTGTCACTTTAACATCACTTAACGCACGACCTTGTGCAACTTCTTCAAATGCTTGTTTCACACCAGCCATACCACCTGGAAGGTTTGCCCAATCAACATAGGCTCCTTTATCAAGTGGTACCTTCGAAACGATTGGTTTAAAGTCTATAGATACCCATCTTTCAACCAAGGCTGCTAGAACAAACATCCCTAAAATGGATGCACCTTTTGTTACATCTTGTAATAATCCACCTGATAAATCATCTGTGATTTTAGATCCTGCACGGTAACCAAATTCTTGTGTATACCACATGAATCCCCAACGAATAATATTCCAAGCAACAAAGAAAATAATTGGTCCTAAGATACTGCCACCCATTGCTAGAGATGCACCAAGTGCTCCTAACATTGGACGTAAAGTAAACCAGAAGACTGGATCCCCAACACCGGCAAGAGGCCCCATCATACCAACTTTTACCCCTTGAATTGCCACATCATCAATTTCAGACCCGTTTGCACGTTCTTCTTCTAAGGCAAGCGTTACCCCTAAAATAGGAGAAGCGATGTATGGATGTGTATTAAAAAATTCTAAATGACGTTTTAATGCATCTGATTGTTCTTCTTTTGTTTTGTATAATTTTTTAATCGCTGGAATCATTGAAAATGCCCAACCACCATTTTGCATACGTTCATAGTTCCAAGAACCTTGAATAAATGTTGAACGCCATGCAACGGTCATACGATCTTTTTTCGTTAACTCTATCTTTTCTGCCATTGTTTTCATTCCTCCTATATTAGTAATCGTTTAAGATATCGCCTAGTGGATCACCCGTATTGCTTCCACCGCCAGAATTTGATGAGCCACCCATTTTTGATAAGTTAATATAGATTAGTGCAAAAGCAACTCCTAAAGCACCTAACCCCATTAATGTAATATCAGAGATAGCGGCAATCACAAATCCCATAGCAAAGAATGGCCATACTTCTTTAGTTGCCATCATATTGATAACCATTGCGTAACCAACAGCCACTACCATTCCTCCACCAATCGCCATACCTTCAGTTAACCAAGCTGGCATTGACTCTAAAAAGTGTTGTACTGTTTCAGCTGGAATGAATAAAAGTGCTGCAGCAGGAATCGCAATACGAATCCCTTGCATACACACAGCCATAATGTGTAAACGTTCAATTTTTTTCATATTTCCTTCTTCAGCCGCACTATCCATCATGTGAACAATTGGTACAGCAAGTGTACGAACGATCATTGTTAAGAATAAACCAGCAACAGCTAAAGGAATAGCTACTGCAATTGATGATGATACGGCATCTTTTACTGAAATTGATTGAGCGCCTAATGCTTTAACTAAAATAATTGCTGATGCTACTGAAGCAAGAGCTGCATCAGGTGCCACAGCTGCCCCAATATTTGCCCAACCTAGAGCGATCATTTGAAGTGACCCACCTAAAAGAATTCCTGCTTCTAAATGACCTGAAACTAACCCAATTAATGTACAAGCAATCAATGGTTGATGGAATTGAAACTCATCCAAGATACCTTCCATTCCTGCAAAAAAAGCTACAATAATAATTAAAATGACTGATAATACAGACATGATATCCCTCCTATTTTATGATTTTGCTAAGTCTGTCTTAGCTTTTTTAAGTAACTCATCCATATTTGCTCTTGAATCATTTGGTACTTTACGTACGTCAAATTTCACGCCATCAGCTTTTAATTTTTCAAAAGCTTCAACGTCCTGTTCTCCCATAGAAAGAACTTTATTTACAACCACTTTACCAACTGAATGAGCTAACGACCCAACGTTTACCTCATCGATTTTTACACCACCATCGATTACACGAACCACATCTTCTGGATTTTCAAATAATAGCAATGCTTTTGTTCCACCAAATCGAGGATCTTTTGCAATTTCTATCATTTTCTTAACTGGAATAACATTTGCTTTTACACCCGGCGGAGCAGCTTGTTCAATTAATTTTTTACGTAAATCATCTTTTGCAACAGAATCTGATACAACGATAATACGTGTTGGGTTTGTTGTTTTTGTCCATGCCGTTGCAACTTGCCCATGTAATAAACGAGAGTCAATACGTGCCAATACAAATTTAATTTTGCCATCACCTATAACTGTTCCTGGTGGGATAGTACCCATTTTTGCTTCAGGTTGTGCGGCATCTTCTTTCTTTTCATCTTCTGGTTCAAGAGACTCTGGACGAACTTTTATCCCATCTTTACCAGTTGTAAGAATTTGTGAGGCGATTTTATGAGCACTTTCCTCAGATAATCTCATAGCATAAGCTTCTATTAACATAGGTAAATTTAACCCACTAACAATTGCCCAATTATCTTTATGCTCTTCAAACAATGTATTTGCTTGATTAAACGGTGTACCACCCCATAAATCAACTAAAAAAAGTACTTCATCTTGCTGATCAAACGTATCAATCGCTTCAATAATTTTCTTTTTCACATCTTCTGGCCCTTCACTTGGCATTAAAGTAACGGCTTTGACGTTTTCTTGTTCACCAAAAATCATTGAACCTGATTGCAAGATTCCTTTAGCAAATTCACCATGACTTGCTAAAATAATTCCAACCATATTTGTGACCTCCTATTTTATCGTTTTCTTTTTGTCATTTTTTGTTTGATTTTTCTTCAATAGTTGAATCAAATCAACAGGACTATCAGATACTACTTTTCTTATCTCAATGATAATTCCTTGCTCATCCAAGTAACTAAACGCTACCTCGTCCACTTCATCTACAGCAACAGCATTTGTTAACATGTACTTACCTTTTTGATAGCTCATTCCTCCAACATTAAGTGTACGAATTTTCACGCCCGCTTCAACAACTCTCTTAACATCTGTAGGATTAGTAAATAATAGCATGGCTTTAATCGAATCGTTAAAACGTGGATCATGATAAACTTCTATCATTTTACTAATAGGTATAACATTTACAACAATATTTGGCGGTGCTGCTTGTATAAGCAAAGTTTTTCTGAGACTATCCTGTGCTACTTCATCACTAACAACAAGAATACGATTTATTTTTGAATGTTTTGTCCAGACTGTAGCTACCTGTCCATGAATCAACCTGTCATCGATACGAACTAAATGGATATCCATATGATGCCCCCTTCTTCTTCACTTAAAACATTCCACTTTTATATATGCAATTTATGTGCCAACTTTTTTAAACAGCATCAAATCAACAAAAAAAGACACTAAAGATACACTTTTTATAGTGTATCTTTAGTGTATCATCATGAATGGGATAACTGATTATTTATGATATTAATAATATACACCATTTCATCTTTAGATACGTCAATTTGAAACAATTGCTGTAACAATTGCATACTATTTTTTACCTTATCTAAAAATGGGGTTGATTCAGCGATAGAAAGTTCTTCTTCGTTAGCTGTTAGTGTATCATTTCTGAGTATACGTTCAATCATTCCTGATAAATGCATAGTTAAAGAAATATAAAAGGCATAATCTTGTTGTTGAGATAAAATATTATCGTCAATTTGCTCACAAATTTGCCACAATGGTTCGAGCAATTTATCAGGATTAATGAACGTATAATATTGATTCATATAATTCAAACACGTTTTTTTTGCTGTTACTTCATCTAATTCTTTAGTATCCACCTCAATCACTGATTCTGAAACAATTTGTCCAATGTAAGATGGGCCATCTTTAGAAAATAATTGATCCATTGTAATAAAAGGCACAGATAAATTAGGATTTTTTATACCCGTACTGGCTAAAAGATGATAATCCTGCTGAACTTGTTCCATTTTTGTGTCTAACTCTAGAATGGACATCGTTAACACTTCGATATCTTCTTCCATATATATCGTCAAATAATCATTAATCAGTTCTTTCATTCGTTGAGCTGTCCCTTTTCCTGACGCACAAATCGCTAAAATTGCTTTTGGTTTATCTACTTGAGTATTCTTTAATGTTGTTTCTTTTGTATGATACCCATGAAAGTGACTTAAAGAATAATATAAGTCATCTAAATCACCATCTAATAGGCTGGACTTTCTCCCCGCTTCTAACACCAATGCTGTTGTCACCATATCAATCACTTTTACATCAATTTTTGTTCGTTGTTTAAGATCATCTGTAAATGTGGTTAAAGAACCCATATCTACTAATAATAAAACCCCGCTTCCTTCATCTACATCATTGACTTGATTAATGACGTTTTCTAGCGCATCTTTTGGGGTCATATCAAGAGGCATATCAACCGCACGGATATTATTGATTTTTAACAACTCGCTCACTACTTCAACCATACTTGATGCGGTACTTCTCCCATGAGCTGCCACTATAATCCCAATTCTTCCTTTTTTAGTAGACTCATTTAAAGATATTAGCAACACTGTTAAATAATTAACCTCTGATTGTGGTAGCGTGACATTATGATTTTCTTCAATGATTTGTTTAAAAACTTTCGCTACTTTATGCTCTTTTGGATAAGCTTGAATCATATTGATTATGTTTTCATCGTTACTTGTTTCAATTAACATATCTGCTTTATATCGATTAAGAAAAGAGCTGATGTGTAATCCAATCGCATATAGAAAGTTTTGTTCGAATTTATAACCTTCTTCTTCAGTAGCATATTGATATAACTTTCTTGTTGTCTTAATGACATCACTATCAATAATTTCACCAAGTTTATTTTCTGAATCAAAGTTAAATCCATGATTACGGTAAAATGATTTTAAATGCACATTAATATCTGTGGTTATAAAATGATTGATTGCTTCTTGATTAAAACCATCTTCTTTAAGCAATGCTGCTTTATCACCAATGATTTCATACAGATTATAAGGTAATTCATATGTATCCCCTTCATATGTGTCAAAGGATTCATTAGGCGATATAATCATTTTAGATTCTAACAGTTGTGTTAATTCACTCATTGTTTGTCTATCTGTAGCAAGACTAACGAGTCCCTCTTTTATCCCTTCATTCAATTCATCAATCGTTATGGTGACATCGTGTTGATCCATATGTTTTAAAAAAGACTGTGCTGTTACCAACTGAACATTGGATTTTAATTGCCCCACATTACCATAAGACACACTACCTATTAGAGCCTTTACAACATCCTCTGTTAGAATAATTCGACGATTAATGCGCTTAGCTTCAATAATCATCATATTCTTTACCAGTTCGACCTTTTCTTTTGCACTTCTTTCTTTGAATGTAGGGAGCTTTATAGTAATCGGAATTCGTCTGACAAAGGTGTTTAGCAAGGCAGAGTTTGGGTCTTCCGTCGTTGCACAAATAATACGAACATTTGCTTCTCGGTTTTTGGTTGATTCACCTAACTTTGAGTACTTTCCATTATCCATAAAATAAAAAATCATCTCTTGACCTTCTGGCGGTAACCGGTGGATTTCATCCAAAAACAAATACCCATCATTTGCTAAGCTCATCAATCCATCTTTTTCTTCATCGGCTCCCGTAAAAGCTCCTTTAATATGACCAAATAAGTGACTCATCAATAATTCTGGGTTACTAGCATAGTCCGCACAATTGAACACTATTAATTCTTTATCCTCTTCTAAAACATGTTGCTGTTTTGCATATTGAAACATTGTATGAGCAAAATACGTTTTACCTGAACCTGTAGGACCTGTTATTAAACAATTTAATCCATTTGGAGGATACAAAATCGCAGCTTTTGCTTGCATTATCGCATTTTTCATGCTGCCATTGATACCAATAATACGTTTAAATATGTCAGTGTCATCTACTAATTTTTTACTAGTCGTTGTATAAATAGACTCTTTTTTTTCCTGATAACTTGGAACATATTTTGAAAAAGGTTGGTGTTGGAAAATAGATTTTGTCACATAGCGTACTGGACGACCTTCTAATTTTTCAATCACTTCTTCTTTTACAAGTGTATTTAAATCTTTACTTGCGTTTGTTCGTTGAATCCCTAAATACTCAGCAACTTCTTTTGTCGTTATCCCTGAGTCTGGTTTTAGATTATTGGGGGATAAATGTTTGGTTTGATCAACTACATATTGATACACTTGATCAATTCTTTTCATGATTTGCCTCCTAAAAATATACACTAATCATATTGTATACTAGTGTATACTTTTTTAGAAACGTTATTTTATTATTTTTATTAATTTATTCTAAATAACGTATAAAAAAAGAGTTTCGCTTAAAACGAAACTCTTTAAAGTAGTGATTTATTATTTTACAAATTTTGCAGATTGTTCACCAGCTTGGCGACCAAATACAATGATATCACCAACTGAGTTTCCACCAATACGGTTGCTACCATGTAACCCACCAGTCACTTCTCCAGCAGCATACAATCCAGTAATTGGCTTGTTGTCTTTGTTTAATACTTCTGTTTTATCGTTGATTTTTACACCACCCATCGTGTAATGGATACCTGGTGCAATTTTAATCGCATAAAATGGACCTTTACTTAACTCATTATCCATACCTGTTTCACGAGAAAATGCGGTATCAGTTTTATCTGCTACTGCTTTATTCCATTCTGCAACAGTTGTATCTAACGTTTTACCATCCATATCAATTTCTTTTGCTAATGCTTCGATTGAATCAGCAGATTTTACAAATCCTTGTTTTTCATAGAAATTAATTGCTTTCACTCGTTCTTTCACACCTGCATCAAATATTAAATAAGCAGACTTTTCAGGTAACGCGGTAATTGCTGCTGAAACATTATCACGTGTTCCCATCTCATTTGTAAATCGTTTGCCTTCTTGATTAACTAAGATAGCTCCTTCGCCACGGACAGCTTCACCAATTAATACACCCTTGTCTTGTTGAACGGTTGGATGAATTTGAATTTGATCCATATCAACAGTTTGGCCTCCTAATTTCTCAATCATGCGGATTCCATCACCAGTACTACCTTCTTGGTTAGTTGTTACATAGCCTTTTAATTCTGGTTTTTCTTTTTCTAACATTTCAGGATTAGCACCATAACCACCTGTTGTGACAACCACTGCTTTACTATTAATTTCTTTTTCTTTTCCTTCAACAGTCACTTTTACACCATCAACCACTGAATTTTTTTCTAAGATTTCAGTGACATCTGAGTTAACAAAAATTGGAATTTCTTTTTCATGAATATTATTCAATAACCCATGAACCAAGTACTCTCCAACTGCTGAACCATCTTCTGGTCTATGAGTTCTTTTTTCACTCATTCCACCAGTAATTGTTAAGTTGTTTAACTTAATCCCCATTGAATCTAACCAATCAATCGCACTAGCTGAATGATCAACATAATAGCGAAGTAATTCTTTGTCGTTTGTATTATGTCCACCCTTTAATGTTTCTTCATAGAATTTATCATTTGAATCTTCAATCCCAGCTTCTTTTTGGAATTTTGTTTCTGAAGCATTCATCCCACTTGATGCTTTCAACGTATTCCCACCAGCCACTGGCATTTTCTCTAAAATAACAGGATTTTTCCCTTCTTCTTTTGCTTGCAGAGCAGCTGACATCCCTGCACCACCTGCACCAACTATAATAATATCATACTCATCTTTCATCTCTTTAGGATCAGTATACTTTTGTTCTGATGCTCCTGAAGTGACGTCCGACGTGCTTGCTTTTGTCGAAGAACTCTCCGACGTTTTATCACTAGCTTTTTGGCCCCCACAACCAGATAACATTAGCATCGTAGCGAAACTAACTGTTAATGATTTCAATAACTTATTTTTCATAATCTAATCCCCTTTTTAATTGTTAAATATTTAACATTCCCAGAAAATAATAACCTAAATCGCTTTATTTAACAATATAAAAATTGAATTTTTTTCACAATTCATTGTTTTTTAATCAATCTAAAAATTTCTTTTAACTATTTTTTATTGATACTTTCCATAAGGGTATCAATCTCTTCTATGTCTCTATGACTCAAAGGATAATTAAAATAATAAATATAAGACGAGTGACATTCTTTTGTAATAGATAATTCAAAAATATTTGTTAAAATGAGATCAACTCCATCTTGAAAAAAATCCACACATTCAATATGATAACATCCAGAGTAACGTTTCATTAGTTCCTTTTCTAATAATTTTTTCGCTAAAAATGATAAGTCGCTCTCTAAAAAAACAGTAATAGTTGGTTCAAAGTAAGTAATAGGATGAATCATCGAAAACAACATCATATATTCTTCCATTAAAAATTGTTTTTGCCTAAAAATAGTATTATTTGTTTCCACTAATAGATTTTCAAGCATTAAACTTAACTCTTTATGCAACCTGGTGTCATTAGTTTGTCTTTCAAATGAACCTCCTTTTGAACTCATGATAATTGATACGCCTTGAAAGACTTTGCAAAATAAATGGCTACAAAAAGATGTCAAAAAGAATGAGTCATACAAAGATTGTGGTATATTGAGCAAATTATTATGAAACGATTTTACAAAATGTTGCGTGACACGATAAACATCAGACTGTTGTTGTTCATGATAAGACAATATACTATCTTTAAATCTTTCAGATTGATACATGTTAGCTTTTAGCTGGATTAGTAACATATAAAAATATACTTCTGATGATAGCTCTTTCTGAGATTTAGAAAATACCGCTACTAATTCTGGTAATAACAATCTAACTTGATTGATGTTTACATAATTTTTCCAGTCTTTTTCACAATGAATCACATGCCCTTTAGATAAACGAAATAGGTTAACTCCTAGCATATAAGTTAGCTGCGTTCGTTGTGTTTTTGTAACATTAATTTCTAGTCTTTCACTTAAATAATCCACCATTTTATCTAACTTTTCTTGATTTAATTGTTTAAAAGGCCAATCGGTTGCTTTAAATCCATACCACATAACATAATATGTTAGTATACGAACATATTTTTCCTCACCAGTAATTTTAAAACTAATATTAGACAAGGATAACTGATATTGTTTTAAATACTGTCGAATTTTTTTGAGGCTTTTTCGAACTTTACTCTCACTAACGTAGTGGTCTAAAGCATATCTTGTAACAGATTCAAACTCCTCAAAAATGAGATGTTTTAATATCATAAAGGTTTCATCTTGTTCTAGTACAAGATATTTGAATAATCTTATTCCTCTTCCTTTTGGCGTTTCTAAATGAACTCCCTTATATTTTTCATAACATAAAAACAGTTTGTCTTCTTCTTTTACCTTATCATTAAATTCATTGATTAAGTCTTTTAGCTGATATATATAGCGTTGAACCGTTCTTTCCACTACATTTAAATGACGGCTAATGTCATGAATTGCATACCACTCATTTTTTTCTGATACAATTGATAGAATCGTTAATATATTTCGACTGTTAGAATCTAATAGCTTAAATAAATCTGTTTCCATCTCAATAACTCCTAACTTATTAGGACAGTTGATTTAAAATTAACAAAATAGTATTTTCTATTTAACAGCATAAATTGAGCGGAATAATAGTCATTATTCCGCTCAATTTAGTGTTTTATTGGATAGTATCAACTAAAACTGTCTCTTATTTATTAATCCCATTCATCCACAAGATTATCTAATTCTTTTTCGTTATAGTTTTCATATTTGTCTATTTCATGCAATATTTTTTTTATTTCATGTACCGCTTTTTTTTCTTCAAACCAACATTTTACTGATTTTTCGTGCCCTTTTTCCATTTCTGAATCAATTTTAGCTAAAGTAGCATCTAAATTAGTCAACACACCAGAAATTTTATCAATTGCATGTGCTTCTTTCTTTTCAAAATTTGTCATTTGAAAAACCTCCTATGTTTATTATTTTTGTAATTCTAAAGGTAATGTTACATCATATGTGTGTTCTACTTTATCACTATCATCACCTTTTTTATGACCATCAAAGGTTAATTTGATTTCTTTTACTTGATCTGCTTGCTCTAATTTATCAAAAGTAAAGTAAATGTGGCCATCTTTTTGTTTATCTTTAGAAAAAATATCTTCCCAATAATCTCTAAAGTGTTTTCCTTTAATTTCTGTTCCATCTTTTAAGACCAATACCGCATCACTTGGATGGATGCTCACATCTTCTTTGCCATCGTTTTTCAATGTAAAGTCCATAGACATTAATCCTTTGTACTCATTATTTTCTTTATCTTTGTATTTATCAACTTCTACAATTTTTACTTTATCTATTTTAAAATCTACATTTTCCCAACTCTTATCTTGCCAGTCAGTATCATATTTTGCTTCTAATTTAACTTTTGGGTCGTTACCGTCTTTAATAATTTCTTTAAATGATCCATCATCTTTTAAACTAACACTTTCTACATCCACTTTTTCGCCATCTTTTAAGCTTTCAGTAGTTGATGATACACTTCCTGCTTCGACTGTTCCTTTCACTTCTTGTTTAGAGCCACATCCGCCTAAAAGTAATAATAGAGTTGCTCCAACAGTAACACTTAATAATGCAGTTTTCTTCATGATTTTTCCTCCTGGTTTTTAACTAATGTCTAATATTTTTTAGTTATTTAATCATTTCACTGTTATATATTATATTGTTTAATTTTACCTAATTTATGAATAATATTTTCTGTTTTTACGAGACATTATAAAATACTTTTTCACAATTTATTCATTATATTTATTAGTGTTCAGGTTTTACCATTGTTTTTTTTGATTCTTCATGGCATAAAATTCTTGCTTGACTTAACTCTTTTAGTGCCGCATTAAAATCTTTGGCAAATGCATTTGCCATATTTTGCCCCATATCCGCACGACACACAAATCGTTGAACAATGGTATCTTGCATATCTTTAGGAAATGGGTACGATGGAACTTGCCATCCACGCATTTGTAAACGATCGGATAAATCGTACAGTGTCCATTCGACATTAGCATCCTCTTTTAGTGTAAAGCACACAATTGGTAAATTATTCCCTGTATTAAACATTTTAAAAAGTCCTGTTTCTTCAACAGTTTTAGCTAAAGACATCGCTACTTTTTTAGTTCGCTCATGAATTTCTTTGTATCCATTAAATCCAAAACGGTAAAAATTATAATACTGCCCGATAATTTGACTGGCACTTCTCGAAAAATTAATAGCCATCGTTGGCATCACACTTCCCAAATAGCTTACTTCAAATACTAATTCTTTTGGTAAGTAGTCTTCATCTTTCCATAATACCCAGCCCACACCTGGATATACCAAACCATATTTATGTCCAGATGAATTGATTGATACAACATTTTTTAATCGAAAATCCCACACTAAATCTGGTTCGATAAATGGTGTGAAAAAACCACCACTTGCAGCATCCACATGAATGACTAAGTCTTGATTATGCGTTTGGTTATATTCTTCTACCAATTCATCTAATTGTTTTATGTCATCAAATTTTCCAGTATAGGTAATCCCTAAAATCCCAACAATTCCTATAGTGTATTCATCAACATAATCCATTACAGTATCTGTGTTAATACTTAAATGCTCGCTATCAACAGGGACTTCACGCATTTCAATATCCCAGTAAACACAAAATTTTTCCCAACACACTTGATAAGCTGAGGAAATGACTAAATTAGGTCGTTTAGCGTTAATATCTAATCCGTTTTTCTTCGCACGATTTCGCCATCGAAATTTCATCGCCATTCCACCGAGCATACATGCCTCACTAGAGCCAACTGTTGATGTGCCCATCACACGTTCTCTATTTGGTGCATGCCATAAATCAGCAATCATCTTCACACATTTTTGTTCCATCGCTGCTGTTTGTGGGTACTCAGACTTATCAATGGCATTTTTTTCCATGGTTTCAGCCATGATTGCAGTTACTTCTGGTTCCATATATGTTTGACAAAATGTCGCAAGATTTTGCCTAGCATTTCCTTCATTAATCAATTCATCTTTAATTAAGCGATAAGCAATAGATGGATTAATTGGGTCCATTCTCATTTTGTCTAACATTACTGCTTCTTCTGAGGCATTTGAGCCAAAAATTGGTACCACTGATTGATTTTTTTCACTAGTCATCACTAGACCTCCTAATAAATTTCAATTATATATATCAAATGGGATAACTATCTCATTTAAAAACGATTATTTTTCTAATGCTTGTAATTTCTGATTGTCATTCAATGCAGAAATATTTTCTAAATGCTTTCTTTGGAGATAGTCCATTGAAAATCTTAATAGCATAACAAATACTATAAACAAACATAGTAATGTCATAATACTTTTATTAAACACTGGTGCGCCTATTCCTCTAGATATTGCCTCTCTAAACCCGTAAACAGAGTATGTCATCGGCAAATACGGATGTATCGCATTAAAGAAACTGTTTTGTAATGGTAGTGGAAATGTTCCCCCAGCACCACCAAGCTGTAACACCAGTAAAATCATTGCAACAAAACGTCCTGGATTGTCAAATGTCATCGCTAAAAACATGATTAGGAACATATAACACCAAGCTGTGACAATACCAACTAAATACAATTTTCCAACTTGATCCACTGGTAATTTTAGTAGCAGCATAATCGTCGCTTCAATTACCGCCATTATTGTCGCAACAACAAATCCAATTGCAACTTTACTTAACCACCAATCACGACTTGATTGTCCTTTCATTGAGACACGTCTGATTGGAAAAATAAAATTAAAGACAATACAGCCAACAAATAGAGCTAATGACATGATGTATGGTGCTAATGCTTGCCCATAATTTTTTACTTTACTGTACTCAATATTTTTTAATCCTGTAGGTGCTGCAAACATGTTGACGTTTTTATTATTAAACTTCAAACGACTAACCACCTTATCTGCTTGTGTCAAAGCTGTAGCCATTGTAGTTGCACCCGTTGTTAACTGGCTGGCACCATTCATAAGTTTAGGTGTGTTATTAGTTAATTGGTTTAATCCTTGACTAAGTTCAGTTGATCCATTGTCTAGTTGGCTCACACCAGATACAAGTTCTGGCATTTTTTCTGACATTGTATTTAAGCCCGATGTCAGAGCATCACTTCCAGCTGATAAACGATTTATACCGTTCAATGCAACAGGGGCGTCATTAACTAGGTTATCTACTTGAGACAATCCTGTTTCTAAATCATGCAATACATTTTGCGTGTTTGTTAAATTAACATTATTTCCAAAACTTTCCAATAAATCAGTAGTTCCTGCTTTAATATTAGAAATTGACTCTTTCATTTCTCCAGTATTTTCTGACAATCCTTTAGCTATTTGACTTATCATCGTTGCTTGCTGCGATAGTGTTTTAGCATGCTCGCTTGCGTCATTTAACCCTGTTTGCACTTGGTTAACAATACTGTCAATATCTGATGATGACTTACTAATATCAGAAGACAGTTGTGTTGAAAAACTAGTAACTTGTTGTGATAATTGTGTTATCAACTCTTGTTTAACATCATCACTTATTCGACTATTTTGTTGGATAATGCCTTCTAATAGTTGTTCAAATTGTTGTGTATCTTGGGAGACGGTTTGATTAATACTTCCAATCACTTGACTAAATCCTGATAACTGATTACTTAATCCCACTAAATCAGTAGACAGTGTCTCTGAAATACTAGATGCCTCACTCAATTGTTTTGAATCATTTAATACTGATTCAACTTGTTGATTAATCTTTTCAATATCTTGCTTTAAAAGACTAGATGAAGATCCTGATAAACTGCCTTCTACATTTTTTAGACTAACTTCTAATTCTTTTGTACCATTTAATAAATCTGTGACACCACTTCCCACCTCATTTAATTTGCCAGAAAGTGGTTGAATTTTTTCGTTTACTTGATTTAAACCATTTGATAATTTATTCGAGCCCTCTTGTAGTTCTGTTACCCCATCTTTTAAGGGAGACACATTGGATGCTAACTTATTGATACCATTGGTTAATGTTTCAGAACCACTAGCAGCTGTTGACACACCATTTGTGTACTCACTAAGTCCATTATCTAGTTGGGTGCTTCCTTTTGCTAACTCTTTAGAACCATTAGTTAGTTTTACTAAGTCTTGTTTTCCTTTTTGTCCTATTGATAGAACTGTTTTTACGTAGGATGCAGTGACACTTTCGCGGACTTTTGCTTCTAACTCTTTTGCCCCAATTTGCGCCATGTCTAAACCAATATAATTTAGTGACCCATTTGTTGTGTATTCTATTTCCATTTGATTAGGTGTTGGGTCCAACAAACTTGCCGCATTTTTAGAAAAATCTTTTGGAATAGTGACTATCATGTAATATTTCAAATCTTTCATCCCATTCATTGCTTCTTTGGCATCAACAAATTCCCATTTTAATTGTTTGTTATGCTTTAATTCATCAATGACGCTTTTTCCTACATCTACCTTTTGACCTAGCATATCAACAGGTTGATCTTCATTAACTACCGCTACAGGTAAATGAGAAGAACGATTATATGGATCCCAAACCGATTTATCGAATACACTGGAATACAATATAGGAATAAAACAAATTGCTATGACAGAAATTAACAATATTTTATTATGAAATAACTGCTTAAATTCTTGTTTTATCATTTGCACGTATATCACACTCTCTCTGATTTAATTGAACCGAATGTTTTTTCCCATAGAATTTATAAAAAATAAATGGAAGAATTATGGTTACCAACGAACTAAATGCTAAAGTAACTAAGTACGTCGTAGCATCTTTTCCTTTTAACTCAGACGGCACAATAAATGAAGAGATTAAAGCTAAGATAGACATTATCGTGCCAGTTCCTGCTAAAAATGCTTTCACTTTTTTTCCACCAGGAACTTCATATGCTCGTTTTAATGATTGATTTGACTGTTTAAAAATCAACACAAAATAACCGACAAAAAATAAAAGGTAACCACATAAATAAATAACTACAGTTAAGGAAATCGCAGTTAAAAAAGAGACTGCATTCCCACCTCCACTAAAGGTCAATACAGCTGCCCAAATCGTGACAATCACGCCTTGAATGACTAATAAAGTAGTTGGTACACCATTTCTATTTATTTTTTTACATGACTTTGGCAAAAGACCTTGATCTGCAACATATTTCAGTCCTTCAGTTGGGCTGACAATCCATGAACTTACTTGCGCTAACACGCCAAACGCCAACATGATTGCAAGAATTTCAACTAACCAGCTTAGGCTAGGATTCCCTTTTAAAATTAATGTTTCAAACGCTTGAATAACTCCACTATTTAAAGATAGATGTTTGGCTGGAACCACCATTGATACAGTTGTTCCTCCAATCGTACTTAATACGATTCCCGTTATAACTAGATAAATCATCATGAGTGGATAATTTTTTTGTGGATTATCAAGCGACTTGATATGTGAGGCAGATGCTTCTACCCCAACATAAGCCAAGATAAAGGTCACAAGAGAGGAGAAAGTTTCTCTGTTTGGAAAAAAAGATTTATCCATAAAAGACTGAGTGATGGCATGCCCACTAGCAATATATTTAATAGTAAAAATAAGTAACATACTTACTGGAATAATAATACCTATCACAAACCCTGCTTTTGCAATTTGAGAGGTTGTTTTGGTACCCTTAAACTGTAAAAATGTTAATAGCCAAAAAATGATGATAACAACTAAAAACTTAATAACTTTATTGTCATTCATCTCTGGAAACTTTAAGGCATAGGCTAATGCTCCAATAATAAAATAACTCATGGTAACAAACCCAACTGTTATTTGAAACCACTGGAAAAAGATGGCTGCAAATCCAAATTTTTCCCCTAGGGTATGACCTACCCAGCCAAAAATCCCCCCACCTTCAAAATCTTCTACTGTACCAATTTCTGCTGCACATAAAGCAACTGGTAAAAACCAAAACAGACCGCAAACTAGTAAGAAAAAAATCAATGTTTTACCAGATTCTGCAAAAGTTGGGTATTCATAAACTGTAATGAATAATGATGCCGTCATGGCAAAAAAACTAAATAATGATAACTTTTTTGTGTTTTGCATGTTTTACTCTCTCTCCTATCATTAGAAAAATAATAGATTTTTTAATTCTAGTTTTTTTCTTTACATTAAGGCTAAAATAATTTAGCATAATAAATCTGTAATAAAGAATATCAACTATCTATTATCTTCACAGCAACGATAGTATAACGCTCAATTCATACTTAACTTGGAACACAAAATGAAAAAAAAACTAAAAAACTTTGATTTTATGAATCTAAAATGTATTTTTATACGAATTGTAATTTTTTATAAAACAGATTATACTTTGATTAATAGTATGTCTGATTTATTCTTTTGAAAGGAATGAAATAGTTGATTAATTTATTACTTGAACCCAAAATAAAAATGACTATATCAGTCATTAATGTCATCTATAATCATTATGATTGGACACAAACTTCTTATATATCAAAAGAATTGAACATTTCTGAAAGAACAGTCCAACACTATATAAAAGATATTTTAGAAATAAAAAAAGAGTATGATAATACAACAGTGAATCAACTCTCTATTGACTATCTAAAAAATAAAGGAATAAAAATAGCTGATTACTCTAATGATTTTGAAGATTTTAAGAAGTACGTTGTTCAAAAAAGCCAAACGATGATATTACTTAATGATATCATCAACCAACAAATCATTTCTGTTACCAACTATTGTCAACAACACTTTTATAGCGAAACTACTGTGAGAAAAAATATTAAGCGAATTAAAGAAACATGTCATGTCTATGGTATTGATTTAGTCCACTTAAAATTAGTTGGCGATGAACGTAAAATACGTTATTTTATTGCTTTGTTTGATACTATGGTGAGCCGTGAAACCTATTTCTCATTAAATGGAATCGATTACGATATGCTACATGACCAATTTGAAACATTTTTTAATACTGCTGAATTCCATATCTCAGAAGTAAAAAAACAAAAAACAATAAATATTTTTTTAATTCATTTACAACGTATTGGCTTTAATCAACATGTCTCGATTCACGAAAAGTTTTACCGAGAGTTGTTAATTCACCCTGTGTATCCTTTAGTAGAAAAACTATTTAATCATTACTATATTTTTGATAAAAAAGAAATCGCCTACTTTTTCTACATCATGACACTTGATGAGGAACTGAATAGAAAAGAAGACACTAATTTGGCCTTTAATTTTTTTGAAAAGTATCATTACGAATTGATGACAACGACTGAATTAATTTTCAGTGACTTATTCCCTTTGTTCAGAACAATCACAGATGAAGAAGCCTATACCATTAAACGAGATATTTTTTATACTAGTTTTGTTACGATGATTTTTGATCAATTAGTTTTTGAGTATAAATATGGTATTACCGTAAATTATGATTTATCACAATACCCCATTATCACGTCAAAATTTTCTAATGTGATACAAAAACACTTAATAGACAAAAATTTCATCCCAAAAAATCAATTACCAACCTTATTACAGCAATACTTTTTTCGCTTTTTATATTTTATTGATCCAAAACACTTATTTAAAGTTGTTTCTATTTTTATTGAGCCTGCGTTTGACCGTCAGCATCAGAAACAAATGAAAGAGTATCTAGATTTATATTTTAATTATCAAATTGATTATAAAAGTACTTATATAGAAGACTCCACTGATGTCGTACTGACTCCTTTTCATGAAACAAGTGAGCATTCATTCTATACTGAAACTCCTATTATTATGGTCAAATTCCCTTTAAATTTGACATTTTTGCAAAAAGTAGAAAGTATCATCCAACAAAAAAGGACATAGAGTTTTTTACTCTACGTCCTTTTCGTTTGCATATTTTTCAATTTCTTTCTCAATTTCTAATAAAACTGGATGTGTCAAATAATCTTTTTTTAAAAAATAAAACAGTCGTCTATAATTTTGATCAAGCTCTTGATAAGTTAACCCTTTTGGAACAGATACTCGAGAAATGATACTTTTCCCTATCCCTTTTTCCAGTAATCTCACAATCATCTCATTATTTTTTACACACAGTCGTTTTGGTTGGATGTTTTCTTGTAAAAAGTAACGTTTCGTATAATGATACACTCCCGATATGTCTTCTCGGCACAACCATAAATCACTACTCATATCTCCTACAATCACCAATTCATCCGATAAAAATTCTTTTCTAGAGATAGGTCCTGTCTCCAATGGTTTTTCAATAAAACCAAAATGTGCTCGATGTTGTTGTACATTTTCTAGTACTTCTTCAGAATTGTGCATCTCTAACTCAAAAAAAACATCAGGAAATTTTTTAATGAGTACACTCATCATATCAGGTAAATAATAAATTGAAAAAGTATTCGATGCACTGATGACACATTTAACTTGATCTTTACCAACATGGCGAATTAATCGCTTGGTTTCTAACCAATCATCCTCCAAATTTAGGAGTCTGGTATATAGGATAGTTGCTTCCTTTGTTGGTGACATTTCTTGTTTTGATTTTCTCGTAAATAACTTGCAATTTAATTCTTCTTCTAATTGTTTGATTTGACTTGATACAGCAGGTTGGGAGATATACAAATTTTCAGCTGCTTTTGTAAAATTTCTTGTTTCATATGCCTCTTTAAATGTTAAAAATAGTCTAAACATTATGATCTCCTACTATTCATTTTTCTAATAGTTAATATTGTAACTATTTATTTTTAAAATGTAAACTAAACCAGTATAATTTAGTTATGTTTAATCTTGGAGGAATGAAAATGAAACAATTTAATCAATCGTTATTTCCTGGACTGCTTTTATCACTAGGAATTGCTAGCGTATCAAAAATAATTGCTATATGGCTCCCATCTCTGGGAGCAGGAACTATTGCTATTCTTTTAGGAATTTTACTGGGTAATATTTTCTTTAATCAAGCGGTATGGCAAAAAGGAACAAAATTTTCTGAAAAAACGCTACTAGAGTTATCAATTGTTCTTCTTGGAACAACCGTTACTTTTCAAACTATTGCTCAAATAGGCGGTTCAGGTATTTTATTCATTTTACTACAAATGTCTGTTACTATTTTAGCTACTTATTTTATAGGTAAAAAATTAAAATTTAACCAAACTATGTCCTTACTAATGGCTGGAGGAAATGCTGTATGTGGCTCATCAGCCATTGGAGCGATTGCACCAGAAATTGGCGCAAAAGATAAAGAAAAAGGACAAATTATTACTTTAGTCAATTTACTTGGTACAGTACTGATGCTAATACTCCCCTTTATTGGTGGAGCTGTTTTTTCTGATAATATTATGGAAAAAAGTGCCTTAATTGGTGGGACACTACAATCTGTTGGACAAGTTATTGCCAGTGCTAATATGGTTAGTCCAGAAGTTGTAGAGATGGCGACATTGTTTAAAATTTTACGTATTATGTTTTTAGTCTTTGTTGTATTTATTTTTAGCAAAATAGTCCAACAAACAAATGAACCTTTGAATCATTCTGCTTATAAGCAACCACAAAAGAAAAAATTTCCGCTTCCTTGGTATATTATTGGTTTTATTATTTGTTGTATATTAAATAGCACCGTTCATTTTCCAAACTTACTAAGTCAGACAACCCATTCAATCAGTGGTTGGTTTGAAATTACTGCTCTAGCCGCTATTGGTTTAAGAATAAATGCACGAGAATTTTTAAAGGAAGGTCCTAGATTTTTAGCTTACGCTGGAAGTGTTGGACTAGTTCAAATACTAGCTGCTATTGGTTTAATTAAGCTTCTTTCTATATAAACAAAAATTAGCTAAATCAAACAAATAAAAAAATTCAATAACATCAGTGCTTTAATAAACTGATGTTATTGGATTTTTTATTAATGACTTTAGTCAGTTGAACACGAAGTAGTGTTCAACAAAAAAACCACGCGTAATGCGCGTGGAGGAAATAGCTTTAGCGTTAAGAAACTCCTTTCGATATACTAAATAGTGGCTACCAACCGCTATAAGAGAACCGAAAGGAGTTTCTTTATGTCTAATGACGATAAAAGTCTATCACATACAAGATGGAATTGTAAGTATCATTTAGTCTTTACCCCCAAATATAGAAGAAAAGTGATATATGGGGAATTGAGAAAAGATATAGGTAAAATTTTAAGAAAATTATGCGATATGAAAAATGTCGAAATAATAGAGGCTCATGCAATGCCAGATCATATACATATGCTAGTAAGAATTCCACCAAAGGAATCAGTTTCAGGATTTATGGGATTTCTAAAAGGAAGAAGCGCTGTGCTAATTCATGAGCAACATGGAAATTTGAAATATAAGTATGGAAATAGAAGTTTTTGGTCGAAAGGCTATTATGTTAGCACAGTAGGTTTAAATCAAAAGACAATACAAAAATATATTCGAGAACAAGAAGCAGATGACAGAGTAAGAGATAGTATAAGTAAACGAGAATATATGGATCCATTTAAAAAATAAAAGTCTTCTCAAATAGCGGTTGTCAGTCTTTTAAAAGCCCTCTTTAGAGGGTATGCGAGTAGTGAGCCCTTCTAGGGCTATTAAAAAGCCACCCGTTTTCACGGGTGGATAGTTACTTTTCCAGATAACTTACTTTTTAACTTTTATGATTTTCTTGAATATCATTATTTAATACATTTGTTTCATTTTCTTTAAAGATAACAGTGTCTTTTAATTCGACATCTTCAACATCAGTTTTTTTACTAACAAATAAAAATGTTATAAATGGATTATTACTTTTTGTCACAAAATAATTTGTTGGTAAAAACATTGAAACGGACATAAAAATACTAAAAATCATAAATAAAAAGGTAAAAAGAGACGAATTATTAGAAAAAGATGACACGTCCCCTGTCGACAATGAATTAGATACTACTGAGGCTATATTTCCCATAGCGTTTATATAAAAGGAAAATAACCAAGTGTATGCTAAACTATAATAAATGATAAAAATTCCTAATAAAGCTTTCCCCTTTATTCCTAAATCTCTTAAACGTCTTACTTGAATAGATAATGATGGCACAATAATAGCAAGCGTAAATAGTACTAATAAGATAATTGGCATAATATTTGGCTCTCCATATATACTACTTACTAGTGATGAGATAGTCCAAATATAAAGAACAACATAAACTAGTACAATCGCCAACTGGGCCCACCAATAACCCGCTCTTGTTGTTCTACCCCTAAAATCAAAATATCCTTTAAAAAAATCACCTGTTGCTTGACTAAATGTTACTTTCCCTTTTTGCTCAATTTTTTTCATATGAACCTCCTATTTTTATTTTATAAACTATATTACTTGCTTATTTTACCATATAACTATTTTTTTTGTACATTTTATGAAAATTAGTTGTAACTAATCATTTTGTTTATCCATTAGTACCTCTCAATATAAATAAAAGATGATGATTTGAAACTTCCTATCAAAATCATCACCTTAATCTAAATGTTTATAATACGGTCGCACCCAGTGTATTTTTAAAATGCCCCAACGCCCATTTATGTCCAGCTTGGTCGAAGCTTTGGACAGCTTTTTCATGTACCACAATATTATATCCTAAATTGTAAGCATCAATGGCTGTATGTAGGACACAGATATCTGTGCATACACCGGTTAAGTGAATCGTATCAATTTTTCTTTCTCTTAAACGACTATCTAAATCAGTCCCACTAAATGCAGAGTAATGACGTTTATCGATCCAATATACCGTTTCTTTATCTTTATTTTTTTCGTACACATCATTCAATCCATTGTATAACTGACGGCCATCTGTTCCTTCGATGTTATGAGGTGGAAACAACTTATTTTCAGGATGATATTTGTCTGTAGAATCATGACAATCAATAGCAAAAACAACATAATTTCCATCATCAATAAATTGATTGGTTAGTCTTACAATCTCTGGTTCAATTTTTTGACCGTATTCACCAGTCGTTAATTTTCCATCTGTTGCAACAAAATCATTTGTATAGTCTATTGATATTAAAGCCTCCATCTTCTCACTCCTTAACTTATTTGTTTAATTAAATGAATCACCATCTCAGCGGATTTTTTACCTGCTTCAATGATAAATTCATCAAAATTAACACTGGCATTCTCGTCTCCTACATCACTAATGGCTCTTATAACCACAAAAGGACAGTTATATTGATGAGCAACCTGTGCAATAGCCGCACCTTCCATTTCATTTGCTAAAACGTCTGGAAAATGCTCTTTAATCTGATTAATCTGCTCCTTACTATGAACAAACGTGTCTCCTGATACAATTAATCCCTCATGTGGTACCAAGTTATGTTGCTTAGATGCTTTTCGTGCAGTTGATATCAAGTCATGATTTGCTTCATAGTACAGTGGCATCTGTGGCATTTGGCCATAACTATACCCAAATGCTGTGACGTCCGCGTCAAAATAGGCTAACTTTTCAGATATAACTAAATCACCAATAGATAATCCCTCACCAATACCTCCTGCAGAGCCAGTATTGATTAGACAATCCACTTTATAATGGCTAAGTAGTAAACTTGCCGTCAACCCGGCTAACACTTTTCCTATTCCTGACTGTGTCACGACCACATCATGTTCACCAATCACACCAGAGTAAAAAGAAACGCCCGCTTCATGCCACTCTTTTCTATTATTTAATTGCTCTTTTAATAAAATAACTTCTTGCTCCATTGCTCCGATAATTCCAATTTTCATATAAAACTCCTTATAAGTTAAAAATAGCGTACAATATAATCACTAACAATATCACGATAATAACAATGGCTCTATTTAACCAAGCATTTCGTTTTTCATTTTTATTCGCTTCTCTAAATCGACTTCTTGTTAAAATTTGTTGTGAGGTTGTTTCTGATTTTTCCGGTTTTTCTTTTGACATATTTTACTCCTTATTTCATTTGAAATTCCCATAGTAGAATAGCATACAAGGTTTTAGCATCACAAATATTTCCTAAACGAATATGTTCTTTTGCTTCTGCTAATGATAACTCAACAATATCTAAAAACTCATCCTCATCTCTAGGCAGAGGATTTTCTACTCTTTTGATACCATGCGCTTGAAATAAAACCATTCTTTCGTTACAAAATCCAGGTGAGGTTACAAAATCTGCGACTTCTTCCATTCGTTCACATTGATAGTATGTTTCTTCTTCAAGTTCACGTTGAGCAGTCTCTATAGGACTTGTTTCGTACTTCTCTATTTTTCCAGCTGGAATTTCAAGAATACTTTTTTCAATCGCTTTACGGTATTGTCTAACTAGCACAATACGGTTCATTGGTGTAATAGCTAAAATACCAACAGCCCCATTATGAAAGACAAGCTCTCGTTTAGACGTTGCTCCATTAGGTAGTTTTACTGTATCAACACAAACATCAATGATTGCCCCATTATAAACATTAGTTCTTTCTATCGTTTCTTCATTAAATTTATCTTTCATCTTCAGCATGCTCCTTGTATTTTGAGTCATTTATGTTTATGATACCTTTAACGAGGTGTTATTTCAACAAATCTTACTGTAACCTTGTACTTATTTATAAATCAAACTTGGGACTGATAATGTTTTTACTCCCTTATGATAAACTATTACTATACAAATAATTCATAAAAAGAGGAGTGACACAAATGAAGCAACGTAAAACAAATAAGACTGTCATATTTGTGATTGGTTTTTTAGTAGGAATGTTCATTTTGACTGACATTGATGAAAACTTAATTCCTGTAGCTATCCTTGCACTCATTGCATGGTTTGTCTATAAGAAATTCTCCAAGAAACATAAAAAAGATGTTGTTCCTGGTTTATCAAAAGAAAAGCAAGAACACTATCATGAAGCTGGCATGTCTGATAAAGAAATTGAATTTTTCAGAAACACGCTTGCTGAAACCAAACAACAAATCGATCAATTGGAATCTAATTTTCAAGCCGTTCCGAAATTGAAAGCAATTAATTTAAGGTATGACACACTAAAAGTGTGTAAAGCAATGTTTAAGGAATTAGTGAAAGAACCAAAAAAACTTCATCTAGCTGATAAGTTTCTCTACAATCATCTACCAAATTTAGTTGAACTAACTAATAAGTATGTTGAAATCTCAGAGCATGAAATTAAAAGTAAAGCAACATATGACACTTTAAATGATAGTATTTCAGCTATTGAAAATGTTGCAGTCCTTATCATTAAAGATTATGAATACTTTGTTAGTGACGATATAGAAGACCTTGAAGTCGAAATATCAATTGCTAAACAAAATACTAATAGAGAGTACAAAGAACAAGATATTTCTAGCGAGCAGGAGGAAAATTAATGTCTGACGAAATAAAAAAAGTAGAATCAATAGACAATACATTAGACGACTTACTTAGCAACCCTTTTTCCGAAATTGAGCAAACCGATGTGTTAGCTCAAGCTGAAAAAAAACAACAAGTAGCTACGTCAACAAAAGTGATTGATAAGCTATCTGATGAAAGAAAAAAACAAGCACAAGAGTTAGCCAATCAAATTGATACAAATGATAGTCAATCTATTTTAAGTTATGGTGTCGCAGCTCAGCAAAAACTAAGTGAATTTTCACATACTATGTTAAATCATGTTCAAACACAAGATATTGGTCCGATGGGAGACTCATTGACTGAGTTGATGTATCGTCTAAATGAAGCCAGTCCTAGTGAGCTTGAAGCAAGAGATGGTAATTTATTTAAGCGTATGTTTGGTAAAGTAAAACAATCCATTTATGAAATTACTGCTAAATATCAAAAAATAGGAGCTCAAATTGATAAAATAGCTGTAAAATTAGATCATGAAAAAAATGGATTACTTGAAGATAATGCAATGCTTGAACAACTTTATCACAAAAACAAGGACTATTTTGATGCACTAAATATTTATATTGCAGCTGGTGAATTAAAGATTGAAGAACTGCAAACTAAAAAAATCCCTGAAGCGATGGCCCATGCAGAAGAAACAGGCGATCAGATGGATACTCAAATCGTCAATGACTTAAATCAATTTGTTGATCGTCTTGAAAAAAGAACCTATGACTTAAAGCTTGCTAGACAAATTACAATACAACAAGCACCACAAATTCGTTTAATTCAAAATACCAATCAAGCATTAGCTGAAAAAATCCAAGCTTCTATCAATACCGCTATTCCTTTATGGAAAAATCAGGTGGCTATCGCCTTAACTCTGTTGAGACAAAAAGATGCTGTGACGGCTCAACGTCAAGTATCTGAAACGACAAATGATTTATTAGCTAAAAATTCAGAGATGCTTAAAATTTCTGCAATTGAAACAGCTAAAGAAAATGAACGAGGTATTGTCGATATTGAAACATTACAAAAAACTCAAAATGATTTAGTAGAAACTATTCAAGAAACATTAAAAATTCAACAAGAAGGTAAAGAAAAACGCCGTAATGCTGAATTAGAATTATCCATGATGGAAGAAGATTTAAAAAATAAATTACTAGAGATGTCTGGAAGTAAATAAAAAAAGTCCCAATCTATATTGAATATAGGTTGGGACTTTTTAATTTAAGCATCTTCTTCTAATTTTTGACATTCTGGACAAATGCCATACATTTCTAAACGGTGATCATTAATTCTAAATCCTGTTAATTTTTCAGTGGCAGCTTCCACATCACCAAGACCTGGATAATTGACATCCACGACTTTCTTACATTTCTCGCAAATCGCATGATAGTGTTTTTCTGTAGCAAAATCAAACCGACTTGAAGAATCGCCATATGCCATCTCAACAACAAAGCCAATTTCTGTAAATAATCGCAAATTATTATATACAGTAGCAACACTCATATTTGGAAATCGACTTTCCAATTCTTTATAAATATCATCAGCAGTTGGGTGTGTATGACTTTCAATCAGATATTCCAAAATAGCATATCTTTGTGGTGTAATTCTTATGTCAGCTGTTTTTAATTTTTCTATTGCTTCGTCAACTAAGTGATTTTTTGACATATAGCATCATCCTCACTATTTATATTAATTCTATTTTACTACTCTTTACAATTTTTCGCAAGATTCTTATTTATTGTTAGCTTCTTCGTCAAAAAATAGAATATAGATAAAAATGCAAATAACACCTACCACTAAACAAATATCCGCCACATTAAAAATTGGAAATTTAATAAACTCTGTTTGGAACATATCGACAACATATCCTTGTCTAAAGCGATCAATAAAATTCCCGACAGTCCCACCTATCACAAAACTCAAACCAATTGTTAACCACTTATTTTTATATCTATTCTTATAAAGTAAGTAAGAAAAAATGCATAAAGCAATCACTCCTACTAATAAGAAAAACCACATATGTCCTTCAAAAATACTCCACGCACCACCTTCATTACGAATATGCGTGATAGATAAAATCGGATTATTCCATGTTGTTTCATACAAATCTAAATTTTGCACAACCACCAATTTTGTTAGTTGATCTATTACAATACTCCCAATAATAATCAATAAATAAAGAATCATCGACTCGTTCCTTTCATCACTAAACTATTTCTTCTGTCAATTAAAAACAATAAATACAGTATATAACATTTTTTAGAAAGAACAACCTTTATTTACCGACTGTTTTTCTATTAAATAATGTTGTTTGACGAATGTTCGTTGAAACCGTATAATAATCAATATGATAGAAGAAACCTGGAGGAATGTGAAATGAAACAAGGTTTAGTAAAATGGTTTGATGTGAAAAAAGGCTATGGATTCATTGTTTACGACCAAGATGAGGAAATCTTTGTTCATTTTACGGCAATAGAGCAAGACGGTTTTAAAACATTATTTGAAGGACAGCATGTCTTATTTGATATTAAAGAAGGCGCTAGAGGTTTACAAGCTTCTAACGTATCTGTTATAAAAGAAGATGAAAAAAGAGTTGATTAATCATCAACTCCTTTTTTATGTCCATTTATGGCACAGGTTAAATAATCTGATTGCTCTAAATGTGTTATAAAACTTATCTTAGATGAGGGTAACATAAGGTATGACCTCTCATGATGTGTCGTTATTAATGTAAACCCATACTTACCGACCAATACTTTTTTTATTTCATTAATATCAATGGTATATTGGTTCTTTTTTAATACAGCATTTACCTTAATTTGATCTTGTGTCAAAATTAATTTTCGTCTTGTTCCTAGGTAGAAAAAAAACAGAAACATTAAAAATGTCACTATACTAAATAGGTTGATACGTCCTTGTTCTTCTAGTAATCCAATCATACTAGCAAAAAATAAGACAAATGTCAGAGACCAATAAATAACTGTATCAGCTAATATAGGTTGATATCTATATATATGAATCTTATTCTCGCTCATTACTACCCTCCGTTAAACTCGCTCTTCTCTAAGATATAATACTAACACAAGATAAACGAATAAAAAAATGAAATGAGGAATTTTATGATAAAAATTAACACTGATTCTTCTACACATCCAAAATATAAAAAAAGCGTAGGATGTTTTGTTATCAAAAACGACGGAAACATAATCATTGAAACATTTCCTCTAGATGCTGCAGACAATCATACAGCTGAATTTAAAACAGTGATTAAAGCACTCCAGTATTGTCTTGACCATTGTTTATCTGATAATTTAATCTATATATATTCAGATAGTAAAATTGTTGTATCATCAATCAACAAACGCTATGTAAAAAATGAGTTATTCACCCCACTTCTTGATACTTTAATAACTCTTACAAAGAGCTTTAAGAATCTAACAATAGAATGGATACCAGAAAATCAAAATAAAATGGCAGACCATCATGCAAAACAAGCACTGCAAAAAGAATTAAAGTACTCAAAAAAATAAAATATAGCTAGGTATCTGCCTATTTTTTTGCTAGAATAAGATATCATGTAAAGGGGGATAACAAATGAGCATCCTTTTAATTATTTTATACTTAATTAATTTATTATTTGCACTATTTTTAATATTTTATAGAGAGCGCGACACAAGCGTAACATGGGCATGGCTGTTAGTCTTTATGTTTATTCCATTTTTGGGTTTTATACTCTACCTATTTTTTGGCTTAGGTCTTAGCAAAAAAGAACGTTACGACATAAAAAGTCAAATATCCCTAGATTTCGATTCTCTAGATAGTATGTACGATCCAACTCTACAACTATACGATGATATTCCTGTCGAAAAAAAACATCAACAACTAGCCTATTTTATGTCTAATTTAAATCATACCCCTCTAACACACCATAATAACGTTAAAATATTCGTGGATGGCGAGCAAAAATTAGAATCGTTACTAAACGATATAAGACATGCCGAAAAGTTTATTCACATTGAATATTATGCTTTTGTGACGGATGAAACGGGTATGCGCGTGGTTGATTTACTCACTGAAAAAGCAAAACAAGGCGTGGAAGTTTGCTTACTTTACGATGAACTAGGATCTAAAGGCGTAAAAAAAGCAAAATTTAGTCAACTTATAGAAGCAGGCGGAAAAACTCAGACCTTTGTTACGAGTGAAAAAGCAATTTTAAAATTTAGGGTAAATTATCATGACCACCGTAAGATTGCTGTCATTGATGGAAAAATTAGCTACATTGGTGGATTTAATATCGCTGATCAGTACGTTCAAACAACGAAAAAATTTGGTTATTGGCGCGATACTCACCTACGAATAGACGGTCCTGCAACCTCTATTTTAGAATTGCGTTTCCTATCTGACTGGAATGTTTCTGTCCCATCAAATGAAAAACTTATTGGTAAACTCGATTATCTGTATCATGAGAAACCAAATACTTCAGCCTCTACTGATATCCAGATTATTGCCAGTGGTCCTCATGATGAAAGGCAACAAATTAAGTTAGCTTTCACTAAACTAATCACTAGTGCAAAAAAAAGAATTTGGATACAAACACCATATTTTATACCTGATGACACGATTCTTGATGCGCTTAAAATCGCAAAAGAGTCAGGAGTTGACGTCCGAATTATGATTCCAAATAAGCCAGACCATCCTTTCATTTATCGTGCTACACAATATTTTGCTCAAGTCATTATGAAATATGATATTGACGTGTTTATTTATGAAGGAGGCTTCCTACATTCTAAAGTACTAATCATGGATGATGACGTTAGTATTGTAGGGTCTGCTAATCAAGATATTCGAAGTTATAAACTAAATTTTGAGGCAAGTGCAGTCATGTATGACCCATCAATCAATCAAGACTTGACTAATTATTTTGAAAAAGATTTAAAAAACTCTAAACAATTAACCCAAGAAATGATCGATAATATGTCTATTTGGCTAAAATTCAAACAGAAAACGGCTAGACTTTTTTCACCAATCATGTAATTTTATAATCCATCAAAGATGAATTCATCTTTGATGGATTATTTATTTTCAAAACCTATTATTTTTTCCTATATAAAATTCGTAACTTTTTTGTTAAGACTAGTTTAATAATCTAGAAGTTGTTATACTAGTTGAGACATTAGACTATAAGGAGGAGATGATTTGCCTCGTTTAGAATTTTCTTATATGAAATTAAAACATTCTGGCATAAAATACATTAACCGACACCTTTCCAGTATTCAAATTATATTTATCTACTATGTTTTGATGACTGCAGTCGCTTACTTTTTACTCAGCATGCCCTACTTTCATCAAGATGGTGCATCCTATTCAACCTTTGATATGATTTTTATGGCTATAAGTACCATTAGTGTCACAGGCCTTAGCACCTTTAATATCAATGAAATATTTAATCAGCGTGGCATCATCTTACTCGAGATTCTCTTTCAAATAGGTGGTTTTGGAATAATGATGGTCTCAACTTTCTTCTTTATATTATCAAAGAAAAAAATATCTTTAAAACGTAGACAACTTATTATGACAGACATGAACTCTCCAAAACTGAGCGGGAGTATTCGCTTAATCAAAAATACTATGTTAACTTTACTCGCTATTCAATTAGTATTTGGCGTTGTTTTCGCTACTCATTTTTATTTTGCTGAACATCATCTTGACTTAGTTGAGTCTCTATTTCATGGATTTTATCAATCAATTTCTGCAGTCACAAACTCAGGTTTTGATGTGACTGGAGAATCTGTCACGCCATATAAAAATGACTTTTTCTTTTTACCAATTTTAATGCTTTTAATCATGATTGGTGGAATTGGTTTTCCCGTACTCATGGAAATCAAAGAATGGTTATTTTATAAACGAAAAAAGCATAGACTCCCTTTTCGCTTTTCTCTATTCAGTCGTCTTGCTCTTAGTATTTATCTCGTGTTATTTGTCGTTGGAACACTGTTAATTTATCTTTTAGAAAAAAATCATTTATTTATTGATATGAGCGAATCACAAAAATGGTTAACCTCCATGTTTTATTCAACGACAACAAGAAATGCTGGTTTACAATTAAATAATCTCAATGATTTCCAAACACCTACTTTGTTACTTTTTTCTATGCTAATGTTTATAGGCTGTAGTCCCAGTTCTGTTGGTGGAGGTGTTCGAACAACCACTGTCGCAATTTTAGGATTGTATATGTATAGCTTTATTAAAGGGCAAGAAAACGTCACTGTATTTAATAGGAGAATTGATAAAACAGATATCAAAAAAGCCATTGTTGTATTTAATTTGTCAGTTTTCATGTGTTTCCTATCTATTCTAATTTTAACGGTCACTGAAAATGAATCGATGATTGCCTTGATTGTTGAGGTAGCTTCAGCTTTTGGAACTACAGGATTATCTTTAGGTATCACCTCTTCACTCTCTCCTATTGGGAAAATTGTCATTGCCCTATTAATGTTTATCGGACGTATTGGGATGCTTTACACCTTAATGATATTTATACCAAAAGAAAAACACGATCACGGTTATGTTTATCCCGCCGAAAAAATTATTATTGGTTAAATTTAGCGACTTGGAACAAATGTTTTTTTGTTCTAAGTCGTTTTGTTATCTTATTAAGAGAATCTTATGCTTTTTTTTAATCTATCGAATCTTTTTTATGGTATCATGATTAAGTTAATGTATACACAGGAGGAATGTATATGAGTTTTAAAAGTGGACTAGCAACAACTGTTGGTAAATCTTCACAATGGATATTGAAAACATTTTTCAAAGGTGGAAGTAGTTTACCTGGAAAATTAGCGTTAAAAATAGATCCAACAATTCTTTCAAGTCTTGCTAAAGATTATGATGTAATTGTTATAACTGGAACAAATGGTAAAACTTTAACAACTGCTTTAACAGTCAACATCTTAAAAGAAGAATTTGACTCAGTTGTTACAAATACGACAGGTGCCAACATGTTACAAGGAATTGTATCAACCTTTCTTCAAGGTAAAAAAAATAAACATGGTAAAAATGTCGCAGTCTTAGAAATTGATGAGGCGAGTTTAAATAAAGTAACTGACTTTTTAACTCCTGAACTATTTCTATTTACAAATATTTTTCGCGATCAAATGGATCGTTATGGAGAAATTTATACGACATACCAACTAATTGTTGATGGTGCTAAAAAAGCACCTCATGCACCAATTTTAATGAATGGTGATTTACCAATCTTTAATTCTGTAGAAACAGTTAACCCTCGTGAATATTACGGATTTAACCACAAAAAAGACGAAGAACAACTGGCACATTATAATACAGATGGGGTACTTTGTCCTCACTGTCACCATATTTTGCACTACAAGATGATTACATATAGCAACTTAGGTGATTACTATTGCCCTAACTGTGACTTCAAACGTCCTGAACTTACTGTTGCTTTAACTGATATCAAACACATGACAAACGTTTCTTCGACATTTACGATTGATGAGCATGATTATCAAATTGAGGTAGGTGGGATGTACAACATTTATAATGCTTTAGCTGCTACAGCAGTCGCAAAGCACTATAATATCTCACCAGAAAAAATCAGAAAAGGTCTCTCTTACGATGAGAAAGTATTCGGTCGACAAGAAGTCATCGAAATCGGTGATAAAAAATGTACGCTCGTATTGGTAAAAAATCCTGTTGGGTTAAATCAAGTGGTTGATACTATGAAATTATCTCCTTATCCATTTTCTTTAGCAGCTCTGTTAAACGCAAATTATGCGGATGGTATTGATGTTAGTTGGATTTGGGATAGTCAACTAGAAGAATTGGGTGACCTTGATATCCCTAAAGTGATTTCTGGTGGTGAACGTCAAAGTGACATGTCCTTACGTCTAAAAGTAGCTGGCATACCCGAAGATAACTTAATCGAAACATCTTCACTGACACAAGTTATTAATGAAATAAAATCCGCTCCGACTGAGCATGTTTACATTTTAGCAACATATACAGCCGTATTAGGCTTGAGAAAAGAACTAATCCAACAAGGGTTTATCAAGGAGGATGCCTAGTATGACAAATTATCATTTAACATTTTGCCACCTTTATGGAAATCTTCTAAACACATATGGTGACAATGGTAACCTACTTTTACTAAACTACTATGCTAAAAAACTAGGTATATCAATTACAACAGAAATTATCAGTGTATTTGAAGAGTTTGATGATTCAACATATGACTTTGTCTTTTTTGGCGGGGGTCAAGACTACGAACAGAAGATTGTATCTGAAGATATTCAAAATAAAAAAGAGTCTCTTACTCGCTACATAAAAAATGATGGTGTTATGTTGGCAATATGCGGTGGCTTCCAACTACTTGGTGACTATTATATTGGGGCTCATGGTGAAAAGATTCATGGTATTTCTGCTCTTCCACATTATACATTAAGCCAAGAAAACAATCGTTTTATTGGAGATATAGAAATTTATAATAAAGAATTTAACGAAACTTATTATGGTTTTGAAAACCATAATGGAATGACATTCCTTGGCGACGGGGAAAAACCATTAGGTGAAGTCGTAAAAGGCTATGGAAATAATGGCAAAGATAAAACAGAAGGTGTTATTTATAAAAATGTCATAGGGTCATATTCTCATGGACCCCTTTTAGCAAAAAATAAGCAATTAGCTCTCAGATTACTAAACATGGCTATGAAAAATAAATATGAAAAAACTTTTACATTAGAAGATTTGAATTAGAACACATATTTAATTTGTGTTCTTTTTTTATACAAAAAGTATATTATTGGCCTTTTTTTGAATTTTTATATACAATTACATTGTTATAACTTTAACAAGTTATGAAAGAATAGGAGTGAAAAAAATTGAAAATTGGCGTACCAAAAGAAATTAAGAACAATGAAAATCGTGTGGCTTTGACTCCACCATTTGTTAAAATTTTAGTGGAAAAATCACATGACGTTGTTGTACAATCTCAAGCAGGTGTAGGAGCTGGATTCGAAGACACTGCTTACGAAGAAATGGGTGCAACAATCGTTCAAAATCCAGAAGACGCATGGGATGTAGATATGGTTCTAAAAGTCAAAGAACCTCTAGCATCTGAATATCATTTATTCAAACCTAATCAAATATTATTTACATATCTACACTTAGCTCCTAATAAAGAATTAACAGATGCTTTATTAGAGAAAAAAGTAACCTCTATTGCTTATGAATCTGTTCGTTTAGCAGATGGTTCTCTTCCATTACTAACACCTATGTCAGAAATTGCTGGTCGTATGGCTCCACAAACTGGCGCTTATTTCTTAGAATCAATTAATGAAGGTGCTGGCGTATTATTATCTGCTGTACCTGGTGTTGAAAAAGGACAGGTTGTTATCATTGGTGGTGGGGTCGCTGGAACAAATGCAGCAAAACTTGCAGTTGGTTTGGGTGCAAAAGTGAGAGTCTTAGATGTTAATCCTAAACGTTTAGCTGAATTGGAGGATATCTTTGGAAACAATGTAGAAACTGTTATTTCAAATTCACATAACATTGAAAAATCCGTAAAAATTGCTGACTTAGTTATCGGTGCTGTTCTTATCCCCGGTCGTAAAGCCCCTCGACTAGTGACAGAAGATATGGTAAAACAAATGAAACCTGGTTCTGTCATTATAGATATTGCTATTGATCAAGGCGGTATTTTTGAAACAACTGATCATGTTACAAATCATGACAACCCAACTTATATCAAACATGGTGTTGTTCACTATGCTGTAGCTAATATGCCAGGTGCTGTAGCTCGTACATCAACATTGGCATTAACAAATAATACATTACCTTACATTGTCAAATTAGCAAACGATTCATTAAAAGATATTGTTTACAATGATGAAGCTTTAAGACATGGTTTCAATACTTACAATGGCGTGTTAAATTCTAAAGAAGTAGCAGAAGACCAAAATCGTTTAACTGATTACAAGCCAATTATAGAGGTTTTATAATTAATACAAAAATACCGTGTAAAATAACCGAAGCTGTTGAAAAAGTTAAATAAGAAAATAGAGTACTGATTCCTTATACAAAGGAGTAAGTACTCTATTTATTTTACTATTTGTCCTATTATTCTAGAAACTCTCTAGTTTTTCATTAGCTTTAAAATAACGCATGGTATTTTTGTATTATCTATTTTTCTTATCGATTCTTAGTTCCTGGCTCGGAAGCAATGATATCTATATCCCCTTCTATCCTCCATGAATCAATTCCATTAGGTAGTAAAAGATGTGATCCTTTTGACAATTCATAAGATTTAACCCCAGGAATTTTTAAATAACCAAATCCACCAATCACACTGACAAGAGTATAAGGAGCACGAGTCTCAACATCCAATATACCATTAACATTCCATTCATATACATTAAAGTAATCCGATTTAATAAAGGTTGTGATACTTGAATTATTTTCATTTATTTGAGTAATTTCTAGCTTAGGATCTGCATGAGGAACAGTTGTCACATCTAGCGACTGTTTAATATGCAATTCTCTATTGTTACCGTTATCATCTATTCGATCATAATCGTACACACGGTAAGTAGTATCACTACTCTGTTGTGTTTCTAAAATCATTATACCACTACCAATTGCATGGATGGTTCCACTCGGCACATAAAAGAAATCGCCTTTTTTTACAGGAATACGTCTTAATAAAGCATCCCATTCACCAGAATCAATCATTCGTTGGAGTTCTTCTTTATTTTTTGCATGATGACCATAAATTATTTCAGCTCCAGGCTCAGCACTAATAATATACCAACATTCAGTTTTTCCTAATTCACCTTCATGATTTAGTCCATAAAAATCATCTGGGTGAACTTGCACTGATAAATCATCTTCAGCATCTAATATTTTAGTAAGTAGTGGAAAAACTTTCTCTTTAGGATATCCAAAAATTTCTGGATGTTCTTTCCATAATTCATTTAGTTTTTTCCCCTTGAATTCACCATTTTCAATGGTAGATACACCATGTGGATGAGCACTAATGGCCCAACACTCGCCAATAGTTTTGCTTGTTAATTCATACCCAAATTCTGTTTCTAGTTTTTCTCCTCCCCATATTTTTTCTTGAAATACAGGTTTTAAAAATAATGGTTCTTTCATAGATCCTATCACCTCGTCTAAGTTTATACAAATAGTATATCACTTCTCTCAAGTTTCTGTTTGCTCTTTTAAAAATACTTCAATCAAAGTATCTCTTTTTTTAAGATATGCTTCCTTATCATCAATTGGGTGCACTCGGTTTGACAGAAAAATAAAAGCTTCTTGACTAATAATATCAATTAACATAAACGTTCCCGTATACCCGGTATGAAACAATATCGGATGACCGGTAGTTAAGTGATACTTCAAATCCCACCCTAACGACCTAGAAAACTGTTTATTGGGCGTGTAGTCTTGTAATAATTCTAAAATAGTAGACTGTAATAAAAATGGTTCACCTGATGGTAGTTTTCCTTTTTTTAGCATCATATCCACAAATTTAAAACTATCATCAATCGTGCTAAATAGTCCAGCACTGGCACAATGCTCTTGTAGTTGAAAGGCTTTCGGATCATGAACGTCTCCTTTAATCAAACCTCGAGATGTCGTTAATTCTGTTGGTGCGCACAATGGATTGTCTTTCATAAAAAAACCACTATTAGACATATTTAAAGGCATCAATATTTCTTCTGAAAATAATTCTTGAACAGTTTTTCCAAACATCTCTTCTAACATAAATCCTATCAATAACGTTCCTGTATCTGTATAGACTTTTTTTCTACCAAAATCTGATTCATTAACAGGCAAAGATAAAAGAGCTTTTTTTAGTTCTTCAGCAGAGAGTACATCACGATTTTTTATGTAACCTGTAATACCAGATGTATGAGTTAACAAGTGACGTAAAGTGACTCTGTCATCATGCCATGAAGATAAATACAGTTTAAATGGCTCATCAATATCAATTTTATTTTGTTCAATTAATTTTAGAACCATCGTGTTAGTTAACATCACTTTGGTGAGAGAAGCCATATCATAAATGGTATTCTCAGTAGCCCATTCTTTGTCGGGTAATAGTTGTCTATAACCTATTGTGTGTTTATAGATTGCATTATTTTTATAAAATAAATAGTTAGCTCCTGGTATAATATTATCTTGATACATTGATTCGATAAACTGGATGGTCTTATTAAACATACTTTCTCTCCATCTATAAAAAAATGATAATCCTCACTTAGTATTAAACTAGTAAGGACTATCAGTTTTTTATTTTTTATTTTCTTTCTTAAAAACAATAAACCACAAATGAATACCACTTGGATCATACAAACCAATGATTCTTTTTCCTTTGTTATAGTAAAAATCACACCCTAATGTGTCAAGGTTTTCTTTTAGTAATAACAAATCATCCATTGTTGGCACATCAAAAGTCACATGATCTACCCCTAAATCCGTATCATGGATGACTGGCGAAGAGCTATTAGATTGAGACTCATTAATAGCTAACTGATGGTGGTAATCATTTACCGATAATAAGTGTGTTGAACTAAAATCATCGTCTTTAATTTTAAAACCTAGTTTTTCAGCATAAAACTGATAGACTTCTTCTAAATCTGAGACAGATAAATGGACATGTCCAACTTTTGTCTGTTCAGGTACTGAGACATACTCACCTTCAACATCATTCAAACGTTTTTGAATATTTAAATCTTTTGTTACACCATCTATTTTACCATCTACCATAGGCCACTCATCTTTTGGCTTATCCCAACTAAACTCTAGGCGATTGTTTTCAGGGTCACTTATATAAACAGACTCACAAAAACCATGATCACTCTCACCTTCGATTGGGTAATTTAATAACATGAGGTGCTTAATAAATCGAGCAAGGTCATCTCGAGTTGGAAAAACAAACGATGTATGGTTTAATCCTGTTTGAGTGTTTGATCCTTCAACCCCATCTGGTGTCGAAATCAAACCTAACAATTTTCTTTTCTGACTACTAATACCTAAAATAGCCATATCATTTTCTTCATTAATCAAATCAAACCCAACAACCTGTTGGTAAAAACTTAACATTCTGTCAAAATCTTTTACTTTGATTGCAACAGACGTTAATTTAGTCTTTGGATTTAATGAAAAGTTAACCATAGTATTCATTTCCCCCTAAATTTTCAAATCAATGTCTTTTCCCTTAACGTCAATTTACATTGTAACACCTTTTATCTAAGGAATTCCATTATTATATTCGAAAAATTAGATGAATATCATTTTTATTATTAAATTGTTACTCCTGTTGAAAATTGACTATTATATAACTCTGCATAAAATCCCGCTTTTTCAAGTAATTGATTATGATTTCCTGTTTCAACAATATCTCCTTGATCCATGACAATGATATTGTCAGCATCACGAATCGTTGATAATCTATGGGCTACCACAAAACTTGTTCGTCCTTCTAACAATCTGTCCATTGCTTCTTGGATTAATATTTCTGTACGTGTATCCACACTAGATGTTGCTTCGTCTAATATTAGAACATCCGGATTAACTAAAAAGGCTCGAGCAATCGTGATTAATTGTCTTTGCCCCTGCGAAATATTAGAAGCATCTTCATTTAATACAGTATCATATCCTTCAGGTAATCTTCGGACAAACTCATCCACTCTTGCAGCTTTTGCAGCACGAATGACATCTTCTTTAGTGGCGTCCATATTACCATAACGAATGTTATCATAAATCGATCCGGTAAATAACCATGTGTCTTGAAGTACCATTGAAAAGTGAGAACGTAATTTTTCACGCTTAATATTTCGTGTGTCTTTTCCTTCATAGAGAATTGCTCCTCCAGACACATCATAAAATCTTTCTAACAAATTAATAATAGTTGTTTTACCAGCACCTGTAGGACCAACAATGGCTACTTTTTGCCCTGCAAAAACATCGAGATTAAAATCTTTCATCAATAACTCACTATCATCATAACCAAACGCCATATGTTGGAACGAAACAGCGGCATCTGTTTTTCTTTCATTAGTCTCATTGACAGTTGTATCACTCATTTCTAACTCATCTAGCACATCGAATACACGTTCTGCTGAAGCAATCGTTGATTGAATGGTATTGAGTAGATTGGCCATTTGACTAAGTGGTTGCGCGAACTGATTCGTATATTGCATAAATGCTTGTACATCCCCTAAAGGCATGTTCCCATTAGCTACTTGAATGCCACCAAGTACTGCAATAAATACATAACTAATATTTTTAACAAAGTTCATCAGTGGCATGATAATTGCTGAAATAAATTGAGATTTCCAACCAGATTCATATAAACTATCATTTTGAATTTCAAACGTTTCAATATTATCTTTTTCGTGATTAAAACTTTTTACAACAGTATGTCCACTATAACTTTCTTCAATTTGATTATTTAATAATCCTAGACTAGCTTGTTGCTTTCCAAAATAACGTTGAGATTTTGGTGCAATAATCATTGTAATAATTAAGCTAAGTGGCACTGTTAAAGCTGCAACAAGTGTTAACTTCCAACTAATAGTGAGCATCATCCACAAGACACCAAAAAACATTAAAATACTAGTGACAAATTGAGTTAAAGTTTGTTGTAGTGTGGTTGCAATATTATCCATGTCATTGATTGCTCGTGACATGATATCACCATTAGAGTGTGTATCATAATACGAAACGGGTACTTTACCCATTTTTTCTTTAAATTCTTTTCTTAATTGATACACTGTTCGCTGAGAAATTCGTGTCATAATAAACTGTTGCATAAAACTGAAAATAGCAGACGCGATATACATGGCTAATACAATCATGAGTATGTCAAAAATTTTATCAAAATTGATATCAATTTTAGTAACTTTTGCACCACCCATCATCGCTTCTTTAGCTTTCATCAATCCAGCAAAAATTTCTGTCGTCGCTTCCCCTAAAATTTTAGGCGTCCTAATTTGAAATATTGTAGAGGCAGTAGCCAAAATAAATACTAAAAGAATCAAATACCAACGTCTTACCATATATGACATTAAACGTTTGGTTGTTTTCCAAAAGTTTTTTGGTTTTGCTTTTTTTCCTTTTACTCCACCAGGTCCATGTTGTCTCATGCTATTTCCTCCTTACTCAATTGTGATGAAATAATTTCTTGATAAGTTTGATTCGTTTCTTTTAACTCTTTATGGTTTCCTCGACCTACCATCATTCCATCATCTAATACAAGAATAGTGTCAGCATTTACCACTGTACTAATTCTTTGAGCAACAATTACCACAACTGCTTCAGTAATTGATTCTTTAAGAGCTTTACGCAAAGCAGCATCTGTTTTAAAATCTAAAGCTGAAAATGAATCATCAAATACGTATACAGATGCTTCTTTGATTAATGCACGTGCAATACACAAACGTTGACGTTGACCACCAGAAAAATTTGTTCCTCCTTGTTCAACTTTACTATCTAATCCATCAGGTAATTCAGAAACAAACTCTTTTGCTTGTGCGATTTCTAAGGCTTTCCAAATATCGTCATCTGTCGCATGTTCTTTTCCATATTGCATATTAGAACGGATAGTCCCTGTAAACAGAACCGCCTTTTGAGGAACAAAACTAATTTTTTCTCTAAGATCATGTTGCAACACGTTCTGCACATTACATTCATCAACTAAAATCTCACCTTCAGTCGTATCAAAAAAGCGTGGAATTAAGTTGACTAAAGTTGATTTACCCGAACCTGTTCCCCCAATAATCGCAACCGTATCACCTTTTTTAGCAGTAAAATCAACAGCAGCAAGGGCAGGCTTTTCTGCTCCGCTATAACTATAACTTACATTATGAAATGCAAGTGAACTATCACTATTAAAAGTTTTAGGTGTTTCTGGATCTTTAATATCATCTTTCATATCTAATACTTCATTGATACGAACAGCCGATGCTTGAGCGCGAGGGACAAAAACAAAAATCATTGCCATCATGACAAAACTCATTAAGATTTGCATGGCATACGTCATAAAAGCCATCATGTTCCCTACTTCAAGCGTTCCCTCAGCAATATTATGTCCACCAAACCAAATGATAGATACATTTGTTACACTAATAATAAACGTAATCACTGGTAATAAAAATGACATCAATGTATTAACTTTTACCGCAGTATTCGTATAATCTTTATTGGCGTCATCAAAACGATTTTCTTCAAATTTTGTTTGATTAAATGCACGAATCACGCGTACACCTGTCAGTCCTTCACGAAATACTAAATTTAGTCTGTCGGTCTTTTTTTGCAAACTTTTAAACAAAGGAATCGCAAAATACATTGTTACACCAACTACTAAAATAATCATTGGAATAACATATAAAAATATTTTTGTTAATTCTTTATCACGATAAAAAGCCAACACACTTGCCCCAATCAATGTAATTGGTGCATTAATCATTATCCTTAGAAACATTTGACTTACCATCTGAATTTGATTGACATCATTGGTTGTTCTTGTAATTAGAGACGCTGTACCTATTTTGTCAAATTCACGTTGCGAAGAATACTCTACCTTTTTATATATCTCTGAACGTAACTGTTTCCCTAACTTTTGAGCTTGTCTAGTGGCAATAAATGTATTGGCAATAGATGCTAAAATTCCTACAAAAGAAATTCCAATCATTACAAATCCTACTCGCCAAATATAAGATATGTCCCCTTTAGTCACACCATTATCAATAATATTTGATGTTAGTGTTGGCAAATATAAATCGCTCGTAATTTGAATCACCATAAATAAAACAGCCCCTAATACGGCTGGTAGAGACATCCTCTTTATAATTCTTAACATATGCCTATCCTCCTAATTATCTTTCATTACCCCATAGGCAATCCAATTTAATTTCATATTAAATTCTCTTTTTATTTTTTCAATGCTGACTTTTTTACCCATTTGTTCTGTACGATAAATTTCATTAATTGATGCATGCATTGTATAAAACAGTAATCTTAACAAGATATTTAATTCTTTAACGTTAGATATTTTCAAGTAGGAGTAATCAATATTTTTTATCAATTCTTCATATTGATGATAACGCTGACTCTTTCGACCCCTAAACTGTTTTTCTATTTTCTTTTCTGCATCTAATCCATCAAAAATCTCACTTGATCGTTTATAATCCATATACATAAAAATATTTTTTAATAACTTTGAATGGGTACTTTTTAAAACTAAGTGAATAAAATAATCAAAAAACTCTTTCATAGTTAAAAATAAATGCCCATTATTTTCATTAAATAATTCCATGAATTTCGACTCAGGCTGCTTCACTAAATTATCACAAATGTAATAAAACACATCATCCTTATCTTCAAAGTATTGATAAAAACTACCTCTTGGAATATCCGCATATTTCACAATGTTTGCAATCGATGCTTGATGAATCGGAACTGATGAGAACTCTTTTTCACACGCTTCTATTATTTTTATTTGCTTTTCATTTTCTAATCGAAAAAACGTGGGTCTTGGCATGATGTTACCTCCTAACACTTTATGACATGGTGTCATTATATATGACACCATGTCATAAAGCAATTATAAACACCTGAACAATTCAAATTAGTTTATTTATGCGATGATGTCATTTATACTTTGTTTATTGAGTAAATAAAGGAGTGTCACATGACAAAAGAAATATATGATATCACTATTATCGGTGGGGGACCTGCGGGTATATTCGCGTCGTTCTATGCAGGAATGAGACAAGCAAAAACAAAAATTATCGAAACCTTACCTCAACTAGGTGGACAGCTTAGCTTGTTATATCCTGAAAAACTTATCTACGATGTGGCAGGATTTCCTAATATCAAAGCACAACAACTAGTTGATCAACTAATCGAGCAAATTGAGCCTTTTAACCATACCATTTGTCTAAATGAAGAAGTTTTAGATATCACTAAAGAAGAAAATATTTTTAGATTGACCACAAAAAAAGACACTCATTTTTCTAGAACAATCATCATCGCTGTAGGAAATGGAGCGTTCCAACCAAAAAGATTAACCACTGCAGGACATGATGTATTCGAAGGAAACGGAGTGCATTATTTTGTCACAGATATGGAGCAATTTAGAGGAAAAGACATTATGATTTGTGGTGGCGGAGATTCTGCTGTCGATTGGGCACTCATGTTGGAGGGTATTGCTAACTCAGTGAAGTTAGTCCATCGGCGCCCGACTTTCCGTGCACACGAACATAGCATTAGTTTATTAGAACAATCAAGTGTACAAGTAGAAACACCTTTTGTGATTCACGAGCTACACGGAGATAATGGAAATTTAAGCGGAGTGACTTTATTTAATCCTAAAGAAGACGAATCAAAAACAGTAGAAATTACTGACTTATTAGTCAATTATGGCTTTTCATCTTCTCTAGGACCTATTAAGAATTGGCCAATTGAATTCAAACGTCAATCTATTATCACAGATTCTGCTACGCGAACATCAGTAGACGGTATTTTTGCTATTGGTGATATTTCAACTTATGATGGTAAAGTGGAATTAATCGCCACTGGTTTTGGTGAAGCACCAATTGCTGTTAACCATGCAGTAAACCACATAAATCCAAAAGAACGTATACAACCTATGCATAGTACGAGTCTATTTGACCAATAATATCTACTTGTTATAATTATTTCTATAAGATATACTATGTAACAATACTATTTGAGAAGGTGCAAACATGACAATAAAAAAAGAAACACTAAAAAAAGTATCTAGACAACTGTTACTTGATCGCGGTGTAACAGTCACTGATATCGCAGACTTGGTTTATTTTTTGCAAGAAAAATACGTCACAGACTTAACGCTTGATATGTGTTTAGAAAATGTTGAGGCAGTTCTAAATAAACGTGAGGTACAAAATGCTATTCTGACAGGTATTCAACTTGATATTGCTGCAGAAAATCATCAAGTCTTAGAACCTTTACAAGAAATTTTAGAAACAGATGAAGGTCTTTATGGTATTGATGAGATTCTTGCATTATCGATTGTGAATATTTATGGTTCAATAGGTTTTACTAATTATGGGTATATCGATAAAGTTAAGCCAGGAATTTTGGCCAAACTAAATTCTCATGAAGGCCATCAAGTCCATACATTTCTAGATGATATAGTTGGGGCAATTGCTGCAGCTGCTGCCAGTCGCTTGGCACATTCTGAACCAGACAGATTAAATGAAAACCAGTAATGCTTAACACATCACTGGATTCGAAGCATACAAAAAAAATCCAGCAAAAAGTAATTTTCTTGCTGGATTTTTTTATCTAAAAGTCCATTAATGCTAAAATATCATAACCCTTGATTTTTTCTCTGCCATTTAGCTCATTTAATTCAACTAAGAAAGCACACCCAACTACTTCCCCACCTAATTGTTCCACTAACTCAATGGTAGCTGCAATTGTTCCACCTGTCGCTAATAAATCATCACAAATAATAACTTTTTGACCTGGTTTAATCGCATCTTTATGTAATGTCAGTGTTGCTTTACCATACTCTAAACCATACTCTACTTCGATTGTTTCACGAGGTAACTTTCCTTTTTTTCTAGCAGGAGCAAATCCTATACCTAATTCATAGGCTACTGGACACCCTATAATAAATCCACGTGCTTCTGGTCCAACAACCATTTCAGCTCCACGTTCTTTAGCATATTTTACAATTTGATTTGTCGCCTCTTGATAAGCCGCTCCATCCCCCATTAACGGTGAAATGTCTCTAAAGATAACACCTTCTTGAGGATAATTAGGGATACTAGCAATATAATCTTTTAAATTCATCTGTCTTCCTCCTGTTGCGATATCCACTGACGAATATCTGCTACATTACTATATAAAAATAGTTTTTCCATCTCAATTTTGTATACGTAAGCTTGATAAACATCACTTTCTTCCAAGGCTTTTGCATCAGGATTAGAAACTTTGCTCATCAAACCATCTTCTATTGTAACAAATCCCAAATCAAAAAACACTTTTATAATAAAAATTAAATGATTTTTAGAAATTTGTAGATAATTTGATAAATCCTCTAATTTATAACGAACATCGATGCTACCTTGAGCTTGTACTAATTTAAACACTTTTCCAAATTGTTGTCTGGTCGGAAGCCCTGATAAATAATGCTCATTAACCACATTTAACCAAAGATACAAACGTTTAAAATCACATGTAGCAACAAGCTGTGAAACTAATTCTAAATCGTATGGGCAATCAACAAACACTAATTCGTTCTCATCAGTCACTTCATCAATAGAACTTGTATCTTTTAAGTATACTAATTGATCTGATGGAACATGCTCTACTGGTGTGTCTTCATTAAAAACAATATACATAGGATTGCTTGCGAGTCTCTCGAAATTTTCTTGTTTGCCACCTCGCATATCAAAAATCTGAATACCAGACACATGATAATCTTCTAGCATCAATTGTGGTTTTCTAAAACCATTCCATTCATTAATAGATAGTTTTCCAACAACATCTAGAGTGTCCCCAGTTAATAATTCTTCCAATTCAGACCCTTTACCAAATGCGATACAATCTAATGACGATTGTTGATCAACTAGTTGCCCTTTTAAATGATTTCCATCAGCTCCAATTGTCTTCATTCCCTCTGCTTTCACATCAGAAAGTAAAAAATGCGGAGATGGATTATCTGTACCAAATGGAGATAACTTAGATATTTCTTCAATTATATCCACAGAAACATTTTCTAGTGATATTGTTGCATCTATTTCTAAAACATCCTTAGTCCCATCTTCTATCAAAGGCCTCACTATAGCGACTAATTCTTCTCTAATACCATCTAGATTGTCTTTATTAAACGACAATCCCGCTGCCATATGATGTCCACCAAATGAAATGAATTTATCTTTTATTTGGGAAAGGACTTGAAATAAATCAATGCTAGAAATGCTTCTTCCTGAACCCTTTAACAATGTATTATCCATTGCTTTTGTTAAAATAATCGCCGGACGTTGCGTTTTTCTGACAATATGACTGGCAACAATTCCTAATACCCCTTCATGCCAATCTTCGTTTGCCAAGACATAAATTGGTTGCTCTCCAAACTCAGCAACCATAGTTAATGCTTCTTTAGTAATTTTTTTTACAAGTGCTTGTCTATCAACATTTGTCTGCTGTATATCCGTTGCAATAGACAATGCTTCTTCCTCATCAAAAGTGGACAGTAGTTCTACTGCAGGCATAGCACTTTTTAGTCTTCCCATCGCATTCAGTCTTGGACCGAACCCAAAACCAATCGTTTCTTCATTAGCATTAGATAAATCAAGATTACCAATCTCGGCTAAAGCATGTAGGCCAACGCGTTCTGTTTGTTTTAACATTGTTAATCCAAAACTTACTAATGAACGATTTTCTCCTGTCAACGACACCAAATCCGCAATCGTCCCAATAGCTACTAAATCTAAACTTTCGGTTGGCAACTCACCTAACAGTGCTGTTGCAACTTTAAACGCTACCCCAACACCCGCTAAATCTTTAAACGGATACTTGCCTAATGGGTGTCTAGGATGAATAATCGCGAACGCATCGGGTAATTCATCAGGCAATTCATGATGATCCGTCACGATGATATCAATGCCTTTTTCTTTTGCATAGGCAATGGCCTCATGACCACTTACTCCATTATCTACAGTAATAATCAACTGAATTCCTTGTTCAATAAAATACTTATAAACATCCTTATTAGGTCCATAGCCATCATTAAATCGATCAGGTAGATAATACTCCACCTCTCCCCCGATTAATTCAATCGCTTCTTTCAATACAGTTGTACTAGTAATACCATCTGCATCATAATCACCATATATCAATATTCTCTCGCCCGTCGCAATAGCTTCTTGCACACGATTTACTACTTTTTCCATATCATATAACATAAAAGGATCGTGTAAATTATCCAATGATGGTGTTAAAAATTCCTCAACCTCATCAATTGTTTGTAATCCACGATTAACCAATAATTCACTCATTATTGGCGATAATCCTTCTTTTTTAAACGTTTCTATAGTTGATTGTTCTTCATTTGATAGAACTTTTTTTTCCCATTGAAATTGAGATTCTTTCACTCAAACACTTCCATTTCTACGTGATTCTTTTATTTAACTTCACAACATCTCACCTATCACAGTTTACCATAGCTCAATTTTTTCAACAAATACTTGCCAACTGGAATAACCGTTTGATACTATGATAAAAGACAAGGAGGACTTTTTATGAAGAAAAAAGCTCTATGGTTTATTATTATTTTATTATTAATAGAAATTATTTTAGTTGGTGTTTATTTTGCAAAAGATTACGCTAAAAAAGACACGTCCAATACTGTGGAGACAGCCACCTCTGCTCAATCTTCAACGAAAGAAACTGTGGTTGAGAATTCAACAACTGACTCAAAAAAACAAACTGGAAAAATCGATACCACTCATTGGATAAGTAGCGATACAGCTATTTCATTTCCAATATTGATGTATCATAGCTTGACTAAAAGTGATGATGGTAATACGTTAAAACTTCCTCCTGAAGAATTTAAGAAACAAATGGAGTGGTTAAAAGAAAATGATTACTACACATTAACTCCTGAAGAAGCCTATATTGTTCTGACTGAAAATAAAAAACCAAAAGAAAACATCGTTTGGATTACATTGGATGATGGTTATCTAAATAATTATACGGATGGTTTTCCTATTTTAGAAAAGCTCAAAATGAATGCTACTATCAATTATATTACTTCTAAACTAGATAATCAGTATTACTTTCATACAGATGATATGAAAAAAATGACACAAAGTGGCCTTATCTCAATCGAAAGTCATACTGTTAGTCATCTTGATCTAAACACCTTAAGTGATGAACAAATTCATACTGAATTGCGCGACTCAAAAAATTGGTTAGATGATACATTAAAACAGCAAACAACCGTTATTTGTTATCCTGCCGGAAGATATGACGAACGTGTAGAAAAAGAAGCGGAAGCAACAGGTTATAAACTAGCCTTAACAACTGAGTCTGGCTATGCTAGTAAAAATGATGGACTTTACGCTCTTAAACGTATTAGAGTATCACCAGGTTTTGATAAAGAATCTTTTGGTAACTATCTAACATCAAGTAACCAATATGCCACCCAATAGTAAATATCCACCCGTGAAAACGGGTGGCTTTTTAATAGCCCTAGAAGGGCTCATTACCTACATACTCTCTAAAGAGAGCCTTTTAAAAGACTGCCAACCGCAATTCGAGAAATTTTCTATTTTTTGAATGGATCTATATATTCGCTTTTACTTTTACTTATACTATCTCTTACTCTATCATCAGCCTCTTGTTCTCGAATATATTTTTGGATTGTCTTCTGATTCAATCCTACAGTACTCACATAATATCCTTTAGACCAAAAACTTTTATTTCCATATTTATATTTCAAATTTCCGTGTTGCTCATGAATTAAGACAGCACTTCTTCCTTTAAGAAACCCCATAAAACCTGATACTGATTATTTTGGTGGTGTTTTTACCAGTATATGAATATGATCTGGCATTGCATGTGCCTCTATTATTTCTACATCTTTCATATCACATAACTTTCTCAATATTTTTCCTATATCTTTCCTTAATTCCCCATACACTACTTTCCTTCGGTATTTTTGAGTAAATACTAAGTGATACTTACAATTCCATCTTGTGTGTGCTAAACTTTTATCGTCATTAGACATAAAGAACCCCATTTCGATACTCTATTGCGGTTGGTAGCCACTTTTTAGTATATCGAAAGGAGTTCTTAACGCTAAAGCTATTTCTTCCACGCGCAGTACGCGTGGTTTTTCTGTTTCGCACGATTTCGTGCTCATCTGACTAAAGTCATTAATAAAAAAACGTATTAATTTAGCCTTAAAGCTAAGTTAATACGTTTTTTGTCATCTAACTAAACAGCCATTCGTTTCTGCACAACTGGTCGCAATTTTTGTGATAACAATCCAATAAAAATGACTTTAATAATAGTTGTAGGAATAAATGGTAAGACAGTTGCGGTAAATGCAACTGATAGACTACTTCCTGTCACAAAATGAAACACAATAAATCCAACAATAAAATTAATCATAGCACTGAAAATCAACCCACTATATAATGATAATGTTTTACCACGTTCAGCAAATAGTCCTGAAATATAAGCCATCATAGGAAAACTTAAAATAAATCCACCTGTTGGGCCAAAAATAACTGCCGCACCTCCAGAAAAGCCAGCAAAAACTGGTAACCCAATCAATCCTAATAACACATATAATAACGTAGCTAATGTTCCTGATTTTTTCCCTAGTAGCACACCAGTTAACGGAATAATAAATGTTTGAAGCGTCATTGGAACTCCATAAGGCATTGGAATACTGATTTGTGATAATACCACTATAACAGCGGTAAATAGTGCAATTCTTGTCATATCTGATGTTTTAAATTTTGTCATAACGTCTCCCCTTTTCTTTTTTATTATAGCAAAAAGAAAAGGTTAGTCAACTTTTTTAAAATAAAAGTTGACTAACTTATTTTTAGAGAAACTTCACCAAATCTAATTTCTTTTACATCACCATTCATTTGTTTTATAAGTAGCGATCCATTATTAAGAATGTCTTCAACATGGGCAATTTCATGATGAGTTCCCGACACAACAGAGACTGTTTTACCTAAAACAATTGATTTATCCCGATAACTTTGCATCATGGTTGATTGATCAATGTCCTGCGCTCGGATAAAAAATTGATTGATTATTTCAGCAGCTATTTCGTTTCGTGTCACTCGTTTGTCATTAACTAAAGAGGTCGCTACTGACTGAACAGATTGTGAAAAATCAGTAGGCTCTGTGGACACATTGATTCCAATCCCAACAACGATCCAATCTAATAAGCCTGTTTCAAGATTTGTTACTGCTTCTGTTAAAATACCACATACTTTTTTTCCATTTAAAAATAAATCATTTACCCATTTAATCCCAATAGTTTCTCCTGTCAACTTAGATAAAACATTTGATACGACAACAGCTGAGTAAGCGGTCATTAATGATGGATCTATAGATGGAAAATGACTTGGTTTAATAATTAAGCTCATGTAAATACCAGTATCTTTTGGTGATTCAAAGACTTTGCCATACCTTCCACGACCATTTGTTTGCTCATTAGCAATAACCACTGTGCCATGTTTCGCTCCTGAGACTGCTAACTCTTTGGCTAAATTATTTGTCGAATCAATCGTATCATGTACTTGGATTAATGTCGTATCCATATTTTTATCAAGAAACGGTAACAACCCTTGTAACGACAATTTATCACTTGTTTCTTCTAAACAATATCCCTTACTTTTTACCGCAATAATTGGGTAGCCTTCTTGCTCTAATTGTTTAATAGATTTCCACACAGCATTTCTTGATACGCCAATTAATTCGGCTAATTTTTCACCTGAGAAAAATTCGCCACGATGTGCTTCTAACATGGCTAATGTTTTATTTTTTACACTCATTTTTCTTCTCCATTATTTAAATGTGTTTTAAACCAATTCGAAATATCTTGTAAGCGAGCTGCCCTTAAATGAGGCAATCCTCCTCTTGATAATCCATGACTTGATTTAGGATAGACAATCATTTCAGTCGGTACATTAAAACGTTTCATCGCTGTAAACATTTGTTCACCTTGTTCTTTTGGACAACGCAAATCATCTTCCCCGTGTAAGATAAGTAATGGTGTTTTAGCTAGTTCCGCATAGGCTAATGGTGATAATCGCCACATATCAGAAATGTTTGGTAAATCAGTCAATAGTTGATATTTAACAAAGAAAGCACCAATGTCACTTGTTCCATAAAAACTAATCCAATTTGATATAGATCGTTGTGTCACAGCTGCTTTGAAACGTTTTGAATGACCAACAATCCAATTTGTCATAAAGCCACCATAACTTCCACCAGCCACAACCAGTTCTTGCTCATTGATTTCTAGATGCTCAGTTAAAACAACATCTAGACCTGTCATTAAATCAAGATAGTCTTTATTACCATAATCTCCAAGAATCGCACGCACAAAATCTTGACCATATCCTTGACCACCTCTTGGGTTTAACATGATCACCCCATAGCCATTTGCTGCATGGTACTGCATTTCATGGAAGAAAGTCTCACCATAACATACTTGAGGACCTCCATGAATGTAGAGGACCGCTGGATGGTTGGCTGTCACATTCACAGGTGGGACGTACCAACCTTGTACAGAAACATCTTTTTCTGTTTCATACCAAAATTCCTGTGGTTGAGACAACGATAGATTGTCTAGTACTTTTTCATTTGGATGATAAATAGTTTCTAATGTTGAATTCTCTAGCGATAAAACTGCTAAAGCAGATGGCTCTATTAATGTCGAATAAGTCACGATCAATTCTTTATCATCTAAGCAACTATCTGTTAAATGCATTTTTTCATCAAAAATTTTCGTTAAAGAGCCATTTAAACTCCCTTTATACACTATAACTTTTCCATGATGTGTCACTGGAAAGATATATTCCTCTGAAGAAAGCCACTCTATATCAACACCCTTAACTTGTTGCTGAAAATCACCGACAATGGCATCTCCGACTTCTTCATCCAACGTTTCAGTCAAACATTCTAGATGTCCTGTTGTCATATTGTAGTGATACAATTTATTTTGAGTAACAAATCCATAATCAAAATTATTACCTGTTAGTAGTAAATGGTTTTCGTCGTGATTCATTTTTCCACAATAAAAACTTCCCTTTGGCAATGACTCTGTTAACGACATCAGAGACTGGTTTGATACATCATATTTATAAACTGTGCTACCGTAATCCCATTCATTATTTGGCTCTTTTTCACGTCCTAACAAAACATAACTCTCATCTTTTGACACATAATCCAAAGAGAATTCATCACTTGATTCAAAGAGAATTGTCTCCTCTTTTGTTGCAATCGTTAATTTACTTAATTGATACGTTGCATTTAAATCTAATAATCCAGCTCCGTCCAATTTATAAGTTAATTTATCCCACTTCTTAGGTTGCTCAAATGGATCATCTTGTTTATTGTGTTCTGATGTTGTTTGGACAAAATAAATCGCACTACTTGAGTGATTCCATGTATAGTTAGAAAATGATTCTTTTTCTAACATACTATAGGCACTACCTCCGTTAATAGCTTGTACTTTTAGATGTGTTTTTTTATCTACTTTAGCGACGTAACTCAACCACTTTTTATTTGGAGATACTTTTAATTGACTAATCGATACATCGTCACCACTCCATAAACGTCGTTCTTTCGTTTGTTTGTCTATACTATAAATACGAGACTCATATTGATTGTTTTTTTGATTAATTGAGTGCTCCATAAAAAAAATGATATTCCCTACTGACAAGGGATGAGATAAGCTTTTTAATTCAAATAAACTTTCTGTTGTTATTGTTTTCATTTACTCAGTCCTTTCACGTATCTTCATTGTAAATCAACCAGAAAAAATATACTAGTTTCTACATAAAAAAGATGACTCCATCCTAAGACAAAGTCATCTTCTTACTAATTTCTATTTTTCAGAGCTAGAGCAACTGTTTCTTCAGCTAATACATTTTGTGGATCAATAACATGTTGATTCATCTGATTTTCCGCATCTTCCACCATAGATAATTCTGTACAACCTAACACAATGACATCACAGTGCAATTCATTAAACATATCATCTAATACTTCATGATATAGTTCATGATCTAGCACATTGTCTTGTTTGATTTTCTCAAAAATAAGCTGACTTACTTTATCCTGAATAACTTGCGTTGGATGCACCACTTCAAAACCAGCTTCTTCTATAAATGGGTCATAAATTTTATTTTTAATGGTACCTTCAGTCCCAATAATTCCCACTCGTGAGCCTTTTTCATAAGCTTCACTCGCTCTTGATATAGCTAACTTAGGCATATGCAGTAGCGGTTTATCTGTTGCTTTTTCCAATTCGTCAAAAAAGTAATGGGCTGTATTACACGTCAGAACAAAAAAATCTGGTGATAATTTATTATACGTTTCAATCACATCAAGCAAGTATGGCAATGGATTATCGTTATTTTCTTTATCCATTATGTAAGAACTTCTATCAGGAATGGTTGCATAATTGACTAACACATAATTTAAATAATCTTGGTCTTTTTTAGCGGGTGTTTTATCATTTACCATTTTCACATATAATTCTGTTGCTTTAGTCCCCATACCACCAATGACGGTAAAGAAATGTTCCATATCATCCCACCTTACTAACCATATTTTTTAAATACTTTTCGGTAATACCTAAACATTCGTTGTAATTGTAAATAACGCTTAAAGTTACGATCACCCTCATAATAAAATGTATAGCCATAACGTTTATCAGCTATCATTTCTCGAGCCATATCTTTATATTGCGTTTCTGGCACATATTTATCAAACACATCGAGTGGCACATTTAGCCACAACATGCCTTTATCTTCAGGAATATTAGCATAAACGGGTTCTGCATCTTTTAAATCGTCATAAACATAATCTCTTACAACCCATTTTGCTAAATTCAAGCCATTAAGTGTGACAAAAAAGCTACTTCTTCCTTGTCTTAAATTAATTTCAAAGAACTTATATGTGTTATCTTTGATATCATACTTCAAATCAAAGTTAGCAAAGCCTGTGTACTTGATATCTTCTAAAAAGTGCTTAACTTGTTGGTAGATAGCTTCATTATAATCGGGCATAATTGCCAAATAATTACCAATACCTAAAGGCGTTGGATCTTCAAGAAGCGGATGCCCTAAACACATCATTTTTACATGATGATGTTTATCCACGTAAACATTTAATACACGAATTGGGCTCTCATTACCCTCAACAAATTCTTGTAAAATCAAATTATCTTTGTATCCTGCACCATAGATGCCATGAATGACACGATTATATTCAGTCAAATTATCAATGATATAGACTTTTTCCTTAATAGGATCAGTAAAATCATTCCACGATACACTATTGGCTGGTTTTAGCGCGATTGGAAACTCAAAGGGTTGTGTTGCTTCTGAGTTTTCAACCATTCGGCGTGTAATAATTTTAGTTTTAGGATATGGTAAATCATATTTTTCGCATATCTCGTAAAAATCTTGTTTGTTAACTAATTGTTTTTCTAATTCCTTATTGATATAAGGACAAACAAATGTTTCAGATAACTCGTCTAAATGTTTAGAAATTAGTTCTGTATACCAATCTCCCATTCCCATTAAAACAACTGGAACATCTGAATTTTTGTATTCTTTTGCCACTTCTCTCATTGTTTCAATAAACGTTGGATCAGTATCAAAATTTGATACAACTTCTATTGCAAGTATGCTTGAGTGTTTGGTTGGTGCGATTGACGCACTAGCAATTGTCCGGACTGGTTTATTTGTAATATCATAAAATGAGCGGGCCATGCCATATAGATTCAAGTCTCCACCGAGTAAAACGGGGATAAACTCTTTTTGTTGAGTCAATACAATCGGTTCCCTTCTTTTAATTAATTTTCAATGAAATAAACACGATACCAAACAATAAACGTATAAATAGTAAATATTTTTTGCATATTTGCTATTCCTTGTTTTTGTTCTTCTAATAAACGATTTAGATAATCGACATTAAAGAATTTTTCAGCTATATCTGAATTAAATGCTTCTTTCAACATCTCTTGGTATTTGTCTTCTTTTAGCCATGATGCAAGTGGTGACGGGAAGCCTAATTTTTCACGATTAACAATACGATCTGGTAATTTTGCTTCTGAAGCTTCACGCCATGCAATTTTTGTCACACCATTTTTCATATCAACACGTGTGTCTGTTGGCATTCTTTTCGCAATTTCTGCTACTTCTTTATCAACTAAAGGCGTTCTAACTTCAAGTGAGTTAGCCATACTCATACGGTCTGCTTTATGCAAGATATCATATGCTAGCCACCCATGAATATCAAAATGTTGCATCTTAGTCACATCATCTTTACTTTTTGCTTCATCAAATAAGTTTTTCACGTATAACGATGATGATTTATTGTAACGAGTATCTTTTAATAAATCATTTCTTTCTGCCTCATTAAACACATAATTCACACGGTAATAGCGTTCGCTAATATCTTGCGCGCCACGAATTAAGAAACGACGTCCATGGAAATGTGGCAAACGTTTCGCTGTTTGAGCGAATAGTTGACGCATATTACGAGTCGTGAATTTTTCATATTTTCTAAAAGTTCCTGCTTCTAGATACGTGTTGTATCCACCAAAGAACTCATCCGCTCCTTCACCTGATAAAGCAACTTTAACATGTTTACTTGTTTCTTTCGATAAAAAGTATAGCTGAATCGCTGATGGATTAGATAATGGTTCATCCATATGGTACATCGCTTTAGGAATAATGCCAAAAAAGTCTTCATCATTAATCATGATGGCAGTATTTTTTTGATCGATTTCTTTAGCGAATTCTTGTGCCCATTCTAGCTCACTAATATTTTTATCGTCAAAACCTAATGAAAATGATTGGATATCACGATCTTGTGACGCTTCATTTAAAATATAACTTGAATCAATCCCACTTGATAAGAAACTTCCTACCTCAACATCAGCAATCATGTGTTTTTTCACTGATTCATCTACCGTATCAATGATATCACGTTTTGCCTCGTCCATGGTCATTTTCTTTTCTTCTTCAAATGTGAAATGATAATATTCATTTACCTCTAAGTCGTTATTTTTATATTTAAAATAATGGCCTGGGTTCACTTTAAAGACATTTTTAAATAATGTTTCATCACTTGGAACATATTCAAAACTTAAATGAATTGGTAATAACTCTTCATTTAACTCTTTAACAAATGATGGGTGATCTAAAAAAGCTTTAATCTCTGATCCCCACATAAATGTGTCTTCATTTTTAAAATAATACAGAGGTTTAATCCCGAAATGATCACGGGCACCAAACACTTCACCTGTTTCAGAATCATAAATGACAAACGCGTACATCCCACGAATACGGTCTAATAATCCTTCTTGCCACGCATCATAACCATGAATTAATACTTCAGAGTCTACTTCTGTTTTAAACTCATAGCCTAATTCTTGTAATTCTTCTCTTAATTCTACGTAATTATATATTTCACCATTAAACGTTAATACTTTCGTATTCGTTTGATTCGTCATTGGTTGTTGTCCATGATTTAAATCAATAATTGATAGGCGTCTAAATCCCATTGAGATAGCGTCATCTTGGTAAAATCCTTCATCATCTGGTCCTCTATGTACAATTCGATCCGCCATTTGTTTGATGACCGTTGGATCAACACCTGGTTGGTTCATATATCCGACAAATCCACACATGTTTTCGTCCTCCAATTTTATAAATAAAACTTCTAATCACAAGTAACTCATAGTTCTTCAACTATCAAGTATACTGCAAATTACCTGTAAATTAAAGTATATATTAGATACTTCTAAATTAAAATAAAATAACCCCACAAATCTGTTAATATTTTATTAAGAATACGAAAAAAACTTTAAGAATACTAACCTTCTTAAAGCTTCTGTTTCTGACTTTTTTCCTGTACAAGTAATTGGCATTTTTTCCCTATCTCGATTAAATCACGTTCTTTAATCGGATAATCAAATAATTGCACATGTGAAGAATATTGATTATTTTCTTCCAATGTATTAGGTATATTGGTTAACACCAAATCAATTTCCTCCTCATGATTAAGTGTTTTAAAAACAATATGATAATCATACTTGTATCGATAAGTAATACGTTCTTCTATATCGCGTTTAATAAAATACGGTAAATCAGTGTCTAAATAAATCGCAATCTCCGGTTCATAACATGTCAGTGGTAAGACCGAAGAAAAAAGTAAAATATATTTTTGCAATAAAAAATCTTCCATCAAAAATAAATTATTATGCGTTTTTTTCTGTAATGTATCAATTAACTTTAACATTTTATTCCTTAAGACAGGGTATCTATCACTCACTTCATTAACCACATAATAGCCATCTACATCAACATGAATACTTTTAAATAGCCGACAAAACATGTGTGCACAAAAACTTGTGATAAAAAAACGTTCTTTTAAATCTGTTGGTATTTCTGTGAAGGTGGATTGAAATAAACTGATAAATTGAATTGTGGCCTGATATACATCTGATTGTTGTTGTTTATGGTAGCCTAAAATTTCTTTATTAAACACATCAGATTCGTAAAATTTCGTTTTTATTTGTGCTACGACTGCATAAAAATAAATTTCAGCTTCCGAATAAATATGAAACTCTTGCATGACACCTCTTAAAAAATCTAATTTCTTTAACAAAGCGTCGACATTAACATAATCCTTCCACTCATCCTCCATCACAACAAAATGTTTTTTTCTCAAACGAATTAAATTTGTCGCTAAAACATATGCCAATTGCTTGCGTTGAATGACAGAAAACTGAAAATGATTCGTCTCTGAAAACAAATCAACCGTTTGATAAATAACCGTTTCATTAATCGTTGAAAACGGCCATCTCATCCCCTTATAGAGTCTCCACATCATAATATAAATAATTATCCGAATTTGTTTTTCATTGCCTATTATGGCATGTGTATGACGTGATAAACTCAAATCATATAGTTCAAACAACACTTTTATCTTTTTTAAGGATGACTTAACTGAATTGACACTGACATAATTTTCAATAGCATACCGCTCAACATTAACTCCATCTTCTACCACGATATATTTTAGTAATTGAATGGTTTCATCTTTTTCATAAATATAATTTTTTAAATCGATATAACCAGACTCACTATCCAAGTAAATTCCCCGATATTTTTCATAGTCTATAACAACCTTGACACTTGAGAATTGATTAAACTCTTCTGACATATCCCTTACTTGTTGGATATATCTTTGTGCTGTTCTTTCTGTTACATTTAGGTAAAGACTAATTTCCTTTGTACTATACCATCGCTTATTCTCCGCAATTAATGAGAGTATTTCAAGCAGTTGCTGATTCGTTGAATTCAGTAAGCGAAACATCTGATTTTCCATCAGTTCACCATCTTTCGTATACTATCCCTTTCTCTTGATAATATTATATACTATTTTAATTATATTGACCGTTTTTTTATTAAAAACTAGTCAAATATATTTAAATTCAGATGATTTACCACATCTCTTAATAATTTCACACCAGCAACACTATTTCCTGATTTATCAAGCGGTGGACTAAATACACCGATACCATAGCGCTTTGGAGAAACCCCCATCAACCCTCCACCTACACCACTCTTTCCTGGTATTCCGACATGAGCTGAAAACTCGCCTGATTCATCATATAAACCAGCTGTTGTCATAATTGACTTAACTAATGTAGCTGATTCTTCAGATATAAGTCTTTTATTATCCCAGGGTGTCACACCTTTGTTTGCTAGAACACTTGCCATCCTAGCAATATCATCTGTTGTCACGTTTAAGGAACACTGCTTAAAATAAACCTCCAATATCTCATCAACATTACCATTCAGCATATGATTTCCCTTTAAGTAATAAGCGAGTGAACGATTAATATCACCTGTTTTAGATTCTGATTGGTAAATGTCATCGTTTAGCGAAATATCGTCGTCGTGACAAATATTTTTTATAAAGGTTAACAAACGACTAAAACGTGTATCCGGTGACTCACCTTTGATAAGAGAGGTTGTCTTAATCGCGCCAATATTAACAAATGGATTAAGCGGGTGTTTATCATGATTTATTTCCATGTTCAAGGGAGAATTAAATGAAAAGCCTGTTGCTTCAGTATTGATATGTTTTAATACTGTAGCTATGCCGTTATCTTCTATAGCCAGTAACAACGCAGGAACCTTTGATATACTCTCTATTGCAAACCGCGTTGAACTATCACCAGCAGAGATAATCTCTTTACTATTAATATCAAATAAAGAGATTCCTAACTGATTTGGATTTACCTGTGCAAGCGCAGGAATATAATCTGCATTTTTCCCTTGTAGACAGTACTCTTTATTTTTTATAACCAATTTTTCCAATGTTTTTGTATCCATCTAACCATCTTCTTTCATTTTACTATCAAATCCATTTTGACTAGAACAAACGAAAAAAAGATGTTATTTTTACAAATCTTCTTAGTTTTTTTCATAAATCTTGTATTACTAAGTCAATACTAAAAGATATTTCTTTAATTATGATAATAAATCACCGTTATATTCACTATAATTTCAAAAAGAGAGAGTAATCTATCATTCATATCAATCAAGGGGGATTTATCATGGACAGTCCTATTGTAAAATTAAAACATCGTAATCTATTGGTGATTACTATCATTATCGGGAGTTTTTGTACAGTACTCAATCAGATGTTACTTACAACAGCTTACCCTGATTTAATGAAACAATTTTCTGTGTCTACTTCAACTATTCAGTGGCTCACCACTGGTTTTTTATTGGTGAATGGCATCATGATTCCAATTAGTGCTTATTTAATGAACAACATTCCCACAAAAAAATTATACATCGGAGCCATTTCTATTTTTTTAGTCGGTACAATCGTCTGCCTAGTTGCAAATTCTTTTGAACTATTGTTAATTGGACGTATCATTCAAGCTATGGGTGTTGGAATTTCTCTTCCATTATTACAAACAATTATGTTGAGCATCTATCCTGAAAATGAGCGAGGAAAAGCTTTGGGGATTGCTGGGATTGTTATTGGCCTTGCTCCAGCTATCGGACCAACATTATCTGGTTTTATTATCGACACGTTTAATTGGCGATATCTATTTGGATTACTCATCCCAATTATTGTCTTAGTTATTGGTCTATCGTTTATTTTTATGCAAAACGTTCTACCTTTACATCCATCAAAAATAGATTTACCTTCTCCCATTCTTTCAACTTTTGGATTTGGAAGCTTGTTATATGGCTTCTCCCTTGTTGGAACACATGGATGGCACGACCCAATGGTTTTAAGTCTATTATTTATCGGTGTATTGCTTATCGCTATTTTTAGTATACGACAACAAAAAATTAACAATCCTTTTTTAAATATGGATGTGTTTAAATCAAAATTATTTAGTAACACAACCGTTTTAAGTGGGATTGTTAATATGGCAATGGTTGGAGCTGAGATGGTATTACCACTCTACATCCAAAATGTCAGAGGATATGATCCGTTTCATTCTGGTCTTGTTTTATTACCAGGAGCATTAATTTTGGGTGTCATGATGCCAATTACCGGAAAATTATTTGATAAATATGGCGCAAAATATCTTGCCATCATCGGGATGAGTTTATTAACCTTTGGAACGGCTTGTTTATGTACTCTAAATGAGAAAACCCCTATGCATTTTATTACGATTATCTATGGTATTCGTATGCTAGGCGTTGGGATGGTAATGATGCCCATCACAACAGCCGGGATGAACTCTTTACCAAATAATTTACTTAGCCATGGATCAGCAGTCAATAATACCGCAAAACAATTATTCAGCTCAATTGGTACAGCGATTCTCATCAGTTTCTTATCGCAAGCTACCTTAAAAGAGATGCCTAAAAAATCTCTCTTACTCAATTCCCCTGTAACCTATAAATCGGATGTCTTATCAGCCACTCTACATGGATATAATATTGCTTTTATTGTCGCAACATTATTCTGTGCATTGGGATTAGCCCAAGCTATTTTAATGGGTGTCAATAAATCGTTAAATAAAACAACAAAAACCCAACAATCATAATTTGATCGTTGGGTTTCATAATACTCTTATAATGAATTAAATGCCTTCACTACATTTTCCACTGTAAAGCCATATTCTTCAATCACTTTGTTGCCTGGTGCACTTGCACCAAATGTGTCAATACCTAATGATTTACCAGATAATCCAACATAACGTCCCCATCCAAATGTTGTTCCCATTTCAATTGAAACGCGTTTGCTCACAGATGATGGCAACACACTTTCCTTATACGCTGCATCTTGTGCATCAAATAAAGTCGTTGATGGCATTGACACAACAGAGACATCCACACCTTCTTTTTCATATAAGGCTTTTTGTGCATCCACTGCCAGTTTCACTTCTGATCCAGTTGCAATTAAAATACCATCTGGTGTGTCACGTCTTGATGGAGATAACACGTAAGCTCCTCGTGCAACACCGTCGTATGCTTTCTCTTTTGTTCCGTCAAGAACAGGTAAGTTTTGTCTTGATAACGCTAAAACAGTTGGCGTTTCAGTTGAAGTTGCTGCTATTTTCCAAGCCGCTGATACTTCATTTCCATCAGCCGGACGAATTAAGTTCACATTTGGCATACCACGTAAACTTGATAATTGTTCGATTGGCTCATGAGTCGGACCATCTTCACCAACAGCAATTGAGTCATGTGTTAACACAAATGTTACAGGTGTTTTTTGAATCGCTGATAGACGTAACGCTGGACGTAAGTAATCAACAAATACAAAGAATGTTCCACCATAAACACGGGTTCCACCATGTAATGCAATACCATTCATCGCAGCAGCCATACCAAACTCACGTACACCAAACCAAATATTACGGCCGTCATATTGTCCTGGTTCGAAATCTTTTTCTGCAGCTACCATTGTATTGTTTGATGATGATAAATCAGCAGAACCTCCCCAGAATGATGAGATTTCTTTTGATAATACTTGGATAGCTTCTTTGCTTGTTACACGACTTGCCGCACTTTCACCTACTTCATAAGTTGGTAGCACTGATTCTAAATCAACTGTGACCTCACCTTTAAAGGCTTCTTCAAATTGTTGTGCTAGTTCTGGATAAGCTTCTTTATAGTCAGCAAATAGTTTTTGCCATGCTGCTTCTGCTTCTTCACCTTTTTCTACCATATCAGTATGGAAACGTGTTGCCACTTCTTCTGGTACAGTAAATGCTGGGTAATCCCAACCATAAGATTTTTTAGCAAATGCCACACCTTCAGCTCCAAGTGGCGCACCATGTACTTTATTTGTTCCTTCGTTTTCTGCACCAAAACCAATAACAGTTTTAACTTCAATCATCGTTGGTTTTGTTGTTTCTTTTTGTGCGGCTTCGATTGCATTAGCAATTTCTTCTAAATCGTTACCATCTTTCACTAAAATATGTTGCCAACCTGATGCTTCCACTCGGCCTTTAACATCTTCAGTAAATGACTTATCTAATGGGCCATCTAAAGAAATATCATTTGAATCATATAAAACAATTAGTTTACCAAGTTTTAAATGTCCAGCTAAACTGATTGCTTCCTGTGAGACGCCTTCCATTAAGTCACCATCACCACATAAAGCATAAGTATAATGATCCACAATGTTAAATTTATCTTTGTTATATGTTGCAGCAAGATGTGCTTCTGCCATCGCAAACCCAACACTCATTGCAATCCCTTGGCCTAATGGACCTGTTGTTGCTTCAACGCCATCAGTATGATGAACTTCCGGATGTCCTGGTGTTAAACTATCCCATTGACGGAAATTTTTTAATTCTTCCATTGGTAAGTTATAACCTGATAAATGCAGCAAACTATAGAGCATAGCAGAACCATGTCCAGCAGATAAAACAAAACGGTCACGATCAACCCATTGTCTTGATGTTTTTGGATTTACTTTTAAAAATTTAGTCCAAAGAGTGTAAGCCATTGGAGCTGCCCCCATTGGTAAGCCTGGATGTCCTGAATTTGCTTGTTGAATCATGTCTAAACTAAGTGTACGAATTGCATTCACACCTAATTGATCAGTTTGATCAAATAACATATAACGCCCTCCTATTTAGGTTTTATTTACCTTTATTACATTTTACATCGAATATTTCTTTTTTACAAGCGTTTTTAAATAAAATAAACACCTAAATTATCTATCATGTAACCCTTTTTCTTTTTGAATTTGTTTTAACTTCTCTGGTGTAACGTCTGTTCCCTCTTCATCAACAACTTTCATGCCTTCTATATGATTTCTCATACCTTTTCGAAAACTATGTAAATACTCTTCTCTTAACAGTTGTTGTTCTTTTTTTTCAACATCAGTCAAACCCTCTGTTGTTTTTGCTTTTTTGGCTAGTTCATTTATTCTTGCTAATTTTTTTTCACTTAACATAAGTAAAAACCTCCTTAAAGTTCTAGTTAAATAGTATCTTAAAAGAAATAAAAAAACAATTATTACCAACGAAAAAGTACGAACATGCGTTTGATTTTAACGAAAATTTATGTTACACTCAAAAAAAAGGAAAAGAGGTATCAATATGTCAACTAAACGTTCTTCAAGACAAATAGACGTTTTAAAATATATTCACGAACAAGTTGAAGAAAAAGGGTATCCTCCAACTGTGAGAGAAATCGGTACAGCTGTCAATCTTTCCTCAACATCTACTGTCCATGGACACCTATCTCGTTTAGAAAAAAAAGGGTTAATTACACGAGACCCTACTAAACCTAGAGCAATCGAGCTTACATCAGAAGGGCTTAAGATGATTGGCGTTAATTCACCATTTATTCCAATGCTTGGAGTCGTCACTGCAGGTGAACCTATTCTTGCTGTTGAAGAAGCATCAGATTTCTTTCCATTACCGCCTGATTTAAAATACGAAGAAAACAGCCTATTTATGCTTACTATAAGAGGCGATAGTATGATTAATGCCGGCATATTTGATGGAGATCATGTTATTGTAAGAAAACAGTCCTCTGCTATCAATGGTGAAATTGTTATTGCCATGACTGACGAAAATGAAGCAACATGTAAAAGGTTTTTTAAAGAAAAAAATCATATTCGATTACAACCAGAAAATGACACTTTAGAGCCTATCATACTAAGCAATGTTTCGATATTAGGAAAAGTTGTCGGCCTTTATAGAAACCATATTTAATAAAGCATGATGTTATGCTTTATTTTTTTCTTTACAAAACGAACAGATGTTTGTATAATACATTTACAAAACACAGAACACATGTTCGTTTAAAAATTTAAGGAGTGATTTTATGTTTGCTATAAGAAGGTATGCTCTTATTTTAGTTGTATTAATAATTGGAATTGTACTAGGTAATTTGGGACTTGATGTTGCTTTAATTATTGTGACACCTTTAATCCTTTTATGGTTGATGCTTTGGGATGAAAAGAGTTATCGTCGTTCACAACAAAAAAATCACCATTTCTCTTATAAAAAATAATCATTGATTTTCAGTGTTGATTCATCTACCCTTAACTTAAAAGAAAGGATGATTAATTTGTCTAAATCAACCATTGAATTAACTAAACAACTAACCAATATTCCGTCTCCAACAGGAAATACATCTGATATTATTCAGTTTATTTCCAACGAGATGAAAGCTGTGGGTTACACACCTACTATTAATAATAAAGGAAGTCTGATTATTACTGTTGAGGGGGCGAATACGAACAAACAACGTTTTATTACAGCTCATATCGATACTTTAGGAGCGATGGTTCGTGCGATTAAACCCGATGGACGCCTTAAACTAGATTTAATTGGTGGCTTTAATTTTAATGCCATTGAGGGAGAGTATTGTACAGTACATACACAAAATAATAAAAATTATACTGGAACGATTCTCATGCATCAAACGAGTGTCCACGTATATAAAGACTCAGCCACTGCAAAAAGAGACCAACAAAATATGGAAGTCAGACTCGATGAAAAAACATTCTCTAAAGAAGATACTGAAAATCTCGGCATTCAAGTTGGGGATTTTATAAGCTTTGATCCTCGTACACTAATCACACCCTCCGGTTATATCAAATCTCGTCATTTAGATGATAAAGTAAGTGCTGCTATTTTGATGAATTTTTTAATTGATTTAAAAAAAGATGGAAAAAAATTACCTTATACAACTCACTTTTTCTTCTCAAACAATGAAGAAATTGGTTATGGTGGAAATTCTAATATCGATCCAAATGTTATCGAGTATGTTGCTGTTGATATGGGCTCTATGGGAGATGATCAACAAACAGATGAATATTCTGTTTCAATTTGCGTAAAAGATGCTAGTGGACCTTATCATTTAGGTTTAAGAAATCACTTTGTTTCCTTATGTCAAAAACACAAAATCCCTTATCAATTAGATATTTATCCCTATTATGGTAGTGATGCTTCTGCTGCTATGAGAGCTGGTGCTGATGTAAAACATGGCTTAATTGGCGCTGGTATTGAATCTAGCCATGCATACGAAAGAACGCATGAAGAATCCATTCAATCTACTGAACAATTAGTGAAAGAATACTTATTTAGCGAGCTATCTATTTAAAGAAAATATTCAAAACAAGTTATTATCTGATATTACAGCTATATTACTTGACCTTTTCTTCTTTTCATCGTATGGTTAGTTCATAAGCTTATATTATAGTGTGGTTTTTTACCATGATGAGCAGGCAATATATGGATTGCTTAAGTCCTTAGTCACCATATTTAACTTAGTAATTAATTATTAATTGTTAAGATTGCCTCAAAAGGTATAATATAGTCTTATCGTTCGTTATTGATAAGTTTAACACTCTTATCAATATCACTAGATAAATCGACAAGCTCATCACAACGATTATATCTACATGAACTAAATAACGAACTAACTAAGATGTTATATTCTAAAGGAGGAAATTATTTATGTCAGTAGTGTTAAAAGTAGAAGAAAGAGCAACTAGACCAAGATCTATCCGCAGAAAACTTAGAGAAGAGGGCCGTGTACCTGGTGCTGTAAATGGTAATGGTATTCAAAACCTATCAATCTCAGTTGATGCACGTCAATTAGAAAAAGATATTCGTGAAAATGGATTAAACGCTGTTTATGTATTAGACTTAAACGGTAAAAAAATCAGTACCTTATTACACACATACGAATTAGATACATTTACTAAATCATGGATTCACGTGGAATTCCTTGCAGTCGATATGTCTCAAGAAACTGAAGTTGAAGCAGAGTTATCATTAGTTGGAACTCCTAAAGGGGTTAAAGCAGGTGGTGTATTAGAACAAAACTTATATAGCATTGTTGTCTCTGCCACTCCAGATAAGTTACCTGAACGCGTTGAAGTCAACGTTGCTAATTTAGAAATTGGAGACTCTTTAGTTGTTTCTGATATTCCAAAACATGATGAGTTTACTATTGTAACTGATGCTGAAGAACAAATTTGTTCTGTATCTGAAATGTCAGCACCTGTTGAAGAAGATACTGTTGGTGAAACAGCAGAACCTGAATTGGTAAATGGTAAAACTGAAGAAGACTAATTTTAAATTTTTAGCTGAACTCTTTAAATGAGTTCAGTTTTTTTATTCTTTAAAAGATTACTAAAGTTAACTAATATCCCCCACTCTTTTGTTCTTTCTATGATAAAATACAAAATGAATAACTCTTATATAAAAGAAAGTAGGTTTATTTGTATGGTTGGTATAGATAAAATTAATTTTTACACTCCAAATACATGTATTGATTTAGAAGAACTCGCAACACATCGTGGCGTTGACCCAGCAAAATTTACTATCGGGATTGGTCAATCAAAAATGTCTGTTCCTCCTATTAGTCAAGATACAGTTAGTATGGCTGCCAATGCTGCTTATCCGTTACTTACGGCAGATGATTTAAATAACATAGATTTAATTGTTGTTGGAACTGAAACTGGTGTTGATGAATCAAAATCTGTGGCGTCATTTATCCATGATTTATTAAATATACACCCCTTTGCAAAATCAATTGACTTAAAACAAGCATGTTACGGGGCTACAGCTGGATTAATGATGGCTGTTGATTTTGTTAAATTACATCCTGATAAAAAAGCTTTAGTAATTGGATCAGATATTTCTAGATATGGCCTAAACAGCTCTGGTGAAGTCACACAAGGAGCTGGCGCGGTTGCTATGCTTATTAGCTCATGTCCTCGTATTTTAGAAATTGAAGATATATCCGTCTCAATGACAAAAAGTATTTTTGATTTTTGGCGTCCAAACTATTCAAAAACAGCTATTGTTGATGGAAAATTTTCAAATGAAGCCTATATTTCATTTTTCAGTGATTTATGGAATGAGTATACTAAACGTACAGAACGATCATTAGAAGATTTCAATGCTTTTTGTTTTCATTTACCTTATACAAAAATGGGCAAAAAAGCATTATTGCCTTTACTTGAAAGAGAAAATCCTACAAACAAAGATTTACTTTTAGAAAGATATCAAGAAAGTACTGATTACTCTCGTGACATTGGAAATATTTACACTGGGTCACTTTATTTAAGCTTTATGTCTTTAATTGAAAGTATGACAACATCACTTAAAGAACATGATCGTATCGGATTCTTTAGTTATGGCAGTGGAGCTGTTGCTGAGATATTTTCTGGACAGTTAGTTGAAGGATACAAAGAAAGGCTATTAACCGACAAACACAGAGATATACTGAAAAAACGACTAACCTTATCAATTGATGATTATACAAATATGTTTAATGAGGAATTACGTATTGATAACGAAGGGAATCACTTGTTCAATCAAGACAAAACAGATACAGGTAAATTCTTTTTCAAAGGTGTTACTCATCATCAAAGAATCTATGGTAAAAATAAAGATTAAGGAGACTCTCTAGTGAATAATACATTTGACAAATTTTATAAAAAAACACGTGATGAGAGACTCTCTACCCTTTTATCTAACCATTATATTGAAAGTGAAGATTATGTTTTATTTCAAAATAACACTGTGTTGGATAACGATGTGGCTAGTTCACTAATCGAAAATCAGCTAACACAGTTTCCTTTACCTATGGGGGTTGCACTAAATTTCACTGTAGATCATAAAGAAATGATTGTTCCAATGGTAGTTGAAGAACCTTCTGTCATCGCTGCCTGTAGTTTTGCTGCTAAATTAACGCGTCCCACCGGTTTTTCAACCGCCATCACTCATTATTTAAAACGTGGGCAGATTATTTTAACTGGTATTAAGGAACCAGAAAAAGCAAAAGAAACCATTTTAAGTCATTTTAACGAAATAAAAAAAATGGCAGACCTATCTCATCCTTCCATTGTGAATCGTGGAGGTGGATTAAGAGAAATTCGTTGCGAAACATTTCACTCAGAAGAACATGATGACTTATTTTTAACAGTCTATTTACTAATCGATGTTAAAAAAGCAATGGGAGCTAACATCATCAATACTATTTTAGAAGGCGTGACCCCTTTTATTGTCGATTTAGTTGGCGGAGAGGCTCTTATGTCTATATTAAGTAACTACAACACAGAATCTTTGGTTACTGCAACCTGTTCTATTCCTGTAGAAAATCTAGCAACGACATCAATAGATGGCAAAACGATAGCAAAACGTATTGAAACGGCCACCCGCTATGCTAACTTAGATACATACCGAGCAGTCACTCATAATAAAGGAATTATGAATGGTGTTGACTCAGTGGTAATTGCAACAGGAAATGACCCTCGCGCTGTTTCGGCTGCTGCTCATGCTTATGCGAGTAAAAATGGTTCCTATCAAAGCATGTCTGAGTGGACGGTAAAAGGCAATAACTTACACGGAACACTTACTTTACCTATGTCTATTGGAAGTGTTGGTGGAGCGATTTCTGTTTTACCAATGGCTCAGGCTAATTTAAAAATGATGCGCATTTCCGATTCTGAAGATCTTGCTCGAGTCATCGTGTCAGTTGGACTAGCACAAAATTTAGCCGCCTTAAAAGCATTAGTCAGTGATGGTATTCAAAAAGGACATATGAAACTACATGCCAGTTCACTTGCTATTCAAGTTGGTGCTACTGGTGATGAAATAGAAGCTGTAACAAAAGAACTAAGACATGCTCCTCATATGAATACCCCAACAGCTATAGATATATTAAACAACATAAGAAACAACAAATAAAAGCAACGTCTAAATTTTAGCCGTTGCTTTTATTTTATAATAAATGATTGTCTTTTAATAATTCTTCGACAAATGTACCTTCTATTTTTTTAAGTTCATGTTTTTCAATTTTACTCATTAACCAAGGTACTTTAATTTCTGGCAATGTTTTTTTATCTGTTAAATAATAAGTTGCTCGAAGTAATGTACGAATGTCAAAAGCTGAAGCAAATACTTCTGGAACACCTCTATCAACTGACATTAATTCATAAACAGCCTCCATTGCTGTTCTAACAGAATATTCTGTGGTAAATACCGTGTCACGTTTTGTTTCTGCGAAATTACCTATAAATGCTAAATTTTTTGATCCGTTTGGTACAACTAATGGCCGATCACCATTAGCTCTTGGCATAAAGTATGAGGTAATAAATGGCATATAAGTTGGTACGACATTGACAGAATTTTTCGCTAAATCATCAATTTGATCAACCGGTACACCAATATGGTACAACCATTCTTTGGCAATTTCCTCACCTGAACATGATGTGATTGGTTTTTTCACATAATTTCCTTCTTTATTAGAACAAAGTGCATAGAACCAAATAACTAACTCATCTTTAGGTTGTTTTTTAAAATGAGGTTGTCGATTAATTGTATAACTTTGACGCCAATTCGAATCTTCTGAAAAGACAATCCCACCTGTAACAACACGTCCTGAATAAGGATCACGCTTGCTTATTTTTTCTAAATAAGGAGCTATTTTTTTATCAAGTGTTGTAATAGTTGCAGAAACCACCCAACTTTCACTTGGTAATTTTTCACAGAATTTTTCTGGATGTCCAAATTCATCACATTGATCCGCTAATTTTTTCCATAAATTCCAACTACCGCCTAAATCGTCTGCTGTTGGTATTGGAGCTGGTGTTGTCTGAGTCCCATACGTTGAACTTTCAGTGATAGATCCATTTGTTACAAACACTAAATCATCTTCTTTTAACTCAATTATTTCATTTTTGCCATCTACTAGTAACTCTAATTTTTCGGCAATTTTTTGGTTGCTCTCACAATTTACGATAATATTTTCAACTTTTGTATTATATTGAAATGTCACACCTTCTCCAGTTAAATAATCAACTAAAGGCATTACTAGAGACTCGTACTGATTGTATTTTGTGAATTTCAATGCACTAAAATCTGCCAATCCATCAATATGATGAACAAAACGCATTAAGTAACGACGCATTTCCATAGCTGAGTGCCAATTTTCGAAAGCAAACATTGTACACCAATATTTCCAAAAATTTGACTCAAAAAATTCTTGACTAAATACTTCGTCAATCCTTTTATCTTGTAAATCATCTTCTTTAGTTAAACACAAAGAGATAATTTCTTTTAAACCTTTTTCAGTTAACGTAAATTTCCCATCTGTATCTGATTGAATCCCTTGGCTATGAATCAAACGACATTTGGATGAGTTAGGATCTTCTTTATTTAACCAATAAAACTCATCTAGTACTGAAGCATTTTCAACTTCAAGTGATGGAACTGAGCGATATAAATCCCATAAACATTCAAAATGACTCTCCATTTCACGTCCACCACGAATGACAAAACCATATTGGTCTTTATCAATACCATCTAGAGAACCTCCTGGAAGGGGTAACTCTTCTAAAATAGTGATTTTGTTGCCAGGTAGTTGAGCATCTCTAATTAAAAAAGCTGCCGCAGATAATGAGGCTAATCCTGATCCAACCAAATAAACCGCTGAGATTTTGTCTGTTCTTTCAGATTTTTTAGGACGAGCAAATGCTTCATAGTTTCCATTACTTGTATACATAATCATGACCTCCAGTTTTTTTAAATCCTTTACTAAAGTCTATTCTACCGCACATAAATAGATAAAACATTTTATTTATTGCATTTAAAATGACAAAAAAGACAAATTCTAGCATAAATTTTAAAATTATTATAAGAACAATTTATAAGCATTATAAAAATTGACAAGGAGTACAGCTAATATCACAAACTGATAAATCATTGTGACTTTTTCTGAAGATACCTTTTTACTTAGATAGGCACCCAATAAACCACCTATCATTCCAGCTGGTATAATATACACTAATAAACTCAAATCAAAGTGACTAAAATCAGTACTTAACTGGATGGTAATAATTTTTGAAAGTTGAGAAAATAAAATCGTAATAATCGAATATACTGTGGCATCTTTTATTGGCACACTAAACAACATCATCAACAGAGCCACATTTAGTGGTCCTCCACCAATACCTAGAAAACTAGCAATCGCTCCCAAAAACACCCCACACAATATAATGGATAGCAAACTTTTAAAGTGATAACTTTTCCACTGTGATTTACTGTAAGCATAAGAAAAAATCAATGTCGAAACAATTAATATAATCTGAATCAGTGAGACTATTTTTTCGGATGGCATGATACTCACTAATTTATCAAGACCAAGACTGCCTAATATCCCACCCAAAACAGAGCCTAACGATAATGATAAAGCAAATGGCCAACTAATTTTTATCCCATTTTGTACTTGTCTAGCTGTTGATACTAAAGACATACTTAAAACAGCCACTGTTGAATAAAATGAAATACTTAAAACATCATGATAGCCTAACATATCGAATAGAGGTTTTATGATAACTCCTCCACCCATACCAGAAATTGCACCAATGCTATTGGCAAAAATGATAATAAAAAAATATACCCAACCAATCATTTAATCTATCCCCCTTAAAAAGACTACTTATCTCTTAGTGTATCGGTAGATAAGTAGTCTGTCTATTATTAATTACGATAATAGATAAGTTAATAGTGGAGATAATTCTTTTTTATAAGCAATGTATAAACGATTCATAGCTCTTGAAAAAGCAGTGTATAGTATTTTTTGGTCTCTAATAGTTGTATACTGCTCACTAGTAGCATCAAATAGTAGAACATTATCAAATTCCAACCCCTTAGCTAAGTTAATACTGGTTACTGCCACATTGGGCATATCATTGAGTACCTGTTCTACTCTCTCTTTTTCATATTCTGTTTTCACCAGTATAGTTAACTCTTCACTAGGTATTGTTTCTAAAATATTAGTAATCAGCGAGAGTAACTTATCAACAGTTTCGTACTTTATTAATTGTGGTTTAACTCCAAATGGACGAATCGGTACAATCTCAGCATTTTTTGATAGTGATAATTCATTAAATGCTTCTGTGATTGCTCCTGTCGAACGATAACTTGTTAACAAATGATAAGTTGTTAATTCCTTATTATCTTTAGAAAATAATTGTTCTATGGCTTGAAAAGGTGTACTCGTATTAAAAATAGCTTGGTTTTCATCGCCAACCATTGTAAAATCACTTTTTGGAAAAAGAAGCAATAAAAACTGTAATTGAGCAGGTGTGTAATCTTGTACTTCATCAACTAAAACAAATTTCATATTAGGCATTGTTAATCGCTCGACATAATAGTGTTTAATACATAGGAGAATAATTGCCTCATCTAATGTAATAGGAGCCATTTGCCTAGAGTATGACATACTTGAGAATCCTTCAAACAATTCATTAAATAAGACGAGTTGGTTTAACCAACGATAGCGATTAATTTGTTGTGTGACTTTTTTATATTTTTTTCTTAGTAGTTTTTCTGCATAACGGGTCAAACTTTTCTCAGAGTCATCCTGAATCAAATGACCAAAATATTTTTCTTGTTGTTCTTCTGTCAATGACGTTACTTGGTCATGAATTTTTTTAGTCCGAGATTGCTGTATCAATCGCTCATCCCAACTACTCAACAATCGCTGTTTAACTCCTTGTACGCGGTCAACATGTGAACTATTTTTAGGTGTTTCTTCAAATAATTGACTAATTTGTTGTTTACTAATAATTGGTTTATCACGGTAAATAATATCTTTGAATAACTGTTCATGATTAAAATCATGAAAGACATTTTCCTTAATGTAATTAATAAACTGTTCATCTCTTAATACGTCTGTTTCTTTTGATATCTGACTTTTAGATATGCGTTTAAAATAATTTTCTTCTGACTCAATTGATCGATTCATATAGCTTTGGGCAAATTGTAGAAGAGTCATATTACGAGGATTTTTCTCACCAAGCGAGGGTAAAACATCTGAGACGTATTGGATAAATGCTTTGTTAGGAGATAAAATTAACACGTCATCTGATGTAATCTTATCTTGTAAATTATAAAGCAAGTAAGCAATTCGTTGCATAATAGCAGATGTCTTACCACTACCAGCGACACCATTGACTAATATATACGGTGTTTTCGTATCACGAATAATCACATTCTGTTCTTTTTGAATGGTTGCTGTAATATCTCGCATTTTCTTAGTGTCATCTTTTGCTAGTGCATCAAGTAACACATCATCTTGAATAGAGACCATTGTATCGAAATATGTGATTAACTTATCTTTTTCAATAACAAATTGACGTCTTTCTTCTATTGATGTATCAATTATCGTTCCTCTGACATCATAGGATGAAGTACCTATTTCATTGTTATAAAACAATTCTGCAATTGGAGAACGCCAATCATAAATCAAATTATCATTCTTATCATCTGAAAAACCATGCATTCCTATATAAAAGAAGTCTGGTTCTTCTCCATCTAAAAAATCAACTTTTACTTTTCCAAAATATGGGTTTTCTAGTAGTCGATTTACTTTATCTAACGTTAGTTCACCGTTTCTAATTTTGATATTATATTGATCAATTTCTCTATTTTTCATTTCAATTTGAGAAAAGCTATCTAGTTTATCTGATATACCATCAACATTTAACTTGATATCTTCTGTGATTTTACTCATCATTGTTTGACCAGATTGCTTTGTTTCATCTAACCACTCACTCAATTTTTTTTGAGTCTGCATAAGTTGAGCATACGTTAACTTTAGATACTCTTCTTCTTGTCTTTTAACTGTTTCAGACACATTCATCATTCCCTTCACTAATTGGAACAGTATTATTAAAGAATAACCATATCATCATTTATTTTACAAGACAAGTTAAGAACCAGTAATTCCTAAAAAACGATGCCCCAGAAGTTATATTTAAGGTAAAAATCACTCAACTAAATTAGAAAGAAATATGACTATTAGAATGCAAATTCCTGTTAGTGACTAATAGACAAAATAAACCATGTTTTGCATTTTTATTCTTTTTTTAGTACGATAGCCATAATAAGTTACAACAGAAAGGATCGAGTAAAAATGGACAAACATAAAAAAATTATTCTACCAAAATATCAACAGGTAGCCATTGAAATCGCTGAGAGAATCGATACTAATTACTATAAAGTTGGAGATAAAGTCCATGCTAGATCAACATTAGCTAATACTTTTGGCGTTTCACCTGAAACTGCTAGGAAAGCTGTCAATATTTTAGTTGATGTGGGCATTATGGAAGTTAAACACGGCAGTGGTGTATTAGTTGCTTCAAAAGAAAAAGCAACCTCTTTCTTATCTCAATATAAGGATGTCCAAAATATTGAAGAAATCAAGCAAGACTTATTAAAAAATATCCAGAAACAAAAAAAAGAGTTAGACAATTTGACTGATTTGGCTAATCTACTTGTTTCTCAAACTAAAAAAATCAATCATGCTAACCCACTTCTCCCATCTGAGTTGCAATTAACCAAAGAAGCCGAACACTTGGAAAAAACCATCAAAGAACTAAATTTATGGCAAGAAACGTCTGCAACTGTTGTAGCAATTCTTCATGAGCAGCAATTGTTAATCTCTCCAGGACCATATGCGAAAATATCTGCTGGTGATACACTTTACTTCATTGGAGATGAGTTTTCCAAGCAACGTTTATCAAATTTTTTTTATCCGTCATAATCCTATATATACCATGCCTTATTATCATATTTTCTGAAAATAAAATGATAATAAGGCATTTTTTTCTTTGACAAAGTGACCATTCTGTTATAACATTATGTGGTCACTTTCAAAAAGAGAGAATTTTTATAAAGGAGTTTTGTAATGACTAAAGTAAAAGTTGAAAATTTAACCAAAATATTTGGGAAAAAACAACAACAACAAGTTGCGTTACAGATGGTAAAAGAAAAAAAATCAAAAACAGATATTGTCAAAGAAACTGGGGCAACTGTTGGTGTATATGATGTAAATTTTGACGTTAAAGAAGGAGAAATATTCGTTATTATGGGGCTTTCTGGTAGTGGAAAGTCAACATTGATTCGTTTAATCAATCGAATTATTGAACCAACTTCTGGTGATATTTACATCGATGGACAAGACATAGCCAAACTTGATAAAGAGCAGCTTAGAGAAGTCCGTCGCCATAAAATGAGTATGGTATTTCAAAATTTCGGGTTATTTCCACATCGAACAATTTTAGAAAATACTGAATATGGTTTAGAAGTTCGTGGTGTTGAAAAAGAAGAACGTCAAAAACGAGCTGAAAAAGCACTAGAAAATTCAGGTTTAATCACTTTTAAAGATCAATACCCAGATCAATTATCTGGTGGGATGCAACAACGTGTTGGTCTAGCTCGTGCACTTGCCAATGACCCTGAAATCTTATTAATGGATGAAGCTTTCTCTGCACTTGATCCTTTAATTCGTCGCGAAATGCAAGATGAGTTGATTGAATTGCAAGATAAAGTGAAGAAAACAATTATCTTTATTACTCATGATTTAAACGAGGCCTTAAGAATTGGAGATCGAATTGCGTTAATGAAAGATGGTCAAATTATGCAAATTGGTACTGGTGAAGAAATTCTAACCAACCCAGCAAATAATTATGTCCGTGAATTCGTTGAAGATGTAGATCGTTCAAAAGTCTTAACAGCTCAAAATATCATGGTTCCGGCAATTACAACAAACCTTGATATTGATGGACCAAATGTAGCCTTACAACGTATGCGTAGCGAAGAAGTCAGCATGCTAGTTGCTGTTAACAAAAAACGTGAACTACTTGGAACAATCACAGCGGATGCAGCGGCTGAAGCGAAGAAAAATAAACAAACATTACGGGATGTTTTAGATACTGGTATTATTACCGTTGAAAAAGATATGCTGATAAGCGATATCTTTCCTCTTATCTATGACTCACCAACTCCTATTGCAGTTGTTGATAACGACCGACTACTAGGTGTAGTGATTCGAGGCAGTGTGATTGAAGCACTAGCTGATACAACAGATGAAAACGAGGTGATGGATAATGAATAATTTACTAGTAAGTACTTTACCAGTTGCAGATTGGGTAGAAAACATAACAGAGTGGTTTACAAATACATTTTCTGGCCTATTTTCTTTTATCCAAACAGTAGGTAAGCAAATAATGGATGGCATGACCACCCTACTAACAGCTATTCCACCGTTAGTATTTATCGTTTTGATTACTGCATTGGCTTTCTACATATCTGATAAGAAAAAAGGATTGTCTATTTTTACTTTCCTTGGTTTGCTATTTATATTAAATCAAGGGCTATGGGCAGATTTAATGAGCACATTAACCTTAGTATTAATTTCAAGTATCTTATCTGTCATTATAGGTGTTCCTCTTGGTATATTAATGGCGAAGAGTGATAAAGCACAAGCTATTCTGACGCCTATTCTAGACTTTATGCAAACAATGCCTGGATTTGTTTACTTAATTCCAGCCGTTGCATTCTTTGGTATTGGGATGGTTCCAGGGGTATTTGCCTCAGTTATCTTTGCTTTACCTCCAACCGTTCGTTTTACAAATTTAGGGATTCGTCAAGTACCAGAAGAACTAGTTGAAGCAGCTGATTCATTTGGTAGTACTGGAAAACAAAAACTATTTAAACTGGAATTACCTTTAGCCAAAAGCACCATCTTAGCTGGGATTAATCAAACAACTATGCTAGCTTTATCAATGGTAGTTATTGCATCAATGATTGGTGCTCCAGGTTTAGGACGTGGCGTGTTATCAGCTTTACAACGTGCTCAAGTTGGTAATGGATTTGTTAATGGTTTAGCTTTAGTTATTTTAGCGATTATCATTGATCGTTTTACACAATATGTTAATAAACCTCGTACAGAAAAAGTAAAAGAAAAAAATCCTAGAAAAAAACAAATAACCATTATTGCTGCAGTTGTGGTATTAGTTGCTGCGATTGGCTCATCACTCTTCTTATCATCTAACACAGCAAGTGATAAAAAAGTTAATTTAGCTTATGTCGAGTGGGATTCAGAAGTCGCTTCAACTCATGTTGTTGCTGAAGTATTAAAACGTCAAGGATTTGATGTAGAAACAACACCACTAGATAATGCTATTATGTGGGAATCTGTTGCTACTGGAAAAGCTGATGCAAGTGTCTCTGCTTGGTTACCAAGCACTCATAAAGCACAAGCTGATGAGTATAAAGATAAAATTGATATTTTAGGAACTAACCTAGAAGGGGCAAAAGTCGGATTAGTTGTTCCAAGTTACATGGATGTTAATTCAATTGAAGATTTATCAGATGAAGCTGGAAAATCAATTACTGGTATTGAACCAGGTGCTGGCGTAGTTTCAGCAGCCAATAACACATTAAAAGCATATTCCAACTTAAGTGATTGGAAAGTTGAAACATCTTCATCTGGAGCGATGGTCGTTGCATTAGACCAAGCCATTAAAAACAAAGAACCTATTGTCATCACTGGTTGGACTCCACATTGGATGTTTAATAAATATGACTTAAAATATTTGGAAGATCCAAAAAAATCAATGGGAGAAACAGAAGCAATCAAAACATTTACACGTTTAGGATTTAAAGATGATTCTCCTGAAGCCTATAAAATATTGAAAAACTTTAACTGGTCTACTGAAGATATGGGAACAGTTATGTTAGCTATCAATGAAGGGCAAAGTCCTGAAGAAGCTGCAAAAGAATGGGTTGACAATAACCAAGATAAAGTAGAAAGTTGGTTAAAATAAAACCAAAAAGAAACTCGTCAGAAATGAGCGAGTTTCTTTTTTATTTATCCTCTTTTAATAAAGCTTTTTGAGAAAGTTTTGCAGTAATAACACCACCTAATAAAATCACCACAACACTTACAATAATCACTGGTTCTGAGTCAAACCATTTTTTTGTTTGTGGTAGTCTGTTAATCGTCGTAAAACAAGCAATCCCCCACCCGAAAACTAAATAACTATAATAAGGTGTGTTTTTTCTTTTAATTATAAGATACGAAACAACTGTCATCGCAATAAAAATAATAGATATGGATGCATACAAAGGAATAGAAACAGATAAAAAACGATTCCCTAACATAACTGAGCCAATATAGCCTATCATTAATAAAATACTTATCATAAAAACACCAAGATATTCGGGTTTGTCAAGTTAAGTGTGTAAGTAATTTTAAATAATAATAGAACGACAATTTGACAATGAGTCGTCCTGTGATAATCTTCGAGGATAAGAGGGCATTTTTAATAAAGCTCTTGTCCCGATAAAAATTCACAGGACGAGAGACTCGTTGTCAAATTATATATATCCAACCTATTTTGATTAGTACCGATTATATTTTTCAACTCGTTTTGAAAAAGAATCATTAACAGTTAATTGATTAAGCACCATAGCCCAATTGTGAACGTGTCCACCTTCCCATTTACTTTGAAGTTCTTTTACTCGAAGATATAGCAGCTTAAGAAGGGCATTCTCATTAGGGAAAGCGCCTTTTTTAGTTACCTTACGGAAACTTGAATGAACACTCTCTACAGCATTTGTTGTGTACATTATTTTTCGAATAGCTGATCCATAATCAAATAGTTGTTCAACATGTTGAAAATTTCTTTTCCAAACATCAACAGCTCCTGGATAAATAGCCCACTTTGTTTGAAAGGTATCAAAAGCTGTTTGAGCAGCTTTTAAAGAAGAAGCGCTGTAAAAAGACTTCATATCCTTACAAACTTCTTTATAACTCTTACTTGGTACATAGCGAAGGGCATTTCTAACTAAATGAACTAAACAACGTTGAACCACAACGCCTGGGAAAATAGCTTTAGCACCATTTTCAAGTCCTGATACGCCGTCCATTGAAATAAATAGAATATCTTCAACTCCACGCTCTTTAATCTCATCAAAAATCTGCATCCATCTGTTTTTTGATTCTGTTTGATTTAACCAAAGGCCTAAAATTTCTTTATTTCCTTTTAAATCATAGCCAAGAATTGTATACACTGCACATTCTTTCACTTCATAATTTTCTCTTAGAGTGACATACATACAATCAACAAACAAGAAGGCATAGCATTTGGCCAGAGGTCTGATTTGCCATTCCTCAAGTTCTGATAATATTTGATCTGTGATATCCGACACCATGTCATGAGAAATAGTAAAGCCATAAATATCTTCAATTGTCGAGGCAATATCTCGTTGACTCATGCCTTTGGCATACATAGAAAGAACTTTACTTTCAATACTTGAAACGTCTTTGCTTCTTTTAGGAATAATTTCTGGTTCAAAAGAAGCATCTCTATCTCTTGGAACCTGAATGTCTAATTCACCGAAACTTGTTTTTAACTTTTTATTTCCATATCCATTCCGTCTGTTTTGAGTTTCTTTTTCTTGTCTTGACTGATTCTCATAACCTAAATGATTATCTAATTCTCCACGTAGCATAGCTTCAAACATCGGTCCAAAAACATCTTTTAAAGCTTCTTGCATATCTTCAACCGATTCTGGTTGATAGATGTCAATAATTGATTGAGCTAACTTCGCTGATTTTTGGTCTCTTTTCTTTTTAGCCACAGCTTCTCACTCCTTTAATCTATTGTAAAAAAAGAAAAACCGCGAAGCAACCCACTACCTAGGATGGTAGGTTACTTACACAGTTTATATTACACTCTCAGATATTCCACGACTTTTGATTGTCTACTTAACTTAAACGTCATTTTTTCTAAATACTTAAATACACTAAACACTAACAACATGCTAAGTATTCCATTTAATAAAATTGTCAAAATATTTATTGAAGGATTTTTTTGTGTCAGTGTACTAAATAAAGAAAAACCTGAACTAATACCAAATACCATATAAAATACCGATAACTTTTTACTTAAAGGCACTCGTGGCATCTCTTTAAATAACTCATCCAAATAGTCTTTAGGTTCTTCACCAAAATAGTCTTCAGCTGATATTCCTGATTGTTGAGCATCCAATATATCATACAGTATATTTAATAAAGCTGTTTCTATCACCTCATCATCTCCAAATAACCCTTTAAAACGTGTATACAATAATATTTTCTCATAGTAATCCTTGCTTTCAGATGTAAGCATATCCCTTAACTCATTATTTTTATCAATCATTTTTTCAACTGTCATATTAGTTCTCCTTTTTTAATATCAAATTGACAACAGCACTCAAATTAACCCACTGTTCTTCAAATTCTTCTAGCCGATGTTCACCTTCTTTAGTAACTGAATAGTATTTTCTATTTGGACCATCAGGGGAAGGTAATAATTCACCTCTAAGCATTCCTTGTTTTTCTAATTTTTGTAATAAAGGATACACTGTTCCAGCACTTAAATCTGTAAAACCTAAGTGGATTAATTTTTGAACTAACTCATAACCATATGTTGTCTTTTCTTGTAATACTGATAACACACAGCCTTCAAGAATTCCTTTTAATAATTGCGTTTGTTTCATCTTCTCCTCCACTACTATGTTATACCTATTACTTTTTAAACTATATCATATCACCACTAGTATGTAAAACATAATAGCAGAAATAAAAAGAGGCTGACCCAAAAGTATTAGAATATAAAAAATCCCATGAAATCCGTTAATTACAACGTTGATTTCATGGGATTTCTATTTTGATAGTTAAGTGATTTTGATTGAAAAAGTTACTTTTGGGTCAGCCTCTTTAAAACATTATATTATTGTCGGATTAAGTAGTCAAAGGCTCCTAAAGCCGCAGTTGCACCACTTCCCATAGAAATAATGATTTGTTTATAGGCACTGTCAGTACAATCGCCTGCAGCAAAAACGCCAGGGACATTTGTCATACCATGCTTATCAACAATAATCTCACCACGATCAGTTGTAGTAATTGTTTCAGGTAGCCACTCAGTATTAGGTATTAAACCAATTAAGATAAAGACACCCTTCACATCTAACTCGTGGATTTCATTAGTTGTGACATCTTCATATACGAGTTTTTCTACGCTATCTGATCCTTCGATAGACTTAGTCGCTGCGCCGGTTATGACAGTCACATTTGGTAAAGAATATAATTTGTCCTGTAATACTTTATCAGCTTTTAATTCAGGTAAAAATTCTAAGACATAAACGTGTTTACCCATACCTGCTAAATCAATAGCAGCTTCAATGCCTGAATTCCCCCCACCAATTACAGCAATATCTTTTCCTGCAAATAAGGGTCCATCACAGTGAGGACAATAAGCAATCCCTTTGTTTTTAAATTCCTTTTCACCCGGTACGTTGATGTTGCGCCATCTAGCACCCGTTGATATAACTAATGATTTCGTTTTTACCACTGCTCCGCTTTCTAGAGACACTTCAACAAAACCATTTTTCTGAATATCTTTTGCTCGTTGATTTTTCATAATATCAACATTGTATTGTTTCACATGTTCTTCTATCTGATTCATCAACTGTGGACCTTCTATATAAGGTGTTCCGATGACGTTTTCAATACCTAAAGTGTCCATCACTTGTCCACCAAATGTATCAACTATCATACCAGTTCTGATACCTTTTCTTGCAGCATAAATTGCAGCTGCTCCACCGGCAGGTCCACCACCAATGACAAGAACATCATAAGGGTTTTCTTGATCAATATCACTAATATCTACACTACCTAATATTTTTTCTAAAATAGTACTTAATTCCATACGTCCACTTGAAAATTCTTCGCCGTTTAAAAAGACAGTAGGAACTGCCATTATTTTTTTAGCGTCAACTTCTTCTTGATACATACCGCCTTCAATCATTGTATGAGAAATTAAAGGATTTATCACGCTCATAATATTTAGCGCTTGAACCACATCAGGACAATTATGACACGTTAAACTAACAAATGTTTCAAAAGATAATGGTTCATCTATTTTTTTTATTGTGTTAATGACTGAATTCTCAACTTTTGGTGCACGACCACTTACTTGTAATAAAGCAAGTATAAAGGATGAAAATTCATGACCTAGAGGTAAACCAGCAAATGTCACACCACTTGTCTTACCTGGTTGACTGACCTCAAAGCTAGGTGTTCTTTCTAGTGTTTCTTCAACGAGGGTTAAACGTGGAGACAACTCGCAGACACTTGTTAAAAACTCTCTCACTTTTTTTGACGAGTCACTATCATCTAAACTTGCTTTAAACTCAATATCAGACTCTAGTAGTTCCAAATATTGTTTTAATTGTGCTTTTGTTTCATTATCTAGCATATTTATCTCCTTATATTTTTCCGACTAAATCAAAGCTTGGTTTTAATGTCTCACCATTTTCTTTCCACTTAGCAGGACACACTTCGCCTGGGTTTTCACGAACATATTGTGCTGCACGAATTTTATCTACTAAAATACTTGCTTCACGGCCGATTCCATCAGCATTAATTTCGATTGTTTGCACCACACCATCTGGATCAATGATAAAAGTCCCACGTTGTGCAGCTCCAGCTTCTTCGTCCAACACATCAAATTGACGAGAGATTACATGAGATGGGTCTCCAATCATAATGTATTCAATTTTACCGATAGCATCTGATGTATCGTGCCAAGCTTTGTGCGTAAAATGAGTGTCTGTTGAACAAGAATATACTTCAACACCTAAACTTTTCAACGTTGCATATTGATCTTGTAAATCTTCTAACTCAGTAGGACACACAAAAGTAAAATCTGCTGGGTAGAAGCAAAGAATACTCCATTGACCTTTAAAATCTTCATTTGATACAGAAATAAATTCTCCTTTATGATAAGCTTGTGCGTTAAACTCTTCAATTTCTTTTCCAATTAATGACATAATAATAACCCTCCGTTAATTTTTTTGATTCTAATAACTAGAATCTTATTTATAATAATTATAAACAAAGAATATGTTTAAGTCAATCATTATCCTGATTAACTTAAAGTATTCATTAAAATAACACATAATACACATATTTATCTTTTTAGTCTATTCATATTATCAATTAATAAGCAGTGACAATCCCTCTTTTTTTCGTTAAAATGAAGATAGTAAACTCTTTCATCTTAAAAAAGGGGTGTATGATTGTTTGATAATATTGTTTTACCATTAGATGGCCTTGTGACAGATACCACTTATTTACATAATCTCTGTTTTATTGATGTTTTAAAACACTCATATTTAAATATGCCTACAATAAAAACATTTGAAGAACAAAAAATATTTAGACGATACACATGGCTGGATGATTACTATGATTTAACCCATCAACAAAAAGAGGTTATTATTTTAAACAAAGACGCAATTTATGAAGAAGAATTAGAGGATATTGAGCCTGATGATATCTATCCTGGAATAAGAGAACTTTTCATTGAGGCAAAAAAGGAACATATAACAGTATATTGTTATTCAGCTAGTCGACTAGCGAGTAAACTAATTCAACAATTAGGTATCTCCTCACTTGTGACGTTGATTGCTCTAGAACAGCTAGCTGATATTTCTTGCGATTTTTTCATAATTGATGATAAACATGATTTAAATTTAGTTAGAAACATGCCAAACGTCACTCTAGCATTATCACCTAATAAATCGTTTGATCCTTATCCAATCATAAGTGTTCAAAATACTGAAGAATTAACTTTATGTTATTTAATTAAACTATGGAAGGAACATGATAAAGATGGCATATAAAATAACTCATGATAAAAAAACAAACATTCATTATATCACCGTACATCAAAAAAATCATACAGTCACATTTGTTGATTTTGGGGCTAGAATTCAAGAATGGCACGTTCCAGATAAAGATGACGTGAAAGAAAATATATTACTCTCTCCAGACACTCCTGAAGAAGTATTAAATGATACAGCGCAATTTGGAGCTTTTGTTGGACCAGTTGCTGGTAGAATTAAAGAAGGAAAATGGAATGGACTACAGTTTGAAAAGAACAATGGAAATAATCATTTACATGGTGGAAGTAACGGGTGGTGGCATCAGTTTTGGTCGTTTGATATTGAAGAAGTTGATGATGACATCATCGTGCACTTTATGTTAAAAGATACTATAACGGAGTATCCTGGCCCTATTTACGTCAGAAATTCGTACAAAGTAACACAGGATTCGATTGAAATGATTACTAGTTGTCACTCTGATAGTAACACTATTGTTAATCCAACTAATCATATTTATTTTAACCTTAATGGTAACGCGAAAGACGACATCACTAATCATACCTTGCTCATCCATGCAGATACTATTTTAGAAACTGATAGTGAAAATATTCCGACTGGAAACCTGATAGATGTTACTGATACTGGTTATGATTTTAGAACAGGCTCTTTATTAACAGATTCTTTAAACATGCTCTCAAGCGGTATTGATGATGCATTTTTATTGTCAAATGAGCAACCACAAATTATTTTGAGTCAAAAAGATAATGGAAGACAAATTCAAATTTCTTCTAACAGACAAGCAGCTGTTATTTTTTCAACCACAAATTTTACGACAGATCAATTTGTTACCGGACAAAAAATGCGGTCACAATTAGGTATTGCTATAGAGACCCAGGAATTACCAGATGTTATCAACCATCCTAAACTTGGTAATATTAATCTAGATAAGCATCAAGTAAAAACATGGAAAACAACTTATAAATACACAATAATATAGAGAAAAATAAAACCTCTAGTAACATCTTAATTTGATGTCATTAGGGGTTAAATAGTGTTTAAAAAATTAATAGCTGCTCCGATTAAATTCGCATCATTTTTAAATTGACAAGCAACGATACGTGGCATGATATGATCTAACCTTATCTCTTCTAACTTAGTAAATAACCGACGCTGAAGTTCATAAACCACTTCAGATTTTTCAGATATTCCTCCACCAATAATAACCATTTCAGGATCAAGAGAAACCTGTAAATCATAAAGAATTTGCGAAATATTCTCATACATGGTATCTAAGAACCTCAAAGCTAGCTTATCTCCTAAATTCGCTAACCTAAAAAGCTCTTTGCCGTCTACTTCGATACCAGTGTGTTGTTCATATGCTTTAATAACTCTGACAATTGTTCCTGTATTACTTAATATCTTATCAGTATGATTTTTCATTAAGCCAAATTCGCCACCAAATAAGTGTGCCCCCTTATATAATGATTGATTAATAAATATCGCTCCACCAACTCCAGTACCTAACACTAGAAATACTGCATGATTTACTCCCTGTCCAACTCCATAACTCATCTCAGCGATACCAGCACAATTGGCATCATTCTCAATTCTTACTGGTAAAGAAAAAGCTTTTTCAAACACATCAAATATCTCACAGTCATGTAAATATCGAACAGCACTCATTCCTTTAATGACTCGATTTTTTGTATCAACCACACCCGGAGCACTGATAGCAACTCCTTCAATATCAACCGGATAATTTCTTATAACTTTTTTCATCTGTTCAATTAGTAATTCTATCGTTTTAGGGGTCAAAAACTGTGTGTGAAATGACAGTGAATTATTTTCCCACAAGCTACATTTCACCGCTGTACCACCTATATCAAATACCGCAAGATTTGTCATCCTATCACCTCATTCATTATTATAGAGTCTATTTAACTACCTACAAAAAATCTAAGTTAATTTATTATCTACCATATATGATTGTACTTCAACACTTTTTGTATAAAATACACCTTTTTTATAAAGATGTTTTCTAATTAAAACTAATTTTTTTATTTGTGAATTTAATTCTATGTTTAAAATAGCACAAATTTGTTTTTTTATGTCTATTCTTTCACCAAACAGAATATATAGTAAACAAAAAAATTGATATAATTAGCACATGGATTAATAAAAAACCATTGTTTTCTATTTTAAACTTCACAAGCATAAAGATATACTTCACTTTTTCTTTCTGTTATATTTTGCACATGTCACATATATAATCATTTGTGATAAATATTACATGTAAGGGTGAAAGCAATGAAAGTTGTTGTTATAGGATGTACTCATGCTGGTACATCTGCAGTAAAAAGTATCTTAAAGGAATCTCCAGAAGCTGAGGTAATTGTCTATGAAAGAAATGACAATGTTTCTTTCTTATCATGCGGGATTGCGTTATACGTAGGTGGCGTAGTAAAAAATGCACAAGACTTATTCTACTCAAATCCTGAGGAGTTAGCTTCTCTAGGTGCTACAGTAAACATGGAGCATAATGTGACATCCATCGATACTGAACTTAAACAAGTAACAGCTGTTAATTTAAAAACAAATGAAACAAGCACTACTTCATATGATAAATTAGTGATGACTACTGGATCATGGCCTATCGTTCCGCCAATCCCAGGGGTTGAGTCAAATAATATTTTATTATGTAAAAACTATAACCAAGCAAATGACATCATAAAAAAAGCAACAGATGCTAAAAAAATAGTTGTTGTCGGTGGTGGATATATTGGAATCGAACTAGTTGAGGCGTTTGTTGAGTCTGGGAAAGAAGTCACCTTGATTGATGGACTAGACCGTATTTTAAATAAATACTTAGATAAACCTTTTACTGATAAACTCGAAAAAGAACTGTTCAATCAAGGTGTTACTCTGGCTTTAGGAGAAAATGTTGCACGCTTTGAATCAGATGAATCTTTTAATGTGAAAAAAGTACATACTAAATCCCAATCATTTGACGCGGATATGGTTATTCTTTGCGTAGGATTCAAACCATCAACAGAGCTTTTAGGTGATAGTGTCGATAAGCTATCTAATGGTGCAATCAAAGTAAATAAATACATGCAAACAAGCAAACCTGATATTTTTGCCGCAGGAGATAGTGCAGTTGTTCACTATAATCCAACTAATGTTGAAAATTACATTCCTCTAGCAACCAATGCTGTAAGACAAGGGTTATTAGTTGGAAAGAATATCAACAAGCCAACTCTAGCATATCGTGGGACTCAAGGAACATCTGGGTTGTATCTATTTGGATGGAAAATTGGCTCAACTGGATTAACTATCGAAAACGCTAAACAGCAAGGTCTAAATGCAGATATGGTTTACTTAGAAGATAACTACCGTCCTGAGTTCATGCCTACAACTGAAAAAGTAATGATGCAACTAGTATTTGATAAAGACACTAAACGAATTTTAGGTGGACAGTTAATGTCTAAATATGATATTACCCAATCTGCTAATACACTATCATTAGCAATTCAAAATAATATGACTGTCGAAGACTTAGCGTTATCTGATTTCTTTTTCCAACCGCATTTTGACAGACCTTGGAACTACTTAAACTTATTGGCTCAAGCTGCAATGAGTTAAGTTTCTACTATTATATATACGAATAAAAGAGGCTGACCCAAAAGTAACTTTTTCAATCAAAATCACTTAACTATCAAAATAGAAATCCCATGAAATCAACATTGTAATTAACGGATTTCATGGGATTTTTTATATTCTAATACTTTTGGGTCAGCCTCTTTTTTATTCTTCTTCTTCCGTACTATATGATATACGGTCATGTACTTTCATAAAATTAGGTCGTGAGAAAAATAACTCATCATACACGGCAACTTTTTCACTTGCTTCTAACATTAATATAGCTATTTCTCTTGTAAAGACTTCAATATCATTGATATCAAATGGTGTATAAGACAATAAAAACTCTTTTTCTAAATGTGATAATCGAGATTTATCACCCTCATAATTACTCCAATCATCCGCATCATTTGGTTTTGCTCCTTTTGAAAGGTACCACATAGAAACTAAATGTTGCTTGATTGATAAAATAATTGATTCAATATGATTCCTCTCATCTCTTCTCCATGCTCGGTATAAATCAAAATAATCTGCATAATATTGGTTTAACACATCATCAAATACTTCTTGTGTCACAACATAGTGTGTATTTTTCGATAAATTATGTAATTCAGTTAACGTACCATCATCTTTTATAATTTCAATATGTTTATATAAAACACTTGGTTCTAACATCTCCAGCGTATATACCATTAAGTCTAACTTAATAAACGTAGCATAGTGGATAATAGAATGATTATAATCAAATAGCTCAATGAATAAATAATCTCCAATTGATCGAATAATATCACGTTGTTTTTGTTCAATTTGAATACCTGGCTTTAAAATAATACGAGCATTTATATCTGAATAAAAATCTTCTGTCTTATCGCCAATTGACCCCGTAAAATAGGCACCAATAATATCATTGTCTTCCTTCACTAATCTAGCAAATCTATTTTTTAATTTATCTCGTTCAATTGGTAAATTTGAATCGACTAACATAATAAACAATCCCCCTTAAGTATCTATTACTTACAGTATATTCAAAAATAACCGGTTTTACAAAAGTTTTTATAGATAATTCAAGTATTTCTTCATTTTTTTAAAATATATGACGGTTTTATAAAAAGTCAGAAATGTAACAAAGTATTTTAACTAAGTAACGTATGTAATATTTTTATTTTTATTTTATTGACAAATAATGAAATAACATCACCAAAATCTCTTAATTATTATCATATTACCTTGTTTTTTTCACAGAATAAACTATATATTACTTTGCTTGTGTCAATTAACTATATCAAAACCGCTATATTATAATATAGCTAATTACGAACGAGCAAATATTTCTATGTATCACGTTTTGTAATATTCCACTTTATTTTGTTATCAAATTAAACATATTCTTTCACCTAAGAAATATTATTCGATGGTAAAGTATATCTTGTCGTTGGAACACAACGAAAATAAATTAAACAACTTTAAAAGGAGATTTTCAAACTTATGAAATCACTAAAAACATTAATATTTGGTAGCACATTTGCATTAGGATTATTATTCAGTACAACTGTACTTGCTGACTCTGTATACACTGTAAAATCAGGTGACACTCTTTCTTCTATATCAATGGAACTCTTTGGTTCTAACAATCAAATTGATCAAATCGCTAAAGACAATAATATCAAAAATATGAACATGATTTTCCCTGGTCAAGAATTAACTATAAAAACTGATGGACAGACAACCACTAATGTTGCTGTGTCTGAACCTACACAAGAAGAAACAACTTATGTAGCGCCACAACAAGAAACACAAGCATCTATATCGTCTGCATCTGCTACAACATCTAGTGCAAAAGAATGGATTGCTCAAAAAGAATCTGGTGGAGATTACAATGCAACAAACGGATACCATATTGGTCGTTACCAATTAGACCCTAACTACTTGAATGGCGACTACTCACCAGCAAATCAAGAAAAAGTAGCTGATCAATATGTTGCTAATCGTTATGGTTCATGGGAAAACGCTCAAGCATTCTGGATGAACAATGGTTGGTATTAAAAAAAACCTCATACGAGGTTTTTTTTATTGTCTTGGTTTAAATCGTTTTAATCTCAATGCATTTAACAGAACTGACACTGAACTAAAACTCATCGCCGCACCAGCAATCATTGGATTTAGTAACGGTCCACCAAATAAATGTAGTATTCCCATTGCTACTGGGATACCTAAAATATTATAACCAAACGCCCAGAATAGATTTTCTTTAATATTTTTCATGGTTGCATCTGATAATTCTATAGCTGTTGCAACACTTTTCAAATCATCATTCATCAACACGATATCTGCTGATTCAATGGCGACATCTGTTCCATTTCCAATAGCTAATCCAATATCTGCTTGGGCTAAGGCTGGCGCATCATTGATACCATCTCCCACCATTCCAACTTTTCTTCCTTCTTGCTGCAATAATTGTATTTGGTTGGCTTTGTCTTCAGGTAAGACCTCACTAACCACTGTATCTATCCCAACTTGACTAGCAATTGCATGTGCAGTTAGTTCGTTATCTCCCGTCAACATAACCACTTTTTTCCCAAGTTTTTTTAACGCACTGATGGCTCTAATACTACTTTCTTTCACAGGGTCAGCTACTGCGATAATCCCAATTACTTTTTGTGTACCAGCAACATACATTGGTGTTTTACCTTCTTTAGCTAATGAATTCATCAGTTCTTTTTTATCATTCAAATTAATTGATTGTTCTCTCATCAATCTCTCGTTACCTATATAGTATGTTGCTCCGTCAATTTCTACCTCAATTCCTTGTCCTGGTATAGCTGAAAATTCAGAAATCGATAGAAGATTAATTGACATATCTTTGGCTTTTTCCACAATAGCAACTCCTAATGGATGTTCCGAATGAACTTCAGCCGAAGCAGATAATCTAAGTATTTCCTCTTCTGATAACTTACCAAATACCAAGACATCTGTTACAACAGGTTTTCCGGCTGTAATCGTACCTGTCTTATCAAATACGATGGTATCTAATTGATGAGCTGTTTCTAATGCCTGACCGCTTTTTATCAGAATACCATTTTCAGCTCCCTTACCAGTTCCTACCATAATCGCTGTAGGCGTTGCTAAACCTAAAGCACACGGACAAGCAATCACTAAGACAGAAATAGTAATCGTTAAAGCAAACACCCAAGATTCTTGACCTAAAAAATACCAAAGTAATCCAGATACAATCGCTAAAACAATAACCACCGGAACAAAAACACCTGATACTTTATCTGCTAATTGAGCAATTGGTGCTTTAGATCCCTGTGCTTCTTCTACCAATTTTATAATCTGAGACAAAGTCGTATCTTTTCCAACCTTGGTCGCCTTAAATTTAAAACTACCTGTTTTATTTAAACTAGCACTGACTACTTTGTCTCCCGTTTTCTTCTCTACAGGAATACTTTCACCAGTAATCATTGACTCGTCAACTGCACTATTTCCTGAAATAATCACACCATCCACTGGAATTTTTTCTCCAGGTCGAACAATTAACACATCATCAACAACGACATCTTCTACCGAAATATTTTTTTCATTACCATCTCGAATAACGGATGCTGTTTTTGGCGCTAAATTAATCAGTGTTTTAATTGCTTCAGATGTTTTTCCCTTAGACACAGCTTCAAAATATTTTCCTAATGTAATCAATGTCAAGATTGTCGCGGCTGATTCATAATAGAGATTCATTGCAAAACTAGAGTCACCCATAAATACTTGAATCGTACCATACAAGCTATATAAAGTTGCTGCACTCGTTCCTAAAGCAACTAAAGAATCCATGTTAGGGTGTCTCTTGACTAATGCTTTAAATCCTACTGTAAAAAACGGCCATCCTATCGCAATAACTGGTATAGTAAGAATTAATTGAGTTAATGCAAATACTTTTGGTGAATTCATTGGATCAATAAATGAAGGTAGTGGTAATCCTATCATGTGCCCCATCGATATATATAATAGAGGTACAGTGAAAACGACAGAATAGAGAAACCTTTTCCACATCACATGAATTTGTTTTTCCTTACTATCTTCTTTATTTTGACTCACTACGTCATTTATTTCTTTATCAACAGCTTTATAACCTGCATCTGAAACTGCCTTAATAATTTCTTTTTTTTCTGTAACTGAAGGATTAAAAGATAGAGTCATTGTTTCTGTGGCAAGATTGACAGAGACATCATGGACTCCGTCTAATTGATTAACAACTTTTTCTATAGTACTTGCACATGATGCACAAGTCATCCCTTCAATATCATACTTAGCTGTAACTTCTTGATTAGCAATACTATACCCTGCATTTTCTACAGCCTTAGCTATATCTGTTTCTTTTAATTGATTTGTGTCATACGTTACATCTAATTTCTCTGTTGCTAAATTAACACTAGCGTTTTTAACACCAGAAAGTTTTGATACCACTTTTTCTACCGTACTCGAACATGACGCACAACTCATCCCTTCAACGGGTAATATTATTCTCTTTTCCATTTTTTCACCTCATTTATGACAGTTACATTGACCAACAATACAATTACACTCTACTTGATGTGGCGCGTTCTCTTTTTTCTTGCTTAGTAAAGTGATTAGTTGGGTAACATCATCTATTGTTAGTTCTTCTTTATCTATTAATTGATAAATCATTTTTCCTTTTTTCTTCTGACATAATTTATTTAAATCCGCCGTTAAAAGATTATTAATGGCATCTTCTTCATTAATTTTTGGCGCATAAATAAATTGGTTGCCATTCTTTGTCGTTTTTAAATAATTTTTTTCAACAAGTCTAGCTAACAATGTCTTGATGGTTGACATACTCCAACCCATCTTATCACTTAAAATATCTAACACTTGGCGACTTGTAACCTCATCGTTTGACCACACTACTTTCATAATTTCCCATTCTGCTTCAGTAATATATATTTGTTTTTCCTTGGTCACCATAAATCACTTCCTTAATTTATTTATAAATACAATATAATTCAATCATCTACATTTGTCAACGATTAGATTTTAAAAAAAGAAATAACAAAAGTTATTCCTTTATACTCTTCTCATCATATTTAGATTTCAGTATATCTAAGTTTATTTTGACTATAACTGTTGTCCCTTCTCCAAGCTCACTCACTAGTTTAACACGTCCACCTAGAATTCCTGCATAATGTTTTACTAGTGATAAACCTAATCCAGAACCGCCACTATTTCGCTGTCTTGAGTGACTCACACGGTAAAACCTTTCAAAAATACGTTGTTGATCTTTTTTTGAAATTCCAATTCCAGCGTCCTCTACTTTTAGCGTTAGTTCATTATTTTTTTGCGTTAAGTAGATAAATATTTTACTATGATCTTCAGAGTATTCAATGGCATTTTCCAATAAATTTTTCACAATAATTTGAAACGAATCATTCGGAATCACTACATCTTCTGATACGGAACAATCAAAAATAATAGAAATATCTCTATCATATGCTCTAAAACGGTATCTATCAATTTCATCTTCTATGACTAATTTAGGATGTACGACAAAAGAATCCATAATGTATATATCTTTTTCTGTTTTCAGTAACATCATTATAGTTTGAATCAGACTCATTAGTCGTTGTGCTTCTCGTTCAATAATTGTCAGAAATTCTTTACTGGCTTCTGGATCATCTTTAGCACCAGCTAATAATGTCTCGGAAAAACCAATGATTGATGTGGTTGGTGTTTTTAGTTCATGGGAAATATTACTAATAAAATCTTCATGAACTCGCTCTACTTGTCTTACTTTTGTTACATCATAGATAATACCAACATACTCATTATTTTCATTTTCAATTGATAATGGTCGAATCACTATTTTTAAGTCTTGTTCTGCTGGTTTCTCAATTTTTATTTCACCTTGCACTGATTCGCCTGTTACATAGGCTTGATGGATTAATTCATTTAACGTCGGCTCGTCAAACCATTTATCATATGTTGTATTAATCCATTTTTTATAAAACATTTCTTCCATTATTCGATTAGCTAAAGTTAACTCAAGTCGATCATTTAATATAAAAATCCCAATATCTAAATTTTCAAACAAAAATTGAAGCGTTTCTTCATTTTTTAATTGCTTATAATACAATAAATTTGTTTCTTCCATTAACTCATACACCGTTTGATAGAGTTCTCGCCATTCTCCTGGCGCATCTATAACCTTTTGCTTTTTCTCTGGATTCTGAATTGCTTGTTTCAGAATGGGCAACATAAATTGAATTGGTTTTTCTGTCTGACGACGAATATAATGTCCCATAATAAGAATTGCTAAAACTAATACAACCATTATTGAAATAACGATACGTTGAAAGTTTTCAACATATTGCGAGACTCCTTGGTAAGTTTCAGCTAATCTAATAACACCAATGAATTCATCATTTTTTTCTATCTTTTTTGATACATAAATTAGTTTTTCATCAACTGTATGACTATCTCTAATAGCGAAACCTTCAGATTTTCCTTCTTCTAAAATTTGTTTTATTTCAGGTCGATTTTTACGTGACCCTTTTGCCATATTATCTTTTGAAGAGTCATATAAAATATCACCCGACTCATTCATGATCGTCAATCGTTCATGCTTTCTCACACTTTGGTCTAGCCTGCTTTTATCTAGGACTAGCTTATTATCATTTGATATAAAAGGTAAGAGAATCTCTATTTCTTTAGATAACTGATTTGTTTGTTGTTCGATAACATCCTTTTTAAAAAAATAGGTGGTATAGTAACCACCTATCAAAACAAGTATAATTGTTAATATAATAATTCTTACAGGATTGACTATTTTCTGTAATCGTGTCATTATTCTGGCTCCTGAAATTTATAACCAAACCCTCGAACTGTTTTAATATATTTGGGGCTTTTAGCGTCATCTTCAATTTTTTCTCTCAAATGGCTTACATGAATATCAACCGTACGAGATAAATGATACATATCATCTTTCCAAATTGATAACATTAATTCATCTCGTCCAATGATTCTATTTTGACGTTCCATAAAATATATTAATAGTTCAAATTCTTTTTTAGTTAGCGTAATTTCTGTCCCTCTTTTTAAAACTTTATAATCTTTTGGATAAGCAACTAATTCACCAACGCTTAATTGATTATTACTAATCGTTACGTTCTCACCATCTTCTGTTTGATTTTCCAGACGCCTCTCAACTGCACGTAATCTAGCAATTAATTCTCGTGGGCTAAAAGGTTTGGTCACGTAATCATCTGCACCAATTTCTAATCCAATGATTTTATCAATTGTCTCGTCTTTTGCTGTTAACATAATGATTGGTGTACTTATTTTTTCTTTACGTAACTTTTTTGTGACATCAAATCCATTTATTTTTGGTAACATCAAATCTAATATAATAAAACTATATTTATTTGACATGGCGTAGTCAATTGCAGATTCACCATCATGAACAACGTCCACTTCAAAACTTTCTTTTTCTAAATTATATTTTAACAAAGTTGTAATTGATTGTTCATCGTCAACTACTAGAATTCGTTTCATTTTTGCTAAACGTCCCTTCCTAAACCATTTTACTCTGTTCCATTATACCATAGTTAATGTAACTAAATGAAGATAGGACACATCTAGAAAACGTTATTGCTATTTAATATTTCCTTCTAAATCACGTTCTACTTTCATATCAGAAATGGCTATATAACCTAATTCATTGACTACATTTTTTTGAACATCATCTGACTTCATATAATCTAAAAATGCTAAAACATTTTTGCTTGCATTTTTTTGTGTATACATATGTTCATATGCCCAGATTTTCCAAGAATTATCTAATACATTTTTATCTTTTGGCTCAACATTATCGATAGAAAGTCCCAAAATACTGTCATCAATATAAGAAAATGCAAGGTAGCTGATTGCCCCTGGTGTTTCAGAAACAATTTTTCTAACGGTACCTGATGAATCTTGTTCTTGTCCTTTAGCTGCCTCTGCTCCATTGATTGCCCATTTCTCAAAAGTTGCACGCGTACCACTTCCAGCTGCACGATTGATTAGTTCAATTTTTTGATCTTTTCCACCAACTTCTTTCCAGTTAGTTACTTTACCAGTAAAAATATCTTTTAATTGTTCAGAGGTAATGTTTGTAACACCTACTTCTTTATTCACAACTGGTGCGACACCCACAACTGCAATTCTATGATCTTCAATTTTGGATGCATCGATGCCATCTTTTTCTTCTGCATAAACATCAGAGTTACCAATGTCTACAGCACCTGTTGATACTTGTGTTAGACCTGTACCACTTCCTCCACCTTGAACAGTAATCGTATAATCGGGATTATCAGTCATATAAATTTCAGCAACTTTTTCTACCAATGGTTGTAGTGCTGTCGAACCAACAGATGTAATATCAACTTTTTCTGTTGACTTTCCTTTATCAGAGGTATTTGAACCACCTTTACTACTATCTGTTGAGCCACTTCCTCCACATCCAACTAATGTAAATAATACCCCAACTGTAATTGCTGATAATAATTTTTTCTTCATTTTTGTCAAAACTCCTTAAAAAGTTATTTGTTTAGTTATTTACTACACACAGAGTGTATCAAGTTTTTGTAAAGTTTATAGTCTTGATTTTGTAAAATAAAGGTAAATTACTCGAAAATCACATTATATACGTCTCTTTTCAAATTAAATGTAAAGTTTATATCAACTTAGTATCATTTTAAACAAACATGACAAAAAAAGAGAGCAATCACTCTGCTCTCTCAATATATCTTATTTATTTTTTTGATTTGGCTTTTAATTTCAACTCAGGATCGCCGTCGCCTTCTACAGCTTCTTTTGTAATAATCACTTTTTCAACGTCTTCACGTGTTGGTATCTCATACATAATTCCCATCATCACATGTTCTATAATTGAGCGAAGACCACGAGCCCCAGTATCGCGCTCAATTGCCTGATTAGCAATAGCTTCTAGTGCTCCTGGTGTAAACTCTAACTCAACATCATCTAATGACAACAATTTTTTGTATTGTTTAACCAAGGCATTTTTTGGTTCAGTTAAAATTCGAACTAAATCATCACGTGTTAATTTTTCTAATGAGGCTGTCACAGGTAATCGACCAATAAATTCAGGAATCAATCCAAATTTTAGTAAATCTTCTGGAATGATTTGTGACATAATACTTTTTTCTTCATCACGTTTGTTTTTACTAGTTGAACCAAAACCAATGACTTTTTCACCTAGACGTTCTTTAACGATTGTTTCAATACCATCAAATGCTCCACCAACAATAAATAAAATTTCAGATGTATCAATCTGAATCAATTCTTGTTGTGGATGCTTGCGTCCTCCTTGAGGGGGAACACTTGCCACAGTACCTTCTAATATTTTAAGCAAGGCTTGCTGTACACCTTCACCAGAAACATCTCGTGTAATAGAGACATTCTCGCTTTTTCGTGCGATTTTATCAATTTCATCGATATAGATAATACCACGTTGTGCTTTTTCAACATTAAAATCAGCAGCTTGTAATAGTTTTAAAAGAATGTTTTCAACATCTTCACCAACATAACCCGCTTCAGTTAAACTTGTCGCATCGGCAATGGCAAATGGCACATTTAATGTTTTCGCTAATGTTTGAGCTAAAAATGTTTTTCCAGATCCAGTCGGTCCTATCAAACAAATATTACTTTTTTGAAGTTCTACCTCATCTGTATCATCATTTTCTTCATCAATCGCCATTTGTTGTACTCGTTTATAGTGATTATATACCGCAACAGATAAAACAATTTTTGCCCGTTCTTGACCAATAACGTATTCATTTAATACGTCTAAAATTTCTTTTGGTTTTAATACATTGATTAAATCAGATACCATCTCATCTTGCATCTCTTCATCAATGATTTCTTTACATAAATCGATACATTCGTTACATATATATACCCCAGGTCCTGCGACTAATTTTTTCACTTCATCTTGGGACTTACCACAAAATGAACAGCGCACTTCGTTGTTTTCACCTGTATTGTCGTACATGTTTTCCCTCCTAATTGAAAAAAGACCCTTATGGCCTATTTCGCGAAAAGTCTAATCATCTTGTTTATAATAACATACTCTACTAGACAATGCATTAAAAAAGAAAAACAAAGACAAGGCTTATTCACCTTGTCTTTTGGGTCTTTCTTAAGCTTCTTCTTTAACAGTTTTCACGATAGAATCAACTGCACGTTTCATCTTAATATCATGAGTTAACATAGCATCAGATAATGCGTTTCTTACAGCTGAAGCTTCCATGTTGTATTGAGATGCTAAATCTTCAATTTCTGCTTGAATATCTTCATCTGTTACTTCAAAGTTTTCTGCTTCAACAATCGCTTCAATCACTAAGTTAGTTTTAACGCGTGTTTCAGCTTCACCTTCAAATTGTTTATGTAAATCAGCTTCAGTTGTTCCACTAATTTGGTAGTACAACTCAGGTGAAATACCTTGATTTTGCATGTTTGATAAGAATTCATTCATGCCACGGTGAACTTCATCGTGAACCATTACTTCTGGTAATTCAACGATTTCAGCATTTTCAACTGCTTGAGAAATTGCTGCTTCTTCAACTGCTGTTTCAGCTGCTTCTTCTTTAGAAGCGACTAATTCAGCTTTGATTTTTTCTTTTAATTCAGCTAAAGTTTCTACTTCATCGTCCACATCTTTAGCAAATTCATCATCTAATTCTGGTAATTCTTTTGCTTTAACTTCATGAACAGTTACTTTAAACACTGCATCTTGTCCAGCTAAATCTTCAGCTTGATATTCCTCTGGGAAAGTAACTTTAACTTCCACTTCATCTCCAGCTTTAGTTCCGACTAATTGTTCTTCAAAACCTGGGATGAATGAGTTAGAACCTAATTCTAATGAGTAGTTTTCACCTTTTCCACCTTCAAAGGCAACGTCATCTTTAAATCCTTCAAAATCAATCACAACAGTGTCGCCATTTTCAGCAGCGTCTTCTTTAATCACTAATTCAGCTTGTGATTGTTGTTTTTGAGTTAAGTTTTCTTCTACTTCTTCATCTGTCACTGTTCTATCTTGCTTAGGAACAGTTAGATTTTTATAGTCACCTAATTTAACTTCAGGTTTTACAACAACTTCTGCTGAGATAACCCATGGTTGACCTTTTTCCATTGACTCAACATTGATTTTTGGTTGAGCAACTGGTTCAATACCAGACTCTTCAATTGCTGCCTCATAAAGTTCAGGTAATACAACGTTTAAAGCATCTTCATATAATGCTTCTTCACCATACATTTGGTTAAACATTTGGCGAGGTACTTTCCCTTTACGGAAACCTGGTACGTTTAAATCTTTCTTCACACGATCAAACGCTGCTTTTAATCCTTTTTCAATATGCTCTGTAGAAACTTCAAACGTTAAAACGCCATCGTTTGTTCCTTTTTTTTCCCATTTTGTAGACATATAATGTACCTCCAAGTATCTATTCTTTATAGTTTTTTACACTATTTCATACCATACAATCTTACACTAAACACCATTACTTGTAAACATTTTTCACTGACTACTCACTATTTTGTCATCGTATTCATCATGATGGTATCTAATTTTTTTATCAGTGAATCAATTTTTTGAATCTCAGAATGTAAACAATCACCAGGTGCAACTTCAAATCCAAAATAACGCAAGTATGCTTCTTTCCAATCATCCTCTTTTTCAACAATAACATCAATACATGGGTACATCATACCTAAATGTGTTTTTATGACACCTAACACCATGGCTTCTTGAGTAGGGCTATTATTACTTAGATACTCAGATAAAGCTATGTAGATAGGATGTGACAGAACGCTTGGCATCAAACGTGGTACGTGGCTTAGATCAATCACATGTTCCACTCCAAAAACATCTCGTATATGTAGTTCAATAATCCCACCCACTTCGACTAAACTATCAATGAGCTGTGCGCGAACTAGTACAGATAAATCAGGATTACTTACCCATTTTTTTGTCACTAAACGGATAAAATCTTCTTTAGTTAAAAACTCACAGTCTTTCAATAATTGTAATTGACCATTTATTCCTTGTGTTACTAAATTTTCACACAAATCCAGTGTGTTTATATAGTCTTTATCATTCACTTTTGTCCAATATTCTTGAGTTTTTTGTAATGTTTCCATGTAAAATTTATCGTTCCGGTTGGATGATTTGATTTGCAATAACCATTTTTCTATGGTTAAAAATTGTTTGCGTTTCAACAATAATTCAAAATAAACGTTTTGTAGTTTAGGGTTAGTTTGATACTCAGAATGAAATTCTTGAACATACGTGTATCCTTCTTCTAACATATCTAGTTGAATAGCTATACGAACTAAATAAGTGTTAACGTCAACAGTTTGATTTATGTCATAATATTCCTCAAAGTATTTTAGAGATTGTAACCATTCATTTTGATTAAAGTATTTTTTTGCTAGATAAAAAAGTCGTTCTTCTTTATTTGGAAACTCAATGGTTTCTCCCACAATGTGTCCTCCTTTACAAATTATCATAAAAAAAAAGTGTCACACATAACGTGAACACTTTTAATCGTTAGTCTTGTAATAATTCAAAAATTTCTAAAGTGACTAAATCAATGTCATCAAATTGATAGACTTCTTGAGAACCTGCTTCTGTTAACTCAAACATCTCATTGTTCCCATCAAACGTCACGATGCATCGCTCTTGTCCTTCTCTTTCAAATCGACGAACTTGTACCTCACTGTCGCTAGATTCCACCATGGCATTCAATCGTTTAATAATTGCTGCTAATTGTGAACTTTTCATAGAGCTAGCCTCCTTCGCATTTCTTCTGTTATATTGTAACAGAAACCACTCTAACATGCATTGAAAAACTTTGTCTTTTTGTAAGTTTTTTAAATATCCCACCAAAGTTTAATTAAGGCTTGTGTTCCATCATTTTCAAAACCTTTATCAACAAGTGCTTGATAGAGATTTCTAGCCTCTTTTGTTGCTGGCAAGTCTATCGACATTTTCTCAGCTTCTTCTAATGCAATGTTTAAATCTTTTAAGAAATGCTTAACAAAAAATCCAGGGGTAAAATCTTCTTTTAAAATTCGTGGCGCATAATTAGTTAACGACCAGTTAGCCGCACTTCCTCCACCAACTGTATCTAATACTTTTTCTAAATCTAAATTAGCTGATTTAGCATAGACCAATAATTCCGTCATTCCTGTCATTGTTCCTGCAATCATGATTTGATTTGCCATTTTAGTATGTTGCCCACTTCCAGCTGCTCCTTGTAGGTTCACTTTGCTACTAAAAACGTCAAATATAGGTTTTACTTTATCATACACACTTTGTTCGCCACCTACCATTGTGGTTAATGTTCCATTTTTAGCACCTAAATCGCCACCAGATACTGGAGCATCTAAGCTGTAAGCTTCTTTTTCTTTTGCTGTTTGATCAATTTTTTGAGCTAAAGACGGAGTGCTTGTCGTCATATCAATCAGTACTTTTTCTTTTACAGGTGCAGAAAATATCCCATTATCTCCGTAATAGATTTCTTCAACATCTTTTGGATAGCCAACCATTGTAAAGACAATATCACTATTTTTCGTCACATCTTTTGGTGTCTCACACCATACGGCTCCTTCTTTTACTAAATCATCTGTTTTTGACTTTGTACGATTATACACATTTACTGAGTAACCTGCTTTTAATAAGTGGTTGACAATTGATGCCCCCATAACACCAGTTCCTATAAATCCAATTTTTTCCATTTCTTCACCCCATCTATAAATAATTGTCTCTTCCTACATTATAAGAAAAGTTACGTATTAAATAAAGTTATACCACTTTTATTTTTTGAATAATAAAAAAACATTTAAGCTTTCACTCAAATGTCTTAACTGTTTGTTTATTTTTAGAATTTATTTTCTTATTTTGATGAAATGTCAAAGCAACTAAGCCAAGTATGATGCCTAAATAGTAAGTCACTCCTCGCCATAAAAAGATAGCTAGTACCAGTTTACTTTGAGACAATGTAAATGTTCCAAATAATAAACTAAAACTATATTCAGCTCCCCCAGTCCCACCTGGAACAGGGAACAATGAGATTAACATCGTAATAAATGCGTGTAACACAACGACATGGAATATACTTATTCCAGTTATACCTAAGCCGTATAGTATAAAGTAAGGAATAATATAATAAGCTATCAGTTGCAACACTGTCAATGCACTTACCTTGAGCATTAATATAGGTTGTTCTCTCATATAACGACTTTCTTGATAGAATGTATCCATTTTTTCGATTGTTCGCTTGTATAAATCGTCTATTTTCTCGCCTTGCTTGATTAGACGAATAACTTTAAATACCATATCAACTAATATTCTTGTAAAAGAATACCAATACATAATCATTAACAACCCAATAACAATCACAAAATGAATAATAAAACTCAATAAAATAAGAACTTTTAATTTTGAGAGGCTATTAGATAAATAACCATAACCACCAATTAAACAAACTAAAAAATTAATCACTACCCATATTTGATAAACAACAAACTTCATCAAACTAACTGAAGTAGCAACACCTGTATCAACCCCTGATTTAGATAGGGCGATGATTTGTGCGGGTTGTCCTCCTGTTGAAAAAGGAGTAATAGCATTGAACAAATGCTCAATCAGAGGAATACGATAACTTGCAGAAAAAGTAAATTCTGGATTGCTACGTTTCAATAGAACTTGAACAATCTTGGCTTCTATTCCCCAGTACAAAAGGATACACCCTACAGATACAAGTATCCACCACCAATTTATAATGGAAAACTCTGCTGCCATATCTTTTAAGCTGACCTTTTTCATTTCATTTCCGATAACTACTAGACCTAACATAACAGCTAATAGTAGGTACCACCTATTCTTTTTTGACATAGAGTTCCTCCTAGCAGACCACTACTTTTTAAATAATCTTAACGAATATAAGTTACTTTCTTCCTCGTATCCTTGGTGTCTTTCTTCAAAATATGTCAAAGCTTCCTGGTAAAATGCTTCGACTTTTTTACCAAAGGCTTCACTTGAAATATCATACAACTTATCTTTAAGAATTTCTTGATTTAATTCAATATGTTGTGTGACATAGTCAATCAGCGTCTCAGCAAACTCACTATTATTTTCATATGTCACACCTAAACTTTTATCACTAAATAGATCGTTCAAGTAATCATTTCCTTTAGCCACTACTTTTGTTTTTGCTGCCATAGCTTCAGTATATGTCAATCCTTGGGTTTCTGAATCTGAAGCACTCACAAAATAATCAGCTGCTTGATAAAAAGGAGCGATATCTTTATTAGGAACTTCGCCAACAAAGACAACATAATCTTCCAATCCTAATTCTTCTACTTGTTTTTCTAGTTTCGCTTTAAATGGCCCATCACCAACAATTAATAGTTTTACATTAGGAACTTGTTCTACCACATCAGGCATTCCATTTAAAATGGTCTGAATATTTTTTTCATAAGAAATCCGACTAACAGAAAGCAATAAACAAGCGTCTTCTGCTATATCGTATTTATGACGAATGTTTTCAACTAATCCCTCTTCAACTGGTTTAAATTGAGAAACATTGATACCTGTAGGAATCACTGACATTGGTCGATCGATACCATATTCTTTTAGCTTATTAACAACTCTTTGACTAGGGCAAACAATACCTGACATATGATTAGTATATAATTTTGATAATTGCTTAACATGTACAGGTCTTAATACTTTACCTTTTGCAATGTAATGTAAATAATCTTCATACATAGTGTGATAGGTATGCACAACAGGAACATTTAGTGCTTTTGCTGTCTGTTTCCCCAGAATACCTACACCAAATTCTGTATGAGTGTGAACAATGTCCAAATCAATTTCTTTTGCGATGTGATAAGCATACAGCATGCCTCGTATGACTACACGTCGTTCTTTAAATGAAATAAACGGAATACTTGGCATCCGAATAATCCTTGGTTCAACCTCTTTTGCATCAGGATCAGTTGTTGTGAAAATATAAACATCATGCCCTAACTTCTCAAGTTCTTCTTTTAGTGTCCGAATAGAAGTTGATACACCACTAACTTGAGGAAAATATGTATCTGTAAAAAAACCTATTTTCACCTAGCTCTCCTCCTTAGCGTTTTTTTTATAGTACTCATACCAAATTTTTGCAACATGATCTTCACTATAATATAAAGCAGATTCTTTTGATTTTTGTTGATATTCTTCTAATATTTGAGGATTTTTTCTTATCGTTTCAATCATTTCATTCATATCATCTACATTTTGTGTTGACATATACTGATCATCAATAATAGCATGATATAACTCTAAATCTCTCAACATGACAGGAGTACCACAATTAAAAGCTTCTAAAATGCTCATTGGAAATAGTTCATTGTAAGATGGCAATAAAAAAACATCCGCAATGTTATATAATCGCATAATTTCTTCTCTATCAACAATCCCCGTAAATAATAGATTCTTTGGTGGATTATCGTATATTTTTTTGTAACGATCATACCCGTCTGTCATTTTACCAAATGAAAAGCCTCCTGCCCAAATAAATTGGATATCTGGATTATCAATAGCCAATTGAACAAAATCATCAATACCCTTTCTCTGTTGAATCTGACCGGTCCCAAGGATAACTAATTGATCTTTAGGAATATGATAGTTTCGTCGCCATTCATTTTTTTTATCCGTTGTTACTTCGTAAAATTTTTCATTTGAAACGAAATTAGGAATATAAGTAATTCGTTCTTCTTTTAATCCTGCTTCAACAAGTTTTGGAATAAACGTTGGATTCACAACGACTAATTTATCCATTCGACCATAAAATCGTATCAAATACCAATCAAATATTTTTTTGAAGGGAGAAAACAACGTTAGGCTTCCCTCTAATGTTTCTGGTAAAAAATGAACGTACCCAATCGTTGTTCCACGTTTCTTTTTTTGAAATGTAGACAAAAAGAATTGTGGATCAACTGTATGATAATGTGAAATATCTGATTGGTTAAATTTATTAATTGAAATATCAAATTCAGTTGAAAAATGTTTATTGAGCATGTTAACTAACTCAGTATAGGCGCTACCAACTCCCTGTCCTTTCACTTTATCAGCTGATGAAAACATATTTATCCTTAACAAAAAATCCACTCCTAATATCTACTATAATACGTAAAACAATGTCACAATACATCATACTACAGTCTCATTTTTAATACGAAATTTATACACCTTTTTATATTTTAACATGTAATAATAAAAAAAAACTATAATTTACCGTATAAATACAGTAAATTATAGTTCATAACACTAATTATTTTGTATATTCTTCTACTAAGGCAACAACCTCATCAGCAGTGTCACATTCTGTAATTGCTTTTTCTGCTAATTCAGCCATTTTTTTAGAATCTAAACGTTTCATTAAGCTACGAGTACGTAAAATACTTGTTGCACTCATAGAAAATTCGTCTAAACCTAATCCAACTAATAGTGGCACAGCTGTTTGATCTCCAGCCATTTCTCCACACATACCAGCCCATTTACCTTCAGCATGAGCTGAATCAATAACGTTTTTAATTAAACGTAAAATTGCAGGGTTATATGGTTGATATAAGTAAGAAACGCGTTCATTCATACGATCTGCTGCCATTGTGTATTGAATCAAATCATTTGTTCCAATACTAAAGAAATCTACTTCTTTCGCAAAACGATCAGCGATAACTGCTGCTGCAGGAATTTCAATCATGATACCAACTTGAATATCATTTGACACTTCTACACCTTCAGCAATTAATTTAGCTTTTTCTTCTTCAAGTAAAGCTTTTGCTTCTCTAAATTCTGCTAACGTAGCAATCATTGGGAACATAATACGTAAGTTTCCATAAACAGACGCACGTAATAACGCACGTAATTGTGTACGGAACATTTGATCTTCAGCTAGACAAATACGGATAGCACGGTAACCTAAGAATGGATTCATCTCTTCAGGGAATTTCAAGTAAGGAAGTTCTTTATCCCCACCAATATCCATTGTACGAACCACAACAGGTTTACCATCCATACCTTCCAAAACAGCTTTATATGCTTCAAACTGTTCGTCTTCAGTTGGAAAATCTGGCGAATCCATGTATAAAAATTCAGTACGGTATAACCCTACTGCTTCTCCACCATGACTTAAAACACCCTCTAAATCTTTAGGCGTTCCAATATTTCCAGCCAACTCCAGATGTTTACCATCAGCTGTTACTGTTTTAGCATTTTTTAATTTATCCCATTCAGCTTTTAATTCGTTGAATGCTTTTTCTTTTGCTTTAAAATTAGCTACTTGATCATCAGTTGGGTTGACAATAACATCACCTTCACTACCGTCAACAGCTAACATATCCCCTTCTTTAACAAACTCTGTAATCTCTTTTGTGCCAACAACAGCTGGAATTTCAAGAGAACGAGCCATAATAGCAGAGTGAGATGTACGCCCACCAATATTAGTAACAAATGCACGAACAAAGTTACGATCTAATTGAGCTGTATCACTTGGAGTTAAATCTTCAGCGACAATAACAACTTCTTCATCAATCATTGTCAAATCAGGTAATTTAACACCTAACAAATGACTCATCACGCGTTTTGTAACATCGCGAATATCAGCTGCTCTTTCTTGCATGTAAGGGTTATCTTCCATAGCCTCAAACATACCAATAAACATATCTGTTACTTCTTTTAACGCTGATTCAGCATTAACTTTGTTATCTTTGATATTTCCTTCAATTGCACTAATTAATTCAGGGTCAGATAAAACCATTAAGTGAGCATCAAAAACTTGTGCTTCTTCTTCACCTAAAGTTTTCACCGCTTTGTCTCTGATTGCTTGCAAATCTTTAGTTGATTGACTAAGAGCATCTGAAAGACGTGCTGCTTCGGCTTCAACGTTTTCAACTGAACGTTTTTCAAATGATAAATCCGGCTCAACTAAAAGATATGCTTTAGCAACTGCAATACCATCACTAACCGCAATACCTTTCAATTGTTTTGTCATTATTCAGATAACCCTTCTTTTTTCATTGTTTCTTCGATAGCTGCGATAGCATCTGCTTCGTCAGCACCTTCAGCTGTAATTGTCACATCAGCACCTTGGCCAACACCTAAAGACATAACGCCCATAATTGATTTTAAGTTTACAGATTTACCTTTGTATTCTAAGTTAACATCTGAGCTGAACTTGCTAGCTGTTTGCACCAATAAAGTTGCTGGTCTAGCGTGGATACCTGTATCTGCTACTACGTGAAATTCTTTTTTTTCCATAATTATCTTCTCCTTTGTCATGTGAAAAATTTTTATGATGGATTATTTAATTAAACAAAAATTGTCCTAAAAAAATAACCCTTTCAATGATAAAGAATACCATGTTTTTCTCTTAGTTACAACTTTTTTCCCATGGTATCTATAGAATATTAAAATCCTTTTATAAACTTTTCAGCTACGTTTCAGAAAATAATATAAAATTTTTTACTAGCTATTTTGTTCTACTCATGATTTTGTACACTAAATAATAACTTCAAACTTTACGTTAATAAAACGTTTTTTATTACAACCCATTTTCGGTAATATTCACCTTTTAATAAAACAAATTTTTTGCAAAAAATATTTTTACATTATATAATTAAACTAAGGTCAAAAAAGGTCAAAAAAGACAACTCATTTGATTAAAGGAGGATATGCCTAATGATATGTAAAAACTGTAAAACAAATGAAGCGACTATCCATCTACATGCTACTCTTAATGGAGAAAAACAACAAATAGATTTGTGTCAACAATGTTACCGAGAGATAAAATCACAAGAAGATAAAATGAACAGAGAAAAATTCGCACAAGATCCCTATGGTTTTGGTCAATTAAATGAATTTTTCAAGCAGTTGGCACAACAATCACAATCAATAAAACAATCACAATCAATAAAACAATCACAACAACAATCACAACCAGGAAAGGGAGAAAGTGGTTCTTCTATTCTTTTAGAATATGGTGAAAACTTAACTCAACTAGCACGTGAAGGAAAAATCGATCCAGTTATTGGTCGTGACAAGGAAATAAAACGTGTAATTGAAATTTTAAATCGTCGAACAAAAAATAATCCTGTTTTGATAGGTGAACCTGGTGTTGGTAAAACAGCCGTTGTCGAGGGACTAGCTTTAAGTATTGTGAATGGAGATGTCCCACATAAATTAGAAAACAAAGAGGTTATCAGGCTTGATGTGGTTTCTCTTGTACAAGGAACAGGTGTTAGAGGCCAGTTTGAAGAACGTATGAAACAGTTAATCACTGAGTTAAAAGAACAAAAGAATGTCATTTTATTTATCGATGAAATCCATGAAATTGTTGGTGCCGGTTCAGTGAATGATGGATCAATGGATGCCGGAAATATTTTAAAACCTGCGTTAGCGCGAGGTGAATTGCAATTAGTTGGTGCAACCACTTTTAATGAGTACCGCATTATTGAAAAAGATGCAGCACTTGAAAGACGTTTGCAACCAGTTAAAGTGGATGAACCAACTGTTGAAGAAACCATTCATATTTTAAAAGGTATCCAAGAAAAATATGAAAACTATCATCATGTTAAATACACAGAAGATGCGATTGAAGGGGCTGTTCATCTATCGAGTCGCTTTATCCAAGATCGGCATTTACCTGATAAAGCAATTGACTTACTTGATGAAACAGGATCTAAAAAGAATTTAACCATTCCATCAATTGATCCAAAAGTATTAGATTCTCGTATTGCTAGAGCAGAAGCTAATAAACAAATTGCTTCTGAAGAAGAAGATTTTGAAAAAGCTGCTTATTACAGAGATCAAATCAAAAAGTTAGAAGATTTAAAAGTTCATCAAGTTTCTGAAGACAGTATGCCTATTGTCACAGTTGAAGATATGGAACAAACGGTAGAAACGATGACAGGTATTCCAGTCGGCAAATTAAAAGAAACTGAACAACAACAAATGAAACATTTAGCGAGTGAGTTGAAAAAACACGTCATTGGCCAAGACGAAGCCATTGATAAAGTATCGCGTGCTATTAGACGAAATCGTATTGGATTAGGAAATAAAAGTCGCCCTATTGGATCATTTCTTTTTGTTGGTCCAACTGGTGTTGGTAAGACTGAACTTGCTAAACAATTAGCAAAAGAATTATTTGGACATGAATCAAACATGATTCGCTTTGATATGAGTGAGTACATGGAAAAACATAGCGTGTCAAAATTGATTGGATCACCACCTGGTTATGTTGGATACAACGAAGCTGGTCAATTAACTGAAAGGGTGAGACGAAATCCATATAGTTTAATCCTTTTAGATGAAGTTGAAAAAGCTCATCCAGATGTGCTGCATCTATTCTTGCAAATACTTGAAGATGGCCGTTTAACTGATGCTCAAGGTCGAACAGTAAGCTTTAAGGATACACTGATTATTATGACCAGTAATGCCGGAACGCAAAATGTCGAAGCTAGTGTTGGGTTTGGTGCCATTAAAGATGGAACAACTCAATCTGTTTTAGGACAACTCTCTCATTACTTTAAACCAGAATTTTTAAACCGATTTGATGGAGTAGTAGAGTTTAAACCATTAAGTAAAGAAAACTTATTGTCTATTGTCTCTCTTATGCTTGATGATATTAACTTAAAATTACAAGATGAGGGTATCCATATTGATACAACTGAAGAAACAAAAGAAAAATTGGTTGAATTAGGTTATGATGCAAGTATGGGTGCAAGACCTTTAAGACGTACTATACAAGAGTATATTGAAGATGGTATTGCTGATTGCTATTTGGATAATCCAGAGGCAAAACATTTATCTGCTAATCTAGTTGATGATAGAATTACAATAACAGAACAAGTTAATTAGTGTAGTATTTTTAAGGAGAAAATCTTTCCTATATTAATAGGAAGCTTTTCTCCTTAATTTTTCATCATTGTGGTATAATTGATTTATAAAGAACGGTACAACTAAAATGAGGTGAGAATAATGAAATTAATTGACGTTACGAATAGTTATGCAACTTTAGTTTCAAAACAATTAGAAAACACAGATGCCCGATTTGTTAGTGTCTATTCATTAGGAAAAACGTTAGTGATTCACAGTACAGCTGATACACACATTGATGTTGTTTTAGTCAACAAAACTCGAGACATCAAAGATTTAGAATTAAACACTGTTTTAGAGGAGCTTCTTCACACTACAGTCGACAATCCTGAGGTAGAAATCATTCGTGCTCATGGTGTCGTTGAAGTTGAAATTCCTGTCAAACAAAAAAAGAAGAACAAAATTAGCTAAAATAAAACCATTCCTATGTTTTACTTGTCGTTTGCACAGGAATGGTTTTATTTTTTTTAATTAACTTTAAGTGTCTGACCATTTATTATAACTAATTCGATATCACTTAATTCAGTGTAATCAAACATTAAAGAAACGTGACTTTCCCCATTTTCGGTGTAAATATTACCGCCACCGTCTTTCGTTACATCAATGATTCCACCATCTTTTTTCACTAGTTTTACATCTAAAGTCAACTCTTCCATTTTCTCTCGAGAAGAATCTTTTACATCAAAACTTAAAGATAAACCTGATAGATTTATATTAGATAATACTAAGTTTTCTTTTTTAAGTGTGATATCTTTTAATGTTTTTCTTTCTATTTCTTTTGGTTCTTTCAATTTTATTGCCCAATTTCCAGAAACAACTGTTTGAGTTTTTGCAGCTTCTACTTTTAAATCATAGTTTTGTAACTCTGATTCTTTTATATCAAAAACAAACTCCTCATAATCACTTCGTCCTGTTTCATCTTTATGTGTTTCATTATTATAAGCTGAATAAGAAGCAATATATGGCCATACCTTATTTCCATTTTTTTCTGGCATTTTTTTACTAGCATCCTTAGGTTGAAAATCTAAGTTTAAGAAATTGTACCCTTTTATATTGGGCCATTTTACCAAAATATGTAATAACCCATCTTTATAAGCCATATTTTCGATAAAATAATCTTCGTCAGGAATTAATGGGATGGATAATCGTTTGTTCGGTAAATATTCAGTAAGTAGCTCATCATAATTAACATTCAATTTTTCTAAAATTGAGTCTTCTGCACTTCCACCACCTACTCCACTTTTCCCATCATACTTGTTCCATTTAACATTTGTCGCTAAATCTTTTTTCCAATCAATCGACACAGTATTTTTCATCTCTTTGATATGAGAATCAAATTGTTTCAATATAAAACCTGTATCTTTATGTTCTTCCCACGCAATAGAACTGACTAATAACGTCGCTGTCTTTGTTTTTTTATCATAGTTAATCACTTGCGTGTTTCCACCATTAAGCATGGACCAATCACTAATGCTTGTATCTTCTGATAATCTATCTCCTGTTAGATCTTGTAATTCTAAAAAAACATAAGTGGTATTGCCATCTTTGAAGGTATTTTTTGCCGTTAATTTTAATCCTTGATCTTCTACTGAATAATCAAGTTTTTCTGCATCTATTAATATCTTGTCTGCCTCTGTACCAAAAGCTTTGGTATAAGCTGCTTTTATCGAATCTAACTGCGTATAACCAACCATCAAACTAAGCACTGCCACTGCTCCAAGAATAGCTACCCATTTTTTCTTTTTAGGTTTTAACGGTTTGATTTTTTCTGTTTCTTTGTTGATGTTTTCAAACACGCTTTGTTTTATTTTTTCTTGCGAGTCTTTAGGTATTTCATAATTCATTTCTGTCAATAACTCATCTAACTGCTCGTCAGATAATTCTTCAAATGGTTCTTTTAGGTATTTTTTCATCCTATTTCTCCCCCTAATTCTTTAAACTGTTTTTGTAATTGCTTTTTGCCTTGATACAACTTGTTATCGATTAGTTTTGAATCATAACCTGTCTTTTCTTGTATTTCTTTTGGCTTCATTTCATAGAAATAACGTTTAATAATAATTTCTCGCATAGGTTCTTCTAACGTCATCACCGCATCATAAAAAACAGACCAATCGAGCTTAGACTCTTCACTCGTTAATGTCGCTGTAATGTTGTCTTCGAGCTCAACCGTTATATTTTTTGATTGTTGCTTCATTTTGTTCAGTGCCATACCTCGCGTCATCATACAAAGATATGTTTTCAATGTACCTTTACTTGGATCAAACCCCTTTGGATTTTTCCACAATCTAATAAACACATCACTAATCAACTCCTCAATATCTTGAACCCCCATGCCTTGCTGATGATTTAAATACTTTGAACCTACTGCCCACAATAGTTTCGTATAAGTATCCATTAGTTGACCTAATACTTCCTCATCACCGACTAAGTATTCTTCATCTGTCATATTATCCCCTCCTTTTGTATCTCACTTACAGTACAAGGTTTTTTCTCAAATTCCTTAAAAACATAAAAAAAGTTCTAGAGAAATCTCTAAAACTTTTATTTGTTATAATTTATTCTTTAAGATAGTCGCAATTTGTTGAGAAGCTGTCCCATCACCATAAGGATTGCTTGCTGTAGACATAGATTTATAACTCTCTTCATCTGTCAATAAGTTATCCAATTCCTTAAAAATAACTGCTTCATGCGTTCCTACCAGTTTCAAAGTACCGGCTTCTATGCCTTCAGGTCTCTCTGTTGTATCACGCATGACAAGTACTGGCTTTCCAAGTGATGGTGCTTCTTCTTGTATGCCACCACTATCAGTTATAATCAAATAACTTTTAGCTAGTAGATTATGAAAATCAATGACTTCCATTGGAGGAATCAGTTTCACTCGTTTTGTGTTTCCAAAGATCTCTTTAGCCAATGTTTGAATGGCAGGATTCATATGAATGGGATACACTACTTTAACATCCTCATGTTTATCAACGATAGTTTTCACCGCTTGAAACATTTCTTTCATAGGTTGTCCATGATTTTCTCGCTTATGCGCAGTCAAGACAATCAATCGGCTGTCTGCAACCCATTCAAGAATATCACTTGCATACTCATCTTTTACCGTTGTTTGCAAGGCATCAATCGCTGTATTTCCCGTAACAAAAATACTGTCAGCCTTTTTTCCTTCTTTCATTAGTGTTTCTTTGGCTCGAATTGTTGGCGCAAAATCTAATGTAGAAATTAAACTAATAGATTGACGATTAAACTCTTCTGGAAAAGGTGAAAAAATATTATGCGTTCTAAGCCCAGCTTCTACATGCCCCACTGGTATGCGCAAATAAAACGCTGCTAAGGCTGAGGCATATGAGGTACTCGTATCACCATGCACCAAAACTATATCAGGCTTTTCCTTTAACAATATTGGTTTAATTTTTTCTAAAATATTTGTTGTCACATCAAATAAATCTTGTTGTGATTTCATAATATCCAAATCATATTGAGGTACAACATTAAAAACACTCAATACTTGATCTAGCATTTCTCTATGTTGCCCTGTGACACAGACAACTGTTTCAAATTCATCATGTTTTTCTAATTCTTTGACAAGTGGGCACATCTTTATCGCTTCTGGACGTGTACCAAATACTAACATCACTTTTTTCTTCACTATTGGTCACCTCATTATTTAATCTGTTTCTTTATTTTGGTTTTGTCATTACTATAAATGATATATCCTCGATCATCATAAATATGAATCATTAGTTCAGATATTGGATTAATCAAGTATATTTCAGGTGTTCGTAGAGAATTTTTTATTTTAAACTGTGGTCGTCTATCTGGAAAATCTTGATTAATTACACAAAGAATCAACTTCTTCCACTTTATATTGGAACAAGTTGTTTCAATTTGCAATCGATGATAATCATCTATATCATCATTAAAACAATCAAAGGTTTGTTCAGACAAGGTAATTTCTCTTATATTTTTCACTATTTTATGGAGAATTTTATCTGTTTTATTTTTATTAAGTAGCGGATATTTATTTATTAAAATGATTACCTTATCCTCTTTAAATAATAAATCAGTTAACACACTTTTTAATGTTGTATATGTAAGAAAAAACATCTCCTCATTATACGACCCATCCTCTAAAAATGGATACATATCAGGATACAAATCCACTGCTTGTTGATAAGAAAATAACGTCTCTAGCCGATCAGTTTGTAAAAAATCTTTCATACCCTCATACCTTTTTCATTCATATTACCATGAAAGAAGCAAACAAACGATACATTCTAATTTTTAATTTTAGTTGACGAGAGATTTATAGTTTGCTAGAATGACAAACAATTACATATATTAAGTTTTCTAGGGTTCCGTAGTACGACTGTATTAGTCTGGTCCAAGAGAAAACTCATAGATGATTTATCTATGTCACGGAAGGATAAAAGCCTGGGAGATACTGTTTTTTTAACAGTGTCTTTCAGGCTTTTTTATTTTAAAAGGAGGAATAGAAATGAATAAAGAATGGACAAAAGTTATCTTAGCAGCAGGTTTGGAAATATTTTGGGTCATTGGGTTAACTCACTCGAGCACAATACCCCAATGGATGTTGACAATTTCACTGATTATTTTAAGTAATTATTTAATGATTTCAGCCACAAGTGCATTACCTACAGGGACAGTTTATGCTGTGTTTGTTGGATTGGGAACAGTTGGCATTGTTCTATCGGATATACTAATCTTTGGTTCTACGCTAAATTTAGTAAAATTGATACTCATTTTATTGCTTATTAGCGGTGTCGTTGGTTTAAAACTATTAACACCTGAAAAAAATATCAAGGAGGAAAAATAATATGGATTGGATGATTTTAATTGCCGCAGGACTATTTGAAATGTTTGGTGTCACGATGATTAACCGTTTATCTATAAAGCGAACATTCTCCACTGTACTATTTATTATTTTAGGATTTGGAGTGAGTTTAACTTTACTAAGCATGGCACTAAACACAATTCCTATGGGAACTGGTTATGCTATATGGACTGGTATTGGCGTTGTTGGTGGATCGATTATTGGTATGATTTTTTTTAATGAATCCAAAGATTGGAAACGTCTAGTATGTATTCTAGTTATTTTACTTTCTTCTATTGGACTAAAAATGATTAGTTAAGCGACAAAAATAATTCATGCTATTTTAAGTTAGCTTTAAGGTAAGTTATTTAAAGTAATAATCACTTAGAGAAATATTTAGGAGGATTATTATGGATTTTATCAAGCGAGCATTACTAAGCATGAAAGCAAAAAAAGGGCGAACGATTTTGTTATGTGCTGTGTTTTCAGCAATTTTAATTTTTGTTTTAGCTGGACTAACCATTCAAAGAGCTTCTGTCACAGCAACTGAAAATGCTAAAAAAAGTATTGGTGCTCAAGTAACACTCAGTGCAAATAGAGAAGCTGGAATGAAAAAACAACAGAATTCGGAAAGTGGTGAACGACCTGACCCTGGTAGTTTTAGTTTAACCCCTGTATCACTTGAAGATGCTGAAAAGATTGCAAAACTAGACAATGTCAAATCATATTCTTTTGTCTCATCAACATCTGCAACGGCTGGGGACAACATTACCTCCATTTCTAGTAGTGAAACGGAATCATCAACAGAAAACTCTTCAAATGAAAATCAAAACGCTCCTGACGGTGGAAAACAAGGCGGACCAATGGCAGGGATGAGTCAAGGTGACTTTCAAATAAGTGGTGTGGTCGATCAATCAATGGCTTCTGCCTTTGAAGAAGGCACCGCAAAAATCACGAGTGGAGAAGCTATAACTTCAGATGATATAGACACAGATAACGTTGTGATTGAAAAAACATTAGCCGAAGCAAATGATTTAAAAGTTGGGGATACTTTTACATTAAAAAACTCTGACGATGAAACTAAAACATATAAAATGACAGTAAAAGGGATTTATACAACGTCTGAATCAGGTGATAGTATGGGCATGCGTTTTAATTTCTTAAATCCAGCCAATACAATTTATAGCTCTTATACTTTTGCTAATACGTTAAAAGGTGATGATGCAAAAGGAACGATTGACTCTGCAACCTATACTTTATCTGATCCTAAAGAGATGGATACTTTTGTTAAAGAAGCAGAAAAATTAATCGATACCGACTCTTTTAGTCTACAAACAAATGATCAAGCTTATCAACAAATGTTATCACCTCTTAACAATGTCGCTAGTTTTGCAAAAAATATTGTTATTTTAGTTGCTATTGCGGGCATTATAATCTTAACACTGATTGTCATGATGACGATTCGTGAACGTCGCTATGAAATTGGTGTATTACTATCACTTGGTGAATCACGTTTTAAAGTCATTTTACAATTTTTCAGTGAAATAGTCGTTTGTATGATTGTCGCATTAATTATTGCAACCTTCAGTGGAAACATTGTTGGAAATGTTGTCGGTGAACAATTGATTAATCAACAAAGTCAGTCCTCTCAGACTCAAACAAATCAAGGTGGTCCTGGTGGTGGACAACCTGGCGGTGAAGACAATCAAATGCCTAATAAGCCATCTGGTGGTGGTATGCGCGGTGGACTTGGTACGATGGGTGCTAGTTCACAAGAAATTGCAACCGAAATTGACAATTTAAATATTTCAGTGAGTGGTTCAGATATACTAAAACTTACTGGACTGGGATTACTGATTAGTTTCCTATCAATCCTGTTATCATCACTTGGCATTCTTCGCTTACAACCGAAAAAAATATTAACTACTTAGAAAAGAGGAATCTATATGCTTAAAACAAAAGATATTGGTTACTGGTATACAAATGAACAGGACTTTCTCTATAAACATGTTGATTTAGATTTTAAAGCTGGTAACATATATGCCATACTTGGTGCCAGTGGTTCTGGAAAGACGACATTTCTTTCACTTATTGCTGGATTAGACGTCCCAAAAGAAGGGATCATCTATTATAATGATACAGACATTCATTCAATTGGTTTAAGAAATTACCGTAAAAATGATGTATCAACCATTTTTCAATCATACAATTTACTCCCTTACATGTCAGCTTTAGACAATGTATTAACTGCTATGAGCATCTGCCAAACTAAAGTAGATAATAAAAAAGAATACGCTCTTGAGCATTTAAATAAAGTTGGGATTGACGACACGTTAGCTGTTAAACCCGTCACACAGCTTTCAGGTGGACAACAACAACGAGTCGCCATCGTCCGTTCATTATGTTGTGACCATGATTTAATTGTCGCAGATGAGCCCACTGGAAATTTAGATGATCAAACATCTCAGGATATTGTGTCCTTATTTCAGGAGGTTGCGCATAATCAAAACAAATGCATTATTATCGTGACACATGAACAAGATGTTGCAAAAAAATGTGATACCATTTATGAGTTAAAGAATAAAGAATTTGAATTAGTAAATAGCAAAAGGGACTGACTAGCAATCAGTCCTTTTTGTATTTCTCAAAACTATTTAACCCCATATTATTAACAAGGAGTAAATACCAAATAAACATGGCTCCTACCCCAAAATATTCATTATACAAAGACAATAATCCACCTAAAAATAACACAAAAGACCATTTAAATAATTGATTTCTAACATCTATACTAAGCTTCAATGTGTCATATTTTTCTTGTTCCTCTGTAGTTAAGCTATTGAAACCAGCAATAAAAATCACCGATTTTTCTTTTAACAAATAAAAAATAATGCTTGATACTAGTAATATGAATCCAATCAACAAACACACTATCATCATAATATTCATAATATTTACCCTCAAAATAAAATTTTTTAAACAATTTAATCACAATAGTGGTTATGATAACCCCTACAATAAACCATCCCGTCGATTTGACCATGTTTTTAGTTCTTTATGTATTGTCTGATTTCATTGTTCTCCCCTTATATGTTCATCTTTATTTTAACACTAATTTAGTATTCACCAATAAAACTGATATGTTTAAATAAATCATCTTAATAAATAACATTGTTTTTAACTTTATTTTCAGTTATGCTAACGGTATCATTTTAAGAAAGAAGACATTCTATGAAAAAAATATCATTAGTTTTACTTATTTTATCACTTCTATTAATAAGTGGTTGTCAGCAAAAATCACGCGTAGTGGCACACTACAACCTTCCAAAACAAGAAAAAGTGTTAAAAAAACAATACGCTACCTTTTATAATTTCACCTTTTTCTCTGATATATCTGAGGGAGATGTTTATCCCATTCCAGGCCTTCAAGAAACCATTGTTCCTACATTGGATAATCCTGGTAAAAAAAGTATTAGTAAGTCAATGGACCCTCAAGGCGTGACGATTGCAGGAGATTATTTACTTATTTCATCATACAGTCATGATAAAAAACATCATTCAGTAATTTATGTCCTAAATAAAAAAACACATGACTATGTTAAAACAATTATTCTAAAAGGAAATCCCCATGTTGGAGGAATAACATACGATCCTGTGGCAAAAAATATTTGGGTTTGTTCTTCTACTGATAATGATCAAGCAGAACTAGTGGCTTTTTCTATGGATAAACTCAAAGCATATGATATGAAAGAAAATTATATACCAATTGTCTATGATCAAGAAATTACATTAGATGGTATAAAAAAATCTTCTTATGTTACTTATCATGATGATGCCCTGTATGTTGGCTATTTCTCAGTCGATCACAAAGCGATTTTAGAAAAATATCAATTTAACGAGGATGGCGTTTTTGATACCACACTACACGGAAAAAAAGAATTAGTAGATGATGATAAAACTCTATCACCAGAAGAAAAAATGCATGTAGGAACACAAATTCAAGGCATTACATTTTATAAAAATTATATGCTGTTATCACGTTCTTATGGGGATAAAAATTCTAAAATACTTGTCTACGAATTAGGAGATGACAATGTATTTCTTGAAAAAGATGCTGTAAAAGTGATAGAAGCACCACCTTATTTAGAGCAAATATCGGTTTCAGGTGACAAGCTCTATACTATTTTTGAATCGGGAACCCAACGTTTCAGAAATAAAAAAGGATTAACTGTGATAAATTATGTTGTACCACTTGATTTGGATAAATTACTAAAATAATATGAGAGTGTAATATAAACTGTGTAAGTAACCTACCATCTTAGGTAGTGGGTTGCTTCGCGGTTTTTCTTTTTTTACAATAGATTAAAGGAGTGAGAAGCTGTGGCTAAAAAGAAAAGAGACCAAAAATCAGCGAAGTTAGCTCAATCAATTATTGACATCTATCAACCAGAATCGGTTGAAGATATGCAAGAAGCTTTAAAAGATGTTTTTGGACCGATGTTTGAAGCTATGCTACGTGGAGAATTAGATAATCATTTAGGTTATGAGAATCAGTCAAGACAAGAAAAAGAAACTCAAAACAGACGGAATGGATATGGAAATAAAAAGTTAAAAACAAGTTTCGGTGAATTAGACATTCAGGTTCCAAGAGATAGAGATGCTTCTTTTGAACCAGAAATTATTCCTAAAAGAAGCAAAGACGTTTCAAGTATTGAAAGTAAAGTTCTTTCTATGTATGCCAAAGGCATGAGTCAACGAGATATTGCCTCGACAATTGAAGATATTTATGGCTTTACTATTTCTCATGACATGGTGTCGGATATCACAGATCAAATATTATCAGAACTTGAGGAATGGCAAATCAGACCTCTGGCCAAATGCTATGCCTTCTTGTTTGTTGATTGTATGTATGTCACTCTAAGAGAAAATTATGAAGTGAAAGAATGTGCAGTGTATACAATTCTTGGCTATGATTTAAAAGGAAATAAAGAAATTTTAGGCCTTTGGTTAAATCAAACAGAATCAAAAAACAGATGGATGCAGATTTTTGATGAGATTAAAGAGCGTGGAGTTGAAGATATTCTATTTATTTCAATGGACGGCGTATCAGGACTTGAAAATGGTGCTAAAGCTATTTTCCCAGGCGTTGTGGTTCAACGTTGTTTAGTTCATTTAGTTAGAAATGCCCTTCGCTATGTACCAAGTAAGAGTTATAAAGAAGTTTGTAAGGATATGAAGTCTTTTTACAGCGCTTCTTCTTTAAAAGCTGCTCAAACAGCTTTTGATACCTTTCAAACAAAGTGGGCTATTTATCCAGGAGCTGTTGATGTTTGGAAAAGAAATTTTCAACATGTTGAACAACTATTTGATTATGGATCAGCTATTCGAAAAATAATGTACACAACAAATGCTGTAGAGAGTGTTCATTCAAGTTTCCGTAAGGTAACTAAAAAAGGCGCTTTCCCTAATGAGAATGCCCTTCTTAAGCTGCTATATCTTCGAGTAAAAGAACTTCAAAGTAAATGGGAAGGTGGACACGTTCACAATTGGGCTATGGTGCTTAATCAATTAACTGTTAATGATTCTTTTTCAAAACGAGTTGAAAAATATAATCGGTACTAATCAAAATAGGTTGGATATATATAATTTGACAACGAGTCTCTCGTCCTGTGAATTTTTATCGGGACAAGAGCTTTATTAAAAATGCCCTCTTATCCTCGAAGATTATCACAGGACGACTCATTGTCAAATTGTCGTTCTATTATTATTTAAAATTACTTACACACTTAACTTGACAAACCCTAACCACATTTCCTTTTAAAACATAAGCAAATCATAAAACTTTAACCAGAACTTTTTATACTCATTTACCATTTCTTATTAACGCCATCCTGTGATAAAAAAAACACCCACTATATTTACACCACAAAAAAATGAATTTTTTATTTGTATACTTTTTCTATTATTCTTTCAATTTTTCTATCCATGCGAGGTAAGTCTTGAATAGGTACTAATATTGTTTTCCCCCATCTTCTTTTTATTTGAAATATATCTTCCATCCCAAAAAAAATATATGTTTGGTGATTATCAGGGTATCTTTTAGACGCCATAGTCCTAGTAGCTATATCAAGAAGTACTATTTTTTTCTTATTTAATGGTACTGTTGACTCTTTTTCAGTTTCATATCCTATTTCTATTACATAGTTTTTCCTATTAACAATACCAGCGGGATTCAATTTCTGTACAATTAATTCTGTCTGATACATCCATCTTTCTTTTTTTCCATCACTTCCAATATACTTCCACTTATAACTCAAGTCTGGTATTTGAAATATTGATTTAAAGCACATTTTTTTCTCCTCCATAAATTTAACTAAGCTATTGTTTATTTTTTTATTTAAATATAATAACTATTAATTTAACAATCGGACGGCTTTATAAATTCTCCTAATGAATATTCATTCACTATCTTCTACCCTTTCTAATTACAATTTACTAGTTGAAATGACACATGAAAATTAATAAAATTGTTCATTTCAGAAAAAAAATAGCTCGATATCTACGCTCTAATTTTTGATCTTCAATTTCCGTTATTTTTTGAGTTTCATATTTGGAACAGATGATGTATATTTTCTAGGAACTCACGCTTTGCCGTCTATGCAATAGATTGATTTCTCGATATTTTGACTGCTAAAATTTCCCGTTATTTTCTCTAATTACTGTATTCATAATAGAGGCACTAGTTAACTTAGATTCATCAATTTTTTTAGTCTGTAATAAATTTATAAGTTCATCCGACATTGATATAACCTCACTTTTTTTATTCTTAGTGTTCACACAACTGCTCTTTCGGTATTAATACATACTTCTTTAATTCAGATGACAATTTATTACCTTATCTCCTTGTATTATTATTGGTAATTCTCTAAAAGAAGCTAAATTCACGTACTTCATAATTTAACTGTTAAATTATGAATCGCATTATTCGTTTACTTAACGACTTTCTTTCCCATCATTAATTAATCCTTCTTTTTGCATATGATCACTTTCAAGTCTATCTCAATTTTAGTCATTTTTTTGAACATAAGGTAATAACTTTAAAAATATCTTTAAAGAATATTCCTTAGATATGCCAATAATCTCAAAACCTAACACTAAAGTTGAGGTCACTGTATTAAATAGCCTACTAGCAATAGCTTGCCTTCACGAAAAAAATATCATTTCTTATGATTGGAATTTGTGAGGCTATATCTTCTAATTTGTACAATCATATCACTTATCTAACAAAAAACGTTGGACTATTGACAACCAATCTGCTTCATCTCAATACTCAAGTTTTTTCCTGAGGTATTTCGGATATTTTTTTAATGCTTCTAGTTGTATTATCGATTTTACCCTCAGTCCGTTCAATTATATCACTTTATTTAAATGAATGAATACAAGAAAAATACCCAAATATCATTAACCCTTTTAATAACTTTTCATTAATTATAGATAACTCATGTGCTCTAGAGTTATTCCTCTCATTTGTTAAGCTTCCAATTTATATGAATTAATTTAATATTACTTCTATTTTTATGAATCAACCAAACTCTTTTTCACAAAAAAAGAGCCACAATTCTGTAACTCCTAATGGTACTATAACACTTGTTTTAAACACTTTCTATCATTGTCCACAATGTTATTTGGATCTGTGCTGTTCCTTTAGTCTATTTCTTTCTTATTAAACAAAAATAAACTGACAACTAATAATAGTATGCTAACAATCAGAGTAATTATCATACTAAAATAAACATCTTGTTTGTTTACAGTATTCGCAATTAATTGATTTACTGACGTTGCCAAGAATAAGGGCAGATACTTGCCATTTTCCAAAAAAATGGATACAACAAAACATAATAACAAGACACTCGATACACCGATTAACACTTGACTATTTGTCGAAACAAATGAACTAAAAAAGACAATTAATGTGATTAAAAAACAAACAAATACCCACTGAGATAATAAAGCTTCAGGAATATTAACTAAACTATCTTGTTTGAAGTACAACATACTATATATTTGTGTAACTCCTATTGCTATCAAAAATGGTATGCTGAACACAGCACAAGCTACACTCCACTTACTTAATAATACTTTCCAACGTGACACACCTTTACTTAATGGTAGGATGAGTGTGTGATTTTGGTATTCTGATGTAAACAGACTACTAAATAAAACAACGACAACTAACACGCCAACTTGTCCAATATTTTTAAAAAACTGAACCCAAACATCCTGAACTATTGGGGTTGGAAATGACTTGACCAATTCACTAGATAAAAAATAACCCATCAAATCTGGCATATATTTTGCTGTAAATACACTTAATATACCAAAAAAAGTAAAAAGTAATGATATTATTTGCCATCTTTTATAAACCCAATGTTCTCTGACCTCTTTTTTGACACATGCATGAAACGCCCTCATTTTACCACCTCCAAAAACAATTCATCCAGTGTCTCATAATATTTCTCCATTTTTATTGGGTAAATGTCCTTAACTAAACAAGTTTGATAGAAATGGTGCTGAAAAATATTTTCCTCTTTAACTTGCACTAAATACGTATTTTTGACTTTAGAGATTACTTTACAATCACTAAACCATTCATCGACATCAATCAATTGATCAAACTCTATCTTCCATTGCTTAGAAGACATTTTACTTGGTGAAAAATTTTTAAGACTTCCATCATTTAATAAAATGATACGAGAAGATAAACGTTCCACATCTTCCAATACATGACTTGAAAATATAATTGTTGTCGTTTTTTTGATTTCCTCCAGTATATAAATCATTGCCTGTCTTCCTATTGGATCTAACGCTGACATAGGTTCATCACAGATCAACAACTTCGGTGAATGGAATATAGCTTGAGCCATCCCTAATCGTTGTTTCATCCCTCTAGAATAGCCCCTTATCTTTTTCTTGTCTTTTTCTAATCCAACAAGTGTTAATACCTCATGAGTTCGCATATCTATCTCAGATTTTGACATTCCAAATAATTCTCCGCAATACGATAAATATTGTGTACTAGTCATATATGAATAAAACTGGGGTACGTCAGGTAAGTAACCAATATCTCGATTGGTCTGCTGTCCCCCAAACTTGACGAATTGATTATTAACCATAATTTCACCATTATCGAGCTTAAAAAAACCAAGCAGCAAATTCATTAACGTTGTCTTTCCAGCACCATTTTTTCCAACTAAACCAATAACTTCCCCAGAGGATACATCTAGATTAACATTATCTAACACTTTGTGAGATCCAAAAGATTTTGATACATTTGACAAACTTAAAATCATTCATTTTCTTTCCCTTCAGTCATTAAATAAATGATTGGTCCAATAAACTGGATAAATAAAATAAGTATAGACCAAATCCATTTATTTAAGTAATGTACACTTTTTTGCTTAAATAATTTAACCAAACAGTAAAAAGCTAATCCATATTGAATCACTATCAACGGAACCAAAAATGGAAGATATTCTTTAATTTGTTCAAATGATATTGTTGTCATATTTTTTCTCCTTAAATTGAATTAATTTATTTATTAACAAAAGATAATCTTCATTATCTTTATATGTTTCCACAACCAAGGGAGAGTGTGTATAAAACTCAATAAGACTTTGAATAACTAACTCGCTATCACGTGGCATTTGTGTTCCAATGTATGTTTGTTTACTTATCCATTCATCCAATTGGTTAAAGTACTCATCTCCATGCAACGTAAGGGGATAAACCAATGTGGTTAAAATCATTACAACTTTTTTTAACATTTCAATCCCCTTATCAACACAACGATGAGAAGTATATGTTATAAACGCATTATTATATAATGTTGCCTGCAGACCTGGATTCAATGTTTCTAAATCAAATAATGTCATTATTGATGTTATTTTTTCCATAATTTCATCAATTTCTTTCAATGATTTTTCACTTTCCATCAAAGAATCACTACTCATAATTAACAAGCACATAAGACTTTGATATTGTGCAACTTGTCTAATTTGAGAAGCTTTTAAATGATCTCCTTGAAAATCATATGCTCTAGCTAGTAACTGATCTTCACCAACATAGACATGTACATCTCTTCCTAATAATTCGATTGTTTTATCTGGAAATCCAAGTTGCATATTACACATTGATTCAATAGTATTAGCATAAGACATTTGATTCACATCGATTGACAACTGCTTAATTCTATTCATATATTCTATAATTGATTGTAATATTTCTTTTTTTTTAAATTCATTATCTAAAAGATTTAGATGGTTAATTAATAAAACACTCATTTGTAATAACACTTCTGAACTTGCATAATATGTATGATGGTACCAACGCAATCTTCATAAACTTGATCAAAAGGCTCTAAGGAAAAACGTTTAGAATATATATTGTATAATGTTTGAATAGCTTCTTTTTTCATAGATTGTTGGTAACCGATTAATTCATCTATTGAGATACCAAAAATAGTCGCCAACTTAGGTAATAAATCAATGTCTGGATAAGTTTGGTTGGTTTCCCATTTAGATACCGAAGACTTTGATACACCAACTATCTCAGCTAATTCAGTCTGCGTTAAGGATTCTTTTATACGATATGTTTTAATATTTTTACCAATAATCAACATAATATTCCTCTTTTCTTTCCCCTATTTTAATCAATTTTATTAAACTATTCAAAGGAGTTGTATACAACAAAACGATAAAAATTCCACTTTTAGGAGACAAAATGTATGCCCACATCTCTTAAATCATTAGCGGATTACCTGAATAAAAGTTAAAATTAAACGTGTAATATATAAATATATAACCTTTTTTGATAAAATGTACGTCATTTGTCAAATTAACTCGGCTAAACTATCTGGCTCATTTAGATTGCTAATTGATTTTCAGATTAAAAATTCTTTAACTACGATGTCAAAACACAATTCCAAAGTAAATATCCACCCGTGAAAACGGGTGGCTTTTTAATAGCCCTAGAAGGGCTCGTTACCTACATACTCTCTAAAGAGAGCCTTTTAAAAGACCGCCAACCGCAATTCGAGAAACTTTCTATTTTTTAAATGGATCCATGTATTCACGTTTACTTATACTATCCCTTACTCTATCATCAGACTCTTGTTCTCGAATATATTTTTGGATTGTCTTCTGATTCAATCCCACAGTACTCACATAATATCCTTTAGACCAAAAACTTTTATTTCCATATTTATATTTCAAATTTCCGTGTTGCTCATGAATTAAGACAGCACTTCTTCCTTTAAGAAATCCCATAAAACCTGACACCGATTGTTTTGGAGGTATTTTTACTAGCATATGAATATGATCTGGCATTGCGTATGCCTCTATTATTTCTACATCTTTCATCTCGCATAACTTTCTCAATATTTTTCCTATATCTTTCCTTAACTCCCCATAAATTACTTTCCTTCTATATTTTGGGGTAAATACTAAATGATACTTACAATTCCACCTTGTGTGTGCTAAACTTTTATCGTCATTAGACATAAAGAAACTCCTTTCGATACTCTTATTGCGGTTGGTAGCCACTTTTTAGTATATCGAAAGGAGTTTCTTAACGCTAAAGCTATTTCTTCCACGCGCAATACGCGTGGTTTTTCTGTTTCACACGATTTCGTGCTCAACTGACTAAAGTCATTAATAAAAAACCTCTTTCCTAATCCAGTAAATCCGGATAGAAAAGAGATTTATGAACTACAGAACCAACGCGAAGTGCTTAAATTTTTATGTAAAATTTATTTTAAACATGCTAAAAAACTATTATATCAACGGATTTTATAACAATGTTTTCAATTCCACTTCTGGATATTTATCCGCAAACCAACGCATCGCAAATTGATTTTCAAATAAGAATAATGGTTGGTCGAATCTATCTCTTGCTAAGATATTTCGACTTGAACTCATTTTTTCATCTAACTGAGATGGATCAATCCAACGAGCGATTTTTGTTCCCATTGGTTCCATGATTAACTCAGTATTGTATTCGTTTAACATACGGTGTTTGAATACTTCAAACTGCAACTGTCCAACTGCCCCGATAATATAATCCTCAGTTAAATAAGTTTTATATAATTGAATAGCACCTTCTTGCACCAACTGATACAGTCCCTTGTGAAATGACTTTTGTTTCATCACATTTTTCGCCGTAACTTTCATAAATAACTCTGGCGTAAATTGTGGTAAATCTTCAAATTCAATCTTATCTTTACCAGTAAATAAGGTATCACCAATCTGATAAGTTCCTGTATCATACAACCCAATAATATCACCAGCCACTGCTTCTTCTACGATTTCACGAGAATCAGCCATAAACTGGGTTGAGTTATTTAACTTAATTTTTTTCGATTCACGAGCTAACTTAACTTCCATGCCTTTTTCAAAGCTCCCTGAACAAATCCGAACAAATGCAATTCTATCTCTATGAGCTGGATTCATATTTGCTTGAATTTTAAAGACAAATCCAGAAAAGTCTTTGTCATAAGGACTCACTTCGCCACCATCTTTTGTTTCATGCTCGCTTGGTTTTGGCGCAAATTGTAAAAACGTTTCTAGAAATGTTTCCACACCAAAGTTTGTCAAAGCAGAACCAAAGAATACTGGTGTTAATTCACCCTTGGCAATTTTTTCTTCTGAAAATTCATTTCCAGCTTCAAGTAATAACTCAACTTCTTCCATTACTTGAGAAAAAATTGATTGCTCTTTTAATGGGTGGTCTATTTCTAATTCTCTATCCTCATTAAGTGGTAAGAATCTTTCCCCATCAAAACGATCAGGACGATGAATTTCTATACGATTATTGTAAATATCATATAATCCTTCAAATCCTTTTCCCATACCAATTGGCCAGTTCATTGGATAAGAATCAATTTCTAACACTTCTTCTAATTCTTCTAGTAAATCAAGTGGTTCACGACCATCTCTATCCAGTTTATTAATAAAAGTAAAAATAGGAATCCCACGCATACGACACACTTGGAATAGTTTCTTAGTTTGTGCTTCAATCCCTTTAGCACTATCAATGACCATGACTGCACTATCGACAGCCATTAATGTACGGTAAGTATCTTCAGAAAAGTCCTCATGTCCAGGAGTATCCAAGATATTGACGCGTTTTCCTTGAAAATCAAATTGCATCACAGAACTTGTAACCGAAATCCCACGTTGTTTTTCAATGTCCATCCAGTCTGATTTAGCATAATTCCCAGTTTTTTTACCTTTTACGGTTCCAGCATTTCTAATCGCGCCACCAAATAATAGTAATTGCTCGGTGATCGTTGTTTTACCAGCATCCGGATGCGAAATAATAGCAAATGTTCTTCTTCTATCGACTTCTTTTTGTTGATCAAATCCCATATATAGACTCCTCTTAGTTTTTCTATGTAGTTATTACTTAGTTAGTAGAAATTCACGCTCTAGTATAACATAAAATCTCAATTAATAGATTTTATTTCATAAAATTTTAAAAGGCAAGAGAAAATATCCCTTGCCTCAACATGCTATTTTTGCCTTTTTTTGTATACAACCATCATACTTATAATCAATATTAATCCTATTATCGTTAATACCCAATGCTTCGTCATATTTTCACCTGCTTGGGGTAAATGTGTTGCATCTGATTTTTTATTAGTGTCAGAACTATTCGAATGATTACTTTCACTCATAGCTGATGTATGATTAGCAGTTGTTTCACTTGTACTTGTTTCATTTGTACTTGTTTCACTTGTACTTGTTTCACTTGTACTTGTTTCACTTGTACTTGTTTCGCTTGTGCTTGTTTCACTTGTGCTTGTTTCGCTTGTACTTGTTTCACCTGTACTTGTTTCACTTGTGCTTGTTTCGCTTGCACTTGTTTCACTTGTGCTTGTTTCACTTGTACTTGTTTCACTTGTACTTGTTTCACTTGTGCTTGTTTCGCTTGCACTTGTTGTGCTTGTTTCACTTGTACTTGTTTCACTTGTACTTGACTCTGATGTATCTGGTTCAGGTACAATTTTTTTATTTACAATGTTTTCCAATTGGATAGATTTAACTTGTCCTTCTTCTTTTGGATTAACTGTAAATTTAATAGCTGTTGTTAATCTTTCATACCCTGTTGGGGCTTTGGTTTCAACTAATTCATAGTCACCTGGTGATAAATTGTCGATGACAAACTTACCGGCTTTATCACCTGTAATATTTTCTTGAACAGTTTTACCTTCTTTATCTACAACTTTAAAAATAGCGCCCTCTAAACCTTTGCCTGTGTCATCAACTTTGGTAAATTCCACAGTTCCTTGATAGTTTACAACATCTTTTAATGTCATCACTTCTGGTTTACCTTCGTGTCCGTCTTCTACCTTAAAGGATACTTTTTTAGTATTTAAAATATACCCTGCTGGAGCCTTAGTTTCAACTAATTCATAGTCGCCTGGTGATAAGTTGTCTAAAGCAACTTTCCCAGTTTGATTCGACACAAGATTTTCCTTAATTTTAGTTCCATTCGTTTTATCATATAAATCAAATGTCGCATCTTTTAATGGTTGGCCATTTGCATCTGTCTTTTTAAATTCTGCTTGAGTTTGATAATTTACAAATGTTTCTTTTATAACTTCTGGTTGGTCAAATGACTTATCATAAATAATAAACGCTACATTTTCTTTATTAATCATGTAACCTGTTGGGGATTGTGTTTCTTCTAATTCATAACGACCTGGTGATAGTTCTTCAATTAAAAGTTGTCCTTTTTCATCTACTGAAAGACCTTCTCTTAAAACTTCTTTTGTCACACCATCAAGTAAGTTAAATACAGCACCAGTTAATAGTTCATTTGAAGCATTTACTTTTTCTAATAACATGCTTCCTTTGTAATTAATCATCGTTAATTCTAGTGCTTTTGGTTGGCCATTGTCTTCAGTTGACACATGAAAAGGTAATGGTTTTTCATTTCTCATAAATCCTGATGGAGCTTTGGTTTCAACTAATTCATAATCTCCTGGCATTAATTGGCCAGTCATTACTTTTCCAGTACTATCTGTTGTTAGGTTATTTTTCACGATTTGATTTGAAAGAACATCTCTTATGGCAAATACTGCACCTAATAATAAGTTTGAATCTTTATCCGTTTTAGTTATTTGAATGCTTCCTTGATAGTCAGTAACTGATACAACAGACTTCTCTGGCATACCTAAATGACTACTTTCAATAGTCACAGTAAACTCTTGTGTGTTTAATTTATATCCAGCTGGGGCTTTAATTTCTTTCACAACATACTCACCTGGAGCTAGTCCTTCTATAGAAACTTGTCCTAATAAATCTGTTGTTAAATCTGTCGCCACAACTTGATGTTTACCATCGATTACACGGCTTAATTCAAATACAGCATTTGAAAGTAATATTCCTTCTTCGCTCGTTTTCTTTATCAATAAACTACCTTGATAATTAGTAAACGCGTCTAGTGTAACAACACTTGGTTTACCTTCTGATTGATTGTCTATTGTAAAATCAATACGCTGAGTGTTTTTAACGAATCCAGTTGGAGCTGTCACTTCTTCTAATGAGTAATGACCTGGTACTAAATCAGTAATAGTAAATTGTCCTTTACTTGCCTCAGTAATCTCACTATTTACAACTTCACCTGAATCTTTATTAAACAATTTAAATGTTGCGCCAGAAAGTGCGTTACCTTTGTCATCTACTTTAGAAAATGACACACTACCTTGATAGTTTAAAACATTATCTAATTCTAATTGTTTTGGTTGACCTTTTTGTTTACCATCAATGCTAAACGTCATTGGCTTAGTATTTAACACATAGCCTTCAGGTGCTTGGGTTTCAATTAACTCATAATTTCCTGGCGCTAAGTGAGTTAACGTAAATTCACCTTTAGTTGTTTCTTTAATAGAATCTACTACAACATGTTTTGTTTCAGCATCTCTTACTGAGAACACCGCACCACCTAATAGTTCACCCTGAGCGTTTGTTTTCTTAAATGAGATACTGCCTTGATAGTTTACAATATCATCAATTTTAGTCGCAACAGGTTTACCTGACTCGTCTTTTTGAATCGTAAATTCATAAGGTTCTGTATTTAAAATATAATTTTCTGGTGCTTTTGTTTCTTCTAACACATACTCACCTGGTGCTAATCCACTAATTGTAAATTCACCTGGTGCTACTTCTTTAATATCTTGTTTAATGACTTTTCCTGTGTTTTTATCACTTAATTTGAATTCGGCGTGATTTAGTGGTTGATTTGTCTCATCAACTTTTTTGAAATGAACGTCCCCTTGATAGTTCACAACATCTGATACATGAATTTCTTTTGGTTTTCCATTTGTTTCTGTAGGAATAGTAAAGGCGATAACATCTTTGTTTCGGATATAGTTTTCAGGCGCTTGCGTTTCTTCTAATTCATAATTTCCTGGAGCCAATCCTTCTACAACATAATGGCCTTTATCATCTGATTCAACATCTTTTATGATAACTTCTTTTGTTTCTTTATTTACTACTTGGAATTTGGCTCCAACTAATTTTTCGCCAGTTTCCGTTACTTTGTCAAATGTTATTTTACCTTTGTAATTCACGATACTTCCAATATCGGTTGTGCTGATTTCTCCATTGCCCTTATTATCAATCGAGAATGGTGTTTCTTCTGTATTTCTGATATAGCCTGTTGGTGCTTGCGTTTCTTCTAACACATACTCACCAGGAGCAATACCTTCTATCTCAAATTCACCTTGGTCATTACCTGTCAATGCATCTATCACAACATCTTGAGTGCCTTTAGTTTTAATTCTGAAAGTTGCACCTTTTAATGCATGACCATCTTCTGATACTTTTTTAAATTTAGCTGATCCTTTAACATTTTTCACTTGTCCTAAGCTTATTGTTTCTGGTTCAGTTGATGCGTGCTCTGGAATAGTAAATGATATATGATCTGTGTTTAGTAAATATCCCGTTGGTGCAGTGGTTTCAACTAATTGATACTTACCAGGAGCTAAACCATCTACCTTAAAATGTCCATTGTCATCTCCAGTGATTCCTTTTACGGATAATGCAGGATTATCTAATGATAAAATATCAAACGTTGCCCCCTTCAATGATTGAGTTGTTTGACCATCAACTTTATCAAATGACACACTACCTTGATAATTAGTAAATGTTAAAGCATCACTTTTATCTGAGGTAATATGAATTGGTAATAATTCATCATTTCTAATATATCCTGATGGAGCTGATAACTCTTTTAAGTAATATGTACCTTCTTTTAACTCGCTTAAACGAATTTGTCCATCTTCATCAGATACAAGAGGTGTTTGGTTAATAACCAATTGTTTTGATTCATCAAGTAAATTAAATGTTGCTCCTGATAATGGCCTGCCATCTTTAGATACTTTTGTGACAACCACTTCATTTGGATCATTGACTTCTTTGATTTCTTGTATGTCTGTTTTGTTAGCTTGAGGTGTCACCTCAATTAATTTACCTTCTTTTAATTCTGAACTAATTAAAAAATGTTCTGGTGCTTTTGTTTCAACTAAAAGATATTTTCCAGGTCTAATATTACCAAAATCCCATTGACCATCTTTATTTGTCACACCTGAACGTAATAATTGTTTTTTCTCACGTTTAGCATTTGTTTTCCATAACTCAAAATGTGCGCCCTCTAATGGTTTATCATCAAATGATGAATGTTTCGTAATGCGAATTTTTCCAGCTTTACCTGTTGCTGTTGCATCATTATCTGTTACCAATACATGACTTTTAGTTTCAGTTTCCATACTTTCTACATGATCAGCCGTTAATTTAATATTATTAGACACATATACTTGCGACGCATCTGTTGTATTATTTAATGTCGTAACATAACGTAAAATATAGGATGTATCAATGGTTGCTAATTCACCAATCAGTTTAACAGTTAAAACTTGTTCACCCGTTATATCATTTGTTTTAATGTCAACATCAAAATCTTTCCCTTGTACCAGTTCTTTATCTTTATCAATTGTTCCATAATGATAATGGTTTGAAACAGTGGTAGAGTAAAGTTTTATTGATTTTTTATCCAATATTTGATTTGAAGAGGGTTTGTCTGTAATAACAACATTTTCTAAATGAGATTGAGATGGATTAATGGTAGCATCCCATAACACTTCGTTGCCATTTTCTGGATTCACTTCACCAGTTTTTTCAATTGTTTTACCTGCAAAAGTAGGTTCGACAGTTGCTGATAATTCATGTTTTATTTTATCATTTTCAAAAACAGCTTTATTTTTGACCCCACCTTTAGTAACCAATAATCCTTTATGTGTTGTTTGATATTCTATTCGATATGCTTTTGTACTATTTTTAGGTAAATTAATTTTGATTCGTTTGTTTTTACCTTCTGGAATAATTTTGTAATCAATACTCGATGTGACATCAATTTCTTTTTCTGTTGTACTATTCGAGTAAACTTTTAATTCATAGATTTTTAGACTATCATCAATTAATTCATGTTGCCCTTCAATCACATCTTCAATCGTTGCATTAACTAACACGTGGCAATTTACGTTAACATCAATCATCCAATCATATGATTTTTCTTTCATATTATATGTTGCATATTTTGATCCATTGAACTTAAAGTTATCTTGTAAATCAGCATGTATTTTACCTGTATCTGCTTGTTGTTTCTTCCCACTATCATCAGTCCACTCATGAGATGACTCATTCCAAAAAATATTGTCATCTTCTTTTTGGTGGCCTTTATCGACTTTAGACAAATCAAATGCTGTCTTATAGTAAATTTGATAATACTTATCTGTTTGTTCTGCTAATTTTCCTAAGAAGATAATTTTGAACTCTTGTCCATTTACCTCAATTTTATAATCTTTATTGACAACAGGGTCTGTCCCATCAACTTCTCTTATTTCAACAGAATCTTCAATTAATGTTTGACCTGATGAAAGTTTGTCCGTTAAAACATAATTTTTCATTGTATATTTTGCACGGTTAACATCTAGCTGCCAATCTAATGTTTTATCTTCATAATTAACACCTGTAAACCATTTACTTAAATTTTGATTGGAAACAGAACCACCACTACTCACTGTGTAGTCACCATTGATTGACACATCATTAGCTAGTTCCTCTGCCCCTGATACATAACCGTTCACTTTTGTTTGATAACTAATATAGATGGCATAATCTATTTCTTTTATTAATTCAATATCAAATCCTTCAGAGTCTTTATCGACAACTTTGTAAAAGCTTGTATCTAATACGTCACCTATAGATTCATTTCCATCCTCATCAAATGTTACTTTATACACTTCCATACTGTCTGGTATAACAGACATACTATAGCCTGCATCTTTCGGAATTTTAAATCTATCTTGAATTTTTGTTCCTATTGCTAAGTTATTTTCTAAATAATTCGCTTGTACGTTCCAATTATAAATTTGACCACCCTCACCAACTTCGGTAGGGCCTGTTTTAGTTAAGTTTTTATGATAATCAGCAGAAACAGTCGCTTCAGCTTCTTTTATTTTTCCATCAAACACCAAAGTTGCTTTGTTTGTAAACTCTGGTCTTCCATTTTCTTCTTTTTTCTTTTCTAAACTGATTTTTGTTTTTAACTTGATTCGGTATGCTTCTGTTACATCTTTCAAAAAGATGATTTTATCACCGTCAACTTTATAATCAACATTTTCAGTTAATGTTGACTCTTTTTCACCTAGTACATTTCCATTTATATCCACATCTAATGGAACAATTTGAATTGACTCTTTTGTTAGACCTTTTGGTAAGATATCTTGGATTTCAGGTTTTACTAAAGATGACATTGATTTATTGATGTCAATATCCCAATTGATATAATTGGCTCCCCATGTTTTATCAGGACGACCACTTTTTTCAATTACACTATCAACATTTGATTTTACAATTAATTCAATCGGTGGTAAGGATTCTTGATGAGGCAAACGAATTTCTACCTTACCAGGTTTTGTTATTTCTTTTAGTTGTTGATTATGAATAAATTCACCTTCAATAAATCCATGTTGTGAAATCTCATCATTAAAATCAAACCGAACTTTTCCATCTGATGTTAATGTATAGTTACCAAATACAATCCCATCTTGGCCTTTTAACTCCCCACTTCTTGGAGTTACTTGAAGTTGCTCCGGCAAATAAAATTCATAGTAATCACCTGCAACCATTTCTTGTGCGACTTCTTCAGGAATAGCCCACTTTACTGCTAGTTTCAATGGCTCATCTGGTCTGATACCTTCATTTGGAATAGGTTTGTTTCCTGCTAATGTGACAGTTAAATTTTCAATCAATGATTTTCCATTGTTTAACTCTGCAATTAAAGATTCAATATTTCCAGGTTCTCTTAATTTTCGTGTTTTTTTCTTTAAGTTAAACGTTTTACTTAAGTCATTTTCTTCTTTTCCTTCGTTTATATTACCCACTAACGTATTTTCTTTTTCTGATTCTATCTCTTTATGAATCTCTTTTGTTTCACCATTAGGTAAGGTAATGCTCCAATGCTCTACTTTCTCATTTACTGGTTCCAATTGAAAATCCATTAAACTATTTGTTTGCCCAATAAGACTTAAATTAAATCCATTATCAACTATTTGAGTCAAAACTTTTTTCGATTCATTTAATGCTGATACTTTTTTTAATGGTTCAGAACTTTTTATAAATAGTTCCTCTGCTTCTGTTGATTCCTTACCGATTTGTATTTTTAACGACGATAAACTTGGACTATCTGACGTTGATGTAAAATTAAAATCAACAAGATTAGTTGACGTATCTTTTACTATCCTATCAATACCTTCTGCTACAGCAACAATTGGTTGGATAAAATATGGAATAAGCAAAATCAATACCATCCACAAACCAAATTGTTTTTCTTTTAATTTATTCATTCTTTCCTCTCCCCTAGAACTTTTCTTAGTAAATCTAATTATAGGGATATCTTTGAACCTATCTAGACCAATAACTTCTCATAAATAGGTAAAAATTGACCTAAAACTCGCTAACAAATACACTATTAAGGAAAAATGAGAAAAATTTGCATGGAAGATATATCATAGAATTGAGTAAAAAGAGGATGATAACGTTATTATTCTTTTATATTATACTAAGACACGACTTACTATCAAATACAACTTTATGTAATTAAATAAACCAACTTAATATTTTATCATTTAATAATTATTATAAATTACACTTTTTATCCTCTATAAAAAAACGTCATAAGCAAAATAATTGCATATATAATCAATTTAATATATAATTTTTAAAATTTATAATCAATAACCCCCCCTTAGTAAAAATACCTAAGGGAGTTTTTATTTTTAATTGATTTATTGTTCATTTTTCTTTGCTACAAATGACTCTAACATCTCTTTAACATTTAAACCTGTTGTCTCTTTCAATGTTTCTTGAGTTGACGCTAAAAGGTTTGTTGCATAATTTGTGACACGGTTTGCACCACTATTTTCTCCACCTTGACCAGTATCCACAACTGAAATTTTCTCGATATTTCCTAAAGGTTGAGCTGCTTGTTTCACTAACTCAGGTAATATTTCGATAATCATACTCATAACAGCAGCTTCACCATATTGTTTAAAGGCTTCTGCAATTTGTTCTTTTGCTTTGGCTTCTGCCTCACCAATAGCTAAAATAGCATCGGCTTCAGCTTGACCTTCCATTCGAAGTTGAGTGGCATTCGCTTTAGCCATTGCTTCAACTTTAAACTGTTGTGCTTCAGCTTCAGCTACTTCTGTTGCTTTTTCTGCTAATGCTTCTTGCTCTTTAGCGTAACGATCAGCATCCGCTTTTTTCTTCACTTCAGAATCATACTGTCGTTCACGACGTTGGATTTCTTTTTCTTCTAACTCAATTTGTTTTTGACGCTCAATAACTTTAACTTCCATCTCTTGTTCGATAACGTGTTGTTGAGCTTTTGCACTTTCTAAGTTATAAGCTTGATCGGCTTTGGCTTTTGCGATATCTTGCTCTTGCTTATAGGCTGCCAATTTTAATTCTTTTTCTTTCGTCGCTTCAGCAATTTCAGTTTGACGTTGTAATTCAGCCTCTTGCGATTCTTTTTCTGCTTGTGCTTTTTTAATACGAGTTTCTTTACTTGCTTCAGCTTCAGCAATTTCAGCATCACGTTTTACTTGCGCAATACGGGGTTTACCTAATGAATCCAGATAGCCATTTTTATCACGTACTTCTTTAATAGTAAATGACACAATGACAAGCCCCATTTTAGCTAAATCCACACTAGCAACTTCTTGCACACTTTGAGAGAACTTATCTCTATTTTGATAAATTTCTTCAACCGTCATTGATCCCAAAATTGAACGTAAATGACCTTCTAAAACTTCTCTTGCTTCATTTTCAAGTTCTTCACGCGTTTTTCCTAAAAACTGTTCAGCTGCTGTAGCAATTTCTTCAACAGATGATCCAATCTTAATAATAGACGTTCCATCAGCCATTACTGGTACACCTTGTTCAGTGTATACATCAGGCGTTGATACATCTAATTTACTAGATAATAAACTCAAACGATTGCTTCTTTGGAACACAGGTAAAACAAATGCTCCTCCTCCACGAACAATCTTAATACGATTGCCCTCATTGTCTGCGTGAACATTTTTATTTCCTAAATAACTCCCACTAATAATCAATGCCTCATCTGGTTTGGCTGTTTGATATTTTGATACAAAAACAATTAATAACATGATTAAAATAAACGCAACTAACCCTATAGCAATAAACATTAAATTCATCTACTTCTCTCCTCTTATATATTATTTAAAAATTTTCAACATATGGTACGACATAACACACTCTTTCTCTTACCTCAATGATTAATACTTCTTCACCATTATTAATCTGCCCATCTTGCTCTGTATAAAAAGCGGCTGGCCGACTCATCGTGCCCGTCACACTACTAATGGTGATTTCTCCCATTCCTTTTATAGGTATTGGCGTCACAACTGTTGCTACTCTTCCTTCAAGTGTTTTTTCTGACACGGAAATAGTTGCCTCCGAATTTTTCAAAGGAATCAGTATATAAAAATTTAATAAAAACACGATAACTGATGATAGCAAAACGGCGATAATAAAAATCCAGACACTACCTAACGTTGATAGCGTTTCCCCTAGATAGCCAAAAAGCGAAACAAATGCAATCCAAGGTACTATTAATACAGGATCAATCGGTCCATCAAATTGTAAGATATCTCCCACTAAAAATAATACGACAGACAATATCGTACAAAATATTAATATGTAAAAATACACTTGTTCAATTGACTGTATTTCAAACATCTCTCCCACTCTCCTTCCCACCTTATTACTATTAGTCTACCAATATTTTAAACAAAACAACAGAAAAATCGTATATTTTCCAACCGATATTCGAAAATCGTATAAAAAAGACAAAAGGAGAATTCCTTTTGCCCGACATTCTTATTCAGTTGATTTTAAAGCTTCTATCATATCAACCCGTTTTAATTTTCTATGCATAATTAACATGACAATAAATGAAAAGAGTAAAGTTAGTAATGCGGAGTAAACATAACTAATAGTATGAATTGTTGTTGGGAACATCATCATATCTATCTCTGCTGTTTTTAACACATAACCATGTAATAAAACACCTAGCACAAATCCTAATAAAATACCTAATACTGTCAAAATATTATTTTCCCGGTAAACATACATCGTCACTTCTCTATCATAAAAACCTAAGACTTTAATCGTTGACAGCTCTCGAATCCGTTCAGAAATATTGATGTTTGTTAAATTATATAATACAACAAACGCAAGCAATGCTGCGGAAATAATTAGTACCCATACAACGATATTTAAACTAGACATCGTATCATCCATGGTTTTTCCAATTTGACTAGTAAATGACACATTAGCAGCGTAATTACTTTTCAATAATTTATCTGCAAGTTCATCTTGCTGCTTATCTGTTAGCTTATTACTAAACTTAAGTAACTCAACATTGTAATTTGGTTGTTTATTAAATAGTTGTTCGTAGTAACTTGGTGTCATATAAATAAAATGCATCGCATAATTTTCAACTACCGCATGAATCTTGACAGTCACATCTTTATTATCTGCATCACGTATCGTCAAGTCATCACCATGTTTAACATCAAAGAAATTAGCTAGTTTTTCATTAATAATCACTTCATTATTTGTCAATTCATATTTCTCACCAGATTTACGATCATTAAATGTAATAAATTTTGATAACTGTTTGACTTGCTTAGGTACATCCACTGTTACATCACGATTTGTATAACCTTTTTTGACGACTGTCATATTATTTTGAGACAAGTCTAGACTAGTTACTATTGACTTATCCGTTTCTTTTACTTTTTTATAGTTTTCTTTTTCTTTATTAGTGCTATCCTCATTAAACGTCACTGTCGCATCATAGTGCCAGATTTTATTAAACTGAAGATTGACAATATCTCCAATCGAATCTTTCAACCCAAAACCTGTTAAAATCATCGCCGTACATCCTGCAATACCTAATACAGTCATCAACATTCGTTGCTTATAGCGAAACAGATTTCTTGCAGTAACTTTTTGATTAAAACTAAATTTAGACCATAACCAAGATAGACGCTCAAGTAAAATGCGTTTCCCTGGTTTTGGTGCCTTGGGTCTCATTAATGTTGCTGGCGTACTAAGTAAATCAACTCTTAATACTAGCAATGACGCGAGTAACGTGCATAACAAAGCTACTACAATCGATTGAATCGTATAACTGCTATAATAAGTAATAATCACAGATGGTAAATTGTACATGCTACCATAAGCGTCAAAAATAACCGTTGGAAATAAATAATACCCTATCATTAATCCAATTACACTACCAATAATACTAGCTGTCGTAGAATACACAATATATTTTTGAGATATTTCCCAATTTGTATAGCCTAGAGCTTTTAATGTCCCGATTTCTCCGCGTTTTTCATCAACCATACGTGTCATAGTTGTAAGTGAAATAAGTGCGGCTATCATAAAGAAAAACACTGGAAAAACAGTTGCTATTGATGAGATGCGATCTGCATTATCTTGAAATTCCGCGTAAGATGGATTGTCTTCTCTCGAAAAATAGTGATAAGTTGGCGCTTTTAGCTCATCTACTTCTTTTTGGTTCTTTTCTAATTCTTCTTTTGAGTCGTCTAGTACTTTTTGTTGTTCCTCAAATTTACTTTTTTCTTCTTCTAACTTTTTAATTGCTTCTTGCAATGCGGCTTCTTCTGTGGCATCTACCGATATACCTTGTTCTTTTGCTGTTTCTAATAATTGTTTCTGATTATTTAATTCTTTTTCTTTTGTTGAAAGTACCGTTTGACCATCAGAAAATTGCTTTTCTCCATCAGATAGTTTTGTTTTAGCTTCATCTAATTTAGTATTGGCTCCTTTTTTCATCTCTACTAATCGCTCAGATGGACGATTTTTTAAGATACTTTTCAGATGTTTAACATCTTTATCATATGCTGCATCATACGATTTACTATAACTTGCTAGTTTGACTGTGTCTTTGTATTGTATATAGGCTTCTGTATAAACAGGTAAAGTAAACACATCTTCCATAATATAGCCAAAGTAATCAATCGTACCAGTCCCAACTGTCGTGTATCCTCTTGATGTTTTATCAATATACATCGGACTATTAACAAATCCGACAACCTTATAACTTGTGTTTGAAACACTCTTATCATCATCTTGTTGTATGGTTAACGTGTCACCAATTTTATAGTCTTGATTATCTTGTGCTTGTGTATCGAGAGCTATTTCATTTTCTTTTTCAGGTAATCTCCCCTCAACAACAACAGGCTTATTCAATTCATTCTTAGCTGGTTTATAAGCCATTAACTTCAATACGTGATTATTCTCTTTGGTTAAAACATCTAAACTATATGATGGTTCAACCGTTTTTACCGTTTTATCTCCTTTGATTAACTCAATGTCTTTATCCTCTAAACCAGTAGTAGACATAAGTTTAGTGTCCATTAACTTATTATCTTTATAATAAGAATCTGCTGTATTTAACATGTCTGGTCCAGTTGCTTTGATACCCGCATAAAATCCTACACCTAACATAATGATTAATAAAATAGAAATAAATCTTGCTTTTGATTGATAGATTTCTCTAAATGTTGATGTCCACAATGCTTTTTTCTTTTTCATAAATTTGAACCTCCCTTTACCACTCTAACTCACTAGCTTTTGCTGGATGTTCATTTTTCTCAATACTTCTCACTCTTGCATCATTAATGCGAATCACTCTATCCGCCATTTTGGCTATTTCTGAATTATGGGTAATAACGATGACCGTTGTCCCGTACTTGCGACAGGTTTCTTCTAATATCGCTAACACATGTTTTCCAGTTTCAAAATCAAGCGCTCCAGTTGGTTCATCACATAGCAATAATTTAGGATTTTTAGCTAAGGCTCGTGCAATTGCAACACGTTGTTGTTCTCCACCAGATAATTGAGCTGGAAAATTGTTTTTACGATGATCAAGTTGGACCATCTCTATCACGCTATCTACATCTAACGCATTTGGCGAAACTTGAGAGGCAAGTTCCACATTTTCTTTTGCTGTTAAATTAGGGACTAAATTATAAAATTGGAACACAAATCCAACATCCAAACGGCGATATTTAGTCAGTTCTTTGGCATTAAAGGTTGCTATGTCCGTCCCGTCAACAATCACATTTCCCTCATCACAACTATCCATGCCACCTAAAATGTTTAACACCGTTGATTTACCTGCCCCACTAGGACCTAGTATCACCACAAATTCACCTTTTTCAATTGAAAAATTAATATCATTATTGGCAACTATGACATTATCTCCCATCTTATAACGCTTATACACATTTTTTAATTCTACATAACTCATGGAATCACCCCTTTTTAATCTCATGTATCATTATAACAAAAGATGGATTATTTAAACATTAATAGCATTATTAAAAAGAGAACGGTTGTTCTTTTTTATAGACTATCGTATAATAACAAGCGATTACAAAAAAAGGAGCTTACTATGTCATACAAAAAAAACAAAAAGAACTCAACACCTATTCAATACATCATTGGGTTAATTGTCTGTATTTTATTAGTTATCGCTGGTGTAAAGTCCCCAGATACCTTACTTGATTTTTTACCATTTGATAACAAAGAAACCAGTCAAAAAACTAGTGAAACGATAAAAAAAGATAACCCTGGTCCTATAGAACACGGAAAATCTCGTTTCACATCAGAAGAGTTAAAAAATAGTTCGAAAGGTTGGATTGAATACGGTAAGCTAGATAAACTTGGGAGACCGACTACTGCTAATGCCCTTATCAAACCGAATATGGTTAATACTGGAACCTCAGCTAATCAAAGTATCCGTCCACCAGGGTTTATCTCCGGATTAGAACCCCATAATCATTCACGTGGTCATTTAATTGGGAGACAATTGGGAGGGACGGGAGACCAACTAGAAAACTTAGTAACTCTCTATCAAAATCCAGTAAATACACCCTACATGACCAAGTATGAAAATATGGTTCGAAAAGCAGCTGATTCTGGCGAAACCATTCGTTACAGAGTGGCACCTATATACCAAGGTAATGAACCTATGCCGATAGCTGTGGATATAGAGGGAAGGGGATTGAGTAAGCAATCCAATATTGATTTCTATGTTACAATTGAAAATAAACAATAAATGGATGTGACAATAATGGAAACATTTGAACAATTAGCATCAGAGACAATAGACAAATCACCACAATCTTTTCTAACTCTCGTTAAAGAGAAAAAATTACAACCCTTGACTGATTATTTTATCTTTAATAATGACAAAAATAGCCAACAATTTTATCAATCTCTGGAATTTTTAGCTGACGATGGTATCTGGTCGAAAGATGAATTAGATGGCTACACCTTTATTTCACAAACAATTGATAACGATTATGTACTATCAAATACTGATAAAACATTAGTCATCCCCTACTCATTTTATAAATCAGACAGTGAACTGTTTAACTTAACAGTTTTTGATTTTTTTAAACAAATGGAAGAAGGCATATTACAGTCAAATATCATCTCTATTTAAATTAAAATACACCTTAGACATTAGATGACCTATCTAACGTTTAAGGTGTATTTTTGGTGGAAATTTCAATTCTCTAACTTAGTTTATTTTTTGATAATATTTATTTCACCAGTATCGCTTTTTATCATAAACTCATGACCTTTATCACTGCTATCGCTATTTTTAAAATCATTCCTGATATGCTTACTATTTGATTCTAACTTGAATTTTGGGGCCTTATTATGTTCATCTGAATATTGTACCCACTTAACCACCCCTGAATGACTGATTATTTCACCATTTACTGGAAGATGTTGTGTCACAATAATAGGGGCCTTATTATTATCGACTAATACCTTTCCTTGATTTTCTCTCAAAATCAACTTTCCGTTTTCTATAGCGATTGTCGTTTGTCCTAACTGATTTTCAATCACCACAGTATTATTTTTACTCGTTATATTAGCATTATCTAATGATGTATCAGTCATAACTAACTTACCATCTTTATTGGAAATAGTCCCCTTATCACCATTAATATTAAGAAGATTTGTCAAACCATTAGTTGCAGTAATATTAATATTTCCAACACCATTTTTTATTATACTTTTTCCTTTATTGTTAGTAATCTCAATTGGCGTATCAAATTGGTTAATTAATATATCTGCTTGATCACTAACTACTCTAAAATGTTGACTCTCTATATCTTCTAATTCAATATCACCAGTTTTAATTAATAATTCAATATTCTTAGCATCAATATTTCTTCCTTGAATATCTGCATCTTCAAAATCAAGTAGTAAATTTTTTTCATTATGTTTTGGAATGCTTAGTACTACTTCCAATTCTCCCATAGAAGTAAACATTGATAATGGTGATTTTTCACCCAAATCTAATATTTTCTCTTTTTTACTACCCAAGCGTTTAAGTCCATCTTTACTTTCTTTTGTCATACGGCCTTCAAACGTAATCGTTGGATATTTTTTTGATGTCTGTTCTATGGTTAAATTAACAGGAAAATCGCCAGTTAATGTTAATGATTCTAATGCTTCCTGGTTAAGTTCTATCGCTTCACTTATCCTCTCACCTTTATAAAAAAACAATTTATAATGAATACTATAAACTATAAAAAACGATATAATTATGAAAATTAGTGTAAAAAAAGACATCTTTTTAGTCGATTTGTGTTGCATATCTTTAAGTAAAACTAATCCAAATAAAGAATTACCCAGTATTAATAATATAATAAAACTGACATGTCTGTAGTTAACAATATTCCAAAAAAAACATATAAAACTAGCTATCACTAGGAGCCAAAAGATAATGTTAAAAAATAACATCAAACCATATCTAAAGCGAGACATTTTTTTATATAAACGATCTTTTTTTTCTTGCAAAGCAACTGATGTCACATCCTCAATCGCAACAATATCCGTTTCATATTGCCCGACTTTTTCTAAACGTTTATCTTCATAAAAAGCATCAACTATTGTTTTTGGGGTTCCTAGTTTTGCGAGTATAACCTCTAATTCTTCACCTTGCTCCAATTTTATCGAAATATGTTCCATCATATCTTCTTTTAATTCTTCAAATTCATCTAAATCTTTTTCTAAAAACAATTGTCTCATTTCATCAAAAAAATTATCCATCTTCTCCATTATCTTCCTCCTGACATAATGCTTGTACACTTTCTACAAATAAATTCCATTCTGAAAATAATGACTCTAAATGTTCTCTACCTTTATCAGTTAAAGAATAATACTTTCTAGCAGGGCCACTACTTGATTCTTTTAAATAAGTTAAACAAAATTCTTCTTTTACTAATCGCCTCAAAATAGGATACAATGCCCCTTCTGTGATTGCTATATGTTCATTCATCTTTTGAGTCAATTCATAACCATATCTATCTGTATGCTTTAAAAGGTACAAAACACAAAGTTCTAAAACTCCTTTTTTAAACTGGTTTGAAATTTTCATAATTATTCTAAGAGCCTCCTACGGCAAATATTCCCCCCTAATATTACACGACTTTTAATAAAAGATAAACATGAGAATAAAAAAGCTATTGAACCTTACCCTATTGGTAGATTCAACAGCTAATACATAGAATTAATCAATGACTATTAATTCTTTTGGGTATTCATTTAGCACTTTACATCCTTCTTTAGTCACAACAACTAAATCTTCAATCCGCACACCAACCTCACCAGGCAAGTAAATACCAGGTTCAATTGAAAAAATCATTCCCTCTGATACGACATCTGTGTTACTTGCTGAAACATCCCCAGCCTCATGAACCTCTGTCCCAATAAAGTGTCCAGTTCGGTGTGTAAAATATTTTCCATAACCTTTTGATCCAATATAATCTCTTGCTGCAGCATCAATATCACATAACCTAACACCTGGTTTGATAATATCAATTGCTCGTTTATTTGCTTCTAACACTGTATCATACACTTCTCGACTTTTATCGCTAACCTCTTTATAAAAAACAGTTCGTGTCATATCAGAGCAATAGCCATTTTTGATGCCGCCAATATCCAAAATGATACTGTCTCCTGGCTTAACTTTAGATTCATCATTCATATGGTGAGGATCAGCCCCGTTCGCTCCATAAGCAACAATTGGTTCAAATGAAAAGCCATCATTACCTAGTTTATGATAAATGCTTTCTAAGCGCTTTGTCATTTCTATTTCAGTTAATTCTTCTGGAATCAAGCCAATCAACTGATTCATTGCTAAATCATTATCATGAGACGCTTCAAGCATTTTTTCTATTTCATCGTCTGTTTTAATCGCTCTTACTTTATCAATAACTAAAGAACTTAGAGTGTACTGACTAATTGGTACATCTAACTCTTTCATCACATCTAATAAAAAGTGAGACGCCCAATTTTTTTCAATAGCAATCGGTTGAGTACTATCTAATTCTTTAGCTAACGTTAAAACACCCATTCCTTCATCCGTGTCGTCAACAAAAATGATTGGCATCCCTAATGTTTCTTCAGATATTGGAAACAGCCTATTGATAACTGCAACATGTTTTTTATTTTCTCTTAGGATTAATGCTACTAAACGTTCACCAGGATCAATTAATTGTCCAGTTAAATAAGCGATTGACGCTTGATCTGATACTACTAGTTGTGACAGTTGTTGTCGGTTCATCTCTTCTAATACACGATTCATTCGTTCTTTATTCACTGCACTCGACTCCTTTTCCTTATATAAAAAAACGGTAGAAACCTTCTACCGTTCCATTCATCTTATTGTACTTCAAAACGGCATTGACCGTCTAGATATGTTGCTTCTAAATTCATCGATTTGTCTAAAACAATAAAATCAGCTTGACGACCAGGCTTGATCATACCGCAAACATCATCTATTTTACAGCTTATAGCAGGAACATAACTTCCCATCATAACAGCTTCTTGTGGCGTCGCGATTCCCCAATCCACAACATTTTTAATAGCTTCTTTTAATTTTAAAATACTACCTGCAAGATTTCCTTCTTTCATTCTTGCAGTACCATCTTTGACAGTAACCTCAAATTCCCCTAACATATACTGTCCATCCGGCATACCTCCTGCCATCATGCAATCTGTAATCAATGCCACATGATCACGTCCTGTTGCATCCATTAAGATTTCTGCTGCAGTTGGATGTACATGATGTCCATCACAAATTAACTCTGAAAATACATGTTCTAAACTTAATGCGGCTCCTACCATACCAGGTTCACGGTGATTTAACCCACGCATGCCATTATATGTATGAACAAATACACTAGCTCCAGATTCAACAACTTCTCTTGCTTGATTTATCGTCGCATTGCTATGACCAAGCGCTACAACAACACCCTCGTTTGTCACTTGCTGAACAAACTCTTTAACACCTTCTCGTTCTGGTGCTAAAGCAATTTTTTTAATAATTCCTCCTGAGGCATCTTGCCATTCATGAAAAACTTCTAAGCTTGGGTCTGAAAAATACCCAGGATTTTGTGCCCCTTTATGTTCTTCAGTAAAGAACGGTCCTTCAAAATAAATTCCCTGAATTTTTGCACCCTCTACTTTATCTTTCACTTCACCTACAGTTCTAGCAACTTTTTTTAATCTCTTGTGGTCTGAAGTTAATGTTGTAGGTAAAAAAGACGTTACGCCACAACTTAGCAAGGCTTCCGACATGACTTTAATACCTTCAGCATCATTATCCATCACATCATGATTTTTATACCCATGAATGTGTGTATCAACTAATCCTGGGGCAATCCATTTTCCTGAATAGTCAATTAACTCAGCATTGACATCTGGATTTTCTGTCGTAATATTCCCGAAAACGCCATCATTAATTTCTAAAAAACCAGGTCCAACTTCTCCACTTGCTAAAAAAAATTTATCAGCATAAATAATTTTTTTCATTGCTAACACTTCTTTCTTTTCTTGTATACGTTTAAATTATCACTATTTACTTCATTAGTCAATAATTGGTCTAGATATTTCACAAAAACCACTTTTATTAGTGTACTGTATATTTTTAAATGAATAATAGTTTAAATTTAAAAAGGTTTTTATTCCACATTTTGATTTTTTAATGTTATAATACAGAAATAATTATTACAATGTTTTTTATTTTTGGATGATATGGGAGAGATTAGTATGGATACTAAAGAAAAAGTGTTCTTTAAATGGCAAGGATCCCGCTATGAAGGTGTGATTGAAAAAGAATACGACAATTCTGTTTTAATTGAAGTCAACAATCCCAATGAGGAATTAAAAGATAAGTACTTAGGCCGAATTGTAGTTAGTAAAAAGGATATTAAAAAAAATAATAATGAGGCTGACCCAAAAGTCTTAAAATAGAAAAATCCCATGAAATCAGTTTATTAAAACACTGACTTCATGGGATTTCTATTTTGTTAGTTTAGTGATTTTCATTTAAAAACTTACTTTTGGGTCAGCCTCATTATTATTTTTGTTTATATGTTGATAAAAATGTTTCTAAACTTGCTGTTGCTTTTTTTAGCTCTTCCATTTCTGGCAAATACACAATTCTAAAATGATCTGGTGTAGACATATTAAAGCCTTTACCATGTACAAGTAAAATCTGATGCTCATGTAAAAAATCTAACACAAATTTTTCATCATCTTTTATATTAAATCTCTCTATATCTAATTTTGGAAAAATATAAAAGGCTGCCTGAGGTTTTTTCACTGTTATTCCAGGAATCGCATTTAACGCATTTGTAATATATTCACGTTGCTCATAAATTCGTCCACCTGGTAACAGTAATTCATCGACACTTTGATGACCACCTAGCGCTGTTTGAATAATTTGTTGGGATAATACATTAGAGCATAATCTCATAGATGCTAACATGTTTATCCCCTCAATATAGCCTTGGACATGTTTTTTTTCACCACTAATAACCATCCAACCACAACGAAATCCTGCTACACGATGTGATTTAGATAATCCATTAAACGTTACCACACACAAATCTGGCGCTAAACTCGCAATAGATACATGCTCTAGTCCATCCATTACTAAGCGATCATAAATTTCATCAGAATAGATAATCAATTCATGCTCTCGTGCTACTTTTACAATTTCTAACAACAAATCTTTTGAATACAGTGCACCTGTTGGGTTATTAGGATTGATTAATACTATTCCTTTAGTTTTTGGTGTGATTTTACTTTTTATGTCATCAATATCAGGATACCAATCAGCTTCTTCATCGCAAACATAATGAACAGCTCTACCACCTGATAGCGTAATCGCTGCTGTCCATAATGGATAATCCGGCATTGGTACAAGCACCTCATCGCCATTATCAATTAATGCTTGCATAGACATTGTAATTAATTCACTTACGCCGTTTCCTGTATAGATATCATTAATTGTTACATTAGGAATTTTTTTCAACTGACAATATTGTTGAATAGCTTTTCTTGCTGAAAAAATACCTTTTGAATCAGAGTATCCTTCTGACTCTCTAGTATTGGTAATTAAATCATGAATAATTTCGTTAGGAGCCTTAAATCCAAATGCTGCTGGATTTCCTGTATTTAATTTTAATACATCCATTCCTTTTGCCGTCATTCTGTCTGCTTCTTCTAGAACTGGTCCTCTGACATCATAACTAACGTAATCTAATTTTGATGACTTTTTAAATTGTCTCATCTAATATCCTCCTAAAAAATAACTTGCAACCATTTTTTCCAAATTACACCTAGAATCAGTGGATTGCAAGTTAATTTTTCTTTAAAATAGCATTTTTATGGTGTATTTTTACTTTCCACGGCCGTTGAGGCACCCAATAATTTTCCTGCTGGATCAAGACGGCGTTCAACTAGTCCTAATACCCAATCTGTTATTATAGCCATCAATGCTGTGGGAAGTGCCCCGACTAAAATAATCGCCGTACCATCTGTAGCGTTGGTCCCACGGATAATAATATCTCCTAATCCTCCAGCTCCAACAAATGAACCGATAGCTGTAATCCCTATAGCAACAACTAGTGCATTTCTTATTCCGGCCATTAAGACAGAAATAGATAAAGGCAACTCAATCATCCACAAACGTTGAAAAGAAGTCATCCCCATACCTTTACCTGCATCTAAAATGTCTTTATCAACTTGAGTCATTCCTGTATACGTATTTGAAATAATCGGTAATAGCGAATATAGAAACACTGTAATAATCACCGTATTGACTCCTAAACCAAACGCTAACATCAATAGGGAAACCATTGCAAGCGAAGGGACTGTCTGGATCACATTGGCCGCACCAATTACCCAATCAGCTAAGCGACGTTTTTTGGCTATAAAAATCCCCAATGGAATTCCTACAATCGCTGCGAAAAAAACACCATAGATTGAGATGAGAAAATGACGGACAAATTGAGAAAGAACATACCCACTATTTTGTTGTAAATAGTAGAAAAATTGTTGAATTAAGTTCATATCTTGCATTATTTTTCCTCCTCAAAAAAGTTATTTTCGCGTAAAAATTTTTTAGCAACTGTTTCTGGTTCTAATAAATTATTATCGGCTTCATAATTAAGTCGTTGCATCGTTTTAGTGTCAATCTTTCCAGATAATTTTAGTAGTGCTTTTTTTAGTTCAGGATTATTATTCATCACATCATTGTCAATCACAATACTACCATCATATGGTGGAAAGAATTTCAAATCATCCTCTAAAACGACTAAATCATAACTAGCGATTCGTCCATCAGTTGAATACCCTAGTACCACGTCCATCTTACCTGCTGCTACTGCATCATAAACGAGACCGATTTGCATTGGATAAACTTTTTTAAAATCTACATCATACGTATCTGAAAAAGCTTGATAGCCATCTCCATCACGTTTCATCCAAGATGTGTCTACTCCAGCTGTTAATTGATCAGCAACATTTTTTAGGTCACTGATTTTTTTTAAATTGTACTTCTCGGCTGTTTCTTTGGATACCATGAAAGCATATGTATTGGCAAACCCATATGACGGAAGCCACGTTTGGTTGTATCGTTTGTTAAACTCTTCTGAGACAATTTCAAACGCTTTTTTTGGATCTTTTTCTGCTGGTAGATTAAGTGTTCCACTTAAATCGGTTCCTGTATATCGTCCAGCTGAAATATCTATGTCACCGTTAACCATTGCATTATGTGCAACAGTACTTGTTCCTAAATTATTTATTAACACAACTTTATCGTCCGTATAATGCTCAATCATCTCTTTTACTAAATTAGCTAGAATTTGATTTTCAGTGGTTGCAAGTGATCCCACACGTATAGTTTGATTGTCACTAGTGCCTCCACCTAATCCAGGTAATTCACAACCTGTTAATAACAATAAACCAAATACTAAAGATAAAAATATTTTACGTCGTTTTAATTTCATTAACTGTTTGCCTCCTTCATCTTTGGAGACAATTTCTTTTCTAGTAAACCTAATAAAAAATCACTGATTAACGCTAAAAGAACAACAGGAATTGTCCCACCAATAATCAATTCGGGTTTATAAAGATTTAATCCACTAAAAATTAAATCACCTAAACCTCCACCTCCAATATAAGAAGCTAAAGTTGCCCATGCAATGACATAAACCGTTCCCAAACGAATACCTCGCATAATGGTTGGTAAAGCCAGTGGCACTTCCACCATACGAATTTGTTCAAAATCAGTCATTCCCATACCTTTAGCTGCATCAACCATATTAGGATCGACACTCTTGATTCCTAAGTAAGTGTTTCGTAAAATAGGTAGCAGTGAATAGATAAATAATGCGACAACAGCTGTGGTTTTTCCTACGCCAAAAAAAGGAATAAACATAGTCAGTAATGCAAGTGATGGAATTGTCTGCAATACACTTGCTAATCCAATGATAAAGTTGGCCAGTTTATTAGTTCGTGTCAGAGCAATTCCTAAAGGGACTGCAACAATAACCCCTAATAAAAGAGCAATGCCAGAAATATAGATGTGTTCAAGAGTTTTTACAACTAATTCATTGCCATTTTCTAATAAGAAGGTGTTCATTATGCTTCCTCCTCTTCTACAGACACATCATCTACGGATGAATCATCTTCTCCCCAAATCGTATCATAAACCATATCAACTAAAGAAGAACGTGTTAGAATCCCAACTAATTTTTTATCATCATCTACTACTGGCACATATTTTAAGCCACGTTTTAAAATACGTTGAATGGCATCTCTTAATAGTGCAGTTTGCTTAATATAGAACACATCAAGCGCCATGATATCGCCAACACTAGTTGAGTAACCTCGTTTATCATTTATTGATTCAACATCAATAAATCCTTTTAATACATTATTGCCATCAACCACAAGTAGCGTATCTACACGTTTTTCACGCATCAAACGAATCGCTTGAGACAATGATTTTTCAGGTGTTATTGAAATTGCTCGTTTCATCATAACTTCACCAACCGTAATAAAATCTTGTTGGCTATGCATCAAACGCTCTTCTCCTATCAACTCACGAACGAAATCATTTGCCGGGGTTCTTAAAATATTTTCAGGCGTGTCACATTGAACAACTTTTCCATGACTCATAACTACTATTTTTGTGGCAAGTTTCAGAGCCTCATCCATATCATGAGTGACAAATACAATGGTTTTTCCCATTTTTTCCTGTAACTCTTTCACAAAATCTTGTAAAGAATCTCGAGTAATTGGATCAAGCGCCCCAAACGGCTCATCCATCAAGATAATATTTTGATCTGCAGCAAGCGCTCTAATAACACCAATTCGCTGTTGCTGTCCACCTGAGAGTTCATTAGGATATCTATCAAGCATTTCTTTAGGTAATTCTACTAAAGTAATTAAACGTTCTGCAATATCATTACGCTCTTCTTCAGGCCACTTTAACAACTTTGGTACTAAAGTAATATTTTCTCTAATAGTCATGTGAGGTAGCAACCCAATATTTTGAATCACATAACCAATACTGCGTCTTAAGTCAACTGGATTTTCTTTAGTGATATCTTTTCCGTCAATCAATATTTTCCCAGATGTCGGATCAATCATACGATTAATCATACGCATAGCAGTTGTTTTACCACTACCACTTGTCCCAATAAAACAGATAAATTCACCATCATCAAATGATAAATTTAAATCAGATACGGCCTTCTTATTTCCTTTATATATTTTCGACACATTTTGAAATTCAATCAAAATTTCGCAACTCCCTTTTTATATTGTTTATTTAAGTTTGCATGATCAATTATTCATCCTGCAACTATCATTCATATTACAAGATAAATCAACGTTTTTTCCATTGTATTAACCCTTCAGCACAAAGCGTTTCATTAGTTTTAATTTGATGAACAGTCTCTTGTTTAGTTATCTCTTCAACCATACTTTCAACTGCTTCACCGTAACGAATTTCTTTATTAAATTTGACAATAATCCGTGTTGGAACATGACTTATTAAAAAATCATAACCTAAACTATCCATCATCCAAGCAGGATAGGTGGCATTATTAACATGATGATTGTCATCTATATCCCAGAAACTCACATCAAATGAACGTTTAATAGTAGTTTCATTCATTTCCGGAATCTTTTCTCCTCGTTTGATACGCTTAATTTTTTCAGACTGAAACGGTAAAATCACCTCGTCTGGTACGGCATGAACTTTTCGTGTAGTAACATCCATTAAAGCAAACGTAGATTCCATAAAAGCTAACTCATTTTTATTACTATCATGTAACCAAAAGCGACGATAACAAAAATACTTATTATAACTTTCTGCTTGGGTTGTAACCATCACAACATCACCTGTTTGAGGTAATTTACTAATTTTCAAGTCATGTTGTGTGATAATCCAATTAACATTAAACTCTTTTAATAGCTCTACACCGACACCTAAAGAATCACTTTGATTGCCAGAAGTTCGTATCATCATTTTTATCAACATAGGAATTTTTAATAGACCTTCAGAGTCACAATCATAATATGGAATTGTGTATGTTTCTGTATAAGTATTTGTCATCTTCTCAACCTCTCATATGTTTTTAATCAATTATATCATAAAAACAAAGTTTATTTTCTCATGGCGATTAGGTAAAAAGTATTCTCATAAAACTCTAATTTATTGATTTGTATCTCTTTTACAAGTAAAATAAGACCAATACTAAGATTATTCAGATATTCGTAAGGAAAGTAGGAAGTAAGATGACACAAGAACATAAAGCATTATTTATCATCTTTGGGGGAACAGGAGATTTAGCTAAGAGAAAGCTTTATCCTTCATTATTTCGCTTATATCGAAAAAAAGCAATCAACGAGCATTTTGCTGTGATAGGAACTGCTAGAAGAGAATGGACTAATGAACATTTCAGAGAGGTCATTGCTGAGAGCATTTCAGATTTAAATCCTACGTCAAAAGAACTAACATCGTTTATTTCTCATTTTTATTATCAAGCACATAATGTCACAAATACACATGAATATGTGACTCTTGAAAAGTTAGCAAGCCAACTTAATACTGAGTATCAATTAGAAGGTAATCGTATATTTTATTTAGCAATGGCACCAAGTTTCTTTGGAACAATTGCCCAACATATAAAATCAGAACATATCTTAAGTGATACAGGATTCAATCGTTTAATTATAGAAAAACCATTTGGTACAGATTATCAAACGGCTAAAGAATTAAATGATTCAATCTCAGCAGCATTCACAGAAGATCAAATATTCCGCATTGATCACTACTTAGGAAAAGAGATGGTACAAAATATCTCTGCTATCCGCTTTGGTAATAATATTTTTGAGTCTCTTTGGAATCATCAATACATAGACAACATCCAAATTACATTAGCTGAATCATTAGGTGTAGAGGAACGTGGTGGTTACTACGATAAAAGTGGCGCTTTAAAAGATATGGTACAAAATCATATTCTACAAGTAGTTGCTTTACTGGCAATGGAACCTCCAACAATTTTTTCAGATCACGCCATTCGAACAGAAAAAATTAGTGCTCTTGAATCAATTCGTGTCTATAATGAAACAGAAGTGAAAGAAAATTTTGTTCGTGCTCAATATTCCCGCGGGCATTTAGGAAACAAAGAATTTGTTGGATACCACGAAGAAAAAGATGTCGCCCCTGACTCTTCAACAGAAACATTTGTTGCTGGTAAATTTATGATAGATACTTTCCGATGGGCAGATGTTCCTTTTTATGTACGTACTGGCAAACGATTAACAGAAAAAGGCACACGAATTAATATTATTTTTAAAACGACACCTATTAATATTTTTCGATCTGTAGACCAGTCAGAAACTCTGCCAGAAAATATCTTAACCATTTATATTCAACCAACTGAAGGTTTTTCATTAACATTAAATGGAAAAGAAGTGGGTCCTGGTTTTGCTATGGATCCGGTTAAATTAAATTATCGTCATTCTAGCGAAACGCTTGAAAATAGCCCAGAAGCATACGAAAAACTTCTTTTAGACTGTTTAAAAGGTGATGCCACAAACTTTACTCATTGGGATGAAGTTGCTGCATCATGGAAAATTGTTGATGTCATCAAACAAACATGGGATAAGAAGCACACACCAATACCTACTTATCCTGCTAGAACCATGGGACCAAAAGAAGCAACTGAACTCTTAGAAAAAGATGGACGTTCATGGGTATGGCAACCAGATCAATGGTACAAAGAAAAAGAATTATTATAGTAAAAAAACCAATGACACCTCTACAGAATAGTAGTCGTATCATTGGTTTTTTATAGTATATCATTTAACAAAAATAGTCTCTCATAAATGAAGCTGTCTGGGCATCCAATCCTAATTCTTTCAAGTTTTCATCTATTGGATCGACCCTTTTCAAATTATAGCCATCATATTTATCAATATCATGTAATATGTGACGAATATCGTGTAGCATTTCTTTTTCATAAAACCATTCTTTTAATTTAGTTTGGTTAGTTATATCCTCTTGCTGAATAACCTCTAAATGCTCATCCATTTTCTTTACTGTTTTGACTATATCATCAATAATATTCATTTCTTTCTCTTCTTTTGTTTTCATGTAAAATCGCTCCCTTTAATAAACTATTTACTTTGACTAATACTTATTTTATTTCTATACAAATAATTAATGACGTATATCATTTTTTTTGATATCATTAGATTTATCTAATTTTTTAATTATTTTCTAATAAGAAAGGAGGTAGTCAATTGGATATTCGACAACTTACCTATTTTGTAGCCATTGCTGAAGCCAATACTATTTCTGATGCTGCAAAAAAACTGAATATAGCACAATCAGCGTTAAGTCAAATGTTAAAACAATTAGAAACAGAATTAGGAACAATACTAGTCGAACGTCATAAAAAACAGCATCACCTAACACCTAGCGGTAAAATTATGTACGGTGAGGCTGTGTCAATCATTTCACAAATCAATCAAGCAAAACAACGAATTCAAGATAGTCATGTTGGAACTTTGGGCTCTATAAACATCGGAGTGGACGCTTTATTATCGTCTGTGTTGTACTCAATCATTAAAGATTATTTAAAACAATTTCCAAATATTAAACTAAATATTTTTCAAAATGATCAATCCACTTTGCAAGAGATGCTAGAAGCAAGACAAATCGACATTGCTTTAACACACTATATTTTAAGTGAAGAAGGATTTCATTCTATTAACAAAGAAACGGTTCCTGTTTATCTCGTTTACTCTGATAATTATGATGAACACTGGACGATTAACGAAATTCTTCATCAATCGAAAGACATTATCTTACCTCTACACAAAGAAGAGGAGCTATACAAAGAATTATCATTATGGCTTAACAGCTCGCTTAACTGTCATCAGACAATTACTAGCTGTACAGATGTTAGTTTATTATTACAATTAATAAAAACAAATCAATGCATTAGTTTTGTACCAGAATTTCTTTTAGGTGAACTACCTAAAAGTATCTATGTTCATAAAATTACCGTTCCTAATTTATCTTATTCATACCAATGGGTTTATTTAAAAAATCGCTATTTTCCAAAAACACTGACAGATTTTTTATCATTTATACCATAGTACTTTTATAGAAATTTGGTATGATATTTATTATCCAACAATAGTTTTATTAAAACATTTTTTTATGAATCTTTTTAAGATAAGATATGAATTATTCTTTATTTTTAGAACACAAAAAAGTCTAGGAATTTAATTATCCTAGACTTTTGTTTAACTAGAAGTAGATTCTTCTTCCTCATACAACCCTGAGATTTCTTTATACCAATTAAAAATATGAATCACGACTACTTTTAATGCTGCATATCCTGGAATACCTAAAATAACACCTAATACACCAAATAGTTTTCCAGCAGATAAGAGTACAAAGATAATAGTAATCGGATGTATATCAAGCTGACTACCTAAAATTAAAGGCGAAATAACTCTTCCCTCAATAGTTTGCTCAATAACAAAAACAATAATCACTGCTATCAACATCTTTGGTCCATTAACTAAAGCTAACACAATAGCAGGTATAGTGGCTAAAGCTGACCCTATATATGGTATTAAATTTAAAATACCAGCAAGTATGCCTAAAGTCACACTATACTCTAGCCCAATAACACTAAAACCTATCATAAACATCACAGCAACCGCAAAAGCCACCGTTACTTGACCTCTTACATAAGAAGACAGCTGTTTATTAATATCTTCTAACACTTTAAGTGTTGGTTTTCTCATTTTAGTAGGTATTACTGGTGTAATATAAGGGACTAATTGTCGACCGTCTTTTAACAAATAGAACAGTATAAACGGCACTGTAATAGCTGTTACAACAACGTTTGCCACCGCTCCTACGATATTACCTAAACTATTAAAAGTTGTCTTAGATAAAGATTTAGCCAAACTACTGATAGAAGCAGTTAATTCATTAAAATACTTTTCAAATGGTTCACTAAACTGACTTAATATTGGCAATGATAAGAACTCAGTCGTTTTTTGCTCAATCACTTCCCAATAATGTGGCCATTCAGAAATAAAACTTCTAGTTTGATATTCTATTTTTGGAACTAAGATAACAATCCCCCAGATCATCAATCCAAGAATTGTGATAAATAAAACACTAATAGTATAAACTCTCTTAACGCCTCTTTTTTCAAATAAATTAACTACTGGATTAAGTAAATAATATAATAATCCTGACACAATAATTGGTACACCCACAATGCCTAAAAACTGCGCGATAGGTGTAAACAAATTAGATACTTTTGTAAATACTAAGAGTATCAATAAAATCAATAGTACAACCATCAATCCTGTAACTAATTTATTGTTCAAAAATAAACGGTAAAAGATTGATTGAGAGCTTCCTTCTTTTTTTAGCTTCACCAAACTTCCCCCTAACGGTATGTAATAACTGTCCCCTCACTAATTTTAGGAAATGTATATGGTTCTAGGTAAATAGCATTTGATAGTTCATCCATTCCCTCTGGACTTTTAAACATCAATGTGACATGTCCCATAGAATCTAAATGCTTATTGGCAACTGAGCCTATTTGTACAATACGGTACTCTTGATCATCAAAAGCGATTGTTCCATCAACTTCCAAGTCAAAAGCATCATTCGAGTTAATTTTTTGAATAACAGAAAACTTCTCTAATTCTTCTGTTACTTTCTCACCAAATAAAATAATCATTTCATCCTTAGCATCCATTGAATACTGTCCAACTTGTTTTACAATTGATTTTATCATACAAACATCGTCCCCACTTTTATAATATTTTATAGTTTAACTATACCATAATAAAAGCCAAGACTCTCATTTTATGCTAGATTATTTAGAAACTATTAAAAAAGAAGGAGCTATAAAAAACTCGCTCCTTCTTCAGAACTTCTATATATTTTTTTCTTGTTTTTTGCGTTTAGTAAACCAAGCAACAGAGACGATTGGTAATATCAATATACCAAGCATAACTCTGTTAATTCACCTGTTTTTGGTAGTATTTTAGCTAAACCTGATTGTGGTTTTTTATATACTTGACTAGCATTAGATGAATTCGTTTTATTGTGTGTTGATGTCTGAGCGATAAAACCGATTGGCTCGTCCGATTGACTTTTTTGAGAAGCTTCTTTCTTTTGACCATCTGATTTATTTTCCTTGGCATCTGTTTCCTGTTGATTTTCAAATGGTAAAGGCTCTTCTTGGGGTGGGTCTTTTGGTGTGACGACTGGCTCTTCATTACTTAAAGAGTCATCATCTATTTGAGTGCCTGTTTCACTTGTCTTCACAGTTGTTGGTAAATACACTTAATTTAATACGATATCCTCATCTATCTGAATCACCACACGAACACGTTGAAAATTGTCGCCAGTTATTTTTGATGCCTAGTATAAAAACCTTTAGCATACTTTTTATTACTTGATTCTTGTTCATCTAGTAAAATTTTTTTGGCCCTCACATCACTCTTCTTTTGCCTAGATGACTTCTCTTTTTTTCAGCTTCTTGAGTTATGACCAGCGTTGCGTTTAGTACCGACGTTGAAAGTAATAATAAGCTACTTGTAAGCAATGCTGAACGCTTAACAGCCGACTGGCTCATATACCTATCCCTTTTTATGAATTTCAAACAACAATATAACTAAAATATCGTTTGTTTTTATTAATTTTTCCTCATTATTATAAACTTTTTTCTCATTTTCAATAGATTTACTCAATTTATACTAGTATCATTACTATTTGTGAACAAAAAAACGACAAAGACAAATGTCCAAGTCGTTTTTTAATATTAATCTTTAACAGAAGCGCTTGATACAGTGTCTGGCTCAGCTTCTACTGTACTATCATGTGTTGACTCGGATGCCCCACTTACTGTATCTACTCCTTCTGTCAATGCTTGTCCAGTCTGTTCTAGGTACCAATCTACTATAGGCTTGAAATCCAATATGTACTCATTAATTCCTGCATATTTTCCCTTATCATCATAAATTGCTTGATAGTTATGCACAACAAATTTATCTGCACCGTGCGTTGGAACATGTACTCTAACACAGTCTTGTGCACCTGACCTTAATTGCTGAATAACCCAATTAACCCCTTTTAATGCTTTGTCCGGATGACAATATGCTAGTGGATTTCCAACTTGACTAGGATGGCGTGAAGCTAACATATCCTTGTCTTCTTTCGTGTAATTGTAATATAAAAATTGATTATTATCATCAGCATAAGTTAACTCCATTGGCATAGAGGCCAAGAAATAATTAATTTGATCAACAGTTAATACCCCACGATTTAACTTAACATATGCTTCTCCTTCAACGGCACCTACTTTTTGAGATGCCTGTTCAACCCAATCATCAGCGACTTTATCAACCCCATCAATAGTCGTCTCAATCGAATGCTCACAATATAAATCTTCTGGCTCTAATTCAACTTTTTTAGGACCTTCTAATTCAGAAATCACTTCAATATAACGTAAAAACTTATCCAATAAACTTTCTAAAAATTCAACAGTTTTCACATCTTTCAATTGATTATTTTCATCAAATGCCTCTCTAACTTTTCCTAGTAAAAACTCATTTCCCGGCATGACTAGGGCATGAACACCAGGAGCATCCAATATTTGACGCAAATGAAGTTGTGCACGAGATGAGCCTTGATCGTAATAAGAAGCCCCAATAATCATAACAGGTTTATTTTCCAATGGATGAATTTTGAATGATAGCCACTCCAAAACACTTTTCAGGCTAGCTGGTATCGTATGATTATGCTCTGGTGTGGCAATAATCACCCCGTCAGCACGAGATATTTTACGGTTAATTTCCTGTATAACAGGTGAGTTGGTTTGGTCATTACTTTGATTAAACAAAGGAACATCCTTAATCTCTATTAACTCTAATTCAAATTTATTTGAAAATTGTTTCTTGATGTATTGTAATAATAAACGATTATATGATTTTTCTGCATTTGATCCGACAATTCCGACTAATTTCATTATTATTCCTCCCTAAATATTTTCCCATGAAAACTCTTCTGCTTCTTTTTTATTCAATTTATGGGTACTCATCAACTGATTTGTCATAAAAACAAAGTGTTTAAAATCTAAGAATAATCCATGTAATTTTTGAATTTGTTCTTCATCAATCAGTTTTCCCGCTTCATCAAACGCTTGAAGTGAATGACTCAATAAGAACTCTGAGCTGGGCATTGTCCTAGCTTTTAATTCAGGAGAATCAAGCATTTGTTTTAAATGAGCTTGAGCTCTTGAGGATCCCAGTGTGCCATATGATGCTCCTGTAATCATCACCGGTTTATCAACAAACGGATAAAGTTCGTAGGACAACCAATTAAGAGCATTCATCAAAGCCGCTGGAACAGCATGGTTATACTCTGGTGTACTAATAATCACACCATCAGCTTCTTCTATTTTTTTAGCCACTTGTGTCACAATTTCTGGTAAATTTTTATTTTCAGGTTTGTTAAACACTGGAAACTCTTTTATTTCTATAATGTCGATAGTTGCCTCATTTTTAAAATAATCTTTCATAAAATATAACAGTTGTCGATTGGTTGATTGTTCTGAATTTGCCCCCACTATTGCTACATAATTATCCATAAAAATTCTTCCTCTCTTTTAAATTAATTTCGATTTGATTACTTCTGACACATAGATTTTATTGTCTTTATCTATTACAATACACTCAATATTTTGTATGGCATTTACCTTATCAATTATGTCTAAACTATTTTTTCCAAATAAACGTGTTGTCCAAATTTCACCGTCAACAGACAAATCAGACAGTATGGTCAAACTAGCAACATCCGTCTCAACAGGATAGCCAGTTTTAGGATTAATGATGTGGTTATATTCTTTGTTATTTACCTTTAGCACACGTTCATAAATTCCTGATGTCACAATCGACTGGTTTTTAGCTTTCACACCTGTTAAACATTGTGCCCTAGGTTCTTTTGGATTTTGGATACCTATTCTAAACATTTCATCAGGATGATGACTTTGCCCATAAACGACTACATTACCACCTAAGTTTAAAATAGCTGAATGTACTTGTTTTTCTTTGTAATAGTTAACAATTTTATCTGCGATATAGCCCTTTGCTAATGCACCTAAATCAATTTCCATTCCTCTTTTTTTTAAATAGATGCTTTTTGCTTCCTGATTTAGCTCAATATTTTCAGGTTCAGTATATTTTAATAACCTGTTTATTTCCTGATTTGATGGAATTTTTGCTCCATCAAAGCCTATTTTCCATTCCTTAATTAAAGGACCAATTGCTATGTTTAAAAAACTGTCTGCTCCCATGCTATGATGTTTTCCAATAGAGACTAATTCAAACAATTCTGGTGATACCACTACAGGAGTGATACCTGCTGCTTGATTAACTGTCATTAGTTCTGAATCATCTCGATTTGCACTAAACATTTTTTCATAGAAATATAATAAAGAGATGGTCCCATCTGTTATCTGCTCAGCAAATTCTGCTGTAACTGTCACATCTATGACTGTGCCCATTAAGTGTAATTGTTTTGTGCATTGTTCAATCATATATCACACTCCATTCTTTACTCTTTGTTCCATTTGCTGTAACTCTTTTAGTTTGATATCATTTCTATTTATTTTTGCATAGGCTCTCGCATCATAAATTAATTCTAATATTTCGTCCGTTTCTTTCTTTTCTACCATGGCATTTTCTGCCAATTTTGCTGCAGCCCTAGCTAGATAATATGTTACGTGATTATCTGAGCATATTTCTATAGCATATTTCAACAAGATATTGCTCGCTTCTAACTCATGAATACTCGCATAAAATTCACCACATTGATACAAAATATTTAATACTCGCCATGTATCTTCAACATTCTTAATTGGGTAATAATATATTTTTTCTAATACTTTATTAAAATAAAATTCTGCTTTTTCATTATCTTTTTCTCTTGAAAATACCATTCCAATTCCTGTATAGGCTAATAAGTGATAAATTTCTTCATCTTCTTTACTGTTGTCTAATAGAATTTGATCAAAATTAAACAAAATTTCTGTAATTTCTGCTTTTTGAAAAATCATTAAAAAACCCGTTAGATAGCGATAACGCAAGATAATCTCTTTGTCTTCAATTTTACTAATATCAACTGTCTCAATTAGTTCTTTTGCTTTTTGATATTCACTTGTTATCAATAAAAACTCAACATCATTCAATGTTTCTATCAAATCTGTATAACGAATACCAACTCTTGGAAAAAGTTCACTTAACGGTAACTCTAATTTCTCACATAACTTAATGAGTATTTTTAAATTCGGAACTTGAGAATGGGTTTCAAATCTACTTAATGTTGCTTGCGTACAAATTCCTAATGCCAATTCATTTTGAGATAACCCTTTCTGTCTTCTCGCTTCAATAAAACGCTCGACATTCATCTCACTCACTTACTTTCAGTTATTTTTTTACTTTGAAAATGTTTAAACATTCACAATTTATATAAAAATCATACTATTTACGTACAAAATTGTCAATCAATTATATATTTTTTTATATAAAAAATATTCAAAATGGTATATTAGTTAAATTATTCATATTTTAAGCATATTGTTATTAATTTAAGTTTAAAATTTGATTATATTGGTTATTTTTGAGATAATTTATGTATAACATTGGAGGAGGACTTAATTTATGCCATTAATGAAGATAGATATGATAAAAGGAAGAACTAAAACAGATATTCAAGCGATTCTAGATATTTCTTACAAAGTAATGTTGGACGCCTTTGATGCCCCTATAGGTGATAGATATCAAATCGTAAATCAACATGAACCATTTGAAATGCAGATTCTTGATACTGGTTTAGGGTTTGAGCGAACCAATGATGTCCTTGTTTTTAGTTTAATCACACGACCAAGAACAACGGAGCAAAAAAAACTTTTTTACAAAAATCTGGTAGAAACTTTAAATAATGAACTTGGTATTCGACGTGAAGATATTATGATTAATCTTGTCGTTAACGACGATGAAGATTGGAGTTTTGCATTTGGCAAAGCTCAATTCTTAACTGGTGACCTATAGATAAAAACAACGGCTCTATAATTTAAAGGACTGATGAATCAAATTTTGATTCATCAGCCCTTTTTTAGTTTATTTAAATATAAAACATGTCGTCTATCTAGTAAAATTTAAGTACCACCAAAAATCTAAGATAGAAAGGACAACATGTCATGAATAATCATATCAAAAAAATGTTACGAATGACAGATGAACATTTAGATTTAACAAATACGGAGGAATATAAAGTTAAAGGGAAAAACACTTTAGTTATCTTTGGAGTCTATTCTCCCATGCCTTCGGCTTGTAGGAACTGTGGTTCAACTATTGTTGATAATGAAGGGAAAAGTGTCGTTGTTAGAAATGGAAAAAAGGAAGTAACTATTCAGTTAGATTCTTATCAAAATATGCCCACTATTTTAAAACTGAAGAAACAACGATTCCATTGTAAAAGCTGTTCGCACAATTGGACGGCACAGTGTTCTATTGTTGAAAAAAACTGTCATATCAGTAAATTTATTACTTTGAAGATTTTAGAATTATTAACTGAGAAAGTCTCTATGACATTTATAGCTAAACAATGCCACGTTTCTTTAACGACAGTTTTAAGAGTTCTTAAGTCAGTTGAATCACAACTTCCACAACAACTTAAACCACGGTCCTTTCCAGAAGTTTTAATGGTAGATGAATTTAGATCTCACGCTAGTTATGAAGATAAAATGAGCTTCATATGTGCTGATGGAAAAACAGGTGAATTAGTGGACATTTTACCTAGTAGGAAATTAGATAAAATAATCCCTTACTTCAATCGCTCTCCGTTGGAGGAACGGGAAAAAGTTAAATTTTTAGTAACAGATATGAATGCAGCTTATTTTCAATTAATTAAAAAAGTCTTTCCTACTGCTAAGTTAATCATTGATAGATTCCATATTGTAAAGCATTTGAACACCGCTTTTAATGATTTTAGAATCCGAGAAATGAAAAGATTAGTTACCAACAAGAAACAGTCAAAAGCAAATAAATTAAAATCAAATTGGAATTACTTCTAAAAAATCAAACAAATATTTCCATTTCAAATTTCAAGACCTGGAGAAGTTTTCCTTCTCCAAAGTATCCTCTTTTAACGGAATCTATGGTGATTGATCGACTACTGTCATTCTCTTCTGATCTAAAAGAAGCTTATGACATCTTCCATTTACTAATGTATCACTTTAGAAACAAAGATGGGCATTCCTTTTTCGAACTATTGAAAAATCTACCTGATAGCTTGGATACACAATTTAGAGATAAAATAGAAAATCTGATTTCCTATGAAGTAGGTATTAGAAACGCCCTAAAATACAGTTTTTCCAATGGAAAACTTGAGGCTAAGAATACTCATATAAAAACTCTTAAGAGAGTTTCCTATGGATTCAACTCATTTACAAATATGCGCATAAGAATTTTCTTGATCAACGACCTTATTAAAATTAAATAACTAAAAAAGATGATAAATCCAACTCATCAGTCCTATTTGACATAGAGCCAAAACAACTCCCATGAAACGTCATCACGGGAGTTATTTTTATACTTTTACAACTTTATTTTCTTCATAAGATCGTTGACAAGTAATAGCAACTTTTGTTGATTCTAGCCCATCAATAGCATCAACACTCGGTTGTCTATTGTTAATGATGCAATCGATAAATTCTGTTGCTTCATTGACAAAAGCTTCCGAAAATCGTTCTGGAAAATTCTGTGAAGTCGGTCGAATAACACCATGTTCATTCATAATAGTGACCAAATTTTTCTCTGGAACTTGAGCAATTCTTAACATGCCCTTAGTCCCTATTAATTCGGTTTCCACATGATAGCCATGTTGACAATTTCGACCAGCTACTAAAATTCCCATTGTATTATCAGTCAACTGCAACATAGCAGCGCCTGTTTCTAATTCTCCAACTTTATCAAGCTCTTTATAAGTTTCATTTTTACCAATCGCCCAGACGTTTTCTATTTCTTGGTTTGTAAACCAACGTACTAAATCAATATCGTGAATAGACATATCTGCAAATAATCCACCACTATTGCTTGCTCCAGCAAATTTTACAAAACTCTCTAATCCTTCACTAGGGTCAATGCCATAACAACGCACTAACGTTAACTCACCTAGTTCACCTTGATCAACTAACTCTTTTGCATACATATAATCTTTATCAAAACGTCGCATAAATCCTAACATAAATTTTAAATTAGGAAAGCTTTTAATGACTTTTATCGTATCATTTATTTCATCAATATCTAAGCCAATCGGTTTTTCCGAGAAAACATGTTTTCCATGCTTAAATGCTGATTGTATTTGCTGACAATGGAGTCCAGATGGGGACACAATGAAAATAGCATCTAATTCATCATCTTTTACCATGTCATCATATTCTGTATATGTTTTTACCACACCTAAATGATTTCTTGCATACTCTAATTCCTCTTTTACTGGACTACAAGTAGCATATAACTTAGCATGAGCAACTTTATTATTTAAATTATGAGCATGGACTTTCCCTAATCTTCCTAAACCGACAATTCCAACTTTTACCTCTTCCATAGAATGACCTCCATTTTTATGAAAACGTTAACTATATAATCAGTTTATCATAAAATAAAATAGATAACCATATATTGATTAAAAGTTAATAACAATAGAACCGTTTTTTGTTTATATTTTCAAATATATTCCAAAGTTTATCACAATTATCAGTCTAAATAATCCACAGTTATCCCGTTTCATTCCTAGGAAACATACGCGTATCCTCAAGCAAATAATTAATACTACAATAGCTTGTATGTTGTCATTAAGATTTGTAAAAGTCCTCTCTAATTAAATCATCTAATTGTTCCAACTGATCGACAAATAGTGAATTACTTGGCTGAATATCTCGCGCATGAGTCATTACTTTATAAGCTAAATCATATTGTCCTAAGCTAATAAAACTATTAGATTTATGAAATAAGTAATCCACTCGCAAGGGATTCTTTTCTAATAATGCGTCCATCACTTCTATAGCAGCTTCATGCTCTCCTATTTCTCTTAAAAAGTTTGACTTATGGTATAAGAAAAACTCCGGTCGTTTACTTTCTTTAATGCCTAAATCAAAATAATCAAGTGTTTTTGAATAATTTTTTTCTTTTTTATAACTATTTGCTAAATAATAAGCAAATTCTATGGACTCTTTTAATCCTAATTGATAATAAAATTGAGAGGTATTAAATTTTCCTAACAATTCATAAACATAGCCTAAATAGTATACCCTCTCTAACGTAGATTCCATTGATAATAAGTCTTTAATCGTTTGTAAATAGTTACCTTGTCTTAATAATTCCCTAATATTATAGAAGGGTGATTGTGTGTTTTCTCCAACGTTTAAGATGTTTAACATATCATGTTTTTCTTGTTCTATAGCATAATCAACTGCGTTTTTACCATCGAAGTCTTGAATCATTTGATCAGCATTAGCAGACAATAATTCTAATATAATATCACGATATAAAAATCCCTCATCCCCTAAAATAACCGCTTCTAATAGAGCACTCCATCCAAGTTTATTGACGTGATTGACTGGGACTTTAGCCTTTATTGCTAACTGTACCACACGTAAAAATCCTTTTTCACTTGATGGTAGCAATGCCGTTCCACCAAAGCGATTAATTTGTGTCACTTCTGGATTATATCGGCATATTAAATCAAACATTTCTGAAAAACCATTAGCTGCTGCTGCGATAAATGGAGACAATCCCATATGATCTTTTGCATTTGGATTTGCTCCTAAACTTAAAAAATATGCAGCAATTTCTGACATGTTTTTTAAAACCGCCAGATGCAAAGGGGTTTGACCTTGATTATTCCTAACATCCATATCAATATTTTTTAGCTGATACACTTCTGTTAGAACATCAAGCTCCGTTTGCTGATTCATTAGTTGAAATATTCTGTCCTCAGACATATGTAAAATCCTCCTATTCAAATTTTTGATTAAACCCAATTTTCCAATGATTTTATATCCTTTTCAAGCATTAGCAATTCTTCAACAATCTTATAACCAATAAAACATATATAGTCATTCATTTTTACCAGTTCATCTAACTTAAGTTTAATTATATAAAAAACGTTTTTATACAGTGGTTCTATTTGAAAAAAACACTATTTATTTGTACAATGTGTACAAATAAATTTATAGGAGGCATTTATGAACGTAACTGATTTTTTATCTCTTCCAATTTCAGATCATTTTGTGGTTTTAGCTGGAAAAAATGGATTATCCAATACAATTACAGGAGTTAATATATTAGATAATCCCGAAGCAATGATATGGCTGTCACCAGGAGAACTAATCGTCACATCTGGCTATTTTTTTAAGCAAGACGATTTAGCAATTGAACGTTTTTTTAAAAGCTTTCACGATATTAATATTTCCGCTCTTTGCATTAAACCACAAATGTATCTCACTCCCATTCCAAAAGAACTTTACTTATTTAGCAATCAATATAATATTCCTTTAATCGTGATTCCTTATGGCTTAGCTTTTTCTAAAATTATGATTACTATCATGAACAGATTGTCGGATTTATCAAATGATACAACTCTATTAGCTCTTGATATTAATTCGAGGTTTATGGAATATGGTTTAAAAGGAAATACTTTTGACGAATTTGGTCAACAAATTGAGATACTTTTAGAAAATCCACTGATTATTACCAATGCAAATTGGCAACTTTTAACAGAGGACACGCCAACTAGCTTTACACCTTATGTTGAAGTCAATAAAGGAGCATCTTTTTTTAATACTGGTTCCTTAAAACAGCTTCCTTATAATGTCGAGCTCCTTAAACACCCTGTTTCCTTGCGATTCAAAGACGACACAGACAGTATGATTTTCCCTATTTTCTTTAACGATATTACCTATGGATATATCATTGTATTACAAACGATTCGACGCTTTACGCAACAAGACTATATTATTTTAGAAAATGTTACCCCTTCTATCGCCCTAAAAATTGTGCACAATACTGAAAAAATAAGGATTAACAAACGAATTGAACGTGACTTTTATCGAGAATTACTATTTGGAGATAAATTGTTTGAAGACTTATCCGAGATGAACCCAACATTTGATTTCACCATTAATTACACGGCTTTTGTTATGGAGGTAGACTCCTTGAGCCAAGTAAAAGAAAATCCTGTCCAACAAAAATATGATGAAGAACTCGAAGTAGCTACTATACTCAATGCTGTTGACCTATATAAAAAATCATTTTATCGACCGCTCCATTTTTTTAAACATGGACATCATTACATTGGGCTAATAGGAGAAGATGATACAAAAGAAACATTGCCTGACAAACAATATGACATTAAACTATTTTTTAACGATTTGTTGCAATACATACAATCATTTTTATCAAAAGATTCCTCTATTTCAATTTTTGTTGGGACAAAAAACCCTGCATCACAGATACAAAAAAGTTATGATGTCGCAAAAAAATTAATGGTCTTTAAAACAACGACTGGAACGCACATCTATTACCCTAAGGATTATTATTTTGAATTATTTATTACTGAGCGAGTCGATAAATTGTCAATGAAACATTATATCAATCACTATCTTGGAGAGTTAATAAAGGCGGATGAAAAAAAAGATAGCCAATTATTAGACACATTGGATAGCTATTTAGCAAATAATCAAAATATAGCTAGTACCTCGCGAGAACTTTTTATTCATAGGAACACATTATTATATAGAATTCATAAAATAGAATCACTTTTAGAAGAGAATCTAACTAATCAACAGTACTCACTTTACTTAAGATTAGCATTGTATCTATATCGAATGGTTTGAGATAGTAAAAAGTAAAGCAACTAAATCTTCATTTTTTAGTTGCTCTACTAGGGTTTGTCAAGTTAAGTGTGTAAGTAATTTTAAATAATAATAGAACGACAATTTGACAATGAGTCGTCCTGTGATAATCTTCGAGGATAAGAGGGCATTTTTAATAAAGCTCTTGTCCCGATAAAAATTCACAGGACGAGAGACTCGTTGTCAAATTATATATATCCAACCTATTTTGATTAGTACCGATTATATTTTTCAACTCGTTTTGAAAAAGAATCATTAACAGTTAATTGATTAAGCACCATAGCCCAATTGTGAACGTGTCCACCTTCCCATTTACTTTGAAGTTCTTTTACTCGAAGATATAGCAGCTTAAGAAGGGCATTCTCATTAGGGAAAGCGCCTTTTTTAGTTACCTTACGGAAACTTGAATGAACACTCTCTACAGCATTTGTTGTGTACATTATTTTTCGAATAGCTGATCCATAATCAAATAGTTGTTCAACATGTTGAAAATTTCTTTTCCAAACATCAACAGCTCCTGGATAAATAGCCCACTTTGTTTGAAAGGTATCAAAAGCTGTTTGAGCAGCTTTTAAAGAAGAAGCGCTGTAAAAAGACTTCATATCCTTACAAACTTCTTTATAACTCTTACTTGGTACATAGCGAAGGGCATTTCTAACTAAATGAACTAAACAACGTTGAACCACAACGCCTGGGAAAATAGCTTTAGCACCATTTTCAAGTCCTGATACGCCGTCCATTGAAATAAATAGAATATCTTCAACTCCACGCTCTTTAATCTCATCAAAAATCTGCATCCATCTGTTTTTTGATTCTGTTTGATTTAACCAAAGGCCTAAAATTTCTTTATTTCCTTTTAAATCATAGCCAAGAATTGTATACACTGCACATTCTTTCACTTCATAATTTTCTCTTAGAGTGACATACATACAATCAACAAACAAGAAGGCATAGCATTTGGCCAGAGGTCTGATTTGCCATTCCTCAAGTTCTGATAATATTTGATCTGTGATATCCGACACCATGTCATGAGAAATAGTAAAGCCATAAATATCTTCAATTGTCGAGGCAATATCTCGTTGACTCATGCCTTTGGCATACATAGAAAGAACTTTACTTTCAATACTTGAAACGTCTTTGCTTCTTTTAGGAATAATTTCTGGTTCAAAAGAAGCATCTCTATCTCTTGGAACCTGAATGTCTAATTCACCGAAACTTGTTTTTAACTTTTTATTTCCATATCCATTCCGTCTGTTTTGAGTTTCTTTTTCTTGTCTTGACTGATTCTCATAACCTAAATGATTATCTAATTCTCCACGTAGCATAGCTTCAAACATCGGTCCAAAAACATCTTTTAAAGCTTCTTGCATATCTTCAACCGATTCTGGTTGATAGATGTCAATAATTGATTGAGCTAACTTCGCTGATTTTTGGTCTCTTTTCTTTTTAGCCACAGCTTCTCACTCCTTTAATCTATTGTAAAAAAAGAAAAACCGCGAAGCAACCCACTACCTAGGATGGTAGGTTACTTACACAGTTTATATTACACTCTCCTCTACTATATATAATATACTTATTCGACTAAGATATTTTCTCTTTCCAAGAAGTTGCTGTATTACTCAACACATAATTAAGCTCCTCTATATTTTTTCTCCCTTGTGTCTGCATCCACTCTTTAGCTGCACTTTCTCCTTCTTTTATAAATATAGGAACTGCATCTTTCCAAGTTGCTCTCCCGCATAAAACTCCATTAAAAGTTGAGCCAGATTTCTTAGCAAATTTCAAGGTTTCTTGAAATAATGAGGCACTCACTCCAGCACTCAGGAAAATAAATGGAAGTTCAGTGGCATTGCTTTGTTCTTTAAAGTACTCTTTAGCTTCATTTTGTGTGTAAATAACTGCTTCATTGTCTTCCTGGTACCCTTCTACATATGCCATATTAATAGGAACTTCTACTTTTAATACGTCAACATGATACTGTTCTTTTGAAAATTCCTTCATCATTTGATTTACTTTATGTGGCTTAATTTTAGCATACTCTGCACTAGTTGTGTCACTGATCCTTTCATCATAGGAGACCAACTCTAGATAAAATGGAATATCTAAAGCCATACATTCAGCCCCAATTCGTTCTACGAAAGCATGTTTCTTATCATTGGTATCAGTTGAACTATCAACGTCATAATATAACAAAAACTTAACTCCATCTGCACCTTGTTGTTTAATTCTATATGCAGAATAATCATCTATTAAATCAGGAAATCGACCTTCAATTGTTGTATCATATCCAGTTTTCTCATAAGCTAATAACAAACCAGCATCAGAATGACGTTTTTTTGCAGCTGGTATACCATATTCAGGATCTAAAAGAATAGAACTGGCATATGGAGTCAAGTAGGTAGAAACTAGTTCTTTAAATGTTACAATAGCTTTATCAACATCACCTAGGTATTGTTCATTTGAAAACATTTTTTTTAATGCGCCACGCTGATCAATTGCCAACGCCCCGATTATGCTATTAGCATTTGATAAATTTTCCATATGGATTTTCTTTTTTTCTGTTATATTTTTCAAAAAATCACTCCTCTTTTTATTAAATTTCTCTATTTTTAAATATACTAACTATTTCTTCAACACTATTTGCTTCAGTAAGTCCTTTTTTAAACTCTTCATCCATTAAAGCCCTAGCAATATTCGATAATAATTTCAAATGGGTAGTTCCAGATTCTGATTCAGGTATTAATAAAGCGATAACAAAATTAATAGGTTGTCCATCCATACTGTCCCATTCTATTCCCTCATCTAATTTAACTATTATTACTGCAGGTTTAATAATACTGTCACTTTTGGCATGTGGAATAGCAAACCCATCCATCATACCTGTACTACCTTCTTCTTCCCTTTTTATAAAACTACTTATTAAATCTCTTTCTCTATTACTTATTTCTTTTGCAACAGCTTGTTTGGATATGAATTTTATTACTTCATCTTTTGTTTTAAAATTTTTATCAAGAAAAATACAATCTGAATGAATCATCATGACCCACCTTTCTCAACTTGTTAGATTATTTACCAAGTTCTTTTTCCATTTTTAATATTCTATTTTTTTGAATCATCCCTAATATAACCCCGCCGATAATAGAGCCAATAAGTATTGATAATACCCAAAGACCTGCATGAGTCACTACTGGTAAAACTAAGAAGCCACCATGAGGAGCTGGAACTTGTACTTTAAACATATACGTTAGTACTGCTGCAATAGAAGAACCAAGCATCATTGTTGGCAATACTCTTAATGGATCTTTTGCCGCAAAAGGAATTGCTCCTTCTGTGATATGTGTTGATCCTAAAATAAAGTTAACAAATCCAGCATTCCTCTCATTTTCATCAAAATATTTTCCATTAAATAAAACTGCAAAGCCAGTAATTAATGGTGGAGCAATACAAGCTGCTGACACACCAGCCATAAAGCTAGTATTCCCTTGGGCTAAAAGAGCTGTTCCTGTGACATAAGCTGCTTTATTAAAAGGACCACCCATATCAAATGCACACATACAACCTACTATAATTCCTAATATTAATGGGCTAGAATTTTCGAATCCGGCTAAAAAACTCATCATTCCTTCATTGATTGCAGACATTGGTTCTGATATGCCAACCATGATTAGAGAAGTAATTCCTACACCAAGAACTGGGTATAAAAATATTGCTTTTAATCCGTCTAACGATTTTGGCAATGACTTTAATAATTTAGATAGTAAAATAATGACATATCCAGCTAAAAATCCTGAAACAATTCCTCCTAGAAAACCAGTTCCACCATTATTTGCGACTAATCCTCCAACAAAACCTACAACTAGTCCAGGTCTTTTAGCAATTCCTTCAGCAATATATAATGAAAAAGAAGTAATTAGAACGATTAATATGCTAGATAGTGGGATTATTGAAGACTCTATACAAAAAATAAAACACTCTGAAAGAATCGTTATTTTTGCAAGAGGATTCTCTGAAATGACTGCACAAGAAATTTGTATGAAGTTTCAATTAATGGGCAAATATGCCGAAATGCATTCTGATCCTAATATAATGAAGAGTATTAGTAGAAAATTAAAGCCATCAGATATTGTTATTTTCATATCCTTAAATGGTGAAACACCAGAATTAGTAACTGCCTTAAAAAATTGCATAGCAGATGATATTAGTACAATAACAATTACCGCTAATCCATATAGTACACTTGCTAATTTATCCGAAATTGTCTTTCAAGGTTATAAATCTGATAGTTCGTACTTCCCAGAATACGAAGTTCGATCACGACTTCCATTATCTATTATTGCAAGGGTGTTACTTGATTCATATGCTATAAGAACACAAGAAAACTAAAAATCAGCACCCAATCGGATGCTGATTTTTAGTGTTTATATTCTATTATAAAACTTTCATATGGTGCTAAATTCTCATTCAATTCACTTCTTTGATAATTACTTAGTTTAGTGGTGTAATTATCAGGTAGAGTACATGTTAGCTGTTGATGACTAGCTGATAGATTAGCTACTACCAACCATACTCTATCACCTAAACTTCTTTTATAAACAAAAAGCTGTGGGTGTTCAGGTAGTAATAATTCGTAGTCACCTTCAAGCAGGATGTTATCTTCGTGACGAAGTTTAATTAATTTTTGATAAAAATAAAACACCGATTTATCAGATTTCTTATCTTTTTCTACATTAATTTCTTTAAAGTTAGGATTAACTTTAAACCAAGGGTCAGCCTCAGAAAAGCCACCATTCGTTTCATCATTCCAATGCATAGGAGTTCTTGCATTATCACGACTGACTTTGTGAACAGCCTTTAAGAAGTCTTCTTCTGATATCGTTTGTTGTTGTTTAACAAAATACTCATAATTCCCTCGTAACTCAACATCTATGTATTCATCCAATTCAAACTTGGCATTAGTCATTCCGATTTCTTCACCTTGATAAACAAATGGTGTCCCCTGCATTCCATGTAAGATTGTGGCAAATGCGGTCGCCGATTCATAACGATACTCCTCATCATTTCCCCATCTAGAAATAATACGTCCACGATCATGGTTTTCAAAGTAAAGAGCATTCCATCCTTTATCCCTTAAATTGAGTTGCCACTCACTCATTATTTTTTTTAACGATACAATATCAGGCTCAGTTAACGCCCATCGTCCATTAATGTTGCCTTTTTCACGATCAATATGCATGTGCTCAAAGGTAAATACCATGTCTAACTCTTCTCGTTTTGGATCTACTAATAAATAAGCATCTGTTGACTTAGCTGCTGGAGCTTCGCCAACACTCATCATGTCATATGGTGTTAAAACTTCTTGATTCATTTCATGAATAAATTCATGCATTCTTGGTCCATTTTGCTGATTTCCTGTTGTGTAAGGTATCTCATTATCAGGGAAATTTAAATCTTTTGAGATAGATGTAATCACATCCATTCTAAATCCATCGACTCCTTTACTTTTCCAAAAACGCATCATCTTATAAATCTCTTCCCGAACTTTAGGATTTTCCCAATTTAAATCAGGTTGCTCTGATGCATAGTAATGTAAATAATATTGTTGTCGTAATTCATTCCATGTCCAAGCCGAGCCTCCAAAACTTGACCCCCAATTATTGGGTTCATTACCATCTTCTTTAGCATCTTTCCAAATATAAAAATCGCTATAAGGATTATCTTTTGAGCGTGAACTTTCTTTAAACCATTCAGACTGATCTGAGGTATGGTTTGCCACAAAATCCATAATAATTTTAATACCTATATCATGTGCTTGCTCGATCAACTCATACATGTCTTCATTTGTCCCAAACATAGGATCAATCGTGTAATAATCTGCAATATCATACCCATTATCGATTTGTGGTGATAAATAAATAGGAGCAATCCAGATGGCATCTACACCTAATTCTTTTAAATAAGGAAGTTTCTCTTGTATTCCTTTTAAATCACCAATACCATCGTTATTTGTATCTTTAAAACTTTTAGGATAAACTTCATAAATTACAGCATTTTTCCACCAATTATTTCTCATGTCGTGCTCCTTTCTTGTTATGCAATTCCTAAAATAGACAATAAAATACCTAATAAAATAATGCCAAAAATTAAGTAATTAATTGAAACATTTTTCTTTTTCAGTAAATAAAAACTCAATAGTGTAATACTTAAAGGTAGTAACCCAACAAATATTTGGTCAAGCATCTCTTGTGTTTTTAACACTACTTCCCCATCCATTACCATATTCCATTTAATATCTAATTTAACCATTTGACTAGTCATAGCACCTACCATCGCTAACCCAACAATACTAGCTGCTTTAGTCAAAATATTAATTAAACCATCATTATATAATTTTGATATGTAAGATGAGCCTAATGAGTATCCTAACATACCACCTTTCCAACGTAAAAATTGTACAGGCGCATTAAACAAGACTAAAAAGATAATAGGCGCTAACACATTGCCTGCTTGAGCCAAACTAACAGCAATTCCTGCTGCAATAGTTCTCAGTACTCCCCAAAATACAGAATCACCAATGCCTGCTAAAGGTCCCATTAAACTTGTTTTAATCGCATTAATTGATTCCGAATTAAAATCATCTTTTTCACTATTTTCTTTTTCCATCGACGCAGTAATACCTAAAATAAATGGGTAAACTGCCACATTGGTATTAAAATAAGACATTTGACGTATCATTGCTTCTTTACGTTTTTCTTCATCATCTTTATAAAACAAATCTAAAAATGGTTGCATCGCATAGGACACACCTGAGGCTCCCTGTTTTGATGGAGTTACAGCAGAATACAAAGTGAATGAACGCCAGTACATTTGTTTTAATAATTTTTTCTCTTCTAAACTCATTGATGACTTTTCTTGCATCTTTTCTTCCTCCTATTATCTAAAAAATTCATCCACTTCAGGATCATCTGTATCAATACTATTTGATTGTGCTAGTAATGATTTATCAGAAATTTCTTTTCTAATATTTTTTAAATCAATGTCTCTGTTTGCTGTAACAATCGCAATAATTAATGCAATAACTGCAACTGCAATCAACGGTGTTTTAAAATAAGCGATTAAAACAAATCCTAAAAAGTAATAGACTGAAACACTTTTATCCCATAATATCTTTAGTAACATTGCCATACCAACAGCTGGTAATAGATTACCGGCAATACTCAAACCATTAATAATCACATCTGGTATTTTTTCTAACATTGTTTGTGTTGCTTCTGAACCGAATAAAATAGCAAAAAATGGTATCAATGAATAAATAAACCATTGAAGTGCCCACAAACCAAAGTGTAAACGTCGAATTCCTGTTTCATTTCCTTCTTGGGCATATGTATCAAATTTTGAAGCAAACGGACCAACAACTCCAACATATAATAATGTTTTAATTTGTAGTCCAATGATACCTAATGGAATAGCGATTGGAATAGCAACCTCAGCACCAGCTCCCATATTAATAGCAAAAGCTGTCGCTAACGCAGTGGCTAAACCAGGTTCAGCAGAACTTGCTCCACCGATATTAACAACCCCCATAAAGATTGTTTCAAGTGCTGCCCCTATGAGTAATCCTGTTTGAATATCTCCTAGCAATAATCCTAATAACGGTCCAATGACAATGGGTCTTCCAATCATTGTAAATCCTAACAACTCCTGTCCACCAACTGTAATAAATACAACGAGTGCAACAATAAATGCTTCTAGTAACATTGTTTTCTCTCCTTTAACTTACAAATTTATTGGCTAGTTCTTTTCTATCTGATGGAACATTTTGAAGTGCTGTTTCTGGATAAATTTTAGTCAACTCACTTAAGAATTCAAGTTCATCTGGTGTCAACATGACAAATTGAGTTAATGTTTTCTTTTCCCCTTCAACCGATTTTCCTACATTACCAATATTAATCCGATTCATGTTTGGAACTTTTTCCGCTAGCCTTAAAGCGTCACCAACTGTTCTAACTAAAACAAGTATCCGCTTACTACTTGCTCGTGGATCATTTAATATATTAGCAACGTCATCTACTGAACGAATCAACACCTTTATACCTGAAGGAACAGCCATTTTTAATGCCATTTGCTGTGTTTCGTTGTTAGCGACTTCATCATTTGCCACAATAATTCCCTGTAAACTTAATTCTTTAGACCATACCATCGCGATTTGTCCATGAACTAATCGTTCATCTACTCGAAGTGTTGTAGGGATAATATCCGTAGAGTTGTTTTGTTTCGCTTGCTTATTGTTTTTAACATCATTTGTCATGTCACTTTTTTCTTCATTTGTTTCTTCAGTTATCTTCACGTTGGGTTTATTTTTTACTAATTGCATGGCATCTCTCCCACTTTTTATCAATCCTTCAATCACATCATCGGTATAAACTTCTGCACCATATATAATCTCAATCATGACTGGTAGATTAAACCCAGCCACTATAAATACATTTTCTTTTCCTTGTGCAGCTAGTATCATTTTTTGATTCACACTACCTCCAAACATATCGGTAAAAATAACGGCTTGATCATCATCTTTTAATTCATCAAAAAAGCAATTAATTTGTGTATCGATGTCTTCAATTCCTTCAACATACGCGCACATATATGTTATATTCAGATCGCTACCGGCAAATAATTCAAGAGTATCTTTTACACCTTGAGCCATTTTTTCATGGGTTGCTACAACAAATTTTTTCATGACTACCTCCTATTGGAACGTTCCAAAATTGTTCGGAGTTTATATTTGGAACGTTCCATTTTTTATTAGTATACTACAAAAAGAAAATTATGCAAGTGGTTTCATAAAATTCTTTTTGTCGTTTTACCTTGAATAAACTCAACAGGTAAGACAATCGTTTCTTCATTTGTTTCTTTTTTACCCTTTAAAATGTCTTGCAAAATGGACACACACTTGGTAACTATTTCTGGTATTGGTTGACGAATAGAAGATAATGGATGATTTTGATATTCATACATCTTACCACCATCAAAACCAATAATTTGAAAATCATTTGGACTTGTTAATCCACATTGTTTTAAAATATCTAATGAAAAATCAGCATATTGATCCGCTACAGCAAAAATCCCATCATGTGGTATGTTATTCTGATAGTTTTGTCGTAAAAACTGAGATAATTCATTAAAAAATTTATCTTCATGATATTTTGAATTAAAGACCTCATAAGGAATATTATATTCTTCACAGTAATCAACAAAACCTCTTGTTCTCTCACCATAATTAGTAATCGTTTTATCAGTTGTTCTAGTAATCATTAATAAATTACTCGCACCACTTTCAGATAATTTTTTTGCAGCTAATTTTCCACCCATATAGTTATCCGACGTCACACATGGGATAGTCTCAGAAATTTTTTTCTCAATAGACACGATAGGAATGTCATGTGTCAATTCTGAAGAAAAGTCACTATAAGATATCGTAATAATTCCTGCTGCTTTCTGTTCTCGACTCATTTGTATATACTCTAATTCTTCAGCGATATCATTATTTGACGTACATAAAATCATCTTAAACTGTTCTTTTTTTAGCGCCCGTTGCATTTGATATGTTAGCTCAGCAAAAAATGGTGTTTGAGTGGTTGGTACAATAAAAATCACTAAATTTGACCGATTCATTTTCAATTCTCTCGCTGTAATATTAGGGATGTATCCTAATTCATCGATTGCTTCTTGGATCTTTTTTTGTGAGGCTTCTTTCACCCTAACTCCATTAATATAATTAGAAACCGTTCCTCTAGATACTCCTGCTAATTTTGCAACATCATTCATTGTAGGCATGAATTAGTCCTCCTTAACCCCATATTATCTTCATTCTATCAAATCTTTATCTTTTTAGCATGTTATTTTAAATTTCCTAAACAAAAAAAGAAACTAAAAATACTTTCTAGTTTCTTTTTCTATTTGCATATATATAAAACGGGATACCTAAAGCAGTCAGTCCTAACCCAGTCACTACTAAAGATAATTGGTTAATTAATGTCATCGATAAAATAAAAATACCACCAATGATTGAAACAATTGGTATAAATGGATACAAAGGTACTTTATATGGTCTTGGTAAATCTGGTTCTGTTTTTCGGAGTTTTATCACTGCCATAAACACTAATGTATAAAATATCCAAATAACAAATACCAACATGTCTGTTAAAATATCAAAACCACCTAGTAACATCATCACAATCGCAACAGCTAATTCAAAAAAACCAGCAATAAAAGGCACCTTGTTACGATTTAATTTAGCTAATTGATTTGAATATGGTAATTGCTTATCTAATCCCATTGTATAAGGAATTCTCATACCTGTCATTGTATACCCATTGATAGAACCATAAACAGAAATTAAAATCCCAATCGTCACCAGTTTTCCACCAAAGTTACCAAAAATTTGTTTCGACACATCCATAGCTGCATTATCATTTCCCGCCAGTGCCTCTATAGGTAATGTTTTCAAATAAACAAAATTTACTAATAGGTAGATAACCATAACACCGAACAGTCCGCCCGCTATCGAGCGCGGTAAATCTCTTTCAGGATTTTTTAGCTCTCCAGAGATATTTCCAACATGTATCCATCCATCATAAGCAAACATTGTCGCTAGTAATCCTGCTCCTAATGCAGGAAAAAAACCAGATGCCTCAGATCCAGCTGTCACTGGAAATAAACTCACCGTGACATCGCCTTGTCGCAATAATCCAAAAATAACAATTAATGCTAATGGTATTAATTTACATATCAAGGTAATAGATTGAAAAATTCCGCTTGCTCTTGCACCTAAAAAATTAATCAACATAATAGAAGCACCAACTAAAATCGCAATCGGTACAACAACAGAATTAGACAGACTAAATAGATTTTTGAACTGTGTTCCAAATATAATAGATAAGGCTGCAACATTAGCTGGAAAATAAATAATAATTAACGCCCATCCCAATAAAAAGCTCCATAATTTTCCATAAGCCCTCTCAATATAGCGTACCATACCGCCTGTCTCAGGTATTGCCGCTGAAAGTTCTGCAGCCGTTAACCCAGCACAAATACTGATAATACCACCTAAAAACCATGATAATAGTGTCATGCTCGCAGAACCTGTAGATTGAGTCACACTTGCTGTTTTGAAAAATACTCCACCACCAATTACAGTTCCCATAACAGTTGATAATGCAGGGAAAAAGGTCATCGTTCGTTTTAGTTGGTTGTTGCCTTCATGTACAACTTGTTCTTTGTTTGGCATACTGCTCCCCTTTTTTCATACTTAAATTTCATTATCTGAGAAAAAAATTTAACGAATATATTTTAAAATATAGCATATTTTATCACACTGGAAAGGAAAAGCAATAAACTTACATGATGATTTACTTAATTCTTTTCAGAAAATAACATTCCAATGTTATTTTTCGTTACCCAATCATACGGTGTTATTTGATACACAAGATTTAACCAATTTTGATAAAATAAACTCGCTTCTGATCTCCATGTTTGTTTAAACTGGTTTGTATTCTCTATTTTTTCATAATGCTTAGGAAATTGTGTTCCTAGTTGTTTTTCTTGATCTCTTAAATACTCTTCATATAGCGTATTGGCATCATATTCCAAGTGGCCCAAAACAAATACATTTTTATCATCATTTGATACAAACATTAGTGGCCCTAATTGAATACTTTCAGATAAAACCACTAAAGGAGCTTGGCTTATTTGAGAATGATTGATTCCAGTATAACGAGACTGTGGACTATCAAAATAATCGCTAAATCCCCTCAAAAACGGGTGCCTTGTTGTCACTTTATTTTCATAAATACCAAATAATTTTTCTTTATAATGTGTTTTTTCTATTCCATAATAGTGATACAAACCGGCTTGTGCTCCCCAACAAATATGGACAATGCTGGTTACATTTTCTTGTGCCCAATCTAAAATATCAGTCAGCTCTTCCCAGTAATCCACTTCTTCAAACTGTAGTTGCTCAACAGGTGCTCCTGTGACAATCAATCCGTCATACCGTTGACTTTTTATATCATCAAATGTTTTATAAAAATGTAAACATTTTTTTTAATATAATTTATATTCTTTTAAAAAAGTAGTATATCCACTGGTATTATTGACTTCATAGAGATTTCTCCTAACTAAGATTTTATTCTCATACTGTCTTTCATACTGTCAAAATCGACCTTTTATTTTTCTTAACTTCATTTCCATGTTATATCACTTACTCTTTCCAAATATTATCTGTAGTTTTTTATTTATAATTTCTGCTACTATTACTAAATCTTTTGTGTTATCTATATGTGTATATTTATCAGTCATAGTTTTATTCTTAGTATGACCTAAGTATAAGGATACCCATTTTTCAGCACACTCTTCATCTTCTCTTACCAAGCTCGTAAAAGTATGCCTAAACCCATGTGACTTTATCTTTACAGGAATATCTGGTTTTTTTCTGTAAAAAGAATTTAACGTTTGGGTGTAAAATGCAGTAGGTAATCTTCTCATATTACCTATATCAAAAAATATTAATTCTTTTAAGTCTTCAGGTACTTTTAGTCCTCTCTTCTTTATTAATACCTGTTGTTCATCTTTCCATTTACAAAACATTCTATACAGTTCTTCATTCAAAACAGGTATCTTTCTTACACTTTCTTTTGTCTTCGTACTTCCTTCAACATATACATTCCCTTCTTTCTTTTGTGATTTATTCACATTTATAATTTTTTTATCCAAATCTATATCTGTCCATTTTAATGCTATTGCTTCTCCAGACCTCAATCCTGTAACTAATAATAAGTTATACATTAACATTTCCCTTCTGTATATAAATCTATCAGTACATTCTATGTAGCTTGATAAACTCTTGAAAAAAGGGGTTATTTCATCTTTTTCTAAGAATACATCGCTAACTTTTTTACTTTCTTTTAACAATTCTTTTTTTATAACAATCCCCTCTGCTATATTCCTGCTAACAATTTCATCTTGGTAAGCTAAATTATAAATATTTTTTAGAATGGATACTTGTTTATCAACACTTGACACGTACGGACATATATCATCTATAATTTTTTGTAACTCCACTTTTTTTACATCACGTATAGTTCTTGAGCCTATTTCTTCTCTAAACCATTTATCGTATGGATAAACGTAAGTGTTAATTGTCCCTTCTCTTTTACCTTCATGTTTTTTCTTATCTATCAATTGTTCAAATATTTCATTTATTGTTACTAAATCATTAGTCTGTAAGAGTTCATTTTCTAATTCCTTTCTTCTATCGTATTCTGCTATTCTTGCCTCCTTTTTCGTTTTAAATCCCCCTTTGGATATATCACAGCGTTTTCCATGTGCATCTCGTCTAGTTATTACATACTCCCACCTATATTTATTCTTTCCTTTTTTTACAGCATATTTTCTTTGTGACATTATTTTAGTCCTCCTTTCTATTAAATTTATTTAACCATTCACTTACATTGGTAACATTATAGATAATTACATTATCAATCTGTATATACGGTAACCCTAACTCCATCCATTTTTCAATTGTTTGCGTTGATACTCCGAGTAACTTAGCTATTTCTTTCTTTCTTACACATCTAAAATCATCAACATTTACTAATTTTTGAAAAATCTCATTCATACATACTTTAAACTCATCTAAAAGCTCTGCTTTCATTTCTTCATTCATTTCAACCTTTAACATCATACCCTCTGCTGTCATTTTTTCTCCTTTTCCAGATACATAAATAGTTAAGCTATTTATGTATTCGTCTACTGATACCTGTTCCACCAAGCCCTTTCTCTAAATTGTAGACTAATCATTAAAAACATCTTTTGTTTTTAACTATATATAAAAAGCAATTCTACACCGAAGTAATAATTTACTAGTGTAGAATTGCTTAAATTTTTGTTGATATCTATATTAACTTTTCTTATTAGCTTTTTACCGTCAATGGCAGTCATTAACATTATTTAGTAATTAAGTTATCCAACTATATTTTCTACACCCTATCATTTTATTTATACAGATATCATACAACATATACAATAAGTATGCAAGGATAAATCACTCCATTATAACATATAAAAGCTTATTTGTCAACGTTTTGAGCTATTGAGAAAGCATATAAACCATTTTAAATAATATACTTTTTGATATTATAAGTATTATAAATAACCGATACGTTGTTTTCTTATACTAATTCTAAATTTTGTTTAAATTTTCTTTAAGTATCACTTTATTATATTTTATATATAGGACTTTTTAAAAATTTTTTTGTCAAGTCAAACCAAAGGTATCTATATCTATGTTTCTATATCACAGTTTAATTCTTTTTTTATTCTATAAATCGTGTTCTTACTAATACTTAACCTATTTGATAATTCTTGCACAGGTGTATCATTCTCCAATCCTTCTAAAATTTCATCATACACAAGTTTATCTGCTCCTACTGCATCCTTATGATATTTAGGTGGTCTCCCTTTATACTTACCTTGCTCTTTAGCTAATTCAATTCCCTGTTTCTGATTAGTTTTTATCCTATCTCTTTCCTCTTCTACCATCCAACTTAACAAATCGAACACTATATCGGACACAAGTTGCCCCATATTTCCCAAATCTTTGTATTTTTCAGTATTTAATATAGGCATATTAACCACTTCAATATTTACCCCTTCATCTAATAATGATTTCCATATATCCTTAATATCTTTTTTATTTCTTGATAACCTAGATAAATCTTGTACTATCAATGTATCGCCAACTCTTAAAGTTCCCACTAATTTCTTCCATTCAGGTCTCTCTAGGTTTTTTCCACTCTCCTTATCTAGGTAAATACACTTCTCATCAATACCCATTTCCTTAGCTATCTCTAACTGTCTTCCCTCATTTTGCTCCTTTGTGCTAACTCTAATGTAAAAAAATCTCATTTTATCTCCTCCTATACTCACTCCTTTTTCTTCTTATTTAATGAACAAGTCAAAATGAACTTTTTACCATGTCCATTCTGACTGTTCTTATCCATTTCATCATTTAGTAATTTTTGTCATTTATAAGTACACCCATAAAAAAATCTAGGCTTCTACTTCTTCTTTTTTTCTTTTACCTGTTTATCTATCTTCTTCAATTCTTCTAACTTCCATTCTATAAAAACAAAGTAAACATCATTCTCATCTACCTTATTTTTATTAAACATATAAAACTCTGCTATCTTATAACCGTTCTTGAATCTATTTTGTATATTTAATCTTTCTTTTTCAGTTAATTTATTGGTTTTATTGGTTAATTTACTAAACAATTTTGCATAATCGCAAAACACCTTTTCTATCTCCTTCCTTCCTAATTTTTCTCTTTTCATAATCATTCCCTCCATTTGTTTTTTTGGGTGATATCTTGTGTGACAATTTCTAATATATATTTTCTTAAAATATTTAAATTTATTGATTTATTAATGTTTATTTTCTATAAAACAACATAACAAATTATCATCTTATATATCACTTTTTCCTCTTTTACTTGATATATTTAGATTTTGCTTCTTCATACTCTGATTCATCTTCTAAACTCCTAACTTTATCTCCTGCTACCTCTTTTAATTTATCAAGTGTAAATGCTGTTATCTCCTCATTACTGTACATATACATACCTATTTCTTTTCTATTTCTATGAAGTACAATCAAAAGGAAGTTTTGTTGATAATTCCTTTTTATTGCACTTAGTAAATCACCTGTATTTTTCTCCTCTGTCACAAAAATTTTTAAACTATCTCTTTTGTCATAAAATTCAATTTCTTGTCTTACTAAATTTTCTTTATCTAAAACAATACATTCTATTTCAAGCACTTCGTTGTTGTACATAAACAAACTAAAATATAATTTTTCTGAAACGAGTAATAAATTATCAATATATATTTTCTTCGTTATATCCTCTTCTTCATTTGATAAATAATTTAACGAGTATGGTATATAACTTAACAAATCGTTAGAAATTGCGTGCGAAATGTCATAATCAAAATCATAAAATAACTTTGTTGCTTTACTTTCTATGCCACTTCTTTCTATTTTTTTAGCTTTTAGGTTTGACAAAATTTTTGTTGAATAAGAACCTGTTAAACGTAAAAGAGCGTTGTGACTGACCGTAGTAAATTTAAACAAACTTACTATCTCTCTGCTATTCGTCATTCTGAAGCTCTGTTTCCAGTCATCCGTAGGGATTTTTGTAGGTTCCTTGTATCTTTTTGCTTTGTTCTGCCCTTTAGATATATTTTTTTCTGATACTTCCTCATTTTTGTCATCAAAAAGTTGTTCTAAATTGGATACATTCCCTATTTTTTCTTCTGTCATTAACATATCTTTTTTCACTGTGTTAACTTTTTTATTTCTCTTGATACTCGACATCCTTGGTACTTTTGGATTTGGGGTAGTTTTCCTTCTTTCTTTACTTTCCATGTTATCTTCCTCCTATATTTGTTTATTCTCTTTTGTAAGTACAAGATTTGTGATATATCTTAAATCTTGTACTTAATATACCTATTTTCAATACGTAATTGTTTTCAATAAAAGTTAAGAAGAGGATATGTAAATTTATTGGTAAAAAGAACAGTATAGAAAGAAATATAAAAATAAGGAGTTTATGTGTATTTTTTCACATATTTACCTAAATAAAAAAGAAGCTCCTATTTTATACTAGTCGCTCCCCTTTCTCTATTTTTCTAATCTTGTGCTGATTAGTTCTACATACATTTTCACATCTTTATCTTCATATAAATCTGTTAACATAATTATTTTTAATAAATTTCTTATTTCTTCATTTGTTATATTACTTTTTACCATCATCCTCTCACCTCATTTTTTTACTGCTCTATCTTTATATATTATCATCAAGCTGATATACATCTATAAACTATTTAGCTTGTTATTTTATACTATTACTTCATTCTTGTTAGTTCTTTGTACTTCCCTAACAAAACTGTCACTTTAAATTTGTTTTTTGACGTTAACTCATTTCTATCTTCTATCAAACTCTTTATTTTAGTTATCTTAGTGTCTGATTCTTGTAATCTCTTTAAAGTTTCTTTCGAATAGACTCTATCTGATTCTTCTATACCTTTTTTAAGATTTTGAAACTCTTCGTACTCAATCAGCATTCTTTTTACTAATCTGTTTCTTTCTTGTATCTTAAAAGCACTCTTTTTGTATCGAGATATAGTTGTTTCGTCATAACCTAGGTCTTTTCCAATTTGCTTATTGGTTTTCTTCTTTGAGTTATGGATATAATTAAATTTGAGATAACCCATATATTCCTTTGTTAAACTGTCAAATTTATCTAATTTTTCTTTTATATCATTTCTAATTTCTACTTCATTTTTGGGTATTAATACCTTCATTTCTTTTAGCTCTTCATCTGATACTTGAAGCCAATCATATAAAGTTTCTCTTTTGAGTCCATAGTATTTCTTCTCCTGATTTAGAACTCCCTTAATTTCTATTTCAGACAATGGATTTTCAAACACTTCATTGTTGACATATCTTATATACTCTTCTGTTTTGTTGATACTTTTAAAGGCAAGCAGTGTATATGTTCTTAAACCTTCCCATCTAAAATCATTCTTCTTTCTTATAGATAAAAGAGCTTTTATATCTTCATCGAGAAGAAGAGGATAGTTAGCAACTACATTTGTTGTATTCTTATTCCTTCTTTTTTTCCTTGTTTGATATTTGTTTGGGTCAAATGGGACTGTACTTTTACAAAACTTGTCATAAAAATCTTTCTTAAAGTCGTATTTTTTGTCTAGATTATCAATCAGTACTTCCGTCTTAACTGGAGGAAATTTTATTATTTTACCTTTTTTTAACTTTATTTTGTGATTCGTGGAAAGTGGTATTCTTAAAAACTTTGATATGTCATTAACTTTAGTGTCACTTTTTAGGGTTTCAGTAATGTACTTTTGGACTTTTAGCCACGATTTTTCGTAGTGATAGCCCTTTTTATCTGTCTTATTGACAGGTAATTTATAACTTAAAATCCAATAAAAATGGACCCCATGCCCCGAAAACAAACCATATGATGGTTTGGGAAATGGACTTGCTTTTAACCTCTTCATTGCCTCGTCTACTGTGCAATGGTCTAAATCTGCAAATAGAGTAGTTAAATATGCTACATTTTCCTTTACTTTCTTACCTTCACCATTAAAGATATTGGGTGTAACATAGAGATTTTCTTCATCTGTAAAAAATTGTTGATGCGTATTCAAATATTCTATGTCTGATAAAAAGACAGATTTGTGTTTTGTTTTTTCTTTTAGTTTTACTATAGGTTTCCCATAATTCAGACTAACCTCATCTTTCTCTACTGACATAACTCCTTCTTTTATAGCACTCATAAATCGTATTGTCCCATAATTTATATCACCTTTTAATGCATCTAGTAACTTCGTTACTTCTTCTAATTCCTCTTTTCTCATTTAGTTTATTCCTCCTATTTGTACATCTTCCCCTCTATAATTTTATAGTCTTTCTATCTTAATTCTATTCTCTAAATCCTATAATCCATGTTCCTACTCTTCTTTTTTCTGTTACTTCCTATTTATATATTCTTCCTAACTTTCTAATTATATTTCCTGATTAAGTTATTGGAGTAAGATATATATATACTAAAGAAATTAAATATCATATAAAGGAGTAATAGAAAATAGTAGAATGATAATGAATAATAGATGTTTTTAAGAAATATTTTTTTATCATAAAGTGTCTTTTTTTGTGATAACCACAACATTTAAAGAACAAATACCTTTTCTTGTAAATGATTATCTATATTTATTATACTAAATTTTTTTTAATTCATCAGGAATTTCTTATCATATTGATAAAATTCTTTTGAGAATGCTTTAATGGCAATCATTCCTAACCCCTTATTTTATCTTTATTGATATGGAGAGTTTTTTAATGCTACATCATGAGAAGCTCTGATTTTCGTTTTAAGAGATTTTAGTAATTATAGTATAATTATCCATTATTAAAACTAAACTCCCTTAGAAGATAAATTAGAACGTTTTATGAGTATATTAGTTGATAAATGTTTGTGATATTTATATACCGATTAATAATATTTAGATATTTCTAAAACCTTTATTTATCAAGTAATACAGCCTTTTTTATTAACAAATACTATAACAACAATTAAAAAAATCTCTCCTATTAATGAAAAGTCTTTCGGTAAAATTTATTAGTTATATACAAAAAAACTAGCTCTAATTCAAGAGCTAGTTAATTTTACTATTTAGGTATTATACAAATTGTACAGTCCACATAATTTCGTTTGTTCCTGCCATGCGTACTTGCCATGTGATGTATGAACCTGCATGACCTCCGTTTGCAATTTCATGAATTGCATACATTGAAGCTGTCATTTGGTCGTTCCATACCATTCCTGAGTTTCCTAATTGTTCATAGAATGTACCGTTGTACTCTCCACGAATAACGTCAGAAGCAGATACTTGTTTTCCTGCATATGGGTTTTCTTGTGTAGGTGGTGTTACTGCTTGTTTTTTCCATACTACTGTTTTTGTATAAACTGTATGTGTATCACCATTTGAAGCTGTTGTTGTTACACCTGAGTCTGTACTTTCTGATACATAATCATAGCCCTCTGTTGATGTTAATGTGTTTCCATCTGTATCAACATTTACTACCACTGTTTCTTCTGTGTGTACTGGTACATAGTCTTTTTTAACCATAATTGTTTTAGTATATACAGTGTGTGTATCTCCATTTGAAGCTGTTGTTGTTGTTCCTTCATCTGTTGTTTCACTTACTACTGTATAACCACTTGGTACTGTTGTTCCTAAGTTTGCGTTAGTGTCTACATCAATAACTTGTGTAACAGTTTCTTCTGTATGTACTGGTACATGAACATCATTTTTTTCGTATACAAAGGTAATTGTTTCGTTTGAATTTGCTACTACGCTTTGTGTAGCTTCTCCCTTAACTGTATACCCATCTACTTTAATTGCTGTTTCTTTAACCAAAGTACCTTTTTCTACTTCTGTTACTTTGTTATCGGCAATAGAGTTTCCATCTACATCAACATATTTAGTCGTAACTTGGAATTTTTCTGTTGGTGTAACAACTTTTCTATAACTGAAGGTTATTGTAGCACCTTCTTCAGCTTTAACTTCTTTTGTTAAAGTATCATCTAATACATACCCTAAATCAGTAAAATCTTTAGCATCTGCTTTAACAGTAGAGCCTTTTTCAGCATTGATTGTTTCTGTTCCTAATACCTTACCATCGTCAGCTATATATTTAATAGTAACGTTTACTTTTTCCACCTCTGGCTTAGTATTTTCAATTTTTTTATAAATAAATGTGATTGTTTTATCTTCAGTTACTTTAACGGTTTGTTTGTCTGTGCTTAATAATTCGTATCCTTTGAATTCTTTAGCTTTTGCTTCAAAAGTAGTTCCTTCTTTAGCTTTTATAACTTCTTTAGATAAAAGTGTCCCATCTTCTGTTAAATGGTTAATAGTTACACTGTATTCTTTTGTTTGAGAATTTTCAGTTCCAGAACCATTACCTTCATTTCCATCACTAGGTTTATCTGATGGTCTTTCAGGCTTATTAGGATTTGTTGGCTTATTTGAAGTATTATTACCATTACTAATATTTCCAGCACTATTATTATTATTACTTCCAGTATTTGAACTACTTGATGTATTCACATTGCTAACACTAGTACTATTTGTTGAATTAGTATTATTTTGGGCGTCCTTAATACCTTGTTTATCAGCTTCTGTAAGTGGTGTTTCTGCAATAGTATTTCCACTTGAATCTTTAACTGTAACTTTTGCTCCATCACCAAAGTAAATAACGTTTCCTTCGTAAATCAAGTTTGCATCTAAAATATTGTTTAATCTAGTAAGAGTTTCTATTGTAATACCACTGTCTCGACTAATTAAACTTAGAGTATCTCCCCATAAAATCTTGTACTCTGTGTCTCCCTTTTTAATTGTGGTTGACGTGTTAGCTTTCCACTGACGTTGTTCAGCTTTAACAATAGTGTTACCACTAATACTTACTCCTAAACCTAGTACAGCTAAAATCAAGCTTCTTGAGTAAATTTTGTTCATTTTTTTACGTTGCATCATTTTTCTGTAATCTTTTCTGTTCATTAATATTTCTCCTTTTATTTAAAAATCACATGTTCCAGACAATTAAGGTTCCAGCTAAAAATAATATCCATCCGAAAACTGTGCTAAACATCCCAACAATCATTGAAACGACAGCTAACGCAATGAAATAACCTAGTTTTGTAAAGAATCCAGTTTTTACTTCATCTTCTGTTTCGATAACTTCTTGATACATCTTTCCATACTTTTTTGCCATCTAAAAATCTCCTTTTTTTCTCTAGCTTTTGCGAATAATCTGACTGAACTTAACAGTAGATATGAGCACGACAAAAAAGTAGTTATCAACAATCGCAAAATGCTTTGTTAACAACTACTTCAATATTTGTTATTTATTTTATTTAGGAACTGCAATTGACTACTGTCACATTCTTATATTTTCAGTCATTATCCCACTTTCTATTTTATTATACATACAACAATACTATTATTCAACTGTTTTTTATTAGCATGTTTTTCTACTTAAATTATATCTTTTTGCTATATTATAAACAGTCCTTGTACTTATACCATTCGACTTAGCTATAAATTCTACGGTGTTACTTCTGTTACGGTACATTTCTATTACTCTTTCCTCTTTCTCCATATCTCTTTGCTTGCCAATCTTTTTTCCATCTTTTCGTGCTTTCTCTATCCCCATCTTTATCCTCTCTCGGGTTTGAGATACTTCATATTCTGCAAAACTACTTAACACGTTAAACATTAGTTTCCCCTCAATACTGCTTGTATCAAAGCTTTCTGTCAGAGATTTAAAAGCTATATTATCCTCTTCTAAGCTATTAATTGTACTTACTAGAGTACTAAACTTTCTAGAAAGTCTGTCACTTTTGACTACTACTAACACTACCTTATGCTCTTTTGCTAATTTTTTACATTTCTTAATACACTTATTAAATTCTCTCCTATCATCCCTTCTCCCACTCTCTTCTTCAAAAAATATTAGTTCACATCCATATTGTTCCAATTTTTCTCTTTGATTTTCTAGGGATTTTTTCTGTTTATCCACTGTACTTACCCTTCCATATCCAATTTTTATTGCTTCTTTATTTTCTTCTTTTTTTACCATAATACATCATCCTCCTCTATACTATTTTATTCGTATAGAGTATTGTATTATTTCAAATGGAAAAATTTTTCAATGATTTTTGTTATATAAATAATCTTTTTATACTGTCTTTATACTGTCTCTGAATTTTTTTTAATACTTCCTAGCATATTCTTATATTCAATAAAATTGAGTACATCATTGATTTACAAGGTTAAACCAGTCCTCGTACACTGATACAGAGTCGCTTAAATTTTTGTAAATAAGTTTGACTAGTATGTTTTGCTTCATGTGTCTGTGTTTGTATAAACTCAACATCAATTTGCAGTGGACTTTGCGAAATAAGCCTTAACAGCTGAAGTTCTGTTTCCATTTTTTTAGGCATTAAGTTTAAAATCAATAATCTTAATGGACGAATATCTTGCTTTATTGCTCGCTGTTCATCCATAGAAAAAATATCTTCAGCTAACAATATTTTTTTTACAGGTAAATCATCCAAAATTTTTATCGGCATAACAATCCTCTTTCTATTTATACTTTATCTAATGCTTGTACTAAATCATCAATTAAATCTTCAACATTTTCTATTCCAATTGATAATCGAACGGTTTCTGGTTTCACACCAATTTCTTCTAGTTGTTCTTCACTCAACTGAGAGTGCGTTGTTGACGCTGGATGAATAATTAACGACTTTGCATCACCAACATTAGCTAATAATGAAAATAACTTTGTTTCGTTAATTAAAGCTTTTCCAGCAGTTGCTCCTCCCACAAGTCCCACTGTAAAGATAGAGCCCGATCCTTTAGGAAAATACTTAGTCGCTAATTCATGGTATGGACTGGTTTTTAATCCTGGATAATTTACCCATGATATTTTGGGGTGATTTTCCAAATATTCTGCTACTTTTTGAGCGTTTTCCACATGTCTTTCTAAGCGCAATGATAATGTTTCCACACCTAATAACGTCAACCATGAATTAAATGGAGATGGTGCTGCACCAGTATCACGCAAAACAATCGTACGTGCTCTTGTAATAAATGCTGCGTTTCCTCCAGCTTCAACCCATGATAAGTCGTGATAACTTTCATCAGGTTCAACAAGTTTTGGAAACTTACCATTTGTCCAATCAAAATTTCCTGAATCTATGATTGCTCCCCCGAGTGCCACACCGTGCCCTCCAATAAATTTTGTTGTCGAGTAGACCACAATATCTGCCCCATAATCAAATGGTTTAAATAAATAAGCTGTTGCAAAAGTATTATCCACAATCACTGGAATACCCGCTTCATGAGCAATTCTAGAAATCTCATCTAATTTGACAATTTGTATGTCTGGATTTCCTAAAGATTCCACAAAAATAGCTTTGGTATTTTCCTTTATTGCTGATGTGAAATTTTTTGGGTCATCGGCATCAACAAATGTAGTTGTAATACCAAATTCTGGTAGTGTGTGAGCAAATAAATTATATGTCCCTCCGTAAATTGCACCAGCTGAAACAATATGATCTCCTGCACTTGCAATATTTTGAATAGCATATGTCATCGCTGCTGATCCTGATGCTGTAGCTAAAGCACCCACGCCACCTTCTAGTAAAGCTAGACGTTCTTCTAAAACAGACGTGGTTGGATTAGTAATTCGCGTATAAATATTTCCTGGATCAGATAAGCCAAAACGTGCCGCTGCATGATCCGCATCATCAAAAACGTATGACGTAGTTTGGTATATAGGAACTGCTCGGCTTCCTGTATCTTGATCAACTTCTTGTCCACCATGTAATTGTATTGTCTCAAAATGTTCTGTCATATTTATTTCCTCCAATTTTATATCGTTACTTGAACGGTTAGTTGTACTACCTAGCTGTATGGTTTTACCTCCTTTTTGTTAAATAGCAAATCAAAACCTCCAGTGAGAACTGGAGGTTTGTTCTTCGGCTGAAAGCCTCTATTACCGGCTTGAGCCTGAAAGGCTCACTGAAACGGTTTCCCTCATGCACCACATTCACTCGCTGATCCTAAAAGGATCTATTATTTCTTTTTATTTTTCTCTCCTGTAAACGGATCATATTCTTCAAATAATGTTAGTTGATCTGCTACATAATCTTCTCGAATTTGATTTCTTATGTATTCCTCAATTTGTTTCTTATTTCGTCCTACTGTATCAACATAGTAACCCCGACACCAAAATTTTCTGTTACCATATCTATATTTCAAATTAGCATGTCTGTCAAAGATCATAAGACTGCTTTTTCCTTTTAAGTAACCTATGAATCCTGAAACACTTAATTTTGGTGGAATACTTACTAACATATGAACATGATCTTTACATGTGCTAGCTTCAATTATTTCAACACCTTTTCGCTCACATAATAACCTTAGTATTTCTCCGATACTTTGTTTGTATTTTCCATAAATAATTTGTCGTCTGTATTTAGGTGCAAAAACTATATGATACTTACATTTCCATGTTGTGTGTGATAAACTTTGATTGTCCTTTTTCATAAGGAGCCTCCTATATGATTGATATTTTGTGGTCGGGAAACCAAATTTATCTTATCATTTTGGAACTGACCCCAAAAGATGAGACAAATATAAAAACACCCCTGTTGAATTCATGTAAAATGAATTTAACGGAGGTGTATTTTTTATGGTTAAAAGGATTGCTTATCCAGTAGAAGTAAAAGAAGAAGCTATAAAAATGAAACTTGAAGGTAAAACAACATCAGAAATTATGAATAAACTCAACATTCGGAATAAAACTCAGGTGAAAACATGGTGGAAATGGTATAGAAATGGAGAATCTTATCGATTCTCTCAAGGTGTGGGAAAACAATATACTTATGGAAAAGGTAATGAACACTTTTCACCTTTAGAAGTTCTAGAAAGAGAAAACAAGTACTTGAAACAGGAAATTGATGTTTTAAAAAAATACAAGGAGTTGGAAAGGATGTGGAAAAAGAAGTATTCATAAATTTAGTTGATTCTTATAAAGGAAAACTATCTATAACATGGTTATGTCACTATTTTGGGATAGCTAGAAGTACTTACTATCGTTGGTCTAAGAAAGAATATGTTGCCGATAATCGAATTAAAATGATTGAGCAGCTGTGTAAAGAAAACAAGTTCACTTATGGTTATCGAAAAATCACTTTTTTACTTCGTAAAAAGATAAAAGTGAATCATAAAGTTGTTCAGCGTATTATGCAAAAATATGGATGGAGTTGTCAGGTGAAAATAAAGAAAGAAAAACGTCCTGGTTCTATTTATTTTAAAACTACTAATGTAATTGATAGAGACTTTAGTTCAAGTAAGCCACTAGAAAAACTAACAACAGACATCACTTATCTTGATTATGGTCCTAAAAGACTCTATCTTTCTAGCATTATGGATTTGTTTAATGGAGAAATACTTTCTTATACAATAAGTGAAAAACAGGACATATCTTGTGTTTTAGACACACTAAATAAATTACCTAAACTTCCAGATAAATGTATACTTCATTCGGATCAAGGTTCTGTGTATACTTCATATGCTTATTATCACGCAACAAAAGAAAAGAGCATTACCAGAAGTATGTCCCGAAAAGGGACTCCTGCAGATAATGCTCCAATAGAATCGTTTCATTCCATCCTAAAGTCTGAAACGTTCTCATTACACCCAGAGCTTGGAAGCTCTACAATTAGTGTAATTGAAACTGTACAAAATTTCATCAACTATTATAATAAAGAAAGAATTCAACAAAAATACGACTACTTATCTCCAGTTGACTATCGGAAAAAAGTAATCGCATAGGTGTTTTTATTACTGTCTCATTTTAGGGGTTCAGTCCCTTTTAGGAGGCTTTTTTAATACCACGCTGAAAGCTCTTTAGAACCACCCGCATAGCAGGTGGTTTTCAAAACATATAAAAAAAAAATCCTCAGAAGAGTATTCTCTTCTAAGGATGTTATCTCAACATGGTACCACCTTAATTTATAGAAATATCGCTACTTCTATCTCAACTCCAATACGACAAATAAATGTGATATTGGGATTCATGGTAACGGGAATATCCGTGTGCCTCTAACGATCGTTCAAGTCACCCGCTCAAAAGCCATTTTCAAATCTGATTTCTCTCACCTTTTTTCAGCTACCAAGTTTCTCTGTCAGAAAGACTCCATGATTTTACTTTCTTTATCAATGCGTTTTATCATTTATTTCTAATTTTTCTAATCATAATCTTTTTTTTAGAGCTTGTCAACTAGTCATAAAAAAAGCCTACTTATTTGTTACCCTCACCTGATAAGAGTATACTTAATTATAGAGGAGGGATTCAAATGATTTCTAAGCAAGATGTTATTTCATATATTGAAAAAAAAACTATCATACTAACCCAGAATATATTTTTAAAAAATTCCCTAACTACTGTGTGTTCAAGCACCAACATAATGGTAAATGGTATGGGCTACTAATGGATGTAAGTATGGAAAAACTTGGTTTATCCAAGAAAGCAGAAACAACTATAATAGATTTGAAAGTTCCATCAGAATTAATTGGCTCCCTCATTAAAAAAGAAGGATTTTATAAAGCCTATCATATGAACAAAGAACATTGGATTACCGTTGATTTGATGAGTTTAGATGATACCAAAGAACTTTTTTCACTGATAGACACTAGTTACACTGAAACTAAATAATAAAAGGGATCTTCTTTTGGATGCTTGTTTATTTAATCGTTTGATCATTTCCAAACCATTTTTCACTAATTTCTTTTGTTTTTCCACTTTCTTTCAATTTTTTCAGTGCATCATCAATTTTTGTTTTTAATTCTTTGTCACTTTTTCTAATACCAACTGCAAACTCAGCACTCTCAAAAGGGGTATCAATGATTTGATAGTCCTCGGAATTTTTTTGTTGAGCAATATAGTAGTTGGCATAGACATTATCTACAATCAATCCATCAATTCGCTTCGCTTTTAAATCGATAAATGCTTCATTGAATGTATCAAAAAGAACAGGTTCATTATCAGCAATGATATCCGTAAACACGGCTGGATTTTTATCAATCAAATCTTGACCAGTTGAAGCATTCTGTGCTCCCAAAACTTTGCCTTTCATGTCTTTGTATGAAGAAATATTACTATCTTTCATCACCACTAATTGTTGTCTACTGTTAATATATGGCTCACTAAATGCCACTTTTTCTTTTCGTTCATCTGTTATATTATACCCATTCCAAATCAAATCAATCGTTCCATTATTTAATTCATTTTCTTTCATAGACCAATCTATTGATTGAAATTCAGGTTCAATACCATACTCTTTAAACACTTCTTTGGCTAAATCAATATCAAATCCCACAATGTTATCTGATTCATCACGAAATCCCATTGGAACAAATGTATCATCCAACCCGATGACAACTTTTTTATTTTTTTCAATGTCACTCCATTTATCCTTACCTGAATTACTAGCTTTTCCACCACTCTTTGCACAAGCTGAAACGGTAATTAATAATACTCCCACAACTAACATTAAAAAATATCTTTTCTTCATATTATCCACTCTCCTTTTTATTTTATTGGTTCAACATAAATAGTATTGTCAGCAATTTTTTCAGCAAATATTGGATCATGTGTCACAACAATTTGCGTGACGTTCGGTGACTTTAAGTTTAAAATGACATTTGCCACTTCTCCACTAAGACCTGGATCAAGCGCACTCGTTGGTTCGTCATAGCACAAAACTCTGGGCTCCATTGCAAGTGCTCGAGCTATAGCGACCCGTTGTTTTTGCCCACCTGATAATTCAAATGGATACGAAGTTTCTTTATCTGATAATCCTAATAGACCTAACATAGACTGGGCTTGTTTTGTTGCCTCTTCTTTACTTTTTTTCAGTACCATTGTTGGTGCTAAAGTAATATTTTCTAGTACATTTAAATGTGGAAACAACTGAAAATCTTGAAAAACAACGCCAATTTTCCCACTATTTGCTTGGTGAGATTTGTTTGTTAAGTCTTCCTCATCTAATAATAACTGACCTGCATCAAATGATTCCAATCCACTAATGCAACGAAGTAATGTTGTTTTCCCACCACCAGAAGGGCCTAAAATGACAGTGATTTCTCCCATTGGAAATAAGTGAGACACATCATCTAATATTTTTTTATCGCCAAAACTTTTTGATACATTTCTTAACTCAAGCATAGTCAATCACTCCTTATTTGTAATAGCTAAATCTTTTCTCAAGATATTTCATTAATCCAGTAAGTACTGCCGTAAATAGAAGATAAATCACTCCAACTAAAACCAGTGGAACGAGTGTCACATCTCTATTTGTGGCGATTTTTCCTGCCCTTAATAAATCTCCTAATCCTAAAACATACATCAATGAAGTGTCTTTTACTAAATTAATCACTTCATTACCTATTGATGGTAAAATTATTTTTATTACTTGCGGTAAGACAATTTTATAGGCTGTTTGAAACGAACTTAATCCTAGAACTTGCGCACTTTCTATTTGACCCTTTGGAATAGATTGTAGCCCTCCTCTAAAAATTTCAGCAAAGTACGCGCCATAATTTAATATGAAAGCTATCATTACTGCATCGTATCTCTCAAACACAATGCCTATCGCTGGTAAACCAAAGAAAATAAAAATAAGTTGCAACAATAATGGTGTCCCACGCATCAGCCAAATATAAAGGTTAAGTAAAAAAGTTAGTGGTTTGAATTTTGTACGTAACCCAAAAGCAACTAATATTCCCAAAGGAACAGACCCAAGTAATGTAAAGAAAAATACTTTTAAAGTCATTGTTGCACCTTCTAATAATGACGGTAACAGATTTAAAATATATGCCATAAAAAACCCTCCAATAATCTATTTTAAATGTAAAAAAAGCCCCTTGGTTATTAACCAAGAGGACGACAAGCCGTGATTCCACCTCAATTTGTTACTGTTTCACAATAGTAACCTCATGATGTTTAAAAATAATTTTAAACATGCGTCTTTAACGCAGACAAACGTTATACCCTACTATGTTTCAGATATACTTCTATCTAGTTGTGTTCATAAATGGTTTTCTAATCTTCCTTTCAGAATATCGGAAGACTCTCTGTTAAAAAATAATCATTTACTACTTGTCTAGTCACAGAATTTTTAATAAATAAAAAAGCCCTTTGACTCTTACAGCCAAAGGACGAAAATATCGTGGTTCCACCTTAATTTGTTATTATTTCACAATAATAACCTCATGAAGTTGTTCTAACTTCGAGTAACATAACGTGTCTCAAACGAGCTTTTCTACTGATGATTTCAAAAAGCTAACTCCCAGATGTGTTTCACCCAATTCTTTGACCTTTTTCCACCAACCAAAGGCTCTCTATGCAAAAATAATCAAGTTACTGTTTCTGTTCTTTGTTTTTTATAACTTTATCATCATTTTTTAATCTTGTCAATAAAATTTAATCTAAATATTGTGCTGCATCTTCATCTAAAATAACCGTAAAATTAGGATGTAATTGAAGAATAGAGGCTGGATAAGCTAAATCGACTGGACCTTGAAGAACTTTTTTAACCATCTCTGCTTTTGCAGCTCCATTAACAATTAGAATAAGGTGCTTCACTTTAAAGACACTCTTAGGACCCATTGTCACAAATTCAAGTCCCTTCTCCATCATTGACGGATCAAACCAAGGCTCATCTCCAGTCACTTTAATCTTATAAGTTGCATTTTCAAATTGAGTTGTCGTTGGCATATTTCCACAAAAATGTCCGTCACCGCCTAAACCGATTAACATAGCATCAAGACCACCATCAAGAGCTAAACGTTCATCTTGTTTATCATAATTTTCAACCGTTAATTTATGAATATTTTCCTCTGATACATTTGCTGGATCTAAGTAAAGTTTACGTATCTCAGAAATGGTCACACCTTCTGCTTGATTTTCAACTGGGATTTCATCAAAATTATAATAATGAACATTATTAAAGTCAGGTGAGTCTTTAACAACAGGGATTAGCTTTTCATATACTTTCACCGGTGTTTTTCCTGCTGTAATAGATAAATTAACACGCTTATCTTGACTCATTGTTCCAAGTAAAATATCTTTTGCTGCTTCACTCATCGCTTCAAAATCTTTTTTTACAATAATTTTCATAAAAAAACTCCCCTTTATTAGTTTATAAATAAACTATATCTCGTGGGAACGTTCCCATGTCAAATGAAAGTTCTAATTTATTTTTAGGTGCATGGTATATTAGTCAAAAAAAAAAGAAATGACCCCTAAGTTTACCTGTGGCTACATCCACAGGTATTTCTTCTTATGCCTCCCACCTATAATATCCTGTGCTACCTATTATTTATAACAAAACATACATTTTAGGTAAATATCCATCTAAAAAAACTTTTAAAAGCATATTTATTGTTTATTGAGTTAAATAATTTTAACAAATTTTTTATTTATGATACTATTTATTTAAATTTGAATGGAGTGATACTCGTGAATCAGTTCTTAAAATTATTTACTGCAAGCGCTATTGTCTTTTTAATCTTTGATTTATTTTGGTTATTAGTCGTTTCCAAAAAGCTTTACCAAACATTCATTGGAGAGCTTCTTGGTGATGTAAAAATAACCCCTGCTATTATTTTTTATTTTATCTATGTTATAGGGGTTGTTTTCTTTGTCTTGATACCCGGTATTGATAGACAAAGTATTTTCTATACCATTTTTTCAGGTGCCCTATTTGGACTAATTTGCTATAGTACGTATGACTTAACTAACTTAGCTACTATCAAAAATTGGCCCGTCGCTATGACTATTATCGATTTAATATGGGGGACTTCAATCACTGCTGTCACGTCAGCAATTGTTTATTTTATTAATTTTAATTTTTTGAAGGGGTAATTTAATTTGGAAGAAGTCGATATTAGAAAGTTAGCCTACAGTATCAAAAATGGTGCTAGCTTAGTTATAAAAAATAAAAATGAATTAAATCGTATTAACGTTTTCCCTGTTGCTGATGGGGATACGGGTAGTAATCTGGCTTTTCTCATGCAGTCTATTCTTGATAATATGACAGACAATCATGACTCATTAAGTTCTCTATTAGATAATGTTGCATCTGCTGCTTTACTTGGAGCTCGTGGTAACTCAGGGATGATTTTCGCCCAGTATTTAAATGCATTGTCAGAAGATTATACTCAAAGTGAGTTATCAACAGAGCAGTTGGTTTTGTCTTTTAAAACTGCTCTAAATAAAGTTTACGACTCTTTAATAGACCCAAAAGAAGGGACTATACTAACAGTCATCAATTCTTGGTCTAATAGCCTGGTAGATAGTTATGAAAAGACACAATCCTTACAAGACTCTTTCTTACAAGCTCAAGTTATTGCCAAAAAAGCTGTTTTAGACACACAATTTCAATTACCTATTTTCAAGGAAAATAAACTGGTTGATGCTGGAGCAAAAGGCTTTTATTACTTCATTAAAGGTTTAACTGAAACATATTCTCAAAACGTAGAAATAGATAACATAACAGATGATATTTCTTCCATTAATATTGACCAGTTCACTATGGAATTAGCAAAACATATCGTATCTGAAAAACCTTCTTATCGGTATTGTTCAGAGTTTATTATCACTCAATCTAATATTTCCGCTGAACAATTAAAAGAACTACTATTAAACAAAGGTGACTCGGTTATTGTCATCGGAAATAAAAAACAATTAAAACTTCATATTCATACTAATAATCCAAAAGGGGTACTATCTCTATTGAGTCATTACGGTCGAGTATCTTATCAAAAAATAGATGATATGCTTCTTCAATACAAAGTTAACACGAAACCAGTATCATCTATTGCTATTGTGACAGATTCCATTGCTGATATCCCTAGTGACTTATTATTAACGCATCAAATACATGTTATTCCCATGCCTATTCAAAGCGATAGAGAAAGTTATCTTGATAAATTAACCATTGATTCTCAGCTTATTTATGAAAAAAACACAGATATTAGTCAATACAGCACATCGCAACCGACAATTCAATCAATCGATAATCTCTTATCTTTTTTACAAGGGAAATATGATCATGTTCTTGTCATTACTGTATCTTCAAAATTAAGTGGTACATATCAATTAATTCAGCAAAGAATACAAGCTAAAAAAGTATCACCTCAGTGGATAACTGTGATTGATTCAAAAGCTAACTCAGTCGCACAAGGACTTTTGGTTATGAAAGCTGTGGAATTAGTAGAACAACAATTGACGTTTAAAGATATTGTTGCTTGCCTAAACAATACTATTTACCATTTATTTATCTATGTAGCTGTAGCAGATTTGACCCCTATGCTACATTCTGGACGAATTCCTTTATCTCTTGGTAAACTTGCTCAAGCAAGCCATATTTTACCAATTGTTAGTCTGGATACTCAAGGGAAAGGAAAACTAATGTCTGTGTCTTTTAGTCAAAAGCAGAGTATCAAAAAAATTGCAAAGAAGATAAAAAAACTATTTAAACGCCATCAAATTGAACGCCTAGCCATTGCCCATGTTTATTCGGAAAGCAAAGCAAAATTACTAAAAGAGTATCTCAAAGATTATTCCGATAAAATTGAGTATTCTGTACTTAGTTCAACATCTATTGCTATTAGTGCTGGAAAAGAAAGTGTGGCTATAGCTGGGATATTAAAAAAAGGAGAGCTATAAATGTATTTAAAAATTATTTTAGCACTATTTATTTACTTTATTATTTGGTTTGTTATTTCGACTGTTAGGTCAAATTATTCCCTAGTTGATATTGCTTGGGGGGGAGGTTTTGTGGTGGTAGCTTGGGTAGGCTTTTTAATGGCCTCTCCTCATACCATTCAACAAATACTTGTTTTACTCTTTGTTACACTTTGGGGTGGGCGCCTTGTATGGCATTTAGGATTACGTAATTGGAATGCTCCTGAGGATTACCGATACGTCAAAATAAAACAACGTTGGGGAAATAAATTTGTTCACCTAAAGGCATTTATCAATGTTTTTCTTCTTCAAGGTGTCTTATTGTTTATTGTTGCACTCCCTGTTACTCATACCTTTACTAACCCACAAACATATAATACTTTACGCTGGTGGCAAGTACTTGGCATGTTCGTTTGGATTATTGGCTTTTTCTTTGAGGTCATTGGAGATCGTCAATTAACTAAGTTTAAATCTAATCCTCATAACAAAGGGCAATTATTAACCACTGGGCTATGGTCTATTACTAGACATCCCAATTATTTTGGTGAAGTGACTAGTTGGTGGGGAATATTCCTTTTATCCTTATCTCATTGGACTAGTTTTTGGATTATCATCGGCCCTATTACCATCACTCTTTTAATATTATTTGTCTCAGGTGTTCCTTTACTAGAAAACAAATATAAAACTAGACAAGATTTTCAATCTTATGCACAACATACTCCTAAATTTTTTCCTTTTATTGGGAAAAGAGGACTTTAATGACTATTAAAAGCAACAAACCCACTACGAAATAGTGGATTTGTTGCTTTTATTTATTACATATTTTACTACTTCAACAATAATCATAATAGATATACCTACTCCTGCTGAAATAGCCCACCCTAAAAGCGATATTCCTTTTGTATAAAAAATTTGTTGCATAAAAGGCATATAAATTAACAACATTTGCAGAACTATCATAATTCCTATAATTACAAACGCAATTTTATTTGTAAAAAACGAATTGGAGAATAGCGATCCTGATGTTCTTATATTAAACAAATAACATATTTTACTCATGACTATAATATTAATCATGACAGTACTAGCTACAGTGCTTGATATTCCTTGGTTTATTAACCAGTCATATGCTCCAATACTCATTAATGCTATCAATACAGAAACATAAGCCATTTGAAATACATCTGATTTATTCAATAGTTTTCCTGTTGACTTTCTCGGTTTTCGTTTCATAATCCCTTTTTCAGCTGGCTCAAAAATCAAAGCAAACTGAATTGTTACAGCAGATACCATATTTATCCAAAGTAACTGAGATGGTTGCAATGGCATATCACGTTGCATCAATATAGTGAAAGCAATGATTAGTCCCTCTGCAAATGATGTTGGTAATAAAAATAGAATACTTTTTTTGATATTGTCATAAATTCTGCGTCCTTCTTTAATAGCGACTGACATGGTTCCAAAATTATCAGCAGTTAAAATCATATCAGCAGAATCTTTTGCGACATCCGTTCCTTTTATCCCCATCGAAACACCAATATCTGCTTGTTTTAGCGCTGGAGCATCATTTACTCCATCTCCCACCATCGCCGTAATTTTTCCATTGCTTTGTAACGATCTTACAATGTCTAATTTATTTTTTGGTGTTGTCCGGGCAAAAACTTGATGACTATCAACAGCAATTTTTAATTCATTTTCATTTAATTTATCTAGTTCTTCACCAGTTATCTCGTGTATGTCAGAACTTAATCCTAATTCTTTTCCTATCGCTTTAGCAGTTAAGGGATGATCTCCTGTAATCATTTTTACTTCTACACCAGCTTGTCTCATTTGTTTCAATGATTCTATAACTTCTTCTCTAGGCGGATCAATAATCCCTGCTAACCCTAACAATTTTACATCATCATTTAACATATCTGATGTTATTGTATGAGTATTTTTTTCTACTTTTTTATATCCAACAGCTACTACACGCTTTCCTGACGTAGATAATTCTTTTACATGAGTTTCCCAAAATTTCATTTCTGATGACTCTTTTTCCGAAATTGACATTGGTAGCAACTTGTCAGGTGAGCCTTTAATAAATAATAGTTTTTCTCCGATTTTATTTTCTACTAGCTTGGCCATATAACGGTAATCAGAATCAAAAGGCAACATATCTAACTCCTGATAAGACGGTATAATATTCTCCCCAAACGCTTTATAATAAAGTGTTAAAAATGCGCCATCAGTTGGTTCACCGTTGATTACCCATTTATTATCTTCTTTTACAAGAACAGTATCATTTGCTTCAAATCCGGATTCTAAAAATAAAACCAATTTTTCTGACAATGACATGGGTTGATTATCTTTTAAAATTTCCCCTACCGGTGCATAACCATCTCCACTTACTTGATACGTATCATCTCTTAAAACAATATCTTTAACGGTCATTTCATTTTTTGTGAGTGTTCCTGTTTTATCTGTCGCTATGACATTAACTGACCCCAGTGTTTCAACTGATGGTAAAGTTTTTACAATGGTTTGCTTATTTTTTGCCATATCACTAACACCTATTGCTAACACCACAGATGTTGTTGAGGGTAACCCCTCTGGAATAGATCCTACTACCATCGTTACAACTGCTAAAGACAGTGCGGATACTGAATAAGTTCCCATCAATAAACTATACACAAATAATAAAACTGCGACAGCTATTATCACATAAGTAATCCCTTTGCCTAAATGATTGATTTCTTGCATTAAAACAGTCGGTCTTTTTTTGGTTTGTTGCATATGCTTTGAAATTTCACCTATTTGGGTCTGGGTTCCTGTTGCAATAACCACTCCCTCACCACTACCATTTGTTACAGAAGTTGAAGCAAATGCCATATTTACTTGATCTGCCAACTTAATTTCTCCATCACTTAATGGTCGGTCGGTTTTTTCAATTGAATCTGCTTCTCCAGTTAAATTAGATTCTTGTATTCTCAAGTTATCTACATCTAATAAACGTAAATCAGCTGGAACATGATCCCCTGCTTCTAAAAAAACAATGTCACCCGGGACTAATTCTTTACTATCAATATCCTGTCGCACGCCGTCACGATATACAGTGGCTGTCACAACCAACATATTTTTGATGTTTTCTAAACTTTTTGATGCACCTAATTCTTGATAAAAACCAATCGCAACATTGACAATAACAACAAGAGCTATCACAATCGCATCAGAAGTATGTCCCATAAATAGGGTTAAAACTGCTGATACCAACAATATATAGATAATAATATTATTAAACTGACGAAAAAATAATTTCCATTTAGATATTTTTTCTGTTTTTAATTCGTTCTTTCCATACTCTTTTTGACGCCTTATCACTTCATCTGAACTTAATCCTTCTGAAATACTTTTCACGTCATATGATTCCATTAATTCTTTATTTGTTTTGACAATATCTTTTTTTTCTATATTATTCATTCTTATTCTCCTTATTTTCGTTTATTCCAATACAAATAGACCTCTTAATATTTCATTAACAGGTTTCACGAATGATAAACTATAAAATAAGATAATAAGTTATTTTCTGATGACTCTCTTCGTCACTATCGCTATCCAACTTGTATTCCACCGCCTTTTTTAGTAAATGTAAGACTACTTTAACAAATAAACTTTCACTTATATATCGTTTTTTATCGGTTTAACTAAATATTTAATTTCTTAATTTTTTCTTATAAAAAACCACCATATAGAATAGATACTCTATACAGTAGTTATTTTTTATATCACTTTTCTTTCAACTAATCGGTAATACACTTTTGATGTTTGAGAGTATATAGCTAAATAAATCAATAAGAATATTCCTACAACAATGATACTAATAATTAGAAATAATCGTTTGTCACTTAAACCAAATAACAACAATAAATTAGTCATCAAAGGAAACGCAAATGCCAAATGTAACGTGGCTAACATAATAGGGAAGAAAAATACCATCAATATTTGACCTCTGATACTTTTTTTGACTTCTTGATGACTCATGCCCACTTTTTGCATGATGTCATAACGATGCTCATCCTGTATGCCTTCAGATATTTGTTTATAGTAAATAATGAGTCCAGTAGCTAGCGTAAAACTTAGCCCTAAGATGATTCCTAAAAATAAAAATCCGCCAGTAAACGACTGTAATTCTTCTTTATCAATGTCTGATGATGAGAACGTATTACGATCTCCTATTTTCTTTAATTTATGTTTCATCTCTTTAGCATAAGTTAACTTATCATGACTATCGCCAGTAAAATTAACATAAACGGTTGGTTCTTTTACTAAATAAGTTGCAAAATCATCTGGAGCTAGCGCCTTAATGGTTTCTTCCATGACTTTTTGATTCGCCACCACGACAAATAACATATTAGAAATGCCACTCACTTTTGGAATAAAGGTAATCTTATTAATCACTTTTTTAACATCAAATCGTTTTCCACCAAAAGATACGTTATCTTCTTTAAAATGTCCATTCATACTATATAATGCAATATCCTTATCTGACAGTTTTAAATTGGTTTTTTCTAATCGATTGTATTCATCTTGTGTCATAAAATTTAATGATTCAGCTAGACTATAAGCATTTAAATTTTTAGTCTCTTTAGAAAGCATATTATACTCATTTCTATTTTTCAATACCATTAGACTGTCTGATAAATCAGCGTGATCAACTTCATCCAAAGACACATCATATTTAGTTGCTTCTGTCTTAAATAATGATTCCACTTCTTTTACTTTATCTTCTGGTACAGTCAGGCTCATGTCATATGGGTTGCGATTTTTTATCACATTATCCATCCCGAAAAATAAACTACCTGTCGTACTCAGAGTCACTAGTACCATGGTGCTCAAAACAGTAATACTTGCTAATCCAACGGCATTTTGTTTCATTCGATACATCATATTGGAAATAGCTATAAAATGAGTTGGCTGATAATAATAGGTTTTGCGACGCTTTAAAAACTTCAATATCATAATACTGCTTGCCATAAATAAAGCATATGTCCCAACAATCACTAATAAGATAGCAAAAAAGAATAAGCTAATGGCTTTTAAAGGTGACTCAATGGTAACGGACATATAATATCCTGCACCGATACAAACAATACCTAATATACCTGTTAGCCATTTTACTTTCGGCTCTTTTTCTCCTGTTTGCGTTCCTTTTAATAACTCTAGAGGATTCACTAGTTTAAGCTGAATCCTATTGATTACATACAGCAGAAAGAAGATTCCAATAAAAAATAGGCTAATGTAACTTAGACTTAACACGTTTAAACTGTAAGTAAACCCATCACCAAATCCTGTCATTTTTTTCAAGATTAAAAAAGATAATTTAGAAAAAATAATACCAGTAAATATCCCCATCACGATAGAAAATAAAGATACCATGATAGACTCTATAAACAAAATCTTTCCTAACTCTCTTTTTCCCATTCCTAATATATTGTAAAGTCCTAGTTCTTTTTTACGTTGTTTTAATAAAAAACCATTGGTATATAGTGAAAATATCAGAGTGAAAATCATTATGACAACTGAACCAAAGCCAAATAAAGTTTTAGCCGCATCAACACCAGGTAAACTATCCATTCCTTTGTTCTTTAGTAAAACTTGCATAATCACATTAATCGTTACTAAAAAAATCATCGATAAGATAAAAGGGGCATATGCTCGCTTATTTTTCTTTAAATTGGTGAAAGCTAATTTTAAATAAAACATATTATGCCTCCCCTGTTAGTAAAACCGTCATTGTTTCAGAAATCTGATTTAAAAAGTCATCATTAGTTTGTTTTCCACGATAAATTTGATTAAAGACTTGCCCATCTTTAATAAACAACACGCGATTAGCATGACTTGCCGCAACAATACTATGTGTTACCATAACGATTGTTTGCCCTTCCTCATTAACCTCTTGAAATAATGATAATAATTGTGTGGATGTTTTTGAATCAAGTGCTCCTGTTGGCTCATCGGCTAGCAAGATGTCTGGTTGTGTAATCAGTGCTCTAGCTGCTGCTACACGCTGTTGTTGTCCTCCTGATAATTCATAAGGATATTTTTCTAATAATTTGTTTAACCCTAGCTTTGGAGCTAACTTGTCTAATCGCGTCATCATATGATTTAATGGTGTTTTAGCTAAAACAAGTGGCAATAAAATATTGTCTTGAACTGAAAAAGTATCTAGTAAGTTAAATTGTTGAAAAACAAACCCTAAATGCTCTCTTCTAAATGCTGCGGACTCTTTTTCTTTTATGTCATTCATATTTTGACCATTTAGAAAAATATCACCTGCTGTTGGTTTATCTAGTGTTGCTAATAAGTTCAACAAGGTACTTTTTCCAGATCCTGACTCTCCCATAATCGCGACATATTCACCTGATTCTACGGAAAAATTAATTTGTTTTAAGGCTTCTACTTTTGCCCCACCTAATCTTGTATGATATGTTTTCTTTACATTTTTTACTTCTAGCAATGTCATCTTTTGTTCTCCTTTTTATCTGCTCTTCTTGATAAATTAATCATACAAAACATTCGGGTTGTTTCATACTTACAGATAAAAAACCAAACTTACAATTTAGTAAGTTTGGCTAATCATATGTTGATTCATATTGAGAAAAGGTGATAAAGACACTTGTTCCTATCCCAACTTCAGATTCTATCTCTAAGTTAATTCCTAATTTACTGGCGATATTTTGACTCATGTGAAGTCCTAATCCTGTTGCTTTTTGATGCTGTCTTCCATTAAATCCTGTATACCCTGACTCAAAAATCCGTGGCAAATCTTGCGGAAGAATCCCGATACCACTATCTTGAATCACCAATGTATCATCAGTCAAAGAAATGATAATACCACCTGTCTTGGTGTATTTAATACTGTTAAAAATAATCTGTTCTAAAATAAATGTTAACCACTTTTCATCTGTCACTATCACTTTTTCTATTGGCTCTAAAGTAATGCTCAATTCTTTTTGAATAAAGAACATCCGATATTTTTTTATAACTTTTTTGACAATAGTTTCTAATGCAACGTGTTTTAAAACCAAATCATCTTGTAAATTCGTCATTTTTAAATAATGTAGCATCATTGATAAATAACCATCAATGGTTGATATCTCATTTTTTATCTTTGTTGTAGCTGTTGGATCTGTTTCAACTAACACCTGTAAAGCTGCTAGAGGTGTTTTGATTTGGTGACTCCACATAGCATAATAGTCCAGTAATTTTTGCTGTTCAGAAAACAACTCATGTTCTAGACGTCGATTGTCACTACTGATTTTTTTTAGTAATACTTGATAATCTTCTTCAATTAATGTATTGCCTAATGCTAAATTTTGATATAGCTGATTATCTATTGTTTCTTGCTTGATAATCTGTTGTAGAGATTGATGTCTTTTGTATGTTTGACGCATATCAATAGCTTCCCAAATCAATAATATAAATGCCACAAATAGTAACCCATCTTTAAATGCCATAAAGAGTAAATCATACAACAAAAAGGTGAGCAAAAACATGCCACTAATGAGTAAGACAAAAAAATAATAAATCATATGGTCTTTTAAATAGTGATAAATAAATTCTTTCATTCATCTAACCCATCTAATAAATAGCCTTTACCTTTAACTGTTTGGATATGCTCATCTAACTTAATCGAAGATATTTTTTTACGAAGTCGTGCCATATTGACTGACAACGTATTACTGTCTATAAATTCATCACCTTCCCATAATTTTTCCATCATCATTTCCTTTGTGACGATTTGATTTTTATATTGAAAAAGTAACGATAATATTTTACATTCGGTCGGTGATACATCAATGCTTTCATCATGATATTTCACTCGGTTATCTTGAAAAAGTAATTGATAATCACCATTTTGATAAAATGAAACATTGCCAAACTGATAGCTTCTTCTAAGTAACGCCTGAATTTTTGCCACAAGAACAGAAAAATCAAATGGTTTTGCAACAAAATCGTCTGCTCCCATATTCATTGCCATAACCATATTCATATTATCATCAGCTGATGAAAGAAACATAATAGGTATTTCTGACACTTGACGTAATTTTTCACACCAATAAAACCCATTATAATAAGGCAATGATATATCCATTAATACCATATCCGCTTGACTAACTTGAATCTCATCTAGTACCTTTTCAAAATTTTCTACACTAACACAATGATACCCCCATTGAGATAAATGTGTTTTTAACCCCTGGCAAATAACAGGATCGTCTTCTACAATAAATAATTTATGATTCATACTTAGGACTCCTTTTTAAGATAACCAAAAATCCATCTATATTATGCACTATACATAATATAAATGGATTTAGTGAGTTTTACTATAGTTTTACTATAGTTTTACTTATTTCCCTGACAACTTCTTATAAGTTTGAGCTTTTTCAATCGCATTATCTGCTGATTTTTCAAGTAGTGATGACACCTCTTCTTCATCTTCTAACACATTTTCCAATGCTGAAAAACGTGTTTGATAATTAAAGAATTCTGTTAAGTTATCAAAATTTGCTTTCTTATAATCGATTTTTAGCGGTTCTTTTCCTTTATCAATTTGTTCTGGATTGTAACGGTAAAGAGGCCAGTAACCTGATTCAACTGCACGTTTTGTTACCTCAACAGCGTGACTCATTCCACCTTGAATCCCGTGATTAATACAAGGCACATAACCAATAATTAATGATGGTCCAGGATAATTTTCGGCTTCTGATATGGCTTTAATTGCTTGTGTCGGGTTAGCATTTATCGCAATTTGAGCCACATACACTCCGCCATATGTCATAGCTATTAACCCTAAGTCTTTTTTCGGAGTTCTCTTACCTTCTGATGAGAATTTTGCAATCGCTGCAGTTGGTGTAGCTTTTGATGTTTGACCACCAGTATTAGAGTATACTTCGTTATCCATGATAAAGATATTCACATCTTCTCCACTAGCCAAGCAGTGATCTATACCACCAAATCCAATATCATATGCCCAACCATCACCACCAATAATCCATTGGCTTGGTTTAACAAACAAATCTTTTTTACAGTAAATTTGCTCTAATAATTCGTTACCCTCCATCTCTTCTAGAAGTGCGGCTTCTAATTTTGTTGATCGCTGTCTTGAGCCATTTCCTTCATTTTTATGCTCAATCCAATCAGCCATTAATTCTCTTAATGACTCTGTTCCTACTTGTTGCTCAATGGCTTCCTCAAGAAGATGTTGGACACTATCACGTTGGGTTTTATTTGCCAAATACATTCCTAATCCAAATTCCGCGTTGTCTTCAAACAGTGAATTGCTCCAAGCAGGTCCCTGTCCTTCAGCGTTAGTGGTATAAGGAGTGGCTGGTGATGAAGCACCCCAAATAGAAGAACACCCTGTCGCATTTGCCATTAACATACGATCTCCATAAAGCTGTGTTAATAATTTGATATACGTTGTTTCCCCGCAACCAGAGCATGCCCCAGAAAATTCCATTAACGGTTGCTCAAATTGAGAGCCTTTGATTGATTCTTTTTTCTTCACAGGATTCGCTTTTTGTTTTAATGTCATCGCAAATGCCCAATTTATAGCTTCTTCTTTTTGTTCATCATATGGTTTCATAACCAATGCCTTTTCTTTGGCTGGACACACATCCACACATAATCCACAACCTGTACAATCTTCCAGTGAAACTTGAATCCGATATTTCAAACCATCGGCACCCTTCATTTCACGCACAATAAATCCATCTGGTGCTTCTTCCATCTCATCATCATCAGCTAAAAATGGTCGGATTGCTGCATGAGGACAAATGAAAGCACACTCATTACACATGGTGCATGCTTCTGGTATCCATTCAGGAACTTCTAAAGCAATCCCTCTTTTTTCAAAAGCTGCTGTTCCCATTGGTACACTACCATCTGTCATATTATTATCAATAAGTGTTTTAACACTTAAAGAATCTCCCTTTTGTGCATTCACCGGTTCTAAAACTTCTCTGACATATTGTGGTTTAGTTAAATCAACAACTGATTTATCAATCTCAATATCTAACCATTCTTTTGGTATATCTACTTTTACTAATTCAGACAATGTTAAGTCGATTGCTGCACAGTTTTTATCAACAATTATTTGTGATTTTTTTCCATAATTTTTCTCAACTTCTTCTTTTAAATACTTGATATACTCATCTTTGGGCATCAAATGATTTAAATCAAAAAAGGCTGTCGACATGATTTGATTAATTCGTCGTCCTAAGCTAACTTGTTGAGCAATCGACATTGCATCTATAATATAAAATTGCGCCTCTTTTGCAGCTAATTCTTTTTTCAACCGTTTAGGTAATAATCTTAAGACACGTTCTTTATCCCATGTCGTATTTAATAAGAAAGTCCCACCTTTTTTTAATCCTTTTAACAAATCATACTGATGAATGTATGACCCATTATGACAGCCAATAAAGTCTGCTGTTTCAATTAAATAAGGGGAATTGATTGGTTCTTTTCCAAAACGTAAATAAGAGGTCGTTAACCCACCAGATTTTTTTGAATCATAAGAAAAATAACCTTGTGCATATAAGTCAGTATGGTCACCAATAATTTTTATCGCTTGCTTATTGGCACCCACTGTTCCATCAGACCCAAATCCCCAAAATTTTGCTTGATAAGTGTCTTTTGGTGTCAAATCAAGTAATGGTCCCACTGGTAATGATAAATGTGTGACATCATCATTAATCCCCACAGTAAAACGATACAATAATTTATCAACAGGACCACTCAAATGATCAAAAATAGCTTTGATTTGGTTAGGTGGGACATCTTTTGAACCTAATCCATATCGTCCACCAATGACGATCGGACGATTTTTATGACGATACATGGCACTTTGGATATCAAGTAATAATGGTTCTCCATCTGCACCAGGTTCTTTTGTTCGGTCTAAAACAGCGATTCTTTCGACTGTTTCTGGAATATTTTTCAAAATATTTTCTGTTGGAAATGGACGATACAAATGAATATTTAAGTGTCCTACTTTTCGACCTTGTGAATTTAAATAATCCACTGTTTGTCTGACTGTTGGTGCAACAGACCCCATTGAGATAATAATTTCTGTTGCATCTTCATGACCATAGTAAGTACTCAAATCATAATTTGTGCCACGAATCTCATTAATCTCTGTCATGTATTTTTGAACAATACCTGGAACATTGTCATAATATTGATTAATTGTTTCTCTTTGTTGAAAATGGATATCTGGATTTTGTGCTGTTCCTGAAACACTCGGGTGATTAGGATTCATCGCACGCTTCCTAAATGCTGCCAATGCCTCTTGGTTCACTAATCCACTTAATGTGTCATAAGGAATCACTTCTATTTTTTGAATTTCATGACTTGTTCTAAATCCATCAAAGAAATTCATAAATGGTAAACTGGCTTCAAGTGAAGCTAAGTGAGCCACAGCAGACAAATCCATCACTTCCTGAACAGAACTTTCTGCCAACATACAAAAACCTGTTTGTCTTGCTGCCATTACATCCCCATGGTCCCCAAAAATACTCAAAGCATTTGTGGTAACTGCGCGAGATGCTACGTGGAAAACGGTTGGAAGCAATTCTCCTGCAATCTTATACATATTGGGTATCATAAGTAATAAGCCTTGAGAGGCTGTATAAGTTGATGTTAGTGTTCCTGCTTTTAAAGACCCATGTACCGCTCCTGCGGCTCCTGCTTCAGACTGCATATTGACTACTTTTACTGGTTCGCCAAAAATATTTTTACGATGTTTCACTGACCAATTTTCTACCACTTCTGCCATTGTAGAACTTGGTGTTATCGGATAAACTGCCACTAATTCAGTAAATGCATAAGATACATAAGCCGCAGCTGTGTTGCCATCCATGGTAATTTTTTCTGTCATGTTGTTACATCCTTTTCTATGCTAAAAATAAAAGCAAGGTGTTCTCCTTGCTCTAGTTTATTCTACTTTGCTCACTAAAGTGTCTACAAATGCTTGAAGTCTTTCAGTGTCTTCACCATCTGCCTCGTGTTCAATTTCAACCATATCAGCTCCTTGTGTGGCTCCTGTTTTTTTAAACTGTTCCACAAAATCTCTTGCTGATTGGCAGAAATACTCACCATATTCAGTGTCTCCAGAACCAACTACACCAAATAACTTATCTTCTAAATCTTCATCTTCTAAATCTTCAAAGAAATCTTCTATTTCAAACGGTAATTCGCCATCGCCATAAGTATATGTAGCGACGATACAAATATCAGCATCCTCAAAAAAATCTGGATCAACTTCTGTGCACTCTTCCCGCTCAACTTCTAATCCTGCATCAATAAACTGGTCTTCTATAATCTCAGAAATTCCTTCTGTATTTCCCGTCATACTCGCATAAACGATTTTTACTAAAGCCATGATTTCTCCCTCACTTATGATTTATCGTAATTTTTCACAAATCTAACCACTTAAATTCTAACACAAATACACTATTTTATGAATATTCTAAACTTAAATTTATTATTTTATGTCAAGTTTGTTACTTATTTCATAAAAAAACTGAATTTCCTTTTTAATTATCGAAACCGTTATTATTTGTATCTTCCAAATAAGAAAAATCTAAATTATGCTATACTCAACTATTCAATAAAAATTTATGTATATACAAAAAAAGACCTAAAAAATCCTTAGGTCTTTGTCAATTAATTTTGTCCATAATATGCGCCTACACCGTGTTTTCTGAAATAATGTTTGTCTAATAAGTACTGTGGAATCGTTGATATATGAGAATTCACCATCTCTGTTTCCCTAGCCATCGTACAAACCTCATCTAAAATCAAACTGTTTTCTACGGCCTTTTTAGGTGTTGCTCCCCAAGTAAATGGACCATGTCCATAAACCAGTACAGCTGGAATTTCATTAGGTGAAATATCTCGTTTTCTAAAAGTTTCAACAATGACATTTCCAGTGTTTTCTTCATATGCTTCTTTGACTTCTTTATCAGTCAACTGGCGTGTACAAGGAACATTACCATAAAAAGTATCTGCATGAGTGGTCCCATATGCCGGTAAGTCCCGACCAGCTTGAGCCCACATCACAGAGTTAGTTGAATGAGTATGAACAACGGCTGATATTTCTGGCATATCTCGATATAATACCACATGTGTCGGTAAATCAGATGAGGGTTTTAACGATTCTTTTTCAAGAACATTTCCTTCTAAGTCTGTCACTACCATTTGGTCAGCCGTCATCTCTTTGTAATCAACGCCACTAGGTTTAATCACAATGACACCTAATTCACGGTTAATTTCACTAACGTTTCCCCAAGTTAATTTAACCAATTCTAAATCTGGTAATTGTAAATTGGCTTCAAAAACACGCTGTTTCATTTCATTAATTAGTTGATTATTCAATGTCATAACCTGCCTTTTTTAAGATAGGATATAAATAGTCTTTGGCTTTATTTATTTCTTTTTCAAAGTCATCACTTGACTCACTCCACATTTCAATTAGAAATGTACCGTCATATCCTAAACGTTTTAAACATTTCAATAAACCTAAAAAGTCTACACACCCTTCACCGAAAGGAACATCTCTGAATTGACCAGGAAATTCGTTTGTCACTGGATAAGTGTCTTTCAAATGGATAGAGGTGATATAATCAATGCCCCTTTCAAGCTCAACAGCTGGAGCATTTTCAGGCCACGCTGAAAGATTCCCTAAATCTGGATACACTTGTAAGTATGGTGAATGAATTTGTTCTTTGATCTCAATAAATTTAGAGATAGAACTCATAAACGGATCATCCATAATTTCAATCGATAGCATAATGCCATATTGTGAGGCTAAAGAAACTGCTTCTTTTAATCCTTCAATAAAAAATTCACGTGATTCAATTGTTTTATCTTCATAGTAAACATCATAACCGGCAACCTGAATCACTTTTATACTTAATTTATGAGCTAAGTGAATAGCTTTTACCATCATTTCTTTTGCTATTTTTTGGTTTTTCTGATTAGAAGAACCATATGCGAATCGTCTATGTCCACTTAAACAAATTGAATTAATTCGTGTTCCTGATTGAAACATACTTTCTCTCAGCTCAGCAATTTCATCATCAGTCCAATCCAGACGAGCCAAACGCTCGTCTGTTTCGTCAATGGACATTTCTATAAAATCAAATCCTAGTTTTTTAACAAGTGAAAAACGCTCGTTCCAAGTAATATTTTTAGGTAAGGCTTTTTCATAAATCCCAATTTGAGCCATTATGCTTACCCCCAAATACGTTTAATTTCGTCTTTAAACTCTTGAGCTGCCTGTTTCGGATTTTCCGCCGCTGAAATACCTCGACCTGCGATAAAGTTATAAACATTAATCCCTTTAAACAACTTCAATGTATCGACATTTAATCCGCCTGTTACAGATACATCAAATCCCATATCGATTAGTTTTTTCACTTTCGTTAAATCTTTTTCACCCCACGTTTCACCAGAAAGAAGTGCGTCACGACTTTGATGGTAAATTGCTTGTTTAATCCCAATATCTCGCCATTGTTGGGCTTGTTCATACGTCCAATCCCCATATAACTCTACTTGCAATTCCTTTACTTCTTTTTGTGCTGCTTGCATAGTAGGAATTGTCGCACAACAGATAACTGTCATAAAATCTGCACCCGCATCTGAAACATTTTTTGCTACCGTTCCACCAGCATCGGCACATTTTGTATCAGCGACAATAATTTTGTCTGGGTACATACTTCTAATACAACTAATTGCTTTACTTCCTTCTTGAAGACATAAAATCGTTCCCACTTCAATAATATCTACCACCTCACCGACATTAAATACATCGGCTAACGCTCCTTCTAAATCATTATGATCTAATGCAATTTGTAATTTTGGTAATGTCATATTACTATCCCCTTATTTTCTATTTTTATAAAGATCTGTTTCAGCAAATTTTTCCCCAATCTCTTTTGCTGACATAACATTTTTAATACCAATTACCGTTACACCTTTTTTCTGAGCTTGTTCAAACATATTTAAAAAGTTTACTGGTGTAAATACCACATCATATTGACTTGCTGAACTTTTCCCTTCTGAAATAGAGCAGTGATGAATTTTTGTAATAGGGATACTTAATTCTTTCATCGCTTTTTCCACACTTCTCATCATCATTAAACTTGTTCCTGATCCATTTGCGCAAGATACTAAAATTCTCATTGTAAAACCCTCCATTATAATTTATATGTTTTATTTTTAATTATTTTTCCCAAATTTTTCTGTGTACTCTTCATAGTCATCAACAATCATGAAGTAACCTTCTGGATTTCTTCTGTACTGTAATTGTGGAATTAATAGTAATCCAATTACAACAACAGCTACTCCAACATAACCTAATACTTTCATAATAACTGTGAACAATGGCCATGCAGTTGCCCAATCGAACATTCCAATATAACCACCATATTGAGATAAGCCAATCCATGTTGCAAATAATGCTGACATTCCCACTTGGATAAGTCCTGAAATAAATGGGAAGATACATGCTGCTTTAAATCCTCCACGATTGTTTGCATAAACAGCGATTACCGCATTATCAAAGAATAGTGGAATAAATCCTGCAATAACAATAGTTGGTGATTTAAACAATATAAGTAACGCAATCATCACAAATTGTCCCAACGCCCCAAATAAGAAACCAATAGTTACAGCGTTTGGAGAACCAAAGCCAAATGTCGCTGCCACATCAATACCTGGTACAGCTCCCGGTAAGATTGTATTTGAAATTCCTTGGAATGATTGAGTTAACTCATCCACGAATGTTCTAACCCCTAATTGTAAAATCGCTAAATATACGGCAAAGTTTAGTGAAGTTGTCATAATATAGAATAAAAAGCTTTGTCCTTCTTTCATGAAGTCCGCTTGAATTAAATAATCTTGACCTAATACAAGTAAAATTATTCCAAAGAAGAATAGCATTAAGATTGATGTTGCCACCATGTTTTCATTAAAAATAGATAAAAATCCTGGCAATTCAATGTCTTCTAATTTTTTATCAGCATTTTTTGATTTGCCTTTTTTCTCATCACGTTTTTTCATGAATTCAGCTAATTTAGCAAAAATATAAATCCCAAACATTTGTTGATGGGCGATAGCAAATCCCGCACCATCCGTTAAATCTTGTGTGATATCTACGGTTAAATTAGATGCCACTGCCCAATAACTACCTAAAATAAGTCCCATGAAAATTAATACTTCAATTCTACCTAAATCTGGGAAACAGAATAATAAAATCCAAAATGCCGTCGCAGCTTGTTGAATCTGCACATTACCTGTTGTAAAGACAGCTCTTAATTTAGTGTATTTTTGGAAACGAACAAGCAAAATATTCATAACAAAAGCAATTAAAAGTAGAATCATAACATCTCCAAAAGTTCTACCAAATGTTTCCATTAAACCTGCATCAACAGCGTTTTGTCCGAAATAAGGATCTGTTACCATTGCATCTAAGTTAAACCTTTCTTTCAATCCAACTAAGATAGGCCTAAAATTATTGACTAAACCGCCTGAACCAACCGATAAAATAAAATAACCTACAGTCGCTTTTAAAAATCCTGCTAAACATTCATACCATGGTCTTTTTAACAAAATATAACCTAGAAGAACAATAAAACCGATTAAGTAAGCTGGTTGTGTTAAAATATTTTCAGCAAAATAAGTCCAAATATTTAATAAGAAATCTCCCATCTCTTTTCCCCCTATAGATCATACTTTGTCATGACACGTTTGTAATCTTCGATATTTTCCGTATCAACTAAGTCTTCAATCAACCCTTCTGTCATTAGTAGCTCTGATAAATTTTGAATATTTGTCATGTGCTCTTCTGGATTTTTAGCAGCTAACGTGAAGAAAAGAATTGCTTCTTTTTGTTCTTCATCATCAAATTTTACTGGTTGTTTCAATTTAGTAAATGAGATAGCTGTTCCAAATACGCCTTCACTCTTTTCAGAAGAGTGAGGCATGGCAACTTGAGGAACAATGACTATATATGGACCGTGTTCTTCTACACATGATATGATTTCTTCAACATATTTTTCATTGATAATGTTTTTATTTTGTAACAATTCACAACTTTCTTGTATTGCTTCTTTCCAATTAGTGATCCCTTTTTCCGAGTATTTCACTAAATCATTGTCATAAAAATATTTCAACATAGTTAGCACCCCTTTTATAAGAATGAAGTAAATGGTGTATCATTTTCTACCGTAAATACATCATCAAATCCGCGATAGAAATTAAATTCTAAATCATCTTTATTTGTTGGATAAGTGAATTTACCACCTACTTGCCAAATATAAGGTTTGAAATCGTATTTCAAACGATCTTTTTTAAACTTCCAGATTTCAGTAATTTCTTTTGGATCTGCCATAAAGTTTGCCCAAATATCATAATGAACAGGAATTACTACTTTGGCATTTAATGATTCAGCCATTCGTAACATATCAACAGATGTCACCTTATCTGTAATTCCTCTTGGATTTTCTCCGTAAGCTCCTAAACAGACATCAATTTTATGCTCGTTTCCATGTTTAGCAAACATGTTTGAGTAATGAGAATCTCCTGCATGATAAATATTTCCACCAGATGTTTCAAATAAATAGTTAACCGCAATTTCATCCATATCTTGTGGCATTTTTCCTTTTAACACTTCATTTGGATCATCACAAGTTACTAAAGCTGTTCGATCAAAGGCTTCTAAAGCGACAATATTAACATCTTTAATTTTCACTTCGTCACCAGGATGAACAACGATTGTTTTTTCTTCTGGAATCCCCCATTTTAGCCAAGTATTTACCACTTCCTGCGGTCCAATAAATTTTGCATCAGGACAATTTTGGTGAACAGCAGCTGCTGTGTTAATATCTAAATGGTCTGAATGAATATGAGTGACAACTAAAGCGCTTACGTTTTTTATTTCAAACGGATCAATGACAAATGGTTGTGTACGTAAATTAGGTTGCATTTTTTGCACCCCACTCATACGCATCATTTGATGGCCTTTTTTCATTGTTCCATCTCCATGAGTTCGTTTTCCTGTACCACACCATAAATCACACAAAATATTCGTACCTTCATGCGATTTTAACCAAATGCCTGTACAGCCTAACCACCACATAGATACTGTTCCAGCTTCAACAACCGTTTCTTCAATTTCTTCGTTTAAATAAGTTCCCCACTCAGGAAAAGTTGATAAAATCCAGTTTTCTTTTGATACTTCATTAACATTATTAGCCATATTTGATTCCACCTTTTTCTTTTTTCGTTTTCTACACTTTTAATATATGATAAAAAAATCACAATGAAAACCCTTTTTTATGATCGTTTGATTTTTTTATGATTGTTTTATTCAATGTATGCGTTTTTAGTATATAATAAATTTACAACAATCATATAAACATCAAAAAGGAGGCTTTTTATGAAAAATTCTGTTGATACGATTGCAACTAGGCACGAAAAAATTCTTTCTATATTAAAAGAAAAAAAAGAAATAACCACAGAACAACTAGCAAACGATATAGGTGTTTCACTTAGTACAATAAGAAGGGATTTAAATATTTTAGAAGAAAAAAATGATGTAATTAGAAAATATGGGTATTGTATCTACAATGAAGTCAATCATAATTATGATGAGACAGGACCTGAAACGATCAAAAAACAAATTGGGCGTGCAGTAAAAGATTATATTCGAGATTATAATACTGTGTTTATTAATTCGAGTTCAACAGCACTGGGGGCACTAGACTATTTTACAGCTAAACACTTGACGATTGTTACTAACAATTTAAAAGTAGCCTATAGTCCTCATGACAATGAGTACAATTACATTTTAACTGGAGGTGAATTACGATTTCCAAAAGAAGTACTAGTCGGTGACATTGCGACAAATACGATTACATCTATGAACGCAGATGTCTGTGTCATCGGTTGTAGCGGCATTAGTATTGAGAACGGCGTTACAACAAAAATTTTTCACGAAGCAAAAATTAATGAACTGATGATTAATCAAACGTTTGAATGTCGTATTTTAGTTGCGGATCATCGTAAAGTTGGGAAAACATCTAAGTTTAAAATATCTGATATTTCTATATTTGATTACCTTATTACAGATAAATATTGTCCGAATGATATGGTACAAAAAATCGAAAAACTTGGAGTTAGTGTCATTCAAGTCAATTGATTTGATATCTATTCTTTATAAGTATAATAAATAAAAACTAATTTTATATTAAAAAGACCTAGAAATACATGATGAATTTCTAGGTCTAACTATTATTTACATATTAATTTCTACCTACCAGAAACGATTAATTCATATAACTTTCAATAGCTTTCCAAGCTTTGTCTTTTCCTTCTTTGGTTTCAGAAGAAAAAATGATAAAATCATCTGACGGGTCAAAATCTAATTTTTTCTTAATCATTGATTCATGTTTATTCCACTTACCTCTAGGAATTTTATCACATTTTGTAGCAACAACAATAACTGGAATATTGTAGTATTTCAAAAAGCCATACATTTGGACATCTTCAGTTGATGGTGCATGACGCATATCAACCAGTGATACTACTGCTTTTAATTGTTCTCTTTCAGTAAGGTAAGTCTCAATCATTTGCCCCCACTTAGCACGTTCAGTTTTAGATACTTTAGCATACCCATAACCTGGGACATCGACAAAATGCAAGCAATCTTCAATAATATAAAAATTTAATGTTTGTGTCTTACCTGGTTTACCTGATGTTCTTGCTAAGTTTTTGCGATTAACTAATGTATTGATAAATGATGATTTTCCAACATTTGATCGACCCGCTAAAGCAATTTCTGGTAAATTTGTTTTTGGATACTGTTCTGGTTGAACAGCACTTATCACGATATCTGCATGATTTACATTCATGTGTTTACTCCTCTTTTAATAATTCTAACACTTTATCGACTAATTCCTTATAGGTTGTCACCTCATAATCAGGTTGGACCATCTCTTGTGTCAGTTTTTTATTGTATTTATTTAACCATAGCACTTGCCACCCGGCATTTTTAGCACCAATCACATCATTATCATATGAATCTCCAACATAGATAAATTCGTCCTTATCAAAGTAAGCCAATTCTACCACCTTAAATGCTCTTGCATCAGGTTTACTAAACCCAATACTATCAGAAATATGATGTGTTTTTTCATCAATCCACTTAGCTACACCTAATTGATTAAGCTTTAATTGTTGATGTGTTGTAGGGCCATTTGTTAAAATGCCTGTCTTAATGCCTTTTTCATTCAATAAAGCTAATAAACGTGTGATCTCAGGGTGAATCTTTAATTGATGTTGCTCCTTATAATAATTATCTTGAAAGGTTTGACATTCTTTTGTTGAAACTTCCACATCCAAATCTTTTAAAGCATTTTGAATACGGCGTACACGCATATCTTTTAACGATAGTTCTCCTGAAACAGTTTCTGGAAACATCTCATCACTGTGGTAACGAAATAAGCGATATAACTGGGCTAAGGGTATTTTTCTGAACCAATCCTTATCTTGAAAACTTTGCATCATAGCTAACTCAAACGTTTCATATTGATCATATAGTGTATCATCCACATCAAATACTACAACAGTCATAATGTCATCCCCCATCCATAACTATCATTATATAAAAAAAATGGCTATTACGCCATTTTTATTAGAAATAAATAAATTATCCCATACCAACTAAAAAATATAACAATTTGTCAGCATAAGTGGTCTCGTTTATATCTCGTGAAAGAACACGATTTAACAGAGACATATTATCGGTAATAATACCATCAACACCATAAAAAATCATACGATTAATCGTATCCGTATCATTTAACGTCCAAACATATACCTCTTTTCCTTGATTATGCATAGTTTGAACTAAATTTTTGGTCAGTGTCGTATACTCTACCGAATAAAAATCCATGTCACCATCAGGCGTTCCTGCCAAAGTAAACGGCATAATATAGCCAACATATAAATCAGGTTTTAACTGTTTTAATTCTTTCACAACATCAAATGACAGCGACTGGATTTCATGTCCTTCTTTTTTTATTTTATCATAGTACTTATCTATAAAAAGAGACACCATATTTGGGCTGTCTTCCTTTGTTGCTTTAATTTCAATTAATAGTTTTTGGTCTAATTCTTCTGCTCGCTTCAAATAATCATCAAATGACACAAGATGTGCTTCTTTTCCATGCTCTTTTGCCGTCATTTGTTGCAATTCTTTTAGAGTAAATTCATTTGGCCTCCCATCCTGGTTTACTAAATGATTCAATTTAAAATCATGCATTACGATAAACTGCTTATCTTTTGTTTCCTGGACATCCATCTCAATAAAATTAGGACGTGTTTTTTTACTCGTCATTTCTAGCGCTTCAATAGAGTTTTGAACGTGGTTGCCATCATCCACTCCACGATGTGATATCGTTTTTGGCCGATGAATACTTGGTTGTGTTAAGAACAAATAATTATATGATGACACGCTGACTAGTAGCCAGACACCTCCAAATAAAAAAATGGCTTTCTGACCCCAGCTGGTTTTCTTAAATGACGTGTGGTTAACTTGTGAAAAAGCACTCGTTACATTTGGTAAAAATCCTAGCCTATCTAAATAAGAAATTGTCACAAAAAAAATACCAATAGTCGTTAAAACCAAATTAAATACCCAATTAAATTGAAGCAAACTTAATAAAACAATCGCGCTATAAAACGCATAGTCTTGGTAATAAGTATCCATTAATCCTTGGATACCAATTAATATTCCGTTGATAAGAATAGCAATAAGTGCCACTGTTCCCATAACAAGAATAAACTGGGAGATTATTGATTTAAAATGCTTTCTAGTCACACGCCAGCTTGTCTTACTTGCTTCCTTAAAGGTAAAATCTTTTAGTATCATTAAAGGCAAAGTAAACATTAATCTAATCGCCATAACAATCAAGCTAAGATACATCAAAATAAATAGTACTACAAACACAATCCGATTTTCAAAGATAAAATCCACAATGAAAGCAGGTATCTTAATTTTAGATAACAAATCAGAATGGAATCTAATCGCCCCAATTGGACTTAAAAGAATGAAATAGCATAGGAAAAATAAAAAATTACTGATTTTTAACTTTTTCATTTGATGGAGCGTTTCCTTGGTTAACTGCCGTAAAGAAATAGCTACTTTATTTTTTATAAAAAACATCGTCAACAATAAAAATGTGTATTCAAAATATAGGGTTAATACTAATAGAAATAACATCATTAATAATAGACACAACACAAAAGGATGGTGAAACACAATCACACTCACTGTATCATAAGATAGATAGGGAATATCTCCCATTCTTAAAATAAAACGAGTTAAGGTTACCATCAATGGTGTTGCTATGAATAAAATAATCACATTGGCTAGTATAACACTTTTAGTGGAACGAACCCCATCTTTAATGAATTCGAGTGATTTTTTTATACTATTTTTTATTCTGTACATATTATCACCTCACTCTTAGTATTATATACTAAAATATGTCATAATTGGGAATCTCTAGTGTAGTTATTATGTAACTTTTTTGTTATAAATCAGACTTGTTCATTTTTAGTTGTTTAAATTTAAAACATCCTTTACAAAGCTATTTTTCAAGATCTATAACTTGTATAAATGTCTCATTTTCAGCTAAACTTTTCTTAATAATTATTTTAAGGAGTTTTTTAATGAAACATTTTGAAGCACCCATACTAGATTGGAATTATGCTACTCAAAACGATTGGTGTTGTGAACACTCTTTATCACAATCTCCTATTGATATTGATACGACACTACTTGAACCCATGATGGATACTGGTAAAATCCAACTTACTTACTCTCGTACAGTTGATGCAATGTTTGACACAGGATCAGCCATACAAGGGATAGCTACAGGTACTGCTAATATCAATAATCGTTTCTTTAATTTGCAACAGTTTCACTTTCATACTCACAGTGAACATAAAATAGACGGACAAACGTGTGATGCTGAACTTCATTTTGTTCACGAAGCTCAAAATGGTCGACTAGCCGTATTAGGTGTTTTTTTAGTAGAAGGCAAACATAATGAGACACTACAAACACTGCTCGATGCTATCAATACGAATCAAGCGATTCATCATGTCTACCTATATGATTTATTGCCAAAAATATCAGACTATTACCATTACCTAGGTTCACTCACTACCCCACCATTAACAGAAAATGTCGAATGGTATTTATTTAAAGAAACTGTTGAGATATCTAAAAAGCAACTACAACAACTTAAAACCTACCATGCTAATAATTGTCGACATACTCAACCACTTAATGGTCGGAAAATCTTATTTAAATCATTCAATAAAAAATCCTAATGACTTGATGCCATTAGGATTTTTTTATGATAATTTTTCTATAATTTGCATATTTCGTTTAACTAATTCAGCATAAAAGAAGTTTCCCCCATTTTGGTACAACTTTCCCCCATTATGCAACAAAGCTATTGGTTCATAATACCGATAGGTTTTAGCATTAGTATTTCCTAGCATAGGAGACAAAACTTCTTTTGAATATGTTTCAGCTAATGATAAAGAATTTTTTTTCCCATGTTTTACGACATAATCAACATAACTTGTTCCAAAGTTATAAGCTTGAACTCCTGTCCAAATATCACAGCCATTATCGATGGCATACTTAATTGCTTCTGAGAGATGCGTGACTCCACTTGTGATGCTTTCTTTTTCAGATGTTATTTTATTTTGTTCGCCATACTTACTTTCACTACTTTGCATCACATCCACATTATTACCTTTTGTCTCTGTATAGATAATAACAAGGACTAATTCTTCATACTCCACTAAATTTTCTTCTTGGAGTACTTTTTTGACAAGTGGTTCCCATTTTAAAGTTTGTGTGACATGTTTTTTTAGTTGCCATACATACCAACTACCAGATACTAATAATCCTATTATTAAAATTAAAACAAATCGTTTTACAAATTTTTTAATCACTCATTCATTGCTCCTTATAATCAAGGTAGCACTTATTGTGTCATACTCTTATCTAATAATCAACCCATATCAATTCAGTTTTCTTTTAACTTAAGGAATTATATCATATCGTTTAATTTAACCACCCTAAACATCCTCTTACTACTCATTTTATTGGTTTTTACATACCATTTCTTCTATGTATTAAAACCTTCCCTAAACTCTTCTAAAAGACACAAAAAACCATCGCTCCTAATTAAAGGAGGATGATTTTTTTACTTATACTGTTCTGTTTGCCATTTCTTACTAAAAAACAATTCTGGGTTCATTTTATAGTCAGGTTTTTTATTAGATTTAAGAAACTCTTGTAAATAAGTATCCATTTCTAACCAACCACGCCAACCAATATGAATCGTATCTTCCATGAAGTACTTTTCACCACGTTTATCAGTAAAATCAACTATATTATTAAATCCCTGAGATTTTAATTGATAATTTATTTTTTTAGAAAAATCATCTAACATTTCTGTTGATAAACCAGTATAATCCGACCACAATTCATTGACTGGAGGAATAACAAACATTGCATCGATATGATTTTCATCTAATAATTCTAAGAAAGCCTCAAAATCAGCATATTCAGGTGATGACATATAATTAAATTTTGTTTGAGAATTTTTTAATTTCCCTTTCATTGGCATAATACGATTAGAATAAAAACTATTTGAAATTTCAAATGGATTATTATTGGTTTTTTCTTGTCCTATCTTATAAGCCAACGTATCTAATTCATTAAAATTATATTGATTTGGCAATTTACCAACTTGCTTATCAATTCTCTTATTCTTTGATACGATACCAATTTGTCCAAACAGCAAATCTTCATTTTTAAGTCGTTTGTATTTATAATATGCTTTTCTTCTATCAACTTTTGACAATTTTTCGCCATCTTTAACTTTTAGTAGCATTTTCTTTAACTGAGTATCGGATTTGACACTATCAAATTCAAGTAATCGTCCTGCTACATATCGATCAGTCTGATTAGTCTCATCTAAATCAACTAGCCATTCATAAGTCTCTATTGGTGAGTAAAATAATGAATACATCGGATCAGACACACCTTTTTTAACAAACCATTGAGGAGATATAATAAAAACCAATTTTTTATTTTCTAAGGGCTTTTTAACTGAATTCAACATAAAAAAGTGAGTTAAAGATTGCGTTCCTGGCGCTCCCAAAAGAAACGGTTCATAGCCTCTATCATACTTCTTAGCCAACACAGACGGATGGAATGGATTAACACGACTTAGTTCAGACGAGCCAAAAAATGGTAAATACTTTCCAGATTCCATTGCTTGTCGTTTAATTTCAGAGCCCTTTAGCACATTAACAGACATAGACGATGCTGCTTGATGTACCTTCTCATCAGAAGGGTCTTTAATAAACTCAATTGGTGAATACAATAATCCGACTATGAACAATGCTGCTATAGCAAATGGTCCAACAGCGAAAAATATCTTTTTCTTTAATGTCATGATTGTAAAGCTTCAACCTGTGCGATAATTTGTTCTGGAGTCGCCCATTCGCTTCTTTCATACTCTGAAACAGGTACTGTAATTCCAAGTTGTCCATCAATTTCAACTAACATTTGTACCGTTGCCATTGAATCTAAAATACCTTCTTCATACAAGTCAACAGCCAATTGATCTGAAAAATTTGTTCCTGTTAAATCTTCTAATATACTTAATACTGTTTCTTTCACGTTCATACGTATCCATCTCCTATACTAAAATAAATTGTTTGATTAGTGTATCTAAAAATCCTGAGAATATTAAGAAACTAAAACATACCGCATTGAATGTTATAAAGATTGCCAAAGCATGTGTCCAACGATTGCTTGGAAATTTTTCTTTATGTTTTTTCTTATATCTCAACCACGCATCATTAATACAAATCAACAACGCATGATAAATACCATAGACAATGTAATACCATGTTAAACCATGCCATAATCCCATTAACAGGAATAAGCCAAAGTATCCCACATTTGATGCCACAATACGGCTCTTAAATACTTTTTTCTTTAATAAAGTAAACATTAACCTCATGTAAACATAATCTCTAAACCAGAATGACAGTGTCATATGCCATCTATTCCAAAATTCTTTGATATTAGGACTAATAAAAGGTTTATTAAAGTTCATTGGCGTTTCATATCCTAGTAGGTAACTCGTACCAACTGCAAATAAACTATAACCTGCAAAATCAAAGAAAAGATAAAAACTATACACATACATATAACCGATTGTACCAAGAACAGGTGAAGTACCACCTAAAGCAACGCCTTGAACTGCCGGTAATAAATGACTACCTAGTACATATCCTATAATAAACTTATATAGTAACCCTAAGAATATGTAATGAATACCTTTTTGAAGTAACTCAACATATTTTTCTTTATCTGGTGGATTTAAATAATCCTTTAAGAATCGACGATAACGGTCAATAGGACCAGACGATATAGTTGGAAAGAAGATTAAAAACTGAATATAGTATTTAATATTAAACTCTTTTAAAATACCATCACGGATTTCCATTACAACTTGGACCGATTTAAATGTCAAATACGAATAGCCTAGAAAAGCTAGTATTGATTGAGAACCAAAAAAAGGTGATAACTTGATAATGAACATTGGTAATAAGTTCAATAAAACAGCTAAATAAAAAACTCCACTTTTATTATTCTTTTGTCGATATTTAAAATAAATAGACGTTAATAATGTTTGCCAGATAATATAAGCAATTAAAGCCAATCCTTGTCTCGAATTTGGACCTCCAAAACTTATCCATAAAAAGAAGATAGTTAAGAAGTTCTGATACCACATCATTCTTTTACCATTTAGCGACAAAATAATTGATGGTATAAATAATACACCTAGCAAAACAAAATAAAAAGGTTTCTCATAAGGAGTCAAGTATGGTATTAATTGAGATAATTGACTCATTAACTGTTCACCTCATTTATCAATTGTTTCCGATCTATTTTCCCATTTTGAGTCATAGGAAGATTTTCAACAAAGATAAAACGATGTGGAATCATATAATCCATCACAGTTTTACTTAAAGATTCTTTTAACATTTGGCTCAGTACTCTTTCATCTGATACATCAATGCTAGGTTCTAAAACAACATATGCAAGCAACTGTTGTACTTTACCCGATTTATTGTATTTTGGTACAGAGCAAGCTGCTCGCACCTCATTCTGAGTGATTAGATGATGATCAATATCTCCTAATTCCATTCGATAGCCGTTTAACTTAATTTGGAAATCCATACGGCCTTTATAAAATAAGAAATCATCTTCTATTAATCCTGCATCTCCCGTACGATAAGAAGGAACACCTTCAAATTCAAAGAATACTTCATTTGTTTTCTCAGGATTGTTAAAATATCCTACAGAAACACTTGGCCCAGAAATAACAATTTCACCAATTTCACCAGCTGGTAGTTTTTCACCTTGATCGCTTAAAATATGAATTTCTGTATCACTTTTCACTTTTCCAAGTGGCACTCGCTCATATTTATCAAGTATCTCTTGATTTAGAGCTATATTGGTAATAGCTACTGTTGCTTCAGTTGGGCCGTATGTATTAAAAATTTTAGCTTGAGGAAAACGATCTAATAACTTTTGTGCTGTATTTTTTGGTAATTCTTCTCCACAAAATTCAAAATTTTCTAATGTTGGTAAATGTTCAGAATCAAATTCTGGGTTTAACAATACCATCTCAATTAACGATGGGGTTGATACCCAAACATTTAAATTCATTTCAGGGATTGATTTAAATAATAAAGGGAAATTTTCAATCATTGATTTAGGCATAGGAATCAGTGTTCCAGCAGTTAATAATGCTGGATATAAGTCCATAACGGATAAATCGAATGAAAATGGTGCTTGACATAGAAATCGTTGATTTTTCTTTAAGTAAAAATCATGTGTCATCCACTGTGTAAAACTGATTAAATTATTATAAGTAATCTGTACACCTTTAGGCTTTCCCGTGGTTCCAGAGGTAAATATAATATAATAAATATCATCCTCAGATACTACTTGTTTACCTAGATATTCCTTTTCATCATTCATTAAACTAATAACTTTCTCACGATTATAGACATTATCTGTGTCTAAAGGCCAGTCAGATAAAGCTAAAACACATGACGCATTTGCTTCCTCAACAATCATTGAAACACGTTCTTTAGGTGTATGATCATCTATAGGTACATACGAATGACCTGATTTAGTACACGCTAAAAAAGAAACGACCATCATAGCCTCTTGTCTACCATAAACAATAATAGGTGATTTTGTTGGATATGTTTCTTCTAAATACCCTGCTAAAGAGTCGGATAATTCATCTAGCTCTTTATAAGTATACTTCTTATTATTTTCTTCAAAAAAGACAGTTTCTTGATTATTTAATGAAATATCTTTAATTTTGGCTACAATTTCATTTAACATTATTCATCAGCTCCTTTTTAAAATTGATTATAGATGAAAGAGCCTCCTCCAACATGACTATATTGATACAAATAAATTAATACAAGTATAATAGCTGCATAGAAAACGGTGCGCCCTACAAAATTAATCCACCGCTTTGTCGATTCTGAGATTTTAAAATTTTTTAATTCCATACATACCACTCCTTTACTTCCAACTTATTTTACAACCATTTAAGTTGAATCATATCAAGCATATGATTGAATTGTATATACGACCTAAGTCGTATTTTTCATTAACTAGATTAGTTATGTATTCATTAATCTACATCGTCAACTAACAATTACTATAAAAATTCTACATATATGAGTTTATCATATATTTATGATATTTTATAATAATTTGTGTGATTTCATATTTTATTCTAACATTATTATTGTAAAGTATGTATTTTATAACAAAAAAAAGAAGATAACATATACAAATGTACCTTCCTTGTTTATATTACTATTATATTTTAAATGAATTAATAACTATTTAATAACTTATTATAAAAATAAGAAATAGACTCAGCACGGCAACGTCCTACTCTCACAAAGGGAAACCCTTCACTACCCTCGGCGCTAAGAAGCTTAACTTCTGTGTTCGACATGGTTACAGGTGTATCCTTCTTGCCATCGCCACCGCACTTTTTATTTCTGTTGAGTGTTTATTCACTCAAAACTGGATGTTTTGTTAGTATCAATATATTCTTCCACCGCTATCTTGGTTAAGTCCTCGACCGATTAGTACTAGTCCGCTCCATACATCACTGTACTTCCACTCCTAGCCTATCTACCTGATCATCTTTCAGGGGTCTTACTTCCTTAAAGGAATGGGAAATCTCATCTTGAGGGGGGCTTCACGCTTAGATGCTTTCAGCGTTTATCCCGTCCATACATAGCTACCCAGCAATGCCCTTGGCAGAACAACTGGTACACCAGAGGTATGTCCATCCCGGTCCTCTCGTACTAAGGACAGCTCCTCTCAAATTTCCAACGCCCGCGACGGATAGGGACCGAACTGTCTCACGACGTTCTGAACCCAGCTCGCGTGCCGCTTTAATGGGCGAACAGCCCAACCCTTGGGACCGACTACAGCCCCAGGATGCGACGAGCCGACATCGAGGTGCCAAACCTCCCCGTCGATGTGAACTCTTGGGGGAGATAAGCCTGTTATCCCCAGGGTAGCTTTTATCCGTTGAGCGATGGCCCTTCCATGCGGAACCACCGGATCACTAAGCCCGACTTTCGTCCCTGCTCGAGTTGTAGCTCTCGCAGTCAAGCTCCCTTCTGCCTTTGCACTCTACGAATGATTTCCAACCATTCTGAGGGAACCTTTGGGCGCCTCCGTTACCTTTTGGGAGGCGACCGCCCCAGTCAAACTGTCCATCTGACACTGTCTCCCACCACGATAAGTGGTGCGGGTTAGAATGGTCATAACACAAGGGTAGTATCCCACCAGCGCCTCCATCGAAACTAGCGTTCCGACTTCTACGGCTCCTACCTATCCTGTACATATGTCACAAACATTCAATATCAAACTACAGTAAAGCTCCATGGGGTCTTTCCGTCCTGTCGCGGGTAACCTGCATCTTCACAGGTACTAAAATTTCACCGAGTCTCTCGTTGAGACAGTGCCCAAATCGTTACGCCTTTCGTGCGGGTCGGAACTTACCCGACAAGGAATTTCGCTACCTTAGGACCGTTATAGTTACGGCCGCCGTTTACTGGGGCTTCAATTTTGAGCTTCGCTATTGCTAACCCATCCTCTTAACCTTCCAGCACCGGGCAGGCGTCAGCCCCTATACGTCATCTTTCGATTTTGCAGAGACCTGTGTTTTTGATAAACAGTCGCTTGGGCCTATTCACTGCGGCTGAACTTGCGTTCAGCACCCCTTCTCCCGAAGTTACGGGGTCATTTTGCCGAGTTCCTTAACGAGAGTTCTCTCGCTCACCTTAGGATTCTCTCCTCGACTACCTGTGTCGGTTTGCGGTACGGGTCATTTGTTTCTAACTAGAAGCTTTTCTTGACAGTGTGACATTGAGACTTCGGTACTTTATTTCCCTACTCATCACAACTCGTCCTTAAAGATAAAAGCATTTAACTCTTATCAAGACTTGTTGCTTGAACGTGCACTTCCAGTCGCACGATCCCATAGCCTCCTGTGTCCCTCCATTGTTCAAACAAAACAAACGAGTACAGGAATCTCAACCTGTTGTCCATCGCCTACGCCTATCGGCCTCAGCTTAGGTCCCGACTAACCCTGGGAGGACGAGCCTTCCCCAGGAAACCTTAGTCATTCGGTGGACAGGATTCTCACCTGTCTTTCGCTACTCATACCGGCATTCTCACTTCTAAGCGCTCCACCAGTCCTTACGATCCAGCTTCAACGCCCTTAGAACGCTCTCCTACCATAGAACCAAAGGTTCTATCCACAGCTTCGGTAACATGTTTAGCCCCGGTACATTTTCGGCGCAAGGGCACTCGACTAGTGAGCTATTACGCACTCTTTAAATGGTGGCTGCTTCTGAGCCAACATCCTAGTTGTTTGTGCACCCTCACATCCTTTTCCACTTAACATGTATTTTGGGACCTTAGCTGGTGGTCTGGGCTGTTTCCCTTTCGACAATGGATCTTATCACTCACTGTCTGACTCCCGGATATAAATGAATGGCATTCGGAGTTTATCTGAATTCGGTAACCCAAGACGGGCCCCTAGTCCAAACAGTGCTCTACCTCCATCATTCTCAAATCCGAGGCTAGCCCTAAAGCTATTTCGGAGAGAACCAGCTATCTCCAAGTTCGTTTGGAATTTCTCCGCTACCCACACCTCATCCCCGCACTTTTCAACGTACGTGGGTTCGGTCCTCCAGTGCGTTTTACCACACCTTCAACCTGGACATGGGTAGGTCACATGGTTTCGGGTCTACGACAACATACTCATTCGCCCTATTCAGACTCGCTTTCGCTACGGCTCCGCTTCTTCAGCTTAACCTCGCATGCTATCGTAACTCGCCGGTTCATTCTGCAAAAGGCACGCTATCACCCATTAACGGGCTCTAACTTCTTGTAAGCACACGGTTTCAGGTTCTATTTCACTCCCCTTCCGGGGTGCTTTTCACCTTTCCCTCACGGTACTGGTTCACTATCGGTCACTAGAGAGTATTTAGCCTTGGGAGATGGTCCTCCCGGATTCCGACGGAATTTCTCGTGTTCCGCCGTACTCAGGATACTCATAGGTGTGTTGTCAATTTCGTCTACGGGGCTTTTACCCGCTACGGCTGACCTTTCCAAGTCGATTCGACTATCCACAACAGCTACCACAGCTGAGTCCTACAACCCCAACAAGCAAGCTTGTTGGTTTGGGCTGTTTCCGTTTCGCTCGCCGCTACTAAGGAAATCGATTTTTCTTTCTCTTCCTGCAGGTACTTAGATGTTTCAGTTCTCTGCGTCTACCTTCTAATAGCTATGTATTCACTATTAGATAATATCCTATAAAAGATATTGGGTTCCCCCATTCGGAAATCTCCGGATCATAGCTTACTTACAGCTCCCCGAAGCATATCGGTGTTAGTCCCGTCCTTCATCGGCTTCTAGTGCCAAGGCATCCACCGTGCGCCCTTATTCACTTAACCTTTTCTAACCTAACGGTTAGCTTGTTTTTTATTAATAACTACCTAGCGATAGATAATTATTAACACATTTCACAGTTCTTTAAAAGAAACTATTCAACGCGGTGTTCTCGGTTTATATTGATATCTAACTTCAACTATCCAGTTTTCAATGAACAAAACATTGGTGAGAATTCACCAATGGAGCCTAGCGGGATCGAACCGCTGACCTCCTGCGTGCAAGGCAGGCGCTCTCCCAGCTGAGCTAAGGCCCCGTTTATTAAGAGTAGACCTCTCAAAACTGAACAAAGTAAAGACAAAATGTGTTTTCCGTAATTATCCTTAGAAAGGAGGTGATCCAGCCGCACCTTCCGATACGGCTACCTTGTTACGACTTCACCCCAATCATCTATCCCACCTTAGGCGGCTGGCTCCAAAAGGTTACCTCACCGACTTTGGGTGTTACAAACTCTCGTGGTGTGACGGGCGGTGTGTACAAGGCCCGGGAACGTATTCACCGTGGCATGCTGATCCACGATTACTAGCGATTCCGGCTTCATGTAGGCGAGTTGCAGCCTACAATCCGAACTGAGAACAGCTTTAAGAGATTAGCTAAACCTCGCGGTCTCGCAACTCATTGTACTGTCCATTGTAGCACGTGTGTAGCCCAGGTCATAAGGGGCATGATGATTTGACGTCATCCCCACCTTCCTCCGGTTTGTCACCGGCAGTCTCGCTAGAGTGCCCAACTGAATGATGGCAACTAACAATAAGGGTTGCGCTCGTTGCGGGACTTAACCCAACATCTCACGACACGAGCTGACGACAACCATGCACCACCTGTCACTTTGTCCCCGAAGGGAAAGCTCTATCTCTAGAGTGGTCAAAGGATGTCAAGACCTGGTAAGGTTCTTCGCGTTGCTTCGAATTAAACCACATGCTCCACCGCTTGTGCGGGCCCCCGTCAATTCCTTTGAGTTTCAGCCTTGCGGCCGTACTCCCCAGGCGGAGTGCTTAATGCGTTAACTGCAGCACTGAAGGGCGGAAACCCTCCAACACTTAGCACTCATCGTTTACGGCGTGGACTACCAGGGTATCTAATCCTGTTTGCTCCCCACGCTTTCGAGCCTCAGCGTCAGTTACAGACCAGAGAGTCGCCTTCGCCACTGGTGTTCCTCCATATATCTACGCATTTCACCGCTACACATGGAATTCCACTCTCCTCTTCTGCACTCAAGTCCTCCAGTTTCCAATGACCTTCCTCGGTTGAGCCGAGGGCTTTCACATCAGACTTAAAAGACCGCCTGCGCTCGCTTTACGCCCAATAAATCCGGACAACGCTTGCCACCTACGTATTACCGCGGCTGCTGGCACGTAGTTAGCCGTGGCTTTCTGGTTAGATACCGTCAAGGTGATAACAGTTACTCTATCACTTGTTCTTCTCTAACAACAGAGTTTTACGATCCGAAAACCTTCTTCACTCACGCGGCGTTGCTCGGTCAGACTTTCGTCCATTGCCGAAGATTCCCTACTGCTGCCTCCCGTAGGAGTCTGGGCCGTGTCTCAGTCCCAGTGTGGCCGATCACCCTCTCAGGTCGGCTATGCATCACGGTCTTGGTAGGCCGTTACCCCACCAACTAACTAATGCACCGCGGGCCCATCCACCAGTGACACCCGAAAGCGTCTTTTATACTTTTGCCATGCAGCAAAAGCAATTATGCGGTATTAGCACCTGTTTCCAAGTGTTATCCCCCTCTGGTGGGCAGGTTGCCCACGTGTTACTCACCCGTCCGCCACTCATTTCTTTTCGGTGGAGCAAGCTCCGGTGAAAAGAAATGCGTTCGACTTGCATGTATTAGGCACGCCGCCAGCGTTCGTCCTGAGCCAGGATCAAACTCTCAATAAAAAGTTGATTAACATCTTACGATGTTTAAGCTCATTTGTTTAAAACTTGCTAGCGAATATTATTCACTAAATATGGTTTGTTTCTACATAGTAGAAACGCCCTACACATTTGGTTTGTCTTACTTTGTTCAGTTTTCAAAGATCTAAACTTCGTTGCCGTAACAACTTTTATATCATATCAAGAATCGAAATGTTTGTCAACACTTTTTTGAAATGTTTTTTTAATGACGATTCATAATTTTTTATCGCTCGTAGCGACATGAATTAATATAACAATTATATGATAATTCGTCAATGATTTTTTCACAATTTTTTTATTATTAATATTAAACTACCTTTTTTTGTTGAATAACGGTAGTTCAATCGGTTCATAGCTATATTTTTCTAAATTAGTTACTGTTACACCAACTAGTCTTATATTAATATTTTGCCAGTTTAAATCTTCCCATAATTGGTTAGCATAAAAATAAATATCCTCAGTTTGATTAATAAAATGGTTCACTGTTATTCTTTTTGTAGTGGTGTCATAAGAAGTATTTCGAATCTTTAGCACTATCGTTTGTCCTTTTAATTCATTACTTATTAATTTTTTGCTAACTTCTTCAGACATTTCTCTTATATTTTTTTGTATTTCATTCTCTAATATAATAGTCTTACCAAACGTTCTTTCTCTTCCAATTGATTTTCTTTCACGGTTGGTCTCAACAGGTTCATTATGAATTCCACGAACTTTTCTATAGAGGCTATAACCTTTTTTGCCAAACAAATCAATTAATGTCATTTCTGATATAGCATATAAATCTTTGCCTGTATAGACACCTAGTTCGTGCATCGTAGGAATTGTCTTTTTCCCTATTCCGTAAAATTTTTCAATAGGTAAATCAAATAGAAATTTTTGCGCATCCTCAGGCAAAATAACAGTTAATCCACGTGGCTTGTCATAATCTGAAGCAATTTTGGCAAGAAATTTATTATAGCTAACACCTGCAGAGCTCGTTAATTGAACCGTTTCATAAATTTCTGACTGGATGAGTCGTGCCACTTTAATAGCGCTTTTTAACCCTTTTTTGTTTTCTGTGACATCTAAGTACGCTTCATCAAGAGAAAGAGGCTCAATCATATCTGTATATTTGATAAATACTTGATGGATTTGTTTAGATATTTGAGCATAGTACTCCCGATTACCAGCAACAAATGTTGCATGTGGGCATAATTCATATGCTTTTTTGGCACTCATTGCTGAATGAATACCATATTTTCTTGCTTCATAATTAGCTGTGGTAACCACACCGCGACCATTTGTATCTTTTGGATGCTTTGCGATTACTAGTGGCTTACCTTTTAACGATGGATTGTCACGTTCTTCTATAGAAGCATAAAAAGCATCCATGTCAATATGGATAATTTTTCTTGATAGATCGTTGATTAATGGAAATCGTAGTCCATTTGACATTTTTCACCCTCCAATCAGAATGTATGTTCTCTTTATTATATCATGAACGCACAAAAAAACCACCAAAGCCGTCGCTCTAGTGGAAATGAAGGTTGTAAATGATTCTATTTAAATTTAAATAGAATTCAAAAACCAATTCGGGATAATTGGTATGCCATTCATCATACGACTTAAGACTTAAAAAAGTCTGACTATATAGTATCAATATACTAAAAAAAGAATGAGAATCATCTCATTCTTTAAAAACTAGTCCACACTTCACCATCTTCTTCTATTGGTGTTTCTAAAAATTTTCCTTTAGATAAGTCATCATAAAAAGCTGCTTTGGTTGCATTGATGTATGGATTAATCCATAAAAAGCCAATTCCTAGGGTAATCATCCCAACAATGTACCATCCAATAAAACTAATATCTAACCAAAATAATCTTCCTTTGTGTCCTGACATTAATTCTCGACTTTCAGTAATAAAACTAGTAGCTCCCATACTTCTTGTGTCACGCGTTGCTGATAAATCTTTATATATGAAATTTGCCTGTGAGTAAGAATAAAATTTCACTATACCTGGAATAACAAATAGTAACGTCCATAAATACTGGAAGATATATGACAAGATGTTTATTAATAAAACCGGAACAAAATCATTGCCATTAAACAACCGGAACGCTTCCTTAAACGACATATCTTGTTGCCTTCCTTTTCTAATGACATCAAGAAATGTAAATGATATCCCTATTGTTAAAAACGTCATAACAAAACTAAAAATGGGTCCAACAAAGGGGGCTGATGATACAGATGCGGCAGCTGAAGCAGCACTCGCACCTATTGAACTGTCATCATATTCACTGTCCCACTCATAAGATTCTGATCCTGTTTCATATCCTGAATTCATCATATCAGAAATACTTGTTTCATTACTGGATACATAGGCTATAAAAAATCCAAATGCTATAACCAACAGGGTGGTTATAAATATACTAACTATTTGAATAATCGACGGAACTAAATTTAGTAAGACTGCCTCTTTCCAACGTCCTTTTAATGAGTCTTTTACTTCTCTTTTTAACTCACCAGATGTTTTGTACATACACTCACTTCCTCCTTTTTGTATTACCAATTATTTTATCATTATTTATAAAAAATGAACAACATTTATATCAACTCTATAACATCACTACTATTAAGTAAGATTAATTTTGATGAGGTCACAGGTCGTTGATATATTTCTTCTAACGCCATTTTATATAGAGTCATCTGCCCAATATATCGATTTTTAATTTTTTCTAAATCTTCTATTGAGGCATTTTTAGGAACATAATCCGTTTTAAAGTCGTATAAAACAAAGGACTTATCTGTTAATACAAAGCCATCAATAATCCCATGAATCAATACGTCATCATTTGCCTGAGTATGATAGTCTTGATAAAGTTCCTTAGCAGGTAATAACAAAGAAAAAGGCTGTTCTCTTCTGATAAATGTATGATTTTCAACCATAAATTTTCCAAAGTCTGTCTCAAAAAACTGAATCATCTCTTCTATAGGAAGCTTTTTAGCAAGCTCTTTGGTAAATACTGTAGCATGAACCATTTCATCCACTATTTTTTTGACATCTTGTACTGTTGGTTTATCTGAAAGTGGGAGCAGTTGTAATATCAAATGACTTGCTGAACCAATATCTGTTGCATGAATTTCAACATCACCCTCCATAAATTTAGGTTTTGCCATGTCTTTTACCACTTCACGGTGTGCTTTTAGTTGTCGTTCTTTTGCAAAGTCTAATGTTGGTAAGTCTTTCATATCTGGATCTTCAAATAATCGTTTGACTTCTGAAACAGACTGATAACTAGTTGTCATTGTGGCATCTTTTTCAGGGTAAGAATAATTGAGCCTATCAACTATTTTCTTTAATAGTTTAACATTGGGTTCAACCTCTGATTGTTTTAAAGTACGTTCTGTTTCATTATGATCCACTAAGTTATTTAAAATATCTTGTTCCTCATAAAAATGAATTGAAAAATTACCAGGATGTTTTTTCAAACCAGGCAATACTTTTTCCTGACTATCTGGGAAAAATGAAATAAAATTAGGGTGTCTAACTAATGTCATACCAACCCAATCCATTAACGTATAAGTCGATTGTCTCCTTGCGGTTGGCAACACCATATGATCTGTCTCAGAAGATATATGCCATTTATTATAAGCATCATCCAAACTTTTATACGAACCCACCAGGTATAATTTTTCTTCCGCACGAGTCAGTGCAACATATAATTTACGCATCTCTTCAGCTAACAATTTTTGTTTTTTATGCTCCCTAATAATACTAAAAGGAAACGTATCATACTCCACTCTGTTATTGGTATCTTTAAATTTTATACCTCCCCCAAGAGCTTCATCAAACACAAATTTCCGCTGTCTAACATCCATTAAGTTAAAATGCTTTGTCATATCAAGTAAGAAAACTACTGGAAACTCTAATCCTTTACTAGCATGGATTGTCATAACTCTTACTGCATCTGCTTCTTCATTAATATTTGAAGCTTCTGCCAAATCTTTGTTTTTTTGCTGCATTTTTTCAATAAATCGAATAAATTGAAATAACCCTTTAAAACTCATCTCTTCATAACTAGACGCTCGATGATACAATGCGTGCAAGTTAGCTTTTCTTTGCACACCAGATGGTAGCCCCGCAACATAATCAAGTAAGTCTGTGTCTTTATATATTTGCCAAATCAATTCAACGAGACGTTTACGACGAGCCAGTTCTCGCCAATAATTAAACTGTTTATCAAACGCCTTGATAGTTTGATACAACTCACTAGACTGATTCCCTTCTTTTAAAAATTGTTGCAAAGCATCATAATAATAGCCTTGCTTGTCATAATTTTTAATAGTTACCATATCATTCTCACCAATGCCAACAATTGGAGAACGCAAAATAGCAGCTAATGAAATATCTTGGTATGGATTATCAATTAATTGTAGCAATGATATCATTATCCTAATTTCTGTCGCTTGAAAATAATTTTGTGTATCATTTACCATTAATGGAATATCATACTCTTTAAAAATATCCAAAATATCTAAATTATTTTTCTTAGTAGGTGTCAGTAAAACAATGTCTTTATATGAAATTGGGCGGTTCACTTGTTCTTTTTTATCAAATAAAAGAAATTTACCGTCAATCAACTCTCTTATTTTCAGCGCAACTAGACGTAACTCGCCTTCTGTTTTTCCATCTAACTGAAAATCTAGTGACTCATCTGATTGATTTTCTGACTCTGTTTGGTAGATGAGTAACTCAGTATCATAATCCTGACTATTAGGAAATGTCTTATTACCGACAATCAGCTCCGCACTAGAATCATAGTCTAATTGTCCTAATTCTTTATCCATTAATTGTGTAAACACCAGATTGGTAAAGTCTAACACATTACGTCTAGAGCGAAAGTTTTCAGCCAATATAATTCGACGTCCATCATTTTCAGTCGCAAATTGCTCGTATTTTTCAATAAACAACGTTGGATCAGCTAATCTAAACCCATAAATCGATTGTTTAACATCCCCTACCATGAATAAATTGCCATTATTTTTCACGGGACGACGTAGCCAATATAAAATTGTCTCTTGTAGTCGGTTAATATCTTGATACTCATCAACCAAAATTTCGTTAAATTTACGTCTATAGTACGTAGACGCCTCTGATTCAACCCATTGTTCATTTTCATATCTTCTCAATATGGCTAGTGTAAGATGTTCTAAATCGTTAAAATCTAGCACGTGCCTTTTATCTTTTTCTTTAGTAAAACGTTCGATAAATTGTTTTGTGACACTGATCAGCTCGATTATTAGCGGGCGAGCTTGGTCTAAAGTCACAAGCATTTCTTTAGGACTTTGTTTAAAATACTGCTTCCTAATTTTAGAAACATTGTCTTTAACTCCATCCCTTATGGATTTTATCTCTTGATATTCCTCCATTACTTCCTCAGACGCTGTTTTTTTAGAGGGTGCTTTAATACGTGAAAATGATGTGGCAACTAAATAATTATAAAAATCATCCAACCTATCCTCAGATATTAAAGACAATAACGTATCAATAATTTGTTTATCATCACTTACTGTCTCAAGTGTTTTGCTTAATTCCTCGTCATTTTTACAACGATTTACTAAATCATCAATGATTTTCTGACTAAGAATTAACTGATTCATAACATCTGGTTTCATGTATTCTTTGTACAGTGGCGATTTAGCTAAGTTATCTTGTTCTTCGTAGTTCACTAACAAATCGTCTAACCATTTTTGTGGCTCTGAGTTGGCTTGAGCGAAAAGATGTAGAGAAAAAATAAGTTCCATAAGCCCATTATCATTGCGGTCATTCGAAAAATTCTCTGTTAATTGATAAAAAATTTCTCTTTCCTCACCATATAATTCTTCTCGCAACTCATCCCAAACATCTTCTTTTAATAATAAATTTTCAGTTTCATCTGTTAATAATCTAAAAACTGGGTCAATATGAATCAAATAATAGTATTTTTGAATGACTCTTAAACAAAACGCATGCAATGTACTGATTGTTGCGGTAGGGAGTAAACCTAACTGTCTAACGAGATGTTCTTTTTTTGCTGTATCAACTTCTTGGGTGATAGCTGATTGAATAGCAACTTTTATTCGCTGTTTCATCTCTTTTGCTGCTGCTTCTGTATATGTTACAATCAATAATTCATCCACATTAACACCTGATTTTATTTTTTGAATCACGCGTTCCACTAAAACGGTTGTCTTACCAGAACCCGCAGATGCAGAAATCAACAAATTATCCCCAGAATCATAAACAGCTTGCCACTGTTTATCTGTAAAATGACTACTTTCTGGTTTTAACGGGATATTCACTTTACTCATTTGTCTCCTCCTTTGCTTCTGTTTGTATTTTTTCGATAATCGTATCCTTATCCAATGATTCTAATCGGTGATAGTTATTTTCCGGTAACATCACATCAAACTGACAAACACTACGATAGGGACAAAAACCACAAGCAAGACGTTTTTGCTCTTTATACGCTGGATTTAACATAGTATGACCTTCGTATATTTTTTCTCCGGCTTGTTTAAAGTTTTCGCGGTTATGTGATACCAAGCTTGATAAATCATCAGGAGAAATAAAACTAGCTGATTTCATTTTCCCACTTTTTAGCTGTTGATACGGGTATACTAACGATTTAACTTGTGGATCAATCGTTTTATCTAAATTTTCTAATACCAACTCATCATCAACCAGTAACCCATTGTATTTATACTCTTCTAATAAGCGATCCTCTAACGTATCTAGTGAAAACTTCTCATCCACACTAATCGTTGGATTTTTAATATGCATATATAAAGCTCCAGCTGGTTTCGCTGTCTGCCCCACTAATTCAACAGCATTAGTTAAAGCAACATCTAAATATGTAATCATTTGCATAGCTAACCCATAGTACGCATCAACAAAGTCAAAATTATGTTTGCTAGATTTATAATCAATGACACTTAAATAAATATCATCCTCTAACATCATTTTATCTAATCGATCAATTTTCCCACGCACTTTGACTCTTTTTTTATTATTTAACACAATTTCCAAACTGTTTAAGCCAGCTTGTTTGAGAGATTCTCCAAACAAGACTTCTGTTTGGATTGGCGTCATGTTGCTTCGCTTGGCTTGTTCTTTTAATGATAAACACACTCTTTGAATGGTTTTTTCCAATTGATACGACACGTATTTCATACGATTTGTCGTTGATAAAATAGAAAATCGTTTATCACCAAGCACTTCTTTCAAGACACTCTGAGCTAGATGAGTCACTTCATCATCAGACATAGTCGTTAGTTGAATTTTTTGTTTGATTAATTCTTTAAAAAATAAATCAAGTGCTTCATGATAAAATTCTCCAGTTGCGGCCGATGATAACTCAAATTGTTCTCTTTCTTGCAATCCTAAGCCATAACGCAAGAAATATTTATACTGACACTGATAAAAATTCTCAATTTTTGACACAGAGGCATAGATAGTGTCACCATACAAGGCATCTATCGATTGATTGTTCAGTGTTTCAGGTATATTTTTATGTGTTAAACTCGCAAATAAACGCTTAGAAGCCACCGGTAATTCTTTGTATACACGTTTTTCTAATTGTAAAAATAGCCATGGTACCGCCTCACGACTTTCATCATAGTATCGATACATACTAACTAAATCACTTAATAATACCTTATCTGTTGATATTTCTTTCAACACAGATTCTTCAGGTTTTAAAAGTAACTCTTTTTGTTCTATTGGTATATTAAAATGACGACTTAATTGCTCCATATAAGGTGATACTTTAACATCTTTGACTTGGTCACGATTTTTTGGGGCACTCAGGATGACTTGATCGGTTGCTGATAATAAAGCTAAGTAGAATATAAAAGGCTCATTAGCCATCGATTCTGTTATGCTATTATTTAAAAAACTATCATCTCTTAGTAACTTAGAAAAAACATCTCTTTCTTCATTACTTAGCAACGTTTTATTGTCGATTTTTTGAGGAAGAACTTGATCGGTTGCACCAAAAATAAACGTTGCACGGTACTTTTTAGCTCGAACTCTATCCAGTGATGTCACAACTACTTCATCAATCGCTGCTGGAACTTTACTGTAACTCACACCTTCTAATCCACTTAACAGAACTTCTTTAAATATCTCAAATTCAAATGGATCCTCACCCAACACATCGTAATATTCATCAATTAAGTCCATCAAAGCTTGCCATGTTTGTTCATGGTTTTTTGCCTCGGTTAGATTACCTCGGGCTATTTCTTGTTGTTCCATTGCTTGAAGTTGTTTATCCACACCCAAACTTAACAGAAAATGATAAAAGATAATGATCGCTTCCTTATTAGTAGTCGCTTTTTTTAATTTATCAAAAAAAGGAGGCAAATAATCTCGGATAAGATGTCTGATGTCATTTGATTGTTCCTGTATTATTTTTTCATTATCTAATGTGTCATCATCCACGTCATATTGATAAGTAACGTATTCCCAATCTGTCTTTTTAATCCAGTCAACCCCACTGTATCCATAGGCCAAGACAACATTTTCAGTGTAATCAGTTGCTTGACGAAATGCTTGCATTTTTTCTTCCCACGTATCACATGGGTCTGTTAATTTAACTTCTGGAAAACAGAGCTCAGTTCTTAAAAAACGCATAACATCTTTGTATTGATAAAAGGCTTCATCTATTTTAAAAAGGGCTCTTAACCACTCAACTAGTGGATGATTGGCCATATTTTCTTCTTCATTTATGTAATATGGAATATCCATGTCATCAAATAATGACATAATTTCCGATGAATAGGTGTCAATATCACGACTTATTAAAGCAATCTCTTCATATCGATAACCTTCTTCTGATACCAGTTCTCTGATTTTTGTACCAATGGCTTTCACTTCTTGATAAGTATCCATGCAACTCCATAAAGAAAGGACTTGTGGAACCTGTGTTTTTTCCACTTTTTTTGGTATTAACTCTTGTAAGTTTTGCCACTCAATAGCTAATTGTCTCATAGGTGTCAGACTATCCACTTTTTTTCGATAATCAAACATCACAGGGACATTATGGTCTCGCGCCACTGAATAAAGAGTGTGATACATTCTTGATGTATTGTAAAATAATTGATAACTATCTAAAACTTGATCTTTTGGTGCTTGATCTAGTACCAAATTCAATTTCATTTCTCCAGACACTCGCATCAATGTTTCAATCAACTGTTTCTCAACAGCCGTAAAATTTGTAAATCCTGATACTAAAAATTGCACATGAGATAAATCTTTATCCTGTAGAAACAACGCAAGCTCTGTGAGCAAATCCTTGTCTGCAATATGATGCTCTAGTAATAAGTCTTGATAAGTTTGATTAATCAGTTTTATATCGATTAATTTTGCTAAGTAATCTTCTTTTTGAGTAGAAGATGATGTGCTTATTTCTTCAATTATTTCACCTAACTCTATTGGCGAAATATTCCCTTGTTCCATCTCATCAAATAACTCTAATAACTGCTGAATAAAACCGGGTCGATCAACCTCACGTTTAAACAATGTTAAGTTATCTTGGCAAGTAATCAAACTTTTTCTAATCAACATAAATTTACCCGAATTACTTAATCTTGTTTCTTGATAACTTTTTGTTTGTTGCATATAGTACCAAGCCAATCTGGAAAAACTAAAAACTTGTAATCTCATACTGGCAATATATTTTTGTGTGCTAAATTTAGGAAGTTGATGCATTTTTTTTAACACATTTATTTCTGTTTCAAATTTGACATGGTTAGGCACCAAGTAAAACACCTCATGATGCATTGATTTTTCTAACCATTCAGTCGACATATTTAATAAATCTTCTACAATGTCTTCATCTGCTGTATTTAGTACAAACTGGAGACTCAATATTAACACCTCAATCCCTTTATTTATCTTCTTTAGTTTACCATATCTCTCTTAGTAAAACTCTTTGATTCCTTTTCTAGAATTCATGAAATTTTCATTCAATTTCATATGAATTATGTTATATTTTTACTATTGAAATGGAGGTTTTATTATCAATAAAGAAAAACAGTATGGCCTTTGGACTGCTATTGCAATGATCATTGGCATTTGTGTTGGTTCAGGTATTTTTTTTAAAGTAGGAAACATCCTAGCCTTTACCGGAGGAAATGTCCTTTTAGGGGTATTGGTTTTTGTCATTGGAGCTTTATGTATTATTTTTGGTAGTCTCTCTTTAACAAATTTAGCACAAAAAACAACAAAAAATGGTGGAATGGTGGCTTACTTTGAAGATTTCTTTTCCACATCAGTTGCCAGTGCATTTGGTTGGTATCAAACATTTTTGTACTTTCCAACAATCGGTGTTGTTGTCTCTTGGGCTGCTGGCACATATACCACCATGCTTTTAAATCTACCACAGACCCTGACTTATCAAATGGGGATTGGTTTTTGTTATATGCTATTCTTCTATAGTTTAAATATATTATCGAGTCAATTTGCTGGATGGTTTCAAATTATTTCAACCATCACGAAATTAATTCCTTTAGTTGGAATAGGAGTCATTGCTATTTTTTGGCAAAAAGAACCACCTATTATTCCAAACACTGTCCCGACAATAGAACCATCAGACGTTGGATTAGGTTGGTTAGCTGCACTTGCCCCTATGGCATTTTCATATGATGGTTGGCCAATCGCTTTATCAATTTCCCATGAAGTCAAAGGTGGTAGTCAAACAATGAAAAAAGCATTGTGCTTTGGTCCAATTATTGTGCTCATCGTTTACCTATCTTACTTTTTAGGATTAACACACATACTGGGCCCTAAATACATTCTTTCGATGGGAGAAGGCGCAGTAATGGAGATTGGTGACATGTTATTTGGTAACATTGGTCAAAAAATCATTTTACTTTTTATCTTGGTAGCTCTTTTTGGTGTGATTAATGGTGTAACTTTAGGTCATATTCGTATGCCTTATGCACTAGCAACAAAAAATATGCTTCCTAATAGTCAAAAAATTGTTGATAATTATCAGTCAAAGCATTTAACAAGTATTTCTGCCATTATTGCTTTAGCAACAAGTTGTGGATGGTTTATGATTCACTACATCACACAATCCTACCAGTTAATGGGGTTAGGAGATATTGGAGAAATTGCCATTGTCTTTGGTTATCTTTGGTATATGGCCCTATACATCAAAGTCATTCAATTATACGTTTCAAAAGAAATCACAGACAGCTTCACTGGTCTAATTTCACCTATTTTAGCAATTGCTGGTGGATTAATTATATTGTTTGGTGGTTTTTATGAAAATCCAGTATTTGAATTTATTTCCTTTGGGATTTGTTTTTTATTTTGCCTAGCTGGGTATTTCACTTATAAAAAAAATCAAACATTACCGACAATTAAATATTAAGAAAAAGAGGCTGACCCAAAAATCTTAAAATAGAAAAATCCCATGAAATCAGTTTATTAAAACACTGACTTCATGGGATTTCTGTTTTGTTAGTTTAGTGATTTTCATTTAAAAACTTACTTTTGGGTCAGCCTCTTTTCATTTATTTCATTAAGCCTTCATGGATAGTATCTAAATTCCATTTTAACATGTCATAATATGTGTCCCCAGTTTCACCTTTTTTCGCTAACGAATCAGTAAAAATTGTATCATAAATTGGAATACCTGTTTCTCTTGAGACTGTTTCCATACTACGAGCATCCACACTTTGTTCAACAAAAAGACTAGGAACTTTTGTTTGTTTTATTTTATCAATGATTTGACTCATTTGATCAGGTGTACCTTGGTTTTCTGTATTTATTTCCCAAATATAGGCCGCATTTACACCATAAGCTTTTGAAAAATATTTAAACGCGCCTTCACTTGTAACTAATAAATTTTTATCTTTTGGAATATCAGCAAAACGACTCGTATTTTCATTATGTAAAGCTTCTAGTTTTTCTGTATAAGCTTTTGCATTTTTTTCATAGTCATTTTTATGTTTTGCGTCCTTTTCAACTAGTACATCCTTAATATTATTAACGTAGATAATCCCATTTTTTAGTGATAACCACGCATGAGGATCTTGCTCACTTTCTTGACCTTCACCGGTTAGATACATCGGCTCAACATTTTTACTGACAACAAAGTAATCTTCATTTTCTTTTTTCTTACTGGTTTGCATTAACTTTAAAAACCAACCATTGCCACCTGTTTCAAGATTCAATCCATTATAAAAAATCACATCGGCATCAGTCGATTTGGAAATATCTTCTGGAAGTGGTTCATACTCATGAGGGTCTGTTCCACGAGACACAATACTGTGTACATCCACATGCTCTCCTCCAACATTTTCAACCATATCAGCAATAATTGAACTGGTTGCCACAACTTTCAATTTATTGTTATCTGCATTTTTTTCTGTAGACGCACTTCCTGTTGAACAACCGGCTAAAAAAAACACTATTAACCCTACTATAAGACTTGATAATATAAGACTAGACTTCTTCAATGATAACTTCCTCTTTTCTCTTAATAATAAATCCTTGTTTTGGCGAAAATATAAACGCAATCACAAAAAACATAACAGTTGTCAGAACAATAGTTGCTCCTGATGCTAAATTATACGAATAACTAAAGAACAACCCAATCACTGCACTGATAGCTCCTAAACTACTTGCAATCACAATCATTGTTGATAATTTATCAGTTAGTAGGTACGCTGTTGCAGCTGGAGTAACAAGCATGGCAACCACTAAAATTGTTCCAACAGTTTGAAGTGAAGACACGGCAACTAACGTTAAGAAAAACATCAATGCATAGTGAATCACTTGAACTTTCAAACCATACGCTTGAGCCATCACTGGGTCAAACGAGCTAACTAGTAACTCTTTATAAAACAAAATAACAAATAAAATGACCGCAACAGCGACAGCTAATGTTGTATACATATCACTTGGTCTTACAGCTAACACATTACCAAATAAAATATGATACAAGTCAGTTGAACTTTCAGCAAATGAAATAAGTATAATCCCTAAAGCAAAGAAAGAACTAAAGACAATTCCGATTGCTGTATCGTTTTTCAATTTGCTTTTTTGTGTCACAAAACCAATAAGCCCAGCTGCCATAATCCCAAAAATGGATGCTCCAATCATATAACTTCCACCCAACATATAAGACACAGCAACACCAGGTAATACCGCATGAGAAATGGCGTCACCCATAAGAGACATCCCACGCAAAATAATAAAACTACCAATCACCCCTGATACAATTCCCACTATAACTGATGTAATTAAGGCATTTTGTAAGAAATCATATTTTATTAAACCTTCTATAAAATGTTGTACCATTAATCATTCACTCCTTTAATCACGATTTCTCCCATTGTTTCACCATATGCTTGTTGAATAGTAGAAGTAGTGAATGTTTTAGCTACTGGGCCACTTGCAATAAGTTTTTTATTTAAAATAATTAAATTGTCAAAGTATTCTTTGGTTTTATGTAAATCATGGTGAACAATCACAATTGTTTTCCCTTCATTTCGTAACTCGTGTAACAATTCAACAATCAATTTTTCACTTACCATATCAATGCCAACAAACGGTTCGTCTAAGAAAATAATATCTGCATCTTGTGCTAGAGCTCTTGCAATAAAGACTCGCTGCAACTGGCCACCAGATAAATTACCTATTTGTCGTTTAGAAAAACTTTCCATTTTGACTTTTTCCAGTGACTCTTGAACTTTGTGACGATCTTCTTTTTTCGGCCGACGAAATAGTCCCAATTTTGGGTACGTTCCTAACATCACGGTTTCGTCAACTTTAATCGGAAACGTCAAATCTATCGCACTTCGTTGTTCAACATATGCAATTTGTTTTCTAACAGCATCGATAGACTCTCCCCCAATTGTGACACTACCACTATCTGTTTTTATCAAACCTATAATGCTTTTTAAAAAAGTTGATTTTCCTGCACCATTCGGTCCAATAATTCCTGTTATTTTCCCCGATTCAATCGACAAACTAATATTTTCTAATGCCACTTTAGCTTGATAGGATACCGATACATTTTTAATGTCAATAGGTTCCTGTACTAACCCTTCATAAGACATCGTTAATGCTTCTTCTTGCATGTTTTTCACCTTTTCTATTTTTTGGATTAATTTAACTTATTTTTAGGTAAACCTAAACTTAAAATCATTATAGCAAATGAGAATCATTTTCACAACTCAATTGTTTAAAAAGAAAATAAAAAAATAGACGACTTCCATAAAAAGTCGTCTACACTATTGTTGTATTAATTAAACGAGCCACTCATATAAAAGAAAAAAGCCCCTATAATCACAAATATAAAACTTATAATATATTGTTTTACCATGCTTGTGTCTCTAAATAATAGCAATCTTGTCTTAACCCAAGATTGAGCTAACGTTCCAAAAACTATTGCAATGACTATTGCAACAAAACCTATTAAACGATATGTTTCTTGCATTTACTGTATTCCTTCCTTAACTAATTAATTTCACAATAACTAGAAATAAACTTGATAATACTGCTGTACTATTAAAAAGCAAGTGAGCCATAATAGGAACCCAAATATTTTTTGTCCATAAATACATTAACCCAAATACTAGACCAGCAAAAGCATAGGGAATACTTGCAAGAAAACTCCCACCAAAATTATAGTAATGAGAAAAGCCAAATAATAAACTAGACAAAATCAACATAATAACCAATAGTAGTTTATTATATTTATAAACGTACATTCCTTCATAACGATAAGTGACTTCTTCAACAAAGGCCACTACTAAGTCAACTATCCCACCTAAAACAGAGAACAATAAACCTAGAGAAGTATCAATATCGTAATCATAGCTGTGAACAGGATTCGTTGGAATAAATTGATTAAAAATTGGCCGAGTGATTTGAATCGCTATCGAAGCTAAAAACAGTGTTATTATAACATATAGCATATGACGCCATTTTGTCTTTTTAAAATCACCCCACTGATTTGACAGCATTTCTTTTTTAGTTTTGATATCTCTAAAAAATAAACCGACAAACCAAACAGTAGGTAGAACAAAATACATATAACCATTTGTCCCTGCTACCGCTCTTGACAAAGTAATAACTAACAATGTCCCTATAAAAATTATGATAACTGATAGAAGAGATTTTTTCATTGTATTTTCTTTCATTTTTGGATTTCCCCTTTAAAAAATAACAGTAAACTTAACTCACACAGTGTAACTAGATTTACCTATTATTTCAAGTATTTACTATTAGATATAGAAAAGATTTTCTGATGAAAAGACAGGATCACTTGTGACATTCATACCCAATTTTTTAAGAACTTGTTCATCATCTTTATTTAACATCACTGTAGAATGAGCTTCAACTCCTTCAAGATTAGCTAATTGTTCATAAGCGAGTTGAGCAGTTGGGTTTGTCACAGCACTTATAGATAATGCAATTAACACTTCATTTGCATTTAATGCTGTCATTTTATTTCCTAATTCTTCAACTTTCATTTTTTGGATAGTTTCCAAAATAACAGGAGATAATAATAAAATATCATCTGAAATGTTCGCCAAACGTTTGATTGAATTTAAAATAGCTGCTGCAGAGGCATCCATCAAATCTGACGTACGTCCTGTTACAATTTCTCCAGTTGGTAATTCAAATGCCATAACAGAGATTGGATTGACAACTTCTTCTGTGGATAATTTTTTTAAATTCTCTACATACTCTCTTGCTGGTAATACTGGAAGACGATCTTCTTTTTTAAGCTCCATCTCTTCCATAATAAGTTGGATACGATTAACCACGTCCTCGTCAACCATTCCACGTTTATAAAAACACTCTGTATCGAAACAACGACGAATAATTTCTTCTTTTGATGCTTCTTTTACTACCTCATCATCAATGATACCAAAGCCTACTCTATTCACACCCATATCTGTCGGTGATTTAAAGACTGACTCCTGATTGGTGATTCGTTCGATAATGCGTTTAATAACTGGGAATGTTTCAATATCACGATTATAATTAACCGCCACTTCACCATAAGCTTCATAATGAAATGAATCAATCATGTTCACGTCTTTCAAGTCAACTGTTGCTGCTTCGTAGGCGATATTTAGCGGGTGTTTCAATGGGATATTCCAAACTGGGAATGTTTCAAACTTCGAATAACCTGCCACACGCCCTAAACGATTTTCATGATAGATTTGACTTAGGCTAGTTGCCAATTTTCCACTTCCAGCACCAGGTGCTGTAACAACAACAATTGGTTTTGTCGTTGGTATATAAGGATTTTTACCAAACCCTTCGTCACTCACAATCTGATCGATATTATATGGATACCCTTCAATTGCTTCATGTGTGTATACTTTGATATTGCGTTTTTCTAATTTATTAATAAATATTTTCGTAGAGGGTTGTCCACTGTAACGTGTGATTAACACACTATTTACAGATAAGCCATACTCATTAAACTCATCAATGGATTTTAAGATATCCATGTCATATGTGATGTTGTAATCACCGCGAATTTTATTTCGCTCAATATCTCCAGCATACACACAAATAATGACTTCAGCTTTATCTTTTAATTTTTGCAGTATTTTAATTTTTGAATCTTCATCAAAACCTGGCAACACACGTTTTGCATGTTTATCTCCGATTAATTTACCACCAAACTCTAAATATAATTTATCGTAATTATTTACACGTTCTAAAATAAATTTTGATTGCTCTTCGATGTATTTTTGAGAATCAAATCCTAGCTTTTTCATGGTTTTCCTCCTTAAAAGTTAGGATAAATGGTAAAATTGCAACCAACAATGATTAACACTTAACTTAACTTTTTCTCTAATTTTTGTAACATATCTTGTGTCATTTTATCTAAATTATACTAATGACGCTAAGCGAATCATCGTATCAGCTTTAAAAGCATAGTCGAGTTTAAACATTCGATCTTTATCCAAAACACCTAACACATCAAATTCACCATTCTCAACTGTTGGGTTTCCTTCATCCTAACCTGATATCAGGTGCCAGTACATTGGCTGTACCTAATTCTTTTCTAAGTCGTGTAACTAATTCGGTCCCTATTTGTCCTAGACAACCAATTGCTATAACACGTTTCATATCATTTCAGCCTTTGTTATTTTTGTTTTTTAATAATTCGAGTATATCATGATAATATGTGTTTTTTGTTAACATTCTAGTTATTTAAGCTAGCTCTAATAAACCCGTTAAATAGCGGATGACTTCTGTTTGGTCGTGATTTAAACTCTGGGTGAAATTGACTGGCAACAAAGAAATCATTAGCTGGAATTTCTACAATTTCAACTAAGCGATTATCAGGCGAGACTCCCGAGAAGACCATTCCTGCTTTTTCAAATGATTCACGAAAATCATTATTAAATTCATAACGGTGGCGATGACGTTCACTGATTAACTCTTCACCATTATATAAATCACGTGTCTTAGTATCTGGTTTCAACTCACATGGATAAGCTCCTAACCGAAGCGTTCCTCCCATATCTTCTACACCTTCTTGGTCCAACATCAAATCAATAATGTTATAAGGCGTTTCTGGTGCAGTTTCTTTCGAGTCTGCTCCTTCAAGCATTAGAACATTTCTCGCGAATTCTACACATGCCATTTGCATTCCCAAACAAATACCTAAAAACGGAATATTATTTTCTCTAGCATAACGAATCGCTTCAATTTTACCTTCAATTCCTCGATCACCAAATCCACCTGGTACAAGAACACCGTCTACTGTTGATAAATAATCAGAGACATTTTCCTCTGTAACATTTTCTGATTGAATCCACTCAATCTCAATGTTCGTATCATAGTCATATCCAGCATGTTTTAATGCTTCCACAACTGATAAGTAAGCATCTGGCAATTCAACATATTTACCAACTAGGGCAATACGAGTTTTGTGTTTTAAGTTCAATACATGAGAGGCCATTTCTTGCCATTCAGTCATTTCTGCTTGAGGTGTTTCTAGACCTAGATGACGACAAACTATATCATCTAATCCTTGTTCCTTTAAATTTAATGGAATTTCATATAGAGTGTTTACATCTCTTGATTCAATAACTGCTTCTTCGGGTACATCACAAAATTGTGCTAACTTTTGTTTCATTTCTTGTGGCACTGCTTCTTCGGTTCTAACCACTAAAACGTCTGGCTGAATACCCAAACTACGCAATTCTTTCACACTGTGTTGTGTTGGTTTTGTTTTCATTTCCCCTGCAGCCTTTAAATAAGGAATCAATGTTGTGTGGATATATAGGACATTGTCTTTACCTACATCAGCTTTCATCTGTCTTAAAGCTTCTAAGAATGGTAAAGACTCAATATCTCCCACCGTTCCACCAACTTCAGTAATAATCACATCTGCTTCATTCGTATCAGCTGCTGCCATCATTTTTTCTTTGATTTCATTGGTAATATGTGGGATTACTTGGACTGTTGCACCCAGATATTCTCCTTTTCTTTCTTTTCTGATTACCTCTGAATAAACTTTTCCAGTAGTCACGTTTGAGTGTTGATTTAAATTAATATCAATAAATCGCTCATAATGACCTAAATCTAAATCTGTTTCTGCCCCATCTTCAGTGACGAATACTTCACCATGTTGGTAAGGACTCATTGTTCCAGGATCGATGTTAATATAGGGATCAAATTTTTGAATAGTCACATTCAATCCACGATTTTTTAATAATCGTCCTAACGATGCTGCCACAATCCCTTTTCCAATTGAAGATACCACTCCACCTGTTACAAAAATGTACTTTGTCATAACATTCGCCTCTTTTCTTCTATCTATTACTTGGGGAAGATGTTTATAAAAAACAAAGAAAGCCCCTTATCCATTCGAATAAGGGAGCTTTAATTTATGTCTATCTGCCTCTATCTTTCAAGAGTGCCCAAAAAGTATGATACAAGGGTTTTAGCGTTTCGTCAAGAATTTAATGTTGAAAATCAAATAATTTTCATATCTTTCCCAACTTTTTCATAAATCGCTACTGCCTCATCTAGCATTTCTTTCGTATGTGCTGCTGTGGGCATATTTCTAACTCGTCCTGTACCAAGTGGAACGGTTGGAAAGACGATAGGTTTAACGTAAATACCTTCATCAATCAATCGTTTAGCAAATTCTTGTGCTAATTTTTCATCTCCTAAAATAACAGGAGTAATAGGTGTTTCAGACTCACCAATGTCATAGCCAATTTCTTGAAGTTTTTCTTTAAAATAATTAGCATTTTCCTATAAAACATTCACATATGATGAATCATTTTCCATCAGTTCTAATGCTTTTATCACCGTTGCACTAGCTCCTGACGTTCATGACGTTGAGAATAAAAATGGTCGTGCCTGAGATTTCAACCAATCAATTAATTTCTGGCTACCTGCAACATAACCACCAACCACGCCAATTGCTTTGGATAATGCACCCATTTGAAAATCTACTTTATCAGATAATCCAAACTCTTTGACTATTCCAGTACCTTTTCCTAAAACACCAGAACCATGTGCATCATCGCCATACACAATCAAACCGTATTTTTCAACAATTTCCATAATCTCTGGCATTTTTACGACATCTCCATCCATAGAAAACACACCATCAGTAATGTACATTACTTTTTTGTATAAACCACTTTCAACAGCTTCTTTCGCTTTTTTATCCAAGTCTTCCATGTCAGAATGATTCACTCAAATAATTTTTGCCCCAGACAGACGACAACGATCAATAATAGACGCTTGATTTAACACATCTGATAAAATCGCATCTTCTTTTGTCATAACCGCTGATATCGCACCCTTATTACAATTAAATCCTGATTGAAAAGCAATTGCAGCTTCTGTTCCTTTGGACTTCGCAATTTTTTCTTCTAATTTACGATGAATATCAAGTGTACCATTGATTGTACGTACGGCACTTGCACCTACACCATACTTTTCTGTTGCCTCATTAGCCGCTTTGATAAGTGCTGGATGTGTAGCAAATCCGAGATAGTTATTCGAAGCCAAATTGGTTTTTTTCTTACCATCAATTTCTATTATTGGAACCATTTGCACCTTCAACAACATCAATAGTTGAATACAATCCTTCTTCTTTTAAGTTATCTAACCCTTCATCTAAAAATATTTCTAACTTAGGACTCATGTGTGACATAACGCTTCCTCCTATCATCTATTAATCTCATTATAGCGTTTTTTTATTACTTATTCGACCATTATTAATAAATGATAACAAAAAAGAGAATGTTATTATTGCCTTTTTACTATATTAGCTATAAATATAGATTGAAATATCTTCTAGTCAAACAGAATCATAAACAACAATGAACTAATTGTTAATTGTTACTACACATGATACAATTATCGAAAAAAGGGGGCATTTTATGAAAAAAGTAACCACAACTTACTTGGTTTTATTAAACTTTCTACTAATGGGATGTTCTACCAATGACACTAATAAACAGATCTCTCAAAATGATGTATCTACTAATATACCCACATCCACCAACAACGCATTTAAAGAAGTCACTTTACCCACAGCTGGTATTGTCGAATATACCATAACTAATATATCTCAAGAAAAAACATTAAATAAAGAAGATGATATAAAAAATGCTGAATACAATTTTCCTGGTTTTAATAAATTCCCAGAAAAATACTATCGTTCACTCATTGACTATAAATTAAAAAATACTTCAAAAAGCATTCTTGACCTATCATCTCTTAACAAAACACTAATAGATAAACGGGGACACCAATTTGACTCTTCATCTGATGAATTTTTTTTGTTTGATGAAAATTTTAATGGATTGATGCAACCTAAGACCTCAACACCAGGAACGTTTACACTTTTATCTAAGAAAAAACCGAACCTTAATTCATTTACTATAAGTTTGGATTCTCAATATAGCGACGGCAAAGATTCTATAGTAATTGGTGAGTCTGCATTAACAACTTATAAAAAATAAACCACTCGATTGAATGGTTTATTTTTTATAAAGTTTTGTAAATAATATAAGTAACCCATTTAATATGACACCACACAAAATTCCAATGGCTAGGTTTCCTGTATAAATAATAATTGCTACAGTGACTACCATCACTGTACTTTCAATCATTTCCCAAGATTTAACTAATTCTAAACTTTTCCAATCAAATGTATCACCTGCCACTGTAATCATAATACCTATCAATGCTGCAGTTGGGATCACCATCATCAAAGAATTTAAAACAAAAATAAATAGTAATAATGTCGTACCAGATATAAAAGTGGATAATCGTGTCCGTCCACCTGATTTAACATTTATAACAGCTTGTCCAATCATCGCACACCCTGCTTGACCACCGAATAATCCTGTAATAAAATTAGCCAATCCCTGAGCTTTTACTTCTCGCTTACTATCACTTGTTGAGTCTGTCATTTCATCTACAATAGGGATCGTTAAAAGTGTTTCCATCAATCCAATAAACGTTAATGAAATGGCAGTTGGTAAAATTATCCACAGCGTCTCAAGGTTTATTGGAACAAGTGGCATCCCAAATGACACATCAAGTGAAGACATATCACCTAAATCTCCAACTGTAAAGAAACTTCCTTTAAAAACAAATGATAAGATAGTCATTACCGTAATTATTACTAATGCCGGTGGAATAACTTTTATGACTTTTGGTAAAATATAAATTGCTAAAATACTGATAATAACCATCACATAACCTATGCCATTTTGCTCTGGTAATTGTTGAACTTGTGCTAAAAAAATGGAAATAGCTAACCCATTAACAAACCCTATCATGACACTTTTAGGTATGTATTTCATGATTTTATGAATATTCAAATAGCCTAAAACAAATTGAAAGATACCTGTTAAAACAGTCGCAGCAATCATATAATTTAGCCCATGTGACTGAACCAATCCTGCTATAACTAGAGCCATCGAACCTGCTGCTGCAGACACCATGGCAGGTCTCCCACCAGTTAACGTAATGATGAGCAGCGTTATTGCTGACGCAAACAATGCTGACATAGGATGCACTCCTGCAATAATAGCAAATCCTATCACTTCAGGTAAAATAGCAACAGAAGAAACTAACCCAGCAAAAATATTTTCGCGTGGATTACCAACCCACTCACTCTTTTTTATACTAAGTAACACCTTTTTCCCTCCCAATAATTCTTTTTCAAGAAAATTATCATAACATATTCTTTTTAATAATACACGTTTTAAAAATAAAAAAAGCACCTCTAAAAAGAGATGCTTTATACGTCCGAACAAACAATACTTTAATTTTATTACATATGAATTGGCATACCTAATGCTAATTCTGCTGTATCCATAACAGCTTCAGATAATGATGGATGTGAATGGATAGTTAAAGCGATATCTTCTGCATTCATTCCAGCTTCTACAGCTAAACCAATTTCTGCAATAATATCACTAGCACTAATACCAGCAACTTGTCCACCAACAATCACGTTGTCTTCTTTAGTTGTCACTAAACGTACGAATCCTTCAGTTTGGTTTAATGATAAGGCACGACCATTTCCACCTAATGAGAATTTAGATGCTTTTACGTCTAATCCAGCTTCTTTTGCCTCTTTTTCTGTCATACCGACAGTTGCCAATTCAGGATCTGTAAAGGCTACAGCTGGCATTGCACGATAATCAACTGCTACTGGTTCACCAGAAATTGCTTCGGCAGCGATTTTTGCTTCGTAGCTCGCTTTATGAGCAAGGGCAGCTCCAGGAACGATGTCACCAATAGCGAAAATACTTTTCACGTTAGTGCGTCCTTGGTTGTCAACTTTTACTAATCCACGATCAGTCATCTCAACGCCTAAGATTTCTAAACCTAAATCATCAGTGTTTGGACGACGACCTACAGTTACCATCACGTAGTCTGCTTCAACTTTTTCTTCTTTACCGTCAACTTCATAAGTTACAGTCACGCTATCGCCATTGTCAACAGCTTCTTTAGCCATTGCTTTTGTTACAACTTTGATACCTTTGTTGTCAAATTCTTTTTCAACAAGTTTAACCATATCTTTTTCAAATGTTGGTAAAATTTGTGGAGAACCTTCTAAAATTGTTACTTCAGTACCTAGGTTAGCATATGCTCCACCTAATTCAGCACCGATAACGCCACCACCGACGATAACTAATTTTTTAGGAACTTCAGTTAAGCTTAATCCACCAGTTGAATCAATAATACGTCCACCAAATTTAAATCCTTTAATTTCGATTGGACGACTACCAGTTGCAACGATAGCATGATTAAATGAATAAGTTTGTGCATGGTCACCATCAATCACACGTAGAGTGTTTTCATCAACGAAGAATGCTTCACCACGGATAATTTCAACTTTATTTTTCTTAAGTAAGAATTCAACACCACCAGTTAATTTTGCAACTACTTGGTTGTTTTTCCATTCTTGAGTTTTAGAAAAATCAAGTGATACATTATCAGCAGTTACACCAAAGATAGCTGAATGCATTGCTTCTTGATATTTGTGTCCTGCACTAATTAGTGCTTTTGATGGAATACATCCGACGTTTAAACAAACGCCACCGATGTATTCTCTTTCGATAATTGCTACTTTTTGACCCATTTGTGCGGCACGAATTGCGGCAACATATCCACCAGGTCCTGCACCAATTACTACTGTATCTAATTCTAATGCGAAATCTCCTACAACCATTAACTATTCACCTTATCCTTCCATTAATAATAATTCTGGATCAGCTAATAAACGTTTAATATTGTTCATCGCTTTTTGTGCTGTTGCTCCATCAACGATACGGTGGTCAAAGCTTAATGATAATTTCATCATTCTTCCAACAACAATTTCTCCATCTTCATTTACGACAGGTTGTTGTGTAATTGTACCAACACCTAAAATAGCAACTTCTGGGTAGTTAATAACTGGTGTAAACCATCCACCACCAACAGAACCAATGTTACTAATTGTTACAGTACCATCACGCATATCAGCTGCAGTTAATTTACCTTCAATAGCTAAAGCTGCTTTTTCGTTAATTTCATCTGCAATATCAAACATGCTCTTAGTGTTAGCTTGTTTAACGTTTGGTACATATAAACCATGATCAGTATCAGTTGCGATACCAATGTTATAGTAATGTTTGTAAACAATTTCGTTTGTTGCGTCATCAATTGATGCATTTAATGTTGGGAATTTTTGCATAGTTGCAGTTAATGCTTTAACAACATATGGTAAGAACGTTAATTTAGTATTTCTTGTTGCTGCAACATCTTTAAATTTCTTACGGTGATCCCATAATTTAGATACTTCAACATCATCATGTAATGTTACATGAGGTGCAGTATGTTTGCTGTTTACCATTGCTTTAGCAATTGCTTTACGTGTTGGAGTCATTTTTTCACGAACTTCAACTTCAGGCATACCAACAAATGGAGCTGCTGGTTTAGTAGTTTCTTTAGCTGGTGCAGTAGAAACTTTTTCTTCAGATACAACAACTTTTTCAACAGATTGAGCTGCGGGAGCTGAACCAAAGTTATCAATATCAGATTTAACCACACGTCCACCTTTACCTGTTGGTGTTACTAACGTAATATCAACACCTTTAGCACGAGCATATTGACGTACTGATGGCATTGCTAATACACGAGCACTTGGTTTACCAGTTGGTTCACTTGATGCTGCTGGTGCACTTGCAGTTGGAGCTTCAGCTGCTGGTGCACTTGTTGCAGGCGCATCGTTATGTCCTGGCGCGTCAATTTCAACTAATACATCACCAACGTTTGCTACTGTTCCTTCAGGTACTAATACGTTAACGACTTTACCTGTTACAGGAGAAGGAATTTCTTCCACTGATTTATCATTTTGTACTTCTAATAATGTATCGTCTTCATTGATTGTATCTCCAGCAGACACAAACCATTTTACGATTTCGCCTTCTGCAATACCTTCACCGATATCTGGTAATTTGAATTGGAATACGCCACCTGTGCTAGCTGCAGGAGCACTTGCCGCTGGTGCAGCTGCTTCCTCAGCAGGAGCGATTGTTTCTTCTTCATCTTCATGTCCTGGTGCGTCGATTTCAACTAATACGTCACCAACGTTTGCTACTGTTCCTTCTGAAACAAGAACTTTTAGTACTTTACCTGTTACAGGAGAAGGAATTTCTTCTACTGATTTATCATTTTGTACCTCTAATAACGTATCGTCTTCGTTGATTGTGTCGCCTTCTTTAACAAACAATTTAACGATTTCGCCTTCTGCGATACCTTCACCAATGTCTGGTAATTTAAATTTAAAAGCCATCTGTTATTTCTCTCCTTCTGTTGTGCATTCAGTTAATTTCGACTAATTAGAATGAATGAATTTCTCTTACTTTTGCTTCGATATCTGATGCATTTGGTAACCATGCACCTTCTGCTTGACCAAATGGATAAACTGTATCAGGTGCTGACACACGTCCGATTGGTGCTTCTAAAGAAAGAACCGCTCTTTCTGAAATTTCTGAAACAACTTGAGCGCCAACTCCGGCTTGTCTTTGAGCTTCTTGAACGACTACAACACGTCCTGTTTTCTCAACAGAGGCAATAATTGTATCTACATCTAATGGTGCAACTGTTCTTAAGTCAATGATTTCAACAGAGATGCCATCTTTTTCTAATGCTTCTGCTGCTTTGATTGCTTCACGAACCATTGCTCCGTAAGTAATAATTGAAACATCTGTTCCTTCACGAGTTACAGCGGCTTTATCTAAAGGAACTGTGTAAGCTTCTTCTGGAACTTCTTCACGGAATGAACGGTATAATTTCATGTGCTCTAAGAAAACAACTGGGTCGTTGTCACGAATAGCTGAAATTAATAATCCTTTTGCGTCATATGGATTACTTGGGATAACCACACGCACACCTGGTGATTGAGCGATTAAACCTTCTAAGTTATCCGCATGCATTTCAGGAGTATGAACTCCACCACCAAATGGTGCGCGGATTGTAACTGGAATATTACGAGTACCACTCATACGGTAACGAGTACGAGCCATTTGTCCGATAATTTCATCCATTACTTCAAATACGAAACCAAAGAATTGGATTTCTGCTACTGGACGGAAGTTTTCTAAAGCTAAACCGAATGCTAAACCACCGATGCCTGATTCAGCTAATGGTGTATCGAATACACGATCTACACCAAATTTTTCTTGTAATCCTTCAGTGGCACGGAATACCCCACCATTATTACCAACATCTTCACCAAATACTAATACATCTGGATTTGCTTCAAGTTCTATTGCTAAAGCATCTGTAATTGCTTGAATCATTGTTTTTTGTGCCATGATTTAGTTCGACTCCTTTGCTTCAAATGTGTCAATTTGTTCTTGGATTAATTTAGGTGTTACTTCAAACATATTTTTCAAGAAATCTGAAACTTTTTGTTTTGGTGCTGCATCAGCTGCTTTGATAGCTGTTTTGATTTCTTCTTTAGTTTGTTCAATAATTTGTTCTTCTTTTTCTTCAGACCATAAACCTTTTTCTGTTAAGTAAATTCTGAAACGAGTTAATGGATCTTTTGCATGCCACTCATCTTCAACTTCTTGAGTACGGTATCTTGTTGGATCGTCCCCTGATAATGTATGTGGTCCATAACGGAATGTTAATGTTTCAATTAAAACTGGTCCGTTTCCTGCTGCTGCCCATTCACGAGCTGCTTTAGTTACTTTATATACTGCTAATGCATCCATACCATCTACTTGGATACTTGGAATACCAGCTGCAATACCTTTTTGAGCTAATGTATTAGCTGCTGTTTGTAATTCACGTGGAGTTGAGATTGCATAGCCATTATTTTGAATAAAGAATACAGCGTTTGCTTTGTAAGCTCCTGCAAAGTTGATCCCTTCATAGAAGTCACCTTGTGAAGAACCGCCATCACCTGTATAAGTAAATGCAACGTTTGGTTTGTTGCGTTTTTTAAGACCTAAAGCCACACCAGCTGCTTGCACATATTGTGCTCCGATAATGATTTGTGGTGGTAAAGCTTGTAAACTTTCAGCGTATTCACTACCTGCTGCATGTCCTCTTGACCATAAAAATGCATCTCTAAGTGGTAAACCATGTTGAATTAATTGTGGAACATCACGATATCCTGGTAATAACACATCTTCTTTTTCCATAGCAAATTGGCTTGCTAATTGACTTGCTTCTTGACCAGCTGTTGGAGCGTAAAATCCTAAACGTCCTTGACGGTTTAGTGCAGTTGAACGTTGGTCTAAAACTCTTGCCCATACCATTCTTGTCATTAGTTCTACTAATTCGTCATCTGATAAATCAGGTAATAAATCTTTATCAACAACCTTACCATCTTTATCTAGCACTTGAATCGTTGGGAAATCTGCGTTAATGTCTTCCATCAATGCTGAAAAATCAAGTGGGTTTACTTTTTTCTTAGCCATATTGTTACACATTCCTCTCTTTTTTACGTAATCATATTGGTTTCTCAAACAGGAAAAAAAACTGTATTACTTTTTTTCAATTTGACAAATTCAATTTAACATGACTTTGACTACATTGCAAGCAATCAGCTTTAATTTTTTCGCTTCAAATCAACATCCAGTGATAGAAAGAGAATATAGTGAAAAACATCACTTTCAAAAAATATCTACGCTTATTTTTTTTATACCAAGTTAAACAGATAGTAACTGTATCACTTTAAATAAAAAACTGTTATATATCACTTATTGTAAAAACGCTATCTTACATCACTTTATTTTTATAGATATAACATTTTTCTAATAGAACTTAAAAACATCAAAAAAGAACTCTTCAGTTAAAGAGTTCTTTTTCTATGAAAACATTATTGTTTTTTTATGAAGAAAGTGATTTTTTTCACGTTATATCCATTCATGATATTTTTTTATGTATAGTTTTTTGATTAATTGTTGTAGTATTAAATATGAAAAACTGATACCTATCAACCATAACCAATACTCACTAGGTAAGGCACCAAAATCAAAAGCTTGTCTGAGTGGTTCAAACAATATGATAAATAAACCTGAACAAATGGCTAGTGTACTCATAATCAACATAGGTGGACTAGCGATACTTTGAATAAACGGAATTTTTTCCGTACGAACAACATGAACTACTAGAGTTTGTGTAAACAACCCCACTAAAAACCATCCTGATTGAAACACACTTTGCTCTGCGACTGTGTTGGCTCCAATGACAAACCACATCACAGCAAACGTGATAATATCAAAAATACTACTAACTGGCCCAATAAATAGAGTAAAGTGTAAAAGGTTTTTAATATCAAATCTGACAGGTTTCATGATTTGTTCTTCATCGACATTGTCCCAAGGCATAGCAAGCTGTGAAATATCATAAACTAAATTTTGTATCAACAACTGAATAGATAACATCGGCAAGAATGGTAAAAAGGCACTTGCAACTAACACAGAAAAAACATTTCCAAAATTTGAACTAATCGTAATCATGATATATTTCATCATGTTTTTAAATACTTTGCGTCCTTCCAACACACCATCTTCTAAAACGACCAAACTTTTTTCTAGAAGAATAATTGAACTTGCTTCTTTTGTAATATCGGCTGCCGTATCAACTGAAATTCCAACATCGGCTGCACGTAGAGCTGGCGCATCATTAATACCATCTCCCATAAAACCAACTGTTTCACCTTGATCTTTCAATGTATTAATAATTCGAGCCTTTTGCATTGGATTTAGTTTTGCAAACAGCTGTACGTCATTAACAGCTTCTTTTAACTCAGTGTCATCCATCGCATCAATATCTGTTCCTATATAGGACTTATCGACTTCAATCCCCACATCGCTACACACTTTTCTCGACACAATTTCATTATCGCCGGTCAATACCTTTACATTCACACCATGTTGATGTAAAGAAGATATCGCTGTAACAGCAGATTGTTTAGCTGGATCTAAAAATCCAACAAACCCAACTAAAATCATATCTGATTCATCACTTACAGAATATGTCGGTGTATCATGGGCATCTCGTTTATAGGCTACGGTAATCACCCGCATGCCTTGTTCGTTCATTCGTCTATTGACATCAGACATCTGTTGAATCAATTCATCTGTCAGAGGTACTATTTCATCATCAATCTCTACATAAGAACAAATAGCTGCCATCTCTTCAACAGCACCTTTAGTTATCATTAACTGATGACCATCTCTTTTTAGTGCAACTGTCAAACGTCGTCTTGAAAAATCAAACGGTATTTCATCAATTTTTTCTAACTTATCTGTCATCATCTTATCTGGGTTGGTCTCATAATAATTTATAATTGCGTGATCCATTAAGTTTTTCCAACCTGTTTGATAATTCGAATTTAAATATGCCATATCCAAAACTTTTTGATTAGCATCGCCAAGTGGACTAACATGTTCTACTAAAACTACTCTATCTTCTGTAATTGTACCTGTTTTATCTGTACACAATACAGTCATTGATCCCAAATTTTGAATCGCATTTAACTCTTTGACAATCACTTTTTTCTTAGCTAGCGTTTGAGAACCTTTGGCCAAGTTACTTGTCACAATCATTGGTAGCATTTCTGGAGTCAATCCAACAGCTACTGCAATAGCAAAGAAGAACGCTTGCGTCCAATCACCTTTAGACAATCCATTAATCAAGAAAACAACTGGAAATAACACAGTGACCATTTTTAACAATAATTTACTGATACGATTTAAATCACGATCAAAACTAGTTAACGCACGAGCTGTACTAGCCGATTTTGCAATATCACCAAAAAAAGTCTCCTGACCAGTTCTTAAGATAATCACTTCACCTTGACCACTTAAAATGTCAGTTCCCATAAACACTAAATTATTTAAATCAATTGCTGAGGTATCTTTATCTACATCAACATCAATTTTGTCAGATTCAACCTTTTCAACAGGCATCGATTCACCTGTTAAAGAGGACTGATTAACAAATAAATCTTTTGTCCATATAAGCACACCATCAGCTGGTATCATATCACCTGCAGATAGATAAACAATATCTCCTGGTACAACATCCTCCATTGGACGTTCCTTAACTTCCCCATCCCTTTTTACTGCACTAGTATGTTTTACTAAATTCTGTAATGATAGCGATTCTTTTTGAGCTTTAAAATCTTGTACAAATCGAATTAATGCACTAATTAAAATCATCGTACTCATCACTAAGACAGCTTCAAAATCTTTTGTTAACGCTGATACAATTAAGAGAGCTATCAATACATAAATAAAGGGATCCATAAAAGATTCAATCAATACTCTGTACCAAGGTTTAGGTTTTTGCACATTCACTTTATTCTCGCCAAACTCATCTAGCCGTTTCTCGGCATCTTCAGAACTCAGTCCATCAGGTGATGTCCGAAACTCCATCATCAATTCTCGTACACTGAGATTAGACAGCTTTTTTAATTCATCATTTTTTTTATTTACTGCTTCTTCTTTTGCCATGCGCCTTCCTCCTATAACTATTGATTCTTAATTATCATACCATGCATGACTTTTCTTTTCATTTAATCTGAGTTTTTATAAATAAAGTGTACATTTTTTATAAAAAACATCTTAATAACAGCAAATTAATATAATTACCATCATTCGAAAACTTTCTATTATTAAAAAACAAAATGAGGCTGACCCAAAAGTAACTTTTTCAATCAAAATCACTTAACTATCAAAATAGAAATCCCATGAAATCAACGTTGTAATTAACGGATTTCATGGGATTTTTTATATTCTAATACTTTTGGGTCAGCCTCACTAAATATATTATTCTTCAGTTTGTAATAATGTTTTAGCAACAACTGCTGCGATTAAGCCTCCAACAAGTGGTGCTAGTATATATAACCATAATTGGCTCATAGCATCTCCGCCAACAAATACAGCCGGTGATAAACTTCTTACAGGGTTTACTGACATACCTGTTAACGGTACACCAATAAAATGTAACATGGTTAAAGTTAAACCAATTGCTAAACCATTATAAGATGTTTCACCTTTTTTACTTGTCACAGACATAATGACAAATACTAAAATGGCTGTTAATGTCATTTCAATAATGAATGCTCCTGTTGTTGAAATACCTTGATACGTTGTTTGAGCCAGATTATCGACACCTAAATCAGACATTCCTAAAATTAATCTTAGCAAACCAGTACCAAGAAATGCTCCAATAATTTGGCCAATAACATAAACGAAAAACTCTTGTACATCCATACGTTTATTAACTAAAAATGCCAATGTAACTGCTGGGTTTAAATGTGCACCAGATATTTGACCAATAGTGTTTGCTGCTACCATAATAGCTAAACCAAATCCTAAACCAATACCTAATGTTCCAACCACATTACCACTTAATACTGCTGTACCTGTACCAATAAAAACTAAAAAGAATGTCCCTATTACTTCTGCTAAACCTTTTTTTACCAACATACTTCCCCCTAATTATCTTATAATTCTCTCTCTAGAACGCTCTAGAGTGTTTACCTTTTCTTTCCCCTCTTGGTCCCACTGAATCATACGATAAAAGGCATCATGATAGAAAATAAACTTATAATTATTTTCATATGCTTCTTTTAATAATTTTTCTTTATTTGCTATCGATGTCATTGGGTAATCATCATAAGCGAGTACCCATAAAGGATTTTGATGAGCATGAGTTGGCATGATATCTGCCATATGAATCATCGTCTCCCCATTTTGTTCAAGTTTTATTATGGCATGGCCATTACTATGACCACCTGTATGAGTCATCGTTATACCTGGGACAACTTCCAATTTGTCCTCATAAGTCATAACTTGATCCACAATAGGCTCCCAATTATAAGCCCAATATGTACTTTTTGAACGAATATTAGGATGTTGCATCTCATCCCACTCAATCGCTTGAACATATATTGTTGCATTCGGAAAAGCAGACACATATTTCCCGTCGTTAGTTGGTTTTGTTAATCCTGTCGCATGGTCAAAATGCATGTGAGTCATTAAGATAACATCAATGTCATTAGATGTTAACCCTAACTCTTTGAGTGATGTCTCAACCTCAGATTCCCAAGCAACCCCAAAAATCTTTTTTTGCTTATCAGTAAATTTACCCTTTCCAACACCTGTATCAATTAAGTAATTTTTTCCTTGATACTGAATTAAAATCGGATCTGTTGGTAATTCAATCTGATTTTTTTCGTTTACTGGATATTTTCTTGTCCAGACAGGTTTTGGGACTACGCCAAACATCGCCCCACCATCTAAACAGGTCATTCCACCTTCTAACCAGATTAATTTCATCTCATGAAATGTCAATGTGTCCATTTGTTTTCCTCCTAGTAGTGATTACATGTAGTTCATTTCTTTTGCTTTTTCTCTCAATTCATCTCTAAACTTAGGATGGGCAATATTGATTAATCTTTCGGTTCTCTCAAAAATAGTACTACCTTTTAATTCAGCGCTTCCATATTCCGTTACAACCGTATCAATATCATTTTTAGATGTTGCTACAGGTGCTCCTGCAAATAAAGTTGGCACGATTGTCGAAATTTCATCATTTTTAGCTGTAGAGTATAAACAAATGATCCCTGTACCACTTTCTGTTAAACGAACCCCTTTCATAAAGTCTGATTGTCCACCTGTTGATGAATAATAAAATCCTTTAACTTTTTCAGAGTTACATTGTCCAAGAAAGTCAACTTCAATTGCAGAGTTAATTGCAAATAAGTTTTTCATCTTGCTAATTGTGTCAAAACTGTTTGTATAGTCACATGGTAACATCAAAATATCTGGATTATTATCCATAAATTCGTATAATCTCTTACTTCCAATCGCAAAAGTGGCAACCGACTTACCATTATGAATCTCTTTTTTACTATTGTCAATAACACCTTTTTCAGTTAAGTCCACTAATTTTTCTGGCAACATTTCAGTATGTAACCCTAAATGTTTCTTCTCTGTTAAGTATTCCATAACAGCATTTGGCATTGCCCCAAATCCAATTTGTAATGTATCACCGTCTTTAACTTTTTTCGCAATCTCACGACCAACGGCTAAATCTTTTTCATTTGGTGTTGGACTAATTAATTCTGGTAATTCAACATTATTTTCAATCAATGCATCAACTTGACTGATATGGATCGTATTTTTTTCACCAAATGTTCTTGGCATATTTTCATTAACTTCAAGTACAATACGTTTTGCGCCTTCGATTAATGATGCAACATATGAAGGACTTGTCCCAAGTGAAAAATTCCCCTCTTCATCCATTGGTGAAACTGTGGCCATAATGACAAGTTTATCACCTTCACGTTTTTTCAAAAGAGCGGGAATATCAGAGAAATGGTTTGGTAGTAAATCAACGTTACCTGCATTCATTTGCTTTCTATCCATACCAGATAGGAAAATAGAGATTTGACGTAGCTTTGATTTTTCAATATCTACAGTTGGAAAACTAGGTAGCATACGATATAGGGAGTTGCCATCTAGTGTATCCATTTCACGAATGGCATCTAATAATGCTGGTGGTTCACCTGGCATAATTGGAAAAACAATCGCATCTCCTGGTTCAATAATACTTACTGCATCTTTTGCTGACTTAATTTTTTCATTATATAAGTTATCGTAATTCATAGTTAAACTCTCCTTATTATTGTCAGTATATTCTGAATTTTCAGTTTTTTTTGAATTTAGGTTTACGTTTATTAATGAAAGCATCCATACCTTCTTTTTGATCTTTTGTTGAAAACAGAGAACCGAATACTTCTGCTTCTAGTCTTAATCCATTTGCCAAACTCATCTCTATACCTGAGTCAATCACTTCTTTACTTAATTCTACAGCAAGTGGAGCGTTCTTTTTAATTTGGTTTGCTAAATCCATTGCTTCAGATTGTAAATCATCAAAGCTAACTACTTTATTAACAAGACCAATACGTAAAGCATCTTCTGCTGAAATTATTTTTCCAGTAAAAATTAATTCTTTAGCGATACCTGTACCAACTAAACGTGTCAGACGTTGTGTGCCACCAAATCCTGGAATAATACCAAGACCAACTTCTGGTTGACCAAACTTAGCATTGTCAGAAGCAATACGCATGTCACATGCTAAAGCTAATTCACATCCGCCACCTAATGCAAAACCATTCACACAAGCAATCGTTGGCTGTCTTAATGTACTTAGTTTTAAGAACACATCATTTCCAATTTCTGAAAATGCTCTTCCTTCAAAAACAGTTTTATCTTTCATTTCTGAAATATCTGCACCCGCAACAAAGGCTCTTTCGCCAGTTCCTGTCACAAGTAACACGTCTATGTCCTGACGAGAACTAACTTCATCAACTGCTTTACTAATTTCTTCTAATACACCAGTACTTAGTGCATTTAACATTTTTGGACGTTCAATCTTTAGTGTTCCCACACCATTTTCAACTGAAAGACTTAAATATTTATATGATTTCATTAACGATTCCTCCAATTATTTTTTATAGTCGTAAAAGCCTTTACCTGTTTTGTTTCCTAACCAACCAGCTTCTACATATTTTTTAAGTAATGGTGCTGGACGATATTTGGAATCATTAAATCCATCATATAGTACATTCATAATGGCTAAACATGTATCTAATCCAATATAATCCGCTAACGCTAAAGGTCCCATTGGGTGATTTGCACCAAGTGTCATTGATTCATCAATTTCTGCTGCTGTAGCAATTCCTTCACCTAATACGAAAATTGCTTCATTGATCATAGGAATTAAAATACGGTTTACAGCAAATCCTGGTGAGTCTTTAATATCGATTGATACTTTTCTCATTTTACTTGCTACATCAAGAATAGCTTTTGCTGTCTCATCACTTGTAGCTAATCCATGATTAATTTCAACTAATTTCATTAATGGTACTGGATTAAAGAAGTGCATACCTACTACTTTTTCTGGTCTATTTGTGACAGAAGCAATTTCTGTAATTGATAGTGATGACGTATTAGTTGCTAAAATAGCATGTTCTGGAGCTAAAGCATCTAATTGTCTAAAAATATCCAGTTTAATTTTTTTATTTTCTGTTGCTGCTTCAATAATTAAATCAACATGTTTTGCATCTTCATAAGACGTTGATAGAGTAATTCTATCTAAAATTTCTTTCACATCTTCTTCTGTTTTAGAACCACGTTTAACTGATTTTTCTAAAAACCCTTTAATTTTATCCAATCCGTTTTGTGTCGCTGCATCGTTGATGTCATTCATATACACATTGTATCCAACTGTTGCTAAGACTTGAACAATCCCATTACCCATTTGTCCTGCGCCAACAACCATTACATTTTTAATATCCATTTTACTCTTCCTTTACTTTACGTTTTTATTCACCCATGGTTTTGCTATAATACTTCTTAATCGATCTGAAGACGATCCATATATTGCAGTAATTTTTGCATCGCGTACGAATCGTTCAATATCGTTATTTCTCATATAACCGTAACCACCGCTCATATTGATGATACTTTCTGTTGCTTCTATTGCTAAATTTGAAGCTGTCAATTTTGTCATAGCTACCATACGCTCATCTTGTTCCTGACCAGAATTAATCACTTGCATTAATAATGATCTGGCAGAATAAATCCCTGTTTCAATATCGGCTAACTTATATTGTGTGGATGCCATATCAATTAAGCGTTTTCCTAAATTTCTATCATAAGAAACATATTTTAATCCACGATCTAATGCTCCTCCGGCAATACCTAAAGATTGTGCAGCTACTGCCAACCGATTTCTATTTAAAATTGAATAAATTTGCGGTAAGCCATCAACCACACCACCTAAAAGTTGATTATTTGTCAAAACCACATTATCTAGCTCAACACTTGCAACTGGAAGAGCTTTGATACCCATTTTTTCTTCAAGTTCACCGACTTTTAAACCATCTGTTTTTTTGTCGATGATAAAGATTGCATAACCTTGTGTTCCATCTAAAGAGATAGTTTTCGAAGCAATCAACAGCACACTAGCTATCGGGGAATTAGAAATATAATCTTTGTTTCCTGATATAACCCAACCTGTATCTGTTTGTTTTGCAACGGTTTTCATTTCTTCGATTTCACTACCAGTTATTGGTTCATTTAGAGCAAAGCATCCGTAGATATCTCCACGTAATGCTTGTTCTAAATAGCGGTCTTTTTGTTCTTTTGTTCCAAACATTGAAATAGGCCAAGCACAATGACTTTCTTGAGTTAATAAAATACTTCCAAGTGCGGGAAAATTTTTTGAGACTAGGCGAATCACACTTAAGTAATCGTGATAAGTTAAGTCATTTAGGTTTCTATATAAACTTGGTAATATATTCATCTTGAACAAATGACTCATTTGTTCATCAGGAAATTTGTCCACAGTGTCATAATATCTTGCAGCTTTTGCAAGTTCTTTATGAGAGTAATCTGTTACTTTCAATACTAACTCATGTCTTTTATCCATTGTGCTTACTCCTTTATTTCAATAATTAACTACGTTTGACAACTAAAGCGATACCTTGTCCACCACCGATACATAGGGTAGCTAAACCATTTTTCGCATCACGTTTTTTCATTTCATGTAGTAATGAAACTAAGATACGAGCACCACTTGCTCCAATCGGATGACCTAAAGCAATAGCGCCACCATTTACATTAGTGATTTCTTCTTTTAATCCTAATTCTTGAGCCACACTCATTGCTTGAGAGGCAAATGCTTCATTTGATTCAACTAAATCTAAGTCATCCACTGTTAAACCAGCTTTTTCCAATGCTTTTTTCGTTGCAGGAATTGGTCCTGTTCCCATAATTGTTGGATCAACACCAGCTGAAGCATAAGATTCAATAGATGCTAATACTTCTAATCCTAATTCATCGGCTTTTTCGCGAGACATTAACACTAAAATAGCTGCACCATCATTTACTCCAGATGCGTTACCAGCTGTAACAGTACCATCTTTTTTAAATGCAGGACGTAGTTTAGATAATTTTTCCGCTGTTGAACCAAAACGTGGGAATTCATCATCTTTAAAAATAACTGGCTCACCTTTACGTTGAGGGATTTCAATTTCTACGATTTCATCTTTAAAGCGACCAGATGTTACGGCTGCTTCTGCTTTATTTTGGCTTTTTGCTGCAAATTCATCTTGTTGTTCTCTTGTAAAGCCAAATTTTTCAGCAATGTTTTCTGCTGTAATTCCCATATGAATACCATGGAAAGCATCAACTAAACCATCTGATAACATAGTATCGATGACTTTAGCATCACCCATACGTTTTCCCCAACGTTCACTCTCTAAAACATAAGGTGCTTGGCTCATGCTCTCAGTTCCACCAGCAACAACAATATCATTGTCACCTAACATAATTGATTGTGCTGCAAGAACCACTGTTTTTAACCCTGATCCACAAACTTTATTAATTGTGAAAGCAGATTTTTCTTGAGGAATTCCTGCGTTCATCGCCACTTGACGAGAAACATTTTGTCCTAATCCACCAGATAAAACATTTCCTAAAATAACTTCATCAACCATTGATGGGTCTAGGTTAATATCTTTAAGTGAAGCTTCTAACACTTTTTTACCCAATTCCACTGCATCCATATTTTTTAGACTGCCACCAAAACTTCCGATTGGACTTCTTCTTGCTGATACGATTACTACTTCTTTCACTTATATTTCCTCCTATAGCGTCAATTAATAAAGCGCTTCATTTACACTTATTATTTTATCCTTAATTCTACTAAAAATCTAACAAGTAAATATAATTTATACTATTAGTTAAACTAATAGGTTTCCAAACATCTGTTTTAATAACCTTTCAATCAGTTTTTTCACTAAATTGTACCACCTTATCTTTAAATTTAGTTTAACTTTTTATTAATACTCTCTTTGTTACACAAAAAGAACGAAAGCACCATAACTAGCTTTCGTTCTTTTATTATACTTTAAATAATCGGCTGATAAAAATAACTTAAAATAGATTCATATACCTTACTCTCGACCTCTGAATAATTTGATTTAATCGGTCGACATAGCAAAACATTAAAGGGTATTGGATCTTTAAATGGTATTTCTTTAAATAGTGATTTATCCATCGTTCTTTCAATTGGCGAAGGTAACACTGTTACTATTTTAGACTCTTGGGTTGCCTCAACCAAATAATCCCAAGAAGATGACTGAAACATAATTTTAGCTTTACTTTGAATCTCAGTTAATTTATTTCGAACTAGCTCATTTGTCGTAAAACTTTCATTGAACGTGCCAATTGGATAAGGTTCTAAGTCTTCCCAATTAAGTATTTTTTTATAAGCAAGTGGGTGGTCGTGATAAACAAACGCTGTCATTTCATCAATTTGAATAACATGTTCTTCAAACGCTTTAGGATCTAAGCTTGTCGGTTCAATCAAAATGGCATAGTCTAAATCATTTTGAAACAACATTTTTCTTAACTGATTGCTTCCACCTTCGATAATTTCAATTTGAATATCTGGATTGGCTAATGTAAATTTTGGAAAAAATGATGAGAAAAAAATACGCAAAATAAGTGATGGAAGACCAATGCGAATGGTTCCTTTCTGTTTTGCTGCCTCTTTTCTTACCATATCATTCATTTGCTCATGTAATTTCGTAATTTGTTGAGCGTAAGCATACAGTTTTTCTCCACTTGGTGTTAATGAATCCAATCGCCCATTTTTTCGATAAAATAATACTAGTTCCTCATTTGCTTCAAAATTTATAATTAACTGACTCAGTGCTGATTGTGTAATATGAATTTTTTTTGCGGCTAATGACAAGTTACATCCACATTCGACAATATTCATAAAATAATACAACTGCTGAATATCCATACCTTAATCCCCTTTATTTTCCTTTGATTTAAGCATACTCATCCGTCTAAAAAATAGCAACATAAATGCGTTTTTTTACCCAATCAAAACCTCCAGTGAGAACTGGAGGTTTGTTCTTCGGCTGAAAGCCTCTATTACCGGCTTGAGCCTGAAAGGCTCACTGAAACGGTTTCCCTCATGCACCACATTCACTCGCTGATCCTAAAAGGATCTATTATTTCTTTTTATTTTTCTCTCCTGTAAACGGATCATATTCTTCAAATAATGTTAGTTGATCTGCTACATAATCTTCTCGAATTTGATTTCTTATGTATTCCTCAATTTGTTTCTTATTTCGTCCTACTGTATCAACATAGTAACCCCGACACCAAAATTTTCTGTTACCATATCTATATTTCAAATTAGCATGTCTGTCAAAGATCATAAGACTGCTTTTTCCTTTTAAGTAACCTATGAATCCTGAAACACTTAATTTTGGTGGAATACTTACTAACATATGAACATGATCTTTACATGCGCTAGCTTCAATTATTTCAACACCTTTTCGCTCACATAATAACCTTAGTATTTCTCCGATACTTTGTTTGTATTTTCCATAAATAATTTGTCGTCTGTATTTAGGTGCAAAAACTATATGATACTTACATTTCCATGTTGTGTGTGATAAACTTTGATTGTCCTTTTTCATAAGGAGCCTCCTATATGATTGATATTTTGTGGTCGGGAAACCAAATTTATCTTATCATTTTAGGAGGCTTTTTTAATACCACGCTGAAAGCTCTTTAGAACCACCCGCATAGCAGGTGGTTTTCAAAACATATAAAAAAAAAGCTGCTAAATCCATGACTAATTTAGCAGCTTATACTCTATTTAATTCAAAAGTTTATTGATAATTGGAAAATCTCTCGTAGTGATTAAACAAATGCACCTTGTCCTGTTAAGTAACGACCAACGATTAATGCATTGATTTCGTGTGTTCCTTCGTATGAGTAAATTGCCTCACCATCAGCAAAGAAACGAGCAACATCTGTTTCTAATGTGATACCGTTACCACCACATACTTCACGACCAAGAGCAACTGTTTCTCTCATTCTTAAAGCATTATGCATTTTAGCAAGTGCTGAGTTTTCTTCTAAGAATTCACCTTGTTCTTGTAAGTTAGCTAATTGTACTGAATAAGCCATTGTTGCTACAACGTTTGCTTCCATACGAGCTAATTTTTCTTGAACTAATTGGAAAGAAGAAACTTTCTTACCAAATTGGTCACGTTCTTTAACATATTTAAGTGCTGCTTCTAACGAACCATAAGTCATACCCATTGCTAAATGAGCAATATCTGCACGTGTCGCACGTAGAATACGAGCAACATCTTTAAATCCATTAACATTTGCTAAACGAGTGCTATCATCCACTTCAACATCATTTAGGTAAATATGTCCATTTTGTACTTCTCTTAATGCGACTTTATTTTGGATAACATCCACTCTAAGTCCTTCAGATCCACCAGGTACGATGAAACATTTAATTTTGTTATCAGCTTTATCGCGAGCAAAAATTGGTAAAATATCAGCAGTGTTTGCTCCACCAATCCAACGCTTTTCTCCGTTGATAACCCATTTGTCGCCTTTTTTTTCAGCAGTCGTAGCTAAACCACCAGCGATATCTGATCCATGATCTGGTTCAGTTAAACCAAAACATCCTTGCCATTCAAATGATGCTACTTTTGGTGCATAGTGAGCGATTTGTTCTTCACTACCCCCCATTAAGATTGTGTTGTAACATAATCCACCATGAACTGTGTAGAATGTTGCAATTGATGCATCTAATTTAGCTAATTCTAAATAAAGAAAGGCATTATATAATTCACTTGGTTTGCGTTTTCCTTCGCGTCCTTCAAATAATAATGGACTGTTCATTACACCAACTTTAGCAATTTCACCAAAAGCTTCAAATGGAAACTCTGCTTTTTCCCAATGCTCATTAACAACTGGTTTTACTTTTTCTTCTAGAACTTTTCGTAAATTTTTAAGAACAGTGAATTCTCCCTCTGTTAACCCTCTTGAAAAGGCATACAAATCTAACGGATAAAACTCTTTCAATTCTTCTAAATATGACATGTTGTGTTCCTCCAAAAATTTATTTTTTGTTATTTCCTGCTTACAACCAAATAATAATCCGTTTTCACGAACATTGCTACTTAACAAAAATTATGTTAACTATTAGTTTTATTAATACTTTTATAAAACCCTTTCATATCGTTTTTTTTAGTAGAAATCACATCGTTAAATTATAATTATTATTAAATAATATTAATTACTTGAAAACGGATAAATTTATGATATGATTGAGATATAAAATAACATTGGAGGAATAAAAAATGACGTTTGATTTTACTGATAGAGGACAAAAACCTGTTGTAGAAAATGTTGAAGAATGGACTCTAGCTAATGATAACTATCGGACAACTGTATGGACTGGTAAAAAAATGCAGATGACGTTGATGTCAATCCAACCTGGCGATGACATCGGACTTGAAGTACATCATGGTATTGATCAATTTCTACGGATTGAAGAAGGAAAAGGACTTTGTAAGATGGGAGATGCTGAAGATAATTTAACTTTTGTTAAAGAAGTATCTGATGATGATGCGATTTTCGTTCCTGCTGATATGTGGCATAATGTAGAAAATATCGGTGACAAACCTTTAAAACTCTATACATTGTATGCTGGACCTGATCATGTCCCTGGAACGGTTCATAAAACTCATCAAGATGCTATTGATGACCCTAACGAAGACTAAATAATATAACTAATGCCACAGTTTCTAATCGCTGTGGCATTTTATCTATAATCATATTTTAGGTAAAAAAATAGGCTTAAAGCCTAATATAAAATTCAGACACATGGCGGCACCAACTTAGTGCTGCTTCCTTCCAGATCTGACACGCTTCATCAGCCCACCATTGTCCTAGCCATAACGGCAAATATTATTGTACAATATTTTTATTTAAATTACTAGTCTTTTTTTCTTCTTTCTTCTTTTTTCGAATGTTTCTAAAAAATTCAGTCAAGATACTGGCGCATTCATTTTCTAAAATCCCTGATTCTACATAACAAAAATGATTAAACCTAGTATCTTGCAATAAATTCATTAACGAACCGACTGTTCCACCTTTTGGATCCATGGCGCCAAAAAATACTTGATCAATTCGAGATAGTAAAATAGCTCCACTGCACATAGGACAGGGTTCCAATGTGACAAACAAATGAGCTTTTTCTAAACGCCAACTACCAACTGCTCGATTTGCTTCTCTAATTGCTATCATTTCAGCATGTGTCGTTGAATCTTGCGAAAATTCTCGCACATTGTGACCTCTTCCAATAATTTCACCTTCTAAAACAACCACTGCACCAATTGGGACTTCACCCATTAATTCTGCTTTTTTGGCTTCTAATAAAGCCTCTTTCATAAATATATTTTTTTCTTCTTCAGATAAATTGACATCTCTTAACAACATTTTTAACTCCTCTTTAAAAAAATGTTTTTGATTCCTCTTTTATGATAAAATAGCTTTAATAAAAAATAAAGGGTGACTTCATTTGAATCAGCAAACTCTTCAATCTTTATTTCCTAAAGGCAAAATAAAATCAACCAATAAAACGACTGGCAATGATTTAGTTATTTCAGTAGAGCAAGGATATTTCCATATACCAAAGCACGACCTTTCAGAACGAGAAATATCTCTCATCACGGAACTACTAATTAATAAACAACCAACCAAAATAAATAAAACAAGTATTTGGTATGACATGTTGTTTAATAATGCTAAACTTCCAGCTAGTAATAACTATTTTAGAGTGATTCAAATAAAACTAAGAAATAAAAATGAAAACCGTCAAGAATGGTTAACTCATTTTTCCAAGTTATTAGATTTTGTCGTAGACTATTTTTTCATTGATGAGACAACCGCTATTCTCATAGAACAGAAAACACCTATCCTTAATAATAAAAATGATATCCAGTCTATTCTTTTGACACTTGAAATAGAGTTTTTTATTCAATCAACTGTTTTTTTAGGACAGTTCAACTTGATTTCACCATCATTTATTGAATGTTTTAATGAAGAACAAGCGATATTTAATACCTTTTATAAAGAATACCATACCAATCAAGTCTTTACCTTTTCTGATGTTGCTCTCAAGTATCTCACAAAAAAAGCCATTAAGGATAGTTCCTTAATGACTAATCTATCTCAACGTATGACACTAGATGATGATACGGTACAAGTGATTAAAACTTTATGGGGTGAACAGGGTAACATTACATCAAGCGCAAAGTTATTATATGTTCACCGAAACACCTTGCAATACAAACTAGATAAATTTTCAGAACAAACAGGTATTTCTCTTAAAAATATGACAGAATTGACACTCTGTTATCTCTTGATTCTTTCTCTCTAGTTTCTGTTATTATTTCCAAATAATAGAAACAATCGAATCACTTGGAGTAATGAGGCCACCGCTGCAGCAACATAGGTTAATGCAGCTGCCGTTAACACTTTTCTTGCCATGAGTAATTCATCTTCTTCTAAAATATGATGCTCACTTAATATAGCAAGAGCTCGTCGTGATGCGTTAAATTCAACAGGTAATGTCACCACTTGAAATAAGAATGTTAAAGCAAAGCACCATAGACCAATTGTCACTAAAACTGGTGTGCTACTAAAAAATATAGCACCAATTAAAATTAATGGAATGGATATCTTAGAACCAAAATTTACAACTGGAACAAGAGCTATCCTCAATTTAAGTGGCGCGTAATGTTTTTGATCTTGAACAGCATGACCACACTCATGAGCTGCTACACCAATTGCTGCTACAGACCTTGAATCTGCTACAGTTTGCGATAAACTCAATATTTTCGTGCTAGAATTATAATTATCTGTTAAATCACCAGAAATTTGTTGCACGCCTACATTATGTATACCAGAATCTTGCAATATCAAACGAGCCACATCTGTCGCTGTATAGCCTTTTTTATTCATAATTTTGTCAAATTTTCGGTAAGTACTATTCACGTAGCTAGATGCTGCCATTGAAATAAGTATTCCGATAATCACTAAAATATATGTACTATCAAAAAATGGATAAAACATTCTTTTTCCTCCTTATCGTCTTATTACTACAATTGTAACAGATTTTATAAAAAACGTTTATAAATTACATCAAAAAAATAACGAATACTATTTAATTAATCGTGTTTTAATAAATTCTTAATGTTCCACTACTTCATTTTGGTTAAGTAGATTTTTTATACAAAATAAGGTATCTTTATAGAGTAAGATTATGCAACTTTGCGAAACTATATAGGCACTTTTTATGAAAGGAATACATCTATGCGTGAACTTCTTGATACACCTACTCAGCGTAGACTTCATATTTTGGAACAATTGAATGAAGTTTCTGACTGGATTAGTTCTAACGAATTAGCAAAAAGTAATAAAGCATCGTTAAGAACAATAAATAACGATGTGAGTTATCTAAAAGAAAATTGGTACCCACATCTATTAATTGAAACGTCTAAAAAAAATGGCGTTCGTCTTCAAACACAGCCGAGTAGCCACATAGAGGTGGTTTACCGCTATGTCTTAAAAAACTCTGAAGCTTTTCGATTAATTGAAAGTGTCTTTTTTGATACCACTTTGAGTATTGAAAAATGGGGAGAAAAATTATTTATTAGCGAATCTTCTTTGTACAGAATAACAAGCGATATATCAAAATCTTTAAGTAAATATGGCCTAACGCTGGAAAAAAAGCCTTGTCGTGTCATTGGGAAAGATGAATTTTTTGTTCGTTTTTTCTATACAAATTATTTTTTTGAAGCTTATCAAATAAATGACTGGCCTTTTCCTTCTGATAAAAAGAAATCCATACAATTTATCCAAAATATTGTTGATTATTTTAATGAAGATGTTTCTGAAAAGGATATTCTACTGATTAGCTATATTCTTTGCATCTCTTTAACAAGACAAAGCCAAGGCTATTTTGTTGAAGGTTACAATAAAAGTATCTTTACTAAAAAAATGTATCAGTCCATTGATAAAAACTCAGATATATTGTCTGATATCACAGAACAATATGGCCTTATTGTAAACGATCAGCTCATTTATGATTTAATGTTTTCACTATACTACCATTTGATTAATTGGCATTCAGAAGAAGAGTACTTGCACATTACAAAAGAGATAAAAAACTTAATGAAAAATATTCGCAATGTGTTTGACTTTACTCTTACCAATCAATTATCTGACAAAATTGAAAACTCAATGAAACATATTTATTTACAACATACAATCTATCCTTATTCAAACTATATTATTTTTAATAAAAGCTTCTATAATGCCATTGCTATCAAAAAGCTTTTCCCTACAATGGCGATTGTAATTGAACAAGAATTAATCAAACTTGAAAAAAATACGAATTTTCCTTGGCACACAGACTACTTTTATGAGGTTCTGTGCACAATGATGATTCAATGGACAGATTTGCCGACTCTACTAGAAAATAAAAAACAAAAAGCTAAAATTCTTGTAATGAGTAGCTTAGGACATGATCATTCAGATTTTCTATCAAAAATGATTCAAAAAAACTTTGATAATAAAGCAATCATTGAACCTTATAATCAGTCTGTTATCTTTATTGAAGATGTTCCAAAAGAGTTTTTCCAAGGGTTTGATATTATTGTTAGTACTTTTGATTCAGACTTACTACCACAAGATAAACTCGTCGTAATCGATGATATTCCTTCTAATTCTGATTGGGGAACCATTCGACGGGCCATTAATAACACTCATCAATTAGACGAAAAAGTTATTACTTACTTAAATAATACGTATTACTAGGGGTTTATTCACTATGCTTAATTTTGTTAATGCAATTTTGATTAACTTATCGATCATCGTCAGTACATCATTAACCTTATATTTCTTATCTATTGGTCAATCTCTCAAAGATAGCAAGATTGATTCAGACTTTATTAATCAATCTGGAACGTTTTCTTTGACTAGAACGCACCAATTATTTTTAGGTATCATAGTCGGTATTCTTTGTTTTTTCATTTCTTTAAATAAAATTCCTATTCCATTTTATGGGAATGCCACTGTAGATGTAAGATACTTACCTATCTTTTTTTCCATTTATTATGGTTCAGTTTTGATTGGTGTTGCAAATGGCGCAACATTAATTAGTTTAAAGTTAATTCAATATACCATCAGAGGGGCTTTTGCTTACGAGTATTTTAACAACATTTTTTTAACTTTCTCTCTCGTTTTTTTAGCCTCCCTCATAAAAAAACAGCATTTTTCTCAGAAAAAGGCTGTTTTTACGTTTTTATTCGTTGCCTTGTTCATTCGCCTATTTACATTCTCTATTATTTTTTATCCTATCTGGCGATTTGATAATTTCATAAATTTAATAACTTATGTCACTATATTTTCTTTAGTTTTCCTTTTCACTGCTTGGTTAATTGACACATCTATTTGCATTTCAAAAACGATACATGTCTACAGAACATCATCAATTTATGATCATTTAACAAAATTATATAATAAGGAATCTTTTTACTTTTTCTTAGATCATATTTATTCAGATTTATTAATCAACGATTCTCCTTGCGGCATTGCCATTTTAGATATTGATAATTTTAAAGCAATCAATGACAACTATGGTCATTTAGCTGGGGATCATGTATTAATTCATGTATCAAAACTGCTAATTGGTGATAAAACACCTGTAGAATCACCTAGAATATGTCGAATCGGTGGTGATGAGTTCGCTATGATTTTTAAATCACCTATTGATAATCCAGAAAAATTTATACAAAACAAACTACATGAAATCAATCAATTTCCTTGTCTATTTGAAAATCAGGCTATCTCTATTGAATTATCATGTGGCCTAGCTATTATTGAAAAAAAACACTTTTCAAACGCTTCTATTAGTACAGATGAGTTATTCACCTTAGCAGATGAGGCATTATACAAAGCAAAAAGAAATGGTAAAAATCAACTAACGGTAATACATCATGATATTTAAAAAAGTCTAAAACTGACATAATAATCAGCTTTAGACTTTTTTACTTAATTCCTAATAAATCCTTTTGTTGAATATACAATATTTCGATATGTTCGATATTATTATTTTCATCGTTATTTAATCTATCAACAAATATTGTTTGATTTTCTCCTGTTTTAAATTGATATCTAATGACGTTTCCTAACACTATCTGGTTTTCAAAATCAACTGGAATACCAATACTATCCGGCATAGCATCAAAACTGATAACCTCAGGCCTAGCAAAATATTTTTTGTACTGATTCGTTCCTATCTGGCCTATTAAATCACTAGAGGGTATTTTATTATAATCTCCTATAAATTCAGCTACAAATTGACTTTGAGGTTTTGTATACAGTTCATTTGGTGATGAAGCTTGCTCCAATTCCCCTTCTGATAATACGTAAATCCTGTCACTAATCCTCATAGCTTCCTCTTGATCATGTGTCACAAAAATCATTGTAATACCAAGTTCTTGTTGTATCGATCTAATTTCCAGTTGAAGTTGTTTTCTGATTCTTGCATCTAATGCACTTAGAGGTTCATCCAATAATAATAATTTTGGTTCAACAACTAGCGCCCTTGCCAAAGCGACACGTTGTTGCTGACCTCCAGAAAGTTGTGTAACATAACGCTTAGAAAACTCTTCTAATTCTACTAATCCTAATATTTTGTTAACCTTTTCCTCAATTATTTTTTTATCTAATTTTTTTACTTTTAACCCAAAAGCCACATTCTCATATACTGTCATAGTGGGAAATAACGCGTATTGTTGAAATACCATTCCAATTTGACGCTCTCGACTTTGTCTATCTTGAATTTCCTCTCCATCAAGAAAAATTTTCCCAGATTTTGGTTGTTCCAATCCTGCAATTGCACGAAGTAAGGTTGATTTTCCACAACCACTAGGTCCAAGAAGCGTTACTAATTCACCTTTTCCTACCGATAATGAAACATTATTTAAAACTAATTTATCATCAAAGGATAATGATAAATCCTCAACGACTAGATAACTCATGCATTTCCCTCCTCTACTATTGTATTGATTGCTTCTTTATTTATGATGCCTTGTTGTTGAGTTTTGAGATGACTTTCATTATTTTTTTTCTTATTAGATAATCTATAGATAATTATTCCCATTAAAAAAATCATGATAAAGTAACACACCATTACTGCACTCGCTAAATGACCATTTTCATTCATTCTTCTTAACATATAAATTCTCAAAGTTTCAAATCTGCCACCAATTAATAAATTAGTTAAAACGTACTCACCAAACACACCCGAAAATACCATGATACTTGATAACACAATCCCAACTCTTAAATTTGGCAGAACTACTCTAAAAATTACTGTTATTGTATTTGCTCCTAGCATATGGCCTGCTTCAATTAATTGTTTCGCATTAATTGCTTGTAAACTATTTCTAATTCCCATATACATAATCGGAGAAATAAAAAGTGCCCCACATAAAACTATAAACATAGATATTCCTGTTTTAGAGTAAGTTTTCAATAAAGCTGTTACTAAGATGACTCCTGGAATAGCATAAGGTAACAAAGAAATAGATTGCATCATTCTATCCAGTCTTGGATAGTACAAATAAATTATTACAACACTTGGTATCATAACAATCAGAATACTTGATAAAACGATAATTGATAATAATAATGACCGAGCAATTGATTGAAAAAAAGCCGTATCTTGAAATAGTATCTTGAACCACTTTATTGTGAAATCATTAGGTAAAATTGATTTGCCCCATTCATCTCCAAAAGCATAAACGCATGTCATAATCAATGGCGTTAAATAATATATTGCTAAAATAGCAATAATAACATATGAAAAAATACGATGTTTTTTTAGTGTCTGTTTCATGCCAAATCCTTTCTGAATTTCTTCATTGAATACTGAGAAATAAAAATAACAATTATCATACTTAATACAAACAACACTGACAATGCACTACCCACATTTGGTTTAGCATATACATCTCCTGCTACTACAGAAGCTATTCTAGTCGTTATTAAGCCCACATTACTACTAACTAAAGCATAAGCTGTCTCGTACGTTCCCATGCCATTAGCAAATAGAATAGCAAATGTGCCACTTATTGTAGGGACTAAAAACGGAAATACAACTTTTCTCAAATAATAAAATGTTGGTGCGCCTAACATCTCTGCACTTTCCTGCCATTCTTTTTTTACTTTCCTCATAACAGGATATATAAATAATGTAGCTAATGGAATCTGAAAATACGTATACGTTAAAACCAATCCCTTCCATGTATATAAATCAAACTTATTTAACAGTGGAAAAATTAATTTTAATAAACCTGAATTTCCTAAAATAATAATAAAACCAAAAGCTAATGGTATTCCTGCGAAATTAGCAGCTAAATTAGAAAATAATGTCAGTTTTTCTTGAGTTTTATCAGACAATCCTACTAAAGCATATGAAAATAGAAGTGCTCCTATAATTCCTACAACACTCGAACCTAAGGCTATGACTATGCTATTTCCAAAAGCTTGATAATAATATGGGTTAGTAATAGCTTGAATATAGTTATCCAAACTAAATTTTTGCGTAACATCTAATTGAAAACTAGATACAAGCATAAAAATAAGAGGTACGAATAAAAACATTGCTGCAATAATGAACAGTGGAAGGAGGCCCATCCACTGTTTATTCACTTTTTTCATATTTTCTCCCTCCTATACGTCCATTAAATCTGCAATAAAAGGCATTAATTCCAACTGACTCATTATTTCTTTTTTTGGCAATATCTCTGAATCTGATAGAAAATAAAAAGGTACTTCTCTATGTTGAGGTAAATTTCCACCATGTAGTCCATATTCATCCATTCCATGATCTGCTGTTACTATAACTTTATAACCTAACTCACACCAGGTTGGTACAATCGTCCCGAGAATATTATCAGCAATATTAACCTGAGCCATATACTCACGAGAATCAGAGGTGAATTTATGGCCAACATCATCAATATTCATTGAATGAATCACCATAAAATCAGGTTGATATTCAGTAATAATACTATTTGCATCAGCAAACACATGACTATCTGGATAGTGATCCTCACTATAAAATATCCCATGTTGAATAAGTTTTGATTCATCATGTTGAATCCTATCTGTAAATATGTTGTATGGGGACTGATTATATAATTCACTCATCCAATAATAACCTGACATGCCTGTCGTTCCTCCAGCTGACTTCACTAAATCAAAAATAGAAAGTTCTTTCGACCGTCTAACTATCAAATTTGTATATATTTCATTTTGGTACATAGGTTTACCAGTCATTATTACTTCATACAATGGCCTAGAATTACTTGGCATTTCTGATTTCATTTTTCTAACTTGAGCCTTTTCATGTTCAACTAAACTATTTAGAAAACCCATTTGTTCCATTGCAATATCATAACGACACCCATCTAAAATAATAAGTAATACTTTATTTTTTAACATTCACTAGTACCTCACTCTGCCATTTTTCAGGTAATTCTAAAGCAGTTTTATCCCAGTCCTCGTTAGACTCAACTGGTTTTGCACTTTCATATTCCTCATCTTTTAGTAATTTACTGCCCACATCATCTGGTAACTTAACGTCTGTTCTAATTGGTCGTGCATATCCTTTAGCTAAGTTGATTTGGCCTTTGTCAGATAGGATATACTCTCTTGCTAGTTTAGCTGCATTAGGATGTGGCGCATTTTTATTAATTAACGTTGTATACCCACTAATAACAGAACCATCTGTTGGAATCTTAACTTCAAATCTATCTTTATCAATTGAATCTCTATGATTTAAAGCATTAAAATCCCAAAGAATTGCAACATCTATTTCACCTTTTTCAATATTTGCTAAAGAAGCATCAACAGATGAAATTCTTCCTTGCTTTGCAATTTCTTTAAAATAATCTAATCCTGGTTGAATATCTTTTTCATTACCACCATTTGCCATTGCTGCTGCTAAAACAGCAAATTGTGCTTGATTAGCCTTAGTAACATCTCCTACTGAAATCTGATAATCACCATTTTTCAAATCTTCCCAACTAGTTGGAACATCTTTAACATTATCCGTATCCACCATGAATGAAATAGTGCCTGTATAACTTAGTAACCAATGACCTTCATCATCCTTTGCCCATTTTGGAATATCATCCCAGTATGATGTTTTATATGGTAAAGTTAAATCTTTACTAACGGCTAATGGACCAAAACTAATTCCCACATCTCCTATATCAGCTGTTCCATTTTCCCCTTCAGATTCAAATTTGGCCAACTCTTCAGCACTAGACATATCTGTGTCTTTATGATTGATCCCATATTCTTCTTTCATGTCCTCCCAAGTACCAACCCAGTTAGCCCAAGTATCTGGCATTCCTACACTAGCTACGTCTCCTTCTTTTTTTGCTTTTTCAATGATTGTTTCTAAACTATCATCATCTTTAGCTGCCGTTTCATTATTTTCAGTTGATGAAGAAGAACAACCTACTAACATAGTGACTAAAAATAATCCTAATAAACTTGAAATTAATTTCTTTTTCATTATTAACCCTCACTCTATTTTATTTGACATGTTGAGTATAGACTTAATTTGTAAATAGTTAGTAAATGATGGGTAATGATTTGTAAACTTTGTAAATGTGGCGTAAAAATAGTCCGTATTTAAAATTTAGTGATAGAATAGATTTAATTAACGAGGAGGGTATTTTAATGAAATATTATGACCAACATTTACATACACATCATTCTTTTGATTCGGATGAATCATTTGAAAATTATTTATCTACCTATTCACCTGACTTTTTTGTGACGACAGAACATCTAGAGTTTAAAAATCCATATGTCAATGGGGAAAATAGTATTCCTAAATATAAAGAATACATCAAAGAAATCAACCACCTTTCAGATGACTATAATACTAGGTTATTAAAAGGAATTGAGGTAGGTTATGTTGACACACATCATTCACTCATTCATACATTTTTAGAAGATAAAAACTATGACATTATCCTCCTTAGCATTCATCAAAATGGACTATTTGATTATATGGATGACGATGTACTAAAGTTAAACGTGAATGATTTAATTAATGATTACTATTCTCGTATGTTAGAAGCCGTACAAAAGGTGGATTTTGCCAATGTTTTAACTCATTTTGATTATGGCATGAGGCGATTAGACATAGATGTTGATTATTTTAAAGACATAGCTGAGCCATATTTAATTGATATTTTTAAAACAATCATTGAAAAAGAGATAGCCTTTGAATTAAATGCTAAGAGTTTTATAAAGTATGACAATCGAAAACTTTATAAATATGCCATTCCTTTATATATTTCACTCGGTGGAACGTTATTTACATTAGGTTCTGACGCTCATGTTTCCGAAGACTATAGGTTAGGATTTGAAGAAATGGGGAATTTAATTAAAGAGCATGGTATAACGGAATTAGCTGTTTATCAAAATCAACAACTCCAAAAAGTCAGATTCTAAAAAAACAGTCTAACCATTCAATTGAACGGTTAGACTGTTTTTATTTATCCTTCCTTGCTCTTAAAGCTGATAAAATTGACACTGTATCAACCACTTCTTGTAACATCGCTCCAACAAGTGTTGGTATTACACCAAAACTTGCTATTAACATTAAAATAATACAAATAAATATTCCAATCAATACTGATTGTTTTGCGATCTTCATTGTGTCTTTAGATATTTCAACTGACTCAGCTATTTTGGATAAATCATCCTTTAAAATCACGGCATCTGCACTTTCACTAGCTGCACTAGAACCATGAGCGCCCATTGCGATACCAATGTCAGCCATTGCAAGAGCTGGAGCATCATTCATGCCATCCCCCACCATAATAGCAGGTGGTGATGTTTGGGTTAATTTTTTTATAATATCAATTTTTTCTTGTGGCAAACATTTCGCATGAATATCAGTAATCCCAACTTCTCGCCCTATATGTTGTGCGATTATTTCATTGTCACCTGTAATCATTAAAATAGGATTTAAGCCTAGTTTTCTTAAAGAAGTTATTGTTGATTTAGACTCTGGACGTACAATATCTTCAAACTCTATACTACCAACATATTCATCATCAATTGACACATAAATCACTGTCTTATCAGGAGAAGTTATTGTCTTTTTAGAAACATAACTTGCTTTACCCACTTTGATTAGATGATTGTCTATAGTTCCTTGTACCCCTTGTCCAGTGACTTCTTTTGTTGAAGAAACATCTTTCAAATTCAACTGATTATCATGAGCATATTGTACTAAAGACCTTGCCAATATATGAATGGATTCTTGTTCAACACTTGCTGCTAGCTGGACTAATTGATCTTTTGATATCTGTTCATTAACACTTGTAACAGTAGATACTTTTAAACTTCCTTCAGTTAGCGTCCCGGTTTTATCAAATGCAACACTCTTTGCATCTGATAATTTTTCTATTGTCGTTCCTGTTTTAACGACAATACCATGTCGACTTGAACGACTCATTCCTGCAACTAAAGCAATTGGTGCTGCCAATATAAGTGGACAAGGAGAAGCAACTACCAACACTTGAGCAAAACGAACTGGGTCTTTTGAAACATACCAAGCTATCCCTCCGATGACATACGACACAATAGTAAATGGGACAGCATACCTATCTGCTAAACGAACAAAATTAGCTGGTTTTGACTCAGACTCTTTCACCAATTTAACAATGGTTTGATACTGGCTATCTGCCGCAACTTTAGTCACTTTAAACTTAATTGACACATCCCCATTGATAGAGCCTGACATCACAGTATCATTTACCTGCTTTTCAATTGGTTTAGACTCGCCTGTCAAAGAAGACTCATCAAAAGAAGAAACGCCCTCAACGATTGTTCCATCAACTGGCACAACTTCCCCGGGTTTTACTAAAATAATATCATCAATAGCGACATCATCTACATGAATATCTTTTAGTCCATCTCTTGCCACTTTATGAGCGACTTGTGGTGTATTATCAAGCAATGTTTTTAACTCTTTGCCTGCTTGTCCTGCTGCATAATCTTCTAAACTATCTCCACCAGTCAGCATCACTAATACCATTAAACTCGCCCAATATTGACCAACAGCTAATGTCGCGATAATTGCTGTAATCGCTAAAATATCGACGCCATATTTTCCTGACTTCAATGTTTTAATCATCCCAATAAACATTGATATAGTGGTTATTCCGCCAATGACCACTACTATACTGTAAGCTATCTTTGGTTGATGAAAAATAAATTCTGCGACTAGTGCAGTCATTCCTGCAACAATAGTAATAAAAAGTTTTTTTAGATTAGTCATAGACATCCTCCTATCCATTCTTTCTACATCAGTTTATCACTTATGTCTTTAACTGGAAAAATATACCCCTTAAATGAGAAAAATAATCATTTACGTATAAAAAATATATAGAATCTTCTTATTTTTTTTGATAAACGTTTGTATCTCTTAAGTATGATAAACAATGATTATAAAGGAGATGACTCTTATGCTTGCCAGTTATTCAACCATTCTTGTGCTATTTTCTATCATTTCTCTAGGGTATGTTTTAGCTAAAAAACGTATTTTTACCCAAGATGTGAGTAATGCTTTATCTTATTTTGTTATTCATTTCGCCTTACCTTTAGAAATATTTTTAAGAATAACGAGAGACTTTACTAAACAAAAACTTCTTTCACTTTTTAAAGAATCGTTTTTCCCCGTATTAATTATTAGTTTAGTTTTTATCATTGGCTACTTCAGTTCTAATCTATTTAAAGTTGCCAAAGCCCAACAAGGGGCCTTCACGCTTTGTTTTGCTTCACCAAGCGCTGCATTTATTGGTATGCCAATTATTTTAGGCTTATACGGAGATAAGGGACTACCTTATGCTTTGTTAGTATATATTGTGACTAGTGTATCCACTTGGACAATTGGAGTCATGCTACTAAACAAAGATGACGATTTTACTACTAATAAACAGACGTCGTTTGATTTTAAACACACCATCCAAGAATTATTTAGTCCCCCAATCATTGCATTTCTTTTAGCGAGTTTGTTGGTCATTTTTAATATTCCACTGCCTTTCTTCTTTAAATCCTTATTTAGCTATATTGGAGAAACAACATCAGCCCTTGCTATGCTTTTTATTGGAACAACTATCTATCAGACTGGTCTTAAAAATTTAACGTTTTCAAAAGAGGTGATTGGAATACTTTGTGGGCGTTTCATTATTACACCTATTATCGTTATTTTATTAGCCCACCTGTTTCATGTTTCTACATTAATGGGTACAATTTGCTTGATTCAATTTAGTATTCCTGTATCAAATACTGTAGCCATTTTAGCAGGTGAGAAACACATAGATATTAGTTTTACAGATTCGTCTCTCACATACTCTCTTTTTGCCTATTTACTTTTTTTCCCTGTATTAATGAAACTAGTGTCACTATTTTTTTGAACATCGCAAAAAAACCAGCTACTCAAAAAGTAACTGGTTTCTCTCTAACTAAGACTCAATAAAGCGAGTGTTTGATATGGTTTTAATACCATATTTTTTTCTACTGTGTCACATACAACATTACTAATCAAAATGTCACTTTGGATAAATTCATCTGGAATCATCACTTGTGTTATTTCATCCGAAAAATTATTTAATACTAATAAGGATTCATTGCTATAATGTCTGGTATACCCATATATGCGACTTCCTTCCACTTCGAAAGCTTTATAATCACCCTTAGAGATGACTTCTTTTTCTTTTCTTAAATGAATAAGTTGTTGATAAAATGAGAAGATACTTCCCTGGCTTAACTCTTTCTCAACAGTAATATCACGATGTTTTCCGACTGATAACCATGGTGTTCCAGAACTAAACCCAGCATTTTCACTGTTATCCCACTGCATTGGCGTTCTAGAATTATCTCTTGATTTATGTTGTATCACTTTAATAGCTTCTTCGTGTGTTAATCCATTGCTTAACAACTTATTATAAGCATTATGAGTTTCCACATCTTGATAGGTAGCTAGTTCATCAAATTCTGGATCTAGCATGCCAATCTCTTCTCCCATATAAATATATGGTGTCCCTCGGTTTAGATGGATTGCTGCTGCCAACATTTTTGCGCCACGCTCACGATAATTTTTCCAATCAACAAAGCGATTTAAAGCTCTTGGTTGATCATGGTTATTCCAAAACAATGCATTCCATCCATTTCCTTGACTCATTCCTTCTCCCCATTCATGCAAGGTGTTTTTTAAGGCATTAAAGTCATATGGCATAATGGTCCATTTTTCTCCATCCTTGTAATCAACTTTTAAATGGTGAAAATTAAAAATCATGCTTAATTCTTCTCTTTCAGGTGCTGTGTAAAGAATGCCATTTTCAATTGTTGTCGAGCTCATTTCTCCTACTGTAACAATTGATGGGTCTTTGCCAAACGTTGCACGATTCATTTCATGAATAAATTGATGAGCAATTGGTTTATCCGTATATTCTGCTTTACCAACATTGTCATCAGCATCTTTTAATACTTTGTCTTTACCAATAACATTGATAACATCAAATCTTAAACCTTTTACACCTAGCTCAGTCCAAAAATCAACCACTTTATACAATTCTTTTCTCACATTTGGGTTTCGCCAATCTAAATCAGCCTGCGTTTTGTCATACAAATGTAAAAAATATTTATCCGTATCACCAAATTGGGACCATGCGTTTCCACCAAATTTTGATTCCCAATTAGTTGGTTCCTCTCTTAATATAAAGAAATCTTGATAGTATGAATCACCTGTCACTGCCTTTTTAAACCATTCATGTTCAATGGATACGTGATTTAACACCATATCTAACATGATATCAATATTTTTTTCACTAGCTTTTTCTACTAAATGTTTAAAATCTGATTCTGTTCCAAACATAGAATCAATCGCTGTATAATTCGAAATATCATACCCATTATCTTTTTGTGGGCTTGGATAAATGGGATTTAACCAAATCATATCGACACCTAACGTTTCAAGATAAGGTAACTTTTCAATAATCCCTTGTAAATCTCCGATGCCATCCCCATTTTTATCATAAAATGATTTTGGATATACTTGATAAATAACTTTATTCTTAAAACTCACTATGTCACTTCCTTTATTAAATTGATTTAACTTGTAAAATGGCCGTATCATTTGTGACCTGACCACTGTTTATTGTTGGATCTACTTGATAACTATCTGAATTAGTAATGACAATTTGCGTCTGAGTTAAGTACCCTGATTCTTTGATACCATCAATATCAAAATCTAACAACAAATCACCAATCGTTATTTTATCTCCTTGTTTTACATATGTGTCAAAATACTGCCCATTTAAGTTAACTGTATCTAATCCAACATGTATTAACATCTCAATTCCATGATCATCTGTAATACCTATCGCATGCTTACTTGGGAAAACTAAACTAATTGTCCCATTCATCGGAGCATAGACATGACCTTCGCTTGGTTCAATAACAACACCTTGTCCCATTGTCCCTTGAGAAAAAACAGGATCTTTTGAATCAGTCATCGGTGATAACTCTCCAACTAATGGCGAATAAACTGAAACAACTTCTGTTAAATTACTTTCTGGTACAATTGGTCCACTTAAACTAGCATCTACTGGAGAAATAGCTTCTCCTACTCTGTCTAGTTGATTGAATATACCAGCTCGTCTAAAGAATAAAGTCAATATAAACGGAACAACGATAGCAATAATCATCCCGATTAAGAATACTCCGTAATATTTTGGCATAATCGCTAAAATACCCGGAAGACCACCTACCCCAATAGATAATGCTCTTACTCCGAATAACGTTACAAATAATCCGGCAATTCCACTACCAATCATCGCTGCAACGAACGGATACATATATTTTAAATTAATTCCAAACATCGCTGGTTCAGTAACACCTAACCAAGCTGAAATAACTGAAGGAACAGATACTTGCTCTTCTTTTTTATTGCCTTTATGAGCATATACAACAGCTAAAACTGCTGCACCTTGAGCAATATTTGATAAACAAATCATTGGCCAAAGATTCGTTGACCCAAAGTCTGCTACTAATTGTTGGTCGATTGCTAAGGTCGTATGATGTAGTCCTGTAATAACAAGTGGTGCATAGAACGTACCAAACACTGCTGCAAATAACCAATTAAGAGATGATGTTAATCCTGTATTAACCACCATTGAAATCGCAGAACCAATCTTCCAACCGATAGGTCCTAAAATTAAATGTGCCGCTAAAATAGTTGGTAATAATGCAAAAAATGGAACAAAAATCATTGAGATTGCTTCTGGTATATGTTTTCTTAAAAATCGTTCTAAGTAAACTAGCATAAATCCGGCAAGCATTGCTGGAATAACTTGTGCTTGATAACCTATTTTATCCATTGTAAAGAAACCAAAATCCCAACTCCAATTAGCAGCTATATCTGCGGCGCTCGTAGAATTCACTGCATAAGCATTTAAAAGTTGTGGTGATACTAGCGTAATTCCTAGGACAATCCCTAATATTTCAGTTCCCTTCATTTTTTTAGCAATACTCCAAGTAATCCCTACTGGTAGAAAATGGAAAATAGCTTCACCTGGCAACCATAAAAATCCATTAACCCCGTTCCAAAATGTTGACGATTCTGTAATAGTTTTCCCATCTAAAAACCCCATTGGAACTGCTTCCAAAATATTTCTAAATCCTAAAATTAATCCTCCAACAATAATTGCTGGCAATAATGGCGTGAAAATTTCTGCTAAAACAGTTACCGCTCTTTGTAGAATATTTTGATTTTGTTTTGCTGCAGACTTAATTTCTTCTTTTGTTCCACCTTGAATTCCTGCAACAGACATAAACTCTTGATAAAACGTTGGCACTTCATTTCCAATAATTACTTGGAACTGTCCAGCATTAGTAAAAATACCTCTCACACAGGAAATGTCTTCAATCTTATTTTCTTGTGCTTTTGATGGATCATTTAACACAAACCTCATTCGCGTGGCACAATGTGTCACAGCAGCAATATTTTCTTTTCCACCGACATAATCTAATAATAATAACGCATCTTGATTAAATTTTCCCATCTTCTTTCTCCTTTCACTTGTACATACAAGTTACCTTAAATAAAATATACACCTTTAGAGCCTACTTGTAAAGCGCTATCAAAACAAAAGTTTTCCATCAATTTTTTTACACACCTTTTTCTAATAAATCATTCAAAAAAAACACATTATATACTGAACAAAACTAACACTTGACTGTAAAAAAACTAACAAGTAACCACTATATTTAACTTTTTATTAAAAACTTCTCATTTAAAATCCCTTATATTTTATATCGAATATACTTAACTATAAGATGTTCATACAAGTTTTTGGAGGGGACCTTATGAAAGCATACGAAATAATATACCAAGCAATTGAAAATAGTATTTTAAGAGGGGAATTCTTACCTGGTGACTTTTTACCAAGTGAAAATCAATATGTTAAACAATTTAAAGTATCAAGAGACACAGTAAGAAAAGCGCTAAACTTACTAATGACCAATGGCTATATCCAAAAAATTCATGGCAAAGGTTCAATGGTATTAAAAAGAGAACAATTGCGTTTTCCTATTTCTGGATTAACAAGTTACAAAGAATTGCAACATGCCTATGGATATAACAGTCTTACAAAAGTAGTGTTTATTGATAAAATAATGATTGATACTGAGCTTGAGAAAATGACTGGATTCGCCACAGGAGAAATGGTATGGAAGATGATTCGGACTCGTGAAATTGATGGGCAAAAAGTGATTTTAGATACCGATTATCTCTTGTGCCGATTAATTCCTAATATGTCGATTGACATTGGTGAGGATTCTATTTATAAATACATTGAAAAAAATTTAAACTTACAAATATCTTTTGCTGAAAAAGAAATTAGAGTTGTAAAATTAAATACAGCTGAAAAAGAATTTTTAGATTTAACGTCACAAGATATTAATATTGTCTCTATCCAAAGTCGTGTTTTTTTAGCCAATACTGAGCAATTTCAGTACACTGATAGTAGGCATCGTGTGGATAAATTCTTATTTTATGATTTTGCTAGGAGAAATCCTTCCACAATTTAATAACAATAAAAAAGCATCCTATTCACTAAGTAAATAGGGTGCTTTCACTATTATTCTGATTTTTCTTTTGTTTCTTCTTTTTTCTCTTCTTTTGGTTTTTCAATCATTGCTTTACGTGAAGCATTAACGCGTCCTTGACGGTCAATTTCTGTCACTTTCACAAGAATTTCATCGCCTAATTTAACCACATCTTCTACTTTATTCACACGTTCGTGTGAGAATTGAGAAATATGCACTAAGGCATCTTTCCCTTTGAATAAGTTAACAAAAGCACCGAATTTTTCAATTCTTACAACTTTAGCTAAGTATACTTGTCCCACTTCAACTTCACGAACTAAATCTTTAATGATTTCAATCGCGCGGTTGATTTTATCTTGATCTTGATGGGCAATACTTACATTACCATCTTGATCGATATCAATTTTAACGTCAGTTTCTTCGATAATTTTGTTGATGGTTTCGCCACCTTTACCGATAACGTCTTTAATTTTTTCAGGTTTGATTTGAATCATTTCAATCTTAGGAGCATATTTACTTAATTCTTTACGAGGTTCAGCAATCGTTGATGTCAATTCAGCTAGAATTTCCATACGTGCTTTTTTCGCTTGAGTTAGAGCTTCTGTTAAGATAGCTTCTGTAATACCTTCAATTTTAATATCCATTTGTAGAGCTGTAATACCATCTTTTGTTCCGGCAACTTTAAAGTCCATGTCACCTAAGTGGTCTTCCATTCCTTGGATGTCAGTTAAAATAGTGTAATTATCTCCATCCATGACAAGTCCCATTGCAATTCCTGCAACAGGTGCTTTGATTGGTACACCTGCATCCATTAAAGCTAAAATACCAGCACAGATACTTGCTTGTGAAGAAGAACCATTTGATTCTAATACTTCTGAAACCACACGAATCATGTATGGGAAGTCCTGTTCACTAGGAATAACTTGTGCCATGGCACGCTCACCTAATGCACCATGCCCAATTTCACGGCGACCTGGTGATCTCATTGGCCCAGTCGAACCAACTGAGTATTGAGGGAAATTATAGTGATGGATAAATCGTTTGCTATCTTCCACACCTAATCCATCAATAATTTGATGTTCACCAAGTGGTGCTAATGTACAAACTGACAAAGCTTGTGTTTGCCCACGAGTAAACAAGCCAGAACCATGAACACGTGGTAAGATGCCAACTTCTGATGATAAAGGACGAATTTCGTCAATTTTACGACCATCAGGGCGAACTTTTTCAACTGTAATCAAACGACGAACTTCATTTTTTTCCATGTCTTCTAAAATTTGACGAACTTCTTTCATCCATTTAGCAGACTCTTCGTCTTCAGAATATTTTTCTTCGTAAACAGCGATTACTTCTTCTTTTAAAGCTGAAATATTATCTTCACGAGCTAATTTTTCTTCTGTTTGGATTGCTTGCGTCATACGAGGCATATAAGTATCATTGATTTCTTTTTCTAAGTCAGCGTCAACTTGTAATAAGTCGATTTCCATTTTTTCTTTGCCAATTTCTTTTGCAATTTCTTCTTGGAAAGCAACTAATCGTTGGATTTCTTCATGACCGAATAACAGTGCACCTAACATATCTTCTTCTGATACTTCTTTTGCACCACTTTCAACCATGTTAATCGCATCTTTTGTTCCAGCTACTGATAATTCAATTGTTGTGTTTTCGGCTTGTTCCACAGTTGGGTTTATAACATACTCACCATCCACAAAACCAACTTCAACACCAGCAATCGGGCCATTGAATGGAATATCAGATACGCATAAAGCTAGAGATGATCCTAACATTGCTGCCATCTCTGGTGAGCAATCTTGTTCCACACTCATCACGGTATTCGTAATTTGTACTTCATTACGGAATCCTTCTGCAAACATTGGACGGATTGGACGGTCAATCAAACGAGCAGTTAATGTTGCTGATTCACTTGGTCGTCCCTCACGTTTAATAAATCCTCCTGGTACTTTCCCAACAGCATACATTTTTTCTTCATAATTAACTGTTAATGGGAAAAAATCAACATCTTTCGCTTGTTTTGAAGCGACAGCCACACTTAAGACAACTGTATCACCATATCTTACTAAAACTGCTCCATTTGCTTGTTTGGCTAATTGGCCAATCTCAACTGATAACGGTCTTCCGCCCCAAGTTGTTTCAAATACATGTTTTTCACTATGCATTATTTTTTCTCCTTTACATACTCGAGGTGAACAGACTACTAAACAAATATCAATTCTCTCATTTAGCGTGAGAATACTCATATTTGCATAGTAGACAATCAGCCCATCCTCGGTTTTTTATTAAAAGAAAAGCGAGATCAAAACGACCTCACTTATCCTCTTATTCTTAGATAAATTGATTAACGACGTAAGCCTAAACGTTTGATTAATTCACGGTAACGTTGAACATCATTTTTACGTAAGTAAGCTAATAAGTTACGACGGTGACCAACTTTTTTCATTAATCCACGGTATGAATGGTGGTCTTTTTTATGCACGTGTGCATGCTCGTTTAATGCATTAATTTCTGCAGTTAATACAGCAATTTGTACTTCTGGAGAACCAGTATCTCCTTCGTGACGTGCGTATTCTTTAATGATTTCGTTCTTGCGTTCTTTTGAAATTGCCATGTCTTTCACCTCTTCTATATTATTTCCCCAAAACTGAGTATATCGTTGGTGATTCGATGTACCAAGTAATAGGCATGTGACGATTTATCACACAATGGTACTTTACATGATTTTTAGTATAAAAGCAACTGTTTCTCATACTTAAATCATGTTTTATTTATCTTTTTTGTACCAATCATAATGAAACGTTCCATCTCTATCTTTTCTTTCATATGTATGTGCTCCAAAGTAGTCTCTTTGAGCTTGGATAATATTCGCTGGGAGATCTTTTGAACGATATGAATCATAATAAGCAACTGCAGAGGAAAGTGTTGGAGCTGGTATACCCAGTTTTACCGCTAGTGATACAACATCACGAATATCTTCTTGATATGCTGAAACGATTTTTAAAAAGTAGTCATCCAACATTAAATTTTTTAGTTGTGGATTTTTTTCATAGGCATCTGTTATTTTTTGTAAAAATCGAGCTCTTATAATACATCCTTCGCGAAAAATTTGAGCAATTTCCCCGTAATTTAACTGCCAATTATATTCCTCACTAGCCATCATCATCTGAGAGAATCCTTGAGCATAACTCATGATTTTACTAAAATAAAGGGCACGTCTTATTTTTTCAATCATTTCTTTCTTATCATAAGATGGTGTTATAGTTGGACCACTTAACAAAGTACTTGCAACCTGTCTTTCTTCTTTTAAAGCAGACATAAATCTAGCAAAAACAGCTTCTGTAACAAGTGGTAACGGCACACCTAAATCTAAAGCATTTTGACTAGTCCACTTCCCAGTTCCTTTGTTTCCTGCTTTATCCATGATATGAGAAACGATGTACTCCTCTGTATCTAAATCATCTTTTCGTCCCAATAAGTCAGATGTAATTGCCATTAGATAGCTATTTAATTCGCCTTCATTCCACGATTTAAAAATTTGAGAAATGTCATCTATACTTAGGTTTAATCCTCTAGATAATATATCATAACTTTCAGCAATCAATTGCATATCACCGTACTCTATCCCGTTATGGACCATTTTAACAAAATGCCCTGCTCCATCTGGTCCAATGTAAGATACACAGGGTTTTCCATCATGTGCTTTTGCAGCAATCGCTTCAAATAAAGGCTTAATCAAATCGTACGCATCACGTTGTCCACCTGGCATAAGAGATGGTCCGTTTAACGCTCCTTCTTCTCCTCCAGAAACTCCTGAACCAATAAAATTAATCCCAAATTTTTCTAAATACTCACTTCGTCTCAAAGTATCTTCGTAATGCGTGTTGCCCCCGTCAATTAAAATATCCCCATCTTCTAGATGTGGTAAAAGATGATCAATCATGTTATCTGTTATTTTGCCAGCTGTTACCATTAACATAATTTTTCTTGGCGTTTCAATCGAATCAACAAAAGAACTGATGTCTGCAAATCCTTTAATATTTTTATCTGGATGCCCATTAATAAATGCCTCTGTTTCTTCAAAAAAATGACTATAGACAGATACTTTATACCCTTTCCCCTCACTATTTAACGCTAAATTTTTCCCCATCACACCTAAACCAACCATGCCAAATTGCTGCTTGTCCATTTAACCAATTGCCTCCTGCGACTTGTTTTTATTTGTTATAAATCCTTTAGAATAATAACATAACAGATTTAATTTCTTGGGAAAATATGAAAGTTTTCATCGTTCTATTACCAAAATAAAATAAGTATAAATAACATTTATTAAGGGGATTAACAATTTATTTATTTCTCATCATTTTTATTTTATGGTAAAATAAAAAGTACTATATTAGATAGAAAGGAAGGGATATTGATGATTACAATGGATGATATTATCCGTGAAGGGCATCCTACCCTTCGTGAAGTGGCTAAAGAAGTTGACTTACCCTTATCTGAGGAAGACATTGAATTAGGTAAACGCATGCAAGAATTTCTAAAAAATAGCCAAGACCCAGAACTTGCTGAAAAGTATCATTTACGTGGCGGCGTTGGTCTTGCTGCTCCGCAATTAAATATTTCAAAACGCATCATTGCGATTGAAATTCCTAGTCAATCTGAAGATGATGATGAACCACTTTTAAGCACTGTCATGTACAATCCAAAGATAGTTAGTCATTCTGTACAACAAGCTGCTCTTGAAGAAGGGGAAGGTTGTTTATCTGTTGATAGACCTGTACCAGGATACGTTGTGAGAAATGCACGAATTACTGTAACTTACCATGATATGAATGGTGAAGAACATAAAATTCGTCTTAAAAACTACATGGCTATTGTTGTTCAACATGAAATTGATCACATCAATGGTATTATGTTTTATGACCATATCAATGAAGAACACCCTCATTATGCACCTGATGATGTCATTTTTATTCAATAAAAAAGTTTGCCAACCCTAACAGGATGGCAAACTTTTTTAATCTAAATAATGAATGGACTCGTCTTTATTTAACCATGAATATGTTAAACCAATCACTAAGCCCCCACCAATAAAATTACCAATAAACGTAAAAATAAGATTTGTTGCTACTGCGCCAACTGTCATCCCTGCAACTACTCCACCTGATGAAAAATAAGCAAGTGGAAAGTAGATGAAATTGGCGATAACGTGTTCAAAGCCTAAGAAGGTAAAAATGAAGATAGTTAAAATAATACCAAATAATCTACCAACATCATCTTTAATTTTCATTGACATCAACACTGCTAGGTTAACAATCACATTGGCAAATATCCCTTCAACTAAGGTTTGACCGATTCCCTTTTGGAACTTTCCTTCAACTAAATGAGTTAAAAAATTATCGGCAGGTAGACCTTTAAACGAACCTGTTAATGATAATAAATAAGCGACAACTAAAGCGCCGATTAAATTAAACAACACACAAACTAACAAGATTTTTAAGGCCTTACTTGGTACCAACTTTTTACGATACGTTGCAACAGTCATATACATCATATTTGATGTGCCTAATTCTGCATTTAAAAATATAATAAGAGCTAATCCTAGACCAAAAGCCATCGCATATAATGATTTTCCTACTGCTGGATCTGAAAATTTAAGTCCCAGACCTATTGCTATAGCTGACCCTAAGCTCAAATATAATGTTGCTAGGACTGAACGCATGGCATATTTGCCAAAATGTTTTTGTATTAATTCATCTTTTTTTTCGATGGATGCATCCAATTTCCCCATCAATTCTGAATGTTGTGCCATTGATTTATTCCTTTCTCTGTTACATTGTTATTTTTTGAACAAACTTTTATTTACAGTAGATACTATATATCAAAAACTCATCCAAATCTACTAAAAGTTTAATAAAAATATGGATAAAATACGTCAAATTAAAAAAAAACATGACTAATGCTAATTAAGTTATCCTTGTCTTTTCACAGATATTAAAGTATAATTAATTTTGTGTAAAATAATGCAGCTAGAAAATAAGTAGCACGTGTATTAGTTTGTTTGCCTATATGGGTTCAATTGCGTAACCGCGGCTGCAAAGGTGAAGATTGAAGAATAAACTAAGCGTCTATTAATATTTTCAAGAAATTATTTTACTCCAAATAAAAATATATTGGAGGATTTTTTAATGTCTCGTTATACAGGACCAAGTTGGAAATTATCTCGTCGTTTAGGCGTATCTTTATCAGGAACTGGTAAAGAGTTGGCTCGTCGTCCATATGCACCAGGACAACACGGACCAAACCAAAGAAGAAACAAATCAGAATATGGTATGCAATTAACTGAAAAACAAAAATTACGCCATATGTACGGTTTAAATGAACGTCAATTCCGTAACCTTTTCATGAGAGCTGGTAAAATTCAAGAAGGTAAACACGGTGTTAACTTTATGATTCTTTTAGAACAACGTTTAGATAACGTTGTATATCGTCTAGGTTTAGCTACAACTCGTCGTCAAGCGCGTCAGTTAGTTAACCATGGTCACGTTTTAGTAGATGGTAAACGTGTTGACATTCCTTCATATGAAGTGTCTGTTGGACAAGTTATCTCTATCCGTGAAAAATCTAAAGATTTAGTTATCGTTAAAGATGCTGTTGAATCAACTTTAGGACGTCCTTCATTTGTAAGCTTTGACGCTGAAAAATTAGAAGGTAGTATCACTCGTTTACCAGAACGTGATGAATTACCACAAGAAGTTGACGAATCTTACGTAGTTGAATTCTACAACAAATTACTATAAGATTTTTAGTTACTTTTATATAGAAAAAGAGATGATTACCATCTCTTTTTTTATTTTCTTTTATGATTAATAAACATAATCAACCACATAATCAGAACTACTGATAAAATAACCACATAAATCCATTCATAGTCTGATGAAAATCTAGGTAAATCAATATTCATTCCATAAAATCCGGTAATAAGTGTCGGAATCGCTAAAGCTAAAGACCAAACTGTTAAAAATTTCATTGTATCATTCAAATTATTGTTCATGATACTATCAAAAATCCGAGCAATCCTATCAACAATATCTGATTCAAGTTCTGTTATATGAGAGACTTGATTCGCCTCAATAATAGCATCTTCAAGCCTTTCCATTGTTTCCCCATCAAAACTTTGACCTAACTTTGAGCGCTTTATTTGTTCTAAAGTTTCTAAATTATTTTCTGAGGCACTTAACAAGAATGTCAATGTTTGTTGTAGGTAAGATAAGCGAACTAAATCTTTATTTTTCACTTTCTCAGTCAGTAGATCATCTAGCTGTTGTCGTTCTTTCGATATTTCTCTTAGTATCGGTAAATATCTATCAACTAATTCACGTATCAACTCAAATAAAAAAATCATCGGAGTCAACATCTCCTCACTAGCAATGGCTTGTTTAACCCCTTCATAGTTAACAGTACTTTCCCCTTCATTAAAAGAAAACAACCTATCTCCTTGCACTAAAAAACTAACCGGTCTAGACACATACCGAATTTCTCTAGGCTGTTTCGTTGGCACATGAATGATTACTAAATCCAAGTCATTTTCCACATCTTTAATATAATTACTTCGTTCATAAATATCCGTAACGTATTCCAGTGTTTCTTCAGGAATTTTATATGTTTCTCTCAATATATTTTTCTCTGTTTCCGATAAATGATGTGTTTCAACCCACTTAAGAGAAGCATTTATTTCATGTTCTATTAGCATTTTTCACTCTCCTTTATCTTTGTCTATAAAAAAAGAAGCCACGCAAAAATGACTTCTTTTAGTCTCTTTCATTATACACTACCAATGATTAGTGGCATAAATAAACCTGCTATATTGAAATAAATTAAGACGCTTGTCAAGTCACTTAACGTGGTAATAAATGGGCCACTCGCAACTGCAGGGTCAAATCCTATTTTTTCCATCAAAATAGGGATCAAACTTCCTGCTAGATTAGCGATTGTAATCGCACAAAGCATCGCAATTCCGATAACAAGGCCTAGAGGAAAGTTTTGCTTCCAGATGCCAACGACCAAAAAGATAACAACGCCAGTCACAGCACCAGTAATGATTCCTGTTAAAATTTCACTAATAATCAATGAAAAAAAGTTTAACTCTTTATCATCAGACACAGCTAATTTCCTAACAGCAACAGCCAATGATTGTGTTCCAGCATTCCCTGCTGTTCCGGTAATCAGTGAAATAAACACAGCTAATATGCTAGCTTCACTAATTAATATTTCATAGTGACTTATCAATGACGCTGTCGACATCCCTAAAAATAGAAGTGTCACAAGCCACGGCAATCGTTTCAATGCAGCTTGAAAGGAACTTTCAGTTGTTGCTTCAACATCGACCCCGGCCAAACCAGAGTAATCACTCGCTGCCTCATCATCAATAACGTCAATGATATCATCAACTGTAATAATTCCTAACAAATGATTGTTGTCATCTACAACAGGAACTGCTAGAAAATCATAGTCACGTATCATTTTAGCAACTTCTTCTTGATCTTCATTAACACCAACACTAATCACACGCTCACCCATCATCTCTTCAATCATCATGTCATCATCACTAACAATCAAATCTCTTAAAGAAATAACTCCTACTAACTGATTCGTCAAACTGACCATATACACATAATAAATAATTTCGGCTTCTTGTGCCTTCTTCTTTAATAACGTTAACGCCGAGCGAACTGTTTGATTCGCTACTATCGACACATATTCCGTTGCCATGATCGACCCAGCTGTTTTATCTTCATAATGAAGCAATCGTTTCATGTTTACAGAAGTTTCAGGTTTCATGCGGTCCAAATACTTACGTGCTGTTTCTTCTTCTAACTGACTTAAAATATCCACCGCATTATCCGTATACATGTTTTCTAATATAGCCACCACATAATTTGGTGACATTTCAGTGATATAATCTGTCAATCCTTCATGATCTTCTTCAATGACATCAAGCATATCGGCCATCTCTTTTGGTGAAAGATATGTGTACATGAGATGACGATCCTTTTTGTCTAACGATAGATAAAACTGACCTTGTTCATACAAATGCCAATCAAGAAATTGTTCTCTAAATAAATCCATATTTTGACTTTGCAATAATTTTAATAATTCTTTTTCTTGCTCTTCTTTGTTTAACACTTCTGTCATACCAACGAACTCCCCTTACTCTATTAACTCTTTCATATCATTTGGTAATGGCAACTCAAATGTTAACTCCTCTCTTGTAAATGGATGTAGAAAAACCAATTTTTGACAATGAAGAGCTTGTCTTTGTATTCCTTTTGTTAAGTCCCCACCATACAACTCATCTCCAATTAACGGACAACCTATTTCAGAAAAATGAACCCTAATTTGATGAGTCCTACCAGTATGGAGTTGCACTGAAACTTGTGCGATATCAGCATTTTTATCAACTAATTTATACTCAGTTAACGCACGTTGCCCGCCCTCGATGACACAACGTTTAATAATTGATGTTTCATCTCTTCCTATAGGTAGATCAATTGATTCATGTTCTTTCAAACGTGTTAAGTCCCCACCAACTAACGCATGATAGTACTTTTTCAGCTCGCCTGATTGAAGTTGTTTATCCATCATGGCATGGGCAAATCCATGTTTTGCAAACATCATTAAACCTGTCGTATCTCTATCTAAGCGTGTGACAACATGAATCACACGATTTACATACTCTTGTTGATTATAATAATACTTCACACAATTCGCCATAGTACCATTTTTGTGGTATTGAGAGGGAATGGATGCTACTTCTGTTGGCTTATTAACAATCAACAAATGCTCATCTTCATACACAATATCCAAACTTGATTCAAAGGGAAGCATCGTTTCATGCTCTCCTTCATCAGGTATGATAATCGTCACGATATCCCCTAGTTTAACCTCATATTTTGTGTTTCTAACTTGTTTATTTACTAAAAGAGTTCCACCTTGAAATTTTATTTTAGCCAACAACCGCCTAGAAACTCCCTGATCATTTAAAAATCGTTTTAAAGTAGTTTTTTCTTCATCTACTGTCCAGCTAAATCTCATATTCTCTCGCTACTTTCCTTTGAAGTTCCTATAAAAGCATTATTTACCCGTCGCCAGAAATGGGTATGACGATACAACGCAAAGTGAATTCGTTTCTCCGATAAACGAAATGTCACATGTTTTATATTAGAATTGGTTAATGATAAATTATCCACCTGTAAGCTATATGTTTCTCTTTTTTTCATATCTAACTTAATCCACTCGTCTGGAGCAATAATCATAGGAGAACCTAATGAGCGATACACTCGATTATTTAAAGAGGCTATTTCATTTAATTGTAAAGTATTTACTCTAGGATGTACCACTGCTCCACCTAGACTCTTATTATATGCTGTAGAGCCGGTGGGTGTGGATACAGATAACCCATCCCCTCTATAACACTCAAACAACTCATCTTTTATATAAACATTAGCAACCATGGTTCTATCAACATTTTTAATTGTCGCCTCATTTAACGCTAAAAAATGCCTGTTCGGTAGATTATTAGTGTATGTCAAACAGACATCCAGTAATGGGTAGCTCACACTATTTTGCTTTTCTTCTTTTAAACTTCTAACCAATTCATCAATTTCATAATCACGCCAATCAGTATAAAAACCTAGATGACCGGTATGAACCCCAACAAACCTAACCGTATCTAATTGACCTTCATAAGCATGAAAAGCACTAAGTAATGTACCGTCCCCACCAATTGTGATAATCACATCTGGATGTTTTTTATCTAAAATAAACCCTGCTTTTCTAAGCTTGGTCATCAATTCTTGTGTGACTTTTCTAGACGTTGGTTTTCGGTTAGAGTATACTCTGATTCTCATCATTTTCCCCCTTTCGCTCGCTAACATATCTTTCCAGGTGTTCCAAATCTCGATATGAAAAGAGGTGCTGAGCTTCTTGTATCTCATCTCTTATTTTCGACATCTCTTCATCCAATAAATAAGCTGCCTCTGCAGTAAGCTCTAAACGCTTATTGATTTCTTCAGGAAATTCTCCGTCATATTTATAATTTAATGAATGCTCTATTGTTGCCCAAAAATTCATGGCTAACGTTCTTATTTGTATTTCTACATAAATATTTTTCTCACCCATAATAAGTTGTACTGGGTATTCTATTACCACATGATACGACCGGTAACCACTGGCTTTTTTGTTAGTAATATAATCCCTCTCATGAATAATTTTAAAATCTGTTCGTTTTCGTAACAAATTAACAACTTCGTAAATATCCTCAACAAATTGACACATCACGCGAAGCCCTGCAATATCCTGCATTTCCTCTTCTAATCTATCTAGCTCAATTCCGCGAAGTGTTGCTTTGGTTAAAATGCTATCTTTAGGTTTTACACGACCTGTCACAAATTCTATTGGTGTATGTAAATTATTTTCTTTATATTGTGTTCTAATATTTCTAAGTTTCACCTTTAATTCTGAAACTGCTTGCTCGTATGGTGCCAAAAATAATTGCCAATTTCTATTTTCCATGTTATTCGCCACCTTTACTGTCAACATACATGCTATATTTTAACATAATTGCTCCTAAAAAGTTAGCTCCCGAATAAGTCGAGATGGTTGTTTTTTTACAGCGAATTCATTACACTATTTGCGAGGTGATAAATATGAGTAAAGAATTAGAAATCGAATTCAAAAACATGTTGACTCAAGAAGAGTTTCAACTATTAGTAGATAAATATTTTTTAAATACTCCAGCCTTTTCTCAAACAAATTGTTATTTTGACACCTCTAAAAATGAATTAAAAGAAAAATCTATGGGGCTAAGATTGAGAAAACGCGATGGAAAAAATGAATGCACATTGAAGATACCTACTGCTGATGAACACACTTATCAAGAAGTAACAGATAATCTAACAAATCATCAAATGGAACAACTCATAAAAAATCGACAAATTTTTAAAGATGGTGACGTCGGTTTAACACTGCAGCAACTTGGTATTTCTATAGAAAACTTGCATATAATAGGAGCATTAACCACATATCGAAGAGAAAAAAGAATAAATAACACGACACTCTTAGTACTAGATGAAAGTCATTTTGGACAGACCACTGATTTTGAGTTAGAAATGGAAGTACAACACTCAGATAAAGGTGAAATGTTTTTTAATGATTTTTTAATAAAAGAAGGCATCAAAAGACGTCCTGCTAGCAAAAAAATCGCTCGTATGATAAAATATCTCAGTTGATTTAAAAGCCTTTATTTAAAAGGCTTTTTCCTTTTGTTTTTTATGTATATTTGTTACATTATACGTAAGTAGTAGAACAGTTAGTAAGGTAAGGGGGGGCATAATGGTAGAAATTTATTTATTTGTTAATCCACTAGACGAGTTGTGTCTTTTGTCTGAAAAACGTTTTTTAAAAACAATTGAAAAAGAAGATAACAAAGTGTACTTAAAATTGATTCCAATATTAAACCCACTGATCATTCATCATTATCTAATTGATAATAACTTTCCAACAAAAGATATACACTTTAGAAATCAACTAAGTGAAACTATTTATTCTGCTTGTCTTGATGTAAAAGCTGCTCAATTGCAAGGAAAAAAAATTGGCAGACTATTCTTATTCCATCTACAAGACCTAGTGGGAAAAAAGAAAGTCCCTTATTCCGAAAAATTGGTTGATGATATTCTAAACAAAATTAATGCAGATAAAGAAACCTTTAAATTAGATAGGCAATCAAAACTAATTAAGGACTTTTTTAAAACAGATCAAAAAATAGCCAATGAAATGGGAGTTAACCGATTCTCAAAAGCAGTCATTTTCAACTATGATTCTTCACGAAATTTTGGTGTATTGATTGATGCCTTTTCATCTACCGATTTAATCAAACAATTACTAAAAGTCGAGACTAATCATACAGCTTGCGCCAAACTATTAGAACATTAAAAAGAGGCTGACCCAAAAATCTTAAAATAGAAAAATCCCATGAAATCAGTTTATTAAAACACTGACTTCATGGGATTTCTATTTTGTTAGTTTAGTGATTTTCATTTAAAAACTTACTTTTGGGTCAGCCTCTTTTTTATTTTTTAAAACGAATCAATTAAAGTTTCTAATTCATCTAGTCTTGATTCAAATACTGTCATTGTTTCTTCAATATAATCTGCTTGTGTCATATCAACACCAGCTCGTTTCATGACATCAATTGGATAATCGCTACTTCCTGATTTTAAGAACGTTAAATAATTGTCTAACGCGCTATCTTCCTTACGAATAATTTTATCAGCTAAAGCCGTAGCAGCTGAAAATCCTGTAGCATATTGATACACATAGTAATTGTAATAAAAGTGAGGGATACGACTCCATTCATAAGCAATTTCAGGATCACGTTCCACTGAGTCGCCGTAGTATTTAGCATTTAAATCAGCATAATACTCACTCAAATAATCACTTGTTAGTGGTGTTCCTTTTGCATCTTCAGTATGAATAAAATGTTCAAATTCAGCAAATTGAGTTTGTCTAAAGATTGTTCCTTTTACACCATCTAAATAATGATTTAAGATGAAGGCTCTCACTTTAGGATCTTTTTCTGTTTTTAATAGATGATCTGTTAACAAGTTTTCATTGGTTGTTGAAGCTATCTCTGCTAAGAAAATTGAATAATCTCCATAAACATATGGTTGATTTTTTCTTGTGTAATAACTATGAACACTATGTCCCATCTCATGTACTAACGTAAATAAATGATTTAAACTTTCATGCCAGTTCAATAAAATATATGGCTTAGTATCATAACTTCCAGATGAGTATGCCCCACTACGTTTTCCTTTGTTTTCAATAACGTCAATCCAACGATCGCCATACGCTTCTTTGACAATTTCTAAATATTCTTCACCTAGTGGAGATAATCCATCAAGTGATTTCAATTTAGCTTCTTCATAGGTGTAACGAATCGGAGCATCTCCTAAAATTGGTGTATACATGTCATACATATGTAGTTCACTAACATTTAATAGCTTCTTACGTAAAGCCACATAACGATGTAATAATGGTAAATTTTTATGAACCACATCTAACAACGTATCGTACACTGACTCAGGGATATGATTAGCGCTCAGTGATGCCTCACGAGCAGAGCTATAATTTCTAATTTGTGCATTGTAATTATGTTTTTTAACATGAGATGATAATGTGCTAGCAAAGGTATTTCTAAATTGTTTGTATACTTTATACAATCCTTCAAACGATTCTTTACGCACCTCACGATTAGTACTTTCCATCAGTTGTCCATATACACCTGAAGATAGTTGTACCTTTTCTCCATCGTCATCTGTTACAATTGGAAACTCTAAATCAGCATTGTTTAAAATAGAAAATGTGTTACTTGAGGCAGAGAATATTTCACTCGCTCCAGCTAACAATGCTTCTTCTTTTTCAGATAAAGTGTGATCTCTATCTGCTGTAATTTGATTAATAAAATGACGATAAATCTCTAAACCAGATTCTTCTTTAAAATATGATTCTATCGTATCATCTGATAACGTTAAAACTTCAGGACCAAACCATGACACAGCCTCCCCTGCTTTAGCTGCCATCATACTAGCTTTGGCATATAACCCTTGATACACTGTATTACCTGTATCTTGGTCATTTTTTAAATGCGAATACACATAGATTTTTTCCGTTGTACGATGGATAGATAATACATAGTCAATCGCATCTAAAAATGCTTGTGCCCCATTTTTTAATGTTCCTTGGTAGTCACTTGCTTTGTCTAACTCCGAAGATAATGTCGTTAATGCCTCATTAAACGCATCATCTGATGCAAAAATTGGCGTTAAATCCCATGTTAATTCCTCTGGTAATTCCGAACGATTTGGTAATTGTTTTGTTTCACTCATTTTTAAGTAACTCCTTTCTCATTATCACCTCATAATCATATCATATTTTAACGGAAGAGTTAGTCTTTCGCTCTTGTTTTTAAAGAAATTTTTTAACTGATCGTCAGTCATTTTATTGACTTCTTTAAAATATATCATTTTTGATGATGTTATTTTAATCATCCTTAACCCCTCTAGAAAGTTTAAATACAATGATAAACAATAATCAATGAGCTGATACGGTCCTAGTTGTGAATAATCATCTAACATGCCCATAGGTAATTTTCCTACTATTGCATCCTTTAGCTCATCATAAGTTGTCACTGTGTTAATTTTTAAATACTCTAATACAATCGTACGAATCACGATATCCTCTCCTTTTAATAATGGATGATACACATTGGGTAAATAAATATACGAAGACAAATATAATAAATGCAGGGATTCTTGGTATAAATAACTTTGAATAGACATGACTCTTTTTTCTGAACGATACAATAAATGAGTATATGACTTTTTCCTTATTTCCATTTCTTCTAATGGTGTGTGACATAAATAAGTAGCACAACCAGTCAATTCTCTTAAACTTTCCAAAAGATTTATTTTTAATAAAGAATAGGTTTCTATTTTTGTCACAACCCTTTTTGTGTCTCTCAACAAATAATAAGTCACTACTAATTGATTACTTTCTACAAGTAAACAGTAATCAACATACCCTTTCTCAGAATCAAAATAAATTCCGTGCTTTTTTAATTCAGTCAGTTTCGTTTCATTTCCTAAGCGTTTCCCCCAAATCCAAAACACCTGATAGCCATGATTATGATATTGTTGTGTCCGTTCTTTTAATCTATCAATACTTAATGAACTACACTGAAACTCTATTGCTATATGTTTACCTATCAGAACATCTGCTCGTTGTCTAAATTGTGGCAAATATGCTTCTAATTCATAGTCGATTCCAAATGTTTCACAATTTTTAGCGATTAATAATTTCCCCTGTAGATGTTCTAATGTTTCATTTTCACTATATCCAACACAAGTAGTTAATGACTTATGAGCAAAATGAGGGTACTTAATCGAGCCTTTCTTTAAAATCACCTCGCCTTTACAACACGGACAGTAATAGTCATTCTTTCTGTTTGCTTCATCACTACGAACAACTTGTTCATATTTATTTTTTGCTATTAACACATTTCTCACCTCTTTATAACAATATTTGCGAAATAACTAAAAAAGGTTGAAAAATAGAAGGCTTTATTTGATACTTAATAAAGAATGACTAGGGAGGGACTTTTTAGTGGATACTCAATTATTGAAACAAAAAATTATTGAAGCAAGTCAAGAGATTGGCATAGATAAAATTGGTTTTACAACGGCTGATCCTTTCGACCATTTAAAAGATAGTCTCGTCGAACAAAAAGAAAACAATCATACCACCGGTTTTGAGCATGGAAACATTGATGAACGTCTTTACCCTGAGTTAATTTTTAATCAACCAAAATCCATCATTTCCATTGCGTTAGCTTATCCTACTCGAATGAACGAACGACTAAGATCTGTCCGTGGAGAAAAGAGAGGAAAATTTGCTAGGGCTTCTTGGGGAATTGATTACCATGATATTTTAAAAGATAGACTAAATAAACTGATAGATTTTATTAAAAAAACTACTCCAGACTTTGATGCAAATTTCAAACCAATGGTAGACACTGGTGAATTAATTGATGTGGCTGTTGCTCAACGAGCTGGTCTTGGGTTCATCGGAAAAAACGGCTTGCTCATTACTGAAGAATTTGGATCTTATGTTTACTTAGGGGAAATCATTACTAATATTCCCTTAGAACCTGATACCCCTATAGAAAACAAATGCGGAGAATGCACAAAATGTATTGATCAGTGCCCCACATCGGCTCTTTTAGGTGATGGGCGAATGAATGCTCAAAAATGTTTATCCTATCAAACACAAACTAAAGGATTTATGCCTGAAGAATACCGTCCTAAAATTCGTTCTATTATATATGGATGCGATATTTGCCAAGAGGTATGTCCCTTTAATAAAGGAAAAAACTTTCATTTTCATGAAGAAATGGAGCCTGATCCTGACGTTGTGACACCTTTATTAAACCCCTTATTAACTATTTCAAATCGTGAATTCAAAGAACGTTTTGGTTATCTAGCTGGCTCATGGAGAGGAAAAAAACCTATTCAACGTAATGCTATTATTGCTTTAGGAAATGTAAGAGATAAGACGAGTATTCCTCATTTATTAGAGTGTATCGAAAAAGATCCTCGGCCAGTAATTAGAGGAACAGCGGCTTGGTCGTTGAGTATGATTGATCCAACCAACCCAGCAATATATGACTTTTTATTAGACTTCATAGAAAAAGAAGATGATGATGAAGCGAAAGAAGAAATGAGAAATGCTCTCCTTAGAATGAGAATCTAATGTAGACCTAACAAAACCGCTTTATTTTAATAAGAATAAAATAACAAACAGGTAACAATTTAATAAACATTTTAAAAGAACTGAGTAAATTTACTAACATTTTACTCAGTTCTTTTAATCTATTCTTAGAATGTTTGATATTATAACTGTGGGATATAATAAGGTATTTTAATTTAAGGAGGATTTTTTATGACGAAATCAACAAAAAAAGTAACTCTGTTTGGTTTAATCTTAATGATTTTTACTTCAGTGTTCGGGTTTGGTAATGCCCCAGTTGCTTTTTATCGTATGGGGTACGGTGCGATTATTTGGTACATACTGGCTGCTTTGTTTTTCTTTATACCCTATGCACTTATGATGGCCGAATATGGGTCAACTTTCAAACATGAAAGTGGTGGGATGTATACCTGGATGGAAAAATCCGTTGGTCCAAAATATGCTTTTATTGGGACATTTATGTGGTACACCTCATATATTATATGGATGGTAAACGTATCAACTAAAGTATTTATCACCCTTTCAACCACCTATTCAGGAGCTGATCGAACAAACTATTGGAGCTTGTTTGGTTTAGACTCTACACAAACGATTGGATTACTTGCCATTTTATTTATTATTATTGTGACATTTTTCGCTGCAAGAGGGTTAGATAAAATCACCAAAATCACTTCTGTTGGTGGGATAGCTGTGACATTTTTAAACGTTGTATTGATTTTTGTTAGTTTAATTATTTTAATTTTTAATAAAGGGCAAGTAGCCCAACCAATTGAAGGGATGAAAAGTTTTATTGATTCACCAAATCCTGCATTCACTTCTCCGTTAGCACTTATTTCATTTTTAGTATTTGCTATTTTTGCATATGGTGGACTTGAAGCTGTTGGAGGTTTGGTTGACAAGACTGAAAATGCTGAGAAAAACTTCCCTAAAGGTGTCATTTTTTCTGCTATCATCATCTCTATTGGTTATGCATTAACCATACTTTTATGGGGGGTATCAACCAATTGGAATTCGGTGTTAAGCGGTGACAATGTTAATTTGGGAAATATCACCTATGTTTTAATGAACAACTTAGGATTTGAATTAGGTCGTGCAATCAATCTATCAACAGATACTGCCTTAGCTATTGGTCATGCATTTGCGAGATTCACTGGATTATCAATGTTTTTGGCTTACCTAGGAGCATTCTTTACTTTAATCTACTCTCCATTAAAAACGATTATTGAAGGAACACCTAAAGGACTTTGGCCAGAAAAAATGGTTAGAGAAAATGACAAAGGTATGCCCGCTTTTGCAATGTGGATTCAATGTATTATTGTAGTGCTAATACTGGCACTCGTTTCCTTTGGTGGAAAAGATGCACAGTCATTTTATAACGTATTGACTCTTATGGTTAACGTTTCAATGACCATCCCATATTTATTTTTAACAGGTGCTTTTCCTGCATTTAAACAGAAAAAAGACATCAATCACTCGATGACTATTTTTAAAACTAAAACGCAATATATGGTAAGTACCATCATAGTTATGGCTGTGATTGGTTTTGCGAATATCTTTACTATTATTGAACCTTTATTTAGAAAAGATGGTCCAGTTTGGGGCGATACTTTATGGCAAATTGCTGGGCCTGTATTATTCTCACTAATCGCTTTACTATTATTCAATCGATATGAACGAACTAAAAAAACTAAATAATAAACAAACAGCCAAGACAGATTTTCACTGTTTTGGCTGTTACTTTTTGTATATTTTATTATAAAAAATCAATTCATAAATAAAAACTAACAATGAAACAAGCGCCACAATAGCGAAAAATTTTAACATTAGGTACAAATTCGTAGAATATTTTAGCCAAAGATAAAATAAAACAAGAATCACAATAAATTTTCCTTTGGCATTTAACTTATTTTGTAAAAAATACTCCAACTTATCTTTTTTTCGCATGCGACACCTCCTTATGTCAGTATTAAAACTCTTCTAATTCAACTGAAGCATGTTCCCATGACTCTAATAACGTTTCTTGTTTGGCATAGGCTTTTTTTAATTCTTTATCTAACTCTAACAACGCTTCGTGATCTTCTAACATTTCAGGCTGTTCCATTTCTTTTTGGATACCTTCAATTTTCTCTTCCATCTCTTGTAAATCATTTTCTAAAGATTCTACTAATCGTTCTAATTTACGCTGTTCCTTTTGTCGCTCTTTTGATTCTTCATAACTTAGTTTAACCTCTGTCATGTGTTTCGTTGGATTATCTTGTTCGCCATCAAGTAATGCGTTGCGTTCCTCTTCTTCTTCTTTTTTCTCAATGTAGTAATCATAATTCCCATGATAATAAGTACTACCATCTTCTGACAGCTCTAAAACGCCTGTCGCGATTCGGTTAATAAAGTAGCGGTCATGAGAAACAAATAGCAATGTGCCATCATATTCGATTAAGGCATTTTCTAATACTTCTTTACTATCTATATCTAAGTGGTTAGTCGGCTCATCTAGAATTAAAAAGTTATCACGTTGCATCGCTAATTTGGCTAATGAGACACGGGCTTTTTCTCCCCCACTTAATAAATTAATCGTCTTTTTAACATCTTCTCCAGAAAATAAAAAGCTACCTAATAAAGTACGAATATCTTTTTCAGGTGTCGTTGGGTGCTCACGCCATAATTCTTCCAACACGCTTTGACTTCCACTAAGTTTTCCTTGCTCTTGGTCATAGTAACCAATATCTACTTTATGGCCAATATCAGCTGTTCCTTTAATAAATGGGATATCTCCAATAATACTCTTTAATAAAGTCGATTTACCAACTCCATTTGGGCCAACTAAAGCAATGGCTTCTTGTTTACGCAAAGCTAGATTAATCGGTTCACTCAAAATAAGATCATCATAGCCCACCGCCACATCATCCAGCGTTAGCACTTCTCTACCTGACGTGCGATTGGTTTTAAACAGAAAATGAGCAGATTTTTCATCACCTAAAGGTTTTTCTAACTTTTCCATTTTTTCTAATTGTTTTCGTCGACTTTGAGCACGTTTGGTTGTTGACGCTCGTACAATATTTCTAGCAACAAAATCTTCTAACTTAGCAATTTTATCTTGTTGCTTTTCGTATTCTTTTTCTTCTAGTTCCAGTCTTTCAGCTTTTCTTTCTAAGAATGTTGAATAATTCCCCTTATAATGAGTAATTTTTCGTCGGCTAATATCGTATACTTCATTGACAATTTTATCTAAAAAGTAACGGTCATGAGAAACCATTAAGATGGCTCCACGATAACCTTGTAAATAATTTTCTAACCAGTTAAGAGTATCTATATCCAAATGGTTTGTTGGCTCATCCAATATTAGTAAACTTGGTTTTTCCAATAATAATCGAGCTAATGCTAATCTAGTTTTTTGTCCACCAGATAGATTTTGAACGGGTACATCAAAAAATGATTCATCAAATCGAAAACCATGTAACACTGATTTTATTTCCGATTCATATCCGTATCCATTTATCTCATTAAACTCGTGTTGTAATTTATCATAATCCTTTAACACTTGTTGGTAAGCTTCTTCATCATCGTGAATGTCAGGATTGGCAATATCTTGCTCCAACTGGCGTATTTTTTTTTCCATTTCTTGTACATAATCAAAGACACTCAACATCTCTTCCCAAATTGTTTTATCTGATTCAAGGCCTGTATGTTGGTCCAAATAACCAATCGTTAAATCCTTCGTCTTCGTTACTAATCCTGTGTCTGGTTCTTCCATTCCAGCTAAAATTTTTAGTAATGTCGATTTTCCAGCACCGTTTCGTCCAACTAATGCTATTCTACTTTTATCTTGTATGTCTAATTGTATGTTTTCAAATAATACGTCATCTCCAAATAATCGAGAGACATTATTGGCTTGTAATAAAATCATAACTTCCTCCATCTATTAACTTCTAAAAACAGTTTATCATAAATATAGTATTATGTTTGGTATATTTATCGTTCATAAGTACTCAAGTGTAAGCGTAAAAATTGCTTTTATCCTTTAGTAAAGGTATCCTATTAACGTGAACTTTATAACAATTAGGGTATAAGATAAAAAAGTGAGGGAATTATTATGAAAGACACGACTATCCCAAAGGCAACTGCCAAAAGGTTACCTTTGTATTATCGATATTTAAAATTTTTATTTGATTCAGGTAAAAAAAAGGTTTCTTCAACTGAATTAAGCGAAGCTGTCAAAGTTGATAGCGCCACTATCCGCCGCGATTTTTCTTATTTTGGGGAACTAGGTAAACGTGGCTATGGCTATGATGTAGAAAGTTTAATGACATTTTTTGCCAAAACACTAAATGAAGATCGCTTAACAAATGTGGCTTTAGTTGGTGTGGGTAACTTAGGACATGCCTTGTTAAACTATCGTTTTCACCAAAGTGATAGCATTCGTATCAGTGCTGCTTTCGATGTTAATCCAGATATTGTTGGTCGTATATTAGATGGTGTTCCAGTGTATGACGCTAGTGAAATGGTTGAACAAATACGTGCACAACATATTGATGTTGCTATTTTAACAGTCCCACCAGCACACGCGCAAGAAAATACTGATAAATTAGTTGAAGCTGGTATAAAAGGAATTATGAACTTTACACCTATTCGAATTAACGTTCCAAAAGGAGTTCAAATTCAAAACGTTGACTTAACCAATGAAATGCAAACATTAATCTATTTCCTATCAAATTATAAAGAAGACTAACCAAAAGGCTTAACGAATTTTTTCGTTGAGTCTTTTTTGCTAAGTAATAGTGTATTTTCTTTTGCATGGTGTTTTTTGTCCAATTCAATCAACAAAAATAAACTAAAAACATTCACTATGACATGTTAGGATTAAAGATGGTAATAATTCAATATAAAAAGTATCTATTCTTAAAGTATCAAAATGCTTGCAAAAAAAAACATTTGTCTGTATTATAAAAGATGTGATTAGCACTCGATAAATAAGAGTGCTAAAAAATATAAAATTATGGAGGGATACACATTGTTAAAACCATTAGGAGATCGTGTTGTTATTAAAGTAAAAGAAGCAGAAGAAAAAACTGCCAGTGGATTAGTTTTAACATCAGCTTCAAAAGAAAAATCTCAAACAGGTGAGGTCATTGCTGTTGGTGATGGTCGTACTTTAGAAAATGGGACAAAATTATCCGTATCTGTAAACGTTGGACAAACTGTCCTATTTGAAAAATATGCCGGACAAGAAGTCAGTGACTCTGGCGAAGATTACTTAGTACTACATGATAAAGATATTATTGCAATCGTAGAATAAAAAATAAAATGATGAGGTGAACAATAAATGGCAAAAGATATTAAATTCTCTGAAGATGCTCGTAGCTCAATGGTACGTGGTGTTGATACATTAGCAAATATTGTAAAAGTAACTTTAGGACCTAAAGGACGTAACGTTGTTTTAGATAAATCATTTGGTTCTCCGTTAATTACAAATGATGGTGTCACTATCGCTAAAGAAGTTGAACTGGAAGATCGTTTTGAAAACATGGGTGCTCAATTAGTAGCCGAAGTAGCTTCTAAAACAAACGATATCGCTGGTGATGGAACAACAACTGCTACTGTTTTAACACAAGCAATTGTTCGTGAAGGTCTTAAAAATGTGACTGCTGGTGCAAATCCAATCGGTATTCGCCGTGGGATTGAGCTTGCTACTAAAAAAGCTGTTGAAGAATTACACGCTATTTCTAAAAAAATTGATTCTAAAGAATCGATTGCACAAGTAGCTGCTGTTTCTTCTGGTAGTGAAAAAATTGGTGAATTAATCTCTGAAGCAATGGAAAAAGTTGGTAACGATGGCGTTATCACAATTGAAGAATCTAAAGGGATTGAAACTGAATTAGATGTTGTAGAAGGAATGCAATTTGACCGTGGTTACTTATCTCAATATATGGTAACTGACAACGACAAGATGGAAGCTGTTTTAGAAAATCCATACATCTTAATCACAGACAAAAAAATCTCTAACATTCAAGATATTTTACCTTTATTAGAACAAATATTACAACAAGGTAAACCATTGTTAATTATTGCTGATGATGTTGATGGTGAAGCTTTACCAACATTAGTTTTAAATAAAATCCGTGGTACATTCAACGTAGCTGCTGTTAAAGCTCCAGGTTTTGGTGACCGACGTAAAGAAATGTTACAAGACATTGCCGCTTTAACTGGCGCAACTGTTATAACAGAAGATTTAGGATTAGACTTAAAAGACACAACAATCGACGCGTTAGGTTCTGCAAGCAAAGTGGTTATCGATAAAGATAACACAACAATTGTTGAAGGAAATGGCGATAAAAAAGATATTGAAAATCGTGTGTCATTAATCCGTTCTCAAATTGCTGAAACAACATCAGACTTTGACCGTGAAAAATTACAAGAACGCTTAGCTAAATTAGCTGGTGGTGTTGCAGTTATTAAAGTTGGTGCAGCAACTGAAACAGAATTAAAAGAATTAAAATTACGTATTGAAGATGCATTAAACGCAACTCGTGCTGCTGTTGAAGAAGGAATTGTTGCAGGTGGTGGTACAGCATTTGTTAATGTATTGCCAAAAGTTTCTGAACTTGATGTCACTGGTGACGAAAAAACTGGTGTGAACATCGTTGTTCGTGCTTTAGAAGAACCTGTTCGTCAAATCGCTGAAAATGCTGGTATGGAAGGCTCAGTTGTTGTTGACAAATTAAAACAAGCTGATGCTGGCGTTGGTTACAATGCTAAAGATGATACTTGGGTTAATATGATTGATGCTGGTATCGTAGATCCAACTAAAGTATCTCGTTCAGCTTTACAAAATGCTGCAAGTGTTTCAGCTTTAATCTTAACTACTGAGGGAGTTATTGCTGACAAACCAGAACCAGAAACTCCAGGAATGCCTGGTGGTATGGATCCATCAATGATGGGCGGTATGATGTAAACTCTTTAAAAGAGGTATATTGATATAAATAGAACCACATGAGGGTTTAGTTCTCATGTGGTTTTTTGATGTGGAAAAACAATATTTCTAAATAATAAAACTAAATCCATTATTTTATATATGGTACAATAAATTAAAAAGAGGTGTCTAAATATGTACATCGATATTAATCGTACCACCCTTTACTATGAAGAATATGGAAAGGGTATTCCAGTTATTTGTTTACATGGGTTCTCAGTTGACAGCAATTTAATGAAAGGTTGTTTAGAACCCATTTTTAAGGATAAAAAGAATTTCCATCGTATCTATGTTGACTTGGTTGGGATGGGAAATTCTCCTGAGAACAAAAACATTAAAAATACTGATGATATGTTAAATGTAGTAGTGCAATTTATTCATACATTAGTTGGTGAACATGACTTTTTACTTTTCGGAGAATCTTACGGAGGTTACCTATCATTAGGTCTACTACAACATTTTTCAGAACAGATTAAAGGCTTATTTTTGATTTGTCCTCTCACTGTTGCTAATAATGAAGAAAGAAAATTACCCCAAAAAGAATTAATAAAAATAAAAGAATTTACTGTTGATTCTGATGACAAGGTAGCATATCAAAACTTTTTAGATATGTCAGTAACTATAAATGAAAATACATGGATAGCTTATAAAAAAGATATTCTTCCAGGTATAGAAAAAGCTAATTCGGAATACCTATCTTTTTTATCTCATAATGAATATTCTTTATCTTGTGAGTCTTTATTTCACACTATTAAATTTAATAAGCCAACTGTTATGTTATTAGGAAAACAAGACCATGTAGTAGGTTATCAAGATGCTTTAAATCTGTTACCTAACTTCTCTCGTGGAACGTTTGCTGTCATAGATGGAGCTGGACATAATCTACAAATAGAAAAGCCTAAACTTTTTTCAAGTTTTGTAGAAAATTTTTTGTGTAATGTTTAAATCTAAATTCACTATAAAACTACAAAATATAAGATGAATGATGATGAACATACTTACCATGTTAGTAGATAATATTATCTCATAATAAACGTAAAAAATGCTCATGGATTGTCTAAATAAATTAAGTTTAATGACAAGAGGCTAATCCAAAAGTAACTTTTTAAACGAGAATCACTTTTAGATACTTTTGGGTCAGCCTCATTTATTGTACTAACATTCCATAACTTATTTGACATAGTTCACTGCATAACTAAAGATTTTTTCAATTCGAATACATTATACTCATTTCCCTTAACCGTTTTTTTATTCCATCCCTAACATGTTTAGGTTCAATACACTCACAAAATATCCCAAACCCCAAAATAATATTATAATAATAATCATTTTCTATAAATGGAAAACTTATAATATAGTGTTCTTCCCCATCCGGTATAAACTTTTCATCTGAATTAAAATCTAAAAATCTTTCTTTTATTGATTTATGAATTCTTAATTTAATATTACTTTGCTCTATGCCAAACGTATCATCAAATTCTAGCTGTGGCTTTGGATATTGTCGAGTCTCAAATTTATTTTTTAACATCACTAAATTAGACATACGATTTAATTTAAATAGCCTGAAATCGTTTCTAAGACAGCAATAAGCTTGTAAATACCAATAACCATTTTTTAAAATGAACTGACATGGTTCGGCCTCTCGTTTAATTTCATTTCCATGCCTATCTATATAATTAAAAGAAAGAACTCTTTTTTCATCTAAAGCCTTTTTTATTGTCTCTATATAGTGTTGGATACTTTTCTGAGCCATCCATGGTGTTAAGTCAACATATAGTTGATTTACTTGATTTTCAATATCTTGTTCTGACTCATTCGGAACTAAACTCTTTACTTTTGAAAGAACATTTCTCAAATTCGCCCCATTAACTATATTCGAAACACCTGATAATCCTATCAGTATTGTGGCTAATTCTGTAGAAGAAAAAACATTTTTATCTATTTTATAATTAGGCATTATTTCTATACCTCCACCAACACCAGGGATTGAACGAATAGGAATACCTGCTCTGTCTATTGTGTCAACATCACGATAAATGGTTCGTAAAGATACTTCAAATGTTTCAGATAACTCTTGGGCGCTTACCCTTTTTTTATTAAGTAACACCATAATAATACTAATCAAACGTTCGATTTTCATTTTTATAATTAATCCTCCAAATTTTTTAATTATATATTGTTGACATATAGTTGTCAACAATCGAATTGTATACTTAATTTATTAAGAAAGGAGATTAGCATGAAGCATAAAAGTCTAGTTGTGATTGATATTCAAAATGATATCACAAAAAATTATAAAGAAGTCATACATAATATAAACAATGCTGTTGATTGGGCATTTGATAACAAGATGAGAATTATTTATATCAAACACGAAGATGTATCTCCAAAAGCTCGATATTTCAAACCAAATACTTTTGGTGCTGAACTAACACCTGATTTAAAAGTTGTTTCAAAAAATATATTTACTAAAAATAAGCAAAATGCTTTAACCTGTGAGGATTTCAAAGAATTTATCGATAAACACCAAATCAATGAGTTTTATATTGCTGGTGGGGATGCATGTTTTTGTATTAAATCTACCTGCTATAACTTACGAAAGAATAATTTTCAAGTTACTGTGTTAACAGATTGCATAACTAGTTATGATAAAAGCAAAATGCATGATATGCTTTTTTATTATGAAAGTAAAGGATGCCATAATACAACCTTAAACGATATACTAAAAGAAAAAGGAGTATCAAATGAATTTATCTATTGTAGAATCAATCAGAACAAATAATTTTAATGATAAAAATATCGAAACAAAAATGACTAACTTATGGAAATGCGCTATAGAAAAAATTCAAAAAATCGACACCACTATTTATGCAATTTATCACGATTATCAGTCCGATTTTCGAGGAGACTATACTTGTAGTATATGTATTAGAAACGAATATGAAGAAAATAATTCAAATAATATAAATATTTTAGATAATACTAAGTACAGAATGTTTAAAGTTGATTCTTCTGTTGATAATAGTATTTTCAATACATGGAAACTTATATGGGAACAAGAAGAAAAAGGTCTATTAAATAGATCTTATACCTATGATTATGAAAAATATTATTCTCAAGACAATATAGAAATATATATTGCTATTCAGTAATATCATTAGAATAACTTTAAAACATTGAAAAATACATCCAATTTTAAAATCTTAATTAAAATAATGGTGCTAATGATGGGCGGTATGATGTAAACTCTTTAAAAGAGGTATATTGATATAAATAGAACCACATGAGGATTTTGTTCTCATGTGGTTTTTTGATGTAGAATGTGACGTGAATCTACTTAATTTAATATGGTATAATGATTCTCTAAAGGAGGGTTATATGGATAAATCAAGTTGTTTCTTTTAGCTATTTTTCTTTTTATATTGAGCCAATCAGGAACTCTACTATCTGGATACATAACAATAGAGCTATCCCCAAACATATTAAACACTTCATTACTTACTTTATTTTTCATTTTATTAATCAGTTGTTTCCTATTCATATTAACTAAATTAAATTTGAAAAGTAAATTAATCAAATCAGATATTAAGTATGTGTTTATGACTCCTATTGTTATTTTTATCATCAACGTTATTACAAAGGCTTTATTTAATATTACTGATAATTCACAAAATCAAGAGGCTATTCTATCAGATATTACAAAAGGATTTATACCTGTAAGTTTTGTTCTTTTAACAGCACCATTATTCGAAGAAACTATTTTTAGAGGAATAATTTATCAAAAGATATTTAATAAAAACATTATAGGGCTAATTATTCAAGCTTTCTTATTCTCTTTACCACACATACTACCTGATATTTTAGGTGGTTCATTTCATTTAGCTTTCTTTTTACAATACTTTATACCTGCTATTATTTATGCTTTAGTTTACAAAAAAACAAATAAGTTGGAAATCCCTATGTTAGCTCACTTTATTAATAATGCTATCCCTATAGTGCTACTTAGTATCATGATAATTTTTAAAATACCTTTATAGTTTTTCACTATTAACGTTTAAAGCACGTTAAGAAGCAACTCTTCACGTGTTTTTTTGATGTTAGACATCTACTTTACACTAAATCTTCGGAGAACATTGCTATAGATGGATAGTGTGAATTATCATTAAGTTTTTCATTTAAATTAACTGCATATACCATATAAAACGATTCAGTATCACTTTGAACCAACTCATTATACATTTTCTCAACCTTTAAAACATCTTCTGAAACAAAGACAACAGAAGTAACTCCAACTTTTTTATCACCTTTTGTTAATACCTCACCTTTCATAATTAGTTTTAAATCACTATTTGTTTCTAACGCCTGTTTCACCATTTCTTGATTTTCCATTACTAATCCCTCCTAGAAATATTAATTATAGATAGAATGCTTATATACCCTCATTACTTTAATTCTTTTATAAACATTCTAATGTCTTCTGATATTTCTTTTGCTTTGTGATTATGAATATAATGAGGACAGTCATAATAAATAATTTTTCCATATTTACTTTTATTGTACAAACCCTGTTGAACACTCAACCATTTATTTTTTTCAATACCTGTTCCTTGACCATTAGAAACTAATACTAGTATAGGTAGATTGCTAATATTAATATCTTTTACTAATAAACTATTTTCTTTAATTTGTCTAACCTCATTAAGGGTAGCACTTGAAGTAAAACTCTTATGAAGTAGTTGGCTATATCTATCTTTCTCATCTTGACTCAAATTCCCATACTTTACTGCATCAGATTCAATAGTTTTAGGGAATAGTTTGGTTATACCAATCTTTACTAATAACCTATTTAACTTTAATCCTAATAAATTAATTTTCAATATTTCATATGCTTCATATGTCGCCATATCCAAACCAACGACAGCCGATACTTCTTCGGGATATTTTTGATACCAATACAAGGTTTCAATTCCCGACATTGAATGGGGAACTAAAATGTAAGGAGGTTTTATTTCTTGAGCATTTAATACATATCTTGTTTCTTCTAACATCACATCAATATCTCTAGATTTCTCTGTATCACTACTAAATCCGTATCCAAATTTTTCAACAACTATAATTTTAAAATCATTTTTTAAATAATCATAAAGCATTTTAAAATCTAAAATTGGACTTGCAGTTAGTCCTCCTGAAAGAAAGATTAGCGTTTTGTTTCCTTTACCTATTTCAAAAACATTCATTACTCCATCATCTACAGGTATTAAATTATTTAACTCATTAATATCCAACACCTCTTTTAATAAATTCTTTCATTATTAATACTTGAATATCAGGATAGGTATATTCCATTGGTTCTCGATCAAGAAAAATAACTTCTTCCATTTCATATTCTAACTTATCTGAGAGCTCTTCTATTTCTGCCATAAATACTTGTCCATAATCCTCTAAACCTTCTTTTTCCACACCTAATACGAACAACGGTTTAATGGTAAACTTAGTAGCTCCTGTTTCCTCCATTAATTCTCTTTTAGCACATTCTTCTATTGTTTCATTGGATTCTCGATGCCCTCCTGGTATTTCAAAAGTAGTTCTATCTTTATGTCGTACATAAACATTTTTCCCTTTATACTTGGCTACAATCATTGCAATAATTAATTGCTCATCACTTATTTCTTCTAATTCATATGTTTTTAATTTCATGTTCTTTCCTTTTTATATCAATCCTAAATTAACGCATCATATTTATAACTAGTAAATACTTATCTATCATAAAAGTTTTTATTAGTGACCATAAAATCTCCTAAAGAGCATATTTCACCTTCTTGATTATTGCTTAGAAAACCTATATCAGTAGCTAGTACTTTACTAACACCCCCACTATCATTTTTTAGTTTTAGCACATACGTCGTATAATCTTTATCAGCAACTGTCAAATTTGATGTTGTTGACTCAAAGTAAATATCACTGTCAGTTCTATATAAAACATACTTTATTGATGTATAACGGCTACTTTTTTTTCGCCTTGTACTAATCTCTTCAATCTGTTCTCCCTGGTAAATAACATTTTTCTGTTCAATAACATAGGGTGTTAAAAAAGTTTCGTACCATTTAGTAATAAAAAGTAATGCTAATACTCCTACAATAGCTGAAAAAAAAGCCACTGGTAAATACTTAGTGTGTAAATTATAAATAAATTTTCCCCACATAATTTTCCTTTCATATTCAACTTTCTTTATACTTAGAATAATATTCTTCTATAAATATCACATTTTTTATACAATATACTAAAAAATTTTTATATCGCATAGTTTATTAATCAATTGATATCTATAATTTGTTTAATAAGCACGTTTATCCTATTTTTAATCTAATCCATATATCTTTTGCTTAATGTAATAAGTCACCCCGAAAACAATTGAATCAAACGCAAAGCTATCCAATCTAACAAGTGGAGTATTTGTCAGAATAACCCCTTTAGAATCACCCGTACTGATTATAAATTGTAAAAATTTAGAGTACGGATATGGTAACCACAAACTTCCTAATACCTGTAATAAATGAACGATCAATATTACTAAAAAACTAATCGCAAATGATTCATAGAGTGCTTTTTTCTGTAATTCATCAAACTTTTTAAAATTCTTACAGGCTATAACTAAACTAGACATTGAATAAATGACTAAAAAAGCAATCATTAACACGATTAGGAGATTAATAACAGCAAAGCCTAATTCATTTTTCATTTTATTATCCTCCAGAATTTAATTGAAAGATATCTTAACGTATAATCCCATTATTCTTTTTCTAATTGTTCCTTCAAATAATTAATTTTTTGAAAATCTTTCTGATTATTATTATCTGCTCGATAACTATCTTTACTAGATGCCAAGTAAATTTTATAAAAAGCTTTTAATGATGGAACATAAAATTCAACTCCGTCTACAATTTCGTACTCTAGTTCATTAAATGATACACCAGCAAAACTAGGTAATGTATCAATTGATCCATACTCCACTGATGTATCTCCTTTAATGAACTCATGTTCATGGAGATCAGTTAATTGATAATCTAAACTTTCCATCACTGTTTTTATCGTGTCCCATTCATAAATTCTTTCTTCATCTGGTGCATCCCATCCTCTAGGATCACCTTTGACATGAATATCAATATCTCTAGCATGCCAATCTTTTTTTGTAACAAATTCTAATCCCAGGGACCCCATCAATAAAGGTGTAATATTATCTTTATTTAAAAGTTGAGTTATTTCTAAAAATTCTTCCATTTTTTTTGGTTCTCTCTCACTAATTGTCATCCAATACCACCTTCAACTGACTCGAAACATTCTCTAATGCTTTCTTTTGCTTAGCTAAAGTATCTAATTGTGTACCTACCCTTTCTAACTCGTCTTCAATAATTTGAAGATTCGACTCCCATTGTGCTACGCTACCACAGTCTTTTCTATTTTTTTTAATTTCCCTCAACACTCTAATTGACAGTCCCATGTCACGTAATTCTCTAATATTTTTGAAATCAGACATTTCTATATCAGTAAAATAATACTTTCCATCTTGCTTTTTCGGTGTTAAAAGTCCCTCGTCAATATAATACCTCACCGTTTCTCTAGTTGTCTCAAACATTTGGATAAACTCTCCAATGTACATAAAATAAATTCCTCCTTAAAAAAACCTTGCTGTGCGGTACACCACCTGTGATTTAATGAATTATATTAAAAAGGAGGTGTATTTTTATGGAATATGTTTTATCCATTATATCTATGTTATACGGTCTTTTAATGGCATTAGCTACAATAAAAGTGATTGTCTTTTCAGAACACCCTATAATCTTTATTATTAATCTAGTTGGGGCATTATGCCTTCTACTTTACATTAAAGACTATCGCCTGTTATATGTGGGTGTTATTATTATTTTTATCGCAGCGATCCTCAATGGTATGATTATTTTAAATCGATTAACACCCAGCCATATAGTCATTCGTTTGATAGTTTCACTTGTATTAATAGGTGCTAACTATCTAATTCATTATTCAAAATAGTCTATAATGACTTGAAGTTTAAAAAGTAAAATAAACATACAAATTGACTATCTTTTTGAAATATTAAAAATACTTCTTAAGTCCCATTATAAAATCTAACTAATCTGGTATCCTTTTATAAAAGGGGTGTTAAAAAATGAAAACGAATTGGTTTGCTTTAATAAGCTTAATTTTTTTTAATTTAGTTGTAGTAATGGGATTTGCAATAGCTCTATATGCTATTATAGCTAGTTTTTGGATAATTATAGGAGCATTTACTATATCTCCTATGTTATTAGTGATAGCCAACGTGACACAATTACAAAATTTTTCTATGTTTCAATCTATTGCTAGTATTTTTCTTTGTGCAATAGGCCTAGGACTATTCCCTACCATGAAAAAATTAACTCGATTAATTATAACCTACTCTGTAAAATACATTGAGTATAATAAAAAATTGATATATAGCGTGCCTATATGACAAAACTGATTATTTTACACGGCCTAGGTCAAACTAAAGAAGACTGGGAAAAAGTTACGACATGTATTGATGCTGATAGTCAAATTATTTCCTTATTTACAGCGATTGATTATCAGTCAGATGTCACTATTGAAACCATCTATTCAACCATATCGAAACAACTTGACGACATAACAGAACCGTACTATCTGTGTGGTTTATCATTGGGAGGTATGCTGGCTCTGATGTACACTTGCAGATCAACTCATCCTCACTTAAAGGGGATTATTATTGCTGGAGCCATTTATAAACCTATCCCTAAAATGATAGTCGTTTTTCAATCATTACTTTTTATGATTTTTCCCCAAAAAAAATTTGATACTATCGGATTATCTAAGAAACAAATGATACAACTAACTTCGTCTATTAATATAGACTTAACGGAATCTTTAAAACGAATTAATCTCCCTTCACTTGTAGTTTGTGGAGAAAAAGATACGGTTAATATAAAGTCTACTAAACAAATCCACTCACTCATTTCAACATCTGATTTATATATTGTGCCTAATGGAGCACATGAATTAAACAAAAACACGTATTTAGAATTGTCTCAAGTTATTAATTCTTTTATAGACAAACAGGAAAGCACCTAATCATGCTTTCCTGTTTAGTTTACCCAACTGGTGCTAGTAGTACTTTTCCACTTCCTCGATAAACATTGACAAGACCTTCGCCCGAAACGGCTGATCCCATCAAACTTTTTCCTGAACGCTCAACAGTAAAATCTAACGAGCCACTCCAAGCAATCGCCATATTACCATCTACTTTTAACACATCATCTTGTAACTCAATTTCAATTAATTCTTCATGTGGTGTTGGAGATTCTAAACACAGAATCCCGTTGCCTGTTATATTTAAATTAAATAACCCTTCATTTCCTGCAACAGCTGATGAAAAATTAGAACGCATGATAGCTTTATGCTTCAATTTGGAGTCACACGCTAAGAATAATCCATCATCAAGTACGATTGAATTATCCCACTGTGAGACATCAAGTAATATAATATATTTATATGTTGGTTCAAGTACAAGTAATCCTTTACCTGTATATTCAGGCTTAATCGCAGATTCCTTCGTCACCGCACCTCGAACCGTTTTACTAAAAAAATCACCTACGCCTTTTACACCGGTTGTTGCACTGACGTCTCCAACTACCCACTGCATGGCACCAGCTTGTAATGTGATATTCGTTTGTGCGACATCACAAATTACTTGACGTTTTCTCACATTCATCTTACTTGAAAAATAGGCTGTTTGAGCTTCTTGTGGTGTCAAACTCAAGTCTTTAACATACTCAATTACTTTAAACGCCCCTAATTCATTTTTAACAACAACATCATCATTGTCCCAAAAATTTGATACTTTAAACATAACCGCACCCTTTTTTTTACTGGTTGCTTTAATTGTAATATAAGACTATGAAAAAGAATACAGTATTTTTATCAAAAAATATAATTGAGAAGGCAGGCCACTTTATGAAACAACTGATTCTTGTAGTTATTATTAGTATGCCATTAATCACTATCTCTTTAATTTTTTCAGGGGCATTGAAATTACTTGGTGCCACCTATTTACATCCTAGTAATTTAATATTATTTTTTATCGTATCATTAGCTATTGATTTTTTGATAGATATACTTTTCCACTTAGTCATTAAGAAAGAGTCTCTCTTTTTAATGCTTTGTCAAAATATCATCTCTTTAATGATTACGGATTATTTTGTCGAGTCTGTTTCTCTTTCAGTTCAAACAATTCTTTTATTCTCTCTTTTATTAGTACTTTTCGAAAAGTCTGTCGATTACTTAGATAAAGATGTTTAGTTTTCTTTTTCTAAATAATTTTTTATTCTTGAGCGAATATCGCCATGTTTTTCTTCTCGATAGGCTGTGTCTGGGTTACCCCAATTTGATTTATCATACAACCAAACAGGCATCTTACGTCTCTCGTCCTTTTCCCAATCATATCTAGGAAAAATATGAGCATGTAGATAATTATCTGTATTTCCTAAAATATCGTAGTTTACTCTAGTAGCTCCACATACACTTAGTAAGGCATCTCCCACTATCGACATGTCCACTAGAAAATCTTCTCTTTCTTTTAATGACAAATCATTTAATGAATTTACCTCTCTTTTTGGTAATAGTACACAATATCCTGGTAAAAACTGAACATCTCCAAACACTAAAAAACCTCCAGTCATCTCTTTTACCAACATTGGATTCGTACCATTTTGTGCTGATTTAATTCGATTTTCTCTCCACGTCATTTTTAGTTCTCCTTTTTAATATTTTTTTGTTTCTTCCTTATAATCATAATAGCTTGGTTTATCTTGATAATACCATTCGGAAACTAGTTTTACGTTGTCTTCTGGTAACTTTTCTACTATCCCTATTGGAATACAATATCCATTACTTTCAACATGTCGATAATATAGTAATGTTCCACATTGATTACAAAATGCTCTTTCCGCAATATTTTGACCATTATAAATTGATATAAAATCATTTGAAGAAAAATTAGGCTGAGAATCTGTATAAAAATATGAAAAACCTGTCCCACCAGTATTTTTTCGACACATAGAACAGTGACAAATACTAAAATCTAAATTACTTAATGTGACATCATAGTTAACTTTTTCGCATAAACACTGACAATAATATGCCAAATTCGTCACTCCTTTTTCGTAATATACATACTTTTAATGAAATATTTGGTAAACTTATTATAACTTATAAGCGAGGTGTCTCATATGAACTACGAAAAAATTGCCGAAGATATTATTAGCCTAGTGAGTAATGACTACTCTGGTTGCAAAGAATTACCACAGCAAGAAGCAAAAAGTGACTACTTAGAAAAAGTGTCCTCAATTACTTCTGATAAAGACTTTTATTATGCCACAATGGACTTTTTAAAAAGCTATAAAGATGCTCATCTAACCTTAATTGAACCAACGATGGATATCCCTAAAATCACTTTTTTAACACGACGATTCAACGATAAGCTTTATGTTTCGGAGTTATTTTCAGAAAGTTGTCCCTTAGTTATTGGACAAGAAATCATTAAAATTGACAACCAAGCTATTTCTGAGATTGCAAAAGATAATGAAGCTATTCTTGATTCTGTACCTGAAAGACAAAATTTTACTTATTTATTAGGAAAATCCAATCAGCTTACTCTATCTAATGGTGACGTCATCGAAACACCAAAAGAACAAGACATATGCCCCAAAAAAAGTGTTTATTCTTTTGAGTTGCTAGATGAAAAAACTGGGTACATGGTTTTAAGTGATTTTTATGCTGAACAGCCTATTTCAGCATTAATTCATGATAATAAACACTTACTAGATAGAATTGATTCTTTAATTATTGATGTCCGTATTAATAACGGTGGGAGTGACATGAGTTATTTTCCTTTACTCAGTTATTTGTTTAAACAAACTTTTAAATTAGATGATTTAAATAAGCCAAACGAATTGATGTACTATAACGTAACACAACGAAACTACGATTTACGTCAAAAGGCTTTTCAACCTTTTTTAGAGTCTGAAGAGTTAGATGATGTATCTAGACAATTCATTCAATCAGAATTAGATTTTTTTAAACACCACATAGAGAAAAATCAAACAGGATTTATTCCGTTTACTGATAGTCCTGTGCTTGATTATACCGTTCATGGTACCTCGTCACCCTCATCAATTATTGTATTAACAGATGTTTATTGTGGTTCCAGTGGTGATAGTTTTGTCAATTTAGTCAAAGAATCTAACAAAGTAACAACTCTTGGAAGAAACACATTAGGAATTCTTGATTATGCCAATTGTTGCTTCCAAGAATACCCATTGTTCACTCTCATGTATCCAACATCTAAAACATCTCTTGTAGATGAGGGTCTTGGTATGCTAAGTAAAGGAGTCGCTCCTGATATTTATGTTCCTTGGACACCTGAGCATTTAACAGAAGATGTTGATTTACAATACGCTTTAGAACTACTTAAAACTAAACAGTAGTTTGCAATGCATAGTCGAGTAATCTGTCCTCACCTCTTAATTTCTCTTTCAATGTCTCTTCCATCATGATATCTGGTTTAATACCACTATTGTGATGGTTTTTTCCATTCGGAATTTTAACTCCTTTTGCTGTCACCATAAACGTCCCACCTGTTTTAAGAGGTATTAGAGCCGGCTGACCTGTCGATCCTGCTGAATAAGTTCCAATAACACAAGTCTTAGGTCTATCACAAAAATTCATCACAAAATTTTCTGCCGAAGAATACGTCTGTCTATTTTGCAAAATAATCACGCTTTTTTCTGCTAATAAGCCTTGATAAGGCGACTCTTCAGATAGATCAATTTTTTGATTATAGTATTGATGATTCAACGTCTGAATATATTGATTCTCTCCAATCATATCTTGATGATAGTAAAATTGTGTACCAGAAGCATATAATTCGGCATCAAGGACTTGATGAAAGGATAATTCTGTTTCAAAAGGAGCTGTGTAAAAAGCTGAACAAATTTCATTAGCAAACCCAGAATTTCCTCCCATATTTCCTCTAACATCAAAGATGATGGTATCTGCTTTTTTATATAAATCCATGTAATCATAAAAAGTTGTGACTACCTCTTCATCTAGAAAATGATTCAATTTGATAATGACTTTATTATCCTCCTCTCTGATTACGATTGAACCAGTCTCTACCACATTATTTTTCTGCTGTTGATTGTCAACAAATGTTACTTGTTCTTGAGGATATACTTGTATCAAATCACCTGTTTCAAAAGTGAGTGACAACTGTTTTGGATGAAAAAATGATAAGTACTTCTGATAATAAACCAAAGATACTTGTTGATTTTCGTACCAGATAGACGATTTTACACTGTTTAAAAATGAAGTAGTTGATTGAGAGTCCATCTTAGCAATCGGTTTATAGAGGTACTTTTGATACTCTTTCGTTGCTTGCGTAATGACTAAATTCCCCTCGACAACGTCAAAAACGATTGGATATACATTAGGTTGTTGAACCTCTTTAGGTAAATAAATCAATGTATGACCATCATTTAAAGTTGCTGAAAAGTGACTTAATTCTTTATAAAAATCAGATAAGGGTTCCATTAAAAGAGTTTTTTCCATCATCTCTACATAAGACGTCTCCCACTTTTCTAATGTTTCTTTTGTCCAGTAAGGAAATAAATGTAAGGCTGAATGATATACAGTTGATACATCTATTAATCTATTTTCCATTTCTAGCTCCCTCATCAAATACAGGCTCTAAAAATCTAATCTCTTGATTAACACTATCTACTCTGACACAAACACCATATGGCAAAACACAGCGTGGCGTCGCATGACCAAAATTAACATTATAAATAATCGGAATATTTTTATTATCAACAACTTTAGTTAATGCTTGTTTATATTCTTCATAAAACACTTCATCTTGCGGTTTTCCAACAATTATGCCATTAACGACATCCAATATCCCTTTACTTTTTAACAATGTAAGCATCTCTTCAAATACTTTTGGTGACTCTTTTACTTCTGATGTTTCAATAAATAAAATTTTATCTTGCCATGTGGTTAAATCAGGAAAAATATCGTAATGCTCAATCACTTGTGGTTCATCTAAATGAGTTTTTGGTGTCAACATATCATATAAACTATCAATACAACCACCTAATAATTTTCCTTCAAAAATAGCCTCACCTTGCAATAATTCATACCCTTTTTTATCTTTATAACTAACCCTTTCTGTTCCTAGGGCATTAACAGAAAAATCCAATCGTTCATCATACCAAGTGTCACTAGGTTTAATCACCTCATAGTTTGAACTATTTTCAATATAGTAATTAAAATAATGCTCCGTGTAAGGTAGCATTGTTTCACTTATCTCACCTAAATCTGGAATATAAGCCATCCCGTAGTATGTCGTCAACCCCAGTTTATAAAACATCAAGTGATTAATTGTCGTATCAGAAAATCCTGTAAATATTTTAGGTTTTGAAACGACAAGGTCTTTAAACTTCGTGCTCTCCATCAAGTATGGAATTGTTCTGTAGGTATCATCCCCTCCAATAGCACAAATAATTCCCTTAATCGCATCATCCTCAAACGCTTGTATTAAATCGTCTGCTCGTTTTTCAGGATGTTTCGCTACATAATCAAGTCCTTTCAACGTATGTGGCATAAAGATAACTTCTAACCCCCAATCCTCTAAGCGTTTCTTTCCTATATCTAAATTATGTTGAATAAACGCCTCACCCAATAACCCTTTTGACAAACTAACAACAGCTACTTTGTCTCCTCGTCGCAATCTTTTTGGTTTAATCATATAATCCTCCACTTTTATGACCTTGATTTTTACAAATTATACCATAAAAAAATAACTCTGATGTCTCCATCAAAGTTATCATTTAATCATATTCTACATTGTCTTCTATATTTTTTGTGTGAATCATTACCATTACTTTTCTAGCAACTGGCTGAGCAACCAATAGTTCAAGGGCTAAAACAACACCAAAATTTCTCGGCCACGCCATAACAAATCGACTTAATGTGGCACTGTTTACGACTAATCCATGACCAACAATATCCCCAATAAACGTCATAAAAAATGACATTCCTAGTACAGTAAACAAAATAGTAAACAATAATTTAGCATTAAAACTATCCTCATCATGACTAAATTTATGGACCAAATGATGGGCAAAATGACTAACCACAAAATTTTCTAATAGCATCGCTATCACGAAAAACAGTGGTAAACTTTTAACAAACGTTAGTAACATGTCTTGATTAATTTCTCCAAATCCCAAATATAAGTTATAAAAACACATCGTAGTCGCTGAAATACCACAAATGACTATACCATAAAGTAACCCTTCCTTTTTATTCATTGGTAATCTTTTTTCTGATGCCATTATTTTTCCTCTTTTCTTAAAAATTAGCGAAAAAAAAGTGCAGGAATCATCTTTTCAGATGGTTCCTACACTTAACGTAATCTTCACTGTATGAAAAGTTTACCATATTTTTCAAATAAATAGCAAGCTTTATAATTAAATTAAGATAATGGATATTAAAAATAGTTTAAATATATCGAAAGGAAGAAACATCATTTTTTAATATGTTATAAATTTGATATAATTAAACAGGATTAATAAGATTTATACTAATGAGGGGAGATTATGTATGGCAAAAGATAAAAAAATTGTTGCTCCCTTTTTAAAGCCTATCGCTATTTTTAGTATTGCTTTAGGGATTAGCGCAACTACAGCAGTGGTTGATGGGAGTAATTATAAAACCAAAAAAACAGATACATCAACAACGGAAACGACAACACAAACAACCAATCATCAAACAGAAACGACCAAAGATAGCAACTACAATGAAACAACCAATAGTATGATTCAAAACACTGAAAATACGGCTACTAATGACAGTGAAAAAAATCAAGAACAAGATAGTAGAGAATCGAAAACAAATCAAAGTCAATCATCTGTGGAAAACAATACACCTTCTTCAGAACAGCAACAATCAAATAGTGTTCAAAATGATGCTGAAAAGACAGACGATACGGTTACTCCAGATACCCAGGTTTCCCCAAAAACCAATGAACATAAAACTGCCACTGGGGGGAATAGCTAATGGATGCTTTTTTAACACTGATTTTAAGTAACATCACCAAATTTTTGAATTACTTAAATATCAACCCAAGATTACAAAATAAAATATTAACTGTGCTAAGTGTTTTTCCGACCCTTTACCTCTTACGTATTGTAAAAGGGTATTTTCAAAATGGAAATTATTTGAGAATGTCTCTATACCTATTGCTTTTTATAGTTCTAACTTATTTTATCGTTTTGAACTTTATCTACTATTTCAAAAACCAAAAAGTCAAATGGGATGTTACCAATCTAATTGAAAATATTGTTCCTGAAGATGCAACGTTTGACGAAACAGTGCAAACCAATTCAACCACTCCAAAAATTCAAGGGAAACTCTTAACGTTAACTTTAAATGATGATAGCGATCAAGTGATTGATACTGTCATTCATGATTTGATTGACAAAAATTATATTAAAGCAACTAAGTTAAATGACTACGCTTATGAACTAGAGAGCTACACCCTAATTCCATTTTATAAAATATCAAAAGGAACACTACTTATAGGTAGTAGTTACAAAGATTTAGAAGAAGTTGCGACAATAAAAATTAATGAGGAAGCCGATTCACTCGTTCCTCTTGGCGTTTTTGTGAGTGGTGGGTCATACGAAAAAGATGGTATTATCTACAAAGAGCCCTACTCACTTGAACTTCGTGTAAAAGACACAGATGAAGACAATGAGCCAATCTCACAACAAAATCAGAAATCAGTCGGTAGTAGACGAAAAAAAAGTCAGAAGAAAAGTTAATCTTCTGACTTTTTTAATTAATCCATATCAACATTGTGAAATATTTGTTGAACATCTTCTAATTCATCTAAAGCATCAATCATTTTTTCAAATTGAGCTAGATCATCTTCAGATAATTCTACTTCATTTTGGGCCAACATTTGGATTTCAGCTACTGAAAATTCAGTTATTCCTTTTTCTTTCAGCGCTTCTTGAATCGCATGAAAATCACTTGATTCTCCATAAACGATGATTTGGTCTTCTTCTTCAAAGACATCTTTTACCTCAATATCTTTTTCCAATAAATATTCAAATATCTCATCAACATCGTCACCTTTAAACCCAAAAATAGCTGTGTTATCAAACATATAGGCTACAGCACCTGATACGCCCATATTTCCGCCATTTTTACCAAATGCCGCACGAACATCTGCTGCTGTACGATTCACGTTATTTGTCAATGTATCAACAATGACCATTGAACCATTTGGCCCAAAGCCTTCATAACGTAACTCAGAATAATTTTCATCTCCTGATCCTTTTGCTTTTTCTATAGCGCGATCAATAATATGTTTTGGTACATTGTATGTTTTTGCGCGATCAATAACGAAACGAAGTTTTTGATTAGAGTGCGGATCTGGATCACCTGATTTTGCTGCTGCATAAATTTCAATTCCAAATTTGGCATAAACTTTACTGTTGTTTGCATCTTTAGCTGTTTTTTTAGCTACGATATTAGCCCATTTACGTCCCATTAGTCTCACTTCTCTTTCTTAATTAATTGTTTCAAGTTGTAACGCAAAAACGTTCTGTTTTATTATACTTGCTTATCATCGTTTCGCAAAGTATTTTTTTCTCTTTTCAAAAAATCAACTCTCCAACATCATTTCTATTTTTTTATCGATAACACCTTTTATTTAATCAAAATATACGCTATTCTTAGGTAGTAATAACTGTTCCCATACAGATAGAAAGAGGTATATATTTTATGAAGCATTTTAATACGATTGATTTTCCTTCTATTCACATTAGATTACTTGATGGAAACAACGAAGCAGACTTAGCTATTTTTAAAGAATTTTTATTAAGTACCAAAGACTATTTTACTGATTATCTTACTGTTGAACCAACTGAACAACAGGTAAAAAATTTCTTTACTGAATTGCCACCCAAAACATCACCTTCTCAAAAATATGTCTACGGTATTTTTGATCGTGACAGATTAATGGGATTTATTGACTGGGTTGAAGATTTTCCTCAAAAAGAAACAGGTACTCTAGGATACTTTGTATTAGCAGAAGAATACAGAGGTTCAAAACTTGCCCAAGAATTATATAATGCTTTAGAAAAAACAGTATCAGATACTGGAACAAAAAAAATACGTCTATCTTTCGTCGAAGAAGATAAACGTGCTACTCGTTTCTGGGAAAAACAAGATTTCCAAGTAGTTGATAGCTATTCAGGTGATTATGGTCAACAGCTAGTTTCTGAAAAAAATATTGGTTAAATTCAAAAGCGTAAAAATAAGATTTTCTTATTTTTACGTTTTTTTATTTTAATAATTCTTTCATATCTGTTGCCACACTATCATAATGATTCTTAATAGCATCATCACTTGGTGCGACACCTAAGGATTGATCTTTAACAATTTTTTCTGTTAATTCATCTGAAATCTTTTTAAAATCTACTCCAGATTCTTTAGCATACGTGATTGAATCATACTTACTTTGACGATAAAACTGCTGATCTTCTTTATTTTTTATGTCATCTTTTGTATCTGCAAAAAATTCATTATACTTAGCTTCTGTTATTTTTCCACTCTCTTTATCCGTTATGATAATAAGGCGCGCAAATAATCCAGCACCTAAATCTTTTGTCACTGATTGATAAGATAAGTTGGAGCCGTTTTTAGTTTCCTTATCAATTTTTTCAGCTAGAGGAATAAATCCTCGGCGCACACTATTAGATGAGCCTTTTACACTCACAAAATCTCCTGTTAAACTATTATTTTTTAACATCTGATCTTCAAGTATCGTCATTCCATTAACAATGGTAACTAACGTCACATTGGTACGGTCATTTTGGGCTTGGAAATTGGCATAACCTGATGTTCTTTTTGTTTGTCCTGCCCATGTTTCTGAATAATAATCATCTGGACCGCGCTCATCAAACTCAACCAATAATAACTTATCACCATCCATTACAACATCTGCTGTACCAATATAGCCATCTTCAAAATCAATCGTACCCGTATAGTAGTCTCCCTTTAAAGTCCCGACTTCTGGCCGACCTGACCAAAACATTTTCTCTTGTTTTTCTTCACCTTTATATTCAGTTCCTGAGTATTCACCTGTTGTTGCACCAGACACAGTATCAACTTCATATTCATGCCCATTTCTCTCATAAACATAGGTTTCTTGATTCTCTTCATTTTGTGTTTGTTCTGTTTTTTCTTTTGTAGCACTATTCTTAGTAGACTCACCACTCCCACCACAAGCTGCTAACAACAAAGCAGTTGACATTAAACACATACCATACAAACTTTTCTTCATATAACTCTCCTTTTTTAAATAAATTCCTTTTCATCATAAGTGATTTAACTCACAAATACAACCTTTTTTATATTTTGTTATTAATTAAGTAAAAAAAACTCTAAAAACCTAGAAGATTATCTATCTAAGTATTTAGAGTTTATATGCTTATTTTATTTTATATTCACTAACAATTGTTTTAATTTCTTGGAACATCTCTTCTACTTCATCCATGTCTTTGGCATTAGCACCACTAGCTAAAGGATGGCCTCCGCCATGATGACGTTTAGCAATGCCATTAATAACAGGTCCCTTACTTCTTAAACGAACTCTAAAGAAGCCCTCTCGTTGTTCAACAAAAATCGCCCATGACAATATTCCACGAATTTTACCTGGTAAAGGAATAATCGCTGGAGTTTCAGAATCAACCACATCAAATTTTTTCAGTGCTTCTTGAGTTAACAACACCATAGCTGCACCATTTTCATCAGAAATCATGTTTTCATAAATATACCCTGACAATCTTGATATTTTTTCGTCTACTTCATCCATATAACGACTTAACTTTGCAGCATCAAATGAGTAACTCGTTAATTGGCTAGCTACCCATAATGTATGAGAAGTTGTCGCTGGATATAAAAATCGTCCAGTATCTCCTATAATCCCTGCATAAAGTAATCTAGCTGCATTGTCAGTCATTTTCAACTCATCTTTATGTGCATCATAAAAATCAAAAATGATTTCACTTGTGCTACTAGCAGTCGTCTCAACCCATGATAAATCACCATAAGGCTCATCATCTGGATGATGGTCTATTTTGATTATTTTTTTTCCTAAAGCATATTGTTCACCACTAATTCTCGGCTCGTTTGCTGTATCTGTTACAATAACAAGAGCATCTTTATACATCTCATCACTCACGTCATCCATTGTGACTAAATAATCTAAATCATGTACAGGTCCACCAACTAAGTAAATATTTTTTTCAGGAAAACTTGCTTTTAAAATTTCACCCAAACCACCTTGTGAGCCTAATGCGTCTGGGTCTGGACTTTGATGTCTATGGATCATAATCGTTTTATATTTTTTTATTTCTTCTAAAATTTCTTGACTAATTGGCATTATTTTCCTCCTAAATTGGATCCATCAATTGACATACTGCAATCGCCTTAGCAGAAACAATATTATCTTTAAATACGCTCACTTCAACTTTTCCAGAACGTCTTCCCACTTCGATAACTTGTGTACGTATTTCAATTTCACTATCCATTTGTATTAATTTAAAATAATATAAACTACTCTGCTCAATGACTGAATGAAAGTTGTAACGTGAGAGCATAGTTGAACGGACCACACTAGATATAATTTGATTTAGCACACCAAATGATAGCGTTCCTAAATTATTAACCATTTGAGGTGTTACAACAAAAGTAAAGACTGCATCACCACTTTCTGGCAATTCTTTTTCAACAATTTGATTAGTAATATGATCAGTCAGTTTATGTGCCGCTTGTGGTTGTTTTTGAGCAGATTGAACAGTACGCATCACATCTTGCCTTGAGATGATGCCAACAAGAGTCAAATCATCCTCCACCACTGGGATAATTTCTAAGCCATCCCATATCATTTGGTGGCCAATACTTGCCACACTCATATGGGCTTTTGCATGCCGTGGATCTTTTGTCATCACCTTTTCGATAGACTGCGTTAAAGATTTATCAGCCACATCTTTGGTCGTTACCATCCCTACAAGACGGTTTGACTTATTAACCACTGGAAAACGTGTATAGCCTGTTTGCTCAACTAGTTTGAAGTAATCTTCCACCGTATCTTTTGTGGTCATATAACTTGTCTCATCTTCAGGTGTTTGGATGTCTTCTACTAACACAATATCCTTTTTAATCATTTGATCACTAATCGCACGGTTAATTAACGTCCCCACAGTAAAGGTATCATGTGATGTTCTTAATATAGGCATTTCGACTTTATCTGCAAGTGCTATAATCTCTTTAGTTACGTCAAATCCACCCGTTAATAGTACCGCCGCACCATTATTCAGTGCCAGCCTTTGGACGCCTTCTCTATCACCAACAATCATCAGTGCGCCTGGCGTGATGTAGCGCAACATACTTTTTTCCGTCATCGCACCAATAATAAATTTATCTAATGGCTTCTTTAATCCTTTTTTTCCAGCTAACACATCACCATCAATAATTTTTACAATCTCTTTAAACGTTAAATTTTTTATATTTTCTTTTGTTTTTTTTTCAATTCTAATCGTTCCAACACGTTGAATGGTTGATACAAGACCAACGTTTTCCGCTTCTTTAATTGCCCGATAGGCGGTTCCTTCACTTACACCTAACATTTTAGCAATGCCTCGAACAGATATCTTATCTCCAACTGGCAATGACTCGATGTGTGCTAAAATTTGATCATGCTTCGTCATGCTCATAGGTATCCCCTTATTGCTTTTTTATTGTTATAACTTTTTGAAAAAACTGTACTAATACAAATTCTTTTGTAATGCTTATATTTTATCATAAAACCTATTAAAAATACATTTGATTGCTATAACAGAAAATAAAACACTTGTTTTTCAAAATGAGGATAACTAAAACACTTATCAAATTAATGAAGAAATCCAGAATGAAAAAACCATTGATTATCCAACTTTTCAACTGATAGCAACAAACCAACCGATAAAAAAACACGGCACTGGATACAATATCCCGTAACGTGTTTTTAACAATTAGTTATTTTCTTTTTTGACTAGATTCCATAATGACTGGTAGAATAACTGGACGACGTTTGGTTTGTTCGTATAGATAACGACTCATTTGGTCTCTGATCTCTTGTTTTAGGATTCCCCAATCGAAATCTTGTTTCTCAAGGTTTTCTAAAACAACGGCTTCAACAATGTCGCCACTTTCTTTCATCAAGTTATTACTAGATTTCATATAAACAAATCCACGTGACGTAATTCTAGCTGGTGAAATAATTTTCTTTTCCCGACGATTAATGGTAATTGCCGCAATAATAATACCATCCTCAGACAATATCTTTCTGTCTCTTAAAACGATATTCCCTATATCACCGACACCTAAGCCATCAATCAATACATTCTCAATTTCAATTGATCCTGTCATCCTTAGACGACCAGTTTCAAATTCTACAATATCCCCTAGACCCAATATAAAGATGTTTTTAAATGGAATACCTACTTCATTTGCCAACTCAGCGTGCTTAGCCAACACTCTATATTCTCCTTGAATTGGGATAAAGAATTTAGGTTTCATCAGGTTAATCATTAATTTTAAATCATTTTGGTTGGCGTGACCAGATACCTTTACTGTATCAGAAATCGTTTGAACAGTTCCCCCTGCACGATACACCATGTCTTCTGTTTTTGCGACCATTGTCTCAACAGCTGTTGACGGTGTAGTTGTGATATAGATTAAGTCGCCTTCTGTGATGCGAATAAAACGGTGACGCCCACTCGCCATTTTCTGTAATGTATTTAACGGCTCACCCATACGACCTGTTTCTAAAATAACTAGTTCATGTGGCTCTTTTTGTTTCATTTGTTTTTCAGTAATAATCAACTCATCATTTGGTAAAGTCAACTTGCCTAAACGAATAGCTGTTCGAACAATTTGCTCGACGTCTTTTCCTGTTAAAACAACAAAACGCTCACTTAAATAAGCTGCATCAAATACCTGTTGGATACGTTGTAGATTACTTGCAACACTAGCAACAATAATTCTACCTTCCCAATATCTAAAAGTATCCACTACTTCATCAGCCACTTCATTTTCAGATGCTGATAAAATATTGCTCTCAGCATTTGTAGAATCACTCAATAACGCCAGTACACCTTTTTTACCAATCTCAGCTAGTCTAGCAAAATCTGTTTGATACATTGGACTGGCACTTTGGTCAAATTTAAAATCACCTGTATAAACAATTTGACCTTCATCAGTTGTCAACACTATTCCCATTGAGTCTGGAACTGTATGTGTGGTTCTAAAGAAGCTAACCTCTGATTGAGCAAACTCAATAATGGTATTCTCATCAATGACATGAAAATCATTAAAATCTTTAGTGTTTGGATAATTTTTAACATTGATTTTTGCTAACTCTATAGTTAACTCTGAACCAAATACTGGCACGGATACTTTTTCCAAAAGATAAGGTAGCGCACCAATCGCATCAGCATGGCCATGACTTAAAAATACACCTGCAATTTTATCTTGACGTTCTACTAGATAAGAAAAATCAGGAATAACCATATCAATTCCTAATTGTTCATTTTCTGGGTATTTTAACCCACAATCCATCACAAAAATTTCTTCTTCTATCTCTGCAACATAAATACTTTTGCCGTTTTCTCTAACTCCTCCTAAAGGAATTATTTTCACTTGACTCACTAATTCTCCACCTCAATTATGCTATATGAATGAATCAATATAGCCTCTTTCATTATTTTTCTTGTTCACGATCCATATTTATCAATACATTCACTAAAATAATTGCTTACTTGATACTCACACGAATTATTTTTCAATCGATAAATTTTTACACGTCTTAAGTTGATACCATTTTATCATAAAAAACAAAAAATTTCTGTAAGATATACTTTCTCTTATATTTATTATCACACTATCTCTATTTTCTTGTTTAGTTGCTCCAATGTTTAGCTATTTCCTCTAACCTCATCATAAATAAATCCATCTCTTCATGACCTATCCTTGCTACGTTAATACGACAACTTTGAGCAGAATGTGTCACAGTAAAACTTGGCAAAACAGCTATGTTTTTATCGATACATATCCACCAATCTTCTGCTGTTAATGTCCTTCCTTTAAAAGTCAGCCAGATGTAATAACCTCCTTTTGGTAAGGTATAAGAAAAATACTCTCCTATTTTTTCTTGTAGTTTTCCTATAAAAATAGCCACTTTATGCTTTAATAATTGTTGCAACTCGGTCAATTTTTTTAAAAACTCGGAATCATCAAGAGCGTATGACGCCATTACTTGTGGAAAAATATTTAATTGTGTTTCATACTCATCTCTTAATTTCGCCACCTCATCTAAAACATACACTGGTGCTTCTATCCATCCTAATTGCATACGACTGCCCAATATTTTTGAAATCGACCCAATGTATATCACTAACTGAGGTGATAGTTCTTTTAGTAATGGTAGTCTATTAGGAGAATCATATGATAGTTGACCAAATACATCATCTTCAATAATCGGAATACGGTATAGTTCACACAATTCAATTAATTTCTTTCTTCTTGGCATACTCATCGATGTACCTGTTGGGTTTTGAAAATTTGGATTGGTTAAAACCAGTTGGATACTTGCTTTCTTTATTTGTTCCTCAAACTTATTTACATTAAAACCATCTTGATCTACAGGAATACGAATCACTTTTATCGACATGGCCGTTAAAACAGAAATACCATTAAAAAAAGACGGATCCTCTACCACTACTGTATCACCTGGTTTTAACAAGGCTTGAATAAGTAGCACCAGACTCTGTTGTCCTCCAGCTGTAAGCATCAGCTCATCTAACTTAGGCTCATGATCATACATCGTGTGAACTAACTTCGCAATATTTTTTCTAAGAGGAACGTATCCTAGCCTTGAGACATCTTCAGACAAAAAGGTTTGCCAATTAACATTGGGTAAGTTGATATTTGGAATCATCTTGTAAGGCAATTCACCTGTAAAGCCGTCCAAGACATCTTGGCTTTCTCTTGCTATGATTTCTTTCATTTTCATCATGTAATGTCGATGTTCATGATTTTGATTATTAAATTGAATCCTATCTTTAAAATGATCGATTTTTTGCTCTTCAGTCTGACCAATCACATAAGTACCACTACTCGCTCTCTTTTCAACAAATCCCTGTGCATTTAACTCATCATACGCTCTGACCACTGTACTCCGATTGACTGCCAACTTTTCTGCTAATTCTCTCTCTGAAGGAAGTCGCTCATTTTGATAGAGTATCCCCTCATTAATTTGATAAATAAGTTGATTCATGATTTGACGATACAATGGTGTACTTGATGACTTGTTTATATTAATCTCCAAAAAAACACCTCTTTACATTCAAGTATATCACAACTGGATGGGTCCAATTTTTTAAAATTGGATGTATGTTTTATTAATCAACATGATAAAATTTAATACAACATACACAAGGAGTGGACACTATGGTAAAAAAAATATTAACAGTTGCTGGCTCCGATGCTGGAGGAGGCGCAGGAATCCAGGCTGACTTAAAAACATTTGAAGAATATGGAACGTTTGGACTTAGCAGTATCACAAGCATTTTAACTGTTGACCCTCAAACAAAAACACCTTCTATTTACCCAATTCCAACAGAAATAGTTGAAAAACAACTTGAAACAGCTTTTTCTGGAGGATCATTAGACGCACTAAAAATTGGCCTATTAGGAAGTTTGCCTGTCATTGATTTATTAGAACATTACTTAACAAAAGAACATCAATCACATATTGTTTTAGACCCTGTAATGGCTGTCAAAACTAATAATGATGTCTTACAACCCGATTTGGTCGATGCCATGATTAAAAAATTAATTCCTTTAGCAGATATCATCACACCAAATCTAGTTGAAACACGTATTTTATCTGGCATAGATGTCATAGAAACTGAAGACGACATGAAACAAGCGGCCCTAAAAATATATGAGCTTGGTCCAAAAGCGATCATTATTAAAGGTGGAGCACGTTTTAAAGGTCGAACAGCAACTGATTTATTTTATGACGGGGATGACTTTATGTTTATTCATGAAGACAAATTAAATACTCATACTAATCACGGAGCTGGTTGTTCTTTTGCCGCAGCGATTACTGCCGGAATTGCTAAAGGTTTGGGATTAAAATCTAGTGTAAAATTAGCTAAAACATATGTAACAAGTGCTATTAAACATGGCATTTATCTGAATGACTTTACAGGTTATGTGTGGCATGGCGCCTTGCAAGAAGCAACAAATCGAATGACTTTAGGAGATGATAATCATGGTAACAAGTTCTAGATGGAGTATAAAAGAAATAACATTGATGGGGTTATTTGCCGCACTAACAGTAGTTGGGACAAGTATCCGTGTGCCACTTCCCGCCCTTGTAGGAAATCCATTTTTCCACTTTGGGTTACCTATTCTTTCACTTGCTGTTTTAACATTAGGTTTTTTTAAGGGCTCATTAGCTGGAGGAATTGGTTTTGCAATTTTTGATGTTTTAAATGGTTTTGCAGCTGAAGCTCCTTATTTTATTTTAGAGAGTTTTGTAGTTGGTGGTGTATTAACACTAGCTTATCATCGTTTTCAAAAATATGACAATAAAGTATGGTTTATTCCTGTCATTATGACAATTGCAGCTATTGCAAAAATTACAATGACATTCCTTAAAAACTTAGTTATCCAACTTATGATGGGAAATACGTTTGGCGTGTCTGCTTTTGCCAGTTTTTCAACACTTTATATTACTGTTATTAACGCTATTGCAGCCATTATCATTGTGTCATTACTTTATAAGCCGGTAAAAGCTCTTACAAGTAAAATGTTGTACTAAATAAAAAAGTTGCCCTAATCGGCAACTTTTTTTGTGTATCTTACTCCAATTCCTGTTAGGGCACTTACTATAGAAAATACTGGTGACAATAAACTAAAGAAAACAAATGGCATATAACTCATTGTTGGTACACCAAACGTGTTCGCCACAAAACTACCAGCAATCCCCCAAGGAATCAAATAATTTATAACAGTTCCTCCATCTTCTAATGTACGACTCAATACAACTGGATCTAAATCCATTTTTTTATACACATCTTTAAATGCATTTCCTGGCAAAATAACTGATAATAATTGTTCACCAATAAAAATATTCACCCCAATACTAGATAATAAACTCACAATAATCAGTTGTTTTGGTGATGTTAGTCTAGTTGATAAAGCATCAATAACTGTTGTCACAAGTCCAATTCTCATTAGGATACCACCAAGTGATAACGTCAAAATAATAAGTAGAACAGTAAACGTCATACTATTGATTCCACCACGAGTCAATAACATATCAACCTGCTCATTACCAGTTTTTGAGACAAACCCATTTTCAATAACATTTGCTAATTGAACTAAATCTATTTCCCCTTGTTGAATCACAATCATCCCAACTGCAACGACTACATTTAATAAAATTGTCATGATAGCCGGTAGTTTTTTCCATGCACAAATGAGCATCAATAAAATCGGAATAAGTGACCACATGGATATGTAAAAATTTGATTCAAGTACTTGTGTCACTTCTTTGACATTTGATAATTCAGCTGTTGTATCTGATTTTCCAATCACTGTAAATAAAATTAACGATACTAAAAATGCCGGAATGGTTGACCACATCATGTTTTTAATATGATCAAACAAATCAGCTTCGACAACAGCCGAAGCTAAATTAGTAGACTCTGACAATGGTGACATCTTATCTCCAAAGACAGCTCCTGAAGCTATCGCTCCAACAATCAATGGAGGATTTAACCCTAATGTTACACCGATACCAAAGAAAGCTATCCCAATTGTTGACATTACCGTAAAGGCACTTCCAACCGCACTTCCTACAATCGCACATACAAGAAAAATAGATGGAATAAACCATTTTACACTTAATAATTTGAACCCTATCACCATAATTGTTGGAATGATTCCTGCTTGTATCCACACAGCAATCAGTGCCCCAACTAATAAAAAGATAAAAATAGGAATAACTCCTGGTTTTAACCCACTCACAATACCTTCATTTACCCATTCCAGTGGCATTCTTCTGATTACCATATAGCCAATCGTTATAGCTATCGCAAATAAAATCACGACATTCGGTGACAATTTAAATACAATAACGCCCATCGAAATACAACATAAAATGATTAATAACACTAAACTTGCTTCTAACAAGCCTATCTTTTTTTTCATGATTTTTCCTCTTTTCATTTAATAAGTTGATTAATTTATTAAATAAAATGATATCGTATCATCCCACCACAACTCATCACAATTCTCCCTTTCTATAATAAAAAAATCGCCCTTATGTTTTAAAACATAAGGGCGACTTTTTCGCGGTACCACCTTAATTTAAAGATAGTCCATCTATCTTCATCTCTTAATTTATTATTTAATTATGGCATTTTAAGTGTAATTCGGTGAATAAGTTGGTTCGATTTGCAGCATCCATCGACTTTCTTAGCACAGTTCTTATTCCCTACTTGCAAAAAATGTAAAACTTTCATTCATATTATCGAGTTATCAGGTAAAAGTCAATACTTTATTTTTTATACCATAAAAATTGACTAACTAGTGTATCAACGTCACTGTTTTCATGAAGGCCACTATGATCAGCCCCTTTTCCCTCAATTACCTCAACTGAAATAGGATTACCATTTTGTTGTACCATAGAATTAATAGCAAGAGCACTACTTAGAGGCACTGTTTTATCACTTAAATCATCATCAGATATTTTCCCAGCTATTAAACAAACATCCACATCAATAGGCATACCTGCTTGTTCGTTTTCATATAATATATAGCGTTCACTTTTCTCACTTGGACCATTTGCTAGTAAGTTATCTAATGTTTGATTGTCCAATGTATCTAAAAACTCATTAAATGGAGAACCGATAGCAATAAATTTCTTAATGCTTGGTAGCTCATTGTTACGACCATCTTGTAGTAAATATCTAAATCCACTAATCCCTCCCATTGAATGACCCACTAAATTAACTTCTTTGACACCATATTCTTGTTGTAAAAACACTAGAACTGATTTTATCCATGCCGCTTGTTCCCATTCATTGTTACGATTGTCTTCAAACAATACTTGAACCATTGGATTATTATCTGAAAAGCTGTCAGATGTTCTATCTACATCAGTTAAAATTTGTCCATTGCTTGCTACAGTTATGACAAGTGATTTAGTAGCTATTTCTTGTTTTTCAAAACGCTTAATCATCCCACCAAAAGAATACTTCCCTCCACCTGCTCCATGTATAAAAACTGTTGGTGTATTTGTGTAGTCAATGGCTGTTTCTTTTTCCGTTTCAGTCAAAGGAGCAGGAGCTGTTTTTAAGTGACATCCTGTTAACATCGTAAAACATAAACTAATCATAATAACAACTAATTTTTTCACACGTCCTAGATCCCTCCTTTTATATAAAATAAGTGAAAAGAAAAACCGATAAGAATATCGGTTTTATAGTTTATCTACTTGATCAAAGTCTAACTCTGTACTTGTTTCGCGACCAAACATATCAATATTTACTTTTAATTTTTGTTTTTCTAAATCGATTTCTGTGATTTCACCTGTTAATCCAGAGAAGGCACCTTCTGTAATTGTCACAGTTTCACCTAATTCAACATCTAAATCTGTGACACGTTTGCTCATTCCTAATTTTCCTAGAATATGAGTAACTTCTTCAGGTAATAATGGGGCTGGTTTACTTCCTGCTCCGTGAGAGCCGACAAACCCTGTCACTCCAGGTGTATTACGTACAATATACCAAGACTCATCTGTCATCGTCATTTCCACTAAAACATAACCAGGAAATGTTTTTTTAGCTGTTATTTTTTCTTGACCATTTTTTATTTCACGTTCTTCCTCTTCTGGAACAACTACTCGAAAAATAAAATCTTCCATTCCCATGCTTTGAGCACGAGATTCAATATTTGTTTTCACTTTATTTTCATAACCTGAATATGTATGTAATACGTACCACTGTCTTTCAAATGACTCCACAGAATTCAACCATCCTTTTCATGATAAAATAAAAAAACCTCAGAGAGCCGAAGTTTTTCTTTCAACTTAATTGTAACACTGAACAACGCTTTTTTCTAGTAATTTCTACAAGCCTTTTAATCCTAAGTATGAAATTTTTGCTAATAAGAAGTCAACTGCTGCAAAGAATAACGCAAATAAGATTGTTGATTGAATCACTGTAATTACATCTTTTACTAATTTTTTACGAGTTGGCCAAGTAACAAGTTTCATCTCTTCAATAACACTTTTAAAGAATTTCATGATTAAACTCCTCCTAAATAAATCTCTATTTTGTTTCTTTATGTACTGTATGCTTTTTACAGTACTTACAGAATTTCTTTACTTCTAATCGTTCTGTACGCTGTGAATCACTAACTGCTTTTGAGTAATTACGCGAACCACAAACCGTACACGCTAATGCTGATTTTTTTTGTGCCAAGGGTAGAATCCTCCCACTGTATTAATAACTTTTAAATTATAACGTTTTATGAAGGGTTTGTCAAACTCGTTCATTTACTGAACAGGTTTATTGTTCTTTTGTTTCAGTGTTTGTTTATGGTATTATTAGGATGTAATGAAAAATGAAGGGAGCCACACATTATGTTAATTGAATCAGTCTGTATACCTAAAAGATTACTAACGACTGTTAGTGAAACTTGTACGCTAGAAGATGCGTTAAATATCTTAGAAGAGTCTGGTTTTCGCTGCGTCCCTGTACTTGACGAAACAGGAAAATTTTTTAGAGGAAATATCTATAAAATGCATATCTATCGTCATAAAGCGAATGGCGGTGACATGAGTTTACCAGTCACACATTTAATAAAAAATGCAACAAAATTCATTCATTTGAATTCATCATTCTTTAAAATCTTTTTTACCATTAAAGAATTACCATACATCGCTGTATTAGACTCAAATGACCAATTTTATGGTATTTTAACTCATAGCAGTTTACTAGGTATCTTATCTCAGTCATGGAACGTTAACGAAGGACGCTTCGCATTAACGATTGCCTCAACTGGTCGAAAAGGTGACTTGGCAAACATGACAAAAATTATTTCAAAATATTCTGATATTGCAAGTTGTATCACATTAGATGTTGGTCGTGACGAGTATATTCGTCGCACAATCATCACTCTACCAGCTGATACTGATAAAGAAACGTGCGATTTAATCGTTAAAGCTCTTGAGAAAAAAGACTTTTTTGTTGCCCAAGTAGAAGACTTGAAACAACCATTAAGTTAAAAAAAGCCAGTAAGAAAAATTTCTTGCTGGCTTTTTTATGTCTATTCATTAAAATTTATCAAAGCGGACTACTTTATTGATTGAGTACATAATTGGCGCTGAAATACTCATAATAATTAACTCACTTAAAAATAGCGAGCCATATGTTGCCCAAAAGAACCCAGAGCCGATTGATTGATTAGATAACATACAAATCATAATAGCGATTAACACCATACTCGTAGAAAATGCAATAATATTAATAACCATTCGTTTTTTCTCACTCTTAATCCATTTAGCTGATAGAGCTGTAATACTTAACGCTAACAACGTTTGTCCACCACCAAATAGCACATCCATCATGCCACCTTCAGCAAAAAACAGATTAAAAAAAACAACACCTAAGAGTACACCCCATAGTAACTTTTTGTTAAAGACCACCAGATGGTTTAAGCTTTCTGATACCCTAAATTGGATTGGACCTTGGGCAATCGGGGCAACTACAAGAGTTAAAATCACATATAATGCTGCAATTAACCCATTGACAACTAGAACAGTTGTTTTCGATTTTGATACAGATTTTTCCATTTTTATTTTTCTCCTTCCTAGTTTTGATATCGCAGGATGGTATGAATGAACTGCGGTTATAAAGCATAACGATATTATCCTACCCTTTGTTCTACAAAATGTCAAAATTTTTGGTATGATGGGTAAAGACTAACAAAAAAGGAAGAATTTTATGTCCGTCAAAATTAAAGCAATAAATACTCTATCAACCATACATTTTTCACTACTTTACGAAGCTGATCCTAGTAGTGAAATGATAAACTTATATATTTCTCGTGCTTTTTTGTTCGAATGCCTTTATAATAATAAAATTGTAGGAATTATGACATTAGATAAAAAAGATGACTCTACCATAGAAATTATGAATATTTCAGTTGATACCAACTATCAAAATAAAGGGATCGGAACGACATTTCTATCTTTTGCCGACTGTTTTGCTAAAGAAAATCACTACTCTGTACTTGAAGTTTGCACAGGTTCTACAAGTATCTGGCAACTTTATTTTTATCAAAAACACGGATTTCGGATTATTGATGTCCAAACTGATTATTTTACTCATCATTATAAAAACGATTTATTTGAACATGGGATTCAATTAAAAGATCAACTACGTCTCCAAAAAAGACTTCAATAAACTAATCCATTTTTTAGAACCTGTCACTATTAAGGAGTTGCTCTATGAAAAATTTAACACTGCATCTATTAGTCAATCAACAGGCAGGGTCTGGTAAAGGGGCTAGACAATGCAAAGAGGTCAAAAGGCAATTAACCAAAAGAAACCTCCCTTTTCAGACCTATCTAACTAATTATGCTGGACACGAAAAAGAGATAGTCGAAGGCCTCTTATCTGGCACATTAAAGCCATATGAAGAAGATGAACCTCTTACTGATTTATTAGTTGTTCTTGGAGGTGATGGAACACTTCATGAAGTTGTTAATGCTTTGAAACACTATCCTGAAATTCCTATTGCCTATATTCCCAGTGGTTCTGGAAATGACTTTGCTCGTGGGGTTGGTATTCCAAGGAAAGTCAATCAAGCACTCGAACGTATATTAAATACAACGTACCCTAAATCAATTAGTCTGATGCAAGCCACCGACATACACTCAAATGAAACTAGACTTATTTTGAATAATGTTGGTGTTGGCATTGATGCAAAAATTGTTGCAACAGCTAACCATTCAAAAGCCAAATCCTTATTAAACCAATTAAAATTAGGCTCTTTATCATATGTCAGTGCGGCATTTTCATCGATTTTCAAGCAACCGTCATTTCCTTTAATTGTTGAAGCAAATGACGATAAGCAAGAATTTAAAAAAGCTTTTTTGTGTACCTCAACCAATCACCCTTATTTTGGAGGTGGTGTTGCGATTGATCCAACTGCTTCAGTTTTCACTGATGATATTCACTTAATTGTTGTTGAGAAAATTTTTCCATTATCTTTAGCATGGCTAATTATAAAATTATTTTTTAAACAGCATCTCACTTCACCACATTTACATCGTTTTATTGACTCTGAATTAATATTAACTTGTCCTGTACCACAAAATGGACAAGCTGATGGTGAAGAACTTGGTGAACGAGAATTTAAACTACACTTCAAAACCACACACCGTTTATTTTGGGTATAAAAATAAGCCATGGATATCAACCATCGCTTATTTTTTTTGATTAAAATCATAGGGAGAAACTTCCTCCATCCCTATCATAGGGGAAATCGTTTGATAATTTTCCATTGTTAAAATATAGTATTCTTTTGTTTCTTGTTCTTCGTTTTTCTCGACTGACTCTTTATCAAATAATGACACTGTCTCCACTACTTGTTTTTCTGGCAACTGAGCCGTCGTTTCTTCAACAACGTGAGTTAATGATTCTTTTACACTAGTTATTTTTTCTTGTAGGTAATCCTCTTCATCCTCTAGCTTTTGTTCTAACGTATCATCACTCTCTCTTAGGCGCTCGGCTAAAGTTGTTTGTCTTTCAATCGTTTGACTTTCAATCGCTCGTATGAATGCTTCTGGTTCACCTAGCAAAATCAAAAAATCTCGACTTCTTGTGACAGCTGTATACAATAATTTTCGTTGGAGCATCCGACCGTATTGGTTGACCAAAGGTAATATAACCATTTGAAATTCACTACCTTGAGATTTATGGATAGAACACGCGTAGGCTAATGTAATTTTTTGCCACTCGTTTCGTTTGTAAACCACTTCTGTTTCATCAAACAATATCGTTAATTCATCTACCTTATCTTCTGTGTCTTTTCCATAAGTGATACCAACAATTTCACCCATATCACCATTGAACACATTAACTTCCGGACTGTTAACTAAATGGAGAACTTTGTCACCAATTCGATAAACTTTATCCAACCATTTAACTTCTTTTCTCTCACCTGTTTCGTTACCATTTAAAATTTGCTGCATCATAATATTTAATTGATCAATCCCAGCTTTTCCACGATACATAGGTGCTAAAACCTGTACCTCTTGATTTGAGAATCCTTTAACCTTCGCTCGTGTGACAACCTGTTCAACAACTGATTCTATTTGATTAACATGACATGAAATAAACGAACGATCTTTTTTGTTTTCAGTTAAATCACTTGGCACCTCACCATTTTTGATATGATGTGCTAAAGATATAATAGAAGACCCATCATCTTGTCTATAAATATCAATCAATTCTTTTTTAGGTATGTCCTCTACTCTTAATAAATCTGTCAATACTTGTCCAGGACCAACAGATGGTAATTGATCTTTATCCCCGACAAAAATAACTTGCATATTATTTGGAATAGACTTTAATAATGTATTGACTAGCCAAGTATCAACCATTGATAATTCGTCAACAATCAACAAGCCACCTTCTAACTCTTTTGCTGCTTCGACACCATCTTTTTCTCGACCGGTAAGTCCTAATAAGCGATGAATCGTACTAGCTGGTAATCCTGTCATGTCATTCATTCTTTTTGCAGCTCGTCCTGTTGGTGCAGCTAATAAAATAGGGAAAATTTTTTGTGTATAATCCTCTAAATTAAGAGATAAACCATTTAGTTCAGCATATAACGTCACTAACCCATTAATGACAGTTGTTTTACCTGTTCCTGGTCCGCCAGTTAAAATAAAAAAATGTGACATAATCGCTTCTTCCAAAGCTTCTTTCTGACTTTTACCATAAGTTATATTGTTTTGTTCTTCAATCATCTTTATGGTGTCATTAATTTCTTTTTGTTTGTAAGGCAATTTTTTCTTTTTTTCTAGTAAACGATTAATCGATGCGGCCGTTCCTATTTCTGAAAAATACAAGGATTTTTCAAATAAGCGAGTCCCCTCTTGAATGATGACTCCTTCTTCCGACAAATTAATCACTTCGTCAGCCACTAATTGTGGTGAAATTTCGACAGCACGACTACTTTCTAAGACGTTGATAGAAGCTTCAAGTAACTGTCTAGCCTCCATATACGTGTCTCCTGCATTGAGGCATCCTTGGTAAAGCTCATGAATAAGTGCTGCTCTTATCCGTGCTGAGGACGTCGCAGATATTCCCAACTTATCAGCTAACATATCTGCCTTTTTAAAGCCAACACCTTCAATATCTTCAACTAACTGATAAGGATTGTCTTCAATCACTTTTAGCGTATCAGCTTTATAAAATTGGTAAATCGCAAACGATAATTGATTTCCAAATCCATAACGATTTAACCCAACAACAATTTGCTCCATCCCATAATTTTCTCGTAAAGAAGCGACTAATACGTCTTTCTTTTTTTTATTTAGGCCTGGTACTTTATCCAATAAATCAGGATTATCCAGGATATCATCGATTGCTGTTTCACCCAATTGTTCTATAATAGTCTGGGCGGTTTTTTTACCAATACCTGGAAATTTACTACTAGATAAATAATTAACTAACCCTTCTGTAGAGGTCGGCTTATCTTGTTCATAACGTTCAACTTTTAATTGCTCACCATATTTAGGATGATTCACTACCTCGCCATAAAAACAATAAGGCTCACCTTCTTGTATCTGACCAAATGTTCCAGTGACAACAATCTCATCACCATCATAAGTTGTATTAGTCTCTTTTACTTTGACTAACATCACTTTATAAAAATTTGTCGCATTCTCAAAAAAGATGGCTTCAACATTCCCTTTTAAAAAAAGGGTGTCTTGTACGTCGTCCATTGTTATCACCTCAACATTTCATTCGTTTATAAAAAATCTGTATTATTCCAAGCATCTAACGTAAATTGACCATCGTCGTAAGACAAAATAGTGACACTGTTATTATCTAACATACCTTCAACTTCACGTATTTTTTCAATTGGCACTCCTAGTAATGTCCTCATACAAGCAATTAACATCGCACCATGACCCACAAACAACAATGGCCCTGTATCAGTTTCTTGTATCGCCTCTTTTACAACGCGAGTGCTTCGGTCAATCATTGAACGATAATCTTCACCACGAAAAGCTGAAGGATCATACTTATCTGGATGATTTCTCAAGTAAAACATTTCATCAGGAAAACGTCGTTTAGCTTCAGTAAACTTATCTCCCTCTAAATCCCCAAAACTAAGCTCGACAAAGCCTTGTCTTTCATACATTGGGATAGTTGTGTCGAACTGTGACACAATTCCTTCAGCCGTCTCTTTAGCACGTTTAATTGGACTAGTATAAATAGCCTCAAATGGAATATCTTTTAACGCTAAACCACATTTTTTCATGTCTTCATAACTTTGTGGTAATAATGGTGAATCTTTAATCCCTTGTAGTCTATCATCTAAATTCCATTCTGTTTTTCCATGACGCACAAAATATAATTTCATTTATTCGACTCCTAACTTAATTTGTCATTATCATAAATATGAACCGTTTCTAAATTAGGGAATGCCTGTTGTCTTAAAGCTTCATATACCACCAAGGCAACCGTATTCGATAAATTAAGCGAACGCACATGTTCATCGTTCATTGGTATACGAATACATTTTTCCTCATTGTCTCTCATGAATGTTTCAGGCAATCCCGTTGTTTCTTTTCCAAATATAAAAAAGTGATCACGTCCATCATCATATGTTACATCACTATAAGTATGTCTAGCAAATTTTGTCACAAGGTGAAGTGGAGACTCCCCTATGGTTTCTAAAAAGGCTTCCAAATTTTTATGATAGGTAATATTCACATCGTGCCAATAATCTAATCCAGCACGTTTTAAGTGTTTATCATCGGTTGAAAATCCTAACGGTTCAATTAAATGCAGTGGTGAATTAGTCGCTGCACATGTTCTAGCTATATTTCCAGTATTTGCAGGTATTTGTGGTTCAAATAATACGATATGGTTCATTCTTAAGGTCTCTTCTTTCCTAATTTTTTGCATAAAAAAAACGTATCGTCTCGGTGTTAATCCACTGCGAGTCGCTACGTTGGCGGTTTGCCATCTCACCAACTTTTATCAGAACAGGAATCTGATAAAAACCGCTGAAAATGACTTGATGTTATTGTAGCATTATCGCTTTGAAAAAACAACCATACTTTTGCAAATCATCGTTTTTTCCCAACCAATATTTTCACATCGACTGTTAGTTTCTGAAAATAACTTTCTTTTGCTCTTATTTTAGCATCTTCACTTGCTCCCCAATGAATCGGTGACATCATCAAGATATCTTGAAAATCCTCTTGCTCAAAGAAGAAATCATAGGTCACTCGTTTTTCTTCTAGCAAGCACATATCTTTTAAAAACTTTTGATAGACTTTTTGATTGCTATACTCTTGTTTATTTTCAGAATCATAGTAAAAAACATCTCTTAATTCCTTTAAATAGTAAGACTCTGGGATGACTTTTATAACAAGTCCCTCACTTTTCAACACTCGGCTCATTTCTTCATAATGACTAGGTGAAAAAATATTTAAAAGAATGTCAATACTGTCATCTTTAAAAGGCATATTAGTCACGTCCCCAATAAACCAAAACGCTTCTTCCGAAAAATCACTTGATAATAGAACACCTTCTTTAGACAAATCAAAACCTATCGCATGACTTCTTATAGAATGTTTAGATACCAATCTTTCTAACACACTTCCCTCACCAGACCCCATATCGACAACAACATCAACATGATGTTGTCTAGAGATAATGCTTGCAATCTCTTTTTCTATTGGTTCGTACAATCCTTTTTGAATCATTTTTCGTCTATGTAATAGCATTTCCTTATCATAGTCACTTGTCATATGATGAAGCGGAAAATGGATGGTACCTTTTTTTGACAAGTCAAAATGGTGGTTTGATTGACACACTAAACCACTCGTTGATAACGCGAACTCATTTTGACATTTTGGACATTGAAATACCATAAGACTGTTTTCTAAATGATTAAATGCATATTCTTTTTTCTTTTTTAGCATATATAAACTCCTAAATAAATGTTAGGACTATCATACCATAATTTTAATCAGTGCATGATTGTTTATGCTATACTATGATTATACTATTGAATTTAAATCGGAGGATTTTTTGGTGATGATTAAAGAATTTTGTGCTGAAAATTTTACAAATATTCCAAAAGCAATTGCTTCAGGAGCAACAAGAATTGAATTATGTGACAATCTAGCTGTCGGAGGGACAACAGTAAGTAAAGGTGTCATGGCTGAAACAATGGCTTATTGCAGTGAAAAAAGTATTCCTGTTATGGCGATTATTAGACCTCGAGGGGGAAACTTTGTTTACACAGATATTGAGTTGAAAATTATGGAAGCAGATATCTTAGAAGCAAGACAATTAGGCGTAGACGGCGTCGTTTTTGGCTGTCTAAATGAACAACATAAAATTGATGAAGAAGCAATGTCAGTCTTACTAGAAGCGGCTGAAGGTATGCAAGTCACCTTTCATATGGCATTTGATTCAATGAGTCGAGACGATCAATTTGAGGCAATAGATTGGCTCAGTGAACGTGGGGTCCAACGTATTTTAACTCACGGTGGCTCTAGCCTTGTTCCTATCGAACAACATTTAGAATACATTAATGATTTAATATCTTATGCAAATAATCGAATTACCATCCTACCTGGTGGAGGTATTTCTCACAAAAACTTAGATACAGTTGCTTCATTTTTAAAAGTAAATGAAGTACATGGCACACAAATTGTTGATTTCCACTTTTAAAAAAAGAATGAACCAAAAGTAACTTTTTAAATGAAAATCACTAAACTAAAAAAACAAAAATCCTATGAAATCAGTCTTTTAATAAATTGATTTCATGGGATTTTTCTATTTAAGACTTTTGGATCAGCCTCTTTTTATTTACCAATTTTGATTAATAAATTTATCTCTGCCAGATGCTTGACGATAGTTTTGGTAATGTGATCTATTTTTTTTATAAAAATCTTGATGATATTCTTCTGCCGGATAAAAGACTTGCGCTTTTTCAATTTGCGTCACAATTGGTTGATCAAATTTTCCACTTTCTTCAAGTTGTTTCCTAGATTCTATTGCAACATTATATTGTTCTTCATTGGCATAAAAAATGACTGGGCGATACGAGTCTCCTCTATCAACAAATTGTCCCATCGCATCTGTTGGGTCTGTTTGATGCCAATATATTTCTACTAACTGCTTGTATGATATGATTTCAGGATCAAATGTTATCTCCACAGCTTCTGTGTGTCCTGTTGTTCCACTACAAACTTCTTCATAGGTAGGATTTTCTTTGTGCCCTCCTGTATAACCAGATACTACTTTTATAATTCCTGGTAGCTCATCAAACGGTTTTACCATACACCAAAAGCATCCGCCAGCAAAAATCGCTTTTTCTTCCATTAACTCATCACCTCATTTAGTTTTTTACAGTTTAAACAATCTTTTCCAATTAGTCACTTAATATGTTCATGAAATAAAATTTTTTTTTTTATATATTATTATTGAAAAAAAATTCCATTAAGATATAATAGGGTTACGTAAATTGAAAGCGAACCCAAAAAGGAGGTTTACAACTATGTTTGGTTTTTCTATTTTTTTGAACCAATCTTTAACAAACGAAAAGAAAAAATATATAGAAAAAATGAAAGCAATCGGTTTTTCTGGGATCTTCACTTCTCTCCATATTCCAGAAGACAATGTGACTGCCTATCACTCCCGACTCACTGAACTTGGACTCGAAGCAAAAAAAAACTCCCTAAGTTTAATGGTTGATATTTCAGGTGATGCTTTGACTAAAGCTGGATTTTCTATGAAAAACATTGAAGAATTAAAAAGTATTGGCATAACAGGTCTTCGAATTGACTATCATATTTCAAATGAATTAATCGCACATTTTTCCCATCATATCACTGTGGGTTTAAATGCTAGTACGATTACACAACATGATATTAATGAACTAATCAAACACAAAACAAATTTCAAGAACTTAGAAGCATGGCATAACTACTATCCTCGCCCAGAAACAGGATTAGATAAAACATGGTATTTAGGAAAAAATCAATGGTTAAAAGAAAATGGATTTACTATTCAAGGTTTCGTTCCAGGTGACGATGATTTACGAGGCCCACTTTATGAAGGATTACCTACACTAGAAGAACATCGTTATATCCATCCTCTAGCAAGTGCTCTAGATTTAGCCAATCAACTCACTGATTTCATTTATATCGGAGATGGTGGTTTAAACGAAGTAACACAATCTCAGTTTAAAGAGTTTTTACAAAATGATACTCTAATTCTCCATATTGATACCATTGATGAAGAATTTAACTCTCTATTTATTGGTCAACATCACAACCGCCAAGATGAAGCACGCGATGTGGTAAGAAGTGCGAATGCACGATTTAAGCAAATACCTAATATTCCCAAAAAAAAAATCCTACTACGCTCAAAAGGGAGTGTGACGTTAGATAATCACGAGTATTTACGCTATATGGGAGAATTACAAATTACCAAAGTTAACTTACCTAAAGATGAAAAAGTAAATGTTGTAGCTCATGTAGTTAAAAAGGATATTCACTTAATAGACCATATCAAAGCAGGCATGAGTTATGAATTAAGAAAGGATGATAATAATGAGTAAGATCGATTTAACTAATTTAACTACTGAACAACGTAATCAAAATACATTAGGTTTAGATACGATGAGTGTCAAAGAAGCTCTTTTATTAATGAATAAAGAAGATGAAAAAGTACCCGATGCGATTAAAAATGAATTAACTAGCATTGAACCAGTAATTATCCAAACGATTAGAGCCTTTAACCAAGGAGGACGTCTTATTTATATGGGGGCTGGTACAAGTGGCAGACTGGGTGTGTTAGATGCAGCTGAATGTGTCCCAACTTTTGGTGTTAATCCTGATATGGTAGTTGGATTAATTGCAGGTGGGGAAAAAGCCATGACTATCGCAGTCGAAGGCGCTGAAGATTCGATGGAATTTGGTAGAAAGGATTTAGTTGATTTAAATTTATCAAAACAAGATATGGTCATTGGAATTGCGGCAAGTGGTAGAACTCCATACGTAATTGGCGGACTCAACTATGCTAGAGAATTAGGTGCAAAAACTGCCAGTTTGTCTTGTAATAAAAATGCGCTGATTAGCCAAAGTGCTGATTTTCCAATTGAAGTCAACGTTGGCCCAGAAGTTTTAACAGGATCAACTCGACTAAAATCAGGAACGGCCCAAAAGCTCATTTTAAATATGATTTCAACTATTAGCATGATTGGGATCGGCAAAGTCTTTAATAATTTAATGGTCGACGTAAAAGCAACCAATGAAAAACTCGTAGAGCGTGCAAAACGCATTATTATGCAAGCAACAGAAGTTGATTATGAAACGGCTGAAACGTACTTTTATGAAGCAAATGAAGATGTCAAATTAGCTATTGTTATGATTTTGACAAATAGTAGCAAAAATGAGGCTATGGACAAATTAACTCAGGCTAAAGGTTTTATAAAAAAAACATTATAAAGGAGAAACACTATGGCAAAGAATGAATTAAGTTTAAACGAATTATCACAACAAATATATGATCATGTTGGTGGCATGAGAAATGTTGTCTCTGTTGTTCACTGTATGACACGTGTTAGAATGACTCTTAAAAATCGTGATTTAGTTGATTTAGATGGTTTAAAAGCTATTCCTGGTGTACTGGGAGTAGTCGATGATGAACAACTACAAATTATCATTGGACCAGGAAAAGTTAATAAAGTAGCTAAAGAGATGGTCGATATGGCTGGTGTTGATTTAGGAGAAACTTTCCCTGAAGCCCATTCAGGAAAAGAAATGGTTAATGAAAAAGCCAGAGAAATGAAAGAATCTCAAAAAGCCAAACAAAAACAATCTACCTTAAAAGTCATCCTTAAAGACATTTCTAACATTTTCGTTCCTATGATTCCAGCTTTTGTCGGTACTGGGATTGTTGCAGGGATTGCTGCTATCCTAACAAACTTAGTAACTGCTGAAAGTATTAATGGGGAAACTTGGCAACAGTATATTGACGTCATGAACATTCTAAAAAATGGGATGTTTGGTTATTTAGTTATCTATACTGGTATTAACGCTGCTCAAGTATTTAAAGCAACGCCTACTTTAGGTGGGGTCATCGGTGCTGTTGTCATGTTAACAGGTATGAACCCTGAAGTTCCTCTTAAAAATCTCTTTACAGGACAAGCTCTTTCTCCTGGTCAAGGGGGTATTTTAGGTGTTATCTTTGCTGTTTGGTTACTTTCTATTGTTGAAAAAAGGTTGCATAAAGTCATTCCTGATTCGATAGATATTATTGTCACTCCAACTTTATCTTTGATCATTATTGGATTAATTGAAATATTTTTTATTATGCCTCTTGCTGGATTTATTTCTGACGGCATGGTTGGTGGTATTAACTGGGTACTAAACATAGGTGGTGCATTCTCTGGATTTATTTTAGGAACATTCTTTTTACCAATGGTGATGTTTGGTTTACATCAAATATTAACACCTATTCATGTCCAAATGATTAATGAGACAGGACAAACGATGCTACTACCGATTCTAGCAATGGCAGGTGCTGGACAAGTCGGAGCTGCCATTGCATTATGGGTTCGATGCAAAAAGGACAAAGAATTAACTGAAATGATTAAAGGAGCTTTACCTGTTGGAATTTTGGGTATTGGTGAACCTTTAATTTACGGCGTAACCTTACCTTTAGGTCGTCCCTTTATTACCGCGTGTATTGGTGGTGGTATTGGTGGTGCTGTTGTCGGATTGATTGGAAATATTGGCGCGATTGCTATTGGCCCTTCTGGTGTAGCGTTAATCCCATTAATCTCTAATGGTAGATGGTGGGGATATGTTTTAGGTTTACTTGTTGCTTATGTTGGTGGATTTTTAGCTACTTATTTCTTTGGTATTCCAAAAGAACAATTAGAAAAAAACACCTTAGCAGAAACAACGAAAGATATTATTGTCCAACCAACTAGTCAAGTAAAAGAGGTTAGTTTAACTTCTATTGCAAATGGTGTAGCTCATACATTAGAAGAAGTGAGTGATCCTGTATTCCAAGAAAAAATGATGGGCGATGGTTACTTTATTGATCCAAGTAATGGTCATATTTATTCTCCAGTTGATGGAACAATTACCACTATTTTCCCAACAAAACATGCCATTGGTATCACAACAACTAACGGACTAGATATTTTAATCCATATGGGAATTGATACTGTCAATCTTGGCGGAAAACCTTTTAATATTAGAGTAACACAAGGTCAAAAAGTGAAACAAGGTGACTTATTAGCGATGGTTGATTTAGAGCAAATTAAAGAAGCGAAAAAAGAAACCTCTATGATTGTTGTTTTAACCAACATGGATGATATTGACACCTTTATTTTAACAAAAACAGGTACTGTGACATATACAGACCATCTTTTAAATGTAAAAATGACATAACGAAAAGAGGCTGACACAAAAATAACTTTTTAAATAAAAATCACCTAACTAACAAAATAGAAATCCCATGAAATCAACGTTATAATTAACAGATTTCATGGGATTTTTTTCTGTTTTAAGACTTCTGGTCAGCCTATTTTTATCTTGATTTTGTTACTTTTACTGCATCTTTAAAGACTTGCATCATATTTTTATCACTGTAAATTAGCACTGTTGATTTATAAACTTTTGCAGACATTTTTAGCAATAAAATAACAGCTAATATAAGGATTCCTAAAGAAATTAAAATTTCTGAATTCGTTACACTATCATTTGCAATTCTAATTGGCATCGCAAACGATGAAAAAAATGGTATAAATGAAAATATTTTAATTAAAATATTTTGTGGATCAGACATTCCTAACATCATCGTTGGTAACGATGCAATCATGATTAAGTAAGTTACAGGAGTCACAGCTTTTGCTGCATCCTCTGATTTACTCACAAGAGACCCTGTAAATGCCGATAAAATCGTATAAATTAACACACCTAGTAATAGATAGAGCAAATTATACCCTAAAATACCTTTTATCAATTCTTCTATAGAAACAGTTTGTAAAAATCCTTTAACCATATCCATATCTTTAGCTAAAAAGTACGCCACAATACCGGAAAATAGATATATAAGCACCTGTGTTAAAATAACTAAGAAAATCCCCATTATTTTTCCATAAAAATGCTTTGCTGCGGTTGTACTTGATAGGATGATTTCCATAATACGCGTTCCTTTTTCAGAAGCCACTTCTTGTGCTGTAATCGAAGCATACAATAGGACAATCATATACATCGCTAATACTATAAAGAAACCAACAAATGTAAGAGCCATTCGATTATCTTTATTTTCTTCAATCGTTCCATTTGAAACTTTAACTTGTGTTTCACTCAAAGATGCTTGTGATAATAATTTACTCACTTGTTCTGAAGTCAATCCCAATGATCCTGAGTTAATAGATAATTGGATTTGATTCAGGTAACCTAGTAATAATTGCTCGTTTGTTGTTCCAAGAGTTTCGACTCCTGTATACTGACCATTTAGCTGATTATCCTTTACAGAGATTAATAAATAACCATCTATTTCTTCTTTCTCCAGTGCTTTTTTTGCTTGAGACTCTGTTTGAATATCTTTATTAATATCAAAATCTTTTTTAGCCATTTCAGAATATGACTGACTAACAGCTTTATCTTCTGAAACAATAGCTATTTCATTCACATCTGCAAATTTAGAACTAAGGTACCCTGTTCCAAATGAGAAGGCAATTAATAAAAACGGTGCAAGTACCATCATAATAAAACTAGCTGATTTCACATGTTTTTTGTATGTTTCTAACGCAACAACCCAAAACTTATTCATTATCCTCACCAACCTTCATTTTAAATATTTCCTCTAAAGTTGGAGGTTGTTGATTAAAAATTGGTATGTAATCACTCACTGACATCGCAGTGTCAAATACCAATCGACCTGCCTCAGAAGACTCTAATCTAAGATGATAATAATTGGGTCTAACCTCTTCTACTCCAATGACACCCGGAACTAACATTAACTCATCTAATGTTAAACTTGTTTCAATCTCAAGATGTGTTCTGCCAAATGATTCCCGAATCGTCTGGACTTCTCCATCTAGTACCATATCACCATCACGAAGCATGACTAAATGATCACAAATTTTTTCAACATTTTCCATATTATGACTAGAAAAAATGACACAAGAGCCCTTTTCTTTTAATTCGATGATTCCTTCTTTTAAAAGCTCCGCATTCACAGGATCGAGCCCACTAAATGGTTCATCTAAAATAATTAATTTAGGTTCATGAATTAATGTAGCAATTAATTGAACTTTTTGTTGATTTCCTTTTGATAATGATTTTACTTTATCTGTTTTTTTGCCTTTTACTTGAAATTTATCCATCCATTTATCAATCAACGGAACAATCTCTTTCTTTTTCTTCCCACGCAATCTTCCAAAATAAATCAATTGATCTTCAATAGTTACTTTAGGATAAAGACCTCTTTCTTCTGGTAGGTACCCTATAATATTATAATCTTTTTCAGTTAATGGCTTACCATTCCATAATACCTCTCCATCATCTGCATCTAAAAAATTTAGTATCAAACGAAATGTGGTTGATTTTCCTGCTCCATTTTGCCCTATTAGGCCTAATATTTTCCCATCTGGAATGCGAAATGACACATCATCTACAGCTGCCATGTTACCAAAATACTTAGTTAACCCTTCTACTTCTAACATTTTTTTCCTCCCTATTTAAAAAATAACATACTACTTACAAATCCAAAAATTGCTCCTATAATCATCGCAACAACAATATCTCTCCCAAATTTCTGTGCTTTATCAATTGCTTTTGGATTACGATATAATTCAGGACGTTTATGATAAACCACTTTAAAATATATCATTAAACAACTTAATAATACCGGGAAAATAATTCCAGCAAATAAAATACCACTTACCAATGCTCTTAACCACAAACTCATACCGAAGTTATTATTAAAAATCAAGATTAGATACAGTCTCAAACTAGGAAAAAACACCCATAACGATTGAAGCATCATCCATGTTGTTTCTTTTTTTAATCTTTCTTTATACGTTTGTCTATCAGTATAATTAAAGACATGGTTTCCTCTTGATTTAAAAACAAAATAACGGTTTCTATAATTTTCAACTAACTCCCAACCAGTTTCTCTATAAAAATCAATGTACTCATCTACATCATCTTCTTTCTCACTATAAAAATCAATCACCCATGTCGACTCTTCAATTGGTGCTTTTTTTAAGATATAGAAACCAAATGGGCTTATTTTTTTCAGTTGCCAACCATTTTTGGCTTCTTCTGAAAAATAAAGACTTTCTTTTTCTGCATAAAAAGCTAATCCTTTTGACAATTTAATCTTCGTATTTTTCCATATCATAAATATCCACCTTATCCCCATTTAATAAAGAACAACCAGCTTCATAAAACATACGTCGTCTATCTACTTCTTTTACTAGTTCTTCTTTACCCTGGGATGTTATGACGTATATTTTTTTTCTATCCTTATCCTCTTTTAAACGAATATCGCCCTTTTTTTCTAACTTTTTTAATATTGTATACATACTTGCTGGCCCAATTGTGACACTGTCATTGGTCATATCACTTATGCCTTTCATAATTGCATAACCATGTCTTGGCTCTAACAAGCTTAGTAAGATTAAATATGTCGAGTCTGTCATTGGTTCCATTTTTTCACTCTCCTTTAATCTAACTATATATCATCCTGCGATATATCATTTAACAATATATTATAGAATGATATATTGTTTGTCAACAAAAAAAGTGATTCGCAGTAATAAACTACGAATCACTAAAATGATTTTTTTATCAAATTAGTTAACTCTTACACCAAAATCTGGTGAATAATAAGACATGCTCGTTACTTTCACAGTTTCTCCTGGTTGTGGTGCATGGATATATTGTCCACCACCTACATAAATACCTACATGATATGTTGCTCCTCTAGAGCCCCAAAATACTAAGTCACCAGGCTGTAAATCACTCAATGAAATTTGAGTTCCTGCACTTTCTTGAGGAACAGTCCATCCACCAATTTCTTTACCTGCTGCTTGACGGTATACATAAGAAGTAAACCCTGAACAGTCAAATGACTCTGGTCCTTTAGCACCCCAAACATAAGGTTTTCCAATATGTTTATAAGCTTCTGCTACTACTGCACTACTATTAGCAGCTGGTGCAGCTGGTGTTGGCGTAGTCGCTACCGGCGTACTTTCTTCCGGTGTAGGGTTGCTTGGCTCAGGCGTAACTGGCGTTACAGGCTCAACAGGAGTAGTTGGTGTTACTGATTGCTCTGGTTGAGTTGGTTTAATTTCATTTGGTGTTACAATACTTTCTTGTTTATCAATCTTACCAGCAGCTATATCTTGTTTCTTTTGAGCTTCCTGTGCTTGTTGCTCAGCTTTTGCTGTTTCTACTGCTTTTTGTTGTTCTTCTCTTTTTTGTTCAGCTGCTTTTTGCTCAGCTAGATATTGTTCTTTTTTACTCTCTTCTGTCGCTTTTTCAGCAGAAATTTGGCTCACAGTTGCTTGCTGAGCTAATTCTTGGTCTTCTAATTCACCTTTTTTAGCTTCTAAAGTCACAGCAGTTTGTTGAACTTCTTTTGCTTTTTCTTCAACTGATGCTTTCTTAGATTCAACAGCATCTTTATCTTCTTTTTGTTGTTTCATCATATCATTGTTTGCTCCAACTAAACGACTTGCAGCCATCACTTTAGTCAAAGCATCAGAAACAGATTCTGCATTTAGCACTAAGTCTACAACATTAGAACTATTAGAATCCACTTGTACTGATCTTGCTTGTTCTTTAATAGACGCATCACGTTTGGCAATACGAGCTTCTAAATCTTTTACTTCACCATTTAAGCTAGAGATTTCTTTCGTTAATTCTACTTGCTTTGTTTGTAAAGCTGATGCTTCTTCTCTAATAGATGAAATATTTTCTTTAATACTTGATAATTGACTTGATGCTTCTTGTTCTTTAGAAGCCAATTCTTTAATTTTTTTATTTTGTTCTTCAACTTTTGAATCTGCACTTGCAGCAGTAGCTACTGCTGGTGCACCTATAGAGCTTAACAACATACTACTTAATAAAACAGTCGATAATACTTTTTTCTTCAAAGTTAGCCATCCTCCATTTTTAAATTCACATTTATTTTCTTTATTTAATCATTTAATTTTTCATTAACTTTAACAATAAATAAATTCTAACATAGATACATGTCACTTGCATGATAGGAATGTTACAAAAACATTTCAATTGCTCATTTTATTTCATTAATTCTATATACCCTCGATAGCGGGATAACTAATAAACAGATATATAGTGTATTGACTAATAAAGAAGGTGCGAGATTTCTCGTAAAAAAATCTAAAAAAGTCGCATTTGTTAATTTAAATACTGTAAGTAAAACAGCCCTACCAATAGCAATCAATGTCACAAACACAATAAAACTTAAAATCAAAGTCAACGTATTAGGCTTTACATAATCAAATAAACGATACATTAAAAATACAATTAAAGGCAATAAAATAAGATTAATTCCTAACACATTGTAAAAATAAGAATCATATAGTAACCCTACGACTGTTGCACAGATCATCAAATAAGACTGACTCACTTTGAATGTTGAAAACATTAATATCAATAGGACTAAGTGACTTGTAAACGTCATTGGAATGGATAACATCCCCATCATCGCACTACTTACATGTCCATCGACTAACATCGCAATAAATAATATGACTGGAAGATAATATGGATAGTAGGATTTCTTTGCCATTATTTCACCTCTTGATTTCCTGCAAGACGTTTTATAACCGTCACACTTGAAACATCATACATATCCGCAACAGGAGACACTAACACTTCAGCATTTAGCCCTGTTTTATTCTTTTTAATTTCTTTCACTTCACCGACTACTAATCCTTCTGGGGAATTATTTCCCAAGCCAGATGTCGATACTAGGTCACCTTTTTTGATATTATCTACACTCGTTAATTGTGACACAATAAGAGTGTGTGTCTTACTATTATAACCTTCCATCAAACCATAAGCTGACTTTTCATCATCAGTTTGTATCATCACAGGAAAGTGATTCGTATTTTGATTCTGGGTTGTTAATAGTTCCACTTTTGAACTTCCAGATTCTGCAATAATCACACGACCGATTAACCCCTTATCTCCCATAACTGCCATATTAACTTCAATACCATCTTTGGTCCCTTTATCAATAATCAACACATCTTGCCAACTATCTGGTGATCGATTGATGACACTTGCATTAATGATATCGTAATCTGTTAACGTATCATTTAGTTTTAATTGCTCTTTTAATTTTCTTGTTTCAGCTTTTTGACTAGCAAGTTCTGCTTCGAGTGAGACACTTTTATCAATTTGTTTTTTTAATTCTTGATTTTCTGTATAGGTGTTAAATAAATTATTAATGCTCTTAACACCACTCTCTAATAAACGAAATGGCGCTTTTACCACATTATCTACTTTAGCAATGACATTGTTTGTCTGAGATTGCCCTGGTAAACTTTTCTTGTTATTATCTCGTTGCATAGCACTAAACGTAACTAATAAAATGATAACAATCACCACAGTAACTGCTATAATAATATTTCTACTTGAATTATTTTTTTTCACCTTTTCACCCCGTAATATCTTATAATCTAAAAAACATACATCCTTGATTCTACCACTATTATCAAATATAAACCATATACGGACTCATTTGTTTTTAAAATTTTAATAAACTGATCAATCACTACTATGCTATAATTAATAGACATATTTATTTAGGATGTTTTTTATAATGATTAGTAGTAACTACTGGTATCTATCGAAACACTTAATTAATGCCGTTTTGCCTATTTTTTTTTAATAATAGCTATCACACTTTTTATATTACTAGGTTTATCCCCATCAACAAAAAACAAAAAAAGAATATTTAAATCTATTTTGATTATTATTGTAACATCTTGTGCGATAACTATAGGGATTTTTGTGTATACGACAGACTATCGACAACTGTATCCATTCGAAATTAATGCTAATCGTAAAACAAAAATGGCTATTTTACATTACGCCGATTGTAAAATTAAGCTAGACAAATAAAAAATCATTTGTGATACACTCAAATTGTAATTCCGACAAAAGAAAACAAGGAGAGTGCTCACAAATGACCTATACACATCTTACTACAGATGAACTCGTTTTAATAGAATCTTATTATCATATACATAAAAAAGGAATAATTGTTGCTAAGTTATTAAAACGATCAAAACAGACTATTTATAATGTTTACAAAGCTTTTGATGACGGGTTATCTGCACTAGATTACTATAAAAGATATAAAAACAATAAAAAGAAGTGTGGTAGACGTCCTATTTCTTTACCTGATGATGAAACAGAATATATTCAAAAGAAAGTGGTTCAAGGGTGGACTCCAGATGTCATTATTGGTCGTGCGGAGTTTCCTATTTCATGCTCTGTTAGAACTCTTTATAGATTATTTAAACAGGGAACATTTGACGTGTCATCGTTACCTATGAAGGGAAAAAGAAAATCAAATGGTCATAAAGAAAAAAGAGGAAAACAAGCCTTTAAACGAACTATCCATCAACGTAATGAGGACTATCAACACTTTAATCATGAGTTTGGTCACCTCGAAGGTGACACTATTGTTGGAAAAGATCATAAAAGTGCTATCATCACACTCGTTGAAAGACTCTCAAAAGTAACTATTACACTAAAACCAACGGGTAGAAAGGCAGTAAACATTGAAAATAGTCTAAATAATTGGTTTGATAACGTGCCCAATCATCTTTTTAAATCCATCACATTTGATTGTGGAAAAGAGTTTTCTAACTGGAAATCAGTTAGTAACTTGAATGATATTGATATCTATTTTGCTGATCCAGGAACACCGTCACAACGAGGTTTAAACGAAAATTCTAATGGATTATTACGTAAAGATGGATTACTGAAACATATGGATTTCAACAGCGTTGATGAATCTTTTATTCAATCAATTGCATCAAAAAGAAATAAGATTCCGAGAAAATCACTAAATTACCTAACACCATTAGAAGTATTTTTGAGTTATGTCGATCATGATATTTTGTCCAACTTAATTTGACAATTAAAATTATGAAAAACGAGCAAATGACACATCAAATAATGCTAATTTATATGATATCAATAAAACCCTAAATCTCCCTTTTTATGAAAAGAAAACTATTACTGAAACTAATTCTCTAAGTTATCTAGGAAAGAATGATGCTTTCTACTTTTTTACAGATGATAAGGATATCTATCAATTAGATTTATCGAATGACGTTATAACTTTTCAACCTATTAAACAGGTCTCTATCATCAAAGGATATGCTGAGTTAACGGATAACACTTTTAAAAAAATTAATTTCAAAGAAAAAGTTGGCCCCGCTATTTCGTCTATCACTGTTCCTATTGAAAAACAAACATTAGTTTATGAACCAAATACGACAACGTATGATTTAATTGAATAGAAAAAAGGTCAGCCCAAGATTATCTTGAGCCGACCTTTTTGGCTCTTTGTCAACTACTGTTGGTAAGGATTAATACGTTAGAATTTAAGATCTAGAAAGCATTTATTTTTCTAGATCTTTTTTGGTGATGTAAAGGTAGATTCTTTTAAACAAATTGATAGTCGTAGCTTAAAATTATAAAAACTTCTCATGCCATAGGCATTACGCTTAATGACTTTAATGTGGTTATTCATACATTCTAATGGACCGTTTGAATAAGATGTTTCAAAGGTGTTTTTTATTTCTTCTCGATATTTTTTAAATGTTTTGAAAACAGGAATAAACTCTTTAAATCCTGTTGGTTGATTAATTAATTCCAAAAATAAAGAATAATCCTTTGTTTGAATCGCTCTTAAAATTTGTTGATAGGTGTTGTAAGCCTCTGTCAATTTAGAATCATAGGTAAGTAAGCGTTCAAGTAATTCTTTTTCAGAAAGATACGCTTTAAAGGATGGACGCCAATGCTGTTGGATATAATCTAATTTGTCATAGCTTTTTTGAAGTAATTTCCAATACTTTTTAATTCGTCTATAGATAACCCCGTTATCTTTATATTTTAATTGAGTCATTATTTTAATCCGTATCTTTTGAAATGCCCTGCCGAGATGTTGAACGAGATGAAATTTATCTAAAACGACTTTAGCGTTAGGGAACACTCGTTTAGTTAAAGTAATGTAAGGTTGATAGATATCTGAAACGACATAGTTTACTTGTTTTCTATTAGCTAGAGAGAAGCCATTAAAATAATTCTCAATTTTTGGTAATCTTCGATCAGGTAGAATATCAATTAATTCATTTGTTTCACCGTTCATCATAATAAAACTCATTGAACCAGCTACTTTTTTAACAGATTTAAATTCATCAAAATATAGTACAGATGGAAGTTCATAACTATACTTCTTAATCGGTTCATACCACTCTTTTAATACGCGAGAGACAGTTGAAGTTGAGACGCTCGTTTGTTTTGCGATATCACTCATGGCGTGTTTAGAGGTTAACTGTTTCGCAATGAGACGTTTTAAATTATTAGAAATACAGTTGTTTCTAGAAACAAAAGGGGTATCTAAAACAAAAGTCGTATCACATTTTTTACAAAAGAAACGACGTTTTTTTAATCTAATATAAGTAACATATTCAGAAACACTAGGCATTTTAATTAGGCTAGTTGTATATCCCCATTTAATAATATTAGAGTGATTACTTTGACAATGCGGACAGCATTTAGGGGATTCTTCTAAAAAGCCATGGAATATCCGAGAGAAAACGCCTTTTATTTTTTCAGTAGATAAACAATTTTCATTAAAAATAATATTTAGGTCTAGTATATTTAAGATATCTTTGATAGTCTGTGAATATGACATGTGGTATCCTCCTTAGTTTGTTTTTTCTCAATTTCATTCTAACGGATATCACATGTTTTTGTATACAAAAAAACTGTCGGTAACTTGTGTTACCAACAGTAGAAATTATAGAGCCACCTTTTTTAACATAAATTAGTTACCCTCATAAGAATCAATAATGATTTGTTTTAATTCACTAATTAATGGTTCTTTAGGGTTAGCAGTTGTACATTGGTCTTCGTAAGCAAGCTCTGCCATGCGATCAACTGTTGCATCCAATGTTTTTTTACTTAGACCTTGAGCTGATAAGTTCATATCGATTCCAACACGTTTTCCTAAGTCATCAACAGCTTTAGCTAAAGCATCTACTAACTCTTCTGTTGTATTTCCTTTAAGTCCTAAGAAACGCGCGATGTCTGCATAATCTGTATCTGCTCTAAAGTAATCATATTTAGGGAATAATGCATGTTTTGAAGGATCTTTTGCATTATATCGAATAATATGTGGTAAAAGAATCGCATTAGTACGTCCATGAGGAATACCATATTCTCCACCAATTTTATGAGCGATTGAATGACAAATACCTAAGAATGCATTGGCAAATGCCATACCAGCCATAGTTGAAGCGTTGTGCATCTTTTCACGGTTTTCTAAGTTAGGATGTTTAACTGAGTCTTCTAAGTTTTCAAAGACTAATTTAATCGCTTGTAAACTTAAACCTCTTGTGTAATCACTTGCCATAACAGATACATATGACTCAATTGCATGAGTTAATACGTCCATACCAGTGTCTGCTGTAACAGAAGCAGGAACACTCATAACAAATTGTGGGTCAATAATTGCCACATCTGGAGTTAAAGCATAGTCAGCTAATGGGTATTTAACGTGTGTTTCGCTATCAGTAATAACCGCAAATGGTGTTACTTCCGCACCAGTACCTGATGTTGTTGGAATAGCAACCATTTTAGCTTTTCTAGCTTCGGGAATTTTATACGCACGTTTACGAATATCTAAGAATTTTTGTTTAGCACCAAAGAATTCAGTTTCTGGATGTTCATAAAACAACCACATACCTTTAGCCGCATCAATAGCAGAGCCACCACCAATAGCAATAATTGTATCAGGTTGGAATTTCATCATTTGTTCTGTACCAGCGTAAACTGTATCAGTTGAAGGATTAGGTTCCACATCTGAGAACATTTCAAATTTCACTTTATTTTGACGTTTCATTAATTCATCAATTACTTTTTGAGCGTAACCAAACTCAACCATACCAGGGTCACAAACGATAAACACGCGCTCAACGTCTTTCATTTTTTGTAAGTATTGAATAGAGTTTAATTCAAAGTAAATTTTTTCAGGTAATTTAAACCATTGCATGTTATTTCTCCGTTTCGTTAAAGTTTTAGTGTTAATTAAATTAACTGCTGAAACGTTTTTAGATACTGAGTTTTTACCATAAGATCCACAACCTAAAGTTAATGATGGAATCATTTCGTTGTAAATATCACCAATACCACCTTGAGCCGCTGGAGAGTTAATCAAAATACGACAAGCGTTCATTCTTAAACCAAAGGCTAATTGTAAGTCTTCATCTTCAGAATGCAGAACAGCTGTATGACCTTCACCATTAAGTTTTAACATTTTTTCACATAGTTCTAAACCATGTTCAGTATTCTCAGCCTTAAACATTGCTAATACTGGAGATAATTTTTCACGTGATAATGGATAATCTGGACCAGCATCTTCTAATTCAGCTACTAAAATTTTAGTTCCTTCTGGTACTTTAATTCCAGCATCTTTTGCAATTGATACTGCTGAATGTCCAACAATTTTAGGGTTAACTGCTGTTTTAGTTTCATTCATCACGGCGTTTTCTAATTTTTCTAATTCATTTGGTTTAACGATATAGACTTGATGAGCTTCAAATTCTTTTTTCACTGCATCATAAATTTCTTTATCAACAATCACACCTTGTTCAGATGCACAAATCATACCATTATCAAATGATTTAGAAGTAATTAAATCATTTACAGCACGTTTGATTTTAGCTGATTTTTCAACATAGGCAGGTGTATTACCAGGACCTACACCAAGAGCTGGTTTACCAGTTGAATAAGCGGCTTTAACCATTCCAGAACCACCAGTTGCAAGGACGATTGCAACACCTTCATGGTTCATTAATGTGTTTGTTCCTTCAAGAGATGGTGTTTCAATCCATTGAATACAGTTTTCAGGAGCGCCAGCTTTAACTGCTGCATCTCTTACAACTTTTGCAGCTGCTGCAGATGATTTTTGTGCGCTTGGATGGAAAGCAAAAATAATTGGGTTACGTGTTTTAATCGCAATCATTGCTTTGAAAATGGTTGTTGATGTTGGGTTTGTTGTTGGTGTTACCCCACACACAACTCCGACTGGGTCAGCAATTTCAATGATTTGTTTTTGGTCATCTTCATTGATAACTCCAACAGTTTTATCATTCTTGATGCTATTCCAAATACTTTCAGAAGCAAACATATTTTTAATAGCTTTATCTTCATAAATTCCACGACCAGTTTCTTCTACTGCTAATTTGGCTAAAGGCATATGTTCATTCAAGGCAGCCATAGCCATTTGGTGAACGATATGATCCACTTTTTCTTGATCAAAAGTTTTCATTTCTTTTAATGCTTCTTGAGCGTTTTCCACTAAATGATCAATCGTTTCAACCACTGATTGTTCTTTAACTTCTGTTTTTTTATTTTTATCTTTCAAAGTAATACCCTCCTGAATTAAATTCGTTATGTATTTCACAAATATAATATACAACAATTCTGTCTCTTTGTAAATACTTTAATGTGATTTTTTTCACTTTTAATAAATAAATACTTTTATCTTTATAAATAATTAAAAAACTTAAAAAAGAGACAAAATAATCATAATATTATCAATTAAAAGAATACAATATTATTTTTGTTAATATAATCACTAATCGTTTTTCCCTTTAAGGTAGCGTTAAGATTAATCATATAAACTATATCCATACTATTTTTAAAGGAGTCGAATAATATGAAAGCAAAAAAAGAGTTTAAACGAAAAGAACATAAATACATGATTGATTTAGATACATATGAACACTTCATGACAGATTTACAACAGCATATGTCTATAGATAGTTATGGGTTACACACTATTATGTCACTATATTATGACACAGAGGATTTTTTATTAATAAAGCACTCGATGGAAAAACCTGCTTATAAGGAGAAACTAAGAGTTAGAAGTTATCAAACACCTACTGAAGATACTCATGTGTTTTTAGAACTAAAGAAGAAAATACAAGGCACCGTTTATAAAAGAAGAATTGACATGTCTTATAAAGATTACGTTAATCTTGAAACCCAAAATATTTTGTCAGATGACTTAGCAAATACTCAAACCTATCGAGAAATTGATTGGGTATATAAACGATATAAAAACCTTAAACCCAGAGTCCTCATATCCTATGATCGTTTATCACTTTTTACACCAGATGATTCAAATTTCAGAGTTACTTTCGACCACGACATTCGCTACCGAACGCATGATTTATGCTTACAACACGGAAGTTACGGGAAAATTGTGGCACCCGAAATTGGCGTGCTCATGGAAGTGAAAGTCCTAGGTGCTTACCCTTTATGGTTTGTTGATTTACTAAACAAATACCATTTAAGAAAAGCAAGTTTTTCTAAATATTCTCAAACTTACTGTCGCTATATCCATAAAAATAATGTTGAGGTGATGTCACATGTTAGCTAGTATATTTCCAGATGGCAGTTCTACTATTCAATTGACTCAATTAGTTCTTTGCACTCTAACATCTATTGGATTAGGAATTGTGGTTTCATACATCCACACCTTAAATAATATCTATACAAAAAATTTTATCGTCACATTAGCTATTCTTCCTGTTTTGGTTCAATCAGTGATTATGTTAGTAAATGGTAATCTAGGTACTGGTATGGCAGTCGTTGGGGCATTTAGTTTGGTTCGATTCCGTTCTGTTGCTGGAGGATCAAGAGAAATCACTAGTATTTTTTGGTCTATGGGAATTGGCTTGGCAACTGGTATGGGATTCATCGTTTACGCTATTATTTTCTCGCTTTTTGTTACTATCATTTTAATAGCTCTTTATTTGACACCTTTTGGATCAAAACAAAAATTCACCGAAAGAGAATTGAAAATAACGATTTCTGAAGATTTAGATTATCCGGACTTATTTCAAGATATATTCGATCAATTTGTAACGAGCGAACAACTTGATTCTGTCAGAACGACAACAATGGGCAGTCTATATGAATTAAGATATCACTTAATCTTAAAAGAAGGGACAAATGAAAAAGAACTGTTAGATGCTATTCGTGTAAGAAACGGTAACCTACCTGTCGTTCTTGGAAGATGTAAAACACATAATGATACGTTATAACAGAAAGGAGAAGTTCTTATGAAAAAATCACTCTTACTAGTCTTACTGTTAAGTCCTAGTTTTTTACTAACAGCCTGTCAAAACTCTAAAACGGAGTCTAATGCAACATCTACGACTCAAACCACTAAAAGTTCTACCTCTTCTGTGGATGATTCAACTGATCTTTTAGGAAAGTACTCTGATACAGATTTAAATGCAGACTATGACGAATCAAATGCAACAAAGATTAAACTTGGTAATTCTGTTGATATTAATGGTGAAGGGGCAACCGCAGATGGTCAGATTGTGACCATCTCTAAGGGTGGAACATACATTGTTGATGGAGAATTATCTGATGGTCAACTTATCATAAACTGTGATAAAACAGAAAAAGTTCAGCTAGTTCTCAATAATGCAACTATCCATAATAATGATGGTCCTGCTATACTGGTCGAACAAACTGATAAAGCCATCATAACTCTTGCTAAAAACTCTAAAAACACAGTATCTGACGGTGAAAACTATACCTTAAATGATGGTGAAACAGAGCCAGATGCCACTATATTTAGTAAAGATGATTTGACGATTAATGGCGAAGGGTCTCTAAATGTTAAGGCTAGCTACAACAATGGTATTCGAAGCAAAGATGATTTAACGTTAGTTTCAGGAAGTTATACTATTGATGCAAAAAACAACGCCCTAAAAGGAAAAGATTCTGTCTCTATTAAAGATGGAACATATAAATTAACAACTAGTGAAGGCGATGGCATACAAGCAAATAATTCGACTGAAGAGAATAAGGGATTTATTGCTATCGATGGTGGTGAATTTACTATTAAAAGTGGTCGGGACGGAATCCAAGCTGAAACAGCACTTTCTATCCAAAAAGCATCGATTAATATCAAAACGAGTGGTGGATACAACACAGAACAATTTGATACCAATGAAAGTTATAAAGGATTAAAAGCAAAATCTGTCACATTACTTAGTGGAACGTATTCTCTTAATACCCTAGACGATGGGATTCATAGTAATGACACATTAACTATTAAAGGTGGCGATTATACAATTGATACTGGAGATGACGGGATTCACGCTGATAATAGTTTGACAGTTGATAATGGAAATATTTCTATTAACCATAGTTATGAAGGAATCGAGTCAAGTGTCATAAAATTAAACGGTGGCACTATAAATGTTACAGCATCCGACGATGGCATTAACGCTGGTGGTAGCAGTGAAGATGATGGAACAGGACAGTTTGGTGCTGACTCATTTTCTCAAGGAGGAAATCCTCCTGGTCAAGCGGATGACAGTAAATCTTTAGAAATTACAGGTGGCACTATTACAATAGATGCTTCTGGTGATGGATTAGATAGTAATGGATCTATTACTATGTCAGGTGGAGAGGTTATTGTGTATGGACCAACTAATGGTGGAAATGGTGCCCTTGACTACGATGGCACATTTAATTTAACAGGTGGAACACTGATTGCAACAGGAACTTCCGACATGGCAATGAATGTTAGTGACGATAGTTCTCAAGCAAGTGTCGGCATATCCTTCAACTCAACTCAACCAGCCGATACGTTGTATAGTCTAACTAATAGTGATGGTACTCCCCTCGTTACCTTTAAATCCAAGAAAGAATTTCAACATGTCGTAATTTCTAGTCCAGATTTATCTAATGATGCAACCTATACTTTACTTTCTGGCGGTTCAACATCCAAAGAATCATCCAGTGGATTATACCCGACAGGAACAAAAACAACTGGCGAAAAATTAAGTACGATAGCCTTTGATAGTTCAAATGTTTTGAATATTGATCAAGATGGTAATGCTGTCCAAAGTGGCATGGGCATGGGAGGCGGTATGGGTGCTCCTAGATAAGGAAGTAAGATAATATGACTAACTAGCCAGTTCCTCACAAGCTGGTTAGTTAGTATTTGTTTTTTTGTATATTGTGTATAATGTAGTTAAAGTTTATATAAAGGAGTGATGACATGATAAAAATTTTAGTCATTGAAGATGAAAAAGAAATCTCCCAACATATCCGTGACATCCTTACTGAGCTTGGCGACGTGACACAAGTTTATGATGGAGATGAGGCTCTATATGAAGTTGAGTCTGGTGAATATGATTTTGTGGTACTTGATTTAATGCTACCAAATATGAATGGTTTATCCATTTTAAAAAAATTGAGAAATGATAAAAACAACATTCCTATTTTAATTTTAACAGCCAAAGATAGTCTTGAAAACAAATTAGAAGGCTTTGAAGTTGGAGCCGATGATTATTTAACCAAACCATTTCATCGTGACGAATTACTCATGAGGAGTAAAGCAATTTTGAAAAGAACATTTGAATTATATGAAGATAACACACTTAGTTACGGTGATTTAACCTGTCTTTTGCTACAACGAGAAGTGAAGTATCAAGATAAAGTTTTACAAATTCAAGGTAAAGAATATGATTTACTTGTGTACTTGCTACAAAACAAAGGCATCATCCTAACAAAAGAACAGATTTTTAATCGCATTTGGGGCTATGATTCAGACACAGCTTTATCTGTTGTTGAGGTCTACATGAGCCATTTAAGAAAGCATTTAAAAGAAACAAGTTTAAATAAACAATTAACTACTATACGAAATGTTGGCTATATTTTACAAAAAGAGGATGCACTATGAAATCAACCGCTTCAAAACAGCAACGCCTAAAATTCTTTCTAATTAATTGCGGTGCGTTTGCCATAATTTTTTCACTGCTTTCCTTTATCACTATCCAAATTATCCAAAATTCAGCTTACACTGAAACAGACACAACTTTAGAGAGAATGGCAAATGACCCCAGTTTATTGGATAGAGAAATCCGAATGTTAAATAAAGATGGAAAAGACGGGCCTATTGGAACACCAAAATTTAATTTTAATGGACCAAACAATCAATTTAATACAGTGGTTGTTCTATGGGATAAAAATGGTAATATATTAAATGATTCATCCGTGGAAGATAAGCTAGAAAACTTAGAAGAACCGACACTGGATAAAAAAAATACTGATATTATTTCAACGTTATCTTTAAAAAATAAAAATAATGATTCTAAATTTTCATTTCGTAGTATTACCATCTCACCAAGCGAAAACAACTTGAATATTGCCTATATTCAAGTATTAGTCAATGTTAATCAAATCGATGAAGCTGTTAAACAATCTCGTGTGATTATTTTAATCTGTATGTTTGTGTTTTGGCTACTATCATTAGCTATTAGTTACGGATTATCCGAATTTGCTATGAGACCTATTTTAAAATCTTGGAAAAAACAACAAGAATTTGTAGAAAATGCGTCACATGAGTTACGTACACCGCTAACCATTATTCGGCTAAATTTAGAAAAACTATTTACTCATCCTAACAATACTATTATTGATGAATCAGAACATATTGCACAAGCATTAAATGAAGCCCAACGACTTACCAAACTAACAAGTGATTTGCTTCTTTTAGCTAAGGGAGACTCTAATACTCTTGTGCTTGATAAGGAAACAATTGATACAAATACTTTTATTCATAAGGTATTAGACCCTTTTCAACTGATAGCTGAGGAACAGGACAAACAACTGCTCTTTAAAGAAAATATTTCCTTTGAAGCGACTGTAGATGTTGCTAAACTGCATCAAGTATTACTAATTTTGTTAGATAATGCCTTTAAATATACAAAGAGTGGTGATATTATTACTGTCACTTCTTCTTTAACATCAAAAAAACAGTGGGAAGTAGCCATTAGAAATACAGGACCTCACATCAAAGAAGACAAACTAAATCATATTTTTACTCGATTTTATCGTGAAGACGATTCAAGAAACAAGGAAACTGGTGGAAATGGTCTTGGTCTATCGATTGCTAAACAAATCGTTGAAGAACATGGTGGAAACATTCAAGCTAAAAACATACTCCCTATTGGTGTTGAATTCATCTTGAGATTACCTATCATAAATCAAAAAAAAACAAAACATAATTAAGGAATTACTACTTGTAATGTACCTCAAAAGTTAAATTTTTTAGTCTAGCTTTTGAGGCGCGCTACATAACATTTCAAATGATGAGGGTGTTGAATATATTATTCATATTTTCCAACAAACTCTCCTGGCAAGTCACAAGACAACTCAGACTTCCAATATTGTTTTGCTTCATTCAATACCTTTCTTATCTTTAATTGGTCTCTACTTTTTAAAAAATTATCTAAAATAATTCCTAACAATTCTAAATCACTCAAACAATCATCTCTAAATACAAGTAAAAATTGCATTAAGGCAATATTCGATAATTCATCTAAAAGAATAGCCTCTTTTACACTCAATATAATTTTACTATGAATATCCTTTCTTAAATATTCACTCCACTCATAACCATCCTTTTCAAAATATTGACCATCATAGACATTCAACATTTTTAATAATGAGTCTTCTGAGAGTCCTTCTTGCAAACTATTTTTAACTTGATCGTAATCATTATCTATTATTGTATTGATAAAATAAGTACCTGACTTATAGACAATAATATCCGAATATCCATGTTTCTCGAACTCTTTTCTAATTTGATAAATAGTCGTATGTAAATTACTGCCACCTTTTTCAGTGATCATATTAGGATATAATACATTGACCAAGTCATCCTTCGTTACCAATTCATCTCTAAAATGGAATAAGTAAAAGAATAGTTCGTACGCTTTTTTGGTTCGTAATAAAATACGTTCCCCTTTATCATCTAGCAAACGCCCCCTTCCAAAACTATTTACATATACCTTTTTTTGTTTTACCATGTTTACCCCTTCTTTTAATATAATATCCGATAGTTTACTCATATAATCAACAAACAGCAAATTAATAAACTTTTTTAAAAAAAACAATTTATTTTATTTTAAAATAACTAATAATTGAATTCTTTTATATAAAATAACAATTATATTATACTAAAATAGGTATAAACAGATAATGAACAAATAGTAAGTCATGTCTTTATGTTACAAAAAAGAGGCTGTTCCTAAAATCCTAGAATAGAAAAAAACCATGAAATCTGTTAAATATAACGTTGATTTCATGGGATTTCTATTTTATTAGTTAAGTGATTTTTATTTAAAAAATTACTTTTGGGGCATCTTCTTTCTTTTTTTATTGGTAGACCATTTCAAATTCTTCACAAACAACGTCCATATTCTCTATATCAACTGTTTTATGGTATACTTCGTCAAATAATTCTGTCCAAAATCTATAATGAGCTTCTCGCCAATAAGAAAGAGACAAATCTCCCTCCCCTTCTTTAAAGGCATGTTCAGCTGTTACATCTTTAAAAGGTGTCACATAAACTTTTGTTGTCATCAAGATAGCTACAGGATTCTCTTTCCCATCTAACAAAATATCATAATAACGATTTGCTTTAGGTAACTCCTCATTTCCCCATTCATATTCAAGTTTAGCGCTCGCAGTTGCCGTCTTTTTCCCTTGCAGTACTAAACTAGCTAACTCATCAGGAATAGCACCAAACGACCAAGACTCACCAAAAACTGGTTTTTCAACGTCTGTCTCTTTTAAAAATTTTTTCCAAAACGCGCTCTCTTTTTCATTCATCTCATTATGCCCTTACATCAATTATTTTTTGCTTCTTTCTTTGTCATATCATGTACTTTTTTGATGGTTGCCATTTTATGCTCCCAACATTCTTTTGACAAATCAACTGGGTATTTTTGAGGATTTAAATTACGTTTATACTCTTCCCATAATGAATCTTGATTATCTTTTGATAGTTGCTTAATATCCTCCAATGATGGTAATTCATATACACGTTTTCCATCAATATAGATATCTTGTAATACTGGGCGTGCTGTAAAATTCTTAACGGTTTTATTTATATAGGTATGTACTGGATGAAACATGTATAACTCTTTTTCTTTTCTAGGATCTTCGGTCCAAAGAGTAATATAATCTCCCTCTGATTTACCATCTTCACCAGTAATACGCCAAACTTGTTTTTTACCAGGAGTTGATACCTTTTCAGCATTACTCGATAGTTTAATCGTATCAACCATTTTGCCTTCATCGTTTTCAATCGATACTATTTTATAAACAGCGCCCAAAGCTGGTTGATCATATGCCGTAATTAATTTTGTTCCAATACCCCATACATCTATTTTTGCTCGTTGCATTTTTAAATTTAAAATCGTTGACTCATCTAAATCATTTGAAGCATAAATTTTCACATCAGGATATCCTGCTTCGTCTAATTGTTTTCGAACCTTTTTAGAAATATAAGCCATATCGCCACTATCAATTCTGACACCAATAAAATTAATTTTATCCCCCATCTCATTAGCTACACGAATCGCACTTGGAACTCCTGAACGTAACGTATCATATGTATCCACTAAAAAGACACAATCTTTGTGTGTTTGTGCGTACGCTTTAAACCCTTCATAATCATTTAAATACGATTGAATCAAACTATGGGCATGAGTTCCAGCAATGGGAATACCAAACATTTTACCAGCTCTCACATTACTTGTTGAATCAAATCCTCCAATATATGCCGCTCTAGTCCCCCATATAGAAGCATCCAATTCTTGTGCTCGTCGGGTACCGAATTCCATAATCAAATCATCATCACAGACTGCACGAATTCTTGCAGCTTTTGTTGCGATTAATGTTTGGTAGTTAATAATATTAAGAACAGCTGTTTCAACTAACTGACATTGTGCCAGTGGTCCCTCAACTTGAAAGATCGGTTCATTATTGAAAACTAATTCTCCCTCAAGAGCTGATCTGACAGTGCATTTAAACCTAAATTCTTTTAAATAAGTTAAAAACTCTTCCGGATAATCTGTCACTTTACGCAAATAGTCAATGTCTGAATCTGAAAAAGATAAATTATCAAAATAATCAACTATACGTTCCAATCCGGCAAATATAGCGTAACCATTTTTAAATGGCATATCACGAAAGTAGCATTCAAAAACAGAATGTTTATCATCTCTACCTAATTCCCAGTAAGTTTTCATCATATTTAATTGGTATAAATCTGTGTGCAGGGCTAAACTATCGTCATGTAATCGATTAATCATTCTATTCTCCAATTCTTTTTCCTTTTGTTTTTACCCCCTCTATTTTACGTCTTTAAAACAAATTTCTCAACTCTTAACACCAAGGTATTTTAAAACAAAAAAAAGAGGAAGATTTCTCTTCCTCTTGATACATAAAATAATGAATTATTTTAATGTAATTGCAGCGCCAACTTCTTCTAATTTAGCTTTGATTTCTTCAGCTTCTTCTTTAGATGCGCCTTCTTTAAGTGGTGATGGAGCTCCATCAACTAATGCTTTAGCTTCTTTTAATCCTAAACCAGTTACTTCACGAACTGCTTTGATTACTTTAACTTTTGAATCTCCAGCAGAAGTTAATTCTACAGTGAATTCAGTTTGTTCAGCAGCAGCTCCACCTTCAGCAGCTCCACCAGCTACAGCTACAGGAGCAGCAGCAGATACACCAAATTCTTCTTCGATAGCTTTAACTAAATCATTTAATTCTAAAATAGTTGATTCTTTTAAATCAGCAATAATTTGTTCAACGTTTAATGCCATGTTGTTTTCCTCCATTTTAAATCTTTCGATTATTTAATTTTTATTTTTTAATAAACTATGCTGCAATTAAGCAACTTCTTCTTCTTTTTCTGCCACAGCTTTGACTGCATAAGCCACGTTTCTGACAGGAGCTTGAAGTACAGATAGTAACATAGAAAGTAAGCCTTCGCGACTTGGTAGTTTTGCCAAAGCAACGATTTCTTCTTTAGAAGAAACATTTCCTTCGATAATACCGCCTTTAATTTCTAATGCTTCTGCTTCTTTTGCAAAATCATTCATGATTTTAGCAGGTGCAACAACGTCTTCGTTACTGAATGCTACTGCAGTAGGGCCAAAGAATACATCTTCCATACCTTCTAATCCAGCTTTTTCAGCCGCACGACGTAAGATACCATTTTTGATAACTTTCATCTCAACGTTTGCATCACGTAATTGTTTACGTAAGTTAGTTACTTCTTCTACAGTTAAACCACGGTAATCCACTACAACTACAGATGCAGCTTCTTTTAGTTTTGCAGAAATCACTTCAACTTCTTGTGCTTTTTTTGCAATTGATGCTTCACTCATTTATTTTCACCTCCGTAAATTAATAGATGGTGGAATTTTTTATAATAAAAAAACTCCATGCCACCGTTGACATAGAGGGACTATTGATTGTATTAATCATTGTCCTCGGTAGGAAATTAAGGTTCTAGAACCACCTACTGTCTTCGGCATAATATTTTAACCTAGATAACTATAACATTAACAGTTATCTAGGTCAACTGTTTTTATTAATTAGAATGAAAATTTGTCAACTTTTACACCAGGTCCAAAAGTTGTTGTAATTGTTAAGTTTTGGATATAAGCACCTTTTGTAGCTGCTGGTTTAGCTTTTAAGATAACATCATTTAATGCTTCAAAGTTTTCAATTAATTTAGCATCGTCAAATGATACTTTACCAATTGGAACATGGATGTTTCCTTGTTTGTCTACACGGTAAGTTACTTTACCAGCTTTAACTTCTTCAACAGCTTTTGTTACGTCCATAGTAACTGTTCCTGTTTTAGGGTTAGGCATTAATCCTTTAGGTCCTAATACACGTCCTAATTGACCAACTTGAGCCATCATGTCTGGAGTTGCTACAACTACGTCGAAACCAAACCATCCACCTTTAATTTTTTCAACCATGTCAGCTTCACCAACAAAGTCAGCTCCAGCAGCTTCTGCTTCTTTAGCTTTTTCACCTTTAGCGAAAACTAATACAGATTGAGTTTTACCAGTTCCATTAGGTAATACCATTGCTCCACGAATTTGTTGATCAGCTTTTTTAGGATCTACATTTAATCTATAAGCAACTTCTACAGTTGCGTCGAATTTAGCAATGTTTGTTTCTTTAGCTAAAGCTACCGCCTCTGCTACAGGATATTCTTTAGTTACATCTACTTTTTTCAATGCTTCTTGCATTTTTTTACTTTTTTTAGCCATTTTGTTTCCTCCTTGATTGTGGTTATAACGGTTGTACCTCCCACGTATTTATATTTTTCAATATAAATCGACTGAGAAGCTACTTCAAGAGTCGCTGTAGAATAATTATTCTACAGTGATACCCATGCTTCGTGCAGTACCTTCTACCATGCGCATAGCTGCTTCAATATCAGCTGCGTTTAGGTCTTGCATCTTAGTTTCAGCAATTTCTTTTACTTGATCTTTAGTAACAGATGCTACTTTTTTAGAGTTAGGCTCTCCAGAACCTTTTTCAATGTTAGCTGCTTTTTTAAGTAATACTGCAGCTGGTGGTGTTTTTGTAATAAATGTAAATGAACGATCTTCATATACAGAAATTACAACTGGAATAATTAAGCCAGCTTGATCTGCTGTACGAGCGTTGAATTCTTTTGTGAATCCCATAATATTAATACCCGCTTGACCTAATGCTGGACCTACTGGTGGAGCTGGTGTTGCTTTCCCTGCAGGAATTTGTAATTTAACTAATTTTTCAACTTTCTTTGCCACGAGACATACCTCCTTAAGTCCGTGATGTGGTTTAATGGAGATGGAAATTTCTCCTCCCACACTGTAAATAAAAAAGAAATACGTGTATACACGCACCTCCACATTATACTATGAATAACAAAATAATCAATACCTTTTTATTAATTTTATTTTCCTAAGTTGCTACTATAAAACACCCATGATATAGTTGCCATATGTATAACTATAGGAGGAATAATTAATCATGATTCGATTTGCTAAAAAGGAAGATGCTACTCAAGCCATTGACTTAGTCATGATAGTACTAAAAGATATGGAACTTGATATTTTTAATAAACTTTCTGAAAAAGAAGTAAAAAATCTTTTAATCAAGGCATACAAAGAAAAACCTACACATCGGTATGGCTACAAAAATGCGATGGTTAAAGAAATAGATGGCAACATCGCAGGTATAGCTTTTGGTTATCCGCACCATCATGAAAAAAATATAGATGACGGATTTTACGATATTTTAGAACAACATAACCTGTCAAAAGAATATCGTTTATTTACAGAATATGAAGCATTTGATAACGAATGGTATTTGGACACAATAGTAACTTCACCAGATTACCGAGGTCGAGGTGTTGCTAAAGAATTATTGAATGCCTTACCTGAAATAGTAAAAGAAACAAACCTTTCTACTATAGGGCTAAATGTCGATAAAATTAATGATAATGCCAATAGAATTTATTTAAATAATGGCTTTCAAAAAGTCGGAGAAACCACTATTGCAGGACATGAATATGATCACCTACAAAAAACTATCAGATGACGTTTACTTATTTGATTAATTTAAAAAAAGTATCAAAATTAATCAATACTTTGTTTACAGTCCGAGAGGCTGACCCAAAAGTCTCTAGAATAAAGTAAAAGGAAGAAAATCTTTTTTCGATTTTCTTCCTTTTTTGACGTAAAAAATAGCACTATCCTATATAATTAAAGTGACGAAACCAACTAAAAAGGAGTGCTATTTATGTATAAGAATTATAACACGAAACAGGTTACTTTATCACTGAATTTAGATATTTATTTAGAAGAAAATGATATCGCTTTTGCGATTGATGAATTAGTAGAAAGTATCCCTGTGGATGTGTTCTCAGTTTTTGAGCATCGAATGGGAACTTCGTCTTATCATCCAAAAATGATGTTGAAGCTTATTCTGTGTGGCTACACTCAATCTATTTTTTCAGGAAGAAAGATAGAAGCTATGTCTAAAGATAGCATTCGTGCCATGTGGTTAACGCAATCACAGACACCTAACTTCAGAACAATTAATCGATTCAGAGTGAACCCACTGGTTCAACCGATACTTCAAGAATGTTTTATTCAATTTAGAAATCAGCTTGTTTCTCAACAATTAATTGATGAAGAAGCTATTTTTATTGATGGAACAAAGTTAGAAGCCAACGCAAATAAATATACCTTCGTTTGGAAAAAGAGCACACAACGTTATGAAGAATCTTTGAGAGAGAAGTCAAAGTCCTATTATCAACAACTTGTGGAAGAGCAAATTATTCCATCTATTTGTTCAGAAGATGATGAGTTAAACACAGAAAATTTAAAACAAATCATTGATGAGTTGGAAATGAAAGTAAGTGATTTAAGTACTAAAATTGAAAATACTTCAGATGTTCAAGAGAGAAAAGAACTTCGTTCTGAGCGTAAAGAGCCTAAAAAAGGGAACTGACCCCAAAAGATGAGACAAATATAAAAACACCCCTGTTGAATTCATGTAAAATGAATTTAACGGAGGTGTATTTTTTATGGTTAAAAGGATTGCTTATCCAGTAGAAGTAAAAGAAGAAGCTATAAAAATGAAACTTGAAGGTAAAACAACATCAGAAATTATGAATAAACTCAACATTCGGAATAAAACTCAGGTGAAAACATGGTGGAAATGGTATAGAAATGGAGAATCTTATCGATTCTCTCAAGGTGTGGGAAAACAATATACTTATGGAAAAGGTAATGAACACTTTTCACCTTTAGAAGTTCTAGAAAGAGAAAACAAGTACTTGAAACAGGAAATTGATGTTTTAAAAAAATACAAGGAGTTGGAAAGGATGTGGAAAAAGAAGTATTCATAAATTTAGTTGATTCTTATAAAGGAAAACTATCTATAACATGGTTATGTCACTATTTTGGGATAGCTAGAAGTACTTACTATCGTTGGTCTAAGAAAGAATATGTTGCCGATAATCGAATTAAAATGATTGAGCAGCTGTGTAAAGAAAACAAGTTCACTTATGGTTATCGAAAAATCACTTTTTTACTTCGTAAAAAGATAAAAGTGAATCATAAAGTTGTTCAGCGTATTATGCAAAAATATGGATGGAGTTGTCAGGTGAAAATAAAGAAAGAAAAACGTCATGGTTCTATTTATTTTAAAACTACTAATGTAATTGATAGAGACTTTAGTTCAAGTAAGCCACTAGAAAAACTAACAACAGACATCACTTATCTGAGAGTGTAATATAAACTGTGTAAGTAACCTACCATCCTAGGTAGTGGGTTGCTTCGCGGTTTTTCTTTTTTTACAATAGATTAAAGGAGTGAGAAGCTGTGGCTAAAAAGAAAAGAGACCAAAAATCAGCGAAGTTAGCTCAATCAATTATTGACATCTATCAACCAGAATCGGTTGAAGATATGCAAGAAGCTTTAAAAGATGTTTTTGGACCGATGTTTGAAGCTATGCTACGTGGAGAATTAGATAATCATTTAGGTTATGAGAATCAGTCAAGACAAGAAAAAGAAACTCAAAACAGACGGAATGGATATGGAAATAAAAAGTTAAAAACAAGTTTCGGTGAATTAGACATTCAGGTTCCAAGAGATAGAGATGCTTCTTTTGAACCAGAAATTATTCCTAAAAGAAGCAAAGACGTTTCAAGTATTGAAAGTAAAGTTCTTTCTATGTATGCCAAAGGCATGAGTCAACGAGATATTGCCTCGACAATTGAAGATATTTATGGCTTTACTATTTCTCATGACATGGTGTCGGATATCACAGATCAAATATTATCAGAACTTGAGGAATGGCAAATCAGACCTCTGGCCAAATGCTATGCCTTCTTGTTTGTTGATTGTATGTATGTCACTCTAAGAGAAAATTATGAAGTGAAAGAATGTGCAGTGTATACAATTCTTGGCTATGATTTAAAAGGAAATAAAGAAATTTTAGGCCTTTGGTTAAATCAAACAGAATCAAAAAACAGATGGATGCAGATTTTTGATGAGATTAAAGAGCGTGGAGTTGAAGATATTCTATTTATTTCAATGGACGGCGTATCAGGACTTGAAAATGGTGCTAAAGCTATTTTCCCAGGCGTTGTGGTTCAACGTTGTTTAGTTCATTTAGTTAGAAATGCCCTTCGCTATGTACCAAGTAAGAGTTATAAAGAAGTTTGTAAGGATATGAAGTCTTTTTACAGCGCTTCTTCTTTAAAGGCTGCTCAAACAGCTTTTGATACCTTTCAAACAAAGTGGGCTATTTATCCAGGAGCTGTTGATGTTTGGAAAAGAAATTTTCAACATGTTGAACAACTATTTGATTATGGATCAGCTATTCGAAAAATAATGTACACAACAAATGCTGTAGAGAGTGTTCATTCAAGTTTCCGTAAGGTAACTAAAAAAGGCGCTTTCCCTAATGAGAATGCCCTTCTTAAGCTGCTATATCTTCGAGTAAAAGAACTTCAAAGTAAATGGGAAGGTGGACACGTTCACAATTGGGCTATGGTGCTTAATCAATTAACTGTTAATGATTCTTTTTCAAAACGAGTTGAAAAATATAATCGGTACTAATCAAAATAGGTTGGATATATATAATTTGACAACGAGTCTCTCGTCCTGTGAATTTTTATCGGGACAAGAGCTTTATTAAAAATGCCCTCTTATCCTCGAAGATTATCACAGGACGACTCATTGTCAAATTGTCGTTCTATTATTATTTAAAATTACTTACACACTTAACTTGACAAACCCACTTATCTTGATTATGGTCCTAAAAGACTCTATCTTTCTAGCATTATGGATTTGTTTAATGGAGAAATACTTTCTTATACAATAAGTGAAAAACAGGACATATCTTGTGTTTTAGACACACTAAATAAATTACCTAAACTTCCAGATAAATGTATACTTCATTCGGATCAAGGTTCTGTGTATACTTCATATGCTTATTATCACGCAACAAAAGAAAAGAGCATTACCAGAAGTATGTCCCGAAAAGGGACTCCTGCAGATAATGCTCCAATAGAATCGTTTCATTCCATCCTAAAGTCTGAAACGTTCTCATTACACCCAGAGCTTGGAAGCTCTACAATTAGTGTAATTGAAACTGTACAAAATTTCATCAACTATTATAATAAAGAAAGAATTCAACAAAAATACGACTACTTATCTCCAGTTGACTATCGGAAAAAAGTAATCGCATAGGTGTTTTTATTACTGTCTCATTTTAGGGGTTCAGTCCCAAAGCATTGAAAGCTTTTTCTAACTTTATCTATAGAAAGAAAAAATATAAAGAACAACATGATATTTATAACGGTAGAAATAGCTACTCTAAAACAGATCATGATGCCACTTTTATGAGAATGAAAGATGACCACATGATGAATGGTCAGTTAAAACCTGGATATAACGTTCAAATTGCAACCAATCATCAATACGTTTTAGCATATGAAACATTTTCAAATCCAACGGATTTTAAAACAATGATTCCTTTCTTAGATACTATCAAGAAATCTTATTTTGACTTACCTAAATACATTGTGGCTGACGCAGGTTATGGTAGTGAAGAAAACTATCAAGCAATTTTAGATGATTTTGAAAGAACTCCATTAATTACTTATACAATGTATCAGAAAGAACACACTAAAAAATACAAACAAAATCCATTTATTCCAGATAACTGGATTTATAATGAATTGGCAGATACTTATATTTGCCCGAATAATAGAGAAGTCAAATTTAGAAATTACTCTACTCGAGTGGATAAATCTGGATTCAAAAGACAACTTAAAATGTATGAATGTGAGTCTTGTTTAAATTGCCCAGTTAGAGCATTATGTACTCGTGCGAAGAGTAGTAAAAATCGAGTGATTCAAAAAAATGGGAATTGGGAATATTTTAAGGCTCACGTAAGAGAGCTTTTGAAAGAGGATGTCACAGGAGAAATATACCGTCAAAGAAAAATAGATGTTGAACCAGCCTTTGGAAATCTGAAGGCTAATTTGGCATTCAATCGATTCTCTGTAAGAGGAAAAGATAAGATTTCACAGGAGCTGGGATTTGCGTTAATGGCACTAAATTTAAGAAAACTGAGAAAAAATAGGAAGGATATTAGTAAGAGATCACGAAAAAACAAGCATTCTGAAATGAGAGGTTTCATTTTGGAATGCTTGTTTTCTGTAAAGAGACTTTTGGGTCAGCCTCTTATATCACTCGCTTTTTAGCTGAATTTAATCCAACTACTAATAATACTATTGTCATCACTAATAAGATAATTAAAGAAGATTGCCAGCTTTTTGTCATATCATGTAAAAAACCAAATAAAAACGGCCCTGTTGCTGCTAATAAATAACCAACTGACTGTGCCATACCTGATAACTCAGCTGCTTGCTTTGCACTTGATGTTCTCAAGTTAAAAAATATCATAGAAAGACTAAATGCAACACCTCCTGCTACACCAATTGCTATGATTGCTAAAGTAACCAGTAACATATTGTTTAACATTAATCCAAAGATTCCTGAAAAAAACAATATAAACGATACCCACACAAAACTTTTTTGATTTGGTTGCTTTTCAGCAATAATCGGTACAATAAATGTTATAGGCAATAACGTCATTTGTAACAAAGATAACATACCACCAGCTTGTATTGTTGATAAACCTTTATCAATTAACATTTCTGGTAACCATGCAACTAAAACATAAAATATAAAAGACTGTATCCCCATAAATAATGTTACCGACCAGGCAAGAGACGAAGACCAAACCGATGAATCATCTGTTATGCTTATTGTTTGTTCTACCATGTCACGTCGTTTTAACTGTGGTAACCAAAACAGAAATGCCATTACCGCTAAAATAGACCATCCTCCTAATGCTACATTCCAATCCAAACCAATCTTTTTAACAAGAGGAATACTTACACCAGAGGCAATTGCGCCTGTTAAATTCATGCTAACTGAATAAATACCAGTAACTAATCCGCTTTTATGAGAAAATTCTTTTTTGACTAATCCAGGTATTAAAACATTACAAATCGCAATGGCGGAACCTATTAGTGTTGTACCTAGAAATAGCATAGATAATGTTGGAATTGCTCTTAAAACCATCCCTATAATCAACACAATCAACGCACCAAAAATAGTTTTCTCTATCGTCCATCTATTAGCCAACTTAGGTGCGATTGGTGAGATTAATGCAAATGCAATCAATGGGATGGTAGTAATTAATCCTGCTTGCCCACCAGATAATAATAAATCATCTGAAATGAGTCCAACTAAAGGACCAACAGACGTAATTGGTGAACGTAAATTCATCGCTACAAAGATTATCCCCAACAACAATACACTATTTATTTTCTTTTCCATCTTAATCTCCTTAAATAAAAATATATTATAATATATAAAAATACATTATAATATATTTTTTAGTATTTAACAACAATACTTAGCAAGGCATCATCTTCTGTTTTATTTATGTATTCATGGATCATCCCAGATTGAAAATTGATCGTATCATACGCTTCTAAATGATAGGTGTTTCCTTCAACTTTTATATCCACTTTTCCTTTCATGACAGTTAATACTTCTACCGATTCTGATGGTTGATTTTGTCCTTTGTTTGAAGAGTGTGCCTTTAAACAGACTCGAAATACTTCTATGTTATCTTCTTGAAATACTGGTTGAACCAACCACCCTTTAGTCAAGTCACTCATAAAGTATGGATCGTTTCCTTTCGATACAATATTCACGTTATTTGAATACCCTATCAATTGAGATAATGTTATATTTAAAGCATTGGACAACTTCCATAGAATATTAATTGTTGGATTAGTCCGGCCATTTTCAATATTTCCTATTGATAGCACACTAACACCCGATTTTTTTGATAACTGTTCCATTGTCAATCCTGATTCTTTTCTTATTTTTCTAATATACTCACCTAGTTGGTGAACAACCTCTCTTTCATTACTCTCTACCATAAAAGAATTTTCCTCCTAGTTTACTCTATAGTAATAGTTTATCATATTATAAGTATGTCAACTTCAACAAATTATTAACAAAAAAATGACAATTTATAGTAAGATAAGATAATAATAAATTAGATGAGCGTTTATCAATTGTTAAACAGTACAAAAAAGGGTAATTTTAAGAACGGAGAATGATTAATGACAAAAGTAACTCACATACCTAACAAAAATAGGTGGCTTGTTTTAGTCGCCATTGGTTTATTTACATTCATGTCTACTTTGGATGGAAGTATTGTGAACATCGCACTACCTGTAATGTCAAAAGAAATGAGCATTCCTATGAATCAAACAGAATGGATTGTTTCAATATATTTAATGACAGTCTGTGCGTGTTTGCCTTTATTTGGAAAAATCGGAGATAGTATTGGAAAAATAAAAATTTTCCGAATTGGGACAATCACATTTGTTTTGGGGTCATTACTATGTGGTGTGTTTCATACATTTGAATTACTATTGCTTTCTAGAATTATCCAAGCAATTGGGGCAAGCATGACAATGTCTACTAATACAGGAATTATTACGGAAGTCTTTCCACTGAGCGAACGCGGACGCGCTCTTGGTATGATTGGGGCATTTGTTTCTTTAGGGTCAATTATGGGTCCTGGTCTTGGTGGAATTATTTTAGCTCACTTTTCTTGGGAATATATTTTTCTAATCAATGTTCCAGTCGGGGTGTTGACTATTATTCTTGGACAAAAAGTCTTACCAAAAGATTCCACTAAATCGGGTGCTAATATTGATTTTATCGGTTTTATTTTATTTGCAACGATGATTCTCACTTTATTTGGAGGTATTTTTATTGGTCAAGAGTTAGGGTATGCCCATACTCTGCCAATCGCGTTAATAGCAATAGCGCTTGTCACTATGTTTATTTTTTACCGTGTTGAAATTAGCAAAGATAATCCTCTGATTCAATTTTCATTATTTAAAAATAAAGTATTTACCCTAAGCTTATTAACTGCTTCTATGATTTTTGTGACTAATTTTTTTACAAACGTTGTGATTCCTTTTTATTTACAAAATACGCGAGGCTATTCAGCTAGTTTTGCTGGCTTACTAATGATGATTATTCCTTTAACAATGATTGTAGGATCACCTATAAGTGGGTATATTACTGATAAAATAGGTGCTCGATTGCTAACTTTTATCGGCCTAATTTTAATCACACTTTCACAACTATTGTATCTAACATTAGGAGAACAGACTTCTCTCATCTTTTTTGTCTTTGCTTCTTTATTTGTTGGGTTAGGAAATGCCCTATTCCAAGCACCCAACAATACACTCGTTATGAGCAATGTAGAAAAGAAAGATTTAGGAGTAGCTGGCAGTTTGAACTCACTGGCTAGAAACCTAGGTATGGTAATAGGAATTTCTTTATCAACTTCTGTCTTATATGCTGCAATGAGTCATGATTATGGACAAAAAGTAACAACCTATATTGCCAATCGACCGGATGTCTTTATTTATGGTATGCACGCTGTCTATATCACTGCTTTTATTATTTGTTTAATTGCTACAATCTTAACAGGTATACGATTCTTTAAAAAAGACTAATAAAAAAGAGTGACTTGTGTAGTGCACCCTAAAAGTTAGACTTTTTGAGGCTGACCCAAAAATCTTAAAATAGAAAACTCCCATGAAATCAGTTTATTAAAACACTGACTTCATGGGAGTTCTGTTTTGTTAGTTTAGTGATTTTCATTTAAAAACTTACTTTTGGGTCAGCCTCTTTTTTTATTTATAAAATACTTCATCTAAAAATAAGCCTTGTGCTGGAACCGTATCTCCCGCTTGGCTTCTAACACCTGTTTCAAAAATTGTATCAATATCATCTATTGATAATTTTCCGGTGCCTATATCTAATAGTGTTCCCATGATAATACGCACCATTTTATGTAGAAATCCATCACCAACAAATGTAAAATGAATTAATTCACCTTCTTGTTGTATACTTATTTCTGAAATAGTACGAGTCGTTGATTTTTTCGTTTTCTTTAGCGCTGAAAAACCTTTAAAATCATGTGTTCCTGTTAATTTGTCACATGCTTCTTCAATTTTTGTTATATTTAATGTTTCCGGAACGTACATACTATAGTTTTTATAAAAGGCTGATGGTACACGCTCATTCCAAATGTAATAACTATATTGCTTTCCTACTGCATTATATCTCGCATGGAACCTTTCTGGCATTTCCTCAAGATGTTTGATGACAATATCCTGTGGTAAATATTGATGAAAAAAATCAAGCATTTCATTTAAAGAAAGGGTCGACTCTGTTTTAAAATTTGCAACTTGGCCTCTTGCATGAGTCCCAGCGTCTGTTCGACCTGACCCGATAATTTCTATTCTTTCATCTGTCATTTGATGAATAATATTTTCTATTTTTCCTTGAATCGTTTTATCCGAATCACCTAATCTTTGCCATCCTTGATATCTTCTCCCGTCATATTCGATACTCATTTTTATATTTCTCATGATTTTTATTTATCTCCTTTATAACTGTCATGTCTTGTCTATAATGACACAAATTAACCTATTATAAAAGAGCATTTAATTTAGTTTTGTAAGTTTCAATATCTTCACTCGTTAATTCGAGAGGATAATTGGCGTGTCTTTCCCTCAACAATTTGATGAACCAATCCGTTACTTGTTGAAAATCATAAAGAGACATTTTAAATTTTAGAGCGTTTACAAGTAAAAAAGCTTCGTGATATTGGTGATTATCTACATGCTCCAGTACTAAATCCATTCTAGAAACACGAGATGAATCCTCCTTTTGAACCTCTCCTAAAAAGTCTTTCGATATGTCCTTTTTAAATAATCTAGCAATACCTTCACTTGCTAGCCTTATTTGACGCATAATGTAATCATCTTCCAAATTATCCCTCCTCTTTTTATAAATTATACTTTTTGTGAAAAATATTGTAAAATTATACCTATCACAAAAAAGGAGTGTCCTTTATGCAAATAGCTATTAAATTCCTTCAAATTAGTGCCGACTGGCTTCTTTTAACATTTACAACAGTTCAAGCTATCATGGAATTAAGAACATATAAAAACGAACTAAAGGAAGTAGAAAATCTACAGGATAAACGATTAATGATTAAAGGTGACTGGTGGCTCCTATTTCCTTATAAACTTTATTTAGAAAATAGAGAATTAAAAAAAGTATTACAGTCCAGCCATTCTCCAAATGATATCAAACAAATTAAACGTTCGAAAAGTTTTCTTTTACGCTCTGAAGCATGGTTATTCATTGTGTTAGGTTCTATATTTTATCTTATTTCCACAACACTTGATATAACTACATCATTAATCCACCCACCGATTATCGTCATTTCTATTCTCGTATTCTTGCTTATCTTTTCCGCCATTTACACTGCTCTTCATTTCTTAAATGAAAAATAAAAAAGCAACCGCTAAAAATGGCTGCCTTTTTTTGATGTCTTACCTTCCCATAGTGTCACAGGAAGAATATACTCTTTATCCGTTTCTTTTTTATTGATACGCTTCATTAAAATATTAATCGCTAATTCGGCTATGTCATCAATGGGCTGTATAATAGTTGTCAAATCTGGCAAAATACTACGTGTCATGAGTGTCCCATCATAACCAACAAGTAACAAATCTTCTGGCACTCTGATACCTTTTTCTTTAGCTACCTGAAGAATCAGCGCGGCATCCATGTCATTTGAGGCGAAAATTGCCTCTACTTTCGGATATGTTTCGAATAATTGATAAAAAATTGCTTTTTTTTCTTGATAAGGTATATTAAAATCTAGTGTGACAGTTTCAGGTGTTAGTCCGTAAGCCAACATTGTCTCTTCATAAGCTAACCGCCGACGCTTGGCAGGTGTTTCAAGTTCGATAGGTCCATTAGTATGAATAATCTGTTTAGCTCCCTGTTCTATTAATGCCTGTGTCGCTAATTTTCCTCCTTGGTAATTATCTGATTCTATCACTGGAATATCTTCATTCATCACTCGATCAATTGCAACAATTGGTAAATTTTGGTATTTATACTCTTTAATCCCCTGGTTGTGTGTTCCTACAATCAACCCATCCACTTGCTCAGATAGTAATTGATTCAGATAATCTGACTCTTTTTTAGTATTATTCATTGAGTTTCCAATTATTACTTTGTATCCACTCTCATATAATTTTTTTTCAAGCGCCTCAACTAATTCTCCAAAAAATGGATTAGCGACAGTCGGAAAAATCAATCCTATAATATTGGTTTTTTTATTATAAAGCTGTCGCGCTACAACATTTGGCTGATAGTTCAATTCTTCCATTGCTTTATGGACATTATCTATGGTTTTTTGGCTTAAATACCCTCTATTATTTAGCACTCTAGATACAGTTGTTTTGGATACGTTTGCTCGTTTAGCAACATCTTCTAACTTCGGTCTCATACTCTTTCCCCTCATAAATTTCTATGTCTAGAATAGCATAAAAAAGACTTTTATAACAATTCATTTCATTATAAAAGTCTTTTCATAAAGTATTATTCTTGTAATTGGTTTAACCCTAAAGCAAAATTACCTAAAGTTGCTGACCCATTATTTTTAATGAGGGGGCGAGTAATGTACTTATCAAGAGGTGGTAACTCAATATAGTCATTTAACAATTCTTTAACGTTTTCACGTACTTTTTCGAGTAAGGTCTCATTAGCCACACTTCCACCAAACACAATTTTATCTGGTCGGATGATTAGAGTTGTTTGAATAACTGCTTGAGCCAAGTAGTACGCCATAATATCCCATACTGGATCTGTTAAAGGGACTGTTTCACCTTTTTTACCTAATCTAGCCTCAAAAGTTGGACCTGAAACAAGGCCTTCTAAACAATCTCCATGATAAGGACAAATACCTTTAAACTCCAAATCATCTGGATGGCGCTTAACAAATGTATGCCCCATTTCTGGATGTCCTGCTTCTCCTAAAAGTTCTCCATTAATAACTGCTCCACCGCCTACACCAGTACCCACAGTATAGTAAACAAGAGAGTCTATCTTTTCATTTGATAAAGTCGACATAATATATTCACCATATGCTGACCCGTTGACATCTGTTGTCCAAGACATTGGAACATTTAAGTGTTGTTGTAAATAGCCTAATACATTCACATTTTTCCAACCTGGTTTTGGTGTGGTTGTGATGTAACCCGATTTTGGTGAATGTTTTCTAATCTCGATTGGACCAAATGAGGCAATACCTAATGCTTCAATATCAAATTTTTTAAAATAGTCCACTGCTTGTTTTAATGTCTCCTCAGGTGTTGTTGTCGGAAACGTTATTTGGTCTTTTACTCGGTAATCCTCATCACCTACAGCACAAACAAATTTTGTTCCTCCTGCTTCAATACTACCAATTAACACAATAAAACCTCCTTAGTTATAAGAAACTGCATCATTCTCAAGTTGATAAACTGTATACGAGATTGTTTCTTTTTCACTAACAGTAACAGCTACACTTGTCTTTTCTTCTGTGTAGAAACGTTCTGTAAATACAAGTTCTCCGTTGTTAATAAATATTTCTATTGAACTTGTATCAACAAATGCTCGTAATGACAACTTATCACATGGTTGAATTGTACCATATCTTAGGTCATCTTTGTCACTACGTTTTAAAATAAACTCATTTGTTTCTTTTGAATAGCTTAATGAAACTAATTCCTCATCTATTGTTTTAAGTGCAAAAGTCACTTCTTCTTTATCTGAACCACTTAATGGAATATCTACTAAAATCTCACTTGATGAAGCATCACTTGCCACAAGTAGATTGTGCGCCACTTCAACCGAATCACTACTAATTTCTTTTACTCTTAATTTTTCTAATTCTTTGACTGGTGTCATGTAAAGATGATTATTTTTTAATCGTAATTCTCGTGGAATCGTTAATGCTCCAGCCCAGCCATCCTCTTGTTCAGGAAGTGGACTTTCCCACATATCCATCCAAGCAATCACAATTCGTCGGCCATCTGGTGCTTCTGTTGTTTGCGTTGCATAAAAATCATGCCCTTTGTCAAGCTCTTTAAATGCCCCATGCGTAAACTTAACATTATCATAGTCGTAGTCACCGACAAAATACCCCGTTTGGAAAAGATTTAAATAATCTTTACCTTGTGCATCGATTCCTTGTGGAGATAATAATAGAATATCTTTACCATCAAGATTGAAAAAGTCAGGACATTCCCACATAAAGCCTTCTGTTTTTAACCCATTCGCTTTAGATATAGCGCCTTCGTACTCCCAATCTAATAAATCTTTTGATGAATAAACAATTGCTCGTCCTAGTCCATCTTCTTCTTGACTACCTAAAATCATGTAATAAGTTCCTTCATGTTCCCATACTTTAGGATCTCTAAAATGATGTGTGTTATCCCCTGGTTCTTTTGCTATTATTGGATTTTTTTCATATTTTGTAAAATGAATGCCGTCTGTACTGTAAGCCATATTTTGATTTTGCCAAAAATGATCTTTATCACCGTCACCATAATAATGATGTCCAGTATAAAACAGATATAATACACCATCTTTTTCTATGGCGCTACCTGAAAAACATCCATCTTCATCTTCTTTATCTCCAGGAGTTAATGCTATAGGTAGAGATTCCCAATGAACTAAGTCTTTACTTCTCGCATGTCCCCAATGCATTGGTCCCCATTCAGCACTGTGTGGATGATGTTGGAAAAATACATGGTAATACCCATCAAAATAACAAAAACCATTTGGATCATTAATCCAACCTGATGGTGCTGATACATGGTAGCCTAAGCGGTAACGTGAGTTAGTTAATTCGATTGCTTCTTTTTTTGTCATAATAATTCTCCTACTTTCTAAATGTATTTATCTAATTTATTAACCTCTAATAAATGGATCACCTTGTACATCTTGATCATCTTTTTTAATGATAAAGAACGCATAAACACCTGCTACAAGGACAATTAGTGAAATTATTTTAAATGTAGATTGGTATCCCACATTGTCTCTTAACATCCCTAATGGTGTTGATAAAATAACTTGCCCAACTTGAGCTGCAATTTGGAACCCAATCATATAAAGTGTTGCGGACATTTTTGTATCAAAATGTAATGTAAAGTAACGGAACATTGGTAAAATAAACATTGGTACTTCTAAAGCATGTAACATTTTAATACAAGATACAGCAATTGGAGAAGTCGTAAAACCACACAAGCCAATACGAATACACATAATTGTTACACCACATAATAATGTATTTCTTACACCAATTTTTCTCATAATAATCGGTACAACACCAAGCATAATTGCTTCACAGAAAACTTGAACAGCATTTAGTGTCCCATACATTTTTTCTCCAGCTGCTGATGTAGAAAATAGACTAGTATAAAAACCTGGAAACATTTGTTGGTCAAATACATTATAAAATGTCCATGAAAAAACGATGAATATAATAATTGCCCATAACTGTGGTAATTTTAATAAACCAAACATTTCTTTTAACGATGGCACACTGCTTGATTCAGCTTGTTTGTCTTCAAAATCTTTATTCGCTTTTTTCTCTGCCTCTGGTTTCCAGAATAATAAATTTAATAACAATAATAAGCCAAAAAATGATCCTGCCCAAAAGTTTAAGTCCGGATTTTTCACAAAAAGAAAACCGGCAAGTAACGCTACAACTGCATAGCCGAATGATCCCCAAGCTCTAGCTTGACCATACTCAAAATCAAATAAACGGCTAAATCTCTCAGTTACAGCTTCAAATATCCCAACTGATGATAAAAATCCTGCTGATAAAACAACTGCCCCAACAATAATCCCTAGATTAAAATTATTCTTTAAAAGCGGGCCATATACCCAAATAAAAAATGGACCAACTAGAGTAGCAATACATGCAGAAAAGATTAATAGCGTTCTTTTAATATAAAGCTTATCTTGCAATGTTCCATAGATAAACATGAATATCAAGGTAACTAATGAATTGGCCGAAAACACCGTTCCGACAGCGCTTCCACTCAAGCCCAATCCATTTGCTTCAGATGTTAGCCACAATTGGAAAAATGACCACCAAACTCCCCATGAAGCAAAAAATAGTAATAATGTTAATGAACTTTGTAAATATGATGCATTTTTAAATGATTCTTTTAATTTTGACATATTGGTTTCCCCCAATGATAGTATATTTTTTTAATTATATCAACCGGTTACCACATTTTTTCGAAAAGCGCTTTCTATATTTCATAGTATAATTTAAATCCGCTTTCATGTCAACCGGATAACATATTTATTTTTATAATTTTTTTATAAACAAAAAGAAGGCATATCAATACCTTCTTTTCATTAGTCCTAAGATGTTAATCTATCTAAAAAATGTGAGTATGGAATGTCCAACTCATTACGCCAATACTCATCTGTTTCTTTTAAAAATTCTGTAGCTCTAATATGTTGATTATTTTGTTTATAATAACGGTAGATACTTTCTACATATTCTTCTTCTAATAATAAATCTTCTTTAAACTTATATAAAATTCGAGCTATAATAGGTTGATCAACAAGATTTTGCTCAATTGCTTTCATCAAGTATTCTAAAATAACTTGATGTAAAGTTTGACTGTATTCATCAGCCCATAGATAATCACTAATGGCAAAATATCGATCTTTATAGAGATCTAACACCATCGTAATATTTTCAAGTGTATACGCTTTTTGTAATATCTGCTTTAACGTATCCAATGATGTTTTAACAGGATAAGTTAAAATATACCTTCCTTGTTTATGTACAATAGGATTTTGTAATTTATTTTTTTTAAACACTTGTCGAATTTGATATATCGTTGTGTGTAACATCATTGTGCTTGACTCTTTCGCTTGATCTGGCCAAAGAAACTCAACTAACTGTTCTTTATTTAGACCACCATCTGAAAAATGCCACAATATAAATAACAATTCTGCGGCTTTTTTTGTTCTTAATTCTAAAAGATTTTGTTCATCTTTATATATTTGTCCTTCTGAAAACACATCAAAAATCAACGGATGTTGTTCCGTTTCTTTTTCTTCTGCTATCGATCCAACTTTTTGAATCATCTTTGCAAATCGGTTTTTAGTGACAGGCTTTAATAAATAATCAATGGCATTGACTTCAAATGCCGTCACAGCATATTCCGAATAAGCTGTAATAAACACAATTTTGACTTTGGGATTAATTCGATTAATTTCTTCGGCTAACTCAATTCCCAACACATTTCCTATATTGATATCCATTAGTAATAACTCAATGTCCAGTTCTTTAACTTTTTCAACAACTTCTTCCCCAATAGTTGTACTATATACTAGTGTTAAATCATTTTGGCCATTCACATGTTTCTCAAGTAGTTTTAGTGCAGGCATTTCATCATCGACAATCATTGTACGCATACAAATATCCCCTCTACTCATAGTCTAAATAAAACGAAACTTTTGTTCCTTTTCCAACTATAGATTCAAAAACTAATTCTTCTTTCATAATTTTTTTAAATCGATAATATGTATTTGTTAATCCAATACCAACAGGTAATTTTTGATACCTCATCTTTAAAAAATCTGACATGCTTTTATCTGTACCATTTCCATCATCTTGTATAGTTACTTTTACTTGCGACTTATTTACCTTAGCAATAATTATTGTCAGTGTACCAGTCCCTCTTTTTGGCAATACGCCATGCTTAATCGCATTTTCTACGATAGGTTGTATTGACAAAGAAATGATGTTAATTTTCTCTAAATTTAAAGTCTCCTCTACTTGCCAATCTATTTTTAATTTATCACCATATCTGGTTTCTTCTATTAATAAGTAAGATTTGACTAATTTTATTTCTTCCTCCAACGTAATAATTCCTTCGTTATCGTAATGATACTTACTATGTAGCAATGTCATAAATGCATCAAACACTTCATTCATTTTATCTTCGTCATCATCTGATAAACTAATAATAGTATTTAATGTATTGAATAAGAAATGTGGCTCAATTTGCGCTTGTAGCCAAGACGCTTCAAAATGAATGGCTTGTTCTATGTTCTGTTTCATACCAATTAAAATTTTAACTCTCGCGGATAACTCCACTGCATCAATCGGCTTTTCAATGTAATCATTGGCTCCCGAACGATATACTTCATTAAGTTCGACTTTATATTTGCTTGTTGAAACAATCATCAATACAGGTAACTGAATAATAGTATGAGATTTTCTTATATTATTAACAAAGGAAAAGCCTGTTTCATTATCCAATATAGTATCCACAATCACTAAATCAATATTATATTTTTTAATATAACTTAAAGCATCTGACGTGCAATTTGTTACAATAACTAAGGTTTCTTTATTTTCTAACATTGTTTTTAATGCCATCAATTGCTTGATATTACTACTTATAACTAAGATTATTTTCTCTTTTTCTTGTAGCAACGGTTCGTCTAATTCGATTATCTCAAAGCTCTCTTCCCCATATACATCTAACATATGGGCTTGATCAAATGTAAATACCATTTCAATACCATTGTGTAAAGGCTCTATGTATAAAGTACCACCTTGCAGTTTTGTCATAGAATGCAACAAACTCATCTCAACACCGTACATGCTTTCAAATAATGTATCATCTTCCATCAATTCATGAAGTGACATATTCATTATTTCAATCTGCTTAGGTGAAACAAAACAATCTTTAAATGTTGCTCTTAGTGATATATGCGAGTCATCTCTTTTTTCTGACGAAAAAGTCAGAAGACCTGAAGGAATTAACTTTTTTGAAATAAACAATAATTGAAAAATAAGTTGTACAAAATGTCTGACATTTCCATAAATTAAATCAGTTGAATGATCTATATCTGTCACCACTGTCATCTCTTTATAAAACTCATTCTTCAGAACAATACTTGAGCAGTAATCTATTTTTTTGGAAATAGATAAAGGCTCAACAAAATCATTTTTTAACGAAAATTCACTATTTGAAAGTTCAACCATATTATTAACTAATACCAAGATATCCTGATTAGCTTCTTCTAGTAATGTTAGCTCTTCTTCTAATTCTGGGTAATGATTATCTTTTGATTGAATCATAATATGGCTAATCAGATTATCAATTTCTTTAATCGGTTTTCTCAGTTTAATAGCTACACGAGATAGAAAATTATTTTTAGAATCCATAGCATAAATTAAATTTGCATTCATCTCTTCCATTTGACTATATAAATTTTCATAATGTTTAAGCCAAGTAAACATTAAACAAAAAATAGAAGTAAGCAAATCAAATGGATAAAAAATGTAAACTTCACCTGTTAAAAAAGTATAAAACCACCAAGATAAATGCAACATCAAACAGCCTAAAGCAATTAAAAAAAACGTTTGTGTTGGAACATTTTTTTCAACTTTTTTATTGGCAATATAAAATGTCATAAATAATGATATGACTAAGAATATGATAAATATATTGGATAAACTATGGACGATCTCAACTGGTAACAATACACAACCGATAATACTGACTATCTCAACATGGATAAGTTTTTTTATCATTGATTGATACCTATGAGAAAAGCTTTCCTTTATTAAATCTAAAAAGAGAAATGAGATAAATAAAATACTACTGTTAACTAATTTAACATTAATATAATAAGGAATATCTACCCAATGATGAAGTAGCTTCTCACCTAATCCAGTCATAAACAATATAGTAAAGTTCAATAAAATTAAACTCACATAAAACAGTTCTTTTTTTGGCTTAACAAATACAAATAAACCAAACAATAAAAACACTGTTAACACTAAAATCGCTAGTGTAATAAGCTCCAAACTGTTTGAAATACTCATACTATCCATCATATGAGTCGCATCACCAAACAATATTTCCCTTACTAAACCACCAGACCTGGTGTCATTGAAATTTGATACTTGAATAATTAAATCAATTGTTTCCTGACCTTCATCTTTACTAAATGATACTGTTTTAGGGATATTTTTAGGTGCACTTTCTTTAGCGCTCTTGCCAACATGCCCTGTTTCATACAGTAATTCATTATTAATAAAAACTTTACTAGCACTATGGATGCTTACCCAATGTAGTGCATAGCGTTTTTTATGCTTTGGAACAAATAATTTTAGATGGTATGTCCCATATCCGATAGGACTCCGTTTAAACTGTTGCCCCCAATTATTCGGGACAGGCGTATAATCATTGGCAGATAGTACCATTTCATCTAAAGTTAATAGTTGATTTGGATAAAATGACCATTCTCCATTTATCGCATAGATATTATTTTCTAAGTCTTTGCTAGTAAACTCTATGACTCCTCCTTTTGCATCACGTGAGACACTCCCAAATTTATTTTCCCATAACAATCGACCAAATAAAGATAATGATAAAAATATTACCAAAATAACATACACCCAAACACGATATGACTTTTTGCTCATAATAATCATCTCATTTACCCTTTTTGTGTTTCGATTTCAATTTTATCATTAAATACTGAAAAAAAACTGAACAACCATTCATAATTAGTATGTTTTTTGTTATTTTTTGCTACGATTTTATATATATAGGTCATTTATTTTATCCTTTCTCCCCTAATTAGCAATCGTTGCAAGTCAGTGGGAAAAGGATGGCATGTAATTAAAGTCGTTAAGTCTTTCCCTTCTTCTATTTCTAATATATCCGTATCATGTGGGTCAATAATCGTTTTGGCAAATACTTCATACGTTAGTGTCTCTTCTAACGTATGAACATAAAACACATCACCATTATTTAATTTATCCACATGCCTTAGCATTTCTTGTGTCCATAAACCACGATGACCTGCTAATACTGAATGAGTACTAATTCCACCCACTGGAAGAGAAGAACCTTCAACCAACCCAACACCATGGTTAAGAGCCTCATTACTTGAATTCAGAAAAATAGGAATAACTAAGCCTAATTTTGGTATTTCTAACATTGAGAAAATATCATTTTTTTCCATATCAAGACATGAAGCCATTCGATTGGCAGATTCTTTATTCGAGTTAAATGGGTCCATAATGCCTTCGTCGTTTTGTGTAGTTTCATCGTAACAATGTCTTATTTTTTCAGTTTTGATTTTAGCAGTTTCTTCTCCCATATCATTGACTGATTTTTTATAAGATTCATAGCTCCGTTTATTTTTCAAATCATAATACACTCTGACTGTTTTAGGGAACGTTATCAGCCCTAAGCCAATAAAAAGAAATAATGCTATTAGTATCCAGCGTTTTTTTCTCATTTTTTACCTCGTTTATTTTTCTTTGTGTTCTTTTTATAACGGTATACTAAATAAATGATTAGTAATATGAATAGGCTAAGTCCAGCACCAGCCAGCATATATAACTTCGATAAACTATTTGATGCATTTTTATGAATTTCTTTTACTTTTTCATCGTATGGAATTCGTTTTCCTGTTACAAGTAATCGATGTGTGTTAATCATGTATGGTTCACAAGTTAACAGGGTCATTAACTCTTTGTCTTCATCTTGTGTGAGCCACTCCGTTTCATTTGGTAAAACTATTTTTTCATTAAATACTTCATAAGCATGTGTTTCATCAAGCACCTCAACAAAAAAAACATCGCCATTTTTCAATTTATCTAAATGTCTAAATAATTTTGCAGTTGGCAACCCTCTATGTGCTGTTAAAACCGAGTGAGTGCCCGTCCCTCCAATGGGTAAAGCAGAATTTTCAAGATGTCCCACACCTTTACTCAGAACTTTTTCGTTTGAACCATGATAAATTGGTAACTCCAAATTAAGTTTAGGAATTTTTAATACCGCAATAACCTCTCCCAAATTAAGGGCATCATAATAACTTTGACTGCCTACAGACTCTGTACCACTCTCAAAAGGGTCAACAAATATTTGTTCACCTTTTTTTATTTCTTCATTATGAATTTGTGCTAATTCTTCAGCTGCCTTTTTTTGTTTTTTATCTACTTTTTCCATCATTTCTTCATAACCTTTTACCTTTTGCACATGCCCTGTAGTAGATACCATATTAGCTATGAAAGGATAAGAAAATATCGCCATACCTACTAATAGAAAAAAAGTAATAATTGTATTTCTCTTCATTTTTTTCTCCTTATACTATAAAAATTCTAATCTCATTGAAGAAATTAGAATTGACTTATATATTTATCATTCACTGTATTTATTTCTGTCACTTTAGTTATCTTATATACAGATTTAATGTTATTGTATCAGTTTAGCAATGAACTTCTAATGAACGTCCATTTCAAAAAAATGAACCCTATTTTAAAAATAGAGTTCACTTTATAAACTTTTAAACACGACGTAATCTAATCAGAGATAATCCAACTGACATAAACATCAACCCTACAACACTTGAAAGAAGTATACCGTTCCCTCCAGTATCAGGTAACTCCCAACCAGTTTTTGTATTTTTTACAGTTAGTGTTATATCTGAATTTTTTGATGTAATCTCAAATTCTATTGGTTTTTGTAGAATATTATATCCTTCTGGAGCTTTTACTTCAGTGATTGTATACTTATCATCTAATAAGTCAGAAATATCTGCTAACCCTTTATCATCAGTAGTTAAAGTTGTGATAATCTCACCTTTACTATTTTTCACTTCAAATACTGCACCTGACAATACTTTACCTGTTATAGAGTCAACTTTTTTAATCGTTAATTTACCTTTTATTTTTTGATTTTTTATTATAAATTCGTGTTGATATTTATCATTAGTTACCTCAAATTCAAAAATATCACTTGATAAATTATATCCATCTGGAGCTTTTGTTTCTTTGATTGTATATTTTCCTAAAGGGATATCTTCTAATTTAGCTATTCCTTTATCATCAGATACAATTGTTTTAACGAATGAACCATCCTTATTACTAATTTTAAATTCTGCACCTGATAATGTTTTTTTAGTTTCACTATCAATTTTATTGATAGTCAAGTTTCCAATGTCCTCATTCATATACACACCTACTTGTTGAGGTTCTACTGGTTGTCCATTATCAGTTGCAACAGCAAACGAATTCCAGGCTACTCGTTCTCGGGGATCTGTTTTAGGATCAAATATTGCTTTATCAGAAGCTCGTTCTACTGTTGGAGCCTCCATTCTAAACGTGATATTCATATCCACACCTTTAATCCAAACCGTACCTGGTATTAACTCAACTTTAAAGGATCTAATACTTGTCCAGTCTTTAACACTAGACTCACTCATCCATTTTGGATCTGTTGAGCCACTAGGATTTCCCAATTGTTGAGTATCCTTAGGGTAATCAGTTTGACGAATTAAATCATCGCGTTTAGGATTTTTTACTGTACTATAAAAGACATTAACTTTTCCTTGCCATTCTTTTGGAAGTTCTATAGGACCTTTTAGGTAAGGCATAAATTTACTTCCTCTCGCAATGTTATCTGTCAGTCCTAAATCTCCACCAGCAGGTAAAACATCCATCAACGTCATACTTGAAATATCTTTTCCAGTACTATTTGTTAAAAACAGTCGATAATCTATATCTCCACCTGGAGTTGTTTTAGCAAATTTTGACCAATCTTCTCCCGGTCCTTTAACAAATTTTTCAGTTTCTAGATCATAGGTACCTAGCATAATATATGAATTGGCAGATTTTATTCTCCATGATTTTTTATTTCCATCATTGTTTAAATCTTCAATATCTGTTTGAAGTACAGTATTAGTAATGACATCATTATTTGTCGTTGGTACTTTCATGGATGGATTTCCAGAAAAACCATAAACATCAAAAACCAATGAGCTAGGAGCTTTATCCGAAATATCTATATCTAATTCAGCTGACATTTTACGATTATTCCGAATGTATTTATCATCCCAACTAAATTTTATAAGTTGACGGCCACTATTATTATAATTATCTTCTAATAATTGATATTTTCCACTTGAAGACATCCGAATATCGTTCGTAAAAGATTCGTTAGGAACACTTGCAACCTTCACACCTGGTGGTAATAAAACAACAGATTCAATTGGATCTTCAATTGACCTTTGCGAACTAGCATTATTTAAATACTCTACTTTTAATCTATTCTGTCCTGATTTAACTTCACCTTTGTTATGCTCCAATAAGTCAACAGTAATTTGAGAAATAGGAGTAGAAAAAGTATTTCTTGGTTTAATCTGTGCTGTCCTATCCCCTACAACATTACTTTTAGTATTGTCATAAAATTCTGGATAATCAGTTCTTAAATTAAAACGACGATATTTACCTCCATACTTACCTTCTGGTGATATTAATGTAGACTCACCAACCATGTCAAACGTATTTTTTACTTCACCAACATATCCTTCTTTAATAGAAAAATAATAGGAAGTCATCGATGAATTACCTAATTCCTTAGGGATTAGTCCTTTAAAAACTAATCGAATTTCGTTTACATAAGTCCCACGGTCAATACCTAATTCTTCAATTTCATATGTATGTCCTGGTATGGGATCTTGTACTATTATAGGTTTACTCTTACCACTAACATAGAGTTCCATATCATATTGCGGTTTAGGAATAAGTGGCACTTTAGCTTTACTACCATATGAAGATACCCACTTATCTTCTGGAACGGTCACTTTCTCTAAAAACAAATTTTTATCAAATTTATTAATTATTTCTAGAGATTTAAAATTATCTTTTACACCATATTTATAAGTAAAAATATCATGGTAAAATCTTATATAAGCAGTGTCTGGAACAACAGGATTAGGGTTATAATTTTTACCTTTTGGATAATTTCCACTCCCGTCTAATGGCCCATAAAAGGTTGGCCTATATGGAGCTTCTTTAGTGCCTGTCGTAGTGTCATTTCCTGAACTAGGATTTGAAGCATATATCGTTACATTTGATGATGTTTCAGCCCCAGGATTTAAAAAAACGTCATCGATGAAGGTTGTTGCTAATTCAGCTTTATTACTTAATGTTTGATCAACGTATTTTTTATCATTCTCAATCTGCGTCCAAAAGTAGAGAGTTTTTTCAAATAACAAATCACTGTTTTTTTCTTGCTCTTCAATTGATGGAGCTTTAAACTTCCAAATAAGTTCATTTCCTTTTACATCTGGTAGTGGTGTTCCATCTTCTTTAATATCTTTCCTAAAAGTCAAGCCTGTCGGTAATATATCTTTTATAATAATATCGGCATCTGGCCTTAAAAACATTTGCCCTGAATTTTTGAAAGGAATAGATACTTTTATTTCCCATCTAATATTTCCATTAGGTGTCGGTAAAGAATCCGACCCAGAGTGAGTTGCTTTTATCATTTTTTTGCTAATACTCATTGATGAGGAAGCATTAATCGTGACAATACCAATACTTGTTTGATTTAGTTCGTTGAAATTTTCCTTGAACTTTAACATAGCCTCTACAGGAAGTTTTTCTCCATGTATCATATAACCATTTGTCGTATTAACTTTCAATACAGTTTCATATGTCTGACCTGACTTTAACATATCAAAATCATAATTCAACGAATGATCTTTGGCTGAATATATTGGTACCACATTACGTATTTTTAAATCACTTAAATTTTGTGTAAATGATGAATAATCATTTTTAGGTAACTTTATTTTCAACTTAACATCAGTATAATAAACTTGAGATCCTGTAATTTTTAATGATATTTTGTAAGCAGCATCATTTCCTGATAAGACTGTATTTAGTATTGGGGTTACTCCAATATGTCGCTGTAAATCAGGTGAACTAATATTATTTTCACTTTCCTTAATAACGTCTTCTTCTTGTATAGTTTTTTTTTCTATATCATCACTAAGTCCTTGTAAAGCCAAACCTTTGGACACAACTTTATAATTAGTTTTATCAATAAGAAGATTATTTTTGTATGAATTAAAAATAATTTCATACTCTTCGTCATTATTGTTTTCTATCTTAAATATAATTTTGTTATTTTTGATATTTTCTCTGCTTATATTGATTTTATCATTCAAATTATCATAAGTGTACTGTGTATCATAAAAGTCATATTGACTGTTTTGAGGTACTTGCAATTTCAATTCATCAAAATCTATCGCCTCATTAATACTTAATTCAAATAAACCTTTTTCAGTATCAATCTCTTTTATTGATAAAAGTTCATCTTTCTCGATTGCAATTATTGTCTGTACGGGATAGATAAATTGAATAAAAACAAACCATATTAAAATAAAAATACTTATTTTATTTTTTTTCATGTTCTTCTCCTTTTCGTTCATTTTCAGTTCATAAAGAAAATTAAAAGAAAGAGCTCTAACCTGTTGATTAGAACTCTTTAATTTAACTAACTTTTAAGCAGCTTTTTTATCGCGTTTGAAAATTAATACAAATGCCATAAACATAAAGCTTAAACCACCTAAAGTAAATAGTAATGTTCCCAATCCACCAGTTGTTGGTAAGTTCCAACCTGATTTTGAGTTTTCTACTGTTACTTCTTTGTCATTAACCTTATCTAAAACCGTTACTTCTAATGGCTTTGTTAATAAACGGTATGATTTTTCTTCTCCATCAATTGAATATGTTGGTGCTTTTGTTTCATGTAAGTAATATGTTCCAGGTGTTAACCCTGTAATACTAATGGCACCATCTTTATCTGTTGCGATATTTTCAAGTTTTCCTGTAAATACTTCACCATTAACACGGATTGATGTTTCTGTTGCATCAATCACGTCATTTCCTTCTTTATCTGTTGTTAATTTGAATTCTGCCCCTTCTAAGAATAAAGCATGATCATTTTTATCAACTTTCAACACTTTAAGTCCACCATCTTTTGGACGCACAGTTACTGGTGGTGTTGGTGGTGGATCTAACGGTGGTGTCGTTGGTGGGTTATTGGGATCTTTTGGTTTTGTATATGATTCTCTTCCGTTATCAAAGTCAATGTTAGCCGTGTTTGGAATTCCTGTATCCATTTCCTCTGGCTTCAATACAGCATCTTTTTTGATTTTTGCTGTAAATGTTACTCTTACATCTTTACCTGGTGCTAATTTAGATAAATCTTTTACTTCCCATACTAATGTTTGTCCATTTTGTTTAAAGTCAATGTTATCTTTTGTTGTGCCAGTTACTTCCCAGTTACCGGCATACTCTAAACGCTCATCTAATGTATCTTTTACACCTAATAGAGCGTAATTTTCAATATCATTTGGTGTTTTAATTGTTAAATTATATTTATATTCTGCACCACGATCAACATCATGATGTGTTTTTTCTTCAACGTCTTTTTCAACTTTTGGCTGTTTGTAGTTAATCATTTCAGCTTCTTTACCATTTGCTGATAAGTATTTACCATCTGTTGTCCATTCAACGACTACTTTTTGACCCTCTGCATCTTTTTTCACTTCAAATTCTAATTTAGTTGTATTAAGTGCTAAACCTGGTAATGTAGTTTTTTCTTGGAAATAGTATTTTCCAGCTGCTAAACCACTCATTGCAACCTTACCATGTTCATCTGTCGTAAATACTGGAATTTCGTTTCCTTCAGAGTCCTTTGCTTTTGTACCGTCAGCATTAAATAAATCAAATGTAATACCTGGTAATACTGCACCTTCTTCATTTTTCTTTGTTAACTCAACATCTCCACGAACAGTTTCGTTCTTTGGATATACGTGAACATCATAGTTTAAATCTTTTCCATCTTTTGATGTCATTGGAACATCTACTGTGAATGCTTCTTTGTTTAAAATAACATGAGCTGGTCCATCTGTTTCATGAACTTCATAACGCCCTAACTCTAATCCGTTATCTTTATTAAATACTGCAAGACCTTCTTTGTTTGTAACTGCAGATATTTCTACTGCATCATCACCAGATACTTCTGTCCATGTATCTGTTGTTGGATCAAAATGATGTGTCTTTTTAAGGGTAAAAGTTACATCTTTAACTGGTGTTCCCTCAGCCTTTTGTCCTGGTAACCCAGTCCCAGCATCACCAGGTTTTGTTCCTGGTTCTTGTTCTTTTTTCAGAATCGTTAGAGAAGGATTCTCCACCGACCCCGAAACAGCTGCATTAACAGCGACTACACCTGATAAAAATGTAGGTAATACTAAAGCAAACATTAAAAATAATGTTGCTACTTTACTTTTAACTAATTTCATAGTTATTCTCCTTTTTTATATTTTTATAAAGGAGAAAGGGACAAAGCCCTTTCTCTGTTTTATAACAAGTTTATTTAGATTCTCGACGTTTAGATGATATAAAGAACCATCCTCCGCCTAACATAATAGCGCTACCCACCGCATAAAACATCAGCGTTCCTATACCACCTGTGTTAGGTAGTGGGGGGCCTTTTTTGAAGTTTTTCACCGTTAATTCAATTAATGTATTTTGATCATTCACTTCAAATACTATTGATTTTCGAGATAGCCCATATCCATCTGGAGCTTTCACTTCTTTTAATTCATATTTTCCATAAGGGATTTTTTCTAATGTCGCAATACCTTTATCATTTGTGCGAATCGTTCGCTTGAATGTTCCATCTGCACTAGCCACTTCAAACTCAGCATTAGCTAATACTTTTCCATTATTGCCATCTATTTTTTTAATGACTAAATCTCCATCTGTTTTCTTACTATTCTCAATCATCTTTTCTATTACTAATTGAGTTGCACTTATTTCAAATGAAATTGATTTATCGAGTAATTGATACCCATTAGGTGCTTTAATCTCTTTAATTGCGTATTGACCAAATTCAAGATTATCTATTTTTATTGTGCCTTTCATATCAGTTTTAACCGTTTTTATCACTTTTCCTGATACATCACTTATCTCAAACTCAGCATTTTCTAACGTTTTATTAGTGTCAGAATCATCAACTTTTTTAATAATTAAACTTCCTTTTTTACGATCATTTTTAATTATTTTTTCAATAACTAAATTATTTCCAGTTATTTCAAAAGGTATAGCTGTTTTAGATAATTCATAACCAGTAGGAGAAGTAACTTCTTTAATGGTATATTTGCCTAAATCTAAGTTTCCTAACTTAGCTATTCCTTGGTTATTAGTCGTAATCGTATCAACTAATGCACCATTCTCTTTTCTAATTTCAAATTTAGCTCCGGATAATACTTTATTATCTTTTGCATCAACTTTTTTAATAGTAATACTACCTTTTTGTTTATGATTCTTGATAGTTTTTGTAATCTTATAGTCATTATTTGTAATCGTCACATCAATTGGTTTATCTAGTAACTCATATCCAGATGGTGCTTTTACTTCTTTCAATTCATACTTACCTAGAGGAATTTTATTTAGAGTGGCTACTCCTTTATCATTTGTTGTTAATGAATAAGTAAGTGTACCGTCAGATTTCTTTAATTCAAATTTGGCTCCTGATAAAACTTTATTGTTGTCTGCATCAACTTTATTGATGGTTAAACTTCCAATATGTTCATCCATATACACACCAACACGTTCTGGTTCTACAGGTTGCCCCTTATCTGTGGCAACTGCGAATGAATTCCAAGCTGCTCTTTCTTCCTTATTTACTTTAGGATCAAAAATTGCTTTGTTTGATGCCTGTGCTACTGTTGGAGTTGTCATGTTAAAAGTTATATCAATCTTTTGGCCTTTAATCCAAGTTTTACCTGGTAATAGTTCTATTTTAAATGAGTGAATATCAGACCAATTTTTAACATTTGCTTGTGTTTGCCAATTTGGATTTTCTGCTCCTGATGGATTCCCTAATTTAGTAGTTCCTGGAGCGTAATCTGTATGTCTAATTAAATCATCTCGTTTAGGTTTTTTTGAAGTACTATAAAATACATTCACTTTCCCTTTCCAAGCTTCAGGTAGTTTTATAGGTCCTGTTAGTCTAGGAGTAAATTGACTACCTCTAGAAATGTTATCTGTTATCCCTAAATCTCCACCAGATGGTAAAACATCAATCAGTGTCATACTTGATAAATCTTTCCCTGAAACATTATCAAGGTGTAACTTATAGTCAACTTTTCCACCAGGGGTTGTTTTAGTGAATTTCTTCCATGCTGTATCACTAGGTCCTTTTACAAATTTTTCTGTTTTTAAGTCATATTCACCTATTAACGTATATCTATTTCCAGATTTAATACGCGGCCGTGACTTATTACCATCTTTATTTAAATCATCAGTATCATCTTGTTTAATTGTTTTTCTTATGTTATTTGCTTCGCCCGTTGGCACTTTCAGATTATTATTACCTGAAAAGCCATAAACATCAAAATACAAATCTGTGGGTGCTGATTTTCCAATTGTCACATTCAATTCAGCTTCTAATTGTTCTGACGGTCGAATATAATTTTCATTCCAAACTACTTTGATAAGTTGTCTTCCACTATTGTTATAATTGTTATTTAAAACAGTGTAACTGCCTTTAGCATCAGTAGAAACACCCGATTGTTTTGTATATGAAGCGTTTGGATTAGCTCCCAACTTAACATTTGGTGGCAATAGAATAACCGATTCTAATTTACTATTTAAAGTAGTATCAGAACTATTCATATTAATTAATTTTATTAAAACTCTATTCCCACCTTTTTGTACAACTCCACTATTATGATTTTTTAATTCTATAGAAATCCTCGTTGTTGGTGTCCCGTTATTATTTGAAGCGATTATACGTGCGGTCCTATCACCTGACAAATCTGTTTTTCCTTCATATAGTTCTTTAAATTGCTGACGATAATTAAATGGATACTGTACTCCGTTACTATAATTACCTTGTAAACTTGGATTATAAGTTGATTTACCAACCATATTGAAAGTATTTTTTACATTTCCTGTATAGTTTGACTTAATAGTAAAATCATATAAGAATAATGCATTCGTCATTATTCCCTTAGGTATTACTTTATTAAAGATATACCTAACTTCCTTCACCCGATCAGTAGACTGTAATCCTAAATCAGTTAAACTATATGTTTCTCCTTCTTTCGGTGCCTTGATTGTCCTAGTTAGTTTAGTACCGTTTCTAAAAAACGTTAACTGGATATCATACTTTACAGGTACAGGCAAAGGAATATCTTTTTGTGACTCTGCCACAGTTCTTCCCATTTTCCATTGGTCACTCTCTGGAAGCTTTAGACTTTCTAAAAACAAATTATTATCAATACTATAGATGACTTCTAACTCATCTAAATTATGATTTTTGTTATAATATCCAGGTGCAACTTGGTGCGCAAAACGCAGTTTGCCAGTGTTTTTCACTATTGGATTAGGGTTTTTATTGTCAACATTCCCTATATTCGTACTTCCATTAAGTGGTCCAATATGGATAGGAACAATCACATTCCCAGAAATTTCCCCACTATTTGCATTGTTCGCGAATACTTTTAAACTAGATTTTGCAGTTGAACTAGGTTCTTTAAAATCCATACCTACAAATGCATTTCCTGTTCTAACATTATTAGTAAGTGTTTTTCCAACTAAATTATTATTGTTATTAATTCTGGTCCAGAAAACTAATGTTTGTTCGTATAAATTATTCTTCGCATTTTTTTGTTCGGCTATAGTTGGTGCTTTAAACGTCCAAGTCAAAGTTTGTCCGTTTTGAGCCGCTTTTGGTGTTCCAGTAACTAACTTATTACCCAAGTATGTCAGTCCACTAGGTAAAATATCTTTTACTACTACGTTACTACCATGTTTTAAATATAATTGACCTGTATTTTTTTTAGGAACAACTACTTTTACACGCCATTGTACAAATCCATTTGGTGCAGCAATTGCAAGTCGTTCATTTACATCAGTTATTCTAGTAGCTTCTTTTTCAACAGTTATTTCACCACTTGCTTTAATGGTTACTATCCCTGAATTTTCTTGATCATGTTTGCTATACTCTTTAGGAAATACCATAGAAGCTTTTACTGTAATGTCTCTATTATTTGGAATTTCGCCATTTGTTGTTCCAACTTTAATTACATTTTCATACGTTTGACCAGACTTTAATGTGGCAAATGTATATTCTAATCTCTTTTGGTTTTTATTATATGTTGGTGTTACCCCGGCAATTTTCAACTCTGATAATGCTTGTGTAAAATTTGTTTTATCATAAGTTGGTAACTGTATGTTTAACTTCACATTCTTATATTCGACTTGTGAACCAGTCACTTTTAAAATCATTTTAAAAAGAGCATCATTACCTGCATCTACAGTTTTCGATATTGGTACTATTTTAATATCTCTTTGCAAATTTGGTGCTGTCGGTGCGGCACGATTTGAAATAGAAGCCCTTGGTGCTATTTTATTAGTTTCTAAACTTGGTACTAGACTAAAGGGAGCTATACTCTCAGATGTATCGACTTCATTCATATTTTCTTCTATAGTAATTTCTTCAGGAATCATTGCTGATGATTCTTCTATAAGACTTGGTGATGAAGATTCACTTAATATCATCGAGCTAGTATCAATGGACGTATCTGATACAGTGCTACTTTTAATTTCTTTATCTAATTCAAAATCATGCGTATATTTATCAATTTTCTTATTATCCTTATATGAAGTAAAAGTTAATTTATTTTTTTTCTGTTCCAAATTAGATAGTTCTAAAGAAAATTGAGACACTTTTGATTTTTTAAAAGTCAATTTATTTTCTTTTATATCAAATGATATATCATCTGTTTCAAATTCTTTAAAAAGCTCTTCTTGGTTATAATTTGAATCTTTTGGGATGTTTATATCAAAAGAATCATACTCAACTTGTTTATCGATTTTTATTTTAAAACTTGCTTTATCTTTATTTATTTTTTCAGTATTAACTGTAAAAAAACTTGAATTCTCTTCAGATGCCATTGAGATAATTCCTTGTACAGGAGAAACAAACTGAGTCAGCATAAATAACAATAAAATAGTTATAGTTACTTTCTTTTCCATATTCCAACTCCTTATTTTGATTGTTATCGCATTATAGCAACCAACTAATGAACTTACACTGAACGATATAAAATAACGTAAATCTCAAACATTTATTTCAAGCATTCTTTCTTTGTTCACGCTAAAAAATAGTTATATCATTCTTATGAATAATAATGTGCTAAAAAACTAAATTTATTTTTCCAATTATTAACAATCTATGATAAAATAGTGAGAAATAATTTATTAGGGGTGACTTGTATGAAGGAAAAAACGATTGTTCCAAAAAATTACCAGTCTTCGTTGACTGTTTATGACACACAAAAGGCAATTGGTTTAACAAAACACTGGTTTGAAGAAGCTTTAACTGGAAGCTTGAAATTAAAAAGAGTGTCTGCCCCTTTATTTGTGGATGCGACATCTGGGTTAAATGATAATTTAAATGGCGTGGAAAGACCGGTTCAATTTGACGTACCGGCGTTAGATGACCCAGCTGAAGTTGTTCATTCATTAGCTAAATGGAAAAGAACTGCTTTAAAACAATATGACTTTCACGTTGGTAATGGAATTTATACTGATATGAATGCGATTCGTCGTGATGAGGAACTGGATAATCTTCACTCTATCTACGTTGATCAATGGGATTGGGAACGTGTTATTTCTAAAGAACAACGTTCACTAGAATATCTTAAACAAACTGTGCAACAAATCGTCAACGCTATAATAGAAACATCGAGTCGTTTACATACAAAATATCCTGAATTATCCATTGAACTTGATAGCAATGTATCATTCATTACTACTCAAGAGTTAGAAGACCTCTACCCGGATTTTAATGATAAAGAGCGTGAACAAGCCTACGTTAAAGAACATCCCACTACTTTTATCATGCAAATAGGAGATAAATTAAAAAGTGGAGAACCACATGATGGCAGATCACCTGATTATGATGATTGGCAATTAAATGGGGACTTACTATTTTGGCATGAACCATTGCAATGTGCTGTAGAGTTATCTAGCATGGGGATTCGTGTGGACGAAAAATCATTAAAAGAGCAATTAGAAAAAGCTAATGCAACAGATCGATTAAAGTATCCTTATCATCAACAGATTTTAGCACAAGAACTACCATTAACAATTGGTGGTGGAATTGGACAAAGCCGTATGTGTATGTTACTTCTTGAAAAAGCCCATATTGGTGAAGTACAGGTATCTTTATGGGATGAAGAGACTATAAATGCCTGTCGTGGAAAAATAAATCTACTATAGCAACAATGAAAAAGCACTTTAGGAAAATCCCTAAAGTGCTTTACTCTTTTCTCATTAGTTCTATTGATTGATAGGATGGTTTTGGTCTTAAAAATGAATTGACCCCTTGCCAATTTTTTTCATTATTTTTTGCCCAATAATCCATCACGGCTCCAATACAAATACAAACAGGTGCCAACTCGTCATTTGTGATAGATAATTTGTAGTAATCACCCTTGTAGGATGTATGTTTATTCATCAACATCATCCGTTCTCTTAAAGAATACAATCTATATGATTGTTTATTGACATTTGCTAACACTAGCCAGTTTAACTGTTTCACTAAATAAACATCTCGATTAAGCGAAAACAATCTGCCTAAAGAACCGATTTTTTCACCTTTACTGTACAAATCAAAGTGAGACGGAAAAGCATACGTCGTCTGCTTAACAGTTGCTAACGTTTCACCATTCATATTATAAATTGATAAGACATCGCCTTTTACTCCCCAACGTCCAACTAAAATATAGACGGATCGATCCTGAGAATTTTTTATCACTGTACGAACATTTGCAGTTAGGATATGTTCCTTGATGTAATACGTCTCCATCTCTATCAACTTCCTTCAATAAAAATAAGAAATCCTTACAGGTTCTCCTCAATTGCTCTTAAAATTGCTTTTCCTACACCATCTTCTACATTTGTATCAGTTTGATACTTAGCAACTTCTTTCACTTTATCTTCTGCATTTCCCATTGCAAAGCTAACACCAGCGACTTCTAACATTGGTAAATCGTTAAAATTATCTCCAATAGTGAAAACCTCATCCATTGAAATACCACGTTTTTTCGCAATGTATCTAACAGCATTCCCTTTTGTCGCATCCACATGATTAATCTCCAAATTATTCACTCCAGAAGATGTTACATGGATATCATTTAGTTGATGTAATTTTTCAAGAGCAGACTCAAAGCGTTTTGCCCCTTCCTCATTAAATGCAATAACTTTTAATATCTGAACGTGTGGATCATCCACTAAAATATTATAGTCCTCAGTGTAGTTTACTGGTAACATTTTTAACTGAGTAGAAGCCATGGCAATAGCCATTTTAAACGTCAAATGAGGAATGTTTTCAGACAATAGAATGGCAAACTTTTCAATACGTTGTGCTTCATTATTTGAATAAACCCCTTCTGTTGTCATCAACTCATAATATAAATCTTCTTCTTCTAAAATAGCCATAGCCTGTCTAACCGTCTCTTTTTCTAAACTCACGGTATGTAACACATTATCAAATTCGTCAAATATCTGGGCACCATTTCCTGTAATCATCCCACAATGAATACCTGCTTCATTTAATACTGGTCTAGCTTCAGAGTAACCTCTTCCTGTTGCAACCATAAACTCTATTCCGTTTTCAGCAGCTGTTTTTATAGCTTGTTTATTTAATTCAGAAATATCTAGATGAGATGATAAAAGCGTGCCGTCCATATCAGATGCAATCAATTTAATCATAACGTTCCTCCTAGTTTTTTTATACTATTAGTGTACCACTTTTTTTTTGAAAGATACATTTATAATAAATAAATTATGATAAACTAAACAAAGAGGTGAAATATATGTTTGCAACATTAATCCAATCTGATTGGAAAGACATACTAAAAGATGAATTAGAAAAAGACTATGTGAAAAAATTAGAATCATTTTTAGAAATAGAATACCAAACGAAAACTATTTTCCCACAGAAAAAAGATATTTTTAGCGCCCTAAACAATACACCCTACAGTGATACAAAAGTCGTTATTTTAGGGCAAGATCCTTATCACGGAGAAAACCAAGCTCATGGACTTAGCTTTTCAGTTTTACCTGGAACAAAATTACCACCATCACTAGTTAATATTTTTAAAGAACTCTCTTCTGATTGTGACATAGTTGTACCAAATAGTGGTTATTTAATGCCTTGGTCTAAACAAAGTGTTCTGTTACTAAACACAGTCTTAACTGTTGAAAAAGGAAAAGCTCATTCACATAAAAACAAAGGATGGGAAAATTTCACAAATTGTATAATAAAATCACTCAATGAAAAAGAACAACCTATTATCTTTGTTTTGTGGGGCAAACCTGCTCAAGAAAAAAAGGAACTTATTGATTTAGATAAACACATTATTATAGAGGCACCACATCCCAGTCCCTTGTCAGCTTATCGTGGTTTTTTTGGCTCGAAACCGTTCTCTAAAACAAACGAATACCTTATAAAAACTGGACAAAAACCAATTGATTGGTCGTTACCTTAATCTGTATTATAAAAACAAAAAAACTGTTTTGTTTTTATACAAAAAAACGTAAGATAATTATGTTTTGTCTTTGTTTTTTAAAAAAAACAGAATAAAATACTGTTCTTTTTGTTCATAAACATGATATGATAGATGTGTAAAAAGTATAAGAAAATTGGAGGATGTTTTCGTGGAATTATTTGACCAACTTAAACATAAAATTGTTAACAAAAATATACGCATGGTATTTCCTGAACCAACAGATGAACGCGTTTTAGGTGCTGCTGTTCGCTTGAAATCAGACAATTTAATTGAACCAGTATTAATTGGTAACCCTGAAGAAATCGAAGCTATCGCTGCTTCACGTGGATTAAGTCTTGAAAATCTAGAAATTATTAATCCTGAAACGTATGATAAATTTGATGAAATGGTTACTGCCTTCATTGAACGTCGTAAAGGAAAGGCAACTGAAGACCAAGCACGCACAATTCTTAAAGATGAAAATTATTTTGGTACGATGTTAGTATATATGGATTTAGCTGATGGTTTAGTGAGTGGTGCTGTTCACTCAACAGGCGATACTATTCGTCCAGCTTTACAAATCGTTAAAACTAAACCAGGTGTTAGTCGTACAAGCGGTGCTTTCCTAATGTTAGGTAACCGTGATTCAGAAAAATATATTTTCTCTGACTGTGCCATTAATATCAACCCTGACGCTCAAGCATTAGCAGAAATTGCTGTCGAAAGTGCTAAAACAGCTGAATTATTCGATATCGATCCTAAAGTTGCTTTATTAAGCTTTTCAACAAAAGGTTCTGCTAAATCTGAAGAAGTGACAAAAGTCGCTGAGGCTACTCGTATTGCAAAAGAATTAGCACCAGATATGGCTATTGACGGCGAATTGCAATTTGATGCTTCTTATGTGCCTTCTGTTGCTAAACAAAAAGCACCAAATTCAGATGTTGCTGGACAAGCAAATGTCTTCATCTTCCCTGAAATTCAATCAGGAAACATTGGTTACAAAATTGCTCAACGTTTAGGTGGATTCCAAGCAATTGGTCCTATCTTACAAGGTTTAAATAAGCCAATTTCTGACTTATCTCGTGGATGTAATGAGGAAGATGTTTATAAACTTTCTATCATCACTGCTGGACAAGCTATTATGGAAAAATAATTTCAATGTATTAATACGTAAATCTTTATGATTTACGTATTTTTTTATTTTTTCTGTAAATGATATACTGTTATCAGATATTATTAAAGGAGATAATTTATGACTATTTATTTAAACAATGATACTGAAACGCAACAATTTGGCGAAAAACTTTCTACATTGGCACAACCTGGTGATATTTTTATCCTTACTGGAGACTTAGGTGCCGGTAAAACAACCTTTTCAAAAGGGTTTGCTAAGGGTTTGGGAATAAAACAAATGATTAAAAGTCCTACTTATACATTAATTAGAGAATATGATACTGGACGTCTACCGTTATATCATATGGATGTTTATCGTTTAGAAGGCAGTAGTGACGAGCTCGGTCTTGAAGAATATTTAGATGATGATGGGGTTTGCCTAATCGAGTGGGGCACACTAATAAAAGATACGATAGAAAATGATTTTATAGAAATCATACTACATAAAACACCTGAAAATACTCGATATGTCACAATAAATCATTCTGGGGCAAATGAACGTTTCACTCAAATTAATGACCTAATGACAACAATAGGAAATGAGGAAGCACATGACTGATATCGACATCACTTTAAGACAAGCCATCCCTTCGGACGCAAAAAGATTGATTGATGCTATTTCACTATTAAATAAAGAAACACCTTACTTAGTCGTAAGCCCCCATGCTTTAAACATGTCTGTTGATAGTATGGCTCAAGAGATTGATTTTATCTATAAGCAACCCAATCAATTTATTTTATTAGCCCTTAATCATGACGATATTATTGGTATTGCAACCATTGTTAGTGATGATGAAACCTCCTTTAGACATATAGGGGAACTTGGTATTACAATAGAAAAAAAATATTGGGGCCTTGGTTTAGGAAGTACTATGATTGAAGAAATTATCGCTCTTTGTCGTGAACATAATGTCACCAAACGAATTGAAATAAACGTTCAAACTCGTAATAAACGAGCAATCCATTTGTACGAAAAAACAGGGTTCTCGTTGGAAGGTATCAAGAAGCATGCCTTTTTGTCAGAAGATAATACCCTTATTGATGTCGCTCTCATGAGTTATTTACTAAAATAAAAAAGTCGAATGAGCAACTATTTACTCATTCGACTTTTTTACTTTTTCGATGGTTTATTTTTACGTTTTGATGAACTTGATTTTTTCTTAGTAGCTGTTTTAGAAGCAGTATGACTACTTTTACTTTTAGCTTTTTTTTCTTTAGAGCTACTTGTTTTTGATGTTGATTTTCTTTTTCCTTTTGATTTACCTTTTGATGACTGTTTTCCTTTTTTAGATGATTTTTGTTTATTCCAGAAATAATAACCACCACCACCTAATGCAATAAGTAACACGACACTAGCTAACCACAACCAGACAGGTGTTGTTTTTTTCTTTTGTGAATCGTCTGATTTAGATGTTGATGTTTTAGTTGACCCATTACTAGATGATTCATTAGAACTTTGGCTAGAAGCTACGTCACTTTGATTACTTGAGTCTTGATTTTCAGCATTTGCATCATCGCTAGACTCTTTTTGACTATCATCAGTTTTCGATTTAGAATCTTTTGTAGCATCTTTATCTGATTCTTTGGTTTCTTCTGTTGCAATCACTTTTCCTTCTTCAAAATTATATCTAACGTCTGTTGACTTATCCCCTTCCGCATCTAACATTCCTACCATTGCTTCTTTTGTACCATTAGGAATAGGTACTTCAAATTCCCCTTTATCATTGGCTACAATTGATCCTGCTAAGTTGGTTAAAAATACATTAGCATTTGGTGTTGTTTTTCCTGTCAGTACCTTTCGATCTTTATCATATGTTAAATCATATAGTAGTTTATCATCTGCTGCATGCACCATGCTAGAAAACCCATTCATTCCAACAATCAATAAACTTATTAAAATTATTTTCTTCCATTTTTTAAACATCATTAATCCCCCTTTTTATCCCTCTAATACTAGTTCCACTGGACAATGATCACTACCCTGTACATCTGATAAAATATCTGCTTGTTTTAATTTACCTTCTAGATCTTTAGTCACACAGAAATAATCAATGCGCCATCCCGCATTATTTTTTCGTGCATTAAATCGGTAACTCCACCAACTATATACACCTTCTTTTTCTGGATAAAAATAACGGAATGTATCAATGAACCCGCTATCTAATAACTCTGTAAAAGCTGCACGTTCTTGATCTGAAAATCCAGGATTATTTCGATTGGTTTTCCAATTTTTTAAATCAATGTTTTCATGTGCTACATTTAAGTCTCCACACAATACAACAGGTTTTTTTTCATTTAAGTCAGCTAAATAATGTCTGAATGCATTTTCCCAAGCCAGTCTAAAATCAAGTCGTTTTAATTCGGCTTGCGCATTTGGTGTGTAACAGTTTACTAAATAAAATGTATCAAATTCAAGCGTCAGAAGTCGTCCTTCTGTATCAAATTCCTCTATGCCCATTCCTTTAGTTACTGAAAGTGGCTCTACTTTTGTAAATACTGCTACACCAGAATAACCTTTCTTCTCAGCATAGTTCCAATATTGATAGTAGTTTGGTAAATCCATCTCAATTTGACCCTTTTGTAACTTTGTTTCTTGCAATGAGATAATGTCTGCATCTATTTTTTCTATGTCATCGTAAAAATTCTTTTTTACGACAGCTCGTAATCCATTCACATTCCACGAAATTAATTTCATGATGTTCCTCCTAATTTTCACTGTAGACATATTTTATCATAAAATATAGGAATATTGTGAGCTTTATCTAATTAATACTTAATCAAGCGGATGTGTTTATTCTTTTTATAAGAATATATGTTAAAATAATGACAACATCATTATTTTAATTAAGAGAGGGTATTATTGTGACAACCAAAACTATTGTTCAACATTTTCCAAATATAACGATTCTAACCAATGAGCCATTATCTAATTATACTTATACAAAAACAGGTGGACCTGCTGACTTTCTAGCATTTCCCAAGACACAACAAGAGGTCAAAGATTTAATTACTTTTTGTCAAACTCACCAACTACAATGGATTTGTCTAGGAAATGCTAGCAATCTGATTGTTCGAGATGGTGGTATTCAAGACGTGGTAATTGTATTGACTGAAATGAACCATGTATCTGTCAATGATACAACAATCATTGCCGAAGCTGGTGCGAAATTAATTGATGTGACACGCGATGCATTAGAGCATCATCTGACTGGACTAGAATTTGCCTGTGGTATTCCAGGAAGCATTGGTGGGGCAGCTTATATGAATGCCGGTGCATATGGTGGAGAGTTGTCTGACGTGTTTTACTCAGCAGATATTATTTTAAAAGACGGTACGATAAAAACACTATATAAAGATGACATGGACTTTTCTTATCGACATAGCGTGATACAAACATTAAAAGGAATTGTTTTATCGGTAACATTCCATTTAGAGCATGGTGAGTACGACCTCATCAAAGAAAAAATGGATGAATTAACTTACCTACGTGAATCAAAACAACCGCTTGAGTACCCTTCATGTGGAAGTGTGTTCAAACGACCTGAAGGACATTTTACAGGAAAACTGATTCAAGATGCCGGTTTACAAGGTCATATGATTGGTGGGGCACAAATTTCCACAAAACATGCTGGATTTATTGTCAATATCAATCAAGCAACTGCTACTGACTATGTCACTCTCATCGAATACATTCAACAAACGATTTTAGATAAATTTGATGTCCAACTAGAAACAGAGGTACGAATTATTGGTAGAAAATAATAAAAAGTATGGCACTACACGATGTAATGTCATACTTTTTGTTTTGGATAAATTGATTCATTTCCATTAATAATATAGGATGTCATAATCACAAAAAAAGCATAAGGAACTAAATTAAATCCGAAAATTTCACCAGTAATTAACAGTGGACCAACTAATGTGTTTGTTGCACTTGAAAAAACAGCGACAAACCCCAAAGAAGCCACAAATTCTACTGGCAAACCTACTATATGAGCTAATAATACACCACTTGTTGCCCCTATTGAAAATAGTGGTGTCACTTCCCCACCTTGAAACCCAATAGACAACGTAAAAATCGTAAACATAAGTTTTAATAAAAAATCATAATAATAAACTGTTCCTTGATGAAATACTGCCTCAACTAGATTGCTACCTAAACCAGAATACCTACCTTGATGTGCAGTCGTTAAACCTAACACTAGGATAATTGATAATAACCATATTTTTTTATATGGTGGCCATTTTAACGTCTGGATAAATTGCTTTGTCCATCTTAATCCTAGTGAAAAAATCCGACCAATCAAACCAAAGACACATCCTAATATAGCTAAAAGAATGATTAAACGAATCGTTAGCTTAGGCAAATGATTAATAGTTGTTGAAAAAGCTGCTAAGCCAAGAGTTTTTGATACATAAGTCGAAGTTACAGCAGCTGTACTAGCTGATAGTAATGCTGCTAATGATAACTCACCCATTACTAATAATTCCATTGAAAAAAACGTAGCGGCAATCGGTGTATGAAATAATCCAGCAAAACCAGCCGCCATTCCTGTAATCAAAACAATTTGTTGTTGTTTCTTATGAATTGGCAAAAAACGTTTAAAAAAATGGGTAGAAAACCAATTAGTAAATGTGCCACCTATTTGAATTGCAACACCCTCTCGTCCCGCACTTCCTCCAAAGAGGTGAGTCAGCCATGTACTCACTACCACAATAGGTATTAAAGTAATGGGTATCACCTCTCTGTTGTATTGACCGACCTCAAATAAAAGTGCCATCCCTTTTTTACTTTCTTTACCATATGTGCTATACAGCCACTGAATAATCATACCAACAAACGGTAAAAAAAAGACTAGTGGATAAAAATATTGAAGCCTGATAGCCGTAACAACTATAATTCCCTTTCCAAAAATAACTTCTAAAACACCTACACAAATACCAACAATTAATCCAAAAACAAGCCACTGAAAATTCCTTATAAAATTGACCATCTACTAACCCTTCTTCTCCCATTTTTAACACAAAAAAGCCACATACTTTTGAAAAAGTATGCAGACTCAACTAATTAAATAAATATCGCTCATCGTTTGGTAACTATTCTGGTGAACTTATCTTGCTTAAATCTTGAGTTATTTTCATTCTACTTATTTATTAAAAAAATAGCAATAGACTATCATCCATCTCATCAGAAAAAGTTAAATACACATAACTATAAAACGTTTAAAATAACACATAAAATTCATACTTCTTATATAAAAAAAACATAATCAACTGATAATATTCACATGTAACGTAATTACGTATTTTTTTTGATGACATTTAGAAAAAATATTTACACAATATTAATTATAAAATCAGGAGGAATCATATGGCATTACTACTAATTGAAATTGTTATTATGGTAGGGACAATCATCTATGGTCTCATGAAAGGTGGCGCTTTAGGATCTGGTGTTTCTGCAATTGTTGCTTTATTTATTATGCTATTTATATTTAAACTCCCTCCATCTTCACCACCTGTCACTGCTGTCTTAATTATCATGTCTATCGGTATAGCAAGTGGCGCTTTGCAGGCATCTGGAGGAATGGATTACATGATAAGGGTAGCAACCAAAATTATCCAACGTTTCCCGAAAGCGATTACAATCGTTGCCCCACTTGTTTGTTTTTTATTTGTTTTTGGTATGGGAACTGCCATGATTGCTTTATCTTTAGAACCCATTATTTCAGAAACTGCTCTAAAATCGAAAGTAAATCCTAAAGGTGCGTTAATATCATCTGTTTTGGCGTCCAATATGGCACTGCTTTGTAGCCCAGCATCATCATCTACTGCTTACGTAGTCACACTGTTGGCTGCTTACGGGATTACCTTAGGAACTTATTTAACAATTGCCTTGCCTGCAACTTTGTTATCGATTATTATTTTAAGTATATTATTAACATTAGTGAATAAAAAATTACCATTTGATGAGTCAGTTCTCGAGGATATGGTTATTACCGAGGAAGAAAAAGAACTCGCTCCTGCTGCTAAAAAGTCTACCATTGTCTTTTTATTATGTGTTTTATGTATTATTGTGTTAGGATTATTTCCAAGCATATTACCAGAATATAATGTGGATGGTGAACCAATCAGAATTGCTACAGCAGATTTAGTACAGATGTTTATGTATCTTTCAGCAGCCATAAATATCATGCTATTTAAAGTAAAATCTAAAGATATTTTACATGCACCTGCCACAGCAAATGCTCTAGGAGCGACTCTCATTGTATTGGGATTAGGTTGGGTCGGCTCTACTATTTTTGGGGCTCCAAAAAACCAAGCTGTACTTGTTTCAAGTGTCGGACAAATATTAGCTGACTATCCTTGGGTAATTATCTTTATATGCGCGTTTGTAGCCATGATTATTGGTGCCCAAACAGCTGTTGCAGCTATTATTTTTCCACTAGCTTTAACACTAGGTATTTCACCCATGTTACTTATTATTATTGTTCAGTGTCTAAATGTTAATTTTGTTATTCCTGCACAACCTACATTGTTATTAGCCGTCGAATTAGATCGAACGGGACGAACGAAGGTATTTAGTTTCATCATACCGGGAATAATTATAACTGCCCTATCCATTGTTTTATCTTACGGCATAACTTTATTTATGTAATCAATTATCATTAGGAGGATATTTATGTATAAACAAATTGAAGAATTAATTAATCAAAAGAAACAAACTTATTTTAATACAAGTGATACTATATGGGATATTGCTGAGACAAAATTCCATGAAAAAGAATCGGCAGACGTGTTGATGAATGTCCTAAAAGACGAAGGTTTTTCTATCGAAAAAAACATTGGTGATATTGATACAGCATTTGTCGCTAGCTATGGAAATGAAGGTCCAGTAATTGGTTTTCTAGGAGAATATGATGCACTACCTGGAATGTCACAAAAATCAGGTTCTATAAAAAAAGAAGTTAATCCTGAGACAGAAAATACTAATGGACATGGTTGTGGTCACAACTTACTTGGTACAGCTTCACTAGCAGCTGCTATTGCAACGAAAGATTATATGATCGAACACAATATTCCTGCACAAATAAAATACTTTGGTTGTCCTGCTGAAGAAGGTGGCTCTGGAAAAACTTTTATGGCAAGAGCCGGGGCTTTTGATGGACTTGACATGGCTATTTGTTGGCATCCTGGTACTGACAATGCCATTTGGGGTGTAAAAACTCTAGCAAATATCCAAGCTGCGTTTGAATTTAAAGGAAAATCAGCACATGCTGCTAATGCACCTGATATGGGACGAAGTGCACTTGATGCATGTGAGTTAATGAATGTCGGTGGAAACTATTTACGTGAGCATGTCACACCTGAAGCAAGATATCACTACGCTTATATGGATGCTGGTGGAGTAGCTCCTAGTGTCGTTCAAGATCACGCTAAGTTACTTTATTTAATCCGTGCACCTAAAGGCAGTCAAGCAAAAGAAATCTATGATCGTCTTTGTAAAATCGCTGAAGGTGCTGCTTTAATGACTGAAACACAAGTCACCGTACATTTTGATAAAGCTTGTTCAAATTATATTCCAAACGTTGTTTACTCTAAAATCATGGGTGACGTAATGACTCACTACGGGGCTCCTGAATTTAATGAAGAAGACGAATTATTCGCTAAAACCATTCATGATACATTAACTGAAGAAGAAAAACAATTTAGAATGGTCCCTCCTGCTACTCCTGTCGAACAAAAAGTATTGAAAGAAAATCCAGGTAAAGTATTAGCTGATTATGTGTACCCATTTAACGAAATATTAACTAATGTAACACTACCTGGTTCATCTGATGTTGGAGATGTTAGCTGGATTGTCCCTACTGTTCAATGTATTGTTGCAACCGAAGTACAAAATACTGCCATGCATACTTGGCAATGGGTAACTAATGGAAAAAGTGGTATTGCTAAAAAAGGAATGATCCAAGCAGCAAAGATTATGGCTGCCACAGCTGTTAAAGTCATTGAAGAACCTGAATATATTGACCAAGCAAAAGAAGAATTAAAAGCAATTACTGATATCACACCTTATGTCAATCCAATCCCAGAAGATGTTAAACCAAACAGTTTAAAATTTTAATAATAAACAGGAGAAGCAGGTCATTTTATCTGCTTCTCCTGTTTTATTATTTCACTTTAACAATCGTTCTACCAGAATGTGTTCCTTCTAATAATTGTTTTGTGACTGATATTATGCCATCTAAGGATACTTCATTTGAAGTGGTTGATTCAACCATCTCTTTACTTAGATTGTTATTGATTGTCACCCATAAAGCTGATTTGTCTTCAGATGATAACTGAACTGAATCAATTCCAAACATCGTAATTCCTCGTAAGATAAATGGTAAAACCGTTGTACTAAACTTAATACCACTCGCATTTCCACATAAAGCAATGCCTCCACCGTAAGAAATTTTTGGTAAAATAGCTTCTAAAGTGTCACCACCAATTGTATCGATAACATAATCAAACAGTTGTTTTTGCAATGGTCGTGTATTTTCTATTAAGTCATCATAACTAATAAAGTTTGTCACACCCAATTTTTCCAAATAAACAGTTGATTTCTTTCGAGTTAATGCTGTCATATGTTTAAATCCTTGAGCATGTAGTAAATTGATAGCCATACTTCCTACGCCACCTGTTGCTCCTGTAATTAAAATATTTGCCTCTTTATTGTCGCCTAAACCAATTGATTGGAGTCGATGAATCGCTTGGGCTGCAGTAATACCTGCTGTTCCAACAAATGCTGCAACCTTCAAGTCAAGACTATTTGGAATAACTTGCACCCATTCACCTGGCACTCGCGCAAGTTCACTAAACCCACCGGTATGGCTCACACCTGTTCCTTGACCAGTTACTACGACTCTATCGCCTACTGATAACCCCTCATGAGTCGTTTCAATAATCGTTCCGGATAAATCAATCCCTGGAATCATTGGGTAAGAGCGAATAACTCCTCCATTTTTTATAGTCGCCAATGCATCTTTGTAATTAATCGCTGAATAGGCAATCTCAATGACTGTGTCCCCTTCTGATAGAGAGTCTATCGAACAATTTTTTACTGTCGCGATAACGCTATCATTTTTTTCATCTACAACTAACGCTTTAAACATTCTATCCACCATTTATCTCGTCCCCTTTACCTTTACTATGTCTTTATTTTATCATAAAAAAACATCACTTGTTTGATATAAAAAATGCATTGATTTGTTCAAAGTCATCTTGTATACTACCATGAGAAAGTAAACTAAAAGTTTAATATTAATAAACCAATATCACTTTATGTTTAGTATAAATAAACTTAAACTCTGGAGGTGTTTAATATATTAATAGGGAAAAAAATCAAAAATTTAAGGTTACAAAAAAATTTAACACAAGAAGAACTTGGTGAAAGAACTGATTTAACAAAAGGCTATATATCCCAATTAGAACGTGATTTAAGTTCTCCTTCTCTTGATACTTTTTTTTCAATACTTGAAGTTCTAGGTGTGTCACCTAAGCAATTTTTCGATGAAAAAAATCAAAAGCAACAAGTCGTCTATCCTGCGAACGAACAAACCATCCACTTAGATGAAGATAAAGGATATGAAATTAATTGGCTCGTAGCAGATTCAAATGAAAATGAGATGGAACCTATAATACTAACATTGCAAAAATTTGGCGAATATAAAGAATTTGAACCCTCACAATCTGAAACATTTGGGTATGTATTAAAGGGAAAGATCTATGTTACCATAGGAGAAGACACTTATATCGCCAAAAAAGGAGAGAGCATTTACTACCAAGCTCTCAGTCAACATCACATATCAAATGCACATGATGGAACAAGTCAACTATTAATCGTTGCAACAAATTCTTATTTATAGTAAAGGCGGGATTATATGAGTCACACAATTATTGAATTTAAAGACGTTGTCAAAGAGTATGATGACACAACCGTATTAAAAAATGTTAGTTTCGATATTGAACAAGGAAAATTTTATACCTTACTAGGCCCTTCTGGCTGTGGGAAAACAACTATTTTACGTTTGATTGCTGGTTTTAGTGAACCAACTTCTGGGGAGATTCTATTTGATGAAAAAGTGATTAATAAAATCCCAGCAAATAAACGTAAAGTCAATACTGTTTTTCAAGATTATGCTCTTTTCCCTCATATGGATGTTTATGAAAATGTAGCATTTGGATTAAAAATTAAAAAATTACCAAAAGAACAGATTGATGCAAAAGTTCGTGAAGCGCTAAGACTTGTTCAATTGTCAGGTTTAGAAGAAAGACAAATTAGCGAGATGTCTGGTGGTCAAAGACAACGAGTCGCAATTGCTCGTGCTCTTGTCAATGAGCCTGAAATTTTATTATTAGATGAACCTTTATCTGCACTGGATTTAAAACTTCGAACAGCGATGCAATCAGAATTACGTGACCTACAAAAACGTTTAGGGATTACATTTATTTTTGTTACCCATGACCAAGAAGAAGCTTTAGCTATGAGTGATGAAATTTTTGTCATGCACGATGGAAAAATAGAGCAAAGTGGTTCTCCTTCTGATATTTATGACGAACCAATCAACCGATTTGTTGCTGATTTTATTGGCGAAAGTAATATCGTTAAAGGAACCATGATTGAAGACAATCTAGTTGAATTCGTCGGCAAACAATTCGAGTGTGTCGATAGTGGGATGAGAGAAAACGAACCTGTCGATATTGTCATGCGACCAGAAGATATTTCACTTGTTCCAGTAGAAAAAGGAAAACTAAAAGCAACAGTGGACACACTGCTATTTAGAGGGGTTCACTATGAAATTTTCTGTATCGATTCTGAAGGAAATGAATGGGTTGTTCACTCAACCAAAAAACCTCTCGAAGGGCAAGCTGTTGGGTTATTTTTCGAACCAGAAGATATCCATGTTATGCGTTTTAATGAATCGGAAGAGGATTTTGATGCACGACTAGAAAGCTATGACGACTAAAAGGAGGCAATAACGTGACACAAACAAAGAAATTCTACACTATCCCCTATTTTTTATGGATTGGACTTTTTGTTATCGCTCCAGTCATTTTGATAGTTTATCAATCATTTTTCGACATTAATGGGAACTTTACGTTAAGTAACTATCAGCAATACTTAACAAGTGGAACCTATCTAAGCATGACCTTTAATTCATTATTTTATGCTCTATTAATCACTCTGTTTACGTTACTAATAAGCTATCCGACTGCTTATTTTTTAACAAAATTAAAACACAAACAATTATGGCTCATGTTAATTATTTTACCTACATGGATAAATTTACTTCTAAAAGCTTATGCATTTATTGGTATTTTTAGCATTCATGGAGGTATTAATAACTTTCTTGATACAATTAGCATTGGCACACAGCAGTTATTGTTTACTAATTTTAGTTTTTTGACCGTTGCAACTTACATTGAAATACCTTTTATGATTTTACCGATTTTTAATGCGCTAGAAGAAATTAATCCTTCTCTTATTTTTGCTAGTCGTGATTTAGGAGCGAGTAATTTTGAAACATTTAGGCGAGTGATTTTCCCCTTATCTTTAAACGGGGTGAAAAGTGGTGTTCAAGCAGTATTTATTCCATCACTCAGCTTATTCATGTTAACACGTTTAATTGGTGGAAACCGCGTAATTACACTTGGGACAGCAATTGAACAGCATTTCCTTGTGACACAAAATTGGGGAATGGGCTCAACTATTGGTGTTGTTCTCATTATCGCGATGTTTATCATTATGATGTTAACAGGTGAAAAGAAAAAGAAAGGAGCGAAGAAAAAATGAGTCAACGTAAATTTAACTGGAGTCATCTTTATTTAATTTTTGTTTTCATTATTCTTTATGCTCCAATTCTTTATCTCATTTATTATTCGTTTAATGCTGGTGGCACAATGACCTCTTTCACAGGCTTTACGCTGGAACATTATCAATCTGTCTTTGAAGATACAAGACTAATTGGAATAGTAGTTGATACTTTCTTACTTGCTTTTTTATCTGCATTAATTGCCACTATAATTGGAACGTTTGGTGCTATGGGTATTCATTACACCAAACAACGTGGCATGAGAAATACATTACTTAGCTTAAACAATATTTTAATGGTCTCTCCAGATGTTATTATCGGAGCTAGCTTTTTAATTTTATTTACTTCGCTTGGCGCTTGGTTTGGATTTCAATTAGGTTTTATTTCTGTATTGTTGTCTCATATTGCTTTTAGTATCCCCATCGTAGTCTTAATGGTCTTACCAAAAATGCAAGAAATGAACCCCTCACTTATTGATGCTGCAAGAGATTTAGGAGCAAATAATTGGCAAGTACTAAAACAAATTATTCTACCTTATTTAACACCAGGTATTATTGCAGGTTATTTCATGGCCTTTACTTATTCGCTCGATGACTTTGCCGTAACGTTCTTTGTAACCGGAAATGGCTTTAGTACCTTATCTGTTGAAATTTATTCCAGAGCTAGACAAGGAATTAGCTTAGAGATAAATGCTTTGAGTGCCCTCTTATTTTTGTTCTCTATTTTATTAGTGACAGGATACTACTTTATTAGTAAGGACAACAAACTCAAATATAAAAAGAAAAAAACACAACAGCTAGGAGGAAAATGAGATGAAAAAACTTAATGCTTTATTTTCAGGTATTGTTCTAATTATCATCTTACTAACATTTGCCTCTTTTAATCTTGAAAAAACAAGTGGTGCTTCAGGTGGACGTGTTCTAACTATTTATAATTGGGGTGATTACATTGATCCCTCACTCATTAAACAATTTGAAAAAGAATATAATTATAAAGTCATTTATGAAACGTTTGACTCAAATGAATCGATGATGACGAAAATCAAACAAGGAGGAACAGCTTATGACCTCACCATCCCTAGTGAATACATGATTCAAAAAATGGTCAAACAAGATATGCTGATTCCCCTTGACCATTCTAAGATAAAAGGTTTGGAAAACATTGATAGTCGTTTTTTAAATATCCCTTTTGATCCGAATAATAAGTTTTCTATTCCTTACTTTTGGGGAACTTTAGGGATTATTTACAATGATCAATTTATTAAAGAAGGTCAAATTAAGCATTGGGATGATTTATGGGATCCTGCTTTAAAAAATAATTTGATGCTAATTGATGGTGCTAGAGAAGTGATGGGATTAGCTTTAAACAGTGATGGCCATTCATTAAACAGTAAAAACAATAAACAATTAGAAGATGTGTCAAAAAAATTAGATCGTTTAAGCCCAAATGTTAAAGCCATTGTCGCTGATGAAATTAAAATGTATATGATTAATGGCGAAAGTGCCGCCGCCGTTACTTTTTCTGGTGAAGCTGCCAGTATGTTAGAAGAAAATGAGCACTTACATTATGTCATTCCTGAAGAAGGATCTAATTTATGGTTTGATAATTTTGTTATCCCAAAAACTGCAAAAAACATTGATGGTGCTTATGATTTTATAAATTTCATGTTAAAACCTGATGTCGCTGCACAAAATGCTGAATACATTGGTTATTCCACACCAAATAAAAAAGCTCTTGATATTTTGCCAAAAGAAATTACTAGTGACTCACAGTTTTACCCAAATGATAAAATTATCGAACATTTAGAAGTCTACGATGACTTAGGTCAAACATACTTAGAATTATACAATGATTTATTTTTAAAATTTAAAATGTATCGTTAAAGATAGGATTCTTTCCTATCTTTATTTATACTAAAAAATACCTGTCAAAACATCGAAAAAATTTTATATTCACTCTTTTTTCATGTATAATCAAACAAATAGAATCAATTGAGAATTGGAGGTAGTCAATGGAAATCATTGAAAAGGCGCCCGCGAAAATTAATTTAGGACTTGATGTTCTATATAAACGCGATGATGGTTATCATGAACTTGAAATGATTATGGCTAGTGTTGATTTTTCTGATCGACTGATTTTAAAGCCTATTTCAACTGATGAAATTATCATCAAGACAGATAATGGCTTCCTACCAGTGGATCGTAAAAACAATATCTATCAAGCCATAGATGTCATGAAAAAAACATATGGCTTTACTCAAGGTGTTGAGGTAAATTTAAAGAAAAACCTACCAGTCGCTGCTGGATTGGGTGGTGGTAGCAGTGACGCTGCTGCTGCTTTTAGAGGTGTTAATAGATTGTTTGACTTAGGGGCTTCTTTAGAAGATATGGCAAAACTATCCGTTCCTATTGGGACAGATATTCCTTATTGCTTGTATGGTCAAACGGCACTGGTCACAGGAGTTGGAGAATGCGTTAAGCCTTTATCACATCCTATGCCACAGTGTTGGATCGTACTTGTAAAGCCTAAAATAAGTGTGTCTACCCCTCGCGTATTTTCAAAAATAGAAGTAGATTCACTATCACACCCTAATATTCACGCTATCTACCAAGCAATTGAAAACCAAGACTACAATGAAATGATTCAACATTTAGGTAACTCTTTAGAATCATATACAATGGATGTCTTTCCTATTGTTCGTTATATAAAAAATAAAATGATAGATTTTGGTGCAGATGCAGCGGTCATGAGTGGCAGTGGTCCAACTGTTCTGGCGTTTTGCAAAAAACGTTCACGAGCAGTTCATGTTGCAAATGCTTTAAAAGGTTTTTGTGATGAAGTTTATTTGGTTAGAACACTAAACAGATAAGAAGTAGGTCAACTATCTACTTTTTATCTGTTTTATACTTACTTAAACGAATCAACAATTCTTGCTTTATTTTTTTACACATGCTATGATTCTTTTGGTTTAAAACGTAACAGTTACGATTAAAGGAGGTTACCATGAATTATATAGATGTTAAACACCTCACGTTTTACTATGACGACGAACCTGTGTTACAGGATATTTCGTATACAGTTAGTCCAGGTGAGTTTGTTATTTTAACAGGTGAAAACGGTGCAGCAAAATCAACACTGATTAGAAATACATTGGGCTTATTAAAACCTGATGAGGGAGAAGTTTATATCTCGCCTACAAATATAGATGGCGATAAATTGACAATAGGATACATCCCCCAACAAATTGCTTCTTTCAATGCTGGGTTTCCAAGCACTGTTTTAGAATTTGTTCAATCAGGACGTTTTCAACGTGGAAAATGGTTTAAACGATTAGATAATGTCGATCATAAACACGTAGAAAAAGCATTAAATTCTGTTGGCATGTGGGACATGCGAAAAAAAAGAATCGGCGATTTATCAGGTGGACAAAAACAGCGTGTCTGTCTAGCACGAGTATTTGCTACTGACCCAGATTTATTTATTCTAGATGAACCAACAACTGGAATGGATGAATCTTCTCGCAATGATTTTTATAAATTATTACAGCATAGCGTCAAAGAGCATAATAAAGCTATTTTGATGGTGACACATGATCATGAAGAAATAAAAGAATACATGGATAGACATATTCACCTTGTTAGAAAGGAGGAAACAGAATGGAGATGTTTTCATATGAGTTCATGAGACGAGCGTTGATTGCTGCGTCTATGATGGCAGTCATCGCACCATCTCTTGGGGTATTTCTCGTATTACGTAGACAATCACTTCTAGCTGACACACTATCACATGTCTCTCTTGCTGGTATTGCTCTAGGTTTTTTTATTAATATTAACCCAACCATTACAACTTTAATCGTAGTGATTGTTTCAGCCTTTGCATTAGAATATATTAAAAATTTATATAAATCATATTCGGAAGTTTCAACAGCTATCCTTATGTCAGGTGGCTTAGCAGTTGCTTTAGTTTTAATGAATTTAACTAAAGGAAAAAATTCTATGAATATTCAACAATATTTATTTGGGTCTATCGTTACGATTAACTGGCAACAAGTCAAAATATTATCGGCATTGCTTATTGTGATTGTCATTCTATTTTTAATTTTAAGAAAACCAATGTACGTTTTAACATTTGATGAAGATACAGCACATGTAGATGGATTACCAATACACATCTTGTCTATGTTATTCAATGTAATTACTGGTGTAGCTATTACTGTGATGATTCCTATCGCCGGAGCTCTTCTTGTATCAGCAATCATGATACTTCCAGCAACGATATCAATGAAGATAGGAAAAACGTTTTCCACCGTTATTTTAAGTAGTATTGTTGTTGGATTTATTGGTATGACGTCTGGTTTAGTTACATCATATCAACTTGATACCCCTCCTGGTGCAACGATTACTTTAATCTTTATAGCAATTTTCATCTTGATTAATTTACTAACTAATGTTCGTAAAAAATACAGACAGATATTAAAATAATCTGTTCGTTTTTACGAACATTTTTTATTTATTTTTAAAAATACTTTGCTTTATTGAATTTTCATACTATAATGGTGTATATTACTTAAATTTAACTTTAAAAAGGAGTAGCATCATGAAAATAAAACGAAGTGAACGACTGATTGATATGACTGCTTATATCTTAAATCATCCACATACACTCACTCCTCTGACTTATTTTGTGAAAAAATATGAATCAGCAAAATCTTCTATTAGTGAAGATCTAACTATTATCAAGAAAACATTTAAAGAGCGTGGCTTTGGAGTACTAGAAACAGTTGCTGGTGCTGCTGGTGGAGTGATTTTCACCCCCTCTATCCCCTTTAGCGAATCAAAAGAGATGATTGACTCATTATGTGAACGCTTATCTGAACAAGATCGTTTACTACCTGGTGGTTACGTTTATTTATCAGATTTATTAGGCGAACCACAACTGCTAAAACAAATCGGGCAAATTATTGCCACTCAATATGCCAATAAAAACATAGATGCTGTTATGACGGTCGCAACAAAAGGGGTGCCGATTGCTCAAGCTGTCTCTTACTTTTTAAATGTACCGTTTGTTATTGTTCGACGCGATTCAAAAATCACTGAGGGGTCAACAGTTAGTGTTAATTACGTCTCTGGCTCATCGGAGCGTATTGAAAAAATGGAATTATCTAAACGAAGCCTAAAACGTGGATCAAGAGTATTAGTAGTTGATGACTTTATGAAAGGTGGCGGAACGGTTAACGGGATGAAAGCTCTCATCGAAGAATTTGAAGCAGAGCTTGTTGGGATCACTGTTTTTGCTGAATCGACATTCAGTGGAAGACGCATGGTAGAAGATTATACGTCGCTTATCTGTGTCAAAGAAGTCGATACCAAAACCAAAAACATTACCGTCGTTCCTGGTAACTATTTTTCAGTAATGGAAAATGAAGAAATATAGTATTGTTAAGGACTTGAATATCAAGTCCTTTTTTTGTTAAAATAAAGTGTTTAAAACTACACTTAAGGAGTGTCAAATACGTGAAAAATAGATACGCAATTATTTTAGCGGCTGGAAAAGGCTCTCGAATGAAGTCTTCTTTGTACAAGGTTCTCCATCCTGTTGCTGGAAAACCTATGGTCGAACATGTACTAGAACAAATTGAGCCATTAGATACCACAGAAATTGTGACAGTGGTAGGATATGGTGCTGAAAAAGTTCAAGAACAGTTAGGCGAACGCTCTAAATATGCTCTTCAAACAGAACAGCTCGGTACAGGTCATGCTGTATTAGCAACAGCCGATTTGTTAAAAGGTAAAGAAGGAACAACTCTAGTTATTTGTGGGGATACTCCTTTACTAACTAAAGAGACGTTAACTAAGTTAGTTAATCATCATGAACAATTAAATGCTAAAGCGACCATTCTCTCTGCTATCGCAGAAGATCCAACAGGTTATGGAAGAATTATCCGTAATAATGAAAATTTAGTGGAAAAAATTGTAGAACAAAAAGATGCGTCAGAATCTGAACTTGCTGTAACAGAGTTCAACACTGGAACCTATTGTTTTGATAATCAATTCTTGTTTGATGCTCTATCAAAAGTAGGAAATGATAATGCTCAAGGGGAATATTATTTACCAGATGTCATTAGTATTTTAAAACAGCAAGGTGAAGTGGTGACTGCTTACATCATGGATTCAGAAGAAGAATCTATGGGAGTGAATGATCGTATTGCTTTAGCCAAAGCTAATCAATTAATGAAACAACGTATCAATAACAAGCATATGACTCAAGGGGTCTCTTTTGTTGATCCAGACAATACTTACATTGAGTCTGATGTTATCATTGGTGCAGATACTATCATTGAACCAGGTGTGATGATTAAAGGAAATACTATTATTGGTGAAAATTGTTTAATCCGTTCTAACTCTACTATTGTCGATAGTAAACTTGGACATTTTGTTGAGATAAAATCTTCTACTTTACAAAACGCTATTGTGGGTAACCACTCTGATGTAGGTCCATATGCTCACTTACGCCCCAATACTGTTATTAATAACGGCGTTCATATTGGAAACTTTGTAGAAATAAAGAATGCCTCAATTGATGACGGTTCAAAAGTTGGTCATTTAACATATGTTGGTGATGCTACCTTAGGAAAAGATATTAATACTGGTTGTGGAACAGTTTTTGCTAACTATGATGGTAAAAACAAGCATCATATTACAGTTGGTGATCATGTATTTATTGGTAGTGGAACTATTCTAGTCGCGCCTCTAACCTTAGAAGATCATAGTATGACAGCAGCTGGCTCAACTATCACACAAGATGTAGCAAAAAATGATTTAGGAATTGCTCGTGCTAGACAAAAAAACTTAGAAGGTTACGCACAAAATTTACCCTATAATAAATAATTTCACAACAAACACTTGATTTATTAGTAGAATATGTCTACTATTTGTATGTAGTGTATACTCAGTTAAAACAAGAAAGTGGAGGTTCTCATGTCTAATCATTACTTTGATCCAAAGTTAAAAATCTTTTCGTTAAATTCTAATAAACCATTAGCTCAAAAAATTGCGGATGCTGTTGGTGTCGAGCTTGGTAAGTCAGAAGTTAGAAAATTTAGTGATGGTGAAATTCAAATCAATATCGAACAAAGTATTCGTGGTAGTCACGTCTACTTAATCCAATCAACAAGTAATCCAGTTAATGACCATTTAATGGAATTACTTATTATGATTGATGCGCTTAAACGTGCCAGTGCACAGACTATTAACATTGTTATGCCTTATTATGGCTATGCTAGACAAGATAGAAAAGCACGTTCTCGTGAGCCAATTACGTCAAAACTTGTGGCAGATATGTTAGAAACAGCAGGAGCTACTCGTTTATTAACACTTGACTTACATGCTGCTCAAATTCAAGGATTTTTCGATATTCCAGTGGATCATTTAATGGCTGCCCCTTTATTGGCTGATTATTTTATTGACCATGGCTATGAAGGTGATGATGTTGTTGTTGTTTCACCAGACCATGGTGGTGTAACTCGTGCTCGTAAATTAGCTGAGAATTTAAAATCTCCTATCGCTATTATCGACAAACGTCGTCCTAAAGCAAACGTTGCAGAAGTAATGAATATTATCGGCGAAGTAAAAGGTAAAAAGTGTGTAATTATTGATGACATGATTGATACTGCTGGTACAATTACCCTTGCAGCAGAAGCCCTAAAAGAAAAAGGAGCAACAGAAGTGGTTGCTTGCTGTACTCACCCAGTATTATCAGGACCTGCTATTGATCGAATTAACAATTCAGCTATTGAAAGATTAATCATTACTGATTCTATTCTTCTGCCTGATGAAAAGAAATCTGATAAGATTGAAACAGTTAGCGTTGGCGAACTTATGGGAGATGCGATTAAACGAATCCATGAGAACAAACCTGTCAGTCCATTATTTGAAAAAAAAAGTAAATAAAAAGCCGTGAGGAATTTCTCCTCGCGGTTTTATTTTTTGTCTGTTTGTGTTTCCTCTTTTGTTACAGAAGATACGTCAGACTTAGTTTGCTCTGATAATAATTGACGAATGTCTTTTAATACATCTTCAGTTGTTTCGGTTGGCTCTTCTTCACTATCATCTTCTGATTCTTTTTTCATTAGCGTTTCTGCCTTATTAACAGATTTAACAATAATAAATAAAACAAATGCGGTAATTAAAAAAGTAATAATAGCTGAAATTAATTTACCATAGTCAAATGTAACACCATTCACCATAAAGGTCATCCCTTTAGTCGCATCTTCTACAGTTGCTTTTCCAGGAAAAAGAAAACTAATAATTAATCCTATAATCGGTGTAATCATACCATCAACCATGGCATTCACCACACTTGTAAATGCACCACCAATAATAATACCTACTGCCATATCTATCACACTACCACGTGCGATAAATTCCTTAAATTCCTTTATCATTTATACTCCCCCAATCATTTTCATATTATAGCAAATTTTTTTCATAAAATCATTTATTATAAATTGACATGTAACACTGTTGTAATATATGATAATATATTGTAATGATGTATCATTTTAGATAGCATTACAATTTTGTTAAGTTTTAATCAAAAAAAATGAAATGTAGTGTGTTTTCCTATCTTACCAGCCTCTTTTTTGGTAACCTAGAGAATGTATCGTCATAATTATTTTCTATTACAGTGATGATAATAAAGGAGTTTTTTTATGACTATTAAATTAAATAACCAAGTAAATTTACATATAATTCCAACGAAAAAATATAAAACAGCTCGTATTCTTGTTCGTTTTGCAACACAATTGGATGCTAGCATTAGTAGTAAACGTTCACTACTGGCAAGCTTACTTGAAACAAACAGTTTAAACTATCCAGACCAAGTGGCACTAAGTAAAAAATTGGCGGACTTATATGGTGCTGGTTTTTACGTAAATGTTAATCGCACTGGTAACCAACATTATCTAAGTATTGGTTTAAATGTTATTAATGATAATATGGCACCAAATGGCGTTTCTATTTTAGAAGATTCTGTTGCATTTTTAAAAGAAATTATTTTTAATCCTAATATAAAAAATAATGCATTTGATAAAGAAACTTTTGAACGAGAAAAAGAAAATCTAGTGATTGATATTGAATCTATCTTTGATGATAAGCAAACTTATGCTGCAATGTCATTACAAAATTTATTTTTCTCAGATAGTAATAATCAAAAAACACCTAGCTTTGGTGATATTGACCAAATTAAATCAGAAACCCCTGAATCAATTGCAACATATTACCAACAAATGATTACACAGGACAAAATCGATATTATTGTTAGTGGTGATGTTGAAGAAGGCTATGTTGAACGTTGTTTTAAAGATTTTGGATTTACTGATCGCGAAGAAATTGATGCCACTCTATTCTACAAACAACCATTTAAAAATATTATCCAACAAAAAAGTGAAGTATTACCTGTCATGCAATCAAAACTTAACATTGGCTATCACTGTGATGTTTATTATCACGATGATATGTATTTTCCATTGATGGTATTTAATGGATTATTTGGTGGTTTTCCACACTCTAAGTTGTTTTTAAATGTACGTGAAAAGCATAGTTTAGCCTATTACGCTAGTAGTTCAATTGACCCTTTCAGAGGTTTTTTAACCGTGCAAACTGGTATAGATAGCTCAAACAGAGAACGTGTTTTACGTTTAGTTAATGAACAATTAAAAGAAATGACAGCTGGTGAATTTCCAGACGAATTATTAGAACAAACAAAAAAAATGTTGATTAATCAGTACTTATTATCTTCGGATAATCAACGTTCTGTCATTGAACAACACTACCTGTTCTCTAATGTTCCTTATGCAGAGTTGTCACAAGAAGAATGGATAAGAAAAATGAATGCTGTCACAAGAGAAGACGTCCAAAATGTCGCAACAGATGTCAATTTACAAGCAGTTTATTTCATGGAAGGAGGAAAATAACATGGAAAAAAAATACTATCCTTCAATTAACGAAACGCTCTATACTGAAGTGTTACCAAATGGTTTAGAAGTCATGTTATTACCAAAAGAAGACTTCCACAAGACATATGGCCTATTCACAACAAATTATGGCTCTATTGATAGTGAATTTGTTCCTATCGGTCAAAAAGAATTGGTGACTGTTCCTGATGGAATTGCGCATTTTCTAGAGCATAAATTATTTGAAAAAGAAGACGAAGATGTCTTTCAAAAATTTGGTCGCCAAGGTGCTTCCTCAAATGCCTTTACCAGTTTTACTCGTACAAGTTATCTGTTTTCTAGTACAGATAATGTCATGCAAAATGTTGAAACATTAATTGATTTTGTTCAGACCCCTTACTTTACTGAAGAGTCCGTGCAAAAAGAAAAAGGAATTATTGGTCAAGAGATTCAAATGTATCAAGATGAGCCTAACTGGAGATTATTCTTTGGTATCCTAAATAACATGTATCCAAAACACCCATTACACATTGATATAGCTGGGACTGTGGAGAGTATTGAACCAATTACGGCAGATGATTTGTATTTATGCTATAACACTTTTTATCATCCAAGTAACATGAATCTATTCATTGTTGGAAAAATGAATCCTGATGAAATGATGGCATTTATTAAGGATAATCAAGCGGCTAAAACATTTGATAAAGCAACTGACATCAAACGACATTTTCCAAAAGAAACAGCTGACGATATCGTAAAAGAAGATAGTATCACACTTTCTGTTAACCGACCAAAAGCAATTGTTGGGCTAAAAGGATTGGACACACCTCCAGAAGATGGATTCGAGCGTTTGAAATATCAAACAACAATTCAATTATTATTGCAATTACTTTTTGGTATGAGTTCAAAAAATTATTTAGCTATGTATAATAGTGGCTTAATTGATGATAGTTTCTCATTTGAATTTTCATTTGACCGTAGTTTTCATTTTGCTGATTTCAGTTCAGACACAGATGAACCTGAACGTTTCGCAAATCAAATCATCAATTATCTTTTAAAATCAGATAACAGCTCAGAATTAACTAAAGAAAATTTAAGTTTAGCGAAGAAAAAGATGATTGGAAAACACTTAAAATCATTAGACTCGCTTGAATACATTGCAAACCAGTTTAGTGGGATGAAATTTGGAGATACTACGTTATTTGATTTGGTAACTGTTATTAATAGTATTGAATTAAGTGACATAAAAGCTGTACAACAGGCGTTCATTAGACCTGAAGCACTGAGTCGTTTCTTCATTTATCCAGAAGAAAGGTAAATGATGATATGCCATACGTTTTAGTAACAGGTGCTAGCGGGGATATTGGTGAAGCTTGTGTTAGAGACCTAGCAAAAAAAGGATTTTCTGTTTACTGTCATTATTTTAGTAATGAAAAAAAAATTCATACAATGATTAATGAATTGATGATAGATTATCCCAAACAGGATTTTTTTGCTATCCAAGCGGACTTAAGTCAGTCAAACAGTACAACAAATCTAGTGAATTCACTGTTTGAGCTCAATGCCATTGTTTTTGCTCATGGGCAAACAACTTACAAATTATTAATTGAAACAAGTGAAAACGATTTGCAGTTATTATGGCATACTCATGTCCATCAACCCATTCGAATTTGTCAGTTATGTCAGAGTAAGCTAACTAAACAGGAAACAAGTCATATTGTTTTTATTAGTTCAGTCTATGGACTGATTGGCAGCTCTATGGAAGTTATGTATAGTACAGTTAAAGGGGCTCAACTTTCCTTTGTTAAAGCTTATGCTAAAGAAGTCGCTTCAATGAATCTATCCGTCAATGCGATTGCTCCAGGCGCGATTGATACTCAAATGAATTCGTCTTGGACAATAGAGGAAAAAAAAGACTTAATGGCTGACATTCCTATGAATCGTCTAGCTATGCCAAAAGAAGTTAGCTCTCTTGTCTCTTATTTACTAAGCGATGATGCTACTTACATAACAGGAGCGACCATTCCAATATCTGGAGGCTGGATGATTTAATAAAATTTAGAAAGAAAGGTGCACGCTCACGTGGATACAATCGGTGAACAACTAAAAAATGCCCGACTTAAAAAAGGGTTAACTATAGAAGATTTACAAAAAATCACAAAAATTCAACGTCGCTATCTATCTGCTATTGAAGCAAATGATTTCGATGCCATGCCTAGTGATTATTATACTAGAACCTTTATTAGGCAATATGCTGAAGCTGTCGGTTTGAATTCACGTCCGTTAATTCGCCGATTTGAAGGAAAACCCGATGAAAATTATGAACAACTACCTTCTGCAACTCCAGTAAGAGGTTCTCGTAAAGATAAATACAAAAAAGAAACAAAAAAACAAGCAACCTTAAAATCTTATGTACCTGTTATCTTACTTTCTTTAGTTGTTATAGCAATTATTGGGACAATCATTTATGCTATGAGACTTGATATCGCTAGTGGGCCTTTAGTTCCTAAACCAGAAAAAGCCATTGTTATAGGAAGTAGTGACTCAAACAATTCATCAACTTTAGATAGCCAAGAAACAAGTACATCTGAATCAACTGAAAAAACAAAAGAATCTTCTACAAAAAAAGATTCTAATGAAAACAAATTTAAAATTACTGCTGATACAACAGACTCTGTCACTTATGAAGGATCAGATGTATCAACACCTGTCAAATTAGACTTTACTGCACTTGAAGGGCCTGTCTGGATTGGCTTACAACAAAGTGGCACGAACGCTATTTATTATCAATATACTTTACAACCAGGTGAACAAATCAGCTCAATGGTTCCTGAAGAATCAAAAGGAATTGACATTATTATTGGAGCGTCTAATAACCTATCAGTCAAAGTAAACGATAAAACTCTAGACTTTAACAAAGCTAACCCGACAACTGGTAAAAAAATTATCACTATAAATTTTAATGAATAAACAAATAGAGTAAATAAAAACGAATAGTTAAAAGAAAGGTTGTTTATAAATGAATTTACCTAATAAGCTGACAGTAATAAGAATATGTATGATTCCATTGTTTATGATTGTCGCTTTAGCACCGCTAAACTGGGGGACAATAACAATTGCGGGCTCTCCCCTACTCATCACGCAACTTATAGCAGCAATTATTTTCGCAATCGCTAGTATTACGGATTGGCTAGATGGAAAAATTGCAAGAAAACACAATTTAGTTACCAATTTTGGTAAGTTTGCAGATCCTTTAGCAGATAAAATGTTAGTCATGACTGCATTTATTGTTCTAGTAGGTCAAGGGATGGCTCCGTCTTGGGTTGTCTCTATTATTGTTTGTCGTGAACTTGCAGTAACAGGCTTACGTTTGTTACTGGTTGAAGATGGCGAAGTGATGGCAGCTGCATGGCCTGGCAAAGTGAAAACTGCTACTCAAATGGTTGCTATTATTCTTTTATTAATTGGCAATGTACCATTCAATGCCATAAATTTACCACTTGATCAAATATTTTTATACATTTGTTTAGCTGCAACGATATACTCTGGCGTGGACTATTTCGTTAAAAATAAACATGTATTTAAAGGTTCAATGTAAAAAAATGCGCTACTTCTGTTCAGATAATTAAACGAAGTAGCGTATTTTATCTTTTTATTGGTTATTTTTTAAAGAGACCCGTATAATGATAATGAAACTATCTTAACAAGGAGTGATTATATGTCTTCAATATTTCGTTCAATTCAACATCATGCTTTTGCTAGAGGAATCCTCTATCTGATTATTGGTTTTTTAATTTTTCTACAACCTAATAAGTTATTCAATATGGCCGTTTATTTAATTGTTGGATACAACGTTGTGTTAGGATTACTTAATTTATTTTCTACCTTACGAACTAAACAAAATGGTCAACTCTCTACAAGTATTTTTTATTTTATTGTTGCGTTAATTATTTGGCTATTTGCCCGTCCTATAGCTAGCATTCTTCCTATCTTTTTAGGTATTTTAGTGATTATTGGTGGTGTATCAAAAATCTCACGAGCAATGAACTTAAAACAGTACGTCAATATTAGTTATGTTCCCATGTTAATTTATGGCGTCCTTTTGCTTTTAGCTGGTATTTTTATACTGTTTAAGCCTTTTAGTAGTCTAATCATGCTTTTCAAATTCTTCGGTATCGTATTAGCTCTATCTGGTGTTTCAGAACTTGTGACTGCAATTAAATTACGAAATTATAAAAATCCAGATGTCTTTTAAATGGAAAAACGCGTTGTTCTCAATTTTAAGAGAACAACGCGTTTATTTTTGTGAATTAATTTGTGGAATAACAGGGGACTTTTTATGATCAACTTTAACATCAAGTAAATCAAGGAAAAAGACAAAGGCTGGTATTCCAATAACTAATCCCCAAACACCAAAGAATTTTTCTGAAAACATCAAGATAACAAACACATAAAAAATAGGTAAGTCTGTTTTACTGCTCATTAATTTTGGGTTTAATAAATAAGATTCAACCGCGTGGATAATAGCAATCATAATTAAGACGTATATAACGTCTTGAATGCCACCAACCGTGTAGCCAATCAAAGACAACGGAATACATGAAATAATTACCCCTGCAACAGGAATTAAACTTAAAATAAAAATCATTAAAGCTAAGCTTAGCAGTTGATCCTGTGGAAAATTCATAAAAATTAACCCAATAATAGTTAATATCGTATTCACAATAGCAATAATAAATTGGGCTTCTATCACAACACCAAATGTATTCACAAATTTTTTGCCTAAATAAGCGACATCTTTGCTAAACAATCCTATTTTACTTTTAAAAAAGGCTTGACCAAATTCTGTCACCCAATCTTTTTCTATGATGAAAAAGAAACTTAAAATCAATGACATGACGAACGTAATCCCCATCGAGCCAATACTTGTAATCGTAGTAAAAATAACTTTAGCCCCAGTTGTTAATTGTTGCTTAATCTCATTAAAACCAACATTTTGAGAAATCCATTCATATAGTTTATTATTCGTATCTGCTTTTTGGTAAAAATTAAAAACTTCTTCTATCATTTGAATTGTTTGGTTAAACAATTTTGGAACATATACGGTAACCGAAAAATATAAAAACACAATAATCAGTAGATACATCGCTATCGCAATTAGTTTTTTTGGAAGTTTAGTTAAGTGGTGTATTCCTTCCACTCCTCTAATGATTAGGTATGTTAAAATAAAGGTTAATAAAATTAAACTAATAATATTTCGTATTAAATACAAGCATAAAAAGATAATTAATAAAACTATCGTTCGACGAACACTATCATTCGACTTCATACGTTGCCACAAATCAACCATTTTTTCACCTCACTGAATATGATATAACTTATTCTACGATAAAAAGATATGAAAAGATAGTATTTCATTTGTTGACTTTAACGTTACGTCAAGACTTATACTAAATTTGTTGGAAGGAGGATTTAAATGTATTCAATTACTGAGCTTGCTAAACTTTCAGGTGTCACCACACGAACACTTCGCTATTATGACAGCATCAACTTATTAAAACCAACACGAGTGAAAGATAATGGTTACCGATTTTATAGTGAAGAGCAGCTTGATTTATTGCAACAAATTTTATTTTATAAACAGTTTAACCTACCCTTAGAAGAAATCAAAACACTCCTATCTACTAATTCGACGCAAGTTATTAAGTCTTTGTCGTCTCACTTTGAACAACTTTTACAACAAAAAGAACAGTTAGATTCTCTTATTTTTTCACTCGAACAAACTATTCAATACCACAAAGGAGAGATTCTTATGACAAATGAAGAAAAATTTGTAGCATTTAAGCAACAAAAAATAGAAGAAAATAGAAAAACATATGGAGAGGAACTTCGTCAAACATATGATGAAGAAACGTTAAAAAAATATGACTCTAACTGGATGAATCTATCAAAAGAAACATATAATGACTGGCAATCTACTGAACAAAACTTATTTTCTCTACTTAACGAACTAGAAGATAAACAAATCACTGATGCTAGTCATTCATTAGCCAAAGATGCATTTTTATCTCACAAAAAGTGGCTATCCATTGCTAGTCCTTTTTATTCAGAAGAATATCATAGACAAATGGTAGATATGTATTTATCTGATAAACGTTTTACTAATTACTATACTAAACATATTTCCAAAAATAGCTTAATTTTATTGAAAGAAATTGTCTATTACTATACATTAAATAAATGACATTCTTGTTAATATATCGTATAATAATCTCCAGAAGTTATTATTTCAGTGAAATGATAATTAGATTATAGGAGGTTTATTATGACAAAACCAACATGGATTAAAGACTTAATTTGGTATGTCGTCTTAATCATTGCATTAGTATTGTTACGAGTATTTGTATTTACTCCAGTCACTGTGAGTGGAGAATCTATGATGCCTACTCTTGTCGATGGAGAAAGAAACATTGCTTTAAAAATGGGAGATACCAAGCGATTTGATATTGTTTCATTAGTTGCACCTGATGACCCATCTAAAAATTATGTCAAACGTGTCATCGGAATGCCTGGAGACACAGTAGAATACAAAGATGACGTGCTTTATATTAACGGTAAAAAAATGGATGAGCCTTATTTAGCTGAAAAAAAAGCTGAGCTAAAACAAACCAATCCTGATGATTTACTAACCCCTGACTTCTCTTTAGAGTCTTTAACTGGAGAGAAAACTGTCCCTGAAAACAGCTATTTTGTCATGGGTGATAACCGTCAAAATTCAAAAGATAGTCGATTCCCAGAAGTAGGATTTATTCCTAAAGAAAATATTATTGGAAAATCGAAAATTGCTTTTTGGCCACCAAGTAAATGGGGTATGGTTAAATAAACCTAACTGTGTTGATAGAAATACTATCAATACAGTTTTTTTATATCATTTAATAAACTTTTCTGTGCTACACTATGCTTATATCAAAAGGTGGTGATATTGTTGGTTGAATTATTTATTCTAATGATGGAGCGAGTAGGTCTAATCATCTTACTTGCTTTTTTATTAGTGAACGTTCCCTACTTCAAAAAATTATTATTAAGTCGAGATAAGTATCAATCAAAATTGCAACTAGCTATTATTTTTAGTTTATTTGCTATTATCTCAAATTTTACTGGTATCGAGATTAAAGATAATCAAATTGTGCAAAGCAGCATCCTAACTAATCTGCATGACAATGTATCAATTGCTAATACAAGAACATTAGCAATTGGCGTCTCCGGAATTGTCGCTGGACCATTTGTCGGCGGAATGGTAGGCGTTATCGCTGGGACTCATCGTTTTATTCAAGGAAGCACCTATAGTTTATTTTATGTCCCCTCATCGATTGTTGTTGGTATTCTATCAGGTTGGTTAGGGTTGAAAATCTCAAAAAAAGGAAAGTTTCCCTCCCCTACACAAGCAGCCATGATTGGAGCGTTAATGGAGATTGTCCAAATGCTATTCATTATGCTATTTAGTGGTGGTGGTAGTATTCAACAAGGAATGGATCTAGTAAGTTTTATCGCTTTTCCTATGATTATATTAAATAGTACAGGAACATTTATTTTCTTATCTATTTTAACGACTACATTACAACAGGAAGAACAAGCAAAAGCTGTCCAAACACACGATGTATTGGAACTTGCTGCAGCGACCCTCCCGTATTTTAGAGAGGGTCTAACAGAACACTCTGCTCAAGAAGTGGCTGAAATTATTCAGCATTATACTAAAGTAAGTGCTATTAGCTTAACTGATAGCCACCAAATATTAGCTCACTACGGTGCAGGAAGTGACCACCACATTCCCGAATTAGAAGTCATTACCGAGTTATCTCGTGATGTCCTAAAAAATGGAAAATTATCCATTGTGCACCATAAAGAACACATTGGTTGTTCAAATCCCAATTGTCCTTTAGAAGCCGCTATTGTTATCCCACTATTTGTACATAAAAAAATTGTTGGTACTTTAAAAATGTACTTTACTGACGCAAGTCAATTAACTCATGTGGAAGAACAATTAGCAAAAGGCTTGGGAACCATTTTTTCTTCTCAAATAGAATTAGGAGAAGCTGAGTTGCAGTCAAAATTATTAAAAGAAGCTGAAATAAAATCATTGCAAGCACAAGTTAATCCTCATTTTTTCTTTAATGCTATCAACACCATCTCTGCCTTAATGAGAAAAAATAGTGATCAAGCTCGCACTCTTTTATTACAACTTAGTACATACTTTAGAGGAAATTTACAAGGGGCTAGACAAACACTCATTCCACTTAAACAAGAATTAGCCCAAGTTGATGCCTACCTTTCTCTTGAACAAGCAAGATTTCCTAATCGCTACAATATTACGTTTGATATTGAAGATAATATCACCCAATATGTAGTCCCACCTTATGCTGTGCAAATTTTAATTGAAAATACAATCAAGCATGCCTTTAGCTCTAGAAAAGAAAATAACCACGCTCATGTGTCCATTTATACAGAAAACAACTCTTTAATTATTACCGTAAACGACAATGGTGTAGGTATTCCAAATGAGCGATTAAAACAACTCGGACAAGAAGCTGTTAATTCAGCAAAAGGAACAGGAACCGCCTTAGAAAATTTAGCAAAAAGACTAACTAATTTGTTTGGTGATGACTCCTCCTTTAATGTTGAAAATAACGAAAATAATGGGGCAATGTTTACACTTAAAATGCCACTAACTGAAACAACATCACAGATACTTTAATACAAAGGAATGATTCCCTATGACACATGTTTTACTTGTTGATGATGAACCTTTAGCACGCGATGAATTAGGATACCTAGTGTCACAACATCCTAGTGTGACATCAACAGCAGAAGCTGATTCTGTCGAAGAAGCGATGGAAAAAATCATGGATAACAAGCCAGATATTATTTTCCTTGATATCCATTTAACTGATGAAAGTGGATTTGATTTAGCAAATAAATTAAAAAAACTCAAAAAGCCACCTTACTTAATTTTTGCAACTGCCTATGACGAATACGCCTTAAAAGCTTTTAAAGTTAATGCGATGGACTATATCCTAAAACCATTTGATGAGGCTGTCGTGCACGAAGCATTAGATAAAGCTATTTCTATTATCGATGTCGCAAAACCTCAGAAACATCATACAAGCGACTCTATGGATACAATTCCTATTCAAGGAGAAGATCGCATTTTCCTAGTCCACCCCAAAGATATTTATCTCGTTTCTGTTGAAGATAAGGAATTAAGTGTCCACACCAAAAATGATACGTACCAAACAAACGGTAGCCTAAGTAAAATCGAAACAAAACTACCAAATGATCGATTCATCAAGACACACCGAAGTTTTATATTGAATTCTACTAAAATCCAGGAAATACAACCATGGTTTAATAATACCCTACAAGTTACATTAGACAATGGTTTAAAAGTCCCTGTTAGTCGCTCATATGTCAAAGATTTTAAAGAAACAATTGGTTTAACATAATTAGCTATCACTCCTGTTTTGTGCGATGCATTTCGGGAGTGATTTTTTGTATTATACGCTTACATTTTTGCGTTTTACGTCAAACCTATCACATCATCCAACTTTTCACTTATACTCAATGTATCAAATGAATCAGTGAAAAGGGGTTTTACAAATGGAAAAAAAAGTTTATTCATTCTTACACCAGGCGTTTATCTTTGCAGCAATTATGTTACTTTCAAAAGGGATTGCTTTTATTCTACCCATCCCTATGCCAGCTTCAGTTATTGGTTTAATTCTTCTATTTGTTGCACTAAGCACCAACATTGTTAAATTAGAGCAAGTTGAAGGTTTAGGAACAAGCTTGACTGGTATTATTTCTTTCCTATTTGTTCCTTCTGGTATTTCACTTTATAATTCGTTAGACATTTTAAAAGTATATGGTGTGCCAATTTTACTGGTAATCTTTGTTGCAACATTTATTATTCTTGCAGTCACTGGGTGGAGTGCTTCTTATCTATTAAGTGTGAAAGAGAAATCAGGTGCTAAAGAGAAAAAATTGGCCTTTATTAAAAAACAACAATTAGAGGAGGTGCAAAGATAATGACTCCATATATTGGTATCGTTATTTCATTTATTGCTTTTGGTATTGGAACCTTTCTTTTTAAAAAAACAAAAGGATTTTTCTTATTCACCCCACTATTTGTTGCTATGATTTTAGGTGTCATCATTTTAAAAGTAACTGGAATCAATTACGAGCAATACAACCAAGGTGGCACAGTTATTAGTTTCTTTTTAGAACCTGCAACCATTGCCTTTGCCATTCCTTTATATAAAAAAAGAGACTTACTTAAAAAATATTGGGTAGAAATTATTGCTGCTATCACAATTGGGTCTGCTGTCTCTGTAGCAAGTATTGTTGCTGTGGGAAAACTTATTGGCATGCACCCTCAAATGATGGTCTCTCTCCTACCACAAGCGGCAACAACTGCTATTGCTGTTCCTATTTCTGAATCAATGAACGGGATTGTTCCTCTAACTGCTTTTGCAGTAATCTTTAATGCAGTTATTATCTATGCCACTGGTAAAATGGCTCTAAAATTCTTTCACATCAATAACCCTATCGCAAAAGGTTTGGCCTTAGGGTCAGCTGGACATGCCTTAGGTGTTTCAGTCGGAATTGAATTAGGGGAAACAGAAGCAGCAATGGCAAGTATTTCAATGATTTTAGTTGGTGTGATAACTGTTATTGTTGTCCCGTTATCAGCAAGTTTATTACAACTTACATAGTAAAAAAACAACGTCTAAATCCCCTACTAAGGTTAGACGTTGTTTTTTTAATTATTTCGATCAAGTAACACATCAGTGACATGATAGATAATCTCTTTTTCTGCTATATTTGGTAATTTTTTTATACTGCTTAATGCTTTGTTAGTAAATCTTTCAGCAATCACTTCTGCTTTTTCAATACCTTTATATTCTTCGATGAGCTCTTGTACTTCTTTCATCTCTTGATTAGTCAAATCGGTTTTCTTTTCTAAATAAGGTAAAAAAGCTGCTCTATTCTCATTCATCGCTAATATAAGAGGCAATGTGTAATACCCATTTTTCATATCTTCAAAGACAGGCTTTTGCATGTCTTTTTGTGTGGATTTATAATCAAGAATATCATCCATAATTTGAAACGCCATCCCGATATTATAACCAATTCGTTTAGCCTGTAGCTGAACTGTTTTTGGCGCATGAGTATAATGTGCGCCTTCATAGCATGAAAACTCAAATAGCTGGGCTGTCTTACCTTTTATATGCTGAAAATATTGTTTAACCGTAATATCCGTATTATAACGCAAATTCATTTGATCCAACTCACCCACTAAAATCCGCTTCATACTTTGCGCATTTAAAGAAATGATTTTTAAGTCATTTGTTGCATTAGTCAATAAATGAAAATACACTGTAAATAAAAAATCGCCTGTATAGACAGCAATATCTTTACCATACAATGCCTGAACTGAAGGCAAGGAACGACGAATAGGTGAATCATCAATAATATCATCATGAATAAGCGTTGCAACATGGAGAATCTCAAGCGAGGCAGCCATACGATAACGTTTTTTTTCAGACTCTATTGTGCCAAATTTTGAAAACAATAAAAAATAGGCTGGGCGTAATAGTTTCCCACCAGCACCAAAAAATAATTGCAGTGTTTCAGTAATTTCTTTATTTCTAATTTTTACCGATTTTTCCATGACACGCTTTGTTTCAATTAAATCTTTTTGAATTGCAGGATAAGTCTCCCACAGTGGGTGAACAGTCATAGCGGCCTCCTATAATAAACTCATATAATGTACACAAATTAATCAATGAACAATTTCCAATCACTCATTTTTGAAAAATATCTACTCTAACAGTATAATAAACAGTGGATAAAATGTGAAGGAGTTTACGAATGAATTTTAAAGTATTTGCCGAATTAATCGAGCTTAAAGCAAAAGCTGCGAGTGTGTTCCCTTTTCTTATGGGATTTTTATACTCTTGGTATCATTATCAACAAATTAAACCACTCTATATGCTATTATTTTTTATCTCAATGTTATTATTTAATATGGCTGTTGATATATTAGATAATTATATGGATTATCATAATGCAACAGATATCCATGACTACAAGGATGAAACAAATATTATTGGTCGTGAAAATTTATCACTAACTCTTGTGAGAAATATCATGATTGGGCTCATCATTGTCTCTGCCTTAATAGGTATCTATCTAGCTTCACAAACAAGCTGGATTATTTTATGGCTTGGTATGTTTAGTTATGCTATTGGCATATTCTATTCAGCAGGACCTAAACCACTCTCGAGTTTACCTGTTGGTGAAGTGACATCTGGTTTTACTATGGGAATAGTTATACCATTAATCTGTGTTTATTTAAACCTTTTTGATATTGTACCATTTAATTGGGAATTTGTAGCAAATGTAGCTATTCTATCACTACCGACTGCACTAGCTATTTCAAACTTAATGCTCGCAAACAATACGTGTGATATAGAAGAGGATATCTTAAATAATCGTCACACTCTTGTTTATTACATTGGGAAAAAGCATGCTATCAATCTTTTTAAACTATTAGTCATCTTATCATTTGTTTTTGCTACAGTTAGTGTGATACTAAAGATTGTTCCAATCACATTACTTGGCATTTGGCTAATTTTCCCTAAAATTTGGAAGAACACTCTCACCTACTCAAAAGAACAAGTTAAAACAAAAACGTTTCCTTTAGCAGTCAAAAACTTAGGTATGATAGCTGTGATACAAGTTGTCTTATTTTTTATTGGGTTATTGTTTTAAATGTAAATCAATTTTTTATACACAAAAACACCTACAGAAAAGGGAGTAACTGTAGGCGTTAACATGTTCTATACTTCAATTAGGAGGAAGATAGATTATTGGCAAGTCTCACACACCCATCAGCGGCAACTAGTTGGTGTGTGTCTTACCTATGAACTTAGTATAGTCCATAATACTAAAAAAAAATATGCCACAAAGCGGTTATCAATTGACCGTTTTGTGGCATATTTATACTTTTATACCTTTTACGAACAACTCTACAATCGAGTAATTTTAAAATGATTAAACCATTCAGGATTACGATGGCTTTTTTTCGTTGCAACTAATGTCAACATAAGAGAACCTAGCGTATTAGTGATTAAGTCACCCATTGTATCCATTAACGCTGCTCTTCCAACAAGAGGGACCCCTCCTGATGCATTGTATCGTTGGAGATTCATATTAAAGAATTGGTCACAAAAGAATTCCCAGAACTCCCAAAAAACGCCACACACTCCAGCAAAGGCAAATCCCATTACCAGAAATAACCATGGACTAACCTCAGCTAGCTTGACTTTTTTTAACAAAGCAGCAATCATCCCATATCCTGTAATAGTTAAAATCATCGGACTGATAAAATGTAATACTTTATCCCAAAATGGGATAATCGACATAAAATGAAGACACGTTCCTAAGAAAACTGAAATGAATAAGAAAAACCAATAAAATAAGACAATTCCATCTGGGAAGACAAGTTTTAATAGTTTCTTTAAAATATTGGGCAAATAAATTAAGCATATTCCAGCAATAGCTTCAATGATTAATGTCACACTCTGACTAAAAGAAAATTTTGAAACAATAAGCTCATAGATATTGTAACACAATACCACTACTCCAATAATTGTTAACCAGAGTTGAATTTTTTTCATATCTTTCATAAAAACACTCCTTTTTTATTTGCCAATTATACTACGATATTACCAAAAATAAAAACCCCTTTTATGAAAAGAGGTTAATTATTTTATACTAATATGTCGAATTCAGCGATACTATTTTTAATAAAGCCTTGTCTTCTATTTTGTCCTGATTTATTTGGATCATCCTTTTTGTGAACATCTTTAAATGCTTGACTCTTAACCCATGCTTTTTGGTGTTCTTTTGATTCCCATAAACTAAGTACCACTAATTCTGTGACATTATTTTCATCAGGTAATTCACGAACCATCAGTTGAAAATTAATAAAACCATCTATATCTGACATAGCATCTTTTGTATGAGATGATGTAAATCCCTTAATCATGTTTTCCGCAAACGGTGTTTCAACATGAATAGTATTAGTTACACTATACATAATAATTCCTCCTAAAAATATATTTAACGAACTATTTTTATAGTTTATCATAAAATAAAATAATTGAGAATTATTATCAACTAAAAAAGCGCCTTGATAATCAAGACACTCTAACTCGTTTATTTTTTTTTGCTTCTTTAATAATTTTTAGTGCACGTTTTTTAGTTTTGATGTTTGGACTACTTAAACGACGATATGCACTTGAAACATCTGTTTTTTCCATCTCTTATACTCCTTCTTTTGATTTTTCAATGACTAATTGAAACGCTTTAGTAATTTCTTTTTTATCGATATTTTTGCCAATAATTACAAATTTATTCTCATGTGTTTTAGTTAATCTATTCGTTAAATTAACATTTAGCAATTGATTCACACCTTGAATCTCCGTTTGAAATTCTTGGCCACTCACATTGATAAATCCTTTCATACGAAAAATAGATTCTTGATAATTCATCATCAACCACGACAACCAATTATGTAATAAAGACTCCTTCACACTACATGGTGCATCCAATATCATGGATTCAAATTCATGGTGGTGATGATGATGGTGGGTAGATTCACTTGTTTCTTCATCAATCGATTGACTAAATAATTGATTATTTAACACTAATTCTGCTAAAGAGTCTGATGAGTGAATCAATGAAAACTCATAACTATCAGCAAGAGGATTGACGTCTCTTAAATGCTCTTTTATTTGCTCTATACTCTGCTTATTTGTTATTCCTTTTTGAGAAATTAATAAGCGATCAGCCATTACAAGTTGTTTCATGGCTTCATGGTGAGTTAAATTTTGGGTCATATTTTCCGCATCAACGACTCCTATCACGCTATCCAAATAATAGTATGCTTGTAGAGGGGGTGTTGCAACAATTGTTTGAATAATTGGTTGTGGATCCGATACGCCACTGGTTTCTATAATGACTTGTTTTATAGGGTATCCTTGCTTAACAAACACATCCAGAACAGCTGTTAAAGCATTTAGCAAATCACCTCGTAAACTGCAACAAATACAACCACCATTCATTTGGATAATATTTTCTTTCGAATGAATCAATAATTCATGATCAATTCCCGTTTCACCAAATTCATTTTCAATAATAACAATTTCCTCGGGGGCTAACTGACTACCCTTTATAACTTGGTTTATTAACGTTGTTTTTCCTGAACCTAAAAAGCCAGAAATAATTGTGATTGGTATCCCCATATCTTCCTACCTTTCTGATAAGTACTCAGTCAATTGTAATCTATCATCATATGCCATGGTGTCTGATTGAAGTAAACTAATTAGTGTTTCTTTAAAAGAATATGAAATTTCCCAAAATCCTTCAATCATTTTAAAATGATTAGAATCAAAGGATTTAAATACAGGATACAACTCTAAAAATTCATCAAAAGATAAATTCTCTTCTTCATAAAAATCTTTTACCCACCCTAAATCTAATGCTTTTTGTGTGGGTAAGCCTTGCTCTGTGATGATTTCAGAATCTACCATGTGCTGATACATAGCAATTTTATCCTCAACATTAATCCCTTTCTGACCAAAATAATACGACAAACTATCCTCGACTAAAGGAGGGTAGATGATCTCCATATGCATTTCCTCCTAATCAAGTACTTTTCTTCCTTTGTAATAACCATCTGAAGAGATATAGTGACTTCTTTTATAGATTCCCATGATACTATCATATGATACAGTTGATGATAACTTTTTGTGTGTACGTCTTGACTGTTTTTTTGCTTTTGATGTTTTTCTTTTTGGTACTGCCACAACATTTCCTCCTTTTTATTTACCAGCTTGCTTTTTTCACACCAGGTATCAGTCCTTTGTGAGCTAAATTTCTAAAATTAATACGAGACATTCCAAATTTACGCATATAAGCTCGTGGTCTACCATCAATTTCATCTCGTAATTTCAAACGATTTGGGTTAGAGTCTTTCGGTAATTTACTCAAGGCTTCATAATCCTTTGATGCTTTTAACTCTTGTCTTAGTGCTGCATATTCAGCAACTAATTTTTTTTGCTTCTCATATTTTGCTATTTTTGATTTTTTAGCCATTAACTATTCCTCCTATTTTTTAGTTTCTTTAAAGATGACATGTTTTCTCAATTTTGGAGAATACTTTCTTAACTCCAATCGTTCGGGTGTGTTACGCTTGTTTTTACTTGTTAAATACAGTCTCTCTTTTGTTTCAGAACATTCTAATATAATCGGTGTTCTCATTATTAACTTCCTTTCTAATGTGCAATCATCTCTTGAGCTACTTCTTTACCTGATAATTCTTTTGGATAATAAGTTGGCCAATTTTCAAGTTCTTTATACAACGATTCTTGGCTATCATTACCAAAGTACAAATGAAAATGTCCTGATTTAGTATCAGTAATTTCATGGTCACTAAACTGAACATATTTAAAAGCTCCCTGGCTAGGATCCACTGCCTCAAAACAATATCTCACTCCACGATTGCCTTTCTCATAAGTTAGAATTTCTCGACCAACATACTTATAATCTGAACTCATTTTTTTACCATCATCATCAATAAATGTCATGCTTGAATCAGTAATATCAATTTCTTTAATATTCGTTTTATATCCAGTCTCATAATATTTTTTATACTCTTCTGCTGACTTATCTTTTTTTGCCTTTGCTTTATACTCAAACACTTGATCCAACGTTCCATCTTTCAACAATGGGTAAACTGACTGCCACTCACCTTTCCAGTTAGATAAAGGACGGTCTTCTATCTGACTATCTTCAAAATAACCAGTCTGAACTGTTTTTTCAGGTTCCTTAGCTTGTGATGTTTTTGAAGTATTTGTTCCGGTTGTTTTGCTTAAAGCTTTCAAATTTTTCTCCATAACAGACAAATAGTTATCCCCATTTTTTATTTCTTCTTTGCTTAAACCTTCCAAGGGATTTAATACTAACAATTCAACTCCTGTTTCCTTAGCTAATGTTTTAGCAATAGCATTAGTGGCATTTGATTCAAAGTATATATATTTTATATCGTTGTCTTTAACAAACTTGTTTAATTCTACCAATCTTGCTGGAGAAGGCTCTTCATCTGGAGATAACCCAGAAATAGGAACTTGAGTTAGACCATACTCTAAAGCTAAATAACCAAATGCCGCATGTTGTGTAACAAAACTTTTTTGTTTAGCATTAGCTAATGTTTCTTTATAGGATTGATCTAATGTTGATAATTTTTTTAGATAATTATCAGCATTTATTTTAAATGTTTTTTCCTTTTGAGGGTATTTTTTTATTAATTGATCACGAATTTCTTCAACTTCCTTCATAGCTAAACTAGGAGCCAACCAAACATGTGGGTCTAATTCATGTGAATGCCCTTCCTCTCCATGGTTATGAGACTCCTCTGTTTCATGATTGTGTTCGTGATGATGCTCGTCTTCCTCTTCGTTTCCTGGCATCAGTACCATATTTTCAGTGGCTTTAATTGTTGCAACATCTCCTTCTTTTAATACAGATTTGATAGAAGGAACCCACGTCTCCATGTTTTCGTTATTATAAACAAACACGTCACTATCTTGAATTTTTTTCAAATCTTTTGCAGATGGTTCAAAGTCATGCGCTTCAACACCTGATGGTACAATCATCTCCACTTCTCCAGCATCACCGACTACTTCTTTCGTAAATTCATACATCGGATAAAAAGTTGTACTAACTTTTATCTTGTCAGACTTTTTTTCTTCCTTTGAAGCTGTCGAACATGCTGCTAACAATCCTCCTAATAACACGACTGACATACCTAGTAACCATTTTTTCTTCATGTAAATACACCCTACCTAACTTTTATAAAATCAAATCGTAATAATTACGCTTTATGTTTTTGAATGTTATCAGACTTTTTTTATCTTGTCAACAATAAAAAAATAACTACTGACTCTAAAATCAATTTTTCGAGTCAGTAGTTATTTTTTTATTTCGATTAATTTTCCATCTTTTAGTAATAAAATTATGTCATATAATTCTTTTATATCATCCGTCAAGCGATGAGAAACAGCTATCAGTAATCCTTCATACGAAGTCAATAAATGGTGTTCCACTAATTGATAATTTTGTTCATCTAACGCTGAGGTTGCTTCATCAAGCAACAAACAATCTGGTTGACTCTGTAACGCTCTCACCAAACTAATTTTTTGAACTTCTCCACCAGAATATCCTTTATCATTATTTTCAGATACTGATAAATTCATTTGATTAATCCAATAATTTAATGAGTCAGTATCGTTAAATTTCTCAAACATTGTCAGATTATTATGTAATGTGTCATGAAATAAATAAGGTGTTTGATAGACCATTCTTAAAGTTAGGTCAGGCTGTTTTGAAATTTTACACTATAGTAGTATTGGATAAAAGACTCAAATAGTACTAACAACACAATATTAACAATAATCAAAATTAACCACTTAATAAGACGCGTTGTCTCTCCTGCTAAACTAGCATTTAAAATATAACTTGTTGCAAGTGGAATAGTAGCATTAAGCATTGCTACTAATGTGATAAACAATATACTAATCCAAAATGTTTTTTCTTTTAAAATTTTCGTCAATGAAAACAACACATCACCCCTTACTCAAAAAATATACCATTTTAAGTAAGAAAAAACCAACACAGTTATATAGGGACTGAACCCCTAAAATGAGACAGTAATAAAAACACCTATGCGATTACTTTTTTCCGATAGTCAACTGGAGATAAGTAGTCGTATTTTTGTTGAATTCTTTCTTTATTATAATAGTTGATGAAATTTTGTACAGTTTCAATTACACTAATTGTAGAGCTTCCAAGCTCTGGGTGTAATGAGAACGTTTCAGACTTTAGGATGGAATGAAACGATTCTATTGGAGCATTATCTGCAGGAGTCCCTTTTCGGGACATACTTCTGGTAATGCTCTTTTCTTTTGTTGCGTGATAATAAGCATATGAAGTATACACAGAACCTTGATCCGAATGAAGTATACATTTATCTGGAAGTTTAGGTAATTTATTTAGTGTGTCTAAAACACAAGATATGTCCTGTTTTTCACTTATTGTATAAGAAAGTATTTCTCCATTAAACAAATCCATAATGCTAGAAAGATAGAGTCTTTTAGGACCATAATCAAGATAAGTGATGTCTGTTGTTAGTTTTTCTAGTGGCTTACTTGAACTAAAGTCTCTATCAATTACATTAGTAGTTTTAAAATAAATAGAACCAGGACGTTTTTCTTTCTTTATTTTCACCTGACAACTCCATCCATATTTTTGCATAATACGCTGAACAACTTTATGATTCACTTTTATCTTTTTACGAAGTAAAAAAGTGATTTTTCGATAACCATAAGTGAACTTGTTTTCTTTACACAGCTGCTCAATCATTTTAATTCGATTATCGGCAACATATTCTTTCTTAGACCAACGATAGTAAGTACTTCTAGCTATCCCAAAATAGTGACATAACCATGTTATAGATAGTTTTCCTTTATAAGAATCAACTAAATTTATGAATACTTCTTTTTCCACATCCTTTCCAACTCCTTGTATTTTTTTAAAACATCAATTTCCTGTTTCAAGTACTTGTTTTCTCTTTCTAGAACTTCTAAAGGTGAAAAGTGTTCATTACCTTTTCCATAAGTATATTGTTTTCCCACACCTTGAGAGAATCGATAAGATTCTCCATTTCTATACCATTTCCACCATGTTTTCACCTGAGTTTTATTCCGAATGTTGAGTTTATTCATAATTTCTGATGTTGTTTTACCTTCAAGTTTCATTTTTATAGCTTCTTCTTTTACTTCTACTGGATAAGCAATCCTTTTAACCATAAAAAATACACCTCCGTTAAATTCATTTTACATGAATTCAACAGGGGTGTTTTTATATTTGTCTCATCTTTTGGGGTCAGTTCCTATACCATGTTGGTTTTTATGACATTTATTAATCAAATTTTGCAGCGAACTCACTAAATAGTTTACCCGCATTGGCTAAAAAGTCTTTTGTTCCTTCGTTTGTTGGCTCTAAATTTTCGTCAAATAACTGATCAGAATGACCAATATAAAGTTCCGGTTGTTGCATGGTTGGCATATCTAAAAAGACAAGTGATTGTCTTAACACGTGGTGTGCTAACACGCCAGAAATCCCTGAAATGGATTGTGATGCAACTAAAGCTGGTTTTCCAGCCCATACATTTTGTCCCCATGGTCTTGATGCAACGTCCAACGCATTTTTAAGCGCTGCTGGGATACTTCTGTTATGCTCTGGCGTCACAAAAACGATGGCATCTTGTTTTGCAACTTCTTCTCTAAAACGAGTGTATTCTTTCGGAGAGTCTGCATCTAAATCTTGATTGTATAAAGGTAAATCACTAATGTTGATAAAAGTAACCTCTGCATCATTTGGTAAACCTTTTACAATCGCTTTAGCAACTGCCTCTGAGTAAGAATTTTTTCTAGTTGAACCTACAATAACACCATATTTTTTCATAATAATCGTCTCCTCATTTTAACTTACATTTTGTAAGTGTTTCTATACATTTATATTAACACCACATTTTTAATTGTGCAATTATTTTGTCTCGATAATTTATATAATAATCTAAATCGAAGTCTTATTACATTTTACGCTATTTTAGTGTATTATATTATCTAATAATAAAAATAATATACAAATAATTAAAAGAAAGGAAAAAAATGACAAAACAAGCACATATTCAATTAGAGAAAATGGAAAATATTACAAAAGCAATCATTGTTGGAGACCCTAAACGTGTCTATACTATCGCCAATTGTTTAAAAAACGCGGAAAAATTAAGTGACAATAGAGGATACCTTTCTATTAAAGGCGAGTACAAAAATACTGCATTAGTTGTTATTGCGACAGGGATTGGTGCTCCTTCTACTGCGATTGTAATCGAAGAGTTATTTAACATTGGTATAAAAACAATCATTCGCGTTGGAAGTTGCGGTGCAATGCAACACGGTATTTCTCTAGGATCATTGATTATTCCAACGGGAGTTGTACGTGATGAGGGATTGACTAAAAAATATGTTCCAGTTGATTTTCCAGCTGTGGCAGATAGTGAGTTATTAAATTTAGCGAAAACATTTAGTCCAAATGCTTACTTTGGTATTACTCGCTCTCATGATGGTTTTTATATGGAAAACAATGCAGAATCAGAAAAATACTGGTCTCATTTTGGTATTTTAGGAGCTGATATGGAAAGCAGTGCTTTATATGTCCTAGGTAGCTTAAAAAACATGCAAACTCTTTCTATATTAAATAATGTGGTCTTATACGAAGCTGACTTAGCTGAGGGCGTTAATAATTTAGTCAATGAAGAAGATTTAGTTGCTAACGGGGAACTAAATTCGATAAAACTAGCTTTAACCATTCTAAACGAGGTGAATGATTAAC